>CBDFKF010000004.1:0-2941346 GCA_965248765.1 Alphaproteobacteria bacterium
GAAGGGCGCGGCCACCAGCCGGTGATGCAGCGCGAGGCGCTCGATGCGCTCGCCCCGACCGCCGATGACATCGTCGTGGATGGGACCTTTGGCGGAGGTGGGTACGCTCGCGCCCTGCTGGCCGAGACCGAGTGCACGGTGTGGGCGATCGATCGCGATCCAGCCGCCGTCGCTCGTGGACGTGACATCGAGGCCGACTTCCCCGGCCGCCTTACGGTCATTCACGGCGACTTTGGCGATATGGAGGCATTGCTCGCGCGGTACGGGGTCGACGTGGTTGACGGCATCACATTCGACCTCGGCGTCTCCTCGTGGCAGCTCGACGACGGCCACCGCGGTTTTGCATTCCAAGTCGACGGTCCGTTGGACATGCGCATGGCGCGAGAAGGGCGCATGGCGGCCGACATCGTCAACGGCAGTAGCGAGAGCGATCTGGCAGACCTGATCTACCGCTATGGCGAGGACCCGTTGGCACGCCGTATCGCGCGTGCGATCGTCAGGCGGCGCCAGGCCGCCCCGATCGAGCGGACAGGCGAACTCGCCGACTTGATTCAATCCGCGGCCGGCGGCCGGCACCATCGCCATCCGGCGACACGCACTTTCCAAGCCCTGCGCATCGCCGTCAACAATGAGATTGGTCCGGGCGGACAGCTCGAAAAGGGACTGGGCGCCGCGGAGCGCTTGTTGAGGCCTGGCGGTCGCCTGGTGGTCGTCTCCTTCCACTCGCTCGAGGATCGCGAGGTAAAGCGGTTCATGGCCTCGCGCGCCGGCGCTGAGGGAAGCGGCTCGCGCCATCGGCCGCCGGGCCAACGGCGGCTGCCCTCGATGAGGTTGGCCCACAAACGCGCGCGACGGCCGAGCGACGAAGAGATTGCCGCCAACCCGCGCGCCCGATCCGCGCGCTTGAGGACTGCCGTGCGCACTGAGGCGCCCCCATGGCCAGCGCGCGAGGCCGCTTGATGCGGTCGCTCAATCTCCTCGGTCTGGTGCTGGTCGTCGCCGCAGCCTGGGGCCTGTTTCAGCTCAAACACGAGGTGCAACAGCTTGAGAGCAAGCTGAGTGCGCTCGACCACGAGCTCATCGGCGAACGAGAGTCGGTGCGTGTGCTGCAGGCGGAGTGGAGTTACCTCAACAGGCCCGAGCGGCTGGCGACGCTTGCAGCCGAGTACCTCGAGCTCACGCCGATCGTTTCCCACCAGCTCGGCAACGTGCGCGACGTGCCTGAGGCGTTCGCGACGGCCTCTGATGTCGTTTTCACGAAAGAACAGTGACGATGCCCCATCTGGCCGACCGCCCGACTGACTGGCCCGAAGCGCGATCGCAGGCGCGTCGTGAGGACTGGGAGGCCAAGGCGCTTGAGGTCGGTCGTCATCGACTGCTGACCGTCGTCGGGTTGTTCGTGCTGTGCTTCGCCCTCTTGTCGGCGCGTCTGATCGATCTCAGCCTGGTCCGCGGCGGCGGCGAGCCAAGTCTTACGCGGGCCGGGATGGACCGTCCCGGTGCGACGGGACGAGCGGACATCGTGGATCGCAATGGCGTGCTCCTGGCGACCACGTTGCGTGCGCCGTCGCTCTACGCCAATCCACGGGTGGTTCTCGATGCGGCGGATGCCGCCTCGAGACTGGCGATGGTATTGCCCAATCTCGATCGCGGCGCGCTCCTGCGAAAACTGACGTCAGAGCGGTCATTTGTCTGGCTGCGCCGGGGGCTGACGCCGCGCCAGCACTACGCGGTGAACCGGCTCGGGATTCCCGGTATCGGCTTCGTCGACGAGGACCGGCGGATCTACCCCCAAGGGGCACTGATGGCTCACGTGGTCGGCTTTTGCGGCGTCGACAACCGTGGTCTGGCCGGTGTCGAACAGGGGCTGGATGCCCTTCTTGCGGCGCCCGACCGCATTGACAGGGCACTCGCGCTCTCGCTCGACGTGCGGGTGCAGGGGGTGGTCCGAGGCGAGCTGCGTGCCGCGGTGGAGGAGTTCCAGAGCAAGGGTGGCACCGGTATCGTCCTCGACGTGCGCACCGGCGAGGCGCTGGCGATGGTCTCGCTGCCCGATTTCGATCCGAACCTGCCGGTGAGCACGACGTCTGAGGCTCTGTTCAATCGCGCGAGCCTCGGCGTCTACGAGATGGGCTCGACCTTCAAGACCTTCACCACGGCCGCTGCGCTCGAGGCCGGAACGGTGGACCTTGCCGGCGGCTACGATGCGACCAAGCCGATCCGCGTCGCGCGCTACACGATTCGCGACGACCATCCCAAGAAACGATGGCTGAGCGTCCCCGAAATCTTCGTCTACTCCTCCAACATAGGCGCAGCCAAGATGGCGCTCGACCTTGGCGGCGATCGGCAAAGGGCGTTCCTCAAGCGCCTTGGTTTGCTCTCTCCACCCGATGTCGAGTTGCCCGAGGTGGGCTCGCCCATGTGGCCTTCGCCGTGGCGCGAAATCAATACGATGACGGTAGCCTTCGGTCACGGCATCGCGGTGAGCCCGTTGCAGCTTGCGAGCGCCGTGGCGACGTTGGTCAACGGTGGATCACGGATCCCGGCGACCATAGTGCGGCGAGAGCAAGGGGAGCCGATCGCTGCTCAGCAGGTGGTGAGCGGCGAAACATCGGCGACCATGCGCGCACTGCTGCGGCTGGTCGTCACCGAGGGCACGGGGCGACAGGCAGCCGCATCCGGCTACCGCGTCGGCGGGAAGACCGGTACGGCCGAAAAGGCGAAAGCAGGCGGCTATCGCCGCGATGCGCTGATTTCCTCCTTTGTCGGCGCGTTTCCGATCGAAGAACCGCGCTATGTCGTCTTCGTTCTTCTCGACGAGCCCAAGGGCAACAAGTCGACGTTCGGCTTCGCTAGCGGTGGGTGGACCGCGGCGCCCGCTGTCGGCCGCATCGTGTCGCGAATCGCCCCGATGTTGGGTGTCGCGCCGGTCGCGCCCAACGAGGAGCATCGCGGCCTTACCGTCGAAATCGCTGGCTCGGGCACAAGCCTTGCGTCTTTCTGATCTGATCGACGGCAACGGGGCGGCGGCGGAAATCGAGGTCGCCGGCCTCTGCTGCGACAGTCGGCAGGCGCGGCCCGGCTTTTTGTTCGCGGCGCTCGCTGGTAGTCAAGCCGATGGCACGGCGTTCATTGGCGATGCCGTCGACCATGGCGCCGTCGCGGTCCTAGCCACACCGGGGACCGAGGTCACGGGCCCGGCGGTGCGCCTCGTCGCCGACGAGAATCCACGCCGCCGCCTCGCGCAAATGGCAGCAAGATTCTACGCGCGCCAGCCTTCGACCATCGCCGCGGTCACCGGAACCAACGGCAAGACTTCGGTGACGGCGTTCACCCGCCAGATCTGGACGCAGCTTGGCCTGCCCGCGGCGAGCTTCGGCACCCTCGGGATCGAGGCGGCCGACTTCTCATTGCCGCTGGCCCACACCACGCCCGAGCCCATCGTTCTGCACCGAATGCTTGCAGACATCGCCGTGCGCGGGATCGAGCATCTCGCACTAGAGGCCTCGAGTCACGGGCTTGCTCAGTACCGGCTGGACGGGGTGACCCTGAGAGCCGCGGCGTTCACCAACCTGAGCCGCGATCACCTCGACTATCACGGCAGCAGCACGGCGTACTACAGCGCCAAGGAACGCCTGTTCTCCGAGGTCATGGTGGGCGGAACGGCTGTCCTGAACGCCGATGATCCAGCCTTCGACGATCTTGCCGCTGCGTGCCGGGCCCGGGGGCATCGACTGGTCGACTATGGGCGTCGCGGCACCGTGATTCGGTTGTTAAGCGACCGCCACGACACGCTCGGCCAGCGCCTGGATCTTGAGGTCGAAGGCGCGCGCCTGCAGGTTCTCCTGCCGCTGGTCGGTACGTTTCAGGCGGGCAACGCGCTGTGTGCGCTCGGCCTCGTGTTGGCCTGTGGCGGCGCTGCGCCGGACCTAGCCGTGGCGGCACTGGAACAGCTTAAGGGCGCGCGTGGGCGGCTGGAGTTGGTCGGCCGTCACCCGTGCGGCGCTCCCGCATACGTCGACTACGCGCACACCCCCGACGCGCTCGCCAACGTGCTTGCGGCCCTTCGGCGGCACACGGACAAGCGGCTTTGGGTGGTGTTCGGCTGCGGCGGGGATCGGGACAAAGGAAAGCGGTTGCAAATGGGGGCGGTCGCGCGCCGTCTGGCCGATCGGGTCATCGTCACCGACGATAATCCCCGCAACGAGGCCCCCTTGGCCATCCGCGGTGCCATCATGGCGGCGTGTCCAGAGGCGGTCGATATCGGCTCGCGGGAGGACGCCATCGCACACGCGGTCTCCGGTCTCGCGGCCGGAGACACCCTCGTGGTCGCGGGCAAGGGTCATGAGCAGGGCCAGACCGTGGCCGACGAGGTGCATCCGTTCGACGATGCTGCCGTGGTCCGCGCCAGTCTCGGCGAGAGCGGAGAGGCGCCATGAACCGGCCGTTGCTTTGGACGGATGCGACGGCGATCGCGGCCACCGGCGGGCGAGCGACGGCCCCCTTCCGCGCGACCGGCGTTTCCATCGACAGCCGCACATCGGAGCCGGGAGACTTATTCGTTGCGTTGCGCGGCCCCAATCGGGATGGGCACGGCTTCGTCCGCGATGCGCTGGAACGGGGCGCAGCGGGCGCGCTCGTCGACCACGTGCCGGCGGATGCCGATGCCAACGCGCCCTGCGTGGTGGTTGCCGATACCTTGTCCGGGCTTAAGGCTCTGGGCGCGGCGGCGCGCTCCCGCTCGAGCGCGCGCGTTGCCGCCGTCACCGGAAGCGTCGGCAAGACCGGAACCAAGGACGCGCTGAGACTCGCGCTATCCGCTGGCGCCGCCGTTCATGCGAGCGCCGCAAGCTACAACAATCAGTGGGGCGTCCCGCTCAGCCTCGCGCGCATGCCAGCGCAAGCCAGCCACGCCGTCTTCGAGATTGGCATGAACCATCCGGGGGAGATCGGGCCACTTGCACGCATGGTGCGTCCGCACGTCGCGATCATCACCAACGTGGAGCCCGCACACCTCGAGTTCTTCGACAGCATCGAGGCGATCGCCGATGCCAAGGCCGAGATCTTCGACGGATTGGAGCCTGGCGGCGTCGCCGTTCTCAATCGCGACAGCCCCTACCATGCGCGGCTGGTGGCCGCCGCCCACGCCCGTGGTGTCGAGCGGATCGTCGACTTCGGGGAGGCACCATCGGCGGCAGTAAGGCTGCACGGCTTCGCCCTACATGCAGACTGTAGCTGTGTCTCGGTCTCGGTGGGCGGCGAGATGCTCGCCTTCCGCATCGGCATCCCGGGCCGGCATTGGGTCCGGAACGGCCTTGCGGTGGTGGCCGCATTGCACGTTCTTGATGCCGACCTCGATGTAGCCCGTCAAGCGCTCGCTGATCTTCGGGCACACAAGGGCCGGGGCGCGCACCATCTCGTCCAGAGCCGCGAAGGCACCTTCGAGGTTATCGACGACAGCTACAACGCGAACCCGGCCTCAGTGCGGGCGGCGATCGAGATGCTGGGCGCCGCAACACCAGGGGCCGGGGGCCTGCGTCTGGCGGTTCTCGGTGACATGCGTGAGCTCGGCGCACAGGCCGATTCGCTCCATCGTGAACTGGCGCCGGTACTCAAGGCGGCGAAGGTCGACCTCGTCTTCACCGTCGGTGAGCACATGGCGGCACTCGATAGTGCTTTGCCGAGCACGCTGCGCGGCCACCACGCGGGCATCGCCGCAGAGCTCATCCCCGTAGTCCTCGAAGCCGTCCGACCGGGCGACGTCGTGATGATCAAGGGGTCGCTGACGGTCGGCATGGCGGCGATTGTGGAGGCTCTTCTCGACCTCCACGACCCCGCTCGCGTGGTCAACGGGAACTAAGTGGGGCGCGGGGTGCTGGCATGTTGATGCATCTGCTGACGCCACTCGCCGAGGACTTCAGTCCACTCAACTTGTTCCGCTACATCACCTTCAGGACCGGTGGTGCAGTAATCACCGCCCTAGTGGTCTGTTTCATCTTCGGTCCGCCGCTGATCCGCTGGCTGCGCACGCGTCAGGGCAATGGCCAGCCCATCCGCGAGGATGGGCCTGAGGGCCACCTCATCGCCAAGCAGGGGACGCCGACAATGGGCGGCTTCATGATCCTGCTCGGCTTGGGCCTCGGCACGTTCCTGTGGGCCGATCTCAGCAACAGCTACGTGTGGGTGACTCTTCTCGTAACCATGGGCTTCGGGACCGTCGGCTTCACGGACGACTACCTCAAAGTGACCCGCGCCCACCACCGCGGCCTACCCGCGTGGCTCAAGTTGCTGCTCGAGGTCGCCATCGCCGCAGTCGCCGTTGTTTGGGTCATGTCGTTGACGCGCGCGCCACTGACTGATGGCCTGACGGTGCCGTTCTTCAAAGATGTGTTGGTCAGTCTCGGGTGGTTTTTCCCGCTCGTCGCCGTCCTCGTCATCGTGGGCGCCTCGAATGCGGTGAACCTCACCGACGGGCTGGATGGCCTGGCTATCGTGCCGGTGATGATCGCGGCCTCGGCCTTCGCTCTCATTTCATATTTCGTGGGCAACGCCGTCTTCTCCAACTACCTGCAGATCCATGACGTACCGGGCGCCGGCGAGCTTGCTGTGTTTTGCGGCGCGCTGGTCGGCGCCAGCCTCGGCTTCCTCTGGTTCAACGCGCCACCGGCCATGGTCTTCATGGGTGATACCGGCAGTCTCGCGCTGGGCGGCTCCCTGGGCGCGGTCGCCGTGATCACCAAGCACGAGCTGGTGCTCGCCATCATCGGCGGTCTATTCGTCCTCGAGACGGCCTCGGTAATCGTCCAGGTTGTTTCATTCCGGCTCACCGGACGCCGCGTGTTCCGTATGGCGCCGCTTCACCATCATTTCGAGCAAAAAGGGTGGGCGGAGCCGACCATCGTGATCCGATTCTGGATCATCGCGCTGGTGCTCGCGTTGTTCGGCCTCGCGACTCTCAAGCTTCGGTGAGGCGGTGATCGTGACGCCAGAGTTCGCGGGGGAACAGGTGGCCGTCCTTGGTCTGGGACGAAGCGGGCGAATCACGGCGCAGGCGCTCGCTGCTGGCGGCGCGCAAGTTTTGGCCTGGGATGATGATGCGCGGGCCCGGGCAGCAGCGCATGACGCTGGTATCAGCTTGGCCGATCCCGAGGCCATCGATTGGCGGCGTATCGCGGCGCTCGTGCCCAGCCCCGGCGTCCCGCTCACGCACCCCCAGCCCAACTCGGTCATCGCCCGCGCCCGCGCCGGCGACGTTCCGATCATCGGCGACATCGAGCTGTTTGCGCGCTCGGCCGCCGTCGCAAAGGTGGTGGGGATCACCGGCACCAACGGCAAGTCCACGACCACCGCCCTACTCGGTCACGTTCTGAAGGAAGCGGGTCGCGAGGTCCAAATCGGGGCGAACCTGGGTGCGCCCGTGCTTGGCCTGGATGTGTTGGATGAGGATGGTGTCTACGTTCTCGAGCTCTCCTCCTATCAGCTTGACCTCACCCAGTCGCTCTGCTGCGACGTGGCGGTCTTGTTGAATCTGAGTCCCGATCACCTCGACCGTCATGGCGACATGGCCGCTTACATCGCCGCCAAGCGACGAATCTTCTCCGGTCTGGGACCTGCGCAGACAGCAGTTGTCGGCATCGATGATGCGCCCGGCCGTGCGATTTGCGAGGAGCTTGGTCAGACCGGTGCTCCCCGCGTCGTGCCGATCAGCGCCGCGCACGAATGCGACGGTGTGTTCGTGCACGAGCGAACCCTGGTCGACCGTACATTTGGCAAACCCGAGACCGTCGACCTCACTGGTGCCCCCGCTCTCCTGGGCGCGCACAACATGCAGAATGCAGCCGCTGCCCTGGCCGCGGCGCGTGCCCTCGCCCTATCGGTCGCGTCAGTGGCGGCGGCACTCAACAGTTTCGCTGGGCTGCCCCATCGCCTCGAGGATCTCGGGACCGTCGCCGGGGTACGGTTCATCAACGACAGCAAGGCGACCAACGCCGAGGCCGCGGCACGAGCACTGGCGTGTTTCGATCGAGTGTATTGGATCGGCGGTGGTCGCGCGAAGGGCAGCGGTCTCGGGCCGATCGAACCCTACCTCGATCGCATCCGCCATGCCTTCCTGATCGGTGAGGCAGCCGGGACCTTCGGCCAGGCCCTCGCCGGACGAGTCCGCTGCACCGGAGCCGGCGAGCTCCGCAGCGCGCTGACCGCTGCTTTTGAGATGGCGCGCGCTGACGCTCAGCCCGGGGCGGTTGTGCTGCTGTCGCCTGCTTGCGCATCGTTTGACCAATGGTCCGACTTCGAGGCTCGCGGTGAAGCATTTGGCGCATACGTAGCCGAGCTGAAAGCTGAAGTAGCTTGCCGGGTGCCGCGATGAGTCGCGTTGGGCAGGACGGAATGATGTTCGGGCGCACCGACGTCAGCCGCGTCGGGCACTGGTGGTGGACCGTCGATCGTTGGTCGCTTGGCGCATTCGCGCTGCTGATCGGCATGGGCGCCATCCTGGTGATGGCAGCGAGCCCAGCGGTGGCCTCCCGGCTGGGCCTCGACCCCCATCACTTCATCGATCGCCAGCTCGCCGTCGCGCTCCCGGCGTTGGCACTGATCATCGGCGTATCCCTGATGCCGCCCCGCGGCGTTCGCCGGCTCGCCGCCTTGGGCTTCACCGTATCTCTGGTCTTTCTGCTGTGGACGGTGGTTGACGGCGTCGAGGTCAAGGGCGCGCGTCGCTGGCTCGATCTCGGTGGTATGGTGTTTCAACCCTCAGAGCTGATCAAGCCAACACTGGCCGTCACCACCGCCGCCGTGCTCGCAGCCGCGTCTTCGATGGGGGCGCTTTGCGCCCAGGCCATTGCCGCAGCACTGCTCCTACTGGTCGTCGGCGTGCTTCTGATGCAGCCGGATTTCGGTATGGCGGCTGTGGTGTCCGGGGTTTGGTTCGTTCAAGTCTTCATGGCCGGCCTGTCGTTCTGCTGGGTCCTGGCCTTGGCGCTCTGCGGCGGCGTCATCGTGATCGCGGCCTACGACCAGCTGCCGCACGTGCAGAGTCGCATCGACCGTTTCATCGATCCCGCCAGCGGCGACAGCTATCAGGTCGATACCGCGCTCGAGGCGCTGCGGGTAGGTGGCCTGTTGGGCCGCGGTCCGGGCGAGGGTCAAGTCAAGTCAACACTGCCGGATGCGCATGCCGACTTCATCTTCGCCGTGGCGGGCGAAGAGTTTGGGGCGCTGGTGGGCCTCGGCATCATCGGCTTGTTCGCGTTCATCGTGCTGCGCGGACTGTCGCGGCTGACTCATGCGAGCGACCTGTTCACGTTGCTCGCGGCCGCCGGCCTGCTCACACAGTTCGGCTTCCAGGCGGTGATCAACATTGGCGTCAATCTGCACCTGTTGCCGACCAAGGGCATGACGCTGCCGTTCATCAGCTACGGCGGGTCGTCGATGCTTGCGCTCGCCGCCGCCATGGGGATGTTGCTCGCGCTTACCCGCAGCGGTTCGGGCCACAGAATGGAAGGCAGATCGGCGGCGCGACCCGTACGGATGGGGGCGTCGTGAGCGATCCCATCGTCCTCGCCGCTGGTGGCACGGGCGGTCACATGATCCCGGCCCAGGCGCTGGCGCACGAACTCATCGCGCGCAGGCGCGCCCTGGTTCTGATTACCGATCGCCGCGGGCGCCGCTACGGGGGCGCACTCGAGACCATCGAGACTGTGGTCATCCGCGCTGCCACGCTGACCGGACTGAGTCTGATCGGTCGCCTCCGCGCGCTGGCAGCCATTGTGCTCGGCACGCTGCAGGCGCGCCGCGTACTCGCGCGCTTGAAGCCCGCAGCCGTGGTGGGCTTCGGCGGCTATCCATCGCTGCCGACGATGATGGCCGCGAACCGGGCCAGGGTCCCGACCGTCATTCACGAGCAGAACGCTCTGCTCGGCCGGGTTAACCGCTTTCTCGCCCGGCGAGCGACGGCGCTCGCACTGTCCGTGCCAGAGACACTGCGGGTCTCGTCGCGTGATCACCCAAAGGCGCGAGTGGTCGGGAACCCAGTGCGCTCCAATGTTGCGGCGGTCGGTAGCCAGCCCTATCAGCCACCGCAGGCGGAACAGCCCATCTCGCTACTGATCTTTGGCGGAAGCCAAGGCGCCACCATCCTCGCAAGGGTGGTGCCGGCGGCGCTTGCCCACCTGCCCGCCGCGCTGCGTGCGCGCTTGCGGGTCAGCCAGCAGTGTCGGCCCGAGGATCTCACGGCGACGCGCAAAGCATACGCCGAGACCGACATTGCCGCGGAGACGACGCCGTACTTCGAGGATCTGCCGATGCGGCTCGCCGCAGCCCAGCTCGTCATCGCCCGGGCCGGTGCATCGACGATCGCTGAACTCACCGCGGCCGGTCGCCCGGCGATCCTCGTGCCGTATCCATCGGCGACCGACGATCATCAAACCGCCAATGCCGGCGTCCTCAACGATGCTGGGGCGGCTTGGCTCATGCCCCAGGCCGATCTCTCATCAACCGCGCTCAGTGACTTGCTACGCATGTTGCTCCCCGATGGGGCGAGGCTCATCGCCGCCGCCGCCGCCGCGCACCGCCTCGGCCGGCGCGATGCGGCACGGTCCCTCGCCGATCTCGTCGAGGCGGTCGAGGCGCGAGCTGAGGGGAACGCGCCATGAGGGCGCTGCCGCTCGACATCGGTGCCATCCACTTCGTCGGCATTGGCGGCATCGGCATGAGCGGCATCGCCGAGGTCATGCACAACCTCGGCTACTCGGTCCAAGGAAGCGATCTCGCCGAAGGCGGCAATGTCCAGCGGTTGCGCGACCTCGGCGTCCCGGTTGCGCTCGGCCACAACGCGGAGAACATCGGCGCGGCCGCCGTGGTCGTCGCCTCATCGGCCGTCCGCGATGACAATCCCGAGATTGCCGCAGCGCGGACGCAGCTGATTCCCGTGGTCCGCCGTGCCGAGATGCTGGCAGAGCTGATGCGGCTCAAATGGTCCGTCGCCGTCGGCGGCACGCATGGGAAGACGACAACCACATCGATGATCGCGACGGTCCTCGACGCCGCCGGCCTCGACCCCACCGTCATCAACGGCGGCATCATCAACGCTTATGGGACCAACGCGCGGTTGGGCGAGGGTGAGTGGATGGTCGTCGAGGCGGACGAGTCCGATGGCACCTTCGTCAAGCTGCCGGCGACTATTGCGGTGGTGACCAACATCGACCCCGAGCACCTTGACTTTTACGAGGCCTTCGCGGCCGAGCGCGCTGCCTTTCAGGCATTCGTCGAGAACATCCCCTTCTACGGCGTCGCCGCACTGTGCATCGACCATCCCGAAGTGCAGGCGATGATCGGTCGCATTTCGGACCGCAAGATCGTCACGTATGGGATGAG
The DNA here is from genome assembly GCA_965248765.1 of Alphaproteobacteria bacterium. Classification (GTDB taxonomy): domain Bacteria; phylum Pseudomonadota; class Alphaproteobacteria; order VGEJ01; family VGEJ01; genus CBDFKF01. The sequence goes on from CBDFKF010000004.1 coordinate 11,377, forward strand.
CCCGTTGGCCGATGTCCGTGCGGTGAACATGGAGCTCGAGCCGAGCGGCGCCCGCTACGATATCGAGATCAGCGATCGAGTTGCCGGCAGCGGCGGAAAAATTGCCGATGTGCGGCTACCGATGGTCGGCGCCCACAACGTCCAAAACTCGCTCGCTGCGGTGGCTGTTGGCCGCGAGATGGGTCTTGCTGACGGTGTGGTGCGACAGGCGCTGGCTGCCTTTGGTGGGGTGCGCCGCCGCTTCACCAAGACCGGCGATGCCCACGGTATAGCCGTCATCGATGATTACGCCCATCACCCGGTTGAAATCGCGGCGGCACTCGCGGCGGCACGCCAAGCCTATGACGGGCGAATCATCGCCGTTATGCAGCCGCACCGCTATACCCGTCTGCAGCACCTCTTCGAGGACTTCTGCACCTGCTTCAACGACGCCGCCGCGGTCATCGTCAGCGACGTGCATGCCGCCGGTGAGGCACCGATTGAGGGCGTCCATCGCGACGCGCTGGTCGAAGGTCTACGCGCCCAAGGTCACCGCCAAGTGATCGCACTCGATGGGCCCGAGTCGCTGGCTGCAGAGGTCCTTGCGATTGCCGGTTCCGGCGATGTCGTCATGTGTCTTGGCGCCGGCAGCATTACCCAGTGGGCGCATGCCCTGCCGGAACAGATCAACTCGCTCGCTGGCGGGGATGGCGCTCGATGCGGGGTGGGCGCGCGATGAGTATGACGACAGCCAGCCCTAGTCTCCTCGACCTGCTGCCGCCCGTGCGCGGTCGGTACTCTGAGAACGTCTCGCTCGCCAACATCACCTGGTTTCGCGTGGGCGGCCCTGCTGAGGTGATGTTCCGCCCGGTCGACCACGACGATCTGGTCGCGTTTCTCAAGGCCAAATCGCCGGAGATCCCCGTCACCGTGTTGGGGGTCGGCTCGAACGTATTGGTACGCGACGGTGGCATCGCCGGCGTCGTGGTGCGATTGGGCCGAGGCTTTGCCGAAATTTCGATCAACGACGATCTGGTCACTGCCGGCGCCGCGGCGCTGGACGTCAATGTCGCGCAGACCTGTACAGTCGCCGGCATCGGCGGCCTCGAGTTTCTCTGCGGCGTGCCGGGCACCATCGGCGGCGCGCTGCGCATGAACGCCGGCGCCTACGGGCGCGAGATGGTCGACGTCACGCTGTCGGCCACCGCTGTGGATCCCCAAGGGGAGGTCCACAGCCTGACATGTGCGGAACTCGGTTTCGGCTACCGCAGCAGTGGGGTGCCGGCCAACTGGATCTTCACTGCCGCCCGCTTCCAGGGCGTGCCGAGCCAGCCGCAAGCGATCGCGGAACGGATGGCCAAGATCCGCGCAGCCCGCGAAGCAAGCCAGCCGATCCGGAATCGGACCGGGGGCAGCACCTTTGCCAACCCCGGCGGGCCGCGTAATGGCGATAAAGCATGGGAGTTGATCGAGCGTGCCAAGTGCCGCGGCCTGCGAGTCGGCGGCGCGACGGTCTCTGATAAGCACTGCAACTTTCTCGTCAACACCGGCAACGCCACGGCGAGCGATATCGAGCGGCTCGGTGAGGATGTACGCCAACGCGTCGCCGCGGCTACCGGCGTGACTCTACGTTGGGAGATTAAGCGTTTGGGCGAGCCATCACCGCGTAGCGCGGCAAACAGGGACGCTCGATGATGCACGTTGCGGTGCTGATGGGCGGTTGGTCGGGAGAGCGCGAGGTCTCGCTGATCAGCGGTCGTGCCGTGAGCGCCGCGCTACGCGAGCTCGGCCATCAGGTGACGCCGATCGACGTGACTCCGAATATCGGTCAGGTGCTGGCGGCATTACAGCCCGAGGTCGCTTTCAACGCCCTACACGGGCGCTTCGGCGAGGATGGCTGCGTTCAGGGCATCCTGGAGACGCTGGGTATCGCATACACCCACTCGGGCGTCCTTGCGTCCGCGCTGGCGATGGACAAGCCGGCGGCCAAGCGGCTGTTCGCGGCCGCTGAGATTCCCTCCCCCGAAGGCCAAGTGGTATCGCGTCAAGCGATTCTCGCGGGCGAGGTTATGGAGCCGCCTTATGTGATCAAACCGCTTCGCGAGGGCTCGAGCCTCGGCGTATCCATCGTTCTCGCCGGCGACAACGTTACGCCAAAGCTCAATGGCGAATGGGTCTACGGCGATGCCGTCCTCGTCGAACGCTACATATCCGGCCGCGAGATCACCGTCGCGGTGATGGGCGATGAGGCGCTCGGCGTCCTGGAGATCAAGCCGCGCGGTAGGTTCTACAACTACGATGCTAAGTACGTCGCCGGCGAATCGGACCACTTGGTGCCGGCACCGCTGCCCACGCGCGATGAGCACGAGGCGCGGCGGCTGGCCGTCGCCGCCCACACGAGCCTGGGCTGCCGGGGGGTCACGCGTGCGGACCTCCGCTACGACGACACGGGGGACAGGCCCGCGGCCTTCTACATGCTCGAGGTCAACACCCAACCCGGCATGACCCCGACCTCGCTCGTGCCAGAGATCGCGGCGTACGCCGACATCAGTTTTGGCCAACTCGTGGCGTGGATGATCGAGGACGCGGGATGCGACCGTTAAGCACTGCTGGCCTAAGACCAATGTTCGGCCGCAGCACTACGTCGAAAGCCGCGTCGCGCACGACCAAGGCCGCGCCAGCGCCGCGTCGCGCACCTGCCAGGACAACGCGCGCGATCGGTTTAGCGACGGTCACCGCCGTCGCCGTCGCGATCGTGGCCGGGGCCGCGCTCTGGTTCGCCAACGGGGGCCGTGACGAGCTTGCCGGGCTGATCGCCGAGCTTGCCACCGAGACGTCCATGGCAATGGGTCTCACGGTTCAGGAGGTGACGGTGCGAGGGCGGCGCCAGGTTGCCTCTGAGGCGGTCGTTGCGGCCCTCGGGGTCTCAGGAGGCGAGCCGATTCTCGGCTTCGATCCGGCCGCCGCGCGAACCCGCTTGCTTGCCCTCGACTGGGTTGAGAAAGCGAAAATCGTACGGTTTCTGCCGAGCACCATCCATGTCGAGATCACGGAGCGCCGCGCTTTCGCTCTGTGGCAGGAGCACGGTTCGCTGGCGTTGATCGACCGCAGCGGCACCGTGCTTACGCGTACGGGGCTCGACCGTTTTGCCAACCTGCCGATGGTTGTCGGGGCCGGAGCCGCGGGTCGCGCCCGCACGCTCTTGGACCTGCTGGCCGCCGAGCCCGATCTCCTGGCGCAGGTGCAAGCTGCAGTGCTGGTCGCCGGCCGCCGATGGGACGTCCGGCTCGCCAACGGAATCAAGGTCATGCTGCCGGATGTCGACATGAGCGCCGCTTGGCGCCGCCTCGGCGCCCTCGAACGAGAGCACGCAATTCTCGGACGAGACATTGACGTGATCGACCTCAGGATCGCCGATCGCCTAGTCGTCCGTCTGTCGAAGAGCGCGGCGGCACGGCGGCAGGATCCAGGCGAGAGTACGTGATGGGCACGGCGGGTTACGACACGACGAGGCTGGAGGGGGCATGGCTGTAGGTCGAAACGGCGTCATCGTGGCACTCGATGTCGGCACAACCAAGGTGTCTTGTTTCGTCGGTCGCCAGGAGGATGGCGAAGTCATCCGGGTCGGTGGCATTGGCCACCAGGTATCTCACGGCATGCGGGCGGGCGCGGTCGTCGACATGGAATCGGTCGAGCGCTCGATCCGCGCCGCCGTCGACGCCGCGGAGCGCATGGCCGGTGAGTTCGTCGGCGAGGTCTTCGTCAACCTGTCGGCCGGCCGGCCGCGTTCGCAATCGGTGAGCGCGGAGACCGACATCGCCGGCCACGAGGTGGCAGACCACAACGTACGGCGTGTTCTGGGACAAGGTCGGGCGCACGCCGAGCCCGGCGAGCGCGATATCCTCCACACCATCCCGACCGGCTACTCGATTGATGGCGCGCGCGGGATCCGGGACCCGCGCGGCATGTTCGGGAACAGGCTTGGCGTCGACATGCACGTGGTCAGCGTCGAATCGAGCCCGGTTCGCAATCTCACGGTGTGCGTAGAGCGCTGCCATCTGGTCATTGCCGGCATCGTGGCATCAGCATACGCCGCCGGCCTCGGCGCGCTGGTGGAAGACGAAAAGGACCTCGGCGTCACCGTGATCGACATGGGGGGCGGTACGACGTCGCTCGCGATTTTCTACGACGGCAGTCTCGTATTCACTGACACCGTGCCGCTCGGCGGCACCCACGTGAGCCACGACATTGCCCGCGGGCTGTCGACCCCGACGGAGCACGCCGAACGAGTCAAGACGCTCTACGGCAGTGCGCTGTCCAGTCCAGCGGACGAGCGCGAGATGATCCGCGTGCCACAGGTCGGTGAAGCGGACCACGAGGCAACCTCGGCCGTGCCCCGCTCCATGCTCGCGCGAATCGTCCAGCCGCGACTGGAGGAGACATTCGAATACATCCGCGAACGGCTTGACGCATCGGGCATGCACGCACTCGCAGGCCGGCGAGTGGTGCTGACCGGCGGGGCATGCCAGCTGCAGGGGGTACGCGAACTGGCCGCGCGGATGCTGGACAAACAGGTGCGCATCGGCCGGCCGCTCCGCGTGACCGGCCTCGCCGATTCGACGGCCGGCTCAGCGTTCGCGACCTGTGCGGGTCTTTTGCACTATGCGGCGTCGGGAAAAACCGAAGCCGCCACGACAAATCGTTGGGAGGAGATGGCGCCGCGAGGGCGCTTGGCCAGGGTGGGCGAATGGTTGCAGGCACACTTCTGACCTCCGCGAGACGGCCATCAGCGGAGACCGCGTGAGGCAACAGGCTGCGCAAACCACGTCCAACTTTGGAGGCTGACAAAATGACCTTGAATCTGAGCACACCGGCGACGGTCACCGAATTGAAACCGCGAATCGTGGTGTTCGGCATCGGCGGTGCCGGTGGCAATGCCGTCAACAACATGATCAACGCCCAGCTTGAGGGGGTCGAGTTCGTCGTGACCAACACCGACGCTCAGGCACTGACGCAGTCGCTTGCCGATCGGCGCATCCAGCTTGGGATCAACGCGACCCAGGGACTGGGCGCGGGATCACGTCCGGAAGTTGGTCGCGAGGCGGCAGAGGAGGCGAGGGACCATATTCTCGACCACTTGCAAGGAAGCCACATGGTTTTCATCACCGCCGGGATGGGCGGTGGCACGGGCACCGGTGCCGCACCGGTCGTTGCGCAACTTGCACGCGATTGCGGCATCCTCACCGTTGCCGTGGTGACCAAGCCGTTTCATTTCGAGGGCGCGCATCGGATGGCGATCGCGGACCAGGGCATCGAGGACCTCCATGCCTTTGTCGATACCCTCATCATGATTCCCAACCAAAACCTGTTCCGCGTAGCCAACGAGAAGACCACGTTCGCCGATGCCTTCAAGATGGCCGACGATGTCCTCTACTCGGGCGTACGCGGTGTCACCGACCTGATGGTCATGCCAGGCCTCATCAATCTCGACTTCGCCGACATCCGATCGGTGATGATGGAGATGGGCAAGGCGATGATGGGGACGGGCGAAGCCGATGGCGAGAAGCGCGCCCTCGAGGCTGCCGAGGCAGCGATCTCCAATCCTCTGCTCGACGATGTGTCGATGAAAGGCGCGCACGGCGTCCTCATCAACATCACCGGCGGACCGGATATGACGTTGTTCGAGGTGGATGAGGCGGCCAATCGCATTCAAAACGAGGTCGACCCCGACGCCAACATCATCTTCGGATCGACTTTCGATGAATCTCTCGAAGGGGCGATGCGGGTATCGGTGGTGTCGACCGGAATCGAAGCGGAGGCCTGCGCGCGCCGATCTGAGATCCTGATGCGAGCGACTGAAGCGATCGCTTCGCCGGTGCCGGTTGCTGAGTCGACAACCAACTTCGAGGAGACAGCCGACGAACAACCGGCAGTGGTACCGATACGGCGACTGAAAGAGATCCAAGCGGCTGCGCTCGCGCCAAGCGAGCCGGTGGCACCACCTGCGACGGCAGCCCAACCTGCCGCGGACGGTGGGTCGAGTGGCGAGGCCGTGGCCCACGCCGTTGCGGTTGCGCGTGCCGCCACTGCGCCGGCCGCCGCTGCCGTCGCCTCGGTCGCAGATCCCTCGGTGATGCCAGCATCGGCCGCTGCTCCACCAGCGGATACTGGCGAACCGGCAGCGCCGCCGCCATCCGCCGAAGCGCCCAGCACGCCTGACCTGCCTCGGCCGGGCGCCCCGGAGCGGGCGGCGCGGGATGCCGACCACTTCATCCCACCGCGCCCCGTTGAAGCCGGGAGCCGACGTGGATTTCTCGGTCGCCCCGAGCCGTTCGCTGAGGCGGCGGTGACTAACGCGGCTTCCGCGGAACGTCGAGTCAGCCGCGGGCCGAGTAGCCTGTTCAAGCGCATGACCGGCTCCGGCCGCGCCCGTAAAGCTGACGATCAAGGCGCTATGCCTACGGATGCGGCGGCGGAGTCGGCGGTTGGGCCATCGGATGGTGGCGAGGAGCAGGTGCCCCTCGCGCCTTCACTCGTGCGAAGCGAGGCGACCCCGACACCACGGGCAGATTTGGCTGATCGGGCGATTCCAACCCAGCCTGATGAGGATCTGCTCGAGATCCCGGCGTTCCTTCGACGCCAAGCCAACTAGTCAGGTCCGTAACACTCTGTAACAAAGAGTGATTTGTTCGCTCCAGGGGACGCTGATAGAAGTCCCTTGGAGCGAACCACCGGAACTAATTGGTTTCGAACAAAGAATCGCTCGTGCAGGCAGGCCTTGGGGCAGCGGTTTGGCGGGATTGGGACGACGGCACTGGGAGCCATAGGTTGACCATCCAGCATCAGCAAACACTAAAGAACCACATTCGTTGCACGGGCATCGGCCTTCACAGCGGGGCCAAGGTCAATATGACGATGCGTCCGGCGGGGCCGAACACCGGCATCGTTTTCGAGCGGACCGACCTGCCCGCGCACGAGCGCATCGAAGCGCGATGGGACAACGTCACTGACACGACGCTCTGTACGACAGTCGGTAACGACGCGGGAACTAAGATCGCCACCATCGAGCATCTCATGTCAGCGTTGCAGGGGTGCGACGTCGACAACGCCGTGATCGAGTTGGATGGGCCAGAGGTCCCGGCGATGGACGGCAGCGCCGCGCCCTTCGTGTTCCTGATCGAGTGTGCCGGCTGCGCCATTCAGACCGAGCCGCGGCGGGCGGTGCGCGTGTTGCGCGAGGTGGAGGTGCGGGACGGTGATCGCTACGCCCGTCTGCGGCCATCGCCAGGCTTTTCGGTGGACTTCGAAATTGCGTTCGACAACGCGCTGGTGGCCAACCAGCGCTGCTCGTTCGCGGCCGGAAACGGCGCCTTCAAGACCGAACTCAGCCGCTCACGCACGTTCGGCTTCGAGGACGAGGTCGAAAAGCTGCGTGCTCTCGGATTGGCACGCGGCGGTTCGCTCGACAATGCTGTCGTCGTCAGTGGCGATCGCGTGCTCAACGATGGGGGGCTGCGCTGCGAGGACGAGTTCGTCCGCCACAAGGTGCTCGATCTGATCGGCGATCTATACCTCGCGGGCATGCCCATCGAGGGACACTTCGAGGGATTCTGCTCCGGTCACACGCTGAACAACCAGCTGTTGCGCAAGCTCCTCGTGGATCGTACCGCGTGGCGCGCCGTCGTTTGCGAGGCGGCTGCCGGCGAGTGGAGCTCGGAGCCGCTCGCCGCTACTGCGTGATCGGCGTCACGGCGGACGGCACCTGGCAAGACTCCTGACCGGGCCGGCCACGGCCGAGCGCAGGGCATCGTCGGAGATCTGCGCAAAGTTCTGGACGAGCTCGAGGTTCGGGCGGTTGTGGCCACCGCCCGCAATTGGCCGACTTGTCTCGGTGTACTCGATACCCTCGTAAAAGTGACTCACGCCGACTCCGAGCGCAGTTGCGAACTGAAAAAGACGTCCCGCGCTCACGCGATTGGCGCCGGTTTCGTATTTTTGGACTTGCTAGTAAGAGACACACCCAGGGCGGAGGCGAGCTGGTCTTGGGTGAGGGCGAGGATAGTGCGCTGGTCGTGTCCCTTTGAGTGGTGTAGACTAGCAGCAAAAGTTGAAGGAGTAGACCACAAGGCCGCGAGCTAGCTTGACCATAGCCGGTCCTCGGGCCGCTGCTACCAACTTGCCCATGGGTGGTCGCGCGTGTGTTCTGCTGCTGGACGGGTTTTGGTGGTAGGCTCGAAGCAATCTGCGGAAACCAAGCTTCAACTAGCCCTGCGCCGGAGGTGGCATGTCGTTACAGGAGAAGACTATGAGCAAGTTTAGTGAATGGCGAAACCTTGTCATCGCCCTTGTGGTTGGCTTGGTAGCGGGACCAATCATCACCAGCATTATTGGCTGGCAGGTCAGCAGCGGCACGATGGAAGAGGAGGTGAGCGCCGCCGTTGTCGAGCAGCAGGCGCTATTCTGCGCAGAACGGGCAATGGCAGCCCCAGCCTATGTCGATGCTGCCACTTTTGACGCGCTCGATTTCGGTGGGAAACGTGATTTTGTCACCCCGCATGCGCAGATGCCGGGCCAGGACGCCGCCGACCGCGCAGTCGTAGACGCCTGCACACGTAAACTGAGAGAGGGATAACCGGGCCCCGACCATCGCTGCGAGGCTCGTGACCCTAAGCGGCCGTGCGGTCGGGGCGCGGCAGCCGCTGCGATCCGTTCTATCCGTCGCTCGTCTCGCGCGGGGAGGCCGTACAGCGCGATCGTTATTCTGTCCAGTGTTCAGGTACCCGGACAAAGGCACTCAAAACGTAGACTGGAACTACACCGAACGGCCGACGCTTGAACGGCAAGCCCGTTCCGCTGTGGCACCAGGAAACTTCGCTACGCAGCCGCCCCATCGTAAGGGGTGGTGGTGCCGCTCAGTGTCGTATACTGAAGTCTCGGTTGTGGGGATCACCTAACTGATAGCGAGTGGAGTTAGCCGATGCTTGGCATGACGCCGCCCGATGGCCATCGACCTTAGTGCCGCCAACACGCTCGTCTACGTCAGCGGCAAAGGATCATTCTCGACGAGCCCTCGGTGGTGGCCGTCGCCACCAATGGCGGCAAGCACCAAGTGTTGGCGGCGGTAGGGCACGAGGCCAAGCTGATGCTCGGCCGCACACCCGGCAACATCAAGGCCACTCGTCAAGGAGAGTCTGTACGGTCCAGGACAACAATAGAGGGAGGTGTCTTGCATGAAGCGAATCGGAGTCGCCATCGCCGGCGTCGGCAATTGCGCGAGTTCCCTGATCCAGGGACTGGAATACTACAAGGGTCGGGGTGAGGGGGCGTTTTCCGGCCTCATGCACGCCAGGATCGGTGATTGGGGGCCGAGCGACATCGAGATCGTGGCCGCCTTTGATATCGATCGCCGCAAGGTGGGCAAACGGGTGGAACAAGCGATTTTCGCCAAGCCCAACTGCACCAAGGTTTTCCAGAGCGCCCTGCCGGTATCCGACGTCGTGGTGCAGATGGGGCCGGTTCTCGACGGTGTAGCGCCTCACATGGCCGACTACCCGGCTGACGAGGCCTTCCGGCCAGCCGAGGAGGAGCCGGTCGATGTCGTCCAGGACCTCAAGGACACCGGCGCGGAAGTTCTGGTCTGCTACATGCCGGTCGGCTCTGAACAGGCGGTTCGGCACTATGCCCGGGCTTGCCTGGAGGCCGGAGTGGCCATGGTCAACTGCGTTCCGGTGTTCATCGCTTCCGATGCCGTGTGGGCGGGAAAGTTCCGCGACGCCGGCCTGCCCATCGTTGGCGATGACATCAAGAGCCAAATCGGCGCCACTATCGTGCACCGCTCCCTCACGCGCCTGTTCGGGGATCGGGGCGTGTCACTTGACCGGACCTATCAGCTGAACACCGGCGGCAACACGGATTTTCTCAATATGAAAGCCCTCGACCGCCTAAAGTCCAAGAAGGTCTCCAAAACGGAATCGGTGCAGTCGCAGTTGGACGAACGGCTGGATTCCCGGAACATTCATATCGGGCCGTCCGATTACGTGCCGTGGCAGGACGACAACAAGGTCGCCTTCATCCGCATGGAAGGTCGCGGCTTCGGCGGCATGCCGTTAGAACTCGAACTCAGGTTGTCGGTCCAGGATTCGCCCAACAGCTCCGGCGTGGTCATCGATGCGGTCCGATGCGCCAAATTGGGGTTGGAGCGTGGCATCGGTGGACCGTTGGAGGCGGCCTCCGCCTACTACATGAAAAGCCCACCCAAGCAGATGCGCGAGGCGGTGGCGTGTGAGTCGACCGAGGCATTCATTCAAGGCAGTGATGCCGGCGGCGATCTCAGTAAGGAGGCCACTCGAACAACCGCTGGTGAATAGCTCCGACAGTCAGGCTGCCAACAATGGTCCGGGCGGTGGGAACACTGCTCGGACCGCGGACTGGCCCTGGGTGGAGCGGTTGCTCATGCTCCACCGCCACGTGCGGAGCGCGGTCGCGAGAGCCGATCGTGCTGGAACCGGGTCCAAGAACGCGAAGGGCGACGATGTCAAACGCTTCGACCTGGTCGCCAACGACACGGCTTTGGTTGTCCTTAAGGAGCTCCAGTTGTCGCTCGTCGTCGATTCCGAAGAGCGCGGGTGCGTGGAAATCGGTGCCGGCACGCCGCGACATCGCCTTGTCCTCGATCCGGTGGACGGGTCCGACAACTGGGCGCGGGGACTGCCGTTGTCGGCCTTGTCCTGCGCCGTGCTGCCGATCGATGCCCCCCTTCATCCCGATTGGGTCGAGGCGGCCCTGGTCGGGCCACTCGAGCAGGAGATCCCCCTGCTCGCGCTCAAGGGCTCCGGCGCCTGGTGTGGGAACGATCGGCTTGCAACCTCGAAGCTGCGCAACGTTGCCGAGGCCATGATCTCGGTCGAACTCAACCATCATTCTCCCGCGGCAGGCCTTGCCCACATGATGGCCGCCGCCAGGGCGGTGCGAAGCTATGGTTGCGCGTCCCGAGCCCTCGGCTTGGTCGCCACTGGCGCAACGGACGCCCATGTCGACGTGCGTGGCCGTCTGACGGCGGAAAGCTATCTCGCCGCCGCACGGCTGGTGATCGAGGCCGGGGGATGGGTCACCGGCCTGGACGGCCGGCCGCTGGCGGCAGTCGACGGTTTGACCGACCGCCTCGGCCTGATCGCGGCGGCAAGCCGGGATCTGTGCGATGAGATCGTGGAACTCGTTGGCGTCGACGGACACTGACCTGGCAGACGCCGCGCCGGGGATGGCGCTGATCCTGGCCGCCGGGCTGGGATCGCGGCTTCGACCGCTAACCAACACGCCGAAGCCCCTGACCAGGGTACTCGGATTGACCCTCGCGGAACGGGTCGTCTGCACATTGCTGGACGCCGGCATCCGGCGGTTCCTTGTCACCCTCGGTCATGAGGCCGAACCGGTCAGGGCGCATTTTTCCGATATCGCGCGACGTCGCGGCGTCACGATCGACTTCATCGAAGTCCGTGGCTGGGAGCAGGGCAACGGCGCCAGTGCTCTTGCGGCCAAGACGCACACCGGTGATGCACCATTCTTCCTGGTCATGGTCGATCACCTTTTCGATCTTAGGATCGCGCGGGCGCTGGCCGACGACCCGCCTGCACCAGGCGAAATGCGTCTCGCCGTGGACCGCGACAAAGACGCCATCTTCGACCTCGACGATGTCACCCGGGTCAAGATCGACAACGGACGCATTCAGGAGATCGGGAAGACGCTCGACGCTTGGGACGCCAGCGACACCGGGGTCATGCTTTGCTCGTCCGGCCTGTTCGAGGGACTGGAGCGCGCGGCGGCAAGGGACAAGCACGGGCTTTCCGACGGGCTCAGTGAACTGGCCGGTGAAGGCCGAGCTCGCACCGTCGATGTGACGGGTCGGCTGTGGCTCGACGTGGATACGCCCGAAGCCCTGAGCGACGCCGAGCGCCGGCTGATGCGCGACCAGAGCGGCAAAACCCGGGACGGACCAGTGGCGCGCCATCTCAACCGGCCGGTCTCCCGATGGCTCAGCCGCTATCTGGTTCGCACTGCCGTGACGCCCAACCAAATTTCCCTGGCCTCCTGGTTACTGTCATGTATTGCGGCGGGATTGATGGCATTGGGCGGCTATCCGGCCCTGGCCGCCGGTGGCGCGCTCGCGCAACTGGCGTCGATCATCGACGGTTGCGATGGCGAGATCGCCCGCCTCAAACATTCCCAGAGCGAGTTCGGCGGCTGGTTCGATGCGGTCCTCGACCGTTATGCCGACGCCGTTCTGCTGTTCGGCCTGCTGTGGCACGAATTCGCTGCGACCGGCACCAACCTATCCGTCGTGCTGGGGTTCGCGGCGATTGTGGGGTCGTTCCTGAACAGCTACACAGCGGACAAGTACGATGGACTGATGGCTCAAAGGCTGCGAGGCGCCTCATACCTTCGGCTGGGCCGGGATGTGCGCGTGTTTGTCATCTTCCTCGGCGCCATCGTGAACCAGCCCCTGTTGACCCTGGCTGTGGTCGCGCTGGTGATGAACGCGGAGGTGGTTCGAAGGGTCGCGGCGATCTACACGCGCGCGGCAAGTTCCTAGAGTTACTGAGCGATGAGAATCGAGAAATCGACAACTGGTGTGATGAGGCTCCGCATCGAAGCCGTCGGCAGTTGACGGAGCGGGTCTGAAGTTGCTCGCCACAGAGAAGCCACATGATCCTGACAACTCTTCGCCGCCTTCTGTGCCTGCTGGGATTTCATGACTTCCAGGTACTCGAAGTAACCGCAGGGTTTGGACAGGGTGGTAGTGTCGCCAAGGTCGAGTGCAAACGCTGTGCCTTTGTTACAACTCGACCCAATTGAGACTACGGTGCTCGATCCACGGGACATCCGTCATGGCGGTTGCGGCAGCGCCGGAACACGCCGCGGACCCTGGGGCCGAGCCCGGTGAGAAGCCGGACAGATGATGTGGAGTTCCCCCGGTTTGATGGACACTTTTTGACTGAGAGAGGAGAGTGTCCCGATGCCGAGAACGAGGAACCGGTACCCCGCGGAATTCAGGGATCAGATCGTAGCGTTGTCCCGGACCGGAGGTAGCGTGGAAGATGGCCAGGGAGTTCGAGCCGTGCGCGGCGACGATCCATGGCTGGATCAAGCAGGCTGAACGCGATGGCGGCGGCCGCATCGACGGTCTTAGCAGCGACGAGCGCGAAGAGCTACGTCGGCTTCGCCGGGAGAACCGCCAGCTTCGTCAGGAGAGAGATATCCTGGCAAAGGCCGCAGCCTGGTTCGCTCAGAGCGACGTGACGTCGTCTCGGTCTTCGAGTTCATGACGGCGAACCAGGCCATGTTCCCGCTGGCAACGATGTGCAAATCGTTCGGCGTCTCCCGCGCCGGATATTATGCGTGGCTCCGGCGTGAGCCGAGCGCCCGTTGCCGCGCCGATGTGGAGTTGAGCGTTCGCATCAAGGCGATCCACAAGGCTTCGAAAGAGACCTATGGGGCTCCGCGCATCCACGCCGAACTCCTCGATGAAGGGATCCGGCTGGGCCGCAAGCGCGTGGAGCGGTTGATGAAAGCGGCCGGTATTGTCGGTGTTAGCCGCCCGCACGACCTTCCGAGACGAGCGGGTTCGTCCCGCCAGCGACCTGGTTGACCGGAACTTCCATGCCGATGAACCGAACTGGCTCTGGGTCGCCGACATCACCTACGTGCCGACTTGGGCCGGGTTCCTGTACCTCGCCGTGGTACTGGATGCCTTCTCACGGCGGATCGTCGGCTGGGCGATGGGCCACGATCTGAAAACCCAGCTCGTGCTCGATGCCCTCAACATGGCGCTGACGCAGCGGCGTCCCGTCGGCGTGATCCATCACTCCGACCAGGGGTCGCAGTACACCTCGATCGCCTTCGGCCTGCGTTGCAAGGAAGCCGGTGTGCGGCCATCAATGGGCTCGGTTGGCGATGCCTACGACAATGCAATGTGCGAGAGTTTCTTCGCCACCCTCGAATGCGAGTTGCTCGACCGGCGGAAGTTCCGGACCAAGGCGGAGGCCCGCATGGCCGTCTTCCAGTTCATCGAGGGCTGGTACAATCCGGGGCGGCGGCATTCCGCGCTCGGATACAAGTCGCCCGTCAACTACGAGAGACAAGCCCGTGAGCAGCTGGAGTCTGTAAGCCCGTAACTGTCCACAAAACCGGGGGAACTCCAGCCAGCCCCATCACCTTCCACTCGCCATCGTTGATCTGGAAGCCCAGGAAACTGGTCAGAGCGGAGTACAGGAGGCCGATCGAATGCGGGAAGTGGATCGCCCGATCGAGACGGATCTCCCGCTCCCGGCCGACCCCCATGGTGGTCGTTTCCCACTCGCCTACACCATCGATCGTCAGAATCGCGGCTTCTTCGAAGGGGCTACAAAAGAACGCCGATGCTGCGTGACTGACATGATGCTCCGCGAACAGGATTGGCCCTTCATATCCGGGCAGTGTCTTTGCGATTTCCCGGTATACGTTCAATTTCGACGTCAGGTATGACGGTAAGCGCTTCACGAACGGCCGAAGTCCCCAAGGCCACCCGGCTAACGATGACTCGACGATCCGGTGCAGCTTCATGATCGGTTTTTCATAGAAAACAATCGCGTCAATCTGATTTATCGTCCTGAGATCGGCCGCTTCTAAACAGTATTCAATGGCTTGTTTCGGGAACTCACTGGTATGTTTGCGACGGCAGAAACGCTCTTCTAACGCTGCTGCAACGATCTGCCCATCACGGACAAGCGATGCGGCGCTATCATGGAAGAAAAAACTCAGTCCCAGGACAGTCGACATAGATTTTCTCTCAGGCTGGAAAACGTCTAACAGGTGCCGGCGACATTGATCTTGGTCCGATAAAACTGAGTCGGTTCATGGTTGCCGATCATCACAGCAGCCGAAAGAACACAGCTGTAGATAACTCGAGATCAAGCAATAGACTGGGCCACGGTGTTATTCTTATGCCACAACGTTAGCAGTCAGCAACCGGCGCGACCTGCGGTCCAACGTCCCCCGGCTCAATTTGGCCGTCTTGGATATGGCTGTCCGTCCGTCTTCCGCTGATCTCGTCGAGGACACTTCCAGCCCTCAGAATATACGTTGCGCCAATCATCAGAATATACGTTGCGCCAAGCATATGAGCGCCTACGCCCCAAGTCCATAGAGACCGCTGCCCGCGGCGTCTCCCATGACGTGCCGTCGATACGGTGAACTGTTAGCCGCGAACGAGGCTTAGGCGGTTGGTGCGGCTGTCTCAGCGGTGTGTGTGACTTCCGAGCGCGCAGCAAGCGCCTCGAAGGCCTGAAGGAACACGGCAGGCTCCTGCGCCCCTGACACCGCATAGCGGCGCTCGAAGATGAAGCAGGGGATGCCGGTGACTCCCATCCGCGAGGCCTCGTCTGCCTCGCTGCGAACCTGTTCAAGATCCTCATCGCTCGCGAGCTTTGCGGCCACCGCCTCCGACTCCATACCCGCTTCTGCGGCCGCCGCCGCAAGCACGGCGTGATCGCCGATGTCCGCGCCGTCGATAAAGTAGAGCCGGAACAGAGCCTCGACCACGGCATCCTGCTTACCCTCGACCCCGGCCCAGCGGATCAGCCGATGGGAATCGAGGGTATTCGGCACCCGCTTGATGCTGTCGAAGGCAAAGGGAATATCCTCGGCCCGGCCTGCAGCGCGCACGTTCTCATAGATGCGCTCGGCACCGTCCGCACCGCCGAACTTGCTATCGAGATAGTCCTTGCGATCCATGCCGCCGGCGGGCATGCCAGGGTTGAGTTGGAACGGTCGCCAAGTGACCTCGATCTCGAGATCGGGGCGCAGCGTCCGGGCTGCTTCGAACCGGCGTTTGCCGATCAGGCACCAGGGACAGACGGTGTCCGAAACGATCTCGAGTTGCATCCCGCCACTATAGAAGGCGATGCCGCCCAAGCCATCGTTTTCCGTGTCACGATGCGGCGACGACAGAGGAGGCTCGCTTGACGGGTCCCCCCAGGTCACCGACCATTCAACCTCCGACCGTCCGGTGATCGCCCCCGGGAACTCGACTTGACCCTGCCGCTGCGACTCGAAGGCAAGAACGCGCTCGTGACCGGCGCATCGAGCGGGCTTGGCCGCCACATTGCCGTGACCCTCGCGAGGGCCGGGGCGCGGGTCGCCGCCTGCGCGCGGCGCAGCGATCGGCTCGCCACGCTGGTCGCCGAGATCGAAGCCTTCGATGGTCGCGCGATACCGATCACGCTCGATGTCACCGATGCCGAAAGCGTACGCAAGGCCGTCGTGGTGGCGGAAACCGAGCTCGGCGCTCTCACCATCCTCATTAACAACGCCGGTGTCGCCCGGCCCAAGAACATCAGCGATTCGAACGAAGCCGACTACGACCACACGATGGGCACCAACCTCAAAGGGGCGTGGCTGGTGGCGACCGAGGTCGGCCGTCACATGATCCGCCATGGTCACGGCGGCAAGATCGTCAACATGTCGTCGACTGCGGCTTTCGACGTCGACAAACAGCTTTCGCTCTACAGCATGTCGAAGGCAGGGCTCGAGATGATGACCCGCTCGATGGCCAAGGAATGGGCGCGTTACGACATCCAGGTTAACGCGCTCGCGCCGGGCTATGTGATGACGGACTTGAACAGTGCATTCTTTGCGAGCGAGCGGGGCCAACGGATGATCGAGGGCTTCCCGCGCCGACGCCTCGGCGAACCCGCTGATCTCGACGGAGCAGTCCTCCTGCTCGTCTCCGAAACCTCGCGCTACATCACCGGCAGTGTCATCGTCATCGACGACGGCCAGTCGCTGTAGGCCCGCGGGCGTAACGGTCTAGCGCGCGCCAGCCGAGCGTTTCCTCGGTCGCCCGACTCGGCGCGTACTCGGCGCCCACAAACCCGTCATAGCACATCGCATCGATCGCCGTGAACACCCTGGCAAAGTTGATCTCACCCGTGCCCGGCTCGTGCCGACCGGGGTTGTCGGCGAACTGGATGTGGCCGATCCGCCCGACGTTCTCCTCCATGGTACGGATGAGATCGCCCTCCATGATCTGCATGTGATAGAGGTCGTACTGAAGCGCGAGGTTGGCGTGATCCGCCGCCGTGATGGCGGCCAGCCCTGCGGCGGTGGAGCTCAGGTAATAACCCGGCACGTCGCGCAGGTTTAGCGGTTCGACCTGCGCCACGGCCCCAATTTCGTTGAGCACTGTAGCGGCGTGGTTCAGGTTTTCGGCGAGCGTCGCCGCGCACCGCTCGCGATCCGCGTCAACAGGTGGGATACCCGACATGACGTGCACGCGACGGACGCCCAGCGCCGCTGCGTAGTCGCGCGTTTGGGCAATGGCGTCCCGGAATTCCCGCTCCCGCCCGGGCAGCGCGGCGAAGCCGCGCTCGCCGGCCGCGAAATCGCCAGGTGGGGTGTTGATCAGCAGGAACTCGACACCCGAGGCTGCCTTGGCCCGTTCCCAATCGGCGAGCGGCTGCTCATAAGGGAACTGCACCTCGACCACGTCGAATCCAGCGGCACGCGCCGCCGCGGGCCGTTCCAGCACGGCCCGCTCGGCAAACAGCATCGACAGATTGACCGAGAAGCGGGGCATTAGCTGTCCTTTGGGCCTAACCGTTAGATGAGTCTTAGCCGTTGTGTACCGCCCTTGTACGCGACGCCGGCACCGGCTTAAGTAGCTAACGCTTAGCCAGCGATAGGCACAATTGCAAGGCGAGACGGTCGATGACGAGGCCCGTCGTGGTCCTGACGCGCAAATGGACCGAGAACGTCGAGCGGGCGCTGGCCGAACGCTTCGCGCTTCGCGCCCATCCTCGCGACGAGCTGTTGTCGGCTGAGGCCATCCTTGGCCGCTGCGACGGCGCCGACATCCTGTGCCCAGCCGCCAACCCGGTCGATGCTGAACTCATCAACGCGCTGCCGGATTCGGTGCGGCTGATTGCCAACTTCGGGGCCGGGATCGATCACATGGATCTCGGCGCAGCCAAGGCGCGCGGCATCATGGTCTCGAACACGCCCGAGGTGGTGACCGAGGAGGTGGCCGACCTCGCCTTCGGTCTCGTCATTGCCGCCTGCCGTCGTTTCCACGAAAGCAACGAGCTGGTGCGCACCGATGCGTGGCCGCGCGGCGTGATGAACATCGACCTCGGCCAGCGCGTGTGGGGCCAGACCTTGGGCATCGTCGGGCTCGGCCGGATCGGCGGCGCCATCGCGCGGCGCGCCCAAGGCTTCCGGATGTCGATCATCTACCACAACCGGCGACGCAACGCGGATGCCGAAGTGGCGTATGGCGCGCGCTACGCGGCGAGCCTCGAGGACCTCGTCACCGAGGCCGATATCGTCGTACTGGCAACGCCCGGCGGCTCCGAGACCCACCACCTCATCAACGCCCGCACATTGCGACTGATGAAACCGACGGCCGTATTGATCAACGTCGGCCGCGGCCCGAGTGTCGACGAGGCAGCATTGGCCAAGGCCCTCGCCGCCGGCACCATCGCCGCCGCCGGCATCGATGTTCACGAGTTCGAGCCCGAGGTATCGGCTGAGATGCGCCGGTTGCCCAACGCGTTCATGCTCACGCACATCGGCACCGGCACGACGGCAGGGCGCGATGCCATGGGCTTCCGCGTCATGCAGAACATCGAGGCCTTCCTCGCCGCTGGCGAGCCGCTCGATCGGGTAGCCTGAGGGCGCTGCGGCGTCGGCTAGGTCGGGTGGTGCTTGCCGATCGCGGTGACGGTCGAGGCCTGCGGCCCCTTCTCGCCCTGCGACAAAGCGATCCGCACTTCGGCGCCGACGTCGAGCTTGTCGAACTCACCGTTCGCGACGGCGTTGCGGTGGAAATAGACCTCCTCGCCATCGGCGGTCCCGATGAAGCCGTGGTCGGGGAACATCCGCACGACCCGTCCGTGGGGCGGCACCTCGTGGGTCTTCACATCACCGCGCAGTCGTCGGGTGCGATCCTCGAGCTGCCGCCGGGCCGCGCGGAATGAATCGCGGACCGCGACATAGATATCCTCGTGGGCATGATTCAGCTGCGGGTCGCGGTTGGCCACGATCTCGCCGCCGGGCACGCTGACGTCGACAGCTACGTGATGGATCTTGCCCTTGTGGTGGTTGCGGTGCGGTACGTCGACGACGACTCGAACATCGACGATGCGACTGTGATAGCGCGAAAGCTTTTGCGCTTCGATCCGGATGCGGGCCTCGACTGCCGGCGACGCGTCGATATCGCGGAAGGTGATGAGGACGGGAATCTCAGGGGGTTTGTCGGTCTTGCGCTTGGACGATGCCATGTCGGTATTACAAGGGCCGAGCCGCCGTCCGTCAAGCGACGCCCTCGCTCGGCCGCCCCATCACATCCCCACGCCGCCGGTCACCTTGATGACCTCGCCGGTTATGTAGTCGGCAGCCGGCGACGCGAGAAAGGCGACGGCCTCGGCCATGTCCTCGACCGTCCCGAGCCGCGGGATCGGATAGTCCTCGACACCGAAGTCGTAACCGATGTTCAGCCGCGTTATTACCGGCCCCGGCGCGACCGCGTTCACCCGCACCCCCTGGCTCCCGAACTCGCGCGCGGCCCATTTAGTCAGGCCGATCGTCCCGGCTTTGGCGGAGGCGTAGGCAGCGCCCGAGCGTCCGTGCGCACCGCTTGACGGCAGTCCGCCGATGATGCCTGAGATCGAGGAGATATTGACGATCGCGCCGCTCTTCGCAGCAAGCATGTGGGGTAGCACGGCGCGCATCATGAAGAACGTCCCGGCGAGATTCACATTTAGCTCGGTATGCCAGTCAGCATCGGTGGTCTCCAGGAAGCCGACTCGACGGCTGGCGCCGGCGCAATTGACGAGGACGTCTATCGTACCGAATCGCTTGGCTATGGCGGCCACACAGCGGTTCACCGAAGCCGAACGCGCGATATCGCACTTGCGCGCCATCGCCTCCCCGCCCCGCTCCTCGACCATGCCGATAGTCTCGGCGCTATCGGCGATATCGGCGATTGCGATTCTCGCCCCGCGGGCTGCGAGGGCGAGGACGATGGCGCGGCCGATGCCCATGGCCCCGCCAGTCACGATCGCGCTTTGGCCATCAAGGTCCGTGGGCAGGCTCATGGCATTCTCCCTCGTCCGGCGTCCGCGTCGTGCGGCACAGACCGCGATCATGCCACCCCAGACCGGCGACATCTGAATCAAATTTCGCGGGATGCCTAGTGCGGTCGCGGCTTTCTCGGCAGCGCGCCTACTTCCGGCCCGCGTGTTCGCAAGAAATGCCGCTCTAATCGGTCGGGTGTGGTCCGCGCAGCGGATGCTCTGGATCGTATGTCAGAAGGGCGCGCCGGCGTCGTGACCGGCTCTGCTTGAGGCGGTAGCTCTCGCCGTTGATCTCCAGGATATGGCCATGGTGGGTGATGCGGTCGAGCAGCGCGCCGGTGAGGCGCTCGCTGGCGAACACCGTCGTCCATTCCTGGAAGGGCAGGTTTGAGGTCACGATGGTGGCGCCGTTCTCGTAGTGCCGGCTGAAGACGTCGAACAGCAGCTCGCTTCTGGTCTGCGACAGGGGCCCGTAGCCGAGCTCGTCGACGATCAGGAGATTGACCCTGGCGAGCTGGGCCTGGAGGCGGAGCAGCCTCTTCTCGTCGCGCGCCTCGATCAGCTCGTGGACCAGATGGGAGGCTGTGGCGAAGCGCACGCCGAGGCCCTTGTGGCAGGCGGCGAGGCCGAGGGCGAGAGCGACATGGGTCTTGCCGACGCCGCTCGGGCCGAGCAGGATTAGGTTCTCGCGGCGCGCGATATACTCGCCGCGCGCGAGATCCAGCACCAGCATCTTGTTGAGCGCCGGGATCGCCTTGAAATCGAAGCTCTCAAGCTGTTTGACGACAGGGAACCCGGCCTGCTTGATAAGCCGCTCGACGAGGCGGCGCTCGCGGTCGATCAGCTCCATCTCCACCAGCCGGGCCAGGAACCGCACATGATCCAGGCCCTCGGCCGCGCACCGGCGCGCCAGTTTCTCGTATTCCCGCAGGAAGGTCGGCAGCTTCAGCCTCTTCAGGTGATGTTCGAGCAGGATGCGGGGGGCCTCAACCATGGCCGGCCCCACCGGCCAGCGGGGTGGCGTAGTCGGCGCTCCGCGTGGCGGCGACGAAGGGCTGGGGCAGGTGCGGATAGCGCGACAGGTCGAGATGCACGGGCCGCCTCTCGATGCGGGCCAGCAGCAGGTGCTTGACGGCGTCGAAGCCGATCAGGCGGCGCTTCACCGCGTCGCGCACCGCGGCCGCCACCTGCGGTTCCGGGAAGTCTTCGTGCAGGCGCGGCACCTGGATGTATTCGCGCTTGCCGCGCGGCCCGAAGCGCGCCTCGAGGAGGCGGCGCAACGTGTCGAAGGCCGGATCGAGCTTCCACCCTCTCAGCGGCGCCGCCTGGTCCAGGGCGCCCGGCTTCTTCTCCAGCAGCGACAGATAGTGCAGCGGGTCGTAGACGACGTCGCCGCGGACATAGCTGCGCCGATGGCGGGCGACGATCTCGGCGCCGAGCGCGATCTCGACCCGGTCGACATAGCCCTTGACCGTCACCTTCTTGTGGGCGTGCACCGCCGGTGCCGAGTAGTCCACCAGCCGGTAGCGCACCAGGGCCGTCGACGAGACCTGGCCCGGCACATGCTCGCAGGCCTCGAAGGGAACCGCCGGCAGATCACGCAGGGCCTCGAGATCGGCGAGCAGCGCCGCCGCCTGCTCCCCTGCCGAAGCGGTCGCGGAACAGATAGTGCGACTGAAGATGTGAGAACGCCTGCGTCCTGAGGCGCGTGCCGTCGCCCAGGATCCGCGCCACCGCCAGGGTCGTGTTGTCGTAGAGGATCGAGCGCGGAACCCCGCCGAGGAAGGCGAAGGCGCTGACATGGCCGTCCAGGAATGCCTCCGTCGTCTCCCGGGGGGAGGCCTTCACGAACCAGACATTGGAATGGGGCAGGATCAGGCAGAAGAAGGCAACCTTCTCGCGCCGGCCCGGCAGCTCCACCACCGCCTCGCCGAAGTCGACCTGGGCGTGGCCCGGCGGGTGATGCAGTGGAACGAAAGCCTCGCGCGTCGACTGCCGCCGGGAACGCACATAGTCCTTCACCATGATGGTATAGCCGCCGGCGAACCCGTGCTCGTCCCGCAGCCGCTCGAAGATCCGGTGCGCCGTGTGGCGCTGCTTGCGCGGCACGTCCGGATCCGTGTCCGCCTCCAGGATCGCGTCGACGATGCCGGTGAACCCATCCAGCTTGGGCCGCCGGACCGGCTTGGGCCGCCGGTAGCCCGGCGGCGCCGAATAGCTCAGCATCTTCTTCACCGTCCGGCGGTCGATGCCGAACCGACGGCCCGCATCGTGATGGCTCAGACCCTCGTCGACAACCGCCAGACGAACCGCCGCATAGAGCTCCACGCCGTACATCTCATGCCCCTCACCACAACCGACAAGGGGCTATAGGTGGCGCAATTTTGCGCCGCCGCGACCGGACCGCCCAGCCGCTCCGCGTGCTGCATTATTCCTCCGCCGTTAACAGGAACAGGCGCTCGAACGACACCTGAGCGGCTTTCGCGGCATCGCATTCTCGTGGTCGGTTCAGATACGCGCGGTCCTCGCCGGCTTGGTGGTCGGCACGGTGCTGAACGCGATCAACCAAGGCGATGTGATGATGGGCGGCGAGCCCCTGGACGTGGCTAAGGTGCTCTTGACCTACATCGTGCCGTATTGCGTCACCATGTACGGTGGTTGGGCCGCGCGACCGCGCTGAGCGGGCCGGCTGTCGCGAAGACCGGTAGCGGTCTCAGTCGGTCGTGCCGAAGGTCAGGACCTCGACCCGGTTGCGCTGGATGAAGTCCCAGTCATAGATGACACCAAGGCCGAGCCCGTCGGGCACGGGGACGCAGCCGTCCTTGCCGACTGCGTCCGCCTGATCGGAATAACCCTCGCCGTAAGTCGGGGGCACCGCGTTCGGCATGTCCGGGCCGATCAACGCCATTTCGTAGAAGTGGGTGTTCGGCGTTGCTGCCATCGCGGCGCGCTGAGCCGGCCCGCAAGCGTGGTACTGCACGTCGAGCCCGAGCGCCTGGCAGAAGTGCGCGATCTTCAGCGCACCGGTGAGACCCATGTCGTACTCCGGATCGGCATGGATGATATCGCTGCCGCCGGCGAGGACAAAGGCGGCCTTTGCTTCCAGCCCACGGACGTGCTCGCAGACGACCAGGGGCGTCTTGAGCCGTTCGCGCAGGCGTTTGTGCCCTTCGACCGCGCCGCCGGTATCGCGATAGGGATCCTCGTACCAAAAGTACCCGGCCTCGTCGCAGGCCTGACCGACATAGAGGGCATCACGCCACGTTCTTAGTTGCGAGGCGGGATCGATCATCAGCGGCCAATCGTCGCCGACCGCCTCACGAACGCCCAAGAGGTTCTTGGTCTCGCGCTTTATGTAGCCATCGTGCCAGCCATGGATCTTGAATCCGGCGAATCCGTGCTGCTGGCAGGCGAGGGCATAGTCGGCGAAGGCTTGGGGGCTGTCGAGTCCGCCTGGCTCATCTTGCCCGTGGTAGGTGCTGGCGTAGGTGGGCAGGCGCGTGCGGAAGGCGCCGAGCAATACCGCAACCGATGTGCCCAGGCGTCTTGCCTGGAGGTCCCACAGGGCGATGTCGATCGCGCCATGGCCCATATGATCGTAAGTGCGGACCTCGCGCCGCAGATCCTGCCAGATCTCCTCGCGGGTGTCGGGATCGCGGCCGATGAGATGCGGTGCGAGCATCGCGGCCTGGGCGAACGATGTCGGCGTGCCGACCCAGTGCGTGACGTACTCACCGCGCGCGCCGTCGTCGGTCTCCACGCGGACCGCCCACCGCTGATTGGACAGGGAGCTCCCTTTCTTGGCGATGATATTGCCAACGCCCGCGGCGCCGTGGGCTGGCAGGCTAATCCCCTCGACCTCGAAGGTGAAGCGAGTCAGTTCAACGCGCGCAATCCGAGTTGGCACACTAACCTCCCCTACGGCTTGTCCGTTCTTGGACTAAGCCCGGCCCTCGACGGCTTCTTGCAAGCTTTGCGCGAGCGCCGAGTTGGGCTGCCAATCGGTGCCGGCCGTGACCCCGCCGTCGACGACGAGCGCGTGGCCGGTCACGAAGCTCGCCTTGTCGCTGGCCAGCCATAGCACCGCCTCGGCGATGTCGCGCGCCCGGCCGGCCCGCTTGATCGGTTGCAGGTCGTCGAACAGCGGCGCGATTCTCGCCACCGTCTCTTCGGCCTTTGCGCCTGCCATGCCGCGGTCGTGGGCGAAGATCGGCGTCGGAATGTAGCCCGGACATACGCAGTTGACGCGAACGCCGCTCGGCCCCAGCTCGACGGCGACCGAGCGCGTCAGATGCACCACCCCGGCCTTGGCAACCTTGTAGATGTGCGGCGCTGAGATGGCCGTCGAGATGCCGGCGATGCTGGCATTGGAGATGATTGAGCCGCTGCCCTGGCGCTTCATCACCTTGGCCGCGTGCTTGATGCCGAGGAAGACACCGCGCAACAGCACCGACATGGTGTGGTCGTAGCCGTCGGTGGAGATGACCTCAATGCCGCCGCCGACACCGCTGAACCCAGCATTGTTGAACACGACGTCGAGCCGATCGAACGTAATCATGGCTTGGGCCAGGGCAGCCTCGATCTCGGTTTCCTCGGTGACGTCGGCGCGGACATAGATCGCGGCCTCGCCGAGAGCCCGCGCGACTTCGCCTCCGGTCTCATCGTCGATGTCGGCGATGACCACCCGCGCGCCTTCTTCCACGAACCGCTCGGCCGTAGCGCGGCCAATGCCGCTGGCAGCGCCGGTGATGACAGCGACCCTGCCGTCCAGATCGCCCATGGTCGTTAGCCCTCCCCGTCAAAAGCGTTCAGCCGAAAATCGCAGCTAACGCACTTCTAACGCAAATCAAACGCGGCGAGGTACGGGGCGGTGACGCCCCGTCTAGATGATGGCGCCATCGACTTTGGACGCTTCACGGGGACCAGTACGATGGCAAAGATCAATATCTTCGGTACGAACACGCGACTTCCCGATGCTTTTGCGCCGGCGGGAGAGGCTCAGGGCTCGGAACCACGCGCGCCGGCGGATCACAAAAGGGAGATCAACGCACGCGAGCTGAAGACCAGAAACGGAACCCCGATCAGGGTGTTCAACGGCGCCCCGCAAGAAAGCCGTTCCTTACGGGAAAGCGATCCGGGCCGGTCGCGGTAGACGCGCGGTACGGCGTCGCGTCGGCTTGGTTAACCAGCACGAACCCGACGTCGCGAGCGTCGGGCGGGGGGCGCGATGTCGTTGTTGCCGACCGAGATAATGACCACCGTGTCTTCGAGCGCGCGCTCCTCATGCGCCTCGTTCGGCGCCGTGATGGCGACATCGCCGGGCTCGAGCACGCGATCGTCGATTTGCCAGCGGCCGCTGACGACCACCAACTGCTCCCAGCCGGAGTGGTGGTGGGCGGGGAAGGAGACGCCCTTGGCGAACTTATAGGCGGCGGTACATGCGTTCTCGCCGCCGCGCCAGAGCTCGCATTTCCGAGCGCCCCGCTTGCCACAGGTCTGCCATTTGATGTCAGCCAGCATCGCGTAATGCATGAAACGAACTCCTCCTCAGAGCGCCCGCTCAACATGATGGGCTATCACGGCACCATATCGCGTGTGACGCGAAATCCGAAGGTATCGTCCCGCAGATCTGGCGCACCATCGCCCTAACGGACCGCCGCGCGAACGTCTTGAGGCGAATCCACCCACGAGCCACCGCGCAGATGGCGGATGTCACACGCGCCCTCCGCCCAAGCCGATCCGTCCGATGGCGCGCCGTCGTAGCTGTCGTTCCAACAGTCCTATACCCACTCCCACACGTTGCCGTGTATGTCGTGGAGGCCGAATGCATTGGCGGCGTAGCTGCCAACCGGCGCGGGATAGGCATGGCTATCCACGCAAGGCGCGACCACCCAGTCGGGAAACTCTTTCCTCGCGGTCTGATCGGCAATGTTGGCGTGCCGGCACGCCAGCTCGACCTCGGTGCCCCAGTGCCAAGCCGTGGTGCTGCGGGCGCGCGCGGCGTACTCCCACTCGGCCTCGCTGGGCAGTCGATAACCGTGACCGGTTTTTCGTGTGAGCCATTCGGCGCATTGCTTGGCGTCTTGCCAACTGACGTTCATCACGGGCATCTCGCCGCGTCCCCAGCCCTCATCGTCCGGTCGGTGGGAGCAGCCGTTGTCGGCGACACAGGCATCCCACTCGGCGAAGGTCACCTCATATTTGCCGATGGCGAAGGCACTGGCGATCGAAACGGAGTGCAGCGGTCCCTCATCATCGTAGCGGCCCACCTCGCTGCTGGACGATCCCATCATGAAGCTCCCGGTCGGCACCGCGATCATCTCTGGGCACGACGGGCAGTCGCGGAACGCCTTGCCTGGCGGCAGCTCCGACGATGGGGCGAGCGCCGCGCTCTCGACGGCCTGCTCGCTCGGCGCCTCGGCAGGCGTCGTGCCGTAGCGCCGGCTGCGAACCTTCGCGAGCTCGACGAACTGACCGGTCGGATAGGTCCTTAAGTAGGCTTGGTAGTCCTCGGCGTCGGTGCTGGCCTTGATGCTGTCCCAAAAGGCGAGCTCGAGCGAGGCGGCGTCTGCCGCGGGCGTCTCAACTGTGATGTTCACCGTGACCGGCACGAACACGAAATCACCGCCCTCATCACCGGCAAACCGCACGTCAGAGTAGCGAGGAGTTTGCTGGGCGTTCAGCACGACGGTGCGCCGCAATCGGGTGTAGAGCTGGAACCCGTCCAGGACCCTCGGCGTTGTCGCGCAGCGCATCGAGCAACGCCCGCGTGAACACCGAATGTCCGTCCCCACCGCCGTCAGCGACCGGCTCTAGCCCGCCCGACGTCAACGCTTTTCGTGCGCGTTTTCGCGTGATGCGCTCCAGTTCGGCCGCGCGCCCGGCGGTGGTGCCGAGTAATACCGGCGCATCGCGGCTCAGCGTTCCCGAGTAGCAGGAATCGGCGATGACCAGAACATGCTTGGCCGGTATGGCTTTGAGCGTCCCGGTCACCGTCGCCACAGGAATCCAATTGGCCTGGCTGTCTTCTTCGGCATCCGCCGGCAGCCAAAATCCCTGGTCGGTCTGTCGATCCAGGTAACCGTGGCCGACGTAGTAGATCAGCAGGTTGTCCTCTTCGGTGAACTCGGCCCGGAGGGCATCGAGGGCGCGGACCAGCTCATAGCGGCCAGGGTTCAGCAGTAGCGTCGAGTCGAGCCGTAGTGGTGCAACAGAATATCGTGCACGGCGCTGGCATCGTTGACCGCTGTCTCAAGCTTGGGGAGATGGTGATATTCATTGATGCCGACGACCAGCGCGTGGTAGCGGCCAAAGTCGATCTCGGTGGCCGCCTGGGCGGTCGACGCTGCCCACAGGAGTACGACGGCCCCCACTATTGTTGGCGACGGCATGGGGCTGCAGGTTCGTAGCGGAGCGGTCGTCAGTGCCTTCATCTCGGTCGAGTATGGTGTATCGACCCAGGACGTGGCGAGCCCGATGCCACCGATAGAAAAACCCCGGCGCGAAGCCGGGGCGAGTCGGGCTGGTGGTTGAAACGGTCAACCAGCCGAGGATGAGACCCCGAAACCGGGGCCGCCGGCCTGCATCAGGGAGGCGCCTGTCGGACCCGTGGCGCCGTTGGGCTCGGCGGTGGGTCGAAGCCGCGGCCAGCATCAGTTGATACGATCGCGGCACGCCAGCGGTTCACCGATGCGTCACCGTGAGCACTCACGGAACCACCGAGGCTCGCGTGGACGCCCGTCAGGAGGTGCCAGGCGCGCCCGTTGACCACCGCTCGTGGGCCGAACGCAGCAGAGCGGCCATATGGAATGCCTGTGCGGGCCTCTCGTATTGGTATTGGCCCCCCACCGGGCAGCCACGCCGCGCGCGGCAGCCGCCGTTGCGGCATTCGTGACCGGCGCGACTATCGACGTGCGTTAAGCAGGCATCAGCGTCAAAGCGGTCACCTTCGAAGGCGCCCACCGGGCAGGTGTGCAGGCATGGCTTGGCCGCACAGTCCTCGCAGGGTGATGAGTGCGCCGAGTGGGGCGGAAGCGCCAAGGCGTCGGGGAAGCAGAGTGCCGCCCGATAGGCGTGCCAGAGCCCGAACTCCGGGTGGATCAAGAGGCCGATCGGGGACCGGTGTATCGATTCGGCGCGCTGCGCCCAGTCTTGGATGGGTATGTAGGGCGGCCCCTGGTGCACGAAAAGCGGGTGCGCCAGCGTAGCGCGTGCGATCGCAGTGATATGCGAGACAAGCCAGACCTCAAGCGGGTCCCGTTCGCTCGGGGCCTGGGGAACTTTGGAGAACGCCTCCCACAGATCGTTGCCCGCGTTGCCGAGGAGCACGGCGGTTTGGGTGATACCGCCGTCCGGCATACGCGGCACCCGATCGGGCTCTGTCGGGTGGAAGGCCCCGCGCACGAATAGGCCGAGAGGGGCGAGGGCGTCGTCAAGCGCGGTGAGGCGGGGGTCCATATCGAGGCGCGAGCTACTCCTCGCGTTCGATGAACCGAAGCACGGCGTCGGCGACCGCCTGGGGTTGATCGAGCTCGGCGAGGTGTCGCGCCCCGGCGATCATGGACGTGGACGCCTCACCCGCGATGCCGGTTTCGAATTTTCGTGCGTAGCTCGCGGGCACGATCGGGTCGGACTCGCCCCACACCAGAAGCGTCCTCTGGGTGACGCGATGCAAGCGTTTTTCTAGCCCGGTGTCGCCAAGTGGCCATAGGAATCGCGCGGCTGCTTCCATCGCCCGCAGTCGGACCACCTCGTTCTCCATGTCCTCCTCGCCCTCGATACCGGATGTCGCCGCGTCGAAGTTCTCCGGGTGATCGCACATCAGAGTCCGAAGCTGGCCCGGCTTCTGCGCGAACATATCGACCACGGGGTCCTGCTCATCGAACAGTCCGAGCGGAGCAATCAGCGTCAGCGTCTTGACCATTTCAGGCCAAGACCCCGCCACCTCCGCAGCGAGAGAAGCGCCGATCGAGGCGCCGATCAGGTGACAGCCGGAAAGCTCAGATTGTTCCAGCAGATCGTGACTCGCCAATATCCAATCGAGGTGACTATCGAGCTCCGCATGGAGCTTTCCGCCGCCAGGAAACCCTGGCAACGATGGCGTGATGACGCGGTGATTGGTCGCGAGGTTATCGAGGAACGGAGGCCAGGCGGTAAGGCCGCCAATCCCGGCCAGGAAGCCGATCTCGGTTCCCTGTCCTTTCTCCCACACCCGGCACTGCGCACCGTTCACGTGCGCATATCGCGTTTCGGGAGCCGTCACGTGGCAAGGCCTCTGACAGGCGCGCGTTGGTTGGCCGAAACGGGCGTCGGCCACCAATGGTTCTCCCACTCATCGTCGAACAAATCCTGGAGCTGGGGCGCCACCTTTTCGGCGAACAGGCGCGTGTTGTAGCTCGTGAGATCCCGGCCCATGTTGCCGAAATGCAGAAGCAACATCAGGTGGCCGACGTTGAGCGAGGTGGCCACCTCGCGCAGGCGCTCGGCCACCTCGTCGGGGGTACCGGCGATCACGTATCCGGCATCGAGGATGCCGTCGAAGTCGCGCGCCGTGCCTTGCGCAGCCGACGGGCCGCTCTGGACTTGCGATTTGACCCTGGCCCGGATCGTGGCTTCGCTCCGGAAGCCGGGCGGGCTCGCGAACCTCGGGTCGAAGTGAAGGCAGCGGTCGTAGAAGTACTCAGCCGGCTCCTTGTAAAGCTCCATCGCCTCCTTGTGCGTTTCGGCGACTCCGACGAACTGCAGGAAGGCGGCGCGGTACGGATTGCGATCCTTGCCGAGGTCATCCATCAGGTCCCAGAAGCCTTGCATGGTCGCCCGGCCGGTCTTGTAGCCGTAGTAGGACAGATAGGAGTAGACATAATCCGACTCGGCGCACCACTGCCACGTCTCGATCGAGCCGCCGCCGGGGATCCAAATCGGCGGGTGGGGCTTCTGTATCGGGCGCGGCCAGATATTCACGTAGCGCAGCTGGTTGAAGCGCCCATTGAAGGCGAACACGTCCTCCTCGGTCCACGCCCGCATGATTAGATCGTGCGCTTCCAGGTAGCGCGCGCGCAGCGTGCTGGGGTTCTGCCCATAGGCATAGGCCGTGTCCATCGGTGTGCCGACTGGGAACCCGGCGATCAGCCGGCCTCCGGAGATACAGTCGACCATCGCCATTTCCTCGGCGACGCGGGTCGGCGGATTGTAGAGGGCCAACGAGTTACCCATGATGCAGATGGCGCTGTCTACGGTGCGCCGCGATAACGCGGCGGCGATCAGGTTGGGTGAGGGCATCAGGCCGTAGCCGTTCGAGTGATGCTCGTTCACGCAAACGCCGTCGAACCCGGCTTCCGCCGCGTACTCGAGCTCGTCGATGAACTCGTTGTACATGTGATGGGCGCGATCGGCGGAGAAATATCGCGAATCGATGTCGACCCAGATCGAAGGGTTCTTCTCGCGAAAATCCTCGGGCAGCTCGGTGTACGGCATCAGGTGGAAGAAGAGAAACTTCATCGTGTGCCTCCGCGAGGAGAGAAACCTCGGCGGCAAGGCCAAGGCCGACAGGAGGCTACGCCCATACCGCGTACCCCCCTGTATGAATTGGCTCCCCGGGCCGGACTCGAACCAGCGACATGGTGGTTAACAGCCACCCGCTCTACCAACTGAGCTACCGGGGATCAGGCCGCGCCACTAGCCCTCGAACGGCGTTTGCAGCGCGGCTCTTCATAGCAAAAGCGTCCCGCCAGCGCCAGCCCGGACCGCTCACGCGCGCGGCGGACGCGGGCGAGGTAGCGTCAGGGCAACGGAGAGGGCACAAACGACGAGCACCGGCGCCACGAACTCCGCCCCACCGGCCGGCTCGCTAGCTGCTCCGCCGGTGTTTCCTCGGGGACCCTCATCTGTATAAGCGGCTCGGCTCGCGACCACGCGCCCCACCCTGCCCGTCAACCTATGAACAATGGCAGGTTGCGGCGTGGTCGATCTCACGAGGGGCTAGGCGAGCGGCTTTTGGACAACGCCGGGGACCTTGGCCGCACGAAGGACGGCGAGCCTCTGGTGGTCAACGCTGAAGGGAGGCAAGGATGGCAAAGAGCTCAAAAAGGTACACACGCTACGTGCTGAACTGCGACCCGTCGTCAACACCAGAGGCCGATTGGACCTACGAAGGTGCCGTGAGCGCCGGCTTGGTTGCCGATCAGGCGCCCCCGCCTTCGAAGTATCTCCGAAAAACGTGGTGGCCAGTTAGGAATCAGGGCACCACCGGCGCGTGTGTTGGTTTTGCGACCGCCGATGGTGTTCTTCGCTGGCACTACGTGACGGCGAACAAGATCCGCCGCACAGACCGCCCTTCTCCGCGATTCATATGGATGGCCAACAAAGAGACGGATGAGATCACCTCCTATCCCACGACGTTTATTGAAGCGGCAGGCACGCTGACGAAACTAGCATTGCGGGTCGCTCGCAACTACGGGTGCGTTCTCGAACAGACACTGCCCATGAGTGGTCGGCTCGCCCGGCTCTCGACAACAGCTTTCTACGCTCAAGCATCTCGGCTCCGCCTCGCGAGCTATCACAATCTCGGACGAGAACCGGACAAATGGCGGAAATGGATTGCGAACCATGGCCCCATCCTCACTCGCCTCAACGTTCCGAGGCGGTCATGCCGTGTGCCTCGTGGGGTACACACGGGCGCATTTCATTGTTCGCAATAGCTGGGGCTCGGGTTGGGGTAGCCGGGGCTTCGCGTTTGCGTCCAACAACTACGCGGCGGACGCGTTTACGGAGGCGTATGGCGCAATTCTGTAACGGTGCTAGCGCGGACTGTTCACGCGCGGTGGCGGAGGCCGGCGAGGTAGCCCCGCGGGATCAGGGCGACGGCTAGCGCGCAGACGACCAGCACCAGCGCCAACAGCTCCGGCCAGCCAGCCGGCTCGCCAAGGAGGACGATGCCGGCGCCGAAGCCGATTATCGGAATAACGAGCGTGCTGATGGCAGCGATCCCGACCGGCACCTCGGCCACGATCCGGAACCATGCCCAGTAGGAGAAGTTGAAGGCGAGCACCATGTTGTAAACGACCGCGAGCGCCGGCCAGACGCCGATGCGCGGCACCTCGCCGCCCTCGACGATGAGCGCGGCGAGTAGCACCGGGCCGAAGCCCAAGATCATCTGCCAGGCCGTCATCACCGTCGTCGGGACAGTGAGCTTGGCGTACTTGACGACGACCGTACCGGCGGCCCAGGAGATGGCAGCGCCGAGCACTAACACCGTACCGATCGGCGCAACGCTCAGTACCCCAAGGTCGCCGCTCATCAGTACCGCAAGACCGAGGAGCCCAAGCAGGAGACCGACGGTCTTGCGGGCGGTGAAACGTTCGCCCAAGAACATTGCGCCGAGAATGACGCCCCAGAGCGGCATGGTGTAGGCGAGGATCACCGAGCGCCCAGCGGCCATGATGTCGAGGCCCAAGATCACCAGAACGTTCCAGCCGAGGATGTTGAACAGGGCGGCGAGGGCGATCCACCGCATTTCCCGCCGCGGTACACGCAGCGAAAAGCCGGCGATGCGGGCGATCACCGAGAGACCGATCGCGCCGGCACCGATACAGAGCGTACGGAAGGTGAGGGGGTCGAAGTCGATCAGCGCCGTCTTCATAATCGGCCAGTTGAAGCCCCACACGAGCGACAGCAGGATGAGGAGGACGAACGTCCCGGCGGTATGGGTCTCCCGCGGCGGCGCTGTCGGCGGAGGGGCGGTCGGCGACTGCGGTGCACTCGGGCGGTCATGCATGGCGGCGCACCCTACCAGGGAATCGGTCGGCGTGCGCTCGCGGGGCACTGAGCCGTTAGAGCTCGGCGTCGAACTCGAACCAGGCCTCGCCGTCGGCGGGCATCAGGTTGTAGGCCCGGCCCGCGGCAAAGGCGGACGGGCGTACGACGTGGAACTCGCAGCCGTCCGGTCCCGGCGCGCGGGCGCGCAAATCGCAGCCCGTGAGGTCGACCTGGCCGTCGAAGGCGGACCAGCTGGTGCCGCTGGTGACGAAACGCGGGGGTGAGCGCATAGCGTTGCGGTAGCGGAACGGTCCGATCGCGCTGTCGGTATCGGCGGTACCGATCACGGTGGTGACACAGCGCTGCAGCTCGTGGAAGGCATAGCGCTGGTAGTAGCGGTCACAGAGGAGGCGAACGAGACCCGCGGTCTGGCGCTCGAACGGCGAAGCGCGCCCACCCGGCTCAAGTTGGACATCGGTGATGTGGATGGTATCGCCGGCGGTGCTTGTCGGCCGTGCGAGCCACAACGCGACCGCCATATCGGTGATGGGCGCCGCCTCAATCGCGATGTCGGCGATGAGAGCATCGCCGTAGGCCGGTCCCAGCTCGATCACAGCGATATCGCTCAGCCGTCGCCAGCCCTGCCCCCAAATGGGCTCGCCGCGCCGCGGCGGCCATGCTTCCACGAGGGGCGGTGAGAGGTGATCGGCGGCGGCGGGCCAGCCGAGGAGCGCCAGGGCAAATTGGGCGCGGCGCGGGCCCATGACACGTGCCGACAAGCTGCAGCGGTGGCCGATCAACGCGCGGGCGTTGCCCGCTTCAATGATCTGGGCCACGCCGAAACGGCGGTTCGGCGTTCGCGTGACCGCCGTGAACTCGCCATCGCCCCCGCGCACGACATCGACGATGCGGTCGCCTTCGGAAAGCAGCATCCAGCGATCGGCGGTGTAGCTGCCGTCGTCGTTGCCGTAACCTTGCTCGTTGAACTCGAAGCCACGCTGCCAGGGGTTGGTACTGAAGTCTCCGCCGATCAGAACATTGCGGCCCCCCCCTCCCAGCCCGCACGCGAATCGATGGGTGATCGAAGCATTACCATCGCGATCCTCCCGTCGGGGTTGCAGTCTTGGCGGGCGTACGTGTGGTTGTCCCGTCCTTATCCCGACGCTAATAGTGCAAATCCTATACGTCAATAGGATTATACCTATCTACTCGGAGCGGTAGCTGCCGATGACGTGGGCATGGATCGCCACGTGGGGGACCTGGTCGGCATCGTCGTGCATGGGTAGCGGCTGTTGATATGCCGGGTCCGCACTGCGCGGCCACAGCCACGCTTGGCCGGCATCGTCGAGCCGGTATTCCCGCACGGTGACCTCGGTCCGACCGTCCCGGTCGCGGCAGTGGCAGACGACGCGCTCGTCGGCGCGGGGCGGTCTGTCGATATCGCTCGCGAGCACGCAGAGGAGGATGGTGCCGCGCGGGTAGATAGCATCCATCGAGCGGTCGCGGATCTCGAGACCGAAGCGCGGTATGCTCGGGTAGCGCTTGTCCAACGGCGCTGACACGTATTCCCGCTCATCTGGAGGACGCTCGACGCGCTCGCGCCACACACCGACCTCGACCGTCCCGACGATGGGGATGGTGACCAACGCAAACTCGCCGTTGCCGCTTATACGTGGCTGGCCGGTCTTCAGTTCAGCATCATCGACGCGCAGCAGCCGGGCGAGCGAGAGCCGCACGTCCTCAGGCAGCCGCTTCGGCGAGCCTCGGTTTACATACTGATGGAGGTAGGCGTGATTGCGGCCGACGGCGCGCGAGGCCTCCGCTAAGGTCGTGCGCTGCTCCTCGAGCAGATGGAGGAGCCGCTGGCGCGGCGAATCGAGAACCATCGTTGCCATCTTGGCGGGGCCGAGCAGAATTATCTACTAGGACCGTTCCTAATCGTAGGAGGGTTTTTCCTATCACCCTCCTATTAACCATATCAGCGGGTACGGTTGTCAAGACCGCAATCACAATGCGGTCAAGCGCGATCAGGGTGCGATCAAGGCGTCGGTCTTGGCCGCCATGATGAAGTCGTTCTCGTGCAGGCCTTTGATCTTGTGGGTGTAAAAAACGATGGTCGCATAGCCCCAGCCGAAGCTGATGTCCGGGTGATGGCCCTCGGCCTCGGCCAGCGCGCCGAGGCTGTCGACGAAGGCGAGCGCCGCGGCGAAGTCCGGGAACCCGAAGCGGCGCTCCAGGCGGGTGTTGTCGTGGGTGAGGGCCCAGTCGGGCACCTGGGGGCGGTAGGCCGCGGCCTCGTCAGCCGTGAGCGGCGGGATGCCGCCCCGGCAGGGGACGCAGGTCTGGGCGGTGAGGGTGGCCATGGCAATCTCCTCGGGGCTATCTCCTGGGCTCAATGGCGATGGCGTAAATGATGGCCCCGCCGGCGTCGTTCGTCCAACGTCGCGGCTCAGCCGCCTAGCTCCTCGCCGATACGGCGGACCGCCTCGCGGATGTTGTCCGTCGAATTGGCGTAGGAGAAGCGCAAGTAGCCTTCGCCGTAGCGACCGAAGTTCGGCCCGGCCACGGTAGCGACACCGGCGCTTTCCAACAGCCGGTCCTGGAGGGTGAGCGCGGGCACCCCCGTCCCCTCGATGTTGGGGAAGGCATAGAAGGCGCCCAAGGGCCGGACGCAGCGGAAGCCGGGGAGAGCGTTCAACGCTTCAGTGATGACCAGCCGCCGTTCGTCGAAGGCGGTGACCATGCGCCCGACGTCGTCCTGCGGCCCACGCAGCGCTTCGATCGCCGCCCACTGGGTGGCGGCATGGACGCACGAATGGTCGTTGATGGCGAGGCGCTCCGCATCCGCGAAGATCGCGCGCGGCCACACCCCGTAGCCGATGCGCCAGCCGGTCATGGCATAGGTCTTGGACCAGCCGTCGAGGAGGATCAGGCGGTCGCGGAGGGATTCATAACCGAGGAGCGAGACGTGGGCCTGGTTGTCGTAGAGCATCCGGCCGTAAATCTCATCGCTGAGGACCGCAACTTCCGGGTGGGCCTCGAGGCCTTGGGCGAAGCGGTCAAATTCCTCGCGCGGCACCACGCCGCCGGTCGGATTGGCTGGGCTGTTGACGATGATCAGGCGCGTCGCCGGCGTGATCTGGCCCAGCACCTCCTCGGCGCTGAACGAAAAGCCCCTGTCCTCGCGGAGTCTGATCGGCACCGCCTTGGCGCCGGTGAAGCTGATCATCGATTCGTAGATCGGAAAGCCGGGGTCGGGATACATGATCTCGGCCCCGGGCTCGCCGAACATGGTGATGGCGAAGAACATCGTCACCTTGCCGCCCGGGACGATCAGGACCTGGCCGGGATCGATCTCCACCCCGCGGTGCTTGAGGATATCCTCGGCCACTGCCTCGCGTAAGGGGAGGACGCCGTTCGCCGGGGTGTAGCCGTGATGGCCGTCGCGTAGGGCCCTGCACGCGGCCTCGACGATGTGGGGCGGGGTCGGGAAGTCGGGTTGGCCGATGCCGAGATTGATGACGTCGCGGCCTTCCTGGGCCAGCCGCGCGGCCCGGCCCAGCACTTCGAAGGCGCCCTCGGACTTGAGTTGCGGCATCCGCTGGATGAGTTGCATGATGCCGTTATGCCAGCTCAACCCGACGGGGGCAAAGGGAAGCGACGATGAGCACGGCGCAGGACGACAACCCCGGCGCGATCGCCCCGCCGCCCGTGATTGCGTTGATCGCACTCGTGATCGGCGCCGGCGTCGAATGGCTGTGGCCGGCGCCTTTCGGGGCCGAGCTCTGGCTCTTGGGTGCGGTGTTGATCGCGGTGTCGATCGGCGGCGCCGGTTTCGTGCTCGTCCTTTACCGCCGTCACGGCACCCACCCCGATCCGCGCAAGCCCGATCAGGCGATGATCACCCGCGGGCCGTTTCGGCTTTCGCGCAACCCGATCTACGTCTGCCTCGGCGCGCTGTTGGCCGGGCTTGGCCTGCTGTTCGATATCTGGTGGATCCTGGTGATGCTGATCCCGCTCTACCTGGTCATCCACTACTTCGTGGTCCTGCGCGAGGAGGCCTATCTGGAGCGGCGGTTCGGCGAGGAATACCTGCGCTACAAGGCCTCGGTGCGGCGCTGGATCTGAAGGGCAGGCGGTCATGAAAGAGGCGAACGCCCTGTTCGCGGGCATGGGCGTCTCTGTGTTCGAGGAGATGTCCAAGCTCGCCATGGCCGAGGGCTCGATCAACCTTGGCCAGGGCTTCCCCGACGGCAACGGACCCGAGGATGTGCGCGCCGCTGCGGCTGCGGCGCTCGAGGACCGCCCCAACCAGTATCCGCCGATGATGGGCGTGCCGGAGCTGCGCCAGGCCGTCGCCCGCCATGATCAGCGGTTCTACGGCCGTGATGTCGATTGGCAGACCGAGGTGATGGTCACGACCGGTGCGACCGAGGGCCTGGTGGCCTCGCTCCTTGGGCTGTTGAACTCAGGCGATGAGGTGGTGCTGTTCGAGCCGCTCTACGATTCCTACGTGCCGATCCTCCAGCGCGGCGGGGCGGTGCCGAGGTACGTCCGGCTCGAGCCACCCGATTTCGCGCTCGACCAGGAGCGGCTCGAGGCCGCGTTCTCCGAGCGCACCAAGCTCGTCCTACTGAACAACCCGCAGAACCCGGCCGCCAAGGTGTTCGAGCGCGACGAGCTCGAGCGTATCGCCGCGTTGATCGAGCGCTACGATGCTTACGCGGTGTGCGATGAGGTCTATGAGCACATCACCTTTGATGGCCGCCGCCACGTGCCGCTGATCACGCTGCCGGGCATGGCTGAGCGGTGCGTCAAGATCGGTTCGGCCGGCAAGACCTTTTCGCTGACGGGATGGAAGGTCGGCTACATGACGGCGGCGCCGGCGCTGTTGGCGCCGATCGCGCGGACCCACCAGTTCCTCGTCTTTACCACCGCGCCCAACCTACAGCGCGCGGTCGCCTACGGCCTCGACAAGGACGATTCGTATTTTTCCGGATTAGCCGCCGGGATGGAGCGGAGCCGCGACCGGCTCGCCGCCGGGCTCGACCGCCTCGGCTTCGCACTCGCGCCCTGTGCCGGCACCTACTTCATCAACGCCGATTTTCGCCCCCTCGGCTTCAACGGCACCGATGTCGAGTTCTGCACCCACATCACCCGCGAGGCCAAGGTGACGGCTCTGCCGGTCAGCGCTTTCTACTCCGATGATGCGGTCAACCACCTCATCCGCTTCTGCTTCTGCAAAGAGGACGCGCTGTTGGACGAGGCGGTCGACCGCCTCGCCCGCCTTTTCGGTTGAGGCCGGACCGGGCCTCAAGCGTGCGGGCGCTTGACCTCGGGCGGCACCGTCCCCATAAACGCGCAATTAGTGGCGGGTGTAGCTCAGCTGGTTAGAGCACCAGATTGTGGATCTGGGGGTCGCGGGTTCAAGTCCCGTCACTCGCCCCAATTCTTTCAAGGACTTAGCGGGTACTTCCTCAGAGAACAAAACGGAACGTCCAACTTTGTCAGAGTTGGATGTCCAACTTTTCGTGCGCGCGATGTTCTCATGCGTCGCGTTCTTCATGCTCGAGGCGACGTCGGAATGCGGCCTCGGCCATGGCTGACGTCCTGACCATGTAGCGATCGAGGATGGCCTGACACGTGGTCAGCGTGTGGCCGGTAATGGCGGCGATCCACGGCAGCTCGCAACCGGCCTCGGCGAGGCGGGTGACCGCCGTGTGCCGCAGGTGCATGAACCACAGGCTGGCGAGCTCAACGGCGAGCGCGGTCTTGCCGGCGGTCTCGGCGGTGTGCACGGCGGCGCTGCGGATCTCCGCGAACACGTGCTTAAAGTTGTCGGTGGCGTAGGCGCGGCCGGTGGTCTCCGAGACGATGATCGTGGTCGCGGTGACCTTGGCCTGCTCCTGGCGGGCGAGCTCGGCCTCGAGGCGCTGGCGCAGCCGGGGTACGAGATCGACCGGGAGCGCGACCTCGGCGCCGGTCTTGCGCTGGGTGATGGCGATCTGCCCGTCGCGGTAGGCGGCCCGGGACATCGCCAGGATGTCGCCTTGGCGCTGGCCGAGCCACGCATTGAGGGCGACGGCGGTGCCGACCGAGTGACGGCCCATGGCATCGGCGGCGGCGACGAACGCGGCGATCGCGGCACCCGACCACACCCGGCCCGAGGGCGCCCGTTGCTCGAGGCCGGGGCGCTCGGCCGGGTTATCGCGCAGCAAGCCGGCGCGGCGGCCGTGGTTGTAGAGGAGCCGCAGGTGGGTGATGGCGGCGTTGGCCTTGGTCGGGGTGCGCTCGAGCATGGCCTCGTAGAACTTCTGGACCAGGGGCGCGGTGATCGCGGTGGCCGGCGCATCGCCGGCCCAGGCCTCGATGACCTTGAGATACCACTCATAGGTCCGCTGGGTGGAGGCGCGTAACCGACGGTAGCGGCGGCTCAGTCGGTAATCTGCGATCAGCGCGGCGACGGTGCCCGGCGTCGGCCCGGCGGCGCGGTCGGGGAGCTCGCCGCGGCGCCAGGCGTCGAGCTCGCCGTTCAGCGTCTCGGCTTCCTCGATGGCCATGGTACGGGCCTTGGCCGGATCATGGATGCCGGCGGCCAGGCGGCGTGAGTGCCAGCCCTGGGTCTTGAGCGGCTTGGTCGGTTGCCAGAAGAAGCGCGGGCCGGCGCGGCCGGGCTTCTCGACGAGGTAGCGGATTTTGAGTTGGGCCACGTGCCGATCAACGAAGCATCAGTGCAGCGGGCCTGTCAACGGGACTTCATTCTTTCGACCGGCCGGCCGGTCGAGAAAATGAAGTTTGACCATCACTGGGGCCGGCCTTCGTCGAGGCGGCGGGCGAGCTCGTCTTGCCAGAACGCCGGATCCCCGGCGTCGATCGTCACGCGCAGGTTGGCCGGCATGCGGGCATCGAGCCAGGCATTGATCGCGTGCGGATCCCAACGCCGGCCGCGCCCGTTGCCGATCGCCGCCGGCGGGAAGCCTCCGGCCTCGAGGTCGGCGCGGTTGCGAACGAACCACTCGGCGGAGTGGCCGAGCTTGATGGCGACCTGGGCGGCGTTCAAGAGCGTGCGGTCAGGCATGGCATGGCTCGCTTCAAGGTTAGGTCGGCGACAAACGCCTTGATTTGGTCAACCACCCCCACCCTCCTGCCCCTCGGCCAAGGCGGCGCGGGCTCGTTTCCCGGCATCTCGAAGAGCCGGGGCATCATCCATGCCGCTGGGCGTGAATTCCGGCTCCCACGCTCGTCCATCTGCATAGAACCGCAACTCGTTCTCCGCCCTGATGGCGCGCTGGCGGGTCCTATTGGCAAGCCCTATTTGGCGGCTCTTTTCCTTCCGCAGCCGCT
Source organism: Alphaproteobacteria bacterium (assembly GCA_965248765.1). Lineage (GTDB taxonomy): Bacteria > Pseudomonadota > Alphaproteobacteria > VGEJ01 > VGEJ01 > CBDFKF01. The sequence continues at coordinate 51,558 of CBDFKF010000004.1, forward strand.
CGACCTCGGCGCGGAGGCTGGCGATCTCCTTTTCCGTAGGTCTCAGCAACTCGCCCTGCACTTGCTCCGTATTTTTCGTGCGCGGCCGGCCCTCGGGCCAGTGGAGCGGGTAGGCCTGGGTCACGCCGCCTGCCCCGCTTCCCAATGCAGCGTGTCGGTCTCGACGCCGATCATGCCGGCGAGCACGTCGAGCACATCGTTCTTGCTCTGCTGGAAGGTCTTGGCGCCCATCGCGCGTGTCGATTGCGAGCGCGCCGTGTAGACCGTGATGATCGTTCCGACCACCGTCACCAGGGCAAACTCATCAAGCCCGCGCACCACGCGTGCGATGCGTTTGGCGTCTTCCTTCGTGGCGAGCGCGATGGTCGTCTGGTCGCGGTAGCCGGCCTTGATCAGGGCGTACTTGCGCAGGTGTTCCGGGGTGGGGAACTGATCGGCCAGTGTCTCCGGCAAGTTGCGCCACGCCTCTTCGACGGCGGCGAAATAGTGATTGTGGCTGCGGTGCGAGCGACCCTCGTAGGGCACCAGGCGGTAGGTCTCGCCGATCGCGTACTGGCGATCGGCAGCGACGGCGCTGACCGGGACCATGGATTCGCCGTCCCACCGGAAGGCCAGTGGCGCGATCGGAGCGCTCATGGTCTAGCCCGCTGCCAATGGGTTCGCCGGCTCGTCGGCCGCCGCAGCGTTCGCTTCCACCACTTGCGCCAGTTCCCCCTTGCGGTCCTCCGCGACGGCGAGAATCCGGGCGTGGAGCTTGGGCGCCCCGTTCTCACAGTTGCCGAGCGGGTCCTTGTTCGCCACCAGCCACGCGTCCACGTCTTCGGGAGAGGACGCCGCATTGAGGGCGGCGGCGAGCGTGGCGCCCCACGTCATCCAGTCGGGGCTCTTGCCATCGGCAGCCTCGGGGACCGGGATCATGGACGGCGGCAGCACTTCACCGGTCTCGGGGTCGGTGGGCGGCTGAGCCTGTACCGCCTTCGGGGCTTCACGCTTCGGCGTCACGTCGCGCGGCTCCGGGCGTGGCTCGTTGCCGGCCTGGGCCATCTCATCGCTGGTGTAGAGACCGGAGAGCTCCTGCGGGAAGGCCCGCCGCAGCGCCAACGCTTCCGCGCACTTCGCCGACATCACGTCTGACATGGTCTGCCACATGCGGGTCAGCTCACCGCCCTTCTTGGTCTGCGCATAGGCGCGCGTGCGAGCGACAGCCCAACAGGGCTCGTTGAAGTCTTCGCGGAGCACGCCGACTTTGGCGGCGACGGGCAGTTCGTCGGAAAGCCAGGCGTCGACCCATTCGCCGTCGCTGCCGCACCAGAACGGCCCGAGCTGGCCGCGGTACTTGCCCGAACGCTCCGCCACCAGACGGAAGCCGTCGATCGAGGTCTGGATCGACATGACCTCGCGGCGCTCCACGCCGTCCCAGCGTTTCACCGCGTAGATCTGCCGGGCGAGCGGATCGAGGCCGGTGCGCCGAGCTTGATGCGGGAACAACCGCAGCTCGTCATCGGTCGCGCCCTTGCAGATCGTGCGCTTGATCAGATCCACCTGATCGGGCGGGAACGCGGCGATCTCGCCGCCACCGTTGTGCGTCGTCTTTGCAACAGCGGTCTTAGCCATCTTTTAGCTCCCCTATCCTGAGCGCGCCGTTGCGGTGATGTCCCAGCCGGGCCGGTGGTCGTGCTGCCCCTCGCGCATCCGACCGAGACGGAGATCCGTCCCGGGCACGTATCCCGACAGCACCGATGCGAAGCGCGATGGACGCACATGGGCCCTGAGCCCCAGCGCCTGCGCCGCATCCCCGTGCCAGAAGCTCGCCTGGCGGTGTTCAGGGTCGTTCCTGGCGTAGTAGCCGTCGCGCTCGTAATAGGACACCGCCACGGCGGACGAACGAAGCTCCACGACCGTCGCGACCATCGGGTCAGGCCTCGCGGACGACCGCGCCGGTGCGCCGCAGAGGCCGAGAGGGGGAACGCCGCCGGTTCAACTGATCCACAACCATCGGTAGAGGAGAAGTGCACGGCTCTCGAACGCCATGCCCAGGATGAAGACGAAGACGATCCAGGGCGCAAGAACCGCCCGCCAGCCGAACTTGAGCCCGGCCATGCGTGTCCGGATGTCTTCGAGACTCCGATCGGCCCGACGGGACTCCCGGCTGGTGTTGTCGCGCATCTTCCCGAGTCCCGTCTCGATCCTGGTTACGGCGATCTCCATCCCCTTGACCTCGGCCGCGAACCGGTCCGCGGTGCGTTCCAGCCCGCCATCGATGCGCTCTGCCGCCGCCGCCGCCTTCGCCGCCGCCTCCTCGATCCTTCCGGTATCGACTGCAATAGCGGCCGCCGCGTCGTCCGCTGGCGCGTCCGCTGTCCGCGCCGCCTCGACGACCCGGGTCACGAGTTTGTCGCCCCAGGCCTCAAGCGCCTCCGGCGCCAGCCGTTCGGCGGACGCCGCTTCCCTCAGCTCGGCCAATTGCTCCCGAATGTCGTGCACCGCGGTCCGCAGTTCCTCGAACGCGGCCGGATCGATACCGGGCGCCGGCCGCTCATCCGGCAGGCTCGCCAGGAGGTCCGGCCGGGCTGTCCGTCTACTCTTGCCGTCGCGCTCCGCAGTCACGCTACCCCTCCCCTCGTGTGGACGACCTCTTGCACTTCACGGAGGTCGGCGGCGGAGATGGCGCCCGCCTCACGACAGCCGGTCCTGGTGCGTGTCCCTCTTCCCTTCGCCGGCCTGCGGAACGTCCGCCCGCTTCGCGGCCGAGGGCACGACCAAGGCCGCGGCGATGCGGGCTCGCTCCTCGCCCAGCACCGAGGCGAGCGCCGCGCGCAGCTCTTCCGAGCGGCCCGACCCGGCCATCGCAGACGCCCAGGCGGCGAACCGCACCGCGATCCGCTCCTGCATGTCGCGCACCAGGGGAACCGCTTCCTCCCCCTCCAGCATCAGCGCGCGAACCTCCTGAACCGCCTCCAGTAGCTCCCGCTGCTCTTCCGCAGCGAGCGCCAGCGCAGGACCAGCGTCCTCTTCCGGACCGTCCCGTTCCACCAGCCCCACCAGGTAGCGCGCGATCGACAGACCGCGCCGGTCCGCGTTGCGGCGAACGGTCTCCCATTGCGCGTCTGTCGCCGAGATCGAGATGTGCTTGCTCGCCTTCCGGCCGCGCCGCGCTCGTCTCATGCCGCACGCTCCCGTGCAAGGACCGAGATCGCGCTCAACAGGCTCAGCCCGCTGCCGCCCGGAAGCTCGCGCCGGAGAGCCTGCACAAATGCCTGCACCTCCCGGACCCCGTCCCACAACTCCGCCTGTTCCTCTTCCGTCAGCACCAGGGGATGACGATCCGGATCGTCGGCGAGCGCAAGCTCCAGCACATGGCGCGACACAGTCTTCCCCGCCGCCGCCGCACGCCCCCGGATCATCGCTTGCGCCGCCGGGTTGCAGTGCAGGCTCCGCTGCCGCCGGCGGGGCCGTCCCGCCTCGTCCGTCACGGCCGGTCTTCCCCATCCGGCCCCGCCGCCTTCCAGCGGTTCGCCGCGCCGGGATCGGTCAGCCGGTCCAGCATGCCCTCCCGGTCGATCCACTCGTCCACCGCGTCGCAGGCGTTCTCCCAGGCCTCTCCGACGCCGGTCTCGCGCAGCCGCCTCTCCTCCAGCCTGGACAGCACCAGCATCTCGCGCACCGCCCGGCGCAGAACCTCCGGCGCCAGAGGGTCCCGATCCAGCGCACGATGGATCACGAAGCGCGACAGATCCATGCCGCTCGCCGCGGCCGCCCGGCCGATCCGTTCCCACTCCGCATCGGTCGCCATCACCGCGCGCTGGCGGCGCCCGCTGGCATCCTCCCTCATCGTCGCCATCCGCCCGAAACGGTTTGCAGCCGTTGCAACACACTGGATCCCGATCGCGGAAGCATGGCCATCTATATTCCTATGATTGTCCTCATACGGCGAAACGTATTGTGCCGTTTCTGTGTTTCCATAGGGCCGACCTATCCTCCATCAGGATCATACAGATGTCCCGAGGCGAATTACATACTCCACTTCCCCAAATGCAACTCCTCAGCGACATACGATCCACATCTGTGTTCTTCGAACCGGCCCCATCCGCCTTTGACAGGTACCCTAAGCCGTTGTAGCATCAAAGTAACACGGGAAGAGACTACGACCCTGTAACACCGTCAGAGTACCGTGAATTACAAATGTTGGGCACACGCACACACACACACACACACCACGTCCCGGGACACGATCGACTCCGGCTCTGCTAAGTGATTGATCCGTAACGATGGATGGGTGGCCGAGCGGTTGAAGGCACCGGTCTTGAAAACCGGCAGGCCCGAGAGGGTCTCGTGGGTTCAAATCCCACCCCATCCGCCAATTAGTCGTTGTTTTCATTGGTGAATCGGTGATAGCCACTCCCCGAATTTGGCGTGCTGGTGTCGACCGGGCCGAGGTCGCAATCCCGAGAAGCCCTGTTCCCCAACATCCTGCGCTTGATTGACGGCCCGCGACCGGCCCCTCGGCCGCCATGACGGCGTTCGATCCCGTGGATCCAGGTCGCCCAATAGGGCCCGTGTGTGCCGCCAAAGCCGGAGTGCGCCTTCAGCACCCGGATTGGTCCGTGGGGTTGGGTTTCGACCGCCAAATAAGCCCACCCGTCTCCGTGCCGAAAACTGCGTTCTCTGTTTTTCCCGGTAAGACAGGGGAACTAGTGCCCAGATCAGTTTTGCCGCGGACTGGCCGCACCGCCACCACGCGTGGAACTCAAGCCTCAGACGGCCCTCGTCCCACGCCGCAAGACAACTCACGACGACGGTCGTGTCCCTTTGAGTGGAGTAGGCTAAGAATAGAAGTTGGAGGAGTGAGACAACGGTTTGGGCGGGTCGTTTTGTCTCCTGATTAAGTGTTATATTACTGGTAGTTACCGATTTGCGCAAGAGGATTGTGGGTGGCCGACCAGCTCCGCCCCAAGGCGCCCAAGCTGGCAAACCTCATGGACCAAGCCGAGCCCGACGTGCTGGCCTATATGAGCTTCCCCAAGGAGCACCGCACCAAGCTCCACTCGACCAATCCCCTGGAGCGCCTCAACGGCGAGATCAAGCGCCGCACCAACGTCGTCGGCATCTTCCCCAACGAGGCCGCCATCACCCGACTGAGCGGCGCTATCCTCATGGAGCAGAACGACGAATGGGCGGTGCAGAGGGCGCGCTACATGACCCTGGAAACCATCGCGCCGGTGAGCGACAATGCCCTCATCAAGATGCCTCCCGAGGCCGCTTGAGCGATCCGGCTCAGCCCGCCGGACACCGCGACCCGCTCGCGGCTCTTACACCACGTCCCGGGACACGATCCGTGCGCTGCGCTCGATTCCTTCGCCGACTCGGCCGTCGACGCGCCTGGCCAACGTTTGAATCGCCACGATCCCCCAATTACTTCGCACCGTCATCGACGGTTGAACGAAGGCGAACGGCGCAACGATGGAGACTAGCTGAAGGGTCTCATGGTATGTCACCGCAGCTCGCCCGCCCGGAGACTCGGCGTGATATGATCTTTGCCCGAGCCGATCAGCCAATCATACAACAACGCGGTGCTTCCTCAATGTGGATTGAACGCGCCGTCCGTGCCATGCGCGGCCCTACGTTGGCTTGCGCGATTTGCCTGCCGCTGGCCGCAAGCCTGGTAGCCTGCGGCACGAGCGAGCCTGTCTACGTAGAGAAGTCCGTTGAGGTTCTCTACAACGAAGCCCTGGACGCCATACAAGACGGCCGCTACAGCGATGCGTACCGGGGCTTCGAGGAGGTCGAACGCCAGCACCCCTATTCGCCATGGGCGACCAAGGCTCAGCTTATGGCCGCGTACTCGTACTACGTAGCCAATAAGAACGACGACGCCATCCTAGCCGCATCTCGGTTTATCCAGCTTCACCCGGGTCATCGCGACATCGCCTACGCGTACTACATCCGGGCGATCAGCGATTATGAGCGGATTGCCGATGTCGGTCGTGATCAGGCCATTACTCAAAACGCGCTGGCATCGCTGCGCGAAGTGGAACTGCGGTTCCCCGGCTCGGATTACGCACGGGATGCCCGGCTCAAGATCGATCTGGTGCTCGATCATCTCGCTGGCAAGGAAATGCACATCGGCCGCTACTACCTCACGCGCGGCCATTACGGCGCGGCCGTCAATCGCTTTCGCGTAGTGATCGAGAACTACCAGACCACAACACACGTGGCGGAGGCCTTGCACAGGCTGACCGAGGCGTATCTGGCGCTCGGCGTCCAGGCCGAAGCGCAAACCGCCGCCGCGGTGCTCGGGTACAATTACCCCGGAAGCGACTGGTACCGTGACAGCTATGTCCTTCTAACAGGTGCCAATCTCGAGCCGGCGGCCGACGAGCGCTCGTGGATAAGCCGGACGTTCAGTGCCATCTTCTAGCGCGACGGCCATGCTGGTTGGTCTGTCCATTCGCGACATCGTCCTAATTGAGCGCCTCGATCTGGAACTCCACGCCGGCCTGTGCGTGGTCACGGGCGAGACCGGTGCGGGAAAGTCCATCCTCCTTGATGCGCTGGGCCTCGCCCTAGGCGATCGTGCCGACAGCGGGTTGGTGCGACAAGGCGTGGAACGCGGCTCGGTGGCGGCATCGTTCGCGTTGGACGCAGAGCATCCGGCACTGGCGTTGCTGCGAGATCAGGGGCTCGATTCGGATCCAGATCTTGTGCTCCGGCGCACGATCACGGCCGAAGGCCGCAGTCGAGCCTTTGCAAACGATCAGCCCATAAGCGTCGCACTCCTGCGCAATGTCGGTGACACATTGGTTGAGATCCATGGCCAGGCCCACCAGTCGGGACCCCGCGATCCGGCCAGCCAGCGCACGCTGGTTGATGCGTTTGGCCGTTTGCGGGCCGAACGGGAGGAGGTCTCGACTGCGTGGGAGGCGGTCCGAGCCGCCGATGAGGCATTGCGAGCGAGCGAGGCCGCGCTGTTGGCAGCGCGCGAAGAAGAGGACTTCATCCGCCATGCCGTGAATGAGCTTGGGCGTTTCGCGCCGGTGCGCGGGGAGGAGGGCGAGCTGGCCGTCACCCGTAAACGGCTTATGGAGGCAGATCAGATCACCGAGGCGATAGAACAGGCACTGTCGGCGCTCGGCGACGATGATGGACCTAGCGGCCGGCTTCGGCTGGCGGCGCGCAGCCTCGGTCGAGTGTCGGAGACCGACGGACGCCTCGATGATGCCCAGGCGGCGCTGGGACGGGCGTTGGTCGAGACCGACGAGGCGATCGCTACCATCTCGTCGGCGGCCTCCGATCTGCGCGCCGATGAGGCGCGCCTCGAACAGGTCGAGGAGCGGTTGTTCACGTTGCGAGCGCTCGCTCGCAAGCACCGCGTTGATGGCGATGGGCTACCTGATCTGCGCGACGCACTGGCTGGCAAACTGGCGGCACTCGAGAACGCCGAAAGCGATCTTGAGGCGCTCACCGAACAAGCGGCCGCGGCACGCCGCGACTATCGCCGCGCCAGCGATCGGCTGAGTGCCGCGCGCCACGGCGCGGCAGACCGACTCGATGTGGCCGTGGCCGACGAGCTTGGCCCGCTCAAACTCGGCCATGCCACGTTCAAAACACAGGTGATGGCGCTCGCGGAAGGGCAATGGGGGCGCGAGGGGGCCGACAGCGTGGCCTTCCACGTCACGACTATCCCCGGTACGCCGCTCGCGCCACTGGCAAGGATCGCCTCGGGCGGCGAGCTCTCACGCCTCAGCCTTGGCCTCAAGGTGGTTCTCTCGCGGAGTGCCGGCATCAAGACGATGATCTTCGACGAGGTCGATCGCGATGTTGGCGGAGCGACGGCCGATGCGGTTGGCCAACGTCTCGCGGCCCTTGCCGAGCAAGGGCAGGTCATCGTCATCACCCACTCACCACAAGTGGCGGCTCGGGCAGGCCACCACTGGCGGGCCACAAAGACGCTCGGCGCCAACGGCGCGAACGAGGCGCACGCGACGGTCGAACTGCTCGATGCAGCGGGGCGCCGCGAGGAGGTGGCGCGCATGCTGGCCGGTGCCCAGATCACCGAGGCCGCACGCGCCGCTGCCGACAACCTGATCCAGGGACACGGTCCGTGACTCCATCAAAGCCCGCGGCACGCCTGACGCGAAAGCGGGCTGCGGCGGAGCTGATGACCTTGGCGGCCGAGATCGCACGCCACGATCGGCTCTACTACAGCGGCAACGCACCCATCATTAGCGATGCCGACTATGATGCGCTGCGGCGGCGAAACACCGAGATTGAAGCGCGCTTCCCCGACCTCGTTCGTGCCGACAGCCCTTCCCACCGGGTTGGATCCCCGCCCGCCGACGGCTTTGCCAAGGTCACTCATCGCCAGCCGATGCTCTCGCTCGACAATGCGTTCGAGCACGCCGATGTCCATGACTTTGTCACCCGGATTGCGCGGTTCCTAGGACTTGATCCGGAGACACGGATCGAGCTGGTGGCGGAGCCGAAGATCGATGGGCTGTCGGCGGCGCTGCGCTACGAGAACGGCGTCTTCGTGCAAGGGGCAACCCGCGGCGATGGGTACGAGGGCGAGGACGTCACCGCCAATCTACGTACCGTGCGCGACATACCGCTGAGATTGGAGACGGATAAACTGCCCGAAGTCTTCGAGGTGCGTGGCGAGATCTATATGCGCCACGAGGGTTTCTTCGCACTCAACCAAGCGCAGGAGGAGGCCGGCCGGTCGGCGTACGCCAATCCGCGGAACGCGGCTGCGGGCAGCCTAAGGCAGCTTGATCCAACCATTACGGCGGCGCGGAACTTGCATTTCTTTGCTTACGCTTGGGGTGAGGCCAGTGCGCTGCCGGGCGAAACGTACTGCGACGTGTTGTCGGCGCTGCAGCGCTGGGGGTTCGCCACGAATCCGCTCGCCCGCCGATGTGCTTCGCTGTCGGATGCCCTTGCGCTGTATGAGGAGATCGAGGCGCAGCGAGCGAGCCTGCCCTACGATATCGACGGCGTCGTTTACAAGATTGATCGGCTGGACTGGCAAGCCCGCCTCGGAACCGTCAGTCGGTCCCCGCGTTGGGCCATCGCCCACAAGTTCCCGGCCGAGCGCGCGCAGACGGTGTTGCAGCGGATCACGATTCAGGTGGGCCGTACGGGCACCCTTACGCCGGTCGCCGAACTTGTCCCGGTCACCGTTGGCGGGGTCGTTGTGCAGCGAGCGACGCTGCACAACGAGCATGAGATCGCCCGCAAGGACATTCGCGAGGGAGATACCGTGATCGTTCAGCGTGCTGGCGATGTCATCCCGCAGGTGGTGGCCGTGGTGATGGAGCGGCGTGCCGCCAGCGCGCAACCGTACGTGTTTCCCGACCGCTGTCCGCAATGCCAAAGCCTCGCGGTGCGCGAACCCGATCCCGAGGCGGGGAAGTCCGAGGCCGCACGGCGTTGCACCGGCGGCCTGATATGCCCGGCACAGGCGGTCGAGCGTTTGCGCCACTTTGTGTCGCGGGATGCGTTCGATATCGAGGGGCTTGGCGAAAAGCAGATCTTGGCGTTCTGGCAGGATGGTCTGATCGCCACGCCCGGTGATCTGTTCCGGCTGGAGGACACCGATGGCAATGACCGGCTGCGACTCGCGGAGCGGGAAGGCTGGGGCGAGACATCCGCCGCGAACTTGTTCGCCGCGATCCGTGAGCGCCACGAGATCGCCTTGGACCGCTTTCTGTATGCACTGGGCATACGCCACGTCGGGCAGACGACGGCCCGGTTGCTTGCCCTTACCTACGGCTCGCTCGACGCCTTTCTTGCTGCCGTTACGGCGGCGCAGGACCCTTCAAGCGCGGCTTATGCTGAACTCCTCTCGATCGACGGCATCGGCGAGGTGGTCGCCGGAGCGGTCATTGCCTTCTTCGCCGAGCCCCACAACAGGAAGGCCGTCGATGACCTCAAATCCCGGGTCGAGGTGGTTGACTTCGCCGCTTCGGCGGCGGGGTCGCCGGTCGCCGGCAAAACCGTCGTCTTCACCGGCACGCTTGCCGCCGTGACGAGGAACGAGGCCAAGGCGCGGGCCGAGGAGCTGGGCGCCAAAGTTGCGGGATCGGTATCCGCGAAGACCGATTTCCTCGTCGCTGGGCCTGGCGCGGGCACCAAGGCAAGAAAGGCGGAGGAACTCGGGGTCGCTGTGCTTAGTGAAGCTGAGTGGCTCGAACTGATCAGCGGTTAGCGTAGCCTAGCGCGTGACCGCCCGGGTTGCGGAGGCCAGCCATGCGGCGGTCTCAGCATCGACCAGGGGCGTCAGGGTATCGCGCACGTCGGCATGATACGCATTGAGCCAGTCGATCTCCTCGTCCGTGAGCAGCGCCGGTTCGATGAGATCGAGGTCGATGGGCGCTTTGGTCAAAGTCTCGAACGCTAGGAACTTCTTCTCACCGTCCTCAGGCTCCCGCAGTTCGGTGACCGCAACCAAGTTCTCGATTCGAATGCCATAGGCCCCCGTCTTGTAGTAGCCGGGCTCATTCGAGACGATCATCCCCGGCTTGAGCGCCACCCTATTGGGGATCTTTGAGATTCGCTGCGGGCCTTCGTGGACGCTGAGGTAGCTGCCGACGCCGTGGCCGGTGCCGTGATCATAATCGAGGCCGGCTCGCCACAAATGAACGCGCGCCAGGGCATCGAGTTGCGAGCCCGATGTGCCTTCGGGGAAGCGACACGTGGCAAGGGTGATGTGACCCTTGAGGACCCGGGTGAACCGATCGCGGTGCTCGGCATTGGGGGTGCCGATCGCCACCGTCCGGGTAACATCGGTCGTGCCATCGAGATACTGGCCGCCGGAGTCGACCAGGAAAAGGGTTCCCGGCTCGAGCCGTCGGCTCGTCGCCGCCGTCGACATATAGTGGACGATGGCGCCATTCGGGCCAGCGCCGGTGATCGCGTCGAAGCTCAGCCCGCGAAAATGTTCGTTCTCGGCCCGGAGCGCAGCGAGGCGCGCCGCGGCTGCCAGCTCGTCGATCCGTCCCTTCGGCGCTTCCGCCGCAAGCCAGGAAAGAAAGCGCGTCAATGCGGCCCCGTCGCGCACATGGGCGGCACGGATCCCCCGCAGTTCTGTTTCGTTCTTGCAGGACTTGAGGGCAGCGCAGGGGTCGGGTCCGCGAACAACCCGTGCGCCGGCGTCATCGAGTCGATCGAAGACCCACGCCGCAGCGCTCGCGGGATCGACCTGGATCGTCTTGCCGTCGCCAAACGTTGCCAGCGTCTCGGTCAGCCGCGCCGGCGCGTGCACCGCCACTTGGTTACCGAGGTAGCTGGGGAGGTCGGAGGCGAGCTTGCGCCCGTCGATGAAGAGATCAACGTTGCCGCTGTTGTGCAGGACGGCGAACGACAACGGCAGTGGCGTATTGGGCACATCGGCGCCGCGGATGTTGAGGAGCCAGGCGATCGAATCGGGCATCGTCAACACGACGGCATCGATGCCCTCGTCGGCGAGATCGGCGGCGATGCGATGGCGCTTGTCACTCGCACTCTCGCCCGCAAAAAAGAGATCGTGCGGCACGACCGGCCCGAGCGGCGGGGGTGGCTGGTCGGTCCAGACCGCGTCGATCGGGTTACTTTCGCATGCCACCAACATGGCGCCGGATTTCTCGCAGGCCTTCCGGTAGCGTTCGATCTCGCCCTCGGTGTGCAACCACGGGTCGTAGCCGAGGCGGGCATTGGCACCCAAATTGGCCGCAATCCAATCCTGGGGCGGCGAGTCGGTGAGGTGGTGCGGCGCGAACAGCTCGCCATCGACCTGATCGCGCACCTGCAGTGTATAGCGGCCGTCGACGAAGATGGCGCCGCATTCGACGAGGGCGACCGCAAGGCCAGCCGAGCCGGTGAAGCCCGTGAGCCACGCCAGCCGCTGTGCGCGTGCTGCGACGTATTCGCCCTGATGCTCATCTCCACGCGGCACCAGAAAGCCGTCGAGCGTGCGCCGCGCCAGCTCGTCCCGCAACGCCGATAGCCGTTCGCCCGCGGTGCTCGGCGCGGGCGGCGCGGGCACGAAGCTATCCGCGAACTCATTGACCATCGCTTCGAGTGCTGCTGTGAGCTCGTCGTCAGCGCCGGGCGCGAGCAACTCAAGCCAGCGCCCACCGTCAACACGCGCTGGCGCAGCGCTCGCCGCAAAACCGGCTGCGATGTCTTTAACCTGCTCTAACGACCGGTCGATACCCGCTGCTTCGAGCATCGCGGCCAGCGCGTCATCGCCGGGCTGGCCTCGATTTATGGCTGTTGGCGTCTTCATGCCGCGATTATGTGAATCGCTAGGCCGACAACGCAACGCCGCCGTGCTAGTCGCGCTCGATCACGGGCAGAACAAATTTTCGTGTACCTATTGTACCGACTGCGATTTGAACAAACATCTTCAACAACGGTCGCAAGGCGGCCAGAGGGATTAACGAGGTCAACGAGGAAACGATGTCGTTCCACTCCGAAGCATACGCCCCGCTCGCATTTGGTGACGCTTGCGTTGACCGGGGATCCCGACTCCTCAATTTTGTTTCCGCGCCCCTGACGCTGTGGCGGTATTTGCGCCGCCGAGCGGAGACGCGCCGGGATTTTGCTTACCTTGGCCACCGGACGTTTGCCGACATTGGGCTCAACCACGGACAGGCTCTTGCCGCCGCCAACGGGATTGCTCCGACCCGGGCCGAGGCGGCTAACCACAACGTGAAACGCCTGCTCTGTCAGGTCAGCTAACCTCCGCCGATCACCTGTATTCACTGTTGGTCCTTCAGCGCACCAAGCGCTGAAGGACCAAGGTTTCCCATTCGCCGATCGCGATACGACCCCCGAGCACCAGACCGAGGGCGCGGTAGCGCACAATAACCGCGGCGGTTTGGGAGCGCAGCAGCCCCGACAGGACGAGGTGGCCGCCGGCAGCGAGCTCGGCCGTGCAGTCCGGCGCCATCGCCACGATGGGCTGCAGGAGGATGTTCATAACGATCAGGTCGTAAGGGCCCCCTGAGGCAATCGCCGGATGACGAAAACCGTCCGTGACAAGCAGTTGAACGAACGGTGTGAGCCGATTGATCGCGGCATTGCCGCGAGCGACGTCCACCGCCGTTTGATCGATGTCGGTGGCAACGACCCGGCGGCGAAAGAGCCGGGCCATCGCGAGCGCCAGAACACCGCTACCAGTTCCGATGTCGAGAGCCCGCCGATAGCGCCGACGGCGCGCCAACCGATCGATCGCCAATAGCGCGCCGCTGGTGCTCTCGTGCCGGCCGGTGCCGAAGGCGGCGCCGGCATCGATGCGAAGCGACCACCGAGGGGCGGCGGCGCGCTCATGGGAGCCGTGGATGAAAAACCGTCCGAGCCGTATCGGCTGGTGATCTTCGATACTGCGCGCGGCCCAGCCATCGGCCGGCAGCCAACAAACAGTGAGCAGCGGCGTTGCTATGCCGAGACGCCCGGCGGTCTCGGCCACGAGCGTTTCCAGACGGGTCTGATCGGGGCACGCCTCGACGATGCTCGTGATCGTGCGATCGCTGGCGGCCGGACCATCAGTGGCATTGTGGAAGATCGAAAGGGCGAGGGATCCCGGGTCGATCACCCGCTCGATCGCTGCCGCGGCTGCCGCGGGCACGACCACCTCGATTGACCACACGCCGGCCCGGCTGCCATCCGATGTGCCGGCGGTGGTTCCGATATCAGACCGGCTCAACGAATGAATCGATCACGCGCTTCGATCCGGCCTTATCGAAGTCGATCTGCAGCCGATTACCGTCGACGGTGCCGATCCGCCCGTAGCCGAACTTCTGATGGAAGACGCGCATGCCCTGGCGGAACGCACCCGAGGGCTCATCGGTGAACTCCTTGCCGCGATAACGATCCTCCAGCACCAGCCCGCCCGAGGTCACGTGTTTGTAGCGGCTCGACCGGGCGCCCAGTGCGGGCCGATCGACGATCGCCTCGTCTTTGTCGGCCGGACCACGGACGCTGCGACCGTAGAGACCGAGCTCGGCCACGTGATTGACGTGCTCCTCGGGCAGCTCGTCGACGAACCGCGAAGGGATGCTCGACTGCCATTGGTTATAGACACGGCGACTGGCTGCGTAGGAAATGTAGATGCGCTGGCGTGCCCGGGTGAGGCCAACGTGGGCAAGGCGGCGCTCCTCTTCGAGCGCGGCGTTGCCGCCTTCGTCCAGCGCGCGCTGGTGTGGAAACAGTCCTTCCTCCCAACCTGGCAGAACCACGGTGTCGAATTCGAGGCCCTTCGCGCTGTGAAGTGTGACGATGTTGACGGCATCGCCGCTGGCGCCCGCCTCGTTGTCCATGACCAGGCTGACGTGGTCGTGGAAGGCGGTCAGCGTTTCGAACTCCTCGGTTGCCGCGACCAGCTCCTTGAGGTTCTCGAGCCGCCCCGGCGCATCCACGGTACGGCTGGCTTGCCACATCTCCGTATATCCGGATTCGTCGAGGACGATCTCGACCAACCGGGGCAGCGGCATGTCGTCGACCTGGCCTCGCCACCGCTCGAAGGATTCGAGCAGTCCGCGGAGTGAACGTCGCGCTTGCGGACGGATCTCGTCGGTCTCGACCAGCGCCCAAGCTGATTCGAAGAGCGAGCGCCCTTCGGCACGGGCGAGACGATGGAGGAGCTGCATGGTCGCATCGCCGAGGCCCCGTTTGGGGACGTTTGCGATGCGCTCGAAGGCAAGATCGTCATCGGTCTGATGGATCAGCCGCAGGTAGGCGATGGCATCGCGGATCTCCTGGCGCTCGTAGAAGCCGACGCCGCCAACGATGCGGTAGGGCAGGCCGAAGGTAAGGAACCGCTCCTCAAACTCGCGAGTTTGGAAGCTTGCACGCACCAGGATGGCGACCTCGTTGAGGAGGTGCCCGGCGCGTTGTAGTGCCTCGATCTCCTCGCCGACGACGCGCGCCTCTTCGTCAGCGTCCCAGGCCCCGCGAATGGAGATCGGCTCGCCCTCAGCGCTATCAGTCCACAGAGTCTTGCCAAGGCGCCCCTGGTTGTGAGCGATCAGACCGGAGGCGCAGGCCAGAATGTGCGACGTCGAGCGGTAGTTACGTTCGAGCCGAATGACACTGGCGCCCGGGAAGTCGTGCTCGAAACGTAGGATGTTGCCGACTTCGGCACCGCGCCAGCCGTAGATCGACTGGTCATCGTCGCCGACGCAACAGAGATTGCGCCGCTCCTGCGCCAACAGCCGGAGCCACAGGTATTGAGCCACGTTGGTGTCTTGGTACTCGTCAACCAAGATGTACTTGAAGCGGCGTTGATAGTCCGCCAACAGATCCGAGTTGGTCGTGAACAATGTCAGGCAATGCAACAAGAGGTCGCCGAAGTCCGCGACATTGAGCGTGCGCAGACGTTCCTGATAGGCCTTATAGAGATCGAGTGCCCTGCCGTTGGCGAACTCGCCGGCGTCTTCCGGATTGACGCGCGCGGGCGACAGCCCTTTGTCTTTCCAGCGATCGATGAGGCCGGCCAGCGATCGAGCGGGCCAGCGCTTTTCGTCGATGTCCGCGGCCTTCAGGAGTTGCTTGAGCACGCGCAGCTGATCGTCGGTGTTGAGGATCGTGAAGCCCTGTTTGAGCCCGACGAGCTCGGCGTGGCGACGCAGAATGCGCACGCCGTTGGCGTGAAACGTGCCGAGCCACATTCCCTCGGTCCGACCGCCCACCAGATCGGCTACGCGCGTCTGCATCTCGCGCGCCGCCTTGTTGGTGAAAGTGACGGCGAGAATCTGACTGGGCCAGGCGAGCCGCTGGTGCAGGATATGCCCGATGCGCGTGGTCAGCACGCGAGTCTTGCCGGTGCCGGCGCCGGCCAACACGAGGAGCGGTCCCTCGGTCGCTTCGACCGCTTCCTTCTGCGGCGCGTTCAAATGCTCTAGGTACGGTGCCGGTGCTGGATCCGCGGGCTCGGCCCCGGCCGGGACCGACGCGTCTCCGGTGAAGCTAGCAAGGTCGAAAGGATCGGTCATCGCGGTGCTCGGTTTATAGCATGTCGCCGCGGCGGTGCGTTGCACCGGCGCCTAGCGATCATCGTGTTCGGCCCTATGCTGCGCCATCAGCGCGCGGTTGTAGGCCAATAGGACATCCTTGTGCCTGAGGACCCCGGCTATACGTCGCGAGTCCACGTCGCGGATGACGGGCAGGCACTCGGTCATGCTGGCATCCAGCCGTTCGAGCGCGCTCTCGAGGCTGTCGCCGACGGTCAGGACCGAAACATCGCGGCGGGCTATGGCGGCCGCGGGGGTTGCGTCATCGGCTCCACGATCGAAGACGATGTCTCGGAGATCGCCGAGCGAGAGCGTGCCAACCAGGCGGTCGTCGTCATCACAAACGATGAAAAGGCTCTCGCCCGAGGTGCCGAGCAGCTCGCGGATCCTGGACAGCGGTGTGGTCTCAGAGATGACGATGAAATCGTCGCTCATGTGCTGGCGCACGGCGGCCCGCCGCAAAAGGTTGACGGCGCGCCCACCCCTGAGATCGAGGCCTTGACGCCTGAGCTGCCAGCCGAAGAAGGACGTTCCGAGGAATTGATGGCTGATAACGCTGGCGGGGGCGACCGCGGCCATGGCGGCAACGGCGACGGTGTAGTCGCCGGTCAGCTCGAAGACTATCAGGACGGTCGAGACCGGGGCGCCGAGGACAGGCGCGGCGACGGCCGCCATGCCGACCATCGCGTAGATGGTAGGACTGAGGCTGAGGTCTGAGAACACATCCGCCGAAACGAGCCCGAATGCACCGCCCGTCATCGCTCCGAGAAAAAGGGCCGGGCTGAATACGCCGCCGCCGAAGCGACAGCCCAGGGACACCGCTGTCGCGACCAGCTTGGCGACGATAAGGACGAGCAGTAGCCACAGAGGGAAGAGGCCCTGGAGGGCATCGTCGGTGGCCTCGTACCCCACACCAAGTACGTGCGGTAGCTGCAAGGCGATCGCGCCGACAACCAGACCGCCGCACATGGGCCGCGCCCAGAGCGGCAGGCGCACTCGCTCCAACCCGTCATCAACCAACATGATGCCGCGCATGAGGGCGAGCGCTACGCCCGCGCAGATCGCGCCGAGGACGATGAGCCCGGGAAACTCGAGAACCGAGGCAAGGGTGTGATCGGGCACGATGAAGGCGGGGAAGGCGCCGTAGTGGGCGCGAGAAATGATGGTGCCGGCGACCGATGCGATGACGATCGGGGCGAAGGCCTGCAACGCGTAGTGCCCGACCACCACCTCGAGCGCGAAGAACATGCCGGCGAGCGGCGCGTTGAACGAGGCCGCGACTCCGGCGGCAACGCCGCACCCAAGGAGGGTCAGCGACAGCGAGGGGTTGAGCCGCAGCATCCGCGCCACCTGCGCTGCCAACGTCGCGCCAAGGTGGACCATCGGGCCCTCGCGTCCCGCGGATGCGCCGACGCCAAGCGAGGCCGCGCTGACAGCGGCTGCAGCCAGCCCTTGGCCGAACGGCATGCGGCCATCCTTGAGCGCCCCCGCTTCTATGACTTGGGCCACCCCCAGAGGACTGTGGCCGGGCATGACGAAATGCAGGAATAGTCCGATCAGCAAGCCGCCGAGGGTGGGGGCGAGCAGGAGCTGCCACCAGACGATGTCAGCCGCCAGGCTGTGCACTGACTCCAATGAGAAGCCGAGGGCGCCGAACTGGAGGAGGCCAAGGATTTCGCGGAATCCGATCGCCGAGCCACGCCGATGAGGACCGCCAGCGCCGATAATATCAGGTGTTCGTTGCCGGCGAGCCGGCGCACCGTGTCGGCAAGCCAGCGGGGACGCGCGGCGGCCACGACCGACCTACGCGGTGGTGGCGATGAGCGAGGAGGAGTGACGCGCCGGGTACCGCGTTTCCGCTAGTTGCATTGGCCGATCGAGCCTTCGGCGCATATCGTGCTGCCGTCGCTCCAGGTGGCGCCGGATAAGTCGGCGTTAAGCAGATCAGCACCTGTCATGCGGGCATCGGTAAGGTCGGCGCCGCGCAGATCTGCGCGAAACATGCGCGCGCGCGCGAGGTTCGCGCCCCGGAACGAAGCGCCGGTCAGGACGGCCTTCGTGAAGTCTGCCTCGGTCAGGCGCGCCCCATCGAAGCGTACGCCCGTCATGTTGGCCGTCAGGAACTTGGCGCGGTGGCCGTCGATCTCGGAGAGGTCGGCATCGGCAAGGTTGGCACGGTTGAAGCGGGCGTCGCGCAGTCTGCCGCCGGTGATATCGACGCCGCTGAGGTCGCGCTCCTCGAAGTAGCAGCGCGACCAGTCGACGTTGGGTCGTGCCGGATCGGTGCAGGCCGCCATTGCACCCGCCGCATCGAGGCTCATGACCGATATCATGGCGAGAAAGCTCGTGAGTAAAGCGCGGTTCACCCTACTCAGTCCTTCCGGCGAATGCCGACCGTCGTCCCGGCCAGCGCGGGCGCCGGCAACGAGCCATGTGCTGCGTTGAGCTCTTCAAGCGTGGCCATGACGGTCCCTTGAAACGGAGCTGAGCGGCGTGTGCGCAAATCGACATGGATGGTGAGGAACTCGATCGCCGCCGCGTGGTAACCCTCGTCACGGTGGTACATGTCGCAGTACCAATGGAGCCGCTTGTGATCGAAATCAATGAGTTGACCGGTGAAGTTCAGTGCGTCTCCGCCGCGTACTTCGCGGACATAGGCGATGTGGCTCTCGAGTATGAACGTCGAGCAGCCACTGGTGGCCATGTAGTCTTCACCAAGTCGGAGGCGGTCGTACAGCCGGTCGGTGGCGAAATCGAACGCCAGTACGTAATAGGCCACGTTCATGTGACCGTTGTAGTCGATCCACTCGTCGCGGACTGTGTCCTCGCCGAGATTGAGCGGCGCCTCGAATCGATCTGACAATCTCATTCCTTGTCGTACAGACCGTGGTCGCGGTGCCATGACTCGATGCTGGCATCACCATAATGAGCGGACAGCGCATTGCGCGAGCTGGCGCGCGGGCGTGGGACCCACGCCGGTGCCGAATCGAGCATGATGTGCGAGCGCTCTGGTGCCGCCGGCAGCTCCGAATCGATGGCCGAGGCGAAGGGGTACATCCACTCCGGCCAGCGCGGATCCCATACCCAGAGGGCGCTGGCGCAGCGACCGCAGAAATGGCGCTGGCCCGGGCTCAGCTCGCCGTCGATCTCCGCCTGGTAGACGCGGAGGTGGCGCCGGCCTGTCACCGCCAACGTCTCGTGCTCGCCCCGGATGTTGATCGCGCAGCCGCCACCTCCGGCGGTCTTGCGGCAGATCGAGCAGTAGCAAAGCATGAACGGGTAGGGCGTGTCGGACACGACCGAAAACCGAACGGCCCCGCAATGACAGGAGCCCCGTAACTGCATGGGCCGAGCGTCCTCATTCCTGGGAGCACCCTGTATACGATGTCTTACTGCGGTTTCCTACCGCCGCGGCGCCTTGGCCGGTCCGGCGGTTGATGGCACCGGGACTTGGGCGTAGCCTAGATGCGAGCGAGGGGCGAGGCGGGACGATACGACACCATGAGGCAGGCGCGCGCAGAGTTCGACGTCGTCACGGCCGAGCTTCATGCGCTTCTCGGCGAGCGATTGTCGACGGCGGCGGCCGTACGTTCGCAGCACGGCCGAGACGAGTCGTTCCACGCACCACACGATCCCGACGCAGTGGCGTTCGCCCTCTCGACCGAGGAGGTCTCGGAGATCGTCAGCATCTGCGGGTGGCATCGGACGCCGGTGATTCCCTTTGGCACCGGCACCTCGCTCGAAGGCCATGTGGCGGCGCTCGCCGGCGGCGTCTGCATCGACGTCAGTGGCATGCGCGAGGTCGTCGCGGTCAACGCGGAGGATCTCGACGTTACCGTGCAGGCGGGCGTCACGCGCAAGCAACTGAACGATTACTTGCGCGATACCGGTCTGTTCTTTCCGATCGATCCCGGCGCCGATGCCTCGCTTGGCGGCATGGCGGCGACGCGCGCCTCGGGTACCAACGCCGTGCGCTATGGCACGATGCGCGAGAACGTGCTGGGGCTGACAGTGGTACTACCCGATGGCCGGATCATCCGCACGGCGCGTCGAGCCCGTAAGTCATCAGCCGGCTATGACCTGACGCGCTTGTTCGTCGGCTCCGAGGGGACGCTCGGCGTCATCACCGAAGTGACGCTAAGGGTCTACGGTATTCCCGAGGCGATCACCTCCGCGGTGTGCTCGTTCCCGAGCCTCGAGGCGGCGGTGGACACGGTCATTCTGACGGTCCAATCAGGTATCCCGATTGCGCGGATCGAGCTGCTCGACGACGTGATGATGGAGGCCACCAACAGCTTCGCCAAACTCGACTATCCGGTGTTGCCGACCCTGTTCCTGGAATTCCACGGCACCGACGCCGCGGCGGCGGAGCAGGCGGAGATGGTTCAGGCGATTGCGCGCGACTATGGCGGCGGCGATTTTCGCTGGGCGAACCGTCCAGAGGAGCGCAACAAGCTGTGGCAGGCGCGCCATGACGCGGCGTACGCGGCCAAGTCGCTCCGCCCCGGCTGCAAGATGTGGCCGACCGACGTGTGCGTGCCTATCTCGCGATTGGCCGAGTGCATCCACCTGACCAAGGCGGACCTCGACGATTCTTTCCTGCTAGCGCCGATCGTCGGTCACGTCGGCGACGGCAATTTTCACCTCACCTTCCTCGTCGATGTCGATCGCCCGGAGGAGATCGCCGAGGCCAACCGGATCAACGAGCGGCTCGTGATGCGCGCCCTCGCGATGGACGGCACGTGCACCGGCGAGCACGGCGTCGGCTACGGCAAGATCGATTTTCTCGCTGAAGAGCACGGCGATGCGTTGAGCGTCATGCGCGCCATCAAGAGGGCGATTGATCCCGAGAACATCATGAATCCGGGCAAGGTCGTCCGAGTCTGAACACGAGATCTACCCGGCTCATGATGATTGCGGCGACGGAGCGCTAAAAGCTCTTGCGCCCGCTCACAGCGTCAGCTCGATCTCGCCCAGCCGCTTGGTGAGCTTTACGTTCTCGCGGTAATCGACGGGCACGGCGATCAGCGCCGGCCCCTTTTGGCTAAACGCTTCCTCGAGCGCGGATGGAAGCTCGCCGGCCTTGGTGAGCGTCCGCCCCCAGGCACCGAAACTCTTAGCCAACATTTCGAAGTCCGGGTTGGAGAACGCGAGATCGGAGTGCTTGCCCTTGAACTGGTTCTGCTGCTTCCACTTGATCAGCCCGTACTCGCCGTCCACCCATACCATCGCGACGACGTTGAGCTTGCGGCGAACGGCGGTCTCGATGTCCTGCACGTTCATCATGAAGCCGGCATCGCCGCTGATCGACAGGACGCGCCGGTCGGGATAGGCGAACTTCGCACCGATCGAACCGGGAAACGCAAAACCCATCGAGCAGAAGCCATTCGAGATGAGGCAGGTGTTCGGGTCGTCGCACTGGTAGTACCGCGAGATCCACATCTTGTGCGCGCCGACATCGGAAAGGAGGATGTCCTCCGGCCCCATGAACTCGCGAACATCCCACAAGATCTTCTGCGGCTTCATGGGGAAGCTGGTGTCGCCCTTCTCCATCGCGAAATCATCAAGGATAGTCTGGCGAAGATCCGCCCAATCGTTGATGTCGAATAGCGGCAGCTTGTCGTCTGGGTCGTATCGCCGATTGAGCTCCTCGTTCATCTGCCATAGCGCGTCGGCGACATCGGCGACGACATCGACCGTAACCGGATAGCTCGCGTCGACCTCCGCTGGCAGGAAATCGACGTGGACGATCTTCTTGCCTTCGCTCTTGTTCCAGTGCTCTGGGCTGTACTCCACCAGGTCGTAGCCGATGGCGATGACGACATCGCAGCTGTTGATCGCGGGCACGATGTGATCCTTGCCCTGGAGCCCGATGGTGAACACGGAATGGGGGTCGGTGCGGGGCACCGCGCCTTTGCCCATGAACGTGTTGACCACCGGAATGCCGGCCTTTTTGGCGAAACGCTGGAGCTGCTTGGCCGCCCGCTTACGGACCGCACCGTCGCCTGAGAGTATGATGGGCTTCTTTGCTGCGGCGATAACATCGATCGCCTGGGCGATGGCCTTGTAGTCGGCGGCCGCCCGGCGCGTCTTGTAGATCGGCATCGGCACGCCGTTGGTGTCGTGCTTGGCCAGATCCTCGGGCAGCTCAATGACGCATGCACCCGGTTTTTCCGCCTCGGCAATCTTGAAGGCTTTGCGGATCATCTCGGGGATGGCGCCAGAATTGGTCACGGTTTCGGCCCACTTGGAGATCGGCCGGTACATGGCGATCGAGTCCATGTTCTGGTGACTCTCCTTGTGGAGGCGGTCGGTGCCGGCCTGACCGATGATGGTCACGAGGGGCGCGCGATCCATGTTGGCGTCCGCCACTCCGGTAACGAGGTTGGTGGCGCCGGGGCCGAGCGTGCCCAGGCAGACCCCTGTCCTACCGGTCAGTCGGCCATAGGTATCGGCCATGAAAGCGGCGGCCTGCTCGTGACGGCACAGCACGAAATCAATCGGGCGGTCATTCAGCGAGATCATGACATCGGCGTTCTCTTCGCCGGGAATGCCGAAGATGTGGGTTACGCCTTCTGCCTCGAGGCAGCGGACGAACAGATCGGAAGCTTTCATAACAAACGGCCCCCCGGGGTTGCGATGCTGCCGATGATAAGGCGTGCGCTCGCCGCAGCGAAGGAGAGACCTTCCTCTCGCACAAAGGAGCAGCGAGGAGCGGCCCTTTACCGTGGTGTGATGGGTCTAGCCGGCCTCGGGAGGCTCGGTGGTGTCCAGCCGCTTCGACTCCAGGTCCTTGTCGCGGCGCACGACCTCCTGTTTGGTCGCGGCCCGCTCTTTCTTCCGCCGCCCTGATTTGGCGCGCGCTTCCGAGGCACGCTTCGCGCGCCCTTCTCGTTCTTTCTTCTCGCGGTACTTGTTGAGATTGACGACTTTCGCCATGGATGCTGGCTCTCAGATGGACGGGCCTTCCTACCGACAGACGGTTAAGTTAGATTAGCCGAACCCGCGGATTTTGGAAACGCCTCGATCGACGGCAGGCTCTGCGGGCCGAAACAACGACCCTTTGGTTCATCAACCCCAGAAGGGGTGTGCGGATTGTACGGATGCGGCGTGCGCTGATCATCCTGGCCGCGTTGGTGGTGGTGCTTGTGCTCGCCGTGCTGATCGGTCCGAGCCTGGTCGACTGGAACGACTACAAACCTGACATCACCGCGCGCGTCGAGGCCGAGACCGGTCGAAAACTCGCGATTGTCGGCGATCTGGACTTGGCCATCCTGCCGCAACCGGCCCTATCGGTGGAAGGCCTTCGGCTCAGCAACGCCGAAGGGGCTGCGACCACTGACATGGTGAGCGTCGCCTCAGCAGACGTTGTTCTAGCGTTCTGGCCGTTGTTGAGCGGCGAGATTCAGGTCGAAAAAGTACACCTCCGCGAGCCCACTATTGCCCTCGAGATCCTGGCCGATGGTACGGGAAATTGGCTTTTTGATGGTGGCGAGACAGATGCGCCAGGCTCGGCAGCGGTGGAAGTGCCGGATGGATCCCCGGCCGACGAGGCTGCTTCCTTCCGCCTCGATGAACTCGAGGTCGAAGCGGGGACGATTACGTTCCGCGATGCCGCGGGCCGAGTGCAACGTATCGAACAGCTCAATGCCGAGCTTGTCGCGGAGTCGCTCGATGGGCCGTTCGCCGCAGTCGGCACGCTGAGCACCGAGGGAGTGCTGCTTCGCTTCGATCTCTCAGCGGGCGCGACGACTGTGGAATCGGTGCCGATCAATGTCGCACTCGAAGTCGGAGAGGGTGCCGGTCGCCTGAACTTCACCGGAGTACTCGCCCAGCACACCGCGACCGGTCCCGCTGCTTCGGGAAAGATCGATATTGAGGCGGACAGCGCCGGTGGGCTGATTGCGGTAACTGCCAGGCTAGCTGGCGTCGACCTGCCCGCGCTCGCGATGCTGGATCAGCCGTTCGCGCTCAGCGGGGAGATCGATGCAACGGGTGAGGAGGCCGGCCTCAACGAGATCTCCCTCAGTCTCGGTGAGACCGCGGCGACGGGAGCGGTGAGCGCCGCGTTCGCCGAGGGCCTCCAGGTCGATCTAGCGGTGGCGGTCAAACGCGTCGACCTCGATCAGTGGCTCGCGTTGCTCGCTCAATCGCCGGGGGCGGACGAGGGCGCGGATCCGGCAGCAGCGGATGCCGATGCCGATCAGTCCAGGGAGACGGCCGATGCCTTCGCGCTGCCGGCCGATCTCCTCGGCAGCTTTAACATCGACATCGAAGCGCTGACCTACCGCGGGAGCCTGGTGCGGCAGGTGACCGCCTCGGGCACGGTGGCCGATGGGGTGGCGACGTTCGGCCGCGTTGCAGCACTGCTTCCGGGCGGCTCGGATATCACGGTGGGTGGCACGTTAACCGCGGTCGAGGGACAGCCTCGTTTCGACGGCCAGGTGGAGGCAGCCTCGGACAACCTGCGCGCGCTGCTGTCCTGGCTCGAACTCGACATCAGCGACATCCCCGCCGATCGGCTGCGCAAGTTTGGTGTCACCAGCAACTTGAGGCTGGCACCCGATTTGCTGCAGGCCTATGGCCTGGACCTTCGGCTCGATGCCTCGCGCCTGACCGGTGGCGTTGCTTATGCCATCCGCGAGCGCACGGCCTTCAGCGTCGACCTAACCGTCGACCGCCTCAATCTCGATGCCTATCTGCCCCCTCCGATCGACGAGGCGGCCGAAGACACACCGGAGGGCGCCGAGGGCTCGGCGCCCGCGACCGAGGTCGCGTCGACGCCACTGGCTTTCCTCAACACGATCGATACCAACGTCAAGCTGCGCGCCGGCGAGATCACCTACAACCACATCCCGATCAAAGGGCTCACGATGGATTCCAGCCTCATAGGTGGCGCCTTGACCGTCCGGGAGGCGCGAATCGAAGATGTGGCCGGTGCGGCCGTGGCCATCGCCGGCACCGCAAACGGGTTCTCCGGTGCGCTACAGTTCGCCGGCACGGTCGAGGTCGATGCGCCCGATCCCGGCGGCCTGTTGCAACTGGCCGATATCGCCTGGCCGGTGCCGGGTGACCGCCTCGGTCCACTGAGCCTTAGCGCGGCGATCGAGCAGGCCGCAGATTCGCTGACGATCGACGTGGATGCCACCGCAGCCGCGACCAAGGTCGGACTCAAGGGGAGGATCGGCGCGCTGGCCCTTGCGGCGCCGCTGGACCTGGTTCTCGAAGTCGCGAACCCGAGGGTCGGAGACCTGGTTGCACAGTTCGCCGACGCCGTCATTGGCGATGCCCCGTGGGCGCGCGGCCCGGTCTCCCTCAAGGCCGACCTCGGCGGCACGATCGCCAGTGATCTCGACGTTGCCTTGTCGGCAGAAGTCGCGGGCGCCGAGGTCGTTGCTGACGGCGTCGTCCGGCCTCTCGCGGGGCCGGCCTATGAGCTGGCGTTCTCGACAACTCACCCCGATGTTACGAAGCTCATCAACGATATCGGCTTTGCCTTCAGCCCAGCCGCGGTCAATCTCGGCGGCCTGCGCATCGCGGCCAACATGAGCGGTGGCACCGAGCAAGTGGCTCTGAAGGCCATGACAGCACAGGCGGGGCCGGTTGTGCTCGAAGGCGATGCGACGGTCCGATTCGCCGAGGTCCGACCCCACGTCACTGCCGATCTCCGCACCAGCCAGGTCCTGGTCGATCTGTTCCTACCGGCTGTTGGCGGTGGCGGCGGGGATAGTGGTGGCGGTTCGGGCGGCGATGCCGCGGCGCCTGCGGGGCGCGAGCGGTGGTCCAGGGAGCCGATCGACCTCGGCGCCTTGCGCACAGTCGATGGCGACATCGAGCTGGCTGCGGTCGCTATCGACTACGGCAGCTATCAATTCGGCCAGCCCTCGATGCGATTGCTGCTCGACGACGGGGTACTCACCATCGACCCACTGCGCGGGACCCTTTACGACGGCGATCTCCAGTTGCGTGCCCGGGTCGTGGACGGCGAGGTGCCCGAATTCGCATTGTCCTTCGATCTCCAGAACGCCGATATCTATCAGGCGTTGATCGCCAATGCCGGCATCGATCGCGTCACCGGCCGGTTTGGCATGACTGGCGATGTCACGAGCCGAGGTCGCAGCCAATACGAGCTGATCTCGGGCCTCGACGGGCAGGCACGCTTCGCCGCCCGCAATGGCACCCTTGCGGGAATCAACCTCCGCGCACTGAGTGATCGCATGAAGGAGCTCGATGCGACCGCCGACTTCCTGCGACTCGTGCAGATCTCGACCTCGGGCGGCCAGACGGCGTATCGCACCATCGACGGCATCATCGACATCCGCGGCGGGATTGGTCGCAGTAACGACCTGCGTGCATTGCTCGATGCTGCGGAAGGGCGCGGCGTCGGCGCAGTCGACCTGCCGCGCTGGCTAATCGATCTAAAGTCCGAACTGCGCCTCACCGACCATCCGAACGCGCCGCCACTCGGCTTCCATCTCGATGGGCCGCTTGACTCGCCGCGTCAGGATGTGAAGACCCGCGAGCTTGAGGCGTTTATCGCCCAGCGCGTCGGCACGGCGGTATTGTGCAAGCTCGCGCCGGACGAGCTCAAGGACATCCTTCCCGATGCGAGCGGCAGCAGCCAAGGGACGGGCACGGGCGATACCGGTTCAACCAGCCGGGAAGAACAGGTCGGCAAAACTCTCGAAAAACTGCTCGACGTATTCGGCAACTAGGTCTCGACCCGCGATGCCTCGCTCGTTCGCGCGGCGCGAAGCTCGGCGCGGAGGACGCCCAACACGAAGAGACGAATGGCGCTCGAGAGATTAGCGTGGCGGCCGCGGTCGATATCACCGATGAGCGCGTTCATCGAGCGGCCGCGATCCTGGCCGATCTCGCGGAGCGCCTCCCAGAACTCGTCCTCGACCGAGACGCTGGTGCGGTGGCCATTCAACACGACCGACCGCCGGCGGGGTGGGACGGTCAATGGGGCTCTTTCGCCAGCACCGCCAGCTCGCGCCACGGGTTTTCGCTCCAGTACCTGCTGGCCAAACCGGAGGTGGAGGGCAGCACGAAGACCCGCGCACTACCGATCCGCTCCGGCTGCAGGCCAAGGTCCACCGGTCGCGCCAGGGTCGCCTCGGCCGCACGCTTGCCGTTGAAGGCGAGAAATCGCGGCCGATACCGACTGATCCGAGACTTCAAACCGGGGACATCGTCCGCGCGCTTCGAGAGCTCGTGATCACCCCCGAACTCGCGCTTGGCGAGGTCGGTGAGGCCGATGCCATAGCCCAGGACCTGACGGAATTCGTGGGGGGCGAGCGGCCGATCAGTGAGGCCGATGGTGCAGAGGGTAGGCCAGAATCGATTGCCGGGTCCGGCATAGTATTCGCCGACCTCAGCTGAACGCCGCCCAGCGGCGCTGCCGCAGAAGACGATGCGGAGGTGGTGATCCAAGACGTCGGGCAGAACGTCCGCCGTTGACTGAGGGCTGCTCAGGGTTGCGGCCCCACCATGTGCTCCGGTCGCACCCATTGGTCGAACTCGTCCTCGGTCACGAAACCGAGTGTGAGCGCGGCTTCTTTGAGGGTCGTTCCGTCCGCGTGTGCCTTCTTGGCCGTCTTGGCCGCATTGTCGTAGCCGATATGGGGGGCAAGGGCGGTAACCAGCATCAGCGAGCGGTTCATGAGCCCCTCGATTTGCGCCTCGTTGGCCTCGATACCGACCACGCAGTTGTCGGTAAAGCTCGCTGTTCCATCGGCCAGCAGACGCACCGACTGCAACAGATTGTGGATCATCACCGGCTTGAACACATTGAGCTCGAAGTGCCCGCTGGCGCCAGCCACCGTAATCGCGACGTGATTGCCCATGATCTGGGCGCACAGCATGGTCATGGCCTCACACTGCGTCGGGTTGACCTTGCCCGGCATGATCGACGAGCCCGGCTCGTTCTCGGGCAGGCTCAGCTCGCCGAGGCCCGAGCGCGGCCCCGAGCCGAGAAGACGAACGTCGTTCGCGATCTTCATCAGGCTGACCGCCAGCACGTTGAGCGCGCCGGACGCTTCGACGAGGGCGTCGTGTCCGGCCAATGCCTCGAACTTGTTGGGGGCGGTCACGAACGGCAGATCGGTTATGGCGGCGATCTCGGCCGCGAATTTTTCCGCGAAGCCGGGCTTGGTGTTGAGCCCCGTGCCGACGGCAGTGCCGCCCTGGGCGAGACAGTAAAGGCGCGGCAACACCCCGCGCACACGCTCAATCCCGAACTCGACCTGCGCGGCGTAGCCAGAAAACTCTTGGCCGAGCGTGAGCGGTGTCGCGTCCTGAAGGTGTGTGCGGCCTATCTTGATCAAATCCTTCCAACCTGCCGCCTTGGCCGCGAGCGCTTGGTGGAGCCGCTTGAGCTTCGGCAGCAGCTCGTGATGGACCTGCTCCACCGCCGCGATGTGCATGGCGGTGGGAAAGCTGTCGTTCGACGACTGCCCCATGTTGACGTGGTTGTTGGGATGGACCGGCTCTTTGGAGCCGATCTCGCCGCCGAGGGTCTCGATAGCGCGATTGGCGATGACCTCGTTCACGTTCATGTTGGACTGGGTGCCGGAGCCGGTCTGCCACACCACCAACGGGAAATTGCCGGCGAGCCCACCCTTGATGATCTCATCGGCAGCCTGAACGATGGCGTCCCTCAGCTCTGGCTTGAGATCGCCGAACCCGGTGTTGACCGTCGCCGCGGCGCGCTTGACGATCGCCAGACCGCGAATAACGGCATCCGGCATTCGCTCGGTGCTGATAGCGAAGTTACGGGTGCTGCGTTGGGTCTGCGCGCCCCAGTACGCCTCGGCCGGAACCTCGATCGGGCCGAACGTATCGGTCTCCGTGCGGGTTTTCGTGTCTCGAGCCATGGCACACTCCATCCACGCGGTCACTCAACCAGCGGTCTAACAACACTCACTTCTTGCGGAACTTGTCGAGGGCAACGACGTCGGCGCCCTCGGTCGGGTCTTTCGGCGGCAGTGGCGGGTCGTTGCCTTCTGTGTCTGAGGTGACGGCGACGGGAAGCCCACCCTTGGGCTCATCAAGCTGTTTGAGCTGCAGGCCGAACTGCACGCTGGGGTCGGCAAAGGCACTCAGCGCAGCGAACGGCACGAACAGGTACTCGTGGACATCGTTGAAACTGAGGGTGACTTCGAAGCCCTGCTCTTTCATCTCAAGTCCCCAGAACTGGTGCTGGAGGACGATGGTCATCTCGTCGGGATAGCGCTCGCGCAGATGGCCGGGCAACACCACGCCGGGGTACTCAGTGCGGAAGGACAGGTAGAAGTGGTGGTTGCCGGGAAGGCCGTTCTCCTGGACACGGACGAGCGCATCGTGCACGACGCCCCTGAGGGCGGCATCGACCATGCCTGTGTAATTCATGAAGTCCTTCGCCATCGCCTTGCGGTCCGACAGGCCGTGCGCTGGTTCTCGGGAATAGTAGATCGCGCGAGAGCGCCGACCAACATGATAATGGTCGCCGGCCGCTCGGCGGGTGTGGGTCGAGCGAGAGTGGGGGGCTTCTGTTGCCCGGTGCCCCCCGGACCGCGCTTACTTATTGCTAAGCAGCGAGGCGGGCTTCACCCGCTGAGTTGTCGTTGGCAATTATGTGCCTGGCCCGGTAACGGCGGTACCATGCCGAGCGAAAACCGCACCTTTATTGCGCACGTCGATCCTGTTTCGCCCCCATCAGAAGCGCCCCAGCCGTTCTGGCCAAGCGCGTTTGTGGTGGAGGCGCCGGGTACTGCCCCCGGGTCCGTGACGCCTATTCCATACGACGTTTATCGCCATAGTCGGTTACCCGACCCCCCTAATATAGGCGGAGCGGCTGCGGTTTTGAAGGGCTGGTGTAGGGCGGGCGCGGCTTGGTGCCGGCCCGTGGGCGGGTGGTAGAGTGAGTCGGGGAGCACGCCAACGCGACATGACGGTTAACCGCGACCAACAGGCAGAGATCGACTCGCTGCGATCGGAAACGCAGGCGACGCGGCGGGTGGTTGCTCCGGCGCTTGAGGAGATCCTCTACCAGGCCATCCCGGTCCTCGACCACGGCTTCATTCGGGTCATCGACTACATGGGTGATGATTCGGCGGTGGTACAGGCCGCCCGCGTCTCGTATGGGCGTGGCACTCGCCGGCTGAGCGAAGACCGCGGCCTTATCCGCTATCTCATGCGCCATCGTCATACCACGCCGTTTGAGATGTGCGAGATCAAGTATCATTGCAAATTGCCGATCTTCGTCGCGCGCCAGTGGATCCGGCACCGCACGGCCAACGTCAATGAATACTCGGCGCGCTACTCGATCCTCGACAACGAGTTCTACATCCCCGCGCCCGAGCAGCTTGCGGCGCAGGCGCGCAGCAATCGCCAGGGGCGCTCGGAGGCGCTGAGCGGAGAGGAGGCGGCGCATGTCTTTGCTCTGCTGCGGGACGACGCCGCCCGTGCCTACGAGCACTATGCGGAGATGCTCAACGAGGACGCCGACGGCACGCCGACCGATCCGTCACGCCGAGGTCTCGCGCGCGAGCTTGCCCGGATGAATCTCTCGCTGAACTTCTACACGCAGTGGTACTGGAAAATAGATCTCTACAATCTCCTCAACTTCCTCGGCCTACGCGCCGATCCCCACGCGCAATACGAGATCCGGGCGTACGCCGAGGCCATGCTTGATACCGTGCGGCGGTGGGTGCCCCATACGCACGAAGCGTTCAGCGACTACGGTATCGGCGGGGCACGACTGTCCGCGGGAGCGCTCGAGGTGGTCAAGCGAATGGTTGCCGGTGAGGAGGTGCGCCAGGAAGACACTGGCCTCTCCCAGCGAGAATGGCGTGAGCTGATGGCCGTGTTGGGGGGCGAGCCCTAGATTGGGGTTCGGTCGCTATTGCACGACGATTCTAGGGGCCGCGACCGCGGCCGCGCCGAGCGCCTCGTCAATCTTGATCCGGAGCCGGGCGGCGATGTCGACATAAGCCTTCGCGTGCACCGAGTCCGGTTCGCTGACAACGATGGGCCGCCCGGAGTCCGACGTCTCACGAATCGCAATATGGAGCGGGATTTCACCGAGGAAGTCCGAGCCGAGCTCTTCGGCCGTTGCCCGCGCGCCACCGTGGCCGAAGATCTCGGAGCGTTCGCCGCAGTGTGGGCACAGGAAGAAGCTCATGTTCTCGATGATCCCGAGCACCGGCACATTGACCTTGGCGAACATGTTGATTCCCTTGCGAACGTCCGCCAGCGCCACATCCTGTGGCGTTGAGACGATCACCGCACCGGTCAGGGGGACGCGCTGAGAAAGCGTCAGCTGGGCATCGCCGGTACCCGGGGGCAGGTCGATGACGAGCACGTCGAGCGCGCCCCAGACCACATCGCGCAGCAGCTGTTCGATCGCGCTTTGGACCATCGGACCACGCCAGATCATGGGCGTATCCTTCGGCACCAGATAGCCGATCGACATCGTCGGTATGCCAAAGGCGGGCAGCGGCTCGAGGCGCTGGCCATCTGGCGATTGGGGGCGGCCGTCGATTCCCATCATGCGCGGAATGCTGGGTCCGTAAATGTCGGCATCCATCAGGCCGACCGTCAGACCGAGCGAGGAGAGCGCCAGTGCGAGATTGACTGCGGTCGTCGACTTGCCGACCCCGCCCTTTCCCGAAGCCACCGCCACAATCGACCGAATGCCGGGAATGGCGGCTGGTCCGGCGTCCAGCGGCGGTGCCGAACTTGAGGGAGCAGGCTCCGGCTGCGCCGCCCGCTCGCTGTGGGCCGTCAGCACGGCGGTCACCGAGATCACCCCGGGCAGCGCATCGACGGCGCTTTCGCACGCTTTGCGCAGCGGCTCTTTGGCATCGCCTTCCTCAGGAGCGACCTCGAGCGTGAAGAACACGTTCCCGTCTTTGACGGTCAGCCCTGAGATCATGCCGGCGCTCACGACGTCGCTGCCGCGATCGGCATCGCGCACGCCACGGAGAACCTCCAATACACGCTCTTCGGTCACCTGTGACATCTTGAACGCTCCTCCCATCGCTCGATACGTGAGCCGAATTGCGCACTAGCGGGCATTGGTTTGCAGATTTCCAGAGGCTGTCTTATAAACCCGGACTTGGGGCGATCAACGAACTTCTTAGAAACAAAACGCTGGCCGACGTGGCGCCGGGCATCGAGCAGACGGCGTTGATGATGGGAGCCGACTGAATATGCCGTGGAGCAACCAGGGTGGATCCGGGGGCCGTGGCGGTCGCGGTCCGTGGGGTCAGGGGCCTGTTGGCGGCGGTGGTCAGGGCGGCGTTCAGCCGCCGGACCTTGAAGATCTTCTGCGGCGCGGCCAGGACCGGTTCCGCGGCATCCTGCCAGGGGGCATTCGTGGTAGCCGCGGGATCGCGCTTATCGTCCTCGTCCTCGTCCTTTTGTGGCTGGGCAGCGGCGTCTACCGCGTCCTGCCCGACGAGCAGGGGGTCGTCCTGCGGTTCGGCGAGTGGGTCGGAACGACCGAGCCGGGGCTCAACTACCATCTCCCGACGCCGATTGAATCGGTGATGACACCGCGTGTCACGCGCGTCAATCGCACCGATGTCGGTTTAGTTGCTGGGGGCGACCTCGGGCGAGGTAATGTGGCGCGCGATGTCAGCGAGGAGAGCCTGATGCTGACGGGCGATGAGAACATCATCGACATCGACTTTCAGATCTTCTGGCTGATCAATGATGCCGGCCAATACCTGTTCAACGTTCAGAATCCTGACGACACGGTAAAGGCGGCGGCTGAGAGCGCGATGCGCGAGGTGGTTGGTGAGACTCCCATTCAGCAGGCACTCGCGGAGGGGCGTCAGCAGGTTGAGGTGCGCACGCGGGCCCTATTACAGCAGATTCTCGATTACTACGAGGCCGGCATCTCCATCCGTGAGGTCAAGCTCCAGAAGGTGGATCCGCCGTCTGCGGTGATCGATGCATTTCGCGACGTTCAGCGTGCGCGCGCCGATCTTGAGCGCCAACGCAACGAAGCCGAGGCGTACGCCAACGACATCATCCCGCGCGCCCGCGGCGAAGCCGAGCGGCTTCTGCAGGAGGCCGAAGCCTACAAACAACAGGTTGTGGCCCAGGCCGAGGGTGACGCCTCGCGGTTTCTTGCCATCTATCGCGAGTACGCCCGCGCCAAGGACGTCACGGCCAAGCGCATTTACCTCGAGACCATGCAGCAGGTTCTTGGCGGCATGACCAAGGTCATCGTCGACAACCGGGGCGGCTCGGGCGTGGTTCCGTATCTGCCGCTTCCGGAACTCCAGAAGCGATCACAGGAAACGCAATGAGCCGCGTAACTCTGACCATCATCGGCGTTGTCGTCGTGGCGCTCGGCATCGTGGCCTTCAGCGCCATGTTCACCGTCCATCAGACCGAGCAGGCATTGGTGCTCGAGTTCGGCAATCCACGCCGCGTGGTCACGGATCCGGGCCTCCATTTCAAGGTGCCGTTCGTACAGAACGTGATCATCTTCGATCGGCGCATTCTCGGCTTCGACGCGCCGCCGGAGGAGATCATCGCATCGGACCAGAAGCGGCTGGTGGTGGACTCGTTCGTTCGCTACCGCATTACCAAACCGCTCGAGTTCTACAAAGCGGTGCGCGACCAGCGCACCGCCGAAGAGCGGCTGCGGGCGCTGCTCAGCTCCAATCTGCGGCGCGTCCTCGGCTTGGTACCGCTTTCCAATCTGCTCACCGGCGAGCGTGCGGAGCTCATGGGCCAGATCAGGGACCTAGTGAACGAGCAGGGCGCCTCGCTCGGGATCGAGGCGATCGACGTCCGCATCAAAAGAGCTGATCTGCCGGAGGCCAACAACCAGGCCATCTATGCGCGGATGAACACCGAACGTGAACGCGAGGCACGGGAGTTCCGGGCCCAGGGAGCGGAGATCTCGCAGCGCATCCGTTCGCGCGCCGATCGCGAAAAGACGGTGCTCTTGGCCGAGGCCCAGAAACAGGCCCAGATCTTGCGCGGTGAGGGCGACGGCCGGCGTAATCGCATCTTCGCCGACGCGTTTGGCCAAGATCCGGAATTCTTCTCGTTCTACCGCTCGATGGAGGCCTACCGCGAAGCGCTGGGCAGTGATGACACGACCATGGTGCTTTCACCCGAGGGCGAGTTCTTCCGCTATTTCGGCGCGATAGACGGATCGTCCTCACTGCCCGATTAGGCGCCTGCCGCTGCCGCGACGTCCGAAATGCTTGAGGGCGCGCGGTTCGGCTCGATCGCTCCAGTACACCGCCCCCCCGATCTGATTATTCGATGACCGATCTCGGACTGGCCCTTGCCCTCGTCCTAGTGCTCGAGGGTTCGCTCTATGCGCTGTTCCCCGACGGTATGAAGCGCGTCATGGCCGCGGCCCTTGGCCAACCGTCGGCGTCGTTGCGCTGGGCCGGACTGGCCCTTGCAGTGCTCGGATTTGTGCTGGCATGGGCGATCCGGGGCTAATCGCCGCCGGACCTACTTTCGCCAACATTGCAGAGGTTAGTTCTTGCGGCCGCGAAACAGTTGTTTCTGAGGTAACGACTGCATAACTTAAGCGTTGGCCTGCTAACCGAACCGTGCTCGGGTTAGTCGAACGATGGAGAAGCGCGTGAGGGTCTTTACTCGTGACATCGACGGCGGTCCGCTGCGCCGAACACGAGGGCAGCGGCCATTGCGTTCCGGTTTGCTCGCGATGCCCGCTGTTGCCCTGCTGTGGCTCTTCGCTCTCGCCAACCCGGCGTCGGCGAGGGGCGCCCCTGACTCCTTCGCCGATCTTGTGGACCAGCTGTCACCGGCAGTGGTCAACATTTCAACGACACAAAACGTGAGCGCCGGCAGTGGCGCCGTGCCGGCGCCGCAGTTTCCGCCGGGCTCCCCCTTTGAGGAGTTCTTCAAGGATTTCTTCGACCGGCAGCGCTCCGGGGAAGCACCCAGCCGGCGCGTGACCTCGCTCGGTTCGGGCTTCATCATAGACAAGGGCGGAATCGTCATTACCAATAATCACGTCATCGCCGAGGCTGACGAGATCACCGTGATTCTGAGCGATGACACCGAGCTTGCCGCCGAGCTATTGGGGCGCGATGAGCGCACGGACCTTGCCGTCCTCAAGGTCGAAGCCGGCCGCGATCTGCCGAGCGTCTCCTGGGGCGATTCCGAGACGGCCCGGGTGGGCGACTGGGTGCTCGCCATCGGCAATCCGTTCGGACTTGGGGGCAGCGTGACGGCCGGGATCATTTCCGCGCGGGGCCGAAACATCAATGCCGGCCCTTACGATGACTTCATCCAGACGGACGCCCCGATCAATCGGGGCAACTCGGGCGGACCATTGTTCGACATGGACGGGCGCGTCATCGGCGTGAACTCAGCCATCTTCTCGCCCACCGGCGGCAGCGTCGGAATCGGCTTTTCTATTCCCGCCTCGCTCGCCCGTCCGGTGGTCGAGCAACTGACGACCTACGGCCGCGTCCGCCGCGGCTGGCTGGGCGTCAGGATACAGACGGTGACCGAGGAGATTGCCGATGGGCTGGGCCTGGAAGAGGCGCGGGGGGCGCTGGTCGCGAGTATCATCAATGAGGACGACCCGGCACACGGCCGGATTGAGCCCGGCGATATCATCCTCCGTTTCGACCAGACAGAGATCACCGATGTCCGCTCGCTCTCGCGTGCCGTTGCCGACACCCCGGTGGGTAAGACGGTCAACATCGAGATCTGGCGCCGCGGCAAGCTCGAAGCCATCACAGTAACGATCAGCGAGCTCGACGAAGCGAAGCAGCTGGCCGCACTGGGATCAGGCGAGCCCGAGACCGCAGAGGCGCTTGGCTTGTCGCTCTCACGCCTGACCGGCAAGCTCCGCGAAAAGTACGACATCGCCGAGGACGTCGAAGGGGTCGTTGTCATAGCCGTCGATGCGGAAAGCAACGCCGCGCAGCAGCGCATTCAACCGGGCGATGTCGTCACCGAGGTGAGTCAGGACGAGGTTCACACGCCAACCGACTTGATCGACAAGGTGCGGGAAGTGGAAGAGTCCGACCGCAAGTCCGTGGTCCTTACCCTGCTGCGTGGCGGCGAGCTGAGATTCGTCGCGGTGCGTATCGACGACGGCTGAGTTGGCGGTCCAATAGCCCCGCGAGAAGCTGCAACCTAGAGCCGGGGCGGGGGCGCATCCAGCCTCGCCGGGCACCTCCGGGCCGTAGACACCCACACACAGAAGAGCGCGATGCCAGTCAGCCCGATCCTGCTCGCTGGGCCAACCGCGAGCGGCAAGTCTTCGCTCGCGATAGAGCTGGCCGAGCGCCTGGACGGCGTCATCATCAATGCGGATAGCATGCAGGTCTATCGCGAGCTGCGCCTCATCACGGCCCGGCCGACGCCCGCCGAGGAGGACCAGGTGCCGCATGAGCTATATGGCATGGTGTCGGCCGCCGAACCCTTCTCGGTCGCCAGGTGGCGCGACCGGGCGATTGCCGAGGTCGATGCGGCGGCGGCGATCGGGCGCGTTCCCATCGTGGTGGGGGGGACCGGTCTCTATTTCCGCGCCCTGTTGTGCGGGCTTGCCCCGATTCCCGAGATCCCTGAGGCGATTCGGCTGCAGGTGCGCCATCGGTTCGATTGCCTCGGGGCCGAAGCATTTCGGGCGCAACTGGCCGAGCGAGACCCGGTTATGGCGGCGCGGCTCGCAACCGGCGATCGGCACCGGTTGATCCGCGCCGCGGAAGTGCTGGAAGGGACCGGCACCCCCCTCTCGACGTGGCACAAGCGCGGCGACGCGGGCGGGCTGAAGACCCCGCCGCGTGCGCGGATTCTGATGATGCCGGCGCGCGAGCGCCTCTATGAGCGCTGCGATCATCGCTTCCGCGAAATCATGGCCAAAGGCGCACTCGACGAGGCGGCAGCCTTCGACGGTCTCGGGCTCGACCCCGGCTTGCCAGCGACCAAGGCTGTTGGGCTGCGGCCACTCTTGCGCCACGTCCGCGGCGAGATCACGTTGAAGGACGCGATTGCGGCGGGGCGACAGGCGGTCCGGCACTACGCCAAACGCCAGTACACCTGGTTTCGCCATCAGGCCGCTGACTGGCAAATTCTCGATGATTTGCTCCCGGGCCAGGGCGCCGATCGCCTCGTAGCGATCATCCGGGCGCGCAGTTGACCGCTGTTTAGAGAGGGTCTAACTTGCCCTCGCAAGACCGCGTCCCGTGGCCACCGGGCGCGGCCCGGCTGCCTGGGACCTAGAGGTTCCGGGCGCTTTTGTTTGGTGCGGTGGCATCAAGGGCGTGAGTGATGTCGGAGCGACGGATGACAGGTTCGGAGATCATCCTCCAGGCGCTCGTCGATCAGGGTGTCGAGGTCATCTTTGGTTACCCGGGGGGGGCGGTGCTCCCGATCTACGACGAGCTTTTCAAGCAGAACCGGCTGCGCCACATCCTCGTCCGCCAGGAAGCCGGGGCCGTACATGGCGCTGAGGGCTACGCTCGCTCGACCGGCGGTGTCGGCGTCGTTCTCGTGACCTCCGGCCCAGGGGCGACCAACGCCGTCACGGGACTCGCCGATGCGTTCATGGATAGCATCCCGCTGGTCTGTCTTACCGGACAGGTTGCCACCCACATGATCGGCAACGACGCGTTTCAAGAGGCGGACACGGTTGGTATCACCCGCCCCTGCACGAAGCACAATTACCTCGTGAAAGACGTCAACGACCTCGCTCGCATGATGCATGAGGCGTTCTACGTCGCGCGGTCAGGCCGGCCAGGCCCGGTAGTGGTGGACCTGCCAAAGGACATTCAGCTCGCCACGGGTCCCTACAAAGCACCGGACGATGCGCGCCATCGCACCTACCGCCCCCGCGTTGATGGAGAGCCGGCTCTTATCGAGCGCGCGGTCGAGCTGATCGTCAGCGCCAAGAAACCGATCTTCTACACGGGCGGGGGTGTCATCAACTCTGGGCCGCGGGCGGTTCAACTTCTGACCGACCTCGTGAGGATGACTGGTCACCCGGTGACCAACACGGTTATGGGGTTGGGCGGGTATCCAGGAACAGACGATCAGTTCCTTGGCATGCTGGGCATGCACGGAACCTACGAAGCCAACCTGGCGATGGCGCACTGCGATGTGATGGTGGCGGTTGGCGCTCGTTTCGACGATCGCGTCACCGGACGGCTCGATGCCTTCTCGCAGGGATCCAAGAAGATCCACATCGACATCGACCCCTCGTCAATCAACAAGAACGTCCCGGTCGACGTCCCGATCGTCGGCGATGTCGCGCACGTGCTCGCGGTGATCATCACGCGATTGCGCGAGCGCGAGGATGCCATCGACAAGCGTGCGTTGAAGAGATGGTGGTCGCAGATCGACAAATGGCGCGGCCGCAAGTGCCTCAGCTACGAGGCCGCAGAAGCGGTCATCAAGCCGCAGTACGCATTGGAGCGGTTGTATGAACACATCAAGGAGCGCGATGTGTACATCACGACCGAGGTCGGTCAACACCAGATGTGGGCGGCGCAGTTCCTTAAGTTTGATCAGCCTAACCGATGGATGACGTCAGGTGGCCTGGGTACGATGGGCTATGGGCTTCCGGCGGCGATGGGGGCGCAGATTGCCCATCCCGACGCGCTTGTCATCGACGTCGCCGGCGAGGCCTCGATCCTGATGAACATCCAGGAGCTCTCGACGATCGCGCAGTATCGCCTGCCGGTGAAGGCCTTCATCCTCAACAACGAGTACATGGGCATGGTGCGCCAGTGGCAGGAGATTCTGCACGGCGGCCGCTACTCTGAGAGCTACGTCGATGGGCTGCCCGACTTCGTCAAGCTCGCCGAGAGCTTCAGTGCGGTCGGCCTGCGGGCAACGCAGCCTTCAGAGGTTGATGCCGTCATCGAAGAGATGATATCGATCGACAAGGCCGTCATCGTCGATGTCCTGGTCGACAAGGAAGAGAACTGCTTCCCGATGATTCCGTCTGGCGCTGCCCACTACGATATGATTCTCGGCGTTGATGATCAGGCACCGGAAGGGACCGACCAGGGGCTTGCCCTGGTTTAAGGCTGACCCTTCACATTCGTTTTCGCATAATGTATCGAGGCCGGCCAAGGCTGGCGCCGAGGCGAAGCTCGTCATCAGGTGAGTCCGAGTGGCACAGGAAACGCACCGCCGGCACACGATCTCCGTGCTCGTCGACAACGAGGCCGGCGTGCTTGCGCGCGTCATCGGGCTGTTCTCAGGGCGCGGTTATAATATCGAAAGCCTGACGGTCGCGGAGGTAGACGACCTCGAGCACCTTTCGCGCATCACCGTCGTCACATCCGGCACACCGATGATCATCGAGCAGATCAAGGCACAGCTCGACCGCCTGGTCCCCGTTCACACAGTGGCCGACCTGACCATGAAGGGCCCCCACATCGAGCGCGAGCTCGCCCTCATCAAGGTCTCCGGTGAGGGTGATGGCAGGGTCGAATCGCTGCGTATTGCGGACATCTTTCGCGCGCAGGTGGTGGACAGTACGACACGTTCGTTCGTCTTCGAGATGACCGGCTCGACCGACAAATTAAATGCCTTCATCGAGCTCATGAAGCCGCTGGGCCTGGTCGAAATTGCCCGGGCCGGCGTGGTGGCGATGAGTCGCGGCCTCGAGGCGACCTGACGCCGTCGCGACGTTCACTGAGGAGCCAGGAAACCCATGCGCGTTTATTACGACCGCGATGCCGATGTGAATCTGATTAAGTCCAAGAAGGTCGCGATCCTCGGCTATGGCAGCCAAGGTCACGCCCACGCCAACAACCTGAAAGATAGCGGCGTGAAGGACGTGGCGGTCGGCCTTCGCGAGGGATCATCGAGCCGGAAGAAGGCGGAGGATGCCGGCCTCGCGGTGATGAGCGTGCCCGATGCTGCACGCTGGGCCGACGTGGTGATGGTTCTGACGCCCGATGAGCTACAGGCGGATATCTACGACAAGGAGCTCGCAGGCGACATGCAACAAGGCGCGGCGATCGCCTTCGCGCACGGCTTCAACGTCCACTTCGACCTGATCAATCCGCGGGCCGATCTCGATGTTTTCATGATCGCGCCCAAGGGCCCCGGGCACACCGTCCGCTCGGAGTATCTGCGCGGCGGCGGCGTTCCTTGTCTGCTTGCGATCGCACGGGATGCGTCGGGCAATACCCAGGACATTGCGCTGTCGTACGGCTCGGCGATCGGCGGCGGTCGCGCGGGAATTATCGAGACGAGCTTCCGAGAGGAGGTCGAGACCGACTTGTTCGGTGAACAAGTCGTGCTGTGCGGCGGTTTGATCGAGCTGATCAAGGCTGGCTTCGAGACGTTGGTTGAGGCGGGATATGCACCGGAAATGGCGTATTTCGAGTGCCTCCACGAGGTCAAGCTGATCGTTGACCTGGTGTACGAGGGCGGCATCGCCAACATGAACTACTCAATCTCCAACACAGCGGAATACGGTGAGTACACGCGCGGACCACGTGTCATCAACGCCGCAGTCCGCGACGAAATGAAGCGTATTCTGGACGACATCCAATCGGGACGCTTCGCTCGAGAGTGGATGCTGGAGAACAAGGTCGCGCAGGCCAGCTTCAAATCGATGCGCCGCCGCTCGGCCGCGCACCATGTCGAGGAAGTTGGCGCGCAACTGCGGGCGATGATGCCGTGGATCGCCGAGGGTCGACTTGTGGACAAGAGCAAAAACTGACCGGGTGACAGGCTGATTAAGGACCCGCCCGCACTAAGCGACAAAAGCGGTTGCGGCGTGGCGGCCTTCGGTCGTAATAATGATTTCGCCAACAGGCTTAAGCAGGGTTAATGTGTTGTTAACCTTGTGTGGGCATGTGTTGTCATAACTCCCTGCAAAAAGCCGATAAATCGGACCGCTCGTATGGACGAGGTCATGGTCGGATCGAAAGCGACGATGAAAATTGCGGGCTCCAGCAGCTGTCGCCCATCGAATGCGCGGCGCCGGCCGCTCAGATTCGCGCGACGTTCGCCCCTTGTGGACGGCCTTCGACTTAGGCGCCCCTGGGTTGGTGTGCGCACCAACCAGGGGAGATAACAAGCGCCTAGGACACTCGATTTTCGAAGGACCAGTCAGATGAGCGGCATAACAGACCCTAACCGAGTTCGAATTTTCGACACGACCATGCGCGACGGCG
Organism: Alphaproteobacteria bacterium; assembly: GCA_965248765.1. Lineage (GTDB taxonomy): Bacteria > Pseudomonadota > Alphaproteobacteria > VGEJ01 > VGEJ01 > CBDFKF01. Next base: position 92,695 of record CBDFKF010000004.1, read on the forward strand.
AGCAGTCGCCGGGTGCGTCCATGAACCTGGATGAGAAATTGCGCATTGCCGAGGTGCTCGAGCAGATGGGCGTGGACATCATCGAGGCCGGCTTCCCGATCGCCTCCAACGGCGACTTCGAGGCAGTTCGCGAGATCTCGAAGATCATCAGTGAGTCGACTGTCTGCGGCTTGGCCCGTGCCGGGCGCAAAGACATTGACCGGGCCGCTGAGGCCCTCAAGCCGGCCCGTAGCGCGCGCATCCACACCTTCATCTCCACCAGCCCGCTGCATATGAAGTACAAGCTCCAGATGGAGCCGGAAGACGTGCACCAGGCGGTGATCGACAGCGTCAGCCGCGCGCGCAACCTGTGCGATGACGTGGAGTGGTCGCCCGAGGATGGCACGCGGACGGAGCACGACTTCCTGTGCCGAACGGTCGAAAGCGCCATCAAGGCCGGCGCCCAGACCATCAACATCCCCGATACGGTCGGCTATTCGACGCCCGAGGAGTTCGGCAGCTTGATTGCAATGCTCTTCGATCGCGTCCCCAACATCGACCGGGCGATAGTGTCGACGCACTGCCACAACGACCTCGGGCTTGCCGTGGCCAACTCGCTGGCCGGCGTAGCCAACGGTGCCCGGCAGATCGAGTGCGCGATCAATGGGCTTGGCGAGCGCGCCGGCAATGCGGCGTTGGAAGAGGTGGTGATGGCCCTGCGTACCCGCGAGGACATCATGCCCTTCACGACCCGGATCAATACCGAGTACATCACCCGGGCATCGCATCTCGTCTCCACCGTTACGGGCTTCGTCGTCCAAAACAACAAGGCGATTGTCGGCGCCAATGCGTTTGCTCACGAGGCCGGTATCCATCAGGACGGTATGCTCAAGCATTCCGGCACCTACGAGATCATGAGCCCCGAATCGGTCGGGCTGATCCACTCAAAGCTGGTTCTGGGAAAGCACTCCGGTCGGCATGCGTTCCGCGAAAAGCTGCGCGACCTTGGCTTCGATCTGGGTGACAACGCCGTCGAGGACGCCTTTCGCCGTTTCAAGGACTTGGCCGATCGCAAGAAAGATGTCTTCGACGACGACATTGTTGCCCTGGTCGATGACGAGGTAGTGCGCACGAACGACCGTATCAAGCTGATCGCGTTGCAGGTGGTTTGCGGCACGCGGGAGCAGGCGACGGCCGATCTGGAACTCGAGGTCGATGGCGAGACCAAGGCGACCACCGCGACCGGCGATGGGCCGGTGGATGCGACCTTCAACGCCATCAAGATGCTGTTCCCGCATACCGCGGGTCTTCAGCTTTACCAGGTGAGCGCGGTCACGGCGGGCACCGACGCCCAAGCCGAAGTTACGGTCCGTCTCGAGGAAGACGGCAGGTCGGTCAACGGCCAGGGGGCGGACACCGACACCCTCGTTGCCTCGGCGCGCGCCTACGTCAATGCGCTGAACAAGTTGCTCGTCAAGAGGGGCCGGTCCGCGCCGGAGGCCCTCTCTGCGTGATTGTCACGCTCCCGAGTGGCGATAAGGCCGGGGATGCACCGTTGAGCCAAGGAGCTAAGTAAGGCTGATGTTTTCGAAGATGCTCGGCGTACTCTCGGCCGACATGGCGATCGACCTCGGGACCGCGAACACCCTGGTCTACGTCAAGGGCAGGGGTATCGTGCTCAACGAGCCGTCGGTGGTTGCCATCGTGAACCACCGCGGCAAGAAGCAGGTCTTGGCCGTCGGCGACGAGGCCAAGTTGATGCTCGGCCGAACGCCCGGCAACATCGAGGCGATCCGGCCGCTGCGGGACGGCGTCATCGCGGACTTCGAGATCGCCGAGGAGATGATCAAGCACTTCATCCGCAAGGTGCACAATCGGCGCAGCTTTGCCAGCCCACAGGTCATCATCTGCGTTCCCTCGGGATCGACGGCGGTCGAGCGGCGCGCCATCCAGGAATCGGCGGAGAGCGCAGGCGCTCGCCGGGTTTTCCTCATCGAGGAGCCGATGGCTGCCGCCATCGGCGCGGGCCTCCCGGTGACCGAGCCCACGGGATCGATGGTGGTCGATATCGGCGGCGGGACCACCGAGGTCGCGGTCCTTTCGCTCGGCGGCATCGTCTACTCGCGATCGGTGCGGGTGGGCGGCGACAAGATGGACCAGGCGATCATCGGCTATATGCGCCGCAACCATAATCTGCTTATCGGTGAGGGGAGTGCCGAGCGCATCAAGACTCACATCGGCACCGCCTGTCCGCCTGAGGACGGCGTTGGCGGTCTGATGGAGATCAAGGGGCGCGACCTGATGAACGGCGTGCCAAAGGAGCTGCTGATTAATCAGCGCCAGATCTCCGAGAGTTTGGCAGAGCCGGTCGGCGCCATCATCGAGGCCGTCAAGGTGGCGCTTGAGAATACTGCGCCGGAACTCGCCGCCGATATCGTCGACAAGGGGATCGTGCTGACGGGGGGCGGGGCGCTTCTCGGCAACATGGACTATGTTCTTCGCTTCTCAACGGGCCTGCCGGTCTCGATTGCCGATGAGCCGCTCTCATGCGTCGCGCTCGGCACGGGCCGCGCACTTGAGGAGTTACGGACGCTTCGCCACGTGTTGCAGCAGGGCTTTTGAGCTAGCGGACTGCACCCGGGCGCCCGGGTGCGGTGAGGAGGCCTTACGATGAACGCTCCGGGCGGTCGCTTTCTGCGCCTGGCGGTGCCAGTCCGGGTCCTTGTCCAACGCTTTGCCTTCGTTCTGCTGATTGCGGCGGCGTTCGGCCTGATGATCCTGGGCAAAGCGGACGCCCTGCTGGTCGATCGCCTGCGCTTCGCCATCATCGATGCTGGCGCACCCGTCCTGGAGGTCTTGTCGCATCCGGTCGCCGCGTTGCGCGCCGGTATCGACGAAGTCAACCAGGTGATCTACCTACGCGCCGAGAATCAGCGGCTGCTGCGGGAGGTGGAGCACCTCTCGAACTGGCAAACCGTTGCCCGCCGCTTGGAGCGGGAGAATGCGGTCTATCGCTCCTTGCTGAAAACACGCGCCGGGCCGCAGGTGTCGTTCGTCTCTGCGCGCGTGATCGGCGATTCCACCGGTCCTTTCGTGCGCACGCTGCTGTTGAACGCTGGCGCCCGCGATGGCATCGCGAGCGGTCAGGCGGTGGTCTCTGCGGAGGGTCTGGTCGGGCGCATCGCCGAGGCCGGCGCTCGCTCGAGTCGCGTCCTGTTGGTCACCGATCTCAACTCGCGCATACCAGTGGTCATCGAAGCGACCCGCCACCGTGCCGTGCTCGCTGGCGACAACTCCAACACGCCTCGCCTGACGTTTCTTGCCGCCGGCGCTCAGGTTAAGGCGGGCGATCGCGTGATCACGTCAGGGCACGGCGGGCTGTTACCGCCGGGCCTTCCCATCGGCATCATCGGCGCGTCCGCCGCCGGCGCGACGGCGGTCCAGCTATTGGTCGATTGGCATCGGCTCGAGTACGTCCGCGTGCTGCGATTCGACCTGCCGCGACTGTCGGTCGCCCACGGCTCGGGGACGCCACCGTGAGCACCGATCTCGTCGCCCGGCTGCGTCGGGTAGCCACATGGACGACGCCGCTCATGCTGACATTGGTGCTCGTATTCGTCGGGATGGTACCGCTTGGCGTGCCTCATTTCGGGCCTATAGCGCCGGCCTTTGCCCTCATCGCCGTCTATTACTGGAGCATCTACAGGCCCGAACATCTCCCCGCAGGCGCTGTTTTCCTCATCGGCCTAGTTCAAGGGGCGCTGAACGGCGAGCCATTTGGGCTAACGGCCGTCGTGCTGCTGATCGTGTACGGCGTAGGGGTATCGCAGCGACGGGTGTTCATCGGCAAGAGCGTCCTCGTCGAGTGGTGGGGGTTCCTCCTTGTGGGCTCTGGCGCGATCGCGGTGAGCTGGATATTGGCGTGTTTGTATTTCGAGACCTTCATTGATCCACGCCCCGCGATGATTCAGGCCCTGATCTCTGTCGGCGCCTATCCGTGCGTGGCATGGCTATTCGTGCGCGCACAACGCCGCCTCATGAAACCGGCATGAAGCGCGATCGCAGTCGAAACAAGGCGTTTACCCGGCGCGCGGCGCTGCTCGCTGGCGGCCAGGCCGCGCTGCTGGCTGTGTTGGTCGGCCGGCTCTACGACCTCCAGGTCGTTCAGTCCCACCAATACAAGATGCTGGCCGATGAGAACCGCATCAACTTGCGGCTCCTGCCGCCTCGGCGCGGGCGCATTCTCGATCGATTCGGTGTCGAGCTCGCGAACAATCGGCGCAACTATCGGGTCGTCCTGGTGCCGGAAGAGACCAACGATGTCGAAGGCACCCTCAATGCTTTGGCCGGGCTGATCCCGCTCAGCGACCACGAACGCCGCAAGGTCATGCGCGAGGTCGCGCGCAACCGGCCGTTTGTTCCCGTCACGGCGGTCGAGAACCTCTCGTGGGAGGAGTTTGCGCGAGTCAATGTCCACACGCCGGACCTGCCGGGTATCCAGCCCGAGGTTGGCGAATCGCGCCACTACCCGCTCGGCGAGCCGTTCGGTCATGTCGTTGGTTATGTGGCCGCGGTGGCCGACGACGAGTTGACGGGCGATCCGCTGCTGGAACTGCCGGGCTTCCGTATCGGCAAGAGCGGAATCGAGAAGACGTACGATCTCGCGCTTCGCGGCACGGCCGGCAACAGCCAGGTGGAGGTGAACGCCTTCGGCCGCGTCATCCGCGAGCTCGCGCGCGACGACGGCGAGGCAGGCGCCGACACCGTGCTAACGATCGATGCCGACCTTCAACGCATGGTCTACGGGCGACTCGAAGGCGAGAGCGGTGCGGTCGCCGTCCTCGACGTGCACAGCGGCGAGGTCTTGGCCCTCGTCTCCGTGCCCGGTTTCGATCCGAACGTCTTTAATTTGGGGCTCAGCCAGGAAACTTGGCATAGCTTGCTCCAGGACCCCAAGACGCCGCTGATCAACAAGGCGATCGCCGGCCAATACCCGCCGGGCTCGACGTTCAAGATGATTGTTGGGCTGGCGGCGTTGGAAGCCGGCATCATCTCCCCCAGCCACTCGGTCGTCTGTACTGGGTCGGTGCAGCTCGGCAATCACAAGTTCCACTGCTGGAAGCGCGGTGGCCACGGCCGCGTCGATTTAGGGCAGGCCTTTGAGCGATCGTGCGATTCCTTCTTCTACGACGTTGCCCGCCGTGTCGGCGTCAATCGCATTGCCGAGATGGCTGAGCGCTTCGGGTTGGGCCGCGCCTCGGACATCGAGCTCCCGTCTGAGAGCGGTGGTCTCATACCTACGAAGGAATGGAAACAGGCGGTCCGCGGCGAGCCGTGGCAGCAGGGAGAGACGTTGGTTACCGGAATCGGCCAGGGCTTCGTGCTGACCACGCCGCTTCAACTGGCCGTCATGACCGCACGGATTGCCAACGGCGGCATCGCCATCCAGCCGCGGTTGGTCCGGGCAGCCGCGGACGAAGACCAGACGGCCGAGGCAGCAGAAGCTCGGCCCACGGTTGGCGTCAGCGATGCCTCGCTCAGCGTGATCCGCGCTGGCATGGCGAGGGTCACGGGTGCGCCGACCGGAACCGCGTATCGATCACGCATCGTCGAGCCCGAGTACGCGATGGCCGGCAAGACCGGCACCTCGCAGGTGCGCCGCATCACCAAACGCGAGCGGCTGAGCGGCATTAGCAAGAACCAAGAGAAACCGTGGGTCGAGCGCGACCATGCGTTGTTCGTCGCGTATGCGCCGGTCGAGGCGCCCCGGTACGCCATCGCGGTAATCATCGAGCACGGCGGCTTGGGCTCCAAGGCTGCGGCGCCGATCGCGCGCGATATCTTGCTTGAAGTGCAACGCCGCGACCCGGTCGGACGGCTGGTCGATCGGCCGTCTCGCTCGGTGCGCGCAACGGACTCGGGTTAGCAGCCGTGAGCATCGGCCTGCAGGACGTCAACCTTTCGCTGCGCCAGAAGCTGTGGGGGCTGAACTGGGGACTAGTCCTGCTGATCTGCCTGGTAACGGCCATCGGCATCGGCATTCTGCTCTCCTCGACCAACGGCCAATGGGACGGCCTGGTGACGCGGCAGGCTATACGTTTTGGCGTGGCGCTGGCGGTGATGTTCGCCGTGGCGCTGACCGATATCCGGTTCTGGCTGCGCTACGCCTACGTCATCTACGCGGTCGCACTAGTGCTGCTCGTCGCGGTGGAGTTGGTCGGGTCCGTTGGCATGGGCGCACAGCGCTGGATCGATGTCGGCTTCGTGCGGCTACAACCGTCCGAGCTGATGAAGGTCGCGCTCGTGCTGGCCCTGGCCCGCTACTTTCACGGCTTCACGCCGGAAGATGCTGGGCGGTTGCGTTGGCTGGTCGTGCCGTTGGTCATAATCGCGGCGCCAGTGGCGTTGGTGCTGCGTCAGCCCGATCTCGGGACGGCTGCGCTGCTGGCGATCGGCGGCGCCGTGATGCTGATGCTGGCCGGCGTCCGCATGTGGCAATTCGGGGTCGTGATCGTCGGCACGATCGGCGCGATCCCCTTCGTATGGCGACTGCTGCACGACTATCAGCAGGAACGTATTTTGACGTTTCTCGATTCTGAGCGCGACCCGCTGGGCGCTGGCTACCATATCCTGCAGTCCAAGATCGCCCTGGGCTCTGGCGGGCTGTTCGGCCGCGGCTACATGCAGGGCACGCAGACTCACCTCAACTTCCTACCCGAAAAGCAGACCGACTTCGCGTTCACAATGCTGGCCGAAGAGTTTGGGTTGGTTGGTGGTGTGGCGCTGGTCCTTCTTTATGTCTTGATCCTCGCCCATTGCGTGGCCACGGCGCTGCGGGCGCGCGGCCACTTCGGCCGCCTGTTGGCGATGGGGGTCGCCAACACGTTTTTCCTGTACGCGTTCATCAACATCGCCATGGTCACGGGCCTCATTCCCGTAGTCGGCGTTCCGCTGCCGCTAATCTCGTATGGCGGTACGGCGATGATCACGCTGCTCGCCGGCTTCGGGCTGATCATGTGCGTCTCGATCCACCGCGACGTGCAGATCCCGCGGCGGCACGGCCTCGACACCTAGGCCGCGACAGCGACCTTCACTTGCCAGAAAATCGCGGCTCGCGCTTCGCGACGAAGGCGGCGACCCCTTCCTCGAAGTCCGCGGTGGCGGCGCTCTTGCCAAGCTTCGCGGCTTCGGCCTCGAGCTGGGCTTCGAGGGTGCTCGACCACGAGGCATTGAGGAGCGCTTTGGCGTTGGCGTAGGCTCGGGTCGGCCCGGCCGCGAGGCGCTCGGCGAGCGCGGCGGTTTCGGCGGCGAGGCGCGCATCCGGCACCACGCGATTGAGCAGTCCCGCTTCGTGCGCGGTGGCGGCATCGAAGCGCTCTGCCAACAGCACCAACTCCTTGGCCCGACGCTCGCCGATAAGGCGCGGCAGGAAGTACGTGCTGCCACCGTCCGGGCTCAGCCCGATGCGGGTGTAAGCCAGCGTGAAGTAGGCGGTCTCGGCAGCGATCGCCATATCGCATGCGGCGACCAGGCTCACCCCGAAGCCTGCCGCGGCGCCGCGAACGCTGGCGATGCACGGTTTGGCCAAGCGACGCAACGCCATGATCGAACGGTGGACCTGGCCGGCCAAGTGCTCGAACTGCTGTCCCCGCTCGGCCCGCTCGGCCGCCATGGCGCTGGCGAACATCTTGATGTCGCCGCCACTGCAGAAATTGCCGTCAGCGCCGGAAAGGACAACGCAGCGAACCTGCGTATCGCGCGACAGCTCGCCAAGCGCCGCCACCAGCGCCTCCGCCATCTCGGCATTGAGGGCATTGCGACTGGCGGGGCGATTGAGCGTCAGCGTGGCGATCGCGCCGTCATGCGCGACGTCGAGGGGCTCGTTCATGTGCGAGGCTTTGTGCGCACCGCCGGCCTAGGGGGGCGCGCGGATCGGGCCACTAGGCGCCGTCCACCAGGATCATCTCGGAGTTCGCCGCCGCGTGGCGCAAGGCCATCACCGGCCCGTAGTCGGGGGATTCGTAGAAGGCGTGGGCGGCCTCGAGGCTCGGAAACTCGATCACGACGATGCGCCGATTCTCTTCCGGCCCTTCGAGGGTCTGAACTGGTCCGCCGCGCACGATGAAGCGCCCCCCGGCAGCGGCGATCGCGTCCGGCGTTTGCGCCGTGTACGTCTTGTAGGCCTCAGGATCGGTGACCTCGACGCGCACGATGACGTAGGCTGGCATCGGCTCCTCCTCATCCCCTTCTAACAGGCCGGCCAGAGTGGCGCCAGGCCTCCCCGCCGCCGATCCGATCGGCGCGTTGCGGGCCTCGCACGCGACATCGACAAGCCGACCCCGCTTTGCTATAGGCGGGGCGGGGCGCATAGCTCAGTTGGCAGAGCAGCTGACTCTTAATCAGCGGGTCCCAGGTTCGAGTCCTGGTGCGCCCACCAATCTTTTCAATGGGTTAGAAGGCACATAGGTCAGCCTCGGGTAACTGGTTTTCCTGTCACGTCAGCGGGGTTTTCCATTTTTCGTGCCGATTCTGTTCCCAAGCCGCACGATTGCGGCCTTGGCCAGCCGCTTCTGGGGGTCGTGTCCCTTTGAGTGGTGTAGGAGCTGTGGGTAACCGGCTTGCCGTAGCGACCGCCAAGAGTTTGGCCTAGGCAAGCCGGTTATCCACAGCGGGCGGTCATCGCGGTTTCCGGTTTAGGGTTGGGTTGTGGCAACGCAACCTGGAACCAATGGAGACCACGATGACCGACGACATGATGACGCTTCGTAGTTTGCTGGAAAAGAGTTCTGACGCCGATCTGCTGCGCGAGATGATCGGCTTCACCGCCCAGCGTTTGATGGAACTGGAGGTCCGGGGCCTGACCGGCGCCGGCCACGGCGAGCGTTCGCCGGCGCGCATCAACCACCGCAACGGCTATCGCGACCGGGTGTGGGAGAGCCGCGCCGGCAGCGTCGCGCTGAACATTCCCAAGCTGCGGAAGGGCTCCTACTTCCCCGGCTTCCTGGAGCCCCGGCGGATGGCCGAGAAGGCGCTCACGGCGGTGATCCAGGAGGCCTACATCCAGGGCGTCTCGACCCGATCGGTCGATGACCTGGTCCAGGCCATGGGTATGACCGGCATCTCCAAGAGCCAGGTCTCGCGGCTCTGCGGAGAGATCGACGACAAGGTCCGGACCTTCCTCGAGCGGCCCCTGGAAGGCGACTGGCCCTACCTCTGGCTGGATGCAACCTATGTGAAGGTGCGCCAGTCCGGGCGCATCGTCTCGGTCGCGGTGATCGTCGCCGTCGCCGTCAACACCCAGGGCCGGCGCGAGGTCCTCGGCATGGCGGTCGGCGCCTCGGAGGCCGAGACCTTCTGGACCGAGTTCCTCCGATGCCTGGCCAGACGGGGTTTGCGCGGCGTCACGCTGGTGATCTCCGATGACCACAAGGGCCTCAAGGCCGCCGCCGCTCGTGTCCTCAACGCCACTTGGCAGCGCTGCCGGGTGCACTTCATGCGCAACCTCCTGGGCCATGCCGGCAAGCAGGGCCGGCGCGTGGTCTCCGCCTTCGTCGCCACCGCCTTCGCCCAGGAGGACGCCGCGGCCGCCAAGACCCAGTGGCGCCAGGTGGCCGACCAGCTCCGCCCCAAGGCGCCCAAGCTGGCAAACCTCATGGACCAAGCCGAGCCCGACGTGCTGGCCTATATGAGCTTCCCCAAGGAGCACCGCACCAAGCTCCACTCGACCAATCCCCTGGAGCGCCTCAACGGCGAGGTCAAGCGCCGCACCAACGTCGTCGGCATCTTCCCCAACGAGGCCGCCATCACCCGACTGATCGGCGCTATCCTCATGGAGCAGAACGACGAATGGGCGGTGCAGAGGGCGCGCTACATGACCCTGGAAACCATCGCGCCGGTGAGCGACAATGCCCTCATCAAGATGCCTCCCGAGGCCGCTCGAGCGATCCGGCTCAGCCCGCCGGACACCGCGACCCGCTCGCGGCTCTTACACCACGTCACGGGACACGATCCTTCTGGTCGGCCTGCGCGGTGTAGCGCGTGACCATCGCAGCAGTCTTGTGGCCGAGGATGGCCATGATCTCGCGATCAGTACAGCCCGCCTCTGCCAGCATGTTGCCGGCCGTGTGGCGTAGCCCGTGAAACGTCAGGCCGTCGAGCCCGCAAACGAGGATGGCCTTTCGCCACTGATGACAGAAGTGATCGGGCTTCCACGGTCGGCCGGTCGAGGTCGTCAGCATCATTGTGCCGCGGCGGGGGATGGTCGCTAGCACTTCCGCCAGGTGTGGGTGTACGGGAATGTCGAGGCGGGCGCCCGTCTTTGCCTGAGCGACTGCGATCACGCCGCTATCGTAATGCCGCCACCCGATGGTCAGGCAGTCACCCTCGCGCTGGCCGGTGTAGAGGCCCACTTCCATGGCCCACACCAACTCCGATGGCGCCCCCTCCCTAAACCGCTCAATGGCCACCATGGGCCAGCTCTTGTGTCCGGGGCCGGTCTTCAGGAGCTTGGGTCTGGTCGCGGGGTTGCTGTCGGCCCAGCCGAGGTCCACGCCGATGGCCAACACCCGCCGCAAGACCGCCATGGCGTAGTTGGCTGTCCGGGGTCGATCACTCAGGGTGTCACGTAGCTCGAGCACAAAAGGCCGGTCGATATCGGTGACCGGGACATCGTCGAAGGTGCCGAGGAAGTCGAGATATCGCAGGTAGTCTTTCTTGGTGCGCTCACGAAGCGTCGTGAACTCCGGCGCCGCTTTGTAGCGGGCAATGAGCGCGCCCAATGAGCCCTCAGGATGCTCCGCGGTCGTGCCCTCAAGCGTGCCGTTGACGGCAAGGACACGGGCTGCACGCTGGCCGGCATCGTCTGGCAACCGCTCGCCAGTGCGGCTGTGGTAGTAGTAGATCCGGCCCTTGGCCTTAACCCACTTTACGTACTTCAACCTTACCCTCATGGCCTAGGCGCTCCCTCACCAGTTTTGCTGGCGAGGATGGCCCGAGTCCCGATAGCGCATCAAGCGCCCTGTCGATGGCGTGACGGTCATAGAGCACGCGGTGGCCGATCCTACGGGGCTCGACCTTGATGTCGCCATTGTCGACGGCCTTGTTGAAAGAGCCGACCGACAGCCCGCAGTAATGGGCGGCCTCCTTGCGGCTGAGCAAGCGCGGCTCAGGCACGGTAGCGCCTATTCATCGCACGCCTTGTCACTCCGCTCCCGCTCTGCGGCGACGGCATCGCGGATGGCGCCATCGCGTAGTTTCAAAAGCGCGCGGACGACATGCTCCCCACAGTCGCTCGCATGGGCCTGCGCTTTGTAGCCGTCACGGTGCGGGTTGGTCTGGACGCCGCACAGCGGGCACTCTATCCGCTCCGTCTTTTTCGCCCCGCGTGGCCCCGATATCACGCGATGTCCGCGCGCATATTTAAGGACGATGCGCCGAAGTGCATTCTCAGCCGGCGTCACTCCGCCATCCCCCTCAGTGCCGCGAGGGCGGCTCGGTATTGGGTATAGAGCCTCACCCGTTTGTCGGTCGGCAGGTTGTTGAAATGCGTAAGCCGATCAAGGCTTTCGCCGTGCATCGCCCGAACGGCGTTTTCGACCGTGGGCCTGTGTTCCTTGCCTTGTCCTGCCGCTTCGGCCGCGTCGAGGAAGGCGGCAAGCTCACGCTCCATTTCGGGAACATGGAAGCGCCATTGTTCCTCAACCTCGGCAGCGACCTTCTCGGGCGGCATCTCTTCGTCTAGCCATGCAATGAAGTTGCGGGCCCGCTCCCGCGCGCCAGCCTCAAGCGGCGTGGTCATCGTGAATGCTTCTCCGCGCGTTTAATTCCCAAGGCAAACCCGAACACGCCCAGTGCGGCCATACTTCCGAGGCCAGCGCCAATTTGGAGACCGGTTTCCCGCAGCGGTCCACTCGTAGAGGCTCCTACGCTCACCCCGAAGAGGAGAGCTGCGGCCACGTAACAAACCTCAAGCGTCCAGTGATACCACTTCATCCCATGCTCCTAGGTTGGCGGGGAGGGCACGGATGGCGCATGGCTCGCTTCATCCGGCAAAAGCCCTTTGTCCAGGAGCCCGAAGGCGCCCGTGGAAGCCATGGCGACCTCCCCATAAGCTGGCGGTCGCGCGGCCGGTCATAGATGTTCCGTCTTATCTGCAAGGACACGAGCCATCAGTACCGGTCGGTTCTCACGAGGTAAGACATCCAGCTTTAGTTGGCGATATCCAACACTGACGCCCATCTTCTCGGCTCGACGATGTAGCTCGGTACTTGCTCGGGCGATGGCCCTGTCGCAGCCCTCTACAGGGACGACGATGTAGCCGGTCATCCGTTCCTCATCTCCTGGCATCCCCACCCTCCTGCCCCTCGGCCAAGGCGGCGCGGGCTGTGTCTAGGTCAAGAGCATCGCAAACGTCAGCAACCATCATCGCCATGTTGGCAACGTCGGCCGCTTCTTCGCCTATCTTGTGACGGCTGCTTTTGTACACGGCCCTCAGCAGCTCCTGCCCCTCTTCCAACATGCGAAGAGCCAGCAACTGCGCATCGTCCTGCTTCCACCCAGGCTTGTGGTCGTTGGCTCGCAACTCCCGCTCCATCAACCACGCGAAGGCCAGCACTTCGGGCCGCATGTCCAGCGCCTCCCGCAGCCACTCGACCTCGGCGCGGAGGCTGGCAAGCTCCTTCCGCATCTCAGCTTCGTATTCTTCGGCCGGGTCAGCGTCGAAGGCCATCACCCGCCCTCCCCAAGATCGAGCGCGGCGACGGGGCAGGGCAAGCCGGTGTAGCTCGTCACTTGATGCCGGATCGGATGTCCTTCAGTACCCGTCCCGTTGCACAGCAGGCACCGCTTGAAGCCGGCGCTGCCTACCACACACCCCTCGGCCACGGCGATGAGGGCGCGGGCTTCGCTCACTTTGAAGGTTGTCGCGCATCGCCCCTCGGTCATGTCCACCCGCTCCTTCAGCGCGGCGATGTCGATGCGGTCAGTCACGCGGCCTCCTGGGTGTCCGGCAGTGGTCTCAGGTGGAGAGATGCCCGCGAACGCGGGATGGGTACCGAGGAAGCCGTACTCGGCTTTTCAGCGGTGCTCCACACACGGAGGTCGGCCGGCGTGAGAAAGCCCGCCGCGATCTGCGCCTCGGTGTACTGGCGGGCGATCGTGTGAAACGCGAGCCGACACGCATCGCCGCAGAACCGCTTGCGCTGGCCGCGCCGCATTGCCGGCATCTCACCCTCGCACCACGGGCAGCGCTCAGCCATGGGCTTGGCGGGCCTCGGCGAGGGCGCGGTTCAGCGCCTGCATCTTCTCGGTCGAGCCGCCCGGCTTGTCGGGGTGATGGCGTTGCGCGAGCAAGCGGAACGCCGATTCGGCGGCCTCGAGCGGCGCGTCGGGCTTGAGGCACAAGACGTCGTACCAAGCGTCCGGTGGCGCGATCGCGGCGAAGCCGGTGAAGGCGCGCTCCATCATATGGCCACCGCCGTGGCGCTCGAGCTGGCGCATGCCCTCGATCGCGAGCGCGAGTGAACGCAGGTTGTCCAGCAAGAGCTCGTAGCGATCCTGCGCCATCGCCAACTGTCGCTTACTGAGCGTGAAGTAGACAGCAGCGCCGGGGATCATCGATATGGCGGCGCGTTGCGTAAGGCTCGCCATCGCGCCGGAGCGGTTGGTTGGTCGAGAGAACAACGCTGCGGGCCCCAAGCCGCATGAGCTCGTCGCGCAGCCGATCAACCACGCGATCCCAGCTCTGGCTCTGCCGCCCGCCCGCCAGCGACCACGCCCGGCAGTTCGGCTCGGTGCGCGGCCAGCCCTCCGGCCACGGATGATGCCCTGCAGAGTTGGCTTGGAGCAGTCCGGGACGATCTCGGTATAGACTTGGCCCTGACGCTCGAAGAAGCCGAAGACGACGGTCTTGCCATAGGCACCGCGCCCGCGCCTGCCCTTGGAGCTCATGGGCCTCGCGCGAAACAGCCGCTCCGTTAAGCTGAGTCGCCGCGATCTGGCAATCGCCGTTGCTGCGGGCGTGGACGGGGCAACCACGGTCGCGGCCACGATGGCATGCGCGGCGGCTGCGGGAACCGCGGTGATGGCAACCGGAGGAATCGGGGGAGTCCATCTCGGCGGGGACGAGAGCATGGACGTGTCGGCAGATCTGCAAGAGCTCGGGCGCACAGCGGTCGCCGTTGTGTGCAGCGGGGCAAAGTCAATACTCGATTTGCCGAAGACCCTCGAGGTTCTTGAGACCCTTGGCGTGCCCGTCGTTGGCTACAGGACGGACGACTTCCCGGCGTTCTTTTCTCGAAGCAGCGGATTGGCCGCGGGCTGGCGCGCCGATACCCCGGAAACGGCGGCTCGCATGTGGCTCGCCCATCGCGCGCTGGACCTCGATGGCGGAATGGTTATAGCCAACCCCATCCCCGAGAAAATGGCGATTGATCGTGCGGTGATCGACGAGTGGGTTACCTGTGCCTGCGTTGACGCGGAGGACAAGGGCGTCGAAGGAAAGGCGTTGACGCCGTTCCTGCTCGGTCGACTCGCAGATCTTAGCGGCGGGCGCAGGCTAGAGGCGAATGTGGCTCTCTTGAAAAGCAACGCAAACATTGCCGCGCGCCTCGCCGTTTCTCTTTCCGCGATGGCATAGCGGCCAGTCCCCAGACCGTGTGACGCACAGGCCTTTATGCGGCTAGTCGATAGCCCGGCGCAGCAATTCTCCGAGACCGCGTACCATCGCCGTCTCGGCACTGGAGCGATCGGTCTCGAGGGAGGGCCCGCCGGAGTGGACGTGCGGCTCAGGTCGGGCTGCTCGGACGCCGGCCAGGGCCCAGAGAGCAAGCCGCCGAGTAGCAGCGCGTAAGGCCTGTTGGGCGGTTCTGATTTCCTCGTCGTGGTAGGAGGTGCGGTGGAACTTGCGGCCGTCCGCCGGCGACCAATTTGACGGGGAATCAAGGGCCTGAACGGCGTCGAGCGCCGTGAGCGCTCGCCGCGCTAATGCGTCGAGTTGGGTGACGCGCCAGGCGTCAAAACGATAGTGCGCACAACTTTCGCTCACCGACTACATATATCATAACAATGTTATTATATCAATAAAATGATACGGCGCAGGCACTATTCCTCTGGCTGATAAGCACCGACCACCGTCGCCGTCACGTTAACCTCTTCCACATCACTCTCGCTGGCGTGGAGCTCGACGTCCGGTGGCCAAGGAATCAGCAGTGGTTGCTGATGCTCCGGATGGTCGGAGCGAGGCCAAAGCCACGCCCGCCCGTCGGCATCGAACGCCAGCTCCTTCACGGTCGCCTCCACGAGACCATCTCTGTTCCGACGCTCAACGATGACGCGGTCCCCAGACCGCAATTCTCGCTGGAGCTGTGCGAGCGGCATACACACGAGAATGGTGCCTTCGGGGTAGCGAAGGTTCAACGACGGTCCGTTGACGAGCAAGCCGAATACGCCGTCTGGCCCGCGCGGTCTGGGCACCGTGATGCGGAATTGATCCTCGGGCGGCCATTCGAGCGCCTCAACCCAGTTGCCCGCCTCCACAGTGCCGACGACGGTAACCGCCTGGACCGGGCCCGACAGCCGAACCGGCACCTCGCCGGTCAACTCGGATACGGGGCGGGCCGCCGCGCGCGCCAGGGCCTCGAGCGTCGGTTGGGAGAGCGAATCCGACCGCTTGTGCAGAAAGTTATAGAGAGCTGACGGCGAAACGCCGGCTGCACGTGCCCATGGCGCCGGTTTCAACGCCAGGGCATCTACGAACCGCAACAGCGCCTCGCGACGGCGGTCGGCATCATCCTCGGCCATCGGACTCCCTCAGAAGCATACTCTATTTGTTCACATTCCCATGACACCAATCATTTGACAATATCATAATCATGGTAAATCCTCAAAAAAGTAACAGGCCCGAACAGCACGGGCAGCATGAAGCGACGATGGACCGCACAGGAGGAGCAGCTCCTATGGGAGCTGTGGACTTTCGATTTGGCGGTCGGAGAGATCGCCCGGCGCCTCGGCCGCACACCGGCGGCCGTTAACCATCGTGCTGTGTCGCGTCTGCGCCTGTCGGCCCGCGCCGGCCGGCCCTGCAGACGGCGAGCGTGAGGCTGGTGCCAGTGAGCGCAAGTGCCTCAAATGTGGCGTCTCGTTTCTGAGTTCGCACATCGGCAACCGTGTCTGCGCCTCCTGCAAGCTCAGCGAGGAGTGGCCCTCCGGATCCGACTACAGCTTTCTCCCACCATCGCGCCACCGTCGGCACGATTCGGAATAGCGTGCATGTGCCGACACGCGCGAGTGAGCTGACGGCTGTCGATGCGATCGACGAACCGTCGGCGCGGCCGGCCGAGAAAGGAGCCCCACGGACCGGATCGTGGGACGCCCGAGGCGCGGCGAAAGCGGCGGGAGTTGGTCGGGTCAGGAAATCCGTCGCTCGCGGCTTATCCCCTCGGCGTCCTTCTCGCGCGGGGCCATATCTCGCAAGCACAACACGATGCGGGATCTCGCTACGCGGGATGTCGCTACGCGTGGCTGCGAGGACGCGCGCTTGGCAGCACAACGACTCGCGGGATGTTCAAGCTCATTTTCCCTTCTGGCCCGATCCCGGACACGACGCAAGCGGTCCAAGCGTCGGTCGAGTATCGATGGCGAGAGGCAAGCGAAGCGCTGGCCGGCGAAGGAGGCCGTCGACCACGTCGCCGTCTATCAAAGGCTTCCCCGTTGGCTGAGCACCCAAAGCGCCTTAGCGGTCCGGCCTGCGCGACCCGCCGATACGCGGGCACGCGAGCCCCTGATCGCCGGTCTCCAAGGTTTGGTAGCACATTTTCGTATCGACTCACGATATCCGGCGGCTCCGGTGGCGGCTCCCAGCGCAGCCAATGACCCAACATGACGCTTGACGAAAACGAACCAGCGTTACATTATCATAAATATGAGCTAGCGCAGTGCGCGTTCGCAGCCCCAAGTTACGCGATTGAGTCCAGCCACCGCCCTCCGTCACTTCGTTCACATTCTTGCTGTCAACGGCGTCGTAAAAATGTACCGGCGCGGCGGCGTAAAAATGTACTGCGGGCTGGGTGGTAGCTTGTCCCCGTAGTCCACGGGAGGGACCCGCGCGCGGGGCGACGCGCCCTCTGTGCGCGGACGTCGAGTTCGGCGGTCGGCTCACGGCGCTTCTGGACGATATCGAACAAGAGCTGCCGATCGGCTACGTGCTCGACTACGCCACCTATCAGCCTGAGCTGATTGTAGCAGCCGTGGAGAGCGCGGTATCCAACGTCTATCAGACGCTCGCGATCGTGCTGGCGGTGATCACGCTGTTCCTGGGCCTCCGTACCGGTCTGATCGTCGGCTCCTTCGCGGATGATTCAGATCCCCCTCTATCTTGCCGCTTGCTGCGTTTTGATGCATAGTGATGCGCAAGTCTAATTGGTCGACTGTGTGCGAACGTGAAACCTTCAAAGCCTACTAGAATCACCGTCAGCCTTCGTAATGAAGAGTACGCCGAGCTCACGGCATTGGCGGAGCAGCACGATGTGTCTCTTTCGCGGGTCACACGACAAGCGATCATCGAGTTCTTGATCCGCCACGCGAGAGGCGAAGCGCAGCTCCCGCTGGAGCTTCCCGCAACCGACCAAAGCGCCCGCGGCTAACGGAGGCGTGTCGCGGTGCCAACGGAACTAGTCGATACCGCCGATTTTCACCGACTCGACAATTCGAGACGGCTAGATCCGAAACGCCGGTCGGGCCTGGGGCAACACATGACGCCTGCTCCGATTGGACGGTTCATGGCGATGTTGTTCGATGACCTGTCCGGCGACTTGCGCCTGCTCGACCCCGGGGCGGGCGTCGGTACGTTGACCGTGGCGATGGCCGAACGATGCTCTCGGGAATCGAAAAAGACCCGATCTTTGTCCCTGGCCTGTTTCGAGATCGACTCGGTCCTGATCGAGAGACTGCGCGGGACCCTGCGCGATGTGCACGCCCAATACGAGGCGGCCGAAGTCGCCGTCACGAGCAAGATTTACTCGCACGACTTCATCCTGGGCGGAACGCCCGATTCTCAGGAGGATCTGTTCGAAGCGACGCCGGGCGGACCTGGCCCGTTTACCCACGTAATCATGAACCCACCTTACAAACGCATAGGCTCCTCTTCCGATCACCGACGAGCTCTGAGGTCCGCAGGCATCGAAACGTCCAACCTCTACACCGGCTTCATGTATCTGGCGGCCAAGCAGCTCCAGGAAGGCGGAGAAATGGTCGCCATCGTGCCCCGTTCCTTCTGTAACGGCCCGTACTTCAAACCTTTCAGAGAACAATTCTTCTCCATGATGAGCCTGCTCCACGTCCACGTTTTCGAGAAGCGCAACTCGGCCTTCAAAGCCAATGGGGTACTCCAGGAGAACATCATCATTTATGCTGTCAAGGGGGCCGTGCCGCCGGAGGTTACGGTGACGACGAGCGCAGGAGCGGACTTCGAGTTCGACCCGGTGTCCGGCGCATGCATCGGGGAAGTGATGACTCAACGGAGCGTCGCCTACGATTCAGTGATCAGGCCGGATGACCCCGACCGGTTCGTTCACATTGCAGCCACTCACCAGGAGCAGGAAATCGCGGACCGGCTGAGCTGCTTCACGGCTCGGTTGGCTGACCTCGGCCTTGAGGTATCGACCGGTCCGGTGGTCGATTTTCGTCTCCGGGACGATCTGCGGACCGACATGACAAAGGATTCGGTGCCCCTCTTGTACGCCTCCAATTTTCGGAGCGGCGTCGTCGAGTGGCCGGTGGACACGAAGAAGCCGAACGCCATCGCAGCCACCGAGCAGAGTCGAAAGTGGCTGTGGCCGAACCGCGGATGCTATGTCGTGACGCGACGCTTCACGTCGAAGGAAGAGCGGCGTCGTGTCGTCGCAACGGTGTATCCTTCGAATCTGCCGGGCGAATTGATCGGGTTCGAGAACCACCTGAATGTATTCCACGCACGGCAGGCAGGCGTTTCTCCGTCTCTGGCCGCGGGCCTCTGTGTTTACCTGAACAGCAGCCTGGTCGATCGGTTCTTTCGTCAATTCAACGGACATACGCAGGTCAACGCTTCGGACTTGCGCTCCTTGCGCTACCCGGATCGAGAGGTTCTGGAACGCATCGGCGAAGAAACCGACGGCACCGCTCTCTCCCAACGGGAGGTTGACAGTTTGATCGAAGGCGAGCTCGAGCACATGACAGACGACAACGATCCGCTGCTTGGACAGCAAAAGATAGATGAAGCCCTTGAGATTCTGAAGGCTCTCGGCATGCCTCGTGGTCAACAGAATGAACGCTCGGCGTTGACCCTTCTGGCGCTTGTCGGCCTGCCGCCGTCCGGTACCTGGCGGCAACTGGAGCGGCCTCTAATTGGAATCACACCGGTCATGGATTATTGCCGTAACCACTATGGACGGGAATACGCCCCGAACACCCGAGAGACGTTTCGTCGGCAAACAATGCATCAGTTCGTCGAAGCCGGCATCGCGGTCTACAACCCGGACGGTCCAGGTCGGCCGGTGAACAGCCCGAAAGCGTGTTACCAGATTACCCAGGAAGCTGTCGAAGTAATCCGGACCCACGGGACACCGGCATGGGGCTCGGCGCTGGATGCGTATCTTCAGGGGCAGGAAACGCTCGCGACCAAGTGGGCGAAGCCACGAGAGATGGAAATGATCCCTGTCCGAATTGCGGAAAATCACGAAATTCGCCTGACGCCCGGCACACACAGCGAGTTGATCAGACAGATCATTACCGAGTTCGCACCGCGGTTCGCACCCGCGGCCGAGGTCATCTATGTAGGAGATACGGGAGACAAGATCGGTTACTTCCAGGAACTGCGCCTTGCCGAGTTGGGTGTCGAGGTCTATCAGCATGGGAAAATGCCGGATGTTGTTCTCTACTTTGAGAAGAAGGGCTGGCTGCTTCTCATCGAATCTGTGACCAGCCACGGTCCGGTTGATGCAAAGCGCCACAACGAGCTGGCGGCTCTTTTCTCGGATGCGACCCCTGGGCTCGTCTATGTCACCGCGTTTCCGGACCGAGGCGTCATGACCAGATACCTCGGCGACATTTCATGGGAAACCGAGGTCTGGTGCGCCGACGCACCGACGCACCTCATTCATTTCGACGGAGAGCGGTTTCTGGGACCCTACTGCGACTAGTTTGCCACCAATTTAGACAAGACCATGGCCACGTCGGGTGTCGGCAACGCCGCGCTGGAAGATATTCGCGCCGGGCTGATGCCCGTCGCCGGAACGGGTAACTGCTCTGACGTCGCGGTCATCGATGCGAACAGCAGACGCTTCTCGTGGCCGAAGGTCTCGCACTACGGTGATGACGCAATGCGGGACCACATGCACCAAGTCGTCAATCGAGTCCCCGCATCAGGCATTTCGTCTCCTCATTGGCCTGCTGAGGTCGTACTCACAGTCGCCCCTTCTATTGAACGTTGCATCGACCAGAAACTTAAAGCGATCAGCCTGTTCCCCGTCAGCGCTTATGGGACAAATTGAGGTAATTGGATAACGGAGGATTTCTGGCTCATCGTAGTGACCGAAGGGAACGAAGATGAGGCAGAAATCCATGAGCAAGAACGACCCGGCGGAAAGAGCTGTTCGGGATATTCGCCGCAAGACGCGCAAGCAGTATTCGGCTGAGGAGAAGATCCGGATCGTGGTGTCGGGCCTGCGCGGCGAGGACAGCATTGCCGAGCTGTGTCGCCGGGAGGGGATCGCAGAGAGTCTTTACTACAGCTGGTCGAAGGAGTTCCTCGAGGCCGGCAAGAAGCGGCTTTCGGGAGATACCGCCCGCCAGGCGTCCTCGGGCGAGGTCAAGGACCTGCGCCGCGAGATGCATGACTTCAAGGAGGCGCTTGCCGAACAGGTGCTGGAGAACCGGCTGCTTAAAAAAAGCATGATCGGGGATGGGGGAGACGGCGCATGAGGTACCCCGCGTCTGAGAAGCTGGAGATCATCCGCCTGGTCGAACGCTCCCACCTGCCGGTCCGGCGCACCCTGGACAAGCTGGGCATTCCGGCGACCACATTCTACAGGTGGTACGATCGCTACCGGGCCTTCGGCGAAGCCGGCCTTGAAGACCGTACCGGTGGTCCCGGCCGGATCTGGAACCGCATCGCCGACGATGTCCGCCGCCAGATCGTGGACCTGGCCCTCGATGAGCCGGAGTTGTCGCCGCGGGAACTGGCGGTGACGTTTACCGATACCAAGGGCTACTTCGTCTCGGAAGCGTCCGTCTACCGCCTGCTCAAGGCCCACGACCTGATCACCAGCCCGGCCTTCGTCGTCATCAAGGCAGCCGATGAGTTCCGCGACAAGACCGCAGCCCCGAACCAACTGTGGCAGACCGACTTCACCTACCTCAAGGTCATCGGCTGGGGCTGGTTCTATCTGTCAACGATCCTCGACGACTTCTCGCGCTACATCATTGCCTCGAAGCTGTGCACCACCATGCGGGCTGAAGATGTCACCGACACGCTCAAGCTGGCCCTCAAAGCGTCAGGTTGCAGCAGCGCGGAGGTCGTTCACAAACCCCGGCTCCTCAGCGACAACGGCTCGTCCTACATCGCCGGCGATCTTGCAGCCTGGCTTGAGGATCAGGGTATGGATCACGTCCGCGGCGCACCGAACCATCCCCAAACCCAAGGCAAGATCGAGCGTTGGCATCAGACCCTGAAGAACCGTGTCCTGCTGGAGAACTACTATCTGCCGGGCGATCTCAAGGCCAGCGTCGGCACCTTCGTCGAGCACTACAACCACCGCCGCTACCACGAAAGCCTCGCCAACCTCACCCCCGCCGACGTCTACTTCGGCCGGGACCACGCCGTCATCTACTTCGGCCGGGACCACGCCATCATCGAGAGAAGGAGAAAGATCAAAAACCTGACCATCAAAAACCGCCGCTTGGTGGCCCATCACAACCAAGCGGCTTAACATCAATCAGGATGAGCCAGAGCCTCCGTTAAGAAACAGGCCCAGATGTCCCAAATGTTTTGATGACGGACAGACGGCCTGACGAAGGGCCAGTTGCGCAAACTGAATGCGCTGCGCAAATCGGTAGGGGACGAGATCGGCGAGCGCGCGTTCGCCACGTGGTTGGCGTCGCAGGGAACGGTCGACAGGAAGGAAGACGGGAACGCGGCGACGATCATCGACACTCTGTGGCCCCTGGTGGAGCAGGGCGCTCTTGCGATCCCGCTTGTTGCGATGCGGCCGCGGCCGGATCGTCGTCGAGGCCGCACGGCGCTAGAGCGCCCAAGGGTCGTCCGTCGGGTCCGGACGCCGTCTTGCACCTGGAAGATCCTCGTCGGCGCGGACGCTCTGGACGACGGTCGAGGAGGCGCCAGCCTTCCGGCAAGTGCTTGCATCGATCACCCTTGCGCTGGGATGGCGCCGGAACATCGCCGGCTTGCCTCGGTACATTGGGAAAGGCGCCGCGATCCCCACATGTGAGATCGATCATGAGAACCATCGTCTTGACCCTGTTGCTCGGGGTCGCTCTCTTCGTCCCCGCTGCGGCAAAGGAGGATGATCGCCTCGCCACCATCCATCTCCCGGAGGGGTTCGTCATCGAGCCCTTCGCGAAAGTCCCCAATGCACGGCAGATGGCCTGGGGCGAGAAAGGCACCCTTTTCGTCGGCACTCGCCGGGATGGGCGCGTGTTCGCGGTGACCGACAAAGACGGCGACGGTCGTGGCGAGCGCGTGCGTGAGGTCGCATCGGAGTTGCGGATGCCGAGCGGGGTCGCGTTCCGCGACGGAGCCCTCTACGTGGCGGCCGTCAGCACCATCCTCCGCTTCGACGAAATCGAGTCGCGACTGGACGACCCGCCCACTCCCGTGATCGTCAGCGACCGGCTCCCGTCCGAAGGGCATCACGGCTGGAAGGTGCTGGAGTTCGGACCGAACGGCCTTCTCTACTTCCCGGTGGGCGCGCCGTGCGATGTGTGTCGCACTGAGGGCTACCACGGCACCATCCTTCGGATGAGTCCGGACGGCTCGGGCATCGAGGTCTACGCACGAGGCCTCCGAAACTCGGTCGGTCTGGCCTGGCATCCGGTGACGGGCGAGCTGTGGTTTACGGATAACGGCAGCGATCACCTGGGCCCAGAGCTGCCGCCTGACGAGTTGAACAGGGCTCCCGGTGCCGGGCTTCATTTCGGGTTCCCGTTCTGCCATGCCGGCACGCTGCCCGACCCCGTCTTCAGCGGCGACGGGCGCTGCGCGGATACCGAGCCGCCTACCAAGGCACTGGCGCCCCACGTGGCGCCACTCGGCCTCGCCATTCATTCCGGAACCAACATGCCGAAAGCCTATCGGGGCGCGGTATTCATTGCGGAACACGGACCTGGGAACCGGAGCGGAACGATCGGCTACCGGGTCTCGGTCGTGCGCCTCGCCGACGACCACAGGACGGCGCTGGGCTACGCGGCATTTGCCCAGGGATGGTACGGAAACGGGCGGGCGTGGGGACGGCCGGCCGACATCCTGGAGGGACCCGACGGCTCAATCTTGGTGTCCGACGATCGGGCCGGGAGAATCTACCGGATCCGGTACGTGGGTAGGTAGGCTATCCATGTGCTGAAGACCTGGACGGCGTCGGACGCATTACCGAAAGGAGGACGCAATGGCGAAGGGTTACTGGGTAGGTTGTTACCGGGAGATCAAGAATCCCGCCGCGCTGGCGGAATACGCCAAGCCCGCAGGGCCTGCAATCAGGGCCGCCGGCGGCAAGTTCCTGGCGCGCGGCGGCCGTGTCCAAGCCTTCGACGCCGGCATTAGCGAACGCACCGTCGTTGTCGAGTTCCCGAGCTTCTAACAGGCGCTCGCCACCTATGAGAGTGCCGCCTACCAGGCCGCAGCCGCGAAACTCGAGGGCGCGGTGGTGCGCGACTTCCGGGTGGTCGAGGGAGTGGATTGACGGCAAAGGGCGGCCCTGGTGTCCTGATTGAGAAGTCTTTATTCAACTCTGTCATGGACGCTGAATGATGTTTGGCAGAAGCGCTTACGTGGCCCGCGAGATCTACCGCATCCTCGCCGCCCCACCTGCTGCTTGACAAACATGAGAGCGTCCAGGGATCGCAGTACACCTCGATCGCCTTCGGCAAGCGATGCCGGGACGCCGGCGTGCGCCCCTCCACCGGATCGGTCGGGCGTCGTTCCGGAGACAGTGCAGGAACTGGAAGCCCGGTGGCTCCGCCCAGTTCGGCAGGTCGGTGTGGGGATGGACGCGCATCGCCGTATAGGCGTTCGAGTTGGGTCGGGCCACGCTTTCCACGTCGAAGTACTCGCCAAAATTGGTCGGCCGTGGATAGCAAATCCGCCGCGCAAATTCGATCACGGTGCGCGGCTCGATCGGAAGCTCGCGGACCAGCGCCACCCCATTGTCGCGCAGCCCGCGGAGCCACCGCAGCAGCCCCTCCCCGCCGGGGCCCAGGGTCGAATGGCCGGCGCTCGGCACGGCGCCCCCCGGCGTCGCCTCTGCGCTCGGCGCGGCACCGCGCACCTCGAAGGGGCCGGCGTGAGAGACCAGCCAATCCGCTGCATATTCGCTGACATGGCCGTCGAAGTCCCACACTACGCGCAGGTCGCCCAAACCGGTGATCGCGGCGGATGTGACGCCAAGCGACTCCGGAAGGGTCGAGATGTCGAATGTACGTTCCTGGGTTTCCGGGTGCCGGCACGCGGTACACGCGCAGTTGTCGCGGAGCCACAGAGAGTCGAGCGCCATCACCCGATCGTCCGCCCACGTCATCCGGACCGATTCTTCGGCCACCGTCGCGCTCGTCATTTGGAGATTGGATTCGCCGTTCATCCGCGCGTTCAACCTCCCGCGTAGTCGGCGATTGTACGTCCGATCCGGCCGCGGCGCGATCCTCTGCGGGCCCAAGATTTCGCTGCCCTTCTCTGCTAAAAGGTCTGAGCATTCGGCGGAGAGGCATGATGGTCCCGAGCGAGAACTTGAAGCGGCTTCTCGATCCTCGGCATGTGGCCTTCGTCGGCGGCCGCGGTGCCGCCGGCGCCGCGCGCCAGTGCGCGGCGATGGGCTACGAGGGCGAGATATGGATCGTCAATCCCAAGCACGCGAACCTCGCCGGGCGGCCCACATTCGCGCGCGTCGAGGACCTTCCTACGGCACCCGACGCGGCCTTTCTCGCCGTTCCCCGCGAGGCGACGGTCGCGGTGGTGCGTGCGCTCGCCGCCGCGGGCGCCGGCGGATGCGTGTGCTACGCCGCCGGCTTCGCCGAAGCCGAAGCCGGAGCCGAGGGCGAGGTCCTCGAAGGCGAGCTCGTCGAAGCCGCCGGCGACATGGCGCTCGTCGGGCCCAACTGCTACGGCGTGATCAACGCGCTCAATGGCCTCAGTCTCTTCCCCCCGCCGCACGGGGCCACACGCATCGACCGCGGCGTCGCCATCGTCTCGCAGAGCGGCAACATCAGCCTCAACGTGACCATGAACGAGCGCTCGGTACCCATCGCCTGCGTCATCAGCGCCGGCAACCAGGCGGTCCTCGGGATTGGCGATTATGTGGCGGCGCTGGCCTCCGAGCCCAGGATTCAGGCGATCGGCCTTTACATCGAAGGCCTCAAGGACATCGCTGGGTTCAGCCGCGCCGCGGCGGCGGCGATAGACGCTAGCGTGCCCATCGTCGCGGTGAAGGCCGGCACCTCGGAAGCCGGCGCCCGGATGGCACTCAGCCACACTCGCTCGTTGGCCGGGCCCGAAGAATTCTATTGTGCCCTGTTCGAGCGCCTGGCCATCGTTCGCGCCGATTCGGTGCCGGCGATGCTCGAAGCGCTCAAGCTTCTGGCGGCGTCGGGACCGCTCTCCGGTCGCCGGCTCGGCGTATTGACGGCCTCGGGCGGCGACGGGGCGCTCTTGGCCGACCGCGCGGCCAAGGCCGGGCTCGACCTCCCCCCACCGACGGCGGACCAGACGGCGGTCCTGGGCCGCGACCTCGCCGCCTACGCCAGCGTCGCCAACCCGCTCGACTACAACAATCCCTTGTGGGGCGACGCGACCGCGCTCGAACGCTGCTTCGCCGCCATGATGGATGGGCAATTCGACGCGACCGCGTTGATTCTGGACTATCCGCGACCCGGCTCCGAGGCGATCGAGGAATGGGACACCGCGGTCGATGCGCTGATCGCGGCACGGCGCAAGACGGGCAAGTCGGCGGTGGTGGTGAGTACGCTCCCCGAACTCATGCCCGAAGCCGCGCGGCGACGGCTGATGGCGGACGGGATCGCGCCGCTGCAGGGTCTGGAGGAGGCCGTGGCCGCGCTCGCCGGTGCCGCCTGGGTCACCGAGCGGCGCGACCGGATTGCGGCGGCGGAAGGCGGGACCGAGGCCCTGCTCCTGCCCGCGGCCGGGGAGCTACCGGTGGCGGGCGCTCTCGATGAGTGGACGAGCAAGCGCGAGCTCGCTGCCTTCGGGTTGCGCCTGCCGGAGGCTCGCCTCGCCACGGCTGTCGAGGCGCCGGAGGCGGCGGTTGGCCTCGGCTTCCCCGTCGTGGTCAAGGCGGTGAGCCCGGCACTCGTCCACAAGACCGAGGTCGGTGCCGTGGCCGTCGGCCAGAAGACCGCGGGCGCGGTGGCGGCGGCCGTCGCCCGCATCGGCGCCGCCGTCGCCGGGGTGCCCGAGGCGGGCGAGCGCTTCCTCGTCGAGCGCATGATCGAAGGCGCCGTCGCCGAGCTCATTGTCGGCGTGCGCCGCGAGCCGCCTTTCGGCCTCGTCCTCATCGTCGGCTCGGGCGACGAGTTGGTAGACGTGGTGGAGGACAGCCAGGCGATCTTGCTGCCGGCGGACCGCCGCACGATCGCGGACGCGCTGGACTCGCTGCGTGCGGCGCGGCTCATGGACGGCTTTCGCGGGCGTCCGGCGGGCGATCGCGAGGCCGCCATCGAGGCCATCCTCGCCATCGCCGCCTTTGCCGAACACCACCGCGATCGCCTGGTCGAGCTTGACGTGAACCCCTTGCCCGTCCTGCCCAAGGGCCGGGGCGCGTTCGCCGTCGACGCGATGATCCGCATGGCGGTGGATTGAGGGACGCCCATGGACTTCGAACCCACGCCTGGGCAGACGCTATTGATCGACAGCATCCGCGCCTTCGTCGAGGCCGAGCTTGCGCCGCACGAAGAGGCGGTGGAGCGTACCGGCGAGGTGCCGCCGGAACTCGGCCAAGCCATCCGGGAGGCAGCCCTCGCGCACGGTTTTACGCGGCCAACATGCCGACGGCGTTCGGCGGCGGCGGGCTCGACAACCTGACGATGGTCTTCTTCGAGCGCGAGCTCGGCCGAACGTCCTACGCGCTGCACAGCCTGGTCGGCCGGCCCAGCAATATCCTGGCCGCCTGCACCGGCGATCAGGTCGAGCGCTACCTCGAGCCGGCGGTGCGCGGCGAGCGCGTCGACTGTCTGGCGCTGACCGAGCCCGGCGCGGGCTCGGATCTCCGCGCCATGGCGACCCGCGCGCTGCGCGATGGCGAGGACTACGTCATCACCGGGAACAAGCATTTCATCAGCCACGCCGATGTCGCCGATTTCGTCATTCTCTTCGCCATCACCGGCGTCGAGGAAGGGCCGCACGGGGAACGCAAGCGCATCACGTGTTTCCTGGTCGACAAGGGAACGCCGGGCTTCGAGGTCCGGCGCGGGCCGAGCGCGGTGTCGCACCGCGGCTATCACAACTGCGAGCTCGCCTTCGACGAGTGCCGGGTGAGTGCCGCCCAGTTGCTCGGCGAGGAGGGCAAGGGCTTCGAGCTCGCCGATACCTGGCTCTCCGCAAGCCGGCTGAGCGTCGCCGCCACCTGCCTGGGGCGGGCGCAGCGGGCCCACGAGATGGCCATCGAGTGGACCGCCAGCCGCCGCCAGTTCGGCCAGGCGATCGGCCGCTTCCAGGGCACCTCGTTCAAGCTCGCCGACATGGCGGTCGAGATCGCCGCGGCCGAGCTGTTGACGCTCAAGGCGGCGTGGAAGCTCGACCGCGGGACCATGGCGCCGGAGGACGCGGCGATGGCCAAGCTTCTGGCCTCGGAGATGCTTGGCCGGGTGACCGACGCGGCGGTCCAGATCTTCGGCGGCATGGGATTGATGGACGAGCTGCCGGTGGCGCGCCTGTGGCGCGACGCCCGCTGGGACGGCACATCCGAGATTCAGCGCCACATCATCTCCCGTGCCCTCCTGCGCCCCCACGAGACCTAGAACCCGCCAAGCGGAGGAAACGATGAGCGAAGCGATACGCCAGGCGCGCCGCGGCGCGGTATTGGAGATCACCATCGACCGGCCCAAGGCGAACGCCATCGACGCCGCCACCAGCCGCGACCTCAATGCCGAACTGATCGCCTTTCGCGACGATCCCGAGTTGCGGGTGGCTATCGTCACCGGCGCGGGCGAACGTTTTTTCTCGGCCGGCTGGGACCTCAAGGCGGCGGCCGCCGGCGCCGAACAGGGCGCCGATCACGGCCCCGGCGGCTTCGCCGGACTGACCGAGCTCTGGGACCTCGACAAGCCGGTGATCGCCGCGGTCAACGGCATGGCAGTGGGCGGCGGCTTCGAGCTCGCGCTCGCGTGTGACCTCATGGTCGCCGCCGAGCACGCCGAGTTCTTCCTGCCCGAGGTCAACATCGGCATGATCGCCGATGCCGGCGGCAACCTGCGCTTGCAACGGCGCATCCCGCGCGCCGTGGCCATGGAGATGCTGCTGACCGGCCGCCGCATGGACGCGGCCGAGGCGCTGCGCTGGGGCCTGGTCAACGCCGTCGTCCCCGCCGCCGCGCCGCTTGCCGTCGCCGCGGCCAAGGAGGTCGTCGCCGCCACCGATCACCTGAGCGTCGCCGAGGCATTCGCCGCGCTCAAAAGCGGCCGCCTCACCGCCTACGACAGGATGCGCGGCTCCAAGGATTCCCTGGAAGGCCCCCGCGCCTTCGCCGACAAGCGCCCCCCCGTCTGGCGGGGTCGATAGGCGGGACCGCCCGCCCGCTAGACTTCGGCCTCGGCCGCGTCGCGAAGCGCCTCGAGGATGCGGATCAGGCGGTCGTCGCGCTCGCGCACGAGATCGGCCACGGTGCGCGAGCCGGCCTCGCGGGTGCAGCCCTCGATCATTCGGCGGCGTAGATCAGGCGTGAGCGGCGGCGCCTTGAGGCGCGTCCACGGTTCTTCGAGCGCCGCGCCGAAGTGGTCGAGCATGTGGGCCATGCCGCCCAGGCCGCCGGCGAGGTGGAAGGTGAGGCACGGGCCCATGATCGCCCAGCGCAGACCGGGACCGTGCGCGATCGCGGCGTCGATCTCCTCGACCGTGGCCTCGCCCGCCGCCACCATGTGCAGCGCCTCGCGCCACATCGCGTCCTGTAGCCGGTTGGCGATGAACCCCGGCAGCTCGCCGCGCATCCGCACGACGACCTTGTCCGCGGCCTCGTAGAAGGCCTGCGCCCAGTCAACCGCCTCGGCCGAGCTTCGTGCGCCCCCCACCACCTCGACCAGCGGAATCAGGTAAGGCGGGTTGAAGGGATGGCCCACCGCGGTGCGCTCGGGGTGGGCGCAGCGCGCCTGGATCTCGGTCATGGCGAAGCCCGAGGTGCTGGAGAGGAGCACCACCTCAGCCGGCGCCGCGGCGTCGAGCTCGGCGAACAGCGCCGCCTTGGCCTCCAGGTCCTCGGGCGCGTTCTCTTGGATCACCTCGGCCTCAGCCGCGAGTGTCCGCAGATAGGGCGCCATGCGCAAGCGGTCGGGACGGGCGGCGGGCGCGAGCCCCATCCGCTCCATCGTCGGCCACACGGCGGCGACCGCCTCGCTCAGCCGGGCCTCCGCTCCCGGCGCCGGATCCCAGGCGATGACGTCCCGGCCCAAGCGCAGGAAATGGGCGGCCCAACCACAGCCGATAACACCGGCGCCGACGATTCCGACCCGCTCGACGTCCTCGGGCTGCGGCCGCGCCACCGTGCCGGCCGGCTAGAAGGCCACGCGGTCGCCGCCCTTGAGCGCCAATCGCTCGCGCGCCTCGGCGGGGGTGGCGAGCTCGAGCGAAAGCTCCTCGAGGATGCGGCGTACCTTGGTCACGGCCTCGGCGTTCGAGGTCGCGAGCTTGCCCTTGGCGATGTAGAGGTTGTCTTCGAGGCCGGCGCGGACGTTGGCGCCCATGATGGCGCCGGTGGTGATGAGGCCGAACTGGTGGCGACCGGAACCCAGCACAGACCACACGTAGCCCTCGCCCAACAGCCGATCGGCGGTGCGTTTCATGAACACCAGGTTGTCGATCTCGGTACCGATGCCGCCGAGGTTGCCGAAGATCGTCTGCAGGAACACCGGCGGCTCGACCAGGCCGCGGTCGAAGAGATGGGCGAGGGTGTAAAGGTGGCCGACGTCGTAGGCCTCGAACTCGAAGCGGGTACCGGTCTCGGCAGCCTTGGCGAGCATGGTCTCCATATCGGCGAAAGTCGAGATGAAGGGTTTGCGGCGCGAGGATTCGAGGTAGGGCTCCTCCCACTCGTGCTGCCAGGCGCCGCGGTATTTTTCGATCATCGGGAAGTAGCCGAAGTTCATGGTGCCGAGGTTGAGGGTGGTGAGCTCGGGCTCGGCACGGAAGACCACGTCCAGCCGCTCCTCGACGCTCATCCCGGTGCCCCCGCCGGAAGAGATGCTGATCACCGCGTCGCAACCCTGTTTGATGCGCGGAAGGAAGTCGAAGAAGACCCCGGCGTCGCCGGTGGGTCGGCCGTCCTTGGGGTCGCGCGCGTGGACGTGGATGATCGCGGCCCCGGCCGCGGCGGCGTCGATCGCCTGCTCGGCGATCTCGGCGGGGGTGCACGGCAGGTGCGGCGACATCGTCGGCGTGTGCGCCGAGCCGGTCACGGCGCAGGTGAGGATCACCTTTTGCGCTGCTGCCATCGCGTTCCTCTCACCACAACGAGCCGGCCGAGACCGTGAGGTCCTGCATGGTCATGCCCAGCGCCTCGTCGCGGCACAGGAATAGGGCCAGTGCGCCGATCTCGCGCGGCTGGATCAGGCGGCCCTGCGGGTTCTGGGCCTTGGCCTCGGCGATGTAGGCCTCGCCCGCCCGGCCCTCCTGCTTTTCGGCGATGTCGGTCATCCAATGCCTGCCGAACGCCGTCTCGACCCAGGTCGGGCTGATCGCGTTACACGTGACGCCGTGCGCGGCGCCCTCAAGCGCGACGCAACGGCTGAGCCCGACGACGGCGGCCTTCGAGGCGCAGTAGGCGCCCGAGGTCGGCGCACCGACGGCGGCGGCGGTCGAGGCGATGTTGACGATGCGCCCCCACTTACGTTCGATCATGCCCGGCAAACAGAGCTTGATGGTGCGGTAGGTGCCGGTGAGGTTGACCTCGATGACCCGATCCCACAACGCATCGTCGTGACCGGCGATGGTGTGCTCGGCCGTGATGCCCGCGGCGTTGACGAGGATGTCCACCTTGCCGAAGCGGTCCGCCGCGGCATCGTAGAGCGCGCGCACCGAATCAATTGACGCGACGTCGAGGTCAGCCGCCAGCGCCGCGCCCCCAACGCTTCGATCTCAGCTGCCGTGGCCTCCAGCTCGCTCCGTCCCGGCAGGTACACGACCTCGCCGGTGTTTGAGTCCGCGCTGCCGTCGCGCAACCGCGAGCCGATGGCGACGTCGGCGCCGGCCATCGCGAGGGCGATGGCCCGGCCCATGCCCGAGGCGCCGCCGGTGACCAGTGCCGCGCGCCCGCTGAGAAACGAATCGGTCAACTCCGCCTCCGGCCGAATAGCGTGCACCCCGCCACGCCCGAGGTGCAGCATGTTTCGAGGGTTCGCGCGGAGATTCGCATCGCGTGTTTTGCCAATGCCGACGGGAAGACTATATGAACCGGGATTTCCCATGTGGCACCCTTCAGCCAAGTTGAGCGTGGCTCGAAATCGCTCAAAGGGCAAGTTCGATGGGTTCTGCCACCAAGATCATGCCCGACAACACGAAATTGAGAGTGAATGGGACATGGTGGCATTCGATATTGCCGGTCGGGCCGTGTCTCGGACACACCGGTCCTGTCGTCTTCACGCATGAGGGACGATCCTGTCGTCATGTTGGGAGGGGCGTCGTTCTGAGCCGATCGATTCGGCGGAGGATGTCGGCGAACAGGTCACGAGGGATAGCGACCTCGGCCATCTGGAAGACGATGTAGCGACCGTGGCGGACGATCTTCGCGCCGATCTTGACGAGCTTTTCGCGCAGCGTGGTCAGTGACCACTGCTCCACTGCATCGGGCAACACGAGTGTCCGCATGAAGTTGCCGAGATTGTAGGCGAGCGCGTGGAGTTGGAGCCGGACGGCGTTGTGACGGAACTTGCGGCACAACAGGCGTGTCCACTTGATGGCGTTTTTGCCTTCCTTGATCCATTGCTCGGCCGTGCCGCGCTGATTGTAGAATGCGACGACCCGCTCGGTGGGTCGGCTCAGGTTGGTTACAATGAACCCGACGCGCGGGTACAACTCACCAGGATGCCACTCGACCTTGGCGACGACGCGGCGGGGTTTGTCCCAGGTCGCGGCCTGATAGCTGAAGCCGGCATGATACCGGCGAACATCATTGGGCGGCCTGCCGACGGGGCGTTTCAGCAGATGGGCGATGCTGCCTTGCAGCACCTTGTTTGCGGGGAGCCGGATGGCGTAGCTGAAGTCCTCGGCTTCGAGAAACTCGTAGACTTCGGGTGAGGCGAAGGCGGCGTCGCCACGGAAGTAACGCCGGAGTGTCCTGTTGCGGTAACGAGCGACCACCGGTTCCAACACATCGCGCCACTCGTGGGCGCTGTGCACGTTGCCGGGACGAAGGCCGCACCGCTCCAGATCGCCGAACTGATTGAACACGAAAAGCGGGTGATAGCAGGTGCAGCCGAAATGGCCGTTATAGGCCGTACCTTCCTGATCACCATGGGTCGGGCTGACGGAGCTGTCCATGTCGAGCACGATCATTCTCGGCAGCTTCCGCGCATGAACCCGATCGATCCAAACACCCGACAAGTCCGCGAGGGCGGCGAGATTCTCGTCGTTCGCTAACAGCTCGGTCTCGAAGCGCCCCATCTGGCTGGTCGATGCGCCGCCGCGTTCGACCGCCTTGCCGCCGACGATCCACCGCATCGCGGGATCGCGCCCGAGACGGTCGGCGTCGTTCACATCCTCGTATCCGGCGAGGCGTCCATAGACAGACTGGCGAAGCAGACCGACGACGCCATGCCAGCCGTTCTTGCCCGTCCGGCTGTCGGCCAGGACATCGCCCGCCAATGCGGTCAGCCCCAAGGCATCGTCGAGTTCACGATAGGCGAGCAGTCCGGCGTCGGAGGTGACCCGCGAGCCGTGGAACTCAAGCTTCAGTCGGTGGTCGAAACAGGGCCGAAGTGGACTGCGATCCGATTCACCCTCCGGGTTCCACATCCGAAGGTCGTGTCCCACAGCGTGGTGTAGGAGCTCTGGTTGCCTCTGGTAGCTGTGGGTAAGCAGCCCGCCAGCGACCGCCGAGAGTCTGGCGGCGGCGGGCTGCTTATCCACAGCGGAGGCCATCGCGGTACCGGTTTAGGGTTGGGCTTGCAGAGTCCACCCGACCGGAGGAGAACCACGATGACCGCCAACGACATGATGACGCTGCGCGCGCTGTTGGAAAAGAGTTCTGACGCCCACCTTTTGCGCGAGATGATCGGCTTCACGGCCGAGCGGCTGATGGCGGTGGAGGTTGAGGGCCTGACCGGCGCCGCTCACGGCGAGCGCTCGCCGGATCGGCTCACCCACCGCAACGGCTACAGCTACTTCCCCGGCTTTCTGGAGCCGCGGCGGATGGCCGAGAAGGCGCTGACGGCGGTGGTCCAGGAGGCCTACATCCAGGGCGTGTCGACCCGCTCGGTCGACGACCTGGTGCAGGCCATGGGCATGTCCGGCATCTCCAAGAGCCAGGTCTTCAGGCTGTGCGGCGAGATCGACGACAAGATCCAGAGCTTCCTCGACCGGCCGCTGGAGGGTGACTGGCCCTATCTCTGGCTGGATGCGATCTATCTGAAGGTGCGCCAGGCCGGGCGCATCGTATCGGTCGCGGTGACCGTCGCGGTCGCGGTCAACGACCAGGGCCGGCGCGAGGTCCTCGGCATGGCGATCGGCGCGTCCGAGGCCGAGACCTTCTGGACCGGGTTCCTGCGCAGCCTCACCCGCCGCGGCCTGCGCGGCGTGAAGCTGGTGATCGCCGACGACCACAAGGGCCTGAAGGCCGCCCCGACCCGGATCCTCGGCGCAACTGCTCAGCGGTGCCGCGTCCACTTCATGCGCAACCTGCTGGCCCATGCCGGCAAGCAGGGCCGGCGCGTCGTCTCCGCCTTCGTCGCAACCGCCTTCGCCGGCCTCTAGGCGGTGCTATGAGCGAGAGTTTCCCCACATCGGCCCGCGTGGTCATCATCGGCGGCGGTATCATCGGCTGCTCGGTCGCCTACCATCTGGCCCAGCTCGGCTGGCGCGACATCGTGCTGCTGGAACGCAAGCAGCTCTCCTGCGGCACGACCTGGCACGCCGCCGGGATGGTGCGCGCCATGCTCTACACGGTCAACCTGACCAAGCTCGCCCGGTACACGGCCGATCTCTACCTCAACCTCGAGGCCGAGACCGGACAGGCGACCGGCTATAAGCGCGTCGGCAGCGTCAGCATCGCCACCAACGACGAGCGCTGGCAGGAGATCCTGCGCGGCGCCTCGATGGCGGCGGCCTTCGGCGTCGAGGTCGAGGTGCTGACCCCGGCCGAGGCCGGCCAGAGATGGTCGCTCCTCAACACCAGCGATGTGGTCGGTGCGCTCTGGTATCCGCAGGACGGCCAGACCAACCCCTCCGACACCTGCACCGCGCTGGCCCGGGGCGCGCGCATGCAGGAGGTGCAGATCTTCGAGGAAACGCCGGTCACCGGCATCCGCGTCGAGGGGCGGCGGGCCACGGCGGTCCGAACCGCGCGCGGCGAGGTGGCGGCCGAGGTGGTGGTCAACTGCGCCGGCCTTTGGGGGCGCGAGGTCGGCCGCATGGCCGACGTCAACGTGCCCCTCCACGCCGCGGAGCATTTCTACGTCGTCACCGAGCCGATGGCCGATGTCCATTCCGACCTGCCGGGCATGCGCGACATGGACGCCGGCGGCTACTACAAGGAGGACGCGGGCAAGCTCCTCGTCGGCGGTTTCGAGCTCAAGGCCAAGCCCTGGGGCATGAACGGCGTGCCGGCCGACTTCTGCTTCGATCACCTGCCAGAGGATTGGGACCACTTCGCGCCCATCCTCGAGGGCGCGATCCACCGTGTGCCGGCGCTCGAAAACGTCGGCATCCGCACCTTCTTCAACGGACCCGAGAGCTTCACCCCCGATCAGCGCTACCACCTTGGCCGGGCTCCCGAGCTCGACAACTTCTTCGTCGCCGCCGGGTTCAACTCGATCGGGATCCAATCGGCCGGCGGTGCCGGCAAGGCGCTGGCCGAGTGGATCGCCGACGGCGAGCCGCCGTTCGATCTGTGGGAGGTCGACATCCGCCGCGCCATACCGCGCCAGGGCGACAAGTCCTACCTGTTCAGCCGCGTCTCCGAGGCACTCGGGCTGATGTACGCCATGCACTGGCCCCTACCGCCAATACGAGACCGCGCGCGGGGTCCGCACCTCGCCCCTGCACGAGCGGCTGGCCGCGCTCGGCGCCTGCTTCGGCGAGGTGGCGGGCTGGGAGCGGCCCAACTGGCACGCGCCGGCCGGCACCGAGCCCAAGTACGAGTACTCGTTCGGGCGCCAGAACTGGTTCGCCCATTGCGCCGAGGAATGCCGCGCGGTGCGCGAGGCTTGCGGCCTGTTCGACCTGAGCTCGTTCGCCAAGTTCTCGGTTCGTGGGCGAAGCCAACGACCTGCTCGATCGCCGGCATGCACGCACCGGGCAGCGCGCCGCGTCCGTCGTCCGGGCCGGCGCGGCCGGTTTCGCCCTGATGGCGTCGGGCCCCTATCTCGCCTGGCTGCCGCTGGAGATGCTGGTCCGGCTGCCCGGCCGGCCGCTGTCGGCGCTGCCCGACCGGCCTGGTGCTGCGCCGCTCCGCGGAGAGCCTGGCGCCGGTGCGCGCCCTGCGGGACATGCTCGGGGAAACGGCCAGGCAGGGACGCGGCTGAGCCCGCCGGCGCGAGGCGCCCGGCCTCACCCGAAGTCTACGAGTTTCTCGAAGCCGAGGACTTCAGCTACGCCATCCGGCTCCCCGCAAACAAGGTGCTGCAAGGCAGCATCGCCCATCTGCTGAAACGCCCCGTCGGCAGGCCGCCCAATGATGTTCGCCGGTATCATGCCGGCTTCAGCTATCAGGCCGCGACCTGGGACAAACCCCGCCGCGTCGTCGCCAAGGTCGAGTGGCATCCTGGTGAGTTGTACCCGCGCGTCGGGTTCATTGTAACCAACCTGAGCCGACCCACCGAGCGGGTCGTCGCATTCTACAATCAGCGCGGCACGGCCGAGCAATGGATCAAGGAAGGCAAAAACGCCATCAAGTGGACACGCCTGTTGTGCCGCAAGTTCCGTCACAACGCCGTCCGGCTCCAACTCCACGCGCTCGCCTACAATCTCGGCAACTTCATGCGGACACTCGTGTTGCCCGATGCAGTGGAGCAGTGGTCACTGACCACGCTGCGCGAAAAGCTCGTCAAGATCGGCGCGAAGATCGTCCGCCACGGTCGCTACATCGTCTTCCAGATGGCCGAGGTCGCTATCCCTCGTGACCTGTTCGCCGACATCCTCCGCCGAATCGATCGGCTCAGAACGACGCCCCTCCCAACATGACGACAGGATCGTCCCTCATGCGTGAAGACGACAGGACCGGTGTGTCCGAGATACGGCCCGACCGGCAATATCGAATGCCACCATGTCCCATTCACTCTCAATTTCGTGTTGTCGGGCATGATCTTGGTGGCAGAACCCATCGTGTCCCCGGGAGTGGTGTAGCTGACGGCTGGTGGCCGCGCTCTCCGGCAAGGCCGGTTTGGTAGAGCAGGTAGAAGCGGAAGTCCGGTTCCGCCTTCGCCTTGAGATAGAGCTTCCTCTGGAGAGTCCGGATCTTTTCAGGTGTTTGCAGGCGCATTGCCAATCACC
The DNA here is from genome assembly GCA_965248765.1 of Alphaproteobacteria bacterium. Lineage (GTDB taxonomy): Bacteria > Pseudomonadota > Alphaproteobacteria > VGEJ01 > VGEJ01 > CBDFKF01. Next base: position 129,794 of record CBDFKF010000004.1, read on the forward strand.
CCGCCTCCTCTCCGTCAAAAGCGCACCAGAAGTAAGGGTGCTTCCCTCCGCCGGCATTACCCGGCATCAACGGTACTATCACCCTTTCCGATTCCCGCCCGCGCCGCCACCCGAGGTGACGTTGAGGCCGCTCCCCCGCGAGCGGGAATACACGGTCTGGGATAATCATGTCGCCGGCCTCGGCGTTCGGGTTCGGCCCTCGGGCGGGCGGAGCTATATCCTGCTGAAGAATGCTGGCGGGCGATCGAGACGGGTCTCTCTCGGCCCGGTGTCGCTGAAGACCGTCGCGGAGGTCCGCCGGGAATGCCTCGCCCGCCAGGCGAGCCCCGAGCCCGACAGTGCGTCCGGGCCCACGCGCGCGCCGCTGTTCCGGGATTTCGTCGCGGGCGAGTGGAGAAAGACTCATTTCGAGGGATACAAGCCATCGACCCGGCGAACCGCAACCCATCTGGTGGAGAGGCGCCTCCTGCCCGCCTTCGGATCGAAACCGCTCGACCGCATCACCACGGCGCGCATCGGGCGCTGGTTCGATGCCTTCAGCCGGACCGCGCCCGGCAACGCCAACCACGCGCTCGATCTTCTCCGGCAGATCATAAACTTCGCTGTCGCCCGCAGCCATGTCGAAACCAACCCGGCGCAGGGGGTTCAAAGAAACCGGCGTACGCCGCTCACCCGCTTCTTGTCGCGCGAGGAAATCGCCCGCCTGCACCGGGCGCTGGACGGACAGACCCGCAAGACAAACCGGGAGCAGGCCGACATCATCCGCCTTCTGCTGCTCACCGGGTGCCGCAGGGGTGAGATCGTGCAGCTGCGCTGGTCCGAGGTAGACGGCGACAGGCTGGTCCTCAGCGACGGCAAGACGGGGCCGAGAACGGTTCCCCTCAACACCCAGGCTCGCCGTATCCTCGAACGCCAGCCGCGCGGCGGCAGCGCATTCGTGTTTCCGTCGCCGCGCGACTTGTCGCGGCCGCGCGGCCGCAACCTCGCGCTCTGGTATCGCGTCCGGCGGGAGGCCGGCATCGAGGACGTTCGCCTGCACGACCTCCGCCACACGCATGCCAGCCACGCGGTGATGAACGGCGTGCCGGTGCCGGTGGTCTCCCGCCTGCTCGGCCATGCCAGCGTAAGCATGACGCTGCGCTACGCCCATCTCGGGGACCGGGACGTCGAGGCGGCGGCCGAGAGGGTCGGGCAATCCATCGCCGCCATCATGGGCATTTGACCGTGCGGTTGCCGGTGTCGATCCAAGCGATTCCTCGAACGGTTGTGACCATTTGCAAGATGATTGATCGTTTGGTTGGCAGCCTCCGTTTAACACTCAGCCTCATAACCTGAAGGTAGTAGGTTCAAATCCTACCCCCGTAACCAAATTTTCTCTAGACCTGTCAAACACTTAGGCCACCTTCGGGTGGCCTTCTTTGTCGGAATCGGCCTGCGACACAGTGCAACACATTACCAAGAGATTCCAAAGGGTTACGAACTCTGCCGGCAGTTCCTTGCAACACAGATGCGACACGGGGGCCGCTCGATTTTCCCTCTTCGTTCGGGGTAGATTGAGCTTGCTATCCGACGCAGCCAAAGTCGTCATGCGCGCCGACGACCCACGGATCTCACCATGTCGAAGCCCAATGACGTGGCCGTCGCCGCCCTTATCGCTAGGAAGACGGAGATTAACGCCGCCCTCCAGCGCATCCGCGTCGCCAGTGACTCCTCGAAGCGGATCATCGACGCACTCTACCACGAGGGCGAATACTGGAGTTCCCCCGGTTTTGTGGACAGTTACGGGCTTACAGACTCCAGCTGCTCACGGGCTTGTCTCTCGTAGTTGACGGGCGACTTGTATCCGAGCGCGGAATGCCGCCGCCCCGGATTGTACCAGCCCTCGATGAACTGGAAGACGGCCATGCGGGCCTCCGCCTTGGTCCGGAACTTCCGCCGGTCGAGCAACTCGCATTCGAGGGTGGCGAAGAAACTCTCGCACATTGCATTGTCGTAGGCATCGCCAACCGAGCCCATTGATGGCCGCACACCGGCTTCCTTGCAACGCAGGCCGAAGGCGATCGAGGTGTACTGTGCGACCCCTGGTCGGAGTGATGGATCACGCCGACGGGACGCCGCTGCGTCAGCGCCATGTTGAGGGCATCGAGCACGAGCTGGGTTTTCAGATCGTGGCCCATCGCCCAGCCGACGATCCGCCGTGAGAAGGCATCCAGTACCACGGCGAGGTACAGGAACCCGGCCCAAGTCGGCACGTAGGTGATGTCGGCGACCCAGAGCCAGTTCGGTTCATCGGCATGGAAGTTCCGGTCAACCAGGTCGCTGGCGGGACGAACCCGCTCGTCTCGGAAGGTCGTGCGGGCGGCTAACACCGACAATACCGGCCGCTTTCATCAACCGCTCCACGCGCTTGCGGCCCAGCCGGATCCCTTCATCGAGGAGTTCGGCGTGGATGCGCGGAGCCCCATAGGTCTCTTTCGAAGCCTTGTGGATCGCCTTGATGCGAACGCTCAACTCCACATCGGCGCGGCAACGGGCGCTCGGCTCACGCCGGAGCCACGCATAATATCCGGCGCGGGAGACGCCGAACGATTTGCACATCGTTGCCAGCGGGAACATGGCCTGGTTCGCCGTCATGAACTCGAAGACCGAGACGACGTCACGTCGCTCTGAGCGAACCAGGCTGCGGCCTTTGCCAGGATATCTCTCTCCTGACGAAGCTGGCGGTTCTCCCGGCGAAGCCGACGTAGCTCTTCGCGCTCGTCGCTGCTAAGACCGTCGATGCGGCCGCCGCCATCGCGTTCAGCCTGCTTGATCCAGCCATGGATCGTCGCCGCGCACGGCTCGAACTCCCTGGCCATCTTCCACGCTACCTCCGGTCCGGGACAACGCTACGATCTGATCCCTGAATTCCGCGGGGTACCGGTTCCTCGTTCTCGGCATCGGGACACTCTCCTCTCTCAGTCAAAAAGTGTCCATCAAACCGGGGGAACTCCAATAGTGAGGAATACATCTCGGTAGGTGCGGGCAGAGTGGGGATTGAGAAATACAACGAAGCGCTGATGAGAATCTGTGAGAACCTGAGCGTCGAGTGTATCGACACCAGTTCGATGCATGGAGACGAGCGATTCTTTTACGATGATTTCCACTTCAATGAGGCTGGGGCGGCCGAGTTGGCGCGGGTCATCGCCGACCGTGTGGTTCGTGAGGCGGGCCCAAACAGCTGGACGCGCGTGCCGTGACGGCGTGGCGCCGCGGTCTCGGGCGCGCAGGAGCCGGCGATATTCCTCAGGTCTTTGAGGCGCTGACGCGCGCCAGCGCCGGCCCGGAGGCGGAGGCTGTGGCCCCAGCCCCCTGAACGGCCACCGCGGCGAGGCGCTCGGCCAGTAGCCGGACGCCCTTGAGGCGGCTTTTTTCGTCGTCCCAGTTGCGCTTGATGACAAGGCGGTGGTCTAGCCGCAACTTGGCCGTGCCGGCCTGGGCGCCAATGAATTCGACCAGACCGGCCGGATTCGCAAAGCTGTTATTACGGAAGCCGACCGTGGCGCCGCGTGCCCCGGCCTCGATCTTATCGATGCCGGCGGCACGGCAATGCTGCTTGATGGCGACCACCTCGAGGAGATGCTCGACCTCTTCGGGCAGCGGGCCGAAGCGATCGACAAGCTCGGCGGCCATGGCGTCGATCTCGGCCGTTGTTTCCAGACGCGAGAGGCGCCGATAAAGGCCGAGCCGCGCGGTGAGGTCGTCCACATAGTTCTCGGGAATGAGAACGCTGGCGCCGATGCCGATCTGCGGCGACCAATGCTCCTCTATCGCGCCTTCGCCGTCGGTGCCGGCGCGCAAGCTTGCCGCCGCCTCTTCAAGCATTTGCTGATAGAGCTCGAAACCGACCTCGCGGATGTGGCCCGATTGCTCGCTGCCCAGAAGGTTGCCAGCGCCGCGAATATCGAGGTCGTGGCTCGCCAGGCTGAAGCCGGCGCCGAGCTCATCGAGGGCCTGTAGTACTTGCAGGCGCCGCTCGGCGGTCGCCGTCGGAATGCGGCGGGGCGGCAGCGTCAAATAGGCGTAGGCGCGGACCTTCGCGCGGCCGATTCGGCCACGGAGTTGGTAGAGCTGGGCAAGGCCAAAGCGGTCGGCTCGCCAGATCACCAGGGTGTTGGCGGCCGGGATGTCGAGACCCGATTCGATGATGTTAGTACTGATCAGGACATCGAACTGGTGGTCGTAGAAGGCCTGCATGGTGGCGTCGAGGTCGCGCGCGGGCAGCTGGCCGTGGGCGATCGCGTACTTGACCTCTGGCACCTTCTCCTTGAGGAAGCGCTCAGAATCGGGCAGATCGGCGATGCGCGGGCAGACAAAGAAAGTCTGCCCCCCGCGGTAATGCTCGCGCAGCACGGCCTCGCGGATCGAGACGGTGTCAAAGGGCATGACAAAGGTGCGTACGGCCAGCCGGTCGACCGGCGGAGTCGCGATCAGGCTGAGGTCGCGAACGCCGCTCATCGCCATTTGCAGCGTGCGCGGGATCGGCGTCGCGGTCAGGGTCAGCACGTGGACATCGCTTCTGAGCGACTTCAGGCGTTCCTTGTGGGCGACGCCGAAGCGTTGCTCCTCGTCGACGATCACCAGCGCCAGGCGGCGGAAGTTGATCTGCTTGCCCAACAGCGCGTGGGTGCCAATGACGATATCGACCTCGCCCGAGGCGAGGCCGCGACGGGTCTCGGCCGCCTCGCGCGGCGGGACCAGGCGCGAGAGGCGGCCGACGCGGATGGGCAGGCCGGCGAAGCGCTCGCAGAAGGTCTGATAGTGCTGGCGGCAGAGAAGCGTGGTCGGCGTCACCACCGCCACCTGCTTGCCGGTGTAGGCGACGATAAACGCCGAGCGCAGCGCCACCTCGGTTTTGCCAAAGCCGACATCCCCGCAGATCAACCGGTCAAGCGGCTTGCCGGCGGCTAGGTCGCCGAGCACATCGTCGATGGCGCCGGCTTGATCGTCGGTCTCGTGATAGGGGAAGCGGGCGCAGAATTCCTCATACAGGCCGGCCGGGGGCGGCAGCGGCGCCACTGTACGGATCGCTCGGTCCGCGGCGACTTTGACGAGGGCCGCGGCCATGTCCTTGATCCGCTTCTTGGCGCGCGCCTTGCGGGCCTGCCAAGCGCCGCCCCCGAGCTTGTCGAGCGCCGCCAGCGCCTCTTCTGAGCCGTAGCGCGACAGCATTTCGATATTCTCGACTGGCACGAACAAGCGATCACCGCCGTCGTAGGTGAGCCACAGGCAGTCGTGCGGCGCCTCGCCGACATCGATGGTCTGCAGGCCCTCATAGCGGCCAATCCCGTGATCGACGTGGACGACGAGGTCGCCAGGGTTGAGGTTCGAGATCTCGGTGATGAAGTGTTCGGCGCGCCGGCTGCGCCGGGGTGGCCGCGCGATACGGTCGCCCAAGATATCTTGCTCGCCGATGACGGCAAAATTCTCGGTCTCAAAGCCGCGTTCGATGCCAAGGACCGCAAGCGCTACGGTGCCGGGCGTTAGGCGTTCGGCCTCGGCCCAGCTGGCGACGGCGGTGGCCGGTTCGAGGCCGTGATCGCCGAGAACGCTGGCCAGCCGGTCGCGTGCGCCGACACTGAAGCCGGCGACGATGGCACGACGGCCTCCGGCATGGAGCGCCGCGATGTGTTCCTTGACCGCATCAAAAACGTTGACCTCGGGCTGTGAGCGCGCCGGCCCGAAGTCGCGGCCCGGCCGACCGCCAGCATCCAGCCTCGCCTCGCCGTCGGGGGCGGCGAACGGCGAGAGGAGGGCGACAGAGCGCTCTGCAAGACATGCATCCCATTCCCGGGCATCGAGGTACAGCCGGTCGGGCGGAAGAGGCCGGTAGGGGGTCTCGCTACCGCCGGCCTCGCCGCTGGTGCGCGCCCGGTGGTGATCCTGGATCGTCGCGAGCCGGGTGTCGCGAACCTCTTCGGCGTGGTGATCGAGGCACACGACAGCCGCCGGCACGTAGTCGAAGACTGTTTCAAGCGCCTCGTGAAAGAGCGGCATCCAGTGCTCCATGCCGATGTGGTGGCGGCCGGCGGTCACCGCTTCGTAGAGAGGATCGTCCGTGGCGACACCGAAGAGCGCGGAGTAGCCGGCTCGGAAGCGCGCTATCGCGGCTTCATCGAGCGTCACTTCGCTCACCGGACCAAATTGCAACCGGCCGATATCCTCGGTCGTGCGCTGAGTCAGCGGATCGAAGCGGCGCAGCGATTCGAGGGTATCGCCAAACAGATCGAGCCGCACTGGCACATCGGCGCCGGGCGCGAAGATATCGATGATCCCACCGCGGACCGCGTACTCGCCGGCCTCGCGGACCGTGCCGGCGCGGCGGTAGCCGTGGCCGGCGAGGAAGGTTTGGAGTGCCCTTTGATCGAGCTGCTGCTTGGTCTCAATGGCGAAGCCTGCGCCGCCCAGCAGGGTACGTGTCGGCACCCGTTGGAGCGCGGCGCTAACCGTGGTCAGGACGATGCGCGGACCGTTCGCTGCGGCGTCCGCTGCCAGCAGCCCCAGGCTCTGTAGGCGTTGCGCGCAGACCTCGGGATTGGGCGACACTCGGTCGTAGGGCAGGCAGTCCCACGGCGGAAGAACGAGGACCTCAGCCTCCGGCGCGAAAAAAGCAAGGGCCTGCGCGGTCGCCATCATGCGCGGCTCGTCGCGGGCGATGAACAGGACATGGTCTGGTGCATCGGCAGCGAGCACCGCGAGCACCATGGCATCGAGCCCCTCGGGTGCACGGCCCACCGTGATCCGCCCAGGGGTCGCAAACAATTTGTCGGTTATTATCAACCGCGTATCCCGGTGTCCTTGAGGCTTTTCAAGAGTTTCATGACGGCGTTGTCGTGGGGCGAGGGAACTGGCGTTCGGCCGACGATCCAGGCCCAGAGATCGGGATCGTTGCCCCGTAGCAATGTCTCATATTGGTCGAGCTCAGCCGCGCTCAAGGACTCGAGATGCCGGTCGATGAAGGCGCCGAGGATGAGGTCCATCTCCTTCATGCCGCGGTGCACACTGCGGTAGCGCAACCGTTTGCGCCGCGTCTCAAGATCCTCGCTGCTCGACATGAGGGAGCCATCGGTCGCCGGGATGCGAGCTTATCCCCGGGCGGCATCAGGCGCGAGCATCTCAGGCGCAAGCGGTCGGGGTTTCCTGGCGGCGCTTGCGGCTCTTCGTTATGGTCGTGGGCATCGCTGCGCTCGGTCCCGATCCAAGGATGCGGCCGGAGATTCTCTTCCCCCTGTTCGCGCCGGTGACCAAGTTGCCTGGCGTCGGGCCCCGTATCGCCAAGCTCATCGAAGCACTGGCGGGGCCGCATGTCGTCGACCTGTTGTGGCATCTGCCGAGCGGCCTGATCGACCGACGTTTCTCGCCGAAGATCGCGGACGCTCCGGCGGGCGCGATCGTCACGCTGACGCTGCGCATCGAGCGACACGTCCCGGCGCGAACCCGGCGCATGCCCTACAAGGTTCGGTGCCGCGACGACACCGGCACACTGTCGCTGGTCTTCTTCCACCCCAACGCCGATTACCTCAGCAAGATCCTGCCCGAGGGGGAGGTGCGTGTGGTCAGCGGCAAGATCGAGCGGTACGGCGATCAGTTGCAGATCAACCACCCCGACCACATCGGCACGTTGGAAGAGCTTGCGGATTTACGGTCGGTCGAACCCGTCTATCCGTTGACCGCTGGGCTCCATGCCAAGTCGCTTGGCCGTGCCATCCGCGCAGGACTCGATGGTACGCCGTCGCTGCCGGAGTGGCTGGACCCCGCTTTTCGCGCACGCCAGGGCTGGCAAAGTTGGGCCGAGTCGCTGCACGCGGCGCATACGCCGGAGGACCCCGCTGACTTCGTTCCGGCCACACGGGCGCGGGCGCGCCTGGCCTACGACGAGCTCTTGGCCAATCAGCTTGCGCTCGGCCTCATACGAGCACACACACGCGGCGGCCGGGGCCGGGTCGTCGGCGGCGATGGCCACCGGCGCGCCAAAGTCACCGCGGCGTTGCCCTATCGGCTCACCGCCTCCCAGGAACAGGCGCTTGCCGAAATCGAGGCTGACCTGCAGGCGCCGCGGCGCATGCTACGCCTGTTGCAGGGGGACGTCGGCAGCGGCAAGACAGTCGTTGCCCTGCTCGCCATGCTGATCGCCGTCGAGTCGGGTGCCCAGGCCTGCCTGATGGCGCCGACCGAGATCCTCGCCCGCCAGCACCACAAGGCGCTGGCCCCGCTCGGCGCGGCGGCTGGCGTGCCCGTAGCCCTGCTGACCGGTCGCGACAAAGGCCGCCAGCGCCAGGTCATGCGACGGACCGTGGCGGCGGGGGAGGCGGCCATCGTCATCGGCACGCACGCGTTGTTTCAGGAGGGCGTGACGTTCGCCGATCTCGCCCTCGTGGTGGTGGACGAACAGCACCGCTTCGGGGTGCATCAGCGCCTCGCGCTAGCCGACAAGGGCGGGGCGATCGACCCGGACACGCTGGTCATGACGGCAACGCCCATCCCCCGCACCCTAACGCTCACCAGCTACGGCGACATGGATGTCTCGCGCCTCACCGAGAAGCCGGCGGGCCGGCAGCCCGTTGTCACCCGCGCGATCACCTCCAACCGTCTGTCCGAGGTGTTGGCGGCGGTGGCGCGCGCGCTCGATCAGGGCGCCCGCCTCTACTGGGTCTGCCCGTTGGTGAGCGAATCTGAGGCCACCGACTTGGCCGCCGCCGAGGAACGCCACCGCGAGCTCAGCGCCCGGTTCGGTGATCGGGTCGGCCTGGTGCATGGTCGTCTCAAGGGGCCGGAGAAGGACCGTACGATGGCTGCGTTTTCCAGGGGCGACATCAGACTGCTGGTGGCGACCACGGTCATCGAAGTCGGCGTCGATGTGCCAGAAGCCACTGTCATGGTCATTGAGCACGCCGAGCGCTTCGGCCTCGCCCAACTGCATCAGTTGCGGGGCCGGATCGGCCGTGGACACGCGGCATCGAGCTGCCTCCTGGTCTATGCGCCGCCGCTCGGCGAGGCTGCGCGGGCGCGGATTCGCATCATGCGCGAGACCGACGATGGCTTCCGCATCGCTGAGGAGGACTTGCGCTTGCGCGGCGCGGGCGAGGTTCTGGGGACACGCCAGAGCGGGATGCCGGTGTTTCGCCTCGCCGATATCGCCGTGCACGAGGAGCTGTTGGCCGCAGCTCGCGACGATGCCAGGCTGATCCTCCATCGCGACCCTGAGCTTGCGGGCGATCGCGGCGAAGCGCTGCGGGTTCTGCTCTATCTGTTCGAGCGCGACGCGGCGGTGCGCTACCTCCGCTCCGGCTGACTAGCCGGCCGAGCCGCGTTGGCGTTCTTCCTCAGCAGCGGGTTCGGCGGACTCCGCTGCTTCCGGCGGCCGCGGCAATGCCTGGACGCCGCGCGCGCGGATCGTCAGGCGTCACCAGGCCACCGGAGATCACCATCTTGATCCCCTCTTCCACGCTCATCTCCAAGTGAATGAGGTCGTGGCGCGGCACAAACAAGAGGAAGCCGGAGGTCGGGTTGGGCGTCGTCGGCAGGAAGATGTTCACGACATCCTCGGTTGTCAGCCGCTGCACCTCGCCCTTGGTCACGCTCGTGACGAAGGCGAGAGCCCACAGGCCGCGGCGGGGGTACTCGACCAGCACCACCTCGCGGAACGAGGTCGACGACTGGGCGAGCACCGTCTCAAAGATCTGCTTCAGCGCCCCATATACCGAGCGAACCACCGGCATCCGGTTGACCAGGTTCTCGCCGATACGGAAGAAGGTGCGCCCGAGGAAGTTCACTGAGACGAAGCCGACAATCGTCAGGCCGAAGAGCACGATGAGCAGGCCCAGCCCGGGGATGTTGAAGGGAAGGTAGAATTCGGGGTTGTAGCGCTCAGGAATGAGCGGGGTGATGCGGTCGTCGATGAAGGTGATGATCAACCACACGAGATAGAGCGTGATGCCGATCGGGCCGGTGATGATGACCCCGGTCAGGAAATAGCTGCGCAGGCGGCGGAAGGGCCGGCGCTTGGCCGGCTGCACCAGGACCGGTGGCTCCGGTTTCTCGCCGCTCGTATCCTGATCCATCCCGGCTTGCTTCTCCCTGGCGCCCGCCCTGCCGCGCGGGCGGGGCCGTTTGGGGCGTCCGCGCTGATATAGGTAGCGCGTGCCGCAGAGTCCAGGCGGGGTATACTGCGCCAAACCCGCCCGCTCCTGTGTCTGCTTGATGAGCATAGTACCCCGGATTCAGTCGCTCGCGACGGCGGTCCCTGATTTCGTACTCGATCAGGCTGTGGTCGCGCGCGAGGCGGCAGGTCATTTCTCGAACCATTTCGGCGATTTCTCGCGGCTCGAGCCGATCTTCGCCAACGCGGCGATCGAGACGCGATACTCTTGCGTTCCCATGGCGTGGTACGGCGAGCGCCACAGCTTTGCCGAACGCAACCGTTGCTACGTCGAGAACGCGGTGGAGCTTCTGACACGCGCGAGCCTCGAGGTGCTCGACCGCGCGGCGCTTGAACGAGACGACATCGGCGCGATCGTCACGGTCTCCTCGACCGGCATCGCCACCCCCAGCCTCGATGCGCTAGTGATCGAGCGCTTGCGGTTGCCGCGGGATATTCAGCGGCTGCCCATCTTCGGCCTCGGCTGCGCAGGCGGCGTTATCGGCCTCGCGCGGGCCGCCGCGCTCGCCCAGGCCCAACCCGAACGCCGCGTACTGTTCCTGGTGGTCGAGCTGTGCGGGCTGACCTTCCACAACACCGATTTTACCAAGAGCAACGTCGTCGCAACCGCCCTGTTCGGCGATGGCGCCGCCGCGGCGGTCGTAGGCAGCGGCGGCGAGGGGCCAGAGATCACGGCCTGTGGCGAGTACACCTGGCCCGACTCCCTCGACATCATGGGCTGGCGCGTGCTCGACGACGGCTTCGGCGTACTGTTCTCACAAGACATCCCCATGCTGGTGCGCGAACGCATGCGCGAGGTAAGCCTCGGTTTCCTCAAACGCCATGGGCTGGGGCTCGACAACATCGATACCGACGCGGATCATCACCAAGGCCGATGCCCCGCTTGTGCGCCGCGGCCCCTATCGCTTCATGCGCCACCCCAACTACGCGGTCGTCATTGTCGAGATCGCGTTACTGCCGCTGGTGTTCGGCGCCTGGGAGATCGCGCTCGGCTTCAGCATCGCTAACCTCGCCCTGCTCTGGCATCGGGTCGCGGTCGAGAACGCGGCGCTCGCCGATCGCGACTAGCGGCCGCGCGAGACTCGTAGCGGCCGGCTGTGGCAACATGACCGCAATCGGTCGAGGGAGGAAACGATGGCATTGACGGGCGTATTAAGGGCCGGGTTCGTGCAGATCCGCGTGCTCGACATGAAGGAGGCACTGGTCCACTACGTCGACCGGATCGGCCTCAACTTCGTCGATCGAGCCACGGACGGGCGGGTGTATCTCAAGGGCTACGACGAGTTCGACCGCCACAGCATCGTCCTGCGCGAGGCCGATTCGCCCGGGATGGATATGATGGGCTTCAAGGTTGCCTCGAAGGCCGACTTGACCACGTACCAAAAGCGCGTGCGCGACTACGGTCTCAAGGTTAAGCGCATCGCCGCCGGCGAGCAGCCGGGAATGGGGCGGCGCTTGAGCTTCGTCATCCCGAGCGGCCATCGCATCGACCTCTATGCCGAGATGGCGCTGGCCGACGACACCCCGCACATCGAGAATCCCGATGTGTGGCGCGAGGAGCCGCGCGGCATGCGCGCGCTCAGCTTCGATCATTGTCTCCTGTACGGGCCGGCGATCCCCGAGGTCGCGCTCTTCTTTGTCGAGGTGCTGGATTTCTCGTTGGCCGAATCAGTGGAAACACCTGACGGGCCGATCGCTGCCTTTCTGACCTCGAGCAACAAGGCGCACGAGGTTGCCTTCGTCCAACACGAAGAGCCAGGCAAGTTCCACCACGCCTCGTTCAAGCTCGATTCCTGGAATGACGTCGGGCACGCCGCCGATGTAATCAGCCGCTACAACATCTCGCGCGACATCGGACCGACCCGCCACGGCATCACCCGCGGCCAGACGATCTACTTCTTCGACCCGTCCGGTAACCGTAACGAGGTGTTTACCGGAGGGTATGCGTACTTTCCGGATCATCCCACCCGCACCTGGACGCCGGATCAGCTCGGCAAGGGCATCTTCTATTATGAGAAGGAGCTCAACGACCGCTTCCTCGGCGTCGTCACCTAATACCGACGAAGGGGGCGCAAATGGGCGGCACCGATATCACCATTGCTGCCAAGGACGGCGGCACGTTCAGCGGCTATCTCGCGGTGCCGGAGGGTGGCCGCGGGCCGGGATTGGTCATCGCTCAGGAGGTGTTCGGCGTGAACGCCACACTGCGGGAGACCGCCGACTACTTCGCCGAGGAAGGTTACGTCGCGTTCGTTCCGGACCTGTTCTGGCGTATCGAGCCGGACATCCAGCTCGGCTATTCGGACGCCGACATGCAGAGAGCCTTCGCTCTCTACGGGCAGTTCGACATCGACCACGGCGTCGACGACATCGGCGCTGCGCTCGCCGGCTTGAGGGCACGACCCGAGTGCAGCGGTCCCGCCGGTATCATGGGGTTCTGCCTCGGCGGCAAGCTTACGTACCTGACCGCGGCGCGTCACAAGGTTGAAGCGGCCGTCGCCTTCTACGGCGTCGGCATCGAGCAGAATCTCGACGAGCTCGGCAACATCGGTTGTCCGATGGTCATGCATTTCGCCGGCGACGATCAGTTCGTGCCTCCGGAAGCCGTCGCTCAGATCCAAGAAGCCTGCTCGGGGCGCGACGACGTCGAGATCTACGTCTATCCGGGCGTCGACCATGCCTTCTACAACCGTGACCGCGAGCCCTACGACAAGCCGGCGGCCGGGATGGCGCATTCACGCACGATCGCCTGTTTGCGGCGGGGCCTCGGGCCCCACCACGACCTCTCGGCGCTGTGGGACAAACACACCGAGTACGAGTTCGGCACCCGCAACGTCGATGACACCATGGCGACGATGGTGGCGGAGCCATACGTCAATCACATCCCGACGCTGACCGGCGGTGTTGGCAACACCCAGCTCCACCGCTTCTACAAGAACCACTTCATCCCCAAGACGCCTGCCGATACCAAGCTTGTGCCGATCTCGCGCACGGTGGGGGCCGATCGCGTCGTGGACGAGATGATCTTCTGCTTCACCCACGACATCGAGATCGATTGGATGCTGCCGGGCATCGCGCCGACTGGGAAGTATGTCGAAATCCCGCTGGTCGCGATCATCAACTTCCGCGGCGATAAGCTCTACCACGAGCACATCTATTGGGATCAGGCCTCGGTGCTGGCGCAGATTGGGCTGCTCGAAGCGGACGGTCTGCCGGTCGCCGGCATCGAGACGGCGCAAAAGCTGCGCGATGAGACGCGACCCTCGAACACGTTGATGGCACGCTGGTCCGAGAGCGAGCCGGCTTAGGGCGGGGAGCGACGATGGACATCAAGGGGGCGGTGGCGCTCGTCAGCGGCGCCAATCGTGGCATCGGCGCGGCCTATGTCGAGGCGCTGCTCGCGGGCGGGGCCGTCAGGGTCTATGCCGGTGTGCGCGATCCCGCGAACTTGGGCGCGGTCCCGCAAGATGAGCGGGTGGTGCCGGTCGGCCTCGATATCTGCGTGGATTCACAGGTCGCGGCGGCTGCCGAGAAGTGCGGCGACGTCACGCTCCTGATCAACAACGCCGGGGTCAACTTCAACACGCTGCTGCTCGGCGCGCCGTCGATGGCGAATGCGCGTACCGAGTTCGAGGTCAACTATCTCGGCACGCTGGCCATGTGCCGCGCCTTCGCGCCGGTGCTCGTGGCCAACGGCGGCGGCGCCGTCGTCAACATGCTGACCATCCTGTCGCGGGTGAACTTCCCGCTGATGGGCTCGTACTGCGCATCGAAGGCGGCGCTCTTGTCGCTTACCCAGGGTGTGCGGGCCGAGCTTGCCAAGCAGGGAACGCTGGCGGTCGCCGTGATGTCGGGGGCGGTGGACACCCGTATGACCGAGGGCCTGGATATTCCCAAGATGCAGCCTGCCGAGGTTGCCGCGGCCGCGCTCGCCGCGATCCGTGACGGGGTCGAGGACATCTACCCCGGCGAAATGGCCACCGGCGTTGCGGCCGGCTTGGCGAGCGATCCCAAGGCGGTCGAGAAGGAGTTCGCCGGCTACCTTTAAGCCTTGAAGTGCGGCGAGACGTCAGTGAGCAGAACGCCGTCCTTGACGACGGCGGCGCACGGGTTGTGGCCGATCCAATACGCCAGCTCAGCCGGGTGCTCGATATCCCAGACCGCGAGATCGGCGATGCGTCCGACCTCGAGCGTGCCGCGATCGGCGAGTCCGAGGGCTGCGGCACCATGGCGCGTGACGCCGGCAAGCGCTTCCTCCGGCGTCAGGCGTAGCAGGGTGCAGGCCATACTCAGCATCAACAGGAGCGAGAGCACCGGCGAGGAGCCGGGATTAGCATCGGTAGCGATCGCGATCGGCATGCCGTGGGCCCGGAACGCCTCGATCGGCGGCCGGCGGGTCTCGCCGAGGGCGTAAAAGGCGCCCGGCAACAGCACCGCGACGGTACCTGCCGCGGCCATGGCGGCGACTCCGTCCTCGGAGGCGTACTCGAGGTGATCGGCCGACAGCCCCCCGAAGCGCGCAGCCAGGGCGGCGCCGCCCAGATCGGATAACTGATCGGCGTGGAGCTTGACCCGCAGGCCGTGGTGCGCCGCCGCTTCGAACACCCGTGCGGTCTGGGCGGGGCTGAAGGCGATCGATTCGCAAAACGCATCGACCGTATCGGCAAGGCCCGCGGCCGCCACTGCTGGCAGCATCTCCTCGCGCACGAGCGCGATGTAGTCGTCGGGCCGGGCCGCGAACTCCGGGGGCAGCGCGTGGGCGCCGAGAAAGGCGGTTTGCACGGTGAGCGGCAGCTGTCGGGCGAGCGTACGGGCGGCCCGCAGGGTCTTGCATTCGTTGTCGGTGTCGGTGTCGAGCCCATAGCCCGACTTGATCTCGACGGTGGTTACGCCTTCGGCCCGTAGGCGACCGACGCGGGGCGTCGCGGCGCGCACTAGCTCCTCTTCACTGGCCCCACGCGTTGCCGTGACCGTCGACAGAATCCCGCCACCGGCCCGGGCGATGTCGGCATAGCTCGCGCCTTGGAGTCGTTGCTCGAACTCGCCGGCGCGATTGCCACCGAATACGATGTGGGTGTGACAGTCGATAAGCCCCGGCGTAAGCCAACGTCCCGCGGCATCATGGACGTGGCGGGCATGGCGATCGGGCGGGCCGGGTAGGTTGGCCATCGGGCCGAGCCAGGCGATTCGGCCGCTCTCGGTCGCCAACGCGGCATCGCGGTGTGCGCCATAGGCGGCGTTGCCGGTAGCCATGGTCGCCAGGTTTGCGTTGATCCAGAGCGAATCCCATCCGACCATCGGTCGCCATTCCGCCTGCTTTACCGCCCGGCACGCGCCCTCTAGCCCACCTCCGGAGGCGTACGATGTCCGAACTGTTCGCTGCGCAAGCTTGGCTGCCGGACGGCTGGGCCCGCGATGTCCTGATCACCCACGACGAGCGCGGTACGATCACGGGCGTTGCGGTCGGGACGCGAGCCGGTGGTGCCGAGGTCGCACAGGGGCCGGTCGTGCCGGGCATGCCCAACCTGCACTCGCATGCGTTCCAGCGTGCGATAGCGGGGTTGACCGAGCATGCGGGCCTCGGTAGCGAGGACAGCTTCTGGACGTGGCGCGACGTGATGTATCGGTTTGTTGCGCAGCTATCGCCCGATGATCTGGAGGCAATCGCCGGCCAGCTCTATGTTGAGATGGTGAAAGCCGGCTACACGGCGGTCGGCGAGTTCCATTACCTGCATCACGCGCCGGACGGGGCGCCCTATGCGGACCCGGCGGAAATGGCGAACCGGATCGTCGCCGCGGCACAGCGGGTCGGGCTGGGGCTCAGCCTGCTGCCGGTCGCCTACCTCGCGGGGGGCTTCGATGGCCGGCCGCCGGATACTGAGCAATGCCGGTTCGTGAGCTCGCCGCGGGCATTTCTCGATTTAGTCGGGACGTTGTACCAACGAGTAGGCTCCGATCCGCAGGTCAGGATCGGCGCAGCCCCGCATTCACTGCGGGCTGTGTCGCCGAGTGCGCTCAGCGAGCTGATTGCCGGCCTGCACGCTATCGACCGTGACCTGCCCATTCACATCCACGTCGCTGAGCAGGTTCGGGAGGTCGAGGACTGCCTTGCATCGTATGGCCGTCGTCCCGTCGAATTGCTGCTCGATGCGGCACCAGTCGATGACCACTGGTGCCTCGTTCATGCCACTCACGTCAACGATAGCGAGATAGCGGGCATTGTGAAGAGCGGTGCCACTGTCGGCCTGTGCCCCACCACGGAAGCCAATCTTGGCGATGGGCTTTTCCCGCTCAAGGCATTCCTCGACGGCGGTGGCCGCATCGGCATCGGTTCGGACAGCCATATCTCGGTCAGCCCGGTCGAGGAGCTGCGCTGGCTCGAGTACGGTCAGCGCCTGATCAGGCGCGAGCGCAACGTCACGGCCACTGGCGATGCACCCTCGACCGGTGCCCGCCTGTACCGGGCGGCCCTCGTCGGCGGGGCCCAAGCGCTGGGTCGGCCGATCGCGGCGGTGGCGGTGGGTAAGCGCGCCGATTTGGTGGTACTCGACACGACTCACCCCGTGCTGGCGGCGCGCGAGGCCGATGACCTGGATTCGTGGATATTCTCTGGCAACGCCAACGCGATTCGCGACGTCATGGTCGGGGGGGCCTGGGTTGTCCGCGACGGTCGCCACGCCGAGGAGGAGGCGATCGCCGATACCTACCGGCGGACGGTCGCCGGACTGGCGTTTGGATAGGCGGCGGTCAGGTGCCGCGGGGTTGGGCGTCAGCCGGTGGTCAGCCCTTGAGCCAGTCCAATGCGAACACCAGGAACACGTAGCCGGCTACCGCGACGCCAAACAGCGCGCCGAAGGCGACCCACATGCGCCAGGCATGTCTCCGCGGGCGCTGCGCCGGGCCGTATAATTTTGGTACGGCGAGGCCAGCGGATCGGCTTGGTGTTCGGATCTGACATGTTCGCGTCGAGCCATAGTCATTCAACGCTCTCCTGTTTTCCGCAGCTTGCGCCTTGGGGACGCATCCGGCAGTAGCCGTTGTTACAAAACGGCTGTTACAGCGGAGGTAATGAACATCACATGGCGGTTGTCACGTCGGATGGCCGCGGTTCTTGACGGACGTTCGGTCCGTGCCGCGTGGCTGGTCAGGGAGACACCGCGGCACTAGGTTAGTTGGAGCGCCGCGAGCCACTCGGAGAGCGCCCATGAACGCCGATGCCGTCAGCCGGGTCGACAACACCCGCCGCATTCGCGCGCCGCGCGGGCCCACGCTCAGCGCCAAGAGCTGGCAGACCGAAGCGCCGCTGCGCATGCTCATGAACAACCTCGATGCCGAGGTGGCGGAGAAGCCCGAGGAGCTGATCGTCTATGGCGGCACCGGACGGGCCGCTCGCAACTGGGCTTGCTACGACCGTATCGTCGCCGCCCTCATGGTGCTCGAGGAGGACGAGACGCTGCTGGTGCAGTCAGGCAAACCGGTGGGTGTTCTGCGTACCCACGCCGACGCGCCGCGGGTGTTGATCGCCAACTCTAACCTGGTCGCCCACTGGGCGAGCCTCGAGCACTTCGGGGAGCTCGACCGCAAGGGGCTGATGATGTACGGCCAAATGACGGCGGGCTCGTGGATATACATCGATAGCCAGGGCATCCTCCAAGGTACCTACGAGACCTTCGTCGAGGCCGGACGCCACCATTATGGCGGCGACCTCGGGGGCCGGTGGATACTGACCGCGGGACTTGGGGGTATGGGCGGCGCCCAACCGCTCGCCGCCACGATGGCAGGGGCATCCGTCTTGGCGATCGAATGCCGGGCGAGCCAAATCGACCGGCGAATCGAAAGCGGCTACCTCGACCGGGCGACCTCCGACCTCGACGAGGCGCTCGGTCTGATCGAGGACGCTTGCAGCCGTCGTGAGACGGTCTCAGTCGGCCTCGTCGGCAATGCCGCAGAGGTCTATCCCGAGCTGGTGCGGCGCGGGGCGCGCCCGGACCTCGTCACCGATCAGACCGCCGCGCACGACCCGTTGCATGGTTATCTGCCGCTCGGTTGGAGCCTGGATGAATGGGAAGCGCGCCAGGCCGAAGAGCCGGACGCGGTGATCGCTGCGGCCAAGGACTCGATGGCGATCCAAGTGCGCGCCATTCTCGAATTCCATCGCCAGGATATCCCGTGTGTCGACTACGGCAACAACCTCCGCCAGATGGCGCAAGATGTGGGCGTCGAGGATGCCTTCGACTATCCCGGCTTCGTGCCGGCCTATATCTGTTCTGCCGCGGCAAAGGCCCGTTCCGTTGGATCGCCCTGACAGGCGAGACGGAGGACATCTACCGCACCGACGCCAAGGTCAAGGAGGTGGTGCCGGACGATCCTCACCTCCACCATTGGCTCGACATGGCCCGGGCACACATCCGCTTTCAAGGACTGCCGGCGCGCATTTGTTGGCTCGGACTCGGCGAGCGCGCTCGGGTGGGACTCGCCTTCAACGAGATGGTGGCGCGCGGCGAGCTGAGCGGGCCGGTGGTGATCGGTCGCGACCATCTCGACTCAGGCTCGGTCGCGAGCCCCAACCGCGAAACCGAAAGCATGCGCGACGGCTCTGACGCTATCGCCGATTGGCCGCTGCTCAACGCCCTTCTCAGCTGCGCTAATGGGGCCACCTGGGTCAGCGTCCACCATGGGGGCGGAGTCGGCATCGGCTATTCGCAACATGCCGGCATGGTGATCGTGTGCGACGGCAGCGAAGCGGCGGCCCGGCGTATCGAGCGCGTGCTGACCAACGACCCAGCGAGCGGCGTACTGCGTTACGCCGATGCCGGTTACGAAGACGCGATCACGTGCGCCCGGGAGCACGGCTTGCGGGTGCCCATGCGCGAGCTGTGAGGTCAGCGTGACGGAGACCTTTACGCTCCAACCCGGCGCTCTCAGCCTCAACGATCTGCGCGTGCTGATGCATGGCGAGTGCGAGGTTCACCTCGATGCCGAGGCAATCGCGGCTGTGGAAGCGGCGGCGGCTACCGTCGCGCGCGTGGCCCGGGGCCACGCGCCGGTTTATGGCGTCAATACCGGTTTCGGCAGCCTTGCCCGCGAGCGCATCGGACCCGAGGACGTGGGCGAGCCGCAGCGACGGTTGGTGCTTTCACACATGGCCGGTGTGGGCCCACCGCTGGCCGACCCGGTCGTACGGCTTGTCTTGATCCTGAAGGCGAATGCGTTGGGGCGCGGCCATTCCGGGGTGCGCCGGGAGCTGATCGACGGTCTCCTCGCCCTCTACAACGGCGGCGTCCTGCCGGTGGTGCCGGCGCAGGGCTCGGTCGGCGCCTCCGGCGATCTCGCGCCGCTTGCGCACCTCGGTGCTGTCTTGATGGGGGAGGGGCAGGGCACAGGCCGGGGATGAGACGGTTGCGGGCGCCACCGCGCTCTCTCGCGTCGGGCTCGCGCCGATGGAGCTCCGCGCCAAGGAGGGCCTTGCCTTCCTCAATGGCACCCAGGTTTCGACCGCACTGGCGGCCACGGCGCTGTTCGCGATCGAGGACCTGTTCGCAGCGGCGCTCGTCGCTGGCGCGATGAGCGTCGATGCCACCCTCGGCAGTGACACGCCCTTTGATGCCCGCATCCAGGACGTGCGCGGGCAAGCGGGACAGAGGGTGGTGGCAGCGGCACTTCGAGCGCTGCTCACGGGCAGTGAGATCCGCGCCTCACACATACGGTGCGACCGCGTCCAAGACCCCTATTCCATCCGCTGCCAACCCCAGGTGATGGGCGCAAGCCTCGACTTCATACAGTTCGCCGCTAGCGTCATCGAGCGCGAGGCTAACGGCGTCTCCGACAACCCGATCGTCTTTCCGGCGACGGACGAGGTGCTGTCCGGCGGCAACTTCCACGGCGAGCCGGTAGCGATGGCGGCTGATGTGCTGGCGATCGCGTTGAGCGAGGTCGGGGCGCTGTCAGAACGACGGGTCTCGCTGCTGACTAATCCCAACATGAGCGAGTTGCCATCTTTCTTGGTGGCCGAACCGGGCCTCAATTCGGGCTTCATGGCCGTGCAGATCTCGGCCGCGGCGCTGGCGAGCGAGAACAAATCGCTCGCCCATCCCTCAAGCATCGACAGTCTGCCGACGACCGCCGATCAGGAGGACCATGTCAGCATGGCGACCCATGCGGCCCGTCGGCTCGAGGCGATGGTCGCGAACGCGCGGGCGATTATCGCGATGGAGCTGCTGGCAGCAGCGCAGGGGCTCGACTTCCGCGCACCACTCAGGCCCAGCACCCTGATACGCGAGGCCCACGCCGCGGTGCGCGCTCGCTCGCTGTTTCTCGCCAGTGACCGGCCGTTGGCACCGGACATCGAGGCCGTCGCGGCGCTCATCGAGGAGGGCTGGTTCCGCGAACTCGTTGCGCTACGCTAGGTCCCTGCCATTCTCTTGTTAGGATATGCCGTTCACCCACCCTCAAACACATGGTGGGGTTGGGAGCGGGCGGGTCAGCGTTCGAGCAGCCGAGCGATGCGCTCGTCGATGCTCGGGTGGGTGCGGAGCAAGTTCGGCAGGCGCGAGCCGGCCGTCGGGCCGATGAACCACCGCCACGGTCCCTGCGTCTGATTGCGCACGCGGTCGAGCGCAGCGGCCAGGGTGATCGGGCTGCCGACGATCCGGGCGGCGGCGGCGTCCGCGGCAAACTCTCGATCGCGCGCGAGCGCCATGGTCAATAGCGCCGTTGCGCTCGGCGCGGCGGCGAAAAGGAAGACCGCCCACAGCGGGGCGACGGGAACCCCCGCGAACGCGAGACCCACGCCACTCGCGATCAACCCGAACAGCGCAACGCTCGCAGTAATGCGGCGGATCGTCGCAGCCACCAGCAGTAGGCCGGCATCACCAGCGGCGAGGTGTGCGATCTCGTGGGCGAAGACGGCATCCAGCTCGCCGGGCGCGAGGTAGCGCAGGGCTCCTTCGGAGACCGCGACGGCCGGGCGCTCACGGTCCCCGGCCGCGAACGCGTTGATACCAAAGCCGCGCTGTAGGAACAGGCCGGGCGCGCGCGGCAGACTGGCGACGTGCGCGAGCCGTTGCCGCACATCCGTCAATTGCAATGGCCGTGCCGCCGCGGCGCCGCGGCGCCGCATGATGGTTGCCGGCGAGAGGTGGGGTGCCAACGCCAGGGATCCCACCGCGGCGACGGATACGATAACGACGCCGGTCCACGCAGCGATGGCGAAGGCGCAAACGAAGAGCACGGTCAGCATGGCGATCAGGAGGAGACCGCTGCGCACAGCTTGACGCGCCAGGCCGCGCGGTGCGTCGGCGTACGAGAAACGGCTCAGCATATCGACTGTCTTCAGGGCGAGGGCGCCGTCGCGTATTGGGTGCTCACTACCTCAGGGTCGGTGAACAAACCACTGAGCAGGGCGAGTCCGAACAACATGGCTGCGAGGTCCCACCGATTGAGGTGGGGCGCCCACACGCGATCAACCGTGAGAGCCGCGATCGCCGCTACGAGGGCGGCTGAGAGCATGAGGAATGAACTCAGCATCGGCGCGACCAACGGGAGAGGCGTGAACGACGCGAACAGGAACGAGACCGCGGCGAACAAACCAAGACGATTGAGTATGCGACGATTGTGCACCGCCGCTCCCACCTCTTCTCTCGCGTTTGGCCCTTCCATGTGCATCGCTGTTCGGCCGGTCGAATCCAGACCAATGCCACAGCCTGCGCCGGCATCGACGAGGCTGGCGCGCAGCCGCCACACCAGTTTATTTGTGAACTAGCCCGGTCCGATTCAAGTGCGCGAGAGCGCCGGTGTTGGCCGATACGGGCATTGCTCGGGCGGCCCGCCGGCCTGCGCGCGCTGCCTCGACGGCGCCGCTTTCGAAGAAGTCGACGAGCCAGTCGGTGATATCCGCGTTCTCGGCAAGCAGGCGCTCGCGGCGGCGCGCGGCATCAGCTTTGAGGTCGGGCCGTTCGACCAACTCCTTGACACGCGCCAGCGCCTCGCCCTCCTCGCGGTGCGTGAATAGTGTGCACGAGCCCGTAGCGAGCCTCGATCTCGTCACAGAAGCCGCGCCGGCTCGACGAAACAAAAACAGCTTGGCTGCCGAGGACCGCCGCTTCGGCGCTCATGCTGGAGCTCTCGCCAACGATGAGGTCAGCGGCGGCGAGCACGTCGAAGATCGCCTCGACTGGCGTCTGCAGGCGGTAGGGCTCAAGGTCGGGGGGCAACGGCCCTTCGGATGAGATGACGACGCGACCGCGACGCTTGAGCGATTCGACCAGCGCCCGCTTGCCGTCGAGAGAAAAGCCGCGGTCACCGATGTCGTGGGCCGCCTCCCAGGAAACGAAGCGGACCACGAACAGCCGTTCCTCGCCAAAGCCGTACTGGGCGAGGCGGCTGGCATCGGCCCGAAAACGCTTCGGGTGGAGGTACGCGAGCTGCTGGTAACCGGGGTAGCGGACGTGGTGCGGACCCGCATCGTCCTGATAGCAGCGGGGCGAGCAGAACACGTCGCACAGGCGATAGACAGTTTTGTTGACGGTGCGCGCCGCCTCATTGTCATAGAGAACTACCGAGCGACCTCGGACGAGTTTGGAGACCGGGGCCACGACGGGGCCCCAGAGTCCGATCAGGTAGTCGGGGTCGAAGCGGTAGGCCGCGGCGGTGGCAAATGCAACGCGGCGACCGAGCTCGGCCAACAATCCCGCGGTGCCATGCGCCTGCCGGCTCGCCACGGTGTGGGGATGCCAAAGCCGTCGAGGAGATCGACCGCACACTCTTTCTCACGCGAGGCGACCAGGAACTCGTGGCCCCGTGCCCGCATGTCGTCGATGAAGTGGTGGAAGAAGTGGGCGTCCGTCGGATGCAAAATATCGACGTAAAACCGGAGCTTGCCGGCGTCTGCTGCCCGGTCGACGGGGACCCGCGACGCCCGGCGCGCGATCGGCAAGCCGGTCGCGATCCGTTTCAGTCCGCCCGGCAATCCTTCAACCAGTGTCATCGGCAGTCTCTTGCCCCCTCCGCAGGATCCAAGCTAGGCCGCGGACGCCAGTGGCACTGTGACCGGGGTCACACCAAGGGTATTTTCGAGGCGAGCGCGGATTCCGGTAGCGCCACACTCGCGATTGCCGCAACGCGGCGCCGTCTATAGGGTTCGATACATGGCTGAGCCGTTTATCCACTCTGTCGATGAGCTCGCCGGAGCGATTCCGGATGGCGCGCTTTTGGCCCTGCCGCGCGAGCTTGACGGCCCGGCTATGGCGGTCGTCCGTGCGCTCATCCGGCGGGGCGTGCGCGGACTGCGGCTGGTGTGCGTGCCCCAGGGCGGTCTGCAGGCAGATCTCTTGATCGGTGCGGGTTGTGTCGCGGCACTCGAAACCTCGGCGCAGTCACTCGGCGAGCTGGGGCCTGCGCCGTGTTTCCGTCGGGCCGTGCACACCGGCGACATCGAGCTTCGCGATGCCACATGCCCCGCGATCCACGCGGGGTTACGTGCGGCCGAGGCCGGGATCCCTTTCATGCCGCTGCGGGGCGTGTTGGGCTCGGATCTGATCCGCCACCGATCCGATTGGCGCGTGATCGACAACCCGATGGCGGACGGTGGCGATCCGATCCTCGTGGTGCCGGCGATCAAACCCGATTTCGCCCTGTTCCACGCGCTCCGCGCCGATCGCGACGGCAACGTCTGGATTGGCACTCAACGCACCCTTATGACGATGGCCCACGCGGCCGCGGCAACCCTGGTCACCGTCGAGGAAGTCGTTGAGCAGAGTCTGCTCGCCGAAGAGGCGAGCGCCGCGGGCACCATCCCTGCGCTCTATGTCCGCCACATCGCCCAGGCGAAGCGCGGCGCGTGGCCGCTGGGGCTCATCGATCACTACCCGGCGGATGACGCGCATCTCGCGGCATACGCGGCTGCGGCGGCCACGGAGGCTGGGTTCGCCCGCTATCTCACCGAGCACGTAGCGCCGGCGCGCGCAGCGGAATGACCGCACCCGCTTACAGCGACGAGGAGCTGCTCATCACTGCCGTTGCCAGGCTCTTGCAAGGCTGCCGAACGGTCGCGGTGGGCGCGGCCTCGCCGATCCCCGGAGCCGCCGCGCTGTTGGCCAGAGCGCAGAGTGCTGGCCGCCTGCACGTGAGCCTGTTGGGCAGTCGCCGGTACAGCACCTTCACCGACGGCGGGGTCGAGCTGTTCGATCGCGCCGCCCAGGGCCGGATCCACGCCTTTTTTCTGGGCGGCGGCCAGATCGACGGGGAGGCTAATATCAATTTGGTCGGCGTCGGCCCCTATCCGCAGCTCAAGGTGCGTTGGCCTGGATCGTTCGGTGCCGCGTACCTCTATCACCTGGTGCCACGGGTGATACTGTTCCGCGAGGAGCACAGCCTGCGGGTGCTGGTACCCCGCGTCGATTTCATCACCGCTCCGGGCACCAGTCCGGTGGGTGTCCGCCGCCCGGGCGGCCCATACGCGCTCGTGACGGGGCGTTGCCTGTTCCGCTTCGAGTCCCAACGGCGCCGGTTTCGGCTTTTGAGCGTGCATCCGGGGCACAGCGTCGAGGACGTGGTCGCGCACACCGGCTTCTCGTTCGACCGGGCGCCGCAGGTACCCGAGACGCAGGCGCCAGACGCGGCGACACTGGAACTTCTCCGCGGGCCCATCGCGGCGGAGCTCGCGGAGGTGTACCCGCGTTTTGCGGCCACGGTCTTCGGTGCCGCGCGAGCAGCCTGACCAGACGATGAACGCAAGTGCGGCGACCGGCGCCGGTGCGCTCGCCGGCCTCAAGGTGATCGACTGCACGCGCGTCCTCGGTGGGCCTTATTGCACCCAGATCCTGGCCGATCATGGCGCGGACGTGATTAAGATCGAGCCACCGGCCGGCGATGAGGTGCGCGATTGGGGGCCGCCGTTCAAGGACGGCCTGTCTGCCTACTTCGCCGGCGTAAACCGCAACAAACGCTCGCTTGGGCTCGATCTCTCGCGCGAGGAGGGAAGGGCGGTTCTCGAGCGCCTGCTTGACTCGGCGGATGTGCTGATCGAGAACTTCAAGCCGGCACGCTCGAGAAGTGGGGACTTGGCTACGAGGCGGTGTTGGCAGCGCGATTCCCGCGCCTGGTCTATTGCCGGATTACCGGGTTCGGTAGCGACGGGCCGCTTGGTGGCCTGCCCGGCTACGATGCGGCGGTCCAAGCTTGGGCCGGGTTGATCAGCGTCAACGGCTCCGCGGCGAGTGGGCCAATGCGCATGGGTATTCCGCTGGTCGATCTTGGGACCGGTCTTTATGCCGCTGTCGGCATCTTGGCGGCGTTGCGTGAACGTGAGCAGTCGGGCAAGGGGCAGATGGTCGAGACCACCCTGTTCGATTGCGGCTTTGCGCTGCAGCATCCGCATGCCGCCAACTTCTTCATGTCCGGCAATCCGCCACAGTTGACGGGCAACGCCCATCCCAACATCTCGCCCTACGATCTTTTTCCGACACAGGGGCGGCCGCTGTTCCTGGCGGTCGGCAACGACCGCCAGTTCCGCCACGCCTGCCAGACACTCGGCAAGCCGGCGCTCGCCGACGATCCGCGCTTTGGCAACAACGCGGATCGGTTGGAGAACCGCGCGGCGTTGACCGCCGAGATAGCTGCTCTCGTTGCTGATGGCGACGGCGAGGCGCTCGCGACGTCTCTGATCGAGGCGGGTGTGCCGGCGGCTGCCGCCCTTGGACTTCCCGATATCGCGGCACATCCCCACACGCGCCACCGCGCCATGGTGGTCGAGCGGGACGGCTATACCGGCACGGGCATTCCGGTGAAGATGAGCCGAACTCCCGGGGCGGTACGGAACACCCCACCGTTGTTCGGCGCTGACGGGCGGGCGGTGTTGGTCGAGGCGGGCTTCGAAGAGGACGAGATCGCGGCGCTCGCCGCTGACTCCGTCATACTCACCGAACGGCGGCGCTAGGCCTTACGACTTCTTGTGGTAAGTAGCCACGAACACGTCGTGGGGCGGCACCCTCTCCTGCACCACATAAAGGAAGTAATAACAACCGGTTGGGCCCATAAACTTGAAGTCCTTCTTGAGGGCCTTGAGGGTGGCATCGAAATTGCCGTGCGCCCGTAGGTAGCTCTGAAACGAGCCGTGGGCACGGTCCAACTCCAGCATCTTGGCTGCGTTCGCGGTGATCGCGGCGATCTTGCGGCCGTTGCGGATTACCCGCTTATCACCGGTAAGCGAATCGATCTCGGCATCGGTGAGGGACGCTACCTTGCGCACATCGAAACCGCCGAACGCCTCCTTAATATCGGGCCACTTCTTTGCGATCACGCGCCACGCCCTGAAACACCGCTCGGCTCATCACCTCGAGGTAGTCGTTCAGTGATGTCGGAGCGATCTGGTCGGGCGCTGAGTACGTCGGCATCGTTGTTTCCCGGTCTACTGACCCGCGCGGTGATAGGCGAAGGTCTCTTCGATCCGATCGAGAAGGTGCTGGCCACCGGTGGTGGGCGGATATTTGGGCGGATTGTCTGGTCCTTGGCAGGTCTCGAGACAGCTCAGATCGGCGTCGAAATCCGGGTCGAAGAAGAACGGGATCGAATAGCGATCGCGACCTGACCGGTTGATCACGCGATGGACGGTGGAGGCGAAGAGGTCATTGGTCCAGCGCGCCATCATGTCGCCGACGTTCACCACGAAGGTGCCGGCGATCGGGGGCGCATCGATCCAGGTTCCCGCGGCGTTTCGCACCTGCAGGCCTTCGTTGTCGTCCTGGGCGAGAATCGTAAGACAGCCGAAATCCGTGTGGGCGCCCGCGCCAAGGCGCGTCTCAGAGACCTCGCCCTCGTGGTGTGGATAATGGATCGGCCCGACCGTCGCCATGGGGCCGGTGAGCTTGTCTTCGAAGAAGTCTTCTTCGAGGCCCAAGGCCATCGCGAATGTGGCCATGAGCTCATGGCCAAGAGCGGATAGGCCGGCGTAGTACGCCTCCATGGTTTCGCGCCATCCCGACAGATCGGCCGGCCATTGGTTGGGCCCGTGCAGCGGTGTCCCGGCCACCACCAGCGGGTGGTCGAGCGGCAGATCACGGCCGATCTTGATGCCTTCCTTGAGATCGCCGATAACGTGCTGCTTGGTGGGATCGAGATTCTCGCCGCCCATGCCGAAATAGCCACGGTGGCAGGGCGAATTTTCGATGGCGATGCAGTTCTTTAGATCGAGTGGCTGGGCGAAGAACCGCAGGGCCGCGGCAAACGTCTGCTCGATCAGCGTCGCTGGCACATCGTGATTGGTGATGTAGAAAAAGCCGATCTCGCGACAGGCTCTGCCGATCTCACCGGCGACCCGACGCCGGCTCGCGGCGTCGCCGCGACCGAACAGCGCAAGATCGACGAGCGGTATCTCTTCGAGCGGCACTCGGATGCCGGTGAGACTGTCGTCCTCGGCCGTTGGCGTGAGTTTGAGCATGACAATGCATCGCGTAGTGCGCGCAAACTATAGCATGCGCTAGGGGATCAGAGGCCGGGGGCGAGCAGGCTCGCAGCGTCGTTTGCCGCGGCCGGCACCTTCTGCGATAAACGCCGCGGGGTCACCCCCGGGGTGGGACTCGCATGGCCGACTTCATTTTCATGCTGACTCGGCATGACCAGACGATCGAGGACTGCCTGGAAACGCTCGCGGCCGTCAAGCATCTTGGGGTCGGCCATATCGGTTTCAAGGACATCGGCGTCGATCGACAGACGATGCACAGGCTCGTCCATGAAATCAGGGCGGCGGGGGCCGTGAGCTACCTCGAGGTAGTGAGCACGACACCCGAAGACTGCGTCCACTCGGCACGGACCGCGGTCGAGATTGGTGTCGACCGCCTATTGGGGGGGAGCAATGCGGCCGAAATCCTGGCCGTCGTCTCAGGCACCGAAATTGCCTATCACCCATTTCCCGGACGGCCAGCGGGCCACCCAACACGCCTGTGCGGCAGCCCTGAGGATGTGGCGACCGACTGCCGGCGCTTCGAGACCATGGGATGCGCTGGCGCCGATGTCCTCGCCTACCGCGCCGTGGAAGCGGAACCGCTGGAGCTGGTCCGGGCCGCGCGCGGGGCGTTGAGCGGCTATCTGATCGTCGCCGGCAGCGTCGATTCGCCGGCGCGCATTCGCGAGGTCTCGGCGGCCGGCGCCGACGCATTTACCATAGGCTCGGCGGTGTTCGACGGCTCGTTCTCGCTGCGCAAGGGCAGCACGATCTCGCAGCTCAAGGACGTGCTGGCAGCCTGCGCCGCCTAGGCGCTCCCGTGATCGTCGGCATCGACATCGGCACCCAGAGCCTCAAGGCGGTGGTCGCAACCACCGAGTTCGAGATCAAGGGGGCGGCGGCGCGCACGTACACGGCCGACCACCCACGACCAGGCTGGTCCGAGCAGGAACCGGCTCTGTGGGAAGCGGCCCTCGGCCCGGCCATCGCCGAGGCGCTGCGCCAAGCTGAGGCGGGTGCGGACAGCGTGTCCGCCCTCGGCATCGCCGGTCAGCTCGACGGCTGTATCGCCACAGATGCTGATGGCACTGCGCTCGCGCCCTGCCTCATCTGGATGGACCGCCGCGCCCAAGAAGAGGTTGCCGGCCTCAACGGCACACAGGTTCAGGACCTCAGCGGTGTGGTGCTCGACCCAAGCCACATGGCCGCCAAGATCCGCTGGCTTAAGCGCCATCGCGACGGTCCGCCCGCGCGGCGCTTCCATCAGCCGGTCTCGTACATGGTCGCCCGGCTGACCGGGGCGGACGTCATCGACCATGGCCTGGCCTCGACCACCATGCTCTATGGACTCGCTGCGCGGAGTTACGAACCGGCGCTTCTCGCGATGTTCGAGGTCGAGGCCGAGGAGCTGCCGACGATCGCCGACGCGGCGAGCGTCGCTGGCGGGCTACACGCTAAGGGTGCTGCGCTGACCGGGTTGCCCCGCGGCGTGCCGGTGGCTGTGGGAACGGGCGATGACTTCTCCGCCCCACTTGGCGGAGGACTCGGCGCGCCGGGTCGCATGGTCGCGGTCGTTGGCACGGCCGAGGTGGTCGGCGCGATTCACGACGAGCCGGTGTTGGACCCTGGCGGCCTGGTCGAGACCCATGCCTACGTAACGGCGGGTTACTTCATCGAGAATCCCGGCTGGCTCTCGGGTGGTGCCGTGGCGTGGCTCCGCGAGGTACTGGGCCTCGCGGACTTCGAAGCGTTCGACACGTGCGCCGGCGCGGTACCCACCGGCGCGGAGGGGGTGAGCTTCCTGCCGGGCCTGAGCGGCGCAATGGCGCCCGAGTGGAATGCGGACGCGCGGGGCTGTTTCTACGGGTTGAGCGCGAGCCACGGTGCCGGTCACCTAGCCCGCGCGGTACTCGAAGGCTGTGCTTTCGGAATGCGGGACGTCGGGGATCGGCTCGTCGAGCTGGGCATCCGGATCGAGTCGATACTGTTGCTCGGGGGCGGGGCGCGCAGCCGCGAATGGGGGCAGATCCGGGCCGATCTCACCGGCCTGCCGGTCCATATTCCCAAGGAAGTGGATACCTCGCCGATCGGAGCAGCGATGTTGGCGGCCGTCGCCATCGGCGCGCAGCCAGATCTCGCTAGCTGCGCGCGCCTCGTCGGCGGTAGCGCGCGTGTGGTGGACCCCGATCCGTTGCGCCGGAATGCGTACGATGGGGCATATGCGACGTACCGGCGGCTGTTTGAAAGTTTGAAACCGATGTTCGGGCGGATCTCTTGAGCCGGCAGGTCGATGTCCTGATCGTCGGCGGCGGCATCAACGGCGCGGCCGTGGCGCGCGATGTGGCCGGGCGGGGGCGGTCGGTCTATCTCGCCGAAAAAAGCGATTACGCGAGCGGGACCTCGTCTGCCTCGTCCAAGCTGATCCATGGCGGCCTGCGCTACCTCGAGCAGCGCGAGTTCCGGCTGGTACGCGAGGCCCTGGCTGAGCGCGAAATCATGCTGAGGATGGCGCCCCACATCGTGAAGCCGATGCGGTTTCTCATACCGATCAGGCGCGACCAACGGCGCCCGCCGTGGATGGTGCACCTGGGCCTGTGGTTGTACGATCGGCTTGCGGCGCGGCGCCAACTCGCAAAAAGCGGACGCCTCGATGCGGCCGGCATTGCAGCGATCCCGGGGCTCCGCCCCAAAGGGTTGAAAGCCGTGCTGCACTATCCCGACTGCTGGACCGATGATGCGCGGCTAACCCTCGCATGTGTTCTGGACGGCCGCGATCGTGGCGCCGATGTCGGCAACTACCGCGAGGTCGTCCGCATACGCCCGGAATCCGATGCGTTCACTGTCACGATGCGCGAGACTGGCGCGCAGACGACGCTGCGTGCCAAGCACATCGTCAACGCGGCCGGGCCGTGGGCCAACTTGGTCCTCGACCGCGTCGCCGCGGAGGGCGTCGCGCAGCGCCCGCTGCGCCTGGTCCGCGGAAGCCACATCGTCGTGCCAATGTCCGAACCCAAGACCCCCGATGCGTTTACTCTGCAAAACGATGACGGTCGCGTGGTGTTCGTGCTGCCGTGGCTCGAGCGGTTTCTGATTATTGGCACGACCGACGTCGTCCACGACGTTCCGCTCGAAAACGTCCGGTGTAGCGACGAAGAGCGCGCCTACCTGCTCGCCTGCTACCACCGTTTTTTCGACCGAGTGATCGAGGCGCGGGACGTCGTGTGGTCCTTCTCGGGGGTGCGGCCGCTGGTCGATGATGGTGCCGCCAATCCGGCGGCGGTAAGCCGCGACCACGAGCTGCACGTGCAGCGGTTCGGGCGTGCCGTACTCCTCACCGTCTATGGCGGCAAGCTCACCAGCCATCGCGTGGTGGCGGAAGAAGTGTGTCGCCGGCTCAAGGCCAACGGGCTCAGCATGGGCGAGTCGTGGACCGCGACCGAGCCGCTCCACGGCGGAGAGGCGATCCCGACAGCGCTCGCGGCGATGATCGAGGAGGGGCCCGACATCGCACTTGCGGTCAAACGGCGCTGGGTCTCCACATACGGCTCGCACACCCGCGATCTCTACGAACGGATCGCGCGCGATCCGGCGCTTGGCAATCTGATCGCCCCGGGCGTGGCCGAGGCCGAGCTCGACTACGCCGCGCGCATCGAAGATGCGCGGACGGCCGAGGACTTCCTGTATCGGCGCACCAAACTGTTTCTCGATCTCGACGTAGATGTGCGGACGCGCATCGCTCGCTGGTTTGAAGAACACGTCGGCGCGACTGGCGCGGAGAGAACCGCATGACTGTGCTCGAGCACCTGCTGGCCGGGACGCTGCCCGATCCTGACGGCGGCGAGGCGCCGACCGTGCCGACCAAATCGGTGGTGATCGCCGATTCGCTCTACGGCGATGAGAGGGATCTCGTCGCCAGCCTTGAACTCGGCAAAACCCTCGCGGTCGTCAGCGATGAACCGACCCATGAGGTAATGGCGGCCCGCATCGAGAAAGCGGTCGCCGCGCGCGGCGAGGTGATCCCGCTCCGGCTGCCGGGGAAGCCCCACCCAGACACCGAAACTGTTGACCGATTGCGGGCGGCGGCGGCGGCTGCCGATGCCTGGATCGCGGTCGGCTCCGGTACCATCAATGATCTCTGCAAGTATGCCGCCGCCCAGGACGCCAAACCTTACGCGGTGTTCGGCACGGCGCCGTCGATGAACGGGTTCACCTCGGTCAATGCCGCCATCACGGTGAACGGGTTGAAGCGATCGCTGCCGGCCGCTGCACCGGTGGGCGTGTTTCTCGACCTCAAAGTACTGTCCGCCGCGCCCAAGCGGATGATCCTGTCAGGCCTCGGCGATTCGCTCTGTCGGCCGACCGCGCAGACGGATTGGCTGCTTGCGCACCTGTTGTTGGACCAGCCGTATCGCGAGCTGCCATTTGCGCTTCTGGCCGAAGACGAGCCGGCCATGTTTGCGGAATCCGACGCGCTGGTGCGCGGTGATCTCGCCGCCATGGCGCGGCTTGCGCGGAC
Organism: Alphaproteobacteria bacterium; assembly: GCA_965248765.1. Classification (GTDB taxonomy): domain Bacteria; phylum Pseudomonadota; class Alphaproteobacteria; order VGEJ01; family VGEJ01; genus CBDFKF01. The sequence goes on from CBDFKF010000004.1 coordinate 161,945, forward strand.
GCTCGTGCTCTCAGGCTTCGGCATGACACTTTGCGGTGGCAGCTATCCAGCGAGCCAGGGCGAGCACCTGATCAGCCACTATGTGGAGATGATGGCGCCCGAGCTGCCGCCGTCGTTCCACGGCGAGCAGATCGCCGTCACCACCCTTACGATGGCGCGCCTGCACGAACGGCTGATCCAAGGCGGCCCGCCGGTGCTTCGGCCGACTCATCGCGACGAGCCTGACGTGCTCGCTCACTTCGGGCCAGACCTTGGGGCGCTCTGTTGGCCGGAGTTCGCGCCCAAGCGGCTCGATGTGGCGCGCGCGGAGGAGCTTACCGCGCGCCTAAAGGAGCGCTGGGAGCTGTTATGCACGAAGCTCGGCGGGGTGATGCGGCCAGCCGCAGAGCTGCGTGCGGTGCTCGAACGGGCAGGAGCCCCGATAGCGCCCGCTGATCTCCACTGGTCAAGCGACTTTTACCGAACGGCGGTGGACCACGCGCGGATGATCCGCGACCGTTACACGGCGCTCGACCTCGCGGCCGATTCGAACGTCGGGCTGTTCGAGGCGAGTTAATGATGGCTGGTACTCAGGGAGGAATACCGATGACACCGATGATCAAGCGGATGCTGATGGGTGGCCTGTTGCTGGCCGCAGTCGCGCTCGCCGGCGCTGGACCGATCGCCACCGTGGCGACGGCGCAAGAGCCGACGCGGATCATCACCAATATCGCGGGCGACCTCTATCGCCTCCAGAACAACTTCCATTATTCGGTCTTCCTCGTGACGTCCGAGGGCATCATCGCGACCGATCCCATCAACGCTGACGCCGCACGTTGGCTCGAAGCTGAGCTCGCCGAGCGGTTCAACCAGCCGGTTCGGTATCTGATCTACAGTCACGACCACGCCGACCATATCGCCGGCGGCGAGGTCTTCGCCGATACGGCGGTGGTCGTCGCGCACGAGAGCGCCCAGGCTGACATCATCGCTGAGAAGCGCCCGACGGCCGTTCCCGATATCACGTTCAACGATCAACTGACGATCGAACTTGGCGGCCAAGTTGTCGAGCTCTCCTATCTCGGGCGCGGTCACTCCGACAATATGATCGTGATGCGGTTCCCGGCGGAGCGCGTGCTGTTCGCGGTCGATTTCATTCCCATCAAGGCATTGGCCTTCCGCGATTTGAGCGATGGCTACATCCCCGAGTGGATGGAGGCGATCAAACGAACCGAAGCGATGGACTACGACATCCTCGTGCCGGGGCATGGGCCGATCGGTGCCAAGGCCGACGCGGCGGCGTTCCGTGGCTATATGGAAGCGCTTTACACTGAGGTATTGGCCGCGGCGCGGGCGGGTCAGTCGCTAGAGGAGATGCAACGCAGCATCACCATGGACGCCTACAAGGAATGGTTCGGCCATGAGGATTGGCGCGCACTCAACATCGAGGGGATGCACAACCACATCGCACTGCATCGCCGCGGCAACTAACTGACGCGCCAGGACGATGTTCAGGTGGCGGGCAGTAAATCCAGCCAGCGGTCGCAGACCGTGCGGGCAAAGCGGTTGGCGGCGCGCATGTGCGTGCGCACCTGCTGTTCGAACTGGCCGAAGAAATCGGGGTGATGCTCGCGAATAAAATCGGCGCGAGCGCGGACCCAACCGCGAGCGATGTCGGCATTGACCTCGAGGTGAAACTGAAAGGCATGGGTGGTCCGACCCAGGCGGAACGCCTGGTTCCGGCACTGTAGGCCGGTCATCGTCAGGACCGCACCGTGAGGCAGATCGAAGGTGTCCTGGTGCCATTGCATCAGCCATTGCTCGGCCTCCAGGTCGCATAACAATGGATCGTCGGCCGTCGCGGCCGTCAAGTGGTTGGCGGTGAAGCCGAACTCGAGCCGGCCCTGATCGTAGACACGCTCACCGAACGCCCGCGCGACGAGCTGGGCGCCCAGGCAGACCCCCATGATCGGCCGATGCTGCTCGTGGAAGCGGCGGATCATCGCCAGTAGCGGCTGGTAGTGGGGGTAGCCGGCATCATCCTCCGCGCCCATCGGTCCGCCGAGGACGATGAGGCCGGCGTAGTCGGCGTCCGTCTCTGGCAGTCCGCGGGTTTCCCACGGGGCAACTGAGCTGTAGCCATCATGCGGCGCGATAGCATCGTAGGAATCGCCGCGCTCGAGGATGGTCTCACCCAGCACCCCCGCCGGCGCAATCAGGTCGTGCATGACGACGAGGATGCGTCGGCAGGGCACGCCGCCCTCAGAAGATCTCGAGATACTCGTTCCGCTCCCAGTCGGTCACGTGGGCGTGGAACCGCGCAAGCTCGAAGCGCTTGACGGTGGTGAACACGTGGACGAGGTCCTCGCCTAGCATTGTCTGCATGTCGGCGTCGGCGGCCAGCCCCTCGAGGGCCGCGTCGAGATTTGGCGCCAACTTGGTGAGGGTAGGATCGTCCTCGCTGGGGCCCTCGGTCATCGGCTCGAGGCCACGGCCGGCGCGTAGTCCGAGCAGCCCCGCGGCCAGCGTCGCGGCAGCCGATATATACGGATTGCCAAGGCCTGAGCCCGCTCGCATCTCAACATGCGCATTCTCGGCGCCGAGATTCTTGAGCCGCACCATGGCCGAGCGATCCTCGATTCCCCAACTGATGTTCGACGGCGCAAAAGTATGGGGCTTGAGCCGCCGGTAGCAGTTGGGGGTTGGACTAATGAGCGGCATCATCGCAGCCGCATGGTCGAGCAGACCGCGGCTGAAATGGCGCATGGCGTCGGGGATTCCGTCGAGTGCGCCCGGATCGGCAAAGGCATTGCGGCCGCTGTCGCGGTCGACTAGGCTCATGTGGACATGGCAGCCGCAGCCCGCCATGTCTGTCGCCGGCTTGGACATGAACGTCGCGAGATAGCCGGCGCGGTGGGCGAGCTCCTTCATCGCGTTCTTGAAGGTGAAGGCCTGATCGGCCCCGGCGAGGCCGGCGGCCGGACCGAACACCGTCTCGAACTGCGACGGCGAGTACTCACAGTTGTGGGTGATGACGTCGATGCCGCTCGCATGGAGCTGGTCAAGCACGGTATCCATGAACGGCATGTACTGGTTGCGCACGGTGTTGAAGATGTGCGCGCCCCCGAACAGCGGCTCGTTGGTCTCGGCGTCGAGTAGGTAGAACTCGAACTCGTGGCCCATCACCACGTCGAAACCGAGCGTCGCGGCGTCGTCGAGCAGCTTGCGGAGCACGTAGCGAGGCGCTGAGCGAATCGGCTCATCCGCCGTCCAGCCGGTATCGCAAATGACCTTGGCCATGCCCTCGAGCCAGGGCACCATCTGCACCGTCGCAAGGTCGGGCTGCAGGTACTGGTCTTGGTACTTGACCTCTTCGTTCAGCCCGGCTCCGCCGACAACGCCGGCTGCGGTATCGAGGGCGAGAACGCCGCCGTACATGTTGAGCCCGCCGCGCGCGTAATGGGCGACATGCCCGATCGGGATAACCTTGGATCGACTGGTGCCGTGCAGATCCGGAAGCTCGAAGCGGACATAACGCACACCGCTCGCCTCGAGCCCCTTCACGAACGCATCTATACGATCACTCTCGACCATGCCGCCTCCCCACCGCGGCGCATCGGCGCCGGCATTTGCAAAGCGCCGGTCGCGCGATAGGCTCGCCCGATAATAAGCGAGCGAGGGTTGCGCGCAACGCCCGAGAAAGGGACAACGCGGTGCGATTACCGGGAAAGAAGGCCGTTATAACAGGCGCCGCCAGCGGCATTGGCCGGGCGACCGCCTTCCGTTTCGCGGCCGAAGGGGCAAGCCTCGCGCTCGCGGATATCGACCTCGATGGCGCCAACGCAGTTGCCCGTGAGATCGAGGGTGGGGGCGGGACGGCCATCGGCATTTACGCCGACGTCGCGGCCCCGGCCGACGTCGAGCGCATGATGGGTGAAGCGGAGGCTGGGCTCGGCGGCCTCAACGTCCTCTTCAACAATGCCGGTGTAGTCGTCAGCGACGATGAAGGGCCGGTGGTGACCCCGCTTGCTACGTGGGAGAAGACGATCTCCGTCAACCTCACGGGGGTCTTTCTGTGCTGCAAATACGGCATACCGGCCCTGCTGCGTACCGGCGGCGGCAGCATCATCAACAGTGCATCGATGGTGGCACATGTCGGGGCGGCGGTGCCGCAGATCGCCTACACCGCGACGAAGGGAGGCGTCCTGGCGCTGTCGCGCGAGGTCGTGGTCGAGTATGCGCGAGCCAACATCCGCGCCAACGCGCTGTGTCCCGGGCCGGTTCGGACGCCGCTGGCCGAAGCCTTCTTCGATACGCCTGAGAAGTTGGAGCGGCGGCGCGTGCACATGCCGATGGGGCGATTTGCCGAAGTCGAGGAGGTCGCGAATGCGGTGGTGTTCCTCGCCTCCGATGAATCCTCGTATGTCACCGGCGCATCGTTCATGGTCGACGGCGGGATTACCGCAGCCTACGTCATGCCCGAATAGATGCGGCCGCTCACTGAGCTTTCCGACGCCGCATTGGCCAAGGTGCGCGGCGTTCTTACCGACATCGACGACACGCTGACGACGGACGGTCGGCTCACGGCCGAGGCGTATGGCGCGATGGAGGCAGTCCGCGGTGCGGGCTATCTCATGATCCCGATCACCGGCCGGCCAGCCGGCTGGTGCGATCACATCGCCCGCATGTGGCCGGTCGATGGAGTGGTCGGCGAGAACGGCGCCTTCTACTTCCGTCACGATCGAGCGGCGAATCGGCAGGTCAAGAGGTTCATCGCGGACGAGGAGGAGCGGCAACGAAACCGCGCGCGACTTGACGTGTTGCGCGAACGTATTCTCGCCGAGGTGCCCGGTGCTGCCGTCGCCTCGGATCAGCTCTACCGCGAGGCCGATCTCGCCATCGACTTCCGCGAGGATGTGGCTCCACTCGATGACGGCGCCGTCGACCGCATCGTCACGCTGTTCACCGAGGCAGGCGCCACCGCCAAAGTGAGCTCAATCCACGTCAACGGTTGGTTCGGCACTTACGATAAGCTCACCACGACCCGGATGATGCTCGACGAGTGCTTCGGCATCGATCTCGAGAGCGCGCGGGATAGCTTCGTGTTCGCCGGTGATTCGCCTAATGATGCCCCGATGTTCGGCTATTTCCCGCTGAGCGTTGGGGTTGCCAATGTTCGCGCGTGGGAAGCGCGCCTGACCGTCGCGCCGCGATTCGTCACGAAGGCGCCGGCTGGCGCCGGTTTTGCCGAACTCGCCTATCGGCTCATCGCGGCAAAGAGCTTAGGTGACCGGGTCGGGTCGTGTTAAGCAACCCGCTGATGGCCCTGAAGACAACCGCAAGAACGCGGCTTCGCGCCGGCGGAGTTTTCGCTGCCGGCGCCCTTTGGCTGGCCAGCATGTCAGGTTGGGCGCAGACGCCGGAAATCGGTGTGACCGCGGCCGTCATACCGAACGCAACCGGGGCGCCGCCCACCGACGATGCCCGGGTGCTTCAAATCGGCACCAACGTCGTCAGCCAGGAGCGCATTGTGACGACCGCGTCGGACCAGGCGCAGATGCTGTTCCTCGACGAATCGGCGCTGACCGTCGGTCCAAACTCTGAGATCGTGCTGGATGAGTTCATCTACGACCCGAATGCCGAGACCGGCAGCCTCATTCTGAATGCGACGAAGGGCGTCTTTCGTGTGGTCGGCGGCAAAATCTCGAAGAAGAATGCGGTAACCCTCAAGGCGGGGACCGCGACCATCGGCATCCGCGGCGGCATCGCGTTGGTGAACGTCGCCGAGGGCGGCGCCGTACAGGCGACGTTCGTCTTCGGAGAATCGCTAACCGTGGAGGGTGGTGGCGTCACCAGGGAGATCACGCGACCGGGCTATTTCATCGAACAGACGGCCCCTGACGCGCCGCCGAGCGATCCCCGGCCGGCGCCAGCAGCCCTCCTCGAAGGGGCGCTGAGTCAACTCGAGGGCGGCCTCGTGGTGGCGCCCGGAGAGGTGAGGTGGCCGACGCGCAAGGTGTGCAACCGCGACTTACCGATGCCGACGTCGCCGAATCGGCGATTTCCGAACTTGGCTCGGATAATGCGCCCAGCAACCTCGAGCAACGGCGCGTGCGGCGCCGGCGCCTGGCCACGCTTCTCACCAACGAAGCGGCCGAGCGCAGCAACGAGGAGGCCTCTGAGTCGGTTCAAGAAGCTGCGGTTGGCGACGTAGGTGATGCGGAACCGCTCGGCGGTCGCTACATCAGCGACTTTCCGTATCTCTTGAACACACAGGTCGGCCTCCTGCGTTTTAGCGCCGATCCCGCTCGGTTCATCTTCTATGGCGACGGGGTGCTCGAAAGCGGCGTATTCGAAGCCGACCTCGGTGGGGAAACTCTGCGCCTTCCAGCCTTGAAGGGACTGTTCACATTCGCCGCTGCCAATACCGAGAGCCCGTTCGGCCCGGTGCGCGGCACCGGTTTCTTCTCCGGCGATCGCACATTTGCGTTCTACGAGCTGATCGAAGTGCTCCAGGGGAACAACCCCGCCTTCATCTTCGGCGGGGTGCCGGCGTTGGTCGATCCCGCGGAAAGCGGGTTCGGTATTCTTACCGTGAGCCTACGTGACGATGCCATCCTCGATTCGAACGTCCCGTTCTTACGGAACGGAGGGGCGGCATCATCAACAGCGTGGAGGTCTCGTCACTTCTGTTCGCGCGGCGCCCATTGAGCCTGGCCTCCTCAGAGAGCGTGTTCGTGCAAGCAAGCCTAGGCATCACCGGTTAGGGCCCGAACCAGAGCTCGGTGCTGGTCGAATGCTCGCCGATGCCGGCGGGCGCGCTGCGCTCGCCGGCAAGGTGCGCGGCCTCGGCCGGTTGGGCGGATCGAGTAAGCCAGTCATCACCGCAAGCAACGTCTCGAGCGTGCCGCAGGCGGACGGTGAGAGCCTGTTCGGCGATGGCAAGGTCAGCAACTTCGTGCTCGGCTCCGACCAGATCGATAACGACAGTGGCCAGCGTTTTACCGCTCTCGGACTGCAAGCAACGTTCGAGGAGGACCCGTCACAGATCTTCTTCACCTTCAATCACGTCGGGACGGTGCAGTCGTCCTCGAGCGAGTCACTCGATGCGCGCAACACCGCGACCATCAACGGCTATGCCGGCGGCCTGGTCGAGCCTCTCCTGCCGGGCAACATGTTCGGCCAGCCCGACAACATCCGCATCCGATCCAACGATCCCGACAATCTTGACATCACCACCGATGCCGATACCAACCGCTTCAATGCCACGTTCAAGTTGCGCGATGCCTCGGCCCGCAACTACACCTTGCTCTTTGGCACCTCGACCGGCGAGACCGGCCGCAGCGCCTTCATCGACAATTCCCGCGTCGGCGCGATCGAATCCGCGCTGTCGTCGGCGGCCAACGGCAGTTTGGTCGCTACCGAAACGATGCCGCTGGTCTCTGAGGTGCTGGTGCCTGAGGACGACTTCTTGCCTGTTGGTACCAGTTTCTGCGAATGCGAGTTCGTGAAGTGGGGCTACTGGGCTGCCGATCTCGATTACGGTTCAGCCCACGTGGATGCCGACCGCCGCGATCGCATCCATCTGGCGACCTGGGTCGCCGGCAACTTACCGAAACTGGCCGAGATTCCGAGCAGCGGCATTGCGACCTATCGGGGCCATGTCAACGGCTCGGTCTTCAACAATGGCGACATCTACCAGGCGGCGGGCTCCTTCGCGAACGTCTGGAACTTTGCAACCAAGACCGGCGCCTTCACAGTCACGAATTTCGACGGCGCCAACTATGTGGGTACGGCGAGCGCCGCCAATCGGCGCGATTTCACCGGTGTGTTCACCGGAGCAAACCGCACCGGTCAGCTATCGGGATCGTTCTTTAAGGGTGGCGGTGATCCGGCCGCGGAGCAGGGCGGGCAGTTCATTCTCTCGGAGGACTCAGGCACGGTGTATCGCGTCGGCGGCACCTTCGCAGCCAGCAAGTAGGTCCTGATGAATCACGAGAAGAAAGCATCATAACCCATTCATACTATTTCATTCGCGTTGATAGCACCTGACCCTGGCTGTGTAAGAACGCTTGCCTGATATGATTCTTCGGTGGTCTGAGCGGGGAGATCGTATGGGGCGTTTCGTTGAAGGGACCGATCGCGGGCAGCGCACTTTGTTCCCGGAGTGCTTGGACGACTGGATTGGCGAGGACAATGCGGTTCGGGTGATCGATGTCTTTGTCGAGGAGCTGGATCTAGCTGAGCTTGGCTTCAGCCGTGTCGCGCCGAAGGATACCGGCCGGCCTGCGTATCATCCGTCGGTTCTGCTGAAGCTGTACATCTACGGCTATCTCAATCGGGTCCAATCGAGCCGCCGGCTTGAGCGGGAAGCCGGGCGCAACGTGGAAGTGATGTGGCTAACCGGCCGCCTGGCTCCCGATCACAAGACGATCGCCGACTTCCGCAACAAGGACAATGGTCGCGCCATCCGTCAGGTCTGTGCCCGGTTCGTCGCTCTGTGCCGCACGCTCGGTCTGTTTGCCGAAGCCCGCGTTGCGATCGATGGCAGCAAGTTCAAGGCAGTGAACAACCGAGACAGGAACTTCACGCGAGCCAAGATGACGCGGCGCCTGGATCAGCGTGTCGCGCTACCTGCACCAGCTGGACAGCGCCGACCGGCAAGAGCCGTCTCTGGCACGCACGACCAAGACGGTCCGTCTGCACGAGAAGATTGCCAGGCTCAGGCAAGAGATGCAGCGCCTCAAGGGGCTCGAGGCGCGGATGCGCGAGAGGCCGGACCAGCAGATCTCTCTAACCGATCCCGACGCTCGCTCGATGGCGACCAGCGGTCGGGGATCGGGCGTCGTCGGCTACAACGTGCAAGCCGCCGTCGACACCAAGCATCATCTGATCGTTGCCCACGAGGTGACCAACGTCGGCACCGACCGGTCCCAGCTCGCCCGCATGGCCAAGCAGACGAAAGCGACGCTGGGGGCGGACACCTTGGATGTCCTCGCCGACCGGGGCTACTTCAACAGTGCGGAATCCTGGCGTGCGAAGACGCCGCCATCACGGTCACGCTTCCCAAGCCGCAGACCTCCGGCCGCTATGTGGCGCAAAAGGACATCTACATCTGCCCGGCCAACGAAAGGCTGAGGTATCGATACACGACTGAGGAAAAGGGCCTGGCCTTACGCCGCTACTGGACCAACGCGTGTCTGAGCTGCGCCATCAAGCACCGCTGCACCACGGGCAGAGAGCGCCGGATCACCCGCTGGGAGTACGAGCATGTTCTCGAGGCTGTTCAGAGGCGGCTCGACGAGCATCCGGAGAAGATGCGCCAGCGCCGCGAGACGGTCGAGCATCCCTTCGGCACGATCAAAGCCCCGATGGGCGCGCAACCCACTTCCTGATGAAGACGCTCACAACGCGTCAGCACCGAGATGGCGCTGCACGTACTCGCCTATAACCTCACCCGTGTCATGAACATCCTCGGCACCGGGCTGCTGATCGCGGCCATCAGGGCATAGGAAACGCAACTTCCTGGCTCCAACGCCCACGAAACGCCAGACCGCCCGACCTGAGCTTCTCTTAGATGACTCAGGTTACCCACTGAGCTAGATGGAACGGCTCGCTCACATCAGCCTCGGGCCGCTACGTCCGACCGCCAACGCCGCCGCGTTCCTACACAACCAAGACCATGACAAACCGCCCGCTGAGCCATTGGCTGATGCTGGGCGCGCTTGTGGCGATGTGGGGAAGCTCCGAGGCACTGCTCGAGATCTCCGGAACCGGCACCGCGCTTCTCGCGGAACTCGCGGTCCTTGGCGGGGCCGTGTGTTTTGCAGCGGCCACGATCATCGCACGGCTGGGGCCGCCGAGCGATTCGCTACCGCGCTCTGTTGGCGTGACGCTCCTTGGCGCGCTGATCATCGTACCACTGGCGGCGAGCACCGGCGGTGGGCTCGAGATCGAGGCGAGCCGCGAGGCGGCGATCGCGCTTGGCCTGCTCGGGCTCCTCTCATCCGGCCTGGCGACAGTCGTCTTTTTTCGGCTGATCGCCGCGGCTGGCCCGAGCTTCTTCTCGCTGGCCAACTACCTGATCCCCATCTGGGCGTTGGCACTCGGGGTGATCGTGCTCAATGAGGAGCCAAGCTGGCGCGGGCTGATCGCACTGGTCCTGGTGCTCTCCGGCATCGCCCTCAGCGAACTCAGGCGAGGTACCCCGAGGCCCGCCGAAGCGCCACGTTCGTGAACGCGGTTGCCCGCGGCGGAGTTGCCCTTAGGCGCCGGATCGGCGATATCGTCGTTCGCCCCCGAGGGTCGGAGGCCATATATGTGGGAATGAGGCGCTTGATGGCGCGGACGTGCGGTGCCCTTGTCGTCGTGTTGATCGCTAGCATCGGCACGAACGGCCAGCAGGCCGCAGCGCAACCGTTTGCGGATTGGCTCGTTGAGCTGCGTGAGGAAGCGCTCGGGCGCGGCATTGCGACGACGACGCTGGATGCGGCTTTTGAGGGGGTCGAGCCGATCCCGCGGGTGATCGAGCTCGACCGCAAGCAGCCCGAATTTGCGATTACGTTCGCCCAGTATCTGCAGCGGGTGGCGCCGGAATCGCGTGTGAAGAAGGCTCGGCGGAAGCTCGCTGAGCACAAGGCGCTCCTGACCGCCATCGGCCGCAAATACGGGGTTCAGCCGCGGTTTATCGTCGCGTTGTGGGGTATAGAGACCGACTTTGGGCGCGTGCTGGGTGGCTTCCCCGTCATCGCGGCCTTGGCGACACTCGCGTATGATGGCCGCCGCAGTACTTTTTTCCGGACCGAGCTGCTACATGCCCTGACGATCCTCGACGAGGGGCACACCCGCCCCGCGGCAATGATGGGTTCGTGGGCGGGCGCAATGGGGCAGAACCAGTTCATGCCGTCTTCGTTCGTGAACTTCGCAGTCGATGAGGACGGCGACGGTCGCCGCGATATCTGGTCGACGCCGGCGGATGTGTTCGCATCGGCCGCGAACTATCTGGCGCAATCGGGGTGGCAGGATGATCAGACCTGGGGCCGCAGGGTAGTGCTGCCGGTGGGCTTCGACGACGGGCTCGCCGATCTCAAGATCGTCAAGCGGTTGGGCGCGTGGCAGGCGCTCGGCGTGCGCCGGGCCGACGGATCAGGCCTGCCTCGCCGCCAACTATCGGCCTCGCTGGTCCTTCCCGAGGGTCCGGAGGGGCGGGCTTACCTTGTCTACGATAACTTCCGAACCACATTGACCTGGAATCGATCGATCTTGTTCGCGCTCGCGGTAGGCCTTCTTGCCGACGGCATCGGCGGCCGCTAGATTACTAGATCAGCGCAAAAAGAGCTGGGGGTGACACAAGATGCTGGGGTGTGGGCGGGCTTGCCGGAGTGTTGGCGTGGTGGGCATCGCCCTGGCCGTCGCCGCATGCGCCGAGGCTCAGCTCGTGGTGCACACCGCCAAGACGGTCACTAAATCGGCCGAAACGGCGACCGAGCAAAGGGCGAATCGCGCGCCCACAGCCGAGCTCGGGGGCCGCTACAAGGTCGGCAATCCGTACGAGGTCGAAGGCGTTTGGTACCACCCGAAGGTGGATCCCAACTACGACGAGACCGGTATCGCCTCGTGGTACGGCAAGCCGTTCCACGGTCGCGCAACGGCCAACGGCGAAAACTACGACATGAACGAGCTGACGGCGGCCCACAAGACGCTGCCGTTGCCGACGATGGTGCGGGTTACGAACCTCGAGAACGGGCGGTCGCTGATCCTCCGCATCAACGACCGCGGCCCGTTCGTCAACGGGCGCGTCATCGATGTTTCGCGGCGCGGCGCCCAGCTCTTGGGTTTTTACAACCGAGGCACCGCCAAGGTGCGGGTCGAGGCGGTCTCGGGCAAGAGCGAGACATTCGTCGCCGATGCCGGTGAGACATCGGATGCCGAGCGCGCCGCCGTGACCGCCGTGTCGCGCGCCGAGGTCGGGGTAGAGACACTGCCGCCGCCCGACGGCGTCAGCCAGGCGCCCGTTCTTTCCAGGGAGTTGTCGGCCCAAGTGGCCTTGCAGCCGGTGAGCCCGAGCGAGATGTGGGTGCAGGCCGGCGCTTTCGCACAGCGGGACAACGCGGTGCGCCTAAAGGCACGGCTCGATGCGTTGGGGCCGACGACGATCAGCTCGGTGGTAGTCGATGGGGCCCGTTTTTTCCGAGTACGTATCGGGCCTCTCGGCACGGTCGAGGACGCCGATGTAACGCTGGCCCAGATGATCGAGAACGGCCTCATCGAAGCACGAATCATCGTCGATTAGCGTTGTTACCGAACACGGCGCCCTGCGTTCCGCCAGCCGGCGCCGCCGGTAGGCTCGCGGCCGAGACAATCGATAGTAAAAAAAGGGGATTATATACCGGAGTCACAATTTCCTATTGCACCTCACCCTGAGCCGTGTTACAACGGAGTCACAATTTAGGGGCACGGACATGGCACAGAAGGCACCGGGGAAGGCTCACCGCAAAGGTATCTCATTGATCGAGATCACCGCCATGTTCCCGACCGATGAGGCTGCGGAGAAGTGGATCGAAGCCCAGCGCTGGCCCGATGGTCCGGTTTGCCCGCACTGCGGCTCCCTGAACGTCCAGGCAGGTATCAAACACCGCTCCATGACCCACCGTTGCCGCGACTGTCCGAATCGGGCCATGTTCACGCTGCGGACCGGCACCGTCATGCACCGCACCCAACTCGGATACCGGGAATGGGCCATCGCCATCTACCTTCTGGCGACTAACCTCAAAGGCGTGTCGAGCATGAAGCTGCATCGCGACCTAAACATCACGCAGAAGTCGGCGTGGTATCTGGCGCATCGTCTCCGCGAAGCGTGGAAGGCCGGCAACGGCGGCATGTTCACCGGCCCTGTTGAGGCCGATGAGACCTACATCGGTGGCAAGCGCAAGAACATGCCGAAGACCAAGCGCGCGAAGCTGACGGGGCGCGGGGCAGTCGGCAAGGCCGCCGTGGCCGGAATGAAGGATCGCGCGACCAACCGCGTCGTAGCCCGGTCGGTTCCTACCACCGACAAGCCGACCCTCCAAGGCTTCGTTGCCCAGTACGCGGCGCCCGACGCCAAGGTGTTCACCGACGATGCCAGCGTCTACGAAGGGCTGCCCTTCGATCGCGAGGCAGTCTGCCACTCCGCCGGTGAGTACGTTCGCGGGATGGCGCACACCAACGGCGTCGAATCCTTCTGGTCCATGTTGAAGCGCGGCTACAACGGCACCTTCCACCATTTCAGCGAAAAGCACCTTGATCGGTACGTCGGCGAGTTCGCGGGCCGGCACAATGATCGGGAAGCCGATACCATCGATATGATGGGCGCGATGGTGAAGGGCATGGAAGGGGAGCCCCTGCGGTACCGGGACTTGATCGCGTAGGAGCGGGGTCATGTCTGCCAAGGCAGGTGAGCCGAACTGGTCCAATCAAACAATCTGGACTGGCGATAACCTCGACATCATGCGGGGCATGAACAGCGCCTCGGTCGACCTGATCTATCTTGACCCACCCTTCAACTCCAAAGTCAATTATGCCGCCCCTATAGGCTCTAAGGCGGCCGGGGCTGCCTTTAAGGACACCTGGACCCTCACCGATGTCGACGTTGAGTGGATCAACTTGATCGAAGCCAAGCACCCGGCACTTCACCGGGTTCTCCTAGCGGCGATGACGGCAAGTGATAAATCCTATCTCGCCTATATGGCGGCACGCTTGCTGGAAATGCACCGGCTGCTGAAACCGACGGGTTCGGTTTACTTGCACTGCGACCCCACCATGAGCCACTATCTAAAGCTGCAGATGGATGCGGTCTTCGGGCAAGGACGTTGCCGGAACGAAATCATTTGGTGTTATAAGACTGGAGGTCGCGCAAAAAAACATTTCCCGAGAAAGCACGACACTATCTTTTGGTACGCGATGTCTGATAGTTACATTTTCAACTATGACGAGGTTAGCGTGCCTCGCGACTTTAGCACAATGCACGAACCCGTCTTCGAAAATGAGAGCGGCAACAAATACCAACGCAACTTCAAGGGCGAAAAAGAGTACAGGTATTATCTGGACAAAGGCGTCCTTCCTAATGATTATTGGACTGATATTTCCGCCATAAACCCCGCCGCAAAAGAGCGCCTTGGCTACCCAACGCAAAAGCCGCGTGCGCTCCTAGAGCGCATCATTAGTGTGGGCTCTAACAAAAGAGACATGGTTCTTGACCCCTTCTGTGGATGCGCAACGGCCTGTGTTGCCGCCCAAGACCTCAAACGCCAATGGGTCGGCATCGACATTGCACCAAAGGCGGCCGATTTAGTTGTTGAGCGGATGCGGGATGAACTCGGAATGTTTTTCAATGGAACACACCGCACTGACGCCCCACAGCGCACTGATTTGGGCCAAATCATCCGCTATAACGACCTGCGAAACCGAAAACTGCTCTATGGCGAACAAGGCGGCCACTGCCGAGGCTGCGACAGTCATTTCGAGATGAGGCACTTGGAGGTCGATCACATCATCGCCCGGCAAAAAGGCGGCACCGATCACATTGACAACCTGCAACTGCTTTGCGGGCACTGCAACCGGATCAAAGGCACTCGCGGTATGGAGTACCTGATTGCGAAACTGCAATTACCGCGTGCGGCATAGGGAGGAAGGCCATGACCAAGGACAAGCCGGTGGTGCGGGTGAAGCCCGCGACCTACCAGCCGAGCAAGGCGGAGCTAGAGGAAGACGCGGCTATCGACACGACGCCCGAAGAGCTTGCGCGGGTGGCGCTTCAGCCGATGACGGTCAAGACCATCGGGGAGAATGGGTGAACCGGCCGGATTGTGACTCCGGTATATAATCCTCGCAATTAAGGCCGCCGGACATATCCGATGGATATTGGAAGCCAAGGCACCCGCCGAACGGTTGGTACGGCACTTCAAGCAGGCTAACGGTTACGCGGACGCGATAAATCGCTCTTACTCATCCGCCGCCCCAGTCCGCTTCTTCGTTCTCACCAACGGTATCGACACCAATGTCTATGAGACTGGCGGGGAACAGCCGGTCTTGACCTTGGGCTTCAAGCAGTTCGTCGATGACAACGCCGACTACCGCAGGCTCACGGAGATGTTGAGGCCCGCAGCCTTCTCCAAAAAGTCATCCACGTCTGCGGATCAGCGGACCATTCGCTTCTCAAAGCCGACGATTGCCGAGGTTACTTCGGTTTTCGCGAGGTGCCACCAGCTCATTCATCAATCGGACAAGATCAGCCAAGCCAAGGGCTTTGAGGAATTCATAAAGCTAATCACGCTCAAACTGCTTTCGGACAAGGATGTACGGGATCAATACCCGGGGCTATCGGTCGAGCGTTGGTTCGACCATCCTGCGAACGAAGTGGAATTCTCGTTACGCTGGATCGCAGCGCACGATACGGCCACGCCGAACCCCATCGATTCGATCCTTTTCAAGCGATTCATGGACAAGGTGGAGACGGAGATCGCCGAGCGGGTGCGGAAACGATTCTTCGACGCGGGCGACCGCATTAACCTTAAGCCTGAGACGATCAAGGGTGTGGTCAAGCGCCTTGAGGGGCTCTACCTGTTCGGTATCGACGCGGACCTAAATGGTCGTTTGTTTGAGGACTTTCTAAGCGCGACGATGCGCGGGAAGGACCTTGGACAATATTTTACCCCCCGCACCTTGGTGAAGCTGGGTGTTGGCCTCGGCAATCTGAAGACGACTGACAAGGTGCTCGACGGTTGCTGTGGCACCGGAGGGTTCTTGATCGACGCCCTCGCCGATATGTGGGCCAAGGTCAACCGCAACGACTCGCTCTCCAGAAACACGAAACGCGACCGCAAGAAGGCCATCGCGGACGAACAGATCTACGCGCCAAGAGCCCCAATTTGGCGAAAATAGCCCGGCTCAACATGTATCTGCATGGCGATGGTGGAAGCCGCATTTTCAATATCGACGGCTTGGACCTCACGGCGGCCGAAGACGCGACCGATAGCCCAGAGGAGCGCGTTGAAAAAAAACAGTTCCAGAGCCTGGATCTGGCGGAACAGTTCGATGTCGTGCTGACGAACCCGCCCTTTTCTAAAAAGTATGGGCGATCGAACAAAGGTGACGTGACGATTCTTGAGCAGTATGTAACCGCCAGCGGCAAAGCGAGCGTGCTGGCCAAGCTCATATTCTTCGAGATGTACCACTACTACTTGAAACCAGGTGGGCGATTGGTGTCGGTCATCGACGATGGCTTTCTCACAGGGAGAAACTACAAGTGGTTCAGAGATGAACTGCGCCGCCTGTACATCGTGAAAGCTGTCGTCTCTTTGTCGGGTGACGCGTTTCAGCGGTCAGAGGCGAGGGTTAAGACATCCTTCATCGTGTTGGAGAAGCGCCAAATGGTGGAAGGCGCCGACATGGAGAGGGATCCGTCGATTTACATGTACCCGTGTCGTTACGTGGGGATCGACGACCCCAAACGAAGGAGATGGATGCCCGGCGACGACGAGCTGCGCGAGCGAGCCATTGCCGAAATCGAAACCGTTGTTCGTGGATATACGAACTTTTTTCTTGGGGAAGGTGATTCCGCCCATATCGTTCTGGTGGAACGTGCCGAGAATCGCCTTGATGTGAAGCATTGTCTGATCGATCGTGATTGGCGGCGCTCTCACAACTTGACGCCGCTTTCGGAATTCGTGGAACCGAAGGTGTTTACCGAGATGATGTGATCGAGTGCCAGTTTCATGAAGAACCGGAACAATTGTTCACTGTTAGATATGACGGCACGCCGGCGCCGGACCGCACCATTCTTCCAAGGACGGAGACTGAGTACCCGCAGTTGTTCCGCGTAAGGCAAGGTGAATTGGTCATCTCTAACATCGCGGCGACCTATGGCAGCGTCGCGATTGTGTCGCCGGATTTGGGTGGACTGGTCGTTTCCAAGGAATACACAGTCCTGAATGCCAGACCCGGATACGATGCTAGGGTACTATGGGCAGTCCTCCGTTCTCCCGAGATCAGGGCAGAATTGCTTCTGCGAACGACTGGAGCCAACCGAACGCGCGTTCGATGGTCGGATATTCGCGACATCGCCTTCCCGTATCCAAACGATGAAACCGTTGCCATTTTTATAAAGCATGTCGAAGAGGCCGAAGCCGCAAGGGTTAAGGCACTCGAAGAAGAAACCGCTGCGACAAGAGAATTGAGTGAGGCTCTATCGTTGGATCATGATCGGGCGCACCTGATTCTCGACGCTTTCAAGCCTCCCAAATGAGACCACCATCATGACCGAGAAATCGAAGCGCGGCCGAGGCCGTCCGCCGAAGGAAATCCCGAAGTTGGACGCCACACCAGAGCGGGCTGCGCGGACTATTTTCTCCGCCGTCAAACCGCCCGATCCGAAACGCCGCGTCGGGAAGAAAAACAAGGCTGTGGCTAGTTAGGCGTATAATCTCCAAAAAAAGAGCTGATGCCGGCCTCGGGTAGCTCGGCGGGCATCGGTGTAGAATGTAAACCCACATCCTGAGCATCGCTTACCATCGCCTCCATGGATTGACAGGACACTCGCCAAACCGTCGCGGATTTCGGGTGCGCAAAAACACCGTTGTGGCGATTTGGAGTAAGAGCTTCCTTAGAGCGGCCATGGTTTGACCCCATTGACGACATAATCGTGGATGTACAAAGGGCGGGCACGTCCGCTCTTTGGAGAGAGGAGTCCGCTCATCGTTGTGCCGCGGGTGGTCACGGTGGCCGACTCGCTCTTGCAGCCGAGGCCGGCGCGATCACGTTCGTTAGCGCCGTCGCCCCCGAACCTCTCGGTTCCCGAGTGCGGCCGGCCATGTCATCATACGGCGCTGTTGGCCCGGCGTATTCCGCCGCCTCGGAGCGGCATCTGTCCGGTACTCAAGAACATTTCTGGTTTGAGCATGTCCCGAAGCAACTGGAGTGAAGTGAAGACCGCTAGAACGCGCGGGATGGCGGCTGGAATCGCGGCGCTCATCGGGTGCCTGGTGCTTCTCGTTTTTTTGTTCGCCGGCCTGGCCGGCCCGGTGGTGGCCGCCGAAACGTCTGCTCGCGAAGCGATCCTTCTCGATTTCGAAACTGGCGCGGTGCTTTTCGAGAAGGACGCCGATGCGCCGATGCCGCCGGCCTCGATGAGCAAACTAATGACTGCCTACATGGTGTTTGAGCAGCTCGCCGAAGGGAGCTTGCAGCTCTCCGATACCTTTGCGGTCAGCGAGCGGGCCTGGCGGATGGGCGGATCGAAGATGTTCGTCGAGATCAACAGCCGCGTAAGTGTCGAGGATCTGCTGCGTGGCATCATCGTCCAGTCTGGCAACGATGCCTGCATCGTCATCGCTGAGGGGTTGGCGAGCAGCGAAGAAGCCTTCGCCGATGATATGACCCGGCGCGGACGCGAAATTGGCCTTACCGACAGCGTCTTCCGGAACGCCAGTGGCTGGCCCGATCCCGACCACCACATGACGGCGCGCGATCTCGCGACGCTGACGATGCGCTTGATACGGGACTTCCCCGACTACTATGGCTACTTTCGGGAAAAGGCGTTTACCTTCAACGAGATCCGCCAGGGCAACCGCAACCCGCTGCTCTACAAGGACGTCGGCGCCGACGGGCTAAAGACAGGCCACACCAAGGCCTCAGGCTACGGTATCACTGCATCCGCCGAGCGGCGCGGCCGCCGGCTGATCCTCGTGGTCAACGGAATGGACAGCGTGAACGCCCGGGCACGCGAATCAGAGCGGCTCCTGAACTGGGGCTTTCGCGAGTTTCAGAACACCACCCTGTTCGAGGCGGGCGAAACCGTGGCCGAGGCCGAAGTATGGCTTGGCGAAACGGCGACGGTGCCGCTGATCGTTGAGGAGCAGCTGCGCATGACTCTGGCGCGCCGTGCCCGCGGCGAGGTTGAAGCCAAGATGGTCTACGAGGGCCCAGTGGCAGCGCCGGTCCAGAAAGGGGCACCCATCGGCACCCTCGAAATCGCCTCGGTCACTGGCCCGCCGCACCGCGTCCAACTGGTGGCGGGCGCTGATGTAGATCGGCTCGGGCCGCTCCGCCGGCTCGGCGCGGCGGTCAGCTATCTCCTGTGGGGCGTCGCGAGTCAGACGCTCGAGGCGAGCGCCGAGCACGGCTCTTGAGGCGCGGCCGCTTCATCACGCTTGAGGG
This sequence comes from Alphaproteobacteria bacterium, assembly GCA_965248765.1. Lineage (GTDB taxonomy): Bacteria > Pseudomonadota > Alphaproteobacteria > VGEJ01 > VGEJ01 > CBDFKF01. The sequence goes on from CBDFKF010000004.1 coordinate 181,115, forward strand.
CGGTGAGGGGGCCGGCAAGTCCACGCAGAGCGCGCTTTTGTGTGCGCATCTGCGCGAGCGCGGGATAGGCGTGCTCGCGACGCGCGAGCCTGGCGGCGCCCCGGGAGCCGAAGAGATTCGCCGACTGCTCGTCGCCGGTACGGTTGATCGCTGGCAACCGCTGAGCGAGGCACTCCTGCACTACGCCGCGCGCTATGAGCACCTCGAGACGACGATCATTCCAGCGCTCGATATCGGGCACTGGGTCGTGAGCGACCGCTTCGCCGATTCGACCATGGTGTATCAGGGTCTGGGCCAGGGCCTGGGCGAGGACCGCATCGTCGCGCTTCACCGGGCGATCCTCGGCGATTTCACCCCCGATCTCACGATCGTCCTCGACATACCGGTGGATGTCGGCTTGGCCCGGGCCGGAGCCCGGCGGGCACAGGGGGAGGGGGCTGATGACCGCTACGAGCGCATGGGAGCCGCGTTTCACCAGCGGCTGCGTGATGGATTCCTCAAGATCGCCGCCGCCGAGCCGGCAAGATGCGTCGTCGTCGACGCGGCTCTCGCTCCCGAAACCGTGGCCTCGGCGATCTTCGCTGCGGTGACTGAGCGGTTGCATCCATGAGCGACGATCAGGCCCAATCGGGCGAGTGGCCGGCGCCCCGCGAAAACCCGGAGTTGGTGGGGCACGACGACGCCGAAGCGCAGTTCCTGGGCGCCCATGCGAGCGGACGGTTGGCGCACGCCTGGTTGATTGCTGGCCCCCGCGGTATTGGCAAGGCGACATTCGCGTTTCGCTGTGCCCGGGCGCTCCTCGCCGGCGCGCTCGATGCCGAGCCGCCGACGCTGGCCTTGCCGGCATCCGATCCGGTCTTCCGGCGCGTTGCCGCCAAGAGCCACGCTGGGCTCGCCACCGTCCAGCGCGGAGTTCATCCCAAGACGGGACGGCGCCAAACTCAGATCGTCGTCGAGAGCGTGCGCGCGCTCCTGCCGTTCTTTGGTCAAACGGCGGGCGAGAGCGGTTGGCGCGTTGCGCTCATCGACGGTGCCGAGACCATGACTGGTGCCGCTGCCAACGCTCTTCTGAAAATACTTGAAGAACCTCCCGATAAAGGATTGCTTTTATTGGTTTCTCATACGCTCGGCCGATTGCCGCCAACGATTAGATCGCGATGTCGCTATTTGCCGCTGCGGCCGCTGGCGACCTCAGACGTGGCGGCGATTCTCGAGCGATGGTTTCCAGGGCTCGGGGCCGACGAGCGGGCAATCCTCGCCCGGCTCAGCGACGGGAGTGTCGGGCGCGCACTCACACTGGCGGCGACTGGGGGGCTTGCGGCATTGCGCGAGCTGCTTGATCTGCTTGCTCGCCTCCCAGCGCTGGACCATGGGGCATTGCACGCGCTCGGCGACCGTCTGTCACGGCCGAGCAATGAAGCGAGCTACCGCATGCTGACGGAGACGTTGAGCTGGTGGCTCGCCCGCATGATTCGGGATGCCGCGGCCGGCACCATACCGGACCCATCCCAGGAGGCTATTCCCGGTGAGGCCGCGGTGATGGAGCGGCTGGGGGCGGTCACGACGCTTGATCGCTGGGTCGAGGTGTGGGAGAAGATCGACGAACTGCTGGCCCGTTCAGACTTACTCAATCTCGACAAGAAACAGGTGATATTGAGCGTGTTCGCGACTCTCGAGCACGTGGCGCGCGGCGCGAGCCGGACCTCCCGCGCCGCTTAGGCGCCATCCGACGAGACCCCCATGGCCCCGCGCTTCTACATCACCACGCCGATCTACTACGTGAACGACAAGCCGCACGTCGGCCACGCGTACACCTCGCTTGCCTGTGACGTGTTGGCGCGTTTCAAACGGCTCGACGGCTTCGACGTGATGTTCCTGACCGGCACGGACGAGCATGGCCAGAAGGTCGACAAATCGGCCAAGGCGGCCGGCCTCGACACCCAGACCTTCTGCGATCAGGTCTCTGAGAACTTCCGCGCGCTCTCGGCCACCATGCTCTACAGCAACGATGACTTCATCCGCACCACCGAAGATCGCCACACCGTCGCATCACAAGGGATTTGGAATGCGCTGATGGCTGCTGGCGAGATCTACCTAGGCACCTATGCCGGCTGGTATTCAGTGCGAGACGAGGCGTTTTACGCGGAAAGCGAGTTGGTGGTCGACGAAAGCGGCGCAAAGCACGCTCCGAGCGGCGCCGAAGTCGAGTGGGTGGAGGAGCCGAGCTACTTTTTCCGTCTTTCGGCCTGGCAGGATCGGCTGCTCGAATTCTATGAGTACAATCCTGACTTCATCCTGCCCGAAAGCCGCCGCAACGAGGTGGTGAGCTTCGTGAAGGGCGGGCTTACGGACCTCTCGGTGTCGCGCACGAGCTTCGATTGGGGGGTGCCGGTCCCCGACAATGCGGATCACATCATGTACGTGTGGCTCGACGCTCTCACGAACTACGTCACGGCGGTCGGCTATCCCGCCACCGACAGTGCGAGCTACCGGAGGTATTGGCCGGCTGATATCCATATGGTCGGCAAGGACATTCTGCGGTTCCACGCCGTCTACTGGCCGGCATTTCTGATGGCGGCCGGGCTCGATCCCCCGAAGCGGGTGTTCGCCCACGGTTGGTGGACCAACGAAGGCCAGAAGATCTCGAAATCACTTGGCAACGTCATCGATCCGCTGCATCTGGTGGAGGAATATGGCGTTGACCAGGTCCGTTATTTCCTGATGCGGGAGGTGCCGTTCGGCAACGACGGTGATTTCTCGCACCGCGCCATGGTCGGCCGGATCAATGGTGATCTCGCGAACGACTTCGGCAACCTCGCGCAGCGCGTTTTGTCGATGATTCAGCGCAACTGCGAGGCGAAAATGCCGGACCCGGGCCTGCTGGAGACTGTCGATGAGACGCTCCTCGGCGAGGCCCATGGGCTGTTGGCGGGGGCGCGAGAACGCCTCGACCGCCAAGCGATCCACGAGATGCTGGCGCTGCTGTGGACGGCCATCGGCAATGCCAACCGTTACGTTGATCATCAGGCGCCGTGGGCTTTGCGGCGCAGCGACTCCGCGCGGATGGGCACCGTGCTCTACGTCCTCGCCGAGGCGCTGCGGCACTACGCGATCCTCACGCTGCCGGTGGTGCCGCGGGCCGCTGGGCGCATCCTCGACCAACTCGCGGTCGAGGAGGGGAGGCGTTCTTTCGCCGATTTGGGGCCCGACGGCGCGCTGACGCCAGGAAGCCTGCTGCCGGCGCCGCAGGGCGTGTTCCCACGCTTCGTCGAAGAGGATCAGAAGATCGCCTGATTGCCGCCTATGCTGGTCGACAGCCACTGTCACCTGACCTTTCCTGGCTTGGCCGAGGACGTCGAGGCGGTATTGGAGCGGGCGCGGACCGCCGGCATCGGCACCGTGGTGACGATCTGCACACGCCTCGACGAGTTCGCCGACGTGCTCGCCCTGGCCGAACGCTTTGCGGATGTTTATTGCTCGGTCGGGGTTCACCCCCACGAGGCGAGCCGCGAGACCGATGTCGTGCCAGCGCGGCTTGTCGAGCTCGCCCTGCATCCGCGGGTCGTCGGCATTGGCGAGACCGGGCTCGATTTCTACTACGAAAACAGCGCCCGGGAGGACCAAATCGAGCGGTTCCGCGCCCACATCGGGGCGGCGCAGGCGACCGGGTTACCCCTGATCGTCCACAGCCGCGATGCCGACGAGGAAACCGCCGAGATTCTGGCTGACGCCGCGGCTCGGGGGCCTTTGCGCGGCGTCATCCACTGCTTCACCGGCAGCAAAGCGTTGGCCAACGCGGCGCTGGAGGTGGGATTTTACCTTTCGTTCTCCGGTATCGTCACCTTCAAGAACGCCGATGACTTGCGCGAGATTGCGGCGGACGTTCCCGCCGATCGCCTGCTGGTGGAGACTGATTCGCCCTATCTTGCGCCGGTGCCGATGCGCGGCAAGCCCAACGAGCCGGCGTTTACCGCGTATACCGCCGCGGCGCTGGCCAAGCTCAGGGGTGTCGGTGTGGACGAGCTCGCGCGCCGGACCACGGCGAACTTCTTCGGGCTTTTCGACAAGGCGCGAGCGCCCGAGAGCAGCGAGGCGGCTCCTTGAGGGTCACTATTCTCGGCTGTGGCGCCTCGGGCGGCGTACCCAGGATCGGCGATGACTGGGGCGAGTGCGACCGCAACGAGCCGCGTAATCGCCGGCGGCGGGCCTCGATACTGGTGGAGCAGGGGTCGAGCCGGCTTCTCGTCGATACTTCGCCGGACCTGCGACAACAATGCCTCGATGCCGGCGTCGCCGGCTTTGATGCGGTCATCTTCACCCATGACCACGCCGATCACACCCACGGAATCGATGAGCTGCGGCCGATCGTCGGCCGGTCCCGTCGAGCGATGCCAGTGCACGGACGCCAGAATGCGCTCGATTCGATCACGGCGCGCTTCTCGTATGCGTTGGGCGATGGGCTCTATCCACCGATCGTTGCGCCACAACCCGTCGAGGGGCCGTTTCGGGTCGGTGAAATTCCGGTGTTGCCGTTCGACCAGGACCATGGCGGCCTGACCAGCCTGGGGCTTCGCTTCGGGCCCATCGCGTACTCGACTGATCTAGTGGGCCTCGACGAGCGTGCTTTTGCCGTGCTGGAAGGGGTGGAGATCTGGATTGTCGATGCATTGCGCTATGAGCCGCACCCCACCCATGCGCACGTAGCCCTAAGCCTCGAATGGATCGCCCGCGTACGGCCGCGGCGCGCCGTGATTACCCACATGACCGCCGAGCTTGACTATCGCAGGCTTGCCGCGAAGTTGCCGGGCGGCGTCGAGCCGGCGTACGACGGCTTGGTGATCGAGGCGTGATCGTCATCACATGACCATTCTTGAGAATGGGAATGGAGTAACCAAGTAACCAGTGGTAAGCCACTGATCTGCCTTCCTCGATATGTATTTTCCATAATGTTCATTATGCGATGTATGGCACATGTAGTTCCGGGGACCGTCGCCGCACGTATTCGGTGCCTCCGGGTGAACCGGATGGCCCGTGCCGCGAACCGGTGCTCGGCTCCGAGGTCGCCCGACAATCGTCGCCACGTGACCGGTGCCGGTGGCTCGCAATCGCCAAACCGATCGACGGGCTGGCCCGACCCGTGGGAGTCGTCGGCGGTGAACGCCGGGGTATGTGCTGGGCTGGCATTTCCCGGGTTGCTATTCGAATTGATCCGGGTTAACCCTAGGCGCGTATTACAAGCGCTGCGGGGGGGGGCGTGCCGGCGTGCTGTTCTGTCGGTGCGTTGCATCGCCGAGAGCGGCGGTCGATAATCGCGGCCATGTCCGCGCCAGCAGCCGGTGCCATAGAGCGTCTGCTTGCAATCATGGCACGCCTGCGCGACCCCGATGGCGGCTGTCCTTGGGATCTCGAACAGAGCTTCGAGACGATCGCGCCGCACACCATTGAAGAGGCATACGAGGTCGCCGACGCGATCGGGGCGGGAGACCTCGACGGTTTACGCGATGAGCTGGGCGACCTTCTTTTCCAGGTCGTCTTCTATGCCCAGATGGCCGAGGAGGCCGGCAAGTGGGCCTTTCCGGATGTCGTGGCGCGAATCGCCGACAAGATGGAGCGACGCCACCCGCACGTCTTCGGCGATGCGGCTGTCGCGACTGCCGAGGCACAAACCGCGGCGTGGGAGCAGCACAAGGCGGCTGAACGGCGAGCCACCGCTGCTGCGCACGGCGACCGCGTAAGTGCGCTCGATGGTGTGCCGCTCGGCCTCCCTGCCCTCACCCGCGCGCTCAAGCTGCAGCGCCGCGCCGCCCAGATCGGCTTCGACTGGCCGACCGTCCGTCCCGTGCTCAACAAGCTCGATGAGGAGAGGGCAGAGTTGAAGGCGGAATTGGATGGCGAGGGCGATTCAGCGCGCGTCGCCGACGAATTGGGCGATATCCTGTTCACCCATGTCAATCTGGCGCGCCACCTCGCGATCGACCCAGAAACGGCGCTGCGGCAGGCCAATGCGAAGTTCGAGCGACGCTTTCGCCAAATCGAGACCTGGCTGACCGAGGACGGTCGCGATGCTGAAAGCGCCAGTCTTGAGGAGATGGAGACGCTGTGGCGCCGCGCCAAGGACGAGGAGAAGGCGTCCCAGTAGGTCGGTTTGTCTCAGTCGTGCGTGAGTAGGTGGATGAGGCTCGACGTGTCCCAGCGGCCACCGCCGCGCTTCTGGACCTGGGCGTAGAACTGATCGATCAGTGCCGTCCCTGGCAGGCGGGCGCCGTTCTTGTCCGCCTCCTCCAGCGTAATCTTAAGGTCCTTGCGCATCCAGTTGACGGCAAATCCGAATTCGAACTCATCGGCGGCCATCGTGGCGGCGCGATTCTCCATCTGCCAGGAACCGGCCGCCCCTTTTGAGATCGTCTCAATCACGGTACCGATGTCGAGTCCGGCCTTTATTCCGAAGTGGATGCCCTCGGCAAGCCCCTGGACCAGGCCGGCGATGCAGATCTGATTGACCATCTTCGTGAGCTGGCCGTTGCCCGCGGCCCCAAGCCGAGCGACCGCGCGCGCATACGCATCCATGACCGGACTCGCGGTGGCGAAGGTTGCCTCATCGCCCCCCACCATGATCGTGAGGGCGCCGTTTTCGGCGCCTGCCTGGCCGCCCGAGACCGGCGCATCAAGGAAGCCGAGGCCGCGCTCCTTGGCCGCGGCATCGAGCTCGAGCGCGAGATTCGCCGAATCCGTGGTGTGATCGACGAAGATGGCGCTCTCGCTCATGCCGGCGAAGGCGCCATCCTCCCCATAGGCAATGCTGCGCACGTCGTCATCGTTGCCGACACAGGCGAAGACGATGCCTTGCCCCTTGGCCGCCTGGGCCGGGGTCTTAGCAGCGGTGCCGCCGTGCTTGCCGACCCAGCTCTGCGCCTTCTCCTGGGTCCGGTTGTAGACCGTTACCGCATGTCCCGCCGCGGCGAGGTGGCCGGCCATCGGAAAGCCCATCACGCCGAGACCGATGAAGGCGACTTTGGTGGGTTCGGACATCCCTGCTCCTCCCTGTGAAACCGCGGTGAATTGTATCGGCGCCCATGACGGCGAACAACGCCAGGGCCCAGCAAGAGAAAGGGGCCGCGTTTGGCGCGCGGCCCCTTTGTTCGACGGGGTTGGTGGTTCTAGAAGCCGCCCATGCCACCCATGCCGCCCATACCACCCGGATCGGGCGGCATCGCCGGTGTCGCGTCCTTTCTCTCGGGTCGTTCGGCCACCATCGCCTCGGTGGTGATCAGGAGGCCGGCGACCGATGCCGCATCCTGAAGCGCCGTGCGCACGACCTTGGCCGGATCGATGATGCCGGCCTTGAGCATGTCGACGTATTCTTCCTTCTGAGCATCGAAGCCGAGCTTTTCGGACTTCGATTCGACGAGTTTGCCGACCACGACCGAACCCTCGACGCCGGCGTTCTCGGCGATCTGACGCACCGGCCATTCAAGGGCGCGACAGACGATGTCGACGCCGACCTTCTGGTCCGGATTTTCGGTCTTGACCTTGCCGAGTGCGCGTGCGGCATAGAGAAGCGTGGAGCCACCGCCGGGGACCACCCCCTCCTCCACCGCGGCACGGGTCGAATTAAGGGCATCGTCGACGCGGTCCTTGCGCTCCTTGACCTCAGTCTCGGTTGCTCCGCCGACCTTGATCACAGCAACGCCGCCGGCGAGCTTGGCCAGCCGCTCCTGCAGCTTCTCGCGATCGTAATCGGAGGTCGTTTCCTCGACCTGTGCCCGAATCTGCGAGCACCGACCTTGGATATCCTTCTTCTTGCCGCTGCCATCGATGATGGTGGTCTCTTCTTTGGTGATGGCCACCATCTTGGCAGAGCCCAGCATCTCGAGGCCGACGGTTTCGAGCTTGATGCCGAGGTCTTCACTGATCACCTGACCGCCGGTCAGAATGGCGATGTCCTCGAGCATCGCCTTGCGGCGATCGCCGAAGCCCGGGGCCTTTACCGCCGCGACCTTCAGGCCGCCGCGCAGCTTATTAACAACCAACGTTGCCAAGGCTTCGCCTTCGACATCTTCGGCGATAACCAGCAGCGGCCGCCCTGATTGCACCACAGCCTCTAGCACCGGCAGCATCGGCTGCAGGCTCGAAAGCTTCTTCTCGTGCAGCAGGATGTAGGGGCTCTCGAGGTCCGTCGTCATCTTCTCCGCATTGGTGACGAAGTACGGCGAGAGATAGCCGCGATCGAACTGCATCCCCTCGACAACATCGAGCTCGGTCGCGAGTCCCTTGGCCTCCTCGACCGTGATGACGCCCTCCTTGCCGACCTTCTGCATGGCATCGGCAATGATGTCGCCGATCTCCGACTCGCCGTTGGCCGAGATCGTGCCCACCTGCGCCACCTCTTCCTCGGAGGCGACAGGACGGGAGGTGCTCCTGATATTCGCAACAACCGCCGTCACAGCTCCGTCGACCCCGCGCTTGAGGTCCATCGGATTCATGCCGGCAGCAACGGCCTTCAATCCCTCGCGCAGGATCGCCTGGGCGAGCACGGTTGCCGTCGTCGTCCCGTCGCCAGCCTCGTCGCTGGTACGGGTCGCAACTTCGCGCACCATTTGTGCGCCCATGTTCTCGAACTTGTCGGCGAGTTCGATCTCTTTGGCGACCGTTACGCCATCCTTGGAGATCCGCGGTGCGCCGAACGATTTGTCCAGGAGCACGTTGCGGCCTTTGGGCCCTAGCGTGACCTTGACCGCGTCGGCGAGTGTGTCGACGCCCCGCAGCAAGCGCGCGCGGGCATCGGCATCGAACTTGACGTCTTTTGCAGGCATTTTCGTCGTTCCCTATTTCTTCGTGATGACACCCATGACATCGGATTCCTTCATGATCAACAGCTCTTCGCCGTCGATCGTGACCTCGGTGCCCGACCATTTGCCGAACAGGATGCGATCGCCCTTCTTGACGTCAAGGGCCTGCACCTTGCCGTTATCGCCGCGGCTACCACTGCCGACGCCAATGACCTCGCCCTCCATGGGCTTTTCCTTGGCGGTATCCGGAATGATGATGCCGCCGGCGGTTTTCTCCTCCTCGTCGAGACGCCTGACCATGACCCTGTCATGCAAGGGCTTGACGTTCATATGTGTCCTCCATTCGGGCGGGCCGCCGGTTTTCTCGTGCCGATGCGCCGCCTCTCTTGGCCTTCAGGGCCGTGTGTTAGCACTCTAGTTAGGTGAGTGCCAGGCGTATATTAGACCCTATCCGCTCTGTCAACCGCCCTTATCGACCGAGTGACGGCCGCGCTCGATCCGCGCCCCCGCGAGGGGGCATGTGCGTAGTCCGCTAGACAGTCAATCAGTCGGGCGAGGCGGGGGCGTTGATGCGGTGGCGGAGGCGGCCGGCGTTGGCGGGAGTCAGGCCCACCCGGACGTTGGCGAAGCCGTCGGCATCGCGGCGTTTTGTCACTTCGCCGTTGGCGTATAGCCAGGCGATGGCAGCACCATCGGCAAGCGCGATGCGCACGTCCAGCACCTCGTTCCCCGCCGACAGCCGCTCGTCGATCTCGGCGAGAAGCTGCTCACATCCCTCGCCACTGAGCGCCGAGATCGGTACCGCATGGGCCTGCCGGGCGGTGAGGTTGTGGAGGCGGTCGCGGGCATCGCCATCGACGAGGTCGAGCTTGTTCAACGCTTCGAGCGGGTTCTCGGCGATCGGCTGCCCAGGCGCAATCTCGGCGAGGATCGCCATGACGTCAGCCGCTTGCCGCTCGCTCTCAGCATGGGCGACGTCCCGCACGTGGACGATCAGATCGGCCTCCATCACCTCTTCCAACGTCGCCCGGAACGCGGCGATGAGCATCGTTGGCAGCTCGGAGATGAAACCGACGGTGTCGGAGAGGACGATGTCGCGGCCGCTCGGCAGCCGTACTTCCCGCATGGTTGGATCGAGAGTCGCGAACAAGAGGTCTTTCGCGAACACGTCGGAGTCGGTCAGCCTGTTGAATAGCGTCGATTTGCCAGCGTTGGTGTAACCGACCAACGCCACCACCGGATAGGGTACGCGGGATCGACTCTCGCGATGCAGAGCCCGAGTCCGCCGGACGGCCGCGAGCTCGTTCTCCAGCTTGTGGATGCGAGCGCCGATCTGGCGACGATCGCTCTCCAACTGCGATTCGCCCGGTCCGCCCAAGAAACCGAAGCCGCCGCGCTGGCGCTCGAGGTGGGTCCACGATCGTACCAGGCGGGAGCGTTGGTAGTTGAGGGCCGCGAGCTCGACCTGGAGTGTGCCTTCCCGGGTGCGCGCCCTGGCCCCGAAGATCTCGAGGATGAGCCCCGTGCGGTCGATGACCTTGCATCCCCAATGTTGCTCAAGGGTGCGCTGCTGCACCGGTGACAAGGTGGCGTCGATGACTACGAGATCGATCGCCTGGCCCCGTACCGTCTCGCCGATCTCCGCGACCCGACCGCGGCCTAGGAGGCTCGAAGAGAGAAAACGGCGGACGCCGATCGCCTCGGCGGCCACCAGCTCAAGCCCGATCGCCGCTGCAAGGCTCTCGGCCTCGGCCAACCGCGCCGCCGGATGGCGCTGTGCACGGGCGCCGGCGCGCAAGTAGGGGTGCAGAACGAGGGCTCGGCCTGCCGTGGCTGCGCGGTCGGGCCGGGAGCCGTTCTTGAGGTCAGCCCGCTTCGGCAACCGCCTCTTTTTCCTCTTCCTCCTCGGGCTCGTAGAGCTGTACAGGCGTGGAAGGCATCACCGTAGAAATGGCGTTCTTGTAGACCAGTTGAGCGTGCCCATCGCGCCTTAACAACACGCAGAAATTGTCAAACCAGGTGATAACACCCTGCAGCTTGACGCCGTTCATCAGAAACACCGTGACCGGGAGTTTGTTCTTGCGGATGTGGTTCAGGAACACATCCTGCACGTTTTGTGACTTGGCAGCGGACATTCGTTGCGCCCTTTCGTTTTAGGTCCGGCTCATGGCGACGTTGCACCGCCTCCCGCGCTGCAACGGGCCCCCCTCGGCCAAGAACATGGTAGCACAGGCCCGCCGCGGCAAGCCTTCGTTGGGCCGCGACAGCCGGGCACCGAGATAACGGCGGGCTCTCAAGCTGCCGAAACGCACTCGACGGCTGCCGGAAGCTCCGCCAACACCCCTGTCCCGGCGAGATGGCGGTCGTAAATTGCGCGCAGGCGGCGCGTCACTGGCCCCGGTTTGCCATTGCCGACCGGTTCGCCGTCGATCGCGACGATGGGCATGACGAACGCGGTCGTGCTCGTCATGAAGGCCTCCGCCGCTGCATGGGCCTCTTCGACGGTGAAGGCCCGTTCAATCACCTCGATACCAGCCTCGCGGGCGAATTCCAGCAGAACCAGCCGAGTAATGCCGCTCAAGATGGCATTCTCGCTACGTCGAGTAACGAGATTGTCCCGATCGTCGATGATCCACGCGTTGTTCGACGTCCCCTCGGTGACGAAACCGTCGCGATCGACCTGCCAAGCATCATGCGCCCCGACGTCAATGGCCTGCTGCTTGGCGAGGCATGCCGGCAACAAGGACACCGACTTGACGTCACAGCGCCCCCAACGGATGTCCGGAACGGTGATCACCTTGATGCCCTCGGCGATCATCTTGGCGGAATGGCGCTTGGTTGAGCGCGCTGTGACCACGACGGCAGGCCGCACCGCGGCGCCCGGAAACGCGAAATCACGCGGTCGGGCAACACCCCGGGTGATTTGCAGGTAGACCATGCCGTCGCCCACCCGGTTGTGGCGGACTGTCTCGCGCAGCACCACGTCCAAGGCAGCGCGGGACATCGGCTGGTCGATCCGGAGCTCCCGCAACGACCGCTCGAGCCGGTCATAATGGGGTTCGGCGTCGATTAGCCGACCACCGCGGATGGCGATCACCTCGTAAACGCCGTCGGCGAACTGATAGCCCCGATCCTCGATATGCACCCGCGCATCGCCATGGGACACGTACCGGCCGTTGACATAGGCGATTCGTGACATCGGCATACCCTCCTCCGCCCTTAGCGCCTCCATAGCGCCGGGCGTAACAGAACTAGCACGGCGAACAGCTCGAGGCGGCCGGCCAACATCGCGAAACACAACACCCATTTCGCGCCCGCCGGAAAGGCGCCGTACCCCTCCCCTGCCGCCGTCACCAGCTCAAGCGCTGGCCCGGTATTGCTGAACGCCGCGGCAGCGGCCGCCAGCGCTGTGCGCAGGTCCAGCCCCAGCGCCGCAAGCACCAGCGTCGCGGCGACGAGACAGAATACATAGAGAATGAAAAAACTCCACAGCGCCCGCATGGCCTCATCGGACACAGCGCTCTGGCCGTAGCGGATACGTATTACCCCGTGGGGGTGCGACAGCCGGGCGAGCTCGCGACCGGCCTCTTTGAACAGGATCAACAACCGCATCAATTTCAACCCACCGGCGGTCGAGCCCGTCGAACCACCGATGATCATCAGGGCGAAGGCGAGCAGCGGCACGAACGCCGGCCAGAGCGACGGCGCACCACCGCTGCCGTGGAACCCAGTGGTGGTGAGGAACGAGACCGTGCTGAACAGCGCCGTCCCGATGGCCGCTAGCGGGTCGTCCCCGGCCTGGACAAGGAACACCAGAGCTACGGCGAGCGCAGCCGTCACCGCAATGCCGAGCAGGAGCCTAATTTCAGGATCCTCGTGGTAGGCGCGCCCATACCCATGGGCCAGCGCCCAATGCAGCGTGAAGTTCACGGCCGCCGCCAGCATGAATACAACGAGAATCAACTCCGCGACGGGATTGTCGAATGCCGCGATGGAGGCGTTGCGCGTCGAAAATCCGCCCGTTGATAGCGTGCTGAATGCAATACAGACCGCATCAAAAGCAGGCAGGCCGGACAACCACAGGAGAGCGGCGCAGGCGAGCGTGAGACTGGCGTAAATCCACCAGATCGCGGCTGCCGCCTGCTTCAGCCGGCTCGGCAGCGAGTCCTGCTCGCCGCGCGGCATGGCGCTGCGGTAGAGCTGCATGCCGCCTATGCCCAGGAGCGACAGGAGCGCGATCGCCAGCATGATCGTGCCAAGGCCGCCGTACCACTGCAGCAGCGCGCGCCAGAACAGGATGCTGCGAGCCGCCGACTCGACATCGGTTAGCACCGTCGCGCCCGTCGTGGTGAGGCCGGAGAGGGCCTCGAAATAGGCGTCGGCGGCGGTCGGGACCACTCCGCCATAGTAGAGCGGCAGCGCCCCAAACAGTGGAAGTATGGCCCAAACCAGTACCGCCAGCAGGAAGCCCTCGCGGCGTGAAACCAACGCTCGCGGGCCGCGGGTCGAGATGACGAGGGCGCCGCCGGCGAAGACGGTGAGGCCGGCGGCGGCGAGAAAAGTCAAGCCCAGCTGTGTCTCGCCGTACCCGAAGCCGACGAACGCCGGCAACACCATCGCCACGGCGAAGCTCACGAGCGTCCATCCTAGAACGGAAAAAACGGCCGCGTAGGCCATCTCAGGGGCCGGGGCCGGGCTGTGGCCGGCCGGGCTAGAAGAACTCTGGTCGAACCGAGAACATCTGTTCGACCTTCTTGACCATATCGGCCGCGGCGAAGATGACGACGCGATCGCCAGCATCGATGACGGTTTCGCCGCGCGGAATGATGACGGCACCATCGCGCAGAACGGCACCGACGATAATGCCCGAGGGGAGACGAATCTCGCGGAGCGGGGTACCGACGAGAGGCGAGGTCTCGAGGGCCTCGCCCTCGATCACCTCGGCGCGGCCCTCCTGCAGGCTGTACACCTGACGTATGCGGCCGCGGCGCACGTGCTGAAGAATGGTCGAGACGGTGATCGCACGCGGGCTCACGACGACGTCGATGCCAAGCGAAATCACGAGCGGCGCGTAGCTCATATTGTTGATGAGCACGATCGACCGCTGACACCCATGGCGCTTGGCCAACAGGCCGGCGAGGACGTTGACCTGATCGTCGTTGGTCACCGCCACCAGCGTTTCGGTGGCCTGAATATTGGCCTCCTGCAGAATCTCGCTGTCGAGCGCATCACCATGGAGGACGACGGCGTGACCGAGCTGATCGGCGGCCTGCTCGGCCCGCGCGATCGAGGCTTCGATTATCTTGACGTTGACGCCGGGGTGTTCTTCCTCGAGCTGCTTGGCGAGAAACAAGCCGATGTTGCCACCGCCGACGATGACCACGCGCCGCGCCTCGCGCTCCTCATGGCCAAAAGCCGCCATGGCCCGCCGCACGTGTGCGACATCGGCGGCGAAGTACACCTCGTCGCCGACCTCCATGGCATCGTTCCCGGTCGGCGTGATGGTCCACTCCCCGCGCAGCATCCCAAGCACCCGCATGCTGAGGCCGGAGAACAGCTCGGTGAGCTGACGCAGCGGCGTATCGATGATCGGACAGTTCTCATCGATGAGAACCCCGATCACACGCACTTTGTCATCGGCAAAGGGCACCATATCGCTCGCACCGGGCACCTCGAGCCGGCGGCTAACGGCGCGCGCAACTTCGATCTCTGGCGAGATCGTGACCTCGATCGGCATGTTGTCGCGCCCGAACAGGTCCGCCCATATTGGTGCGAGGTAGGACTGGGCGCGTACCCGCGCGATCTTCGTCGGCACATCGAATAGCGAATGGGCCACCTGACAGGCGACCATGTTGACCTCATCGGCATAGGTCACGGCGATGATCATATCGGCGTCGCGAGCGCCAGCCTTCTCCAGGACATCTGGGTGCGATGCGTAGCCAACCATGCCCTGGACGTCCAAGAGCTCGTTGACGCGGCGCACGAGGTCCGGTGCCTGATCGATCACGGTGACATCGTTGTTCTCGCTGGCGAGGTGCCGGGCGATGCTGAAGCCGACCTGGCCGGCGCCGCAGACAATGACCTTCATTGGCCGAAAATATGGATACCGGTTGACGCTCTAGGCGCCGACGATCGAGGGCTTGTCCGCGCCGGTCACCCCCAACGATTTGAGCTTGCGATGTAGCGCGGAGCGCTCCATCCCCACGAACGTGGCGGTGCGCGAGATATTGCCGCCAAAGCGGGCGATCTGCGCCAGGAGATACTCGCGCTCGAACTGCTCGCGGGCCTGGCGCAGCGGCATCGCCATGATCTCCTCGCCGCCGTTCGGGCGGAACGTCGCGAACGTGGGCGCGCCCAGGTCGGGCGGTAGCATGTCCGAGCCGATCACCGACGTCTCGTCGCCCGGTGCCATGATCAATAGCCTCTCGATAGCGTTGCGCAACTCCCGTACGTTGCCGGGCCATTCGCTCGCCTGCAAGGACGCCATGGCGTCCTCCGTGATCTGACGGGTGGCGAGCCCAGTGTTGTGCGCGATCCGGCGCATGAAATGACCGACCAGATCAGGAATGTCTTCACGTCGTTCCTTGAGCGCCGGCACCCGAATCGGGACGACATTGAGCCGGTGGTACAGATCCTCCCGCAGCCGCCCGGCCGAGATCTCGGTCTTCAGATCGCCGCTCGATGCGGTGACGACGCGGACGTCGACTTGGACCTGCGAGTTGCCACCGACACGCGTGAAGACTTGGTCGAGCAACACGCGCAGGATCTTGGCCTGGGTCTCAAGCGGCATATCTGCCACCTCGTCGAGAAACAACGTGCCACCGTGCGCGCGCTCGAAAGTTCCGACCTTGCGCCCCTCCGCGGATCCGGCGACGCCTTCGTCGATTCCGAACAGCTCCACCTCCATGCGTTCCGGGGCCATCGAGGCCGCATTGAGGACGACGAACGGCCCGTGGGCACGCCGCGACCGGGCATGGATCAAGCGGGCCACCACCTCCTTGCCGCTACCGGGTGGGCCGGTGATCAGAACTCGGCTACCGGTGGGCGCGACCTTGTCGATGGCGACGCGCAGCGCTGTTATCGCCTGCGAGCTGCCGATGATCTCAACCTCGGCACCGGTACGCTGCATGAGGTCAAGGTAGTCACGGCGCAAGCGCGCCGCCTCGATAGCCCGCTGGACGACGACGATGAGACGGTCGGCCTCGAACGGTTTTTCAATGAAGTCATAGGCCCCGCGCTTCACCGCGCTCACGGCTGTCTCGATGTTGCCATGGCCGCTGATCATCACCACCGGCAGGTGCGGATAGTCGCGGCCAATCACGTCAATCAGGTCGAGCCCGTCGAGTTCGCTGTCATGTAGCCAGATGTCGAGGATGACTAGATCGGGGCGGCGGAAGGCGATGGCGGCGAGTGCCGCTTGGCTGGCCGCTGCCACGCGAGTCTGGTAGCCCTCGTCGGAAAGCACCCCTGAGACTTGGTCGCGAATGTCGGCTTCGTCGTCGACGATCAGGATCTCATGCGCCATAGGCCGCCATCCTCGACTCGTTGTCACCGGCTTCGCCATCGCCTCGATCACCCTCGTCGGTGACTTCGACCGCGGCGCCGATGAAGGTGATACGCACGCAAGCGCCGCCTTCCGGACGATCGGTGAGGGCAAGTCGCGCACCGTGGTCCTCGGCGATTTTCTTGACGATGGCAAGCCCCAGCCCGGTTCCCTTGGGACGGGTTGTCACGTATGGCTCGGAGAGCCGGTCCCGCTCGGTCGCCGGAAAGCCGCGGCCGTTGTCGATCACATCGAGTGTGACCTCGCGGTCGCCGTCGACGACGCGCGCCTCGATACGACCGGGCGCGAGCTCGCCGACAGCTGGCGGTGCGCGGTCACCGATGGACTGGGCGGCGTTGAGGAGAAGGTTGGTGAGAACCTGTCCGATCTGGCGTTCATCGCATCGCAACATGACCGCGCGATCGGGGAACGAGCACACAAACTCGATCTCCGGATGCGCCTCGCGCTGTAGAAAGACCGCCCGTCGCGTCAGCTCGACCACGTCCTCCGGTCGAAGCACCGGCGAAGGCATGCGCGCGAACGCAGAGAACTCATCGACCATGCGGCCGATCGCGACAACCTGGCGGATGATGGTATCGGTACAGCGGGCGAACACGTCGGGGTCGGTCTCGATCTCGCCGGCGTAGCGGCGCTTTAGGCGTTCCGCGGACAAGCGAATGGGGGTCAGCGGATTCTTGATTTCGTGGGCAATGCGGCGTGCCACGTCGGCCCAGGCGGCGGTCCGCTGCGCCGTCACGAGCTCGGTAACGTCATCGAAGGTAACCACGAAGCCCATTATCTCGGCCCCGGCACTCTCAGCCGTTACCTGCACCAACAGGCGGCGCGGCGCGCCTTGGCGTTCTAGCGTGATCTGATCCTGAACCAGGCGGTGCGGTCGGGCGCGCGCCTCCTCTAGCAATGGTGCCATCTCGGGAACCACTTCGCTGAAGGCGCGGCCGACCAGCGCGTCGGTCTCGGCGCCGAGCAAGGCCGCGGCAGAGCGGTTCGGCAGATTGATGTGCCCGTCCGGATCGACGCCGATGACTCCGGCCGAGACTCCCTCGAGGACCGCGACGGTAAATCGCTGCCGGCTGTCCAGCTCCTCGTTGGCGATAACAAGATCGGCCCGCTGGCTCTGGAGCTGGCTGGTCATCCGGTTGAAAGCGCGGCTCAACGTGCTGATTTCGTTGTCATCGCGTCCTTCGGCCACGCGCACCGAGAGATCGCCCTCCCTCACCCTTTCGGTCGCGCCGATGAGCCCGCCGATCGGCCGAGACATGCGCGTCGCAAACGTGAGGCCAAACCAGACGGCCACCAGCAGCAACAGCAAAGCCACAACGATAAAGATGATGGCGAAGGTGACCTCGATGGCGAACCGCTCGCCCTCGAAGCGCTCGTAGGTGGCGACCGCCCGCCGTGTGCGTTCCGCGTGCAGAAGCACCCGTGGATCGACGAAACGGCTGATGTACAGATAGCTGTCGATGAAGCCGTCCAAGCGGAGGAGGGCGCGCACGCGATCCTCGTTGTTGCCCGTCAGGAAGATGATATCGCCGCCCGCGGCCCTGTTAAGAGCGGCAGTGCGGATCGCATCAGACTGCAAACCGAAGCTAAGCGGTGTGCGCGCGACGATCACGCCACTGCGGCGAAACACGATGGCCTCCGAGAGCGATCGTACCCGGGCCTGGGCCGTGATCACCTGATTAAAGAGCTGCGGATTGAGCGCAAGACGGGGCGCCTGGCGATTGAGATCGGTGGCCATGGCGAGGATATCGCCGCGGATCACCTTGTGATGCTCGTTGGTATAGGCCTCGGCGACCGCGAGCGATTCCTGGAGCGCGGTGCGGATGCCCTCGCTAAACCAGCTCTGTAGGCCCAGATTGAGGAACAGCGCCGAGAACACGGCGACAATGATGGCCGGGGCCACCGCCACGAAGCTGAACAAGGCGACAAGCTGCGTGTGAAGCCGCGAGCCCGCCGAGCCGCGCCGGCGCTCAGCCCACAAGCGCACGAGCCGTCGTGCGACGACCGCACCAAATGACAGCAGCAGGACGAGGTCAATCAGCAGGATGACCCGAACCGTGCGCGGCTCGGGACCGTAGGGCGGATTGCCCGACAGCGTCGCGTACGTCGCGATGCCAGCGGCGACGGCCGCGAGCGCCAAAGCGACCGCTAGCTTGCGGGCCAGGCCCCAGCGGCGCGCCCATTCCCGCAAGCCGACCGCTGGCACGGCCTCGCTGCTTTGGGTTTCACCTACCATGAGTGCGTATCGCGGCGCCGCGCCCCCGATAGATCGGGGTGCGGCGATGTTACCACATTGTTGCGCCGGCGCATCAGTCCGCATGGGCTTCCCATTATCGTGGATCGCGTCCCGCGGGAATGCGCAGGTCTCGAAGCTTCTTGCGCAGCGTGTTGCGATTGAGCCCCAGCAGGCGGGCCGCCTTGACCTGGTTGCCGCCCGTGGCCGCCAGACTCAGGATGATGAGCGGGCGCTCGATCTCATGGAGAACGCGGGAATAGAGGCCATCGGGCGGCAGTCCTGCGCCGTGCAGGGAAAAATAGCGGCTGAGCTGTTTCTCGACGGTATCGGCCAGGCTATCGCCGCTCTCCTCCCCGGCCGAAACCGAAACCTTCCCGTCGCCCTGATCCAGCTCCCAGCCAATGACCCCGGCACCGATCGTCTGCTCCGCGTAAAGCGCCGCCGTGCGACGCACGAGATTCTCCAGCTCGCGCACGTTGCCGGGCCACGAGTGCCCCTGGAGGGCGGCTAACGCAGCGCTGTCGAACTGCTTTAGCGGAAGCCCCTCCTCGGCCGCGCAGGCGGCAAAATGCTCCACGAGTTCGCCAATGTCGGAGATACGGTCGCGGAGCGGCGGAACGTGAAGCGGCACGACGTTCAGGCGGTAGTACAGGTCCTCGCGGAACGCCCCGCGGTCCACCAGTCCGCGCAGGTTGCGATTAGTGGCGGCAATGATGCGCGCATCTGTGCGGTGCACCTCATCCCCGCCGACCGCACGATAATCGCCGTGTTGCAGCACCCGGAGGAGCCGAGTCTGCGCTTCCAGCGGCATATCCCCGATCTCATCCAGGAACATCGTGCCGCGCGCCGCTTCATGGAAGCGTCCGGCCCAGCGGCGCGTGGCACCGGTGAAGGCACCCCGCTCGTGCCCGAACAGCTCGCTCTCGATCAGCTCGCGCGGGATCGCCGCCATGTTGAGCGCGACGAAAGGTCCGCGCCGTCGCTTGCCGAAATCGTGCAAGGCATGGGCGACGAGCTCCTTGCCCGTTCCCGATTCGCCCGTAATCAAAACCGTGAGGTCGGTACGCGTCAGTCGCGCGATCTGACGAAACAGAGCCTGAATCGCCGTTGAGCGGCCGATTAGCGGGCTCGGCTCGGTTAGATCGCGCGCCGGTCCATCCGAGCTGTCCTCATTTGATCGATCCAACGAAAGTGCCGTCTTAACGATGGATGATAACTGGTTGATATCAAATGGTTTTAGAAGGTACTCATATGCCCCTCTCTCTGCCGCCTGGACTGCGGTAAGAAGAGTGTTGCGGGCGCTCATGACAACAATTGGAAGCTCAGGCCGCAGGCTTTCGATGCGCGGCATCAAATCGAGCCCGCTTCCATCGGGCATGACGACATCGGTGACGACGAGATCGCCCTCGCCCGCGGAGATCCAGCCCCAGAGGGTTGCCGCCTCGCCCGTTGCTCGCACGCGGAACCCGGCACGCACCAGTGCATGGCTTATGACGGTGCGGATGGCGCGGTCATCGTCGGCGACCAGCACGGTACGATCGGTCACGGCCGAACCGCACCTCGGAGGTCATCGGCTACGGGCAAGCGCAAGCGGAACACGGTTCCGTCCGAGTCACTCTCGAACTCGATGAGGCCGTCGTGGTCCTCGACCAACTTGGCAACTAGTGCCAACCCAAGCCCGCTTCCCCGCGTTTTGGTGGTCACGAACGCATCGAACAGGCTGTGGCGCACCGATTCGGTAATGCCGGGACCATTGTCGTCGATAGCAATCTCGATCGGGACGGACCGCAGCCCGTTGGCGCCTGGCATCGCGAGGCGAATGCCGTTGCGGAAGGCGGTGGAGATCCGTATCCGTCCGCCATCGGCAGACACCGCTTCGCAGGCGTTCTTTATGAGGTTGAGGAAGACCTGCACGAGCTCGTCTCGGCTACCTAGGACGAGTGGCAACGAAGGGTCATAGTCGATCTCGATACTGGTGTTCTTGGCAAAGCTCGCCTCCGCGAGCGTGCGAACGTGATCGAGGGCCTCGTGCACGTTGACCGCCGCCCGTGGCAGCGGGGGATGCGGTGCGAACAGCTCCATACGATCGATGAGCGCGCACACGCGATCGCACTCGTCACGGATGAGGCGGGCAAGATCCGATTCCTCGCGGTCAGCGCGCTGCTCGATGAGCTGGGCCGCGCCGCGTATGCCCGAGAGCGGGTTCCTGACCTCATGGGCGAGCACGGCCGCCATCGTGGCCGCGCCCTGGCCAGCGTCGCGGCTGGCGAGCCGGCGATCCATCTCCCGCACCATCGAGTGCTCGCGGACCGATATCAGTATCCAGCCCTCCCGGCCGGGGAATGGCGTGGCCGTCGCACCGATTGGCGGCGGGCCTACAAGACCGGCGAAGCGCTGCACGGCGTGTTGGTGGACGCCACGGCCAAGATTGCGAGCGCGGCCGATCAGCGCGACGAGAGGACAATCGGTGCCACGAATCCGCGATATCGTTTGCTCATCCAACCGACCGCTGGCCGCACCCAGGAACTGCTCGGCCGCCGGGTTGGCGAAGCGAACCCGGTCGGCGGCATCGACGATGAAAACGGGCTCCGGTAGAGAGCCCAGCACCTCGGCCGGGTCGAGGGGCGTCGCGTTCGGATTCGCGTCCGGAACAGCGTTGATCATGCCGAGCACCGATCCATCGCGGTCGCGAAGAACTGGCGGACAAACGCCCGCACTTCCCTGGGATCCGTGATGCGATTGACCGCATCGCGGAACGCGGCGGCATTGGGGAGACTCTTGGAGTACCAGGACAGGTGCTTGCGCGCGTTGCGCACACCGAGCTCGGTGCCGTAGAGCTCGACTATCCCCTCGTAGTGCTCCTCGACGATAGCCGCCTGGTCCGTGAGGGGCGGATCGGGTAAGCGCGTGCCAGTGCGGAGGAAGTGAGCCACTTGGCCGAGAAACCACGGGCGACCGCACGCGCCGCGGCCAATCATGACGCCGTCGGCTCCCGACAACGAGAGTGCTTCGACCGCCTCATCGACGCTACTCACGTCGCCGTTGACCAGAAGTGGGATGCGAACGGCCTCCTTGACCTCGCGGATGTATGCCCAGTCTGAGCGACCGCGGTACATCTGGCAGCGCGTGCGGCCATGGACGGAGATCATGCGGATGCCCGATTCCTCGGCGATCCTGGCGAGATCGGGCGCGTTTCGCGTCGCATCATCCCAACCGGTGCGCATTTTGAGGGTCACAGGCAGGGAAACCGCCTTCACCGTAGCCTCGAGAATGCGAGCGGCTAGGCGTTCATCGCGCATTAGGGCCGAGCCCGAATAGCCGTTGACCACCTTTTTGGCCGGACAGCCCATGTTGATGTCGATGATCGCCGCGCCGCGATCCTCATTGAGCCGGGCGGCCATGGCCATGACTTGGGGATCCCGGCCGGCGAGCTGGACCGCCATTGGGAACTCCTCGGGCTCGTTCGCCGCTTGGCGCAAGGCCTGGCGGGTCTCGCGGATCATCGCCTCGCTCGCGATCATCTCGGAGACGACGAGAACCGCGCCGAGGCGCTTGGCGAGTCGGCGAAACGGCAGATCGGTGATGCCGCTGAGCGGCGCGAGAATCACCGGATCCGACAGGCGAATGGGTCCGATTTCAATGGCCATGACGGTTTGCCCAAATTTTGGGCACTCTTACGTCATTGTCCTCGGGGCGGCAACCGTGCGTTCGCCGCTTGGCAGGGCTATGGACGGTGATTAGAGTGCACGATCTCGACAAGCGCTCGCCCTGCATGAGTACCACCGCCCTCATACTCGCTGCCGGCCGCGCCCGCCGCTTCGGCGCATCGCGACCCAAACAGTATTCCTCGCTCGCGGGCAAGCCGATGCTCCGCCACAGCCTTGAGGCCTTCGCCGTCCATCCGGCGGTAACCGACCAACGTGTCGTCATTCACCTGGACGATCTGAAGCTCTACGAGCAGGCGTCGGTCGGCCTCGACCTCGGCGAGCCAATTATCGGCGGCGAAGACCGCCAGGAATCGGCGCGGCGCGCCCTCGAGCGGCTCATCGAGGCACCGCCCGAACGGGTGCTCATCCATGATGCGGCACGCCCGTGCGTGACGCCGGCGCTGATCGATCGCGTGATAGAGGCGCTAGCGTCGGCGCCCGGAGCGATCCCGGCCCTGCCGCTTGCGGATACCCTCAAACGAGTCTCGGATGGTCGGGTCGCGACGACCGTGCCCCGTACCGATCTTTGGCGTGCGCAAACGCCGCAGGGCTTTCGTTTCTCGGCAATCTTGGATGCTCACCTCGCCGCTGCCGATACCGGCTTTACCGACGACGCGTCGCTCGCGGAAGCCGCCGGGCTGGTGATCGCGGTGGTGAGCGGCGAGGAAGACAACCTCAAAGTCACCACCACGGAGGATCTTGCACGGGCCGCACGCATTCTCGAGAGACCGCCGGAGATCCGGGTCGGCAGCGGTTTCGATGTGCACCGGTTCGGACCCGGGGCGGGGCTGCGGCTATGCGGTGTCGACATTCCCCATGATCGGCGCCTGATCGGCCACTCCGATGCCGATGTGGGGCTCCATGCGCTGACCGACGCCATCTTGGGTGCGCTCGGCGCCGGCGATATCGGGGAGCACTTTCCGCCCGACGATCTGCAGTGGTCAGGCGTCGCGTCGGATCGTTTCCTGTCCGAGGCCGTGGCGCTTGTCCGTGCTGGCGGCGGCCACATCGTCCACGTCGATCTCACCTTGATTTGCGAGGCGCCTCGCCTCGCATCCCATCGCGCCGCAATGGTGCAACGCATTGCGGCAATCCTAGTGATCGAAACGAACCGCGTGAGCGTCAAGGCAACCACGACCGAGCGGCTCGGGTTCACCGGTCGTGGCGAGGGAATCGCCGCGCAGGCCGTCGCCACGTTGCGACTGCCGCAGCCCACCAGTCGCGGCCCGGCGTGAGCGGGTCGGGCCCCCCGCCAGCGCCGCTCCCTCTTTGGCACCCCGCGGCCTTCATCGCGACCTGGTTCGGGTCGGGCCTGCTGCCGATCGCCCCAGGTACCTGGGGCTCGCTTGCGGCCCTGCCCTTCGCCTGGGTGATCGCGAGCGTGTGGGGGCAATGGGCGCTGTTTGTCGCAGGAGCCATCGCCCTTGCTGCCGGCACTTGGGCGGCCGACATGTTTGCCCGGCGAAACCAGCAGGAGGACCCGCCGGCTGTGGTCATCGACGAGGTGGCAGGACAGTGGCTCGCGCTCGCGGTGGTGCCGCCCGGCGCCCTTCCCTACGCACTCGGCTTTGTGCTCTTTCGCCTCTTCGATATCGTCAAGCCATGGCCGGCCGGCCTCATCGACCGACGGCTGCGCAACGGCCTTGGCATCATGCTCGATGACGTTGTCGCTGGTGTTTACGCGGCGGTAGCGCTTCTCGTGGTCATGGAGTTCGTCTGATGGCGGGGTTGTTCTCGGACGAGCTTCTCGAGCTAGCGAGCGAGGTACTCGAGCGCTGTCGCGCGTCGGGTTTGCGCTTGGCGACCGCCGAGTCGTGCACCGGCGGTCTCATCATCGGCTGCCTGACAGAGCTTCCAGGAGCATCCAACGTGGTCGTCCGGGGGTACGTGACGTACGCCAATGCGGCCAAGATCGAGCTCCTGGGGGTGCCGGCCGATCTCTTCCAAAAAGTCGGCGCCGTCAGCGAAGGGGTGGCGCGCGCGATGGCCGAGGGCGCGATCCGCTACGCGGGAGCCGATGTCGCGGTGTCCTGCACTGGCATTGCCGGGCCGGAGGGTGGCTCGGAGGCCAAGCCGGTGGGGCGCGTCCACCTTGCCTGTGCTAGTCGCGGGCGCGAAACGACACACCTGCGAGCGGACTATGGCGATATCGGGCGGGCCGAGGTCCGGCTGGCCGCGGTTGCCGATGGACTTCGCCTCATCCTGGCTGGCCTCGGGGGGTGAGGTCGGTGCCGTACAGAGCGCCCGCTCGGCGCTCAAACGAATCGACCATCCGCCGCACCGCCTCGTGGAAGACGACGCCGATCATTTTCTGCAAGAGGTAGGAGCGGAACTCGAAGTCGACGTAGAAGTCGATTACGCATTGGCCGTCATCGACCGGCCGGAAGATCCAGTGGTTGTTGAGGTAACGGAGCGGCCCGTGGGTGTAACGCACATCGATGCGGTCGGGGCGGGCGAGCGTCACTTCAGAGGTGAAGCGTTCGCGGAACATCTTGAAGCCGATGACAAGGTCGGCGATCACAACCTTGCCGGTGCGGCTGCGGATTCGGGTGGCGACGCACCAGGGCAAGAACTCCGGATACCTGTCGATGTCGGCGACGAGTTCGAAGAGCTGCTCCTGCGAGTACGGCAACAGCCGCTTTTCTGCGTGCGTCGGCATCGGCTTCTCGGGACGCCGATTGCCCGTCAGTCTGCTGCCAGCCGTTCGGCGCGGGCGGCGCGCAGCCGTTCGAAGTCGGCGCCAGCGTGGTAGGACGATCGCGTTAGCGGGCTCGCCGAGACCATCAGAAAACCCTTGCCGCGCGCCGCGCTAGCGTAGGCTTCGAACTGCTCCGGTGGGACGTAACGCTCAACCGCGTGATGGCGGGGCGTCGGCTGGAGGTACTGGCCGATAGTGATGAAATCAACATCGGCCGCGCGCAGATCGTCCATCACCTGATGCACTTCCCGGCGCTCCTCACCCAGGCCCACCATGATGCCGGATTTGGTGAAGATCGAGGGGTCGAGCTCTTTGACGCGCGCAAGCAGCCGCAGCGAGTGGAAGTAGCGCGCGCCGGGTCGCACCACGGCATAAAGCCTCGGCACGGTCTCGAGATTGTGGTTGTAGACGTCGGGCCGTGCGCGCACGACCGCTTCGATCGCGCCTTCCTTGCGCAGGAAGTCGGGCGTCAGCACCTCGATCGTGGTCGCCGGCGCTTTGCCGCGGACCTCTTCGATCACCTTTACGAACTGATCGGCGCCACCGTCGTCGAGATCGTCGCGATCGACCGAGGTCACCACGACATGGGCGAGGCTCAGCTCCTTCACCGAGATCGCCAGGTGCTCTGGCTCGAACGGATCAACGGCGCCCGGCACGCCGGTCTTGACGTTGCAGAAGGTGCATGCGCGAGTGCAGGTGTCGCCGAGGATCATCACGGTCGCATGGCCCTGCGACCAGCACTCGCCGATGTTCGGACAGCCGGCCTCCTCGCACACAGTGTGGAGGTTGAGCCTGCGCATGAGCTGGCGGGTCTCGTTGTACTCCTTCGACGTCGGTGCCTTGACCCGGATCCAGCGCGGCTTGCGGGCGCGCCCGGGGCCCGCGCTGGTGGCGTTGTCGCCCGTGGTTACCGCGCTTTCGGCCATGCTACCGCTAGAAATGGAGGGCGCGTCCATACGCGTCAAGCACCGATTCGTGCATCGTCTCGGAGAGTGTTGGGTGCGGGAAGACCGCGTGCATCAGCTCTGCTTCGGTGGCCTCGAGGGTCTTGGCGATGCCATAGCCCTGTATCAGCTCAGTCACCTCGGCGCCAATCATGTGTGCGCCTAGGAGCTCCCCGGTCTTGGCGTCGAACACCGTCTTTACCAGTCCTTCCGGCTCGCCCAAGGCGATCGCCTTGCCGTTGGCGAGGAACGGGAACCGTCCGACCTTCACGTCGTGGCCGGCCGCCTTGGCCGTTGCCTCGCTCAACCCGACGCTTGCGACCTGCGGGGCGCAGAAGGTGCAGCCGGGGATGTTGGTCACATCCATCGGGTGGACGCCTTCGACCCCGGCGATCTTCTCGACGCAGATCACGCCCTCGTGCATCGCTTTATGCGCGAGCCACGGCGGCCCCACGACATCGCCGATGGCGTAGACCCCGGCACTACCGGTCTCGAGCCATTGGTTGACGACGACGTGGCCCTTGTCGACCCTCACGCCGGCCTCCTCCAGTCCGATATCCTCAACGTTGCCGGTGATGCCGATCGCCAGGATGACGCGATCGACGGTCATCTCCTCGGTCTTGCCTTCGCCATGATCGATCGTCGCGGTGACCGAATCATTGCCTCGTTTCAGATCGCTGACCGTGGCGCCGGTGTGGATCGTCATGCCCTGGGCTTGGAAGGCCTTGCGGGCAAAGGCTGAAATCTCCTCATCCTCCACCGGCAGCACCCGATCGAGAAGCTCGACCACCGTCACCTCGGATCCGAGCGCGCGGTAGAAACTCGCGAACTCCATGCCGATGGCGCCCGAGCCGATCACCAGGATCGATTGCGGCTGCTTCACCGGCACCATCGCTTCCTTATAGGTCCAGACCAAGTTGCCGTCGGCTTCGAGATCGGGGAGCTCGCGGGCGCGGGCGCCGGTCGCGAGGATGATGTGTTTGGCCGCGACTTCGCTGGTGGTCTCGCCGTTGGCAACCGCAAGCTTGCCGGGCCCAGCGAGCCGGCCCGCACCGTCGAGCACCGTGATCTTGTGTTTCTTCATCAGGTACTCGACGCCGTCCGAAAGCTGCTTCGCGACCGTGCGGCTGCGCTTGATCACCTTGGCGAAGTCATAGCTCACATCCTTGGCGGAGAAGCCGAACTCATCGAGGCGATGCAAAAGGTGGTGGATCTCCGAGGCGCGCAGCAGCGCTTTGGTAGGGATGCAGCCCCAGTTCAGACAGATGCCACCCATGTGCTCGCGCTCGATGACGACGGTCTTGAGGCCGAGCTGGGCCGCTCGGATGGCGGCAACATAGCCGCCGGGCCCGCCGCCGACGACGGCGATGTCGTAGGAGTTCCCGGCCATGCCCTTCCTCCTACAGCAACATCGTCAACGGGTCTTCAAGGAGCGCCTTGAGCACTTTGAGGAACCCGGCGCCGACCGCACCATCGACGACCCGGTGATCGACCGAGAGCGTGCAGCTCATGACGGTCGCGATGGCCAAGGCATCGTCCTTGACCACCGGGCGCTTCTCGCCCGTCCCGACCGCGAGGATCGCACCCTGCGGTGGGTTGATCACCGCCGAGAACTCGCGAATCCCCAACATGCCAAGATTGGAGATCGAGAAGGTGCCGCCCTGGTACTCCTCGGGCAGCAGCTTGCCTTCGCGCGCCCTGCCCGCGAGGTCCTTCATCTCGGCCGAGATTGTCGCCAGGCCCTTGTGGTCGGCGTTGCGAATGATCGGTGTGATCAGCCCGTCGTCCAATGCCACCGCTACGGAGATGTCAACGCGGTTGTGGCGCAGAAGCGCGGTGTCGGACCACGACGCGTTCGCCGCGGGCACGCGCTGCAACGCGAGCGCTGCCGCCTTGATGACGAAGTCGTTGACCGAGATTTTGATGTCTTCGGCGCGCTCGTTGAGCTCCTTGCGGTACGCGAGCAGCCGGTCAATCTCGCATTCGACGGTGAGATAAAAATGCGGGATCGTCTGCTTGGCCTCGGTGAGGCGCCGCGCGATCACTTTGCGCACGTTCGAGAGCGGGATCTCGGTGTAGTCAGCATCCGGCGGCTGCGCCGCGGTTGTTGGCACGGGTGCGACAGGTGCCCCCGCGGTACCTGGCACGGCCACTGGCGCGCCGCCCTTGAGTGCGGCCTCGATATCGATCTTGACGATACGCCCGCCGGGGCCGCTGCCGGTGAGCACCGCGAGATCGATGCCTGACTGCTTCGCCATGCGCCGGGCGAGCGGGCTCGCCGCGACCCGGCCGTCAGCCGGTTGAGACGGCACCGGCGCGGCCGCCGGTGGCGCCGCAGTAGCAGCGGCGGCGGGCTCGGGCGCTGCTGGCGGTTGCGCGGCCGCAGCAGGCGGCGGGGCAGGTGGTACGGGGACCGCAGGCGCCTCGAGGCTCAGGCCATCCAGCGCGCTCGCGTCCTCGTCCTCGCCGAGCAAGACGCCAATCACCGTGTTGACGGCAACGCCCTCGGTCCCTTCCGGTATCACGATCTTGCCGAGAACACCGTCCTCATCGGCCTCGATCTCCATTGTTGCCTTGTCGGTCTCGATCTCGGCGATCGGCTCGCCCGCCTCTACTTTGTCGCCCTCGGCCTTCAACCAGCGGGCCACGTTCCCCTCGGTCATCGTCGGCGAAAGCGCGGGCATCGTTATCGATGTCGTCATCGTGGTCCCCCTCGGCGCGAGCCGCCTCGCACCTTCAGTCGCGGTAACAGACGGCCTTGACCGTGGCGACGACGTCGGCCGCCTGCGGCAGTGCGAGCTGTTCGAGATTGGCGGCATAGGGCATCGGCACGTCCTTGCCGGTCACGCGCATGACCGGTGCATCGAGATGGTCGAAGGCCTGCTCCACGACCACCGCCGAGATCTCTGAGGCGATGCTGCAAACCGGCCAGCACTCATCAACGACGACCAGTCGGTTGGTGCGGATGACCGAGGCGATCACCGCCTCGGTATCGAGCGGGCGCAGGCAGCGGAGATCGATGATCTCGGTCTCGATGCCTTCCTCGGCGAGCGCCTCGGCTGCCTCGACGGCACGCGCGACGGTCATCGAGTACGCGACGATGGTGACGTCGCTGCCTGACCGTACCAGCCTTGCCTTACCGATCGGCACCACCCAGTCATCGAGCGTCGGCACCTCGAAAGTATGGCCGTACAGCACCTCGTTTTCGAGGAACACCACGGGATCGGGATCGCGGATCGCCGCCTTCAAGAGCCCCTTGGCATCGGCGGCGCTGTAGGGAGCTATGACCTTGAGACCCGGCACATGGGCATACCAGGCGGCGTAGTTTTGCGAGTGCTGGGCCGCCACACGCGCCGCGGCGCCGTTGGGGCCGCGGAAGACGATCGGTACCGGCATCTGGCCGCCGGACATATAGAGCGTCTTGGCTGCCGAGTTGATGATCTGGTCGATCGCCTGCATAGCGAAGTTGAATGTCATAAACTCGATGATCGGCTTGAGCCCCTGATACGCCGCGCCGACGCCGATGCCGGCGAAGGCGTGCTCGGTGATGGGCGTATCGATCACACGATGGGCGCCGAACTCGTCCAGCAGGCCCTGGCTTACCTTGTACGCGCCCTGGTACTCGGCGACCTCCTCACCCATGAGGAATACGTCGGGATCGCGCCGCATCTCCTCGGCCATCGCATCGCGCAGGGCCTCGCGCACGGTCATGGTCACCATTTCGGTGCCGGCCGGCACCTCGGCATCGGCGGCCGGCCGGGTCGATGCCGATACCGTGGGGTTCGGGGCAGGCGCCGCTGGCATTGCGGGCGGTGCCTCGACAGCCGGGCCGGGCGTCGCGGCGGCCATGACGGCGTCATCGAGGGCGGAGGCGTCCTCGCCCTCCGCAAGCAACATGGCGATGACCTGGTTGACCGGCACGCCTTCGGTGCCCTCGGGCACCACGATCTTGCCGAGAACGCCGTCCTCGTTAGCCTCAATTTCCATCATCGCCTTGTCGGTCTCGATCTCGGCGATCGGCTCGCCGGCCTCGATCGCGTCACCTTCGGCTTTGAGCCAACGCGCGAGGTTGCCTTCCGTCATCGTCGGCGACAGCGCCGGCATCAGGATCGGTGTCGACATGGCTCCTCGCTTTGGGATGAGAGCATCCGTGCCGCCTGTTCCTTGGCCCGCGGCGTCAAGCCGTTGCGTAAACGTCGCTGTAGAGTTCGGCCGGGTCGGGCTCAGGGCTGTTCTGCGCGAACTCAGCAGCGTCGGAGACCACAGCTTTGACCTCCGCGTCGATCGCCTTGAGCGCGGCCTCGTCAGCCATGCCTTTGTCGATCAACAGGTGGCGCACGTTCTCAATCGGGTCATGTCCGGCGCGCACATTGCGCACTTCCTCGCGCGAGCGGTACTTGGCCGGATCGGACATTGAGTGACCGCGGTAGCGATAGGTCATCATCTCGAGGATGTAGGGCCCCTTGCCGGCGCGGATGCGCGCCAGTGCTTCGGCCGCCGCCTCCTTTACGGCGACCACGTCCATGCCGTCCACCTGCTCGCCGAGAATGCCGAAGCTGACGCCGCGCCGTGACAGCCTGGTCTGGGCGCTTGCGCGTTTGAGCGAGGTGCCCATCGCGTACTGGTTGTTCTCGATCACATACAAGACAGGTAGCCGCCACAGTGCGGCCATGTTGAAGGACTCGTAGACCTGGCCCTGGTTTGACGCGCCATCGCCGAAGTACGTGAGCGCCACTGAATCGTCGCCGCGGTATTTGAGGGCGAAGGCGAGCCCGGTTCCAACCGGGACGTTGGCGCCGACGATGCCGTGGCCGCCGAAGAAGTTCTTTTCGCGGCTGAACATGTGCATCGAGCCGCCTTTGCCCTTCGAATAACCGTCGCGGCGACCGGTCAGCTCGGTCATCACGCCGCGCGCCTCCATGCCAGAGACGAGCATATGGGCGTGGTCGCGATAGGTCGTGACGACGGCGTCGCCGTCTTGCGCGGCCGCCTGCATGCCGACGACCACCGCCTCCTGGCCGATGTAAAGATGGCAAAAGCCGCCGATCAGGCCCATGCCGTATAGCTGGCCAGCCTTCTCCTCGAATCGACGGATGAGAAGCATTTGGCGGTAATACCCGAGGAGTTCCTCGGCGCCGATTCGCGGCTTGGCTCGGCTACCCTTGCCGCCGCGTTTGCCGCCCGCGCTCTTCCCTTCAGCCTTTGCTCGTGTTGCGTCAGCCATGGTCTCCCGCCGCACAGACTCGCCGCATCCGTGCCATCATAGCCCCTGTCAAGGGCCGCTGCGACCACGAATATCACATCAAACAAACCTTGTAACAGGTTGTTTTTGTGTTAACATTCGGCAGTTAATGCGAATTACGTTAAGGCGAGGACGAGGTCCATCGGCTTCGTCGCCGGCTTATTCGCTCACTCCGACAGAACAATGAAGTCCTGAGGATGGGCAAGCCCCAAGACCACGCGCGCCCGCTCCTCGAGCATGTCGAGATCAAGCCCATCGGGACTCAACAAGGCGACGTTGTGCTCCAGACTCGCGCGCTCGGCGACGGCGATTTGGAGACTTGCCTCGATCCGCTCGACTTCCTGGCTGAGCCTGAGCCAAGCGACTAGGCCCCGCTCCCCCTGCACCGCGTGGTACCCGAAGTACGCCGCCGCACATGCCCAGAGTAGCGGGACAATGGCTTGGCGTAGGCGGCGCCCACTTCCAAAGAGCGTGCTCATTGCCGCCAGCGAATCACGAGTGATTCCCGGTCGTCAAGGAAACCTCGTCGCGGGGCTTGGCGCCACCCATCAGCGTGCGCGGATAAACGCCGCGGCGCCAGCGTAGTACGCGCTCTCGCCCAAGGCCTCTTCAATGCGCAAAAGCTGATTGTATTTGGCCAGACGGTCGGTGCGGCTAAGCGCGCCTATCTTGGCCTGCCCGCAGTTCGTGGCGACGGCGAGATCGGCGATCGTTGTATCCTCGGTCTCGCCCGATCGGTGTGACATCACCGTGCGATAGGCGGCGCGATGGGCAAGCTCGACTGCCTCGAGAGTCTCGCTCAGGGTTCCCGCCTGGTTGACCTTGACCAGCATCGCATTGGCGACGCCGCGCTCTATGCCGCAGCGAAGGCGCGCGGCGTTTGTAACGAAGACGTCGTCGCCGACAAGTTGGACTTTGGCGCCGATCGCCGCGGTTAAGGCACTCCAACCGTCCCAGTCGTCCTCCGCCATCCCGTCCTCGATCGACACGATGGGGTAGCGACCGGCGAGCTCGGTGTACCAATCGATGAGCTCCGCCGCATCGGCCCGGCGCCCCTCCCCTTTCATGTCATAGACGCCGTCGCGGTAGAACTCGCTCGCCGCCGGATCGAGCGCGATTGCCACCTGCTCGGCGGGACGGAAGCCGGCGCCCTCGATGGCTCGGACGAGGAAATCGAGCGCCTCGCCGCTGTTCCGCAGGCCGGGCGCGAATCCCCCTTCATCACCCACATTGGTGTTGTGTCCGGCTTCGCTGAGGTGGCCACGCAGCATGCGGCTCACCTGAGCCCCCATATGCACGGCCTCGACGAAGCTCTCCGCCCCGAGCGGCACGACCATGAACTCCTGGAGATCGAGAGCGTTGTCGGCGTGCGCCCCGCCGTTGATCACGTTCATCAGCGGTACCGGCATGACATGCGCGGCGCTGCCTCCGACATAGCGATATAGAGGCAGACCCAGCGCGCCAGCGGCCGCTTTGGCGGCGGCAAGGCTGATCCCGAGGATCGCATTGGCGCCGAGGCGCGACTTATCGTTGGTGCCGTCGAGCACGCCCATGGTGCGGTCGAGCGCCAGTTGGTCGGTGGCATCGAACCCGGACAGCGCATCGAACAGCTCGCCGTTCACGGCATCGACGGCAGCCCTCACGCCCAACCCGCCGAATCGCTCGCCGCCGTCGCGCCGCTCAACCGCCTCGTGCGTACCGGTAGAGGCGCCGGCCGGCACCGCGGCGCGGCCTAGGTGGCCGCCCTCTAGGCGCACATCGACCTCGACGGTTGGATTGCCACGGCTGTCCAGGATCTCGCGGCCAACGATGTCGATGATGGCGGTCATCCGGGCTTCTCCGTTCCTGGCATCTTCTTGACCAAAGCGTCGATCGCGATCACCGACCGCAGCAACTTGTCCATGTCCTTGAGCGGCACCATGTTGGGCCCATCCGAGGGAGCATTGTCCGGGTCCTGGTGGGTCTCGACAAACAGCGCGGCGATGCCGACCGCGACCGCCGCTCGCGCGAGGATCGGGATGTACTGCCGTTCGCCGCCGCTGCGAGTTCCCTGCCCGCCTGGCTGCTGTACGGAGTGCGTGGCATCGAAGACGACCGGACAGCCGGTCTCTGCCGCCATGATCGGGAGCGAGCGCATGTCGGAAACTAACGTGTTGTAGCCGAAGCTCGCGCCCCGCTCGCACACCAGCACTTTTTCGTTCCCGGCTTCGTTGAGCTTGGCAACCACGTTGCGCATGTCCCAGGGAGCGAGGAACTGCCCCTTCTTGACGTTGACGGGGCGGCCGGTTGCGGCCGCGGCCTGCAGGAGATCGGTCTGGCGGCACAAGAACGCCGGGATCTGCAGCACATCGACGACTTGCGCGACCTCCGCGCAATGGCCGGGGTCGTGGACATCCGTCAGCACCGGGCAGCCGATGGTTTGGCGGATCTCGGCGAACACCGGCAGCGCCGAGGCAAGGCCCACCCCACGTGAGCTCGCGGCGCTGGTGCGGTTGGCTTTGTCGAACGACGTTTTATAGATGAGGCCGATGTTGACGCGCGAACACAGCTCGTGAAGTGCATGCGCCATTTCCAGCGCGTGGCCACGGCTTTCCATGGCGCACGGACCAGCTATCAGGGCGAGCGGACGGTCGTTGCCGACCGTCAGCGGTCCGATCGCTACGTGGCGGCTGACCGGGCGCGCGGCGGGCAAGGAACTACACAAGCCTGGACTGTTCAACCGCTGCCTTGACAAATGAGGCGAACAGCGGATGAGGATCGAACGGTTTCGACTTGAGCTCGGGGTGGAATTGTACGCCGATGAACCAGGGATGGCTTTTCAGCTCGACAATCTCCGGCAACGTTTGATCGGGCGAGATGCCTGAGGTCACGAGGCCCGCGCTATTTAGGCGATCGCGATAGGTGATGTTCACCTCATAGCGGTGACGGTGGCGCTCCGAGACCCGCTCCGCGCCATAAATGCCATGGACCTTGGTGCCGGGGAGAAGATCACAGTCGTACGCGCCGAGGCGCATTGTGCCGCCGAGGTCGCCGCCTGCCTCGCGGGTCTCGCGTTCGTCGCCGTGACTCCACTCAGTTAGCTCGCCGACGACCGGGTCCTGGCACGGGCCGAATTCCGTCGAGCCCGCCGCCGGCAGTTCGGCAAGATTGCGGGCCACTTCGACGACTGCGAGCTGCATGCCGAAACAGATGCCGAAATAGGGAACGTTGTGCTCGCGGGCAAAGGTGACGGCCGCGATCTTGCCCTCGGCTCCGCGTTCACCGAAGCCGCCGGGCACGAGCACGCCGTGCACATCTTCAAGGTGGTGAACGCGATCGTCCGATTCGAAGATCTCTGATTCCAGCCACCTAAGATTGACGCGCACGCTGTTGGCGATCCCGCCGTGGGCTAGGGCCTCGTTGAGTGATTTGTAGGCGTCTTGCAGGCCGGTGTACTTGCCGACAATAGCTATCTTGACCTCGCCCTCCGGCGCCTTGATGTGGCGCACGATCTCCTGCCATCGGCTGAGATCCGGGTCCGGTGCATCCGTCATTCCGAACGCCTTTAGCACCTGGGTGTCGAAGCCCGCCTCGCGATAGCGAAGCGGCACCTCGTAGATGGTGTCGACATCGATGGCCGGGATCACCGCCTCATTCTGGACGTTGCAGAAGAGCGCGATCTTCTGCCGCTCCTTCTCGGGGATCGGCCGGTCGCAGCGGCACAGCAAGATATCCGGCTGAATGCCGATGCCGCGCAGCTCCTTGACCGAGTGCTGGGTCGGTTTGGTCTTGAGCTCCGCTGCCGACGGAATGTACGGGACGAGCGTCAGGTGGATGAACACCGCCCGCTCGCGCCCGACCTCGTTGCCGAACTGGCGAATCGCCTCGAGGAACGGCAGTCCCTCAATGTCGCCCACGGTGCCGCCGATTTCGCACAGGACGAAGTCGATGTCATCCGTCTCCGCGATGATCAGCTCCTTGATCGCATCGGTCACGTGGGGGATCACCTGCACCGTACCGCCCAGGAAATCGCCGCGCCGTTCGCGGGTAATCAGGCTCTGGTATGTGCGGCCCGCCGTGATGCTGTCGCTCCGACGCGACGGAACCCCGGTGAATCGTTCGTAGTGGCCGAGGTCGAGGTCAGTCTCGGCGCCGTCGTCGGTAACGTAGACCTCGCCATGCTGATAGGGGCTCATGGTGCCCGGATCGACGTTGAGATAGGGATCGAACTTGCGCAAGCGGACGGTGAAGCGGCGCGCCTGGAGGAGCGCACCGAGCGCCGCTGATGCGAGACCCTTGCCGAGAGAGGAGACCACGCCGCCGGTAATGAACACACACCGCGTCATGGACGCACACGATACAACAAAGCCGAAGTCGACCCCAAACGCAGCTCCATCACCGAAATGCCTACTCGGATCGCGGCACGGTCGGCCCCTCGGACTCGGGCGGTGCCGTCACTGGCTCGGTGGGCGCCTGTTCGTCCATGACCGACGTCGGCTCATCGACGACGGAACGCGGCGCGCTTGAGCCGCCGGCGAGCATGGCCAGCCCCAAGCTGGTAGCGATGAACAACGTCGCGAGGACGGTGGTGGCGCGCGTGAGAATGTTCGCGGCGCCGCGTCCCGACAGCATACCGCCGGGCCCGCCACCGCCACCACCACCGATGCCAAGGCCACCGCCCTCGCTGCGCTGCAAGAGCACGATGATCACAAGAGTGATCGCCAACAGGAGGTGGATGACAAGAAGAATAGTCTGCATCGGTGCCGGGGGGAGCCAAGGTGGCTAGAGGCCAGTCTTACACCATTCCCTCAGGCTGGGGCCAGCAGGGGTTAGGCCGGCGCCTTGGCCGCGACCAGAGCCTCGATAATCGGCAAGAACGTCTCCGCCTCGAGACTAGCGCCGCCAACGAGGGCACCGTCGACATCCGCGACCGCCATCAACTCGGCCGCGTTCTCCGGTTTGACGGAGCCGCCGTAGAGTACGCGCATGGCCGGCCCGTCATCGCCCAGGCGTGCGGTGAGCAGCGACCGTAGGTGGCCGTGGATCTCGGCGACCTCGGCAACGCTCGGAGTCCGGCCCGTACCGATCGCCCATACCGGCTCATAGGCGATGGCGGTATTCGCTGCACCAGCACCAGTCGGGAGCGATTGCGCGAGCTGGCGCTCGACCACCGCGCGCGCCTCGCCGGCATCGCGCTGCTCCTCGGTTTCGCCGATGCATACGATGGCGGTGAGACCCGCCCGGTGGGCCGCCTGGGCCTTCGCCTTCACCGTCGCATCGGTCTCGCCAAGGTCGGCCCGTCGTTCCGAATGTCCAACGATGACGTAACTGCAGCCGGCATCCGCCAGCATCTCGGCGCTGATATCGCCGGTGTGCGCCCCGCTTGGCTCCTGATGGCAATCCTGGGCGCCGAGCGCGATCGGCGAATGGCGTACTCCCACACCGGTCTGGGCCAAGAGGGTCGCCGGCGGGCAGACGACGATATCGCAGTCGAACGGCGCGGCAGCGGCACGCTCCGCCAGTGCAATAACGAGATCCCGCGCGCCCTCGCGCAGTCCGTTCATCTTCCAGTTGCCAGCAGCCAGCGGCCGGCGCGTTTGTGAGGAGGGCGGCATCGGGCGCGTTTAGCAGAAAGCGGCCGGTGTGCCTAGGTCGGCACGCTGCGGTGGCCTTGCCGGCGCCACCGATCGCCACCTATCATCGCCTCGGGCATCGCCCGAGGGAGTGGCCGGATCATGCTGATAAACCTGCGCAAGTCTGCGGGAAGCTGGATCGTCAAGAGTTTTCTACTGCTTCTCGTCGCGAGCTTCGCGGTATGGGGCGTCGGCGACATCCTTCGATCGGGGGGCGATACAGCGGTGATCGTAGTCGGCGACCGCGAGGTATCAACCGCCGAGTTCAGCCGTGCCTACCAACAACAATTCCGCCAACTCTCCAATCAGCTCGGCGGTACACTCACGCCGGACCAGGCGCGCGAATTTGGCCTCGTGGGCGCAACGCTGCAACAGCTCATCGCCTCGGCATTGCTCGATGAGACGGCTGGGCGTCTCGGCATCGTGGTCCCCGACAGTGTTATTGCAGCGCAAATACGTGCCAACCCCACCTTTCACAACACGAGTGGCGAGTTCGATCGCCTGATCTACGGCCAGGCACTTCGCGCGGCCGGCATGTCCCCTGAATACTTCGAGGCGCAGAGCCGCGTCGAATCAGCGCGGCGTCAGCTTCTGGCGAGTGTCTCTGACGGCGCCGTCGCACCTCGTCCGCTGGCGGAAGCGGTCTACCGCTACCGAGAGGAACGCCGGGCCGCCGAGCTGCTCGTTGTCCCAGCCACCGCGATCCAGGATGTCGGAACCCCCGACGAGGCAGCGCTAGCCGCCTTCCACCGGGACAATATCGTGCGCTTCACAGCGCCCGAATACAGGACCGTCTCGTTCGTCACGCTGTTGCCCGAGGACCTT
This sequence comes from Alphaproteobacteria bacterium, assembly GCA_965248765.1. Taxonomy (GTDB): domain Bacteria; phylum Pseudomonadota; class Alphaproteobacteria; order VGEJ01; family VGEJ01; genus CBDFKF01. Next base: position 218,732 of record CBDFKF010000004.1, read on the forward strand.
ATCTCGGAGGTGGCGGTGAGCGAAGAGGAGCTACGCGAAGCCTTCGATGACCGAGCCGGGGAGTTCTTCACGCCCGAGCGGCGTACGGTTGAGCAGATGCTCTTTGCCGATAGCATTGCTGCCGGGAAGGCTCATTCGCTCGTGAGCGAGGGCATGGATTTTGCCGCCGCCGCGCGGGAAGCCGGCAGCTTGAACCCCGACGATCTGTTGCTCGGCCAGCTCACAGAGGCCGACCTGCCAGACGAGGCTCGTGCGATGGTTTTCGCGCTGCCGGCAGACGGTGTCAGTGGGCCGGTGGAAACCGGGTTCGGTTGGCATGTCTTCCGCGTCACTGCGATCGAGCCCGGGCAGGACCCCGGGTTCAATGAGGTGCGCGACGAGCTTGAGGCCGAAATCGCACTTGTCAAAGCCCAGGACGTGCTCTTCGAGATCTCCAACGCACTCGAGGACGAACTCGCCGGCGGCGCCCGCCTCGCGGACGCGGCGGCCCGCGTCGACCTCAGGCCCCGGCATATCGAGGCGGTCGACAACACCGGGCGCGATCCGGCCGGCGAGCTGGTCTCCGAACTGCCAAACGATCCGGAGTTCCTGGACGCCGTGTTCGGAGCCGAGGAAGGCGTCGAGACGCCGTTGACCGAGACCGGCAACGGACTGAGCTTCATCGTACTCGTGGAGCGTGTGACACCGCCCATTGAGCGTCCGCTGACGACCGTGCGCGACGAGGTCACCGAGGCATGGCGGGTGGAGCGGCGCAAGGAGCTGACCGCCGTCGCGGCCGAGGAGATCGCCGCGCGCGCGAGGGGTGGAGCGATGCTCGCTGGGCTGGCCAGCGAGCACGGCCACACCTTCACCGCCGCCGTCGAGTTCGGCCGCCAGGGAAGCCGTGATGACCCATCGCTCTCCCGCGAGCTGGCAGCAGCGTTGTTCGCCGGTGCGCCCGGCGAGGTCGTGACAGCGCCCCGAGCAGATGGCAATGGCTACGTCGTCGCGCGGCTCTCCGAGGTTCTGGGAACAGACGTTGGCGCAAATTCCCAACGGCTAGCCGAGCTGCAACGCATGCTTCGCCAGGGCATCGCCGCCGATTTGTTGCACCAATACCGGACCCACCTCGGCGAGGATCTAGGGGTGGAGGTGAACGAAGAGCTGCTAGTCGGCCTGTTCTGAGACCGCGCCGTTGCGCGCCACCAGCGCGGCAATCGGCACCAGCTCAAAGCCCCGCGCCAGCATATCCGGCAACCAGTGCTCGAGCGCCGTCAGTGTCGCGTTGCTGGGATGGCCGATGGCGACGGCATAACCCCGGCTGCGCGCCAGCTCCTCCGTTGCGGCAAGCTGTGCGGTGATCGCTTCGGACGTACGCTCATTGTCGAGAAAGACGTGCCGGCGCAGATGTGGCACACCGACTTCCGCTGCCAATGCCTCGCCAACACTGTCACGGCTCGTGCGTGAATCGAGGAACAAAAGGCCGCGGGCGCTGAGCTCGTTCATCACCAGTCGCATGCCGGGCTCCCAGGCCGTGAACCGGCTGCCCATGTGATTGTTGATGCCGACGTACCCTTCGAAACGACCAAGCCCCCAGCGCAGTCGGCGCAAGAGTTCGGCCTGATCTAACCCCGTGAGCAACGCGTTGGGACCTGGATCCTCGCGTTCGCCAACGGGCTCCATCGGCAGGTGGACGAGCAGTTCGTGGCCGGCCGCGCGTGCGAGCGCCGCCTGCGCCGGGAGATTATCGGCGTAGGGCAGGAAGGCGAGAGTTAGCGGACCGGGTAAGTTCACTACCCGCCTGCTGCGGTCACTGTTGGCGCCAAGATCATCGATGACGATGGCTATTAGTGGTCGATCGCCAGAGATCGTCGCCACCGCCGCGTAGCGACGCCACGCTGGCATGCCGGCCGTATCGTCGCGGCTGGGCCGCTGCGATTGAGAATCGTCGGTGCTCTCGGCCCTGGCGTGGGTTGCCGGCGACGGGAGCCGTTCTGCCTCCGCAGATGCCGGGTCGACGGACGGATCCCGGCGGACTGCCTCTTCTGTGCGGCTCGGAGCGCGTGCGCCCACGGTCCGCTTTTGCGACTCGACGCGGCGTGGCGGCGGGGCCTCCGCTGTGCGTTCCAAGACAGATGGTGGCGGTGATTCCGGCGCGGCGGGGGGCTCGTCCTGGGATGCGAGCCCGACCGGCCCATCCTGGGTGTCGATCGGCAATAGCCGCCCCAATCCCGCACCGATTGCGATACCGACTAACAGCAGCAATGCTCCGGCGAGGACCATCGGCCAGGGGACGCCGGTAACAACGGTCGCCTGCTTCCGTTTATGCTCGCGCGGGGGCGCCCGCCGTTTCTTTTTCTTCTTCGTCGCTATTTCTGCCTCATTGGGCGACGGGTCCTACTCGGTGCGGCGGACGTGAATTTCGACCCGCCGATTTCGCGCGCGGCTCTCATCGTCGATGTTGTCCACCAGCGGCTTGCTGTCGGCGTGACCCTGGGCGGTGACGCGGATGGGCAAGATTGCCGGGCCGGACAGCAGCTCATGCACGACCGAGTTGGCTCGCGAGGTCGAGAGATCCCAGTTCGACCGGAAGCGTTCGGTGGTGATGGGGACGTCGTCGGTGTGGCCCTGGACGATGATGTCCCCCTCGCTCTTGGCCAAGACCGGAATAATATCGGCGATCACCGCTTTGAATTTGTCGGAAAGCAGCTCGCTGCCCGAGGCGAAGAACGGCGATTCCTCGAAGCGAACGATGATTTTACCGCCCTCGATATCGAGCTGCACACGTCCCTCTTCGACCTCTTCTTCCAACACCTCCTGCAAGGCCTGATAGGTCTCCGTTAGTTCCTCTGGGCGCTCCTGCTCGGCAACATCCTCGGCGGTCGACGGCTCCTCGGCGCCGGCGAGTTCGTTGTAGTCGGGGGTCTCGGCAGGTGCATCGGAGAACACATCGTGCTGGCCTTCCTGCCCCAGGGCCGCCGGATCGAGCCTGCCACCAAGGGCATCGTTGACGGCGTTGTTCATCGCGTCGGCCATGCTGCGATAGCGGTCTCGGTCCATACTCGAAAACGACAGCATCAAGGCGAAGAAAACGACCAGGATCAGCACCATATCAGCGAAGGTGATGATCCAATTGGGTGCCTGGCGGCCGCTGCGCCGGCGCACCATCATCGCCCGTGCTCTCCGCTCTCACCGCCGGCACCTTCGGCCCTGCCGCCGCCCTTGCGCTCGGCATCACGGACGTAGACCTCCAGCAGCTCGTCCATCACATGCGGGTTCTCGCCCTTCTGGATGCTGAGGACGCTATCGATGATGAGCGTTCGTATGTTGCGGTCCTGCATGGCCTTGGTCTGCAGCTTGTCGGCCATCGGGATAGCGATGAGATTGGCGATGAGTGCGCCGTAAAGGGTGGTCAACAGTGCCACCGCCATCGCCGGTCCGACCGTTGCAGGATCGCCCATGTCAGTCAGCATCTGCACCAGCCCGACCAGTGTGCCGATCATGCCGAAGGCGGGCGCCGAGTCACCGATCGAGCGGAAGATCCGCTCGCCGACCTCTTCGCGACGGATCGCTTGGGTCATGTCGGTGGTCAGGACCTTATGAATGAACTGCGGCGTGTTGCCGTCGACGCACATCTTGATGCCGAAGGCGTTGTCGATGTGCTCGTTCTCGAGGGAGAGCAATCCCGCCCGGCGCACCATTTCGGCGAGCTCGCCAGCGGTGAGGATCAGCTCCTGGGAATCATCACGCCGCTCTAGGAACACCGCCTTGGTGCCGTCGACCAGGGCCGTTAGGAAAGTCGAAATTGGGAACTTGATCAGCGTCGCGGCGAACGTCCCCCCGAGGACGATGAGAAAGCCGGGGAGGTTGAGGAAGATCCATAGATCCGAGCCGACCGCCACCGCCAGCCCAATCACGACCACCCCGCTGATCAGGCCAATGAGAGTCGCGAGGTCCATGGTCTGCCGCCGTCACCTTGCACAGGCGGCGACGTTAGTGCGAAATCGCCGCAAGGACCATTGACCTCGCGCACGGTAGGTGCCGGTCGTCATCGCGGGCTCTGGTCCGACAGTGATGCCCGCTGCAACCTGAGTGCGTTGGCGATGACCGAGACCGAGCTCAAGCTCATCGCTGCCGCCGCAATTACCGGACTCAATAGAATGCCGAACCATGGGAACAGCACCCCGGCGGCGATCGGCACGCCGAGGATGTTGTACGCGAAGGCAAAGATAAGGTTCTGGCGGATGTTAGCCATGGCGGCTCGGCTCAGCCGATGGGCGCGGACGAGAGCGCTAAGGTCTCCACCCACGAGCGTAACCCCAGCACTCTCGATCGCCACATCGGCACCAACGCCCATGGCGATACCGACGTCGGCGGCGGCAAGTGCTGGCGCATCGTTGATGCCGTCGCCGGCCATCGCGACGACCCGACCCTGATCGTGCAGCCGCTTCACCACCGATCCTTTGTCAGCTGGCGATACCTCGGCGAGGACCTCCTCGATGTTGAGCTTTCGTGCCACGGCCTCGGCTGTGGCCCGGTGGTCGCCGGTCAACATGGCCAGACGCAGGTCGGCGCGCTGCAGAGCCTCCAATGCCCGGCGGGCGTTTTCCTTGATCGGATCGGCGATGCCGAGAAGGCCGATGACAGAGCCATCGGCGGCGACGAACGTCACGGTCTGGCCTTCGGCCCTCAGCGCATCCGCTCGGTCGCGGTAGGTGCCGGGGTCGATCTCGAAGTCGGACAGGAGGTGCAGGTTGCCGACCGCGACCATCCGATCGTGGATCCGGCCAACGACGCCGGCCCCCGCCACGGCGTGAAAGTCGACAGCCGCGTCGGGTGCGAGACCGCGCTCCGTTGCGGCAGCGACGACGGCTGCGGCTAGGGGATGCTCGCTTCCCTGCTCAAGGCCGGCGGCGAGTTGCAGCAACTCTGCCTCGGACACGCCATGGGCCATCTCAACGGTGACCAGGCGGGGCTTGCCTTCCGTAAGGGTGCCGGTCTTGTCGAGGACGAGGGTGTCGACCGCAGCGAGCCGCTCTAGCGCGGCGGCATCACGGAACAGCACGCCCGCACGCGCGGCGCGACCGGTCGCCACCATGACCGACATCGGCGTCGCCAGCCCCAGCGCGCAGGGGCACGCGATGATCAGCACCGCGACCGCGTTGACCAGCCCGTGCGCCAGCGCCGGTGGTGGCCCGAACGCCGCCCAGAGCACGAGCGTCATCGCCGCTACCGCCAACACGGCCGGCACGAAATAGGCGGAAACCGCATCGGCCAACCGCTGGATTGGCGCGCGGCTGCGCTGCGCCTCGCCGACAAGTTGCGCGGTGCGCGCGAGGACGGTGTCGCTGCCAACACGCTCGGCCTCCATGACGAAGCTGCCGCGCTCGTTGACGGTCCCGCCTGTCACCGCATCGCCGGCGGCTTTTGCGATTGGCGCCGGCTCGCCCGTCACCATCGACTCATCGACGGCGCTCGTCCCGGCGATGACGAGGCCGTCGACCGGCACGCTCTCGCCCGGGCGTACCCGCAGCCGATCGCCCGGCCGTACGTTACCCAGCGGAACGTCGGTCTCGACGCCATCCTCGGCGATCAGGCGCACGGTCTTGGGCGCGAGATCCAACAAAGCGCGGATCGCGCCACGGCTGCGCCGCCGGGCGCGAAGCTCGAGCACCTGGCCCAACAGCACCAACGTCACGATGAAGGCGGCCGATTCGAAGTAGACAGGGACGGCGCCGCCATCGCGGAAAGAGTCGGGAAACCGTTCAGGTGCGACCAGCCCGAGCAGGCTGAAGCTGTAGGCCGCGCCGGTACCGATCGCGATGAGGGTGAACATGTTGAGGCGCATCGTGATCACCGACCGCCAGCCGCGCGCGAAGAACGGAGCGCCGCCCCAGAGCACGACGGGGCTGGCGAGCACGAGCTGTGCCCACGGAAGCCCCTGCGCCGGAACCACCTTGGTTATGCCGATACTCGGCACCATCTCGGCCATCGCCAAGACCATTAGCGGGACGCTGAGCGCGAGGCTCACCCAGAACCGCCGCGACATATCTGTGAGTTCGGGGTCGCCCTTTCCATCACTTGTCGCGACACGCGGCTCCAGCGCCATGCCGCAGATCGGGCAATTGCCAAGCGCCGCTTCGACCACCTCTGGGTGCATCGGGCAGGTGTAGGCGCCCTGCCCGGACCCGATTACCGCTGCTGTCATCACCTCCATAAGAGAGGCCACGTCACTCGAAGATCAAGCGTACCGTGCATGCCCAACGCTTGACGGCGAAGCGTTATGGCTGCTTTGCTCGCTCGATACTCGCGCCGATGCCAGCCGCGAGGTACCGGAAGAGCGAGCCGCTATGGCCGACGCTGCCGCCGACCTGAAACAACACATCGCGCGCGTGGCCGCGGGCGAGCGCTTGAGCGTCGCCCAGGCGAGCGAGGCCTTCGACATCATGATGTCGGGCGACGCGACGCCCTCGCAGATGGGCGCGCTGTTGATGGGGCTTCGCGTACGGGGCGAGACGGTCGAAGAGATCACGGGTGGCGCCAGCACCATGCGCGCCAAGGCGCTGCGGGTCCATGCCCCGGCAGATGCAATCGACACCTGCGGCACCGGCGGCGATGCCTCGGGCACCTACAACATCTCGACCGCCGCGAGCCTGCTCGCCGCCGGGTGCGGAGTGCCCGTGGCCAAGCATGGCAACAGAGCGCTCTCATCGAAGAGCGGTTCGGCGGACGTGCTCGCGGCGCTCGGAGTCAATATCGAAGCAGATATGACGCTGGTGGAGCGCTGCATCGCGGAGGCCGGAATCGGCTTTCTCATGGCACCGCGCCACCACGGTGCGATGCGGCATGTCGCCGGCACGCGAGTCGAGCTGGGGACCCGCACCATCTTCAATCTGCTGGGTCCGCTGTCCAGCCCCGCCGGTGCCAAACGACAGCTGATCGGCGCATTCTCTCCGGACTGGCTTGAGCCGATGGCCGAAGTGTTGAACAACCTCGGCTCCGAGCACGTGTGGGTGGTGCACGGCTTGGACGGGATCGATGAGATCACGACGACCGGGCCCACGCGCGTCGCTGAACTCAAGGATGGCGCGGTGCGAACGTTTGAGGTGACGCCGGAAGATTTCGGCCTGCCGCGCAGCCAACCGGGCGACCTCAAGGGCGGCGAAGCCGAGACCAATGCGCTCGCGATCTCGGCACTGCTGGATGGCCACGAGGGACCGTTCCGCGATATTGCACTCGCCAACGCGAGCGCTGCCTTGATCGTCGCTGGCCGGGCGGATAATCCCCGGGCCGGTGTCGAGATGGCCGCCGAGGCCATTACAGACGGCAACGCCCGCCGGGCGCTCGAACGAATGATCCGGATCTCGAACGAGCCCGTGCCCGAGGAATGAGCGACATCCTCGCCCGAATCTGTGCCGACAAGCGTCGGACCGTTGCTGCCCGCAAGGCGGAGCGGCCGCTGGCGGCGCTCCGGGATACAGCGGCCGCAGCAAGCCCGCCGCGGGGCTTTGCGCAAGCTCTGCGTGCCCAGCGTGCCCGCGGGCAATACGGCTTGATCGCGGAGATCAAGCGCGCCTCGCCGAGCCGTGGCCTGATCCGCGCGGACTTCGACCCGTCGGCGCTCGCACGCGCCTACGGCGAAGGCGGCGCAACGTGCCTGTCGGTGCTCACCGATGAGCCATATTTTCAGGGCCATGACGAGCATCTCGCAGCCGCCCATCGGGCAGTACCGCTGCCGGTGCTGCGCAAGGACTTCGCCCTCGATCCATACCAGGTGGTGGAGGCCCGGGCTCTGGGTGCCGACTGCGTTCTCCTGATTCTCGCCGCCGTAGACGATGGCGCCGCGCGTGCGATTGAGGACACGGCGCTGCGCCTTGGCATGGATGTGCTGATCGAGGTCCACGACGAGACGGAGGCGGAGCGGGCGTGCGCGCATGGGAGCCGGCTGGTTGGCATCAACAACCGCAACCTCGCCACCCTCGAAGTCAACCTTGCCACCACGGAGCAACTCGTTGATTTGCTGCCCGCCGATGCCCTCGTCGTCAGCGAAAGCGGCATCTATCAGACGGCGGACCTCGAACGCATGGCGCGCGTTGGCGTCGGCTGCTTCCTGGTTGGCGAATCGCTGATGCGCCAGCCCGACGTAGCGGCTGCCACCCGAGCGCTGCTCGATCACGACACGGCGGCGGCGGCGGGGTGAACGATGGCAGAGCTGACGCATCTCGACTCGAAGGGACGCGCGCATATGGTCGATGTGTCGACCAAGGACATAAGCGTGCGCCACGCGACCGCCAAGGGCAGCGTACGGATGCAGCCCGAGACACTGCGGCTCATTCAACAGGGATCGACACCCAAGGGCGATGTACTCGCGGCGGCGCGGCTCGCCGGCATCATGGGCGCCAAGCGGACCGCCGACCTCGTGCCGCTGTGCCACCCCCTGCCGATCGAGTCCGTGGCGGTCGAGCTCGACTGCAACGAGACGGACAATGCCGTTGAGATCACCGCGCACTGCAAAACCACCGGGCGCACTGGCATCGAGATGGAGGCCCTGACCGCGGTCACGGTCGCCGCGCTCACCATTTATGACATGTGCAAGGCGGTCGATCGCGGCATGGTCATTAGCGAGATCCGCCTGACGCACAAGAGCGGCGGCCGGTCCGGCACCTATAGCGCTGACTGAATCATGATCCCGGTGGCCGAAGCGCGCGCGCGGATAGTCGCCGCCCTCAAACCTGTATCGACGGAGACAGTGAACATCGCCGATGCGGTCGGACGAGTGCTCGCCGAGGATCTCCATGCCCGCCTCACGCAGCCGCCTTCGGCGGTCTCGGCGATGGACGGGTATGCGGTGCGCGCCGCCGACCTTCCGGCTACCCTCACGGTCATCGGGAGCGCGCCGGCCGGTACCGCGTTCGAGGGTCGCGTCGGAGTCGGTCAGGCCGTTCGCATCTTCACCGGCGGACCGGTGTCGGATGGCGCCGATGCCATTGTCATTCAAGAAGACGTCGAAGCCACCGGCGATTCGATCGTCGTGCGCGAAGCCGTGCCGGCCGGCACATATGTGCGGCCCGCCGGCCTTGATTTTACGGCGGGCGATCTTGGCATCGGCGCGGGCCGGCGACTCGGCGCCCGCGACATTGGGCTTGCGGCGGCCATGAATCGCCCGTGGCTCACCGTACGACGGAGGCCGCGCGTCGCGGTGCTTGCGACAGGCGATGAGATCGTTCGGCCCGGCGAGCCGATCGGTCCCGATCAGATCGTGAGCTCGAATGCGCTGGCGATTGCAGCGCTTCTCCGCGCGAATGGCGCTGAGCCCATCGACCTCGGCATTGCGCTCGACAACCGCGACTCGCTCCTTGCCATGGCGGCCGGCGTGCGTGGCGCCGACCTGCTTGTCACGATGGGCGGCGCCTCGGTCGGCGATCACGACCTCATTCAAAGTGTCCTCGGTGAAAGCGGGCTCACCGTCGATTTCTGGCGTATCGCCATGCGTCCCGGCAAACCGCTGATGTTCGGCGAGCTTGGCCCGGTGCCCATGCTCGGCCTGCCGGGCAATCCGGTTTCGTCGCTCGTGTGCGGGCTGACGTTCGTCGCGCCGGCGATCCAAGCCCTGCTCGGCTTGCCCGCCACCGGGCCGGTCACGGAAGTGGCGGTGTTGGGACGGGACCTTGCCGAGAACGATCGGCGGGAGGACTACCTGCGCGCTAGCTTGCGCGAGGAAGACGGTCGCGCGGTCGCTACTCCATTCGACATGCAGGATTCGAGCATGCTCTCACTTCTCGCGCGCGCCGATTGTCTGGTGACCCGGGCCCCGCACGCGGCGGCCGCCAAGGCCGGTGAAGCGGTCGACATGATCCGCCTGACGTCGGGCGTGGTTGGGTTCTGACCCTGATGAGGTGCGCGCGATGATCGACCTCTACACTGCCGCCACGCCCAACGGCCAAAAGATCCACATCATGCTGGAGGAGACGGCGCTTCCCTACCGCCTCCGCTGGGTCGATATAGGCAAGGGAGATCAGTTCGAGCCAGACTTTCTCGCCATCAGTCCCAACAACAAGATTCCCGCGATCATCGATGACGAGGGGCCCGACGGCGCGCCGGTTTCAGTCTTCGAATCAGGCGCCATCCTGCTTTACCTGGCGGAGAAGACCGGCCGCTTTGTGTCGAGCGATGCGCGTATACGATTGGAAGTCTTGCAATGGCTGTTCTGGCAGATGGGCGGCTTTGGGCCGATGCTCGGCCAGGCTCACCACTTCAATCGGTATGCGCCCGAACGGATCGCCTATGCCATGGCGCGCTACACCGACGAGGCAGGCCGCTTGTATGGCGTCCTGAACAGACGCCTCGCCGAGCGCGAGTTTGTGGCGGGCCCCTACTCCATCGCTGACATGGCAGTCTTCCCTTGGTGCCGTCTCTATCGCCGCCAGGGCTTGGAGATTGACGATTTTCCGAACGTTAAACGCTGGTTCGCGACGGTCGCGGCACGCCCTGCGGTCGCCAAGGACATGGCGAAGCTCGAAGACAAAGCCGGCGAATTTGACGCGGAATCGTGGTCAAACCTGTTCGGCGCGGAACAGTACAAGCAGCGCTAGTATTGGTTTCGCACCCGGTACGGTGTCCGAACCGCGCCGCGTTCCTTTTCCCTTGACGGGCAGTGAGAACCAAACTAGAACAGCATCTAGGGTTTCGCTTTTGTTCCGAGACCAGATGTTGAGGAGAGGCGGCCGAAATCATGCTCACCAGCAAACAACATCAGCTCCTCACTTTCATCCGTGAACGGCTCGAGGCGACGGGGGTTTCGCCATCGTTCGAAGAGATGAAGGATGCCTTGAGTCTGCGCTCGAAGTCCGGCATTCACCGCTTGATCACCGCGCTCGAGGAGCGCGGCTTCATCCGCCGGATGCGCCATCGTGCACGCGCGCTTGAGGTGTTGAAGCTGCCGGAATCGGCAATCGCGGGCGCGGGCCGTCCTGCGCCAGCCTCAGGCTTCTCACCGAACGTCATTGAGGGGCGTTTCCGCGGCGGCCTCACCGGCGTCGAGGCGGCGCAGTCGGCGGATGCTGTAGAGCTCCCCCTCTACGGGCGGATTGCGGCAGGCTTCCCCATCGAGGCCTTTCGCGACCATAGCAACAAGATCAATGTCCCTACTTCGCTGTTGGGCCGCGGCGAACATTACGCGCTCGAAGTCGCAGGCGATTCGATGGTCGAGGCCGGCATTCTCGATGGAGACACCGCGATCATCGAGCGGAACGAGACTGCCGAGAACGGCGCGATTGTGGTCGCGCTGATCGATGAGGAAGAGGTCACCCTGAAGCGGCTGCGTCGCCGAGGCAACTCGGTCGCGCTAGAATCCGCCAACCCGAGATACGAGACTCGAATCTTCGGCCCCGACCAGGTCAGGGTGCAGGGCCGCCTGATTGGGCTGTTGCGGCGCTACGGAGGCCGCCAAGTAGGCTACCGGCCGGGGGCCCAGAGCCGGCGGCCACGGCGCATCTGAGCTGACTCGATGATAGTCTCGCCGCCCTCGTCGAGCCAGATCGCATGGGCGCCGTTCCGCCAGATGTCGAAGCGATCAATCACGTGAGTCCGTTTGGCGCAGCCCCCCAGGACGGGCATCAGGCTCACCACAACATCGGTCCCGGCGTAGTCTTCGGCGAGCGCCCGGGCATCGTTGACAATCGCCACCGTTTGGCCCCGCGCCTGGTAAATGCAGCCGAGGCCATCGCAGCGGAGTCGCTCTGCTGCATGCTCGGCCTGGGGCCAGGATATCGCGGAGGGCGGTCCGTGGCGGCGTAGCCAAGTCTCGGCGACGATGCCGCGCGCGCGGCGCGACGAGAGCATCGGGCCGCCGTCCTCGGCTCGGACCGCGACGAGTTTGGCATTGTCCGAGACCAGCAAGTCCGGTTGATCCACGAAGGCTATAGCCGCAAGGCCACCGGCGATGGCGGGAAGACCGAGCAGGCGCCAGCGCCGCCGCCATAGACAGAGCCACAGGCCCCCGAGACCGACCGCGATCAGGCCGCCCACTGGCAGCGGCGGCAGCGGTGTCACTGCCGCTGGCCACGCGGCAACCGTGTGCGCGATCCATAACACCGCCTCGATTCCCCAACCCATCGGCACGAGCGCTGCGCCTTCGAGACCAAACGGCATGAGCGCGTAGGCGGCGAGCGCAAGCGGCATGATCCAGAGCGCCGTTATTGGCACGGCCCCGAGATTGGCGATGAGCCCGTAACTCACAACCCGGTCGAAATGGAAAGCAGCGAACGGCGCGGTGGCGAGACCGGCGATCAACGTGGTGATGTCTACGCCAAGGAGATAGAGCCCGAGGCGCCGGGTGACCCTGGCCCGGCGACGCCAGGCGGTCAGCCGCTCCCGCAGTGCCTCGTACACCGCGATCAAGGCCACGACCGCAGCAAATGACATCTGGAAGCTGGGCCCCAATAGGCTTTCAGGGCGAGCCATCAGAACCACCGTCGCCGCCCACGCCACCAACGCCATCGAGAATGCGAGCCGGTCGAGCATCACTGCCACCAGAACCAACCCCGTCATAAGATACGCGCGCTGCGTCGGCACCGTCGCGCCGGTGACGAGGAGGTAGCCAAGCGCGCCGATCAGGGTGACGGCCGCGGCCCACTTCTTGATCGGATAACGCAGCGTCACGGCCGGCCACAGCGCAAGCGAGGCGCGGACCACGAAGAACAGGCTTGCCGCCAGCAGTCCCATGTGCAATCCCGAGATCGCGAGCAGGTGGGCGAGGCCCGCATCGCTGCGAGATCGGCGGCGGGGATGGTGCCGCGATCGCCCGTCATCAGCGCCGCGGCAATCCCGCCGGCAGCGGGTCCGAGTGCGTCGCGCACCCGCGCGGCGAGCGTGTTACGCAGACGGCCGAGCCCGGGCGCGAACCAGCCATTCGATTCCGCTGTGCCGTCGATCCGCGTTACAGGGCTTATCGCATAACCGACCGCACCGAGGCGCTCGAACCAAGCCCGGCGGGCGAAGTCGAAGGCGCCGGGTGCTGCCGGGCGCGGAGGCGCCCCCAATCACCAACGCGCACACCGCCGCGCTCGGTGCGAACGGTGATTCGCACGCGCTTGGGCGTGGCGCCCACGTCGAGGCCCGAAATGGTCGCGTGATCGAAGAGTAGCCGCACCCCGTGCTCACGTGCCTGCACCTCGACGATGCGCCCGCTGGTCGTCGCCGGCCCTATCTCGCCCGTGAGGACGGGGGCCGCTACGTCATGGCTCCGCCACTGGGCCATCGCGAACCCCAGCCCGACGGCAATTGCCGCGATCGCGACAATTCGCCAAGCCGGACGATGACGCGCGGCGATAAGAAAAAGTGTGGCGAACGCGAGCCACGCGCCTCCCGTCCATGGCGGCGGCTCGATCCGCAGCCCGAAATAGAGCGCGATTCCGGTACCCAGCAGCACCGGAAGCCACAGGAACCAGCGCTCACGCTCGGCCACGAACTCGCCCGCGAGCGCCGACCACGCGGTGGCACCGGTATCGGGTGTAGAGGCACGTGGCCCCATGTCGCGGTCCGCGGTCTGCTGAAAGCCGGCCGGGCTTATGCTACACAACCGGCCGCAATGGTGCGTGCCACCGCGCGACATCACATGGCACCGGACATGACCGTCGTTACCCGATTTGCCCCCTCCCCCACAGGCTTTCTGCACATCGGCGGTGCGCGCACGGCTTTGTTCAACTGGCTGTATGCGCAGCACACGGGGGGGCGTTTTCTTTTGCGGATTGAGGACACCGATCGCGAGCGCTCGACCGAGGCGGCGGTGCACGCGATCATCGATGGGCTCGTGTGGCTAGGGATCGACTGGGAGGGGGAGCCGGTGTTCCAGTCAACGAGAGCGCAGCGCCACGCCGAGGTCGCGCGCCGATTGCTCGACGAGGACCGCGCGTATCGCTGCTACTGCACCCCCGAAGAACTCGCCGAGATGCGAGAGCAAGCGCGTGCCGAAGGGCGCTCGGTTCGCTACGACGGGCGCTGGCGGGACCGCGATCCAGCCGAAGCGCCGCCTGGTATCCCGCCGGTCGTGCGGTTCAAGGCACCGCAGGCAGGAGACACAGTGATCGCCGATCGCGTACAGGGTGACGTTCGCTTTGCGAACGCCGAACTCGACGACATGGTGCTGCTGCGGGCCGATGGCACTCCCACCTACATGCTCTCAGTGGTCGTTGATGACCATGACATGGATATCACCCATGTCATTCGCGGGGATGATCATCTCAACAACGCGGCGCGCCAGGCGCAGCTGATCGGCTCTCTGGGCTGGACCACGCCGGTTTATGGCCACGTCCCCCTGATCCACGGCAGCGACGGAGCACGCCTGTCCAAACGCCACGGCGCGCTTGGCGTCGAAAGTTACCGTGACCTCGGTTATGTGCCGTGGGCGGTGTGCAACTACCTCCTGCGCCTCGGCTGGAGCCATAGCGACGATGAGATCATCTCAAGCGAGCAGGCCATTGCATGGTTCGATCTCAGCGGCATCGGACGCGGCGCCTCGCGCTTCGACGGCGCAAGGCTCGAAAGCCTCAATGCTCACTATCTACGCGAGACTGACGATCGAGAGCTCGAAGATGCTATTGCTGCTCGGCTCCCGGGGACCGGTATCGGCCTGAGCGATACCGTGCGACCGTGCTTGCGCGCGCTTCTTCCCGTCCTCAAACCTCGCGCTAAAACACTAATTGAACTCATTGATATTTCGTCATTTATCTGGTCCGAACGGCCGCTTGAACTGGACCAAAATGCCGAGCGTTTGTTAACCATTGAGGCGCGCGCGATGCTCGCTCGTCTAGGCGTAAAATTGGAGCAAACAGAGCATTGGTCGGCGCCGGGTCTCGAGGTCACGGTGCGCACGTTCGCAGATGACGAGGCCGTGAAGCTTGGTGCCGTCGCACAACCGCTTCGCGTCGCCTTGACCGGGCGCAAGACCTCGCCTGGGATCTTCGAGGTTTTGGCTGCGCTCGGCCGGGACGAATCGCTCGCGCGCATCGACGATGCCACGGCGGCCCGAGGCACCTGAGAAATCACGCCGTCACGGCGGTGCACTCGATCTCTACGAGGATGTCCGGCATCGCCAGCGTCGGGACGCCTAGAAACATCGCAGCCGGCGGCGTCTCTACCGGAAAGAACGCTTTGAGCGCCGCGGTAAACTCTTCGAGCCGGTGCGGCTCGTATCCGACAATGTAGGAGCGTACCTGCACGACGTCAGCCGGGGTCGCGCCAGCATCGGCCAAAGCAAGCCGCACGTGCGCCAACGCAGCGTGGTATTGGGCAAGATTGTCACCCTCGCCGATCAAGTTCTCATCAGCATCGAGGGCGACTTGGCCCGATAGATAGATCGTGCGCCCGCCCCGCACGGCGACGGCCTGCGAGAGCCCATATTTGCGGCTATCGTAAAGGGTGTCCGGGTTGTGGTGAGTGACTTCGAAGGTCTCTGCCATGTTGGCCTCGCTGTAGGTGCCCGATGATCAGCCCTGCGCGCGCAGGGCGCCCCGCCGAAGATACCAGCCCAACGCCCCGACGTTGGCGGCGACCACGACCATAACAAGACAAGCGAGCCCGAAGGCAGGCAGCGGCGGCATAGACGTTGCGAGAAGATGCAGCGCCAGGCAGAAGCTCGCATATGTGACTACGGAGCGCTGTGCGGATGTCAGCAGCGCTGCAGCGAAGTCGCCGCCATGGGTGCGGTGGATGGTCCACGCCGCGGTACAGAAGATGATCGGAAACGCAAGGCCGAGGCCTGCCAGGCTCGGCCCGATGTGTGTCCCTAGGGCAGCGAACCCCGCCGCCCAAGCGCCAGCGACTAGGCCGCGGGCGAGCAGAAGGCGGAAGGCGGAAGGCTCTTGCTCGGGGGCGGCAAATAGATCAAGTCGCCGTCGCCCCAAGAATGCAATCAGGGCCCCGCCAGCGATCAGCGCGAAAGCGCTGGGCAAATCGAGGTCCACCCAGGAGAAGGCGGCCGCGGCAATCAGCCACGCGAGGCTCGCGCCGAGCGCGCACAAGGGGAAATCGAAGCGCTTGGCGAGGTTCACGTACGCTGCGGCGAAAATCAACACTGCACCAGTCGAGGCAAAGCTCACCAGCGCGCCTTCGGCAATGAAGGGCGCCGGGTGATCGAGAGCGAGGAAAAAGAACCCAGGTCCGGCGTTCATCGGCACCGTCAGAAGGACGCTTGCCATGAACGCGCCCGCACGCTCGGCGATGCGGGCAACGCCAACGATCATCAGCGCCGTGACGGTGATCTTCCAACCAAGCTCGACGAGGAGTTCCACTGGTGTCCGGGGATGGATGTGAGGGCGCCGCGAGCTTGCTATGATCACAAGATCAGAGACAAGCCGGAAAGAGCTGCCATGACCAAGGAGATGACGTTCAACTTAAGCCGCGCCGAATCAGCCGATTTCGCAACGGACGGTCTACGCTCGTTCTTCGAATACCGCGATCTCGGCATCAAAGACGCGACCGGCGGCAAGGCCCAGGCTCAGGTGATACGCGCCCGTGGCGGCCACGCTGAGCGCGCCGAGTGGCACAAGCACGTGCTCGACTTCCAGTTTTTCTATGTACTCAAAGGATGGGCGCGGTTCGAGTACGAGGGAATCGGCGAGGTGCGGGTGGGCCCTGGCGACTGCGTGCACCAACCGCCGGGCATCCATCACCGCGAGATCGATCATTCCGACGATCTGGAGCTGATCGAGGTCACCCTTCCCGGGGATTTCGAGACGGCTGAGGTCTCACCGTCGGACACGTGAACGGCGCCGCCTGAGGCAAGGTGAGGGCGCTGCGCCCACGGCCGCGTATGCGTCGATCCTCTTGACCTTTCATCGGGCCCCGCATAGCGTTCTGAAGCGCCTAAGGTATCGCCAGTGATGATCCTAAGTGCAGCAATAAGCAGATGACAGGGAGCAGCTGATATGAACGATCGCGACCACGATGCTTACCAATCGATCAAAGCGCAGGTCGCGCACGATCGAAAGAATTGGTTGAGTCGCCGGCAAATGTTGAAGGCGAGCACGGCGGCCGCTGTCGCCGCCGTCGCCGCCACTTACCAGCCCAAGGAAGTATTCGCGGACGTCAAGGGCGAGGTGACACTGTACTTCGCGGAGGGAAAGCGCTGGGGCGATACTCAACGCGCCGTGGCGCCGCTCTTCAACAAGGCTTACCCCAACGTCGAGATCAATTTCGCCGGTCAGCCGATCTCCGACTTCTTCCAAACAGTGATCGCACGCATGTCGGTGAAGGCGCCGGACTTCGATGTGACCTACATCGACTGGGGGCGCTTCCCGGGCATCCACGCGGTCGATGCCATGGACTCGATCGAGGGGCGCATGGCTGAGGATCCCGGCTGGGCCGCCGACTACGCCGTCGACGTGCCGGGCCAGGTCTCAGATCTCTACCGCATCCCCGGCGGGCCGGACGGTGAGCTGCACGGGTTGACCGCCGATGGCAATCTGATGACGACCTTCTATCGCAAGGACGTCTTCGATTCCAAAGGCATCACCTATCCCACCAACTGGGCCGATGCGATCGACGTCTCGAAGGAGGTGCACGATCCGGAGAACGGTCAGTACGGCCACATCTCATGCTTCCAGCGCGGGGCCTGGGCGGGAACCGTGTTCTGGGGCGTGCACGCCACCTGCGGTGGCTGGTGGTTCGACAAGATGGAGCCGGGCGGCTGGAACCCAGCCTTCGCGACCGATGCCGGCTATGAGACGCTGCGCATCCTCGAACAGCTCTTCAAGTACGCGCACCCTGTGAGCTTCAATGCCACTGAGGACGAGTGCAACAAGGCCTTCGCCTCCGGCAATGCGGTCTACGGCCCGTTGACCTGGGGCACGGCGGTGCTGAACGATGCGAGCTTCACCGAGTTCCACGACCGCATGTTCATTGACCTACCCCCGGCCGGCAAAAGCCCGGGGAGCGGGCAGAAGCCGCAGATGGGAGGCCTCGGCCAGTTCCTCAACAAGTGGGGCGAAAACAAAGACGCCGCCTGGGCCTACATGAAGTACTTCAACTCAGGCGACTACACTGACCCCGCGATCGGCGATGCCATCGTCGCCGCCGGTGGGCAGCCGGCCCGTGCCTCGGTCCTGAAACGCAACCAGGGCCACAACTTCCTGGCCGGCTTGTACAAGGGCTTCCCGCTGTCAGTCGGATACCTCATGCAGATCCCGGAGGCGAATGCCATCCAGGCCCTTATGGGTGAGGAGGCCGCGGACTTCGTCAACGGCGAGAAGGACATCGAAGCCGCGCTCAAGGCGATGGACGATCGCACCCGGCGGCTGATGGAGGACGGCGGCTACTACGGCTGACGACCCGTTCTTGGATGTTCAATCACCGGCCCGGCGGCAACGTCGGGCCGGTCCACTTCGGGCCCCCCACGCGTGGTAGCATCGCTGCTCGCCGCGACAAGAAGAAACAGGGAGAAGATCGATGCGACGCAAGCGGATCGCGGTCGATGGTTACAAAGTAACCACCTACACCGAGGGCAGCGGCAACCACGTGCTCCTAGTCGTGCACGGCGGGCCGGGAGTGCCTTGCAGCTATGTCCGCGATGCCCACTTGCGCTACGCCAAGCAGGGTTTCCGCGTCGTCTCGTGGGACCAGCTCGGTTGCGGCGAGTCCGATCGACCCGACGATCCCTCGCTGTGGCAAATCCCCCGTTTTGTTGAGGAGCTCGAGACGGTCCGCACCACGCTCGGCCTCGGCAAGATCTATCTCCTCGGAAATTCCTGGGGTGGCATGCTCGCCACCGAGTATTGCCTCGAATACCAGGAGAACGTGCATTGCGCGGTGATCGGCAACATCGCTTTCGACATGCGGCTGATGCAAACCGGCTTTCGCCGCGTTAAGCAGAACCTTGGCGATGAGACGGTGCGCATGATGGCACTGCGCGAATCCGAGGGCACCACCGACCACCCCGAGTACAAAGCGGCGGTCGACATCTTGCTCTATCGGCATATGTGCCGAATGGACGATTGGCCGAAGTCGGTGTCCTCCGCGCTTGACCCCGAGAATTTGGGCATACCCACCATGAGGGCGATGTTCGGGCCCCACCTTTTTAACTGCACGGGCAATCTGAGGGACTGGGAGCGCACCGACGATGTGCACCGGATCACGATCCCGGTCATGCTAACGAGCGGTGAGCACGACTACGTGTTGCCCGAGTTCGTAAACATAGGGACGGACTATTTTCCGAACGTCGAATACACAATGTGTCGCGGCGCCGGCCATATGCCGTTCTGGGAGACGCCCGAGGTGTATCACGGCGCCATCTCGGCCTTCCTGGCCAAACACCGCGTACGTACCACGCGGAAACGCCAGCGGAAGGGGTGATACCGCGACAATGACCGCACCAGAGGGCTGAACATGGGGCAAATGGTTAGCGGGGTCTGGCACGATGATCCGGCCGAACGGGCGAGCGCCGACGACGACGGCCGTTTCCGCCGCGTCGCCTCGCTGATGCGAAACTGGGTCACCGCGGATGGCCGCCCCGGCCCAACCGGAGTCGGGGGCTTCCCGGCCGAGCCGGGGCGCTACCACCTCTACGTCGCGATCAACTGCCCGTGGGCGCATCGCACATTGATCATGCGCGCGCTTAAGCGTCTCAACGATGTGGTCTCGCTCTCCGTGGTGGCTGCAACGTGCGCCGAATCGTCGATTACCCCAACCTTTGGGCCTATACGCGGGAGCTTTACCAGACGCGTGGGATCGCGGAGACCGTAGATGCCGACATCTACAAACGGGGCTATTACTCGCCGAGCCCGCTCCGCAATCCTCTCGGCATCGTTCCCAAGGGTCCGCTGATCGACTTCACCGCACCCCACGACCGCGATCGGGTCCGTCTAATGACACTTCAGTAAAGAATTAAGATATGCGTGTTAATCACTGTCGAACAACCATATTTAGGCGCCCTCCGGTGTTCGCATCGGCGCATGACATGGGATGAGAATCCACTTTTCGGCGCGGAGTAACTATAATCGCGGCCAACCGGCGGGCTCGGTAACACGCCGCGGGAGGCTTGTGACCCAGGCCTCTCAACGAATCATAAATATTGCCGCGCTGCCGCGCGCTCCCAGGGGAAAGGACGACGATGACTCAAGACGTAAGCAAATCGCCGTCTGAGCGTGCCGCAACGCTCAATTTGGGCAACGGGCACAACGATCAGCTCGCGCTCCCGGTGATGCACGGCAGCGTTGGCCCGTCGGTCATCGACATCCGGGCGCTCTATGGAAACACGGCGCACTTCACCTACGACCCGGGGTTCACGTCGACCGCAAGCTGCGAGAGCAAGATCACCTTCATCGACGGTGACGAGGGCGTCTTGCTGTATCGTGGGTATCCGATCGAACAGCTCGCCGCGAACAGCGACTTCCTGGAGACCAGTTATCTGCTGCTGTCTGGCGAACTGCCGAGCCCCGCCGAGATGGAGCGCTTCAGCCAGGCGGTGACGCGCCACACCATGCTGCACGAGCAGCTCAACTTCTTCTATCGCGGCTTCCGGCGCGACGCCCACCCGATGGCCATCATGGTTGGCGTGGTGGGGGCGCTGTCAGCCTTTTACCACGACAGCACTGACATTGCCGATCACGAGCAACGCCGGGTCGCCTCGATCAGGCTGATCGCCAAAATGCCAACGATCGCGGCCCAGGCCTACAAGTTCTCGTCCGGCCAGCCGTTCATTTACCCGCGCAACAGCCTCGGCTTTGTCGAGAACTTCCTGAACATGACGTTCGCCGTGCCGTGCGAGGACTATGTCGTGAACCCGGTGCTGGCACGGGCGCTCGAGAAGATCTTCATCCTGCACGCCGATCACGAGCAGAATGCCTCAACCGCCACGGTACGCATTGCCGGCTCTTCGGGAGCGAACCCGTTCGCTTGCATTGCCGCCGGCATCGCTTGTCTATGGGGCCCCGCCCACGGCGGCGCCAACGAGGCGGTGTTAACCATGCTCAACGAGATGGGCAGCGTCGATCGCATCCCCGGGTTCGTCAAGCGTGCCAAGGACCGCGACGATCCGTTTCGGCTGATGGGTTTCGGCCACCGCGTCTACAAGAACTTCGATCCACGCGCGACGGTGTTGCGCGAGACCTGCCGCGAGGTGTTGGCCGAACTGGAAATGACGGACGAGCCGTTGCTGCAGCTCGCCGTCGAACTCGAGCGGATCGCCCGCGAAGACGAGTACTTTGTCGAGCGCAACCTCTACCCCAACGTCGATTTCTATTCAGGCATCATCCTGCGCGCCATGGGGTTTCCCACGAGCATGTTCACCGTGCTGTTCGCGCTTGCCCGCACCGTGGGTTGGGTGGCCCAGTGGAACGAGATGATCGAGGATCCGTCGCAGAAGATCGGGCGCCCGCGGCAGCTTTACACCGGCGACGCGAAGCGGGATTATGTTGGTATGGAGCGTAGGTCTTAGCCGATGGCCGAGCAGCCGGCGTCACTGGCAAGACCAAAGCTGCCGGCGCGCCCAGCGGCGCCGAGTACGGGAGCTGTCCGGCTCCCGCTTCCGGCCAACGACAACCGCTCCCCTTACGTCGGGCGCCTGGGCGCACTCGCGGGTTGGGCGGTCGCCGCCGCAGTAATGGTTGCTCTCTTGTGGTCGCTCGCGGATTAGCGCGCCGCTGTTTTCCCCAGGTTCGCTGATTTCGATAGCCCGTCCTGGCGGCGCTCAACGCTCGATCAGCTCGATCTTGTAGCCGTCGGGGTCCTCGATGAAGGCGAGGACCGTCGTGCCGTGCTTCATCGGTCCAGGAGGACGCGGGATGGAGACGCCCTCAGCTTCCAATTGCTCGCACGTCCCGTAGATATCGGGCACGCCCAACGCGAGGTGACCGAAGCCATCGCCAAGGTCGTACGGCTCCTCTTGATCCCAGTTGTGGGTCAGCTCGACGACCGCGGTGTTCGACTCATCGCCGTAACCGACAAAAGCCAGCGTGAAGCGACCGCCGGAAAAGTCGTTCTTGCGCAGGAGCTTCATGCCGAGGAGGCGCGTGTAGAAATCGATCGATTTATCCAAATCCTTGACCCGGATCATGGTGTGCAACAGGCGGAACCTGCCCGCCTTCTCCGTCGTCGACGCCGTCATCGCATTCCTCCATTACCGCCGCGCGCCCGCGATCGCGTCTCGTGGGCTCATCGCCGTGCGCCGACCGATCACGCCTAAGATCGTTTCGGCTGCTCGGACGCTCGGCGCAGCACCATCGGGGCGCAGCCGCCACACTGCCTCGCGCGCCGCCTCAATCTGACCCGCCCGGGCCCTCGGATCAACGAGAATCCGCGCAACGGCGGACTCCAGACGGTCGGGCGTGCACGCCTCCTGAATAAGCTCGGGGACGACCGGCCGATCGAGAATGATGTTGACCAGGCACATGTGATTGACTGTGATCAACCGCCGCGCAATCACTGCCGTCGCCGGGTTCAAGCGGTAGGCAACGACCATGGGAACTGCCGCTGCTGCGAGCTCAAGCGTGACCGTGCCCGAAGCGGCTAGCGCCGCGTCGCTAGCCGCCAGAGCGTGAGCCCTGTCCTCGGCGGTGTTGACCACGACGACAGGCAGGTCGCTGCAGGCCATTCCCTCCGCGACAGCGGCCGCGACCGCGGGTACCGTCGGCGCCACGATGTGCAGGCCCGGCAGACGGGCGCCAAGCCGGGCAGCAGCCTCCACGAACAACGGCAGCAATCGCTCGACCTCAGCGCGCCGGCTGCCAGGCAGCAGCGCGAGCAACGGCGCATCAGGCGGAACGCGATGGCGAGCGCGAAACACCGAACCGTCCGCGGCGACCTCGTTCTCGACCACGGGGTGACCAACGAACGTGCAGGGCAGCCCTACCGCTTCGAAATACGGCGGCTCGAACGGCAGAAGAGCGAGCAGATGGTCAAGGAAACCGGCGATCTCGCGCGCACGGCCAGGGCGCCACGCCCACACCGATGGCGCGACGTAGTGAATCAGCGGGATACCGCAGCCGGCAAGACGCCGGGCGACGCGGAAGTTGAATCCCGGCGCATCGATGGTGATCAGCGCATCGGGACGCGCCTCGCCCACCGCCGCGACAGTCTGGCGAATGCGTTTCAGAAGGTGGGGCGCCCGCAGCACGATCTCGGCCAAGCCCATGACCGACAGCTCAACCATGGGAAAACTGCTTTCGAGGCCCAGCGCAGCCATGGTCTCGCCGCCGACGCCGCGAAACTGGATCGCGCCGCCCGAACGCTCGATCAGCGCCTTCATCAGTCGGCCGCCGAGGGCATCGCCCGATGGCTCCCCGGCCAGCACCGTGATGTCCAGCGATCGTTCAGCCAAGCGTCACTCCGCACAGAAAAAGGCCGGATCCATCGGCGAGCTCCACGACCCGTTCGCGATCCAACACGAGCGTAACCCCCGCTTCGACGGCGATGCCGGCCAGGCCCGACGATGCCGCGTGCTCCACCGTCTGCGGGCCAATGGTCGGCAGATCGGCGCGTCGCTGCTGGCCCGACTTACTTAGCTTGATGAGGACCCCTGGCGCACCGTCGAGCCGCAGATCGGCGCAGCGCGCGAGCAGTGCATCGGTGCCCTCCGCCGCCTCAATGCCGAGCACACGGCCTTGCTGTACGACGGCCGCCTGGCCGACGTCGAAGGTGCCGAGTGCCCGCACCACCGCAACGCCACGCTCGATATCGGCCGTGGCCGCAGGTCCCGGCTCGTGGCGCCCCCAGCAACCCGGTGTTGCCAATAGCTCGGCCAACACATCGTCGGCGCCGACTACCCGAAAGCCCTCGCCTTCCAGTTCCTTGACGACTACGGAAAGTAGCGAATCATCGCCGCCGCTGGCCGTAAGCAGCTTGCTCAGGATGCGCGCGCCGCGGCGATCCGGGCGCAGCCGCGACAAGGCCGGGCGGTGGATCGGACCGGCCAGCACCACCTCCTCGCAGCCGGCCTCGTGCAACAGGCGCAGCATCCTGCCGGCAGCGTCGAGGCGCACCCATGCGTGCGGGGCGGAGTCGATAACGTCGGCTTCCGCCTCGCCTTCGAGAGCGACAACGAAGACTTCGCGGCCCTGGGCACGGCAAGCCGTGACGAGCTTACCCGGCAAGGCGCCGGCGCCGGCCACGATGCCGAGCGTAGCTGTCACGGCCCCCCTTTGGGCTGGCAGATCGAGCGCGAGGAATCGGCACGAATGAAGTCGATGATGTCGACCACCAAATGATTGTCCTTGAACAGTTCGGCGACGTCCTCGACGCGCTCTTGCAGCGTCCCCTCCTCGGCGAACAGCAGGCGATAGGCAGCCCGGAGGTCGTGGACCGCTTCGCGGCTAAATCCGCGCCGCTTGAGGCCAACGATGTTAAGCCCTACCAAAACCGCACGATTACCCATAATCGAGCCGTAGGGAATGACGTCCTGCTCGACCCCCGACATTCCCCCGACCATCGCGTGCTTGCCGATTCGCACAAACTGATGCACCGCGGAAAGGCCGCCGATGATGGCGAAATCATCGACCGTGACGTGCCCCCCGAGGGTCACGTTGTTGACCAGGATGACGCTATCGCCGATACGGCAGTCGTGGGCGACGTGCGAGCCGGCCATGAACACGCAGCCCTCGCCAGTCCGTGTGACCATGCCGCCGCCCTCGGTTCCGGGGTTCATGGTCACATGCTCGCGGATCACGTTGTTCGGGCCGATCACGAGCTCGGATTGCTCCCCCCGATACTTTAGGTCCTGCGGCCGATGCCCGATGGAGGCGAAGGGAAAGACATGGGTATCGATACCGAGCCGGGTGCGGCCGGTGACCACGACGTGGGATTCGAGCACAACGCCAGCCTCGAGGACGACCTCGGGGCCGCAGCAGCAGTACGGGCCGACACGGACGCCTTCGCCGATCTCCGCCCCGGGCTCGACGACAGCGCTCGGGTGTATCGCTGCCGGGATCTCGCGTTCGCTGGTCGCTTCGGTCATGTCTCGTCGTCCAGGATCATTGCGGCGAAGGTTGCCTCGGCCACGAGCTCGCCGTCGACCCTGGCCTCGCCCTCGAACTTCCAGACCGGACCCCGCCGGCGTACCTTGGTGACAGTCGCGAGCAGCGTGTCGCCGGGAACGACGGGCTTGCGAAAACGCGCGTTCTCGATGGTCATGAAGTAGACGAGCTTGCCCTCGGCGTCAGGTCCGAGAGTGAAGACCACGAGCACCGCAGCAGTCTGCGCCATGCATTCGACGATCATCACCCCGGGCATCACCGGCCGTTCCGGGAAATGCCCTTGGAAGAAGGCTTCATTCGCGGAGATGTTCTTGATCCCTGTTGCGCTGACGTCGGCGAGCAGGTCGACCACGCGATCGACGAGCAGCATCGGGTAGCGATGCGGAATCATCTCCATAATCCGGTTTATGTCGACGCTGCCCAGCTCGGTGGCGGTCTCGGCGTCAGTCATCATCGCTCGCCTTCGTCTGTGCCAGCCGGCGCAATGCGATGGTCCGCCGGTGCCACTCGCGAGCGGGACCGGCGGGCGAGCCGCCCCATCTCTCGCCGGCCGGGATGTTATGGATCACCCCACTTTGAGCGGCAATCTGGGCGCCTGCGCCGATCTGCAAGTGGCCGGAAAACGCGGACTGCCCACCAGCCATGACGTGATCGCCGAACGCGGTGCTGCCGGCGATGCCGACCTGGGCGACTATCACAACGCCCCGCCCGAGCCGCACGTTGTGCCCGATCTGTACCAGATTGTCGATCCAGCATCCTGCGCCGATGACGGTGTCGGGTCCGCTGCCACGGTCTATCGTGCTATTGGCCCCGACCTGCGCATCATCGCCGATGATCACCCGGCCGAGCTGAGGCACCGCCACGTGGCCGGATGGATCCGGTGCAAACCCGAAGCCATCCTGACCAATACAGACCCCGCGATAGATGCTGACGCGATCGCCGATTATGCAATGGCTAAGTACTGCGCACGCTCCGATCACGCTGTCATCGCCGATCTTGACGGCCCTGCCGATAACGGCGTTCGCACCGATGCGACAGAGACGTCCGATCTCGACCTCGGCCGCGATTACGGCGGATGCATCGATCAGGCAGCCCTCGCCGAGGCGAGCGGTGGGATCGATGACCGCGCTCGGCGCGATGGCGGCGTCGAGCGCCGGCACCGGATAGAATGCCCGAGCGATCTGTGCGTAGGACTTGTAGGGCTGTGGGCTTAGCAGCAACGCCATTTCGCGCGGCGCGCGCTCGGCGTAGCGTGGTGCAACGATGCAGGCGCCGGCGGCGCTGGCAAGGAAGACATCGAGATAGCGGGGATTATCCAGGAAGCTTAGATCGCGCGGACCTGCAGCATCGAGCGGTGCGACATCCTCGATCACGATACCGGGATCTGCATCCGGCTGGAGTGTGGCCGACGCGAACTCGGCCAGGGCCGACAGCGCGAATGGTCCGGCCCGGGTGTGGAACCGCGGATCCGGCATCACTCTTGCGGCGGCAGAGAGACCGCCACGCTCGGGAGACGTAGGTTCAGCTCCTCCATCACCACTTCAGTGATGTTGAGGGACTTCGCCACGAACAGCGCTTGCGAGCTGTCGAGGACGATGTTGAAGCGGCGGTCCTCAGCAATTTCGCTGACGATCACGAGGACCGTCCTGAGTATTTCGTTTCGCGCGGAGCCGAGAGCACGGTCGAACTGTCGGTTACGATCCATGACCTGTTGCTCCAGGGCCTGGGCCTTGGCCTCGAAGGCATGCCGCTTTTCGCTAAACACCGTGGGCGATAGTATCGTTCGCTGTCGCTCCAGTTCCTCGGCCTCAGCGCGCAACGCCTCTTGCTGGGAGGACAGCTCGGCCTGGTATTGCGCCCGGTACTCGTTCGCTTGGCTGATAATGTCGAGCGCCGCGCGCGACCCCCGCTCGATCCCTTGATAGTCAATGATCGCGATGACGGCCGGGGCCATGGGCTCGGCCCGCGCCGAGATGGCGACCGCCACTAGCGCCACTACGGCGGCGGTGAGAGCGGCGCTGCGCGCGATCCTGCTCATTTAGAACCGCGTTCCGAAGCTGAACCTGAAGGGCTCCGTCTTGTCGACGTCCTCTTGGAGAACGGCGAGGGCCAAGTCCAATTGAACCGGACCAAACGGCGAGCGCCAAGTGAAACCGACGCCGGCGCTTACGCGTGGCGTTCCCACATTGAAGATTCCGGGCCCGGACTCGTCGATGATCGCGAGCGAGCCGACCTCTGTGAACGTGCGGCCCAGTATGCCGAACTCCTCGGGTAGCCCGAGAGGAAACCGCACCTCGGCAACGCCCACATAGTAGAGGTTGCCGCCCAAAGCGTCCCCCGTCACCTTGTCGCGCGGCCCGATACCGCCGACCTTGAACCCGCGGAAGTTGCTGCCGCCGACGAAGAACCGATCGTCGATGCGAACGTCGTCGTCGAAGCTGAAGATATAACCCTGCTCGATGCCCAGCAACCCGACCACTTGCTCAAAGATGGGAAAGTAATGCCCATACTCGAGCACGCTGCGCAGGTAATTCACGTTGCCCCCCAGTCCCGCTACCTCCTGGGACCCGGTCACGATGTATCCGGCGGTCGGCTCGAGGCGGTCGTCTCGCGCGTCGTATTCGAGGGTGTAGCCGACTGACGACGTAGTGGCGCTGCCCGCCTGGTCGCGGATGAATCGCGAGGATTGGCCGGTGTTGCCGATATCCGTTATGTCGAAGCTATAGAACAGCGACTGGCGAAGATGCTCAGCGATAGGATAGCCCATCCGCAGCTTGAAGCCGACGCTGTTGAGATCGAACGAGCTCTTGTCCTGAAACTCGCGCCGGCGCCGATAGACGTCGAAACCGGCTGCCACTTCGCGGTCGAGGAAGTACGGCTCGGTGAATGATATGTCGGCGAACTGGCGGCGCGCCGAAATATTAATCGAGGCCACCAGCTCCTGGCCCTTGCCGAGGAGGTTGCGCTCGCTCACGCTAATGTCGCCGATCAGCGCATCGCTCGTGGAGAAGCCAGCACCGACGCTGAGCTCTCCGGTTGACTGTTCTTCCACGGCGACATTGATCACGCTTCGGTCTGGAGTACTCCCCTCCTCTCGCGTGATATCGACCGTGCGGAAGAAACCGAGCCCGCGGACGCGCTGTCGCGAACGTCGAAGCTTGGCGGCATTGTAGGCATCACCTTCGACGAGACGAAACTCGCGGCGGATGACTTTATCGAGCGTACGCACGTTGCTGACGATATCGATGCGCTCGACGTAAACCCGCGGACCTTCATTTATCTCGAACGTGATGCCGAGCACGCGCTGCTCGCGATCACGGTGGGCGCGAGGCCGCACGTCGACGAAGGCGTAGCCGAGCCGTCCGAGCTCGAACGTGAGGTTTTGTATCGAGTCTTCGACTGCCTCGGCGTCGTAAATCTCACCCTCTTGAACGACGAGCCTTTCGTGTAGCTGCGCAGGCTCGAGGTCGCGCAGTTCCGTCTCTATCTCGATCGTACCGAATGTATAGCGCTCGCCTTCTTCGACCGAGAACGTGATGAAGAAGTCCTCGCGGTCCGGCGTCAGCTCCGCAATGGCCGAGTTGATGCGGAAGTCGGCATAGCCGTTCTTGCGATAGAACCGGTGCAAGAAGTCGCGGTCAAGGGTGAGCCGGTCGGGATCGTAGGTGTCGTCGGTGGTGAGGAAGCGATACCAGCGCGTCTCCTTCGTCGCGATCTCAGAGCGGAGCTTGCTGTCGCTGAACGCGCGGTTGCCAATGAAGGTGATTCGGCGAATCGCAGTCTGCGGCCCCTCGTTGATCTCGAAAACCAGGTCGACCCGGTTCTGCGGGAGTTGGATAACTTTGGGTTCGACCGACGCCGCGAAACGGCCGCTGAGCCGGTACAGCTGGACGATGCGCCGCACGTCGTTCTGGATGCGGGTCTGGGTGTAGACCCGCCGGGGCCGCAGCTGCACCTCGGCACTGAGCGTTTCGTCGTCAATGCGCCTGTTACCCTCAAACGCCAATTGGTTGATGATGGGGTTCTCGATGACGTTGACGATCAGTCGCGTTCCCTGGCGCCGGATCGCCACGTCAAGGAACAGGCCGGTCTCGAACAGCGCCTTGAGCGAACGATCAACCCGTGCAGCCTCAAGCTCATCGCCGATACCGATGAGCATGTAGGACCGCACGGTCTCGGCCTCGATGCGCTGATTGCCGACGACGTCGATAGCGGTGACCTTGGGAGCTTGCGCCTCGACGGCCACCGCGCCGATCAGCACGCCCAGCACAACGAGAATTGTGGCGAGCCCAACGCGGGCTATGCGGCGTGATCGCAGTTGCCGAAATCCCGAGCGGGTCCCGTTCCGGCCGCGCGCCACCCCCCGAGTTCCTCCGCGGCCGATTAGGAGAGAATTTGCGACAGGAACTCAACCACCTTGAGGTTGACGAGATCGTTCCAGGTCACGAATACGACAAGGCACAGAACCATTGCCGCGCCTATGCGGAAGCCGTACTCCATCATACGGTCGCCGAGCGGCCGACCGCGCAGCGCCTCGATCGCGTAGAAGAGCAGATGGCCGCCGTCCAACATCGGCACCGGGAATAAGTTGATGAGGCCGAGATTGATCGACAGCACGGCGGCGAACGAGACAAGCGCGACGAGGCCGAGTTGCCACATCTGTCCCGACATCTGGGCGATCCGCACCGGCCCACCGAGCTCTTCGGTCGAGCGTCGGCCCAGGATCATCTGCCACACGTAATCGAGCGTTGCCGTGGCCACCGACACGGTCTCGGTGACCGCACGCCACAACGCCGTCGCCGGTCCGAAGCGCACGTACTCGAGACCGTGGCCGGTGATGCCCAGGCGTCCCACCTGATAGTGATTGCCGAATCGGTCAGTCTCGGACACCAGGCGCGGCGTTGCGGTCAGCATGATCTCTGCGCCGGCCCGCTCGACGACAGCCGACAGTTCGCGCCCCGGGCTCAAGCTGACAATGCGCTGCATTTCCTGGAAGCGCTCGATGGACGTGTCATCCAATCGGAGCACCCGATCGCCGGCCTCAAAGCCGGCGGCGGCGGCGGCGCTGTCGGGAAGCACCTCTCCCACCACCGGCGGCGTAAAGGGCTGGCCGACGAAGACGAACAGACCGGCGTAGAGGACGATCGCGAGGAGGAAGTTAGCAGCTGGGCCGGCGACGATCACAGCCGCCCGCTGGCCGAGGCGTTTGTGGTGAAACGAAACTGCCTGTTCTTCAGGACTTAGCTGTCCAACGTCGCCGGCTGCCATGCTGGCGGCATTGGCATCACCGAAGAAGCGGACATACCCGCCTAGCGGAATCCAGCTGATCCGCCAGCGGGTCCCCAGCCGGTCGGTCCAACCATAGAGCTCGCCACCAAAGCCAACCGAGAAAACCTCGATCCGCACGCCGTTGCGACGCGCCACCCAGTAGTGGCCCATCTCGTGCACGAACACGAGCACCGTCAGCACCAGCAGAAACGGGACGACGTAGTTCCAGATGAAGTCGATCACGGCCATCTCGGGGCACCGACTCGCCTACACTGCGCCCAACTCACGGTCGCGTCAGCAGATCTCGGGCGGCGGCACGCGCGCGGCCATCGACGTATCGGATTTCAGCGAGGTCGGAGGCACTGTCGTTACGCACGTTCGACAGTGTCTCCTCAACGATGCGCGCGATATCGAGAAACCCAATGCGGCCCGCGAGAAACCCCTGAACGGCGACCTCGTTGGCAGCGTTGAGGATAGTAGGAGCGGCTCCCCCGCTTTGCAAGGCCTGCCCCGCGAGGCGCAGCGCCGGAAAACGTTCATGATCAGGAGGTTCAAAGGTGAGCTGGCCGATCTTGGCGAGGTCGAGGCGGGCTGTGGGCGCCGAGATGCGCTCGGGCCACCCGAGTGCGTGGGCGATCGGGGTGCGCATATCCGGCGTACCGAGTTGACCGAGCACCGAGCCGTCGATGTAGACGACCATGCTATGAACGACGGATTGAGGATGGATCAGCACCTCGATCCGCTCGGGAGGCAAGCCGAAGAGGTAATGGGCCTCAATCAGCTCGAGGCCCTTGTTCATGAGGGTCGCCGAGTCGACGGAGATCTTGGCGCCCATGTCCCAGTTGGGATGCGCGATCGCCTGAGCCGGCGTTACGTCCGCCATCACCGCGCGATCGACGGTCCGGAACGGACCACCCGAGGCCGTAAGAACGACACGTTCGACGGTTTCCGGCTGATCGAAGTCGAAGACCTGGAATATCGCGTTGTGCTCGGAGTCAACGGGCAGCAAGGTTGCCCCGCAAGAATAGACTTCGTCCATCATCAGTTGACCGGCGCTGACGAGACACTCCTTGTTGGCGAGTGCAACCACGGCGCCGCGTCGCACGGCAGCCAGCGTCGGCTCCAGTCCAGCCGTCCCGACGATGCCGGCCATGATCCAATCCGCGGGCATGCATGCGGCCTCGACGAGCCCCTCGGCGCCGGCGGCGACGGCCACGCCGCTCCCTGATAGCGCGTCCTTAAGGGCACTATAGGCGCTCTCATCCCCGATTACCGCCAAGCGCGGCCGGAACTTCAACGCCTGCGCGGCCAGTGCATCGACACTGCGGTGGGCGGTCAGCGCTTCGATCGAAAACGCGCCGTCGTGGTGCTCGATGATATCGAGTGTGTTGCAGCCGATCGAGCCCGTCGAGCCGAGGATCGTAATCTGGCGCGGCTTGCTCTCTGTCCTCTCAGCCGCTACCGCCATAGCAAGATGCCGTCATCCCGAACCAAAGCCAATCCCGCAGCGGCCGGCGCCGCGAACAGGAGAGAATCCACTCGATCCATCAGCCCCCCATGCCCGGGAATCAGGGCGCCGCTATCCTTGGCGCCGAAGCGCCGTTTGATAACGGATTCGAAGAGGTCTCCCAATTGGGCGCTGAGAGATAGCAGAAAGCTGAGGCCGATGGCGATACCGATGGTCGGGCGGGTCAACACAACATCGGTCAAGCTCGCGACGATCACACCGACGACTGCGGCCCCCAGGAGCCCGCCTGCCGCACCCGACCAGGTCTTGGCCGGACTGAGATGCGGCACCAGCCGCGGTCCGCCTATCGTCAGCCCGCTTAGATAGGCGCCGATGTCCGTCGCCCACACCACCGCAAAGACCCACAGGACTGCGACGAACCCCGTGTCCGGAGCGGCCCGCAGCCAAATTAGCGCGATACAAGGGACGCCAATATAGAGCGCGCCGAGAGCCGTCCAGCCGAGATCGCGCCGGCTCACGGCAGCGGCGAGGGCAAGTGCTGCCGCCGCACCAACCACGACGAACAGCGCCGCGAGTTCTAACCGGGCGGCGGCCAGGAACACGCCGCCGATGACGATAGCGCCGTGGACCAAAAGCGCCGGGCCGCTGTTGCCGACCAGGCGGCCCCACTCGCGGACCACGAGTGCTCCAGCCACACCAACAAAAGCGGCAAAAATCCAATCGCCGGCGTAGGTCGCGGCCACGGCCAAGGGCGCGAGCACCGCCGCCGAAGCGAAGCGCGTCCCCAGGCCGCCGAACCGATCAGCCACTCGACGCGCCGTATCGCCGCTCGCGGCTTTGGAATTCAGCCACCGCCTGTTGAAGCGTCCCCTTGGTAAAATCGGGCCACAACGTGTCGATAAAAACCAGCTCCGCATAGGCCAATTGCCACAACAGAAAGTTGCTCAACCGCTGTTCGCCACTGGTACGGATCAGGAGATCGGGATCAGGTAAATCCGCCGTTTCGAGACACTGCGCGAAGCGCTCCTCCGTTATGTCGTCAATGGCGATGCGACCGCCACTGGCCTCCTCGGCCAGTCGCCGGCAGGCCCGCACGATCTCGTCGTGGCTGCCGTAGTTGAGTGCAACCGACAGCGTGAGCCCAGTGTTGCCCTCGGTCAGGGTCTCGGCTTCGCCGATAAGCGAGACAATGTCGGGTGCAAGTTGCGAGCGATTGCCGATGAAGCGAAGCCGCACCTCGCTCGCGTGCAGCTCGGCGAGCTCGCCCCGAATGTAGACGCGAAGCAGCCCCATAAGATCGTCGATCTCGGCAGCCGGGCGTTTCCAGTTCTCTGACGAGAACGCGTAGACCGTCAGGTACCGGATGCCGAGCTCGCGACATCCTTCAACCGCAGTGCGCACCGCCTCGGCCCCGCGCTGGTGTCCCGCAACACGGGGGAGGCCACGCGCCTTCGCCCAGCGTCCGTTGCCGTCCATGATGATAGCGACATGGATCGGGGGGGGGTCGTGCTGTTGCGAGGGTGCCGTTCTCACGAGACGGGCCCCTCTCTAGACCTGCATGATTTCGGCTTCCTTGCTGGCAAGCGTCTCGTCCATCTTCTTGATGACCTCATCGGTCATCTCCTGGATCTTGGTGCTCCAGCGATGATGGTCGTCCTTGGACATCTCACCGTCCTTCTCCATCCGCCGCACCTTTTCGATCCCGTCGCGGCGGACATTGCGGACAGCGACGCGCGCCTGCTCGGCGTACTTCCCGGCCACCCGGGTCAGCTCAACCCGACGCTCCTCGTTGAGCTCGGGGATGGGGATGCGTAAGAGCTGCCCTTCGCTCGCTGGATTGAGACCAAGGCCGGAGCTACGGATAGCCTTGTCGACGGCGCTGACCACCGATTTGTCCCAGACCTGCACGGTCAGGAGCCGCGGTTCCGGCACATTGATCGTTGCCACCTGGTTGAGCGGCATCTGCGCTCCATAGACCTCGACGGTGATCGGCTCAAGAAGCGAGGCGGACGCACGGCCGGTACGTAGTCCGGCGAACTCCTGCTTCAGGACGTCCAGGGCACCGTGCATACGGCGCGATAGTTCGGCACTGTCGGGCTCCGCCACGGTTCAGCCTCCTCCACTGATGACGGTACACCTGCCTTCGCCCTTTACGACGTCGGCCAGCGCACCCCGAGTACGGATCGAAAATACCACGATCGGAATGCGGTTCTCACGCGCGAGGCTGATGGCAGACGCATCCATGACCCGCAGATCCCGCGACAGCACCTCCCTGTAGGTGAGCGCATCGTAACGCGTGGCGTTCGCCACCTCGTGGGGATCTGCGGAGTACACACCATCTACCTGCGTCGCCTTCAGCAACGCATCGCATCCCATCTCGGCGGCGCGGAGCGCTGCCGCGGTGTCGGTCGAAAAGAACGGGTTGCCGGTCCCGGCGGCAAAAACGACGATCCGATCGCGTTCGAGGTGACGCACGGCCCGCCGCCGGATGTACGGCTCACAGACGGTCTGAATCGGGATAGCCGACAGGACGCGGGTTTGAGCGCCCTGCTTCTCTAGCGCGTGTTGCACTGCCAGCGCATTGATGACCGTCGCGAGCATGCCGATGTAATCGGCGCTCGCTCGCTCCATCCCCTTGGCGGCCGAACCGGTCCCGCGAAAGATGTTGCCGCCGCCGATCACCAGGCAAAGATCGACGCCGAACTCGCGTACGGTGAGCAGCTCGCCGGCCAGTTCCTCCAGGAAATCCCAGTCGATTCCATGGCCCTGAGCTCCCATCAACGCTTCGCCCGAAACCTTCAGGAGAATGCGCCGGTATTTGGCGGATGCAGCCATCATTGAGCCGTGAAGCGAGGGCCCCGAGAGACCCCCGAGCTGGCGCCCCCGGTGGGGGGAGCGATCGCAGCGTGGCTCGTATCGGTCGTTCAGACCGGTTAGCCAAAGCTACGCCCGATGCGCCGGATACTACACCATCGCGCTCTCGGCGAAAAACGCTAGCCGTTTGGCCCGCGCTCGAGCAGCGCAGTCGCTGGGCCTTGACTCGATGAGATGCCTGGAGAGGTCGCTAGCCACCCGCTTGGGCAGCCACCTCGGCAGCGAAATCATCGTCTTTGCGTTCGATGCCCTCGCCTCTGTTGAAGCGCACGAAGCCGCCGATCTCGACCGGCGCGCCGAGCTCCGCGGCGCATTCAGCCACGGCCTCGGCGACCGTCTGATCGTCGTCAATGACGAAGGCCTGCTGGAGAAGCACTGACTCTTCGTAGAATTTGCGCAGCCGCCCCTCGACCATTTTATCGATGATGTTCTCCGGCTTGCCCGACTGTCGGGCCTGCTCGCCAAGAATTCTACGCTCCTTGTCCATCACCGCCGGATCGAGGTCCTCGATGGCGACCGCCAACGGGTCGGCGGCGGCAACGTGCATGGCGAGCTGGTGCCCGAACGCAGTAAGTGCCACTGGATCACCGTCGGACCGCAGTCCCACGAGAACGCCGATCCGACCGAGGCCCGGGACAAGTGCAGCGTGCACGTATCCGGCAACAATGCCGGGCGAGACCGCCAGGTGTTCGGCGCGCCTGAGGTCTATCTTCTCGCCGAGCGTTGCGATCTGCTGGGTGATCTCCTCGGCCACGGTGCGCGCCGTGCCCGGATAGGTCGCCGCTTGCATCGCAGCGACGTCGCCTTTGAGGCTGAGCGCCAGTTGGCCGAGAGTACGAACCAGCGCCTGGAATGCTTCGTTACGGGCGACGAAGTCGGTTTCAGCGTTGATCTCCACCAGGGCGCCCTCGCCGGCCGCCGTCTCCAAGCCGATCAGGCCGTCAGCGGCGATCCGGCCGCCTTTCTTGGCAGCGGCGGCAAGTCCCTTGGCCCGCAGCGCTTCGATCGCACCTTCAAGATCACCGCCGGCGTCGGCAAGGGCACGTTTGCAATCCATCATGCCCGCGCCGGTCCGCTCTCGCAGTTCCTTGACAAGAGACGCTGAGATATTTGCCATTGTGTTGACTTCCTATCTCACTTCTCTTGCACAACGCGCTGTTTCTCCACGGAAGTTTTCTCCTCGGGAAGAGTTGGATCAGAGGTCCCGGAGGGCTCTTCGACAGGTGCGGCCGTGGCGGCCTTAGCGGCCCCTTCACTCGCCGGTGGCTCGTCGGGCCCGTTCGCCGTGGAAGCCTCTGGCTCGCTTGCCGCGGCGACGGGAGCATCCACCTCCGGCAGCTCTTCCACCGGTGCAACCTCAGCCTCGCCGACGTCCTCACCGGCCACTTGGCGCTCGGTGCGGAGACCGTCAAGGACGGTGCGCGCCACTAGATCGCAATAGAGGTTGATGGCCCGCGAGGCATCGTCGTTCCCCGGAATCGGGTAGTCGATGCCCCGGGGGTCGGAATTGCTGTCGAGAATCGCCGCCACCGGGATGCCAAGCTTGCGCGCCTCGTTGACGGCGATCGCCTCCTTATTGGTGTCGATCGCGAACATGACATCGGGCACGCCGCCCATTTCCTTGATACCGCCGAGCGACCGCTCGAGCTTGTCGCGCTGGCGTGTCAAGTTCAGAAGCTCTTTCTTGGTCAGACCAACGGTCTCCTCCCCGAGCCGCTCATCGAGTTCGCGGAGCCGACGGATAGAGTTCGAGATCGTCTTCCAATTTGTGAGAGTACCGCCGAGCCAGCGGTGGTTCACGTAGTACTGGCCACAGCGCGCGGCCGCTTCGGCGATAACTTCCGAGGATTGTCGCTTCGTCGACACAAATAGGACACGGCCGCCGGCAGCCACGGTGTTGCGCATGAAACCGAGCGCTTGATAGAGCATCGGCACCGTCTGCTGGAGGTCGATGATGTGGATGTGGTTGCGGACCCCGTACAAGTACGGAGCCATCTTCGGATTCCAACGCCGCGTCTGGTGTCCGAAGTGCACGCCGGCTTCGAGCAGCTGGCGCATCGTAAAGGTAGGCGCTGCCATGTGTGTTCTCCGGTTGGTCCGCCGCGGGCGCTTGCCCCGATCGCCTAATGGCGGCCGAAGACCGGAACGACCCCGCTTTCCGGAGCCGACAGCCCGCGTGTGTGATCAAACCCCCTTGGGGGTCGCCGCGTGATACCGCCGCACCGGGCCGTTTGCAAGGACTTTGTCGATCAGTCGCCGAGCGTATCCCGATCGACGATCGCCGGGCACCGCGATTAAACGTCGCGGACTTCGCCGATGCCCTCGACCTGGGCGATGGCCTGCCGGATGTCCGGCGATATCGCGAAACCGCCCGGCAGGGCGATGTCGATCTCCCTGGTGCCCCCTACGCACAGTCTCAGCGTAATTCGGCCCTGGCCCGCCTCCACCCGAGCAAGGATTGCCTTGAGGCGCTGCAACCCGTCCGGCACGTTCATTCGCACTCGCAGCCCAGCGACGGCGCGCGCCGTCTCCTTGCCCAGGTCATGGATGG
The DNA here is from genome assembly GCA_965248765.1 of Alphaproteobacteria bacterium. Taxonomy (GTDB): domain Bacteria; phylum Pseudomonadota; class Alphaproteobacteria; order VGEJ01; family VGEJ01; genus CBDFKF01. The sequence goes on from CBDFKF010000004.1 coordinate 255,834, forward strand.
CCTGGGCGACGAGCCGCGGCGCGTCGGCCTCGAGCCGCGCCTCCACCGCAACAAGCACCGCCTTGCCCGGCTCGAGCTGACCACGCGCAGCGTTGAGGAGATCCGAGAATATCCGCACCTCGAACTGGCCGGTGGGATCGGAAAGCGTGGCGATGGCATAGCGATTGCCGCGCGCCGACCGCCGCTCCTGCACCCGGTGGATCGTGCCAGCCACGCGCAACGTACGATCGGCGCCATTCAGAAGCTCGGGTAGAGCGCGCGCGGCGACCACCTGCATCCGCTCGAGCGAGCTGGCGTAGGCCTCGAGCGGGTGCGCCGACAACCAAAAGCCGATCGCCTCGAACTCACGGCTAAGCACCTCGGACGGCAGCCAGGGCTCCACCTCCGGCAACTCGAGTGCCGAGAACGCTGCCCGCTCTGATTCGAAGAGACTGGTCTGTCCGCCGGCCGCTTCCGCACCGCTGCCCGCATGTTTCAAGAGGAGATCGACTGCGGCGAACACCCGGGCACGATTGGGACAGAGCGAGTCGAAGGCGCCGGCCGCAGCGAGATTCTCGAGTTGACGTTTGTTGGCAAGCCGCGGATCGATCCGCTGCGCAAGATCGAAAAGGTCGGTGAAGGGACCATCGGCTGCACGTTCGGCGACCACGACCGCCATCGCCTGCTCGCCGACGTTGCGGATGGCGGCCAGGGCATAGCGGATCGCGCGATGGGGGTGGCTTGCCCCATTGCCTGAGCCAGCCTCGCCGTCTGTTTCCACCGTGAAGAGCAAGCCCGAGCGATTGATGTCAGGCGGCTTTAGCTCAATGCCGAGGCGATCGAGCTCTTGGCGGAACATCACGAGCTTGTCGGTGTTGCCGACATCGAGGCTCATCGACGCGGCCAGAAACTCGACCGGGTAGTTCGCCTTCAGCCACGCCGTCTGATAGGCGATTAGCGCGTATCCCGCCGAATGTGCCTTGTTGAAGCCATAGCCCGCGAATTTGTCGACGAGGTCGAAGACATACACTGCCCGGTCGCGAGCGACGCCGCGAGCCACTGCACCCTCGACGAAGTCCTCGCGCTGGCCCGCCATCTCCGACTTGATCTTCTTACCCATGGCGCGACGCAGCAGATCCGCCTGGGCCAATGAGAAGCCCGCGAAGACCCGTGCTATCTGCATCACTTGTTCCTGGTAGATGATGACGCCGTAGGTATCAGCGACCACCGGCTCTATCGTCTCGTGCAGAAACTCGGGCTCCTCGCGCCCGTGCTTGCAGGCGACGTATTTGGGAATGTTCTCCATCGGCCCCGGACGGTAGAGCGCGACCAGAGCGATCAGGTCCTCGATGTTGGTCGGCTGGACCTCACGCATCAGATCGCGCATGCCGCCGCCTTCAAACTGGAAGACGCCGACCGTCTCGGCCCTTTGCAGCATCGCGTAGGTGGGCGGATCGTTGAGCGGAAGTTGCGCGAAGTCGACCTCGATGTCGCGCTCGGCCAGCAACGCCTGCGCCTTGTCGAGCACGGTCAGCGTTTTGAGGCCAAGCAGGTCGAACTTCACCAGCCCCGCCATCTCCACATATTTCATCGAGAATTGAGTCGCCGGCATGTCCGAGCGCGGATCGAGATAAAGCGGCACCAGCTCCTGAATCGGGCGATCGCCGATAACCACGCCCGCTGCATGGGTCGAGGCGTGCCGGTAGAGGCCCTCGAGCTGAAGCGCTGTTTCCAGCATGCTCGCGACTTCGGTGCTTTCATCGCGCTCGTGGCGCAACCGCGGCTCTCCGTCGATCGCTTGGGACAGGCTTACCGGATTGGCCGGGTTGTAGGGCACCATCTTGCAGATGCGATCGACTTGGCCGTACGGGAGTTCGAGCACGCGGCCGACATCGCGGAGGGCCGCGCGGGCCTGAAGCTTTCCGAACGTGATGATCTGGGCAACCCGGTCCCGCCTGTACTTGGCTTGGACGTAGCGGATCACCTCATCGCGCCGCTCTTGGCAGAAGTCGATGTCGAAGTCCGGCATCGACACTCGGTCGGGATTGAGGAACCGCTCGAATAGCAAGCCAAAGCGCAGCGGATCGAGATCGGTGATGCGGAGCGCCCAAGCCACCAGTGAGCCTGCGCCTGAACCGCGGCCGGGCCCGACCGGAATGCCAGCTTCCCGGGCGAAGCGGATGAAATCCGTGACGATCAGGAAGTAACCGGCATACCCCATCGCGACGATGACGCCGAGCTCAAAGTCGAGACGCTCCCAGTACGGGGCGGTGTCGTCCCACTCCGGAGCCTCCCCGCCATTACCGGCGCCGCTTCCTGCGCGCAGCCGCGCCTCCAGCCCCCCGCGGGCAAGCGCCTCGAGCTCCTGTTCGGTAGTTCGGCCGCTCGCCGGTTCGTACTCGGGAAGGATCGGAGCAGTGGGAACGGGCCGGTGGGCACACCGTTGGGCGATAACCAGCGTGTTATCGACCGCCTCGGGCAGATCAGCGAACGCTTCGCGCATCTCCGCTGTCGATTTGAACCGGTGCTCGGGCGTGGCCCTACGCCGATCCTCAACCCCGACGGCGGTCCGCTGTTCGATACACAACAGGGCGTCGTGCGCCTGGTACATCGAGGCCGCGGCGAAGTAGACCTCGTTCGTGGCCACCAGCGGCAGACTGCGCTCGTAGGCAAGCTCCAGAAATGCCGGTTCGGTTGCGGCTTCGTCATCGGTACCGTGACGCTGCAACTCGACATAGAGCCGCCCGGGGAAGATCTCTTGGAGCTCCGTGAGCAGCTTGGCGGCCGCCGCCGATTGGCCGGCGAGTAGCAGGCGCGCGAGCAATCCGCGCGGTCCGCCGGTCAGCGCGAGTAACCCCTCGCTCGCGGCGCGAAGGGCGCTGAGCGTGACTCTGGGCGTGTCGCCCGGCTCGGTCTCAAGAAACGAGCGGCTGGAAAGGGCCATCAGGTTGCGATAGCCAGCTTCGTTCTGGCTCAACAGCACGAGGCGCGCGGGCTCCGCACGGCGCCCAAGGCCGGGACCCTGCGCCCCGGTAGAGAGGGTCTCGACGGCGATGGCGGTGCCGATGATCGGCTGCACGCCCGCGCTCGCGCAAGCCTCAGAGAACTCGAGCGCACCGAACATGTTGCCGGTATCGGTAATAGCCGCCGCCGGCATGTGGTGCTCGCGGCAAAGCTCGACCAGCCGCCCAATTTGGATCGCGCCTTCCGACAGCGAGTAGGCAGTGTGGACGTGCAGGTGGACGAAATCGGCGTGCGGCATGAGAAGATGATCATTCGCCGCGGGGACCCCAGTGTCCCACATTCGCCCGAGCCGAGTCATCGGGAACGAACGAAGACCAACCTCATTAGCTGTGGATTAAGGCCGACGAAGCACTCCGTCTTCCAACAGCACGACTCGGTCCGCCGCCGCTGCCAGGTCCCGATTATGGGTAACAATGAGGGCCGCCAAGCCTTGGCCGCGGGCCATGTCGACGAGCTCGGCAAACACCGCTTGCGCCGTCGCCTGGTCGAGGTTGCCGGTCGGCTCGTCGGCCAACAGCACCAAGGGCCGGTTGGCGATGGCGCGTGCGAGCGCCGTCCGCTGCTGCTCGCCGCCGGACAGGCGGGCCGGACGGTGGTTGAGACGTCCCGCCAATCCGAAGCGCGCTAGCAGCTCGCTGGCGGCCGCGCGGGCTTCAGCCCGCGAGTGCCCGGCGATCATCTGCGGCAAGATGACGTTTTCGAGAGCTGAGAACTCGGGCAGCAGGTGGTGAAATTGGTAGACGAAGCCCAGTTGCGCCCGGCGCAGGCGGGTGCGTTCGCTCTCGGAGAGAGACCCGGAGGGGGCGCCGTCGATGACCACCTCGCCCGCCGTCGGCTTCTCCAAGAGCCCGGCTATTTGTAACAATGTCGACTTGCCGGCGCCTGAGGGGCCGACAACGGCGACGATCTCACCGCCCCACACGCCAAGTGACGCGCCACGCAGAATCTCTAGCGCGGTCTCGCCTTGGTGGAAGGTGTGGTGGATGTCGCGAAGCTCGATGGCTGGCGCATCCGTCGCAACGTGCGCGCCGTTGCTCATTCGTAGCGCAGGGCCTCGACGGGATCGAGCCGCGCCGCCCGCCAGGACGGGTAGATCGTTGCGAGAAACGAGAGCGCGAGCGCCATCCCAACGACAACTCCAACCTCGCCCGGATCGACCTTGGCGGGCAGGTGCGCGAGGAAGTAGATCTCGGCGGCGAAGAGATCGGTGTTCGTCAGACCCTCGATCCAGCTCCGCAGCACCTGGATGTTATCGGCGAGCGCTAGCCCGAGTGCAAAGCCTGCAACGGTCCCCACTACACCGATGCTCGCGCCCGACATGAAGAAAATGCGCATCACCATGCCGCGCGTCGCCCCCATCGTGCGCAGAATCGCGATATCGCGCCCCTTGTCCTTCACCAGCATAATCAGGCTCGAGATGATGTTGAACGCGGCCACCAAGATGATCAGCGTGAGGATGAGGAACATGACGTTGCGCTCAACCTGCAACGCGGTGAAGTAGTGGGAGTTGACCTGGCGCCAGTCAACCAAACGCCGGGAGCCACCGGCCGCCGCGAACACCGCTGGGCGCACAGCATCAACCTGGTCCGGATCCCCGATCACCACTTCGAGCGCATCGACGGCGTCGCCACGACGGAAGAACAGCTGCGCCGCCGCAAGCGGCATGAAGACGAAGGTGGCGTCGTACTCGTACATGCCGACATCGAAAGTGGCGGCGATGGTGTAGGCGCGACCGCGCGGTACTGTACCGAACGCGGTAGCGGTGCCCTGCGGCGAGATCAGCTTGATGGCATCGCCGGCCGCCAAGCCGAGACGACGTGCCAGACGATCACCGACGACGACACTATCGCGGCCGCCATACGCTTCGAGGCTACCCTGTGCGATGTTCTCGGCAATCAGCCGGTGACTACTCAGATCGCTCGGCCGCATGCCCCGCACCAGCGCGCCTGAGGCCGTGTTCGCACCGATCGCCATGACTTGGCCCTCGACGATCGGGCTCACCCGCCGCACCTCCTCTACCTTGCGCACGGCGTCGGCAACAGCGTCAAAGGTGGTAAACGGCTGGCCCACCTCCTGGATCAGCATGTGGCCGTTGATGCCGAGAATGCGCCCCAGAAGCTCAGCCCGGAACCCGTTCATGACCGACAAGACGATGATCAACGTCGCCACACCGAGCGCGATGCCGAGCAGCGAGAACCCCGCGATCACGGAGATGAAGCCCTCGCGCCGGCGCGCCCGCAGATAACGTGCCGCGACCATCCACTCGAACGCCAGCATCATCCGAGACCCAGGAGGCCGGCGTGGGCTGGCGATCGGATCAAGCGCCGAGCCGGTTGAGGGCCGCATCGAGCGGCATCTCTGTGCGCTCGCCGCTTGCCCGCTGCTTGAGCTCCACCGTCCCCGTGGCAAGCCCCTTGGGCCCGACGATGAGCTGCCAGGGCAGGCCGATCAGGTCCATCGTCGCGAACTTGGCGCCGGCGCGTTCCCCGGTATCGTCATACAGCACCTCGATCCCGCTGCCGCCCAGCGTTCGATAGGCATTCTCGCAAGCCTCCCCACACCCACCATCGTCGGCTTTAAGGTTGATCAACCCGACATGGAACGGCGCCACGCTCTCGGGCCAAACGATGCCGTTCTCATCGTGGCTGGCTTCGATGATGGCGCCGACCAGACGCGACACACCGATGCCGTAGGAGCCCATCTCGACCGACACCTCGCCGCCATCCGGCCCGGCGACCACGGCGCCCATCGGCTCGGAGTACTTGTTGCCGAAGTAGAAAACGTGGCCCACCTCTATGCCACGCGCGCTGACTTGCCGATCGGCCGCCACCTCGCGTTCGAAGCGCTCGGGATCGTGTTTGTCGTCAGTGGCCGCATAGAGACTGGTCCAGCGATCGACGACGCTCTGGAGATCGCCCTCGTAATCAACGTCCTCCGCCACGGGGTCGAACTCGGTGAGATCGCCGTGGCAGAACACAGCCGATTCGCCGGTCTCGGCGAGGATCAGGAACTCGTGGCTGAGGTTGCCGCCGATCGGCCCGGTCTCCGCCTCCATCGGGATCGCAGTGAGACCGAGCCGTGCGAAGGTGCGCAGGTAGGAGACGAACATCTTATTGTAGGCCCTGCGTCCCGCTGCCGGGTCGAGATCGAAAGAGTAGGCATCCTTCATGTAGAACTCGCGGCCCCGCATGATGCCGAAACGCGGGCGCACCTCATCTCGGAACTTCCATTGGATGTGATAGAGGTTCTTCGGCAGGTCCCGATAGCTGCGGATGGAGTGACGGAAGATGTCAGTGACCAGCTCCTCGTTCGTCGGGCCGTAGAGCATCTCGCGATCGTGGCGATCGGTGATACGCAGCATCTCCTTGCCGTACTCATCGTATCGCCCGCTCTCCCGCCAGATATCGGCGGGCTGGATGGTCGGCATGAGGAGTTCCTGCGCACCGCTCGCGTCCTGCTCCTCGCGCACGATCTGCTCGATCCGTTTAAGGGCGCGGAAGCCCATCGGCAGCCACGAGTAGATGCCCGCGGAGGATTGCCGAATCATGCCGGCGCGCAGCATCAGCCGATGCGAGACGATCTGCGCCTCGGCCGGCGTCTCCTTCATCGTCGGCATGAAGAACCTGCTCAAACGCATGGCATTGCTTGCATATTTGGCGCACCCCGGCGAGTGGCGCCGACTTTAGGCAACGGCCCCCATGATGGCAATGGTGGGGGGCCAGAGTTAGCGAAGAGTTAGCGAAAGCCGTGCTCGAGACAGGCCTGGGCGATGGCGTTCTGGTAGGTATCGCCGAGCGGCTTGCCGTTATAGCTGATCAGTCCGCTTTCGTGGATAACGACCTTGCCGAGGCTGATCGTGGAATCGCGGAGACCCTGGGGCGGCTCGCGCTCCAGCAGCTCGAAAACTAGAGCCGTCAGGTCGATCGTGAGGTTGCTTGGCAACTCCATGCGATTGTCGGTGAGGTCAGCCGGAACGACCTCGCGCGCGTGAGCATCGACACCGGGCGCCGGCTCGTACCGGGTGATGTGGCGGCATTCCTCCGATGTCAGCACGAGCGTCTCGGCTGCCATCATTGGCTGCATTAGAGAGAGCCCTACCAGAGCGAGGAGAGGACCTGCGGCGATGCGGAGCGTCGACGGCATCGCGATCATAGTAACACCACCGATACGTTCGCGCCGTGTTCACCAAATAGCCCAAAAACCGCAAAATCTTACGGCTTTCCGCAAATTTACGTTGTCGAGAACAAACTGAATTGACCGGTTTATGTACCATATGAATTGACCGCTTCAGTTGTGGTTGTTGGGCCAGTGGATAAGGGGTCGGGCGCGGAGCGGCCGTCCCCTTATCCACTGGCCGGTCGCGTCGAAGCGGATCACGCGGCCTGTCTGTGGCTTGTGTTGATGGGCGATCCGTCGGCCTGGTATCGGGCCAGGCAGCGCGGCCCATGGAAGACGGCGAGGGTGCGGTCGGGGTATTCGTGGACCCGGACCCTTGCCTTGACGTAGTGGCGGCGATGGCGGTCGGGCGGGATCGCCAGCACCAGGCGTTTGTAGCGCACGGTATTGTCGTTGGAGACGGTGCGCTCCTGCTGCACGCAGAGGATGTCGTCGAGGGTACCGGCGAAGGGCACGAAGGCGGTGCCCTCGGCTTCCGGCGGCACCGCGAAGCGGGCGTTGTGGCCTGGCAGGTGGAGCTCCTTGAGGAAGCGGTTGGCCTGGGCCATGTCGGTGATGCCGGCGAGCCTGAGCTCCTGGGGCAGGCGCTTCTGCAGGGTGGCGAACATGCGTTCCGAGCGCCCCCTTGCCTCGGGCGAGTAGGCCGGGATCAGCTCGATGCCGAGCTGGGCCAGGGCGCGGCCGAACTGGGTCGGATTGTCCTTGTCGACCGTGCCGCCGGCCTCAGGGGTGTGCCAGTAGTGGCCGGCGCGGTCGGCATAGAGCGAGCAGAACAGCCCCTTGGCCCGGATCGCCTCGGACACCCCCTGAAAGCTCGACATCGTGCCCTCTTCGGCGACGAAGAAGGCCGAGTAGATCTCACTGGTGGTGTCGTCCATGGTGACGATCAGGTCCCACCACTGATCGGGGACCCACGCGTGGCTTGAGCCGTCTTGATGCAGCATCATGCCGGGCAGCGCGCGGCGCGGCCGCTTGCGCCGGTGCGCCCCGCGCCTGGGCGCCGCCCGTCTTCGCCCATGGGCCTGCAAGCTCAGCCGCACCCAGTTGTAGCTGCGCTTGAAGGCATAGTCCGCGACCAGCTTCTCGTGGAAGTGCTTGGCGGTGAAGTCCCAGTAGCGGGTGTCGAACAGCGCCAACAGCGCCGTCACCTCGTCGACCGCCGCGCGCCGCGCCGAGACCCGGCCCAGACGGCGATCGTAGAGCCCTTCCGCGCCGTCCGCCTCATAGCGGTCGCGCCAGCGCCGGAAGGTGCGCTCTGAAACGCCGAGAACCTCCGCCGCCTCGGCTTGGCTCAAGCAACCCCGATGGGTGCGGCCGTAAACCTCCTCGAACTTCATCAATCTCAGTCCCTGCAACTGCTCTGTCCGGCGCATCCAAACCCTCCATAGCCTGGAGAGCTTCTAAATCCGGACAGATCGTCTGGTACATAAACCGGACATATCGTGTGTTAGTGACAGTCCGCAAATTTACGGGTGACCTCAGGTGCTCGATCGCCTAGACTACTGGGGCGTAGCGCAGCGAGGGCCGCACGACACATGTTGGCGCCCGAGTTCAGGGTGGCGTTGCACAACTGAAGAACTAGGATGCTCATCGATAGCGGTGGGTTACTGGAGCAAGGTCCGACGGATCTTGCTTTTTTTGAGCGCCGGTCTGATCGGTCGCGCTACGTACCGGCCGCATCCCTGAACGAGATCATCCCGTACTCGACGGCAACGTAAAGAAGCCCCCACAAGGCTGCGGCGAGCACGGTGGTTACGCCGGCCTTGATCCACAATCGCGGCTTTTCCGGTGCGCTCGGCGCCATCCCCGGCTCCGGCTCGTCCGGCGGGCGAACGCCCCAGGGGAGCACGGTGAACAGCGCGATCCACCAGATCACCACGTATGCGGCGATGCCGGTGAACCAGCTCATCTCAGATCTGCTCAAGCTCGATCAGCGTCCCGCAAAAGTCCTTCGGATGCAGGAACAGAACGGGCTTGCCATGGGCGCCGGTTTCCGGTTCGCCGCTCCCGAGGATCCGTGCGCCCTGGGCGACCATCGCGTCGCGGGCGACCAGGATGTCGTCGACTTCGAAGCATACGTGATGCACGCCACCATGCGGGTGCCGGCTGAGAAAACCGGCAATGGGCGAGTCGGCACTCAGCGGGTGTAGCAGCTCGATCTTGGTGTTGGACAGCGAGACGAACACCACGCGCACCCCGTGATGCACCAGATCTTCGGGCGCTGATACGCCCGCCCCCAGAGTTTCCCGATAGGTCTCAGAGGCGGCGTCGAGATCCGGCACCACGATGGCCACATGGTTGAGCCGCCCGATCATCGGCCAATACTTGCATCCACTTCCCCAAAGGACGCCGCAGCGTCGCGCTCGGGGCCAAGGCGGGTGATCTGGATCTGAAGCGTGGGCCGTTTGCGCGTTACCGTCCGGAGGACCGCGCGGAGCGCTGCACGTGCCGTTTCCTCCACCGAATGATCGAGTGCCCTTCGCGCCGGCCGCAACGCACGCACCGAATCAGTGACCGCTTCGGCCAGCCGGTCGGCAAGCGTTCCGGCCACGTCGGCCACCCCGAAGGTCGAGACTTGCGGCGGGGCCATGAGGCGGCCCGCAGCGTCGATGACGGTGGCCGCTGTGATCAAACCATTGTACGCGAGTCGGCGCCGCTCTCCGAGAACCGCATGGCCGGCATCAACGATGCTGCCGCCGTCGACGACGAGACGCCCGGTGACAACGCGATCCACAATGTTCGCCGGCCCAGGCGCGAGTCGGACGACCGCGCCGTTTTCGACGACGATAGCCTCGGGCACCCCGAGTTCGCGCGCGTAGGCCGCGTGCTCGCGGAGATGGCGGGCCTCGCCGTGCACCGGCACGCTGATTTTCGGTCGCGCCCATTCGTACATGCGCTTGAGCTCATCGCGCGCGGGATGTCCCGAGACGTGCACGGCCGCCGTCTTCTCGGTGATCACTTCGATGCCTTGCGTGACGAGCGCATTGTGCAGGCGACCAATCGCCCGCTCGTTGCCGGGAATGATGCGTGAGGAGAAGATCACGGTATCGCCGTCGTCCAGCCCGATGTGTGCATGGTCGCGGCCGACGATGCGCATCATCGCCCCGCGTGGCTCTCCCTGGCAGCCAGTACATAGGTACAAAGCGTGCTGCCGCGGCAGGAAATTGCCTTCAGCCTCGGGGACTGGCGCCGCGATGTCGGTGAGATAGCCGGTCTCGCGGGCAGCCTGGATCGTCCGCCACATCGATCGCCCGACCGGCACCAGCTGACGGTCGCATGCCGCCGCCACGTGGGCTGCCGTCTCGATCCGCGCGACGTTGGAGGCAAAGCTGGTGATGACCACGCGATTCCGGCACGCGCCGACGATCTCGAGAAGGCTAGCGCGGACGGCCGCTTCCGAGCCGGACTCTCCTGGCCGAAACACGTTAGTGGAATCGCAGACCATCGCCAGCACGCCGGCATCGCCGATCTCCGATATGGCGACATCATCGGTCGGCGCTCCAACCAGAGGATCGTTGTCGAGCTTCCAATCGCCGGTGTGGAAAATACTGCCGGCGGGCGTATCGATGGCCAGAGCGTTGCCCTCGGGGATGGAGTGGGTGACCGAGACGTAACGGACGTCGAACGGCGGCAACTCGAGACAGGCGCCAAGCGGAACGACGTGGAGTGGGACCTCGTCGAGGAGATCGGCTTCGCGCAGCTTGTTGCGGACCAGTGCGGCGGTGAACGGCGTCGCGTAGATCGGGCAACGTAGGCGGGACCAGAGAAACGGCACTGCGCCTATGTGGTCCTCGTGGGCGTGGGTGAGCACGAGCGCGACCAGGTTCTCGCGCCGATCCGCGATGAACGTCGGATCCGGCAGGATGAGATCGATACCCGGCAGGGTCTCATCGGCGAATGTCATGCCGCAATCGACCATCAGCCACTTGCCGGCATGGCCGTAGAGGTTGAGGTTCATACCGATCTCGCTGGCACCGCCGAGCGGCACGAACAAAAGCTCGCTCGGACCGGGCTCCCTCACGCGGTCCCTGCGCGGTGGCGGCGGTGGATGGCAAGAAGGCCGCGCATGGTCAGGTCCGGATCGACATGCTCGATAACCTTGGTGCCGCTTGCGAACAACGGCGCGTACCCGCCGGTGCAGATGACACCCATGGGCGCACCGAATTCCTCTCGGATGCGCGCGACGAGACCCTCGATCAGCGAGACGTAGCCCCAATAGATCCCCGATTGCATCGCCGCGATGGTGCCGCCGCCAATGACGCGGCTGGGCTTCTCGACCGCAATGTGGGGTAGCTGCGCTGCAGCCCGGTGCAACGCTTCGAGGCTCAAGTTGATTCCGGGCGCGATGATGCCGCCGATGTAGTTGCCGGCATCGTCGATGACATCCATCGTCGTGGCAGTGCCGAAATCGATGATGATCAACGGCCGCCCGTAGGTTTCGTGGGCCGCCACCGCATTGACGAGGCGATCCGCCCCGACGTCGCCGGGCCGGTCGACCAACACTTCAAGGCCGAGGTCGAGATCAGCGGTCACCACCAGCGGCTCGCAGCCGAAGTGCCGTTGACACAAATGACGCAGGTTGAAGAGGCCCTGGGGTACGACGCTCGCGATGATGACGCTGTCGATATCCTTGAGTGTGCACGATTCAAGCGCGAGCAACTGGGCGAGCCAGCCGGCATATTCATCGGCGGTGCGGTCCGCATCGGTGGCCGTGCGCCACTGACTGCGCAGATCGTGGCCGTCGTACACGCCGAAGACGGTGTTGGTATTGCCGGCATCGATGGCAAGCAACATCGTGTTATGCCTCCGACGGTGTTGGGAAATACACCGCGCCGGCCGCGATCGACTGGGACCGTCCGTCGGAGTCGAGTACCAGCGCGCCGTCGCCATCGAGATCGGCGAACCGACCGGCCAGCGTTTCATGTGGGAGCCTCACCTCGATCGACTGCCCAAGGCCGGCCGCGGCGGCGAGCCAGGCCTCGCGCACCGGCGCGAACCCATGCTGCTGCCAGCGGTCGAACCACAGCGCGAACGAGGTGGCAAACGCCACAAGGACCGCCGCCGGCTCGACATCACTAAATCCCTCGGCATGAAGGGAGGTTGCCGGAAAGTCGACCGCTGCGGCGGGTGGGTCAGTCCGCACATTCACCCCTACACCGATGACCAGCCAGTCGAGCGCCCCGCGCGAATCCGGTTGTGATTCGAGGAGGATTCCGGCGACCTTGCGGCCGCTAAGCAGTACGTCATTGGGCCATTTATAGCGCAGAACCGCGCGCGCCGGGCTGCACGCGCTCAAGCCCTCGCCAAGGCCGAGGGCGGTCACGAACGAAAGCTGCGCTGCAACCGCGGCAGAGCAGGTGGGCCTTAATACCAGCGAACAATACAGGTTCCCGGGCGGTGAGTGCCAGGCCCGCCCACGCCGTCCTCGACCGCCGGTTTGGCGATCGGCCCAGATCAGCGTGCCGGCGGGCGCACCGGCCTCGGCCCGGGCCTTGGCCTCGTCGTTGGTGCTGCCGATCTCCGACAAATGAACAAGCGTGCAGAAGGACGGCAGCGAGGGGAGCGCTGCGTCCTTGGTCGACGGCTCGTGCGTCACGGAAACAGCGAGAGCGCTGCCGCTTGTGCGCCAGCCAGAATCGGGGCGGGGTAGATGAAGAAGAGCAGCGTGAAGATGCTGGTGCCGGCCAGCACCACTGCCATCTCGCCGCGGATCGGCCGCTCGAACGGCTCGGCCGGGTCGTCGAAGTACATCACCTTAACGATGCGCACGTAGTAATAGGCGCCGACGACACTCGCCAGCACGCCGATCACCGCAAGGGTATAGAGACCGGCGTTGATCGCTGCCATGAACACATAGAATTTGGCGAAGAAGCCGGCGAGTGGCGGCACGCCGGCGAGCGAGAACATGAAAACCCCCATTGCCAGCGCCATCAGGGGGTTGGTGCGTGACAGGCCGGCGAGATCGTCGATCTGCTCGACCATCTCGCCATCGCGCCGCATGCACAGGATGCAGGCGAAAGCCCCGACGTTCATCGCGAGGTAGATCGCGAGGTAGATCAATATCCCGCGTACGCCCTCCGGCGTGCCGGTCGCCAGCCCGATCAGGCCGAACCCCATATGGCCGATCGAGCTGTACGCCATCAGCCGTTTTATGTTGGTTTGCCAGATCGCGGCGAAGGCGCCGAGCAGCATCGAGGCGACAGAGATGACGAATATCACCTGCTGCCATTCGGTGGTGAGCTCGATGAAGGGGCCGATCATCACCCGTACGAATAACGCAAACGCGGCGATCTTCGGCGCCACAGCAAAAAAGGCCGTGATCGGCGTCGGCGCGCCCTCGTAAACGTCGGGCGTCCACATGTGGAACGGCACTGCCGAGATCTTGAAGGCAAGCCCCGAGATCAGGAACACAAGGCCGACGATCAGACCGATGTTGGCCCCCTCTCCACTGGCGAGCGCGCTAGCCAGCACATCGAATCGGGTGCTGCCGGTGAAGCCGTAGATTAACGAGCAGCCATAGAGCAACAGCCCTGACGACAGCGCGCCCAGCACGAAATACTTGAGGCCAGCCTCGGTCGATCGCAACGAATCGCGGCGGAAGGCGGCGACGACGTAGAGCGCAAGACTCTGCAGCTCAAGACCGAGGTAAAGCGCGATCAGGTCATTGGCCGAGATCATCATCAGCATGCCGAGCGTCGCCAGGACGATCAGCACCGGATACTCGAACCGTTCCATGTTCTCGTTGCGCAGGTAGCCGAGCGACATCACCAGCGCCAGCGCCGACCCAATCAGCACGAGGGACTTTGTAAAGACCGCGAACTGGTCGACCAGGAACATGCCGGCAAAAGTGACCGTCGCCTCGCTCGGGCCGACCAGCACCAGGACTAAGGTGATTGCGAGCACCAGGACCGAGAGCCACGTCAGGAACCGGGTCGCGCCGTTGCCCGAGAACACCCCGACCATCAGAAGCGCCATAGAGGCACCGGCCAGCCAGATCTCAGGCAGTGCCGGGAGAAAGTCGGGGAGCGGGTGAGGATCCATTACAGCGCCTACTGAGCCGCCGCTGTCACTGCCGATGCCGCCGCGCGTGCCAGTTCATGCTGCTCAATCAAGTTGGCGACCGAGGCATGCATGACATCGAGCAGGGGGCTCGGGTAGACACCGAAGAAGATCACGGTCGCGATGAGCGGGGCGAACACTAGAATCTCGCGGCGGTTCATGTCGAGGATCGCCTTGAGGTCGTCGCGCACGAGCTCGCCGAAGATGATGCGTCGATAAAGCCACAACGCGTAGGCGACGCTCAGGATAATCCCGGTCGTCGCCAGTGCCGCGACCCAGGTGTTGACCTGAAACGCGCCGATCAACACCAAGATCTCGCCGACGAAACCGCTGGTGCCCGGCAGGCCGACGTTCGCGAGCGTGAATACCATGAACGTGAACGCATAGATCGGCATGCGATGGACGAGGCCGCCGTAGCTCGCGATCTCGCGGCTGTGGATGCGGTCGTACACCACACCGACGCACAGGAACAGGGCGGCCGAGACCAAGCCATGGCTCACCATCTGCATGATGCCGCCCTCGATGCCCTGGCGCGTCAGGGTGAAGATGCCGATGGTAACGAAGCCCATGTGCGCGACAGACGAGTAGGCGATGAGCTTTTTCATGTCCTCCTGCATCAGCGCGACCAGCGAGGTGTAGATGACCGCGACGACGCTGAGCGTGAAGATTAGGGGCGTGAAGTACTCCGTCGCATCCGGCAGCATCGGAATCGAGAAGCGGAGGAAGCCATAGCCGCCCATCTTCAAGAGAATCGCGGCGAGGATGACCGAGCCGGCCGTCGGCGCCTCGACATGGGCATCGGGTAGCCAGGTGTGGACGGGCCACATTGGCATCTTGACGGCAAAGGATGCGAGGAACGCGAGCCACAACCAAATCTGCATCTCGCGTGCGAAGTCGTGGGCCATCAGCGTCGGGATATCGGTCGTCCCCACCTCGAAGTACATCGCGAGGATGGCGAGCAGGAGCAGCACCGAGCCGAGGAGTGTGTAGAGGAAGAACTTGAAGGTGGCGTACACCCGCCGCGGCCCGCCCCAGATGCCGATGATGAGGAACATCGGGATCAGGCCACCTTCGAAGAATAAGTAGAACAAGATGAAGTCGAGGGCGCAGAAAACGCCCAACATCAGCGTTTCCATGATCAGGAAGGCGATCATGTACTCCTTGACCCGATCCTGGATCGACTCCCAACTCGCGAGGATGCAGATCGGGGTCAGGAGACCGGTCAGCACGACGAAGAGGAGCGAGATGCCGTCGACGCCCAGGTGATAGCTGATCGATTCGTCGATCCACGGTGCCTGCTCGACGAACTGAAACTCAGCCGTCGAGGTATCGAAGCTGCCCCACAGGAGAAGAGTGAGCGCGAAATTGATGAGCGATGTCCACAACGCGACGTTGCGGGCGTTGCGCGCCGCCAACCCTGGCTCGCCGCGGATCATGAAAATGAACAGCGCGCCAATGAGCGGCAAGAAGATGATCAACGAGAGCAGCGGCCAGTCGCCCATCGTCTAGCCTACAAACCGGTAGAAGTACCAGGTGGCAAACGCCGCGATGCCGATCAGCATCGCGAATGCGTAGTGGTACAGATAACCCGATTGCAGCGCACTCGCCCGGCGCGCCATCCGAGTGACGGACTCGGCGACGCCGTCGGGTCCGAAGCCGTCGATGATCCGGCCGTCCCCGCCGCGCCACAGCACGTAGCCAATCAGCTTGGCCGGCCTCACGAATACCGCGTCGTACAGCTCGTCGAAGTACCACTTGTTCAGGAGGAACCGGTAGAGCTCCGGATGGACCGCGGCGAGCCGGGCTGGCGATTGCGGGCTAGCGATGTAGAGGTACCAGGCAAGTGCTACGCCGATCGCGGCGACCACCGTCGGGGCCGCCTCCACCCAGAACGCGACGTGATGGGCCGCTTCGAGGGCATCGTGTCCGGGCAGGACCAGGATTGACTTGCCCCAGAAAACGGTGTGCTCGCCCACCAACGGCTCATAGGCGATGTAGCCAGCGAAAATCGAGCCGAGCGCAAGGATGATGAGTGGCACCATCATCGATAGCGGCGCCTCATGGACGTGGGACATGACCTCGGCCGTTGCCCGGGGCTTGCCGTGGAAGGTCATGAACAAGAGGCGCCATGAATAGAACGCAGTCATCAGCGCAGCGATGATCCCGACCCAGAACGCGTAGTTTCCTGCCGCCGAGCCGGCCGCGTAGGCGGCCTCGAGGATGATGTCCTTGGAGTAGAAGCCGGCGAAGAACGGGATCCCGGCAAGGGCCAGCGAGCCGATCCACATTACCGCGTAGGTGATCGGCAAGTACCGATACAACCCGCCCATCTTCCGCATGTCCTGCTCGTCCGACATTGCGTGGATGACCGCGCCCGAGCCCAGGAACAGGAGCGCCTTGAAGAAGGCGTGGGTGAAAAGGTGGAAGATGGCCGCGGAGTAGGCCGAGACGCCAGCGGCAAAGAACATGTAGCCGAGCTGGCTACAGGTCGAATAGGCCACTACGCGCTTGATGTCGTTTTGCACCAGTGCGATCGAGGCGGTGACGATCGCAGTGGTGCCGCCGACGACGGCGACGAAGGCGAGGGTGCCGGGCGCATACTCAAAGAGCGGCGAGAGCCGTACGACCATGAACACGCCGGCGGTCACCATCGTCGCCGCATGGATCAGCGCGGACACCGGGGTCGGGCCTTCCATGGCATCCGGCAGCCACGTGTGCAGCCCCAGCTGCGCCGACTTGCCCATGGCACCCAGGAACAGCAGGATCGTCAGCGTCGTCATGATGTCGACTTCGGCGCCGAGGAAGTTGAAGCGCTGCCCGGCGATGCCGCCGGCGAGGCCGAAGATCGTGTCGAAGTCGATCGAGCCGAACACCAGGAAAATGCCCATGATGCCGAGCCCGAAGCCGAAGTCGCCGACGCGGTTGACGATGAAGGCCTTGATCGCCGCCGCGTTGGCCGAGGGCCGCTTGTACCAGAAGCCGATCAAGAGATAGGAGCAGAGCCCCACCCCCTCCCAGCCGAAGAAGAGCTGCAACAGGTTGTCAGCCGTTACCAGCGCGAGCATCGAGAAGGTGAACAGCGACAGATAAGCCATGAACCGCGGCTTGTGCGGATCGTGCGACATGTAGCCGACGGAATAGACGTGTACGAGCGCCGAGACCCCGCTCACCGTGACCAGCATGACCGAAGTCAGGGGATCGATCCGCAGCTGCCACGGCGCGTCGAAGGCACCCGACTGCACCCAGGTGAAGAGCGTCACCTTAATGGCCTCGCCGCCGCTCCCGAACGTATCGATAAGACCGATGATCGACAGCACCGCCGAGCCAATGACGGCGAGGCAAGTCACCCAATTGGCGCCGCGATCGCCGATCCAACGGCCGAAGAAGCCAGCGACGATCGCCGCCGCCAACGGCAACAGCACGATCAGCGCGTACAGGTCGAGCATGCGTGATGACTTCTTGACGCCGGATTTGGCACCGCGCTCAGCCCTTCATCAGGTTGACGTCCTCGACCGCGATGGTGCCGCGGTTGCGGAAGTAGACGACGAGGATCGCCAGGCCGATCGCCGCTTCTGCCGCGGCCACGGTCAACACGAACATCGCGAACACCTGACCGACGAGATCGCCGAGATGAGTCGAGAACGCGACGAGATTGATGTTGACTGCGAGCAGCATGAGTTCGATCGACATCAGGATGATGATGACGTTCTTGCGATTGAGGAAAACGCCGAAGATGCCGAGCGTGAATAGAATGGCCCCGAGCGTGAGATAGTGACCGAGACCGACCATCTACAGCCCCTCGCCCGGCGCGACCTTCTTGAGCTCGACTGCCTCCTCACGGCGCCGTCCGACTTGCGCGGCGATGCGCTGCTTGCGAACGCCAGCGCGGGCCCGCAAGGTGAGCACGATGGCCCCGATCATCGCCACCAGCAGCACCATGCCGGCGGCCTGGAACAGGTAGATGTAACGGGTATAAAGGACCTCACCGAGCGCATGGGTGTTGGTCTCCACCGTCACCGGTGGAATGGGTGCAGCGGCCGCAGCCGGCACCTCGGGCGCGATGGCCGTCGAGCCGAGCAGCATGATCAGCTCGATCATCAAGATCAGACCGACCACCCCGCCGACCGGCAGATACTGCAAGAACCCCTGGCGCAGCTCGACGAAGTTGATGTCGAGCATCATAACTACGAACAGGAACAACACGGCGACCGCGCCGACGTAGACGATGACCAGGATCATCGCCAGGAACTCGGCACCCATGAGGACAAACAGCCCCGCCGAGTTGAAGAAGGCAAGGATCAGAAACAGCACGGAGTGGACCGGATTGCGGGCGGCGATCACCATTACCCCGGCCGCGACAGTCATAGCCGCTAGCACATAGAAAACTATCGTCGGAACGATCATCTGCCCCCAGCAATCCCCCGTGATGATCGGCGGTGCAGCGCGGTGAGCCTCAGCGGTAGGGCGCGTCGGCGGCGAGGTTGGCGGCGATCTCGCGCTCCCATCGGTCGCCATTCGCCATGAGCTTCTCCTTGTTGTACAGAAGCTCTTCGCGCGTTTCCGCTGCGAACTCGAAGTTGGGCCCCTCGACGATGGCATCGACGGGGCAGGCTTCTTCGCACAGGCCGCAGTAAATGCACTTCGTCATATCGATGTCGTAGCGAGTGGTGCGCCGGCTACCGTCTTCGCGGGGCTCAGCCTCTATCGTGATGGCCTGCGCCGGACAGATCGCCTCGCAGAGCTTGCAGGCGATGCAGCGCTCCTCGCCGCTGGGATAGCGCCGCAGCGCATGCTCGCCGCGAAACCGCGGGCTCAGGCGGCCCTTCTCGTAGGGGTAGTTCAGCGTCACCCGTCGCTTGGTAAACATGTAGCGCAGCGTCACGCCCATGCCGCTAACCAGCTCGGCGAGCAACAGGGATCGTGCGCTCCGATCGAGAAACCCCATGCGCGTGCCCCTACTCTCTCCTTCGCGCGACTGATCGCGCGCTCACCATAGTTCGGCCCACTGCGATGACAAGCCGGCTCAGGTTCCCGGCAGCCAACCGAACACGATCAGCGCCCCAGCCGTGATCGCCACCCACAACAGCGAGAACGGCAGAAAAACCTTCCAGCCCAGCCGCATCAGCTGGTCATAGCGATACCGTGGCAACGTCGCCTTCACCCATATGAACACGAACAGCACCAGAACGATCTTCAGGAGGAACCAGATGAACCCCGGTATCCACGTGAAGGGCTCCACGCCGAACGGCGCCAGCCAGCCGCCGAGGAAGAGAATCGCGGTCATCGCGCTCATCAAGACCATGGCCACCAGTTCGCCGATGAAGAAGAGGCCGAACGTCATCGCCGAGTACTCGACCTGATAGCCTGCCACCAGCTCCGCTTCCGCTTCCGGCAGATCGAAGGGGTGGCGGTTCGTCTCCGCGAGTGTCGAGACGAAGAAGATGATGAACATCGGAAACAGCGGGATGAAGAACCAGATGGTCTCCTGCGCCTTGACGATGTCGGATAGGTTGAGCGAGCCCACCACCAGCAGCACCGTGATGATGACGAAGCCCATGGACACTTCGTAAGAGACCATCTGCGCCGCCGAGCGCAAGGCGCCGAGGAAGGGGTAGCGCGAATTCGACGCCCAGCCGGCCATTATGATGCCGTAGACACTGAGCGATGAGACCGCGAATAGGAACAGAATCCCGACGTTGATGTCGGCCAGCACGACGCCGACGTCGAACGGGATCACCGCCCACCCCAGCGTCGCTAGCACGAAGGTGATCAACGGCGCTGCCAGAAAGACCACTTTGTTCGCCCGCGTGGGCAGGATGGTCTCTTTGAGCATCATCTTGAAGGCATCGGCGAAGGCTTGCCACACTCCGATCGGACCGACGACGTTCGGTCCCAGGCGCAACTGCATCGCCGCCATGACCTTGCGTTCGGCTAGGCTGAGGAAGGCCGTGAAGATCAACAGCGGCAGAACGATCGCCAGGACCTTGAGCGCGATCAGAACGGTCGGCCAGACGTAGCCGCCCCAGAAGCCGAGCTCACCCATACGTGCCGGTTCCTTGTCTGCCGGCGGCCAAGAGCGAACCGCTGCAGGCGGCCATCGTTTCCGAGGCACGGCAGATTGGATTGGTCAGATAGAAATCGCCCACCGCGCTTCGGAACGCCTCATCGTCCATCCGTCCTTGCTCGCCAAACGGCCCCCACTCGGCACGGGTCACCGCGCCGATTTCGCCGAGCCACGGGGCGATCGAGGTCATACGCGCGCGCAAAGCGTCGGCACCTTCGTAGGGCAATGTATGGCCAAGCACCTCTGACAGCGCGCGGAGGATCGCCCAGTTCTCGCGCGCCTCACCGGGCGGGAAAACCGCGCGCCGAGTCCTCTGCGGTCGGCCTTCGGTGTTGACATAGGTCCCGACCTGCTCGGTGTAGGCCGCGCCCGGCAGGATCACATCGGCCCGTTGCGCGCCGGCATCGCCGTGGTGGCCCTGGTAGATGACGAAAGCGTCACCCAGCTGCCGGGTATCGATCTCATCCGCTCCAAGCAGGTAGACCGCGTCAATGTCGCCAGCACCTGCACCATCGAGGATACCGCCGACATCGCGTCCACCCTCACCCGGAACGACCCCAAGATCGAGACCACCGACGCGCCCCGCCGCGGTGTGCAGGACGTTGAAGCCGTTCCAGCCCTCGGAGATCATCCCGGTGGCCTCGGCGATCTGTCGTGCCGATGCCAGCACCGCCGCGCCGTCCGAGCGCGCCGCCGCGCCGGGCCCGACGATGAGCATCGGCCGCTCGGCTGCCGACAGGACTTCGCAGAAAGCGTTGGTGCCGCCAGCCAGCGTAGCCAGGGTCTCGGGTCCGGCCCCCAGATGCTCGACTTTGTAGGTGAGATCGACAGCGGGCCCGACTGCAGCCAGGTGAAAACCGCCCATCAGATAGCGTTTGCGCAGCCGGGCATTGACCAGCGCCGCCTCCCACCGCGGGTTGGTACCGATCAGGAGGCAGGCATCGGCATCCTCGATACCGGCGATGGTCGTGTTGAAGAGGTAGCCGGCGCGCGCACCCCCACCCAGCCGCGCCCCGTCTTGGCGGCAGTCGATGTGCGGCGAGCCGAGGGCTGTCAGCAGGTCCTTGAGCGCGAGCATGGCTTCGGCATCGACGAGATCGCCGGCGATCGCCGCGATGCGGTCACCGCTCACGCCTTTGAGCCGACCAGTTATCTCCTTAAACGCCCCGGCCCAGCTCGCGGGCTCGAGCCGACCGCCACGCCGGACGTAAGGCGTATCGAGGCGCTGGCGGCGGAGCCCGTCGTAGGCGAAGCGGGTTTTGTCGGAGATCCACTCCTCGTTGATTTCCTCATTCAGCCGCGGCAGAACGCGCATAACCTCGCGCCCGCGAACATCGATGCGGATGTTCGATCCAACCGCATCGTGCACATCGATACTCTCGTGTTTGCGCAACTCCCACGGCCGCGCGTTGAACGCATACGGCTTTGATGTGAGCGCGCCGACGGGACAGAGATCGATCATGTTGCCAGAGAGCTCGGAGCCTACCGAGGCTTCGATGTAGGTGCCGATCTCCATGTGCTCGCCGCGACCAGTAGCGCCGAACTCCTCGACGCCCGCGATTTCGGTAGCAAATCGGATACACCGGGTGCAGTGGATACAGCGGGTCATGATCGTTTTGATCAGAGGCCCAATATCCTTGTCCTCGACCGCTCGCTTGTGTTCGAGGAACCTCCCGAGGCCGACGCCGTAGGTCATCGCTTGGTCCTGCAGATCGCACTCGCCTCCCTGATCGCAGATCGGGCAGTCGAGCGGGTGGTTGATGAGCAGGAACTCCATCACGCCCTCGCGGGCGTTCTTTACGAGCGGGGTGTCGGTGTGGACCACCATGCCGTCCGCCGCGTCCATGGCGCACGAGGCGATCGGCTTCGGCGAGCGCTCGAGCTCGACCAGACACATCCGGCAATTGCCGGCGATCGAAAGCCGTTCGTGGTAGCAAAAGCGCGGAATCTCAGCGCCCACTGCCTCGCAGGCCTGCAGCACGGTGGTGCCAGGCTCGACTTCTACTTCGACGCCGTTGACGGTGAGGGTAGGCATGGCTCGGGTCCTAGGCTGCCTCGACGGCCGCCGGCTCAGGCGCCTTTTTGCGGACGAGAATCCGTGATTCGAGCTCGGGCCGGAAATGGCGTACCAGCCCTTGGATCGGCCAGGCCGAAGCATCCCCGTGAGCGCAGATCGTGTGGCCCTCGATGCGCGAGCCAACCTCCAGCAAGAGGTCGATCTCCTCGATCTCCGCTTCGCCCCGGACCAGCCGTTCCATGACCCGCCACATCCAGCCGGTGCCCTCGCGGCACGGCGTGCACTGACCGCAGCTCTCGTGCATGTAAAATCGCGACAGCCTAGCGATGGCGGCGACGACGTCGGTCGACTTGTCCATGACGATGACCGCCGCTGTGCCGAGACCGGACTTCACCTCCATCAGGGCATCGAAGTCCATCAGCACGGTATCGCAGATCGATTTCGGAATAAGCGGTACCGACGAGCCACCGGGGATGACGGCCAGCAGGTTATCCCAGCCACCGCGCACGCCGCCCGCGTGCTTCTCGATGAGCTCTCTCAGCGGGATGCTCATCGCTTCCTCGACGTTGCACGGCTCCTCCACGTGCCCGGAGATGCAGAAGAGCTTCGTCCCGGTGTTTTTGGGACGCCCTATTGCGGCGAACCAGGCCGCCCCACGGCGCAGGATCTCGGGGATGACGGCGATGGTCTCAACGTTGCTGACGGTGGTGGGACAGCCCCATGCACCCACCGCCGCCGGGAACGGCGGCTTGAGCCGCGGCATCCCCTTCTTGCCCTCGAGGCTCTCGAGAAGCCCGGTTTCCTCGCCGCAGATATACGCACCGGCGCCGCGATGGACGTATATCTCGAAGGCATAGCCAGACCCGCAGGCATCGGGGCCGATCAGCCCAGCCTCGCGCGCTTCTCGCACCGCGGCCTCCAGCACCTCGGCTTCGCGGAAGAACTCGCCGCGGATATAGATGTAGGCGGCGACCGCACTCATACCCACGCCGGCGACCAAACACCCTTCAAGTAATCTATGAGGATCATTCCGCATGATATCGCGATCCTTACAAGTTCCAGGCTCGCTCTCATCTGCGTTCACGACCAGATAGGCAGGTCGGCCGTCGGACTCCTTCGGCATAAACGACATTTTGAGGCCGGTCGGGAAGCCGGCTCCGCCGCGCCCCCGCAGCCCCGATTCCTTCACTTGCTCAACGATCCACTTCCGCCCTTTGCCAACTAGGCCGCCCGTCCCGTCCCAGACCCCGCGGCGGCGCGCACCAGCCAGGTGCCAATCGTGCAGCCCATAAAGGTTGGTGAAGATGCGATCCTTGTCCGCGAGCATCGTTCAGTCCGCCACATCGAGTAGGGTCTTTGGGCCGGAGATCGGAGCCGACGTGCTGCGTCCGGTTTGCGAGCCAGGCTCCGGTCGCTCGCCCCGCCGTATCGAGTCGATGACCTCGATCGTTTTGTCGGGGTCCAGGTCCTCGTAGTAGTCGTCGTCGATCCACACGATCGGAGCGTTGACGCATGCCCCGAGACACTCGAACTCGCCGAGGGTGACCTTGCCATCGGCGCTGGTCTCGCCGAGCTTGATGTCGAGATGAGCTTCGAGCCGGGCGAGGATGTCCATCGCGCCCCGCAGCTGGCACGGTGTTGTTGTGCAGACCCGCACGTGGTGCTCGCCGATCGGGCTCAAGTTGAACATCTCGTAGAACGTCGCGACCTCGTAGACGCGAATGCGCGCCATGTCGAGGAGGTCGGCGACGGCGTCCATGGCCACTCGCGGCAGCCACCCGTCGTGCTGGCGCTGCGCGAGGTCGAGGAGCGCGAGCACGGCGCTCGCCTGGCGTCCCTCCGGATAGCGGGCGATGAAGTCCTTGGTACGATCGAGATTCGCAGGCGTGAAGCTGAACGAATCGGGCTGGAGGGCGTCCGGCGCAGGCTCGCGGCTCACCGATCGATCTCCCCGAAGACGATGTCCTGAGTGCCGATCACCGCCACCGCGTCGGCGATCATGTGGCCGCGCGACATCATGTCGAGAGACTGCAGATGGGCGAAGCCCGGCGCACGGATCTTGCAGCGATAGGGCTGATTGGAGCCGTCGGAGATGAGGTAGACCGCGAACTCACCTTTGGGCGCCTCGACCGCCGTGTAGGTCTCGCCAGCCGGCACGCGGAAGCCCTCGGTATAGAGTTTGAAATGGTGGATCAGCGCCTCCATCGAGCGCTTCATCTCGCCGCGCTGCGGCGGGCGGTACTTGCGATCGTCGGTCATCACGGCGCCGTCGGGCATCTCCTCGACGCACTGGCGCATGATCTTCAAGCTCTGGTGCATCTCCTCGACCCGGACGAGGTAGCGGTCGTAACAATCGCCGTGCTTGCCGATGGGGATATCGAAGTCCATCCGCTCGTAGACGTCGTAGGGCTGGGCCTTGCGCAGATCCCATGCGATGCCCGAGCCGCGCAGCATCGGCCCTGAGAAGCCCCAGGCCATCGCCTGTTCGGCCGAGACGATGCCGATATCAACGTTGCGCTGCTTGAAGATGCGGTTCTCGGTGAGAAGGCCCTCGATATCGTCGAGCACTTTCGGGAAACCATCGCAGAATGCGATGACGTCCTCGGTAAGACCCGCCGGCAGGTCCTGGTGCACCCCGCCGGGCCTGAAGTAGTTGGCGTGCAACCGTGCTCCGGTCGTCCGCTCATAAAAGCCCATGAGCTTCTCCCGCTCCTCAAAGCCCCAGAGCACCGGCGTCATGGCGCCGACATCCATACCTTGCGTGGTGACATTGAGGAGATGGTTGAGGATTCGCGTGATCTCGGAGAAGAGGACGCGGATGTACTGAGCGCGCTCGGGCACCTCAACGCCGCCGAGCTTCTCGACCGCCAGCACGAACGCGTGCTCCTGACATACCGGCGAGACGTAATCCAGCCGATCGAAATAAGGCACCGCCTGGGTGTAGGTCTTGTGCTCGATGAGCTTTTCGGTCCCGCGGTGCAGGAGTCCGATATGGGGATCGGCACGCTCCACAATCTCGCCGTCGAGCTCCATGACCAGCCGCAGTACGCCGTGCGTAGCCGGGTGCTGCGGCCCAAAGTTGACCGTGTAGCTCTTGATCTGCGCCTCGGCCACTACGACGACTCCTCGGCCTTTTCGTCGCCCGGCAGCTTGTACTCGGTCCCCTCCCACGGGCTCAGGAAATCGAAGCGGCGGAACTCCTGGGTGAGGGCAACCGGCTCGTAGACCACCCGCTTCTGCTCATCGTCGTAGCGCAGCTCGACGTGGCCGGTCAGGGGGAAGTCTTTGCGCAGCGGATGGCCCTCGAAACCATAGTCGGTGAGGATACGGCGAAGATCGGGATGTCCCGAGAAGAAGACGCCGAAGAGGTCCCAGACCTCGCGCTCGAACCAGTCGGCCGCGGGGAATACGCCGGTCACCGACGGCACCGGCATATCTTCATCCGCCTCCAGCTTAACGCGGACGCGCTGGTTGTGATGGAGGCTCAGGAAGTTGTAGACCACGTCGAAACGCCTCGCGCGCTCAGGATAATCGACGCCGCAGATGTCCATGAGCATCTTGAAGCGGCATGCCGAATCGTCACGCAAAAACGCCGTGACCTTAACGATGCTCTCGGCCACGGCGGTGATGACCAGCTCACCGCGCGAGACGGTCCAACCTGTGACGGCTGCAGGCAACGCCGCAGCAATGTGTTCGCCGAGCTCGTTGAGCGCTTCGTCCATGACCAGACCAGACGGGGCTAGGCTAACGCGCGATCGTCCCCGTACGGCGGATCTTCCTCTGCAACTGCAGAATGCCGTAAACCAGGGCCTCGGCGGTCGGCGGGCAGCCGGGCACGTAAATATCGACCGGGACGATGCGATCGCAACCGCGCACGACCGAGTACGAGTAATGGTAATAGCCGCCACCGTTGGCGCAGCTTCCCATCGAGATGACCCAGCGCGGCTCCGCCATCTGGTCGTAGACCTTGCGAAGGGCCGGCGCCATCTTGTTGCATAGCGTGCCGGCCACGATCATGACATCCGATTGGCGTGGGCTTGCCCGCGGCACCACGCCAAACCGGTCGAGATCGTAGCGCGGCATCGAGGCGTGCATCATCTCGACCGCACAGCAGGCGAGACCAAACGTCATCCACCAGAGAGACCCGGTGCGCGCCCAGTTGACGAGCTTATCGGCCTGCGTAATGAGGTAGCCCTTGTCGGCAAGCTCGGCTTGGGTCGCCCCGAAGAATTGCTCCTCGTGTGGAACGGCTGCCGTTGTCACTCCCATTCCAGGGCTCCCTTCTTCCACTCGTAGATGAAGCCAATCGTCAGGATGCCGAGGAAGATCATCATCGACCAGAAGCCAAAAACCCCGGTTTCACTCAACGAAATAGCCCAGGGGAACAGGAATGCAACCTCGAGGTCGAAGATGATGAACAGCAGCGCTACCAGATAGAATCGGACGTCGAACTGGCGACGCGCGTCCTCAAACGGCTCAAACCCACACTCGTACGGCGAGAGCTTTTCGCGGTCGGGTTTTTGCGGCGCGACGATGTACGAGCCGGCCAGGACGGCAACACCCAGCCCGGTGGAGATGACCAGGAAGATGAGGATCGGCAGGTATTCGAGAAGCAGTGCGTCCATCCGGACCCCCGCATCCGGCCACGTCGGCCTCGGTCACCGCTTGCGACCCACTGTCGCAGTTGACCGCGCCTAGCGGGCCAATCCCGTCGCGGAACGACGGGCTGCCCAGGCGGCGCGCATTATAAGAGTCGCCCTTGGCGAGCGAAAGGCCGGATTGGCGCTGGCCTCAGCCGATGGTCTCGGCTCCTTCTAGGCGCAGATCGCGCGCTCTTGCGAGAAGTTCGCAGTAGGCAATCGACAGGACGCTGATGCTGACCGCAAGTCCAATGAAGTTAGTCGATTTCACGGTAGGCGACCATGGTAACGGCGAAGTAGCGCGACGGGCGCAGCCCCTGATTCCTCTGTCACTAACGCACGATATGTCCGGTTTATGTACCAGACGATCTGTCCGGATTTAGAAGCTCTCCAGGCTATGGAGGGTTTGGATGCGCCGGACAGAGCAGTTGCAGGGGCTGAGATTGATGAAGTTCGAGGAGGTTTACGGCCGCACCCTCGCCGTCTTCCATGGGCCGCGCTGCCTGGCCCGATACCAGGCCGACGGATCGCCCATCAACACAAGCCACAGACAGGCCGCGTGATCCGCTTCGACGCGACCGGCCAGTGGATAAGGGGACGGCCGCTCCGCGCCCGACCCCTTATCCACTGGCCCAACAACCACAACTGAAGCGGTCAATTCAGTTTGTTCTCGACACAGCCCCTGATTCCTCGGCCGATGCCCGTTGGTTTAGGTACGAGCCAGCGGCGCGGCGCGGCTGGTGCCGATGAGCTCGCGGTAGGAGATTGAGAGTACGCTGACGCCCGCGGCAAGGCCGACGAAGCCGATCGATTGGTTGATCAGCGTGCCGATAAAGGCGGCGCTGAGACTCCCCTCGAGTGCCGCGGCGACGATCACCGCGTTGAGCACTGAACCGGCTATCACTCCCCCGATTGCCACCGGTATCGCCGCGAGCAAGATGATGCCAAGCAGGCGCCACCCGTGGCCGCGGGTGAGTTCCCAACACTGGCCGAAGTTCAAACGATGATCGACCGCGGCCGCCGGGAACAGAAGTGACAGCCGGGCGTAGATGAAAAGGGACGCGATGAGCACACCGAAGAATACGAGCAACATGAGCAGCACGGTACCGCTCGAGCCACTCACCGCAATCCCCAGCAAAATCGGGAGCGAGGACCCGGCGAAGACCAGCACCCACAGCGACAGCGCCAGAATGATCGCGAGCAACAAGAAACGGGTTTGGCGCATCCGCCAGCGCAGCGCCGCCGCCACCGTTGTCGCCTCGTTGGGCATCAGATACTTGCGATGCCAGGCGACCGAGAACATCACCCAGAACGCGAGGCTCAGCAGCGCGAGGATGACGCCGACCACGCCGACGGCCGCGATATCCGCGCCTTGTGGCGCCTCCTCCCCAGGGATCCCTCTCGGCATGAAGAGCCACACGAGAACCGCGCTCGCCAGGCTCAGAACCGCGATGGCCGGGAAGGCGAGCGAACCGAAATCGCGCCGTTCCTCCCACACGAAGCGGTAACCGGCGACGACAATATCGAAGATCGCAAGACGGGGCACGGCGCGACCTTATCAGAGACCACTATCGGCGCGGTGGAGGGAGGTGAATGGCGGGAGTGACGAGACTCGAACTCGCGGCCTCCGGCGTGACAGGCCGGCGCTCTAACCAACTGAGCTACACCCCCGGAATGCGGCCCCTTTTAAACGTGAGGGCCGCCTCCGAGTCAAGCAAGGCCCGGCCTCAGCGACGAAACTGCTTTGACAGCGCGAGCCCTTGGCGTTGGTATGACGAGCCGATGGCGGCGCCATAGAGCTTGTCGGGCTTGGCGGTCAGTCGTTCGTAAAGGAGCCGGCCAACGATCTGGCCATCCTCGATGACGAACGGCACCTCGTGCGAGCGAACTTCCAGCACCCCGCGTGTCCCGGCGCCGCCCATCTCCTGGTGGCCAAAACCCGGATCGAAGAAGCCGGCATAGTGCACGCGGAATTCGCCGACAAGGGTGTCGTAGGCGATCATCTCCGCGGCATGATCGAGCGGGACCGTCACCGCCTCCTTCGAGGCGAGTATGTGAAAGTCGTTGGGATCGAGAACGATGCTGCGGTCCGCCCGTGCTCGCATCGGCTCCCAGTAATCGAGCGGCTCATAGCGACCGATAGCCTCGATATCGATGAGACCGGCGTGCTTCTTGGCGCGATAGCCGATGATGTCCGCACCGTCGGAACCTGCGGCGTCGACCGAAAGCGCGAGCAGTCCTTGCTTGATGTCGGCGGGACCGGCGGCGTCATCGACCAAGCCGATATCATTGTGCAGGCGGCGCAGGCCTATATCGGTGCGCCGGGGCGAACCGCGCTTCAACCTCAGCTGCATGAGGCGTGAGCCGGCGCGCACGAGAATGCTGAACGAGCGCGGCGCGATCTGGATCCACATCGGGCCGCGATAGCCCTGTCCGACCTGATCGAATTCAAGGCCGTAGTCGACGATGAGCCGCGCGAAGACGTCGAGGCGCCCGGTCGAGCTCTTGGGATTGGCGATCGCCGCCGTGTTGGCCGGGAGCCTCAGCTCCTCGACGAGCGGCGCGATGTAGACGCAATCTTTCTCGAGGACCGCCCCCTCTGAGAGGTCGATCCGGTGCATCGCCAGGGCCTCGATCTTCTGGCGCACCGAGGCACGCCGCCCCGGCAGGAAGCTTGCGCGCACACGATATGCGAACTCGCCGAGACGGAGGTCGATGCTCGCCGGTTGGACCTGGTCATCGCCGATGGGGATGGACGCATCGATCTCGCCGCGTGAAATCGCCGCGCGAATCGCCTGCGATGGCAGCACGCCGGTGCTGAACTCGGCAGCCGGCGCGGCCGGTAAGTCGAGCGTCGGGAGCTCATCTTGCGAGGACATACCGAGGCAC
Organism: Alphaproteobacteria bacterium; assembly: GCA_965248765.1. Taxonomy (GTDB): domain Bacteria; phylum Pseudomonadota; class Alphaproteobacteria; order VGEJ01; family VGEJ01; genus CBDFKF01. The sequence continues at coordinate 285,682 of CBDFKF010000004.1, forward strand.
CTTAGCGTGTATGCCGGTCCGGGCAAGCCAGCGATGGCCTGGCCAGACCGGCCCCGCGCGTCGTCCACAGCGACCGCTCCGGACAAGTTACCGCCCCGCCTACCGTTCTTGCAGTTTTCCTTGTTTTCCACGGCCGAGCGGTTTCTTGGGGACAACCGGGTCGGCGGGCTGCTTTCGTTGTCGTGGCATCGACCCTTGGCTATCCTGACCGCGCCGCAATTCGGATTGGGGGATGCGCATGATCATCGAAGAACGCTACTACGTTTGTTATCCGGGTAAGACCGCGGAGTTTCTTGAGATCTACAAAAAAGGTTGCCTCAAGGTCCAGTCGTGCATCCTCGGCTGCTTCATCGGCATGTGGGAGACCGAGATCGGCGGCAACTTGAGCCAGGTCGTCCACATGTGGGGCTACAAGGACCTGCTCGATCGTTCACGCCGGCGCGCGCGCCTGTTCAAGAACAAGGAGTTCCTCGCGAACGCGGCCGGCCTGCTGCCCTGCATCATGACGATGGAGAACCGCATCCTGGTTCCGGCCCCCTTCTCGCCGCTTGGCGGCGACAAGCCCTACGGCGGTGCTGGTGCTATTAAGGTGAGGATGTAGCGCGCGCGGGTGTCGGACCGCCGCCCCACTCGGCGGCCCGTCCTTCGCCATTCCACACGCCCTCGATACTCGGGGCGCCGGCAGCGATGCCCGAGATCGGTACGATGAAGGCCCGCTTGACGAAGGCTTGAGCGCGAAAGCCGAACACGACAGAGTCGCCCGGGCGGATCGGAGCGCCGCCCTCGGCCTCGAGCTTGCCGTAGTAGTCGATCGCCCCGGGCGCCGGCATGATCGCCCGCGTCCGGTTGGCAAGCGCAGTCTCGGGATCGCGGCCGACCATGGCCTTGACCTCGTAGTCTTCGAACACCGGATCGATGTAGAGCCCACCGCCCAGGCAGAACGCCTCGCCCCCGTGGAAGTGGGAGACCTCGGTCACATACAGCATGGCCGGCCGCTCCGGCAGCTCGCGGACCGCATGCAGCGGCGTCGTGCCGGTCAGACCGTGGCCCGGCTCGACCTGGGTGGCACCGGCCTCTGCAAGGATGCTAAGCAACTGCGATGAGGTCGTGCCGGGCGCATTGATGGCAATGTCGCGGACGCCGGCCTTCTCCAGTGCCTCCGCGCCTTTCCGCAATGTCGCCATGTTGGGGGTGAGGTACACGTCATTCTTCGCGGCATCGAACAGCAACGTCGGGAAGCTCGTGATGCCGGCGAAACGTGCGCCGTCGAGTCGGTCCAGCGACTGGGCGACGGCCTTGACGTCGGCGGCATCGAAGCCGCCCTCGTGACCCGGGCAAAAAGGTATCGCCCGGCGCCCGGATGCGCGCCAGCAGGGGTTGTACGCGATTCGCCTGCGCTGCCGCGGCGGCGGCCTCCGCTGCTTTCTCGGGATTGAACACCGTCCAATAATCGGCCGCCATCGCCGCCGCCTCCGCTGCCTCGGCGCGGGCGATCTGGCCGAGGTGGCCGACATGACCCACCTGATAACCATGGGCGTGAAGCGTGCGGGCGCACGCCATGTCGACGGCGACGAAACGGTCGATGCCCCCTGCCGCAGCCGCGCCGATCGCCGGCGGGTTGCGGCCGATCTGCTTGGTCATCGCGAACACCGCGAGGTTATGGCGGGCCGCCTCGGCCACGATCGTGCGCGCATTTTCGGTGATGGCATCGAGATCAAGCACGTAGCTATTGGCCGGCAGCAGCCCTTCTTGATGCAGAGCCACCGTGGTCTCGACGAACGTACGATTGCGGCGCACCAACGGCTCAAGGAACATCGTTGACCTCCATCCCTAATGGGCGCGGCGGGCGAGCTTGGGGAAGACCTCATCGCCCCAGATCTGGCGCTCGCGGATGAAGGGGAGCGGCTGCTGCGGATCCGCGGATTCGAACTCTTGGGCCAGGCGGTGGCCGTCAAAGACGGCTTCTGCCAACTGGCGTGGCGCGTAGCCGTCACCGATCTGGTAGATCCCGCGAATGCCCCGGTCTACCCACTCCTCCTTCCGGGCTCTCAGATCGCGATAGAGCCCGTCGCTGGCGATGCGGGCCGTAACGAGGATCAGAGAATCGCAGACAATCGGCTCGACGCTCGTCCCCGGCGAGTGCGGATGTATCCCGCGCGCGGGCTCGATGGTGCGCCGATAGCCGTCGCGATGGATATCGTAAATCCGGGCCGTCACCGCGTTGTCGATCTCGACCGTTTCGATCCAGCTATGGCAGCGCTGCGCGATCCCTTTCTCGTACAGCATCCGCAGGATGTTCGGCTGCTCGAGCGTGAACAGCGTCATCGGCGCCGGCGCCGGATACGGTGTCACCAGTGTGACCTCTTTTCCTCGATCGGCCATCAACTCGGCCATCGCGACACCGACGAAGTGCCCCTCCGCATCGAGCACCACGACCCGCTCACCTATCTCTTTGCCGGCCATCACCGCTTCGGGCGTCAAGCACTGTGGGAGATCGGCATCGGCGCCGGGGATCGGCGCCAATGTGATATGGCTGAAACCATTACCGGCCCAGGCGGCGCCGGTGGCGAGCACGATTTTCTCGGCCTCGTAGCTCAGCACGTTGTCCGCACTCATCGGACCGATGCCGGTGTGCACGTCGACCGAGCTCAGTTTGGCGATCTGGGTGCGGCGGTACTCGACCACCGGGCCCCATTCCGTCAGGCCGGGATACCGCATTACATCGCGGAGGTGACCGCCGATTTCAGCCTCAGCTTCCCGCAAGTGGACGTCGTAGCCGCGTTCGCCCAGCACTCGTGCGCATTCGAGCCCGGATGGACCGGCGCCGACCACGAGCACCCAGCACCGATCCTTGGTCTTGATGAAGCGTTCGGGGTGCCAACCGCGGCGATACTCCTCCATCGAGGTCGGGTTCTGGGTGCACACCATATGGCCGCCGCGGTCGCCGCGAGCGATGCAGATGTTGCAGCCGATGCATTCGCGGATATCGTCGATCCGGCCCTCGGCGATCTTGCTCGGTAGAAACGGATCGGCGATCGAGGGCCGCGCCGCGCCAATGATATCGGCCTGACCCGATGTGATGACCTGAAGCATGTCGTCGGGGCTCGTGAGGCGGCCGACGATCACCACTGGCGCTTTGGTGTGGCTGCGAATGTGGCGGGTAAACGGCGCCTGATGGTTGGCCCGGTAGAACCGCGACGGCCCCGCGTCCTCGCCCCACTCATCGAGATCGCCGATGTTGATGTCCCATACATCGACGAGCCCATCGCCCTCGAACAGCTCGATCAGGCGCAGGATATCCTCGCCGTGGGCCTCGATCCCGCCGGGGTTAATCAGTTGATCGACCGAGACTCGGGTCGCAATGGCACAGTGATCGCCGGCGGCCTTCTTGACGGCCTCCAGGCTCTCTCGCCAAAAGCGAGTCCGGTTCTCCAACGAGCCGCCGTAGCGATCGGTTCGCTTGTTGAAATAGGGCGAGAAGAACTGGACTGTGAGCACGGCGTGGCCGGCGTGGACGTAGACGATATCGAAACCGGCATCCACCGCCCGCGCTGCCGCCTCACCGTAATAGCCTTGGACACGTGCGATATCATCTTCGTCGGCGGCATGGGCATAGGTCTGGGGTGTCCACGCCAAGGTCATGCCGACGGGTGCGATCGAGACGCCGCGGGATTCCATATTGGGCGAGAACGCGCCGAGATGGCATAGCTCGACGCCCGCCAGCGCATCCCACTTGTGAACACTGTCGACCATGTGGCGAAGGTTGATGACATCACCCTCATCCCACAGGCTCGCCACATCGTGCGGCGTCTGGTCTTGGCCCGCAGGGTCGATCGAGCAACACTCCGTGTTGACGACCGCCCAGCCGCCCTCGGCCTTCATCTCCCGCATCGCTGACGTGATGCCGGGCCGGTTGGAACCGACACCGTTGCAGTGCGGCGCCTGGTAGAAGCGGTTTTTCATCGTCTTGGGGCCGATGCGAACCGGCTCGAATAGGCGGTCGTATCGTCTCTCGCCTGCCACGCGGTCCTCCCCTTCCCGCCCCGCTCAGCCTCAGGGTATCGTACGGTTATTCGGCGGCGCCAGTCTCAGCAACGGCCGAGCGCCGCGACCTCAGCGCGAGCCCGAATGCGCCGGCCGCAAGTAGGCCGCCAGCCAGCATTACGGCGACCATCGGCGTCGCGCTATCGACGATCAGGGCGCCCACTACGAACGACGTCACCGCGCCTGCAGCCATCTGCAAAAAGCCGATGAGGCCCGACGCCGCTCCGATGCGGCGCGGATCGAGACCGACGCCGGCGGCGATGGCGTTGGGCATGCTCATGCCGTTGGCGACCGCGATCACCGACATCGCCCCGAACATTGTTAGCGCTGTCACTTCGCCCGCCGCTGCGGCCACGGCCAAGGCCACCGTCCCGATGATCGCAATCGTCGTGCCGACGCCGATCATGCGATCGCTGCCAACCCGGACCGAGTAGCGGCCGGCCGCAAGATTGCCGGCCATATAGAATATCGAAACGGCGATGAAATAGAGCCCGAACTCGTTGGCCGGGCGCCGCAGCAGCTCAACCATTACGTAGGGCGAGCCGCTGAGAAAGGCGAAGAATATCGACGACGTGAAGCCGACGAAGAAGGCGTAGCCGCAAAAGGCCGGCATGCGCAGCAACTGCAGAAGGCTAGCCGCGTAGACGCCGGCGCTCACGCCATGATCGGGGGGCCTGTGAGTCTCGCCCAAGCGGTAGGCTGCGCCGGCCAGTACCAACAGACCGAACGCCGTCACGAATACAAAGCCTGCCCGCCAGCCGAACCAGACGTCGAGATAGCCGCCGATGACCGGACCGAGCATCGGCGCCACGACCATCGCCATCGTGACATAGCCCAGCATGCTGGCGGCATGCTCGGGTCCGTAGTGGTCGCGGATGATCGCACGGCCCATCACGATTCCGGCGCAGCCGCCCACCGCCTGCACAATCCGGCCGGCAATCAAGACCTCGATGCTAGGCGCCAACGCGCCGACCACGCTGCCACCCAAAAAGAGCAACAGCCCGACCAGCAGCGCCGGACGTCGGCCGAACCGGTCCGAGGCCGGCCCGTAAAGAAGCTGGGCTACGGCAAAGCCAACCAGATAGAGGCTGAGAGCCAGTTGGACCGTGTCGTAGCCGCGGTCGAACGCGTGCTGTATCCCGGGCAGGGAGGGTAGCAACACGTTGAGCGCCAGAGGGCCCAATCCGCTGGCGGCGATTAGGACGACGAGCGGAGGACGTCGAGCGGCAGCGTGCACTTTGGACCAGCCGGGGATCGGGCCTCGATTTGCCCGGGCGAGAGACCCGCGGCGGTGGCAGTCTAGTCATACCGAAGGCGCGACGACACCGCCCGGTAAGACCGGGCGCCGCGGGGCGTCGTGGTGGGCGGTGACGGGCTCGAACCGCCGACATCCACGGTGTAAACGTGGCGCTCTACCAGCTGAGCTAACCGCCCATCCGGCCGACGCTAGCAGCGATGGCGGGTCCTCGGAAACTGCCGCGATACGCCGCTGCCCGACGGTCGGGAAGTACCGCCGCCGGGCGCCGAGGTTTTGAGAGAGTCTAGTTGACGGCGTCTTTCAAGGCCTTGCCGGCCTTGAACTTCGGTTGGTTGGAAGCAGGAATGTGGATCGCCTCGCCGGTGCGCGGGTTGCGGCCTTCCGACGCCTTGCGCCTGGCCACGCTGAACGTCCCGAAACCGACCAGCCTAACGTCGGTCCCCTGAGACAAGCTTCCGGAGATGGTATCGAATACGCCGTCCACTGCCTTCGCCGCATCCGCCTTCGACAATCGCGCGTTGTTAGCTACTTCCGCAATCAGGTCGTTCTTGTTCACTGCTCGGCCCCCCTCCTTGGTGTCGCTGGGAAGATGCGTGAATGGATTGTTCGTGAAACGTCGATGAAGGACGAAAAGTGTAGACACCGCCCGCGCGAGGCGTCAAAGGGAAAAACCGAGATATCCCCAGATTTTCGCGGTTTTTGCGGCCTTATCTCGGGTCCCGACGGCCGGCAGCGAAGCGCCGCCCTCAAACGACGTTCGAGATCGCCCGTTCTCGGGGTGGCGGGTACCGGCCGCTTCAGTGCGCAACGACGCCGTCGCGGCTGTCCTCGGCGGGCGTAGCCGCCACCTGCTTGACGTCGTCTTCTTCAGACCATTCGATCGGCACGAGGGGCTCGACGAGGGCCTCGCCGAGCACCTCGGCCACGTCATTCACCGCGATAAGCTTGAGGCCGCGCTTGACGTTGTCGGGGATCTCCTCGAGGTCCTTTTCGTTCTCCTTGGGAATGATCACGGTGCCAATGCCGCCCCGCAACGCCGCAAGCAACTTCTCCTTGAGGCCGCCGATCGGCAGCACGCGGCCACGCAACGTGATCTCGCCCGTCATGGCGACGTCCTTGCGGACCGGATTCTGCGTCAGCACCGAAACGATTGACGTGATCATCGCCACCCCGGCGGACGGCCCGTCCTTCGGGGTTGCGCCCTCGGGGACGTGGATATGGATATCGGTCTTTTCGAACTTGTTCGGCCGCACGCCGAAATCGATCGCATTCGCCCGCACGTAGCTCGCAGCAGCCTGCACCGATTCCTGCATCACGTCGCCGAGCTTGCCGGTAATCAGCATCTTCCCCTTGCCGGGCAGCATCAACGATTCAACTGACAGCAGCTCCCCGCCGACCTCGGTCCACGCCAGACCCGTGGTGACGCCGACGAGATCCTCTGTCTCGACCTGGCCGAAGCGGAAGCGGCGAACGCCCGCATACTTCTTGAGGTTACGCCGCGTCATCCGCACCGTGGTCTCGTCGCCCTTGACGATCTCGCGCGTCGCTTTCCGCGTCAGGTTGGCGATCTCGCGCTCGAGATTGCGCACGCCCGCCTCGCGCGTGTGATAGCGGATAAGCGAGCACAGCGCGTCATCCGAGATCGACCACTCGTGGGCCTTCAATGCGTGCGCCTTCATCTGCTTGTCGATGAGGTGCCGCTTGGCAATCTCAACCTTCTCATCCTCGGTATAGCCGGCGAGGCGGATGATCTCCATGCGGTCCAACAACGGCGGCGGGATCCGCAGCGTATTCGCCGTGGTGATGAACATCACCTCGGAAAGGTCGTAGTCGACCTCGAGATAGTGATCGTTGAAGGCGATATTCTGCTCGGGATCGAGCACCTCGAGCAGGGCGGACGACGGATCGCCCCGGAAATCAGCACCCAGCTTGTCGATCTCGTCCAGCAGGAACAGCGGGTTGACGACCTTCGCCTTCTTCATCGACTGGACGATTTTCCCGGGCAGCGAGCCGATGTAGGTCCGCCGGTGCCCTCTGATCTCCGCCTCGTCGCGAACGCCGCCCAACGACATCCTGATAAAATTGCGTCCGGTCGCCCGCGCTATCGACTTGCCGAGTGAGGTCTTGCCGACGCCGGGCGCGCCCACGAGACACAGGATCGGTCCTTTCACCTTCTTGGTGCGCTGCTGGACCGCCAGGTACTCGATGATCCGCTCCTTGACCTTGTCCAGACCGTAGTGATCCTCATCAAGGATCTCTTCGGCACGAACGATGTCCTTCTTGATGCGACTGCGCTTGCCCCACGGGATGCCCAGCAACCAGTCCAGATAGTTGCGCACGACCGTCGCCTCGGCCGACATCGGGCTCATGTTGCGAAGCTTCTTGAGCTCGGCCGTCGCCTTCTCGCGCGCCTCTTTCGAGAGCTTCGTCTTCTTGATCGTTTCCTCGAGTTCGGCTAACTCGTCTCGGCCATCCTCGCCTTCGCCAAGCTCCCGCTGAATCGCCTTCAGTTGCTCGTTGAGGTAGTACTCGCGCTGGGTCTTCTCCATCTGGCGTTTGACCCGGCCGCGGATCTTCTTCTCCACCTGAAGGACGCCGATCTCCGATTCCATCAGCCCGTAGATGCGCTCGAGCCGCTCGTTGGTGCTCTCGACCTCCAGAAGCTCCTGCTTGTCCGCAACCTTGAGCGTGAGATGCGAGGCGACGGTGTCAGCGAGCTTGCTCGGATCTTCGATCTGACTGAGCGAGACCTGGACCTCCGGCGGTATCTTCTTGTTAAGCTTGACGTACTCCTCGAACTGCCCGACCACCGAGCGCGCCAGCGCCTGGAGCTCGCTCTCCTCATCGCTCTCGGCGTCCGGTACCGGCTCGGCGACGAGGTCGGCCTGCGCTTCGAAAAAATTGCCGTTGTCGGTTAAGGTCTCGATCCGCGCCCGCGAGGCACCCTCGACCAAGACCTTGACCGTGCCGTCTGGAAGCTTGAGGAGCTGCAATACCGCGGCGATCGTGCCGACCCCGTAGATGTCGTCGGCGCTCGGGTTGTCATCGCCTGCGTTCTTCTGTGCAACCAGCAGGATCTGCTTATCCTCGCGCATCACGTCCTCGAGCGCGTTGATTGACTTCTCGCGGCCCACGAACAACGGCACGATCATGTGAGGAAACACGACGATGTCGCGCAGCGGCAGTACGGGGTAGACGCTGGATCGAGGCACGTCAGACATAACTACTCCACTAAGGCGGCGGGTGCCCGCTGGCCGCGGGCGAAAAGGAACACCAAGCCCGTCAACAGGTGGCGATCATCCGACCCCGCTTCAAGGGCCGGCAAGGACCCCTCAAGCGCTGGTCCCGACGTCGTCACGGCGATCAGCATAGATCCGCAGCGGCTGCGCGCGGCCTTCGACGACCTCGCTATTGATCACCATCTCCTCGACCCCCTGGAGCGCTGGCAGCTCGAACATCGGCTCGAGCAGAATGGCTTCCATGATCGAGCGCAATCCCCTGGCGCCCGTCTTGCGGGCAATCGCCTTCTTCGCGATGGACCTGAGCGCGTCCTCGGAGAACGTCAACTTCACGTCCTCCATCGCAAACAACCGCTCGTACTGCTTGACCAGGGCGTTCTTGGGCTTGCCGAGAATCTCGACGAGCGCCGCCCGATCGAGGTCGGTAAGGGTAGCCACCACCGGCAGGCGGCCTACGAACTCGGGAATGAGACCGAACTTCAGAAGGTCCTCGGGCTCGACTTCCTGCAGCAGCTCTCCGGTCTTGCGATCGTCCGGGGCACGGACGTCAGCGCCGAAGCCGACCGCCTGTCCCTTGCCGCGGCTCGAGATGAGCTTCTCTAGCCCTGAAAAGGCCCCGCCGCAGATGAACAGGATGTTCGTCGTGTCGACCTGCAGGAACTCCTGTTGCGGATGCTTGCGCCCACCCTGTGGCGGCACCGAGGCGATGGTCCCTTCCATGATTTTGAGAAGGGCCTGCTGCACGCCCTCGCCGGAAACGTCTCGGGTGATCGACGGGTTGTCCGACTTGCGACTTATCTTGTCGACCTCGTCGATGTAGACGATACCCCGTTGCGCGCGCTCGACGTTGTAGTCGGCGGACTGCAGCAGCTTGAGGATGATGTTCTCGACGTCCTCGCCGACATAGCCGGCCTCGGTCAAGGTCGTGGCATCGGCCATCGTGAACGGAACGTCGAGAATGCGGGCGAGGGTCTGCGCCAAGAGGGTCTTGCCGCAGCCGGTCGGCCCGATCAACAGGATGTTCGACTTGGCGAGCTCGACATCGTTGTTCTTGGCGCCGTGGTTGAGCCGCTTGTAATGATTGTGGACGGCCACCGACAGGACGCGCTTGGCATGGTCCTGTCCAATCACGTAATCGTCGAGCACGTTACAGATATCGAGGGGCGTCGGCACGCCATCGCGCGACTTGACGAGCGCACCCTTGTGCTCTTCGCGGATGATGTCCATGCACAGCTCTACGCATTCATCGCAGATGAACACGGTCGGACCGGCAATCAGTTTGCGGACCTCGTGTTGGCTCTTGCCGCAGAAGGAGCAATAGAGGGTATTTTTGGAGTCGCTGCTGCCGGCCTTGCTCATGGACGCTTCCCGTTGACTCGTGGCGCGAATCTTACCCGGTGAGCTTCTGGCGGTACAACCCAATAACGCCGTGCGACCGTCGCGACCGGGCATGCACCACATTGTGGCCCGTCCCGCACGCTCCGAGCGCAACCATGACACAGATCGGCATTTTCAGATGCGACGGTCATTACAAAGCCGCCAGCAAGATTAGAAGGCGCCGCGCAACACGACGTTAACGGGACGGCGGGTCAACCTTTGCCTTTCTCGGGCTCTTCGTCCTCATCCGGAGCAGGGGGCCGATTCGTTACCACCTCGTCTATCAGACCGAATTCTTTGGCTTCTTCGGGTCCCATGAACATGTCCCGATCGAGCGCCTCTTCGATAACCTTGATTTTTTGTCCGGTGTGGTGAACGTAGATTTGGTTGAGACGGGCGCGCTGTTCGAGGATCTCGCGGGCGTGAATCTCGATGTCGGTCGCCTGACCCTGAAAACCGCCAGAGGGCTGGTGCACCATGATCCGCGCATTGGGCAGTGCGAAACGCGCACCCTTTTCCCCCGCTGTCAGGAGGAGCGAGCCCATCGACGCCGCGAGCCCGACGCAGAGCGTCGAGACCTTCGGCCGGATGTACTGCATCGTGTCGTAAATCGCCATGCCCGAGGAGACGATGCCGCCCGGTGAGTTGATGTAGACCGCGATGTCCTTGTTGGGGTTGTCAGCCTCCAGGAACAGGAGCTGTGCGGTCATCAGGCTCGCGACGTGGTCGTTGATGGGCCCCGTGAGAAAGATGATTCGCTCCTTCAAAAGGCGCGAATAGATGTCGTAAGCGCGCTCGCCCCGGTTCGTCTGCTCGACGACCATGGGAACCAGCGTATTCATGTGTGTATCGATCTGATCACGCATCCACTTCACCCGTGCTAACGACGATCATCAGTCTGGCTTTTCATCGGGCGCGGCCCCGGCATCCTTAGCGGGCCCGGGCGCGGCCTTGGCCGCCTTCGCCTTTCGCTTCGTGCTGCCGCTCTTGGCCGCGGTCGTTTTGCGGGCGGCCTTCTTCCGCGCCGGCTTCTTGGGCGCGGTATCGTCCGCTACCGCTTCACTGGCCTCGTCCGGATCCCGCGTCAGCTCCTCAAGGAGCACCGAGCGTTCCGTGACCGCGGCCATCTCCAATATGAAGTCGACGACCTTGTCTTCAAATATCGGCGCCTGGAGCTGGGCTGCGGCCGCCGAGTTATTCATAAAGTAGTCGAACGCGCGCTGCTGCTGACCACCCGGCAGTTGCCGCGCCCGCTCGGCGATCGCCCGGTTCATCTCTTCCTGCTGAACCTCGATGTTGTTGCGCCGGCCAACCTCGGACAGCAAAAGCCCAAGCCGTACCCGCCTTTCGGCGATGTCGCGGAATTCCTCTTTGATCTCGTCGTCCGATTTGCCCTCGAGTTCGGGGTCGGGGTGCCCGTGCTCGCGATCGTGCTCGATCTGCTGCCAAATCGAGTCGAACTCCGAATCGACCAGGCCCGGCGGCAGTTCAAAGTCATAACGCCCGGCCAGCGCATCGAGGAGGTTGCGTTTGACGCGCGCCCTGGAAAGGGCGGCGTATTCGCGCTCGACTTGTTCGCGTATGGCTTTGCGCAAATCGTCGAGCGACTCGAGCCCGAGCTGCGTCGCCAACTCGTCGTCTACCTTCACCTCTTCCGGCCGACGTATTTCCTTCACGTCGACTTCGAAGGCGGCCGTCTTGCCGGCGAGTTCCTTTCGGTAAGCATCGGGGAACGTTACGGTTACCGTCACGTGGTCGCCGGCCTTGGCGCCGAGGAGTTGGTCGCCGAACCCCGGTATGAGCTCATTGTCGCCGATGACCAACGTGAAGTCCTGAGCCGAGCCGCCCTCGAAGCTCTCGCCATCGATCGACCCGGTGAAGTCGACCAGCAAGGCGTCACCCGCGGCCGCCTTGTGTTTTGCCGGCGCCTCAGTGAAACGACGTTGCTGCTCGGCGAGGCGGCCGAGACGTTCCTCTACCGTCTCATCGTCGACATCGGTCTTCAGGCGCTCGAGCTCGAGTGTCGATAGATCGCCTGGCTCGATATCGGGCAGCACCTCGAGCGCCACGGTATATTCCAGGTCCGCTCCTTCATCGAAGCTCGTCACTTCGATCTTGGGCTGCATCGCCGGCTTCAGGTCGTTGGTTTTGATGGCCTCTTCGGCGCCGGTGTTCAAGGCTTCCTGCACGACCTCGCCCATCACTGACTTGCCAAAGCGCTGGCGCAGGAGATTCACCGGCACCTTGCCGGGGCGGAAGCCGGGGAGCTGAACTGTTCCCTTCATATCCTCGAGCCGGGCGAGCACCTTGCCTTCGATCTCGGCTGCCCCGAAGACAACCTTGAACTCCCGCTTGAGGCCCTCGGCGTTGGTTTCGGTTACCTGCATCGCATTCTCACCGTTCGATCCGATCGAGGCGCCGGCCCGCCGCGACGATGGTGCGGGCGGAGGGATTCGAACCCCCACGACTTGCGTCACCAGATCCTAAATCTGGCGTGTCTACCAGTTCCACCACGCCCGCGGAACGCCGAATTCCGCCCGTTCGCGGATCGCCATTCTATAACACAGGAACCATGGACGAGGACAAGCAGGCGACGGCAGCCTCAGAGCGATCCCTCGTTCGACCGGGTCAGGACTCCGACAGACAAACGGCAGCGCAGGCGTTCAGGATGGCGTCGGTGTCTATCCCGTAGATCCGGTAAAGATCCGGGACGTCACCCGATTGTCCGAACCGGTCCACGCCGAGCGGGTGGATGCGGTGCCGTGCCACCGCGCCGAGCCAGGAGAGCGTCGCGGGATGCCCGTCGTGCACGGTGACGACCGACGCCCGCGCCGAGAGCGGGGCGAGCAGTGTCTCGATGTGCGCCGGCGGCACGTTGTGGCCACGCGCCCGGGCCCGGTTGGTGGACAGCCAGTCCTTGTACAAGCGCTCGGGCGCCGGCAACGCCAACAATCCCGCCCCGGGTATGTCCTCGAGAATCGCCCGATGCGCCTCTATCGCTTCCGGAGCGACCGCCCCGCAGTAGGCGATCGCGAGCTCGGCATCGGCCGCCGGCGCTACCTGCCAATAGCCGCCGCGGAGGACCTGTGCGCTCAGCGCCTTGTCCATCGCCCTTTGTGGCTGGTCGAGGGTCCGCGTCGACAGCCGCAGATACACCGAGCCGCCTTCGTCGGCCTGCATATGCTCGAATCCCCAGCGCATGATCACGCCGAGCTCATCGACGTAGGCCGGCTCGAAAGCCGCGAGCATGTCCAGCCCAAGGCCGATCAGCGGCGTGATGATGGACTGGTGGGCGCCGCCCTCCGGCGCCAACGACACGCCCGAAGGCGTGGCTACCACCATGAAGCGCGCATCCTGGTAGCAGGCGTAGTTCAGGGCGTCGAGCCCGCGCATGATAAAGGGATCGTATAGCGTGCCGATCGGCAGCAGCCGGGCGCCGAACAGCGGTCCGGACAGACCGAAGGCCGCCAACAGCAGAAACAGGTTGTGCTCGGCGATGCCGAGCTCGACGTGCTGGCCCTCCTGCGACATCGCCCAGCGCTGGGCAGAGACCACTTTCTCCTCGCGGAAGACATCCTCGCGCTTGTGACGATCAAAGATGCCGCGACGGTTGACCCAGGCGCCAAGATTGGTCGAGACGGTGACGTCGGGCGAAGCCGTGACGATCCGCGCCGCAAGCTCGCTGTCGCCGCGGGCGAGCTCGTTGAGGATCCGGCCAAAGGCATCCTGGGTCGACATGCTCGCCGCTTCTGGCACTGGCAGGCTCGCCGGCACGGGTATCGGCGCGCTGGTGAAGGCGCGTGTTTGTTCGCCAAGGAACGGCGCGTTCTCGATGGCGTGACGCAACGCTTCCTCGTCGGCCTCGAGCCCGGCGAACGGCTCCCACTCCGCCCCTTCGGCGATGCTCTCGGCCGCCCGGTAGACGGCCATCTGCTCCGGGCTCATCAAGCCGGCGTGGTTGTCTTTGTGCCCTTCGAAGGGCAGTCCGCGCCCTTTGATCGTGTAGGCGATGAAACAGTGCGACCGGTCGTCGGCCACGGCATCGAAGGCCTCGAGCACCGATTCCATGTCGTGGCCGGCGAGGTTGGTCATCAGGGTGTGGAGCGTTTCATCGTCGTGCTCGTCGAGGATTCCCTTGATTCCCGCGGTCGACCCGAGGTCTCTTTGCAAGTGCTCTCGCCAGCTCGGCCCACCTTTGTACGCGAGTGCGGAGTAGAGCGAGTTCGGGCAATCATCGATCCACTGGCGCAACGCATCGCCGCCCGGCCGCTCGAACACGGCTTGGAGGAGCTTGCCGTACTTGAGGATGACGACCTGCCAGCCGGTCGTTCGGAACACATCATCGACGCGGGCGAACAGCCGGTCGGAGATGACCGCATCCAGACTCTGGCGGTTGTAATCGACGATCCACCAGGTATTGCCGATGTCGTGCTTCCACGCCTCGAGCATAGCTTCGAAAACGTTTCCTTCATCGAGCTCGGCATCGCCCATCAGGGCGATCATCCGGCCCACGGGCCGCTCCGCCGGGACCATCCCTTTGAGCCGCACGTAGTCCTGGACCAGCGCGGCAAAGGCTGTCATGGCAACACCGAGCCCGACCGAGCCTGTTGAGAAGTCGACGTCATCGGTGTCTTTCGTGCGCGACGGGTAGGATTGCGCGCCGCCGAGCGCGCGGAAGCCTTCTAATTTGTCGCGCGTCTGCCGTCCCATTAGGTACTGGATGGAGTGGTAGACGGGGCTCGCGTGCGGCTTCACCGCCACCCGATCCTCTGGCCTCAGCACGCGGAAGTAGAGCGCCGTCATCAACGTGACGAGCGAAGCGCACGACGCCTGATGTCCCCCTACTTTGAGGCCATCACGATTGGCCCGCACGTGGTTGGCGTGGTGGATCATCCACGAGGACAGCCACAGCACCTTGCGCTCGAGCAATCGCAGAGTGGTGAGAGTCCCAGCACTGACGATCATGTCGGCGCGCGTCGCGCGCCGGCGGGGCGAGGTGGCCATGGGCTGTTCTACCCCCATGTTGGACGGCCGCGCAAAATAGCACATGTGCCATGGCGGGCGATGTGACCGATCGCCGGCAACGACGCAGTGCGCCATCCAAGAGGACCCGCACTTCGTTTTACATCGCAAGGAACGTCTTTATCCTACTATAACAATGCGGTTTTCCGGAGCACTACAGTCGCCCATCGTGAGCGCGTCAGCGCATGCAGAGCGCGCCCGCGCGCTTGCCTGCGAACAACGAGGTGCGCATAGTGATCCGGTCAGAAGCCCGACCGGGCGAGGAGAAGCGGGATGCGGTTCGGCCTATTCAATCTTTTGCAGAAGCGGGACGCGGCGAAACCCGACTCAGAGATCTTTCACGAGATGATCGAGCAGACTCAGTTAGCTGAGAGCATCGGCTTCGACATCAGCTGGTTCGGCGAGCACCATTTCTCCAGCTACAGCGTCTGCCCTTCGCCCTTGGTGGCGGCAGCGTACTGCGCGGGGCACACGGAGCGCATAAGGCTAGGCACCGGCGTTCTGGTGCTCCCGCTCTACGACCCGGTGCGGGTGCTCCAGGAGATCGCCATGGTCGATGCCATGAGCAACGGGCGGCTCGTGGTCGGCGTCGGCACCGGCTACCAACCGTACGAATTCCAGCGCTTCCGGGCTTCGCTCGACGAGAAGAACGAGATGTTCACCGAATGCCTCGATGTCATCGAGCTCGGGTTGACCCAGCCCCGCTTCTCCTATGACGGCAAGTACTACCAGATCCCCGAAATGCAGATCGCGGTCTGGCCGGTGCAACGACCGCTCCCCGAAATGTGGGTCGCCGGTGTGTTGGACGATGCTATCCGGCGGCGCGTGGTGCGCAGCGGCTACATCCCGTTCTTCGCGCCAACGGTCCGGCCGATCACCCATCTCGAGGGCGTCCGCGATGACTACCACGCGATACTTCGCGAGCGTGGCCTCGAGCCGCGCGAGCAGCCGCTCGGGCTGATGCGTTACATGCAGGTGACCGACAGTCGCAAGGAAGCGGAGGACATGGCTGAGCGCGCGCTCTACTCCTCCCGCATGTCTTATTCGATGCGGGCCGAGGTGCCGGAGATCGACGGCATCCACGTCAAATCGGCACCGCTGCCCGACGAGCCGTCGGTGGAAGAAGTCGTCGATGCCATCATCACCGGCGATCCGGAAACCTGCGCCGAGCGTCTGGCACATGATTTTGAAGTGATGAATCCGGCACACATCGCGTTCTACATTCAGCCTGGGGGAATGCCCCAGGCCCGCGTCATGCGCTCGCTTGAGCGCTTTGGCGCCGAGGTGATTCCAGCGTTGGAAAAGGCGGTAGGACCGCTGGATCAGATTGGCGGCCGCCGCTCGCCCCAGGCGCCGAGCGTCGGCCAAGCCGCCTAGCAAGCCACTCCTGCCCGGAACCTCGTAGTGAATTCGGCGAAACGCCGTCTCGAACCAGGTGGCCGGCGTCTCAGCTCCGAGCGAGCGCCCGTACTGGGGCGGTTGCGGCGATGCGGCCGCTGCCGCGATAAGCCTCGTGGTTAGCCTCGATAGCGCGCAGCCGATAACCGTAGTTGACCATGATTCCGGCCGACTGCTGTAGGCCATTGGCCGAGGTATCCGCCCGCCAGTTCAAGCCCTCAATGCGCGCGCCGTTGGAAAGGTGAAAATGCGCGACGCGATCGAGTGCTTCGCTGGCGGACCGACCCGTTGCCGCCCGCCGCGCGCTTAACAGGTACTGGGCAGCGAGTCGCATAAGCGGCATCCGCAACGCCTCGGCAATGTCCTCATCCTCGTGCCAGCCGTCGCGTTCGAGCAGAGCGCCGAGTGCGCTCGCGCCGTCGGCCGCGCCGCTCTGGGCGATGAGAGCCTTCGTGTCGCCGGGCTTGACGAGATCGCCCTCGCCGCCGCGGATGACTCCATCCAGCCACGTGCGAAGGCCCGGTATGGGCGACAGCGTGGCAAATGTCTTGAGGCCAGGGAAGGCGTACGCCAGGTCGTCGGCCACGCGCTTGATCAGAAAGCTCCCGAAGCTCACGCCCGCGAGGCCCCGTTGGGCGTTGGATATCGAGTAGAAAATCGCCGTATCGGCGCTCTCCGCGTCGACCGATGGTTCATCTTGGTCGAGGAGCGCGTGGATATTGTCGGCCATGCCGTTCACCAGCGCGACCTCGACGAAGATGAGCGGCTCATCGGGCATGCTGGGATGGACGAAAGCAAAGCAACGGCGATCCGAATCCAGTCGATTCTTCAGATCGTCCCACGAACGGATCTCGTGCACAGCCTCATAGCGCATCAGCTTTTCGAGGAGCGCGGCCGGCGCATCCCAGGTGATCCGCCGCAAGCTCAAGAAACCAGTATCGAACCACGACGTCAGAAGCGTCCTGAGATCGCGATCGAACGCCCCGAGCGTTGCGTCCGCGGCCGCCAACGGCAGTAGCTCGGCGCGCAGATCGACCAGAAACTTGACCCCGTTCGGCAGGTCGTTGAATTGCGTGAGCAAGCGCCGGCGAGGCGCAAGAAGGGCATCCTGCAGCCGGGCCTCGGCACGCTGGAACCCCGCATCGTCAGTCGCTGCCTGCCACTCCCCTATCGCCGTCGCGATGCCGGCATGGTCGGGACCGAACTCCCGCGCCAGTAATCGTAGGAAACGCTCGCGTCCCTGCGGATTCAGCCCGAGATAGGCGCGACCGAGATCCGCGGCACGGGCACGGGCCGAGACCTCGCCGCCGGTGCCCTTGAGGCAAGCGACGATCTGCTCGCGCAACGGCGCGAGATCCTCGGCCGGCAGGTCCGGGCTCAGCGCCGCAAGGGGCGGCGCCCCGCCACGTCCGCCGGCATCGCGCCAGGCGCGACGCAACCGGCGGAAGGTGCGGTCGATGAGTCGATCGGAAACGCTATCAGGCATGGCCACCGCCCACCGGGAGAGCCGCCAGGAGTTCACGCAGCACCGCCGGCAACGCGTCGCTCAGATCCTCGGCGATCAGCCCCGGGCCGAAGCTTTCAGCCCCCGCCCCATGCAACCACGCGGCGGCACAGCCTGCATCGTATGCCGGCATTCCCTGGGCCATGAGCCCGAGCACCAGGCCACCGAGCACATCACCGGCTCCGGCGGTCGCCAGCTCGGGCGGGGCGTTGCCGTTGATGACGGCCCGCCCATCGGGAGCCGCAACGACGGTGTCTGCGCCTTTGAGCAACACCGTCGCGCCGCTTCGTTCGGCCGCAGCCCGCGTGCGCACAACCTTGTCCGCGCGCGGTTCGGCGGCGCCGAGTAAGCGGTTGAACTCCCCGTCGTGCGGCGTCAGGAGACAGTCGGCGTGCAGGCGGGAGAACAGCTCCTCCGGGCACTCGGCGAAGCTCGTCAACGCATCGGCATCAAGCGCGCACGCACGCCCGGTCGCGAGCGCTGCTTTGACGTTCTCGCGGGTCTCCTCCCCGACCCCGTTGCCTGGGCCGAGGAGAATCGCATTCTTGCGCCGATCGTCGAGCAGCTCCCCAAGCCCTGTCGCGCCTTCGAAGCTTGCCGTCATCACGGCGGTGAGCTGGCTCGCATTGACGAGCAGGGACTGCGGCGGTCCGGCGACCGTGACCAGGCCGGCGCCGACGCGAAGCGCGGCACGCGCCGCGAGCCGGGCCGCGCCTGTGCGCCCGACCGTACCGGACACGATGACCGCGTGGCCGCGATCGTACTTGTGACCGGCCAGCCGTGGCCGCGGGAAGCGCTCGCCCCACAGGGCCGGGCTGTTGGCAAACAAGGTCGGCTTGAGCTCGTCGAGGACAGCTTCCGGGATGCCGATATCGGCGACAACCACCTCGCCGGCATAGTCCCGCCCCGGGAACAACCAGTGCGCCGGCCGCCGCCGGAAGAAGTTGACGGTGACGTCCGCCTTCATCGCGATGCCCCATACCGCACCGGTGTCGCCATGGATGCCGCTTGGCACGTCGATCGCCACGATCGCGGCGCCGCTGGCATTGGCCACCTCTACCACCGCGCGCACCGGGCCTTCGAGATCGCGAGCAAGCCCGGCCCCGAACAGCCCGTCAACGATAACGCCGCTGCCATCGATCAGATCAGGCGACAGGGGGTGCACCTCGCCGTCCCAACGGCCCGCCATCAGCGCGGCATCGCCTTTGAGCCGCGCCACCTCGCCCATCAGGCCGAGCCGCACTGGCCAGCCGGCGGCCTTGAGATGGCGTGCCACAACGAAGCCGTCGCCGCCATTGTTACCCGGCCCGCACAACACGAGCGTAGGCCGCGGCGCCCACCGCATGCGTAACTCGCGCGCAACCGCCCCACCGGCCGCCTCCATCAGCGCGACGCCAGGAGTGCCGCCCCGGATGGCGAACGCGTCGGCCGCAGCCATCTCGGCGACGGTCAGAAGGGCCGCACCCCGCTCAGAGCGATATCTCATCAGCCGGTTTCGGGCACCTATACAGGCGGACGCGGAGGGGTTGGCCAAATACGTACCCGCCGCCGTCCCGTCCTGCCTCGAAGCGTTCGCGCACCTCCGGTGTGTCGATCCTGGCGGGGTCAACATCACGGAAGGTGATGGCGGTCTGCTCGGCGAAGAACGCCGCGAAGTCTTCGAAGCGAGCGGTGTTGTTGTACCAATACTCTTCGGCCTGGGCGAATACGGGCGCAGCGCAGCGATCCAGGGCCTCCAGTGCCACCCGGCGCACCTCGGTTTCATCGTGAAACGGCTGCAACAGCTGTGACCATGTTCCCCGCATGTCTGGCTCGATGACGAGGAGCACGCCATCCGGTCGGCGTAACACGCGAACCGCTTCAGCAAGCCCGGCGTCCATCGCCGCCACGGGGACATGATGCAACGAGTAGCAAAACACGACCGCATCGATGCTTCCCGACGCCAGGGGGTTCGCCTCGGCACCCGCCTCGTGGAAGGTCACCCGGTTGACTTGTTGGCCACGGTGCTTCCGGGCCTGAACGGGATCGGGCTCGAGGCCGTGTATCACGGCGCCGCGGTCCGCCAGCGCAAAGGTAAGCTCACCTGCACCGCAGCCGATATCCGCGAAAATGCGCCCCACCGGCGGAATCAGGTCGCAAACGATGTCGACGGGATTCCTTTCGACGAGGTCCGCCATCACAGCACCGGCCGGCGATCGGTCGTCGGGTGCGCCGCCTCGTAGGCGCGCGACGCTCTTAGAACCTTGGCGTCGGCGTGCTTGGCGGCCACGATCTGCAGGCCCACCGGCAACCCCGTTTTCGTGAACCCGCACGGCACGCTCGCCGCCGGCTGCTGAGTCAGGTTGAAGGCGTAGGTGAAAGGGGTCCACTGGGTCCAGTACAGCGCATCGAAGCCCGGCGGCGCGATGATGCCGACATCGAACGCCGGCACCGCGACTGCGGGTGTCAGCAACAGATCCCATTCGTCGAGGAAGCCATTCATGTGAATGCCAAGCTGGGTGCGCTGTGCCACCGCGTTGAGGTAGTCCATCACCCCAACCTGCCGTCCGCGCTGGGCGAGCTCGAGGAACGCAGGCTCGCCGAGCTTGAGCTGCTCAGGGCTCTTGTCCTTCAGCGCATTGGCAGCGCCGGCATACCAGTGCGTCAAAAGGAGGTCGGTGGGATCGGCGAACCCGGGATCGCGTGCTTCTACCGTTGCGCCGAGATCGGTGAACGCGCGGGCGGCGCGGTCCACGATCTCCGCCACCTCCGAATCCACCTTGGCGTAACCGAGCGTCGGGCTGTACGCGACGCGCCACCCCGCTATCCCGTCGTCGATACCATCCAGATAATCGACATCGGTGGGCGGCTGAGCGAACCAGTCGCGATGGTCCGGTCTCGTGATCACGTTCATCATCAACGCCGAATCGGCGACAGTGCGGCTCATGGGACCGACGTGGGAGAGCGTGCCCATCGGGCTGGGCGGGTAGACCGGCACCCGCCCGAACGTCGCCTTGAGGCCGAACAGTCCGGTCAGCGCGCACGGGATACGGATCGAGCCGGCACCGTCGCTCCCCAAAGCCAGCGGCCCCATACCGATCGCCAGCGCGGCTGCCGCCCCACCGCTAGAACCGCCCGGAGTCTTGTCGGGATTCCACGGATTGCGGGTAGTCCCGAACAACGCGCTGTCGGTGCAGCCCTTCCACCCGTATTCGGGCATCGTCGTCTTGCCGAGGAACACGGCGCCGGCCTCGCGTAGCCGCGCCACTGCGGGCGCATCCTCCTCCCACGGTTCGTTGGGGTCGGTCATGCGCGAGCCGCGCGGACTAGGCCACCCTTTCGTGAGCTGATGATCCTTGATCGATACCGGGATCCCATCGACCGGCCCCGCCGGCTTCCCCTTGGCCCACCGCGCCTCCGACTGGCGTGCGGCGCGTAGCGCGCCCTCTTCGTCGACAAGGTAAAACGCGTTGAGTTGGACATTGTAGCGCTGGATCTGCGCGATCGCGGCTTCGGTGGCCTCGATGGGAGATAGCTTCTTGGCGGCGTACGCCGCGGCCAGCTCCGTCGCCGGTGTAAATGCCAGGTCCTGCGTCACTGGGGCTCCTCCTCTCCACTCAAGCGCAATCCATTGTTGCCGGCCGGCGTTCCGCACGCAACGGGCACGCCGCGAGCTGGTATGATGATCGATAATGAGTGTCGGGTGGAGCCGTCATCGGCGCAGCACTGTCGCCCTCGGGCTTGTCAGCCTCTTTGCCGCTGGGCTCATCGGCTGCGAGGAAATCGACCTGACGCCCCAGCTCCGCGATCACTACATGGGCCAGGCCTCGCTCGAGCCGTACCTGTTCCTGGAGCGGGTGCAGCATGACGATCTGGGTAACCCGATCCTCGGTGAGGTTCCGGATGATCCCGCGCCCGAATCCTCGGACAGCTCCGATGCGCCCTGACCAATCGCGCCTTGCGTCAATGACAGCGATCAACGAGAAAGGGCTCAGGCCCAATCGTGCCGGGAGATCGGTATGAACAAGTACGACCTTAGAGGACGAACGGCCGTCGTCACCGGCGCCGCCCGCGGCATCGGCTTAGCGATCGCCGAGCGGCTCGCCGATTCCGATGCCAACGTCATGGTGTGGGACGTCGACGAGGCGGCGCTCGATGCCGCCGTCAGCACACTCGGCGGCAACCGAGTCGATGCCACCGCGGCCGACGTCACGGATCCGGCGAGCATCGAGGCAGCGCGGGATCGGACGATCGGGCGCTTCGGCCAAATCGACGTGCTGGTCAACAACGCCGGCATCTCAGGCCCCAACCTCACGACCTGGGAATACCCGGTGGAAGATTGGAATCAGGTCGTCGCGGTTGATCTGACGGGTGTTTTCTTGTGCTGCCGCTCTATCGTTCCCCACATGATCGAGAAGGACTACGGCCGCATCGTCAATGTCACATCGATCGCGGGCAAGGAGGGCAACCCCAACGCCCCGGCCTACAGCGCAGCTAAGGCCGGCGCGATCGGACTCACCAAGTCCCTCGGCAAGGAGCTGGCGAGCACCAACATTCGCGTCAACTGTGTGACGCCGGCGGTGATTAAGACCGAAATATTTGCGCAGATGACCCAGGAGCATATCGACTACATGCTCTCGAAAATCCCGATGGCCCGATTCGGCAAGGTCGAAGAGGTGGCGGCGCTCGTTGCTTGGCTGTCCTCGGAGGACTGCACGTTCACCACTGGCGCGGTCTTCGACGTCTCTGGCGGCCGCGCCACCTACTAAATCACCGGAACCATGGAGGGTGGCCGGAGATGACTCAACACCGACTCCTCAAGCACAAGCGCTTCCTTGAGGACATCGAGAAGGGGATCCGGATCGCCAACCGGGAGATCATCCACGCCCACATCACCGATCTAGACAGCGACATGTTCCTTGCTTTCGCCGTGTCGGTCGGGCGCCTGCGCGCTCGCTATCTCGACTCCGCGCTCAAACTGTTCCTTGACGAGGACGAGCAATGGCCGGCCGAGGGCGCTATCTCGGCGCTACGCAAGGAGCGCGAACGCTTTGAGGAAAGTCTGAGTGCGTTCGATGCGCTGCGGCGGGCTATCGAGCAGGGCTATGTCGACCTCGACGGCGACGAGCAGGCGGCCGAGTAGCGGAACAGGAGCGCCGGACACATAACGCCGATGAATTTTACGGACCAAATGGCGACCAAGCTTCTCGCGCAGGCGACGAAGAAGCTGAGTGAAGCAGTCAACGAAGCCCTGTGCGCGAGCCCCGACAAGCGCTTGGTGCGCGCGCTCCTGGACCAGGTCCGATCCGACCTCCACGAATTCGAAGACGCCTACTTCGACGAGGACCCGGACGAGGACCCCCAACAGGCGGCCACGGGCGGGCGCCGAGCCCGCCGATAGACCACACCCCCTACGCCCCACCGCATCAGAAGGTCCGCATGAACGCGTACGACCTTCGGGGCCGCACCGCTGTCGTCACCGGTGGCGCCCGGGGCATCGCTTCGCCATCGCTGCCAGGTTTATCGAATCGGATGCGAACGTCATGGTGTGCGACGTCGACGAGGCGGCGCTCGATCCGGCCATGGCGGCGCTCGGCAGTCATAAGGTCGATGCGACGGCCGCCGACGTCACCGATTCTGCCAGCATCGAGGCGGCAAGAGATCGGACGATCGAGCGCTTCGGCAAGATCGACGTGCTGGTCAACAACGCCGGTATCTCGGGGCCCAACCTCACGACCTGGGACTATCCTCTGGACGACTGGCACAAGGTCATTGCAGTCGACCTGACAGGTGTTTTCCTGTGCTGCCGCGCGATTGTTCCGCACATGATCGAGAACGGCTATGGCCGCATCGTCAACGTTACATCGATCGCCGGCAAGGAAGGGACCCCCAACGCCCCGGCCTACAGCGCGGCCAAGGCCGGCGCCATCGGGCTCACCAAGTCCCTCGGCAAGGAGCTGAGCAACACCAATATCCGCGTGAACTGCGTGGCCCCGGCGGCGGTCAAGACCGACATCTTCGCGCAGATGATCCAGCCGCACATCGATTACATGCTCTCGAAAATCCCGATGGCTCGATTCGGCAAGGTCGAAGAACTGGCCGCGCTCGTTGCCTGGCTGTGCTCGGAGGAATGCTCGTTCTCGACGGGCCCAGTCTTCGACGCCTCGGGCGGCCGCGCGACCTATTGAGTGACCGGACCCCGAAGGCCCGACCAACCTCGATCAGTCGCCGGTCTCCAACGTCAGCTCTTTACTTTAATCATCACCGGCATGCCGGCGGTCAGTCCGCCGTCGACGGCGAGATTAGCGCCGCTAACGAACGCCGCCTCATCTGAGGCCAAGAACGCGACGGCGTTCGCGATATCCTCCGGCGTGCCGACGCGGCCGACCGGATACCAGCGCGCGAGCTTCTCGAACACCTGCGGGTCCTTCTCCTGGCGAATGCGCCAAGTCGGCGCATTCGGTGCGAACTGTGCCCGGGCTTACCACGTTGGCGCGGACTCCCTTGGGCCCGTACTCCGCCGCCAGCGATTTGGTGAAGTTGATCAGCCCCGCCTTGGCGGCACTGTAGGCGGGGTTGCCGAGCGCCGTCAGGCCGTTGACCGAGGCTATGTTGACGATGACCCCGCCACCTTGCTCCACCATAGCGGGCAGCACCGCCCGTGCGCACAGATAGGGTCCCTTGAGACAGATCTCCACCTCGCGGTCCCAGTCTGTCGGCTCGGTCTGCGCGATGCTCCCTTTGATCGTGAACGCAGCCTGTTAACGGCGGAGGAATAATGCAGCACGCGGAGCGGCTGGGCGGTCCGGTCGCGGCGGCGCAAAATTGCGCCACCTATAGCCCCTTGTCGGTTGTGGTGAGGGGCATGAGATGTACGGCGTGGAGCTCTATGCGGCGGTTCGTCTGGCGGTTGTCGACGAGGGTCTGAGCCATCACGAGGCGGGCCGTCGGTTCGGCATCGACCGCCGGACGGTGAAGAAGATGCTGAGCTATTCGGCGCCGCCGGGCTACCGGCGGCCCAAGCCGGTCCGGCGGCCCAAGCTGGATGGGTTCACCGGCATCGTCGACGCGATCCTGGAGGCGGACACGGATCCGGACGTGCCGCGCAAGCAGCGCCACACGGCGCACCGGATCTTCGAGCGGCTGCGGGACGAGCACGGGTTCGCCGGCGGCTATACCATGCAGACCGTGTGGAAACTCTGGGTGGCGGGGGATTCCGTCCGTCTCATGGCGATGTTAGGGTCCGCCATGAGACACATTCCTGGCGTTGACCGCTCTCAGGTTCTGCTTCTGCCGGAAGCAGTGGACGATTACGTGGGCCGGGATAACCCGGTCCGTTTCATCGATGCCTTCGTGGATGGTTTGGACCTAGCGGCCGCTGGTTTCGAGCGCGCCGCGGCGAAGGCGATAGGTCGTCCCGGCTACGATCCGGCGGACCTGCTGAAGCTCTACATATACGGCTATCTCAATCGGGTACGTTCGAGCCGCCGGCTGGAGGCAGAGAGCAAGCGTAATCTCGAAGTGATCTGGCTGTTGCGGCGTTTGTCGCCAGACTTCAAGACGATCGCCGATTTCCGGCGGATCAATCGGGCGGCCTTCCGACAGGTGTTTCGGGAGTTCGTGAGGCTATGCCGCGAACTGGAGCTGTTCGGACGCGAGCTGGTGGCGGTTGACGGTACACGGATCAAGGCAGTGAACAGCCGGAAGCGGAACTTCACCAAAGCGAAGCTGGCGAAGGCGTTGGCCGAGAGCGACGAGAGGTTGTCGCGTTATCTCGACCGGCTCGACGAGGCCGACGAGCAAGACGAGGGCGGCACCGGCGGCGGCGAGGTGGAGCATATCCAGGAGAAGATCGCTGCGATCCAAGGGCGGCGTGAGCGGTTTGAGGAACATCGAGACGCGCTGGCTGCGAGTGGCGAGGACCAGCTCTCTTTGACGGATCCGGACAGCCGGGCGATGTACGCCGAGACCCGGGTCGGTGTCGGCTACAACATTCAGATCGCCGTGGACGCCAAGCACAAACTGATCGCCGAGCAGCAGGTCCATAACAAGGTCAGCGATCTCGGTCTATTGGCCGAGACGGCGGTGGTGGCCCGTCGGAACCTGGCCGTCGATCGGATCGACGCGGTCGCCGACGCGGGCTACTTCAAGATCGAGGATATCGAGGCCTGCGAGAATGCCGGCGTCGTGCCGCATGTGCCCAAGCCCCAGCGCGGATCCACGGTGAGCCAGGGGCTCTTTCCCAAGGAACGCTTCCGCTATGACGGCGGCGAGGACATTTACATCTGCCCCGACGGCCAACGCCTGGCGCTACACAGCAAGCGCAAGCGCCGCGATCTCTTCTTCGCCAGTTACGCCAATCGCGCCGCGTGCAAGGAGTGCCAACTCAAGTCGAAGTGTACGAAAAGCGCCTTCCGTCGGGTCCTGCGCTATGTCGACGAAGCGATCCTGGAGCGCATGGCAGAACGATTGGCGGCCCGCCCGGAGCTGCTCGATGCGCGCCGTGAAAGCGTCGAGCATCCCTTCGGCTCAATCAAACAATGGATGGGCCAGGGTGCCTTCCTGACCCGGCGGCTGGAGAACGTGCGCGGCGAGTTCAGCATCACGGCGCTGGCTTACAACATCCGCCGCGCGATCTCGCTGGTAGGTGTTCCCGCCTTGATCGCCGCCGCGAGGGCATGAGACGGGAATCAGGCCAAAATCGAGCGCCGCACATCGATCCACGGAGGCCTGGAGCCCCTTCCACAGGGCTACCGGCGCCAAACCGCCAGATTACGTGGGATCGCCGCAAATCATGGTTACCTAAACCTCCATCCCCGCCACCCAGAGTTTCCACACGGTCTGCATGGTGAAGGACTATGTGCGTTCCCGGCGGCAGTCGACGCGCGAGGCTTTCGTTCCACTGCATCACCCGCCGGGCCACGCCCAGGTCGACTTCGGCGAGGCGGTGGTGGAGCTGCCGGGCCGGCGCGAGAAGGTTGCCTTCTTCTGCCTGATCCTGCCCCATTCCAATGTCTGGTTCGTGAAGGCCTCCCCCCGGGAGACGACGGAGGCATTCCTGGACGGCCATGTCAGCGCCTTCGCCTTCCTCGGCGGGGTTCCGCGCTCGATCCTCTACGACAACACGACCCTGGCGGTGGCGCGGATCCTGGGCGACGGCACGCGCCTCAGGACGCAGGCGTTCTCACATCTTCAGTCGCACTATCTGTTCCGCGACCGCTTCGGCAGGGGAGCAGGCGGCGGCGCTGCTCGCCGATCTCGAGGCCCTGCGTGATCTGCCGGCGGTTCCCTTCGAGGCCTGCGAGCATGTGCCGGGCCAGGTCTCGTCGACGGCCCTGGTGCGCTACCGGCTGGTGGACTACTCGGCACCGGCGGTGCACGCCCACAAGAAGGTGACGGTCAAGGGCTATGTCGACCGGGTCGAGATCGCGCTCGGCGCCGAGATCGTCGCCCGCCATCGGCGCAGCTATGTCCGCGGCGACGTCGTCTACGACCCGCTGCACTATCTGTCGCTGCTGGAGAAGAAGCCGGGCGCCCTGGACCAGGCGGCGCCGCTGAGAGGGTGGAAGCTCGATCCGGCCTTCGACACGTTGCGCCGCCTCCTCAAGGCGCGCTTCGGGCCGCGCGGCAAGCGCGAATACATCCAGGTGCTGCGCCTGCACGAAGACTTCCCGGAACCGCAGGTGGCGGCCGCGGTGCGCGACGCGGTGAAGCGCCGCCTGATCGGCTTCGACGCCGTCAAGCACCTGCTGCTGGCCCGCATCGAGAGGCGGCCCGTGCATCTCGACCTGTCGCGCTATCCGCACCTGCCCCAGCCCTTCGTCGCCGCCACGCGGAGCGCCGACTACGCCACCCCGCTGGCCGGTGGGGCCGGCCATGGTTGAGGCCCCCCGCATCCTGCTCGAACATCACCTGAAGAGGCTGAAGCTGCCGACCTTCCTGCGGGAATACGAGAAACTGGCGCGCCGGTGCGCGGCCGAGGGCCTGGATCATGTGCGGTTCCTGGCCCGGCTGGTGGAGATGGAGCTGATCGACCGCGAGCGCCGCCTCGTCGAGCGGCTTATCAAGCAGGCCGGGTTCCCTGTCGTCAAACAGCTTGAGAGCTTCGATTTCAAGGCGATCCCGGCGCTCAACAAGATGCTGGTGCTGGATCTCGCGCGCGGCGAGTATATCGCGCGCCGCGAGAACCTAATCCTGCTCGGCCCGAGCGGCGTCGGCAAGACCCATGTCGCTCTCGCCCTCGGCCTCGCCGCCTGCCACAAGGGCCTCGGCGTGCGCTTCGCCACAGCCTCCCATCTGGTCCACGAGCTGATCGAGGCGCGCGACGAGAAGAGGCTGCTCCGCCTCCAGGCCCAGCTCGCCAGGGTCAATCTCCTGATCGTCGACGAGCTCGGCTACGGGCCCCTGTCGCAGACCAGAAGCGAGCTGCTGTTCGACGTCTTCAGCCGGCACTACGAGAACGGCGCCACCATCGTGACCTCAAACCTGCCCTTCCAGGAATGGACAACGGTGTTCGCCAGCGAGCGCCTCACCGGCGCGCTGCTCGACCGCATCACCCACCATGGCCATATCCTGGAGATCAACGGCGAGAGCTACCGCCTCAAGCAGAGCCGGTCACGACGCCGGCAACCGTCCGAATAACCCCCCGCTTGTCCCCGTCGGCCCACAGCCCCCTCCCGTGGACTACGGGGACAAGCTACCACCCAGCCCGCAGTACATTTTTACGCCGCCGCGCCGGTACATTTTTACGACGCCGTTGACACGTGCCTGGCCCAGATCAACGCCGACGATGTGCCACGGTGCTTTAGACGACATAGCGCAGCCACTCCTTGTCGAGTTCCTTCATCTTGCGGGTCACCTCGTCATCGAGTTTCTTCGGCGTTGGGACATGGCGGTTTGCCCGCCACGCCGCGAGCGCTACCGCGAAGACAAGATCGTCGAACTGACCCTCGCGCCAGGACTCGGGGTTGCTCAGGTCGATCCGCGGGGGACGCATCTTGAAGTTCCGCAGCTCGTCCAGTAGCGTCGGGACCAGGTCCAGGGCCTGGGCCATCCTCATGCGGCCGGCCTCGTACAGCACGCGCAGCGCTCCGACCAGCTCGATCTTCGGCACCCGCCAGTCGTTGCGGTCCAGCTTCTCCTCCAAGACGCCGGCGCCGGTAATGGTCACCACGATCGGCTTGATCTCGTCGCGCACGAACAGCTCGAGGATCGCCCGCCCGGAGCCCGTCACATCGAGCACCACATCCGCACCCCCACATTTCTCGCCGTCCTCGATTTCGGGTGCCGTCAGGAGCGTGCCGATGCGGGCCACGATGTCCGGATAACTGACCTCCAACGGCATGCGCTCCAAGTGCCGCAGCCGCAGGGCCGCGGTCTCCGGCTGCCAGCCATCGCCCTTGTGCACTTCTTGCTCGACCACCGAGATCGCCGTCGCCTGGATGCCGGCTCCGAGCGAAGCACCGATGATGAAATGCGGATATCCGCTCACGCCACGCCCAGGGGCCGCACGTCGGGCTCGCCTGGCGGCGTCTCGAACAACGGCACTACCTCGTCCGTGATGGCTTGCTCGATATCGTCCATGCGAAACACGGCGTCGACCACGTCGGCGAACTCGCACATGTACTCCTGCCGAAACCACATGTCGCCAAGCGCCCGCCACTCGTCTTCAAGGAACTCCGGCGTGATCCGCGGACACTCCGTCGCCGGCACCTCGACGCGGTGCCAGTCATCGCCTTCTCGCCAGGCCTCGTGGAAATGGCCACGCTTGCCGCGCGGTGTTGACATCAGGACCAGCCGGCCTTTGGAGACCGCGAGCATCGGCCGGATGGCGAGGTACAGCCCGTCGTCAACGTAGGCTGCCTCGTCCTCGATGATCAGGTCGGGAGCGGAGTACCCTCGCACGGTCTCGCCGGCACCGGGCAGACTGACGACGCGGGAGCGATTCGCGAGCGTGCAGGACGTCGTGTTGTCTTCATCGAGCACCGGCCGCGGTTCTATCAGGCGGAGGAAGCCGGTCACTTTAGTGAACAGCTCACGGGACTGCCTAAGTGAAGGGCTCACGAGCAGCACAAGCGACCCTGGCCAGTAGAGCGCCCTGTGCAGCCCGACGATCGCGGTGCAGGTCGACTTGCCGGCCTGCCGCGAGCAGTTGAGCAGAATCCGTTTGGCCGGCGAGCGCAGCACCGCTGCCTGCCAGGGGTCGGACTGAAAGCTCAAGCGTTCCTGGGCGAAGGCAACAGGGTCAAGCGCGTGCCGCAGGTCGCCGGCTAACGTCTTAAGCATGGCCTACCATATGGCTGGCTCCCACGCCCGCGAGCGCCGCTGCGACTGCAAGGCGGGCCTCTCGGTGGGGTTCGAGCGCAGCCAGGATCGCGACCTGCGCCTGTTGCCATTCCGTCGTCATGACGACGTTGACCGTGGGGGCGTCCTTGAGCTCACCAGCGAGCTTGCCGAATAGCTCGACACAGCCGCGCGCCTCGCGGATGGCGGCAAGAGCCACCCGCCGGTCATTGGCGGACTCAGCCTTTTCGAGGATGCCGAAGGCACGGTCGCGGAGATCCCGCACCTGCGCCAATAGGTCGTCGGCGTGGGCAACCTCGGCCGCCGATCGAGCCTTCACCAGTGCAGCCGGCAGATGATCGTCGTGATGACGGAGCAGGGCAGTCTTGGACACTGCGAACTGGTCCGCTATGGACCGGAAAGGCTGCCGCTCGATCAGTGCCCGATCGATCCCGGCGAGCTCCGGATGACCGCAAATCGTGCATCGGCGCGGCAACTCAGATCGGTCTCGCGTTCTTGTCGGGATCGGCAGACCGTCTTACATTTCCGGCTGGTCCCGCACCCACGTCGTCACTGAAACGAGGGGGCGGCGTGCGTAGGCCGGATCGTGGGTTACCCCCTGCCGGTTCACCGGGGCCTTTCCTCATCCGTCGGTCTCCGTTGTTGCCCTGACCCGCCGCCGCGGCCAGAGTCGGCCGATGCGTGTACTGGCACTCGCCGTCCTCATGCTTGCGCTCGGCGCCGGGCTTGCGCGTGCCGACGACAAGGCGGCGCTGGTCGACCAGCTGACCGAGAAGTTCCGAGTGACTGTCTTTGCCAACGAACTCGGCGAGTTCGAGGTTGACCGGATCACGAAGTGGACTACGCCCCTCCGCTATCGCGTCGTCGGCGGCGAGGAGTGGATCGACGAGATCAGACTCAATCTCCAGGTCCTTTTCCACTACACGCGCATCAAGATGGAGATCGCCGAGCCAGCCAACGTTGTCGTACATTTCGTCCGCCGCGAGGAGTTCCTGGGCGTTTTCCGGCGTCATTGGGACCCTGCGATGCCCATGCATGTCGTCGAGGGGGCTTCGTGCATGGCCGCCCACTACATCGACAAGGACCACACGATCGACGAGGCTATCGTCGTCGTCGATCGCTTCATATGGGCGCCGTTCATCAAGGGGTGCCTGATCGAGGAAATGACGCAGATCATGGGAATCTCCGGGGACACCGACTTGTCTTCAGTGACAGCGACGACATCGAGCGCCTCTCTCAGCACGACAGACTCATCGTGAGAGCGCTGTATGACCGCCGGCTTCCCGCTGGCATGCCGGAAGATCAAGCCCTGCCGATCGCACGCAAGATTCTCGGCGAGCTCGCGCACTAGCGTCCCCTCGACCCACCAACAAACCCTACGCTTGCCACATTGCCGTGTGGGGCCGGCGTAGCCCCCGAAGCCGGGCCCGCCTAGGCCGCCAAGGCCGCCGGGGCCCCCAGGATAGTCGCCGCGTGCTCTCGACCGGCTAAAGGGGTTCTTGGCTAGATTGGCCTCGATGCTCGACCGCCCAGCCCTGTTCGCCCGCGCCATCTCCACCGCGCTCGCGTTGTACGTGTCGGCGCGAGATGGCCGATCGAACAACGAGGCGAGGACTTGCCGCTGCCAAGAATCCGGGTTTGCCAGATCGCTCGCTGTTTTAGGAATGGCAATCGCCGGGGTGAAGAGACTAGCCAGCGTTGTGAAGAAGCTCACTGCTCTTCCTGTAGCGCTGTTCGGATCCGCCGTCGCAGGCGCGACGTCGACCGGATTCACACCCTGCATGCCGCCGGGTTGGAACAGCGAACGGAATGGATCAACGCCCCCGAGCCCTGCTAGGCCGCCAGAGTCCGCGGCTCCGCTCGATGCCGGACGCAAACATGGGGTGCCGCTCGATGCGACGGAAAGTCTGGTTAGGCATGGTCATGTCTCCTCAATGCAGGGTGATTCGCGCGGGCGCTACCGAGGAAGCGGGCCACGTCGCGCGTCGTCGCGGTCATGACGCTGCCCCGAGTGCTGCTATCAGATCCATCGCCGCCGCGATCGGCGAGGCCGGCGCGGTTGCCGGCGACCACGGATCGGCCGACGGGACACGCGACATCGACTTTGCGAGCGCGGCCGGCGGCGCGCCGTACTGCAGGGCGAGGCTCGCGAGAATGGCAGCGTCGGCGAGTACGGCATCCAGCGCCGAGCCGACCTTCGGGCCGGCCATGAAGATCTCGCCTGGCGCGCCATCGCCGAAATAGCCGACCGTTACCGAGAACGTCGCCCCTTCGACCACGATCGCGTGTGTCTCCGATTCGCGCCGGGTCGAGAGGCCTCGTCGCGCGGTCATGCCGTCGCCTCCACGTCCCGCCCGAACTCCTCGGCAATCGCCCGGGCCAGATTGCCCTCGAGATCGGACGCATGCGTCCGTTTTGCCGCCGGCACCAGCTCGTCGTCGATGGCGAACGGGTTGAAGTCGGGATCGTCAAGCTCGGGTGCTGTGGTCGATTCGGCGAACAGCTCGCGCAACCTGCGCAGGTCGCCCTACAGCGCGCCGTAGTGCGCCCGCGGACCACTGGGCCCTTGAGCAACATCGGCGCGGAGGGCTGCCCAGTACCGGACAGGATCGACGATCGTTACGCCCGGTTGAAGATAGAACGGCTCGCTCGGTGCCGGCGCCGATCGGAACCAAGCGACGTGCGCTGCGGTCGCCTCGTCCCATTCTCGCGGGCAGCGAGCATTGGCTTGACCCCGGCCAGCGGTGGCCCCGGAGGGTGTTGCCGGGCTGCCATCATCGAGGGGAGTATCCGCGTGGACGGTATCCTGCGAGCCAGACAAGGCGTCGATGATGTCGCTCTTGTGCGCCTTGATCTTGGTCTGCATCTCGGGAGTCATGGCGCCCGGCGGAGCTCGCCAGCGCAGCGTATCGCCGGCGACAGTGAGCTCGACACCATGACCCTCGAATTCGCGAAGAAGAGCCGCAGCGGCGGTCATATCTGGCCCTCCTCAAATTCGGCGTTTGCGGACCATTCGGACCATTGAGACCGTAATCCGGGTTTTTCCTCACGCGTGGGTGCATAGTTGAAATAACCGGTATTTCGGTCTTCATGGTCCGAATGGTCCGACTCCGCGCATTCGGAGAGAAGCCCGATTCCATGCCAGAACTTGCGGCCACCAACGCCTTTGCGGCTTTCGAAGCCCCGTTCTCGGAGTGCCGAGCCGAAGCCCCGCTGCGCTGTCGGTTTCTCTCCAACTGTCTCGCACCAGCCCGCATATTGCTTGTACAAGTCGCCGGCCGCGGCGTGCGCCTGGGCGTTCAGGATGCACCGGTCATCGAGGAACCCCCCGAGCACATCCATCTCGTCTCGATAGGCCGCGGTGGCGTCCCGAATCTCGTCCGGCATCCCGAGCCCGTCCCCGCTGCCAAGCGAGGCACCCCTTCACCGACCACGCGAGGATGCCTGGAGGCAGGGCGGGATCCTGTTCGGCGTCGGGTATCTTCACGCCGAAGGGCACCAGCCGGATGCGTCGGCAGATCGCGTGGTCGGTGCCGGTTATGCGCGGTTTGTGGTTGGTGGCGAGCCAGAGCTTGAAGATCGGCGTGAACTCAAACCACTCCTGATGGAGGAACCGCGCGGCAATGGAATCGCCTCCGGTCAGTTGCTTGACGAGGGACTCGGCCAGCCGCCGCCCAGCCTCGGTCTCCTGAGCCGTGACCATACGCGTGCCTTTGAGTGCGGCTATATCGTTCGGGATTGAGTCCTGCCGTTGGATCAAGAGCGTTTCGGTGCGCGTCGTCCTGGCGTACTCGCCGAGCGCCTGCCGAACGGCATTCAGAAGCGTGCTCTTCCCATTGGCGCCGAGGCCGTGGAGAATGAGGAGGGCCTGTTCGCTCGTGGAGCCGGTTAAGGAATAGCCTACCGCCCGTTGAAGGAAGGCGATCAGCTCAGAGTTGCCGGCGGTGATGCGAGACAGAAACTCGAGGAAGGTGGGGCACTCTGCGTCAGGCGAAAACGTCGCCGGCGCCAGTTTCGTGATCAAGTCCTCTCGCCTGTGTCCGCGTAGTTCACCACTTTGCAGGTCGAGCGTGCCGTTGCTCACGTTGAAGAGCCACGGGTTACGGTCGAGATCATCGGGCATGACGGGGATGCCCAGCTCCGCTCGCGCAAGCGAGACCATCGACTTTACCCGGGCCTCTCGCTCGCACCCCATCGCCCAGCTCGCGAGCTCGCCGCGGCGCTTCGCGTTTTCCTCATTCTGCGCTTCGCCATACAGCGCGCGCACCGTCTCCTTCGTTCGGCGCATGACCTCGGCCGATGCGTCCACCTCCCAGCGTCGGCCATCCCAAACAAGCCACTTACCCCAGGGGTGGCAGTAGCGAAGATCGGCACCGTGCCGCACCACGAGGCGCTCTGCGTTGCCGAGCTCAGTCAACCTGATGTCCGCGGGCCGAAGCTGGACGACCTGAGCGCCGTCGATCGCTTTACCGATCTCGCTCATGCCGCTGCCCGGCTCTTGACGGCCATCTCGCCAAAGTCCTTGCAGCCACGCGGTGGCCGCGCGATCGACACCTGGCGACCCTCCGCGGTGAACCGACGCGCTGCGGTCTGGGCCGCCGTCTCGCCGGCCTCGTCGCCGTCGGCGAGGATCACGATCTCGGCAGCCAACGGCAGCGGCCATGCCGGGCCACCAGCCGAACAAAGCGTCGGCCTTTTCGCGGCTCAGCCCGCCGGCGACGAAGGCCGACATGATCACCGCTTTTCGGCGTGCCACCGGGAGATTGTTGAGCACAGTCAGCCAGCCTTCGAGCGCATTCGGCTGCAAGGCCGCCAGCGGGTGCGGCGGTCGCTCGTCGCACTGGAAAAGCACTATCTCGCCCATCGTCCCCTACCCGATACGTTGGTCTGCTAGCCGGCCCGCCCCGGCTCTGGCTCAGGTTTCCGGCCGGCAGATCGCCGGGCGCCCGGTCGCGTCTCATCGGCTGGTTGATTGTGGCCAACGGGCGCGTGCTCGGGGGGCGAATCGTCCACTGAATCCGCGGCAGGCACCCGTGGCGGTTCAGGTCCCGGATCGGAGGTGCTGATGCGGCGCCGGGCCGCCATCCAGTTGATCACGTCGCGCCGCCGATAGCGGACAATCTTGCCGAGCTTCAGAAACGGGGGCCCGCCTCCTTTGTTGCGAAGCGTTGCCAACGTGGCCGGCGCGTAGCCGGAGAGTACGGCGGTCTCGTTCGTGTCGATGCCCTGCTCGAGAAAGAGGGGGTCGGCCTGAAGGGCCTCGAGAATGCCCGCTAGGCTGGGGAGAGGGGGCTGCTCCCCGATACCGTCAGCTACGATGTCGCTCATGTCCACCTCGATGGTACTGCCGCAAAGCAGCGCGTAGGTGGACAGTTATCTACGGCCTAGTTTGCCGTTTGTCACAAGGTTTTGCTTGCAGACTAACGGCGCGATTTTGAGTCATAAGCCTGCAAGTTGTTGATTTTGTTTACTATCATTGTAGCGGTACGAAAATGGCCATCAATCCTGCAAGTCGTTGTTTCTGCGAGCCTTATCGCGCACGACTGTCGCGAGATTGGCGTCGGTGATATCTGGGAAAAAAAGTTTCAAACCCTCCGCTACGAATCGCGTTCCTTGCGTCATCCACTTCAGCGTGCCGTCGGCGTGCGTCCGGTTGTAGCGGAACTCGGTTCCCGATAGTTCCTGGAACTTGGCGACGAGGAGCCTGGCGGCGAAGTGTTGTGGCCCCAAAGGCAATGACCGTTCCAGCGATGTGCTCGCAGCCGAGCATAGGTGTTCGTGCAGCTGGCGAAATGAGGCCAGGGCCCTCTCAATTCCTGAGCGCCGGCTTGATCGCGGCTCTCGGTGTTCTCAGGAAGAGCGTCGGCGTACTTGGCGGCCACCTTGTGCTCCAGCAAGTCGGTGGCAGCGTCGAGGTCGGCGACGGCTGCGCCGGTTCGAGAGGCAAGTCGGCGAAGGCCGTCGCAAGAGGCCCCTGCGCCATCGGCTATACCGCCCTCAAGGTCAGGCATAAGACGCACGAGAGACCCTTCCTCGTTTAGCCAATCGAGCAGCGCTTCGACTACCTCGGGTTCTTTGTCGCGCCCTGCCTTGCGGGCAAGGGCTTTTGCATCGCCCTCGGAGAACGACAGCGCCCCACCCTGGTCATGCATCATAGAACCGCGTCCCTACTGCGCGCCCTACGTGAGAAAATCGGCGCTGCGTGCCAGGGGTAGGGGCCACCAGCTTTCGGCTCGCGAAAACCTAGCCGCGCCAAGTTCAATCTACCGCCGGCCCTTGCCGAGCTCCACTACTTCGGCTGTCTCGCCCTTCATCGCGGCGGCAATGCTGTTGGCAACGGTCTCGACCGCCTGCTTCACGGGATCATCCGCCAGGTGCGCATAGCGTTCGGTCGTGCTGGCCTGAGAGTGGCCGAGCATCTTGCCGATAATCGGGAGGCTGAACCCCGCCGCAGTGCCGGCGGATGCGAAGGAGTGTCTCAGATCGTGAAGGCGCACGTCATCGAGACCGGCTGCCGCCCGCAGGCGATGCCAGGCCTTGGTCAGGTTGACGAGATGCGTGCCCTGCTTGCGGCCGCGGATGACGTACGCGTTGGCGTCTTCCTCGCGCGGCAGAGACGCCAGAACCTCGAGCGCGGGCGCCGGCAGATGTACCACTTTCTGGCCGGTCTTGCTCTCGCGGAGGCGGAGGCAGGCGGCATTGAGATCGACGTCTTGCCAACGCAGCGTCAGGATCTCCGATCGCCGGCAGCCGGTGAAGACGAGAAGCCGAATCGCAGCGATCACCGCGGCAGGCTCGGCTCCGTCCTTCTCGGCCGCGGACAACACCGCCCCCAGCCGCCCGAGCTCGACCGGCGACAGGAACCGCTCGCGCTTCGGCTCCGGGAAGCTCTTGACGTGTCGATAAGGGTTGGAGCCATCAGCGCGTTCGCCCCATTCCTCTGCCAGGGTGAGCACCTTGGAGAGCAGTGCTCGGACTCGGTTGGCCTCGAAGGGCGTTGACCGCAGGGAGCTCTTGAGCCGGCCTACGTCCGCACGCGATACCGTCGCGATCCCTCTGCTGCCGAGCGCCGGCTTGATGCGTTTCTCAATCAGTCGCCGATCCTCGGCGATGCTGCTCGCGCGCTTCTCGACTTCGGCATGCTCCGTCAGGTAGCGGTCGCACATGGCAGCGACGGTCGCGCCGTCGCGACGCGCTCTGCGCTCGCCTCCCGGGTCTCCGCCTTTAGCGACTTCGGCCAGCCATTGCCGAGCAATGGTTCGCGCCTGATCAACCGTGATGGCGCCATGCGCCCCTATGGTCGGCTTGCGGACCGTGCCGCTTCTTCCACCGCCGACCCGGTACTTGAGTAAGTAGGTGATCTTGCCAGAGGGCCGGACGCGCGCGCCGAAGCCTCGAACCTCGGTGTCCCAGACGACGTAATCGCGGTCGCGCGACTTCAGCCCGTCGATCACGCGCTTAATCAGCTTCGGCATGCCTTCCCCTACAAGACCGCCGTGGGTACCACCTGGGTACCACCGAAAAACAAGTTAGCGCAAAGACTGACAAATTACCACCGCGCCGAAGCGGAAGAGAAACAGCGGTTTTCACGATGTCGCGCCCATCCGCAAGGGTACGCAAATAGGAGAACGTCAGATTGTGGATCTGGGGGTCGCGGGTTCAAGTCCCGTCACTCGCTCCAATTTTCAAAGAAGGTCGTCACCTCCTCGCTGGGCAGAGGGTGAATACGGTCGCGATTTGGTCTTCGGCCTTCGTGTGGCCGGCGGCCCGGGAGGGCCTTCGCGATGCGCCGTTGTCGGGTCCAACCTTGGCAGCCGGCGTGGCCTGTGGCCAGGGCGTTCGGCGCTCCCTTGCCAGTGCTGTCGGTCCATGGTTTCGCAATGTTCTCGCCTGTCGCGCACTCCCTAGCCACGCCGCGCTACAATGAGGGGAGCACCTTGCGTCCGTCCGCTTAACAAGCCAATTCGAGGCATCGCCGATGCACAGCGATATTGATCGACTCGCCCAACACGACATGACCGACGAGTGTCCCATCTGCCGAGCCCAGGACGTCGTCCGAATAGCGCTGGTGCCCGCGGCGGCGGCGTGGGAAACGAGCGCCGAGCTGCCGCGTTTCTCGGTGGCTCTACATGGCGCAGCCGGTCTTCTCGGCGCGATGCTCGAAGACGGCATGCCGCGGGACGACATCGACGCGGCGCTAGGTGCGCTGCTGGACGACATCGAGCAGCAGATCGCCGAGGACAAGGTCATGGGTGGACCGCCGCAGGGAACCGCGTGAATTGCAAGACACTGCGTTCGGCAGGCTTGCGGGGAGAGCGATTACGCGCCGTGCGTTCCTGAACGATGGCGTGACGTTTGGGATCACGGCGTTCGCCTTGAATACGGCGAGCGCTGCGTCGTCGCCAGCGCTGGCAGGTGGCAACCGCCTCGGCTTTGCGCCGGCGGCGGCCAACTCCCTCGATACCATCACTGTGCCGGAGGGCTACAGCTGGCACATCGTCGCCAAGTGGGGCGATCCGCTGTGGTCCCACTCGCCCGAGTTCGACCAGGCGACGCGTGGCACCGGGGCGAGCCAGGAGCTTGCCTTCGGCGACAACAACGATGGCATGGAGCTGTTCGCCGACGGGAACAAGAGCATTCTCGTCGTCAACAACGAGTATGTGAACCGCGAGATCATCTATGGCGGCGCGGGCTCCGGTAGACCTGAGAACGCCGATGATGTGCGCAAGGGCAAGGCCGGCCACGGTGTCTCGATCATCGAGATCGCGCGCAACGGTGGCCGGTGGTCGATCGTCAAAGACTCGCCCTACAACCGCGGCATCACCGCAGATACGCCGATGGTGATCACCGGTCCGGCCCGCGGCCACCAACTGATGAGGACCGCCGCCGATCCTTTCGGCACCGGCTCACGAGGCACCTGGAACAACTGCGGCAGCGGCCGTACGCCCTGGGGTACGCACTTGGCGTGCGAAGAGAACTTCAACGGGTATTTCTCGTCGGGCGATCCGAGCGTCCCGATCAGCGATGCGCTGAAGCGCTACGGCGTCGGGCCCGAGGACTTCTGGGGCTATACCTGGGCGGTGACCGATGCGCGCTTCGATGTCGCCAAGCATCCGAACGAGCCCAACCGCGTGGGCTACATCGTCGAGATCGACCCGTTCGATCCGACCTCGACGCCCAAGAAACGCACTGCGCTCGGCCGGTTCATGCACGAGAACGCCGAGGTCGTGCTCGCCGCCAATGGCGCCGTGGTGGTCTACATGGGCGACGATGAACGGGGCGAGTTCCTCTACAGGTTCATCGGCGAGGGCCGCTATGTCGAGGGCGGCGACAACGATGACCTGCTCGAGAACGGCAGCCTATACGTCGCGAAGTTCGAAGACGGCGGCCGGGGCCAGTGGATCGAGCTGACGCCGCAATCGACGGGCATGAGCTCGCAGGCGGAGATCTGCATCCATAGCCGCCAGGCGGCCTCCGCGGTCGGAGCGACCACCATGGACCGACCGGAATGGGTCGCGGTCCATCCCCATAGGACCGAGGCCTATTGCTGCCTTACCAACAACAAGAACCGCGGGCTGGAACCCAATGCCGGCGGCGATCCGACCCCGGTCGGCGGTCCCAATCCGCGGGAAGCCAACAGGTACGGCCAGATCGTGCGCTGGGCCCCCGACGGCGGCGATCACCTCGCGGCGGGATTCGCCTGGGACCTGTTCGTGGTTGCCGGCAACCCGGCTATCCATGCGGACGCCAAGGCGGGGTCGGAGAACGTCAATGAGGCCAACATGTTCAACTCGCCCGACGGCCTGGCGTTCGACCAGAGCGGACTGTTGTGGATCCAGACCGACGGTGACACCTCCAACGCCGGGGATTTCGCCGGCCACGGCAACAACCAGATGCTGGTCGCCGACCCCGCGACTGCCGAGATCGCGCGCTTTCTGGTGGGGCCGGCGGCGTGCGAAGTGACCGACCTGACCTGGAGCGCCGATCGCAAGACGTTGTTCGTCGGCATCCAGCATTCAGGCGAGAGCAGCCACTTCCCCGACGGTGGCGACACCACCCCCCGCTCGGCCGTGGTGGCCGTCACCCGCGATGACGGCGGGCTGATCGGCTGAGCCTCGCGCTCGCATTGCACTGCCTCCAGTTTCTGTTTCGCCCGCGCGGGCTGCGGCCTAAGATCGCGCCAACGTTCAACGAGCTTAAGGGGAGGCCGTGATGCTTGCCGACGAACTCGCTTATAAGAGCGCCGCCGAAATCGCCCTGCGCATCCGCAACCGCGAGCTCTCGCCGGTCGAGGTAACGGATGCCTTCATCTCGCGGATCGAGGCGCGCAATCCCAGCATCACCGCGCTGGTCTTCTATGGCTTTGACGATGCCCGCAAGCGCGCCAAGCGGGCCGAGAAGGAGCTGATGTCGGGCGGGCCGCTCGGGCCGCTGCACGGCGTTCCCAGCGCGATCAAGGACCTGTTCGACTTCAAGCCCGGTTGGACCAGCACCTTCGGCGGGATCCGCGCGCTGAAAGACAACGTGATCGACGGACGATGCGTCTTCTGCGAGCGCATCGAGGATCGCGGTGGTGCGGTGCTGTTGGGCAAAACCAACAGTCCGGTCATGGGCTTCCGTGGCGCCTGCGATAATTACCTGTTCGGTCCCTCGCGCAATCCCTTCAACACCGCCAAGAATACCGGCGGCTCGTCGGGCGGCTCGGCCGCCGCGGTGGCCGATGGACTGATGCCGTTTGCCGAGGGTACCGATGGCGGCGGCTCGATCCGCATTCCCGCATCGTGGTGCGGCGTCTACGGCTACAAGGGGTCTTACGGGCGGGTTCCGACCTTCGCGCACCCCAATACCTTCAACGCCTCCGCGCCATTCATCTTCGAGGGGCCGATCACGCGTACGGTCGAGGACGCGGCGCTGGCGATGACCGCGATCGCCGGTTACGACTCGCGCGATCCGCTGTCCATCGAGGGCGAGGTCGACTTCGTCGGCGCCACACAGCGCTCGATTCGCGGTATGAAGATCGCCTACAGCCCCGACCTCGATGTTTACCCCGTGCAGAGCGAGGTCACGCGTGTTGTTGGCGATGCCGTCAAAGCGTTCGAGGCGGCGGGCGCGCATGTCGAGGAGGTCAAGCTTGGCCTCAATCGGTCCCAGCAGGAGCTTGGCGATCTGTGGTGCCGGCTGATCATGCCGCTCAGCCTACAGGCCTTCGCCAACTTGAAGGAGGCGGGCCTCGATCTGATCGGCGATCATCGCGACGACTTCCCCGCGGAGTTCCTATACTGGTACGAGGTCGTCGAGAAGATGTCGGTCCTCGACTTTTTCCGCGACAACGAGGCCCGCACCGAGGTCTATCAGGCCGTTCAAGGCGTCCTCGATAACTATGATCTCCTGCTCTCGCCGACGCTCGCCTGCCTGCCGGTCGACAACGACGCCGACATCGGCGAGACCAAAGGACCGAGCGAGATCAACGGCGAGGCGGTCAACCCGCTGATCGGCTGGTGCATGACCTACTTCATCAACTATAGCGGTCATCCCGCCGCGTCCGTCCCGGCCGGGCTCTCGTCGGACGGACTGCCGGTCGGCATGCAAATCATCGGTCGGCGCTATGCCGATGCCGACGTGCTGGCTGCGAGCGCTGCGGTCGAACGTGTCCGGCCCTGGGCCGACAGCTACAAGATCTGCGCCGATCGGCCGCTGAGCTGAGTGCCCGCCGCAGACACCCACTCCCCTCCGCTGCACGCGCGCCGCACCGGGCGAGGAAGGGTGTGGGTGCCGTGCCTACTTATGCTTGATGCCCTTGCAGCTCTTGCGGACCGCGTCCATGCCCGCCTGCAGGGCTTGGAACAAGACCCAGATGTCGCCGGAGTAGGCGATCATGTCGGTGCCCTGGCGATAGAGCCGCGCGGCCTCGGCGGCGCTCGCCACCATGCGGAAGATCGAGCGGTTGTTGGCGAGTGCCGCGGCGTTGACCCGCTTGACCGCGTTGCGAAAGCGCGCATGGGTGAACTGGCCGGCCACGCCGAGCGAGTTCGACAGGTCGAAGTGGCCGATGCCTATGCAGTCGATGCCCGGGACCGCGGCGATCTCCTCGACGCTCTCGAGCCCCGGTACGGTCTCGATCAAGGCCATGATCGCGGTTCGCTTATTGGCATCGCGGAGCTTCTTGAGGACCGGCCCCGGCCGGTAGTCGTCGTGCGCGACCTGAAGCGCGACGCCGCGATGTCCCTTGGGCAGGTACTTCGTACAGTCGACGATGTGGCGCGCCTCGTCCGCCGATTCGACCATCGGCAGAACGACGCCCTCCGCGCCCACGTCGAGCGCGCGGGCGATGTGGTCATAACGGCTTGAGGGCACACGGACGAAGGCCGGCAGCTCGGCCGCCTTGGCCGACTGCAACAGCCACTTCACGCTCTCGAAGCTAAAGCCCGAGTGCTCCATGTCGACGAACACCCACTCGGCGCCGGCCGCTTTCATGATGTGGGGTATGCCGGGGCTGCCGAGCTCGAAAATACTCGTCCCGACCTTGAGCCGGCGATGTTGTGTCATCTCCCTGAGAGTGGGCGTTGCCATGGGTCCTCCTTATCCTTATCCGGTGCCGCGCGTGATGACGACGGCGGGAGTGTAGCGCAGCCGCGGTCGAAAGCCGCGTCAGGCCGGCGGCGGCGGGCGCTCGGCGGTGCGCCGGCGCAGGGCCGGCACGATCAG
Source organism: Alphaproteobacteria bacterium (assembly GCA_965248765.1). Lineage (GTDB taxonomy): Bacteria > Pseudomonadota > Alphaproteobacteria > VGEJ01 > VGEJ01 > CBDFKF01. The sequence goes on from CBDFKF010000004.1 coordinate 328,511, forward strand.
GACAAGGCCGAGCGAGGCGCAGACAAAAACAAGCGCCGCCAGCTCGTGCCACAGGAGCGGATCGCCGAGCATCGCGTTCGACGCGAAGACGCCGACGATCGGCACGGCGAGCAGGCCGATGCTGGCGAGGTGGGCCGGCGCGAGAGTCAGCACCTTGAACCAGGCCCAGATGCCAAACAGCGAAGAGCCGAACGCCGAGAAGGCGAGCGCGAGGCCGACCTCCAGGCTCACGTCCACCCGCTCCAAGACCGGCTGGGTGAGCAACGCGACGATGACGATAGGGACGGTGCCGATCAACGACTGCCAGCCCGATAGGACGATCGTCGGCATGCCCCACTGAAAGCGTTGCGTGACGACCGTGCCGGCGGCCCAGGCCACCGCACCACCAATAATGAAGAGTGATCCGATCGGCGCAGCACCGACGCTCTCGATGTCGGGGACGATCAAGAGCGCGATGCCAACCATTCCGAGGGTGAGACCGGCTATGTGAATGCCGGTGATTCGCACCCGCAGAAATACCGCGCTCAAGAGCATCAGCCATACGGGAAACGTAAACATGAGGATAACGGCGCGGCCTGGGTTGATCAGATAGACGCCGTAGGCCGAAAGCATCTGCGCGCCCGTCGTCGTCAGCAAGCCGTTGAGGATGAGCGGCCACACCATACGTCGTGGTACGTTGAGCGACTGGCGTGTCACCGCGGCGATTGCCAGCATGCCGATGCTGCCGACGCCGGCGGTCACCATGCGCAACGTCCAGGGATCGACCTCAACTAGCGCGATCTTCTGGGCCGGCCAATTCAGACCCCAGATCACGGTGTTCATGGAAAGCAGCGCAAGCCCCAGCATCGGCAAGGTCGGTGCGGTGAGCGCGGCCCCCCTTCCGGTCGGCTGCATGGGCCGATGCTCCATCGATCAACGGTGGGGGAAGCGGAGACCGGCGAGCCTACTCGCCGCGACGGAGTGGCTCAACCTGCCCGAGGCAGGGTCATTTCCGTTGACGCGCCAGGCCGCTCGGTGCATGTCGAGGGCGTATAGAGAAGGGGAGGGCATCGCATGAAAGCGTTGTTGCAACGGGTGAGCGAGGCGAGCGTCACGGTCGGCGACGAGGTCGTCGGCGCGATCGGACCGGGGCTCCTCGTCCTGCTGGGGGTTGCTGGGGACGACGGTGAGGCGCATGTCGACTGGCTCGCCCGCAAGGTTGCGGCCTTGCGCATCTTCGAGGACGAGGCCGGCAAGATGAACCGGTCGATCGTCGATGCCGCCGGTAGCGCGCTGGTGGTCAGCCAATTTACCCTGTGTGCCGATCTCAGCCGCGGCAACCGTCCGGGCTTCTCCTATGCCGCACCACCGGAGCTTGCCCAATCGTTTTACGCGCGGTTTTGTACGAGCCTCGGCGACAACGGTATCCCGATCGCCAATGGGCGCTTCGGTGCCGACATGGACGTCCGCCTCGTCAACGACGGGCCCGTCACGATCTGGATGGACACCAACGAGCTGATGAAGAGCTAAAGGCTCGCGTCCTCAGCCGATGCCGAAGGCCACACGCAGCGCCTTAGCGACGTCGGCGTGCGCGCGCCTGGCGGCATCGATGCGCCCGCCCATTAACCAAAAACCATGGAATATGTCGGGATAGTCGCAGTGCTCAACGGCGATGCCTGCCGACCGTAGCTTGTCGATGTAGGCAAGCTCCTCATCGCGCAGCGGATCGAAGCCGACGGTCAGGACAAACGCCGGGGCTATGCCGGACACATCGTCGGCCAAAAGCGGCGATGCCGCCGGATCCTTCTTGTCGACGTCGCTGGTCATATACTGATCGATAAACCAGCGCATCACCGGCGCGGTGAGGTTGTAGCCCTCGGCGTACGTTTCGTACGACGCGGTGTCGGCCGCCATGTCGAGTGGCGGGTAGACCAAAACCTGCAGCACGAGCGAGGGACCGCCGGCGGCTTTGGCCCACTGGGCAACCACCGCGGCATTGTTGCTGCCGGTCGAATCGCCGAAGACTGCGATCCGGCCGATATCGCCACGGAGATCGGCGGCATTCGCGACGACCCATTCAGTGGCTGCCCAGCAGTCATCGATGCCCTTGGGGAACTTGTGCTCCGGCGCCTTGCGGTAGTCGACGGCGACGACAATGCAGGAGGCCTGGTTGCATAGGGTGCGGCAAAGCCGGTCGTGGCTGTTGAGACCACCGACCACGAACCCTGAGCCATGGAAGTGCAAAAGGATCGGCAGAGGACCCCGCCAGGCATCGCCGGCATCTGGCACGCGGGGTGAATAGATGCGGAGAGGAACGGTGCCGTGGGGTCCCGGTATCCCGAGGCTCTCGACTCTTGCGACCGGCTCGCGCGGAATGTTGATCGCTTCGATGAACGAATCGAAGTCGGCGCGGAACCGCCAGATCGGCACGTCCCAGGGCGGTGCGCCACCGGCCGCCGCTGCCTCGTCGAGAAACGCCTGTGCCTGGGGATCGAGCGCCATCGTGAACCTCACCCTGAAGACGGGAAGTGCAATCTACCATACGGGGCGGCCGTCATCGGCCGACACCGCCGCTATTCGGTCAATGCGCGCGCAGTTTCTTGGATCGCCTGCCAGGCGCCTTCGACGTGGCGCGCCTCGGTACGCTCGGCACCGATGGCAAAGCGGATGCCGTAGGCTCCGTTGATGCGCGTTTGCGTGAGATAGAGCGCGCCGGAGTCGTTGAGGGCTTCGAGCAGCCGCTGATTGAGGGAATCGATTTCCGCGGACGCGTCGATGCCCGGCGGGCGATAGCGGAAGCACAGGAGCGCAAGCCGTGGTGCGACCAAGAGCTCGAAGTCGGCGGCCGCCGCGACGCGTGCCCCGAGCTCGCGAGCGAGCGCCACGTGCTTTTGAATGTGGGCACGTAGGCCTTCGGCGCCGTAGTGGCGGATCACGAACCAGAGCTTGAGCGCGCGGAACCGTCGACCCAACGGAATGCCCCAGTCGCGATAATCCACGACTTGATCGCGCTCGCGGGTCTTGAGGTACTCGGGCAGGATCTCGAACGTGCGCACCAGGGCTTGCACATCGCGGACGAAATAGGCGGTACAGTCGAAGTTGGTCAAAAGCCATTTGTGGGGGTTGACGACGAAGCTGTCGGCGAACTCGATGCCGTCGCTCATCCAGCGGTGCTCGGGCACCACCAGGGCGCTGCCGGCCCACGCCGCATCGACGTGCAGCCAGATGCTGTGGTGGCGGCAGATCTCGCCGATCGGACGAAGCGCATCGAAGCCCGAGGCGCCCGTGGTTCCGACGGTGGCCATCACGCACAAAGGCCGATGGCCCGTGGCCACATCCTCCTCGATCGCGGCAGCGAGCGCTTCGGGGCGCATCGCAAAGTGCTCGTCCACCTCGATCTTGCGCACGGCCGCGCTGCCGAGCCCGGCGATCTTGACGGCCTTCTCGACCGATGAATGGGCCTCGGTCGAGCAGTAGACCGTAAAGCGATCAGTGCCTGCGAAGCCGCGCTCGTTGATGGCGTAATCGCTGGCCACCTCGCGGGCAGTCAGCAGGGCGCAGAGGTTGGCGGAGGAGGCGGTGTCCTGAATAACCCCGTGGAACCCCTCGGGGAGCCCGAGGAGCTGGCGGAGCCAGTCCATCGTGCGAGTCTCGAGCTCGGTCGCCGCGGGTGAGGTCTGCCACAGCATGCAGATCGGTCCCATGACGGCGGTGAGCATCTCAGCCAGCACCGATGGCGGACTGGCGTTGGCCGGGAAGTACGCGAAGAAGGCCGGATGCTGCCAATGGGTCATACCGGGCAGGATGACCTTGTCAACGTCGCCGAGAATCGTGTCCATCGGCTCACCCCGCTCAGGCGGCGATGCCGGTAGCCGTTCGGCGACCTCACCCGGCGTGACACGCGCGCGGATGGGGCGGGACTCGATTTCCGCCAAATAGTCGGCCATCCAATCGACGCAGCGGTGGGCGTGCGCGCGGAATTCCTCGGTGTCCACGGGTCGTCTCCCGATTGGCGGCCCGTCCGCGGCGGTCGCGCCGGGCGACCGGCTAATGTCATTCGAGCGGTCGGTAGATCACGTAGTGGCGTGATTCGCGCTCAGCGATGAAGAGGGTCTCGTCGTTGAAGGAGTAAATCAAGCCGCCGCCCTCCACCTCGGCCGTGCAGACAACGACCGGGTCGGCGCGGGCAAGGATGTAGCCTTCAGTCCACTTCTCGGGCGTGAAGACTTTGAACCCGTCCTCGAACATCGGGTTCCACCACGTCAGCCGCTCACCGTCCACCTTGAACCGGTGGTAGTCCTCGCCGTACTCGCCGTCGCGGTAGTAGGTCGCCTCGTGGCCAACCAATGCTGCCGGGAAGGCCGCGCTGAAATCCGTGCCGGACGCGCAGATGGATTGCAGGCGGCGGACGTCGGAGAAGTAGCTCTCGAGCTGATAAGCCTTGGCGTAGGCATCAGGTGCCTCGTCGGCCTCCGGGTTGAGCTCGTAGGCGCGCCAGTAGTGCGTGACCGCCTTGCTCCTGCGTTCGATCTTGATCAGGGCCTCGGCGAAGAGGAAATGGGCGAGCGCGTTGTCGGGCTCAAGGTCGAGGGCTTTGGCCAGGAGTTCCGCCGCGACTTCGTGATCGCCGCCAGCGGAGTAGCCCTCGGCTTTCTCCATGAACAGATCGGCTGACTGCGCGCGGGTGCTGGAGGGTGTGGCAAGCGCCAACGCGAGGCCCGCCGCTGCCACCATCACCCCACGCCGCAAGCGCCGATTGCTGCGCACTCGCATCTCTGGATTCTAGCGCATTTGTCGGCCAAGCAAATGGATCGATAATGCGGCGCCCATGTTGGTCCGCCAGTCATCGTGACCGCTCGCTTCCTACGCGAGCATTTCACGCGCGTCGATGAGAGCGACGATGGGCTGTTCTACACCCTGCCGCGGCTCGTCACGCATATCGATGAGGCGGCGTGCGCCGCACTTGCAGCCCACTACCATCGGCTCCTACCCGCCGCCGGCGACATTCTTGATTTGATGTCGAGCTGGGTCTCGCATCTGCCTGAGAAGACCGCCTATCGGTCGGTGACGGGGCTCGGCATGAACCAGGCCGAACTTGACGCCAATCCGCGGCTCACGAAACGGGTGATCCACGACCTCAATCGCGAAACCCGACTGCCGTTCGCAGACGACTGTTTCGATGCCTGCACGATTGCCGTCTCCATTCAATATCTGACGAACCCGGTGGCGGTGATGCGCGACATCGCGCGCGTCCTGCGCCCCGGGGCGCCGTGCACGGTGGTCTACTCCAACCGGTGCTTTCCCACCAAGGCGGTGGCGATTTGGCGGGCCATCGGCGATGCCGACCACGCCCAGCTGATCGGGCTCTATTTCGTGGAGGCGGGTGGGTTCGAGGCGCCCGAATTCGAGGACCTGTCCCCGGCACCAGGGGAGAGCGATCCGCTCTATGCGGTGAGCGCGCGACGCGCGATGCCAGCTACCGAGGGCGGCGCCAGCGTTTGACGACCTCGGCGGCGAACCGTCCCGGATCACGGCGTGGATCGGTCGTTCGTGCCGCTTCACGCACGTCTTCGCGCACCGCCTCAACCTTCGGCTTGGTGCGGCGCCACGCCTCTTGCGCGCGAGGTCGGACTTTTTGATCGAACAGTTCGCGCGCTTTCGCTTGTGCCCGCGGGTCGGACGCGGCACGGACCGCTGCATGAAGCAAGAGGCGGCGGAACATCAGCATGCCCAGATTGTGGCATAGATCGCGTCGAGCCGCGAGCCACCACGACCTCGCGGCGCCCTGGTGCGGCGGCTGCGGTGGGTCGCCTAGGGGTCGGCTGGCGGCGGCCCGGATCGCGCCCGCGATCGTGATTTGGTTCGGCTACGGGCTCGTCTCGAAGGTGTTGATCGTCGCGATATTCGGGATATTCGTGGTCGTCATCGACTCTTTGGCGGGCTTGCGCTCGGTTGAGGAGGAGAAGCTCCACCTTGCCCGGTCGATGGGGCCGGCCCTGTCTCGATCTTCCTCAAGATCCGGATCCCGACCGCATTGCCCCATATCTTTGGCGGCGTGAAGCTGGCCGCGGCGTTCTCAGTGATCGGTGCCGTGGTCGCCGAATTTATCGGCGCGGCGAGCGGCCTCGGTCGCCTGGTCGTTGTGGCGCAGACGCGCCTCGAGAACGTCACCATGCTCGCCGCGATCATCTGGCTCGCTGTTCTCGGGGCCGGTGTCTTCTTCCTCATCGAGTTCATCGAGCGGCGGGCCATTCGGTGGCACGTCTCGAGCCGGTTGGAAGAAACGCGGCTGACGTAGGCGAGATGTCCGGAACGGGTAAGCCCGGCGCCACCGCTGCGACGCTCGCGACTAGCGCGACGGATCGGGTCCCTTATGGCACCGCCGGCGTCGTCCTCGGTCTCGCGGCGTGGGAGATCGGGGTCCGCATTGGCGAGGTTCCACGCTACATCCTTCCGCCATTGTCCGAGGTCCTCCAGAGCGCGGTGTGTCACTAACACACGATATGTCCGGTTTATGTACCAGACGATCTGTCCGGATTTAGAAGCTCTCCAGGCTATGGAGGGTTTGGATGCGCCGGACAGAGCAGTTGCAGGGACTGAGATTGATGAAGTTCGAGGAGGTTTACGGCCGCACCCATCGGGGTTGCTTGAGCCAAGCCGAGGCGGCGGAGGTTCTCGGCGTTTCAGAGCGCACCTTCCGGCGCTGGCGCGACCGCTATGAGGCGGACGGCGCGGAAGGGCTCTACGATCGCCGTCTGGGCCGGGTCTCGGCGCGGCGCGCGGCGGTCGACGAGGTGACGGCGCTGTTGGCGCTGTTCGACACCCGCTACTGGGACTTCACCGCCAGGCACTTCCACGAGAAGCTGGTCGCGGACTATGCCTTCAAGCGCAGCTACAACTGGGTGCGGCTGAGCTTGCAGGCCCATGGGCGAAGACGGGCGGCGCCCAGGCGCGGGGCGCACCGGCGCAAGCGGCCGCGCCGCGCGCTGCCCGGCATGATGCTGCATCAAGACGGCTCAAGCCACGCGTGGGTCCCCGATCAGTGGTGGGACCTGATCGTCACCATGGACGACACCACCAGTGAGATCTACTCGGCCTTCTTCGTCGCCGAAGAGGGCACGATGTCGAGCTTTCAGGGGGTGTCCGAGGCGATCCGGGCCAAGGGGCTGTTCTGCTCGCTCTATGCCGACCGCGCCGGCCACTACTGGCACACCCCTGAGGCCGGCGGCACGGTCGACAAGGACAATCCGACCCAGTTCGGCCGCGCCCTGGCCCAGCTCGGCATCGAGCTGATCCCGGCCTACTCGCCCGAGGCAAGGGGGCGCTCGGAACGCATGTTCGCCACCCTGCAGAAGCGCCTGCCCCAGGAGCTCAGGCTCGCCGGCATCACCGACATGGCCCAGGCCAACCGCTTCCTCAAGGAGCTCTACCTGCCAGGCCACAACGCCCGCTTCGTGGTGCCGCCGGAAGCCGAGGGCACCGCCTTCGTGCCCTTCGCCGGTACCCTCGACGACATCCTCTGCGTGCAGCAGGAGCGCACCGTCTCCAACGACAACACCGTGCGCTACAAACGCCTGGTGCTGGCGATCCCGCCCGACCGCCATCGCCGCCACTACGTCAAGGCAAGGGTCCGGGTCCACGAATACCCCGACCGCACCCTCGCCGTCTTCCATGGGCCGCGCTGCCTGGCCCGATACCAGGCCGACGGATCGCCCATCAACACAAGCCACAGACAGGCCGCGTGATCCGCTTCGACGCGACCGGCCAGTGGATAAGGGGACGGCCGCTCCGCGCCCGACCCCTTATCCACTGGCCCAACAACCACAACTGAAGCGGTCAATTCAGTTTGTTCTCGACATCCTCCAGAACGCGGTGGTCGAACGCGATTACCTGCTCGCGGAAACGTGGGTGACGTTTCAGGAGATCATGGGCGGTTTTTTGTTGAGCGTCGTCGTCGGGGTCGTGCTGGCGGTCCTCATCGTCGGGGTGCGTTGGATCGAGAAAAGTATCTATCCGATCCTCGTGATCTCTCAAGTAATCCCGAAGATCGTGTTCGCTCCGTTATTCCTCGTCCTGTTCGGATTCGGGATATCTTCGAAGATCGCCATCGCGTTTTTGCTCGCCTTTTTTCCTGTCGTTATTGACACGGTCCTGGGGCTGCGGTCGACGACCGTCGAGACGCTATACCTCGCTCGCTCGACCGGTGCGGGATGGGCTAGCACGCTCTTTCGGATTCGCTTGCCGAGCGCGCTGCCCCAGATGTTCGCCGGAATGAAGCTTGCCGCCACGTTCTCGGTAACCGGTGCAGTCCTTTCCGAGTTCATCGGTGCCGACCAGGGAATTGGACGCGCGGTGTTCAAAGCGAGCGCGGGACGCGAGACGGATGTGGTGTTTGCCGGAGTTCTCTACATCACGGCGATAGGCTTCGGAATGTTTCTGTTGATCCAATATATCGAAAGCACGGTCGCGCACTGGCACGTCTCGCAGCGTCGTCGTCGGCCCTAGGCATGCGCGTCGCGGTACTTTGCCTGAGTCGCTAAGGGTATCCCCGCCACCGGAAATGGCGGCCGATTTGGGCTGTTGCGAGCAGCGGGATTTAGGAACATAGTTGAGCCAAGGTCGCCAACGATCTTGCGCTGGTGTGCTGCACAGAGGCGGTGTGGCCAGCGATATCACGAAGCACCGAGGGAGGGAGCTAATGAGCAAAGAACCCAAGACTGAACCGAAATGGGATCCCGTCGTCGGACCGGTAAAGCCGGAGGTCACACGCCGCGGCTTCCTGTCGACGGCCGGCGCAGTCGCGGTCGGGTCCATGGGAGTGGCCGGGGCGACCACGCTGCAAGCCCTTAATAACGGGGCCAAGGCGCAAGGCGCGCCGATCCCGATGGGCAGCATGCTGCCGTTGACCGGTTGGGGCGCTGCCGATGCCAAGGCGTTCCAAGCCGGCATCGACCTGGCTGTTGAGGAGATCAACGCGATGGGCGGCATTCTCGGGCGCCCAATCGAGGTGATCTATGAGGATACCAAGGACATCACGGCGGAGACGGTGACCACGGCCGCCCGCCGCCTGATCGATCGCCACGAAGTGCACGCCATCATCAACGGCTACAACTCGCCGTCGCTGAGGGCCGAGTACGACACCATCGCCGACGCCGGTATTCCGTATCTCCACGACAACACCGATTTCGGCCACCAGAAGGTGATCGCCGATAATCCCGACCGGTACTGGTGCATCTTCCAGGACGATCCGGCGGAGTACTACTACGGGCCAGGTCTGATCTACTTCCTTGACGAGCTAGAGAAGACGGGCAAGTGGAAAAGGCCGAACAACAAGTTCTGCCTGCTGTCGGGCTCCATCAACTACGCCGTCGTGATTGCCAACGGCATCCGCGAAATCGCGCCGCAGTTTGGTTGGGACCTCGTGATCGACGATGTGGTGATTCAGCCGGTTCAGGACTGGGGCCCATCGCTGGTGAAGGTGCGCGACGTCAAGCCGGCGATCGTGGCAACGACACAGGGCATCGCGGAAGACCAAACCGGCATCGTCATCCAGTTCGCGGAGAACCCAACGCAGAGCCTCATGTACATTCAGTACGCTCTGCAGCTGCGCTCGTTCCTCGACATCGTCAAAGAAGCGGGCCACGGCGTGTTCTCGTCGACGACCATTGGTGCGCTGCAAGACGAGATCGGCAAGGCCTTCGCCAAGAAGATCATCGGCAAGTACGGTCGCGACGCGACGCCGTCGGTGGGCGGACAGGTGTACGATTCGGTGTTCACCTGGGCGATCGCGGCGTGCCGAGCCAATGGCACCGGTGTGCCCTACGATGGCATTCAGCAGAACAAGAAGGTCTGCGATTTCCTCCGCAACCAGATCTATCGCGGTGTGGTGGGAGCCATTCGCTTCCTGCCCAACGTCCAGTCGGCGACCCCGTACCCGGCGGAGACCAACGATCCGGGCCTCGGTATGCCGACCCACATCATGCAGTGTCAGAAGTGGGAAGATGATGTGGAACTGGTGGGCCCGAACCCCTATGCGACGGCGGAGTGGATGAATCCACCGTGGCTCACGTAGCTGCGTTGGATTGCGTCTGAACGGAGGGCATCGGTAAGCGTTCCGGATGGCCGAAGCAAATAGTGCGCTGCTGACGTGTCGAAGCGTTCACAAGTACTTCGGCGCGTTGGCAGCGGTAAATAATTTTGATATTGACGTTTGGCCCGGCGATATTCTCGGCATCGGCGGGCCAAACGGCGCTGGGAAGACGACGTTTCTCGATGTCATCTCCGGCATCAGTTCGGCGACCAATGGCAGCATTAAGCTCGACGGAGTCGACATAACCCGGCACGCGCCGGATCGGATCTGCCACGAGGGGATTGCGCGCACCTACCAGCTCAACGCCGGATTCGACTCGTTGAGCATTCGTGACAACGTCCTGATCGGTGCCGCTTTCGGCCGCGGCGATAGCGGCATATTTCCGCGCATGAGCTTCTCGAAGGAGATGCGCGAGCGAGTCGACCATTCGCTTGAGCTGGTTGGGCTCGAGGACCGCGCCCACTTGATCGCCCGCGACCTGCCTGTGCTCGACCGCAAGCTCTTGATGCTCGCCGGCGCGGTGGCGACGCACCCGAGGTTGCTATTAATCGACGAGCCCGTGGGCGGACTCAACCCCCACGAGATTGACGATGTGATGGAGATCGTGCGCGGCCTCGCCAGGGAAGGGATCACGATCATCCTGATCGAACATGTGATGCGGTTCCTGCTGGCGCTGTCGAGCCGGGTGGTGATCATGCACCACGGCGAGAAGATCTACGAAGGTGACAGCTCGTCACTGTTACAGGACGAACGGGTCGTTGAGGTGCATCTGGGGGAGGGCACGGCCGATCGGCTGAGACACCTGATGGGCGCCGGAGGCAACGGTGGCTGAGGCATTGCTCCGGGTTTCGGGCCTCACGGCGGGCTACGAAGGCCAACCGGTGCTCCGCGACGTCTCGTTCGACGTCCCCGCGGGCAGCGTCATCACACTGCTGGGCCCCAATGGGCACGGTAAGACGACGCTTTTGCGGTGCATCTCCGGGCTGGTCCGTGTGAAGGGCGGCTCCATCGAGCTCGACGGTCAGCGGATCGACGGCATGGCGGCAGACAGGATCGTCGCGGCCGGAGTCGTCCACATCCCACAGGGCGACATGCTGTTCCCCGAAATGTCGGTGTACGACAATCTCCTCATGGGTGTCTATCTGCCTTCGGCACGCGTGCAGTTCGAGCAGAAGCTGGAGCAAATTTACACGCTGTTGCCGCGACTTAAAGAAAGAACCTCGCAACTTGCACGAACGTTGTCCGGAGGCGAGCGAAGGATGCTCGCGATCGGGCGCGGGCTGTTGACGGGCGGTCGTATCCTGATGCTCGATGAACCGTCGCTGGGCCTCGCGCCGATCGTCATCGACCAGATCTATGAGGTCATCGTCGGCCTCCAGGCGGAAGGGCGCACGATTCTCCTGGTGGAGGAGAACGCGAGCCGCATCATCGACTTGGCGGACCGCATCCACCTCCTCGACACCGGCAGCATCGTGTGGCAGGGGAGTGGCCAGGAGCTGCAGGCACAACCGCAGATCCTCGAGACCTATCTCGGTGGCTGAGAGCCACATCTGACCATGAGCTACGCGGTCCAGATCGTCGTCAGTGGCCTTACCCTCGGCTCGATGTATGCGCTTGCCGCGGTCGGGCTATCGCTCGTCTGGGGCGCCTTCAACTGCCTCAACATGGCGCACGGTGCGGCGATGGCGCTCGGCGCCTACTTCACGTTGATCGCGGTCAATGCGCTCGGTCTGCCGATCGTGGTGTCGCTGCCGTTTGCAATGGTGTGTGGAGCGCTGGTCGGCACCGCCATCTACTACGTCTCGGTCCACTTCATGCTGGACACGAGGAACTATGAGACGAACATCATCATTGCCACGTTCGGGATCGGCATGGTGGTGGAGAATAGCCTACTCCGTATCTTCGGCGGCTATCCGTTCGCCCAGCCGCTGACTATCCCCGGGGTCGTCACCATCATCAGCGATGTGCCGGTGAACTGGCGCAGCGTCGCCATCTGGGTGGTAGCCGCGGTGCTGATGGTGGCCCTCGGCCTGCTCCTGACAAGGACCCGCATTGGGCGCGCGATCCGGGCGGTGGCGCAGAACCGCGACGGCGCCAAGCTGATGGGCGTGCCCGTTGCGCGGGTTTATGTCCAGGTGCTGATGCTCGCGAGCATGCTGGCTGCTGTCTCGGGCATCATGCTCAGCACGATTACGCAGATCGTGCCCTACATGGGTAACAGTCCCTTGTTGAAGGCCTTCATCGTGATCTGCCTTGCCGGCCTCGGCAACATGGTCGGCGCGCTTTATGCGGCGCTTCTGGTCGGCTTCATCGAGGCGGCGGCAAGCACGCTGTGGGCACCACAGTATGGATTCCCGGTGATTCTGGTCGTCGTCATTCTGGCGCTGGTATGGCGGCCTGAAGGCTTGTTCGGGCGGGTCATGGTGGCAAGGCAATGAAACGGCGCGATTACGTTATCAGCCTCGTTGTGCTGATCGTCGCGCTCGCTTTCCCCTTGCTGGGTATGCCGAGGTTCATCCTCGGCACCGCGATCATGTTCTTCTGTTGGGCGGCGGTCGTCAGCCAGTGGAACCTTGTGTTCGGGATCGCCGGAATCTTCTCGCTGGCGCAGATTCCGATCTTCGCCGTTGGCGCGTATTCCACAGCCATGATGGGACGCTATCTCGACATGAACCTGTGGTACGCGTTCCCGTTTGCCGGCCTGATCGGGATCGTATTCAGCGTGTTGGTCGGTCTGGCATGCCTGCGTCTGCGCGGCGTTTATGTGGCGCTGCTCACCATTGCCGTATCCCAAGTCCTCTACACCCTGATCATGGGGGACGGTGCGTGCTCGTCGTTGAACGAAGACATCTGCATGTCGTTCAGCGGGGGACCGTCCGGTATGGGGCAGTTCGGCAGCTTCGGCTGGCGCGAAGTGCTGGGTGGGCGCAACTGGCTGATCGGTGACTACTACAGCATGCTGGGCTTGTTCGTGTTGTCGATGGCCTTCACGTTTTGGATCATCACGAGTCGCATGGGCCTCGCCTTCAAGGCGCTGCGCGACAATCCGGAGCTGGCTACCTCGCGCGGCATCAACCGCTTCAAGTACCAGCTTCTTGTGTTCGCATTGTCGGCGTTCTTCACGGCGCTCGCCGGCGCGTTCTTCGCTGCCCATTTTGGCTCGGTAGGACCCGGACAACTCACGTTCACGCTGCTCTTATTCCTGATCTCCATGCTCATCGTCGGCGGGATGGGAAGTTTGTGGGGCCCGCTGCTGGGCGCGCTCGTGATCATGGTGAGCGATGAGCTCCTCAAGGAAGCGAGCGAGTGGCGGCACATCGGCTTCGGCGTGATGTTGCTCTTGTTCATGATCTTCCTGCCCGACGGCGTTGCCGGCCTGCTCGACCGTGTGTGGCGTCTACTCACCGGTAGTGACGTGCGCACCGCGAAGCAGCCAGAACAGGAACGGGCAGCAGCCGAATAGGCCGGGTGCTCGTGCCGGGCGGTGTATGGGGCGGGCCTCGATACCGCTCCTTCCTCTTGGGGTGATTGTGAGCGCAAAATCGACGATTTGGACCGAGCTCGACTTCGCGGCCGAGGGCAAGCAGGTCTCCTATCTGCATCTGCCGTATTCGGTAACGCGCTTGGCCTACGGCACCATCGCCATCCCGTTGACCGTGATCCAGAATGGCGAGGGCCCCACCGTCCTCCTCATGGCCGGCAACCACGGCGATGAGTACGAGGGCCAGGTGGTGCTGTGCCGCCTGATCCGAGAGCTCGAAGCGGGCGACATCGCAGGGCGCGTACTGATCATACCGGCAGCCAATCTTCCTGCCGCGATGGCCGGTGCGCGCGTCTCGTCGCTCGATGGCGGCAACCTTAACCGGCTGTTCCCGGGCGATCCGGCAGGCGGACCAACGACGCAGATCGCCGACTACATCGAGACCATGCTCGCGCCGATGGCGGACTATTGGCTCGATCTTCACTCCGGTGGCTCATCGCTCGATTACCTGCCGTTCGCCCTCATTCCGCTGACCGACGATCCCGAAATCGACGCCAAAGCATGGGCGGCGCTCCAAGCCTTCGGCAGCCCGCTCTCTATGGTCTTCGCCTATCTCCAGCAGCCCGGTCTGTCATCGGCCAGCGCGCGGCGCAACAAGGTCGCGTTCATCGGCGGAGAGCTCGGCGGCACAGGCTCGATCAACCCAGCGGGGGTCAAGCTCACCTACGCGGGCGTGGTGCGCACGCTTGCGCACATCGGCGTCCTAAGGGACCTCGCCAAATTCGACATACCACCGGCCCCGAAGGAGATCCGTTACGTCGAGCTGACGGACCGTGACTACTACGCCTTCGCCCCTGCGCCAGGCCTATTCGAGCCGTTCCGCGTGCTGGGCGAGGAGGTAAGGAAGGGAGATATCGCCGGCTGCGTGCACTTCGTCGATGATCCCGGCCGCGAGCCAATGACGGTCGCGTTCAAGCACGACGGCTTGCTGGTCTGCAAGCGTCACATGGGCCGAGTCGAACGGGGCGACTGCGTCGCTCACCTCGCTACCGACCTCGCCACGCCGCCGGCCTGAGCCGGTCTTGTCCGGGCTCGCGAGCGCGTGTAGCGTCGGTAAACCGCCGTATCACAGGATCTGAGGGAGGGAAATATGAGCGATAAGATCCGCGTTCTGGTCGTCGGCCTGGGCAACATGGGTCTCTCGCACGCGCTCCCCTATCAGAAGCTCGAGGGCTTCGAGATCGTCGGGCTGGTGGCCCGCGGCATCAAGGACCGCAGTGACCTGCCGGAGAGCTTCAGCAACTACCCGCGCTATACCGATTACGATGAGGCTCTGGCGGCGACGAGCCCCGATGCCGTTTCGATCAACACTTGGCCCGATACCCATGCCGAGTTCGCCATCAAGGCGATGAAGGCCGGCGCGCACGTGTTCGTCGAGAAGCCGATTGCGACCACGGTCGAGGATGCACAGCAGGTCATCGATACCGCGCAAGAGACCGGACGCAAGCTCGTGGTCGGCTACATTCTGCGCCACCATCCCTCGTGGGTGCAGCTCGTCGAGAAAGCCAAGGACCTCGGCAGCCCGCACGTGATGCGCATGAACCTCAACCAACAGAGCCACGGGCCGGCCTGGAACTGGCACAAAAACTTGATGAACTCGCTGTCGCCGATCGTCGACTGCGGCGTTCACTACGTCGACATCATGTGCCAGATCACCGGCCGTCGGCCGACCAGCGTACATGCGGTGGGCACACGCCTGAGCGATGAGATCGACGAGGACATGTACAACTACGGCCATCTGCACGTGACCTTCGACGATGGCTCGGTCGGCTGGTACGAGGCGGGGTGGGGGCCGATGATGAGCGAGGTCGCCTTCTTCGTGAAGGATGTGGTCGGTCCCAAGGGCTCGGTCAGCATCGTCGTGCCCCAGGCCGGTGAGGCGGACACGAAAGGCAAGTCGGCCGACATCAACGCGCACACCCAGACCAACGCACTGTTGATCCACCACAGCGAGATTGATGCGCAGAACGAGTTCGTCAAACCTGACGACCTCATCCGCATGGACGATGAGCCCGATCACCAGGAGCTGTGCGACCGCGAGCAGGCGTTCCTATTGAAGGCGATCAGGGACGACGTCGATCTGACCGACTGGATGAACGATGCGGTCAACAGTTTGGCCATCGTGATCGGCGCCGACGAGAGCGTTCGCTCGGGCCAGGTGGTGCAACTCCAGCTCTAGGGGCGCGATCGGCGCATCGACTCCGCCGAGGGCCGGCGCTGGGCCAGATCCCGGTGTGGAAGAGGGCATGTATGACCTGATCTTGCGCGGGGGCCGCGTCGTCGATCCCGGTCAGGGGATCGACGCGGTCAACGATGTTGCCTTTCGCGACGGCAAGGTGGCGGCCATCGCGCCCGTGATTACGGACGAGGCTGGCCAGGTGCGTGCGGTCGACGGCTTGATTGTGACGTCCGGCCTGATCGACCTTCACACCCACGTCTATTGGGGCGCGACCTCGCTAGGCGTCGAGGCCGAGCCGCTCGCGCGTCAAAGTGGTACCGTTACGTTCGTCGATGCCGGCAGCGCAGGACCTGGTACCTTCGCTGGCTTGCGTGCCTACGTGGTCGAGCCTGCGGCCGTGCGCGTTCTTGCCTACCTCAACATCTCATTCCCCGGCATCTATGCCTTCGGTGAGCGGGTGATGGTCGGCGAATCGGCCGACCTCCGGCTCCTCAGCACTCTAGATTGCCTGGAGGTCGCGCGTGCCCATGAAGATTTGATTGTCGGCATCAAGGTGCGCGTGGGGCAGTACGGTGGCGGCGATTCAGGCGTGGCCCCGCTCGATATCGCGATCGAGGTGGCGGACGAACTCGGGCTGCCGGTGATGGCGCATCTCGATTATCCGCCGCCCAGTCGTCGCGAAGTGCTGGAGCGTCTGCGGCCCGGTGATGTGTTGACCCACTGCTTCCGCCCGTTTCCCAACGCGCCGGTCAGCGGCCGCGGCGCACTGCGCGAAGAGGTGTTGGCGGCGCGCGAGCGAGGCGTGATCTTCGACATCGGTCACGGCCGTGGCAGCTTCGCCTTTTCTGTGGCGCGGGCGATGCTGGAGCTAGGGTTCCTGCCCGACGTCATCAGCAGCGATGTGCACATGTTGAGCATCGACGGCCCTGCCATCGATCTCGCGGTCACCATGTCCAAGTTCCTGTGTCTCGGCATGCCACTTACCGAGATAGTGCGCGCGGCGACCATCGCGCCCGCGCAGGCGTTGCGCCGGCCTCAGCTCGGGACGCTGGAAGTCGGAACATCGGGTGATGCCACGGTGTTCGAAATCGAGGAGGGCGCGTTCGACTACGAGGATTGCCCGGGCGAGCACGTCCTTGGCGCCCGCCGCATCAAGCCGCGGCTGATGGTGATCGGCGGTCGGGTATGGCACGAGGCGTGAGGGCGGCGTGGCGCCGCAGCTAGAGACACGACGTTTTCACGACCGACGGGCGATGGTGACAGGCGCCGGCGGCGGCATTGGCCGGGCCATCGCCGAGCGCCTTGCCGGCGAGGGTGCCGCGGTGCTGGCTTACGACATCGATGCAAGCGGGGTCGAGGCAACCGTCGCCCGGCTGGCAGAGACTGGGGGGACGGCGCTCGCCGCGGCGGGCGACGTCACCGATGCTGCCGCTATCGACCGGGCGATCGGAATGGCTAAAGAGGCCTGGGGCGGGCTCGATATTCTCATCAACAACGCGGTGTCAACGGCGTCGTAAAAATGTACCGGCGCGGCGGCGTAAAAATGTACTGCGGGCTGGGTGGTAGCTTGTCCCCGTAGTCCACGGGAGGGGGCTGTGGGCCGACGGGGACAAGCGGGGGGTTATTCGGACGGTTGCCGGCGTCGTGACCGGCTCTGCTTGAGGCGGTAGCTCTCGCCGTTGATCTCCAGGATATGGCCATGGTGGGTGATGCGGTCGAGCAGCGCGCCGGTGAGGCGCTCGCTGGCGAACACCGTTGTCCATTCCTGGAAGGGCAGGTTTGAGGTCACGATGGTGGCGCCGTTCTCGTAGTGCCGGCTGAAGACGTCGAACAGCAGCTCGCTTCTGGTCTGCGACAGGGGCCCGTAGCCGAGCTCGTCGACGATCAGGAGATTGACCCTGGCGAGCTGGGCCTGGAGGCGGAGCAGCCTCTTCTCGTCGCGCGCCTCGATCAGCTCGTGGACCAGATGGGAGGCTGTGGCGAAGCGCACGCCGAGGCCCTTGTGGCAGGCGGCGAGGCCGAGGGCGAGAGCGACATGGGTCTTGCCGACGCCGCTCGGGCCGAGCAGGATTAGGTTCTCGCGGCGCGCGATATACTCGCCGCGCGCGAGATCCAGCACCAGCATCTTGTTGAGCGCCGGGATCGCCTTGAAATCGAAGCTCTCAAGCTGTTTGACGACAGGGAACCCGGCCTGCTTGATAAGCCGCTCGACGAGGCGGCGCTCGCGGTCGATCAGCTCCATCTCCACCAGCCGGGCCAGGAACCGCACATGATCCAGGCCCTCGGCCGCGCACCGGCGCGCCAGTTTCTCGTATTCCCGCAGGAAGGTCGGCAGCTTCAGCCTCTTCAGGTGATGTTCGAGCAGGATGCGGGGGGCCTCAACCATGGCCGGCCCCACCGGCCAGCGGGGTGGCGTAGTCGGCGCTCCGCGTGGCGGCGACGAAGGGCTGGGGCAGGTGCGGATAGCGCGACAGGTCGAGATGCACGGGCCGCCTCTCGATGCGGGCCAGCAGCAGGTGCTTGACGGCGTCGAAGCCGATCAGGCGGCGCTTCACCGCGTCGCGCACCGCGGCCGCCACCTGCGGTTCCGGGAAGTCTTCGTGCAGGCGCAGCACCTGGATGTATTCGCGCTTGCCGCGCGGCCCGAAGCGCGCCTTGAGGAGGCGGCGCAACGTGTCGAAGGCCGGATCGAGCTTCCACCCTCTCAGCGGCGCCGCTTGGTCCAGGGCGCCCGGCTTCTTCTCCAGCAGCGACAGATAGTGCAGCGGGTCGTAGACGACGTCGCCGCGGACATAGCTGCGCCGATGGCGGGCGACGATCTCGGCGCCGAGCGCGATCTCGACCCGGTCGACATAGCCCTTGACCGTCACCTTCTTGTGGGCGTGCACCGCCGGTGCCGAGTAGTCCACCAGCCGGTAGCGCACCAGGGCCGTCGACGAGACCTGGCCCGGCACATGCTCGCAGGCCTCGAAGGGAACCGCCGGCAGATCACGCAGGGCCTCGAGATCGGCGAGCAGCGCCGCCGCCTGCTCCCCTGCCGAAGCGGTCGCGGAACAGATAGTGCGACTGAAGATGTGAGAACGCCTGCGTCCTGAGGCGCGTGCCGTCGCCCAGGATCCGCGCCACCGCCAGGGTCGTGTTGTCGTAGAGGATCGAGCGCGGAACCCCGCCGAGGAAGGCGAAGGCGCTGACATGGCCGTCCAGGAATGCCTCCGTCGTCTCCCGGGGGGAGGCCTTCACGAACCAGACATTGGAATGGGGCAGGATCAGGCAGAAGAAGGCAACCTTCTCGCGCCGGCCCGGCAGCTCCACCACCGCCTCGCCGAAGTCGACCTGGGCGTGGCCCGGCGGGTGATGCAGTGGAACGAAAGCCTCGCGCGTCGACTGCCGCCGGGAACGCACATAGTCCTTCACCATGCAGACCGTGTGGAAACTCTGGGTGGCGGGGATGGAGGTTTAGGTAACCATGATTTGCGGCGATCCCACGTAATCTGGCGGTTTGGCGCCGGTAGCCCTGTGGAAGGGGCTCCAGGCCTCCGTGGATCGATGTGCGGCGCTCGATTTTGGCCTGATTCCCGTCTCATGCCCTCGCGGCGGCGATCAAGGCGGGAACACCTACCAGCGAGATCGCGCGGCGGATGTTGTAAGCCAGCGCCGTGATGCTGAACTCGCCGCGCACGTTCTCCAGCCGCCGGGTCAGGAAGGCACCCTGGCCCATCCATTGTTTGATTGAGCCGAAGGGATGCTCGACGCTTTCACGGCGCGCATCGAGCAGCTCCGGGCGGGCCGCCAATCGTTCTGCCATGCGCTCCAGGATCGCTTCGGCGCTTGCGCTTGCTGTGTAGCGCCAGGCGTTGGCCGTCGGGGCAGATGTAAATGTCCTCGCCGCCGTCATAGCGGAAGCGTTCCTTGGGAAAGAGCCCCTGGCTCACCGTGGATCCGCGCTGGGGCTTGGGCACATGCGGCACGACGCCGGCATTCTCGCAGGCCTCGATATCCTCGATCTTGAAGTAGCCCGCGTCGGCGACCGCGTCGATCCGATCGACGGCCAGGTTCCGACGGGCCACCACCGCCGTCTCGGCCAATAGACCGAGATCGCTGACCTTGTTATGGACCTGCTGCTCGGCGATCAGTTTGTGCTTGGCGTCCACGGCGATCTGAATGTTGTAGCCGACACCGACCCGGGTCTCGGCGTACATCGCCCGGCTGTCCGGATCCGTCAAAGAGAGCTGGTCCTCGCCACTCGCAGCCAGCGCGTCTCGATGTTCCTCAAACCGCTCACGCCGCCCTTGGATCGCAGCGATCTTCTCCTGGATATGCTCCACCTCGCCGCCGCCGGTGCCGCCCTCGTCTTGCTCGTCGGCCTCGTCGAGCCGGTCGAGATAACGCGACAACCTCTCGTCGCTCTCGGCCAACGCCTTCGCCAGCTTCGCTTTGGTGAAGTTCCGCTTCCGGCTGTTCACTGCCTTGATCCGTGTACCGTCAACCGCCACCAGCTCGCGTCCGAACAGCTCCAGTTCGCGGCATAGCCTCACGAACTCCCGAAACACCTGTCGGAAGGCCGCCCGATTGATCCGCCGGAAATCGGCGATCGTCTTGAAGTCTGGCGACAAACGCCGCAACAGCCAGATCACTTCGAGATTACGCTTGCTCTCTGCCTCCAGCCGGCGGCTCGAACGTACCCGATTGAGATAGCCGTATATGTAGAGCTTCAGCAGGTCCGCCGGATCGTAGCCGGGACGACCTATCGCCTTCGCCGCGGCGCGCTCGAAACCAGCGGCCGCTAGGTCCAAACCATCCACGAAGGCATCGATGAAACGGACCGGGTTATCCCGGCCCACGTAATCGTCCACTGCTTCCGGCAGAAGCAGAACCTGAGAGCGGAAGGGGTGGAGTCCCTCCCCCGCAGCGGCGCCCGCATGCTCCGCCCAGTCCCGCAGCAACGTCTCCGAAGCATCGTGGATCCGAAGCTCACGGCCGAGCGCGACGGCGTTGCTCTCGAACTCCTCGCCGATGGGGGTTCCGGTCAACCCGTGGGCGCGGCCCATCATCCCGTCGACCAGGATCGCCTTCGCCGCGCCCGCTGCATCGCGCGCGTCCTGCAGCCACTCCTCCGAGCCCGGCTCCGGCCTCTTGGCGAGGCGGGCCAGGTCGTCCCGGCACTCTCGGATCCGGCTCCATTCCTCCGCCCTCTCCCGGTGGTCGTCGAGCCCCATCCGGAGAAGCCCCGGCATCTCGAGCGGATGCGCAACCTGCTCCTCCAGCGCCGCGATACGATCGGCGAGCGCCTCGGTTCCGGGTGCGTGGAAGGAATGGATGGGGCCGCCCCACAATGGCCTGACGTGCTCGTACCAGTCGCGGTGAAGCTCCGCGGCCTCGCGGTCGAGCGCGAGGCCGCGCGCGAGCGTCTCCGCCGATGCCGCCAGCGCCTCGCGGGTACCGTTGCCCAGCGCCGCGTCCTCCGCCACCTTTGCCGCCTCGGCCATCGCCGGTTCGGCCCGGTCCCGCCAGTCCTGCCAGTCCGCCCGCTTCGCGACCGGTTCCAGGGCCGCGGCGTGGAGAAGCCGCGTTCTCTCCCGCGCCAGCGCTTCGAGGGCCGATTGCGCGTCCCGGGCCTTCTGCTCCGCAAGGTTCCGCTCTTCTTCCTTCCGCCGCCGCTCTTCTTCTTCCCGCTGCCGCTTTTCTGCTTCCCGCTGCCGCTCTGCGATCTCGTCTGCGGCCCGGGACAGGTCCGGCGGCATCTCCCCGGCGGCGGCCTCGCGCGCGAGCGCCGCGATGCGCGCCGCGAAGTCTTCAAGGGACCTGTCTCCCTCGCCCCGTTCCCGCGCCCGCCATTCCAACTGCAGCGACGCAGCATTCCCATCGAACACCAGCGCGCGGCCGAGCTCGTCGAGCGGTTCTCCGAGCTGCGCCCGCGCGCCCACGATACGGTCGAGATGAACCCCGTAGCGCTCCTCATCCTCCAGCTCCACGCCCTCTTCCACCGCCCCCTCCGCCCGCCGCGACCAGGCGGCGTGACCGGGAAGGGACGTGACTGCCGTCCCGGCCGCCGCCGCTTCCGCCAGCATCCGCTCGCGCCGCCCCGCAATCTCCAGCATGGAAGACGTCCAGTCCGACACGAAGGTACGGTCTTCGGCGAAGGGCCTGTGCTCTTCCAGAACTTCGGCAAGCGCGCCGGGCAGCGCTTCCTTCTCCGCCAGCGCACGCATGCGCGCGATCAGCGCATCGCAGCCCGCGAGATGGAAGGGCGGGACGCCGGTCTTGTCCGCGCGTCGGACATGCGCCCGCCACTCCTCCAGCACCGGCCACAGGGCGGGCTTCTCCGTCACCGCCATCATATCGGGCTCGAGCCAGGGCGCCCGGCCCGCCGCCTCCAGCGCCGACGAGACCGTCTCCCCCTCCCGCTCCAGCCGCGATACCAGCTGTTCGGTGTCGTCGGTCAGCAGCACGAACCCGTCCCTTGCGCGGCTCATCTCCACATACAGCATCGCCCGGTCCGACATCACGCTCGCCGAATCCAGCACCGCGATCACGTTGTCCCGCGTCAACCCCTGCGCCCGGTAAACGGTCGAGCTCCAGGCGTGGTCGATATGGCGCAGATGGTCGTCGTCGATCGCGAAGCGGAGCGCGCGGCCGGAATGCGTGCGCACGTCGATGCGGTCCCCGGCGATCCGCTCCACCGTCGCCCGCTCGCCGTTGATCAGCCCCCGCCGGCGGATGTTCCGCGTCCACACGATCTCGTCCCCGGCACGCAGCGGCAGCGGCCGCGATTCGCAGAGCGAGAGATTGCGCGCCGCGTTGCCCGAGGGCGCGAACGCCCGGGTCTCCCCCCGGCGCTCCAGCGGCACCCCTCCCTCCCCGGTCCCGACCACGGTCCAGGCCTCGCCCTCGCGCAGGCCGTATACGTCCCGGTTGGCCACCACGACGTCGCCCGGCCGGTAGTTCTGGCGATCGGCGGCATGGACCCGGGTCAGCCTCCGGTCCACCAGGCGGTCGATCTCCACGGACCGGCGCCCCAGCACGCCCTCGTCCGCGAGACCCCGGCGCACCACCGCGTTGATCTCTTCCCGCCTCTCATGGGTCGGCGCCAGGATGACCGTCCCCTTCCGCGCATCCGGCGGCAGCGACAGCCACAGCCGCGCCGCCGTCCCGGCCAGCGCTTCCGCCGGCAGCTCCCGCACGTCGGCCGCGATGCTCTCCACCGCCAGCGCAGGATCGCCCGCAACCATGTGCTCCACCGCCGCCTTCAGGTCCACCGAGCGCTGCCGGATCACGTCGTCCATCCGCGCCGTCGCCATGCCCGCGCGCTGCAGCAGGCGGAACGGCTGGCCTGCAGCCACCGGGCGCAGCTGAAGGCTGTCCCCCACCAGGACCAGACGCGCCACCCCGAGCGGCGCCAGGATCCGCTGAAGGTCGCGCATCTGCACCGTTCCCACCATCGAGGCCTCGTCGACCACCACCACCGCGTCCCGGAAGGTCTCGCAGGCCCGCGCAATCTCCTCCTCCGTCGCGGTACCCTCGGCGATCGACCCGTAGCGCGTCAGCAGCCATTGCAGGGTGGCCGCCCCGATACCGCCCTCGACGCCAAGCACCCGCGCCGACTCCGACGACGGCGCGAGGCCGAACACCTGCCGTCCCCCGGCCAGCTTCGCCACCTCGTTCAGCATCCGGGTCTTGCCGGTGCCCGCGAACCCCTGCACCCCGGCCACAGGATCCTGCGAGCGCAGGATCAGGCGCACCGCCGCCTTCTGCCCCTCCGTCAGCTCCGTCGCGGCGAGGCGTTCGGCGACCGCCTCTTCGGGAGCGAGAGGCCGGGCCGTGCCCTTGCCCTCCCGCATGCGCCGGACCACCTCCTTCTCGGCCCTGAGCGTGCGCCGCGTGGTCAGCGCGTCGTCGCCGGCCGCCACCAGATGGCCGTCCTCGCGCAGACGCACGATCTCGGCCCGCAAATCGACATGCGTGTGCCGCCCGGGCTCGCGGCCCAGAGCCGCCGCCAGCAGGTCGGATTCGCCGAACACCGCATGGCGCTCCTCCAGGTGGTCGGTCGCCTGCCAGACCGCTTCCAGCGCCGTGAAGCGCGCCGGCGGGCGCGCGAAGCCGCGCTCCGTCCGGTCGAGACGCACCTCGTCCGCATCCCGCGCAAGCCCGAGTGCCTCGGCGCGGGCCTTCCACATCGCCGACAACTCGCCAGGCGCGGGCTCGTCCTTCCGCTTCCGCGTATGCAGCGTCGCCGCCTGCGCGGTCTTCGCGCTGTAGTCCCGGCCCCTATCCGCCATGTACTCGAGGATGTCGCGCCGGCGCGTCGAGAACGCCTCCAGCATCGCAGGCGAGTACCCCGCAAGCTCGAAGCTCGGCAGCCCGCCCACCTGGGTCGGAACCAGCACGTAGCCCATCTCCCCCAGACGCCGCGCCAGATCGTTCCGGTACCACGCCCCGATCAGACGCCGGTTGCGCCGCAGCTGCGTCGGCTCCACGCTCCGCCACTCGCCCGCCGCGTTCCGCGTCATGTTGGCGATCACCGCGTGTGTATGGAGCTGCGGGTCGTTGTTGCGGCTCGCAACGTGCCGGAAGGTCGCCGCCACAAGACCGTCCGCCTTCACCCTCGGACGCCGCCCGGTCGCGGGGTCATACCCCCGGGTCTGAAGAAACTCGCCTCCACCCAGTCCAGCGCCGCCCGCACCGACGCGTCGTGCGCCCGCATCACCGCCTTGTTGTCGTGAAGCAGTGCCTCGAGCGATACCGACTTCGGCGCCGAGAAGGTGCAGTCCCAGCCCGGGCGGTGCTGGTGCCCGCCGTCCACAATCCGGCCGAGGCGGATATCCGTGCCCGGCACATGACCGTCGAGCACGGCGACGAACCGGCGCCGGCTCACCCGTTCCGGCAGGCCCAGCGCCGCCGCTCCCCCGCCGTGCCAGCGGTTGGCCGTCCGGTGCGCCGCGTCGTTCCGCACCAGGTACTCGTGCAGCATGTAATCCGACGCTTCCGACGCGGAAGCCAGCGCTCGCGGGCCGGAGAGCATCCTAGCGTCCAGAGCGCAGGCGGGCCGCCGGGGTGCGGCAGGAGTGGTCGTGCGCGATCGGGGTCGAGGAGCGCCGCTCGATCACGAATGCGCCAATCCCGCGGTGGGGGAGGACCTCCAGGGCATGGCACATGCAAACGGGACGGAATCCCTCCGGTCCACATTCGAGACGGGATATCGGGGGGCCATTCATCGTCTGAATGTTGTTCAACGTCACCAGTTGACCCCTCGGAATCCACGAATATTAAGGCCCTACCACGCCGATCGGCGTTCAATTTGCGCGCCGAGCAACAACAATAGCAAATTCTCCGTGAGCCAGGGTCTCGGACCGTTCGATGCCGGTGTTGGCGAACACCACCGCGATGTCGTTCGGCAGGGTGCCGCCGAAGGCATCGACGATGTGGCGGAGCATGTAGCCCGAGGTGCGGCCGCCCGAGAAGCTGATCACGGCGGTCAAGCATCTGGTGCTGTGCCGGGTCGAGAAGCGCCCGCCGAAGCTCGACCTCGACGTCTACCCGTATCTGCCGAAGGCCACTGCCGGCAGGACCTCGGCCGCCAGCTACATGTGCCTGCTGTCGGAAGACGCGGCATGACAGACAGGCCCCACATCCTGCTGGCACACCACCTCAAGACCCTCAAGCTGCCGACCTTCCTGCGGGAATACGAGAAAGTGGCACGCCAATGCGCGGCCGAGGGCCTGGATCATGTTCAGTTCCTGGCCCGGCTGGTGGAGCTGGAACTGATCGATCGCGAACGGCGCATGGTCGAGCGGCGCATCAAGGCGGCGAAGTTCCCGGTCGCCAAGAGCCTCGACAGCTTCGACTTCAAGGCCATCCCCGCGCTGAACAAGGCGCAGGTGCTGGAGTTGGCGCGCTGCGAGTGGATCGAGCGGCGCGAGAACGTCATCGCCCTGGGCCCGAGCGGCACGGGCAAGATCCATGTCGCCCTTGGGCTCGGACTGGCCGCCTGCCAGAGGGGCCTCTCTACGGGCTTCACCACGGCTGCCGCGCTCGTGCACGAGTTGATGGAAGCCCGCGACGAGCGCCGCCTCCTGCGGCTCCAGAAGCAGATGGTCGCCTGCACGCTGCTGATCATCGACGAGTTGGGCTTCGTGCCGCTGAGCAAGACCGGCGCCGAGCTTCTGTTCGAGCTGATCTCGCAGCGCTACGAGCGGGGCGCCACGCTCATCACCTCCAACCTCCCCTTCGACGAATGGACCGGGACCTTCGGCTCCGAGCGCCTGACCGGGGCACTGCTCGACCGTCTCACCCATCACGTCAACATCCTCGAGATGAACGGCGACAGCTACCGCCTCAGCCAGAGCCGCGCCCGCAGAAACAGCGCCGATAGCTGAACTCCGGCGCGCCACCGATCGGCCCCGGCCGGCAACGCGCCTCTAAGGCCCGGGTGGCGAGACTGACCCCAACCCGACAAACCATGCCGCCCTGCGGGCGGCCGGCGGGCGCGGACCGCTTGAGCTCTGCATGGCTCCGCTGCCCGCTCCCGCCGAAAAACCCTCGCACCGCGTCTCCGAACCCCAGTCTCACGCCAAGCTCAGACCACCAGCCCAGGTGGCAGTCTTTTGCGCCGCCCCTTGGCCGAATCTTCAACCGGCGTTGACACCAGTCAGTGAGAGCCGGTCAATACGGCCTCGCGTCTGTCGCTCGAACCGAGCCGCGCTTGTCTTCGCTAGGCAGCGCTGGGCTGGAGCGGGCGCTGCTGGAAACGGAGCTGGAACACACCCTCGGCAATGCGGTTCTTCATTATTTCCAGTGATCCGTCGGCGATCTGCATGCCGCGTACCCGCCGCATGCAGTAGTCGATCAGCGTTTCTTCGCTGAAGCTCATCGCCCCGAGCACCTGTATCGCTTCGTTGGCGAGTTCGAAACCATATTCGTCGCACATATGCTTGGCCATCGACGTATCCATCGCCGAGGGCAGCCCGCGGTCAGCCGCGACCGCGGCCTTGTAGAGCATGAGCTGGGCCGATTCGAGCTTCATCGCCATCTCGGCGAACTTCCACTGGATGCCCTGGAAATCGCACAGCGGCCGGTCGAATGCCTTGCACACGGTCGCATGCTCGCGGGCGATGTTGAAAGCGTGGCGACCGAAGCCTGGCGGCATCCCAGGGGTAGGCCGGCGTTCGGGCTCGCGCCAAAGCCCCGGTCGCAAGATGATCTTCCGCAAATCGTCGCACCGAATCACGGAACATCCTCTGATCTTCTTTGAGTTCGAAGTCCATCAATCAGTATCGGGTTTGGGATCCAAGACCGGATGCGCGGTCAACCAAGCTTCAGAATAACCGGTATGGTCGGGACCCGAAGAACGCACTGCCGCGGGTCGTCTTGAACAAATCATGACCAGTCCCTGAAACGACGCCCCGGCGAACCGTATCGGTTGGCCGGGGCGGGACAATGATGAGCGAGCCGGACACTCACTCGCACGACACCGCCTCAATCGGTGGAAAGGCGCTGACTGGGCACGGTCTTCCTGGGATCGAAAAAGGGCAACGCTGCCGTCTCGCCCGCGGCTGTGCCGGTCAGGGTGCTGACTTCCAGCCTGTTGCCTGGAGATGCAAGCTCGATCGGCACCCAAACGTAGCCGATGTTCTTTTCCATGCGCGGCGACCAGACGATCGCTGTGATGCGGCCGATTTCTTCGCCGTCCTTGTAGGCGGGCGCGACATCGGGCAAGCCCTTGACCCATTCGTCGCCGTCGAGCACGAACCCTACCAGCTTCTGGCTCACGCCTTCGGCCTTGATCCGCATCAGCGCTTCCTTGCC
Source organism: Alphaproteobacteria bacterium (assembly GCA_965248765.1). Taxonomy (GTDB): domain Bacteria; phylum Pseudomonadota; class Alphaproteobacteria; order VGEJ01; family VGEJ01; genus CBDFKF01. The sequence continues at coordinate 356,102 of CBDFKF010000004.1, forward strand.
GATATAGTCGGCGCTCTGGTCTTCCACCAGCCGTTCAAAACCCATGATCTCGAACGGATTGTTCTCGATCGTCATGTCGGCGCCATAGCGGAATATTCCCGCCTCGATGCGACGGATCTGCGACGGGGCGATCGGCCGAATACGGTACGGTCTGCCCGCTTCTATGATCCGATCCCACAGCTCCTCGCCGCGGCTCGGGTCGCGCAGGTAGATTTCGAACCCGACTTCAGCGCTCCAACCGGTGCGGCTGATGACCACCGGAATACCGTCGAGATCGGTCTCCATGGTCCAGTAGTAGCGGATCTTCATGATCGAATCGCCGAACAGATCCGTCATCACCTCCTTGGATTTCGGACCCTGAACCTGCACCGGATAGACCTCGGGTTCGCGGACCGTCACATTCAGTCCCGACCCCACCGCATAGCCTCGCGCCCACAGGCCGGCATCGGAGTCCGAAAGCGCCAGCCACCACTGGTTCTCGCCCAAACGCAACAGCACCGGTTCGTTGACGATGCCGCCATCCTCTGCGGTGATCAGGACGTACTTGCCCTGCCCGACGGCGCATTTCGTCAGGTCACGAGGAGTCAGCCGATTGGTGAATTCGGACGCATCGGGTCCGGTGATCTCGACGATGCGTTCGACACTCACGTCCCACAGCGTCACATCGGTGGTCAGACTTCGATACTCCTCGATCGGATCGTCGTAATAGTTCGGAAGGTACATGTGATTGTAGATTCCCCACGACTTGCATCCGGCTCGGCGCGAGGCCTCGAAATAGGGCGACTTGTGGTAGCGGGGCCCAAAATAGAAGTCGGCCTTCGTCACGATCTCGTTCATTCCAAGACACTCCCATCGTGTGGACGCACCCCTTGTGCGCCCCGATGTATGTCCGGGGATTCGCTTGCGGTCAATACGAATCTATGCCCGAACCGCCGGTAATTGCAGGAACGACCAAGTATTCAGATGACGTGGGTTCGTGCGGCGCGGACGAACGGCCCTATGAGCATTACAAGACCGGAGAACAGGCCTCGCCCGCGAGCTCCGGGGCACCTTCTCACTAGGCTCGCAACCGTTGGTTACGGGGATCGTAGAGCGGCTCGGCGAGCACCTTGGCGGCGCAGCGGTGGCCCAGAATCTCGACGTCGAGCTCGCTACCGGGCGCCGCCAGGTCGGGCTCAACAAAAGCAAAGGCGATGCTTTCTTCCACCGCGTAGCCGTAGGCGCCGCTGGTGGTGAGACCGACGACGCGGTCGTTTACGTAGACGGGTTCGTTGCCGTGGGCATCGGCGTCCACGGCATCCACCGACACGTAGACCAGGCGGGTGTCGACGCCATTGCGGGTGCGTTCGACGACCGCATCCTTGCCGATAAAGGGGCTGTCCATATCGACGAACCGATCCAGACCGCCCTCGATCGGCGTGAGCTCGGTGGTCAACTCCAGTCCCCAGGCCTTGTATGCCTTCTCCATGCGAAGCGAGTTGACGGCGTACAGACCGAAGTCGGCGACACCGAATTCCTCGCCGGCAGACATGACGACATCGTACAGTGAGTCCATGCGGTCCATCGAGTGATGGAGTTCCCATCCAAGTTCGCCCATATAGGAGACCCGAAGCGCCCGGGTCGGGATTCCCGCGACCTCGATCTCACGCGCGGACAGCCAGGGAAAGGCGTCGTTGCCGAGATCGGCGCCGGTCAGCTTCGTCAGCACCTCGCGCGACCGCGGACCGGTCACAACCAGAACCCCGTAATCGTCGGTCACGTCCGTTATCACCACCTCCTCGGATTCGTCCCTGTGCTGCACCAGCCAGTCGTGATCGTGAATCTGGGCGACTGCGGCAGAAAGCAGGTAGAACCGGCGTTCATCCAACCGCGTCACGGTGAATTCGCTCTCGATGCCGCCCAGCTCGGTCAGCGCGTGGGCGAGTACCACGCGGCCGTCGCGGCGTGGTACTCGGTTGGCGATGATGCGGTCGAGAAAGGTAGCGGCATCGCGCCCGGTGACGTCGAACTTGGAGAAGCTCGACAGGTCGAGCACGCCCACCCGCTCGCGCACCGCCTTGCACTCCTCGGCCACCGGGTCAAACCAGTTCATGCGGCGAAAGCCATGGCGCTCTTGGCTGCTTTCGGCCGCGAACCACTTCGCCCGCTCCCACCCGAAAGTCTCGGCAAAGACCGCGCCGCGTGCGGCGAGCCGGTCGTAAATCGGCGTCGTTCTCACCGGCCGGCCCGGGTCGCGGAACTCGCCGGGATAGCGCACCTGGTACATCTGGTGGTACTCGTCCACCGCCTTCGCCAAGCTGTACTTGCCGATTGACCACTGGCCGAAGCGTCTGGCTTCCATCTCGCGCACGTTGATCTCGGTCTGACCGTGGACCATCCATTGCGCCAGATACTTCCCCGCACCTGGCCCTTGGGTGATCCCGATACCAGCGCCACAGCACATCCAGAAATTGCGCAAGGCCGGCGCCGGACCGATAAGGAATCCGCCATCCGGCGTATGGGTGATGGGCCCGCTGACGACCCGCTTGATACCGGCGTTCTCAAATGCCGGAATGCGCTTGGCCGCGAGCTCCAGCCACGGCACCAGACGATCGATGTCGGGCGGCAGCAACTCGGTATCAAACGACCACTCGATGCCGTCGAGGGCCCATGTTTGAGCGTTGTCGGTCTCGTAGGGGCCGATGATCAAGCCCTGCTGTTCCTGGCGGTAGTAGCACGAAGCCCGAGGGTCGCGAACCACCGGAGGTTCCTTCTCCAAGGCCGCCACCGCATCGAGATTCTCAGTCACCAGGTACTGATGGACGATGTTGACGATCGGGACCTCGAGCCCGACCATTGCCCCGATTTGGGGTGAGAAGCCGCCGGCAGCGTTGACCACGTGCTCGGCGACGATCGTGCCCTGCTCGGTGATCACGTCCCAATCCCCGTCGGGGCGGCGGCCGATGTCGACGACCCGATTGCGGAGATAGATCTTCGCGCCGCCCGCCCGGGCGCCGGCCGCCATGGCCATGGTACTGCCGGCGGGGTCGGTGTGGCCGTCGCCCGGAGTATAGGCGCCGAGCACGACGCCCTCGGTATCCAACAACGGGTGCAGTCGGGCGATTTCGTCGGGACCGATCAGGTAGCATTCCGCGCCGATGCAACGCAGCACGCCTTGGACGTAGTGAAACCAGTCGGCTTCGTCCTGGTTGGTCGCAAGCCGGATTGCGCCGCAGCCATGCCAACCGGTCGCCTGGCCGGTTTCCGCTTCTAACCGTTGGTACAGTTGAGAACCATAAAGATGGACCTTGGCCATGTTGAGGCTGCCGATAAAGTGGGGGATCAATCCCGCCGCGTGCCAGGTGGAGCCGGAGGTGAGCTCACCCTTCTCGACCAGCACCACATCGGACCACCCTTCCTTGATCAGGTGGTAGAGGAGCCCCACGCCCATGACGCCCCCACCGACGACGACCACCCGCGCGTGCGACTTCATCGATCGTCCCGCTCGCAAACCGGGCGATCTTGCGGCGTGCGCGCCCGTTTTCCCCGCGCGACGACGCCCCGAAATCGTACGGGCAATGGCGAGAAACTCACGAGTGCTGCAACCGTCAACACCGCAACCTCCCTCAGCCTCGGGATCGGAAAGGAACCGAGCAAAGTGCCATCCAGTCTCCCCCCGACAATCGCAAGCGCATTACAGCCACCGCGGTCTCAATGCAAGCGGTTTCCTACACCCGGGCCCCAGATCCCGGTAGTTTGCCGCCTCGTTGCAGAGCGAGTGCGTCCTCTTTATCGCCTCGGGCCGCGAATCGAGCCGACCTCGGCGTCGGCCGAGCTGGTCAGCCCGGCCGACAATGGGAGTTCGATGCCGCGCTACCGGTCAGCGTCCATGGACCGGTTCCCCGAAAAGGCGCCGATCAACCGGTCGACCGAGACCGAACCAACCGGAGATCCCGCCGTATTCACGACCCGGGCCTCCTTGCCGGGAGACTCCGTGGTCAGCAGCAGGGCCTCTTCCAGCGACATGTCGATGGGACAGTCCGGACAGTCCGGCCCCTCCAGATGGGCCTTGACCGGTTCCATGATCGAACCGACGCGAATAACGCGGCCTCGATTGATGTTCTTGATAAACTCGGCGATGTAGTCATCGGCCGGCCGCAGAACGATGTCCTGGGGGTTACCGTTCTGGACGATCGCGCCATCGCGCAGGATCGCGATTCGGTCGCCGAGCTCGATCGCTTCCTCGAGATCGTGCGTGACGAACACGATGGTCTTGTTCAGTTCCTGCTGCAACTCAAGGAGCAGCGCCTGCATGTCGGACCGGATGAGCGGATCGAGCGCGCTGAACGGTTCGTCCATCAACAGGATTTCGGCATTGGTGGCGATCGCACGGGCAAGCCCGACACGCTGCTGCATGCCGCCGGATAGATGATGGGGATAGGCCTCTTCATAACCCGCGAGGCCGACCCGATCGATCCAATGTGCCGCGCGCTCGGCGCGTTCGGCATCGGTGACACCCTGCATCGCCAAGCCATATCCGACGTTGTCGGTAACCGTCCGGTGGGGAAACAGCGCGAAACGCTGGAACACCATGCTCGCCCGGTGACGGCGGAGATGCTGAAGAGCTGCGCGGTCGAACGCCAGAACGTCCTCGCCGCCGATGCGAACCTCGCCCTCGGTTGGATCGATCAGGCGGTTGATGTGACGGATGAGAGTCGACTTGCCCGATCCGCTAAGACCCATGATCACCTGGATGTGGTTCGGCGCGATGCTCAGATTGATGTCGCGCAAGCCCAACACGTGGCCATGGGTTGCCAGCAGATCCTTCTTGGTGGCGCCCGGTGGACCAGCGGCATCATAGCCGCAGGATCGGCGCCGAAGACCTTATACAGGCCGTTAAACTCGATTCCGGCCGCGCCCGCCACGGTCATGCTTGTCGTTCGGCCTGGAGACGCCCGCCATAGCTCTGGGTAATCCTATCGAACACGATCGCCAGTCCGACCACGGCGGCGCCATTGAACAGGCCGAGCGCGAAGTGGTTGGTGACGGCCTGCAGCACCGGCTGGCCGAGACCCTCGACGCCGATCATGGAGGCGATCACCACCATCGACAGCGCCATCATGATGGTCTGATTGACGCCGGCCATGATGTTGGGGAGCGCGAGCGGCAGTTGCACGCCGAAGAGCAGCCGCCAGGTGCCGGTACCGAACGCGTCGGCAGCCTCCAGCACTTCCTTGTCGACCAGCCGAATACCGAGATTGGTCAGCCGGATGACCGGCGGCACGGCGTAGATGACGACCGCGATCAGGCCCGGAATCTTGCCGAGGCCGAACAGCATGACCACCGGGATCAGATAGACGAAGACCGGCATCGTCTGCATGATGTCGAGAATCGGCGTCATGATGGCCTGTGTCCGATCCGAGCGTGACATGGCGATGCCGAGCGGGATGCCGATGGCGACTGACAGAAGCGTCGACACGAAGATGATCGCCAGCGTGCGCATCGTGTCGTCCCACATGCCCAGATAGCCGATAACGAAGAACAAGACGGCGACGCTGACCGTCAGCTTGATGCTGCGGCTCGCCGACGGACAACGAGCGACGCGCCGCATTCCTTGAGGGGCTCGCCGATAGCGCCAGTGTCACAGCGGCATGTGCGTCGGCCGACCTGTCGCGGCGTATGGCCTACAACTGGCGCAAGGGTGATGAGGCGTTCGCCACGGCCTGGGACGAGGCGCTGGATGCAGGCACCGACGCGCTTGAAGACGAAGCGGTGCGACGCGCCCATGAAGGCGTCGAAGAGCCGGTGTTCTATCAGGGCGAGGAGGTGGCGCGGGTGCGCAAGTACTCGGATAACCTGCTGATGTTCCTGTTGAAAGGGCGGCGGCCTGAGAGGTTCCGTGAGCGCACCGAGATCAGCGGGCCCGGCGGCGGGCCGGTTCGGGTAGTGCTGAGCGTCGATCTGAGCGCGGGGGAAGGCCAGTGAATGAGGCGCAACTAGCGGCCGCGCAAGCCGCACGCCGGTCGGTCAAGGCACTCGCAGCCGCCCAGGTGATGCTCGAATCGCTGTCCGAGGACGACGGCGTGCTGCAGCACTTGCGGCAGATCAGCATCAGCGAAGACCCGACCATGCTGCGCGATCTAGCGGCGGTCGAGCGGGTGTGTCGCGCCATCGTCGCGGCGCACTCCGGCCAGATGGCGGCCAGCGCGCCTGTCGTCGGGCATGGGTAAATGGGGGCTCACTCGTGACTTCGTGCGGTGGACCGGGCCTGCGGCCTGGGATGAACGCCATCGGATGACTGATGCCAACGGCACCCGCGTGAAGGACGTCGCGATCAACTTCAAGGCGCCCCCGACGGTTGCCCGGTTCATGCGATCGGACGCTCGGGTGCGCGGGATCCGGGGCCCGGTCGGTTCGGGCAAGTCGAGCGGCTGCTGCATCGAGATCATGCGCCGTGCGCGGATGCAGGAGCCAGGCCCCGACGGGGTGCGGCGTTCGCGCTGGGCGATCGTGCGGAATACGTACCGCGAGCTCGAAGACACGACGATGAAGACGTGGTTCGATTGGTTCCCCGAGGAGGTGTTCGGCGAGCTGGTTAAGGGCGACAAGGCCCACCGCATCGTGACGGCCGGCGCCGACGGCCACCCGGTCCATGCCGAGGTGTTGTTCCGGGCGCTCGACAAGCCGTCCGACATAAAAAAGGTGCTGTCGCTCGAGGTCACGGGCGCATGGGTGAACGAGGCGCGGGAGCTGCCGCGGGGGTTGATCCAAGCGCTGCGCGAACGCTGCGGGCGCTATCCGGCCAAGCGCGACGGGGGCGCGACCTGGCGCGGGTTGTGGATGGACACCAACAGCCCGGACGAGGATCACTGGTGTATCGGCTTGCCGAGGAGCAGCGGCCAAAGGGTTGGGAGTTCTGGGCACAGCCGGGCGGCCTGTTGGAGACGGCGCCGGGGATCTTCTCGCCGAACCCGGACGCGGAGAACCTCGAGAACCTACCGGCGGACTACTACGAGGAGAACGCCGAGGGCGCGACCACCGACTACGTGCGGGTCTACCACTGCGGGCGGTACGGCTTCGTGCAGCAGGGCAAGCCGGTGTTCCCGGAGTTCCGCGACGACATTCACGCGGCGCGCGATGTCATCCCGGTCGACCCGAACAGAACGTTGTATGTCGGGCTCGACTTCGGACTGACGCCGGCGGCGGTGTTCTGCCAGAAGACGAAGCCGACGTAGCTCTTCGCGCTCGTCGCTGCTAAGACCGTCGATGCGGCCGCCGCCATCGCGTTCAGCCTGCTTGATCCAGCCATGGATCGTCGCCGCGCACGGCTCGAACTCCCTGGCCATCTTCCACGCTACGTCCGGTCCGGGACAACGCTACGATCTGATCCCTGAATTCCGCGGGGTACCGGTTCCTCGTTCTCGGCATCGGGACACCCTCCTCTCTCAGTCAAAAGGTGTCCATCAAACCGGGGGAGCTCCAACTCCATCGCTTCTAGTGTGGATGCGCTAAGAGTAATGCTTGTGGTCTCATCAGGTTCATTGAACGCGACACAATCGTCCGCCACCAAACCATCGTTTGCTCCAACGCTCTGAACGATAATGTCGCGAGGATCGAGTAGGAGATCTCCTTGGCGACCCGAGGGAGCACTGGTATCCACGTTCCCACGGAATAACAGGACTTCTTTTCCCGACACCTCGACTGAGCCGCCGTCGCCGCCAGCCGGCCCGCCTCGGGCAGTTATCGTCCCGGAATATTGGGTGGTTTGGTCGGCCCACACTACGACTTGGCCGCCGTCACCTCTTTGCAGGGCGTCGGCGTAAATCGCGGTATTTTTCCCGACGCGTGTACCCTCAGCGGTCGGCGTCGGACCGCGCCCCTGAAAGTCACCTCCGATCTTTACATCACCCGCACCGATATCGCCGGAGACGTCCAGGTATGCGCCGTCGGTGAGCGTAACGCGTCGCCCCAAGACGGAAACTCTGCCGCCGTGTTCACCAGGCGACTGCCCACTGGCGTCGAGACTACCGGAGACCACAATACAATCGCTGCGTCTTCGCCGAGCAACACGATCTCGCCCTCTGAATCGGCGATGGATGTCGCGCGGATGGCGCCGGATACGTTGATCACGCCGTCGAGCGCCGTTCTTGCTGTCGCAGCGGTCAACTGGACGATTCCGCCGTCCGCGTACACTTCGCCGGCATTGGAGACGAGGCTCTCCGAACCCGGCGAACCTTCCGCTATCTGCAACTGCACCAAACGGTCGCCGTAGAGGTCGATCGTAAAAGCATCACCCGAGGCAAGATGTGCCTTGCCGAGGCGTGCCCTAATGACTCCGGTATTTCGTACTGTCGGAGCGACGAGCGCCACCAAGCCCCCCATCCTCAACAGTGATTTCGCCAGCATTCACAATAGAGGCCGGTCCGCGCGCGAGCGCCGTTGGAAGTCGAGGCGTTCAGAGAGGAAGCCATCCGACCCGATATCGGTCGTGGTTGCTACAAGCCCTGCGACATCGACTCTCGCATTTTTGCAAAAAAGGATGCCGTTAGGGTTGATGAGTAGAACTTGTCCGTTAGCTCTGAGTTGGCCAAGTATGTTGGTCGGGTCGCCACTATTTATGCGGTTCAGCGCGATCGCGCTGGAAGAGGGTTGTATGAATCGCGTTTCTTCATGCTCAGCAATGGCCATCGGCAGCATTGACGAACTCACGGGACCGCAGAAAGCGGCGCTGATGATTGCTCGCCATGGGCGACGAGCGCGCCGCCCGTATGTTCGGGATGATGGACGACGAGGAGATCCGTGAAATCTCCCAGCACATGGTCAACCTCGGGAGCGTCGAATCGGACGTCATTTAAGCCCTGTTGCGCGAGTTCGTGGCGATGATGTCCCAGACCGGCGCCGTCGCCGGCACCTTCGAATCGACCGAGCGGCTGTTGGCCAAAGGGCTGGACGGGGATCGCGTCAAGGAAATCATGGAAGAGCTGCGCGGCCCCGCGGGGCGAACGATGTGGGACAAGCTCGGCAACGTCAACGAGGAGACGCTGGCGACTTACCTCAAGAACGAGCACCCGCAGACAGTTGCTGTGGCCCTCTCCAAGGTCAAGCCCGACCACGCCGCGCGAGTGCTGATCGCGCTGCCCGAAGACCTCGCGATGGAAGTTATCACGCGTATGCTAAGCATGGATCCGGTGAAAACGGAGGTGCTCGATAACGTCGAGCAGACGCTGAGGAACGAGTTCATGGCCAACATCAGCCGGACCTCGCGGGTTGATTCCCACGCCATGATGGCGGAGATCTTCGGCGGCTTCGACCGCGGCACCGAGCAGCGTTTCATGGCGGCGCTCGAAGAGCGTAGTCGTGATTCGGCTGAGCGTATCAAGGCCCTGATGTTCACGTTCGAGGATCTGACCAATCTCGATCCGTCGAGCGTGCAGACCCTTCTTCGCAACGTCGAGAAGAACGACCTCGGACTTGCGCTCAAGGGCGCCTCGGAAACCGTGCGCGATCTCTTCTTCAGCAACATGTCCGAGCGCGCCGGCAAGATCCTGCGCGAGGACATGGACGCGATGGGACCGGTGCGCTTTTCCGAGGTCGACGAGGCGCAGCTCAAGATGGTCAACAAATCAAAAGAACTCGCCGACGGCGGCGAGATCGTCATCGCTCAGGGCGGCGAGGACGAGCTCGTATACTGATCACGTACCACCCCGCGTCTCCCAAGAAACCTCAGCGACTTATTGCTTCGGCGATACCACCCCGAGGCTAGAACCGAATTGGCCCGAACCCGGCCCGGTGCTACCCTTTCGGGCGAGCAGGGAGTGCCAGAGATTCGGGGTGGGTCGCGGCCTGTGTGCCGCGCCCTCTGATCGCTTCGCCGCCGTCCGTTGAGGACAAATTTGGGCGTCGCGACCCGCCGGGCCAGCAACGTCGTGAACGTGGGATACGGGACCATGTCTGAAAAGCGCTCGCGCCTCAGCACCAAGATCGATTTCGACGAGGACGGCAAGCACTGCGACTACCTGCAGCTGCCGCACTCGGCGCACCGCTCGGCCTATGGCTGGCTGCCCGTGCCGCTCGTTTGCGTCAAGAACGGCGAGGGCCCGACCGTCCTTCTCACCTCGGGCGTCCATGGCGATGAATATGAGGGACAGGTAACCCTGACCCGACTGATACGTGAGCTCCGTGCTGAGGATGTGGCAGGCCGCATCATCATCATGCCCATGGCTAACTATCCGGCCGCCAAAGCGGGGCTTCGGACCTCACCGATCGATGCGCTCAACATGAACCGGGTGTTTCCCGGCGACGCCGATGGCGCGCTCACCGAGATGCTGGCCCACTATATCGATTCCGAGCTGATGCGGCGGGCAGACTACCTGCTGGATCTGCACTCCGGCGGCAGCTCGCTCATGTACCTGCCGACAGCGATCCTACGGGCGGCGGATATGCCCGATGAGATGCAGGAGCGAGTGGTCGAGCTGGGCCAGGTCTTCGGGGCGCCGATCGGCTTTTTCTTCCCGAGCGGCCAAGGCGGGGGCAATACCAATGTCGCTACGGCCGCCCGCCACGGCGTGGTGCCACTCGGCACGGAGATGGGGGGCACAGGCACGATCACGCCCGAATGCTTAAGGATCTGCGAGGCCGGAGTGCGGCGCGTCTTGCGCCACATCGGCGTCTGGCGCGGTCCGGTTGGTACGGATGAGCAACCCGCGGTGGAGCCCCGCATGCTGGCGGCCGAATCGTGGGAGTTCTTTACCTACGCCAGCGAGGATGGCCTGTTCGAGCCGCTGGTCGAGCTCGGCGATGAGGTCAAGGCCGGACAGCTCGCCGCTTACATTCACACGCCGGAGACAGCATGGCGGGAGGCGACAGAGGTCCGATTCGACGCCGACGGCGTGGTCGTGTGCAAACGCGTGCCGGCCCGAACCGAGCGTGGCGACTGCTTGTTCCACCTTGGCGCGGACATGTAGCCGGCTTTGATCGAGCTTAAGGAAAACGATCGATGAGGCTCGCCAAATCCCTGACCTCAATGCCGTCGTCGGGCATCCGGGACATGATGAACCACATCGTCGGCATGGACGATGTCATCAATCTCGCGCCGGGCGAGCCGCAGTTTCCAACGCCCCCGCACATTGTTGACGCCGCGCGCAGGGCGACCGAGGCCGGCCACACCAAATACGTCAGCAACGCTGGCATCCCGGAACTCCGCGAGCGCCTGTGCCGCAAGCTGAAAGAAAAGAACGGCATAGATGTTGGCATCGACGAGATCGTCGTGACCCATGGCGCGATGGGCGCCCTCTATGCCGCTTTCGTCGCATTGGTCGAGCCGGGCGACGAGGTGCTGTTACCGGATCCGGCCTGGCCCAACTTCGGCATGATGGCGGCGCTGCGCTCGGCTACGGTCCGCAATTATCGCGTCAGCGCCGAGAATGGGTTCTTGCCCGAGATTGACGAGCTCGAAGAACTCGTCAGCCCGGCGACCAAGCTCATGCTGATCAACACGCCACTCAACCCGGTGGGCTCGGTGATCCCGCACGAGCGCATGGAGGCGGTGCTACGCTTTGCCACGGCACACGATCTGTGGGTGGTGTCCGACGAGGCTTACGAAGACTTGACCTACACGGATGGCTTCGTGAGCGCGGCCTCGCTGCCCCACCGCGACCGGGTCGTCGGTGTCTACAGCTTCTCGAAATCCTACGCGATGACCGGCTGGCGCGTCGGCTACATGGTGATCCCGCCGGAGATGACATCGCTGATCGCCGATCTGCAGGAGGCAATGCTCTCGTGTGGCAGCGCGCCCGGTCAGTGGGCGGCGCTCGCGGCACTGGAGGGGCCCCAGAGCGTGGTGGAGGACATGCGCCAGGCCTACGCGCGCAGTCGCCAGCTCGCGCTCGACGTGCTCGCCCAGCACGGTGTCCCGGCCTATCCGCCGAGCGGTGCGTTCTATCTCTGGGTGGACATTGGGGCGGCGGGGATGCCGAGCCGCGAGTTCGCGATGGGTCTACTCGATACGCACCGGGTGGCGGTTGTTCCCGGCCGCGACTTCGGTCCCGGCGGAGAAGGATATGTGCGCGTCTCACTCGCTGCCGCACCCGAAGCCATCGTCGAGGGCCTGGGGTGGCTGGGACGCTATCACGCACGGCTGGTTGCCGGGGTGCGAGAAACTATGTAGAGGGCGCCTCAGGCGCGATGTCGCGGTCACGGAGGAGAATACGATGAGCGAGAAAGAGGGCGAGAGCTGGCGCGGCAAGATTGGCAAGATGAGCGCGAGCGAGGTCGACCAGTTCCTGGGCGAGCCATTTCTTGCCCGCGTGGCGTGCATGGATGACAAGGGGTGGCCCTACGTCGTTCCGTGCTGGTACCAGTGGGACGGGAAGTCGATCTGGGTGGTTCCGCGCGCCAAATCAAAGTGGGCGAGTTACCTCGCGCAGGAGCCGCGGTGTGCGGTAACGATCGATGAGTCCTCGGCGGCCGATGACACCTCCGGCGCCGGCGTGCAACGCCGCTTCATCGCGCAGTGCAAGGCGACGATCGTCGAGCAACCTAATGTCGGCGGTCAATGGGTCGAGGTCGCGCGGACCATGTCGATCCGTTACTACGGCGAGCAAGGCCCGACTTATCTGGAGCCCACCATGACCTGGAAGCGCTGGTTGGTTCGACTCGATCCGGTAGAGATCCAGACGTACCAGGGCATTGGCTGGCCGAAGAGCTATCTCGAAGGAGACGCCGTCGTCGCCAGCTGAGCGTCTCACTCACGAGCAATCGAACCGCCCGGAAGGGGCGATCACCGGTGCTGGCGAGGCTCGCTTCGGCGCCGCGCATTCGGCGCCGGTTGTTTCCGTTGCCATGCTACGTTCGTCTTCGTGGGGCGGTATCTGAGGTGGGGCGAGCACCGCAGCCAAGCAGATTTCGTTGCGAGGCTGCCGAGGGCCGCTCGATTCTGCCGGCGTTTTCCCGAGCCGCCCGATTTTACCGGGAAAGCCGTCTTGGACGTGGGCTCTGGGACCGGCACTCTCTCGATCTACGCGGCGCTCTCCGGCGCGCGACGAGTCGTCGGCGCGGATCCGAGCGAGGTCGGCGTGTCTGTGGCGAGCGAGGCGCTCACCCAGCACTACCCGGACGTGGCCGACCGCGTGCGTTTCGTCCGCGCGGAGATCGGCGATCTTGCCGAGACATTCGACATGGCGGTGAGCATGGCGGTCCTCGAGCACGTGCTTGACGTGCCGGCGCTCCTGGCCGACCTCAAAGACCGCCTCGTCATCGGCGGCACGGCATTCATCGGCTTCGGACCGCTCTTCCGCGCACCCTGGGGCGATCACCAACGGCTGGGGGCACCGTTGAACGGCGTGTTTCCATGGGCGCATCTCGTCTTTCCGCGCTCCTGGATGCTGGCGAGGCTCAATCGCCGATTGGGGGATGAGCCGGCATCGAGCATTCAGGACCTCGCGCTCAATGGTTTGCGGCTCGGTGCCTACCTCTCCGCCTTGGATCGATGTGCACTGGAGATCGACTATCTAGAGATCAACGTCCACGAGAACCGGATGGTGACCACCGTTCTCAATGCTCTCAGGCGCCTGCCCGGGCTAAACGATCTCCTGGCCGTGAACGTCTACTGCGTCCTGCGCCGATCCCAATGAGGCCCGGAGGCACGTCGTCAGCACACCTCTGGCGACAACGGTGCGGCATCACACAGATTGCGCGCGGGTGAGGACAGCTCCGCGCTGGTCCATAAACTCCGTGGCGGCGGCAACGAACCGATCTAGGTCGGCCTCATCGAGCGCCAGTGAGAGGCTCATGAAACCGCGCCGCGCGAGGTGCTGGCCTTGCGCCAACATGTCGAGGTGGAACAGCGTCAGCGCGTCCTTGTTGGTCGATTCGGTGTCCTCCGGCCGGGTGATGGGCGCGCGCCGGAAGTGCACGTTCATCATCGAGCCGTAGCCCGTCACCTGGAACGGCAAGTCGCGTTCGCGCGCCGCGGCGTTGAGCGCGGCCCGCAGCGTATCGCCGCACCCATTGAGCGCCGTGGCCGCCTCGGGCGTGTAGACATCGCGCAGCCCGGTGAGGCCGGCGGCCATGCTGAGGACGTTGTTGTTATAGGTGCCGGCGTGGAAAAACCCACCGTCCCGAGTCAGGTCGAAGCGCCCCATGATGTCGGCACGCCCGCCGAAGGCGCCAAACGTCATGCCGCCGCCGACGTACTTCCCAAACACGGTAAGGTCCGGCGAGATGCCGAGCGCCGCCTGCATCCCGCCGGCCGACAGCCGCGAGGTCATCACCTCGTCGAAGACGAGTACGATGCCGTGCCGGTCCGCCACGGCCCTGAGCGCCTCGAGGAATTCGCGATCTGCCGGGATGCACCCGCCGCCGCCGATCACCGGCTCGATCACGATCGCCGCAAGCTCCCCGGCGTGGGCCTCGATGGCCGCCAACGTGCGTCCGGTGTCGTTGTAGTGGCCGATCACATAATCGAGCGGCACGTTCAGCGCCGAATGCGGCGGGGCGAACATGAACACCCCGCCATGGTAGCCGTGCTCGAACACCATGACGTGGCTGCGTCCGGTGAAGGCCCGGGCGGCGAGTACCGACATCAGGCTTCCCTCGGTCCCCGAGTTGGTAAAGCGCACGAGCTCGACCGACGGGAAGCGCGCGCAGATGGTCGCGGCGAGACCCGCCTCATAGATGTTGTTGGCGCCGAGCGAGACGCCGTCCTCAAGCGCCGCCTTTAGCGCCGCGCGGATCACCGGGTCGGAATGGCCATAGAGGCCGGCGGTGAAGTCATTAAGGAAATCGGTGTATCGGTGATCGTCGACGTCCCATAGGCTCGCCCCCTCAGCGCGGCGCATCGTCAACGGGAAGGGCGCGTAGAAGAGCGAGGTGCGGGTGCTGCCGCCGGGGATCGACTCCCGGGCTTCCTGCCAGCGCGCCTCGCTTGTCGGGTTGGCCGCGACGAATGCGCGCTCGGCCTCGTCGATCGCGTCATGCAGTGTAAAGTTCGGCTCCGCCATCGATTGTGGTGCCCCCTCCTCTGCGGCGCCGCTCACTCAGGCACGACGACGCAATCCTCCTTCGACCACCACAGGTGCGTGACCTGGGAGATATCGAGCGTGCGGTCCCACACGCGCGCGCTTACCGTCCCCAGCTCGGTATCCGCCGGCTGATCGAAGTACTTGCCTTTGTAGATCGTGCTTCCGGGCCGGCAGGCGACCCGGTTCGGCGCATCGTTCGCGGTCTCCTCGCCCAGCCCGAAGCGCACACGCTCCGCCCGCACACCGATGCACACGGACCCGCCGGGCACCGGCTCCGTTTTGCCGCACCACACCCCGTGCAGCGCGACCCCGCCGACGCTGACCACTGCTGTCGGCCCGTCCTGGCGCTCGAGGGTGCCCGAGAACAGGTTCTCGACGCCCATAAAATCGGCGACGAAGCGGCTCGCCGGTCGATCGAAGATATCGCGGGGCTGCCCCTCCTGGATGATCTGACCCCGCTGCATCAGGATCACGCGATCACTCATGGTCAGCGCTTCTTCTTGGCTATGAGTCACGTAAATGAACGTTATGCCGAGTCGGCGATGGAGATCGAGCAGTTCGACCTGCATCTCCAGCCGTAGCTTCTCATCGAGCGCGCCGAGCGGCTCGTCCAGCAGCAGAATCGCGGGTTGCGTCACCAGGGAGCGTGCCAGCGCCACGCGCTGCCGCTCGCCGCCACTCAGCTGATGCACGCGCCGCTCGTACTTGTCCGACAAGCGCACGAGCTCCAGCGCTTCTATGGCCCGTTGGCGACGTTCGGGCGGCGGCACGTTCCGTACCCGCAGGCCATAGGCAACGTTCTCGCCCACCGACATGTGCGGAAACAGGGCATAGTGCTGGAACACCGTCGTGCAGTTGCGCTCCGAAGCCGGCGCGTCCGAGACATCTTGGCCGGCGATCGTCAGGCGGTCGATCTCGCTCGGCGTCTCCAATCCCGAGACGATGCGCAGGAGCGTGGTCTTGCCTGAACCGCTCTCGCCCAACAGGGTGAGGAACTCGCCGGGAACAGCCGACACCGAGACCCCGTCGAGGGCGACGACATCGCCGAAACGATGGGTCGCGTTGACCACCTCCAGGATGGGTGGCGCATCTGATCGGCTCACTTCCCGCTTGGGTACGCTCATTCCCCCCTGCCCTCCCGCACGGCCCCTCTCCGTTGGGCCTCCCTGCGGGAAACGATTGCCAAGGCCCTGCGGCCTCTCAGCTAGCCGTTGCTAGCTGTTGCGAAAAGCTAGCTGTTGGGGGCAGCAGCCGCAACCTACGCTGCTGCCCTGTCGAGAACAAACTGAATTGACCGGTTTATTGACCGGTTTATGTACCATATGAATTGACCGCTTCAGTTGTGGTTGTTGGGCCAGTGGATAAGGGGTCGGGCGCGGAGCGGCCGTCCCCTTATCCACTGGCCGGTCGCGTCGAAGCGGATCACGCGGCCTGTCTGTGGCTTGTGTTGATGGGCGATCCGTCGGCCTGGTATCGGGCCAGGCAGCGCGGCCCATGGAAGACGGCGAGGGTGCGGTCGGGGTATTCGTGGACCCGGACCCTTGCCTTGACGTAGTGGCGGCGATGGCGGTCGGGCGGGATCGCCAGCACCAGGCGTTTGTAGCGCACGGTGTTGTCGTTGGAGACGGTGCGCTCCTGCTGCACGCAGAGGATGTCGTCGAGGGTACCGGCGAAGGGCACGAAGGCGGTGCCCTCGGCTTCCGGCGGCACCGCGAAGCGGGCGTTGTGGCCTGGCAGGTAGAGCTCCTTGAGGAAGCGGTTGGCCTGGGCCATGTCGGTGATGCCGGCGAGCCTGAGCTCCTGGGGCAGGCGCTTCTGCAGGGTGGCGAACATGCGTTCCGAGCGCCCCCTTGCCTCGGGCGAGTAGGCCGGGATCAGCTCGATGCCGAGCTGGGCCAGGGCGCGGCCGAACTGGGTCGGATTGTCCTTGTCGACCGTGCCGCCGGCCTCAGGGGTGTGCCAGTAGTGGCCGGCGCGGTCGGCATAGAGCGAGCAGAACAGCCCCTTGGCCCGGATCGCCTCGGACACCCCCTGAAAGCTCGACATCGTGCCCTCTTCGGCGACGAAGAAGGCCGAGTAGATCTCACTGGTGGTGTCGTCCATGGTGACGATCAGGTCCCACCACTGATCGGGGACCCACGCGTGGCTTGAGCCGTCTTGATGCAGCATCATGCCGGGCAGCGCGCGGCGCGGCCGCTTGCGCCGGTGCGCCCCGCGCCTGGGCGCCGCCCGTCTTCGCCCATGGGCCTGCAAGCTCAGCCGCACCCAGTTGTAGCTGCGCTTGAAGGCATAGTCCGCGACCAGCTTCTCGTGGAAGTGCCTGGCGGTGAAGTCCCAGTAGCGGGTGTCGAACAGCGCCAACAGCGCCGTCACCTCGTCGACCGCCGCGCGCCGCGCCGAGACCCGGCCCAGACGGCGATCGTAGAGCCCTTCCGCGCCGTCCGCCTCATAGCGGTCGCGCCAGCGCCGGAAGGTGCGCTCTGAAACGCCGAGAACCTCCGCCGCCTCGGCTTGGCTCAAGCAACCCCGATGGGTGCGGCCGTAAACCTCCTCGAACTTCATCAATCTCAGTCCCTGCAACTGCTCTGTCCGGCGCATCCAAACCCTCCATAGCCTGGAGAGCTTCTAAATCCGGACAGATCGTCTGGTACATAAACCGGACATATCGTGTGTTAGTGACGCACCTACGCTGCTGCCCATGACAACTCCCTTCGCCTGGCGTAGACTCCTCGATGCCCTCCGAGAAGCCGTGAGCCGCACGATACAGTGCCTCACTGCCACCGCCGAGGGCCAAGTTAGCGCAGAGAAATGGAGGAATGTCATGGGCGGACCTACTAAACATCCACAGGCAACAGCGACTCGCCGAGACGTGCTCAAAGGCGCGGCCGCCACCGGCGCGGCACTCGCCGCAACCAGTATTTCGAGCGCAGCGCCAGCGGCCGACAACGTGATCCGCGGGTATGGCGTGAACACGGGCGCCCTCAAGGACTGGGGCCTGTTCACCAACTCGACAGGTCTCGTCATGGAGTACACCGAGACCAACACCGATCCGGGCGTCTTTATCCGCGATGTTGTCGCCAACGAGATCGGCGATGACTACGACTTCTTCGTCTTTGATGGCGGTATGGAAGACGTGCTCGGTCCCCAGGGAGTTTTTCTCGAGGTCGACCAGAGCCACCCCGAGCTCACCTTGTGGGACCGCACCTCGGCGGACTTCAAGTATGCCGGGATCACCCAGGATGACGAGGGCCGGCAGTGGGGCTTCCCCATGGTCAACAATGCCGACAGCTTCGGCTTCTGGCCGGAGGATCTCGACATCGCCGACCCGCTGGCGCCTACGACGTGGGAGTTCGTCTTCGAGAGTGAGAAGACTCGCGGTCGCGTCGCGGTCGACAAGGAATGGGCGGTCACTCTTGTGCACGCCGGCTGGTGGCTGAACACGTCGGGGCAGGCCAAGATCGCCGATCCCACCAACATGACGGGCGAGGAGGCCAAGATCGTCGCCGACTACCTGGTCGGACGTAAGAAAGCCGGGCAGTTCCGTACCTTCTACGGCGGATTCGACGAGCAGGTGGAGCTCTTCGGCAACAAGGAAGTGGCAGCGATCACCTGCTGGGAGCCGGCCGTCATCGAGGTCAACCTCCAGCATGGCAAGGACGTGGTGTACTACGCGTTTGCCGAATACCACTACAAGTGGGGCCACGTGTTCTACATTCCGTCCCAGGCCGCCAATCGGGCCAACCTCGCGAATATCTATAAGTCCGCCAACTACTTCCTCGGCGGCGAGTACTGCGCATACCAGGCAATCGAGCGCGGCTATGTGGGACCCAACTCGGATCTCGCCATCGCGTACGCCAAAGAGAACAACTGGCCCCAGGAGCACATCGACATCATCACTAAGTCTGGGAGCAAAGTGAACCGCAAGTACGCGATTCCACCGTTCTGGGGCGACTATGTCCCGCCCAACGGGGATGTCATGGAGGAGGAGTTCCAGCGCGTACTCAACGCGTAGAGCTTCGCTAGCAGGCGATTCAGCCTGCTTGCGCCTGTCTGCTTGCGCGCCGGGTCATGCCTGATCCGGCGCGGGGCAGGCGGCGCCGGGCCACATTTGCAATGAAACGAGGCGAGCAATCCGCGTTCGCGCGGTGGCGGGGCGCGCCATGGGTCTGGCCGGTGACCGGATTCGTGGTGTTGTGGTCGGTCCTCGTCGTGCTGCCGCTCCTCCTGCTCGTCCTGTACAGCTTCCTACAGGTGCGCGGGTTCAAGGTCGATTGGACATTCAATCTCGATACTTGGACGACGTTGTTCGAGTCCGGGCGTTGGGAAGTGACGATCCGGACCTTGCGTATCGCCTTTGTCGTTACGCTGATCGAGCTTCTCATCGCGTTTCCGTTTTCGCTGTGGTTGGCCAAAGGTTGCAAGTCGAAGATCACCAAGGCGGCCGTGCTGACCTTCCTGACGATTCCGTTCTTCCTGGACGTCTCGTCGCGGACGATCGTATGGCGCCCCATCTTCGGCACCCAGGGGCCATTGAATACGACACTGGTCGACCTCGGCCTCGTGGACGCCCCAATCGAGTGGCTGCTGTTCTCCGATTTCTCCGTCCACTTCGGCATGATCGCCCCCTACTTCCCGACCATGGTGTTTCCTATCTTCCTCGTCCTCTCGCTCATCGATGACGAGTACATCGAAGCGAGCCGCGATCTCGGCGCAAGCCCGCTCCAGACCCTGTTTCACGTCATCGTCCCGTTGTCGATGCCGGGCATTCTCGCCGGCATCGTCTTCACCCTCGTGCCGACGATGGCCGAGCATGCGGTGCCGCAACTCATGGGCGGCTTCACCGTCAACCTGCTAGGCAGGTCGGTGGAAAGCGCGTTGACGGCGCTCAAGTACCCGACCGCGGCCGCCCTCTCGACGTTCATCATCGTGTTGCTGGCCGCGCTGCTGGCCGCATTCGTGCTGCTGCTGCACCGCCGTGGCGGGCTCGCGGGCGTCTTTGGGGCGCTCGCGCGATGACGGCGCGGCAAGCAGGCAGCGCCCTCGGCGCCGCGCTCACCAGGGGTACCGCGCACGGGGTGCGCCGGTGGTCGCGAAACCTGCAGCACGCACAGGTGTGGATCCAGGCCTCGGCGTGGATCGGGTTCTTGACGCTGGTGCTGACGTACATCCCGATCGTCTGGCTCGCCGTGATGTCGTTCAGCGCCCGACCGCTGTCCGGCATTCCCGACCCGCTCACCCTGCGCTGGTACAATTTGATGATTGGCGACGAACGGTGGATCGAGCCACTCCAGACCAGCATCGTGCTAGCGATCGTCGTCGCTCTATGTTGCATGGTCGTCGCCACGGCGGTTGGGCGCGCGATTCCCCGACTGCGCCGACGCGGTGGCGTCCTCCTGCTCGCGACCCTGCCAATGTTCGTGCCCGGCCTAACCATGGGCGCGGCGCTGTTCTTCTTCTTCCGCTCCTATCTCACGCTGAAGCTCGGCGAGTGGTCGATCTTTTTCGGCCATCTGGTGTGGGCGCTGCCGTTCTCGCTGCTATTGGTACTGGTGCTGGCATCGCGTTTCGATCACCGCTTGCTCGAAGCCGCGGCCGACCTCGGCGCGTCGGCCTGGCACCGTTTCTGGCACATCGAGTTTCCGATCATGCGCCCGGCCGTCATTGGCGCCGGTCTGTTCGGTTTTCTGCTGTCGTTCAACGAGCTGCCGCGCTCGATTTTCTTGCACGGCAGAACCGTCTCCATGCCGCTCTTCCAGTGGGCTCAGGCTTCCGCCCACCACTCCCAGGTGCCGCTGACCTTCGCGCTCGCCTCGGTGATGTTCGCAGTGACCGTGCCCATCATGGGCGGGTTCTTCTGGTTCCTGTTCGCCAAGCTCGACCGCAGCTGAGGGCTGTGCCTACTGGCACTCGACCAGATAATTGCCGTGGGCATCGGTGGTGGCGACCTGATTGGGCAGTAACAGGATCGTCGTCGTCTCCTCCTCGACGATCGCCGGGCCCTCGATGTGGGCTTGCGCGCCGATGCTGTTGCCGTCGTACACCGGCAGCGCTATCAGCCCGCCGCGGTCGTGCACATAGGCTTGGCGTTCGCCCTTGCGGGGAAGATCGCCCGACTGCGCCGGCCGATCGGCGCCACGCCGGGCGCCCCCTCCGACGTCGCCGATGGCGCGCACTTTCCACGTCGTAAACTCGACGACGTCGTCCTCGTCCTTGATCGTGTAGATGCGCTCGTGCATCTGGTGAAAATCGGCCACCAAGCCCGCCAGAGCGCCGTCCTTGAGGGCATCGCCGTCGACCGCGAACGGCACGTCGATCTCCCAGGACTGATACTCGTAGCGCCCTTGGAAGAAGTACTCGTAGCGCCGCTTCTCCGCCGGGACCCCGGCGCGGACGAGAAAATCACTGCCCCGTTTCAGCAGCGCCGCCAGCACGTTAGTGACTTCTTCTCGGGCGAAGTGGCGATCGTCGGTGTGCAGTGTCGCGGTTTCCTCCCACCGGATATCCGAGATGAGTCCGCCGAAAGCACTCAAGCCAGCCGAGAAGCTCGGGATCATGAAACGGTTCATGCCAAGTACGTTGGCCATCTCGCCGATGTGACAGGCGGTGGCGCCGCCACCGGCGACGAGGTAGCTGTCGCGCGGATCGATGCCCTCGTTGACTGTGATGTCCTCGATCGCGACCATCATGTTGTGGTTGCTCGTCGTGTGAACGGCATAGGCCGCCTCGATCAGGCCTATCCCCAGTCGCTCGGCGATCTGACCAACGGCCGCCTCGGCCGCGGCCTTGTCGAGCTTCATGCGGCCGCCGAGGAAGTAATCGGGATCGATGATACCCAGCACGACGTTCGCATCCGTCACGGTTGGCTCGGACCCGCCGGCGGCATAACACGCAGGTCCCGGCAGCGCGCCGGCGCTTTGCGGCCCCACCCGCAACAGCCCACCGACGTCGACCCACGCGATCGAGCCGCCGCCGGCGCCGATCGAGCGAACGTCGACCTTCGGGATACCCAACATGTCCTGGCCGAGCATGGCCTCGGGCGTGATAACCAGTTGGCGGTCGCGGATGGCGGAGACATCGAAAGTGGTGCCGCCCATGTCGATGACGATGACATCGGGCTCAGGCGTCAGGTTCTGGGCAGCGATCGGCGCCAGGGTTGGACCCGACATTACATTGTAGATGGGCCGCTTGATCATCTCCTCGGGCGGCATCATGCCGCCCACGCAGTTGGCCATCAGCAGCTCGTTCTTAAAGCCGGACTCGCGCAGCACCTCGTTCAGTTTGTTGACGTAGGAGCTGACGATCGGATGGAGAGAAGCGTCGATCGCCGCCGAGATGGTGCGCCGGTACTCGCGTGGGATCGGGTTGAGCTCATGGCTCAGTGTAATCGGTATCTCCGGCCACTCGGCCTCGATGATCTCGCGCACGCGACGTTCATGCGCTCCGTTGACGATGGACCACAGAAAGCAGACCGCGATGGCCTCGACCTCACACTTCTTGAAGTACATGACCGCATCGCGCACGTCCTGCTCGCTTAAGGGCGTGACCTCGTTGCCGAGCGAATCGAAGCGCCCTGATACCTCGTAGGTCCGATTGCGCGGGACAAACGGCTCCGGGTAGTCGATCTTCCAGTTGAAGGCGCGCTTCCGCGGCGCCTCGCGCAACGTCAGGATGTCCGGGTGCCCCGCGTTACAGATGAGTCCGGCGTGCGCGGCTTTGCCCTCCACCAGCGCATTTGTCGCCACCGTGCTCCCGTGCACGATGCTGTCGACCTGCTCCAGGAAGGCTCCGAGCCCGTGGCCGTAGTGCTCGGCTGCAAGGCCAAGCACGTTGATGAAGCCACGCTCGAATTCACCCGGCGTCGACGGTGATTTGAATATGTTGAGCCCCCCACCGTGCTCGTAGACCACGCCGTCGGTGAAGGTGCCGCCAATGTCGATGCAAGCGCTGTAGGTCACGTTCCTCCCCCTGCTGTCGCGACCGCGGACACCGTACGGCGGCCCCCGATCGAGCGCAATAGCACCCTTCCTCGTGGATTTCGGCCCTACCGCACAGTACTCTGGAGCCATCGGACTCACGCATGCCGCACCCAAGAACGCGGTTGTGGGCATGCCGGAGAGGCGGGGTGGCCGACATGATGACGTCGAGAGCAGAGCCCAAATCGGACGCCGCGGCGGTTGCCCATGCGCCGGCCTCGCAAATCGATCCGGTCTTGATGTCGGTGCTGTCGAGCCGCCTCGAGGCCATCATCCGCGAGATGTGCAACACCGTCATGAAGGCGAGCCGCTCTGCCGCGATCAAGAATGCGCGCGACATGTCGTGCGGACTGCTCACCTATGACCACCGGTTGATCTGTGTCGAGGAGTCGATGCCGATCCACATCAGCGCGCTTGAGCTCACGACCCGGCCGATCACCGAAATCTACGGCGATGACGTCAACGAAGGGGATGCCTTTTTCAACAACAGCCCCTATCACGGCGTCACCCATCACGCCGACATGACGCTCTGCGTACCGGTGTTCATCGACGGCGAGGCTATGTTTTGGGCGCTCGCGCGCTCGCACCACACGGATACCGGCTCCCACATCCCGACCTCCATCGATGCCAACGCGGCCACCGTGTACGAGGAGGGAATTCACTTTCCCTGCATGCGGTTCCAGCAGAATTTCGAGGACAACGCGGACTTGATCCGGCTCTGCCGAACTGGCATCCGCGTTCCTCACATATTCTACGGGGACTATCGCGCCCAGGTCGCCGCCTGTCGCACTGCCGAGAAGCGCCTCAAAGAACTCGCCGCCAAGTATGGCCGGGCGTTGATCGGCGAGTTCATCGAGGAATGGATCGACTATGGCAGGCGCCGGGCGATGGCCGCGATCCGCGAGCTCCCCGCGGGCACGTGGACCTACGAGGTGCGCCATGATCCGGTTCCCGGAGTCGCCGAGGACGGCGTCCCCATCAAGGCCGAGGTCACCGTCGATCCCGAAGCCGGTATGATCACGGTCGACTTGCGCGACAACCCCGATTGCGTGCCCGGCGGCATCAATCTCTCCGAGGCATGCGCGACCGGATCGTGCCGCATTGGCGTGTTCTACAACCTCGATCCGACCATCCCGCACAATGAGGGAAGCGCGAGCAGGGTGGCGGTGCGCTTGGCCGACGGCTGCGTGGTCGGGCGCCCGATCTACCCGACCGGCACCTCCAACGCGACCATGGGCATCAACGACCGACTCATCAACGCCGTCCAGTGCAGCTTCTCGCAAATGGGCGAGCCCTATGGCCTCGCCGAAGGCGGCGTGGAGTTCTCATGTGGCATGGCCGCAATCTCGGGAGTCGATGACCGAAAGGGCCTTGGCTACGAGTACGTCAACTACATCCTGATAGCGCTCTCAGGCGGTCCCGGCAGTCACGGCCATGACGGTTGGCTCACCTATGAGGCCCCGAACGGTGGCGGCGTCTTGGCTCTCGATTCCATCGAGGTCGATGAGGCCATGTTCCCGGTCCTGGTCGAAGCCAGGCATATCGCGCGCGATACTATCGGCTGCGGGCAATGGAACGGGGCGCCGGCGACCGAAGGCTCCTACCACTCCCTGAGTGGCCCGATAACTATCATTTACTCGAGCGACGGCGACGTGAATCCGTCGCGAGGGGTGCTCGGCGGGCTCGGCGGTCAACCGTCGAGGAACGCCAAGCGCGCAGCTAACGGCGAGATCGGAAAGCTACCGGCATTCCACATTGAGGTCTGCGAGCCGGGCCAAGCCATGCACTTCCGAAGCGGCGCGGGCGGCGGCTACGGCGATCCGAAGCGCCGCGATCCGGCGCGCGTCGCCCGCGACGTCAACCGTCGCTGGGTCAGCCAAGACCGCACCGAGGAGATCTATGGCGTGGCCGTCAAGCTCGCTGCCAATGGCATCGACTACGTGGTCGATCAGGAGCGCACCGCGGCGCTACGCGCCGGGCCCTAGCGCCGCTGACTCCCTCCCCCTCGGCAAGGGTTGGGGTAGGGGTGACTTCGCAACCAGCGACAACGATACGATGCCCGCATCTTGATCGGTGGCCCCTCCCCCCGACCCCCTCCCTCGTTGGGGAGGGGGAGTTATGGCGAAGCGAGGTGGGGCTGGGGGAATCAGATGTAGTTCCGCGGCTTTCCACTGAGCACACGGTGGACCATCGGCTCGAACTCCGACAGCGGCAGCGAATCGTAATTCGGATCGAAGGCGCGTTGATCCCAGCGTTCGCAGAAATCGACGGTTGTCTGATACATCGGATGGTCGCGATGCCGATCGCGAGCGTTGCGATCTTTGCCGAAGTGATGGAGGTAGTAGTAGCCCTGGAACAGGCCGTGATGCCTCACCAGCCAATAATTGTCCTCTGAGACATAGGGCCTCAGCCACTCCGCGGTCATCGCGGCGTGATTCTCCGGGCATAGGACCTCGCCGACATCGTGCAGCAGAGCGACGACCGTCATCTCCTCGTCGGCACCGTCGCGCAACGCACGGCTCGCGGTCTGCAAGCCATGTTCGTGCATATCAACGGGGTGCGCGAAATTGACCCCGCGCAGCCGCGAGAACAATTCCAGTACGCGGCTCGAGAAGCCCTCGTCGTACGTGGCGACGGTCTCATTGACGAGTTCATAGTCCTCCGGCGTCGAGTCGCTCATGCGCACGAAGCTTACGATCCGATCTGTCACCGCTTCCTCCGACATCAGCCCACTCCCCTTAGTTCGGCCGTGCGCGGCTCATCGACCTCGTGATCGACGCCGTTGACCGCAAGCTTGAGCGCGACTTTGTAGATCTCCTCGGCCCGCCCCTTGCTCAGCCAGCGCCGGTTGACGTCCTTGGCGACCTGCGCCGGATCGCGCAGTGTGGGATCGCCATAGCCCCCGCCTGCGTTCATGCGAAAAACAATAGCCTCGCCGGGCCGGATACTATCCTGGTGAAACGACGGGAGCTTCTCGAGCTCGCCATTGGCGTGGCGCTTCCAATTGCCCGCGGGCGCCGCGCTGGTGCCACCGAGCACGCCCTTAGGTGCGTTAACGTCGCCGTCGCTGCAATAGGCCACCGTCATATCACCCGACAACGTGCCAAAGCTGCCCATGATGGCCGGCGCGCCGTTCCACTTACCGCCGCCCATAGTGTCCTCTGAGACGTACCGCGACCCGAAGATGATCGGGTACATTCCCTCGTCGATCTCGATCGAATCGAGACAGCAAACACCGCCGCCGTCGGGCGCCTCGTAGGTAAGCCAGCCGTCATGGCCGTGGAGGCCCGGGCCGCCTGAGAGCCCGGCGATGAGTTGATTGATGTAGGGCACGTCCTCAGCCGGACGCTCATCAACGCCCGAGAACACGGCCATACCGGCGCAAAAGTCTCCTCCGCCCTCGGCCAGGCCAAAGGGCTCGCCCATTTGAGCAAAGCAGCATTGAATGGCATTGATCAGCCGGTCATTGACGTTGGTGGTGGCGACCGAAGTCCCGGCCGGGTAGGTCGGCCGCCCCACAACACAGCCGTCGCGCAACAGGGTCTTCACGCGGCTCGCGCTGCCGGCATTGTGGGGGATGGTTGGATCGAGGTTGTAGAACACCCCGATTCGACACGAGCCGGTCGCACAGGCCTCCGACAAGTTGATGCCGCCGGGCACGCAGTCGGGGTTGTCGCGCACATCGACGGTGATCATGCCCTCGTCGGGATCGACGGTGACCGTTGCCTTGATCGGCACGCCCTCGTCCGCGACACCCGGCACCGGATCGTGGGTCGCACTGTAGCTCCACGTGCCGGCCGGCAGCTCCTTGATGGCGGCGATGGCGCGGCGCCGGCCATAGTCCATCCATTCCTCGACGAAGGCCTTGATGGTCTCGACTCCATAGCGGTTGATCAGCTCATGGAGGCGGCGCTCGCCCGTGCGGCAGGCACCGACCTGTGCACGGTAGTCGCCGTACCAGATCTTGCTCACGCGAATCTTGTGCAGGCCGATGCGCACGATGTCGGCCTTGTCTTCGAAGTTCTCCTGAATACGGACGCAAGGGAAATGCACGCCCTCCTGGTAGAGCTCCGCGGCGTAGGGCAGATAGGTCGTGGGTTCGGGTGCGCCCACATCGGCGTGGTGCGAGCGCG
Organism: Alphaproteobacteria bacterium; assembly: GCA_965248765.1. Classification (GTDB taxonomy): domain Bacteria; phylum Pseudomonadota; class Alphaproteobacteria; order VGEJ01; family VGEJ01; genus CBDFKF01. Next base: position 383,207 of record CBDFKF010000004.1, read on the forward strand.
ATAGGGTCCAGAACAACGGCTCGCCGTCATAGAACACCGGCACCGACAGTGTCATGTCGGCGTGGTGCGTAACTCCGTGGTAGGGGCTGTTGTTGAAGAAGGCATCGCCTTCCTTGACGTCGTCGAACAGCTCGGTATTGGGCCCAGTCGTGAGCTCGAGCGCGGAGACGTGAATCGGCATCGCCTCCTCGACACTGATCAACCGGTGGTCATAGGTCAGAACCCCGCACGACATGTCGCGGGCGTTCTTGATAACCGCCGACCGACTTGCCTTCATCACGGTGTTGGACATCTCGCGGATGATGGCCTCGAACCGGCTCGATAGAACCGTCATCAACACCGGATCGATCTTGTTCGAGGACGCCTCGGTCCCGTCGTTCATGGTGTCGTCTCCGCTCCCTCGTGCTCGCCCAGCGTCATTCTGCGGTTGCGTTCAACCGGGTACAAGGCGATTCCGCGGGACAAGTGCCGGGAAGCGGCGGTCCGGCCTGCGCTAGTATGGATACGCAACCGCCATTTGCGAGAAGCCAAGGGAGTTGGCGATGAGCCTCATGGACTTCACCAGCAAGCGCGTCTTAATCACCGGCAGCACGATGGGTATCGGCTATGGCGCCGCTGAGGCATTCCGCGAGGGCGGTGCGCGAGTCGCCATCAACGGGCGTTCCGCCGAAGGGGTAAACCGAGCGATCGACACCCTAGGCGGAGGGCCGGCCCTCGCAGCCGCACCCGGCGATCTCAGCAGCGTTGCGGTGTGCCAGGACGTCGTGCGGCGGGCGGTCGAGGCCTTCGGCGGGCTCGACTGTCTCGTCAACAACACCGGAATCTGTCCCCTCGCCTACCCCGAGGAGGTGACCGAAGACCATTGGGACGAAGTGGTTCGGGTCAATCTACGGTCCGCCTTCTTCTGTGCCCAAGCCGCCCTGCCGGCGCTCCGTGAATCGAAGGGCAACATCATCAACATCGCCTCCATCGCCGGGCTGTGCGCAGGGCCCACCGACAGTACCGTCTACGCAATCACCAAGGGCGGCCTGGTCCAGATGACACGCGCGATGTCGGTCGAGCTCGCGCTCGACGGTGTGCGCGTCAACTGTGTCTGCCCGGGCTACATCAACACGCCGCTGTGCCAGCTCGAAAACGAGCAGACCGGCGGCCAGATTGACCGCTTCGTCGCGTCGGGGACACCGATGAAGCGCATCGGGGCGGTCGAGGAATGCGTCGCCACCATCCTCTATTTCGCGTGGGACCGCGCGAGCTATTGCACCGGCTCGATCCTGTCGGTCGACGGCGGCAACGCCGCCGCCGCGAGTATGGGCGGGCGAAACTAAAGCGGCGAGCGGCGAGCGGCGAGGAGGTGACGACTATGCGGATGGACTTCAAGGGCAAGCGGATCCTGGTCACCGGCGGCACGAAGAGTGTTGGCCGGGCCGCGGTCGAGGGTTTCGCCGCGCTCGGCGCAACGGTCGCTGTGGGCGGCCGCACGGCGCCAGCCGTCGAACGGACGATAAATGAACTAGGAGATAGCGGACGGTTGATCCCCGCCGAGGGCGATCTCTCACAGGTCGTGGAATGCGAGCGCGTCGTCGATGGCGCGGTGGCCGCGCTCGGCGGGCTCGACGTGCTCGTCAACGGCGCCCAGCGTCGTGACGACAAGCCCATCGACGCCGTCACCGAAGACTTCTGGGAAGCGATGCTCGCGGTCAATCTTAAAGCGACCTTTTTCTGCGCGAAGTTCGCCACCCCGGCGCTACGCGAATGCCGGGGCTGCATCATCAATATCGCCTCGACCTTGGGGCTCGCCGCCGGCCCCGATGGCAGCACCGTCTATGGCGCGACCCAAGGGGGTATCGTGCAAATGAGCCGGGTGCTCGCGCTTGCGTATGGACGGGATGAGATTCGCGCCAACACCGTCTGCCCGGGCTGGACAGAAGCGGTCCCGTTGGGCCGCGCTGGCACGCTCGAAGAAGGAGCGGCGGCGGTTCTCGCGCTGGCGTGGGACGGCGCCGGCTACACCACTGGCGCGACGCTCGTGGCCGACGGCGGCTTCGCCTCCGGCCATTGAGCCGGATGCTGGCTTACTGCTGAGCGTCGCGGAAGAACAGAAGTCGCAGCGCCAGCACGACGATGACGATGCTCACGAACGTGACCAGCGTGCTCATACCGTAGATCAGTGGTATCGAGCTCTGATGCGCCGTGCTCTCCGCCCACAGGTGGAGCGGCAGCGTCATCTGACCGGCGCGCATGTAGATGCTGAGTGGCAGCTCGTTGAACGACAACAAGAAGCCGAAGAAGCCTGAGGCGATGATGCCCGGCCGCAAGAGCGGCACCTCGATCTGCCAGAAGCGTTGCCAGCCGGTCGCCCCGAGGTCCGATGCCGCCTCGTTCATCCGAATATCGAAGCGCGAAGAGACCACCAGCATCGCCAGCAACGCGAACGGGAAGGCCCACACGAAATGGGCCAGGATCAGGGACCAGTTGCCGAGCTTCACGCCGATGAAGGCGCGATAGAACATGAACATCGAGACCCCGGTCACCAGCCCCGGCACGAACAGCGGCGCGAGGTAGGCGGCGAGCAAACCGCCGCGCCGGCGCAGCTGCGGCAGGGCGCGGCCGACCATGGTCGCTGCGATCATGCATAAGATCGACACGACCACCCCGAGAACCAGGCTTCGCTCCAGCGGGTTCCACCACCGCAGGTCGCCGGAGAACAGGGCATCGTACCATTCCAAGCTCAGCGGATACGGCACGCCGGTCAACGGCCGCGAGCTGACGGACATGACTGCGAGCCAGACGATCGGGATATAGATCAGCGAGAGCCAGACGTAGCCGATCGCGATCCCGAACGGCCGCGCAATCCGCATCACGCGGTCGATCGTGAGACCGCCGCGGCGGGTGTGACGGGGCACCGCAGTGGCCGTGAGCGCTGTCATCGCCGCAAGCTTTCGAACACATGCGCGATGCCGCCGGACCGCCGGAGGACAAGCCACAGGGCGAGCTGGAACAGGGCAACGAAGAGCAGCGCGAAGGCCGATACCGCCGCCGCGACCGGGTAGTTCAGCACCGAGAACAGGCTGTTGATCTCCGAGCTCAACATCAGCACCGCCCCGCCGCCAACCGTTTGCGGCACGACCGTATCGCCCATCATCGGCACGAAGGTGAAGATCATACCGGCAACGATACCGGGCAGCGACAGCGGCAAGATGACGTACCAAAAAGTATGGAAGCTGCCCCCGCCCAAGTCCCGGCTCGCTTCGAGCAGATCATCGTCGATCAGTGTGATCGACAGGAAGATCGGCCATACCATGCTCGGGAAGTACGGGCCGAGAAAGCCAAAATGAACCGCCTGCTCTGAGAACAGCAGCCAGTCGAGCGACTCGTCGATGATGCCGATCTCCAACAAAACGGTGTTGATCAGCCCGTTTCTACCAAGGATCACGCGCCACACGATGGTCCGCGACGCCGGGCTCAGGAAAAACGGGACGGTGAGCGCGGTGAACGTCGCGAGCTTCAACAGCGGTGAGCGCGCCGATTTTGCGAGCCACAACGCAAAAGGATAGGCGACGACAAGCTCGATCACCGTGACCGTCACGGTGATGCGTGCGGACCGCAGCAAGACGTGCCAGCCGGCGTGGCTGAACGTCGACTCGTAGGCCGCGAGCGTCGGCTCGAAGATAAAGGTGACACCGCGACTGCGGAAAAACGAGAAGACAACGATGCCCAGCACCGGCACCAGCACGCCGATTACCCAAACGATCGTGAACGGCGCGAGAAAGCCGCCGCCCGCAGTCAGCCGGCGTAGACGCGGTAGGGGATGCATGGAAAGTGAGCCCACCCGCCAGGGACGACCGGGCAAGCGCCCGGCCGTCCCCTCCGGTCAGGTGTTCATGAAGCGAGCCATCTCGCGCTCGTGCTCGGCGAGCGTATCGGGCACCGCGAGGAACCAGAACGAGGGGTTGGAATACTTGAACTTGAGCTTGTCCAAGTTGTCCGAGATCGCCTTGATGTCCTCGGCGGCGTAGTCGCGTTCCTTGGCCCAGTCGAGGGCGAGGTCGGGTCGCGGTGTGGCATACCCGCGCAACGGCCCCAGCAACGCCCCGTAGGCGCCTCCGCAGAACCAGTCGAAGGCGGCATAGATCTCATCAAGGTTGCCGCGGTCCTCCGCTTGACTGGGGATGAATCCGGCAGCCATCCACTTGATGTAGAACTCAGGCGTCCAGGCGTACTCGATGTCTGCGCCCTGCTTGCGCGATTCCTTGACCGCCGGCTCCCAGCACACTTGCGCCAACGTCTCGCCATTGACGAAGTTGGAGATCTGGTCGTCGAACGTCGACCAGTACGTACGGAACTGGCCCGCCTTCTTGCGCTCGATCATCCAGTCGGCGACCGACGCCACCTCGGCCGCGGTCATGTTCTCGGGTTTATCAATGGTGGCAAGGTTGTGGTACTTCATGTAGGCCGCTGCGAACGTCAGCGTGTAGAAGTTGTCGCCGACGGCCGATTGGCCGAGCGTCTGCTCGTTGTCGAACACCAGATTCCACGAGACTTCCTCGGGCGGCCGGGGCAGGCCGAGCTTTTCCGGGAAGTAGCCGAACGTATCGGCATTCATGTACATCGGCACGCCCCACAGCACATCGGTCGACATGCCCGACAGCTGCGGGTTGCTTTTGACGCCCGCTTGGACGCCACCCCAGTTGGGAATGCGGCTCTGGTCGATCGGGATGATCCAGTCGCCCTCGACCAGTGGGCCCTGTACGCCCGCCAGCATCGAGATGATGTCGTAGCGCGAGCCGGCGTCGTTGACCATGACGTCGTTGAAGAACACGCCCGGATCATCCTTCAAGAGGCTGAACTCCATCTTCAGCCCGGTGTCCTTCTCGAACTGCGTCCAATCGCCCGGAATCAGCGTTGAGGCGCCGCCCAAGAGCCTGATCGTGCCAGGCTTGTAGTCGGCCTTGGCTTGGCGCGTGAGCCCCTTGGCAATCATCGGCGCCGCGGTGATCGCGGCGGTTGCGCCCGCGGCGCGCTTTACGAAGCGCCGGCGGGAAATCTTCGTTTTGTGTGACGTGGCCATGCCTCTTCCCTCCCAGTGGCACCGCATTCGTGGCAACGCAATTTGATGGCAACGATGGTGCGACGGTGGGTAGACCGAGTCAACCTGGGCGCACTGAGAACGGCGGGTTCTCGCCTTCCCCCGCAAAGCCTGTCATCTTTGCTCCAATCGGCTGGCACACCAGGGGGGAAAGCACGAATGGTCTACGACGTCGCCAAGGATTGGCAGGACCCCTACGAGATCTCCGATCCCGATGGGCGCCTCGCCGAGGAGTTTCGGGCGAAGCCGATCGGCTTTCACTCGGCTGAACTCCAGCGGGTGCTCCTCAAGATGCGGATCGATCCCCGCTCCCCCGGCTACCTCCTATTCTGCCGCAAGCCGCACGCCGAGTGGCAGCTCGCGCGCATGGGACCCAAGCTAGGCGATCCGGTAGAGATTGAGGACGAGCCCGTGTTCACCTCGATCGAGGCGGCCGAATGGGAGGTCTACCGCCGCAGCTGGAAGGCGCTGACCGGTCAAAGTCTCAAATAACAACGTGCGATCGCCGACCGCCGGCGCGCCGCAAATTGCTGACAGGGGGAAGAGATGCTGAAGATCGTGGGCTATGCGGATCGTTTCAGCGTGCGACCCGGCGAGACGATCCGCTTCATGGTCTCGAACGATCTCGCCGAGGACTACCGTGCCGATATCGTTCGGATCATCCACGGCGATCTCAACCCTGAGGGCCCCGGCTACAAGGAAGACGTCGTCAACTCGGGCGTAAGCCGCAGCTATCCCGGCCGTCTGCAAGAGGCGCGCGCAGGCTCGTGTGTCGTGGTGCCCGATCACCCCCGCCTCGCTGGGCTCACGAGCTTCCACGTCCAGGCGATGATCTGGCCGACCATGCCCGAACGTGGCGAGCAGGGCCTGATCGCCAAGTGGTCGTCCGAGAACGGCGGTTTCGCCCTGATCATTGATGGCGACGGTGCATTGGCACTGCGGCTTGCCGATGGCACCGGTAAGACGGCCACCGTCTCGACCACAAAACCGCTCATCGAGCGCGAGTGGTACCGCGCGGTCGTCGCCTACGATGCCGCGAGCGGCACCGTCACCCTGTCGCAAGAGCCGGTCGCGCGCTACCCGCTCACCGATGCGGCCGCCGCTGTCGAGCGCAAGGTCGAGGTGGCGCCGCGTCTCGACAACGGGGCGCCGCTCACCATGGGCGCGTGGTTCGAACGCGAGGAAGGCGGGCGGCTCATCCTCGGCGGGCACTACGACGGCAAGATCGACTCAGCCCGGCTCGCCCGGCGCCCACTGTCGCCCCTCGAGGTGGAGGCGCTGGCAACAGCGCAACCACGTACGCCGACGGCCACCGGTCTTGCCTCGGCGGTCGCCCCCTTTGTCGCCGACGTCGTCGCGGCCTGGGACTTCTCGCGCGAGATCGAAACGACGCAAGTGGTCGATGTTTCCGCCAGTCGGTTGCACGGACGGACGCGCAACCTGCCAGCGCGCGCCATGAAGGGATACAACTGGACCGGTGCCGAGATGAACTGGCGCCATGTCCCCGAGCAGTACGGCGCCATCCACTTCCACCACGACGACATCTACGACGCCGAGTGGGAGGTCGACTTCGAGTTCGCTATCCCAGACGGTTGGCGCAGCGGTTATTACGCCGCGCGCCTCACCTGCGGCGAGCACGAGGACCACATTCCCTTCTTCGTGGTGCCACCGCGCGGCACCTCGGGCGCCAAGCTCGCGTTCCTCGCGCCGACGGCGAGCTACATGGCCTACGCCAACGAGCACATGATGCTGACGCCGGAGCCGGGAGCCGGCGCCCTCGGTCGCCTGACCGTACTCACCCCGCACGATCTCTACATGAATGAGCACCGTGAATTCGGCTACTCGCTCTACGACTATCACGCCGATGGCAGTGGCGTGTGCTACTCGTCGCGGCGTCGCCCCATCATCAACATGCGGCCCAAGTATCAGTTCTACGCCGGCCTGATGGGCTCGAGCCTCCATCAGTACAACGCCGATACCCACATCATCGACTGGCTTGAGGCGATGGGGCACGACTACGACGTCATCACCGACGAAGACCTCCATTACGAGGGCTTGGACCTCCTCGCCAACTACCAGCTCGTCATGACGGGCACCCACCCCGAATACCACTCGAAGGAGATGCTGGACACGCTCCAGGGCTTCACCGACCGTGGCGGCCGCTTCATCCATATGGGCGCGAACGGCTTCTACTGGCGCATCGCCTACCACCAGGAGCTGCCGGGCGCGATCGAGGTACGCCGGGCCGAGGGCGGCATCCGCACCTGGATTGCCGAGCCCGGCGAGTACTATCACAGCTTCACCGGCGAGTACGGTGGCCTGTGGCTCCGTCAGGGCCGCCCGCCGCAAACCGTGGCCGGCGTCGGCTTCACCTCCCAGGGCTTCGACTATTCAGCGGCGTACAAGCGATTGCCCGACAGCCACGATCCTCGTGCCGCCTTTATCTTCGAGGGAATCGGTGACGATGAGCTGATCGGCGATACCGGCCTCGTCGGCGGAGCCGCCGCCGGCTTTGAGATTGACCGCGCCGATCGCCGCCTCGGCACGCCGCCCCATGCGCTGGTGCTGGCAACCACGATGGGTCGCCACACCGACACCTACCTTGCGGTGATAGAGGACCTGCACACCACCGCGATCAACGTCAGCGGCACCACCAACCCGCTCGTCCGCGCCGACATCGTGTTCTATGAGACGCTGAACGGCGGTGCGGTGTTCTCGACCGGCTCGATTGCCTTTGCCGGCTCGCTCTCGCCCGACGACTACAAGAACAACGTCTCACGCATGATCGACAACGTCGTCCGCCGCTTTCTCGACGAAACGCCGTTCGCGACCTGAGCCAGCGGGCGACCATGACCAGGCCCTCACCCTGCCGCTCCCCTTGCTCGCGGGTCCCGCCCTCTCCCGCTCACACGGGAGAGGGTTAGGGTGAGGGTTTCTAACGATCAAAAAACAACGGTGAGGAAACGCCCGATGGCCACCAAGGATCTCGATCTCTGCTATATGAGCGCGATCGATGCGCTCGCTGCCTTCAAGGCGCGCAAGCTTTCGCCAGTTGAGCTGATGCGGGCGGTCATCGCCCGCTGCGAGGCACTCAACCCCAAGCTCAACATCATCACCTACAGCTACTTCGAGCGAGCGCTGGCCCAGGCCAAGGCGGCCGAGGCGCGCTACATGAAGAAGAACGGGAGGGTGCGCGCGCTCGAAGGGCTGCCGTTCGCGAGCAAGGACTTCCACGCGCTCAAGGGCGAGATCACCACCATCGGCTCCAGGATCCACGAGCACGCGCGCCCCGACCACACCTATCCGGTCACCGACCGCATCCTGCGTGCGGGCGCCATCCTGCATATCCGCACGACAACGCCCGAGTACGGCCACGCCGGCACCACCCATAGTCCGCTGTGGGGCGTGAGCCGCAATCCCTGGAACCCCGACTACACGCCCGGCGGCTCTTCGGGCGGCAGCGGCGCTGCGGTCGCCGCGGGCATGACGACCATCGGCGATGGCGGCGACGGCGGCGGCTCGATCCGCATCCCGGCCTCCGTCAACGGCATCTTCGGCTACAAACCGCCCTATGGGCGCAACCCGCTGGACACGACCACGCCCCAGGCGTTCCTCGTCCAGATCGGCGTCCTCACCCGCACGGTGGCCGACACGGCGCTGTTGCAGAACGTCGTCTCCGGCCCCCACCTCTCCGACATCACCTCGTTGCGCGGACGCGTCCGCCTGCCGCACACCTACCCCGACATCGCCGGTTGGAAGATCGCTTATTCGCCGAACCTCGGCTATTTCGAGATCGACAAGGAGGTCGAGAAAAACAACCGCAAGGCCGTAAAGGTGTTCCGCGAGCTCGGCTGCGAGGTCGAGGAGGTCGGCCTCGGCTGGACCACCGGCGTCCTCAACCAGTTCATGCGCCTGTTCGAGGTCGGCCAGGCCGCTGCGGTTCTCGACTACCTGCCTGAGTGGCGCTTCGAGATGGACCCCAAGGTCGTGGACTTGGCGGAGCGTGGCGCCCGGGTCAGCGCCGTCGAGTATGCCCGGGTCTCCAACACCCGCGGCTGGATGTACGAAAAGCTCGGGCCGATCCTGCAGAAGTACGACGTCATGATCTGCCCGACCCTGGCGGTGCCGGCGGTCAAGGCGGACCACACCAACATGGACCCCGCCTTCTCGATCAACGGCAAGAAGGTGGAGCCCCACTTCGGCTGGCTGCTCACCTATCCGTTCAACATGATGAGCCAGTGCCCGGCGGCCAGCGTGCCGACCGGCTTTGGTGCCAACGGCGTGCCGACCGGTATGCAGATCATCGCGCGCACCTACGACGACACGCGGGTCATGCGCGCTGCCGCCGCCTTCGAGGCGGCGACCCGGTGGTCGCGCCACCGCCCAACGCTCAAGACCGACGCGGCCAGGCGGCGCGGCAAGCGACGCGCCTGAGGTCCCGCCAATACTCTAAACACGAGGATTAGTCCGCCATGCCCAAGATGGACGGTGCCACCTTCCTCGCCGAGACGCTGCACGGCTACGGCGTTACCCACTTCTTCTTCATGGCGGTCAGCATGGCCGACTCGATGCCGCATTTCGATCGCTTGGGCATCGTCCCGGTCATGGCCCACACCGAGAAGGGCGCTGCCTACATGGCCGACGGCTACGCCCGCATCAGCCACCGGATCGGGGTGTGCGGGGCGCAGTCGGTGGGCTCATCCAACCTCGCCGCGGGCTTACAGGATGCCTACCTCGCCTGCTCGCCGATGCTCGCGCTCACCGGGCGTCTGCGCCAGAGCCACCAGTATCGCAACGCTTACCAAGAGGTCGATCACATCGCTCCCTTCGCGGCGGTGACCAAATTCAATGCCGAGGTCACCTCGATGGAGGAGTTTCCACTCTTCCTGCGCCAGGCCATCCGCGAGGCGACCTCCGGAACGCCGGGGCCCACCCACCTCGATCTGTGGGGGATCTGGGGCAACCAGATCATGACGGCCACCGCCGACGTCGACGTCGTGGTCGAGGAGCCGTTCAAACAAGTCCCCCCCTTCCGACCCGAGCCGGATCTCGCCAGCATCGGGGCGGCGCTCGCCACGCTCACGGAGGCCGAGCGGCCGGTGATCGTCGCCGGTGGCGGTGTCACCGCCTCGGGCGCTGGCGCCGAGCTGATCGCGCTCGCCGAACGGCTGCACACGCCGGTCATCACTGCGCTGAATGCCAAGGAGACCTTCCCGTTTGATCACCCGCTCGCGGTCGGCCCCTCGGGGCTGTACTCGCGGACCTGCGCGAACCGCACCCTCGCCGAGGCCGACTGCGTGTTCTTCATCGGCAGTCACACCGGCGGCCAGGTCACCAACGAATGGCGCATCCCCCGGCCCGGCACCCGTGTCGTCCAGGTCGACATCAACCCGGCGGAGCTTGGCCGCTCGTTCCCCATCAGCATCGGCATGCAGGGCGATGCGCGCGCCACGCTGCACAAGATGATCGACCACGCCGATGGCACGGTGCCAGCCGAGCCGAGCGCCGAGCGCACCGCCTGGGTCGGGCGTGTCCAGCAGTTCGTCAGTGAATGGCGCGCCGAAGTGGCGCCCGTAGTCGACGCCGAGACCCTGCCGATGCGCCCGGAACGGCTATGCAAAGAGCTGACCGCGCTGCTGCCGAGCGATGCCGTCCTGGTCTCGGATACCGGCCACGCCGGCGTCTGGACCGGGGCGATGATGGACCTTACCTCCCCTGACCAGCGCTATATCCGCTGCGGCGGCTCGCTGGGCTGGGGTTTGCCGGCGGCGATCGGCGCCAAGTGCGCCGCGCCCGATCGGCCGGTGATCTGTTTCACCGGCGATGCTGGCATGTGGTACCACCTCGCCGAGCTCGACACGGCGCTCCTGCGCGGCATCAACACAGTCACCGTCGTCAACAACAACGCCTCGCTCAACCAGGAGCAGGAGCTCAACGAAGTGATCTACGGCGGGCGGACCGCCGGCTCGGACTACCTGTGGGTGCTGACCGATGGCGATTGGGCCGCGGTCGCTAAATCGATGGGCTTGTTCGGGGTAACGGTCAACAAACCGAGCGAGCTCAGCGGCGCCCTCGAACAGGCGCTGAGCGCCGGCAAGCCCGCCATCATCGATGTGAAGACCGACATCGAAGGCATCGCCCCACCACCCTGGAACGGGTAAGCCGCAGACACAGCCGCGTTCACCCGGCGGCGTGGGCTGGGACGCGGGCGAACTCCTCCAGACAATGGTCGGCAAGCGGCACGATGGCTGACCAGTCGCGCGTGCAGTGATGCTCGGCGCGGCGGAAGTTCGTCGGCGGATTATCCGCGGCGGCATAGTTCAAATAAAAGATCGTGCGCGGCAACGGCGTGATGTTGGTGCTCGAGCCGTGCACGATGTTGCAATGGCAGATCAGCACCGAGCCAGCCGGGCCCGTCTGCGCCACGATGCCGCCCTCGGCGACGAGCCGGGCAAGCGTCTCGGGCGGGATGTGAAACAGCGTATAGCCGTCGATATCTTCGTTGTCCTCGGCGTCATGGATGAGGCCGCCGCGGTGCGAACGCGGGATGATTAAGAGCGGCGCGTTCGCCGCCGTTACCTCCTCGAGGAACACGGCCACCATCATCGCGCGCGGCCGGGCCGGCCGAAGCGGTCGCGGAACAGATAGTGCGACTGAAGATGTGAGAACGCCTGCGTCCTGAGGCGCGTGCCGTCGCCCAGGATCCGCGCCACCGCCAGGGTCGTGTTGTCGTAGAGGATCGAGCGCGGAACCCCGCCGAGGAAGGCGAAGGCGCTGACATGGCCGTCCAGGAATGCCTCCGTCGTCTCCCGGGGGGAGGCCTTCACGAACCAGACATTGGAATGGGGCAGGATCAGGCAGAAGAAGGCAACCTTCTCGCGCCGGCCCGGCAGCTCCACCACCGCCTCGCCGAAGTCGACCTGGGCGTGGCCCGGCGGGTGATGCAGTGGAACGAAAGCCTCGCGCGTCGACTGCCGCCGGGAACGCACATAGTCCTTCACCATGCAGACCGTGTGGAAACTCTGGGTGGCGGGGGATTCCGTCCGTCTCATGGCGATGTTAGGGTCCGCCATGAGACACATTCCTGGCGTTGACCGCTCTCAGGTTCTGCTTCTGCCGGAAGCAGTGGACGATTACGTGGGCCGGGATAACCCGGTCCGTTTCATCGATGCCTTCGTGGATGGTTTGGACCTAGCGGCCGCTGGTTTCGAGCGCGCCGCGGCGAAGGCGATAGGTCGTCCCGGCTACGATCCGGCGGACCTGCTGAAGCTCTACATATACGGCTATCTCAATCGGGTACGTTCGAGCCGCCGGCTGGAGGCAGAGAGCAAGCGTAATCTCGAAGTGATCTGGCTGTTGCGGCGTTTGTCGCCAGACTTCAAGACGATCGCCGATTTCCGGCGGATCAATCGGGCGGCCTTCCGACAGGTGTTTCGGGAGTTCGTGAGGCTATGCCGCGAACTGGAGCTGTTCGGACGCGAGCTGGTGGCGGTTGACGGTACACGGATCAAGGCAGTGAACAGCCGGAAGCGGAACTTCACCAAAGCGAAGCTGGCGAAGGCGTTGGCCGAGAGCGACGAGAGGTTGTCGCGTTATCTCGACCGGCTCGACGAGGCCGACGAGCAAGACGAGGGCGGCACCGGCGGCGGCGAGGTGGAGCATATCCAGGAGAAGATCGCTGCGATCCAAGGGCGGCGTGAGCGGTTTGAGGAACATCGAGACGCGCTGGCTGCGAGTGGCGAGGACCAGCTCTCTTTGACGGATCCGGACAGCCGGGCGATGTACGCCGAGACCCGGGTCGGTGTCGGCTACAACATTCAGATCGCCGTGGACGCCAAGCACAAACTGATCGCCGAGCAGCAGGTCCATAACAAGGTCAGCGATCTCGGTCTATTGGCCGAGACGGCGGTGGTGGCCCGTCGGAACCTGGCCGTCGATCGGATCGACGCGGTCGCCGACGCGGGCTACTTCAAGATCGAGGATATCGAGGCCTGCGAGAATGCCGGCGTCGTGCCGCATGTGCCCAAGCCCCAGCGCGGATCCACGGTGAGCCAGGGGCTCTTTCCCAAGGAACGCTTCCGCTATGACGGCGGCGAGGACATTTACATCTGCCCCGACGGCCAACGCCTGGCGCTACACAGCAAGCGCAAGCGCCGCGATCTCTTCTTCGCCAGTTACGCCAATCGCGCCGCGTGCAAGGAGTGCCAACTCAAGTCGAAGTGTACGAAAAGCGCCTTCCGTCGGGTCCTGCGCTATGTCGACGAAGCGATCCTGGAGCGCATGGCAGAACGATTGGCGGCCCGCCCGGAGCTGCTCGATGCGCGCCGTGAAAGCGTCGAGCATCCCTTCGGCTCAATCAAACAATGGATGGGCCAGGGTGCCTTCCTGACCCGGCGGCTGGAGAACGTGCGCGGCGAGTTCAGCATCACGGCGCTGGCTTACAACATCCGCCGCGCGATCTCGCTGGTAGGTGTTCCCGCCTTGATCGCCGCCGCGAGGGCATGAGACGGGAATCAGGCCAAAATCGAGCGCCGCACATCGATCCACGGAGGCCTGGAGCCCCTTCCACAGGGCTACCGGCGCCAAACCGCCAGATTACGTGGGATCGCCGCAAATCATGGTTACCTAAACCTCCATCCCCGCCACCCAGAGTTTCCACACGGTCTGCATGGTATAGCCGCCGGCGAACCCGTGCTCGTCCCGCAGCCGCTCGAAGATCCGGTGCGCCGTGTGGCGCTGCTTGCGCGGCACGTCCGGATCCGTGTCCGCCTCCAGGATCGCGTCGACGATGCCGGTGAACCCATCCAGCTTGGGCCGCCGGACCGGCTTGGTCCGCCGGTAGCCCGGCGGCGCCGAATAGCTCAGCATCTTCTTCACCGTCCGGCGGTCGATGCCGAACCGACGGCCCGCATCGTGATGGCTCAGACCCTCGTCGACAACCGCCAGACGAACCGCCGCATAGAGCTCCACGCCGTACATCTCATGCCCCTCACCACAACCGACAAGGGGCTATAGGTGGCGCAATTTTGCGCCGCCGCGACCGGACCGCCCAGCCGCTCCGCGTGCTGCATTATTCCTCCGCCGTTAACAAGCGACGCCGCGGCGGTCTTTTTCTGGGCCCGCATCCTCCATGCCATTGTGACCATCAGTGGCTTCAAGCATTTCTCAGCGCGGACATTAATCTTCACCGTCACCTGGCTCGCTCTGCTGGTGTACGCAGTACGGATCGCGGTAGAGAGGCTCTTCTAGAACTCGGTTCAGGACCGACGCGGCGAAGACTTTGCCGCAACGCTCCGGCCGCCACGCGGCGCTTCTACGGCGCTAGAACCAGCTCGTTACCTCTTCAAGCCGCTTGTGCGTGATGGCCGGGACCCGGCAACCGTCGTCAGGATGCCCCACGACGATCAACAGATACGGTTTCTCGGTCCGCGGCCGCCCGAGTATCTCATTGAGGAAATTCATCGGGCTCGGCGTGTGCGTGAGGCTCGCGAGCCCCGCGTTGTGGAGCGCGCACAGCAGGAAACCCGCGGCTAGACACACGCTTTCCGGCACATAGTAGTGCTTCAGCCGGCGACCGTCGGGCAGCCTACCGTGACGGGCGCCAAAGACGGCGATGAGCCAGGGTGTCGTTTCCAGAAACGGCTTGTTCCAGTCGGTGCCGAGCGGGGGCCAGCGCCTCGAGCCACTCGCGCGAGGCGCGCTCGCGATAGAACGCCCGCTCTTCCTCCTCGGCGGCGACCCGGATCTTTCGCCCGCAACCCGCTTCACGCGCCGGCCGTTTTGGCTACGTTGTCGGTCCTACTGCGGGCTGATCGCATTGGTGATCACGTCCTCCATGCTTTTGCTGGACGTTCCGGCGACTTCGGTGACGCCATAGACATGATCGGTCATCGCATCATCCTTTGCTGGATCACGCCCCGATCCGCGGTGAGAGGCCCATATGCGAACCCCACCGCGGATGAGCCCGGGCGGGGTTCTGTGCTGTTTGGCGCATCCTCCCAACAGATCTGTTGGGGCTTACCGGGTATCCGAGACCCCGGTTATGTCTCGTTGCCTGATTGCCCCCTCAACATGCGAGGAGGCAAACTGACTATCCGGTGGCGTCATGCAGTTACCTGCCTCCCTGCTGATGGCCGCATCATCCATGCGACATGAAAATTCGCGCCCGCCTGGACCCTAATTCCAGACTTATCGCCATGTACTCAACGGCGAGTGCAGGTCGGCGAATTCAACTCAAGACCGGCAACGTCATGTGCTGCAGGAGATGTCGAGTGGCCCCGCCAAATACCATCTCGCTCAGCCGCGAGTGTCCGTAGGCCCCCATGACCAACAGATCCGATCCCCTCGTCGCGGCCACATTGAGGAGCGCGTCGCCGACATCGACATCGCGCGCCTCACTGCTCTCAGGCTCGGCCGCGACGCCGTGGTCCTTTAGGTGCGCGCAAAGGTAGGAGCCGGGAATATGATCGAGGAGAAAGGGAGGATCGATGCTGTAGACGACGACCTTGTCGGCTTTCCTCAGTATCGGCAGCGCATCATGAACGGCCCGAGTGGCCTGCGCGCACCGTTCCATGCCAACAGGATGTTGTCGCCCATGGTCTCGAAGCGACCGGCGTACGGTAAGACGATCACCGGCCGGCCGCATGCGATCACCGCGTTCTCGGCGGGATGGCTCGCCATATCGCTTGGCCGAGCCGGTTGCCCGACCATGACCATATCGGCGTAACGGGCATAGTGCGAAACCTGGCGAGCGGCATCGCCGTGTTCGTGGTGCCACCGCCAGCGAAGGCGCTTTGTTTCCATGATCTCTTTGAAGGTGGCCTTGGCCTTGTCGCCGCGCCGTTCGTCAAAGTTCTCGAGAGGAGGAGGCGGACTGCTGGTAAACAAGCCGGCGACCTCCGCCTTGTGTTGAACGGCAAGGGCGGCGGCCGCGTTGATCGCCGCGGCCATTTGGTCGTCATCGACGACATGGAGAAGAATGGTTGCGATCGACGCCTCAAACAATCCCCAGCCAGCGATGCCAGGCGACTGTTCTTGTCATCAGGCCGTTGCTATGTAGTCGCGAAGAGCGGTTGCTTCGGTCTCGATCTCGCTGATCCGGTACTTGACGATATCGCCCACGGAGATAACGCCAACGGTCTCGTGTTCGATCGCCACCGGCATGTGGCGAATACGCCGCTCGGTCATCAAGGACATGATCTCGTGAATGGTGTCTTGTGGATTGCACGTGATGCCCCCCTTGGTCATCACTTCATCCGCCGACATCGACAGGCACTTCGCGCCGTTGGATGCGATACCGCGCACGATATCGCGCTCCGAGATGATGCCGATCACATGACCGCTACTGTCTTGAACGAGAGCCGCGCCGATGGCACGGCGTGACAACAGCGCAGCCACATCGTTGACCGTCTCACGAGGGTCAACGCAGACAACCTCGTGACCCTTCTGCTGGAGAATAGCATCCACGTTCATGGTGAGCCCTCCATGGCTGAGGCCGAGACCGCGCGCCTCGGGTGACCGACCATGGCGTTGAGGGCCACCCCTGCGGATTGGCCATTCTCGGGGAAGTGTAGGCTGGCGGGGGCGTGATGTCGACGCCGGGACCTGCCCCGATGCTCGCCTCCCTCCGCTCCCATCTCGGGCCGGAGAAGGGCGCAGCCACTTAGCGACGGCCACTTTCAGGCGCAGCGGTTATGGTTGCGGCCAACGTGACGCCCGTCATATCGCCGGACCGAGCAGTCGGTGTACCTCTGTGGTCGGCTCGGGAGCGCCGTCGGAACGGGAAGCGCGATGGAAAACGGTCCGCAGTTCCTAGTAATCGGCGCCGCCAAGTCCGGAACGACCTCGCTCTACCATTGGCTGCGCGAGCACCCTGAGATTTTTGTGCCGCGTCTGAAAGAACCCCACTTCTTCAGCCACGGCCGCGGCATATCACGCTACTCCGGTCCCGGAGATGCCGTCTTGACACGGAATTCGGTACGAACCCTCGCGGCCTACGGCAAGCTGTTCTCCTCGCGCGAGAACGGGAAGATTGCGGGCGAGATGTCGACGGGTTACCTATTTGGCGAAGCGGCACCGCGTCTAATACGCGAGCACCTGCCGAGCGCGAAGCTCGTCGCCATCCTCCGCCATCCGGTGGATCGTGCCTACTCACAATACCGAATGATGCGGCGGTTCCGGCACGAGCCGACCGCGGACTTCCTCACCGCCTGGCGCGATGACGAGCGCCGCCGCGCTGCCGGTTGGTACGTCTGTTGCTATAAGTCCAAAAGCCTCTACTTCAAGCAGCTCGCGCGCTACCACGCATTGTTCCCGGCGACGCAGATCCGGGTCTATCTATTCGACGACCTCGTCAACGATCCCGCCGCCCTGCTACGCGATCTATTCACCTATCTGGACGTCGAGCCGTCTTTTGTCCCTGACTTGACCCGGCGGTACAACGAAGGTGGCGAACTGGCCTATCCGCCCTGCGGCTCGCTTGGGGCCGGACACGAGCGTTCCGGTCCCGGATCATGCCCTTCCTTCCGCTGGCGCTCCGCGGCAGACTCGTTCAAATCATTCGACGACGTTCTGTCACGCTTGACCGCGCCGCGAAACTACCTGCCGACCTTCGCGCGACGCTCACTCTCGAGATGCGGGACGACATTACACAGGCTACAGGACCTGATCGACCGCGACCTTGGCCAATGGTTCAACGACACGAGTATTGCCCAGGCCGCGTGACCAGCCACCACCGGATCGAGCTTAGGCCACCGCGGCCCCTTCGGCAATGGCGCGTTCGGTATCGTGTCACTAACACACGATATGTCCGGTTTATGTACCAGACGATCTGTCCGGATTTAGAAGCTCTCCAGGCTATGGAGGGTTTGGATGCGCCGGACAGAGCAGTTGCAGGGACTGAGATTGATGAAGTTCGAGGAGGTTTACGGCCGCACCCATCGGGGTTGCTTGAGCCAAGCCGAGGCGGCGGAGGTTCTCGGCGTTTCAGAGCGCACCTTCCGGCGCTGGCGCGACCGCTATGAGGCGGACGGCGCGGAAGGGCTCTACGATCGCCGTCTGGGCCGGGTCTCGGCGCGGCGCGCGGCGGTCGACGAGGTGACGGCGCTGTTGGCGCTGTTCGACACCCGCTACTGGGACTTCACCGCCAGGCACTTCCACGAGAAGCTGGTCGCGGACTATGCCTTCAAGCGCAGCTACAACTGGGTGCGGCTGAGCTTGCAGGCCCATGGGCGAAGACGGGCGGCGCCCAGGCGCGGGGCGCACCGGCGCAAGCGGCCGCGCCGCGCGCTGCCCGGCATGATGCTGCATCAAGACGGCTCAAGCCACGCGTGGGTCCCCGATCAGTGGTGGGACCTGATCGTCACCATGGACGACACCACCAGTGAGATCTACTCGGCCTTCTTCGTCGCCGAAGAGGGCACGATGTCGAGCTTTCAGGGGGTGTCCGAGGCGATCCGGGCCAAGGGGCTGTTCTGCTCGCTCTATGCCGACCGCGCCGGCCACTACTGGCACACCCCTGAGGCCGGCGGCACGGTCGACAAGGACAATCCGACCCAGTTCGGCCGCGCCCTGGCCCAGCTCGGCATCGAGCTGATCCCGGCCTACTCGCCCGAGGCAAGGGGGCGCTCGGAACGCATGTTCGCCACCCTGCAGAAGCGCCTGCCCCAGGAGCTCAGGCTCGCCGGCATCACCGACATGGCCCAGGCCAACCGCTTCCTCAAGGAGCTCTACCTGCCAGGCCACAACGCCCGCTTCGCGGTGCCGCCGGAAGCCGAGGGCACCGCCTTCGTGCCCTTCGCCGGTACCCTCGACGACATCCTCTGCGTGCAGCAGGAGCGCACCGTCTCCAACGACAACACCGTGCGCTACAAACGCCTGGTGCTGGCGATCCCGCCCGACCGCCATCGCCGCCACTACGTCAAGGCAAGGGTCCGGGTCCACGAATACCCCGACCGCACCCTCGCCGTCTTCCATGGGCCGCGCTGCCTGGCCCGATACCAGGCCGACGGATCGCCCATCAACACAAGCCACAGACAGGCCGCGTGATCCGCTTCGACGCGACCGGCCAGTGGATAAGGGGACGGCCGCTCCGCGCCCGACCCCTTATCCACTGGCCCAACAACCACAACTGAAGCGGTCAATTCATATGGTACATAAACCGGTCAATTCAGTTTGTTCTCGACATGGCGCGTTCGGTATCGTCGACGATCTCGATCTTGACGTCCGAGCGGAACGTGTTGGTCACGGTGCACAGGCGCTTGGCCAACGCGATCAAGCGCGTGCGCTCGGCCTTGTCGGTGAGGCCGGGCGCGCGTATCGAGACCCGGAATATGGCGAACCGGGCCGGCGTGCCAGCCGTCTTCTGCGCTTGGGCCGTGACGGAGATATCGCCGGCATCGATGCCGTCGTGCTCGGTGATCTGATCGAGGGTGATGGCGAGGCACGCCGCGACCGCACCCGAGATTAGCTCCACCACCGCCATCCCGGAATCGTTCGACTCGCGCGTGCCGACGACCTCGACGCCATGGTCGTTGATGACGCGGTAGTCGATGGCGGTGCGCCGCCCCACCCGCACAGGAGGGAACGATTCGCCGAGCTCCGTAGAATCCTGCTCCGTCATGGTCCACCTCTCCTACCAGCCGCGCGCTGCAGAATCATCCACCGCGCGCCAGCGAATCGCAAATGCTGGGGTAAGCAGCTCAACGACTACCCTTGCCGCAGGATGAGTCCGCCGTCAGTTCGGCCATCCCTGTGGTTCCGGCGTTTAGAGGCTATCGAGGCGCCGCTCAAGGCCGATGCGCTCTGGTTCACCGCCGTACGCCAATAAGGGGCACGGCAGGCCACGATAGGTCGTTGCCGCCGGACCGCCGGCCCGAAATTGCGCTCAACAGCGTCCCCCACTCAATGAAGGATTCCACATCCATCGGCATTTCCCAGCCCCCGCTCGGGCCCCGCCGCCTTAACTCCGTCATGGTCCCGAGATAGGTGTCGCGCCCCTCCTCTACACGCCCCATCTGCAACAGGTTGAACGCGACGTGCAGGCGGGCTTCAAGATAGGCGAAAAGATGGCGGTAGCCCCGCTCCGCCACAGCGGCCCGGTAGTCCGCGATCCGCTCCTCGTAGTACGCCGGATAGGCGCGGCAGGCCGGCCGATAGCGCTGCGCGCGCTACTCGTAGACAATCGGGAACCATGGGCCGCACGCACCACAGCCATGGAAGAAATTGCTCCATCGATCGTCGGAGCCGATCAGCTCCAACGTCCCGTCGCCGTCGAGATCGATGACGTGCGTCAGACGCACATCGAGCGTCGGGACTACTCTGACCGAGTGACGGGCGAGGCGGAACACCTCCATGCCATAGCCGAAGAACCCGGTGCCGCCCAACCCGTAAGCCAGCACCAATAAAGGAATATCGTCGCCATCGATGTCGTGGCCGCTCGGTTCGACGATGCTGACGTACCCGTCTTCGAGACTCCGTCGATACGTCAGCTGCACGTTGGCTTCTGAGTTGGCTTCTGATATGACGTTCACCTCGTACAGCACGAAGTTGTCCAGCCGGTACGACGATCTCCATTGGTACCAGACCAGAGCGAGGAACTTCGGCTCACCATCGCGCTTGAGCAACAACCACTGACGCAACCGGTAGCTTGGCCGGTTCGCCTTCAGCCGATCGAGAACGCGCGGCACCCACGCCGGCGCGTCAGCAGCCGAATAGGCGAGTTCGCGTGGCGACATCGTATCCGGATCCACATCCGGCGCATCCGGATACGCCAGGTATTGGGGCGAGTACCGCTCAGGTTCCTCAGCGGTTGCCGCGCTCCAATCGCCAACCGTCATCACCAGGACGATGAGCCACCAGCACGAGCGTCTACGCCGCCACACCACGCTCATCGCCTCATCGACCGGCCGAGCCGGCGATCGCGGCCGATAGATCGAGCGCCCGCAACGCACCGACCGCCTCGCCCTCGTCCGGTCGGCCGGTGTACGCCTGTGGCCGGTTGGTGCCTGGCCCCATGGCGGGATGGTGGGCCAGCGCCTCGCGGTGGGCATGGAGGCCCGGCAGGCGCGCGACCAGCGCCTCCCGCCCTTCGTTATTCAGCACGTAGCGCACCACATCGAGCGCTTCGTAGAGAAAGAAGTCGGCAATCGTCGGCGACTTGCCACCGAAGTACCCCGCGGCCTCCCCGCCGATGACACGATCCAACGCCGCGAGCTTCGCCAGCAGCAGCGGCAAGCGCCCTCGGAGAGCATCCTGCGGGTCCACGCCCGGAACAAGGACGTCGCTCCAGATCAGCTCGCCCATCGGCAGGAAAATGTCGGTGTAGGCCGCCGAACACACGCCCTCCAAGAGAGCGATCCGTCCCGCATCGAGCCTCTTGTCGTGACCGAGCTTGCTGAAGAGGAACGAGGCGATGGGCAGCGTTTCCGCCACCATGACCGATCCCCAGGTGAGCGTTGGCAGGGCGTCGAATGGCCCTGCAAAGTCCCGCTCGAGCTTGTGGCTAGGCCAGTCCTGCGGCCGCACCCTCAGGTCGTGGAAAGCGACGCCCGCGGCCCGCAATGCCCCGCGCAGCGGCTCGGCGCGACCGCGCACCGGGAAGTAACGCAGCGTGATGGCAGGCATGCCTCGTTCTAACACTTTTCGTTTGCTTAACGAGGTTTGAGAAAGGCCGACGAGAACGCTACGCTCGCGCCCAGCTCGGCGACCGCCTGGCTGGAACTTGGGGGAAGCACGCGATGCCGCGCGAGCTCGGGATCATCGAAGAGACCATGCGCGATGGGCAGCTCTCGCTGTGGGCGACTCGCATGAGCACCGAGGACATGCTCTCGATCGCCCGAGTGGTCGGTAGGGCCGGCTTCATCCGCGCCTGCACCTCCAGCGGCGCCGGCTTCGACACCGCCGTCAAGTTCCTGCGCGAGAATCCGTGGGAGCGTTGCCGCCTGGTCAAGGCGGAGATGCCGAACACACCGTTGATGATACTCGTGCGAGGGCGGAACCTGTTTGGCTGGCGCCAGTTCCCCGACGACGTCGTCGATCTCCTCATGAAGTGCGTGGCCGAGGTCGGCTTCGAGTGGATCCTGCAGATCGACGGCCTCAACGATTTCTCCAACGTCGCCTACCATATTGCGAGCGCCCACCGCCACGGGCTCAAGGTCGACGCGGCGCTCTGCTACACCATCAGCCCGGTTCATCCCGACGAGTTGTTCCTGGCCAAAACACGCGAGCTGGTGGAGTTCGGTGCCGATGCCGTCACCTTTTATGACGCGAGCGGCCTCCTCGCGCCCGAGCGCGCCGCCGCGCTGATCCCCGAAATGAAGCGGATCACCGGCAATGATGTGCCGCTCCAGCTCAACATCCACGATTCCACTGGCCTGGCCCTGGCGTGCTGTCGCGAAGGCATCCGCCTCGGCATCGATGCCATCTGCACCTCGAGCGATGCGCTGGCCCGCGGCGCTTCGATCCCCGCCACCGCCGATGCGCTCGCCACCGCGCGCGAGCTGGGGGTGTCGACCGCCGTCGATGAGGCGCTGGTGCCCATCATCGACGACTATTTCCATTGGATCGCCGCACGCCACGGCCACGCTGTGCCGGGGACGGTGACGTTCGAGCGCGAGGCCTACGAGCGCTACATCGGCCACCAGGTTCCCGGCGGTATGATGTCCAACTTCGAACGCCAGCTCAGCGAGGCCGGGATCATCGAGCGCATGCCCCTGATCCTGGACGAGGTCGCGCGGGTGCGGGCCGAAATGGGCTACCCGCTGATGATTACGCCGTACTCGCAGATGGTCGGGGTCCAGGCAGTCCTCAACGTCATGAGCGGCGAGCGCTACGCCAGCGTGCCGAGCGAGCTCCCGCGCTACGCCTGCGGCTACTACGGCGAGGTGCCGGGCGAGGTCGACCCGGAGATCTATACCCGCATCGTGCCTGATGAGCCCACGGGGCATCCTGATTTCACCGCGCCCGATCCTGAGCTCGCGCGGCTCCGCGCGGCGCATCCGGAGCTCTCCGATCAGGACCTGTTGCTCCGCCTCTTCTTTGGCGAGAGCACGATGGACACCTACGAGAGCGAGCCGCGCGATCCCGATCCGGCGCTGATCGCCAAGTCACCACTCACCGAGCTCGTGAAGGAAGTCTTGGTGCGGCGCGGCGATACCCGGCAGTTCACGCTACGCACCAACGGCGCGCCCGAAGAGGGCCGCGCGCTCAACTACGCCGACGTTACGTCAACGGCCGCCTACCTCGACGCGGCCCCTGAGGCGGCGGCGCTCGAGGTCATCCACGGCGGCCTCGAGCTTTCGGTAGCGCGCTAGCAGACAAACCCGCATGGCCATCACCCCCGAAGACGTCGTCTCCATCCTCACGCTCGCCGAGAACTCCTCGTGCGAATCCCTCGATATCGAGATCGGCGATTTCAAGCTGAGCTATCGCCAGTCGAGCCGGGCCTCGTCCGTGGTGCCGCTTGCCGACCCGGCAACACCCGCTCAGGCTGACGTCGCCGATGATGCGCCAGCGCCGACGGCCGAGGCCGCTCGCACCTGGAGTGCCGAGGCGGTCGAGATCACCGCACCGATGGTCGGCACCTTCTACCATGCACCGGCACCCGGCGAGCCGCCGTTCGTCGAGGTCGGGACCCCGGTCAAGGAGGACACGATCCTCTGCATCATCGAAGTCATGAAGGTGATGAACCCGATCAAGGCGGGATGCCTCGGCCGCGTCGCCCATATCGCGGTGGCGAACGCCGGCACGGTCGAGTTCGGTCAGCTCCTAATCGTCATCGAGCCCACCTGATCGCGAACGACCCGATGCCGCCGCGCATCAACCCTTAACGCACAGCGTCTCGATCGCGACCAGCGCGCCTGTCTCGTAGCCGGCCGCTGAGTTGCGCTGGGCCTCCGGCAGGTGATCGCCCATGACCAGCCGCGGGCTTAAGAGCGGCGGCCCGTCGCTGGCGATTTTCTCGAGCTGTCGCCGGTGGCCCGCGGCGTTCTCGGTCCTGCAGTCGTGGAATCGCACGATCTCGAAGCCTGCGCCTTCGAGCCCCTCGCGCAGCGCGCCCGTCGTGATCAGATGACTGATGCCCGGTTGGCGCGCCCACGGCAGAGGGAAGCGCGGCGCCGGCCCCGGGCCGCGGGTGACGGCGGACATCATGAACCGCCCGCCGGGTCGAAGAACACGGGCCGCCTCGGCGTAGAAAGCGTCTTTATCGACGATGTTCATGATGACGTATTGCGAATAGGCGAGATCGAAGCACGCATCCTCGAACGGCAGCGCGCAGGCATCGCCGCGCTCGATCCGTACCTTGTCGGTAAGCCCCGTGAGCTCGGTGAACGTCCGCCCGGCGGCACAGAACGCCGGCGAGATGTCGATCCCGGCCACCGCGCAGCCGTGGTGGGCAGCGAGCCATCGCGCCGGCCCACCGACGCCACAGCCGATATCGAGCACCCGCTCGCCCGCCTGCGGCGCGAGCACCTCAGCCAGAGCCTCGGTCGCCAGGTGGCCCCGTGCATGAAGGTGATCGACCGGAGCAAGTGCATCAGGCGTCAGCCGGTCGGGATCGACGCCGCTGGCTCGGAGCGCGTCAAGCACCCTCTCCAGGATGCGGTCCTGGCCATAGTGCTCAAGGATGCTGGGTTCATCGGCCATGTCCGCCTCGCCGAGCCAAGCTAGCACACCGGCCGCGCACCTGCCGACGGCTCCTCTAAAACCCCTTGTTCGACATGGGGTTTTGCCGAATGGCAATCCTTTGCACGCCTTATCTACCCTGCCCATTGGGGAGGGTAGGCGGTACGAGGGCGGACTGGTTTGGCCAACGGTAGTTCACGCGTGGTCGCCATCCAGGCGACCGACGTCGTCGATTACGGGCGACTGATCGATTCCGACCTGATCGGGACGCTCGCCCGCATCCAAACCCATCGCCGCGCGCTGATCGACCCGTTGATCGCGAAATGCGGCGGTCGTGTCGTCGGCACCCTCGGCGACAACTGGATTGCCGAGTTCAAGCAAGCGGCGGATGCCGTCCGCTGCTCGATCGGCCTCCAGACCGGCATGGCCAAGCGCAACGTGGATGTGCCGCCGGACAAGCGCGTGGCGTTCCGGGTCGGCGTCAACGTCGGCGAGCTCACGGTGGAGGGCGATAAGATCAACGGCGCCGGCGTGGCGCACGCGACCGAGATGCTGGCGACCGCTACCGCCGGCGATATCCGCATTTCCGAGGCGGCGTTTGCTGAGGCCCGCACCGATCCCGCGCTGGGCCTCGATCGCTTTGCCACCGCGGGGTCCACCGAGGCGGACGGTAGCCTTCGCATCCCCATCCGCCAGCCGGCCTCCGTCGAGGCCCGCCCTAAACCGGATCCAACGCCGCAGCCGGGCCAGCCGAAGAAACCCGCGGCCACGCCCAAGGCCATCCCGACCCGCCGGCAGCGCCCCGCCTGGGCAGTTCAAGAGAAACCCAAGCGGCCGCCGCCTCGGGTCAGACCCGTCGAAGCCGCCGAGGACGAGACCGCCGAAATTCCGACCCTCACCGGGCCGCCCGAGGAGCCCATCAGTATCGGCCGCTGGGCGCTCGGCCTCGGCGCGATCGGGATCGTTATCGCGGCGGCGGTCGCGTACATCGCCGACTATGGTGATTCCGCCGATATCCTGGCGAACGCGCTTGAGGCGACCCAACGCCAGACCGCCCTGATCGGCAGCAATAGCGCCGAGATAGTCAGGCCTGAGCCGCCGGTGGTGGAGCAGCTCGGCGGCAGCGCCGTTGATTTCGCCGATCGCAGTGTCGAGACCGGATCCTTCGGCGAAGCAGAAGCGCGTCTCCTCGACGAGTATGACAGACGCAGCGCCGAGCTCGGCGGCGACCACTTATCCATGGCCGATGTCTTGAGTGGACTTGCTCACCTCTACAAGGCTCAGGGCCGCCACGACGAGGCGGCCCCACTGGTCGAACGCGCGCTCGGTATCCATGAGCGCGATCTCGCTCGTTCACTGGAGATCTATGCCTCCATCCTCGAGGATACGGGGCGGGTCGACGAGGCGTGGGTGATCAAGCGACGTATCCGGGCGCTCGAGGCGCGCGCCGCCGAGGCTGGACCTTAGCCGATCAGCGGAACATCTCGGGCGCTGCCTGCACGGCATCGGCGCTCCAGATCGCCAACAGCTTGCCGCGGAACGGCGACAGGTACACCGGCGTCACGCCGGGATCAGGCAGCCGGCCCCACTTGTGTTCGGCGATGACCTGGCCGGTAGGGTGAGCCGCGATCCAGGCCGCTCCCTCTCCCGTCGCGATCTCCTCGATCGGTTGCTCGAGCCGGCCGAGGAAGTGGAACTGGCCATGATAGGTCTTGACGAAGGCCAGCGGCACGTCTGCCACCTGCCAATCCCGCATCAGCGTCGCCACGTCCCGTACATCGTAGAGTGGCGCGGCCGCCGGCATGACAAACAGATGAATGGCCGCGACCAGCGCCACCGATTGTGCGGCGAGCCAGCGGGCCGTCGCTTCCGGCCGCGCCTGCGGCACCATCATCGCGGCGCCAAGCACAACGATGATCAGTGGCGCGTACCAAGGGATCTCCGCGAACCAGGTCGGTGCCAGATTGGCACGGCCCACATCCCACATGCCGGCGGCGAGCACGACGCCCAGCACAGCCACGACGACGGCTGGCACCGCCTGCGACCAGCGACCCCGCCGCCGCAGGCCGGCGATCAGCCGCGCCGCGACCAACGCGAACGCCGGCATTAGCGGGATCAGGTAATGCGGTTGCTTGCCACTGATGAGACTGAGGATGACCAGGCCGCCGATGGACCAGGCGAGCCCAAGCCGCAAGCCGGGGTCGGCGCCGAGCCCCCTGCCCTGCCCGGTACCGCGCCACACGCTCGGCCATATCACCCACGGGCTCAACAGCAGCGGTAGGGCCGCGGCATACCACCAGAACGGCCGCTCGTGGGCGAACGAGGCAACGATCCGGCCGCTCGTCTGGCTCCACAGGATGGCATTGGCGTAGGCCTCGCCGCCCGCGGCCGCCGCTGGCAGCGCCCAGGCAAGAGCGATGCCGACGCCGAGCGCGAGGCCGACTAACGCGCCCGTATACCACCGGAGCCAGCCACCCGGCGGACGGGCGGAAAGCCACGACGGCGCCAGCACGGCCACGGGCAGCGTGAAGACCAGTATCACCGGTCCCTTAGCCAGAACACCGAGGCCAATCCCGAGCCCAAACAGCGCCCACCCATGCCATGGCCGACGCACCGCCGTGACCACGCCGCCGACGCTGACGAGCGCGCAAAAGGCGACCAGCACGTCGTACATCGTCATCGTGCCCATCACCGCCCACAGCCAGGCGCCGCTGAGAAGCCAGGGCACCAGCGCCGCAGTCTCGCTGTGGTCCGGCCACAGCCGTCGGCCCAGGCGGTAGGCAAGAAAGGCGGTGCCCAGCGCGGTGAGCGGCGATACCAGCCGTGGCCACCACTCGTTGACGCCCAGGACCCACCAACCGAGGTTGATCAGCCAGAACAGAAGCGGTGGCTTGTGGCTATACGGCTCGCCCTTGAAGTGCGGCACCAGGACATCGCCGTTCAGCCACATCTCCCAGGCAACCGCCAGCGACCGGGTCTCGATCAGCGGCCACAGCGGTCGAGTAGCGAGCACTATGACCATGAGCGCCAGCCACAGGCCGGTCCAGCCGAGCACATCCAGCGCCGCCCGGCCGTCCGATCCGGCACGCACGGTCACGCCGCCGCGGGCTTGAGCTGATGCCGTACGACGAGGCCAACCGATGGCGCGCCCCGCATCAATCGCCCACCTTGATCATTAACTTGCCGAGGTTCTCTCCGGTGAACAGGCGCAGAAGCGTCTCAGGAAACGCCGCAACACCGCCGTCGACGATATCGTCGCGGCATTTGAGCGAGCCGTCCGTCCGCCACGCTGCGAGTTCCTTGAGCATCGCGGGCCATTGATCGCGGTAGTTCCAATAGATAAAGCCTTCCATGCGCGCACTACGGATCAATAGCGTGAGGTAGTTGTGCGGGCCCTCGATCGGCGAGGTGAGGTTGTATTGCGAGATTGCCCCGCAGATCACCACGCGGGCGTGCATGTTGATATGCGCGAGGGCAGCGTCCAGCGCCCCACCGCCGACGTTGTCGAAGAACACGTCGACTCCGTCCGGGCATGTCCTGGCCACGGCCGCGGTAAGGTCTTCGTCCTTGTAGTCGATGGTGGCATCGAACCCGAGCTCATCGACGAGGTAAGCACACTTGGCCGGTCCGCCCGCGATGCCGACGGCGCGGCTGCCCCTGATCTTGGCGATCTGGCCGACGTGGGCGCCGACCGAGCCGGCAGCGCCCGATACGAGAACCGTCTCACCCCGCTGCGGTCGTCCGATCTCGATCAGCCCGCTATACGCGGTCAGGCCGGCAATGCCGAGGGTGTTGAGATAAGCCTCGGGTGGCGCCAAGTCGATATCCGCCTTCATCAACCGGCTGCCGTCGGAGATCGCATATTCCTGCACGCCGTCCAGGCCAGCAACGAAATCGCCGACCCCGAAACTCGGATTCTCGCTCGCGATCACCTCGCCGACCGTCAAGGCCCGCATCACCTCGCCCAGGCCAACCGGCGGCACGTAAGACGGCCGGTCGTTCATCCATCCGCGCATCGCTGGGTCGACTGAGATGTAACGCACCTTGACCAGCACATCGCCCGGACCCGGATCGGCGACCGCTTCTTCGGTCAGCTCCCAATCGCTCGGCTTCGGCAAGCCCGTTGGACGAGCCACTAGCCTGATTTGGTGATTAACAGTGTTGGTCATCTCCGCCTCCCCCGCCCGAGCCTGGACATGCATGTCCGAACCGATACAAGGATGTCGATTGGCCGAGTCCGTGTCCAACGGCGCCGGGTGGCCAACGCGATGTCTCTTGACTCAGGGGCTGCGGATTCTACGCTTTCCCTACCTCCGCCCGATCAGGGAGGGCGGCCATCATTTGTTTTGCCGCGGCGCCCCAACACGGGGCAGAGGGGAACAAGCCAATGGCGACGTCCGAAACCACAGTAAACAATGGCGTTAACGTCAAAGCTCTGCTCGGCGCGCGCGCAGCGCTGACCGAGACACCCGAGGGCGCCCAGTTCACGTGGCGGGCGACCTGCCTGTGGGAGAACGGCACGCACAGTCACTCGACCGTGGAGGGATACTTCGGTCTTGGCGAGGAGCAGCAACACAAGACCACGTTCCACTTCGACGCCGATCACCCGGAAGTCTTTGCCTCCGAAGATAATGGTGCGACCCCCGTCGAGTACGTCCTGGTCGGCCTCGCCAGTTGCCTGACTGCCGGCGTGGCGGCCGTCGCCCAACACCGAGAGGTCCAGTTGCGCTCGGTCTCGGCGACGATCGAAGGTGGTATGGATATCCAAGGCATCCTTGGCATCGACTCAGATGTCCGTAACGGTTTCGACGGCATCAAGGTCACCTACAACATCGATGCCGATGCTTCGCTCGACGACATCAAGGCGATCGTCGCCCAGTCGCAGAAGCGCTCGGCCGTGTACGACATCGTCACCAACCCGACCAACGTCACCGTCGAGGTCAACTGAGCCAAGGGCCCATCTCGCGTTACCGGCGGGATGGGACCCGTTCGCACGACCACCGTCGTCATCGGTGCGGGACAGTCCGGTCTCGCCATGAGCCGGTGCCTCGCCGAGCGCTCGATCGATCACGTGGTCATCGAGCGCGGCGAGGTCGCCAACTCATGGCGAACCGAACGCTGGGACTCGCTCCGGCTGCTCACGCCCAACTGGCAGAGCCGACTGCCCGGCTTTGGTTACCAGGGCGATGATCCCGACGGGTACCGGACCATGCCGGAAACCATCGAGTTCATCGACCGGTACGCCCAGATGATCTCCGCCCCGGTGCGGACCCGGACCACCGTCAGGTCCGTGCAGAGCGACGATTCGGGCTATCTCGTGGTCACGGACCAGGGCGACTGGCGCGGCCCGACGGTGGTGCTCGCGACCGGAGCGTGCAACATCCCGCGAGTGCCAGTCCTCGCCGAAGCGGTGCCGCCCGGGATTGCGACCCTCACGCCCGATAAGTACCGCAACCCCGACCAGCTCGATGAGGGTGGCGTGCTAATCGTCGGGGCATCGGCGACCGGTACCCAGCTCGCCGATGAGATCCACCGCTCAGGCCGCCCGGTGACCCTTTCGGTCGGCGAACACATCCGGGCACCGCGGGTCTACCGGGGCCGCGATATCGAGTGGTGGATGGACCGCGCCGGCGTGCTCGACGAGCGCTACGACGAGGTCGACGACATCACCCGAGCGCGCAAAGTCCCGTCACTCCAGCTGGCCGGCTCTGACGAGCGGCTGACCCTCGACCTCAATACGCTCACCGCCATCGGCGTGAAACTGGTCGGTCGCCTCGCCGGCATCAACGATGGTGCGGCGCAGTTCTCAGGCTCGCTCCGCAACCAGTGCGCGCTCTCGGACCTCAAGATGAACCGCCTCCTCAACACCATCGATGAGTGGGCGACCGAGCACGGCCTCGATGACGAGGTACCGCCCCCGCACCGCCTGCCCCCGACCGAGGTCGATGATGCCCCACTCCTGACGATGGACCTCAGCCCCGGTGCGATACGAACGATCATCTGGGCCACCGGCTTCCGCCCCGACTACACCTGGCTCGACGTGCCGGTCCTCGATCGCAAGGGCCAGATCCGCCACGACGGCGGCATCGTCGAGGCGCCCGGCATGTACCTCATGGGCATGCAGTTCCTGCGCCGCCGCAAGTCCGCCCTCATCGACGGCGCGGGCGATGATGCCCGCGA
The DNA here is from genome assembly GCA_965248765.1 of Alphaproteobacteria bacterium. Classification (GTDB taxonomy): domain Bacteria; phylum Pseudomonadota; class Alphaproteobacteria; order VGEJ01; family VGEJ01; genus CBDFKF01. Next base: position 414,096 of record CBDFKF010000004.1, read on the forward strand.
TCTAACCGACCATCTCACCTCCTACCTCGACGGCCGGCCGGCAGGCAGGGCCCCTTCTTGACTCGACATCGCGCATCGTCGAAGGCGGCGTCTCGACCGGTCGGACGCTCTCGACAGCCACTGCCCCCGCCGTTATCCTCTCGGCTGGTGCGTTCGGGGCCCGGACGCGCATAACGACAAGGGAGGAAGCACAATGAAAAGACTGAGTGCATGTCTCGCCGCGGCCGTATTCGGCCTAGCGCTCGGTACATCGAACCAGGCTGCCGCCGACGACAAGGAGGTGGTCATCGGCTTCGCCATCGCGTTTAGCGGCTGGATGAGCCAATACGACGGGCCGCCGTTCCAAGGTGCGGAGCTGGCGATCGAGGAGTTCAACGCCGAGGGCGGTATCCTTGGCCACAAGATTCGCGCGGTGACGGCGGATACGAAAACCGACACCGTTCAGGGCGCCAAGGCCGGTGCCGACGTGGTCGCCCAGGGCGCGCAGTTCATGTTCGTCTCCTGCGATTACGACATGGGGGCTCCGGCGGCCACCGTGGCCAACGAGCACAACATGATCTCGATCTCGCCGTGCGCATCGGACGCCAAGATGGGTGTCCAGGGAATCGGCCCTTATGCCTTCACGCTCAACACCTATGGCCAGGGTGAAGGCGCCGGCATGGCCAAATTCGCGTACAGGGACTTGGGCAAGAGCAAGGCTTACCTGTTGCTGGATGCCTCGATCGAATACGACAAGAGCATCTGCCACGGCTTCCTGGAGCAGTGGAAGGACTTCGGTCTAGAGGTAATCGGCGTCGACTCCTACATGCAGGAAGACGCCTCCATCGCCTCGCAGATCACGCGCTACAAGCAGCTCGCCGCCGACCGGGGCGAGCCCGACTTCCTGTACATCTGCTCCTATGACGTTGGCGCGGTGAGCGCGATCCGGCAGATCCGCGGCGCCGGCATCGACGTGGCGATCGGCGGTGGCGATTCGATGGACGGCGATTACTGGGTCGAGGGCATTCCTGGCTTGAGCGATCATTACCAGGCCTCGTTCGGCTCGATCTGGGGCGACGATCCGCGTCCCGAGGTGAACGCGTTCTTCGAGAAATTCTCGGCCAAGTATGGGACGGCATCGACGTCTTTCCCGCTCAACGGCTACAGCGTGATCCAGATGCTTAAGGTCGCGATAGAACGGGCCGGCTCGTTCGACTCGGACGCCGTCCTCGCCGAGATGAACAAGTTCGATAAGGAGCCTTTGCTGTGGGGTCCAACGACCTACACCGCGGATACCCACATCGATCTTACGCACGTGCTGACGATTCAACAGATCCAGAACGGAAAGGGCAGCTTTGCTGGCTACGGCGGTGCTGAGAATCCGCCCCCCCTGCAGCTGATCTTCCCCGACTTCACAGAAGATCTGTACGACAACTAGACCGATCAAACGGGGCCAAACTCGTCACGCATGGCGGGCTTGGCCCCTCGCCTTTTTTGCTCACGACGTTTCCGCGACGATTGGCGCTCCGTGATTCACTGGCAGGGGCGTTGATCGCCGCGTGAAACGCGGGCGCTAAGGGGACGCCGTGACGGGCATAATCCAGAACGCCATCGACGCGTTGGCGCTCGGCAGCCTTTTCGCGCTGACCGCGCTCGGCATCGGCCTCATCTTCGGCATCATGAGGCTAATCAACTTCGCGCATGGCGATTTCATCATGATCGGCGGCTATGCGTTGATCGTGCCGTCGAGCGCCGTGGCGGCAACCTTGTTCATCGGGGCGTGGCCGGCGCCGCTGCTGGTCGGCGCCGTTTGCCTCATCATTGTGCTGGTCGCGTTGGCGGCGGAGCGGCTCGCGTTTCGCCCGCTGCGCAGCGCCGAGCCGTCGGTGCTTCTGATCACGTCGTTCGCGCTGAGCTTCTTCCTCGAGCACCTCGTCGTCATCGTCTACGGCGGCCGGCAAAAAGGTGTCAACCTGTGGCCCGAGCTGATCGAGCCGCTGATAGTTGTGGGCCTCCGCATCCCGCGTCTGCAGATCATCACCATCGCGGTGACGATCATTCTCTTGATCCTCCTCGTCCTATTCCTGCGCCGAACCGCGATCGGCGTACACATGCGCGCGGCGTCTGAGGACTTCGTCATGGCGCGTCTGTTGGGCGTGCGGGCCAATCGAGTGATCGCCGCTGCCTTCGCGATCAGCGGCGTGCTGGCCGCGGCGGTCTCCCTCCTCTACGTGACGCAACAAGGCGCGCTGAAGTTCCAGATGGGGATACCGCTGGTTCTGTTCGCCTTCGTCGCCACCGTGGTTGGCGGCATGGGCAGCTTGCTCGGCGCCGTGCTGGGTGGCTTCGTGGTCGGCATCGCCAGCGTGGTGTTCCAGGTGATCCTCCCGGTCGCCGAGCGTCCCCAACGTGACGTACTCGTCTACGGACTGATCCTCCTCATTCTGCTGCTGCGACCCGCCGGCCTCGTCAAGGTCAAGTCGATCGAGGAGAAGGTGTGATGGCGTCGGACAGCCGCCTTCTCGTGGTTTTGCGCGACTACTGGACGCCGGTGTCGCTCTCGTTTTTGATGTTGATCATCGTCGTCGTGGTCTGGTCGACCGGTGATGGAGTCCTGGCGAGGACTGTGACCGACGGATTGATACGCGCCGTGCTGGTCATCGGCCTTTATATCTTCATCGGCAATTCGGGCGTGCTGGCGTTCGGCCACGCCACCTTCATGATGATAGCCGCCTACGCGGTGGGGTGGCTGACGATGACGCCGTTCAAGAAGAGCTTCGCCCTGCAGCTCCCGGCGATATTGACCGACCACCAGTACCCGATGGTGCCCTCGGCGATCGCCGCCGCACTGCTTGCGGCGATCGTTGCCTTCATCGTCGGCGTGCCGATCATGCGCCTTTCCGGTATTGCCGCGAGCATCGCGACGCTCGCGGTCCTCGGCATGTTCCGGACCTTCTACATCAACTGGGACCCCTGGACGATGGGCGCGGCGACGATGCCGGGCATCCCCATCTATGTGAATATGTGGGTTGGGCTGGCGTGGGTGGTGGTCGCCCTGTTCGCCGCCTTTATCTACCAGCAATCGCGCTTTGGCCTCGCGCTGCGGGCGAGCCGCGAGGATGAGTTCGCGGCCCGGGCGGCCGGCATCAACATTTCGCGGCAACGTCTGATCGCTTTCGTCATTAGCGCTTTTTTCATGGGTGTGGGCGGCGTTCTCGAGGCCCATTTCATTGGCACCGTCTCGGCTCGGAACTTCTGGCTGCTGATCACGTTCATCATGCTCGCCATGCTGATCGTCGGCGGCCAGCGGAGTCTGACGGGCGCGCTTGTCGGCGTGGTGGTCATCTCGACCATTATCGATATCCTGAACAACCTCGAGGCCGGCATCGACGTCGGGATTGTGCTGTCGCTCCCCATTGGCTCCCAGGAGCTCATTATCGCCGCTGTCATGATCATCATTCTGGTGTTCCGGCCCGCCGGCATCATGGGCGGGCACGAGATCCCGTGGCCATTCGGCAAGCTCGGTGCCCGTACCCAATGATCACTCCGGCACGAGTTCCATCGAGAACTGATCGAGGAGCTCGACGCCGGTCTCGGTGACCAACACCTGGTTTTCGAGCTTCACCCCCTCGCGCCCACCGTCCTCGCCAACATAGACCTCCAAGCACAGCACCTGACCCGGCTCGATCACGCCGTTGTAGCCGTACTCATCCCAGTCTTGCGGGTAGCGGATCGCCGGGTACTCATCGCACAGCCCGACGCCATGGGCGATCACCGTATACCGCCGCGGCAAGTACTTCTCGGGCAGCGCGAACGCCTGCTCCGCGACCTCCCGGAATGCCATGCCCGGCCTCAGGATGGCGCGATTGTGGGCGAGCTTTTCCATGGCGATCGCATGAAGAGTGCGCTGCTCGCCGTTGGGCGCGCCGTCCGGCGTCACCCATGCGCGCGAAATATCGGCGCAGGAACCGTAGGGACCGATCAGATCGGTATCGAAGGAGACGATGTCGCCCGCCTCGATCACCCGGTCCGAGCACTCGGAAAACCACGGATTGGTCCTCGGCCCGCTGGCCAACAGGCGTGTCTCGATCCACTCCCCGCCGCGCGCGATATTGGCGGCATGCAGCGTCGACCACAGCTGGTTCTCCGTGATTCCGGGTCGCAAGGTCCTCCACATCGCCGACATAGCGACCTCCGCGGTGTTGATCGCGCGGCGCATGGCTTTGATCTCTTCGGGGTGCTTGATGCGTCTGGCATGCTCGGTGAAGGACTGACTGCAGACGCTCTCGATTCCCAGGCGCTCAAGCGCGGCAACTCCGGCGATCTCGCACTTGTCGATGGCAATCCTGCGATCGCCACCGCCCGACCGGACGACCAAATCGGCGATCTCCTGGGCCCACCTGTGAACCAGTTCGCCTTCGCGCGGGCCGTTCTCGAAATAGAACCAACTGGTCGCGGTGCGCCGTTCGTCGATGCGGCTGAGGTGTGCGCTCAGATGCTCACAGCGCAGGAAGTCGAACAGAACCGTCGGCCCCTCTGTCCCGATGAAGGCGTAGCGCACGGCATTGTGCGTGCACCAAACCTGCATGTTGCTCGCATCGAGCGCGTAGCGGATGTTGAGCGGGTCGAACAGCACCGCACCGGCAAAATCGCCAGCCCGCAATTGCTCCCTGATCCGCCCGAGCCGGTAGTCCCGGATGACCTCGATGTCCGGCTCCGGCAAACCCGCTTCGGCCCATTCAGCGAGCGCCGGGTTGCCGGGCGCTTCGACCGGAACGTCCGCTCCACTGCGCGTGAGCCTCTTGGTCGGATCGATCTTGGGAACGTGGTCACCGCGCGTCATTTTTGGCGTCTCCTGACACTCGCGTTGCCGATCGGGGAAGGCGCTAGCCCTCCTCCTCGTCCGCTTCGATCCTCTGCCATAGAGCGCGGATCATGTCCTTCATCATCAGCGCCTCCTCCCAGCGATCGGAGAGCTCGTAGCCGTCCGGCCCGGTGATGGCATACTCCCTCGGGCCGAGCTCGCACAGGAACGTCAGCGTCGCATCGGCCGGAGCGCGCCGCCGCCAACTGCGGAAGCCGTGCTCCCACCACCCCATGAACAGATCGACCCAGTCCTTGTGGTGGGGAAAGCTGATCTGGATCTGCACCTGCTCGCGGCTCGCTACCCGGTCGTGGAACCCCCAGGCGTTGTCGAGGATGCGATGCATCAGCGCGTGGTTTTCTGCCGAGATCGGCCAGGCGAACTCGCGTCCAACCAGGTAGTGCGAGATATCGCCGGTCAAGCGGAGGTCGGGAAAACGGTCCAACAGGTGCAGCGTGAAGAACAGATCGGTGGTCATCCGATCGCGGTGGGTCTCGAAGTGGGCCGCGACTCCGGCGTCGTCTGCCAGGCGACGCCAGCCTTCGATGTAGGGAATGCATTCCCCGATAGTGTAGGGCCGGACGTCGGCCTGCAGATTGATGTGATAGGCCCCCAATTCCTGAACGTGCTCGAGGATGGGCTTCAGATCATCCACCGTTTGCGGATAGCATTGCGCCTGCCAGCTCATGCCATGGGCGCGCAGGAACTCGGTGATCTCCTTGGCATAGGCGTAGTCGAAGAAGCGAACGCCGGCGCCGTCGAAGCCGGCGTCGCGGATCATGACGAGCTTTTCTTCCAGCGACCATTCCTGACCATCCGGTCGGCGCCGCTCCATCGCGAACATCGACTGATAGACCAACAGCTTCTGCACGGATCCCTCTCTTCCCGGTGGCGGCTGTCCCACCTTTAAGATTCTCAAGTTTCGTGACAGACTTCACCATGCGGCAAAACGCCGTCGGAGGCTTGATCCTGCCACTAATCTCGCGCGTTGTGGTGGTGCTGCTCAGCGCGATCGCGCAAGTGGTGCCGACATCTACTGCGGGCTCGCCCGCCGATGGGCATGCTGAGCCACCGGTCGCCCCGTGTGGTGATATGGACGTGGTCCTCGTCATCGACACCACCGGCAGCATGAGCAGGGTCATCGAAGACGTGAAGGTAGAGGCGCGCGCCCTCCTCGACTTGATCGACCGGTCCTCGGCTGGTCGGTTCCGGTTGGGCCTCGTTACCTTCGACAAGCGCGTGGCCGTGCATCATGACCTCGACTCACGCCCCAGCGCGGCGGTGAAGAAGGCCGCCGTCATGGCATCGATCCAGCAACTGAGAGCGGATGGCGGCGGCAGCGGGCCCGAGGCATCTGACGAGGCTCTCAATACGATAATCAACCGATTGGCGGCAGCCGGGCGCGCCATCAGACGGGCGATTTCCGCGGAGCCTTTCGCGGCGATACGCGCATCATCATTCTGATCACCGATGCGCTGCCGGGCGGATTCGACGATGCCTTCAGAGTCGGCATCGACGACGAGAACGCGGAGAGGCTCGGCCAGGAGGCCGCCGCGCTCCATATCAGGATCTCACCGATCTACGTCAACCGCGACAGCTACGACCCGTACATCCACCGTTTCATGTACGAGAGATATGCGCGTCCAACCGCCGGTATTCTGAGCGTTACCGGCGCCGGCGCTTCCTTTGCCATCCGCGACATCGTCCACTCCTGCGGCACCGCGCCGATTTCCTGAACCGCTGGAGAACCGTTACGACCGGCGCTCGCGCCGTTTTCCGCCTTTGACATTCGAAGGCTTCGTGACAGGCTTCATCGCACGCAAAAATGCAGACAGGCGGGCCCACAGCGATGTACACGCTCTATTGGCATCCCGAGTCATCGTCATTGGCGCCGATGGCGGTACTCGAAGAGGTCGGAGCACCCTACGAGACGGTCCTCGTGGATATCGAAGGCGGCGAACACCTGACCGCGGCCTACAAGGAAATCCACCCCTATGGGATGGTCCCGGCCATGCGGCTCGCCGACGGCCAATGCGTCTTCGAGTCCGCGGGCATTACCATGTACCTGGTGGACCAGCACCCCGAGGCCGGACTGGCACCGCGACCCGACGAACCGCTGCGTGCGATCTACTACCAATGGCTGCTGTTCCTCGCCGACACGATCTATCCGTCCTACAACCGGTTCTTCCGCCCGGAGCGCTACGTCCCGGACGCGATCGATGCCGAGAAGGTCAAGGCGAGCGCCCGGGTGAGATTGGCGGAACAGTGGCAGATGGTGGATCAGGCGCTCGCCGGAAAGGACTGGTTGGTCGGCCCTCACCTCACCGCCGCCGATCTGTACATGCAGATGCTCCGCTCGTGGGACGACGAACCGGGGTTCGCGGATCGGTTCCCCAACGTTGCGCGGGTCGGCGAAGCGGCGGTGCAGCGTCCGGCTGTGGCGCGCGCAGTGGAAAAACACACGCCTTCTTGATTGAGATCCGGGAGAAGCGGTGATGGCCGGCCCGCTCTCCGGTACGCGAATCCTCGACTTCACGACCCTTCTGCCGGGGCCCCTCGCCACGTTGCTCCTGGCCGAGGCGGGCGCCGAGGTGATTAAGATCGAGCGGCCCGGGCGCGGCGAGGAGATGCGCTCCTACCCCCCGACGTGGGGAACCGACGGCGTGAACTTCGCCCTGTTGAACAGGGGCAAACGCAGCCTCGCCATCGACCTCAAGGACACCGGTATGCGGGCGCGGCTGCGGCCGCTGATCGAGACCGCCGATGTCCTGGTCGAACAGTTCCGACCCGGGGTGATGGCGCGGCTCGAGCTCGACTACGAATCCGTCGCGGAGATCAATCCCCGGATCATCTATTGCTCGATCAGCGGTTACGGCCAGACCGGCCCCAAACGTGACGTCGCCGGCCACGACCTCAACTACCTCGGCGATGCCGGCCTGTTGTCTCTGAGCATGGGCTCGATTGACCAGCCCGTCGTTCCGCCGGCGCTGATCGCCGACATCGCTGGCGGCGCCTATCCCGCCGTCATGAACATCCTGCTGGCTCTGCGCGAACGCGACCGCACCGGCAAGGGCTGCTCGCTCGATGTCGCCATGACCGAGAACATGTTTCCCCTCCTTTATTGGGCGCTCGGTAACGGTCGCGTCGCCGGTGCGTGGCCCGGCAACGGCGATGGCCTGGTGACGGGGGGCTCGCCGCGGTATCAGCTCTACCCGACGGCCGATCATCGCTTCGTAGCTGCGGCGCCGCTCGAGCAGAGGTTCTGGGAGATTTTCGTCGAGGCGATCGGGCTCGATGTCGCGCTGCGCGACGATGCGCTTGATTCGGCCGCGACCATCCAAGCCGTAGGCGAGATCATTGGCGCCCACCCGGCCGATTATTGGGAGCCGCTGCTGAAGGCGGCTGACTGCTGTTGCTCGATCGTGCGCACCTTGGAAGAGGCGCTGGCCGATCCACACTTCGCCGCGCGCGGCATCCACGACGAGAAGCTCGTGAACAAAGCGGGCGACGAAACACCGGCCCTCCCCGTCCCCATAGATCCCGGCCTCCGCGCCCACCCGGGTGAGGCGTTGCCAGCGCCGGAGCTAGGCGCAGACAATGATGAGTTGCTGCCATGACGGCCAAGGAGGCGCCATGTTTGATCTTGGATTAGGCGGAAAGGTCGCGATCGTCACCGGCGGCAGCGATGGGCTCGGCCGGGCCACCGCCGAGCGGTTGGCGGGCAAGGGGTGCGCGGTCGTGATCTGCGCGCGTCGCGCCGACCATCTGCAACGCGTTGCCAACGAAATCGCCGGAGCGACTGCCGCCAAAATCCTCGGTGTGCCGGCTGACGTCTCGCTCGCCGCCGATATCGAGACGCTCATCGACACCGCCGCGGATCGCTTTGGCGGCGTCGATATCTTGGTCAACAACGCCGGCAAATCAGCGGCTGCGGGCTTGGAAAAGGTCGATGACGCGGCATGGCAAGCCCACATTGATCTCAAGCTCATGGCCGCTGTCCGCGCGTGCCGGCGGGTAGTGCCGATCATGCGCGCCCGCGGCGGCGGCGCGATCGTCAACGCGACGATTACCGGCGGCAAGGCGCCCTCAGCCAAGGCGTTGCCAACCACGGTCACCCGCGCCGCCGGGATCAACCTCACGAAGTCGCTGGCCAACGAGTATGCTGCCGACGGCATCCGGGTGAACACGGTGTGCATCGGGCTCTTGAAGAGCGAGCAATGGGTTCGCCAGGCCGGAAATACCGATATCGCGAACTTCTATCGCGACCTCGCGGCAAGCGTACCCCTTGGACGCGTCGGCGAAGCGGAGGAATACGCTGACCTGGTGGCCTTCCTGGCGTCCGATCGCGCGGCCTACATCACCGGTGTCGCCGTCAACATCGATGGCGGCCTCTCCGCAGCGGTATAGCGCCACTCACTTCTTCGGACGCGCGTGACGGCCGCCAGCTCGACCTTCCTCGGGCAAGAGTGGCGGTTTACGATGCGCCGCGCCGGCTGTGACCTCGGATCGAAGGATCGCGAGGTTTCAGTGGGAACCTGAGTGACGGACAATCATGTCAAAGGCACTTTTCCTCTCGCCCTTTACGCGGGCCAACCATCTCGGAGGCGGCGGGGCCTACTCTCAGGCCGTCTTCGAGTTGATCGAGCAGGATGCCGCGATCTCAGAGCTGCGGTGGCTCGCGCCCAAGCATGACGGCCGCCCAAAGCGGGTGAGACAGGCTGAAAGCATGGCCAGATCGCTGTTCTCATCACTTCCCTCAAAAATCCTGTACACGCGTGCCAAGCGCTTCATGAACCGAATTTCAGCAATACTAGATGCAGAATACATCGACATTATCGTCCTGAGTGGAGCTGAGATGCTCTGGGTTCTTCCAGTTACTTCGGGCCGGGCGGCTCATATTCTCGTTTGTCACAATATAGAACACCGCTTGTTTTCCTCTTACCTTGACCGGCTCTCCGTCCCCAAGATCGGCCGCGCGCTTCTCCGCTATGACGGGAAAAAACTCTACAAACACGAACTCTCGGGTCTTCGGCAAATTGACCAAGTGATCGCGATCTCGACGCACGATGCCGAATACGTCCGCGAGGTTAACTCGGGGTCCGAAGTGCTCGTCCTACCGCCGGTCTTTTCTTACCCGCCCTACGAGCGCCCCAGCGGGCACGCCGATCGTGCCACGCTCGACCTAGGTCTGATGGCGAAGTTTGATTGGTGGCCCAACCGCGAGGGTTTGGATTGGTTCGTCGACTCTGTCCTTCCGCGGCTGCCGAAGCGCATCAGACTTAACCTTTTTGGGCCTGGAAGCGAGACGGTGATCGGCAATGATCGGCGCATCGTCCGGCACGGATATGTTCCTGAACTCGACGGCATTTGGGCCGTGTGCGATGTCATGATTTGCCCGATGCTCTCGGGCTCGGGTGTGAACGTCAAGCTGGTCGAAGCGCTCTACAACCGAATGCCAGTTCTTGCGACACATTTCGCGGCGAGGGGCGTGCAACTTCCGGATGACCCCGCGATCAAGCTTGTCACTAACACACGATATGTCCGGTTTATGTACCAGACGATCTGTCCGGATTTAGAAGCTCTCCAGGCTATGGAGGGTTTGGATGCGCCGGACAGAGCAGTTGCAGGGACTGAGATTGATGAAGTTCGAGGAGGTTTACGGCCGCACCCATCGGGGTTGCTTGAGCCAAGCCGAGGCGGCGGAGGTTCTCGGCGTTTCAGAGCGCACCTTCCGGCGCTGGCGCGACCGCTATGAGGCGGACGGCGCGGAAGGGCTCTACGATCGCCGTCTGGGCCGGGTCTCGGCGCGGCGCGCGGCGGTCGACGAGGTGACGGCGCTGTTGGCGCTGTTCGACACCCGCTACTGGGACTTCACCGCCAAGCACTTCCACGAGAAGCTAGTCGCGGACTATGCCTTCAAGCGCAGCTACAACTGGGTGCGGCTGAGCTTGCAGGCCCATGGGCGAAGACGGGCGGCGCCCAGGCGCGGGGCGCACCGGCGCAAGCGGCCGCGCCGCGCGCTGCCCGGCATGATGCTGCATCAAGACGGCTCAAGCCACGCGTGGGTCCCCGATCAGTGGTGGGACCTGATCGTCACCATGGACGACGCCACCAGTGAGATCTACTCGGCCTTCTTCGTCGCCGAAGAGGGCACGATGTCGAGCTTTCAGGGGGTGTCCGAGGCGATCCGGGCCAAGGGGCTGTTCTGCTCGCTCTATGCCGACCGCGCCGGCCACTACTGGCACACCCCTGAGGCCGGCGGCACGGTCGACAAGGACAATCCGACCCAGTTCGGCCGCGCCCTGGCCCAGCTCGGCATCGAGCTGATCCCGGCCTACTCGCCCGAGGCAAGGGGGCGCTCGGAACGCATGTTCGCCACCCCTGCAGAAGCGCCTGCCCCAGGAGCTCAGGCTCGCCGGCATCACCGACATGGCCCAGGCCAACCGCTTCCTCAAGGAGCTCCACCTGCCAGGCCACAACGCCCGCTTCGCGGTGCCGCCGGAAGCCGAGGGCACCGCCTTCGTGCCCTTCGCCGGTACCCTCGACGACATCCTCTGCGTGCAGCAGGAGCGCACCGTCTCCAACGACAATACCGTGCGCTACAAACGCCTGGTGCTGGCGATCCCGCCCGACCGCCATCGCCGCCACTACGTCAAGGCAAGGGTCCGGGTCCACGAATACCCCGACCGCACCCTCGCCGTCTTCCATGGGCCGCGCTGCCTGGCCCGATACCAGGCCGACGGATCGCCCATCAACACAAGCCACAGACAGGCCGCGTGATCCGCTTCGACGCGACCGGCCAGTGGATAAGGGGACGGCCGCTCCGCGCCCGCCCCCTTATCCACTGGCCCAACAACCACAACTGAAGCGGTCAATTCATATGGTACATAAACCGGTCAATTCAGTTTGTTCTCGACAGTTCGAGCCCAGCGGCGACAGTGGGAAACTGCCGAATGGAAGGGCACTCCTTGCTGCGGGCGGCTGCTTGCGATAGATGACTAAAAACTTGCCGCGGTCTTGGATAGACCAAGGAAACTAGGGGAGAGATGGAAGATGGAGGCAGCCGTTTCCTCCGTCGCGCTGACCGAGACGTGTCTTTCCAACATCAAGCTCCACAACGACGCCGTCAACGCGCTGATCACTGTCACGGAAGACGAGGCGCTTCGGGCCGCTGGCTCGGCCTCCTGCATGGCCTGCCCATGGTGATCAAGGACTGCATTCAGACCGCCGGCATACGAACCACCAGCGGCGCGCTCTTCGATCAGGACTTCGTGCCAAACCAGGATGCCGAAGTCGTCCGACGCCTGCGCGCCGCCGGCGCGGTACTGGTGGGCAAGGCGAACCTCCACGAGCTCGTATTCGGCATCACCAGCACCAACCCCATCGTCGGCCAGTGCCGGAATCCTTGGAACTTGGACCGCATACCGGGCGGCTCGAGCGGCGGGTCCGTGCGCATACCAGCATCGATGAACGGGATCGCCGGTCTGCGACCGACCCATGGGCGCATATCTCTTTGCGGCATCACGCCGGTATCCTCGGCGCACGATACCGTCGGCCCCATGGCCTACCGGGTCGAGGACGTCGCGAGGATGTTCGCGGTGCTTGCCGGCTACGATTCGCAGGATCCTTTTTGCCGTGATCGGCCGCTCGAGAACTTCCTGCCGACTCTGGACCGGGGAATCGAGGGCGTGCGCGTGGGCATCCCGGCCAATTTCTATTACGAAAATATCGATGCGGAGGTCCGAGACGCGGTCTTGCGCGGTGCCGACGTTCTCAAGGCGCTGGGCGCCGAGATTCGTGACATCCGCTTGAACGGTGCAGAAGAACTGCACCAATGGGGTGTCGTTCTTTTTACCTCCGACATCTGCGTTGTTCATGGTGAGCGGCTGCAACGCGAGCCCCACCTGTTCAGCGACCAAGTGCGCACGCGCATGCGTCGAGGGCTGTCGTTCACGTCCCTCGACTATGCCCGCGCCATGCACGCCAAGTGGTTGTGGCAGCGCACGATGCGTAAGGCTTTCGAGCAGGTTGACGTGATCCTGATACCGACGCTGCCCACGGAAGTCCCGGCGATCGAGCCGTGGGACGACCAGCACCAACTGACCAGCGAAGTGACGCGCTTCACCTATGGCGGCACGCTGGCCGGAACGCCCGGCCTCTCGCTTCCGTGCGGCTTTACCTCCTCAGGCCTACCCATTGGCATGCTTCTCGAGGCGCGCCCGGGCGCCGAGCCGCTGCTATTGCGCGCGGGTTGCGCCTACCAGAGCCAAACCGACTGGCATGTGAAGCGACCGCCGTTGCTGCCAGCGACCTAGTCCGATCGAAGAGAGCGCCGCACGCGCCCTAGCGCGAGAACTCCTCCGCGTGCTCGTTCCACCAGTTGGCGATGTCGATTCGCCGAGCGAACCAGACATCACCTTTCTCGAGCGCGTACTCGATGAAGCGCTTGAGGGCAGAGGTTCGCGACGCCTGCCCCACCATTCGCGAGTGCAGCCCCACCGACATCATCTTCGGGTGGGTCTCGCCTTCGTCCCACAGATAATCCAGTCCTTGCTTCAACAGGTCGAACCACGAATCCGGACCGGATACACCTTGGGGCAGCACATATCGCACGTCGTTGTAGGTAAGGGTGTCGGGGAGGATGAGATGACGCTTACCGCCGACCTCCACGTAGTACGGCAGATCGTCGTTGTACGTATCTGAGTCGTACACGAACCCGCCTTCCTCGACCAGAAGCTCGCGGGTGTGCACCGACGGTCCATAGCGGCAGTACCAGCCGAGTGGCCGCTGTCCGCAAGTCTCCGTGATGGATTTGATGGCCGCCTCCATGTGGGCCTTCTCTTCCTCACGGCTCAGCTTCCACATCTCCTCCCACCGCCACCCGTGCGAGCATGGTTCATGGCCGGTCCCGGCCGATGGTGATGTGGGCACGACAAGCAAGCTGCCGGCAAAGGGCGGTAAGTAAGAAACCGTTGACAGGCGCGCTCGGACGCTCAGCGCGCGGCGGCCATCTCCGCGCATTTCGTTTGACTTATCCGACCGGGTGCCCACCTATGTGGCGGCTGCATTAGCGGCTGCCGGTATTCTGGCCGCGTGAGCGAGCGCTGCATTGGGCCGATCGTCTCGCCTCGATACCTTGCAAATCCTCCCCGACCGTCCGGATCACGCGGGCCGGTCCGTGGCGTTCGCGCCAATCGCGGTGCGTCGCATGGTGCGATGTGCGCCGGCGCGGATGACTTGAAAGGCGTACCTTTTTTGACGCAGTTTTCTGACCTCGGCCTCGATCGGCCGATACTGGACGCACTCGCGACCGCAGGCTATGCGCAACCGACTCCGATCCAGGCTATGGCTATCCCCCACGTGCTCGCGGGGGGCGACCTTCTCGGCATCGCTAGCACTGGCACCGGCAAGACAGCGGCGTTCGCGCTGCCGATATTGCAGAACCTCGCCGCCGCGCGCGACGTTGCGCCACGCGGCGCGTGCCGCGCGCTAGTGCTCGCGCCGACGCGCGAGCTCGCCGCCCAGATCGGCGACAGCTTTCGCGACTACGGACGCAACTTTCGCCTCAAGATCGCTGTCACCGTCGGCGGGGTGGCCTACCAGCCGCAGACCGCGGCCCTGGCCAAGGGCATCGACGTACTGGTGGCCACGCCGGGCCGGCTTCTCGATCATATGAGCCGGGGCTCGGCCCGGCTCGACGGGGCCTCCGTCCTCGTCCTCGACGAGGCCGATCACATGCTCGACCTCGGGTTCATCCCGGCCGTACGGAAGCTCATGACTCAGATCCCCAGGAAGCGGCAGAGCCTGTTCTTCTCGGCGACTATGCCGGGCGCAATTCGCGCCTTGGCCGATGAATTCCTGCGCGCGCCTCAGACGGTTTCGGCGGCGCCGTCGGCAACACCGCCCGCCCGCATCGAGCAGCGCCTGATCCACGTCGAGCAGCGCCGCAAAAGCGGCTTGCTTGCCGACATTGTGCGGGACGGTGGCGATGGGCGAGTGCTCGTATTCACGCGCACCAAGCGCGGTGCCGATCGCGTCGTACGCGGCCTCATCACCGCCCGCATCAATGCGGTAGCGATCCACGGCAACAAGAGCCAAGGCCAACGCGAACGCGCGCTCGCCGGGTTCCGCGCAGGCCACGCACCGGTTTTGGTCGCAACCGATATCGCGGCGCGCGGCATCGATGTTGACGGCATCAGGCTGGTGGTGAACTACGATCTGCCCAATGTCGCCGAGACCTATGTTCACCGCATCGGTCGCACCGGGCGCACGGGCGCCGCAGGTGCCGCAATCGCCTTTTGCAGCCCTGAGGAACGACCGCTGCTGCGCGCCATCGAGGCGCTGCTGCGGATGCGCATCCCGGCGGATGGCGACTCGGCGGCGCCACCACGTCAGACGCGGCGGCCAGCGCGCGGCGCCACGCCGGCGGTGCGCCGGGCACCCAACGACAGGGAGCCGCGGCTGGCAGAACTGCCGTTCATGCGCGCGACGACGGAACGCAAGTCCGCTCCGGCGCAGCGCCACCGCAAGCGCCGGCCGACCAGAAAGATCGCCCGCCAAGCAGCGGCAATGGCACGGTGAGCGCCCGCCGCGCCAGGGCTGTCGCAACTGCCGGACCTCGCTAGCCGCACCGTCGGAAAATGCCCCAAACACCTGTACGACAGACCAATCAGACCGAGCGCCCGACCGGGCATCGAGACGGCGATGCCCCCACGCGGCCGGATGCCGCCGGGGATGTCCCGGCTGAGCGACAGTGCCTGACGTGCGGGGCGAGCTTTCTGAGCGAGGGCTGGCACAACCGCCTGTGCCGCCGCTGCGCCAGGTATAGCTAGCAGCCGTGTCGATCGCAGCAACTGGCGCCCCCGCATCACCTACCCCCGCCCG
This sequence comes from Alphaproteobacteria bacterium, assembly GCA_965248765.1. GTDB lineage: Bacteria > Pseudomonadota > Alphaproteobacteria > VGEJ01 > VGEJ01 > CBDFKF01. The sequence goes on from CBDFKF010000004.1 coordinate 429,823, forward strand.
CTATTGGGCGCGGATCGCTGCCGAGTACGGAGCGCCCGACGCCCGGCGCAGCATTCTCCAGCTCTTGACGACCATCATTCCGCTGGCGGCGCTGTGGACCGCGATGAGCATCACCGTGAAAGACGCCTACTGGATAACGCTGTTGCTGTCCGTGCCGACAGCGGCGTTCCTGGTGCGGCTATTCATGATCCAACACGATTGTGGCCACCGGTCGTTCTTCCGGTCCCCACGTTTCAACGATATGTTGGGCCACCTCATCGGGGTGCTGACGCTGACTCCCCATGGCTATTGGCGAAGGGCCCACAACATCCATCACGCCACCTCTGGCAACCTCGAAAAGCGTGGCATTGGTGAGGTGTCTGTTCTGACGGTACGCGAGTACGTTGCGCTGTCGCGCTGGAGGCGCTTGGCCTACCGCCTCTACCGGCATCCGGTAGCGTTTCTGATCATCGGTCCGCTGTACCTTTTCGTCCTCAAGCATCGGCTACCGCTCGACCTTCTTCGCCGGTACCCCGCGGCGTTGATCAGCGTCATGGCCACCAACGTCGCGATCGTTGGGCTGATGGCGGCGCTTGCCCTGTGGCTCGGCCTTGCCGAGGCCCTGATGGTTCAGGCGCCAATCATCTTCCTGTCAGCGGTGGCCGGCATCTGGCTGTTCTACGTCCAGCACCAATTCGAGCAGGCCTATTGGCGCACGGACGATGGCTGGGACTTCCATGAAGCCGCCGTTCATGGGAGCTCCTATTATGACCTACCACAGCCGTTTCGTTGGCTCACCGCTGACATCGGCATCCACCATATCCACCACCTGTCCAGTCGTATTCCCAATTACCGTCTGCACGAGTGCCTGGCCGACAATGCCGAGCTGCGCGATACTGGTCGGCTCTCATTGCGTGACAGCCTGAGATGCGCCCGGCTCGCGCTGTGGGCCGAGGACTCGCGGCGGCTGATCAGCTTTCGCGACGCCGTCCGCCTATCACCAAAGGCTAAGTAGCGCCCCCCCAAAGAGCCGACGAGCGAATGGCCGCGTGCGGGAAATTCCGGCGGACTGCGATCGCCAGGGAGAGCCCAGCCGTCATGATTGAATTTTCCGGCCATCCCGCCTCCTATCGGCACTGGAAGCTGACGATCGACGGTCCGATCGCCACGCTTGCCTTGGACGTGAGGGAGGACGGCGGCCTCGTTCCCGGCTACGCCCTGAAGCTCAATTCCTACGACCTGGGCGTGGACATCGAGCTCTACGACGCCGTCCAGCGGCTGCGTTTCGAGCATCCCGGGGTCCGCGCGGTGGTGATCGTGTCTAACAAGGAGCGGGTGTTCTGCGCCGGCGCGAACATCGCCATGCTCGGCCAGTCGAGCCACGAGCAGAAGGTCAACTTCTGCAAGTTCACTAACGAGACGCGGAACGCCCTGCCGACCGTACCTGAACCTCCATTTCAGCGCCTCGCTCGACCTGTTCGGCCGAGAGCTCTCCACCAACGCCGCCAACAACTACACCATGGGCCTCAAGGGTCGTTTCCAGGAGACCCGCATCGACGACGACCATCGGCTCGCGGACACCGTTTACCCGGTGCCCGAGGTCAAGGGCGATGCCGCGGTCATGGTCGAGGCGCCGGCCTTGACCGCGGTCAACGAGCGCCTGCGCGACGATTATGTCGTCGACTGCCAGCGCGGGCTCGGCAGGCGGAACCGGACCATCCGCGACGCCGGCATCGACTTCGAGCTGACGCTCCCGCGCCGCGTCTTCAACCGTGAGATCGGCGCCTTCGCCGCGTTTCGGAGCACCCCTGATGGCCGGATCATCCCCGAAGCTCAGTGGGACAGGCGGCAGGCCGACTGGCTGCCGAGCGCCGAGGACCAGGCCTATGTGCACTCGCTGATGGCGCCGGTGACCGAGCCCGGCAAGATGGCCAACTGGATCGCCGCGCCGGCCAAGGGCATCGACGGCAAGCCGCTCGATTTCGAGTACGTGCGTTTCAATTCGGGAGCCGGAGACCGGATCGCCGAGCCCACCGGGTTTTGGAGCTCCGCGACGAGGCCGTTAAGATCGGCGGGTCCGCAAGGGCCGGAAATCCAGCGACCGGACTGGACGCAGGGCCGAGCGGGAGGACCTCTCATGCGCGACCACACGGTTTCCGTCGATCAGTCATCGACGCCGTCGACGCTGACGTTCGCGTCGACGTTCAACGTCGCCGTGCCGTTCATCGACCGCCACCTCGATGAGGGCCGCGCCGACAAGGTCGCGATCCGGAGCGGCGCCGAGGAAGTCACCTACGCGCGGCTGGCGACGAACGTGAACCGGACCGGCAACGCGCTGCGCGCCATGGGCATGGCGCCGGGCGAGCGCATGGTGATGATGGTCAAGGACTGCCCGGCGTTCTTCTACCTGTTCTGGGGCGCGATCAAGGCGGGCATCGTGCCGGTGCCGATCAGCACCTTGCTCAGGACGGCCGACTATACCTTCGCCCTCGATGACTCGGGGTGCACCGCCTGCGCCTACTCGCCCGAGTTCGCGGCCGAGGTCGTGCCCGGCCTCGAGGCCGCCGATCCCAGCCCGGCTCACCGCTTCGCCACCGAGGGCGAGGGGACGACGCTGGCGGCGGTCATGGCCGGGGCTTCGGACGCCCTGGATGCCGCCGCCGCGACCACCACCGACGACTGCTTCTGGCTGTATTCCTCGGGCACCACGGGGACGCCCAAAGGCGCGGTGCACGCGCACCGGGACATGGTGGTGGCCAGCGAGCACTATGGCGCCAACACCCTGGGCCTGCGCGAGGACGACATCTGCTTCTCCGCGGCCAAGCTGTTTTTCGCTTACGGCCTGGGCAACGCCATGACCTTCCCGCTCTGGGTCGGGGCCACGGCCGCGCTGCTGCCCGGGCCGCCGAGCCCGGCGAGCACCTTCGAGGCGATCGAGACCTACAAGCCGAGCGTGTTCTACGGCGTGCCCACGCTCTATGCGGCGCAGCTCAAGACGCTCGAGGCCGAACCTCGCGACCTGTCGTCGCTGCGCGTCTGCGTCTCCGCCGGCGAAGCCCTGCCCGCCGCCATCTACCAGCGCTGGAAGGTGCGCGTCGGCGTCGATATCCTGGACGGCATCGGCTCGACCGAAGCGCTGCACATCTTCATCTCCAACCGCCCCGACGACATCACGCCCGGCTCCAGCGGCCGCGTCGTGCCGGGGTACCGGGCGCGCATCCTCGACGATAACGGCGAGGAGGTGAAACCGGGCGACAGCGGCCGACTGATGATCGCCGGGGACTCCACGGCCAAGTACTACTGGAACAATCCCGGGAAGAGCGCCGCCACCACGGTCGGGGGCTGGCTCGATACTGGCGACACCTACATCCGCGACGAGGTCGGCACCTACCTGTACCGCGGCCGCAACGACGACATGATGAAGGTCGGTGGCATCTGGTGCTCGCCCTTCGAGATCGAGTCCAAGCTGATCGAACACCCGAAGGTGCTGGAGGCGGCGGTGGTCGGGCGCGCCGACGACGACGAGTTGATCAAGCCGGAGGCCTTCGTCGTGCTCAACGATCCCACCGAGGCGGGCGGGGCAACGACCGAGGAACTGCTGCAACACTGCAAGCAGGGCCTGGCCAGGTACAAGTATCCGCGCTGGTTCAACTTCGTCGACAGCCTGCCGAAAACCGCCACCGGCAAGATCCAGCGCTTCAAGCTGCGCTCCGCGGGATGAGCCGGAGCATGCGGGTTGATTGGATTTGCGGAACGCCGCCGGAACAAGCGCCGGCGCGGTTCGTCCGAGCCTGACCTGAAGCCGCCGTCGGGGAGTGGGAAGTCCGCTTCCTCGACCAAAGCGGCCGAGTTGCATGCTTCTGAGGCTCGGCTGAGCTGACCCCAAACCGACTCTCCCGTCTCAACTAGCCGCTATTGGCGATATGCCGGCGGCAGACCATTGGCTGATGCCCTTGTGACCGGAGGCTACCCAACTTGGTAGATGTCGTAGCCCACCTCATGTTTGTCGGTGTACGCCTTGCCAATGCCGATGAAAAACCCGGTGTTCATCCACTGATAGTCTGCGTGGGCGGTTTGGAACCTCGGGCAAATTCGCAGATCAAGACTCCCGGGAGGTGATGGGGCGCCCTCGAAAAGATTTTTGTATCCGTCCGGTCCCAGGTTCGTAGTCCCGTAGTAGCAGGCATAGATCACTGCGCCATCATCGGTTTCATACATCACGCGAACGTCGAGTATCCCGACGCCATCGGTGCGCACCGTAAGCCAATCCGCACCAACAGGGCGTATCTTGCCCTTCAACTTCGAGCCAAGCAGTTCTCCGCCCGTCACGTAGTAGTTCGCCCTGAAACCTTCGGCGACCGGACCGATGATCTCACCTTCGGAAATCGTCGCTTGGGTCGATACGACGTGCTCGAGTTCGTACGGGTATCCGTGTCCGCCCATGAGCTCTCCTTCTCACTGATGGCACTACTAGCACCGGTCTCGCGAAGCGTCCCCAGCACACGCGTGCGTTGTGCTGTCCAAATGTAGCAGAGACAGTCGCTCTGAGAGGGCGGGCTGAAGTCCGGTTCTGGCTAGCTAGACCCGGCCGCCGGGACGACCAAAGAAACAGACGGGCGTGGTCGAGGAATGCGCTGCTCGAGCTGCAAGACACTAGCGGCGATGGCTCCAGGGAGCGAATCGGAGAGCACTGCTCCGTCAGCCGACAAAGCTGTTCGTGATGCCATAGGGATCGTCGGCATCGAAGCCGATGGTTGTGAGGCCAGCTGACTTGGCTATGGTGTAGCGACACGGCGCGGTGCAATCCCCGGGGGATGGTGATGGCGGCGGCACGGCAGAAGAAATCTCAGCAGCCGCGCCGCCTGGCGGCCGCGGACCGGCAGGCGCAGATCGTCGCGGCGGCGGCGGCGCTGTTCGCCGAACGCGGTTTCAGGGTATCGACGCGTGAACTGGCGCAGTACCTGGGGGTGACGCAGGCACTGCTGTACCGCTATTTCGCGTCCAAACAAGCGCTCATAGACGAGGTGTTCCAGGCGCAACTCGTCGACCGATGGGATCCGGCCATCGGTGACTTGCTGACGAACCGGACGCAGTCGCTGGCGGCGCGGCTAACGGCATTCTACCAAGCATTTGCCGAAAGGTTCGAAGATACGACCATGCGGTTATTCATGCGGGCGGCGTTGGACGGTATGAAGTTTCCCGACCGATACTCATTCCCGCTGAATCGGCGGGTGTTAGAGCCCGTGGTCGCCGAATTGCGGCACGAAGCCGGGCTGCCCCCGCTGGAGAAAGTGCCACTGACGCGGGGCGAGCGGGAATTGGCGCTGGCGCTACACGGCAGCATTGTGTTTCTGGGCATCCGGCGGCACATCTACCGCATGCCGCTTTCAAAAGACCTAGACCGCCACGTGGCGATGCACGTGGCGGTCTACGCCGCGGGGACCGTGGGTCAGATAAAGCGCCTGCACAAACTACTGGCGGACGATCCTTTCGCCCCACCGATGGTGGGGCGGCGCAGACGCAAGGGCACTAGCCCTTGATATCCTCAATGAACGGGCTGAGGGTGAAGTTGAAGTCCTGAGCCTCCGCATTCTCCTTGTGGCAGGCGAAGCAGCCATCGAATTTGACAAAGTCGGCGACTTTGCGGGCGCCGTCGGGCTCGAACCACGCGTACTCCCATTCGCCATTGCGAACATCGTCGGCATACTCGACTCCCCATCCGGGCTGCTTTTCCTGGACGAAGACGTTGGTGATTTCGGACGTCGGGATGAAGTGGCCATTGACGTCGAGCAACGGCGCGCCGTCGTCACCGACGGCGGCCTTATGGTCCTCCATAATGATGACCGTGCCGTGGGGCAGTGGCTCACGGGGCCGGGCCGCCGCCAAGGCGGTGGGATTGACGTACATGAAACGAATGATCGCGGGATCACGCTCGGGCTTCTCGACCGTGACATAGCGAACGTAGGACTCCTGGTAGCCGGCGGAAATTCGATCTTCTCCGGGCCCGCAGTGGCCCAGCCAGCGACGGTGGCGGCGACCACGAGGGCGGCGGCAGTGGTGATCTTGCGCTGCATAAGACGCTCCTGGCAAAAGAGCTAGCGATTATTCATTGAGCGTCACACTGATGCTCGGCGCATAAGTTGTCAATAGACAACTTATCGTTCGACCATTTAATGGGTTACCTGAAAGGCCGGGCACGAACCTGTCAATCGCATACGAGTTGACGAAACTTTGCTGCGGTGTGCACGAACTGCGGCAATAGCCGCAACTAGCGAGCTGAGCTGCGTAAAGGGCGGTTCTGGTAAACCAAAATGCGAACTTGATTGTTCGGGCGCCCCGGCCCTCACCGACCACGCCGGCGATGTCGTCCCGCACTGCGGGAGCTGCCAGAACTAGCGAGATAGAAGCGAGGCGCCAAGGTCCCCTCCTGGCTACGAACCGCCGTCCGCAGGTGCCACAAAGTACGACCGCTATACCCCGACCTCCGGACATACCCCCATTTTGATGTCCGGTCTTGACCCTGGCTGTGTAAGAACGCTTGCCTGATATGATTCTTCGGTGGTCTGAGCGGGGAGATCGTATGGGGCGTTTCGTTGAAGGGACCGATCGCGGGCAGCGCACTTTGTTCCCGGAGTGCTTGGACGACTGGATTGGCGAGGACAATGCGGTTCGGGTGATCGATGTCTTTGTCGAGGAGCTGGATCTAGCTGAGCTTGGCTTCAGCCGTGTCGCGCCGAAGGATACCGGCCGGCCTGCGTATCATCCGTCGGTTCTGCTGAAGCTGTACATCTACGGCTATCTCAATCGGGTCCAATCGAGCCGCCGGCTTGAGCGGGAAGCCGGGCGCAACGTGGAAGTGATGTGGCTAACCGGCCGCCTGGCTCCCGATCACAAGACGATCGCCGACTTCCGCAACAAGGACAATGGTCGCGCCATCCGTCAGGTCTGTGCCCGGTTCGTCGCTCTGTGCCGCACGCTCGGTCTGTTTGCCGAAGCCCGCGTTGCGATCGATGGCAGCAAGTTCAAGGCAGTGAACAACCGAGACAGGAACTTCACGCGAGCCAAGATGACGCGGCGCCTGGATCAGCGTGTCGCGCTACCTGCACCAGCTGGACAGCGCCGACCGGCAAGAGCCGTCTCTGGCACGCACGACCAAGACGGTCCGTCTGCACGAGAAGATTGCCAGGCTCAGGCAAGAGATGCAGCGCCTCAAGGGGCTCGAGGCGCGGATGCGCGAGAGGCCGGACCAGCAGATCTCTCTAACCGATCCCGACGCTCGCTCGATGGCGACCAGCGGTCGGGGATCGGGCGTCGTCGGCTACAACGTGCAAGCCGCCGTCGACACCAAGCATCATCTGATCGTTGCCCACGAGGTGACCAACGTCGGCACCGACCGGTCCCAGCTCGCCCGCATGGCCAAGCAGACGAAAGCGACGCTGGGGGCGGACACCTTGGATGTCGTCGCCGACCGGGGCTACTTCAACAGTGCGGAATCCTGGCGTGCGAAGACGCCGCCATCACGGTCACGCTTCCCAAGCCGCAGACCTCCGGCCGCTATGTGGCGCAAAAGGACATCTACATCTGCCCGGCCAACGAAAGGCTGAGGTATCGATACACGACTGAGGAAAAGGGCCTGGCCTTACGCCGCTACTGGACCAACGCGTGTCTGAGCTGCGCCATCAAGCACCGCTGCACCACGGGCAGAGAGCGCCGGATCACCCGCTGGGAGTACGAGCATGTTCTCGAGGCTGTTCAGAGGCGGCTCGACGAGCATCCGGAGAAGATGCGCCAGCGCCGCGAGACGGTCGAGCATCCCTTCGGCACGATCAAAGCCCCGATGGGCGCGCAACCCACTTCCTGATGAAGACGCTCACAACGCGTCAGCACCGAGATGGCGCTGCACGTACTCGCCTATAACCTCACCCGTGTCATGAACATCCTCGGCACCGGGCTGCTGATCGCGGCCATCAGGGCATAGGAAACGCAACTTCCTGGCTCCAACGCCCACGAAACGCCAGACCGCCCGACCTGAGCTTCTCTTAGATGACTCAGGTTACCCACTGAGCTAGATGAACGGCTCGCTCACATCAGCCTCGGGCCGCTACGTCCGACCGCCAACGCCGCCGCGTTCCTACACAACCAAGGGGCAAAGCCGCCGTAAACCGCGATCGGTGATTACCGCCGATTTGGACCCTAGTCGGACATTCTGGTCGGCGACGAAGGCGGCCGCGGGCTTTAGCTGAGGATAAGCGTACCGTAGCAGGCGAAGCTTGGACCCGGGCGTCGGACGCGCGTCATCTCCGCTAGCGAGCCCGGATCGCCTCAGCGCGGGCCTCCATCTTGGAGGCCTCGGCCTCGCGCCCTAGCTCGCGTAGCAGCGAGGCGTAGTTCGCGAGGCTCTGGGCCACATGCGGGTGCTTGGGACCGAGCGAGCTCTTTCGAATGGCCAGCGCCCGCCGGAAGAGTGGCTCGGCGTCCTCGTAGCGGCCCTGGGTGCGGTAGAGGCTCGCGCCCCAGATATCAATTCACGATAGGACGCAAATCCTTGCCGCGTGTGGGGGAAGAGCTAACGCCGCACGGCATACAAGAACGTGACCTGGCCGGTCTCCGGACGCCTTGCATCCGCGTTAGCAACGTACGCATCGAGGCTGCCTTCTTTTTCCAGCGTTCGTAGAAAGGCGATTACCCGGTCGAGTTCTTGTTTAGACACCAGGCTCCACACAGAATCACCGTCTCGCCAACTCTGCGATAGGGGCCCACAAAAATCAAAGTAGGCGCGCCCCTGCAAAACCGCTTCGAGGGGCACGAAGCTTCCGCGACAGTCGAATCCGCCCTCTTCTAGCTCGCGCTTTAGGTCCTCGACTGGAGCGTAACGTCGCCGCAAGCGCTTTGCGGCTTCCGGAATTAACTTGTAATACCACATCCCCTGTGCCAGTTGTCGCTGCGTGGACGTATGGAGGACAAGAACTCCGCCTGGCTTAAGTACGCGTGCGAACTCCCGTATTGCTCTACTGTGTGCGGAATAACCAGCTTGCGATTCATCGTTCAGGTGGTGTAGGACCTGATTTACGACGACACCGTCGAACGTGCTCCCGTCGTATGGTAAAGCTTCGATAGATGCCTGACAAAATGCGACGCGACCTGCCGCCTCCTGAGATTTCAACTTTCGCCTCGCCTGTTTGATCATCGCAGCGCTGACATCGACTGCCGAGATGTGACGTACGAATCGAAGCAGCTCTCGCGAGTAGTTACCCGTACCGCATCCGGCATCGAGGAGTGCCGATTGTTCAGGTCGGACGGAAGCATGCATCAAACACCCCAAAATTATTTCGGTTCCAACCGCCATACGAGTCGCATCGTAGTTGTCGGACGTTTTGGTGTAGTTCTCGTAACTGGCCATCAGTTCTCCGGGAGAGTTTCTTAGGAGAGCTTCCCAACCGGAAGCCGCGTGCTAGCCGCAAGTTCGCTTCACGTTCAACGGATCGACGCAGCGTGCGCCGAAGAACGCGACCAGCAGCCACGGGCAGAGTAGGCCTGGCGTGCGCCGAACGTCCAGCGTCAGCAAGCGTGGCTTTGTCCTGCTCGCTGTTCAACTTTGTGAAGCAGGCGTCGCGTTTGTCCGAGCTTAGGTGACCGGCACCCGAGGAGTGGTCCACCTGGACTGTCAGAGCAGGGCGGGGATGGACACCACGGTTGAGATGGTCCGCCGAGTGCCCTCAGGAGCTGGCGAGGCCGTCCATCGGATGGACCTCCAGCGCAGACCGCCTGGATGCGAGCGCTGAGTTCGGCCTCACTGTGTCGGAAGCGGTGACGTCATGCTTCGATCACGATTTGAGCATTCGGACTGAATTCGCAGCTCGGCACCACAGCGGCTAGACTGACCGGATGTCTTGCGCCATGAACCCTTTGTTTCTATCTCCAGTTGGAGGCGTCACATGACAGAACATTAAGCGAACATTCCGCCGATGGCAACCGGAAACCCAACGTGTCGTCAAACCGGGTTCAGAGGGATAAGCCCTCTCTGGCATTACCCGAGGCGGTCGAGCAATGGTCGCTGACGACGCTGCGGGAGAAGCTCATCAAGATCGGTGCGAAGATCGTCCGCCACGGCCGCTACGTCGTGTTCCAGATGGCCGAGGTCGCGATCCCGCGTGAGCTATTCGCTGATATCCTGCGCCGTATCGACCGGCTCAGACCCAAGCCAGCTCCGGCATGAGCGACGGCACCCCGTTCCTTCGCGTCGCCGCCGACAGGATCGGTGCGCCCGGATCGCCGGCAAAAAAGCCATTCCGCGCCACCAACGCCGCCAATTGGTCCTCAATCATCCGCATCGACTCGAAGACGGACGTCATTCGAAGGCCGATTGCACATCGAGCGGCTTCGAGTCACGTTCAACGGGCTAGGAAGGTTCCATATGGGGAATCCCGGTTTAGTGCTGGCGTGAGACGAACATGACCGACAACACATCCGGCCCCAGCGCGGGCAGCTTCAGCAAGAACAATACCGAAAACGCCACGATCCCGGCGCTGCGTCGAACAGGCGCCTATGGCAGGGCGGTATCAATGAGAATCTTACCCGGGCTGGTCTTCATCGGCGCGTTCCTCGCCGCCGCCGCGCTGCTGCTCGGCTTTTCGGCGCCGGCGCACGCCCAAACCCTCGTGAGCAACACGGGCCAAACCACTCACGGCCATACAGCATGTGTCTTAGGTTCTGAACCACTAGAACTAGACTGTGCTCAGGGGTTCACCACGGGCCAGAATACGCAGGGCTACGACCTATCAAGTATCCAGTTGGACACGCAGGGGGCTCCGGGTAGTGGAACCCTGACGGTCACGGTGAGGGCCGCCACCGGATCGGGTCGCCCGAGCAACGCGATCTTACACACCTTGACCAACCCGTCCAACATAGGGACGGGACTCCAGACGTTCACCGCCCCTGACGGGACCCGTCTGAATCGAAACACCCAATACTTCGTGCACATGACGTTTGACGGTAGCGGAACCAGACCTCGTTGGAACCTGACGGCTAACGACAACGAAGATTCCGGCGAGGCCAGGGAGTGGAGCATCGGCAATCACCGCTACACGCGCCCGTCCGGCGGAACCGGGGGCTGGGAGGGTGATGGCGGTGTGTACTCGACTTCGATACAAATCAGGGTCAAGGGGAACACGTTGGCCCCGGCCGCTCCGAACCTCTCGGCCGCGCCGGGTGAAACCGAGGTGACGCTGACCTGGGACGATCCGGCCAACAACACGATCACCAAGTACCAGTATCGCCGGAAAACAGGCACGGGCGCCTACGGCAACTGGACTGACATCGGCGGCAGCAATGCGAGCACCGACAGCTACACCGTGAGCGGCCTCACCAACGCCACCACGTACACGTTTGCGGTGCGTGCGAAGAATGTTGGCGGCAACGGCGCAGCAGCCACGGTGACCGCCGCGACGCTCCCGGCTGCCCCGACGAACCTCTGGCCCGATCCCGGTAACGGCGAGGTCACGCTGTCCTGGACCAATCCGGGCGGCGACACGATCACGAGCCACGAGGTCAGCACCGACGGCGGCACGACCTTCACCGATATCCCCAACAGCGCCCATGGCCAGACCAATGCCACCGGATACACCGTGACCGGCCTGACCAACGGCACCGAGTACACGTTCAAGCTGCGCGCGAGGAACAATTCCGGTCCCGGCCGGGCATCCACCGCGACCGCCACGCCGCGCGCGCCACCGGCCGCCCCGACGGGCCTCTCGGCTACGGCGGGTGACGGCCAAGTCACGCTGTCCTGGACCAATCCGGGCGACAACACCATCAGGAAGTACCGGGTCAGCACTGACGGCGGCACGACCTTCGCCGATATCGAGGGCAGCAGTTACACCACCACCACACACATCGTGACCGGCCTGAGCAACGGCACCGCGTACCCGTTGGCGCTGCGCGCGGTGAACGCTATCGGTGAGGGCCCGGCATCCACCGCGAACGCCACGCCGCTGTGGGGTGCCCCGGCCAACCTCTCGGCCACGCCGGGTAACGCCGGGGTGACGCTGACCTGGACCGATCCGGGCGACTCCACGATCACCGAGTATCAGGTGAGTACCGACGGTGGCGTTACCTTCACCGACATCAGCGGCAGCAATGCGGCCACCATCGCCACCACCGTTACCCACCTGAGCGGCGACCCCGCTACCCGCCTGAGCAACGGCACCACGTACACGTTGGTGCTGCGCGCAGCGAACGCTCCCGATCACGGCGCCGCAGCCACCGTGACCGCCACGCCACTGTGGCCCGCGCCGACCAATCTGGCGGCGGAGCCGGGCAACGGCCAAGCCATATTGCAGTGGGATACGGGCGACGCCTTGATCACCCATTATCGGGTCCACTGGCAGGCCACCAACAGCGGCGCGACGCCTGAGATCTCGGACGTCACGGCCGGATCGGGGCTCACGACGACCACCACCATTTCCCCCCTGACCAACGGCACCGAATACACCTTCACGGTGCAGGCGGTGGATAAATCCGGCAGCACCGCCGTGATCACGGGCCTGCCCTCCAGCGCGACCGCGACGCCGGCGCCGGTGCCGGACGGCCCGGCGAACCTCTCGGCCACGGCGCACAGCCAGGAGGTTGCGCTCACCTGGGACGGTTCGGCCGACAGCACGATTATCAAATACCAGGTCAGCACCGACGGCGGCACGAACTTCGCCGATATCGAGGGCAGCAGCGCGGCCACCAACGCCACCACCGTGACCGACCTGACCAACGGCACCGCGTACACGTTGGCGGTGCGCGCGGTGAACGATTCCGGAGCCGGCGCGGCGCCCCGCGTGACCGCCACGCCACTGTGGCCCGCGCCGACCGGTCTGGTGACGGTGCCGAACAATGAACAGGTCACACTCCAGTGGGATAGGGGCGATCCCGGAATCACCAAGTATCACGTCCTGACCGAGGGACCCGGCAACGACATTAACACGTTGGTCCCGGCCGGATCTGGGACGAAGACGACCGTTACAGATACCGGCCTGACCAACGGCGCCGAATACACCTTCACGGTGCGGGCGGCGTTGGGGACCGACCCTGCCAATGCCACATTCACCAGCGTGGCATCCACCGCGACCGCCACGCCGGTGCTGGATCGGCCCGCCGCGCCGACGGGCCTCACGCCCACGGCGGGTGACGGCCAGGTCACCTTGTCCTGGGACGATCCGAACGACCTCACGCTCACCGGCTACGATTACAGCACCGACGGCGGCACGACCTCCACTTCCATCACCGGCCTCACTGAGGCCCCAACCTCATACACCGTGACCGGCCTGAGCAACGACACCGAGTACACCTTGGCGCTGCGCGCGGAGAACGCTTCCGGTAAAGGCCCATGGTCCGACAACGTGACCGCCACGCCGATCGCGGTACCGACCGCCCCGGCGAACTTCGCGGCCACGCGGGGCAGCGACGGGGGCGAGGTGGCGCTGACCTGGGACGATCCGGGCAACGTCCCGATCACCGGGTACCAATACCGGCGGAAGAGGGGCAACCGCGCTTTCGGCGGCTGGGTCGACATCGGCGGCAGCGATAAGGACACCACCGCACACACCGTGACCGGCCTGAGCAACGGCAGGCAGCACACGGTCGAGCTGCGGGCGGTGAACGCTTCTGGCGAGGGCGCGGCGTCCAGCGATAAAGCCACGCCGCTCTGGCCCGCGCCGAATCTTGTGGCGACGCCGGACCACACCCGGGTTCATCTGGAGTGGGAGGGCGTCCCCGGAGCCAAAGACTATACGCTCACAACCAAAGGCCCCGGAGTAAATTGGTCATCTTTTCTCAGCTTTGGCGCATCGCCGTCGAAGGTTGACGATTCCATTGGCCTCGATCCCAATCATCCGTTGGCCAACGGCACCGAATACACTTTCACGGTGTGGTCGACCACAGCCGGCGGCACCCAAACCAGCGTGAAAGCCAGCGTGAAAGCCACACCGGAGGCGCCGCCGCTGCCAGATGCCCCGACGATTTCCTCGGCCACGCCGGGTGACAGCCGGGTCGTGCTGAAATGGGACGATCCGGGCAACATCACGATCACCAAGTACCAGGTCCGCTGGAAGGTGAAGGACAGCGAGGACAGCACCTACACCCCCTGGGCGGACATCACCAGCCCCAACCCCTTTGCGACGCCCCCCACGCCCCCCACCACATACACCGCGACCGGCCTGACCAACGGCACGACCTACACGTTTGAGGTGCGCGCGGGGAACGGTACCGGTGAGGGCCCGGCGTCCACCGTGGACGCCATGCCGATTGCGATCCCGGACGCCCCGGAGAACCTCTCGGCTACGGCGGGCGACGGCCAGGTGGCGCTGAGTTGGGACAACCCGAGCGACACCTCGATCACCATGTACCAGGTCCGCTCGAAGGTGAGGGACAGCGACGACAGCACCTACACTGCCTGGACCGACATCAGCGGCAGCGGTGCGGACACCCTCACGCACACCGTGACCGGCCTGACCAACGGCACCCGATACACGTTTGCGGTGCGCGCGGTGAACGGTAACGGTAAAGGCCTCGCAGCCACCGAGAACGCCAGGCCGATTGCGGTGCCGGCCGCCCCGACGATTTCCTCGGTCACGCCGGGCGACCGCCGGGTTGCGCTGACCTGGGACGATCCGGGCGACAGCACGATCACCAAGTACCAGGTCCGCTCGAAGGTGAAGGACAGCGACGACAGCACCTACACTGCGTGGGCGAACATCGCCGTCACCGACCCCGATGCGCCCCCCACCGGATACATCGTGACCGGCCTGACCAACGGTACCGAGTACAGCTTTGCAGTGCGCGCGGAGAACGCTTCCGGTGTGGGCGCGGCGGCCACCGCGACCGCCACGATGCAACCAGCCGCCCCGACGAATTTCGAGGCCGCGCGGGGTAGCGGCGGGGGCGAAGTAGCGCTGACCTGGGACGATCCGAATAACGACACGATCACCGGCTACAAGGTCAGCACCGATGGTGGCACGACCTTCACCGACATCCCCAACAGCGCCCATGGCGAGGCCAATGCCACCGGATACACCGTGACCGGCCTGACCAACGGCACCGAATACACGTTCAAGCTGCGCGCGGTGAATCTATCCGGTGCCGGCGCGGCGTCACTCGAAGCGACCGCCACGCCCCTGTGGCCCGCGCCGGAAAATCTGGCTGCGGCGCCGGGCGACGGCCAGGTCGTGCTGACGTGGGACACGGGCGACCCCGGGATCGCCCGTTATAAGGTCAGCACCTACTACACGCACATCAACTCCGTGGACCCGCTCTTGGAAACGTTTCTCTCGCCCGGATCGGGAGATCAGACGACCCTGCTCATTCCCGGCTTGACCAACCGCACCGACTACACCTTCACGGTGCAGGCGGCGGATACGTCCGGGAGCACCGACACCGGCCCGCCATCCAGCATGGACGCAAGGCCGGTGCCGGTGCCGGCCGCCCCGGATAACCTCCTGGCGATGCCGGCTAATCGGCAGGCTGTGCTGACCTGGGCCGATCCGGGCGACAGCACGATCACCAAGTACCAGTACCGGCAGGCGGAGGGCGAGGGCAGCACCGATTTCGGCGACTGGAGCGACATCAGCGGCAGCAATGCGGACACCACCACATACACCGTGACCGGCCTGACCAACGGCGACGTTTACACGTTGGCGGTGCGCGCGGTGAACGCTTCCGGTGAGGGCGAGCCGTCCACCGTGCCCGCCACGCCGATTGCGGTACCAAGCGCCCCGGTGAACCTCGAGGCCACGCCGGGCGACGGTCAGGTTGCGCTTAAGTGGGACCAGCCGAGCAACGATGCAACCATCGACAACTACGAGGTTAGTATCGACAGTGGCGCGTTCGCCGATATCGCGGGCAGTAGCGCGGCCACCACCACACACACCGTGACGGGGCTGACCAACGGCACCCAGTACACGTTGGCGGTGCGTGCGGTGAACGGTTTTGGTGAGGGCCCGGCATCCACCGTGACCGCCAGGCCGGCGCAGGTGCCGGCCCCCCCGGCGATTTCCTCGGTCGCGCCGGGCTACCGCCGGGTTGCGCTGGCCTGGGAAGATCCGAACGACAGCACCATCACCGGCTACCAGATCAGCACCAACGGTAGCGATAACTTCGCCAAAATCAGCGACAGCAATGCGGACACCACCACACACACCGTGACCGGTCTGACCAACGGCGCCGAGTACACGTTCAAGCTGCGCGCGATGAACGTTGCCGGTGAGGGCGGCGCATCCACCGCGAACGCCACGCCGGTCAACATCGCTCCCACGGCTTCCGGCAAGACGGTGGAGATGAACGAGGGCACGGAATATATCTTTACGGTGGCGGATTTTGGCTTCATGGACGCCAACGGCGACAAGCTGGTGCACGTGAAGATCACCTCGCTGCCCGGGGAGGGCAAGGGGAGGCTGTGGCTCAACGGCGCGCCCATCACCGACGTCACCACGCCCCCGCAAGTGACGAAGGACGATCTCGAAGCGTCCAAGCTCAAATACTCTCCGCCGGAGAACGCACACGGCGAATCCTTCACGATGTTCGAGTTCAAGGTGTATGACGGTGAGGACAACAGCGCGTCGGCTTACACCATGACCATTAACGTGTTGCCGGTGCTTTCCGTGAGCTTCGGCGCCGCGGCCTATGAGGCCGAAGAGGGCGGCGATCCGGTGGCTGTGACGGTGACGCTGGACCACGAAGCGATCGTTGCGCTGACGATCCCGATCACGGTGAGCCTGCGTGGCGAGACCGTGGCGGCCGACTACCGGGTGGATGGCCTTGACGCCGGCACGCTCACCTTCGACAAAGGTGAACGTACCAAGACCTTCACCATCACGGCCGAAGAAGACGACGATTTCGATGACGAGATCGTGATCCTGGGCTTCGGGACGATGCCCCTGGACGCGGAGGCGGGCGAGCCGGCCACCGCAACGCTGACCATTACCGACGATGAAGGCGCCCCGATCCGGGCGCGCTTCCGGCGCCTCAACGAAGAGATCCTCTCCAAACACGCGCTGATCATCGCCGATGCCGCCAACCGGGCGATCAGCGCTCGGATGGACAACCCGTGCGGCAAACAGGCGGCCGCCTACACGCTGGCCGGGGGATCGACGATCCATGACACGCTGCGATCCAACGCGCGGGCCATCGAGGACGGCACGCTCACCCTCGACGATGTGCTGGCGGGCTCGTCGTTCCTACTGCCGCTCGCGGCGGCGAATGGCGACAGGACGGGCGGTCCCGGCGGGCCGGCGTTGTGGGGCCGGGGCGACCGGCAAGCGCTCAAGAGCAAGGATCCCGCCTTCGCCTGGGACGGCACGGTGCTGACCGGCGAGATCGGCATCGACGGTTGCTTGCGCGACGATCTGGTGGCCGGGTTCGCGCTGTCCCGCTCGGTCGGCGAATTCGACTATACCGACGGCACAGGGCCGGCGCCGGTGAGCGGCGACTATGAGAGCCGGATGACCAGCGTTCATCCCTATCTCGGCTGGTCGTCGCCGCAGGGTCTGCGTCTATGGGCGACGCTGGGCTACGGCCGGGGCGACATCGAGATCGACGATGAGCAGGTGCGCCGCAGTGATCCCGACAACCCGGTAAAGCGCAGCGACACGACGCTCAAGACCGCGGCAATGGGCGCGAGCGGTCCGTTGATGTCCGATGGGTCGCTGACCGCGGGCGGCACGACGGCGTTGACGCTCAGGAGCGAGGTATCGTGGGCGCAAGTCGAGGTCGCCGGCAACGACGGTCTGATCGAGAAGCAGACGGTGGATGCGGGCCGGTTGCGGCTGGCGCTGGAGGGCAGCCACGAGCAGGCGCTGGCCTCGGGCGGGTCGCTGACGCCGTCCCTGGAGCTGGCTCTGCGCCAGGACGGGGGCGACGCGGCGACCGGCAGCGGCATCGAGATCGGTGCGGGCCTGCGCTATCGCGACCCGGCCGCGGGGCTGACCATCGAGGGACGCGGCCGGGTCCTGACGGGGCAGAGCGGTTACCGGGAATGGGGTCTCGGCGGCTCGTTCCACCTCGACCCCGGCGCCGGCGGCCGCGGCCTGTCGTTCAGCCTGACGCCGGGCTGGGGCGAGACGGCGAGCGGGGTCGCGCGTCTGTGGGATCAGGATGTCGCCGCGCTGACGGCGAACGACCGGACGGCCAGTGACAGCCGGCCTCAAGGGCACCTTGAGGCCGAGCTCGGCTACGGCCTGTCTGCGCTCGGCGGGCACGGGCTGCTGACGCCCTATGGCGGGTTCTCGCTGGTCGGCGACGACGGCCGACGCTATCGCCTTGGCGGACTCTTGACGATCGGGTCCGCGTTCACGCTCGGCCTCGAAGGCGAGCGCCGGGAGGGCGGCGCGGCTGGCGTGGTCGATCACGGCGTGATGCTGCGCGGGCAGATGCGCTGGTAGGGCCAAGGCCGAAACCGGTCGCGTGCCGCGCCGGGCGCTGCCGCCCGGCGAGTGGGACTTGGTGACGCCCGCCTACAACTGCAAGCGATTGCACAAACTGAAGATGGCGATGTGAGATGAACAGGAACGACGCTAAGCCGGTTCGTTTGACCTCAAGTGGGAGCACGGGCTCCAAGACGCACTCGGACGGCGTGTGCATCCCGCCAGTTTACTCTCTGATCGAGGGAGGAAAAACGAGGTTTGGTGATCGACTCGCAGACCAAACCGTAACGATCATCGCGCACAAAGGGATATCCGACCAAGACGCGGCGAGCGTCGAGGCGGTCAGGCTGTCGGGGCGGCGATGGGCTCGACGCAGCGCGGATCGTCGTTCGAGGGCCTGTTGACCAGTGTGCTCACGGGGTAGGCGTTCATCCTCTCCGACGGGTACGGCCCAAGCGGCACGGACTTTCCGTTGAGCCAGGGATCGAAGGCGTCGGGGTCCAGGATGACGGGCATGCGTGGATGAATCTGGGTTAAGACGTGTGGCCATCGGGGCGATTTCCACTGTTCGATCGTGTGACTTTGGAACGCGGCTTCGTTGCGACCGAACTGCTTCGATACAGGACACGCCTTGAAAGTGGTGGTTACAACGCCGTTTCGTGTGAATCGGGGACTTGAGCGGCGCCTCGGCCGCAGCATGTGCAGCGGTCGCCTCGGCAAGCAATGCAGTCTATTTTCTATGCGGACCAGGATCTCAAATTGCCATCAAACGACGGCTTCCACGCTTGCTGCGCGAAGGCAACAAAATCGAAATTGACCCGCGAGCTCAGTGACTCGGGGTGGATTTACGCCGACGCCACCAAGCTTTCGAAGAATCTGCAAGGCGCACTGAACCAAGGCACATATGTCATGGAACGCTCCGTTCGAGAATGAACGATGTCCACGGTTCGAAGCGCGTCCTGAACTTCCTAGAATTAGACCCTCTCAAATGGGCGGCGCTGATCCTGCGGATGTTGAAGTAACTTCATTAGGCGCAATGCCGTCAATCTGGAATACTGATTGCCATGACAGTCTCGGCCTTGAATTCCTACCGCATCGCGTCCCAAGGTGCGGATCGGGACCAACCCTGACTGGACCCATCGCAACCCCGACTGCATACCTCTACTCCAGCAGGTCCAAGTCCAGGAGATCCTCGCCAATCTTTTCGATAAAACCCCGAGTCTGACGAATGCCTTCATCCAACTCCGTATCGCTGATCTCGTGCGCTCGATGGATGATCCCGTCCCGTTTGCCGATCAGGGAGCTGAGCGGATCGCGCCTTGAGAGTCTTTGGTGCGCGCCCAGATGCCCAATTCTACGCAATGCAGCCTCCAATTTCCCAAGCGCCTCCCGCGGGCCCAGCGTTTCTATGCCGTTATCTTTATAGGCGGAAAGTCCAAGGTCTTCCCGCCGCTCGAACAAGCCGTATAGAAACATCTCAATGGCATGCACGACCGCAATCGCGAAAAGTCGGCGATTATTGGCCCCATTCTCAAAACGGAGTTCCTCCGCTTTCCGGAAAAAATCCCGTGCCATAAGGAAAAAACCGTCCACCTGCGGAAGAATCTCTTTGCGGCGCATCAGGTAATCCAGCGCCAGGTGCGTGATTTCGCTTTCCCGCCAACCTTCGGTGTGCCACTCGCCAATTGGGTCCTGCTGGGAGACGATCCACGCATCTCCCTTGCTTAAGACATGCTGCAAGTCCTCGCACTGATCTGATCTCCTAATCGCCTCCATCGTGAGAACGGTTGCAATTAAGTCCGCTTCATCGTCACTTTCATATCTCGGCAAAGCCCCCGTTTCAGCCCGTATCTGTTCAACAAGCCACACGATGGCGTCGTGAATATCATCGTGATACCGGTCGTCGCCCAAACGTTGCAGGACAACCGTTGCCAGAGCTGTCGCCCTGACCGCCTTGCATGAGGTTCCTTCGACGGCTTCCTTCCAAAGGGCTTCTCCCTTTGCTTCCGGTCACACCAGATGTTGATCGTCCTTCTACGTTCCAGGCACGAGATCGCAAGCCGCGCCCGGGGTGTCGCGCGCCGCTCCGCCATCACTTGCCCTCCCGGCGCGACTGGACCGCGCGCTGTATGAAGGCGATCGCCCCGAATACCGAGAGCTTCGATCCCGGAAGCGACTCGCCCAGCGCGCGGCGCACCCGGTCCATCTCCTCCACCCGCTCGTACAGGGTCCGCTGCTGTTCTTCCGACAGCACCAGCCGCGGCTCGTCACGGCGCGGCCCGCCCGCGTCCTCGTGCAGCGCGCAGGCAACCAGGTATCCCGAGACATGCATGCCGAGCGCGGCCGCGCGATCCCTGATCTCGGCCCTCTCGGCTCGGCTGCAGCGTAGCGTGCGGCGCACCACGCTCGCCATCGCTCAGGACCGCGGCGCGGGGCCACCCTCGGGATCGGCGCTGCCTGAGACCGCCCGCCAGCGTTCGGCGGCGCCGGGATCGGTCAGCCGGTCGAGCTCCGCCTCCCGGTCGAGCCACGCATCGACGGCATCGCCGAGCGCCTTCCAGCGGTCCTCCAGCCCCACATCGGCCATCCGCTGTTCCTCGATCCTGGCGAGCAGCAGAAGCTCGCGTACCGCGCGGCGCAGAACCGTATCCGGCAGCGGGTCCGGCACGGTTGCCCGGTGCACGATGTAGCGCGAGATATCCATGCCCGCGTCCGCCGCCAGTTCGCGAATGCGCGCCCATTCGCTCGCAGTCGCCATCACCGCGTGCTGGGTGCGGCGCTCCGCCGGCCGGCGGCTCATGAGGGCGCCCCGGGGACCTTGCAGCCCGGCCTGACACCCCCCGGCGGAACCGCATTCTGGCCCTTATCACCTGCAAGAGTCCATATAATACAGATAACACCGTTCCATCCCGATACGTCGATCCAACTCACCACCTTATGGCCTCTATCCAAACGCATATCCACCGCAACCCCTCCGCCAAGACAGTTCCATGATCTCAGACATACGCTTTACTTCCCAGATCGCAACTGAGCCCCCTCATGCCTCCGTCTCTTACATCAGCACACCACCACCACAATCGACTTGCGCCAATCCGCACCCGCCCCAAATCGTTGACTCACTCCTTCGACTTTTACTGTTAGCCTACACCGTCTTGCCCGGGATCGTCGGATGCGGATGCTTCCTGGCGTCCTCGATGCACCGATCCATGAGCCACTCGTTGATCTCGGCGTAGGAGCGGCCCCGCGGGCTGGGCACGAACAGGCGGCCGCGAACCTCACCCACCTGTCTCTCGACCTGCCCCTTCTCTCAGCCAGCCCCGGGCGTGCACGCCACAGGCTCCACCAGATGGTGGGTACACATCTCCTGGAAGCGGCGGTTGTAGTCCCGCTTCTTGCCCACGAACACCGTGCTCACCGCCGTCTTCATGTTGTCGTAGATGCCGCGCCGGCAGACCCCGCCGAAGAAGCGGAACGCGCGCTCGTGCGCCTCGAACACCATCTCCTGGCTCTCGCGCGGGAAGATCTGGACCAGCTGCATGCGGCTGTGTCACAGCCGCATGTGCGCCGCCTTCACCCTGGTCGTCGTGCCCGACAACACCGCGTATTCGTGGCTCCAGTCGAACTGGTAGGCCTCGCCCGGATCGAAGATCAGCGGCACATAGGCCTCGGACGACGACAACAGCCGGTGCCGGCGCCGCCAGACCCTGGCATAGCGGCGCACCGCGTCGTAGCCGCCCTCATAGCCCAGAGACGCAAGGTCTTCATGAATCCGCAGCAGAGACAGCCGATCCCGGCGCGCCTTCTTCTCGTTGGCCTTCAGCTGGCGCTCGAGCTCATCCACCCACGGTCCAAGCTTCGGCATCGGCTGGATCTTGCGCTCGTAGCTGTACGAGGTCTCATCGCCCCGCACCACCTTGCGCACCGTGTTCTTCGAAACCCTCAAATCCCGGGCGATCGTCTTGATCGGAACGCCCCTCACCAGATGATCCCGACGGATCCGTGCGATCGTTTCCACTACCAGCATCTCCCCCTCACCTCGTCCGTCCAATGACAAGGCGCGTTCATGGGAACAAACCATGGGGGGGGGGGGGTCAATTTTGGACGCCGATTACCACCGATAGGGGGGCAATATTCCACGCCGATCAACAATCTCGGCGCGCTCGATTTCGGTGGGAAACGTGATTTTGTCACCCCGCATGCGCAGATGCCAGGCCAGGACGCCGCCGACCGCGCAGTCGTAGACGACGCCTGCACACGTAAACTGAGAGAGGGATAACCGGGCCCCGACCATCGCTGCGAGATCCGCCTCGCCTGCGCGTTGCCATCACACCACGCGTTAGACGCAGCCCGCGTGGACCGCGTTCGGCATCCTCAACCCAGCGAGCGGACCCGACCTACGCTGTTACGAATGCCGCGCTCCTCTTCTTCGTCGCGGTGATGGAATGAGCCGGCGAAAACGTCGCTATAGATGGTATCGCTCTCGCGCTCGCCGCTTTGAGCGGTGTGCGCTCTTCATGGTGCTCGGGTTGATCGCCTTTGTAGCGGTGGCCGGGGTACTGACGATTGGCGGGTAGCCGACGCCCAAGCCAAGAGCTTGTAAGACTTCAGAATCTCAGCTCGTCGCATACGTCTGAGCCGCCTTTTTCCTGCAAGTGACAGAGGGTAAGCCGAAACGAGCGGACAGCAGCTTGTGGCTACGAACCGCCGTCAGCGGGTGCCACGAAGCACGACCACTATACCCCCAGCTCCAGACGCACCGCCGTTTGATGGCCGGTTTCGGGGGCAAAGCTACCGCAAACGGCGATCGCTGATTACGGCGGCTTTTGGACCCTCCCAACACCGGTCGTTGAGGCTCGTGAAGCGCCGCCAAACGGCGCCGTCTCCTACCCGTCGGCGGGCGCGGTGCGCCGTTCCCGCGCGATCAGGTGCAGGTTCCTCAAGTAGATGAACAGGCCGCCGAGCTGGCCGACGATGAACACCGGGTCCTCGCGGTAGATGGCGTAGCTCACCAGCACCGCGCCGCCGCCCATGCTCAGGAACCAGAACGCCACCGGCATCGTGCTGCGCCCGGCCCGCTCGCTCGCCAGCCACTGCACCAGAAACCGCGAGGCGAACAGCGCCTGGCCGGCAAAGCCGACCACATACCAGATCTCGAGCGTCTCCATGATCTAACTCCCGCGCCCCACGCCGCACGCAGGGCCTGTTCGTGCCTGCGCGCGCTTACTCCGGCGCCGATTCAGCGTGTGTGGGGTCTTGCCCCAGGGTCGGTTGCCCTTGGGCCCGTTGCTCCGGCAACCACGGATCGAACACCTGCGCGTGCACGCCGCGCCGCTTGAGCCACATGACACCCAATAAGTCGACGATCCCCACCCACAGCCGGTTCTTGACGTTGTAGTGGGACTGGCCCTTGGTCCGCGGCCGGTGGCCGACCGCGATCGAGACCACGCGACCCCCTTCGCGCAAGAACAGCGCCGGCAGGAAACGGTGGCTGTGGTCGAACCGCGGCAGGGCCAGGAACGCGTCGCGCCGGAACAGCTTGAGCCCACAGCCGGTATCGGCAGTCGCATCGCCCAGCAGCCGGCTCCGCACCGAGTTGGCGATCACCGACGAGGCCCGCCTCACCCAGCGGTCGTGGCGGCGGCGGCGCTCGCCAGCGATCAGCAGCGCCTCCCCCGCCCCGCCCGCACGCTCGCGGGCGGACAGAAGCGTGCCAAGATCGCGCGGATCGTTTTGGCCATCGCCATCCATCGTGGCGATCCAGGCCGCACGGGCCGCCTGGACACCGCTCAGGATGGCGCCGCTCTGGCCGGTACGCGTCAAATGGCGGATCGGGTGGAGCCAGGAATGGGCGGCGGCGCTCGCCTGAAGCACCTCCCATGTGCCATCGCCGCTCGCGTCGTCGACCACCACCACCTCATAGCCGCCATGCTCCGCCATCGCCGCGGCGATCTCGGCCAACAGCCCAGGCAGGTTGTCCGCCTCGTCGTGCGCCGGGATGACGATCGACAGTGCTGGCACCGGTTCCGGGCCCAGCGCCGCCTCGTCTCGCACGGAGAGATTTCTGTCGGCCACTTGGGACACATCGGCCACTGGGGGATACTCGCTCGCGGTACCCGCGGGCGCTCACCCTAAATCGTGTGTTGTCACAAGACCATCCTTATGGCGCCATACCGGTCCCAGCCGACAGTGGAGACCCGCGTTGAGTATGGGATGGTTGCACTATCGGGCCGAACGGCGTGGCGTCTCCGGCGCCATGCGGCGCTCGCCTGCCCTTCTCGCGGTTCCGACTTTGGCCGGGGCGGTGCTGCTCGTCGCTGGCGCCGCTCTCGGCGGTGGATCGACCGCGCTCGCGGCCCTCGGTCCCCGCGATGCCGAGACTGCCGGCGGGGCGCAGTCCTACGCGGTCGATCCCGTGGTGCGGCGCATCCAGGAGCTCCTGGCCGAGCTCGGGTTTTATCTCGGGCCGTTCGACGGCAAGCTGAACGGCGAGACAGCCGGCGCCATTCGTCGCTATCAACGAGAGAACCGCCTCGTCGTCAATGGAGTCGCCAGCCGCGCGCTCCTCGATGGGCTCGAGCTCAAGAACCAGGCGCGGCAGATCGAGGCGGCGCGGATGGCCCTGCTCGCGAGTCCGGCGACGCGGGCGTTCGTGCGCGGACGCGACCCCGCCGAGCAGGGGGATCCGCGCCGCGACGTGCGCGGCTGCTTTGCCGTGCCGAGCCCGCGCTGTTTGATCGAGGAGGCGCTTGAGAGCGCCAAGGGGATCCACCGCGAGCGCTTCTACGACTGGGTGATCGGTCAGATTCTGATCGTGCAGGTCAAGGCCGGGATGCGCACTGTCGCGCTCGACACCGTCGCCCGGTTGGAGGACCCGCGGCTCGTGATGGTGGCCTTGCGCAACATCAGCAGCGCCGAGGCCGAGATCGGCGAGGTGGCGGCGGCGCTGGCGATGGCGCAGCGCATTCCCGCTCCAGGCCTGCGGGCCGAGGCGCTGGCTGCGGTCGCCGCGGCCCAGGCCGCTGCCGGCGATCCGGAATTACAATCCACGGTAGCATTAATTCTAACTCTTTCTCGCGATCCGGTCGATGGCCACCGCCCGCGCCGACGCACTCGCCCCGGGCCGTGGCCGCGCCCTCGCCCGCATCGAGGTCGCGACCGCGCTCGCCGCCATGGACCGCCCTCGCCACGCTCCCTGAGCTGGCGACCGCCGCCGACCGGCGGCCGGCCGAGATCGCGGTCGCCATCGCCTTCGCCCGGCGCGGCGATTACGCCACGGCAGCCGCCCACGCGACGATGGCCGAAGCGGTGGCAACCGCCGGCGAAATCACGGCCGAGCGCGACTTCGGACTGAGCTACGCCGGCAACCGCATCACCCGTGCTTGGATCGACGTCGGCGACGCGATCGCCGCCCTTGATGCCGCCGCGCAAATCGAAAACCCCGGCCTGCGCGCCCACGCACTGGCCTTGATTGCCGTCGCCCAGGCGCGAACCGGCGCACCGGCCGCCGCGCAGACAGAGCGTTTAGCCCAGGACGCCCTTGCCCCAATCCCGAGCGCGCTCGACCGAGCCTGGACCTTGAGCGACATTGCGCTCGATCACCACCGCAACGGGGCGGACGGCGCGGCGCTCGCGGCCTTCCGTCGCGCGCTCGACACCGCCAAGGCTATCGGGGTGGCCTGGGCTCGCGCCCAGGCGCTCGGCAAGATCGCCGCGACGTTGATCCAGTTGCGCTAGGGCAAGCCGGCGGCGGCCTTAGGCGGCGACGGTGACCCTGTCCACGATCTGCGCCCCGCGCGAGGCCATGAAATAGAGCCCGAGGTGATGGGCGGGACCTTGGGGATGCGCCGCGCTCGCGCCGAGACCGGCCTCCTCGGCGACCGTGCGCGGCAGATCATAGGTGGCACAGCCGCCTTCGTGGACAATGATGTCGCCTAGCCCCGGCATCATGCCGTGATTGCGCGCCGACAGGACCGTCAGCACAAAGTCCATGACACATACGTCGGTACAGATACCAACGACCAGCAGGACTCCGAGCCGGTGACGGACCACCCAGTCCACCAGCAGGTTGCGCCCGTCCGGCTCGGTCGCACCGATGAAGCCGTTGATACAATCCTTGCGCACGAGCATCGCATGGTCATCGTCAGCAAGCCAAGCAAGCTTGGCTACGAGCTCCTCCTCGCCGGTGCCGATCTCGCAGTGGGGGGGGTAAGGCGGCTCGGGCTTACCGGGCTGATGGCTGTCCAAGAAGGCGAGAACCGGCCGGGCTTGAGCGCAGAAGGCGCGGGCGAGGCGATCGGTCTCGTCGACCATATGATCAACCTGGGCATTCGGCATTGGCGGCG
This sequence comes from Alphaproteobacteria bacterium, assembly GCA_965248765.1. Lineage (GTDB taxonomy): Bacteria > Pseudomonadota > Alphaproteobacteria > VGEJ01 > VGEJ01 > CBDFKF01. The sequence goes on from CBDFKF010000004.1 coordinate 456,545, forward strand.
CGAGGTTGCCGCCACCGGTGGTGGCGAACCCGTTCACCTCATCGAGGATGACGAGGCCGATCCGCTGATCGACGATGTGGAGGTTGCCGGGCTCCACGGGAAAGGCTTGCCGTAGGGCAGCGTCAAGCTCGCTCGATGCTGCCTCCGGCATGGTCGTCGTCGCGGCCATCAGGTATCTCCGGCGGCCGGGGTGTTGCTCGCATGCGCCCCTAGCTGCTTGGCGATGACTCGCTTCAGCGCCTCCTTCAATTGCCGTCCGATCTCGCCGCCATCGCCCTCTATGCGATCCTTGATGACCGCGCGCATGGCATCGATGATCGCCTTGACGATCTCAAGATGCGCATCGGTGCGCGGCGCATCGCCGGCCGTGAATTGGTGGAGGGAGCTGCCAAACGTGGTGATCAGCGGGTAGCCAAATGTCCCCCCCCTGCCCTTTCATCTCGTGGGCCAGCACGTTGAGTCGCGCAAAGTGAGAGCCGCGCTCGGCCGACGGCTTCCCGGCTGCCTCCTGGTAGGCCGCGTACATCGCGGCGAGCGATTCCTCGACCCAGTTTGGATATTCCTCCGCCATCTTCGCCAACTCGGCATTCGCCAGCTCGAGCAGCTCCTCGGGGATCTTGCCAGGCTTGCCCGGCACACCACCGCCGGCCTTTTCCCGCAGTCGATTACGCAGGCGGAAATGCCGCGTCTTCGGCTGGGCCCGCTTCGGCGCCGCATCGCCGATATCAGGGGGCGGCTTCGCCATAGACGACCTCCACGTCTTCCTCGCTCAAGGTGCGGCGATCCGGGCCGTCGACATCGACCCGGCGGCGCCGGCGATCAGGCCCAAAGTACTCCGGCACCAGCACGAACTGCCGCGGGTTATCGATAACGGCAAGCAGACGCGTTGCCAGCGAACTTACGGAATAGGGCTTGGCCAGGAACTCGGTGACGCCGGCTCCGCGTGCGGTCTCGATCTTGTCGCGATCGACGGTGCCGCTCACCATGACGAACGGCATGAAACGGTCCGGCGATTCCTTGTCGGAACGCAGCCACTTGAGCAGCGTCAAACCGTCAACCGGCGACATCACCCAGTTCGACATCACAATATCGACCGACATGACGCCGGCCTTGATGGGATCTTTGCCGATCAGTCGGAGCTTCTCGATGGCCTCGCCCCCATCGGCAGCTGTGACGATCTTGCCAACCTTCAAGGTGTACAGCACCGACGACAGCAGCTTCTGCATATAGGGGTTGTCTTCGACGACCAGCATCGTGAAGAGTTCAAGATTGTAGCCGTCCATGCTGCGCCAGTGCCACTGATGGGCGCGCGGGCCATAAGCGGGCCCCGCGCCTCAGTTCTCCTCAGCACCAGCCGTCCTGGCTGCCCCCCGGCTGGACCGTAGCACCGGCTCTCGCGCCGCGGCAAGGGTGCCCCGCTGCACGTCGGGGGACTAGAGGGCGGCGAGCATATCGTCGAGGTCGACGAACTTGCGGCGCGGCGAACCGGCAGGAGCGTTGGCGACCTCGGCCTGGTCGATCTTGCGCCACTCGTCGAACCGTATGCGGCGCACTCCCCGGGCAGCGAGCAACTCTTCCAGGGCGCCGCGCCCCGGCTTGACGCCGGCGGCGATGTCGCTGCCAATGTGGCTTGCTACCGCCACTGCATCCTTGCGATTGGTCGAGATGACACCGACTGGGGGACGCATGGCCCAGCCAACGGCATATACGCCATCGGCGACACGACCGTCGTCATTGGCAATGATCGCGCGACCGTCGTCGAACGGCACATCGTCCACTGGCTCGCCACGGTTGCCAATCGCGTGAACCACCAGCCCGCACGGGATCTCGAAGAATTCGCCGGTTCCGACAGCGCGTCCTCCCTCGAGACGCGTGGTCTCCAACCGTAGACCCTCCACGGACTCGCCACCGAGAATCTCGGTCGGGGCAGCGAAGAAGCGGAAGTGGACGCGCTTGGCGCGGCCCTGCGGCTCGAGCGCGGGAAAACCCCGCAGCGACACTAAGTTTTTTTCCTTGAGCCGTCGATCGCGCTCGGATAGCTCGTCCTCGACCGCCGTCGGGATCTGCGCTGGGTCGACGATCGGCACGCAGTTCTCGAGCTCGCCCATCTCGCGCAGCTCTACGTTGGTGAAGCTCGCCTGTACCGGACCGCGCCGCCCGAACATGTAGACGTCGACAAGCGGGGCGCTGTGAATGGCCGATGCGGCGTAGGCCGGCAAGTCCGACGATGTCATCTCGGCTGGCGTCTTCACGAGCACGCGGGCAACATCGATCGCCACGTTGCCGTTGCCGATCACCGCGGCGGCCGAGATATCGAGGTCTGGGTCGAGATCGCGGAAATCGGGATGTCCGTTGTACCACCCAACGAATTTAGCCGCCCCGATCACCCCGCGCTTACCTGCCCCGGGGATCGAGAGCGCTCGATCGCGCTGCGCGCCAACGGCTAGGACCACGGCATCATAGAACTCCCGCAGTTCGGCCATCGTGACGTCCTGGCCCAACGCCACGTTGCCGAAATAGCGGGCGCAGTCGGCTTGCGCGATCTGGCCGAACTTGGCCGTGATCTTCTTGGTGGTCTGGTGATCCGGTGCGACGCCGTAGTAGATCAGGCCAAAGGGCGCGGGCAGTCGCTCGAGAATGTCGATCTCGTAGTCACGCCCCGATCGCAGCAGGGCATCGGCAGTGTAAAAGCCGGCCGGCCCAGACCCGACGATCGCAACGCTGGTCGGCATCGATCAAATAAGCTGGTGCGTCACAACCTCAGGTCTCGACCGTCCAGGTGTGACCGCGCCGCAGCAGATCGTTCAAGTCCGCACTCGGCGCGGACTGCTGCGCCGCTTCGGCCTGGACGGCCAATCGCTCGCCGTGCGATGGCACCGGATCACAGTAGAGGACGCCGAGCGCGACCGGAAGACCCGGCGGTTCCATCGCCGCCAACATGGTCGCGAGCATACGGTTGGTCTCGTCGTGCACGATCACCTCGGACCCGGCGATGCCGTCCTCGCCGATCGTCACCGCTTCAAGGCCGAGGGTGGCGTTGTTCAGCCTGAGGCCGCGCTGGCCATCTTCGCCGAAGGTCAAAGGTGCGCCATGCTCGACATGAACCTGCATGTCGGCGGCCACTTCCTTCTCCGTAAAGTTGTCGAACACGCCGTCGTTGTACACGATGCAGTTCTGGAAAATCTCGACGAATGACGCGCCGCGATGGGCATGGGCGCGCTTGAACACCTCAGGCAGGTGCTTTTGAAGCGTGTCGACCGAGCGCGCGACGAAACGGGCGCCGGTGCCCAGTGCGAAAGCGGCCGCAGAGACCGGACCCTCGATCGAGCCGCCAGGCGTCGATGGCGAGCGCGTGCCAAGGCGGGAGGTAGGCGAATACTGGCCTTTGGTCAGGCCGTAGACCTCGTTGTTGAAGAGGATCACCTGCAGATCGACGTTGCGGCGCAACACGTGGAGCAGGTGGTTGCCGCCGATCGACAACCCGTCGCCATCGCCGGTGATGACCCAGACGTCAAGCTCGGGGTTGGCAAGTTTGACCCCTGTAGCCACCGCCGGAGCCCGCCCGTGGATGGTGTGGAAACCGTAGGTCGCCATGTAGTAGGGGAAGCGCGCCGCGCAGCCGATACCGGAAACAAACACGGTCGTCTCTCGGCGGGCACCGATCTCGGCAAGCGCCTTCTGCATCGCCTTGACGATCGCGTAATCACCGCAGCCCGGGCACCACCGCACCTCCTGGTCCGAAGCGAAGTCCTTGGGCGAGAGCCTCTCGCCGGGGGCAACGACGTTCATCTATGACTCCAGGCCGGCGAGAATCGCGTCCTCGATCTCGGAGATCTTGAAGGGTTGGCCCGACACTTTGTTCAGGCCTTCCGCGGGAATCAAGTAGGCGCTGCGCAGCAGGGTGAGTAGCTGCCCGGTGTTCATCTCCGGCACCAGAATACGATCGAACCCCCTCAGGAGGTCGCCGAGGTTGTCGGGGAAGGGACAAAGATGTTGGATGTGAATGTGCGAGGCCTCGATCCCGCGAGCCGTGAGGTTGCCCACGGCCCGGCTGATGGGCCCAAAGGTGGAACCCCAACCGACCACGGCAAGCGGTCCACGGTCCGAACCCTGTAAGACAGTCTGCAGCGGTATATCCTCGCCAATGCCGGCAATCTTGGCGCGGCGTGTCTCGGTCATCTTGTTGTGGTTCTCGGGATCGTATGAGATATGCCCGGTGTCGTAGTCTTTTTCGAGGCCGCCAATGCGGTGCTCGAGGCCCGGCGTGCCCAGCTTGGCCCACGGCCGGGCCAGCGTCGCGGGGTCGCGCAGGAACGGCTGGAAGCCATCGGGCTCGGTTCGGAATGCGACCGGCATCGACTCGATGGCATCGATATCGGGGATGAGCCACGGCTCCGCCGCATTGGCTATATAGCCGTCGCTCAGCAGGATCACCGGCGTCATGTACTTGGTGGCGAGGCGTACTGCTTCGATCGCGACTTCGAAGCAATCGGCCGGCGACCGGGCGGCGATCACCACCAGCGGACTGTCAGCATTACGGCCGAAAACCGCCTGGTGCAGATCCGACTGTTCGGTCTTGGTCGGCATCCCGGTCGATGGGCCGGCACGCTGGGAGTTGATGACGATCAGGGGCAGCTCCGCGCTCACCGCCAATCCCACCGCCTCCATCTTGAGAGCAACACCCGGGCCAGAGCTCGATGTAACCCCTAGGCTACCAGCGTACGAAGCACCGATGGCGGAACACACCGCCGCGATCTCGTCCTCGGCCTGAAACGTTACGACGTCGTACTGCCTCAGCCCGGCGAGCGTGTGCAAAAGTGGCGATGCTGGGGTGATTGGATAAGAGCTGAACACAAGCTGGAGACCTGCCAGACGTGCCCCGACCAAAAGACCCCACGACAACGCCTCGCCGCCGGTGACCGTGCGGTAGAGACCTGGCGGGGCAGCGGTCGGCCGCACTGAGTACGTCGGAAAATCGGCGGGGAACTCCGAGGCCTCGCCAACCGTATAGCCCGCATTCAGCGCCGCGATGTTCGCCGCAGCGAGATCCGGTCGCTCACCGAATTTCTGTGTAAGCCAGTCGATCGTCGGCCGACGATCGCGGCCATAGATCCAATAGACGAATCCCAGCGTCCACATATTCTTGCAGCGCAAAGCGTCCTTCTTGGTAAGACCCGCGTCGGCGAGCGCCTCGAGAGTCGACTTTGAGATATCGAGAGCGATTATTCGATAGCGGTCCAAGCTGCCGTCATCCAGGGGGCTCGTCTCGTATCCCGCCTTGCGCAGATTGCGTGGGCCGAACGTGCCGGTGTCCACGATAAGAAGGCCGCCCGGCTTCAGATGGCGGAGCTCGACCATGAGCGCTGCCGGGTTCATCGCGACCAGGGCGTCCAGAGCATCGCCCGCAGTCTTGATATCGCGTGCGCCGAAGTTGATTTGGAATGCGGAGACGCCGAACGTCGTGCCAGTGGGCGCCCGGATCTCGGCCGGGAAATCGGGGAATGTTACGAGGTCGTTCCCCGCGATCGCGGTGGCAAGGGTGAACTGGCTACCGGTGAGCTGCATGCCGTCGCCCGAATCACCGGCGAAGCGGACGACAACCGATTCCAGTTCATCCCGCGCGCTGTCCTGCTGGACAGTAGCGGCGGCGATTGAACCTGAACTCGACACCTCCACACTCCTGGGCTTCTCGGTTTAATGCCCGATTCGCAGACAATTGGCCGCGCTCACGGCACGGCCAGTTAATACAATCTTAGGCGTTGCGACAACCGCAACCGGGCGTACGACCTGACACAATTAGGTGAAAATTAGTGGCGTTTCGGGTGCTGGCTAGACGGCGCAATGCAACGTGATGTGTGCACGGTCAGGCGAGATTGAAACGCATGTGTCCGCGCGCCACGAACGCGCCCATCCAAGCCGCGCGCGCCTCGCTCTCCAGCCGCCCCATGAACAGATCCTCATGATCCGGGTCGTGATGAAAGATGGCGAGCGTTTTCACGTTCGCTGCCTTGCACAGCCGGACACCTTCCTGCCACGTCGAATGGCTCCAACCCATCTTGGCCGGGAATTCCTGGTCGGTGTACGTCGAATCATAGATAACGAGATCTGCGCCCTCGATTATGCCGAGCACTCTCTCGTCGGGCTTGCCGATAATGTGCTCCGTATCGGTCACGTACACCATGGCCTTGCCCTTGTACTCGATGCGGTATGCGGTGGCGCCATTGGGGTGGTTGAGCGGTGCGGTCTTCACCTTGATGGCGCGATTGACCTTGAAGGTGTCACCTGCGCGGAAATCCTCGTACTCGAGCGTCGCCCCCATCATCTCAAGTGGCACCGGAAAAGTCGGTTGCGCCATCTGGCCCGCTAGGACCTTCTGGATGCCGCCGGTATCAATCAGGTGGCCGGCCATGATGTTGAAATGATGCTCTTTCATGAACGCCGGGGTGAAGAACGGAAAGCCGTTGATGTGGTCCCAATGGGTGTGGGCCCGGCATCGAGAATGATCCGCTGCCCGCCGAGAGAGACTTCGATACAGCTGGTGTTGCCGCCGAAAGCAATGTGGCTCGGCGAGGGACACGCGATGCTGCCGCGAACGCCCCAGAATTTAACCTTGAAACTCATTGCTGCCCCTGCACTTACGCCACCCGGCCCCAGTGCCGCGTGGCGATATGCGTCGTGCGCTGACGGTTCGTCCCCGCCCGTTGCCTATTGGGCGGTGCAACGATGCAGGATGTACTATCGCGTCCAAGCAAAGACAACAGCTAACAGTCCATAAACTCAAGAAATATATGAACATCGTGACGGATGTACACGAAATATCAGCTGTTTCGAGAGCTCGGCGGACGACCAAGCATGACGACGCTCGATGGGGCCGCATGCAACCGGCATCGAATCTCGCGAATCAACAGCCACGCCGACAGCCGTCAATGCGTTTGCTAATCGCGGTTGTGCTCCTTCTCGCGGGCGGCGCTACCGGCGATGTCTTCGGCGAGGAGGTCGGGATCGCGAAGTTGGTCAAGACGTGGGCCTATCTCACGCCCGACGGTGACCGGCGCCGTCCACTGTTCCAACGGGACGGCGTGCAGGCGCCCGCAACCATCGAGACGATCGATAAGGGCGCGCTGCACGTTCGGTTTACGGATGGCACTGACCTGCGGTTGGGATCGGCGAGCCGAGCACAGCTCGGAGAGATCAGAGTCGACGGCCGCGATCCATCCTTGCCGCTTATCCTCGAGCGCGGCGCGTTTCGTCTTATCACCGGTCGCTCGCCGCCCGGCGCATTCGAGCTGACAACGCCAACTGCACGCATCCGGATCCTCGGCACCAATATCATCGTGATCGTTGCCGATGACGGCGCGACGCAAGTCAACGTCTATCAGGGCGAGGTCGCCGTCATGCCGGTAAGTGGCGGCGCGACACATGAAGTGGCGGAGGGTAGCAACCTAACAGTTGCAGCCTCGGGCACGGTGAGTGAGGGCAGTGCCATCACCCGCGGTGATTCCGGCTTGAACCGCCGCGGCGGCAAAGGCCGGCGCGGCGGCGGTGGCCCGGCGCCGGGAAGCACCCGCTAACAGCGCTCAATCAGCCGCGAGCTCTAGTGCGACATCAAAACGGGCCGCGTCATGATCTCCAACAGATGGCGCATCGCGCCGCCGAGGACGAACTCGCGCACACGAGAGTGTGTCCGTAGGCGCCCATGACGACGAGGTCTGCGCCGTGGTCGGCAAGCGCATTGAGGATCGTATCTCCTATCGCCAGCTCTCCCGGAATCACATTGTGCGCCTCTGCCCTCACACCGTGTCGCGAAAGGTAGGTGCAGATGTCGGCGCCTGGGATGCGACCCGCTGCCCCGGGTTCGATCGTCACCACCGTGACTTTGTTCGCTCGTTGCAGAATCGGTAGCGCGTCGTGGACCGCGCGGGCCGCCTCCCGGCTCGCATTCCACGCGACGAGCACGTTCGCACCACCCGTCTCGAAGGTGCCAACGTAGGGCACGATCAATACCGGGCAGCCGGCCATCATCACGAGATCGCCCGGCAGCCCGGGGGCCTTTAACCCGCATTTAAAGGACGCACCCATCCGATCCGTCATTTTCGGTCGGGTGTGTCGTAGATCGTGGCGCTCTTGTCGGACCGCAGGTAAGCACTGTGATCAGGCTTGTTTTAATCGTGCTCCGCGCTGATGAAACAACACCGCTGCCGCCGTTCTACGGCCGCGCCGGTTGGTTGCTGCGGGTTGACCGGAGCGAGCAATTCACTTTCATCCGGAACTTTGGCGGAACGGCCAAGTGGGTCTCGCGCACCGTCATCGACTCGGAGGCCGAAGGACTAATCTGTGCCCATGTCGATGCCGATGCGCTGACCCACCTAACCGCCGCTGGCATCGACATCCGGCTGGGACCATGCTCGGTGCCGGCGATCGAACTCGTCGGCCGATTCGCCGAGCTACCCCGGGCGGCGGTGCAATAGGCGGGTTCTGAAAAGAAGAAGGGCGCAGCCGAAGCTGCGCCCTTCCAACAACGAAACAGGCGAAACCGGCTACTGTGCCGCCTGCTGTTGGGGGAACACCGGCATTGTGTTGGTGAAACTTGCGCGCTTGGCCATGCCGTCCTGCCAGCGGGCGATGTTGGGGCAGCCCTTGAGGAGCTGCTCGCCCTCCGGCACCATCGGTAGATAGAAAATGGCGGTCGTCAGGTAAAGATCGGCAAGCGAGCACTCCTTGCCGGTCAGATAGGGTCCCTCACCCAGCACCTTGTCGTAGACAGCGAGGAGTTGTGCGACCTCCGGCACTCGCTCCTTGATCTTAGCCTCGTCGGATTCCTCGCCGCGCATCGGCTTGGCCAGGCGCTCAACCACGATGTCGACCACGAGCGGCCGATAAACATAGTCGATATAGGCCGAGATGAATTGGTACGTACGCGCCAACGCGAGCGGATCGGACGGCACCAAAGCAGGACCGTCGAAGGCCTTGTCGACGTAGGTAGCGATCCCCAGTGACTCGTAGACCACCGTATCGCCGTGTTTCATGACTGGCACTTTGGCGAACGGGTGGAGCGCGCGAAGTTGGTCCGATCCGAACTCGACATCGGAATCGAGGGTGTGGGTGATTCCCTTCTCCTCACACGCCATACGGCTGGTACGCAGGTAGCTCGAAAGCGACGGCCCGAAAATTGTGACGTCAGACATCAAGTTCCTCCCTTTCTTGGAGCTTTTGGTGGACTCAAAATACTTTGGCTAGGCACTCGAACGTGCTGTTCCAGCCCATGCGGTGCTGGTCTCGGGATTCGACGGTGGTGAATCGCTCGTGGGTTAACGCCACCTCGGTCATATCGCCAAGATCGCGGAACTCGACCTTGACCAGAGTCTCGCGGTCGGCCGATGTGTCATGCTCCCACGCCCACGTGAAGACCAGGCGTTGGGGCGGGCTCACCTCGACGTACTCGCCGCCCACCCACATTTCTTGTTTGCCGTCCGGGCTGCGCATGCAAGTGCGGTACTTGCCGCCCGAGCGCACGTCGAGCTCGGCAACCGGCGCGTCCATACCCTCGGGTCCCCACCACTGTTTGAGGTGCTCGGGGTCGGTCCAGGCCTCGTAAACCGCCTCGCGCGGCGCCGCGAACGTACGCGTCACGTTGAGGAAGGTGTCCGGATCAGGACTTATTGTTGCTGGATTCGCCTGTGCCATCGCGAGTTGTATCCTTCTCTTTGCGTTGGTCTTCAAGATAGCGGGCCAGTTTGTCGAGCTGGCTCTCCCAGAAGCTGCGGTAATCCGAGATCCACTCCGCCGCTTCCTTCATGGGAACGGGATTGAGTCGGCAGCGCCGCACGCGTCCCTCGCGGTGCCGTTCGAGCAGCCCCGCGGCTTCGAGCACGCCCAAGTGCTTGGAGACCGCGGGCAACGATATCTCAAACGGCTCGGCGAGCTCTCCGACCGTCGCCTCGCCCGCGGCGAGCCGCGCCAGAATCGCCCGCCGCGTGGGGTCGGCCAGGGCACCGAAGGTTCGGTCGATCGGTCTCTGGAATTGATTAACCATCTGGTTAAATATGGAGGCCGCCGGCACCGTGTCAATACGCGATCAAGAACACCTCGACGATCAGACGGGCCAGGCGGGCATGCCAAAAATATGCGGGTGCGCGCCGAGCACCACGACATAGAGCAGGACGGTAAGGCCGAGGCGCCACCAGCCGAGGTCGGCCAGGCTTACACGCGCGCGCCCTCGGATAGCGGCGGCGAGCGGTAGCGCCGAGGAGTGCGCGGCCAACCGGCTCCAGGCTTCGCCCCCCTTTCGCCTATTTTTCCGATCGATCAGCGCCGGACCCAACAGGGCGAGTAGGAGAAAGCCGCCGAAGAACAGGATCGAACCGACATCGCCGTTGGCGATCAGATGAGCGGCACTCCACAACGCCACTGCCCATAGGAACGGATGACGCGTGATCGCGTAGACGCCGCGTATCGGATCGCCCGTATCGGTGGCGGCTGCGCCGCCCTTGGTCGATGTAGTGAAGGCGCCGACCGCAAGAAGGAGCGAGAACGGCATCGCGCCAACCGGGATCCACCTGAGTTCCGGCACCAGCCATACCTCGACATACGGCGCCTCCACATAGGTCCAGATCATCGCCAGCAACCCGCCGACCGAGGCCAGCGAGAACAGCACTGCATAGACCCGCTCGCCGATCAGGTCGACGACGACGCCACGCAGGGCGGTGCCCGACACGACGATGTGGATGCCGACAAAGAACAGGATGGCAATGAGGAGCGCGCTCATGGCAGTAAGGAAGCGCTGTCGATCGCGGCCCGACCCTTCGCCGTCAGCTTGCAGACAAGCCAACCTGGCTTGAGCGGATTGGCAAACCAGGGCTCGGCCCAACCATGGCGAATACAAGCCTGGATGGTCGCCGGGCTGATCTCTTGTCCGCCGCTGTCGAACAAGGGCAGCTTGCCGCCGGGCTGGCCTATACCGTGCCGAAGATAGCGCCCCTGCGCCGCGGAGGGCCGCGCCGCGGTCGCCGTCGCCGTCGCCGTCATTTTGCACGCCGCCGCCATGGGCGCGAAGCGTAACGAATCGCCCCAGCGTGCGCCACTCGCGGCATGGATGTACAGCGCCGCGATGGTTCGCCGACCGATACAACGTCTGCGCATGACGATGCGTTGGGTGGGCACAGCCAAGCCCCCTCGCCCAGACCGCCAAGCCTGATATCAGGCGCGCCTCGTCGACGGTTTGCCGGACGCCCCCATTGTTGCCTATGTTCGGGTTGCCTATGTTCGGGCGGTAGCGGCCTCAAGTTGGGGCGTGCTTGAGACCACGATCAACACCGGACAAAGCTGCTTCCGGTCGCGGCGGAGGGAGGCGTGGCCGCTCCAAACCTCAAATCACGGGTCGTTGGCTGCCTTGTGGGAAGCGCCCTCGGCGATGCCATCGGCGAGGTGGCGGGACGCATTCACGATCGCGACGAGCTGCGCCGTTGGATCGAGAGCACCGATGTCCTCGCCTATACCGACGACACGGCGATGGCAATGGGCATTGCCGAGTCACTCGTGCAGCTCGGCGACATTGAGGAGCAGCATCTCGGCGAGGTTTTTCGCGCCAACTACGCGCGCGAATCCTGGCGCGGCTACGGCGTCGGCACGCCGCAGATATTCGCTCGAGTCGCCCGGCGCGGCGGCAGCTACGTCGATGCCGCCAAAATCTTGAACAAAGGTGAGGGATCGGCCACGGCCGGCGCAGCCAGTCGCATCGGCCCGGTCGGTCTCTACTTCCGAGGCTCGGCCAGGCTGCGCGAGAAGGCCGAAGCGTCCGCCCACATTACGCACGCCCACCCAGTCGGTATTGACGGCGCCGCCGTGCAGGCCTGGGCCGTGGCACAGGTCGCCACCGCGGATCCCGGTGAACGCTTTCCGTTTGCCGAGTTCTGCGAAGGCATTGCCCGCTTCGCCACCACCAGCGAGATTCGACAACGGCTCGCGGCGGTGGTCGCCCTGCTGGCCGAGCGCGCAGCGCCCGACGCCGCCGCCAAGGAGCTTGTCGGGACTTCCGGGGTCGTCGAATCGCTCCCCTTTGCGTTGTTCGCTTTCCTTAGCCATCCAAACTCCTACCAGGACTACCTTTTCTGCGCCGTCCTCCACGGCGGCAAGAAGGATGCGCTCGGCGCCATGGCCAGCGCCATCTCCGGCGCCTATCTCGGTGCCGGGGCGATTCCCACCGCCTGGCGAGCCAAGCTCGAAAACGAGGCAACGATCCGCGCCCTCGCCGAACAGCTCTACGAGCACGACGGCTGAACCGCTGATCGTGTCCCGGCTTTGTTTAGTCGGCGGCTTTGTTCAGCCGGCGATAACGCCGGGCATTGCGATTATGTTCGGCAAGTGTGCGAGCAAACGCATGGCCGCCAGAGCCATCGGCGACAAAGTAGAGGTCTGTGGTGACCAACGGGTCGAGCACCGCCATTATCGCCGCGCGCCCGGGATTCGCGATCGGCGCCGGTGGCAGACCAACGATTCGATAGGTGTTGAACGGGCTATCGATCGCGAGGTCGGTGCGCGTCAGGGGCCGCGCCAAGTTGCCCTTGCCGCTGGTCAGGGCATAAGCCACCGTGGGGTCCGATTGCAGGCGCATGCGCCGGCGCAGGCGGTTCACGAATACCCCGGCGATATGGGCGCGTTCGGCCGCAAGACCCGTCTCTTTCTCGACAATCGAGGCGAGCACCACGGCCTGTTCCGGCGTCTCGAACGGCAAATCGGGGGCTCGGTTGGGCCATAGCTCGCGCAACGCCTCACGCATCGCCCTCTGCATGCGCTCGACCATCGCTCGACGGCTGTCGCCGTACGTGTAGTGGTAGGTTTCGGGAAGCAGCGAGCCCTCGGCAACCGCGGTCACCTTACCCTCAAGCCCCTGGGCTGCGGCCAGGAGCGCTAGCGCCTGCGGGCTCGTCAGCCCCTCGACTACCGTCACCCGCCGCACTACGGTCTCGCCGCGTATCATTTTGTTCAACGCTTCGCGCGGGCTGATACCGGCCGAAAACGCGTACTCGCCAGCTCGCACATCGCCAGCCCTACCGGTGATTCGGGCTGCCAGCGACAGGACGAGCGGTTGGCGGATCACGCCCGCCGCCCCCAGCTCGCGTGCGATGTCCTCGACCGAGGCGCCGCGCGACAGGACCAACGTCACCTCGTCTGTCGATGGCCCGGGCGCGTGGAAACTGTTGCTGCCCCAGCCGAGCACGGCCAGCGTGAGAACCACGAAGAACGCGAGGATCAGAAGGGTGTAGCGGAAGACCGTGCGCCCCATGACGCTGGCGCGCGTTCAGGGGGCCTGGGAGAACACCAGGCTCGCATTGGTGCCGCCGAAGCCGAAGGAGTTGGAGAGCGCGTGTCCGACCCCGTGCTTCTTTGCCTCGTGCGGAACCAGGTCAAGGTCGCAGTCGTCCGACGGGTTATCGAGGTTGAGCGTCGGCGGCACGACGCCGCGCTCGATTGCTAGGATCGAGATGATCGCCTCGACGCTTCCGGCAGCGCCAAGTAAATGGCCGATCGCCGACTTCGTCGACGACATACACAGCTTGTGTGCGGCGTTGCCGAACAGGCGCTTGACGGCACCGTGTTCGATTTCATCCCCGCGCGGGGTCGAGGTACCGTGGGCATTGATATAGTCGATGTCCGACACGTCGAGCCCGGCGCTATCGAGCGCGGACCGCATCGAGCGGTAAGCACCGTCGCCGTCAGGATCGGGCGCGGTGATGTGGTGCGCATCCCCCGACAGACCGTAGCCACCGAGTTCAGCATAGATCTTGGCGCCGCGTTCTTTGGCGTGCTCAAGTTCTTCAAGAACGACGACGCCGGCGCCCTCCCCCATAACGAAACCGTCGCGGTCGCGATCCCACGGGCGCGAGGCGCGTGTGGGATCATCATTAAAGTTGGTGGAGAGCGCGCGCGCCGCCGCGAAGCCTGCAACGCCGAGCCGGCAGATGGCCGCTTCGGCACCGCCCGCGACCATCACATCGGCATCGCCGAACTGGATCAAACGAGACGCATCCCCAAGAGCGTGGGCGCCCGTTGAACAGGCGGTGACCACGGAGTGATTGGGGCCCCGAAAGCCGAATCTCATCGAGACGTGGCCCGAGATTAGATTGATGAGGCTGGCCGGAATCAGGAACGGGCTGATGTGGCGCGGCCCGCGCTCATGCACCTGGATGGCGCTACGCTCGATTAGCGGCAGGCCGCCGATGCCTGAGCCGATCAGAACGCCCGTCCGAATAAGCGATTCGCGATCATCGGGCTGCCAGCCCGCATCCTCGACCGCCTGTACGGCCGCGGCGATGCCGAAAATGATGAACTCGTCCATCTTCTTACGGTCTTTTGTGCTGACATAGTCCTCGGCCCTGAAGTCGTGGGGGCCGTCGCCGCGCGGCACCTGGCAAGCGACTTGCGCGCTCAGATCAGATACATCGAATTTCTCGATTCGGCCCGCGCCCGAATCGCCGCGGATCAGCCGCTCCCACGTGATATCGACGCCGCAGCCAAGCGGCGTGATAGCGCCCAGTCCCGTAACGACAACGCGTCTCATTGGGCGATCGACGTGCTTGGGGAGATAACGAAGGTCAGATGGTGCGCGATGGCGACCGGCCGCAGAGCTGATGGTCTATTGGCTGATGTGAGTCTCGATGTAGCCGATGGCGTCCTTGACGGTAGTGATCTTCTCCGCCGCCTCATCGGGAATTTCGCATCCGAATTCTTCCTCGAACGCCATGACGAGCTCTACCGTGTCGAGGCTGTCGGCGCCGAGATCATCGATGAAGCTAGACGACTCGGTTACCTTGTCTTGCTCGACGCCAAGGTGCTCGATCACAATCTTCTTTACCCGCTCGGCGGTGTCAGTGTCACTCATCGTTCGTCCTTTGGATTCATTGCCGCGATCGGCTCGCGCGCCCGGTGGACGGGCGCAGATGCAGGCTCTCGGCGGTGTAACACACTTTCCAGACCTTGACCAGATGGCCGCCGCGCCATCCATCGGCGCGCGCCTAGGACAGCCACTCGAGGCGACAACCGCCGGCCCGATCGCGGATGTAACCGCCGTGCGGCGCGCCGAAGTGCGCCGGCAGCAGGAGCGTTCCCCGCTCGCAGCAGCTCTCGAGGACGGCGGTTCTGGTGCGCGCCGACAGCGCCGGATCAGAGCACGCGATCGAGCTCCAATCGGGCTGATAAACCTGTATCGGGTGGTGAATCACGTCGCCGACGAAGATTGCCTCGCGGCCACCCGAGCCGAGGCGGATATTGACGGTTCCCGGGGTGTGCCCAGGCGCCAGCTCAACGAGACATTGATCGTCGACGTGGTGGCCATCCTCGATCATCTCGGCCCGACCGGCCTCGACGACGGGCAGCACGCTGTCGTCAAAGGCCTTGCGGCGGATGGGGTTGGGATCGGGATTGTCGCGCCAGAACTCGTACTCGATCCGACCGAACAGGTAGCGAGCGTTGGGAAAGGTGGGCACCCAACGTCCATCGCTCAGCATCGTATTCCAACCCACGTGATCCGCGTGCAGATGCGTACACATCACGTAGTCGACGTCCTCGGGCTCAGCACCGGCGGCCCGCAGTCGATCGAGGAAGGGCGTATCGAGCTGGTGCCAATGCTCCCGCGGCATCCGATCTTTGTCATTGCCCACGCACGAGTCGATAAGAACGGTATGGCGATCGGTCTTCACCAGCCAGCTGTGCATGCTGAGGATCAGACACCCCTTGTCCTTGGCGAAATGGGTCGGGGCAAGCCAATCCACATGCTGCGCGAAAGCCTCCTCGTCGTAGCCCACGAAGAAGCCCTCGGGCGTGAAGCTGGTATCCACCATTTCTTCGATGCGGGCGAGCCTGATATCGCCCACGCTCAGTCGGTCCATCCCCTTACCGTCCTCCGCTAGAACATCGCCATCCCGCCATTGACGTGCAAGGTCTGACCGGTGATGTAGGCGGCCTCCTCACTCGCGAGGAACGCGACGCACGCGGCGACGTCCGTACCAGCGCCCAGCCTGCCCGCGGGTATGGCCCCGAGCAGACGGTCACGCTGGGCGTCGGCAAGCGCTTCGGTCATCGGCGAGGCGATGAATCCCGGCGCAACGCAGTTGATGGTAGTACCCCGTGAGGCCACTTCCTGGGCCATCGCCTTGGACATGCCGATGAGGCCCGCCTTGGCCGCTGCGTAGTTCGCCTGACCGGGGTTGCCCGTGAGGCCAACGATCGAGGTGATGTTGATCAGGCGCCCCCAGCGCCGCCTCGCCATACCGCGCAACACGGCCCGCGACAGCCGGAACGCCGCCGTTAGGTCAGTGTCGATGACCTTCTGCCAATCATCGTCGCTGAGTCGCAGCGAGAGGCTGTCGCGGGTGAGGCCGGCATTGTTGACGAGAATATCGATCTGCCCCATGGCCGCCTCGGCATCCTTGGCCAGCGCCGCCGTCGCTTCTTTATCATCGAGATCGCAGGCCATCACGTGGACGCGTTCGCCGAGCGCTCCGGCGAGCTCGGCGAGAGCCGGCTCACGCGTACCGCTCACCGTTAGCACCGCGCCACGGGCATGAAGCGTTCGCGCGATGTCACCACCGATGCCCCCTGAGGCACCGGTGATGAGGGCGCACTTGTCGCTTAAATCG
The DNA here is from genome assembly GCA_965248765.1 of Alphaproteobacteria bacterium. Classification (GTDB taxonomy): domain Bacteria; phylum Pseudomonadota; class Alphaproteobacteria; order VGEJ01; family VGEJ01; genus CBDFKF01. The sequence continues at coordinate 473,179 of CBDFKF010000004.1, forward strand.
AACATCTGCGTGAGCAGAGCATTTTGAGTATCGCGTCGACCTCGGCCGGCGTGCCGACGGCTTCGGCCGTGAGATCGCGATCCACGCGGCGGTTGATCCCGGTGAGCGTGCGACCGCTGCCGAGCTCGATTATCGTATCGACGCCGCTATCGCGCATGAAAAGCACGCTCTCGCGCCACCGCACCATCGCCGTGACCTGTTCGACGAGATTGTGACGGATGGTCTCGGGATCGCTCACCGCCGACGCCGTGACGTTGGCAACGAGCGGTACAACGGGCGGGGTGATCGAGACCATCTCGAGCGCCTCCTGCATCTCCTCTGCGGCCGGCGCCATCAGTGAGCAGTGGAACGGGGCGCTCACGGGCAGCTTGATGCTTCGCCGCGCGCCCCGCTCGGTGGCAAGTGCCATGGCGCGATCGACGGCGGCGCTCTCGCCGCTGATCACCACTTGTCCTGGCGCATTGTCGTTGGCGGCCGCACACACCTTGCCGTCCGCAGCCTCGGCGGCCACCGTTTCGGCTGCTTCGAGGTCGATGCCGATCAGCGCCGCCATCGCACCATCCCCCACCGGGACGGCACGTTGCATCGCCACACCGCGGGCGCGCAGAAGACGCGCGGCATCGGTGATCGTCAAAGCTCGCGCGGCGGCCAGCGCCGAGTACTCGCCAAGCGAGTGACCCGCGACGAACACGGCCTTCTCGGCCACCGCGATGCCGCCCTCCTCCTCGAGCACGCGGACCACAGCCATGCTGACCGCCATCAATGCCGGTTGCGCGTTCTCGGTCAGCACGAGCTCATCCTCGGGGCCTTCGAACATAAGCCGGCTGAGCCTCTCTTTGAGTGCCTCGTCAACCTCTTGGAACACGTAGCGCGCGGACGGCATGGCTGCCGCCAGCTCGCGCCCCATTCCGACGCTCTGCGAACCCTGTCCGGGAAAGACGAAGGCGCGTGTCATGAACCCGAGGTCGTCTCCGAGAAGGTGAAGCCAGCTGGCGGACCGAGCGAGCAGCCTTGGCGCATAGAAGGCCGCTCGCCGTCAGAGTGTCAAGCGCCCGACACGACCGATGCTGTGGGGCGTGCCTGCTGCGGAAGCGGCTTGGCTTGTGACGTGTGCTTGCCTCGCAAGCGGCTTCGGTTATATGGTCCTGCGCCTTATAGCTCCTTGCCGGCCGGTGCCGGCTGAGCCTGGGACGAACGTCGGATTAGGCGCCAGCCAGGCAGCGATTAGCCAGAAGGAGAGCGTGGGTAATGCCGTTCTACGAGAGCGTGTTCATCGTGCGGCCCGACGTCTCGGGCCAACACGTTGACGGCATGGCCGAGAGCTTCGCCAACATCGTCGGCGAGAATGGAGGCCGTGTCACCAAGACGGAGAACTGGGGGCTGCGCTCGCTGGCCTACCGGATCAAGAAGAACCGCAAGGGCCACTACGTCCTACTCAATGTCGATGCACCGGCCGCGGCGATGGCCGAGCTCGAGCGCAACATGCGCATCGATGAGGACGTGATCCGCTACTTGACCATCGGCGTCGACGAGTTGGAAGAGGGTCCCTCGGTGATGATGCAGTCGCGCTCGGCGCGCGATGAGCGGACGCGCCGGGAGCGGGGCGACCGCCGGCCGGACGCCGCGGCGAGCGCGCCGACACCCGACCATAGTGCCGGCAAGCCTGAAACCAGGGTGCCCGCGGAAGCGGCGCCCACAGATAAAGGCGCTGAGGCCGCGTCCGCGGATACGCCGGCGGAAACCGCATCCGCCGATGCGCCGGCAGCAACCGACGGAGGCAAGGAATGAGCGATGGACGCTCGCGTCGATCGACAGGTCAGGGAGGGGCCCGCCGCCCATTCTTCCGGCGTCGCAAGTCATGCCCTTTGTCAGGGGTCGGCGCGCCCAAGATCGACTACAAGGATGTGAAGTTGATGCAACGCTTCGTATCCGAGCGCGGCAAGATCGTGCCGAGTCGGATTACCGCCGTCACCGCCAAGAAGCAGCGACGGCTTGCGCGCGCCATCAAGCGGGCGCGCCATCTCGCGCTGCTGCCGTATTTGATCAAATAAGGTGGTCGGGTGCGGGCCGGTGGCTCGCGACCCATGCCCAAAGACCTGATCCTCGTCTTGGTCGTGGGCGCTCTCAGCGCCCTGATGTTCGTGAGCGTCGGCCTCGTCAGCCCGCTGGCCCTGGCCCTGGTCTTTTTCGCGCCGCTGCCCCTGTTTGTGGTCGGCCTTCGGTTTGGCGTCAACATGGCAGCAATCGCAGTGGCGGTGGCACTGCTAATAGTCGGCCTCGTCAGCGGCGTGCCTACTGCAATCGGCTATCTCTTGGTGACCGGTCTACCCACGGGCCTGCTGGTGCGCCAAGCCCTGTTGTCGCGACCCGATAAAGACGGCGTCGCGTGGTATCCACTCGGACATCTCCTGGTATGGCTGAGCGGGCTCGGCTGCGCCTATTTCCTGATCGCGTTCGCGATTTTCCTCGGTAATGAGGGCGGCTTGGCCGGGCAGATCGAGGCCCTGGCGCGGGCCGCGATGGCCGTGGCGATTCAGGCGCCGGGGGAAACGGACGGAGACACGTTCGTCGCGGCCGCCGCCCGCATGATGCCGGCTGTGCTCGCTGGCGCTTGGGCGATGATGATAGTTCTCAATGGGGCACTGGGTCAGGGCCTGTTGATGCGGCTCGGTCGGGCCCTGCGTCCGCGACCTCACTTCGCCGCCATGGTCCTGCCACGCGCCCTCGCCTACGCCCTGGCGGCCGCGCTCGTCGTGTCCCTGCTGCCCGGCACGCTGCGTTTCGCCGGCACTACCCTTGCAGTGATTCTGTCGATCCCGTATTTCTTCCTTGGGCTGACCGTGATCCACGCCATTTCCAGCGAATGGCCGCTGAGGGGCGTGTTGTTGGGCGTTATCTATATCGTTACGGTCCTAGCGGGTTGGCCGGCGGCACTCATCGCCGTGCTGGGATTGGTGGAGCAATGGTTCGGGGTGCGCCGGCGCTGGGCACCGTGAACCGGCTGGGAGGGCAGCGATGCAAATCATTCTTCTCGAGAGGATCGAGAAACTGGGACAGATGGGGGATGTCGTTCAGGTCAAGAACGGCTATGCCCGGAACTACCTCCTGCCGCAGGGCAAGGCCCTGCGTGCGACCAAAGACAACGTCACCTCGTTCGGGGGGCGCCGCACCCAGCTCGAAGCGCAGAACTTGGACCGCCGCCAGGAGGCGGAGGCGGTGGGCACCAAACTCGATGGGCAGAGCTGTGTGATTTTGCGCCAGGCGAGCGAGGGCGGGCAGCTCTACGGCTCGGTTTCAGCCCGCGACATCGCGACCGTGGTCACCGAAGCGGGCTTTCGCATCGACCGAACCCAGATCATCCTCGCCAACCCGATCAAGACCTTGGGGCTGCATCGCGTTCGGGTGCGCCTCCATCCTGAGGTCTCGGTTGCCGTCACGGTGAACGTTGCGCGCTCGGAAGCCGAAGCCGAGACGCAGTTTGCGGCAGAGACGGCCGCCGCCGAGACCATCGCCACCGAGGCCGCGGAAGCGTTCTTCGATAACCCGGAGGAAGCGCTCGCCGCCCAAGCCGAGCAGTCGCCGGACGCCGAGGCGGCGCCCGACGCTGGCGAGGAGCCGGCGTCGGAAGAAGCGGCTTCGGCGGAGGTCAAAGAACCAGGGTAAACCGGCTGGCCAGCGCATGCTGCTCGACCACTTCACCCGCAAAATTATCAAGACCGGTTCGCTGACCGTCATCGACGCGCGAGGGCGGCGTCATGTGACCAGCGGTGCTCCCGGCGCCGTCGTTACGGTGCGCCTGCACGATCCCGCCTTGCACCATCAGCTCTTCTTCAATCCCAGCCTGAAGGTTGGCGAGGCGTATATGGATGGGACGCTGACGGTCGAAGAAGGCGACATCTACGACCTTCTCGAGCTCGGCATCCGCAACATCGGCTGGGGGCATGGGGATTGGATACAAGGTCTGTTGAGCGGGTGGCGACAGCTCACCAGAAGACTGGCCCAGTACAATCCGATCGGCGCGGCGCAACGCAACGTCGCCCACCATTACGATCTTTCGGACACGCTCTACGACCTCTTTCTTGACCGCGACCGCCAGTACTCCTGCGCCTACTACACCAGTCGCACCGACACCCTCGAACAGGCGCAGGACAACAAAAAGCGCCACATCGCCGCCAAGCTTTTGCTTGAGCCGGAGTGCCGGGTGCTGGATATCGGCTCGGGCTGGGGTGGGCTCGCTTTGTATCTGTCGGAGGTCTCCGGTGCGGACGTTACCGGCGTGACCCTGTCGACCGAGCAGCTCAAGGTGAGCCAGGAGCGTGCGGTCAGCGCCGGCCTCGACAATCGCGTACGGTTTCGCCTGCAGGACTACCGGGAAGTCGAAGAGCGATTCGACCGCATTGTCTCGGTCGGCATGTTCGAGCACGTCGGTATCGGCCACTACGCCGAGTTCTTCGCCAAGGTCCATGACCTCCTCTCCGACAATGGCGTGATGCTTCTACACACCATTGGCCGTGCCGATGGACCGGGATCGACCAACCCCTGGCTGCGCAAGTACATCTTCCCCGGCGGCTATGTCCCGGCACTCTCGGAAGTGACGCCGGTGATCGAGCGGGCCCACTTGCATGTCACCGACATCGAGATCCTCAGGTTGCACTACGCCGAGACGTTGAAGGAATGGCGCGCACGCTTCCGCGCCAATCGTCAGGAGGTCGAAGCGCTGTACGATGCGCGGTTCTGTCGCATGTGGGAGTTCTATCTGGCCGGCTGTGAGGCCAACTTCCGCTACGGCGGCATCGTCGTCTTCCAGATTCAGCTGGCCAAGAGCATCGATGCGGTGCCGCTTACCCGCGACTACATCGCCGACTGGGAGCGCGCTCAGCGAGGCGCGACATCGCGCGCGGCGTAGGTCGCCAGGACTATCCCCGATATTCACAGGGCGGTCTCCGCCGGTTATCCTCAAGCTCATATTGAGCTAGTTACCGGGTGCACCCACAATATATTGCGCCCATGATGTGCCCGACTGAGGAAAACACCGCCCCGCGATGAACGGATTTCTTTTCCACCGCAATTTCGCCGCCGGCGACGGATCGTCCGCGCGACGGCTTCGGCAAGCGTGGTAGGCTCCGCCGCATGGATCCTGCGCGCCCGATTCCGAGCTTGGTTCACGACCGTGACGCCGACGATCCCGTTTTTCGCAGCCTGCCGCACAACATCGAAGCCGAACAGGCGCTGTTGGGCGCCATCCTAGTCAATAACGAGGCCTATCACCGCGCGGCGGGCTTCCTTCTCGCCGAGCACTTCTTCGAGCCGGTGCACACCCGAATCTACGAGGCAGCGGCCACCCTCGTCGAGCGGGGCCATCTGGCGACGCCGATTACCCTCAAACAGTACTTCGAAAACGATGACGCGCTCGCCGATGTGGGCGGCAGCCAATACCTCGCGCGCCTCGCGGGCGCAGCCGTGACGATCATCAACGCCGAGGACTACGGCCGCGTCATTCGCGACCTCGCGCTGCGTCGACAATTGATCGGTGTCGGCGAGGACATGGTCAACACCGCTTATGACTCGACGGTCGACGAGCCGGCCGTCGAGCAGATCGAGCAGAGCGAGCACCGCCTCTTCAACCTGGTGGAGCATGGCCGCCATGAGGGGGGCTTCGTGCCGTTCAACGCGGCGCTTAGTGCCGCCGTCGACATGGCCGAATCGGCGCATCGCCGGACCGGGAAAACGGTCGGCGTCGCCACCGGCTTCAGGGATCTCGACGCCAAACTGGGGGGACTCCACCGCTCGGACCTCATCATCGTCGCCGGCCGGCCGTCAATGGGAAAGACCGCGCTCGCCACCAACATCGCGTTGAACGCCGCCTCCGAATACAAGGTCGAAACCGACGAAGACGGCCAGCGCCGCGTCGTCGACGGCGCGGCCGTCGGCTTTTTCTCCCTCGAGATGGCCGCGGAGCAAATCGCGACGCGTATTCTCGCCGAGGCGGCGGGTATCCCATCCGAAAAAGTGCGCCGCGGACAGCTCTCCGACGATGACTTCGTCAAGCTGGTCCCCGCCGCCCAGAAGCTCGAGCACATCCCCTTCTTCATCGACGACACGCCGGCGCTGACGATCGCCGCCTTGCGCACGCGGGCACGCCGGCTCAAGCGCCAGCACGGCCTCGGCCTGCTCATCGTGGACTACCTGCAGCTCCTGAGCCCGATGGGCCGCCACGACAGCAGAGTGCTCGAGGTCTCAGAAATCACGCGCGGGCTCAAGGCATTGGCGAAGGAGCTGGCCGTGCCGGTTGTCGCCGTGTCGCAGCTCTCCCGCGCGGTCGAGCAGCGCGAGAACAAGCGACCGCTTCTTTCCGACCTCCGCGAGTCCGGGGCGATCGAGCAGGATGCCGACGTCGTCATGTTCATCTATCGCGAGGAGTACTACCTGGTGGGGCGGCAGCCCGACATGGGCACCGACGAACACCTCAAATGGCAGACCAGAATGGATGAGGTGCTTGGCCTTGCCGAGATCATCATCGGCAAACAACGCCACGGTCCGACCGGTGTCGTCGAACTCCAGTTCGAGGGCGAGACCACCAGGTTCCATGATCTCGCCCGCAAGACTCATCTGCCCGATACGCCTTTCTAGGACAACGGGACGCGACGGGCGACGGCATGCACGCGAACGCCGTGCTGACCATCGATCTGAGGGCCATTGCCGCCAACTACCGCCAGCTATGCGATTTGCTGGCGCTCGCAGAATGCGCTGGCGTGGTCAAGGCCGACGCCTACGGACTGGGCGTCGAGCTTGTGGCACCGACGTTGTGGAATGCCGGCTGTCGCACCTTTTTCGTCGCGACGTTCGATGAGGGCGTCGAGCTGCGCCGCATCATCGCCGACAGCTCCGCAGAGATCGGCGTGCTCAACGGCATGCCCGAAGGCGCCGCATCCGACTTCCATCGACAGAGGCTGACCCCTGTGCTTAATCACCTCGGCGAGGTGGCCGCCTTGGCCGCCTACGCGCGGGCGGTGGAAACGCTGCAGCCGGCGGTTCTGAACTGCGATACCGGCATGAACCGCCTTGGGCTGGATGGCCGCGAGGTTGAAACGGTAATCGGCGAGCCGGCGCGTCTTGAGGGGATTGAGCTCCGCGGAATCATGAGCCACCTCGCGTGCGCGGAGGACAAAAATCATCCGTTGAATCGAGAGCAACTTGCGCGTTTCAACGAGGTGCGCGCACGCTTGCCGGCGGCGCCGGCGAGCCTGGCCAACTCCTCCGGCATTTACCTCGGGTCTGACTATCACCTCGATCAGGGGCGGCCTGGGGTCGCCCTGTACGGCGCTAATCCGACCCCCGGTGAGCCGAACCCGATGCGCGAGGTCGTGCGGCTGGAGGCGCGGATACTGCAGGTTCGCGACGTTGACACCCCTCAGACCGTTGGTTATGGTGCCACGCACCGCTTCATCGGACCCTCTCAAATTGCAACGATTTCAATAGGTTATGCGGACGGCCTGCCACGGTCTCTCAGCAACGGGGGGCAGATGGAGGTGGGTGGCGTCGCGGTTCCGGTGATCGGGTGGGTCTCGATGGATACCTGCGCTGTTGACGTGAGCGGCGTGCCCGCGGCGGCGCGCCGCGTGGGCGCCGCGGTCACGGTCATCGGTGGCGATCGCTCGCTCGAGGCGCTTGCGGCAAAGGCCGACACCATCGCCTATGAGGTGCTGACGCGTTTGGGTCGGCGCTATGCGCGGGTCTATCGCGGCGAGGCCGGCCGGGCATGAACTCCGCGCTCTACTTCGTCCGGACGATCGGGCGCATCGTCATTAGCTTTATCGCCGCTACCGGCCGGTTGTCGATGTTCACGGCGAACAGCCTCATGCATTGTATCCAGCCACCGATCTATCCCCGCCTGATTGGACGGCAGATGATCAGTATTGGCTATTACTCCCTCCCGGTGGTCGGCTTGACCGCCTTGTTCACCGGCATGGTGCTCGCGCTGCAAATCTACAGCGGCAGCTCTCGCTTCAACGCCGAGGGTGCGGTCGCAACCATCGTCGTCATCGGCATCACGCGCGAGCTCGGGCCGGTCCTCGCCGGGCTCATCGTGGCGGGCCGGGTCGGCGCCGCCATCGCAGCTGAGATCGGCACGATGCGGGTGACCGAACAGGTGGATGCGCTGACGACGCTCTCGACCAATCCGTTCAAGTATTTGGTCGCCCCGCGCTTGATCGCCGGCGCGCTGATGCTGCCGCTTCTCGTCTTCGTCGCCGATATTATCGGGGTCATGGGCGGCTACCTGATCGGCACCACCAAGCTCGACTTCAACTCCAGCACCTACCTCAAGAACACATTCGATTTTCTTCAGACGATCGATGTCGTGTCCGGCCTCGTCAAAGCGGCTGCCTTCGGCTTCATCGTTGCGTTGATGGGCTGCTACCATGGCTACCACAGCCGCGGCGGCGCTCAAGGCGTGGGCCGGGCCACGACCAGCGCCGTTGTTTCGGCCTCAGTGCTCATCCTTGCCTTCGATTACATCATCACCGAGCTATTCTTCGCCAAATGACAGAGACCCCGAAGATCAGCCTGCGGGACGTCCACAAATCGTTCGGTGACCACGTCGTCCTCGACGGCATCGATCTCGACATCGGTGCTGGCGAGTCCTTGGTCGTGATCGGTGGCTCGGGCACCGGAAAATCAGTCTTGATCAAATGCATTCTTGGTCTACTCAAGCCCGAGCGTGGCAGCATCAAGATCGACGGCGTAGAGACCGTCGGCATGCGGGCGCGCGAGCGCGAGAAGATCATGCGCACAGTCGGCATGCTGTTCCAGGGCTCAGCCCTGTTCGACAGCCTAGGCGTTTGGGAGAACGTCGCCTTCGGCCTGATCCAGGCCCGCCACACGCCGCGCCGTCAAGCCAAGGAGATCGCTCTTTCAAAGCTCGCTCAGGTCGGTCTCGGCCCCGATGTCGGCGAGCTGAACCCGGCAGCCCTGTCAGGCGGGATGCAGAAGCGCGTGGCGCTCGCCCGCGCTATCGCGACCGATCCCGAGATCATCTTCTTCGACGAGCCGACCACCGGACTCGATCCGATAATGGGCGACGTGATCAACGACCTGGTTATCAAATGCGTGCGCGAGCTGGGCGCGACTACGCTCTCGATCACCCATGACATGGCGAGCGCCCGCAAGATCGCTGATCGCATCGCCATGATCCACAAGGGCCAAATCATCTGGCAAGGACGCGTCGCCGAGATCGATGACGCGTCGAGTGCCCATGTCCATCAATTCGTAAACGGCCTGGCCGACGGCCCGATCCAGATGGAAGTATTGGCCCCGTGACCGCGAATCGCAGAGGAGCGCCGGCCTAGGTGGCGATCGTCGCGGAACGGTTCGTCTGCCAGCAGTGCGGTGCCACCGCCCGCAAGTGGGCGGGCCGGTGCGATGCCTGTGGCGGCTGGAATTCGATCGTCGAGGAGGTCGGCGCACAGGCGCCGCCCCGCGGCCTGTCGGGGACCAAGGGTCGGATCATCGAACTTGCGGCCCTCACGGGCCAGCGCGAGGGCGCACCGCGGCTGGTTTCGTCGATCTGCGAGCTGGACCGGGTCTGCGGCGGCGGGTTGGTGGCCGGCTCCGCCCTTCTAGTGGGTGGCGATCCCGGCATCGGCAAATCGACGATCCTGCTTCAGGCCCTCGCGGCCCTGGCGAGGGAAAGCCATCGCTGCGTATACATCTCGGGCGAGGAGGCGATCGACCAAGTTCGAGCCCGGGCCCAGCGACTGGGGATCGCCGATGCCACCGTCGAGCTCGCCGCGGCCACCAGCGTCCGCGACATCGTGACGACGCTGCGGGCCGATCCGCCCGCCGTCTTCGTTATCGATTCGATTCAGACCATGTTCATCGACAACCTGGAATCGGCGCCCGGCACGGTCGCTCAGGTTCGGGCGAGCGCGCAGGCTCTCATCCAGCTCGCCAAGGACACCGGCGCCTCGGCGCTGCTCGTGGGTCACGTAACGAAAGATGGCCAGATCGCTGGCCCGCGCGTGCTCGAGCACATGGTCGACACGGTGCTCTATTTCGAGGGTGAGCGCGGCCACCAGTTCCGCATCCTGCGCGCCGTCAAGAACCGGTTTGGACCGACCGACGAGATCGGCGTCTTCGAGATGACCGATCGCGGCTTGGTGGAGGTGACCAACCCCTCGGCCCTGTTCATCGGCGACCGCGCCGGCAACGTCGCCGGCTCGGCGGTGTTTGCGGGCATGGAGGGCTCGCGACCGATGCTCGTCGAGATCCAGGCACTGGTTGCCCCGTCGCCCTTCGCCACCCCGAGACGCGCGGTGGTTGGTTGGGAGTCGAGCCGGTTGGCGATGGTATTGGCAGTGCTCGAGGCGCGTTGCGAGGTGCAATTCGCGGGGAACGACGTTTACCTCAACGTGGCGGGCGGGCTGCGGATCACCGAGCCGGCCGCCGACCTTGCGGCGGCGGCGGCCCTGGTGTCCTCGCGCGCCAACGTGCCGGTACCGGACAGCAGCGTCGTCTTCGGCGAGATCGGACTCTCGGGCGAGATTCGCCAGGTCAGCCAAGCCGACCTCCGATTGAAGGAGGCTGCCAAGCTCGGCTTCGAGCGAGCGTTGATGCCGGGCGCGGCGCGACGGGGCAAGGCACCGCTCGCGATCAGCGGCATCACGCGCCTCGACGAGCTCGTCGGCCTGCTGCAGGGCGGTGACTGAGGACCCCAGCGATGGAGGGTGTATCGCTGACCGCGTTGGACTTCGTCGTGATCGCGGTCGTCCTGATTTCGGCGATGTTTGCCTTCGTACGCGGCTTCGTTCACGAAGTCCTGTCGGTCTCGGGCTGGGTAGGCGCCTTTTTGGTCACCTTCTACAGCTTTCGTGACTTCCGGCCGTTCTTGCGTGAACACATCGGCGTCGAGGCCGTCGCTGATGCGCTGACCATTGTCGTCACCTTCGTAGCAACGCTCGTGGCCCTCTCCTTCATCACCCACGCCATCGGCCGCAGCGTCCGCAGCAGCAGCGTTGGCGCCCTCGACCGATCGCTCGGCTTCCTGTTCGGCATCGCGCGGGGTGCCATCATCGTGGTGGTTATCTACATGCTCGCCGATTGGGCGGTGCCGCGCGCGGAACAGCCGGAGTGGCTGCGCGACGCCCGCGTGACCCCCTATGCCGACTATGGCGGCGCCCTCGCCCGTCGCCTGATGCCGGGTTCGGTGCGCCAGGAAGGGGTGGAGCTAGTGGAGGACCTCGGCGAACGGACGTTCGACGTTCTCGCGAATCAAATGGGCGCCGAAGGCGGAGACCAACCAGACTCGCCGAACGAGCCGGGGTATAAGAACAGGGAGCGCAAGGCGCTGGAATTTCTCCTCCGTAACAGTGGCAATGATTGACGCAACGGTCGACCCGTGAGCCAAGCGCCACGCCGGCTCCCTTCTCCACTCGACGATAAGCTGCGCGAAGAGTGCGGACTGTTCGGGGTTTTCGACAGCCAGGACTCGGCGGCGCACACCGCGCTTGGGCTACACGCCCTCCAGCACCGGGGCCAGGAGGCTGCCGGCATGGTGACCTACGATGGGCACCAGTTTCACTCCCATCGCGGTCTCGGACACGTCGGCAAGAACTTCGGCTCGCAGGACGTCATCGGCAAATTGCGCGGCCATTCGGCACTCGGCCACGTTCGTTACTCGACCACGGGAGATACCGTGCTGCGCAACGTCCAGCCGCTGTTCGCTGAGCTCGCGTTTGGCGGCATCGCCATCGCCCACAACGGCAACCTGACGAACGGTTACGGTTTGCGCGAGCAGCTGGTGAACCGCGGCTGCATCTTCCAATCGACGATGGACACCGAGGTGATCATCCATCTCGTGGCGACCAGCCCCAAAAAGACGGTGATCGACCGCCTCACCGATGCCCTGCACCAATGCGAGGGCGCCTATTCGCTTGTCGCACTGACAGAGACCGCGCTGTTCGGAGTACGCGATGCGCGGGGCGTGCGGCCGTTGGTGCTCGGCACGCTGGACGGTGGTCACGTGCTGGCCTCGGAAACCTGCGCCCTTGACATCATCGGCGCTGAATTCGTTCGCGACGTCGAGCCCGGCGAGTTGATGGTGATCGATGCTTCGGGGGTTCATAGCTTGCACCCATTCGCGCCGACCAAATCGCGCTTCTGCGTTTTCGAGTACATCTATTTCGCCAGGCCCGACAGCTCGCTTGAGGGGCTTGGCGTCTACGACGCGCGTAAGCGGATCGGCGCCGAGCTAGCGCGCGAGTCCGGCGTGCCCGCCGATGTCGTTATCCCGGTGCCTGATTCAGGGGTGCCCGCCGCCATTGGCTACGCCGCCGAGGCTGGGATAGCCTTCGAGCTCGGCATCATCCGCAACCACTACGTAGGGCGCACGTTCATCGAGCCGACCGATCAGATCCGCCATCTCGGCGTCCGCCTGAAACACAACGCCAATCGCTCGGAGCTAGCCGGTAAACGAGTGATACTGGTGGACGACAGCATCGTGCGCGGCACGACCTCTACCAAGATCGTCAACATGGTGCGGGAGGCAGGAGCGGCAGCCGTCCATATGCGCATCGCCAGCCCGCCGACTGCGTATCCTTGTTTCTATGGCGTTGATACGCCGCAGCGCGATGAGCTCCTCGCGGCGCGCCATGATATCGAGGGGATGCGTGCCACGATCGGCGTCGACTCTTTGGCCTATATCTCCATGAATGGGCTCTATCGCGCTATGACCGGCTCCGGCCGCGACGATCAGAGTCCGCAATACTGCGATGCGTGTTTCAGCGGCGACTATCCCATTCCGCTCTCCGACAACGAACGAGGTGATCCGCCGGCTCAACTGTCACTGCTCTGCGAGCAGGCCTGAAGTCAGGTGTCTGAGCGCCTGGCCAGGAGAATTGCCCTCATCACCGGAGCCTCGCGCGGCATCGGCGCCGCCGTTGCGGTGCGCTGTGCTGCCGAAGGTGCACATGTTGTTTTGGTCGCCCGCACAGTCGGCGGGCTCGAGGAGGCCGACGATGCGATCCGCAGACAGGGCGGCGGCGCGACGCTAGTGCCTCTCGATCTCCGAGATGGTCCGGGCGTCGATCGCCTCGGCGCGCAGCTCGCGGAACGCTACGGCCGGCTCGACGTCCTGATTGGCAACGCCGCGACGCTCGGCCGCCTCGGCCCGCTCGGCCACTGCCCACCAGAGACGTGGGGCGAGGTCATGGCAACCAACGTGACCGCCAATTGGCGGCTCATCCGGGCGTGTGATCCTCTTCTGCGTGCGGCGACGGCGGGGCGAGCCATGTTCGTCACCTCGGGCGCCGCGCGCGGTGTCTTCCCGTATTGGGGTCCCTACGCCACCAGCAAGGCGGCGCTCGACATGATGATCAAGACCTATGCCGCCGAGGTCGCCAACACCCCGGTGCGGGTGAACATCGTCGATCCCGGCACCGTCCGTACTGTCATGCGCGCCACTGCCATGCCCGGTGAGGATCCGATGTCACTGCCGCCGCCCGAGGCGATCACCGACGTGTTCATCGATCTCGCCGAGGATGCTTGCGCGCGCAACGGCGAGATCGTCAGCGCCTACTGACTCAAACCAATTCCCAAGAACAAATGCCCGAGTTCGGCGCCGTGCGAGAGCTGTACGAAATCCCACCTACACGGTCACAGCGAGCAAAATGGGCGCTCGAGGAGTTAGGGATTGAGTACTCGAGCCACATAATCAACGCTCACGAAGAGCAGCAGAAATCGGCCGCCTACCGAGCCATACATCCATTGGGTGTAGTCCCTGCTCTTCAGACCGACACCTACACAATGTTCGAGTCGGTTGCGATCGTGCTGCAACTGATCGACGAACACCCCGAGAAGAATTTAGCGCCCGCGGTCGGAACTCCAGAGCGAACCCACTACTACCAGTGGAGTGTGTTTGCATGTGCGGAGTTGGATCCTCCGATAATGATGGTTTTTGACAATACGATGCGCCCGCCGGAGGAGCAGCATGACGCCAGGCTCGCTGCACATGGACGGAGCGATTTCGCGACCCGCGCCAACATACTGTCCAAGGTACTCGGTGATCGCGACTATTTACTTGGATCCGATTTTTCAGGTGCAGATATTTTAGTCGGCCATAGTTGTTTCATGGCGACGTTCACCGGGCTGATCGGCGACTACCCTATGCTTGAATCGTACTACGGGCAGCTGCAGCAACGACCGGGCCATCAGCGAGCCTACCCCGATGTTCGGTGACGTCGTTCGTTCGTTTGACGGCGGCCCAGCGAACTGGCGCCAGGAGATCCGTCGGCAGCGCTCGAACAGCCGTTCGCGCGTACGCCCGGCTCGCTAACGCGGTGCGTAGGGGTTTCGGCCCTTGCGGCGCAGCATGCGGATGGGCACGCCCGCCAGGTCGAAATGCTTGCGGAGGGAATTCTCCAAATACCGCATGTACGAGAGGGGGGGCTCGTCGGGCCGGCTTACGAACAGAGCGAACGTTGGCGGTCGCGCCTTGACCTGGGTGATATAGCGGAGCTGCAGACGGCGCCCCTGGACCGCAGGCGGCGGATGCGCCGCCACAACCGCACCAAGCCAACGATTGAGCGGGCCTGTGCCGATGCGACGGCACCAGCCCTTGTGCATCGCGAATACTGCTGGCATCAGGCCGTCCATGTTGGCGCCGGTCAGAGCGGAGATCGGAACCAGAGCGACACCCAGGAGCTGCGGCAACGCGCGATCCAGGTGTTGGCGCAAGGTGCGCTTAACCCCCGCTTTGTCAACGACCAGGTCCCACTTGTTGAGGGCGATCACCAAGGCACGGCCCTCCTCCGCGACGGTTCGGGCGATCGTCTGATCCTGTCTCTCAAAGGGCGCCTCGGCATCAAGGACCAGCACCACCACCTCGGCCAGTCGCACGGCGCGCAGCGCATCGGTCGCTGACAGACGCTCCAGTCGGTCGTCAACGCGCGCGCGCCGGCGCAACCCGGCGGTATCGACGAGGCGGATCTGACGGCCGTCGAACTCCCACTCGACGGCGATAGCATCGCGGGTGATGCCCGGCTCCGGTCCGGTCAACAGCCGCTCCTCGCCGATCAAACGGTTGGCCAGCGTCGACTTGCCGGCGTTGGGCCGACCGACGATCGCAAGACCGAGCGGCGGCGACGCACGATCTCCAGAGGGCTCAGCGACGGGCGCTACCAACGGCGCCAGCGCCGCGTAGAGATCCGCCAAACCCTCGCCGTGCTCGGCCGATATTGCCACCGGCTCGCCGAGGCCCAGTCCGTAGGCGTCGAGCACCCCCGCTTCGGCGCGGCGCCCCTCGCATTTATTGGCGATGAGGACGACCGGCTTGCCGAACTTCATGATCCAGCGGGCAAAGTGCGTGTCGAGTGGCGTGATCCCGACTTGCGCATCGATGAGGAGGAACGCTACATCGGCGGCCGCCAACGCGGTTTCGGTCTGGCGTTGCATGCGTCCGGCGAGGCTCTCATCGGTGGTGGCATCGAGCCCCGCGGTATCGACCAGGTGCAGATCGAGGCCAGCGAGGTTGCCGATTCCCTCGCGGCGGTCGCGCGTCAGCCCTGGCGTATCGTCGACGAGCGCGGCGCGCCGTCCCACCAGTCTGTTGAACAGCGTCGACTTGCCGACATTCGGCCGCCCCAATATGGCGATCGTCGGCGGTCGCGACGGCGCCTCCGCCGAGATATCATCGGGCGACTCGGATGCTTCTTGCATTGAGCCGACGCGATCGACCAGCTGCGGCGCCGCCTGGCTCAAAGGCGACCCTCGATCACGTACTTGAGGATGCGCACCACCTGCTCGGTCGATTCGGCGACCGCCAACGCCGCGCCGTCCACCTCCTTCAGCGCGTGACCAAGCTGCGGTTCGTGCAAGACGATCATGGGCTTGCCGAGCGCCGTCGCATAGCCCGCGTCGAACGCTGCGTTCCACTGACGGTATTGCTCACCGAACCGGACGACGACGATGTCGGAGCGCTCGATCAACCTGCGCGTGCGCATCGCGTTTAGCTTGGCGCCCTTGTGGTCTCGCCAGAAAGAGGCGTCTTCCGGCCCCAGGATGTCAACACCACAGTCGTCGCTGGCCGCGTGGTCCGTCACGGGCGCGACGAAATCCACGGGCAGCTCGGCCTCGCCTGCACCCTGACGAAGCTGTTCGCGCCATTCCGTATGGATTTCGCCCGCGAGAAATACCGTCAATCCGTTGTCTGCCATCGGCCGCCCTCCTTCTGTGACTACTCGCGCGCTACTTGCTCGAGCCCCCCGCCGATGCGGGCCGCGAGCGCGGCGCCCATGAAACGGTCGAGATCGCCATCGAGCACGCCGTTCGTGTCCGAGGTTTCGACCTCGGTCCGCAAGTCCTTCACCATCTGATACGGGTGCAACACATACGAGCGGATCTGGTGGCCCCAGCCGATGTCGCTCTTGCTCTCGTGTAAGGCCTGGCGCTCGGCCTCGCGCTTGCTGAGTTCGGCCTCGTAGAGTCGCGCGCGCAACATCGACATCGCGGCTGCACGGTTCTTGTGCTGCGAGCGCTCGGCCTGACACTGGACCACGATGCCGGTCGGCAGGTGGGTGACGCGCACCGCGCTGTCGGTGCGATTGACGTGTTGGCCTCCGGCTCCTGAGGCGCGATAGGTATCGACCCGCAAATCCTTGTCCAGCACATCGATTTCGATCGTTTCGTCGATGACCGGGAATGCCCCGACGCTGGCGAAGCTCGTATGCCGCCGCGAGCTCGAATCGAAAGGCGAGATACGGACCAGTCGATGGACTCCACTTTCGGTCTTGAGCCAGCCAAATGAGTTGGCGCCGCGGATGATGATCGTGGCCGACTTGATGCCGGCTTCCTCGCCGGGGCTTTCTTCGATCCATTCGACTTTGAAGCCGCGTTTCTCGGCCCAGCGTACGTACATGCGCAAGAGCATCTCGGCCCAGTCCTGCGATTCGGTCCCGCCGGCGCCAGCGTGGACCTCGATATAGCTGTCGTTCGGATCGGCCTCGCCCGAGAGCAGGCTCTCGAGCTCGCGCTTGAGGGCAACATTGCCGAGAGCCGCCAATGCGGCTTCGGCTTCCGCCACGACATCGCCATCGTCCTCGGCTTCGGCAAGTTCAATGAGAGCGATGGAGTCTTCGTACTCGCGCTCGAGCGCCTGATAGCCATCGATAGCCTCGCGCAGGCGCGTGCGCTCCCGCATCATCCGTTGCGCCGCCTGCGGTTCGTTCCATATCACCGGATCCTCGGCCTGCGTGTCGAGTTCTGCCATGCGCTTCAGCGCATTCTCCCAGTCAAAGATGCCCCCTTAGCCGCGACAGCGACTGCAATACCTGCGAGGAGATAGCTTCGATCTCGGCGCGCACGCTGATTCCTCCGGAACGGGATGCCCTCGGGCCGGAGATGGTCCCGGGGCCGGTCGATCAAGGATCCCCGGTCATTTACCCATAAACGAGGTTCTCGCCAAACGATAGAACGCTGCGCCGACATCCGCCAGGTGCTCGAACGCAGACCTCCCGATACACGCAGCGCCTGTATCGCCGCCAAGAAGTAGGTTCGCTGGCTGACCGAGTGACGCCCTAGTACAGGCCGCCGGTCTCCTCGGCGGGAACGCCACCCGTGGCGATGGTCGTCCCCGATCCATCGAGGACCGGCCCCACCTCGGTCGGCTCGGTGCCGGGGCGAAAGGCCTCGAGGATCACGTTCTCATCATCTGGCCGGGCTAACAGCCCGGTCGCCGCATTGACCCGGACCAGCCGAACACCGTTCGGAACCCGGAACGGGATCGCCGGCTGATCGGCGAGCGCGGCGGTCATGAAGTCGCGGAAGATAGGGGCAGCGACGCTCGATCCGGTCTCCCGACGGCCGAGGCTCTGTGGTCGGTCGAAGCCGACGAAGACACCGGCGACGAGATCGGGCGAGAAGCCGATGAACCAGGTATCCCTGCTCTCATTCGTGGTGCCCGTCTTGCCTCCGAGCGGCTTCCCGATGGCGCTGACACGCCGACCGGTGCCGCGTTCGACGACGCCTTGCAGGATCGACACCAGTTGGTAGGCGATGGACGGATCGAGCACGGCGACCCGCGTGTCGGGAACAAAGGGCTCCCCCTGCTCCCGCCATGCGGTCGCGGCACAGCCCTCGCACGCACGCACGTCGTGGCGGAAGACGGTGCGCCCGCGCCGGTCCTGGACCCGGTCGATCAAGGTGGGGACGATAAGTTTGCCCCCGTTCACCAGCATCCCGTATGCGGCGGTCAACCGCATCAGCGTGGTCTCGCCCGCGCCCAGCGCCATCGAAAGCTGGCTCGGCATGCGGTCGACCACGCGGAATCGACGCGCCATTTGGACAACCCGATCCATGCCGATGAATTGCGCGAGGCGCACCGTCATGAGATTGCGCGATTTCTCGATGCCGAGCCTAAGGGTGCTCGGCCCATAGAACTTATTGTTGTAGTTCGCGGGCTTCCATTTGCCGAGCCCAGGTCCCTGATCGATGACGAATGGGGCATCGAGGATCAGGCTGGATGGTGTGAAGCCCTGTTCGAGAGCGGCGGCGTACACCATCGGCTTGAACGCCGATCCAGGTTGGCGCCATGCTTGTGTGGCACGGTTGTACTGACTCTCGGCGAACTGATAGCCGCCGGCCATGGCGAGGACCCGACCGGTATGTGGATCCATCGCGATGATGCCGCCATCGACCGCCGGGATCTGGCGCAAGCCATAGAACCGCCCGCCGTCCCCCTCCAACGGCTCGACCGCGACGATGTCCCCGACCGCCAGCACGTCAGAGGCGTATTGCACTTCCGGGCCCACCCGCTGGCCCTCGCGCGCGGCCCTCGCCCATTCCAGCTCCGCCAGCGGAACGAACCCTCGGGTCGAATCCGGAAAGCCAATCTCGGCGCCTTCGCGACGCACCGCCAACACCAGTACCGCCAGCCAGTCACCCAGCGCGGCCGGCGCCTTGTATCGTGCCAACCGGCGCGACCAATCCGGCGTCACCTCCCCATCGGGGCTCACCCCCAAGCGCGCGAGCGGGCCGCGCCAGCCATGGCGGCGGTCGTAGGCGGTGAGGCCGGCGCGCAACGCTTGCCGCGCCATCTGCTGCAGCCGCGGATCGAGGGTCGTGCGCACCGACAGGCCGCCCTCGTACAACCCCTTCTCGCCAAACCGGCGAATGAGCTCGCGGCGCACGTCCTCGACGAAATAGTCGGCTGCTGCGCCGTCAAATCCACCGGCCTCGCGCACGACCAGCAAGCGACCGCGCGCCGTACTTGCTTCATCTGCCGTTATGAAGTTCTCCGCGCGCATACGCTCGATCACCCAGTCGCGGCGGGCTCTCGCGGCAGCATGATGGCGAATCGGATGGTAGTTGGTCGGCGCTTTGGGCAGGGCGGCGAGATACGCCGCCTCCTCGAGAGAGAGATCGTCCAGCGACTTGTCGAAGTAGTTGAGCGCCGCGGCGGCCACTCCGTACGAGCGGTAGCCGAGATATATCTCGTTCAGGTAAAGCTCGAGGATGCGCTCCTTCGAGAGCGCGCGCTCAATCCGGAATGCCAGTATCGCCTCACGGATCTTGCGCGTGATGGAGAGCTCGTTCGACAACAGAAAGTTTTTGGCAACCTGCTGGGTAATCGTCGAGGCACCCACGGGACGGCGGTTGCCGGTGCGAAGGTGCTGAAGGTTGGTGTACGCCGCGCGCACGATACCGAGCAGATCGATCCCCGGGTGGCTGAAGAAGTTCTTATCCTCGGCTGCGATGAACGCCTGAACGACGCGTTTGGGCATGGCATCGACCGGAACGAAAACGCGTTTCTCGAGCGCGTATTCAGCCAATAGTCGGCCGTCGCCCGCGTGAAGCCGGGTGACGGTCGGAGGCTCATAATCGGCGAGCTGCTGGTAATCGGGGAGGTCGCCCCCGTAGCGATAGAACACATAGAGGCCGCCGCCGAGAACAAGCAGCGCGAGGACGACCGCGACAACAAGTAACGCGCCAAGCCATCGCAACAGCCGCGACATGATGAAACCCAGTTTCGACCCCCAACCGGACGATTAGGACGCTACCATAGGTGAGGATTGTGGCCGAGTTGTGGCGCCGTTAGCGAGGCGCAGCGGTCTCGAAGTACGCGTCGATCCCCTTGATGATCGCTCCGATCAAGCGTGCACGTTGGTTCCGTGTCGCCAGCATCTGCTCGTCCTCGCGGTTCGAGAGATAGCCGAGCTCGACCAATACCGAGGGCATGTCGGGTGCCTTGAGGACGGCGAACCCTGCGAACCTGCGCGATTTTCGAAGCAGCTTGGCGGCGTTGCCGATCTCGACCACGAGCAGGTTGGCGAACTCGGCCGACCGGTTCATCGTCTCGCGCTGGGCGAGATCGATGAGGATGCCGCTCACCACGTCGCTCTCATCCGAGAGATCGACGCCGGCGATGATGTCGGCGCGGTTCTCCCGGTCCGCCAGCGCCGCCGCCTCCTCGTCGGATGCGGTCTCCGAGAGGGTGTAGACCGAAGCTCCGCGCAGTCGGCGATTGTGGATCGAATCCGCGTGCAACGAGATGAACAGATCGCCGGCGACGCTGCGGGCCGATGCCACGCGGTCACGCAGCTTGACGAAGGCGTCGCGTTCCCGGGTCAAGGCGACCCGATAGCGGCCCGTCGCCTTCAGCCGGTTCCGAAGCTCAAGCGCGACGACAAGGGTTACGTCCTTCTCGTAGACGCCGCTCGCGCTGATGGCGCCCGGGTCGACACCGCCGTGGCCGGGATCGATGACGACGGTCCGCTTCGCTCCGGTATTTGGTGCCGGAGGTCGCTTCGCCGGTACCGGCACCGTTGCCATCTCGGCTCCGTTCACTGTTGCCGATTGGTCGCGAAACGTCGCGGCGTCCACCGGCGCAAGATCGATAATCAAACGATGGGGGTGGGCCCCCTGCGGTGGCAGCGCGAAGGTGCGCGCGATCCGTACCGGACCGGTCATATCGAGGACGATCCGCGACGTTCCGGTGGCGAGTCGGCCGAAACGGAATGCCGTGATCACGCCTTGCACGACGCCCGGCGGGTCGGCCGGAATGCGCCATTTCAGTTCGGGCAGATCGATGACCACCCGGTACGGGTCCGCGATGGTGTGCACCGTGTACGGGACGGCGGCGGTGAGATCG
This sequence comes from Alphaproteobacteria bacterium, assembly GCA_965248765.1. Classification (GTDB taxonomy): domain Bacteria; phylum Pseudomonadota; class Alphaproteobacteria; order VGEJ01; family VGEJ01; genus CBDFKF01. The sequence continues at coordinate 494,318 of CBDFKF010000004.1, forward strand.
ACGACGAAGCGCGTAGCGTTGGGATGCTGGCCCGAACGCACCCCGGTAACGACGGCGTCCGCTGCCAACGCTGGGCTCGCCAGGAGAACCAGCCATAACAGCAAGGGAAGCACACGATGAAGCAGTCGCGCGGGATACATGTTGTGGTATCTCAGTCTATCCGCCACCACATATTACCGAAAATCCGCCATGTGGACAGTGCATGGCGGATCGGCATCGACGAAAATGATGTCGAGAACAAACTGAATTGACCGCTTCAGTTGTGGTTGTTGGGCCAGTGGATAAGGGGTCGGGCGCGGAGCGGCCGTCCCCTTATCCACTGGCCGGTCGCGTCGAAGCGGATCACGCGGCCTGTCTGTGGCTTGTGTTGATGGGCGATCCGTCGGCCTGGTATCGGGCCAGGCAGCGCGGCCCATGGAAGACGGCGAGGGTGCGGTCGGGGTATTCGTGGACCCGGACCCTTGCCTTGACGTAGTGGCGGCGATGGCGGTCGGGCGGGATCGCCAGCACCAGGCGTTTGTAGCGCACGGTATTGTCGTTGGAGACGGTGCGCTCCTGCTGCACGCAGAGGATGTCGTCGAGGGTACCGGCGAAGGGCACGAAGGCGGTGCCCTCGGCTTCCGGCGGCACCGCGAAGCGGGCGTTGTGGCCTGGCAGGTAGAGCTCCTTGAGGAAGCGGTTGGCCTGGGCCATGTCGGTGATGCCGGCGAGCCTGAGCTCCTGGGGCAGGCGCTTCTGCAGGGTGGCGAACATGCGTTCCGAGCGCCCCCTTGCCTCGGGCGAGTAGGCCGGGATCAGCTCGATGCCGAGCTGGGCCAGGGCGCGGCCGAACTGGGTCGGATTGTCCTTGTCGACCGTGCCGCCGGCCTCAGGGGTGTGCCAGTAGTGGCCGGCGCGGTCGGCATAGAGCGAGCAGAACAGCCCCTTGGCCCGGATCGCCTCGGACACCCCCTGAAAGCTCGACATCGTGCCCTCTTCGGCGACGAAGAAGGCCGAGTAGATCTCACTGGTGGTGTCGTCCATGGTGACGATCAGGTCCCACCACTGATCGGGGATCCACGCGTGGCTTGAGCCGTCTTGATGCAGCATCATGCCGGGCAGCGCGCGGCGCGGCCGCTTGCGCCGGTGCGCCCCGCGCCTGGGCGCCGCCCGTCTTCGCCCATGGGCCTGCAAGCTCAGCCGCACCCAGTTGTAGCTGCGCTTGAAGGCATAGTCCGCGACCAGCTTCTCGTGGAAGTGCCTGGCGGTGAAGTCCCAGTAGCGGGTGTCGAACAGCGCCAACAGCGCCGTCACCTCGTCGACCGCCGCGCGCCGCGCCGAGACCCGGCCCAGACGGCGATCGTAGAGCCCTTCCGCGCCGTCCGCCTCATAGCGGTCGCGCCAGCGCCGGAAGGTGCGCTCTGAAACGCCGAGAACCTCCGCCGCCTCGGCTTGGCTCAAGCAACCCCGATGGGTGCGGCCGTAAACCTCCTCGAACTTCATCAATCTCAGTCCCTGCAACTGCTCTGTCCGGCGCATCCAAACCCTCCATAGCCTGGAGAGCTTCTAAATCCGGACAGATCGTCTGGTACATAAACCGGACATATCGTGTGTTAGTGACAGGCATCGACGAAAATGATTGTCGGACCCCGGCACGCGAATTATGATCAAAACGCGAATGATCCGCCTGTCAGCGGGGCGCTGTGCGGTGCGAGGAGGTCCCACCCGAGTGAGGTGGTCTCGCCGGCGGCGTCTTGACATGCGGAGGGATTGGAAATCCGAGGCCGCTCCCCATTGTGGGTGAGGCTGCCGCGGTCCGGGGGCTTCGGTCCCAGAGTCACCGCAGGCGCCGTCGGTCTCGCCGAACAAATGACGAGCGGCGCCTGATATTCGCCGGGCGCTCCGTTCGTCGCAAGGTGTCGAATGGCAGCGCGTATGCTCGTCGACGCGGCCCATCCGGAAGAGACCCGGGTCGTCGTCGTTGGTGATGCTCGGGTCGAAGACTTCGATTTCGAGACCGCCACCAGAAAACAACTCAAAGGCAATATCTACCTCGCCAAGGTGACGCGCGTGGAGCCCTCGCTCCAGGCGGCGTTTGTCGACTATGGCGGAAACCGCCACGGCTTCCTCGCCTTCAGTGAGATTCATCCTGACTACTACTTGATCCCGATTGCGGATCGCCAAGCCCTCATCGACGAAGACAGCGAGGAAGCCGAACCCGAATCGGGAGGGACAGGAGGCGCCGCCGAGCCGACTGATCGCGCCGAGGACGAGGCCGCCGCCCCCGCTCCCGGCAACGATGCCTCTCCGGCGGCGGACCCGGCGAGCGGCGACGACAGCGAGCCGGACGACGACGCGAGCGAGACGGTCGAGGCGTTAGGCGGCGATGCCTATGACGATGCCGCGCTCGCGAGGAAGCTCAGACGACGGCGTCACTACAAGATCCAAGAGGTCATCAAGCGTCGCCAGGTCATCCTGGTTCAGGTCGTCAAAGAGGAACGGGGCACCAAGGGGGCGGCGCTCACCACCTATTTGTCATTGGCCGGGCGCTACAGCGTTGTCATGCCGAACACACCGCGCGGTGGCGGCATCAGTCGCCGCATCGCCAGCGGCGCCGACCGCAGCCGCCTCAAGACCGTCATGGAAAACCTGAACGTTCCGGACGGCATGAGTCTGATCGTGCGCACCGCCGGCATGAGTCGCAGCAGAGCCGAGATCAAGCGCGACTTCGACTACCTGCTGCGACTGTGGGACCTGGTGCGCGAGCGCACGCTCGAATCGACCGCGCCTGAGCTCGTCTACGAGGAAGCCAACCTCATCAAGCGGTCCATCCGCGACCTCTACTCTCGCGACATCAGCGAGATTCTGGTGGAGGGGGAAGAGGGCTACAAGATCGCTAAGTCGTTCATGCGCCAGCTCATGCCGAGTCACGCCAAGCATGTGCAGCGCTACACCGACCAGGTACCGTTGTTTCAGCGCCATAAAGTCGAGCAGCAGCTCGACTCGATGCACAGTCCGGCGGTGCACCTGCCGTCCGGCGCCTACATCGTGATCAACTCGACCGAGGCGCTGGTGGCGATCGACGTCAACTCGGGCAAGGCTACGCGCGAGCGCAACATCGAGGAGACGGCGTTCAAAACAAACCTCGAGGCGGCGGACGAAGTTGCCCGGCAGCTACGCTTGCGCGACCTCGCCGGCCTCATCGTCATCGATTTCATCGACATGGAAGTTGGGCGGAACGTTCGTACCGTCGAACGCCGCCTCAAGGAGCTTCTCAAAAGCGATCGAGCGCGCATCCAGGTCGGGCGCATCAGCGCCTTTGGCCTCCTCGAAATGTCCCGTCAACGGCTGCGTCCGAGCCTCCTGGAGACAAGCACGATTCCGTGCACCCAGTGCGGCGGCACCGGCGTTGTCCGCTCGACCGAGTCAACCGCGCTTCACCTTTTGCGGACCATCGAGGACGAAGCGATCCAAGGGCGTTCGCGCGAGTTGCGGCTGCACGTAGCGACGGCACCGGCGATCTATCTGCTGAACGAAAAGCGCCCGATTCTCTCGGCCATTGAGCGCAGCCACGACATCCGCATTTCGATCGATGCGGACGATGCCATGGTTACTCCGGAGTATCGCCTCGAGCGGGTAGCCAGGACCGGTCCGGCGAGGTTGGCAGACGAAGCAAAAGCGGAGCCGGAGGTACGGGCCGACGCTGAGGCCGACACGGACGAGAGCCATAGCGAGAGCGGCGAGGCCAAAAAGCGGCGGCGGCGTGGCAAACGCGGTGGGCGCCGACGGACCCGCGGGCCGACGGACGAGGTGACGGTCGAGGTCGCAGCTCCAGGCGGAGAGGATGGGGCGCCAAGCGGAGAGAATGAGGCACCGGTTGCCGAGTCGATCGCCGACACTGCGGGCGCCCCGGACGCACAGGATGCCCCGGACGCACCGGCGCCGAAACCACGGCGGCGCCGACGGCCGCGCCGGCGCAAGTCGGACGCTCCGCCCGCTACAGTGGAGACAGTGGAGGAAACCGGCGACTCGCCGATGCCAGAGGCCGACCAGGCAGCGGAGAGCCCGGGCGCCCTAGCAGCGGCGTCGGCCGCCGACGGAGCGGGCGCCCAAGGGCGCGTCGACGAGCCCGACACCGGCGTACCACAATCGGGCGACCTCGGCGCGCCGATCGCTGTCCCGCCCGCCGCCGAATCGACGCCGCCATGGCCGACCGATGCAACGCCAGACCAAGTGCCCCCTGAACCGGGCGCTCCGACACCTCACGCCCCGCCGGCGAGTTCGCTCGGCGCGTTGGTGTGGCCGGATGGAGCCGAACCTTCGCCGGCGCTGGTCGTGCCACCACCGTCGATCACCCCCGAGTTCGGCGAGTCTCGGCCCCAGATGGAGCAATCGTCCGAGTCGAGCGCTCCGTCCCCCCCGGCCGATGCCGCGGCGACGGCCATTGACGGCAAGCAGGCGAAAGCGGACGGCGAAGGCACGGTGGAACCGACGGACGATGCTTTGGAGCCGACCGCTCGGAAAAAACGGCGACTCGGCTGGTGGCGGCGCTCCGCTGAGTAACGGTTGCGCCCCGGCGACAGCGGCCCAGAATTCGCGCTGGCTATCCCAGCCAGTCGCCCAGTCGACGCGCCGCCTCGGCAATGTCTTCGGTCTGACCGGCGAACGAAAAACGCAGGTAGCGTTGGCCGGCTTCGGTGTCGAAGTCGACGCCGGGCGTCACCGCGACACCGGTCTCTTCGAGCATACGCCGGCAAAAATCAGCGCTGTCGTTCGTCAAGTTGCCGACATCGGCATACAGGTAAAAGGCGCCATCGGCAGGCGCCATCCGGGTAAAGCCGACCTGCGGCAGCGCCGCCAGCAGATGCGAACGATTGCGCGCGTATCGCTCCACGTTGGCATCGAGCTCGTCGCGGCAATCGAAAGCCTGCATGGCGGCATGTTGGGACAACGCCGGCGGCGAGATGTAGAGGTTCTGCGCCAACTTTTCGGCTGAGCGCAGCAGATCCTCCGGGGCTATCATCCAACCCAGTCGCCAGCCGGTCATACAGTAGTACTTCGAGAAGCTGTTGATCACGATGACAGTGTCACTCGAGGCGAGTGCGCTCTCGGCCCGCTCGTCGTAGGTGATGCCGTGGTAGATCTCATCGGAGATGAACCGGATGCGACGATCGTCGCAATAGGCGATGAGGGCATCGAGCGCCGCCGGGCTCAGCATGCTACCGGTCGGATTGGCCGGGCTGGCGACCAAGAGACCGTCAATACGACCGTCCACCGAGTCGAGAAGCGCGGGTGACGGCTGGAAGTGCGAATCCGGCCCTGTCGGCACGATGATCGGTTCGAGGTCCAACGCTGCGAGGATATTGCGGTAAGCCGGGTAGCACGGAGCCCCTAGGACGACGCGGTCCCCTGCGTCAAAGGCACTCAGGAACGAGAGCAGGAAGCCGCCCGAAGAACCGGTCGTGATGAAGATCCGATCGGTCGAGAGATCGAGGTCATAGGCCTCGCGGTAGTGCGCGGCCACCCGCTTGCGAAGGGCCGGCAGACCGAGCGCCTCGGTATAGCCGAGATGCGTATCGTCGAGCGCCGCCTTCGCCGCATCGCGCACCCGCTGCGGCGCGCCGGTGGTCGGCTCCCCAATCTCCATATGCAGGATACTGCGACCCGATGCCTCGAGGGCGTTCGCTGTCTTCAGCACCTCCATCGCGTGAAAGGGCTTCACCGCCCCGCGTTTGGAAACCTTCATTGAGACAACCCGCCGAAACCGATCCCGTGCCCTCGCGGATCCGCCGCGAAACTACATCCCTCGGACCTTCTGAGCAGGCCTTCGGGGCATCGAATCGCGTTGATACGCCCGAGCGAGCCCACCTCGCGTACCTCGTGGCCCCGCCGCGTCAGGGCTCGCGTGCCGGCTTGGCCAAGGTCAGCCTCGTAGAAGACCACGTCGGGAGTCCCCCCATGGAAGAGGCGCGGGGCCGCCAGAGCGGCAGCGAGCGAGATGTCGTCGTACAGCGCAAATTGTGCCGTCTGTGCGATGACCGCCGGCCCCGCCGGACTACCAGACGCCGTGGCGAGGTAGAGCATGTCGCCGCGCTCGGCATCGAGGACGAGCAGCGGACCGAAATGGTGCGAGGCGCCGGTTCGATCAAGCGAAGGCGCGAGCGAGAAGCCTGTCAGCCTGGTCGTTCCCGCAGTCCCGATCACGCCGTTCATCGTCAAGGAGCAGCCGACGGCGGAGCCGCCGCGATCCACGACGGCGAAGCTCGCGCTGTAAAGCGCGCCCGCGCCTGGATCTTCGCCCCACGAGGGCTCCTCGGGCGTCGTCAGCGCAACATGCCGGTCGCTCTGATAGTCCTGCATCAGGGCATGGGCGCGAAACGCCGAGAACTCGTTCTTCTCTAGCGGCGTGGTGAGGTCGGCGAAGGCCCGGGCGGATACCTCGGCCACAAGGTGCGGCCGCTCTTCAGCGTCCGCCTCGACGAACCGGTCACCGTCGGTGAACATTGCCCACATCTGACCGGATATGATGCCCCCGGTCGGGCTCGGCGGCACGGTGTAGACGACCAAATCCCCCAAACGGATGCTGACGGCGTCTCGCCACACCGGCTTGAAGCCGCGCAAATCGCCTGGCGTGACGGTGGCGCCGAGTTCCGCCATCTCTTCGACAATCAGCCTGGCGGTCGTGCCGACATAGAAGGCGCCGCCGCCGTTGCGCGCAATCTGGCTGATGACAGCGCCGAGCTCGATCTGGACTAGGTTCTGGCCCTCGCTCAGTGTCTTGCCATCCGGTGCGAATCGTGCGCGCAGAGTGTCATCCCCGAGGACAATCGGTTCGGCGGCAGCGAGAGCGCGTGCCAGCGCTCGCGAAACCGGAAAGCCGTCACGGGCCAAGTCCCCGGCCGGCCCGAGCAACAACTCCCACGGCAGTCGACCGTAGCGCGCGTGCAGGGCCGCTAGTCCGCGCACCGATCCCGGAATCGCGACGGGACCGACTTCGTCCGCTGAGCCGGGCAGAAATTCGACCGTGTCGGCGGTTCGCGTCAGGGCGTCGTACACCAGGCATACCCCACCGCCGCCAAGACCTGCGCCGACGGGATAGGTCACGGCCATCGCGAAATACAGGGCCACCGCGGCATCGACCGCCGAGCCACCATTTTGCAGGATGCGCTGCGCTGCCAGCACCGCCACCGGCTCGTCCGCCGCCACGCCGCCGGCAAACCCTTGGACTTCGCCGAGGACCCCGACCGGCGGCGGTGGTGCCTGGCAAGCCGCCGTCAACAGTGTTGCAGCCACCACCACGGCGCATTGACGCCGCCCTACCCCACTCCTACGTTGAGCGGAACCTGCCCAAGCTTGGTTCGCAGCCAACCCTATGCTCCGTATGAGAGTTTTGATGGTCCTGATTGCCGCCTGCGTCGTGGCGACGCCGGCGGCAGCGCGCACGTTGTCGCTGATCCGGGACGCTGAAATCGAAGATACCATTCGCGCCTATACCACACCACTGTTCGCCGCCGCCGGCCTCGACGCCGAAGCCGTTGAAGTCCACATCGTCAACAGCAGGGACCTCAACGCATTCGTGGCCGGCGGTCAGAAGATCTTCATCTTCACTGGCCTCTTGCAGGCCAGTACCTCACCATCCCAGATCATCGGGGTGCTCGCTCATGAGACGGGCCACATCCTCGGCGGACACCTCGCCCGCACCCAAGACGCGCTCCGCTCCGCCAGCAACCAAGCAATCCTGGCGATGGTGCTCGGCGCCGCCGCGATCGTCGCCGGCCAAGGTCAAGCGGGATCCGCGGTCATCGCCGGCGGCCAGCAGCTGGCGCAGCGCGGACTGTTGAGCTACAGCCGCACCCAGGAGTCGGCAGCCGATCAGGCGGCGTTGCGCCTCCTCGACGCCACCGGCCAGTCGGCAAGGGGCATTGCTGAGTTTCTGGAGATCCTCGGCGATCAGGAAGCGCTTCTGCCCGAGTCGCAGGATCCGTACGTGCTAACCCATCCGATGACGCGAGAGCGGATTGCCGCGGTCCAGCGCCATCTCGTCGTCTCGCCCCACAGCGAGGTCCAGGATCCTCCGGAGTTCGAGACGCGGCATGTGCGGATGTTGGCCAAGCTTCAGGGATTCCTACGCCGACCCAAGCACACGTTGCGCCGCTACCCGGTCGCTGATCAGACCTTCGCCGCCCGCTACGCCCGGGCGATCGCCTATCAGCAAATACCCAAAATTACCGAGGCGCTGGCCGAGATCGACGGCCTCATCGCCGAGCATCCGGATGATCCGTATCTCCATGAGCTGCGCGGCGATATCCTGCTCAGCAACACCAACATCGCTGAAGCGATCAGCGCCTACGAGCGAGCGGTGGCCCTGCACCCGAACTCGGCGCTTCTTCTTCTGGGTCTCGGCCGCGCCGAGGTCGCCTCGGAGAACCCCGCCCGCGCGGCGAGCGCCATCGAGCACCTTGAGAAGTCGGCCCGGCTCGACCCGGGGAACGTCTCGACCTGGCGGCATCTCGCGATCGGCTACGGTCGCGGGGGCGATCTTGGCCGGTCCGCGCTGGCAAGCGCTGAGGAGAACTTTCTGCGCGGACGTCACGAGCTTGCGCGGCGGCACGCGGAACAGGCTGAGCGGCGACTGCCGCAGGGCTCCCCGGCGTGGCTCAAGGCCCAGGACATCCTGAGTGCCACGGAGAAAGCGGTGAACACCCGCCAGCAATGACCGCGCCTCGCTTCGCGCACGAGTTCACAGCTGCGTGAGAGGAAGGCGCTTGTCACTTGCCCCCCTCCCCGTCTCGTTTCATGATGCCGCTGTTGACGGAAGAGGGTTTGGTGTTGTGTTCAGAACCGTAAGAATGATGTGGCGGGCTCTCACGGCGGCGATCATCGTGATCGGCACGCTCTACCTCAGCACGGTCGGCGATGCCGAAACCGCGTTCACGCCGGCCCAGATCGAGGCGATCGAAGGGGTGATCGAGAGCTACCTGGTCGAGCACCCGGAGGTCATCGAGCGGGCAACGGCGCGGCTCGAGGCCAAGCGCCAGGAGGCAGAAGAGGCCGCGCAGCGCGATGCGATCCTGACCAGCAGGATGGAGCTGTACGATGATCTCGGATCGCATAGCACCGGAAACCCAAATGGCGATGTCACGATCGTCGAGTTCTTCGACTATCGCTGCGGCTACTGCAAGCGGGTATTCCCAACGGTACTCGCGCTGCTAGACCAAGATCCCAACCTGCGGCTGGTCCTCAAGGAATTCCCGATCCTCGGTCCCGAATCGGAATATGCGAGCCGCTTCGCCATGGCGGCGCGGAAGCTCGATCCGGACAAGTACGTGCCCCTGCACAATGCCTTGATGGAATCTCGCGGCGGGCTGAACCGTGCGACCGTGTTTCAGATCGCCACCGAGGTGGGTCTCATCCCGGAGGTCGTGGAAACCGGCATCAACGCACCGGACATCAGCGCGACCATTCGCGCCAACTACCAGCTCGCCGAGCGGCTCGGCATCGGCGGCACCCCGGCCTTCGTTATCGGCGACCAGATGGTGCCGGGCGCGATCAGCCTGGAGCGGTTCGCCGAGATCATCGATGAGACCCGCCGCAACTGCATCACCTGCTGAGCTGCGCGCCTAGGCGGCGTCGGGCTGGCTCTCGGGTGCGGCCGCGCGGAAGGCGGCGAGTTCACCACACGCCACGTCGATCCGCCCAACCGTCGGACAATCGGCGATATCGCACTCGAAGCGCCGCGCGTTGTAGAGCTGGGGGATCAAGAAGACATCGGCGATCGTCGGTTGGTCGCCGTGGCAGTAGATGCCTGTCTCCGGATGATCGCGGATCAGCGCCTCGAAGGCCTTCAGACCTTCGCGCACCCAGTGGCGATACCATCGGAGCTTGCCCTGCTCGCTATGCCCGAGCTCGTTGGTCAAGAAGCCGGTGACGCGGAGGTTGTTAAGGGGATGAATGTCGCAGGCAATAACCTGAGCCAGCGCCCGCACCCGCGCGCGCCCCGCCGGATCCTCCGGCAACAGCGCCGGCAGGGGATGGGTCTCCTCCAGATACTCGATGATCGCCATCGATTGGATGATGACGGCTGAGCCGTCGGCGAACGCCGGCACCCGGGCTTGCGGGTTGAGGCGCAGATAGCTCGGATCGAACTGTTCGCCGCCGCCCCGCAACAGATGGACGGGGAGGTACTCATAGGTCAGATTCTTGAGGCTGAGCGCGATTCGCACCCGGTATGCGGCCGACGAGCGGTAATAGCCGTAGAGCTTCATGGTGCGGCTTGCGGCAGCGTCCAGACCAGCGGGAACATCTCGCCGCCGAGCGGATCGCCCGGCTTCAATCCGTGATCGCGGATGTCGGGCGAGATGAGGCCGGGCCGTTCGGCATAGACGACGTCCTCGCCGGTCCATCGCGTGACGTAGGCGCGGCGGCGGTGCTGGCTCAAATTGCCCGGCGAGCCATGGAGCGTCAGGGCGTGAAAGGCGAGGCAATCGCCGGGCTCGAGCTCCCACGCCAACACGCGGTACCGATCGCGGTCCGCATCGATGTCGGGCACGGTGTCAAAGTCGGCATCGTCGTAATAGTCGGTCCCGTCGGCAAAATAGCGCGGGGCGAACCACCGGCCCCAGCGGTGGGAGCCGGCGACGAACTCGATTGCCGTGGCGCGATCCACCAGATCCAGCGCCAGCCACAGGCCGCACACCTGTTGGCCATCGATCGGGAAGTACGGCAGATCGTGGTGCCACGGCGTGTGCTCCGGCGTTCTCGGCTCTTTGACCAGCAGATGGTCGTGATAGAACGTGACCTTGGCTGCACCCATCAGGCGACCGGCGATCGCCGCCGCCGGCCCACGCAAAACGAACTCCTCGAACTCGGGGATGCGGCGCCACATCACGAGATCGCCGAAGTAGCACCCGGACCCACCGGGCGGTGTATACACCTTGACGTAGGGACCCGGATCGGCAAGGTCGCGCTCGATGCCGGCCGCCACGATGTCTTGCCATCGCCGGTCGACCAGACCGCGCAGGCAACACACGCCGTCGCGCGCGAACGCAGCGACGGCGTCATCCGGGATGATGGGCTCGGTCATCGCCACATGTTATCGCCCGGACCAGCCCGCGGTCACGCGTGTTAATACTCTGTCGGGCAAGGAGCGGCGGTAGCAGAACCGCTCGTAATCTTGCGGCCTTCTGGGAGGCTCTGATTTTCTGTCCGGCCATCGCGACCCGCCCCAAGATCGCCACAGTGGCGCGCTAGCGTTGTGGGATGACTGGAGAGGAGGTGGTGCGATGAGGCGCGGCGCGAATGGTGCACCATCACGCGCTATGTGCCTGCGCTCGCTCGCGCTAGCGGCGCTCGTTCTCATGCTCACGGCGGTGTCGACCATCGCCCCTGCGCTCGCGGGAGGCGTCGAGGTCGAGCCGGTCGACGCCGACGCCCTGATCGCGGATTGCCAGAGCGCGCCCGATCCGATCGCCTGTCTGCAAGATCAGGCCATGGAGCAATACCGGGCGGTGGCCGACCTGCTCCTTGCGCTCGAGGTTCGCGACGGCAAGGACTCGACGGCGCAGCGCCAACACTGGGACGACGTGCTCCTGAAAGCAGAGCGCAGCCCCATCTGCGATGGGAATTGCGAGGCTGTGCTTGTGGACCTCGTCGCCGAGCGCAACCTTTACCAGGACATGCCGCGCCAAGCCGATGCCGAGGCGTTGATTGCTGCCTGCGATCGCATCAACGATGGCATGCTCGCGTCCGGCGTTACCGCTTACATGCGCTGGGGCGGATGGCGGATCAACCGCTGCCTCGAATACATCGCCCTCGATCAGCTCGCGTTCCTGTGGCCGCCGGACCCGTCCACGGGGTATATGACGCGCGCGACCGCCCGCGAATTACTGGATAAGGTAGCTGCGATAAGCGATCTCTATTGGGAAATCTACAACTTCCACGCGGGTTGCGTTTCTCCGGGCTGTGGCACGCTGTACCATGTGTTCCACCACCCGCGCCACAAACAGGTACTGGCTGGGCTCATCCGGGACGTCGTCTGGGTACGCCATGAGTACGGCCTCTAACGCGAGAGAATCTGGCGCCAGGGGAAGGTATTCAGTCGCGCGAGCCAGCCCTTTTTGTACTCTCCGATGGCAATTCGCGCACTGCACGGAGAAGCCGGAGCTGGCGCTCAGGGTCTATCCGCCGGGTGCTTGTGGTCCGGCCAGCCGGCGTTCGCTCGGTCGCGGATAGCTGTTCGCCGTCGGTGCCGCCGGGCACCAATGGGCTCGGGCGCAGGGATACGCCGTCCGCATCGCCCTGCATGCGGCGCAAGGCGTTGGCCGTCGGGCCGTTCGGCGTCATCTCGCCGTCGGGCTCCAGCCCGTTGGCGCGCTGGAAGCCGCGGATGGCGACGCGCAGCCGGTTCGATCGCCCGACCCCGTAGTCACCGCCGTCGCGAGGATCGTCGCGCGAGCCGAAGCCGAAGGCACTTAAGGCCGCGAACGCATCTTCCAGCGTCTTTTCGTCGTGAGAGTTGTTGGCGCTGGCGCGCGGCCCCACCGCGCCGTTCAACTTGATCTTTGCGGGATCGAAGCGCGGCCGGTTCGGCTCGGCCATCTTGCGGTGTAGATCGGGGTCGTAGTGGAGGCGATACTCGCCGCCGACCATGGCGACGTAGGCGTCGTGATCGCGGTGGTCGCCGTCATAGCAGATGGGATCGGCGCGTACGGCATCGAGCTGGCGCCGACTGACTATGCCATGTTTATGTTATTCCTCCCGCGAGGGGGATGTCATCGCGGACGCCTGGGTGCGCGGCCTACTCCGGTGGCTGCCAGGTCTTCCCGTCCCACACCAACGTTTGCTCCTCGCTTACCCAACGCGCACCGTTCGGGGGCGGTCGCTCATCCTCAGCGCGATTGAATGGTGCGCGAAGCCACGCCTTTAGCGGTCCGGGCAGGTACTCGAACGGACGTTTCCCGCCGTAGACCGTTATCTGGTCGTGGTCCTGAAGGGCGACGTAGACCGTGCCGCTCTGGACGCTCACCAGCAGGATGGCATATTCGTCACCGGAATCGCCAAGGCGCTGCTTGGAACTCGTACCCCTCAGGATCAGGTAGTTTGGAGTTCCCCCGGTTTTGTGGACAGTTACGGGCTTACAGACTCCAGCTGCTCACGGGCCTGTCTCTCGTAGTTGACGGGCGACTTGTATCCGAGCGCGGAATGCCGCCGCCCCGGATTGTACCAGCCCTCGATGAACTGAAAGACGGCCATGCGGGCCTCCGCCTTGGTCCGGAACTTCCGCCGGTCGAGCAACTCGCATTCGAGGGTGGCGAAGAAACTCTCGCACATTGCATTGTCGTAGGCATCGCCAACCGAGCCCATTGATGGCCGCGACCCGCTCGCGGCTCTTACACCACGTCCCGGGACACGATCCAAGCGAGCGATTCGGACTTGCTGAGAATTCTTGAGGATCTGATAAACGTGCTGATCGACAACAACCTGATCTTGCTCACTGATTTCCCCGAGGCCGCCAGGCCAAGCTCATGCACCGACAAGCCGTACGCGCGAAGCTGCAGAGCTTCTAATGCGAGGCGGTGGAGCAGCTGCTTCTCACGTCTCCTGCCAGGCAGGCTTCGCAAACCGGCGCCGTGGCCGGTCCGGCGCCCAGGACGATCGCTTCTCCGGCGCAGCGATGGGCCGCACCTGACGCAAGACCCGCTCGCGCAACGCCGCTGCGACTGCGTGGTCTGCGAACACGCCAGCCATTCGCCCGGCGTCGGCGACGAAAACAGCTGAGAACCAAGCTGAGGTACGGATACCCGCCGTCGAATGGCCCCTTCCGGGCCTGGCTAGGCCTTCAATGGTGAGAGCAGATGCACCATGCAGACCGTGTGGAAACTCTGGGTGGCGGGGGATTCCGTCCGTCTCATGGCGATGTTAGGGTCCGCCATGAGACACATTCCTGGCGTTGACCGCTCTCAGGTTCTGCTTCTGCCGGAAGCAGTGGACGATTACGTGGGCCGGGATAACCCGGTCCGTTTCATCGATGCCTTCGTGGATGGTTTGGACCTAGCGGCCGCTGGTTTCGAGCGCGCCGCGGCGAAGGCGATAGGTCGTCCCGGCTACGATCCGGCGGACCTGCTGAAGCTCTACATATACGGCTATCTCAATCGGGTACGTTCGAGCCGCCGGCTGGAGGCAGAGAGCAAGCGTAATCTCGAAGTGATCTGGCTGTTGCGGCGTTTGTCGCCAGACTTCAAGACGATCGCCGATTTCCGGCGGATCAATCGGGCGGCCTTCCGACAGGTGTTTCGGGAGTTCGTGAGGCTATGCCGCGAACTGGAGCTGTTCGGACGCGAGCTGGTGGCGGTTGACGGTACACGGATCAAGGCAGTGAACAGCCGGAAGCGGAACTTCACCAAAGCGAAGCTGGCGAAGGCGTTGGCCGAGAGCGACGAGAGGTTGTCGCGTTATCTCGACCGGCTCGACGAGGCCGACGAGCAAGACGAGGGCGGCACCGGCGGCGGCGAGGTGGAGCATATCCAGGAGAAGATCGCTGCGATCCAAGGGCGGCGTGAGCGGTTTGAGGAACATCGAGACGCGCTGGCTGCGAGTGGCGAGGACCAGCTCTCTTTGACGGATCCGGACAGCCGGGCGATGTACGCCGAGACCCGGGTCGGTGTCGGCTACAACATTCAGATCGCCGTGGACGCCAAGCACAAACTGATCGCCGAGCAGCAGGTCCATAACAAGGTCAGCGATCTCGGTCTATTGGCCGAGACGGCGGTGGTGGCCCGTCGGAACCTGGCCGTCGATCGGATCGACGCGGTCGCCGACGCGGGCTACTTCAAGATCGAGGATATCGAGGCCTGCGAGAATGCCGGCGTCGTGCCGCATGTGCCCAAGCCCCAGCGCGGATCCACGGTGAGCCAGGGGCTCTTTCCCAAGGAACGCTTCCGCTATGACGGCGGCGAGGACATTTACATCTGCCCCGACGGCCAACGCCTGGCGCTACACAGCAAGCGCAAGCGCCGCGATCTCTTCTTCGCCAGTTACGCCAATCGCGCCGCGTGCAAGGAGTGCCAACTCAAGTCGAAGTGTACGAAAAGCGCCTTCCGTCGGGTCCTGCGCTATGTCGACGAAGCGATCCTGGAGCGCATGGCAGAACGATTGGCGGCCCGCCCGGAGCTGCTCGATGCGCGCCGTGAAAGCGTCGAGCATCCCTTCGGCTCAATCAAACAATGGATGGGCCAGGGTGCCTTCCTGACCCGGCGGCTGGAGAACGTGCGCGGCGAGTTCAGCATCACGGCGCTGGCTTACAACATCCGCCGCGCGATCTCGCTGGTAGGTGTTCCCGCCTTGATCGCCGCCGCGAGGGCATGAGACGGGAATCAGGCCAAAATCGAGCGCCGCACATCGATCCACGGAGGCCTGGAGCCCCTTCCACAGGGCTACCGGCGCCAAACCGCCAGATTACGTGGGATCGCCGCAAATCATGGTTACCTAAACCTCCATCCCCGCCACCCAGAGTTTCCACACGGTCTGCATGGCGGTGTTGCCAGGGCTCCGCTCAGTCCATCGAGGTGGCAGGACGGATCGTAGGAGTGGGAAGATTGGTGCGCCCTCCAGGACTCGAACCTGGGACCCACGGCTTAGAAGGCCGTTGCTCTATCCACCTGAGCTAAGGGCGCCTCGTCAGGAGACCTTGCCGTAGCGGAAGTTATCGGCGTAGGTGCGGCGCCGCATCTTCTGCACATGTGGCACCTGGACAGTGTACGCGAGGTCGTGGGTCTCCGCGAAGGCCACCGCCGCTTCGCACGTGCCGAATTGCAGCAGAACTTGCTCACTGGTATCGCTGGAGCTGGTCCAGCCCATCAAATCGTCAATCCCACGTGCCGCGTCGGGCTCGAACTCCAACACCCAACGGCGGGTATTACCATAACCCGACTGCATCGCCGTCCTCGCCGGTCGGTAGATCCGTGCGCGCATGAACTTTCTTCCGCTGCCCGAAATTGGTCGGGGCGACTGGATTTGAACCAGCGACCTGCTGCTCCCAAAGCAGCCGCGCTACCAGGCTGCGCCACGCCCCGGGCTCGGCTTCTCCAGATACACGAAGGACGGGGGCCGGGCAAGGCGGTCCCACGCGTGCGACGCCTCTATGGCGTCGGATCGTCCGCGGACCGCGCACGGGCGACGCGATAGACGCCGGAGGCGGTCATCAACAAACGCTCGCCGACGACCAAAGTCCCGCGAGTGAAGACGAGCAACCGCGTGCGCCGGCTCACCTCGGCGCGACCTTCCACCCAATCGCCGATCCAGCCGGGCGCGACGAACTCGGTCACTATGCGGATGGTGGCAGCGGGTCCGCCCACGGCGACGATCCCCGCTTGCGCCAACACGATGTCGGCGAACGTCATGAGCATGCCGCCGTGGAGCACGCCACGGCCGTTGGTATGGCGCTCTTCGACGCGAAAGGCACGGGCAAAACCATGCTGATCGAGCCGTTCGTAAATCGGACCGACCATGGCGCCGAACGGCGCGCTGTGGGTGATAGGGACGAAGCCGTCGGGGATGGGAGCAGCACCTCGCTCAGCCACAGGCCTACTCGAACAGCGGATGAAGTATGTGATCGCCAGCGACAGCACCGATGCGCCGTGCCGTGCCCGCGTTGACCTCAAGGGCGGCCCGAACTGACCCGCGCGAGGCGATGGTGTCTAGCGATCTCGGCACCGCGTTCTCGGTAATGTTGACGATCCGACCGTCCTCGGCCACGAAGAAAATATCGAGTGAGATGTACGTGTTCTTCATCCACATCGCCGTTTCGATGCTTTTTCCGTAGTCGAACAACATGCCGTGATTAGCGGCAAGAGCTTGGCGGAACATGAGACCGCGCGCGCGTTCGCCAGCGGAATCGGCGGTCTCAACGAAAAACGTGTGGCGCCCGCTGGTGGTGACGACGATCAGCTCCGAAAGTGAGCCCGCCTCCCCCGCCGGCACCGCCAGCATCAGTACTGATGCTCCGAGTAGCGCGAGGAGCATACGCCGCATGCCCTTCCTTAGCCGCTGCAGCGTCCTCAGTAAACGGCCGATGCCGAGCCGTTTCGGGTGCATTGCGGTTGGCGCCGCCTGACCTATAGTGGCGAGAGCATGGGGGGAGCCGGATCGTCCGGCTGAGAGGTTCTCGTAAGCGGAACGACCCCTCGAACCTGATCCGGTTCGTACCGGCGTAGGGACGTGTGTCATGGTCGATGGTGCTACTCCAACCGACGGGGCCACTCCGGTCGTCGTCCACGTGCAATCCGGACGGCTCGTCTACGACGATGCGCTCCTCTTCGACGGATTAAGCCTCACACTAAAGGCCGGCGTGACCACCTGCCTCCTGGGATCGAGCGGGATCGGCAAATCGAGCTTGCTGCGACTCATCGCTGGGTTGGGTCCGGTAGCTGCAGGCAGTCGGGTTTGGTGCGGCGACGGTGGCCCGGTGGTTGAGCGCATTGCGTACATGGACCAGCGCGATCTCTTGCTGCCGTGGCTCAGCGTTCTCGACAACGTGACGCTTGGCAGCCGCCTAAGGGGGCAGCGGCCCCACCGTGACAGAGCCCTTTCACTTCTGCGCCAGGTGGGATTAAGCCGTCAGGCGAGTGACCGGCCAGTGACGCTCTCGGGTGGTATGCGCCAGCGGGCGGCGCTTGCGCGTACCCTGATGGAGGATCGAGCCATCGTTTTGATGGACGAGCCATTCTCGTCGCTCGATACGCTCACCAGGATGCGCCTCCAGGAGCTTGCCGCCGGACTCCTGCAAATGCGGACGGTGCTACTCGTGACCCACGACCCGATGGAGGCGCTGCGGCTGGGCGAGCGCATCCACGTGATGTCGGGCCGGCCAGCGCGGCTCGATCAGCCGTTGGTGCCGCCTGGCAAACCGCCTCGCGATCCAACCTCGGAAATGCTCATCAGCCTGCATCGGGACCTGCTCATGCGGTTGCGCGCGGCGCAAGCAGCGCCCGCAGGGGCGGCAGCGTGATCTGGGCGCGCGGCGGCGCAACGGTGGTCGGCCTGCTATTGGCGTGGCAGGCAATCGTATGGCTTACGCAGGTCGAGCCGTTCATCTTGCCGGACCCCCTCGCCGTGGCAACCGCGTTGGTAGAGCACGCCCCCGCTCTGGCACGCAACGCGGCCATCACAACATTGGAAATTTGCCTCGGGCTCGTCCTCGGCACCTGTCTTGGCGTTTCCACCGCCATCGCCATCGGCCATTTCCGGACTGCCCGGCGCTGGATGCTCCCCGTATTGGTGGTCTCGCAGGCGATCCCGGTCTTCGCCATCGCGCCGCTCCTGGTGCTGTGGTTGGGTTACGGCCTCGCTTCAAAGATCGCAATGGCCACGTTGATCATCTATTTCCCCGTCACGGCGAGCTTCATTGACGGCCTGCGCAGAACCGAACCAGGCTGGCTCGATTTGGCACAGACCATGACCGCAGGCCGCGCAGCCTGGGCCGTGCTCCGTCACGTACGCGTCCCGGCGGCTCTGCCGGCTCTGGCATCGGGCATCCGCGTGGCGACCGCGGTGGCACCGATCGGTGCGGTCGTCGGCGAGTGGGTGGGGTCGAGCGCCGGTCTCGGCTATCTCATGCTACACGCCAACGGACGCATGCAGGTCGACCTGATGTTCGCCGCCCTTTTTGTGCTCGCCGTGATCGCCGTGGGCCTCTACTTTGCTATCGACGCAGTGTTGCGACGGGCTCTCCCCTGGCAGCACGAGTCATTCACAACTGCCCGGGGGTATGCATGATTGACCGGCAGACAGCCGTCCGAGCTCTGGTTCTGGGGTGGTTTTTCCTCGTCACCGGGTATGGACCGGCGGCCAGCGAGAAGTTCACGGTGATGCTCGACTGGTTCGTCAACCCTGATCACGGGCCGTTGTTCGTCGCTCTCGAGCGCGGCTATTTCGCGGCGCGCGGCCTTGAAGTCGAGTTCATCGCGCCGGCGGACCCCAACGATCCACCAAAGCTGGTCGCGGCGGGCAAGGCCGATGTCGCGGTCTCTTACCAGCCACAGCTCCACCTTCACGTTGATCAGGGCCTGCCCCTAAGACGAATCGGCACGCTGATAGCCACACCCCTCAATTGCTTAGTCGTCCTCGCCGATGGTCCGATCGCCTCGATCAGCGACCTTAAGGGCCGCAAAATCGGCTACTCAGTTGGGGGCTTTGAAGATGCGTTGCTCGGCGCCATCCTGCGCCATCACGAGCTCGCGCTCTCGGATGTGACTTTGGTCAATATCAACTTCTCTCTCTCGCCCTCGCTGATCAGCGGTCAGGTGGATGCTGTGATCGGGGCGTTCCGCAACTTCGAACTCAACCAGATGGCGCTGGTGGGCCGTCCCGGCCGTGCGTTTTTCGTCGAGGAGGAGGGGATTCCCCCATACGACGAGCTCATTTTGGTTGCGCACCAGAAACGTATAGATGATCCGGCCCTACGCGATTTCGTGGACGCGGTGGAGGACGGCGTCCGTTATCTCGTCAACCATCCCGACGAGAGCTGGGAGCTGTTCATTCGCGGACGGGCGGAGCTAAACGACGAACTCAACAAGCGCGCCTGGATCGACACCTTGCCGCGTTTCGCGCTACGGCCAGGCGCCCTCGACGTGGCTCGCTACCGGCGCTTCGCCGGGTTCCTGAAACGCGAAGGTCTTATCCAAGAGGCGCGCGCCGTCGATGAGTATGCGGTGGAGTTGTGGTAGTGGCCGCGCAGGCCCGTTAGTCGACTGTTTCGAGTTCGGCCACCTGCGGCCCCTTGGGACCTTGTCCGATACGTACGCGGACCACCTGGCCAGCCTGCAAATCTCGGACGCCGAGCCGCCGCAGCGTCTTAATATGCACAAAAATATCAGGCGCACCCTCGCCTTGGGTCACAAACCCATAGCCCTTCTCCGGGTTGAACCATTTGACGGTTGCGCTGAAGAAGTCTCCTTCCGGTGTGATGGGCGCTCCTTGTTCAGAGTCGAGGGAACGTGGCGGCGGAGCCGATTGGGGCGATGCCGTGCTCGCGTCGACATCGACCACTCGAACCGCTTGAAGACCCTTGGGCCCGTGCACCACTTGGCACACGACCGTGGTACCGGGCTCCAGACTCGTGTGCCCCGCTTGTCGGAGCGCCGAAAGATGAAGAAAGATATCGCCGCTGCCGTCCGAAGGCGTAATAAACCCGAAGCCCTTGACCGCGTTAAACCACTTTACGGTACCAGTGGTCTCAAATGCGTTCTGCCCCGGGTCTTCTGGCCCGTGCTCCGGTTCATCCATTCTGGGCGCCCAATCCCGATGAATACTGTAGTAAAGCCTATCATGTTCTTGCTTTTGCCACAATTTCATCGCATTCGGGCGCGCCAGCGAACTATCTAGGCGGCTATCTTCGTGATCTTACGGATGTTGCATCGAGGTAGCGCTGCCATGGACCGTCGTGCCGTTTTCTGCTATGTGCGCCACCCGTCTAACCTGCGGCCGTCGGTTGCCTCACAGGGAATATCCTCGCTTGCTGCGCGCCCTACTCCTGAGCGCGACGTTATTGGTCCTCTGGCTAATACTGTCGGGCCACTACGGCCCGCTCTTGATCGCGCTTGGCGTTGCGTCGACCATCATCACAACGTTCATCGCTGCGCACATGCAGCTGTTCGCCGGCGCGCCTGCTCTTCGACTTTGGCGTCTGCCGGCTTATTGGCTTTGGTTGGTTGCTCAGATCGCCAGAGCCAACTGGGACGTCGCCAAACGGATCATCAGCCCGCGGCTGCCCATAAGTCCGATCATGGTTCGGCTGCAGCCGAGTCAGCGATCGGACGTCGGATGCGTCATCTACGCTAACTCGATCACACTCACCCCCGGGACCGTTACGCTGGGCCTGGAGCAAGATGGACTTCTTGTGCACGCCCTGACCGCCGAAGCTGCAGCTGAGCTCTCCCGCGGGGATATGGATCGCCGCGTTACCGGTTTAGAGGCCGCCTTCACCAGCGGCTCGTAGGGCACGGGCCGATGTTCACCGCCATCGCCGCCGCCGTGTTAGCGACCATGGCGCTGGGTCTCGTACGTGCCCTGCTTGGGCCAACGCTCTTCGATCGAGTCCTCGCGGCCAACGTGTTTGCGACCAAGATGACGCTCCTGATCGCAATCATCGGATTTCTGACAGAGCGTCCTGATTTCCTCGATATCGCGTTGCTGTATGCGCTGCTTAATTTCGTTGGTTCGGTCGCGGTTCTGAGGTTCGTCCGCCTTCGTGCACAGCCACGCGATAGCGCCGGACCGTCCAATGCATGAGCTAGTCAACGTCGCGAGTTGGGTGCTGCTAGGGGGAGGTGCGGTGTTCCTGTTCGTCGGCGGAGTCGGCTTGCTTCGACTTCCCGACTTCTACACCCGGGTGCATGCGGCAGGCCTCACAGACACATTGGGGGCTGGCCTTGTTCTGATCGGTCTGATGACACAGGCTGACGGACCGCTGATTGCCGCGAAATTGTTCCTGATCCTCGCGTTCCTGTTCTTCACAAGCCCCACAGCCACTCACGCCTTGGCCCGAGCGGCTCTCTTGAATGGTCTTCAGCCGCGGTTGCGCAGCGGGAAGGACGGGACATTCAGAATCTAGTAGACATCACGCTGCTCGGGTTTCTGGCGATCAGCGCTCTGGCCATCGTTCGTGAGCGCAACCTCGCGGCAGCGATCATCCTGGCGGGCATCTTCAGTCTGTTGATGGCAGGGGTGTTCGTGATCATGGATGCGGTGGACGTCGCTTTCGCCGAGGCAGCCGTGGGCGCCGGCATTACGACGGTGCTCCTGCTTGCCACTCTCGCGTTGACCGGACCGCGGGAGAAGATCCCTGTCCACGCCCCGCTCTTGCCTCTCATTGTCGTGTGCGCAACCGGTGTGGCCTTGATCTACGGGACGGTCGATATGCCACTTTACGGTGACCCGCTTGCGCCGGCCCATCAACATGTGGCGCCGCGCTATCTCAGCGAGGCGCCCTCTCAAACGGGGGTGCCCAACGTTGTAACGGCGGTCCTCGCAAGCTATCGCGGATACGACACGCTCGGCGAAGTGGCGGTGATTTTTACTGCTGGTGTGGGCGTACTGGCGCTGCTTGGACGAGGTCGTCGGCGTTCGGAGGAGGAAAATGAGAGCTGATCGTGTCCTCCGGGTCATCGCCAAGCTGTTGATCCCGCCCATCTTGCTTTTTGCGCTCTATGTTCAGTTTCACGGCGACTATGGACCGGGCGGTGGGTTCCAGGCAGGCGTGATCTTCGCCGCTGCTTTCATCACCTACGGGCTTGTTTTCGGCATCGATCGGGGTCGACGGCTCTTACCGGACGGAGTCGTCAGTCGGATCCTCGCGGCCGGGCTTCTTTTGTATGCGGGCGTCGGGCTGGTCGGGCCTTTTCTCGGTGGTTTCTACCTCGACTACTCCGTCCTCGCGACCGATCCGGTGGCTGGCCAGCATCTCGGGATTCTGCTCATCGAGTTGGGCGTGGGCCTCGTCGTGTTCGGAGTCATGGTAGCCGTTTTCTTCGCCTTTGCCGGTCGCGAGCGCTGATCATGGACCTTCTTGGTCACTACAACTACTGGATCGCCATCGTGCTCGCCATGGTCGGTTTCTATACCGTCATCGCTCGCGGAAATCTGGTGAAAAAGATCATCGGTCTGAACATCTTCCAGGCATCTGTTTTCCTCATCTACATAACGACCGGAAAGGTTGCTGGTGGAACCGCGCCGATCATCACCGAAAACGCAGTCGCCTATTCGAACCCACTTCCGCACGTCCTGATCCTGACGGCCATCGTGGTCGGCGTGGCAACGACTGCGCTTGGCCTCGCGCTTGTGATTCGCATTCGAGAAGCATACGGGACGATAGAAGAAGACGAGATCCAGGGGCTGGACGAGCCAACGTGATCGGCGACCATCTTCCGGCACTGCAGGTGGTTCTGCCGCTGCTCGCCGCGCCCTTGTGCGTTCTTTTTCGGAGACCGATGGTCGCATGGTTGATCGCCCTGCTTGCGGCCTGGCTGAGTCTTGGCATCGCCTGTTGGCTGCTGGTGAAGGTACTCGACGGCGCGACGCCGATCTCTTACCCACTCGGGGGTTGGGCGGCGCCCTGGGGCATCGAGTACCGGGTGGATGCCGTAAGCGCCTACGTTTTGCTTATCGTCAGTGGGATCGCCGCCGTTGTCACTATTTACAGTCTCCGTAGCATTGAGCACGAGATCGCACGGGACCGGCACCACCTGTTCTACGCCGCGCTCCTCCTTTGTCTGTCCGGCCTGCTGGGAATTGCGATCACGGGCGATGCATTCAACGCTTTCGTCTTCCTCGAGATATCGTCCCTATCCTCCTACGTCCTGATCAGCCTTGGCCGTAGCCGGGCGGCGCTGACGGCCGCCTTCCGCTACCTGATCATGGGGACGATTGGCGCCACGTTCGTCTTGATAGGCGTCGGCCTTCTCTACATGGTGACCGGAACGCTCAACATCGTCGATCTGGGCCAACGCCTTTCGGGTCTCGGTGACAACCGGACGGTGATGGTAGCGTTTTCGTTTCTCACGGTCGGCATCAGCTTGAAGCTCGCTTTGTTTCCGCTACACCTGTGGCTGCCAAACGCTTACGCCCATGCGCCGTCAGCGATCTCCGCGTTTCTGGCCGCGACAGCGACTAAGGTCGCGATCTATTTGTTGCTGCGCTTCCTGTTCGGCGTCTTTGTCTCGGCGTACAACCTGGAAGAACTGCCGCTGCGGGCGGTTCTGATGCCGCTCGCCCTCATAGCTGTTTTGAGCGGATCCCTTGTCGCCATCTTCCAAGACGACATCAAACGCATGCTCGCCTACTCGAGCGTCGCTCAGGTCGGCTATATCGTGCTCGGCATTAGCTTCGCATCACAAACCGGGATCGCAGCTGGCCTCATTCACTTGTTCAACCACGCGATCATGAAAGGTGCGCTGTTCCTGGTCCTGGGGAACATATTCCTTCGCACGGGCTCGGTCCGCCTAGACGCGCTAAGCGGGCTCGGGCGCACTATGCCGCTAAGCATGTCTGCCTTCGTGCTCGCCGGCCTCAGTCTGATTGGTGTCCCGCTCACGGTCGGCTTTGTGAGCAAATGGTACCTCGTGGTCGCAGCCATCGAGGGTGGGTGGTGGGTCGTCGCGGTGCTCATTGTCGCGACCTCGCTGCTGGCGATTGTCTATGTGTGGCGGGTGGTCGAGGTCGCTTATTTCCGGGCGCCAAGTCCCGACCAGCGAGGGTCGCGCGAGGCACCGGCCTCGATGCTAATCCCGACGTGGATGCTGGCCGCAGCGTGTGTCTATTTCGGGATCGACACCTCACTGACACTAGGCGTCGCGCGTGAAGCTGCAGACGTCTTGATCGGGCTATCACAGTGAACAGCTCATCGCTCATGATATTGGCGCTGGCGCTCCCCTTCGGTGGAGCGGCACTCATCGCGCTTCTCCACCGAAGACCAAACATGCGGGAAACAGCAACTGTAGCGACAGCTGCGGGTTTGCTCGCGACGATCGCTGCACTGGTACCAAACGTCTACGAAGGAGGCCGCCCGAGCCTGGATC
Source organism: Alphaproteobacteria bacterium (assembly GCA_965248765.1). GTDB lineage: Bacteria > Pseudomonadota > Alphaproteobacteria > VGEJ01 > VGEJ01 > CBDFKF01. The sequence continues at coordinate 518,866 of CBDFKF010000004.1, forward strand.
TCTTCGAGATCTTGCCGGGCCTGCAGATCGGTTTTAGGGCCGAGCCCCTCGGTATCGCGTTTGCTGCGGTTGCGAGCGCCCTTTGGGTGGTGACATCGATCTACTCGATCGGCTACATGCGAGCGAACCAGGAGCAACACCAGACCCGCTACTACGTGTGCTTTGCCGTGGCGCTCGGCGCGACGATGGCGATTGCCCTCGCTGCCGATCTCCTCACGCTTTTTGTGTTCTACGAATTGCTAACGCTCTCGACGTATCCGCTCGTCACGCACGCTGGTACGCGCGAGGCCCAGCTCGGTGGACGCACCTATTTAGGGATACTTCTTGGGACATCAATCAGTCTTCTGCTGCTTGCCATAATCGTAACCTGGTGGACGGCAGGAACTGTATCCTTCGCGGCCGGCGGCGTTTTTGGAAACCCACCACCCTCGGTCGTCGGCGTGCTGCTGATCCTGTTCTTGTTCGGTATCGGCAAAGCCGCGCTGATGCCATTCCATCGTTGGCTTCCGGCGGCGATGGTGGCGCCAGCCCCTGTGAGCGCGCTCCTCCACGCCGTCGCCGTCGTCAAGGCGGGTGTGTTCACTGTGCTCAAAGTCTGCGTCTACGTGTTCGGTCCGGAGCTCTTGGGCAACTTGTGGGCCGATCGCTGGCTCCTGTGGGTCGCCGCCGCCACTATCGTGATCGCGTCGATCGTCGCGCTACGCGAGGATGATCTAAAGCGCAGACTCGCGTACTCCACCATCAGCCAGCTGGCTTACATCGTCATCGGGGCGCTGCTCGCCACGCGAGCGAGCATCACTGGGGCCAGCATGCACATTGCTACCCACGCCGTGGGCAAAATCACGTTGTTCTTCTGCGCCGGCGCCATCTACACGGCCGCACACCTGACGAAGGTGAGCGAGCTTCGAGGTCTGGCACGGCGGATGCCAATCACCATGGGTGTATTCGTGATCGCTAGCCTCAGCATCATCGGATTACCCCCGATGGCCGGACTGTGGAGCAAATGGTACCTCGCGAGCGGAACCATCGAAGCCGGGGAATATGGTTTGCTCGCGGTGCTGCTCGTTGGATCGCTCCTGAGTGCTGGCTATCTGTTGCCGGTGGCGGTGCGGGCATTCCTCTCTTCCGCCGACAACAACGCGGCAACGGGCGTTCACGAAGCGCCGGTCCCGTGCATCATCGCCATCTTGCTGACGGCGGCAGGCTGCCTCGCGTTGTTTGTGTATCCCGAACCGCTTTACCAGTTGGTCTCCAAGGCAACGGAGGTCCGCTGATGGCGCCAAGCACACTTCACGCGCCAGGGTTCTTTCATCACACCAACAACATCCGCTGGATCATACGGATCTTCCATGTGATCTGCGCTGCTCTGCTCGCCGCCGATATCTTGTTCCACCGGCACATCGCGCACTCGATCGAGGACGTCTTCGGCTTCTACGGTTTCTACGGCTTCATCTCGTGTTGGCTGCTTGTTGTTCTCGCCAAACAGCTTCGGCGCCTAGTCAAGCGCGCCGAACACTACTATGACCGCTGAAATCGTCGCCGGGATAATCGGCTACCCGCTCGGTTTACCGTGGGGCGTTCCGCCAGCTGCGCCCTTCTTTATCGGCGCGGTGCTTGTGCTTTTCGCCCGGTCCTCGGCTACACCCGTTCTTCTGATAACGCCCCTTCTCGGGCTTCTCAATCTACTTTATCTAACGAATACCGCCACTTTCGAAATAGGAATTTTCACCTATGAACTAAACTTGCTGAGGGTCGACGAGCTGAGTCTGCTGTTCGGTCTGCTATTCCACATCGCGGCGCTGTTTGGCGCTGTCTTTGCATTGCACGTCCGTGATCCTGTCCAACACGCAGCGGCTCTCGCCTACATCGGCGCGGCGCTCGGCGCGATATTCGCGGGCGATCTGCTAAGCCTGTTCGTTTGCTGGGAGTTGCTCGCGTTGAGCTCCGCCGTCTTGATTTGGGCCGGCGGCGGAGAAAGGCGGGCGCGTACCGCGTTCCGTTATCTTCTCATCCACCTCGGATCGGGTCTCCTACTGTTGGCCGGAGCGCTGCTTCATATCGGCGAAACCAGCTCGACCACCTTCGATGCGTTCGACGTCGAGAGCGCTGCCGGCGTGCTCATCCTCGTTGCCTTTGGCGTGAAGTGTGCGTTTCCATTTCTGCATTCTTGGCTTACCGACGCCTATCCGGAAGCGACGCCCACCGGCACCGTGTTCCTGAGCGCCTTCACCACCAAGGTCGCGATCTACGCGCTAGCACGCTCCTTTGCCGGAACTGAGATTCTCATCTACATCGGCGCTGCCATGACCGCGTTTCCCATTTTTTATGCGGTCATCGAGAACGACCTGCGCCGGGTCCTCGCCTACAGCATGATCAACCAATTGGGCTTCATGGTAGTCGGTATCGGCATTGGCACGGCGCTTGCCATGAACGGGGCGGTCAGCCATGCCTTCAACGACGTCATCTTCAAGGGGCTCTTGTTCATGTCGATGGGAGCGGTCCTGCATGTGACCGGGCGTATCAACGGCTCGGACCTCGGTGGCCTATACCGAACTATGCCGGTCACCGCCACATTCTGTATCGTCGGCGCGGCATCGATATCGGCCTTCCCTCTGTTCAGCGGCTTCGTCAGCAAATCGATGGTCATGGCCGCGGCGCTCGAAGAAGGATACGTCGCGATCTGGCTGATCCTCCTTTTCGCCTCCGCCGGCGTCTTCCACCATGCGGGCATCAAGATTCCCTACTTTGCCTTCTTCGCCCACGATACCGGGCTGCGGGCGCGCGAGCCGCCGTGGAATATGCTGCTGGCGATGGCTCTGGCGGCCACCGTGTGCATTTTCAACGGTATCCATCCATGGCTGCTGTACGGCCTGCTGCCGCATTCTGTCGCCTATGAGCCCTACACCGGGACCCACGTTATCGCGCAGCTCCAGCTCCTGTTCTTCTCGGCGCTCGCCTTCGTGTGGTTGATTCGCAGCGGCATCTATCCGCCGGAACTCCATTCGACAAACGTCGATGTTGACTGGTTGTATCGGCGCTTAGCACCTCGCATCGCCTTAACGTTGGCTGGTGCCCTCTCCTCTTACGGAGAACGGATCCGGCGATCCGCGAATCAGCGTGGTGTGGAACTACTAGCGCTAGTCACACGGCATCACGGTCCGCGCGGCGTGCTCGCGCGGACCTGGCCCGTGGGCTCCACTGTGTTGTGGATATCCGTTCTCCTCGGCGTCTATCTGGTTTTCTTCTTCGCCTAACCGCCGGGACGGCGCGGCGTGAATTTGGTGGCCGGGTTTCCAGGATCATCGGCGAAGGGATCCGCGCCCCGGTTCCTTGGCTGGCCGCCACTCCGGGCCTGGCCCGGCAACCACTTCTTGGCGCGTTTGCCGGATGTCGTGGTGAGATTGGCGACGGCCGGCTGGCCCGCTTCGACTGGCGGAACTTCCTCAGTTGCGTCAAATATGATTTCGCTGTTGCGCTCGCGAGCAATGGTACGTCGGTAATTCGAATCCTCGCTCGCGATCTGAGCGAGAACGTCAGCTCCCTGCCCGCCGAAACGATCCCAGAGCGCTTACAAGAACAACTCGACATCGGGACTCGGCGGACGGACTCGAAGTCTGGGGGCACCATTCTCGAACGCATGATAGATAGTCGGTTCAATCGGACCCGCGCGCGTCGCGAGGAATGTCGCGGGCATCAGCTTCGCCCCGTCATGCTGAATCGACCAGGCAACTTGGGCAAGGTAGAGGATGTTCTGAAGCTTCATGGCGTTGAAAGGCTCGCGGGCAGCGTGCATGCGATCCCACAACCAGAGCGCGACGTCGAAGCTGGATCGTACCGTTGGAATCATAGGACATTATAGCCACCCCGCCGCCGGCTTGCCGGCTCCGCTGGCCGACGATAGTGTCCGACGCCTAATGAAAGGCCAAGGGAAGGTCGAGCCATGGACATGAATGGCGAATACCGGATCCGCGCACGGAAACAAAGTGTTTGGGATGCCCTCAACAGTCCCGAAACGCTTCAGGCGAGCCTTCCTGGCTGTCAAACCGTCGAGAGGATCTCGGACACCGAAATGACCGCGATAGTCGTTGCAAAGGTCGGGCCGGTGAAAGCAACGTTCAAAGGGAAGGTAACGCTATCGGACCTCGATCCCCCCAACAGCTACACCATCACGGGCGAGGGACAGGGCGGCGCCGTCGGCTTCGGCAAAGGGAGCGCCCAGGTGACGCTGACAGAGGATGACGGCGAGACAGTGCTCCGTTACACGGCTTCGGCACAGGTGGGCGGTAAGCTCGCCCAAATCGGCCAGCGGCTCATCGACTCGACTGCCAAGTCCATGGCCGATCAATTCTTCGCAGCCTTCGCAGAAGCGGTCAGCCAGGCTACCGACGCGCCGGAGATCGCCGATGAGTCGCAAGGAACAACCACCGACGCAGGGGCGACTGCAACTACGACCACGCAACCCAAGGGGCTAAGCACAACCACCTGGGTGGTCGGCATAATCGCCATTGTGATCATTCTCCTGTTGATTTTCGCGGGCGGGGATTGAGGACGCCAGAGCGCGGTGATCCTGCGCCATAGGCACTTGACCTCTTGCGCAGCGCGCGGGAGACTGGCCGCCCGCTCGACGTAAGCGATAGTCCAAAAAAATTGCGCCCTTGATGGCAGCTTCAACAGAAAAACGGGGAGACGCCCATGCCAAGCGTATCACTCTCGATCAACGGCAAGTCGGTCACGACAGAGGTGGAGGGCCGCACCCTGTTGGTGCAGTTGCTTCGCGAGGATCAACGCCTGACCGGCACCCATGTTGGCTGTGATACGAGCCAGTGCGGGGCCTGTGTCGTCCACCTGAACGGCAAGGCGGTCAAGTCATGCACACTTCTCGCCCTGCAAGCAGAGGGCGGCGATGTCATGACGATCGAGGGCTTGGCCAAGAACGGCGAACTCCACCCGATGCAGGCGGCGTTCAAGGAACATCACGGGCTGCAGTGCGGTTTCTGCACTCCGGGCATGGTGATGGCAGCGGTGGACATGGTCAATCGCATCCCCAAGCTTGACGAGAAAACGGTGCGCCACGAGCTCGAGGGTAACTTTTGTCGCTGCACCGGCTACCACAACATTGTCCAGGCGATCCTGGCGGGCGCAAAAGCGATGCGGGGCTGACCCGCGCCAGGCGTGACGGGAGGAGACGAGGGATGGCGGACGACGGTATCGGCGCTTCTGTGCGGCGCAAGGAAGACTATCGGTTCCTGACGGGGAACGGCCACTACACCGATGACCTCAACCGACCCGGGCAGGTCCATGCACGGTTCGTGCGCTCGCCGCATGCGCACGCCAAGATCAAATCGGTGAATGCCAAAGCGGCGCTCAAAGCGCCGGGCGTGCTCGCAGTCTTCACCGGGGCGGATATCGCTGCCGACGGTCTTGGTAGCATCCCGTGCGGCTGGGCCATCACTCAGACAAATGGCGAACCGTGGAACGCACCCCCTCATGCAGTGATCGCGGCCGACAAGGTGCGCTATGTTGGCGATCAGGCGGCATTAGTCGTCGCTGAGACCCTTGATCAGGCCCGTGACGCGGCCGATCTGGTCTCCGTCGAGTACGAGGTCCTGCCGGCTATCGTCAATCTCGCCGACGCGGCGAAGCAGGACGCGCCCCAGGTCCACGACGAAGCACCGAGCAACACTTGCTATGTGTGGGGCATCGGAGATGAGGAGGCGACCAAGGCCGCCTTCGCCAAGGCCGCGCACGTCGCCAAGCTCGATCTCACCAACAATCGTGTCATTCCCAACGCGATCGAGCCGCGCGTGGCGATTGGTGAGCATGATGCTGGCGAGGACGCGTTCACGTTGCATGTAACGAGCCAGAATCCGCATCTGGCGCGCATCGTCATCTCAGCGTTCGTCGGCCTCGCCGCCGAACACAAGCTCCGAGTGATCTCGCCAGACGTCGGCGGCGGCTTCGGTTCCAAGATCTTCATCTACGCCGAGGAATGCGCGGTCCTTTGGGCCTCGAAAAAAGTCGGGCGGCCGATAAAGTGGACGGCAGATCGATCGGAATCATTCCTCTCGGATGCACACGGGCGCGATCACTTGAGTCACGTTGAACTTGCCCTTGACGGCGACGGCAAGTTCCTCGGGCTTCGCATCGACACCACCGCCAATATGGGCGCCTATCTCTCCAACTTTGCGTCGGTAATCCCCACCTTTCTGTACGGCACCCTGATGCAAGGCCAGTACACAACGGGGGCGATCTACTGCGAGGTCCGTTCGGTATTCACGAACACGACCCCAGTTGACGCGGTCCGCGGTGCCGGCCGACCAGAAGCGACGTTCTGCGTCGAGCGCATCGTTGATCAAGCGGCGCGCGACCTCGGGATCGACCGGGCGGACATTCGACGGCGCAACTTCATCCAGCCCGACGCGTTCCCCTACGACACACAGGTCGCTCTCACTTATGACAGCGGCAACTATCCACAAGCGCTGGAGGCCGCCCTCAAGGCGCTCAACTACGAGGGCCTAGACAAACGCCGCGAGTCATCGCGCAAGAATGGCAAGTTGCGCGGGCTCGGTTTCTCGTCCTACATCGAGGCGTGCGGCTTAGCACCGTCGGCAGTCGTCGGATCATTGGGCGCCGGTATAGGCCTATTCGAATCGGCGGAGGTCCGTTTCAACGCAACCGGTAACGTGACGGTGTTCACCGGCTCGCACAGCCATGGTCAGGGCCACGAGACGACTTTCGCCCAGATCATCTCAGATCGGTTGGGGGTGCCGACCGAGAACGTCGACGTTGTCCACGGCGATTCCGGCCGCATCCAGTTCGGCTACGGCACCTACGGATCGCGGTCGTTAGCGGTCGGCGGCTCGGCGATCGTCAAGGCGGCCGACAAGATCATCGCCAAGGGCCGCAAGATCGCCGCGCACCTACTGGAGGCCGCGGAATCGGACATCGAGTTCGCCGATGGCAATTTCACCGTCAAAGGCACCGACCGGGCCAAGAGTATCGCCGAGATCGCCTTCGCCGCCTACGTACCTCACAATTACCCGCTAGACGAAGTCGAGCCGGGTTTGGATGAGAATGCCTTCTACGACCCGCCGAACTTCACCTATCCGTTCGGCACCCACCTCTGCGAGGTTGAGGTCGATGAGGATACGGGCGAAGTGACGGTCGACCGCTGGGTCGCCGTCGACGACTTCGGCAACGTCGTGAACCCGATGATCGTGCATGGCCAAGTCCATGGCGGCATCGCCCACGGTGTCGGTCAAGCGCTGCTGGAGAAGGCAGTCTACGACGAATCGGGCCAACTGTTGTCCGGGTCGTATCTCGACTACTGCATGCCGCGGGCAGGCAACCTACCGAACTTCGAGGTGAGCGAGACGGTGACGCCGTGTCCTCACAACCCACTCGGGGTCAAGGGATGTGGCGAAGCCGGCGCCATCGCCGCGCCAGCGGCGGTCATCAATGCCGTCGTCGACGCGCTGTCGCCGCTCGGTGTTGGCGACATTGTTATGCCGGCCACGCCGGAGACGGTATGGCGCGCCATTCAGGGTGCTAAGGCCTAGCCGGCCGACCAGGAGGTCTGACCCATGTACGACTTTTCTTATCATCGTCCGTCAAGCCTCGATGAGGCGGCAAAGCTGCTCACCGGCAACGCAGACGCGACGTTGCTGGCTGGCGGGATGACGCTGATACCGACCCTCAAGCAACGGCTTGCGAACCCATCGGACGTTATTGATCTCGGCGGGATCGGCGATCTCGGCGGTATCAAGGTCGCCGGCAAAATTGTCACGATTGGAGCGATTGCGACCCATGCCGAGGTTGCTGGTTCGAAGGATGTACAGAAAGCGATCCCCGGGCTCGCAGTCCTCGCCAGCAAAATCGGCGATCCACACGTTCGCCATTGCGGCACGATCGGCGGTTCCATCGCCAATAACGATCCGGCCGCTGACTATCCGGCAGCTATCGTCGCCCTCAACGCCACCGTAACGACCAATTCGCGGACGATCGCCGCCAACGACTTCTTCACCGGCCAGTTTGCCACTGCACTCAAGGATGGCGAGATCGTGACGTCGGTGAGCTTCCCAATACCCGCGAAGGCTGGGTATACAAAGTTCCCCAACCCAGCCTCGCGCTACGCCGTCGTCGGCGTCATGGTGGCGCAGACAGGAGATGGTGTCCGCGTCGCGGTGACCGGCGCAGGCCCAGTGGTCTTCCGAGTCGCCGATATGGAGCAAGCGCTGGCGAGCAACTTCTCGCCCGATGCGGTCGCGAACGTCGCAGTGCCGGCGAGTGGCCTCAACTCCGATATCCATGCGAGCGCCGAATATCGCGCGCATCTGGTCACGGTGATGGCGAAGCGGGCGATCGCGGCCGCCGGGTAACGCCCGCCGCGGCTTTCGCGGGTGCGTGCCTACTGCTAGGATCACGCACCTTGGCGGAGGGCAAGGGGAGGGTCGCCTCCCCTTTTTTCGTATCAGCCCCGAACGACTTGAGCATTCATGATCCATGCACTACCGGAATCGGTTGAGGCAACACTCGACCTACTGACAGAGGGCGACTATGTCGCCGACCGCAGTCTCGCAACGACGCTGTACTTGAGCCTTAGTCTCGGCCGCCCGTTGTTCCTCGAAGGCGAGGCGGGAGTTGGCAAAACGGAGATCGCCATGGTTCTAGCCAAAACGCTGGGCCGGCGATTAGTGCGATTGCAGTGCTACGAGGGGCTCGATGTGGCCAGCGCGGTCTATGAGTGGAACTACGCGGCGCAGATGATCGAGATTCGCATGGCTGAGGCCGAGGGGGTAACCGACCGCAGCCAGATCGCCAACGACGTTTTCTCCGAGCGGTTCTTGACCAAGCGCCCGCTGCTACGCGCGCTGGAGCGCGACGACGTGGGCGCGCCGGTGCTGCTAATCGATGAACTCGACCGAACAGACGAGCCCTTCGAGGCCTTCCTGCTCGAGGTGCTCGCGGACTATCAGATCACGGTACCGGAGATAGGTACCTTCCGCGCCGAGCAGCCGCCGATCACGATCGTCACCTCGAACCGCACCCGCGAGATTCACGACGCTCTCAAGAGACGCTGTTTTTATTATTGGGTCGACTATCCGGACGCCGAGCGAGAGAGGGCGATCCTGCGGGCCCGGCTCCCGGGCATCGATGAGCGGCTAAGCCGCCAGGTCGTTGCGTTCGTTCAAGAGCTGCGGAGCATGGATCTTTTCAAACTTCCGGGCATCGCCGAAACGATCGACTGGTCGAGTGCCTTGATCCAGCTCGACCAGCTCGAGTTGGACCCGCAGACCGTGAATGACACGCTCGGCATGCTGCTGAAGTATCAAGACGATATCGCCAAGGTAGGTGGACCTGAGGCGGCCGCGATTCTCGACAAGGTCAACGCCGAGTTGGCGGCTGTTCGCGCGTGAGCCTGAGGCCGCAGTCCGCCGCAGGCGCGGGCGGCATGCTCGCTGACAATATCATGCACTTTGGTCGCACGCTGCGCGCGGCGGGAATGCCGGTTGGGCCGGGGCGCGTGCTCGAAGCGCTTCGTGCCGTCGAGATCACCGGCATCGAGCGTCGTGAAGATTTGTACTGGGCGCTCCACGCGGTCTTCGTTAATCGGCGTGATCAACGTGAACTATTTGACCAAGCGTTCCACATCTTCTGGCGCAATCCACAGTTACTTGAACGGATGTTGTCGACATTGCTACCGCCGACCACATTTGGAGGACAGAACGATGGCGACGACGTCAGCCGTCGCATCGCCGACGCGTTGTTCCCTGGCATGGCGGACGACGAGCGCGAACAGGCCCGGCGGGAGGTCGAGATCGACGCTACGTTAACGTATTCGGCCAACGAGATCCTCCAGCGTAAAGACTTTGACTCGATGTCAGCGGAGGAAGTCGCTGAGGCCAAGGCTATGATCGCAAGAATGCGGCTGCCCGTAGAGCAAGTGCGGACACGCCGTTTCGAGCCCGATCCGCGCGGCAATCGCGTCGATATGCGCGCGACGTTCCGATCGGGCCTGCGATCCGGGGGCGATCTGATCCCCCTGCGCCGGCGTTCGCGCTCGCGCCGGCCGCCGCCGCTGGTCATCGTCTGCGATGTCTCCGGCTCGATGAGTCAGTACTCGCGGATGCTCCTGCACTTCGTTCATGCCATCACCAATGATCGCAACCGCGTCCACACATTCGTCTTCGGCACCAGACTCACGAACGTCACGCGGCATCTGCGCCACCGCGACATCGACCTCGCGTTGAAGAGAGTGGGAGAATCGGTACAAGACTGGTCCGGCGGCACGCGGATCGGCAAGTGCCTCAACGCGTTCAATACCGGTTGGTCGCGGCGCGTGCTTGGTCAGGGCGCCGTGGTGTTGTTCATCTCCGACGGCCTCGATCGCGACGCCGCCGAGGGCCTAGAAGTGGAGATCGATCGCCTGCATCGATCGTGCAGGCGACTGATTTGGCTTAACCCGTTGTTGCGCTATGAACGATTCGAACCCAAATCGATAGGCGTCGCGACTATTCTGCCTCATGTTGACGAGTTCAGACCGGTACACAATATCAAGAGCCTCGGCGATCTGGCGCGAGCGCTGAGTGTTGGACCATCTCGCCACGAGGACCAGCGAGAATGGAAGACCGAGAACGGGAAGGCAGCATGACCGAGGCAGAGGATGTACTACCGACCGCGGCGGACTGGCGCGACGCGGGAAAGGGCGTGGCGATCGCCACCGTGGTCAATACGTGGGGCTCTTCACCGCGGCCAGTGGGCAGTCAGCTCGTCGTCGACGAGGAAGGTGATTTTATTGGGTCCGTGTCGGGCGGTTGCATTGAGGGAGCCGTCATACAAGACGCTCTGGAGACTATCGCCGACGGCAAGCCGCGGTTACTAGACTTCGGAATCACCAATTCTCAAGCGTGGGAGGTTGGCCTAGCCTGCGGCGGAAAGGTGCAAGTCTTCGTCGAGCGCGTCTCCTAGGACGAGCGCGTCCATGCAGCGAGCAATACTCGACCGGATCATTGCCGCGCGCGCGGCCAAGCGCCCTGTAGTGCTCGCAACGAACCTCGAATCCGGCGCGGAGCATTTGCTCTACCCCGACGAACCCGTGACGATGCCGGGTATCGACCCTGCTGCGCTCGAAGCAGCGTCACGAGCGGATCGCTCGACCACCATCGAGACCGCCGAAGGCACACTCTTCTTGCACGTCTACAACCCACCACTTCGTATGATAATCGTCGGGGCCGTCCACATCGCTCAGCCGCTTGCCAAAATGGCCAGCCTCGCCGGTTATGAGGTGGTGATCGTTGACCCGCGCCGCTCGTTCGCGACGAATGAGCGCTTCCCCGGCGTATCAATGACACACGAGTGGCCCGATGAAGCCCTGCAACGCCTCGCCCCGGATAGCCGCACCGCAGTTATTACGCTGACCCACGATCCCAAGCTCGACGACCCGGCCCTGACGATCGCCGTCCGTTCGCCAGCCCTCTACATCGGCTCGCTCGGTAGCAAGAAGACGCATGCGGCGCGGCTCGAGCGCCTGCGGCTAGAAGGTCTGGGTGAGACAGAACTTGCCCGAATCCACGGGCCGATCGGGCTCGCCATCGGCTCCAGGTCGCCGGCCGAGGTGGCGATCTCGATTATGGCGCAAGTTACGGAACGCCTTCGGGCAAGCCCGGCGAACGCATGATCTTCGCGCGTCTCGGCACCGATGAGGCGGAAGGCGCCGTTCTGGCCCACAGCCTCCGGCTCAAATCTCGCGCTCTAAAAAAGGGCCACCGCTTGACCCCGGATGATATCGCACAGCTCCGCGCGGCTGGGATCATGGAAGTGATGGCGGCGCGCCTCGAAGATGGGGATGTGGGAGAGGATGAAGCAGCGGCCCGGATCGCCGAGGCAGCGCACGGCCCACACACCTATCTCGGTAAATCGTTCACCGGACGCCGTAGCATCTACGCCGCCGTTTGCGGCCTCGCGATCGTCGACCGCGAGCGCGTCGACCGTGTCAACCTCGTGGATGAGAGCCTGACCATCGCCACGCTGGCCCCTTTTGCAGTCGTCGATAAGGATGACATGGTGGCGACGGTCAAGATCAACCCGCTCTCGACGCCGGCTGCTGCCGTGGACGCGGGTGCACGCCTTGCAGACGGCGAAGTGTCGTTGGTGCGCGTGGCGCCGCTGCGGGACAAACGGGTCGGACTTCTATCGACGCGGCTGCCCGGCATGAAGGAGAGCGTCCTCGACAAGACCGCCAATACCGTGCGCGCACGCGTTACACGGCTGGGTAGCCATCTCGGTGCAGAACTGCGCTGCGAGCACCATGAATCCGCGGTGGCGACGGCGATCTCGGAACTAATCGCCATGCGCTGCAGCCCGATCTTCGTCTTCGGCGCTTCGGCGATCGTCGATCGGCGCGATGTTGTCCCGCAAGGCATCGTTAAGGCCGGCGGCAGTATCGATCATTTCGGAATGCCAGTGGATCCGGGCAACCTCACCTTGCTCGCCCGTGTCGGCGACGTGGCAATCCTTGGTCTGCCCGGCTCGGCGCGCTCGCCTCGTACACATGGGTGCGATCTGTTGATTCAGCGACTCCTCGCTGATATCGCGATCACGCGCGAGGATATTATGCGGATGGGGACCGGCGGCCTCCTAAAGGAAATCCCAAGCCGGCCGCAGCCGCGGGACCGCCCGATCGATACGCGACGACACCCCTATAGGGTGGCTGCAGTTGTTCTCGCGGCCGGACAATCGCGGCGCATGGGACGGCGCAACAAACTTTTGGCAGAAATCGACGGCAAGGCGATGGTAGCTCGTGTGGTAGACGCGGCGCTGGAGACGCACGCGCGCCCAGTAGTCGTCGTGACTGGCCACGAGTCAGCTGCCATCCAAGGCGCGCTCGATGGCCGCTCCGTGCACTTCGTTCACAACCCCTACTATGCGGTTGGACTCAGCGCCTCGCTCGCGGTCGGGATTCGTAATCTGCGCGATGTCGACGGCGCCCTCGTATGTCTCGGCGATATGCCGAGAATCACACCCGATCATCTCGCGCGGCTGATAGAGGCTTTCGACCCGCTGACAGCGCGATCGATCTGTGTGCCGACATGCCGGGGAAAACGCGGCAACCCGATCCTCTGGGCCGCACTCTATTTTGCGGAGATGGTAGAGCTCGCCGGTGACGTTGGGGCTCGTCACCTCTTGGGCCAGTATAGCGACCAAGTTCATGAAGTTCCCATGGATGACGATGCCATCTTCGTAGACGTGGACACGCCCGACGCGTTGATCGCGATCGATACCGCAATGCAGAGCCAGTCGACGTAACCACAATGATCGACGAGCTCTATCAAAAGGAACTGCTCCGGCACGCCGCCGCCGCACGGGCGCACGGTCACTTGGTGTCACCTGATGCGAGCGTGACGGTGGATAATCCACTCTGCGGAGATCGGGTAACGATCGATGTCAATTTGTCGAAGGGCCGTGTTTCTGAGGTCGGACAGGTCGTTCGTGCCTGTCTTCTGTGCCAGGCGGCGGCGTCGATAATTGGCGGACATGCGGCAGGGCAGTCGGCCGAGGAAGTCCGCCGGGTCATCGCGTCGATCACCGGAATGCTGATCGACGGCGCGGCACCGCCCCGAGCGCGATGGAGTGAACTCGCTGCGTTTACGCCCGTAGCCCCGCACAAAAGCCGCCATAAATGCGTACTGCTGCCGTTCGAGGCGCTGCTCGAGGCCGTGGTCGAAGGCACGGGAGAAGAGCGGGGCTAGCGATCGTCTGCGGCGGCCGGGGCCGTCGACTCCACGCCGTGTGCCGCGCGCCGCTCCGCTGGCGACATCCTACTCAGGATGAAGTCGAGGTTAGCCTGGGCTTGGGCCGCCAAGCGCTGGTCATCGCTCTCGACAACCTGTTGGAACCAACGGTAGGCTGCGAGATCATCCCTCAGTACCCCGTCACCCCGGGCATAAAGTACGCCCAAATTGTACTGGGCGTCGGCGAAACCGTTGCTCGCCGCCGCGCGATATAGGATGAAGGCCCGCTCGGGATCAGGCGCTACCCCACGACCCTGGACATAGAGGATGGCGAGGTTGTTTTGGGCCCCGGCGTGACCGGCACTAGCGGCGCGCTCGTACCAACGCGCGGCCTCCGCCGGATCGACTGAAACGCCCTCGCCGCGATCATAGAGCGTTGCCAGGTTGTACTGTGCTTCCGTTACGCCTTGCTCGGCCGCCATCCTATACCAGTCGGCGGCCTCAGCCGTATCCGCCGGTCCGTTCTCGCCCTTGTGGTACATGATCGCCAAATTGAGCTGTGCTTGTGGATGTCCACGTTGTGCGGCGAGCCGGTACCACACCTCCGCCTCGGCGAGGTCCCTGTCAACACGGATTCCCTTGTGGTACATCAGGCCCAAGAAATATTGCGCCCGTGGGTTCCCGTCTTTGGCGGCCGCGCTGTACCAGCGCATAGCGTCGCCGTACGTACCGGGCACCTCGACATCCGCGTACACCGGGACCGCGAGACACAGCCCGACGACAAGTGTGAGAAAGCGCCGCATGGAACCAACCGCTGATGTGTCGGGACGAGAGCGAGGGCCGTTAGGCGACGACGTTGAAGCGCGAGTTCGCGTCGGCGCGGGTGGCGCCAAATGCTGGGCTGAAGGATGACACGCCGATGACGGCGCCGCCCACGAGAGGCGGACCAAACTGCCCCTGCTCGGGATCCTCGCCGCGAAGCTCCGCAGTGTGCTCCTTTTGGAGTTCGCCCTGTGCCTTGAGACGCTCCGCCTCCGCCCGAGACGCGATCTGGCGATCCTGGGCCGAAGGTTCCGCCGGCGCGAGCGCCGCTCGTTTGACGACCTTCATCTTCTCCGCGGTCGCCTCCGGATCATCGGGTACCGGACTGACGTCAATCGAAACACTGCCTGCCACCGCGTACGATTTACCGTCAGGACCACGCTCAAAGGTGTAGCTCGGTGCCCCTGCATACTGGCCGCCAACGCGGGCATACGCTTCCTCGTGGCGGCGAACCTCACGATCCTGTGCGGCCAACTGTTGCACGATGCGCCGCTCTTCTTCGGTCAGGCCCTGGTTCTCGAGACTATCCTCAGCCCCCGTCTGCAGCGCTGCGACACCGCGGAAGTCGAGGAGCGCGGAAGGTCGCCCAGCCTCAACGCGGAACGGGCTATCCGGGGAGGCGCCCACATCGGCGTCAAAGCCCGTCGGACCACGCGTGGTGTCGCCGGCCACAGCCGACACTGCAACCACACCGCCCACGGCCGGACGCAGCGGGGGGATCGGGACGAACGGAGATCCACCGACAGCGCCGATCATGCACCGAACCGAAACGTGAACATCACGCCAGACTACCCCCCCGGTTCGTGCGATGCCACTGTTAACCAGTGGCAACGTACCACCGCACGAACACGAACAGCGCGAGTTGCCCCATGCTTCGGAGTCCCGCATTATCTAAACGAGGACCGGCAAAGGCGGGCCGGAGGGAGGACACAATGGGCACGAGCCTTGAGGAGCGCGAGCGGAGGGCGATCGCAGGAATCCAAAAGATCCGCTTTTTCCCCCTGCCGGTCGTCGGCGGCGACGGGTCTTATCTGATTCTGGAAGACGGGCGGCGCGTGCTGGACCTGTCGGGAACCTGGGGTGCCGCGACGCTCGGTTATAGCCACCCGGCCATCAGCGAGGCAGTCAGCCGGGCGGTGGACGGGATGGCGGGCGCAAGCACGATAAGCTCCACAAGCGAACCTTCGGTCTGCCTCGCGGAGGAACTTCTGGGCCTTGTCCCGGGCAACAACGACCATCGAGTCTGGTTCGGCCACTGCGGCTCAGAAGCCAACGATGCCATGATCCGCGCCGTCACGGGCGCCACGGGACGCGGCCGCTTCGTCTCATTCATCGGGGGGACCCATGGCGGCTTCACCGGTGGTATGTCCGTCTCGGGCTATGACGCGCTCCTGCTCAACACGGCATCGACGGCCCGCACCGGACAAATTTACGTCCCTTATCCAGACCCGTACCGGCCGCCGTTTCCCGGGGATGTCGGCCAGCAGGTGCTTGACTACTTCGAGTATTTGCTGCGGACGATGGCTCCGCCCGAACAGATCGCCGGCGTGATCATCGAGGGCGTGATGTGCGATGGCGGGGACGTTGTCCCACCACCGGGGTTCCTGGCGGGGCTGGCGGAGCTTTGCAAACGCCACGGCATACTGTTGATCTTCGATGAGGTAAAAGTCGGCCTGGGACGCACAGGCACATTCCATTCCTTCGACGCCGAGGGCGTGGTCCCGGATCTGACCAGCTACGGGAAGGCTCTCGGCGGCGGCCTGCCGCTGGGGGCATTGGTTGGACCAGCCGAGATAATGGATGACCCCCGCGGATTAACGGTCACGACCACGCAAGGCAACCCGGTCGCGGCCTCGGCCGGGCGCGCTGTGCTGCGTACCATCACCGAAGAGCGGCTGTGGGAGAACGCCAAGGACCGCGGCGACCAACTGATCGAAGGTCTGCGCCAGCTCGCTAACAAGCACCCGTTGATCGGTGACGTGCGTGGACGGGGGCTGATCGTAGGCATCGATCTGGTCACCGATCGGGCGACCAAGGAGCCGGCGGCGCGCGAGTGCGCCAAGGCAGTGTTCCGCGCCCAGGAACTTGGCGCAGTGATGTTCTACGTCGGCGGCGGCTCCAACGTGATCGAGCTGACGCCGCCCATCACGCTGAGCGCCGAAGAGGCCGAGGAGGGACTGCAAATCCTGGATCAAGCGCTTGACGACGTTGAGCAGGGTCGCGTGACCGACGAGACCGTGGCCGCCTACGCCGGCTGGTAGGGGCACGGCTTGGCGCACGGCGAGCGTCACCACGCGCCGGCAACGCGCCGCAATCGAGAGCCCATTCTCGCCGTTCTTGAGCGCATCCTGCCCTGCTCGGGCGTCGTTCTCGAGATCGGGAGCGGCTCGGGCGAGCATGCATGTTGGTTTGCGCCGCGGATCCCGCGCCTCGAGTGGCAGCCGAGCGATGCCGACCCAGACAAGCTCGCCAGTATCGCCATCTGGGCCACCGAGGCGGAGGGCGGCACGATCCGACCACCTCTCCTCCTAGATGCGACCGGGGACGACTGGCCGATCGAGGGCCCTATTGCGGCGATCATATGTATCAACATGGTGCACGTCGCGCCGTGGCGGGCCTGCGAGGGGCTCCTGCGCGGAGCAGGCCGCCTGCTGCCACGCGGCGGATTGTTCTATCTCTACGGACCGTTCCGGCGCGGTGAGACTCCAACGGCACCGAGCAACGAAGCCTTTGACAAGTCGCTGCGCGCCGCCAAGCCGAGCTGGGGGCTTCGCCACCTCGACGATGTCGTCGCGATCGCCGTAGAGAACGGATTCGAGCTCAACGAGGTCGTCGAGATGCCGGCCAGCAACCTCTCAGCGATTTTGGTCCGCCGCTAGCCGAGATCGCGGATGTAGGAATCGACTACGGCATTGAAGCGGTCGGTCTCCTCGAGAAAAGGGCAGTGGTTGCTGTGCTCGAAGACTTCGAGACGCGCGTTCTGACACGCCTTCTCCATCCACCGCGCTGAGTCGAGCGTTTGCATCGCCTCATCGGCGCCGAAACACAACAGCGTGGGAATGGGAAAGCCCTCTATGACCGGCGCAAAATTGCGTACTGACTGGTCGAAGAGGATCGCGCCGGCAATAGCCTCCGGCGCGCGGATCATCTCGTCGTACATCCACTGAAAGTCAGCATCGGAGATCGGATCCTTAAACATCATCGGGATAATCGACCTAGCGAGCTCGTTACGATCGGTTTGCGTCTGAACCAGCCAGTCCCTCAACATCTCAAACGTAATGAAGCCGCGGGGATAGGTCTCCCACTTGTAATCGGTGGGAGACTGATCGATGTCGACCATCGCCTTGATGTCGCCCTGACCGAACTGGCGATAGTGGTCCCAGATCACGAACGACCCCATCGACCAGCCGACCAGGATCGGCTCGACAATCCCGACGGTCGAGAGGAAAGCTCGAAGATCCTGCGCGTAGGACTCGACGGTCTGACCGTGAAGGGTCATGGACGAACGGCCGTGGCCGCGGAAGTCTACCGCGATCGCGCGGTATCGCTCGCCAAACCAGTGGACTTGGCGGTGAAAGAAACGACAGCTACCCCAAACGCCGTGTAGGAAAACGATAGGTTGGCCGCTTCCCCGTTCTTCGTAGTAGAGGCGCACGCCGTTGCCGATATCCACGCTCTGTCGCTTGATTTCACTGGCTTGGGCGTTGGAGGTCATGTTCTCTGCCACTAATCGTATGAGGGGAAGCGCATGAGATGAGTAGAATGCTAGAAGGCCGTACAGCCATCGTCACCGGCGGTGGTCAGGGAATCGGCGCCGCAGTCTGCGCCACATTTGCCGATGCGGGCGCGGCCGTCGCGATCATCGATATCAACGGTGCGGCGGCATCAATCATCGCCAACGGCGGAACGGCGCGCCCCTTCGCGATCGACGTTGCCGATGCCGCGTCGGCCGATTCGGTCTGCGCCAACGTCTCCGACACACTGAGCGGCCTCGATATCCTCGTCGACAACGCCGGCATCGACATCCCGTTCGCGGTGGAAAATATGCCACAGGAGAGTTGGCAGCGCGTCATCGACGTTAACCTCACACCGGTCCGCTCAACATGACCCGTGCCGCCGTGCCCTTCCTTAAGGCGCGCGCCGGTGCGGCTATTGTCAACGTCTCGTCACTCGCCGGCAAACGGCTCGCGTATAACGGCGGCGCCAACTACACGGCGGCCAAATCGGGATTGATGGGACTCACGCGACAGTCTGCGCTAGAGCTCGCGGCCTACGGGATTCGGGTCAATGCGGTCTGTCCGGGACCGGTCCTGACGCCAATGATGAGGGACGTCATGACCCAAGCGGAGATCGACGAGGTTCTGCGGCTGCTGCCGCTCGGGCGATGGGTGCGTCCCGAGGAGGTAGCGGATGTTGTGCTCTTCCTCGCGGGGCCGAGTTCAGCGATGTGCACTGGTACTGACATCAATGTAGATGGCGGTTTTTCAGTGACTTACGGGATTCCATTCACAGAGTACTTCAAGCGGCGCGGCGTCACCTACCCGCCGCCCGGCGACTAAATGGTGCGTCGGAGATGACTCGCGGGGGCGTTGACTGACGCTCGGGCCAAGGCGACTCGTGGCCATGACGCCCTTCGAGTATGCCGTCGACCTTGCCATATTCGTCCGACGCCGTGAAGTGAGCTCTTCGGAACTGCACGGGCGCGTGATGCGGTGCTGGCGCGTTAGGACGTTTCTCCGCCTCCGGCTAGCCGCGTAGCGGCCAACGCCACGCGTCCCGGCGATCCCGACAGCGCGAGGAGCACATGCCATCGTTAATGCCGTTGCAAACGGTAGCGACCCCAACGGACCGTAAATTATCGCGTCATAATAATAGGTTATGCCAAGGTGAGGGGATTCAGCCCCCATTGATTTCATTGGGCTTTTCTGAGCCCTCCCCTCACCCTATGCGCTGTCGGTGGTGGACGCGATGTCGGTCGAGGACGTGCGACGTGCGGCGTGCGGCGTGCGGCGTGCGGCTCGCAGGCGTAATCCTCGCAGGCGCAGCGAACAACAAAGTTGCGCAGGAAAGGGAAGCGCAGGCGAACGCCTGCGCGGGAGGCCGGCACAGGACGAGGCCAGCATTCGGCTGAAGAGCGAGGACGCGGCGAGTCGGAAGGCGCCGCGCCGCCGCGCGACCGCAACCGGTCTCGAGCCCTACCAGCTTGCCTGCATGCGCAGCATGACGCCGTGGTCCGCGGCGTCGTCGTTGGCCGGCTCGCGCCGCGCGCCCTCGAGGCTCAGGTCGAACGCAGGCGCGATCTCGAAGCGACTACCGATCCGGTAGCGTCGTGACCCTTCGCCCGCCAGCGCGAACCCGCCATAGGGTGTCAGCAGCCCCTGGCCGCCGAACGTGCCGAAGCCATAGCCGAGTTCGCTGTCCAGCCGCACCTCCGGGACGTTGTCGTTGGCCGCCCTGTCGTCTGCCGCCAGCGCGGCGACGGCCCGGTCCCACAAGGCGGTCCATCCCGCTCGCCGTGTCGCCCCAGGCCGGCGCCAGGCTGAACGACAGGCCGCGCCCGCCGGCTTCCGGGTCGAGGCGCAGCGAGCCGCCGAGGCCCCATTCCCGGTAATCGTCCTTTCCCGTCAGGACCCGGCCGTTGCCCTCGACCGTCAGGCCCGTGGCCGGGTCCCGATAGCGCAAGCTGCCGCCGATCTCGACGCCGCCGCCGGTCAGCCCATCGCCCCCGTCATGGCGCAGACCCAGCTCCAGGGACGGCGTCAGGGACCCGCCCGAGGCCAGCGCCCATTTGTGGCTGCCCTCCAGCACCAGCCGCAACCGCCAAGCATTCACCGTCTGCTGCGCAATCAGGCCGCCGTCGCCTTCGACCTCGACCTGCGCCCATGAGGCCTCGCTCCGAACCGACAACGCCATCGTGCCGCCCGCGATCGGCGAGTCCTCGGCGATCAGCGGCCCGCGCGCGCCCACCGCCGCCGTCGTGAGCATCGTGTCGCTACGCCTTACTGGGTAGTCGGGATCGCCATCGCGCGCCTGCGCGTCCTCGATCTCGATATCGCCCCGGCCGTAACCCACCGTGGCCCAGAGCGCGAGGCCCTGCGGCGACAACCAGCCGAGATAGGAATGAACGCTGGTCATGCGGCTCTCTTGGCGGTCGTCCGCCGGCGCCGGCCCGGTGCCGTCGCTATAGTCCAAGTTGCCGATCGAGCGCGACAGCGCGAGCCCGGCCAGGAGATTCTCGCGCGGATACCCGTCGATGCCGAGCTGGCCGGTCAGCACCGTGCCGTCCCAAGCGAAGGCGGACTTTGTGCTCTCCAGCGCCTGACGCTCGCCCCGGCCCCACACCACCGGCCCGCCGCCCGCCATGTCGTCGTTCGCCGCCCCGAGCGGCAGCTGGAAGGACGAGCCCGTCAGCACATCGTCGAGGGTGAGCGTGCCGTCCTCGAGGGCTTGGGCCTTGGCGTGCAGCGCATCATGGATCGTCGATCCCCCGGCCAGCGTCCAGGCGGCCGCTCGTTTGCCGCGCGGATCGTCCATGCGCGCGCCGATCGCCCGGTTGGTGACATCGGCGATGGTCAGCGCGTGTTTGGAGAGGATCTCGTCGTTGAGGCGCCGGAAGCGCGCCCGGACCGCGGCGCCTAAGGGCATGTCGTTTTCGAGGATTTGCAATACGGTCGGCGGTGAATACAAACCGGGTTCGTTCGGCACGACACCAGCATTTACGTTGAACGTGTACACTTTGAGTTGCTTCTCGTCTGATTCAAGCACGTCGTTGTCCACCGCCCTGATCGTCACGGTCCCGGTGCTTTGGGTCTCGCCCACCGGGACCTCCAGACGGACCTTTTCGCTCAGTTCGAAGTCGGTTGCATTCGCCTGGTTCGGCGGCCGGAGCTTGTGCTCGGCCGGGAAAAGGTAGGGCCGGACGTCAAGCTGCATATCGCCGCGCCACGTCGGATGGCTCAGTATCACCGTGACCTGGGCGATCCCTCCCTTCTCCAAAATCTTGCTTGGAGTCAGCACTACGGTCGGCGTCGGCGCGAGGTCGTCGTCCTTAATCAGGGCTTCCCACCACTGTGTCGGTCCGCCGCCCTGCATGAGCGCGTTGCCGCTCACGGTACCCGTTATCCGTATCCGCGCCGTTACTTGATCCGCATCGTTGTCGTTCGCCGAGATCTGTACGGTTCCGGTGCTCGCGGTTGACCCTGGGGCAAACGTCAGAACCTTGTTGGCGCTTAACTCGAACATGTCGTCGCTTGCGAACTCGTCTGGAAAATTGTAGTTGGCGGGCGCTACCGAAATCGTCACCGTCACCGTTCCCTGCGCCACCCCATTCAAGGTCCCGGTCACCGTCATGGACCCGCCGTCCTCCGGTATAGTGATTGTGGTGCCATCCGAACTCATCAGATTCAGGCGCACTTCCGGCAGGCTTTGTGCCGATGCAACGCGTGCGGGCGCCCCCAAAGCCATGAGCAGCGTCGCCACGGCGAGTAACAACGCGACGGCGGATGAAAGCGCCGTTCGGGCGGTCGGCAGACAACACCGCAGGCACCGGCCGTGCCTGCGGCCCTGTTGCCCCGGTGGGGCAACAGGTACCCCCACGCGGCTTCGCTCCGCGTATCGCAAGGCGCTACACGAATCCGCGTGTGCCCCCCTATTGACGACCGGGACAACCTCCAGTGTGCCAGTCGGAGGGGTCAATATTGCACGCCGATCGAGGGTCAATCTTCAAAGCCGGTTGACACTGGGGCGGCACTCGAGGTCCGGCGCGAACGCGATCTTCGTATCCCTCCGCCACGTACGTGGTTCGGTTTCGCTTCACCACGACATTCTAGCGGTCAGAAGTGGGTGAAGTGGAGCACTGTGTTTTCGATGCACGCCTGGACCATTGGAACCAACGACCTTAAGTTCAATAGCACGGGCACAAGAGGCCGCCGAGAGGCTGAAGCGGCGCTCGCCCTATACATCGCCGAAAGGCACCGAATGAGAATCGTCTTCTTTGGTGATTCGATCACGAATGGTTATGGGGTTTCACCACACAGAACGTGGGTCAACCGATTGTCGGTGGATCTCGAGAACCTAATTACACCGCCACCAATCGTTGCAGTGTGCGGTGTCAACGGCAACACGACGCGTCAAGCGCTTGAGAGGATGCCGTTCGATGTTCAGAGCGACGGTGTTCGTGTCATCTTCATTCAGTTCGGGCTCAACGACTGCAACTACTGGCAAACCGACGCCGGCGTTCCACGTGTTAGCGCGCGCGCATTCGAGGCCAATCTAATCGAAATCGCGATGCGGAGTGAGGCCCATGGATCGCGAGCGGTTTTCTTGGCCACAAATCACCTCACAAACAAGATGCTGACGGGCGTCGACGTCGACTATCAGGAAAGCAACTCGTCTTACAACAAAATCATACGACGAACCGCGAGCAGGATGAGCAACGTCGGGCTCATCGATATCGAGAAGGGATTTCAACGCTCGGTCAAAAAGAAGCAAGCGAGTGCCAAGAACTATTTAATGCCCGACGGAGTACATCTGAATGAATCTGGCCATAGTCTATACTACGAGATTATGTCGACCCACATCGCCAAGAACGGCGACCTCCTGCAGGCGATCTTCGCAGAATGAGCGATAAGTCCGCGACCGACCGTCACTGGAATGAGCGCGCGCTAAGCATAACCGACGCGGCCAAGGTTATATTGCCGACACCGTTCAGCAAGATCTTGAGCTCACTTTCGTTGGCAAGCACCTACGCGCCGGCACACGTGTCCTTGAGGTTGGATGTGGCAACGGGTTTGTAACCAACTGGGTCCGCGAACGTGTCGCCTATGTCGACGCTTTCGACTACGCCGAAAACATGATCCATAGCGCGCGAGAGCAATATGGTGAAACCAACAACCGGTTTTTCTGTGACAACGTTCTCGACCCTCAGCACCTTGATGGGCCCTACAATGCCGTACTCTGTGTTCGCGTCCTCATCAACCTAAGAGACCTGTCAGAGCAGGAAAGGGCCATTGAGAACATTTCCGGGGTTCTGAAAGTCGGCGGCCGACTCATTCTTATAGAAGGCTATTTGGACGGTTTCGACGCACTCAACGGTCTACGCGTGGATTCCGGAATTCCGCCTGCCCGACCGGCGCCGATCAATTATTACTCTCGCCTCTCGGAGGTCATGCCGCTAATTCAGCGGAGATTCATCGTGTCCGACACGTTCCACACGGGCCTGTTCGACTTGCTTACCCGCGTCGTTTACCCAGCGCTTGTCGGGCCGGAACAGGCTACAGGGCCAAGCGAGTTCCATCAGAAAATCGAACCGATCGTGAGAGCCTTCCCAGACACGGACTTAGCAAGGTTCGCTCGTTTGCACGGGTTTGCGCTTGTCAGACGGTGACCGCTCTCGTTGCCCGGATTGGCGAACAGAAATTGCCTCTGCCGCATCGGTAATTCGCCCCTCCTTCGAGAGCTCATGGCAATTGCGAGTGCGGCCGGCCGCCGGGACTAGAAGTCGCCGCCCCAGATAGTCAGGACTTGCGCGTAGACGCTTGCTTGGAGCTTCAAATACAGCGTGGTGCCGGCCGCGCTTCGGTCAGCCCGCGAGGTGCTGTAGCTGGATGCCGATGGCGATGACCGTGGTCACGGGCTTACCCCTGCAGTGCGAAGATGCCGGTGGCTGTCGTCTCACTGGCGACACCCGTGCCGCCGTTCACGCCCGCCAGCACCCGAGTGAAGCGACCTGGTATGAAAGCACCGGCGGTTACCGGCAGGACGACGCTCTCCCCCGTGACACCATCGACGCCGCCCGACATCACGAATGTCCCCGCTTCCAGGGTGTCGGCGGCCGCAGTGTCCGACTCGAGCTCCTGGTCGGCGGCCACGGCGGTCAGATCGAGCGCCGCGATCTCGCTGGTCGACAGACCCGACAGGAAAGTACGCAGATCCCCAACGGTGTGGCCGTTGTCCGCATAGAGCGTGATCGTGACCGTTTCACCCGACGACAGCGAGGCGGCATCGGTTCCCGCGCCGTCTTGCAGGTCCAAGGCGACGGTGAAGCCGTTACCTGCCGAACCTGTGTCCTCGTGATAGAGCCGCAAGGCGGGGACGGCATTGCCGGTTCCGTCGCTTGCGATCAGCGCGACGGACGCCTTGATGGCCTCCACGGGATCGGCACCTGGCGTCCCGACCAGGCGGGAGTTCACGTTACCGGCGGTCTCAACATAGAGGCCGATACACGCGTCACCCGTGTTGTCCGCGTAATCGTCGGGCGTCACTGGCAGGTAGTCCGAGGGGATGCCGCTGAGGTTCGGTGTGTCGTAACTGTCGAGCGACATGGTTCAGCCTCCAAAGATCGCGGGCCAGAACTCGCGGGCCACCACGGCGAGCATGCCGCCCAGGACGACGTAGAGAAGACGCGTATTGCGGTTCATCAGGGCCTCCACTTTGGCAAGGCTCCCGTTGATCTCGCCATAGCGGCGCTCACAGGCAATCTCGTGCTTCATGAGGTCCTGCGCGGACCCTGCCCGCACACGCTCAAGGTGCGCCTGCGTCACCTCAGTCATACCGCCTCCATGGCGCGATCAGCGCGAAGACCGCACTGGTGGGCCGCATTTCGTTAAATCCGTCATAGAACTGTCGAACCAGCAGGATCACGGCCTGTTTGAGGGCCTTGTGCTCATCGCCAAACTCCAACCCGCGGGTGACAGTGAGAACGAGCGGCGAGTCCGGCAGGATGTCCGGCCAGCCCTCGCCGGGCGGGTAGAGGGTGTTATCTCGGTTCCGCGAGACGAGGCGCCCGAGCTGGGCATTCTCGATTGCGGTTCCATCGGGGTCCTCGCGGAGGTTCCCGGAAGGCGTCCAGTATTCGACCTTGTCGACCGATTTGACGGCCAGCGCCCGAAAGGCGAGCGGCCAATGGGCGTCCGCCGGGCGGGGAATGTGAAGCGTCTCTGTGATGTCGACAAGGGGCGCCTCGATGAGACGGGAGACGAACGAGACGGCGCTCGCGATTTGGACCTTGAGCGCTTCTTCCCGATGCGATGCGGCCGGAAGCTCGGCCTTCATCTCCTCGAGTGAGACGACCTCAAT
This sequence comes from Alphaproteobacteria bacterium, assembly GCA_965248765.1. Taxonomy (GTDB): domain Bacteria; phylum Pseudomonadota; class Alphaproteobacteria; order VGEJ01; family VGEJ01; genus CBDFKF01. The sequence continues at coordinate 544,494 of CBDFKF010000004.1, forward strand.
CGCCTCCGTGGCCATGCCCGGACTCCGATGCGTCCACCGTCAGGCCGGGCGGTCGATCTTGCAGAACGCCTGCGGGCGGTAGATGACCAGCGCGACCCGCACCGTGCCGCGGATGCGCAGAATGCCCTTCAGGAAGTCGTCGTTGGACACCCCGACCTCGGTCAGGAAGTCTCGCCGGACGCGCAGGTTGGCGAAGTTGCGGAAGTCGCCGACCAACCCGTTGACATCGTCCTCGGCGGTGCCGTCGGACAGGGCGTCGCAGAGAACCACCGGAAGACCCCAGATACGCTCGCTGAAGTCCGCCATGGGGTTCCCTAAATAGTACCCGCCGGCGGACGACTCCGAGGTCGCCACTTCGTCCCACGTGGTGTGGTGCATGACGAAGTGCGAGGCCATCGCGCGGCCGCCGAGCGCGACCTTCGTCTTGGCTAATCGCATGGTCGTCATGGGCTTCGAGAGCGCATCCCCGGTACCGTGCGTCCAGCTCTCCGTCTGGATCTCGTCGCTCGCCGTGTAGTCCAGGACGCCTGTGAGGTTCGGCGCCGTGCCGTCGCCGAGCAGGATCTGCTTGTCGATGTGCTGGCGCATCATGAACATGAGTCGGTCGTCGAGGTAGAAGCGGCTCTGCGGTTCGTCCGCAAGCTCTTCCTCGGTGGTCGGGATCGAGACCGCGATCTTCGAGATCGGCATGTCCTGTTCCTCGACCTTCAACGTTGCCTCTGGCGCCAAAGCGGCTTCGGAGGTCTCCGCCGCCGCGTTGGTGAAGGTCGTTTCCTTCATGAACTTGACGGCGTTCTGCGTGGTCACGCTGCGCGGAATGATATCGGTGACCTGCACCGGGCGCTGCGGAGAGACCACATAGCCAGGATCGCGGATGACCTCGGGCGCCCAGCCATCGGTCGTCTGGAACAGCGTGTTCAGGATATCGTTGCCCGGAAGCTGCGATTCGATAGAAAGTCCGCCACCGCGCGATGCCTGGACGAGATCGAGCCCGCGCTCCCGCAGGTCCCGGTAGACGTGATCCGAGATCCGTGGCGGCCGGGGCTGGCGAAGCACCACCGGCTGCGCCGGGGCTGCCTCGGTCGGACCACCGCCGCGGTTTCCGTTGCGGATGTCCTGCGCGACCTTGTCGAGTTCGGTACGCTCGGCCAGCGCGTCCTCGAGGCCGGAAAGCCGGGAGTGAATCTCGACCAGGTTTTCGGCCTTTTCGGCCAGCGTATTGCCGCCGATGCAATCGATCTTCTCAAGGTCGAAATCGGGACCGGCCTGCTCGAAGGCGCGCGCCATGTCCCGCTCGACCGAGTCACGCTGTGTTTGAATGGAACTCGCGGGCTTGCCGCGCCACTCGTTGAACGCCGCCTGAACAATCGCCGGGTCAACCGATTTGACCGGGCTGAAGGTCTGTGGGCTCGTCATGCTGCTTCCTTTCGAAGGTTGAGCCGCCAATTCGCCAGCGTGCGGCGGGCGAGCGCGCGTGCCTGTGCGTCCTGCTCGACCTGCCCGGCCGAGGTGTCTTCGATGACCGCCGTCGCGTAGCCCGCCTCGACTGCCTCGTCGGGCGAGAACCAGGTCTCCGCCTTGAGCCACGCCGAGACCTGCTGGCGGGACTTGCCGGTGCGCTCGACCATCACGCCGCGCAAGGTCTTCTCGCCGGCTTCCAGCGCGACAAAGGTCTTCTCAACCTGCGCCCTCATTTCGGCTACGGTCCCAATCTCGAAACTCCACGACCACGGGTCGTGCACCATGAGCTGGGTGCCGGTGGATATGCCGCGTTCATCGGCGGCCAGGAACGGCAGCACGGTCGCCGATGCCACCACGCCGCGCGCCTCCGCCGTCACGGTGACGCCGCCACGGAGCCGAGCGCGCAGGTCGGCGTAGAGCGCCAAGCCGTCGGACAGGAATCCGCCCGGCGATTCGATCAGCAGGTGAATGGAATTGGGCTCGGCTGCGTCGAGGTCGGCGATCAGCGCGCGAACGTCGAAGCCCCAGAACCAGTCGAGCGGTCCCTGGATGCGGACCTGGACAGCGCCGTCGTCGTTCTCGACCGCAGTCGGAGCGGGCGCGTCGTCAACCTCCGGGTCGAGACACCGGAACGAAGCGCCGACGCGGGCCGCGATGGTCCGATACATCGCCGCCCGGAGCCCGTGACGGTCTTCGATCCGGGTCGGGGCGTTGGCGAGAAGAGCGAGAAGCTCGGGGTCCATGCCGCGAAAAATGAGGCGCGGCCTAAGTCCTTGTCAATTCTGACACTTTGTCACCCCGACAGATTGTCACCCCCTTCTGCAATGACCCTTGCCCCTTGAAATATCGTGTACTGTAGTATACATTAATAGCATGGTCGAGGTGGTTCACTACGTCACCGAAAACGGCAGTGACCCGTTCGGAGAATGGCTCTCGAAACAAGATGTCAATGTCATTGCCCGCGTTCAACAGCGCATTGACCGAGTGCACCGAGGGAACTTCGGAAACCACAAGCGGCTCGAAGGCGGTATCGCGGAACTTCGGATCGACTATGGCCCCGGATACCGACTGTACTACGGCAAGGATGGTCGAGACCGCGTCGTCCTGCTCGCAGGCGGCGCGAAGAAGCGCCAAAGCCGTGACATCGATCAGGCACGGTCACTATGGAGAACCTACAAACAGGAAAGGCGCAATGCCAACAAAGCCCCATAGGGCGAGCGATTACCTCGACACGCCCGAGGCCATCGCCGCCTATTTGAACGTCGTGTTCGAAGACCCGGACAGCGATCATGAGGATTTGATGACCGCGCTCCGTAATGTCGCCGATGCAATCGGTGGGGTATCGGAGCTGTCTCGCCGGACAGGTCTGAACCGTACCGGTCTGTCGCGCGCACTCTCGATGCGGAACACGCCGAAGATCGACACGGTTCACAAGATACTCAAGGCGTGCGGCGTGCGCCTTCAGTTCGCTGCGTAGCAGGCACGGAACCCAGCATTCTGCGCAGCAGCAACGCTACGGTCTCCGGCACGGCCTGATCACCCGCCTGCCAGCGCTGAACGCTGCGCGACCGGACGCCCAAAGCGGTCGCCATCTTGGACACTGACAGCCCCAGCTGCCGCCGCGCCGTCCGGAACTCTTGCGGCGTCATGCGGCGGTCGTCAGGCGGCTTGCTGCTCGTCGTCATCGCTTCGTATGCAGACGGGTCATGCAACCTCCGTGAAGAGGAAAAAATATCTTTATAAGACATATTTATCATTGATATGTTATTGTCAGTGGATATAGTCGAGCCTGTTCGAGATTGCTTTCAAACCCGCCGCCGCAAAGACCCTTCGTAGGTTGCAGCCCAAACAAGCCGCCGATTTTCGTGCCCGTATCGCCGCCGTTGCCGCCGATCCGGACGGTACAACCGAAAACGTATCGAAGATGAAGGGACCACAAAACCAGTATCGGCTGCGGGTTGGAAACTGGCGCATCCTGTTCAAGTTGGACCGCGATGCCCTCACGATGACGATCATCAAAATCCGCGCGAGAGGAGACGTGTACAAATGACCGACACCGCGACCCTGACGATCGAAGGCAGAACCTTCGTCGTTATCCCGAAGGACGAATACGACGCCCTGACCTCCATGCTGGACGAGGCGACCGAAGACGCGGCCGATCGCGCGGCATTCGATGCGGCGAAGGACGAGGAATCGATCCCGGTCGAATTCGTCGATCGTATGCTCGCCGGCGAGCACCCGCTCCGCGTTTACCGCGACTTGCGTGGGCTCACCGGCATGGAACTCGGCGCCAAGGCCGGAGGGATCAGCCAGCCCTACATTTCGGATATCGAAAATCGCAAGAAAACGGGATCGGTCGACACCCTCAAGGCGCTTGCCGCCGCGCTGAACGTCGGCCTGGACGACTTGGTCTGACAAAGCCGCCATCACGGGACCTCCGCAATCAGCGGTGCGTCATCGGCAATTCTGGCCCGCGCCATGTCGGCATATTCGGGGTTCAGCTCGATCAGGATCGCGTCGCGGCCGAGACGGTCGGCGACGAGGCCGATGGCACCCTCGACGCCGTAATCTCGAAGGGCAAAGTATGGCGGGCTCGTGACCACGCAATGCACGCTCTCGTCCAGCAACTCGGCCAAGCGGTCGAACACGTCGCCGATGAGGACGCGGACGGTCACGTCACGTCCCTCGCCGCTTCGATGAAGACGGCCGCGATCTGGGGGATGATCGAGTTTCCCGCGCCACGGAGGACACCGACGCGCGAGATGGGGCCGAGTCCATCCATTGCATCGGGTAGCCTTGCAACCAAAGGCTGAATGCCGGATTCAATGCGCCGCGATTTTCCGTCGGCGCAAGGGATAAGCCCGCTGTCGTCCCAAGGTCGTTGTTGCCCCCCTTCCTCGCGGCTTCCTTCAGGGCTCCCTCGCGGCTTCGACTCGCTCTTTTCCCGTCCGACTGACGGGGCGTCGCCCATCCCCATCCAGCCATCGCTGCCTGTTGGTCCAGGGGATGTCCCGTATCGTGGAGCCTTGGCGGGAGTGATCCACGTCTGCCGTCTACGCTTGTTGGTGTTGACCATCCAGCCAACTTCGCGGCCCCATTTAACGCTAGACTCCGGCCGTAATGCTTCGTCGGCGCATTGTCCCCATCTGTGGAACCAGGGGTCGGCCAGCCCGCCATCTTCGCCACCGCTTCCAGCCCCATCTGAACCTTCTTGCCCTTGTGGTAGGCCGTCGCTCCCTTCATCTCGGCATGCGCTATCGACCGTCCCCCGTTCGGAACGTTCGGCGTCGGCCAACCCGCCATGGATGCCGCTGCGCCCAGCGTCAGCCCTGCGCCGTTCCCGTTGCCGTGCTTCTCTTTCAACCGCTCCAAGCGGCTCAGATGCTTCTCGGGATCGCAGCCCACGTTCATCGCTTGCGCATCCGGCGTCGGCCAGCCGATTGGCGACGAACCACAGTCGCTGCCGGATATGCGGTGCGCCGACGCTGTGTGCGCCCAGTACGACCGCCCCGACGGCGTACCCTTCTCCTTCCAGGTCTGCCGATACTCCATCGAGCCAGCCGTGCCCAATCGCGCTCGCAACTTGTTCGCCAATAGTGACGACAGGTCTGCACTCGCGGATGAGCCGGAAGAACTCGGGCCACAGATGCCGAGGGTCATTTGTTCCGGCTCGCTTGCCAGCCGCGCTGAAGGGCTGGCAAGGGGGAGAGCCCGTGAAGACGGGTCGGTCGTCGGGCCATCCGGCGAGGCGGAGGGCGTATGACCAGCCGCCGATGCCGGCGAAGAAGTGGCACTGACCGTAGCCTCGAAGGTCATCCGCTGAGACCTCGCGGATGTCGCGCTCGTCCACGTCGCCCGGCGCGATGTGGCCCGCGGCCATCAGGTTGCACAGCCACGCGGCGGCATAGGGGTCGATCTCGTTGTAGTAGGCCGCCACTCACGTCGACTCCGTGATATCGAAACAGCGCCAACCGGACCGCCCAGGCCCCTTCTTGGTAGGGTGCTGGAGATTTTCGACGCGAAAGCGCCTCGAGCAAAAGTCACACCGCTGGACGGTTACGTGAGCGACCACATTCCGCCCCGAAGGAACATGGTCCTTTAGGCCATCGCATTTGCACTTGGTGCTCTTGCTCACGCCGCCTCCACGTCTACGAGCGGCGTTACGGTGACGACAAGGCCCGGCGTCAGGCCATAGCGCTTGTCCGCCTTGACGACGACGGCCTGGGAATCGTCCTTGAATACGATGCCGTTGCAGGCATCCATCGCGGCCTTGATGAAATTGTCGAGGTCGGGCCGCTTGGTGGGCACGATTTCGCTCTGCCGGGCCTTCGCCGAGCGCTTGCCCGACCACGAGCTCGGGATCGGCAGCAGGGCCGTTACCTCGACCTCGAGGGGGCCTTCGATCGGCGCCCGCCCCGCCATGGCCTGTTGAGCGGCCATCCGCGCATGAGCCTCGTACTTGCGCGTGGCGGCCGGCGTGAAGGCCATCGCGCGGCCGTTGACGCTGCCGATCCGGGGCCTGCCCTTCGGCACCGGCCGACCGCAGACGACGATGGTGACGGACTCGGTCATACCCGCATCAGGCGTGCGGTTGCGTCCCTGCGACCTCGGTGGGCACCGGGAACAGATCGCCCTGGGAGCCGGGAATCGCCGGTGCACGCCAGGCTCTCATGAAACAGGCTGTTCATTGCGCCCCCATCGCCCGCGCCTGGGCTTCGATCCCGCGCGACAGCTCCAAGAGCTTGGGCGCCGTCTCGGCACGATCTACGTGGCAGAACTTCCCGTCTCTCAAGCGTTCCAGAAGGTCGTGGGCAGCAGCGACCAGATCGCTCGCCATACCTCGGGGATCGGCATCGGCAACAGCCACACGCTCGACCCCGCCCAAGCCAGCAGGCGCCAGAAGCTCGCTCGCGAACGCCGCCGCCGGCATGCCGGCAAAAGGTCGCAGATCGACCAAGGCGATTTCGTCCGCCCACACGGCGCATCCGCAGGCGGAAACCACTTGGTAGACCGGACGGTCGCCGTCATAGCCGGACCCGATCACCTTGGCCCGCAACGGCGGGAAACCCGGCCACGTCACCAGAACGGGGGTGCCGAGGGGGAGCATCAGGCAGGGGTCCTCAGTGAGACGGAGGCACCCCCGGTGATAGGATCAGCGCTTCCACACAACCGATCAATCAACGGAGGTGCCCCCTATGGTCATGGACCAACCAACTCTCACGAGCGAGCAACAATTTGCCACCACATTGGCAGTCGCGCTGTCTGTCGGCTCCCTGATCGAGAAGCTCGACGAGGCAGGGGCGTTGGACAAGGAGGGCGTGAGAAGCGCCATTGGCCAGGCGTCCCTAAACGGTTTCAGCAAGGAAGCTGCCATGATTTTCAACGCGGTTCGCGCCCTTGCGTCGGGCGAGATCTACAATCCTCCGGAGCAGCCGGGTCGCGAGTATCCCGCGTGGTTTCGGGGCATTTTGGAGGGCGGCAAAAGTCGAGACGAGCAGAGCTGAATTCAGTCAGGGCGCCGTCCCGTTCCACGAAGATCCTGAGCACGCCATCTGCAAACGAGGCCCTCATGGCGACGAAAGTTCCGGCAGGGCGGGCGGCTGCTTTCGATCCCGCGATGGGGAGCATCGCCGCCACCGGCGTAGCCGCCAACAGTCCGAACAGCCGCCGCCGCGTCAGCATCAGGCTGCGTCCTCGAAAAAGTCGTTGGGCCTCACCGCGCCGTCGGTCGCATCGATGATTCGGCGCATGGTTTTCTCAGATGGGAGCACTCTGCCGTGCACTGCTCGAGAGGCTGTCGAAGGCAGGATTTCCGCACGCCGCGCAAATTCGGAAATCGAGAGGTTCTCTTGGTTAAGATATCGGCCAGCTTCATGACAAACAGAGGCGTTTGTAGCGCACGGTGTTGTCGTTGGAGACGGTGCGCTCCTGCTGCACGCAGAGGATGTCGTCGAAGCGCGAGCCGCCCAAGGCCGTCGAGGCCCAGCCGCCGATCGATCCTGAGACGGGTGAAGTCCTGCCGCCTTCGGCGATCAAGGTCGGCATCACCGAGGACAACCAGCCGGACTGGCAGGCGTGGACCGTGACGTTCGCCGCCGCTTTGAACGCGGCACAAACGGTTGACGAGATCGACGCTTGGATGAACGAAAACAAAGACCCGCTTAACAATCTAAAGGCCGGCAGCGGCTACGAGAACAGCGAGGCGAACGTGAAACGATGCCAGGATCGGCACGCCCGCTTGTTAGCGCTGGCCGACGATCATCGCGCCACGCTGGCCGACACGCCCACCGATCTCCCCGCCGAGGTCGCCCAGGGCGATCCCGATCCCGACGTGCTGGCGGCGGGGTGATGGAGATGAATGTGGACACTTCAACTAGCATCGAACCGGAAGCGGCAACACGGAGTCCGCGCGCGAAGCCTATCTATGAATGCATTGATGGCGACTTCCTCATCCGCCTCGCGCGGAATGATATTCACCCTGTAGAGATTTCGATAATTTGCGATCTCCGGGATACTTGCGCGGAGATGTTGGAGGCGCTGAAAAATTTGCTCTTGGATATCATGCGGACAACTGTAGCAAATTGCTCGTCCATGGCTTGGAGTGTGATTGCTTCAAGAGCATTGCGTGCGCCGCGCTGGCTAAGGCGAGGGGCGAGCGATGAGCGACCTTGCCGATCTATATCCGGGTTGCTCGCACATATGCTGTGGTGCTTGCGACGGCAAGGGGACCGTCGGGACTTTTGTCAACCTCCCGGATGAGTGCTGCCAGTGTGACGGTTCTGGGCGTATCTGGTGCCACGAGAAATCGCGCGTGGTGGCGAAGTGGCCCGGCGGCTCCTTCCTCGGCAAGGCAGACCACGGCCATGCCCGTTGAAATCCTTATGCGCGCCGAACGCGGCAAGCTCGCGCCGGTGGACATGATCGGCGTCGAGGCGCTGGACGGCGTGCCCGACGGCGCGACGCTACGGGTGAAATGGACGCGGCCGCGCAATGTCGGTCATCACCGCCTTTTCTTCGCGTTGATCGACGTGGTGTTCCAGGCGCAGGACCGCTTCGCCACGAAGGACGATTTGCTTGACGCGCTCAAGATCGCGTTGGGGCACTACAGCGTGTGGCGGATCGGCGAGCGCGAGGTTCTGCGGCCCAAGTCCATCAGCTTCGCGGCGATGGACCAAGCCGCGTTCGAGAAATTCTATTCGGCCGCCGTGGCGCTCATTCTCGAAAAGGTGCTGCCCGGCGTGGATCGCGCCGACTTAGATGCGCGGGTGCACGAGATATTGGATGGGAGGCAGGCGGCATGAGCACCCGCGACAAGGCGCTGGCGGAGATGTTGGAGGCCCGCGCCGATCGTCACAAGATAGGCGAAGAAGCGGCCGACGTTGCCAACATGGCGATGATGGTCGCTGACGTTTGCGATGCTCTTGACCTAGACACAGCCCGCGCCGCCTTGGCCGAGGGGCAGGAGGGTGGGGAATAGAGCTTATGGTCGCGCGCAGTCAGAGGGTTGCCAGGAGTGTCCGCCCGATGGCTGATGCCAGCCGGTCCCAGCCGGCCGCGCGACCGCCAGCTTATGGGGAAGGGTGTTCCGTTGGCTGACGCACCTGACGACGGCGAGAAAGTTAGGGCAGCGCACCCTAGCAGCAAGCCATTGCCTAACAGGCTCAGACCCGTCGTTACCCCGCCAGCTTATGGGGAGGTCGCCATGGCTTCCACGGGCGCCTTCGGGCTCTCGGACAAAGAGCTTTTGCCGGATGAAGCGAGCCATGCGCTATCCGTGCCCTCCCCGCCAACCTAGGAGTATGGGATGAGCTTCGTGAAACTGCGGGTCTTCGCAAACGGCTGTCCTAGCGGCGGGCTAGGAAATAGAGCCGACGTGATAGTAAACACCGATCTTATTAGGACCGTCTGCGATGGGCAGTGCGGTGGCTATCGAGCGACGATCATCGAGTGGGTGGACCAGAGAAAAACCCCGCTGTTCTCGCCAATGAGTCCAACGGAAGTCATGGAGGCGTTGAACCGATGACCACGCCGCTTGAGGCTGCCTATAGGGCTTACAACAAGGAGTGGGATGGACCTCGTGAACTGGGAACGGGCGATCCGGTAGGTGCTGCCATTCTCGCCTTCCTCGCCGCAGCGGGGGAGGATGGTCAGTGCCGAGACCGATTAGCTGAAGCATTTTGCGAGGGTGGGATAACGGCCGCCCTCACGGCGCTGAGGGGGATGGCGGCGCCTAGTGACTGACCGCCTGCTCACGATGGACGACGTCGCCGAGCGCCTGCGCTACACGGGCCGCCATGCGGCGCGCACCGTGCGCAAGCTCGTCATTGACGTGCGGGCGCCTCACCGCCGGCGCGGCCGGTGTATGCTCATGACCGAGCGCGACTTCGGCGGTGGGCACATGATGGAGCGGGCCTTTACCGGCTTCGCCGCGATCGCGCCACCGGAGGCTTGGTACGCGGTCTTGCACGTGAAGCCGGACGTGCCGCTTGCCGCGGCCGAATCGACGTATCGCCTACTGTCGAAGCGCTACCACCCCGACCAGCCCGATGGCTCGCACGAGAAGATGCAGGCGCTGAACCGTGCCATCGACGAGGCCCGCCGCGCCCATGCCACCAACGAGGGCGGGGACGACTGCCGGCAAGCACGGCCATGCCTGAGCGCGGCCCGTGGTGCGATGGCGAGAGGAGGCCGCGTGATGGCGCTCACCTCTGAGTGGATTGACGGTCATCGCGAGCCGAAGTGCCTGCCAGATGCCGACTATCCGGATGGCAAGGACATCGACATTTCGGGGGTGGTGGGCCGGACGTGCTCACTGGATCTCGAGTATCCGGCGCCGCGCTGCGGCATCTACTTAGTGCGCTGTACCACCTGTGGGCACCGGGTGGCGCTAACGACCGCGGGCCGACCGGATGATCCGCGGTCGATCACGATCGGATGCCTGCTGCATGCCTGATATCGCCATGTGCATGGACCACGAGTGCCCCAGCCGCGAGCGGTGCTGGCGGTATACGGCGCTACCGGATCACTACCAGATATACATGGAGTTTCAACGAGAGCCAGGTGCTGACCGATGCTCTCGCGCAGCCACGGCCAAATCTGGGCGATGAGCGCAAAGCTCGACATCACCCGCGCCCAGGCCAAGGCGCTCGCCGCTGCCGCCAAGGCAATGAACTGCATCTTCGAGATTGAGCGCGACGGTACGATCTATCGGGTGATTCCCGAAGCATGCCTGCCGGCGGAACGACCACCGCCAATTGACAGCAACGAGGACTTCCGTCTGTGATGACGGTAATGCCTCGTCGGCTACCGCTCTACGTTTGCCGCCAGAGGACCCGACACGGTCGCTGGGCACTGTACTTTCGCCGCGGCAAAGGCGCGCGGCTGCGTCTGCCGGACGACCCGAACTCCGCCGAATTTCTTCAGACATACCGAGCCGCGCTGGCCGGCGAGATACCGCCGAAGACAACCAGGCGGGCGGCGGCGCCGCACTCATTGCAATGGCTGTTGGAACGCTATCGGGAGAGTGCTGCGTGGCGTCAACTATCTGCCGGTACACACAAGCAGCGAGACGCGATCTTTCAGGCGACCGTTGCGCGGTCTCGCAATGCTCCATTCGCGGCCGTCACACGTGCCCATATTCAGAAAGCAATCGATGAACGAGCTGATAGGCCGGCGGCGGCCAACAGCTTTCTGAAAGCGATGCGTGGCCTTTTCGGTTGGGCGGTGCTCAACGGCCACCTCCCGCACAATCCGACCGATGGCGTGAAGCGTATTCGATACAAGAGCGACGGCTTCCCAGCATGGACGATCGATGATGTCACGGCTTTCCGTGCATACCATCCGGTAGGGAGCAAAGCGCGGCTCGTTCTAGAGCTTCTGCTTCTTACGGGTTTGCGTCGCTCCGATATCGTGAGGGCGGGGCGCCAGCATCTATGCGGCGATATGTTCGCGATCCGCACCGAGAAGACCGGAGTCACGGTCACAATCCGGTTCCCGCCGCAACTCCTGGATCTGATCAGCCGATCGCCGACCGGCGACATGCACTTCATCGTCTCCGAGCTTGGCAAGCCGTTCGGCATCGACAGTTTCGGCAATTGGTTCCGAGACCGTTGTCGCGCGGCTGGCATCACCAAGAGCGCTCACGGCCTGCGCAAGCTCTCCGCCACGCTCGGGGCGAACGGTGGCGCCGCAGCACATGAGTTGATGGCACAGTACGGTTGGAGCAAGATCGAACAGGCCGAGGTCTATACCCGCGGAGCCGATCGCGCTCGTCTCGGTGTGCGCGCCTCGGAGATCGTCGCTGACCAAATCGCGAACAACTTTCCCCTCACCTCGATTCAGGGTGAGGGGAAAACGCGAAAATGTCCCGCTAAATCAATCATATAAATTCTAGATGGTGACCCCAACGGGAATCGAACCCGTGTCTCCAGCGTGAAAGGCTGGTGTCCTAGGCCTCTAGACGATGGGGTCGCTGGCACCGGTCTATCGTTCATGTACCGCGAAAAATCAAGAGGCGCCGCGGGCGGGCGCGATATCGTCAATCACCACCTGCACGTGAGACGCGCCAAACCGCCGATCGGCCCGGACCGTGCCTGCGACATGCAGTGGTACCACGCCCGAGCTAAGAAGCACTTCGCCGACGGGCCTCGTCGCCGCTCCAAACGCAATGGCGCGGACGCGAGCGCCATCGTTACCGACCAGAGTGCAGCGCACATGGCCATTGCCGACAATGTCTGCATGAGAGACCGTGAGCCCGGCGATCGCGAATCGGGGCTCAGGGTTGCCAGCACCGTACGGCCCGGCTTGTGCCAGCGCCGTGACTAGGTCGTCGCTCAACCCACCGGGAGCCATGGCGGCATCGATGTCCAGGGGCCTCGGCGCCTCGAGATCACCGAGCTGTGGGGAAATGCTGGCTGCTAGGAACTCGCGAAGAACGTTTATACGGCCTTGAAAGACAGTCAATCCCGCAGCCATTCGATGACCGCCGCCGTTGATGAGCAAGCCTGCTTCACGTGCAGCGGTAACCGCGGCCCCCAGGTCGACGCCGGTGATGGATCGACCAGAGCCTCTCCCCATCCCGTTCTCGTCGATGGCGATGACCATTGCTGGTCGGCCGAAGTGATCTTTGAGTCGGCTAGCGACAATACCGATGACTCCAGGATGCCAGCCCTCCTCGGCCACCAATACGAGCGGTCCGGCACCGTCGCGATGCCGGCGGTTAGCCTGTTCCATAGCCTCTTCTAGGACAATCGCCTCTATCGCGCGGCGCTCGGCGTTGAGGCGATCCAGCTCCGCTGCTATCTCGCGCGCTTCGTCTGGATCCGTAGTGGCGAGAAGCCGCGCTCCGAGATCCGCACGGCCGACGCGGCCGCCGGCGTTAACACGGGGGCCTAATACGAACCCCAGGTGAGAGGCATCGGGGCGCTCGGCTAGGCCCGCGACATCAGCGAGCGCAGAAAGGCCGATGTTGCGGCGCCCGGCCATGACCTCCAGCCCCTTGCGCGTTAGCGCCCGGTTGACGCCCGTCAGCGGGACGACATCGCACACCGTCCCAAGCGCCACCAAATCAAGCCACTGGAGGAGCTCGGGCTCCTCGCGCTGAGAATACCAGCCAGCGTCGCGCAACGCTCGATTGACGGCCACGACCAATAGAAAACTCACGCCGACTGCCGCGAGCTGGCTGAGGGACCCATCCTCATCCGCTCTGTTCGGATTGATCACCGCATAAGCCGGCGGGAGTGATGGCGGCGCGAGATGATGGTCGACAACGATGACCTCCAGCCCCGCTCCTGCCGCCGCCTCAAGTGGCTCGAAGGCTACGCTACCGCAATCAACCGTTACGACGAGGCGCGTGCCGTCTGCGGCAATGCGCCGAAGAGCCTGCTCGTTGGGGCCATAGCCTTCAGTCAAACGATCCGGGATGTAGAGGCCCAACTGACCGCCAACCTCGTTCCAAAACCGGCGGAGCACCGCCGTGCTCGTGGCGCCATCCACGTCGTAGTCTCCAAAGACAGTGACGGGCTCTTCGCGCATGATGGCAGTGGCCAGTCGTGCCGCAGCCCGGTCCATGTCTTTGAGACGGGACGGATCGGGCAGCATGACCCGCAGAGTCGGGTTCAGATAACTTGGCGCTTGTGCCAGCTCGATGCCGCGTGCCGCCAGGACCCGTCCCACGACCTCGGGTACCGAGAGTCGCTGAGCAAGGGCCAAACTGAGACGATCATCGGCAGGCCGCAGGTGCCAGCTACGGCCGGTGGCGGAGGTCGAGACACCAAAGAGGCAGGCGCTAGCTGCGCAACTCACGTGAGGTATTGACCCACCAACCACCGCCGTATTCGCGCAGTGGGCGAGGCAAAACTAGCTGACCATTCGAGCACGCAGGTCGCTGGATCAATACTCCAGGAATATCTCTGCCCGGCGATTCTCTTCCTCTCCAGCAGGCATGATCTCGTAGTACAACGGCTCCGCATCGCTCCGCGCTTCCGTAAAAACCGATGCCGCTGGTGCACCAAGACGGATCAGCTCCCGGGCGACTGCATCAGCTCGCTCCACCGAGATCTGGAAGTTCACCAGCATGTGCTCTGCAAGAGGGAGATCGCGCGTGCGGCTGGATGCGTGGCCCACCACACGGATAAACGCACCGCTACCGCGTTGGTCGGCCACGATTCTCGTGAGGATATCTCGATAGCGCCGGCGGATCCCATCGGAGCCGTTTGCGAACTTGACGATCGCGGTCGGCTTTGCGCTACTGAAGGACACGCCCGACGCCGCACCAGTCGCCTCCATCGGCTCGCGGCCTGCAGTCGTGGCCGCCGCAACGGTAACCTCCGGAATGGCGGCTCCTGTCTGCTGCGATGAGAAGGAGGGGTTCGCCGGGGCGGTGGACACGGTTCCACCTGACTCCGCTAGACGCATCGCGAAGGTCTGCGCGACTGTGTCCAGGTCGCGAGTGACCACCACGGTCGCGCTACTGTCCATCCGATTAGCGCCATCCATGGTCGCACCGGCGCGCAGCTCTGCCCTTGCTTGAGATGGGACCTCCTCGAACAAGGGTTCGGCAACCACAGCACGCCGATTCGGCTCGATCGGTTCGTATAGAGATTCGGCCTCGGCGATTCTGCTTGGAGCCGTCGGCGCGACCTCCTCGACGAGCGGTTGGGTTGTACTCGACACCGTCCGGTCAGTCACGATTTCCTCAGGTTCTGAAGAGGCGGAGTCAAGGCGCCCGACCTCGGCGGACGGTGCGTCGCTGGGGCCGCTGCGGAGTATTTCGTCGGTGTATCGCGCTCCCTCTCGATCGGCGATGAGCCCTTCGGTGATCGCATCTCGTTCGTCGAGACTGGAGACCTCGGTTGGTCGATCGGGAACAGCCTCGAGGCTTGGGAATTCGTCTTCCTCGCCCGGCGCTTTGTCATCGGCGCGGGCGGCTGGCGATGACACAACATCGTCACTAAACATGCTGTCGTAAACTGAACCAGGGTTGGCCCAATCTGGTACGAATGAGCATCCGGCGAGCCCAACGAGAGCAGCTAGCGCCCAAGCCCTGCGGAGGCCGCGCCCGTGCACCCGCGTACATCCGTCGTCCGGATACTGCACTTCCTTACGTACGTTTTGAACGGCCGCGCTGTCGTTTGTCACGATGGCCCCCTTTCGCCCCGTTACCATAAGAACAGCATCACGCGCACGCAACAGGCCCCGCATACGCGGCTTAAGGAAACAACGGCACTTGCTCAAGGCCGGCGGTTTCATCGAACCCATACATGAGGTTCATATTCTGGATCGCCTGGCCGGCGGCGCCCTTAACCAGATTATCAATGACCGAAAGGATGATCGCACGCCCTGGCAGCCGATCGGCATAGACCGCCATTAGACAGTGATTGGAGCCGCGTACATGGCGGGTCGCAGGGCTCCCGCGCTCGTCAAGTACACCGACGAACGGCTCGTCTCGATAGCGCACGAGCAAGCACTCCCGGAGATCCGCAGCGCTGGCCTGACCTGCCAGCTCGACGTACGTGGTAGCCAGTATGCCTCGATTCATCGGCATCAGGTGAGGTGTGAAATTGACCGTTACTTGGATCTCAGCCACCGCAGATAGCATTTTCTCGATTTCGGGTGCATGCCGGTGACCGCCGACGGCGTACGCGTGAATGCCCTCATTCACCTCCGCAAACAGGCTGGCCTCCTTGGCGGCACGTCCGGCACCGGTAACGCCCGATTTGGCATCAATGATAATGCCCTCGGTCTCGATCTGACCGCTCTCGACCAACGGAACCAACGGGAGCAGCGCGGCGGTTGGATAACACCCGGGACAAGCAATGAGCCGTGCCGCCCGCACCGCTTCTCTTGCGAACTCGGTCAGTCCGTATACGGCCTCCGCTTGTAGCGATGGTGCGCCGTGGGGTTGACCGTACCAGTGCGCATATGTTTCGGGATCGAGCCTGAAGTCAGCGGAAAGATCGATAACTTTCGCCTCCCGGTTCATGGCCGCGATGAGATCTTCGGGCAGTTCGTTCACAAGTTCGTCGACAAGATCGTGCCCCGATTCATGGAGTAGGCCAGCGACGATCGCGTGCGTGGCGCCGTGCGGCAACGCGCAATAAGCCAGGTCGATATCGACGCCCGACCATTCGACTTCGCTGATCGGAAGCATGCCGGGCAGGTCCAGCGAGCCCAAGTGGGGAAACGTTTCAGCGACGGGCTCGTGCGCATGTCGCTCCGCTGTCAGTAGCACGATCTCCACGTGCGGATGGCGAGCGAGTAGCCGCACGAGCTCCGCGCCCGTATAGCCGCTAGCACCCAGAACGGCCACGCGGAGCCGATCGTCGCTGTTGTCTAACATGACCCTGTTGCCCGTTTCGGGCGAAAAAAGGCGCCCGTGAAGGCGCCCGGCCGAATGCGGCCCATACAGCGCTCAGCGTTTCGAGAACTGGAAGCTGCGTCGCGCTTTTCGACGCCCGTACTTTTTGCGCTCGACGACGCGGGCATCCCGTGTGAGAAACCCACCCTTCTTCAGCGTCGCACGAAGCCCCGGTTCGTAGTCGGTCAACGCCCGGCTGATGCCGTGGCGCACAGCGCCGGCTTGCCCCGACAGCCCACCGCCCTTGACGGTGCACCAAATATCATACTGCCCCTCGCGATTGGTTGCAGCGAACGGCTGATTGATGATCATCTGCAGAACCGGGCGCGCAAAATAATCGTGAACATCCCGAGTGTTAACAGTGACCTGCCCGCTGCCGGGCTTGATCCAAACGCGAGCCACAGCGTTCTTTCGCTTGCCGGTCGCGTACGCGCGACCAGCCGCGTCGATCTTCGGCTCTGGGAGTTCCTCAGCCGCCGTTGCCGGCGGCGCCGCGCGAGCCAATACGTCAAGTCCGGACTGCTGGCCGGCCATCATCAGATCCCCGGCCTGTTTTTGGAGTTCATCGCGGCGACATCCACGACCCCCGGTTGCTGCGCCGCGTGCGGATGATCCGGTCCGGTGTACAATCGCAGATTCGAGAGCTGCTGCCGGCCAAGCGGACCGCGGGGGATCATGCGCCGCACCGCGTGCCGTATCACGCGCTCTGGATTGCTGCCACCAAGGACCCGATCCGCAGTGGCGGCCTTTATGCCACCCGGATAACCGGTGTGCCGATAATAGACCTTGTTGGTTCTTTTGCGGCCAGTCAGGCGTACCTTTTCGGCATTGACGACGATGACATAGTCGCCATCGTCCATGTGAGGCGTAAAGCTCGGCTTGTGCTTCCCTCTCAAGAGATTGGCAACTACGCTCGCTAAGCGCCCGAGGACAAGGCCATCCGCGTCGATAATGACCCAGGACTTGCGAATCTCGGAAGGCCTCGCCGAGTATGTTGTCGTCGCCCCCAAAGGCCCGCCTTTCTAGAACCGAAATCATCTAGGTGGTGACCCCGTTTAAGCCGTAGGTTCGTCGCTGTCAACAGAATTTATCCTTGAGATCAACGTGTTATCGTGCGGTACTGTATTAGATACCATTGGACGTGCTGATCCTACAAATAAAGGGTATCAATCATCGCAGCAAAAAAAGAGGTCAGGATAGCAATGGATACACGCGCAGCAGTGGCCTCCCCGCCGCGAGAACTGATCCTGCGAGATGGCGAACGTGGCATCGCCACGCTAACTCTCAACCGACCATCCGCGCGCAACGCGCTCTCGACGGATTTGATGAGCGCGCTTCAGCGTGAGGTCGACGCCATCGCTACCGATCCCGCCGTCAAGGTCGTGATTATCGCTGCGGCTGGCGCGAGTTTCTGCGCCGGCCATGATCTGAAGGAACTCCGCGCACGACGGGATGAAGCATCGCTCCGGATCATTTTTGGTCAGTGTAGCGACCTTATGCAATCGCTGATCGCCCTCCCCCAACCGGTGATCGCGCGGGTTCAGGGGGTAGCAACAGCGGCCGGCTGCCAGTTGGTCGCTACCTGCGACCTAGCGATCACCGCAGACAGTGCACGCTTTGCAACGCCAGGGGTGGACATCGGGCTGTTCTGCTCAACCCCAATGGTCGCGCTAACCCGCTGCATTGGATCAAAACATGCCATGCAGATGCTGCTGACCGGCGAAGCGATCGACGCTGAAACCGCAGTGCGATTCGGTTTGGTGAACGCTGCAGTCCCCTTTCCCGAACTGGACGCAGCCGTTATGGGCTATGCACGGGCAATCGCCGCTAAGCCAAGCAGGGTGCTGGCGATCGGGAAGGGAGCCTTCTACCGACAAAGGGAGCTGGGGCTGGCCGAGGCGTATGAGTACGCAAGCGCTGTGATGACGCGCAACATGCTGATGCAGGATAGCGAGGAAGGAATCGATGCATTTCTCGAGAAGCGCGAACCCCGCTGGGGCGGGCGCTAAGTGCGATTCAGCGGCATTTGTAGGCCCACCTTGACTTCACACCTCGCGTTTCCGAAGGTGGGAGCCCGCGCGCCATATTGGCTAGGCGGTCGAGGGAGACGCCGCATATGACCGGGACCGCTCAGGAGGTGGCAGACGAGGGCATGCACCTCCCTTTACCGCACCACGATTCTTACACCGACCGGACGCTGCGCCGGATATTGAGCAGCGTGCGCACCTTCGCGCTGGTTGGTGCGAGTTCGCAGTGGCGACGGCCCAGCTTTTACGCGATGAAGTACCTCCAGAGGAAGGGATACCGGATCGTGCCGGTAAACCCTGCCCGGGCGGGAGACGTCATCCTCGGGGAGATCGTGTATGGCTGCATTGCGGACATTCCGGAACAAATCGACATGGTCGACATCTTCCGAACCTCTGCCGAGGCATACGAGATCGCCAAGGAAGTAATTGCAAACAAGGACGACAAGGGAATTCGCATCCTCTGGATGCAGCTCGGCGTCAGGAATGATTCGGCGGCGGAGCTAGCCGAGGCGGCGGGGCTCACCGTGATCATGAACCGCTGCCCCAAAATCGAGTTCGCACGCCTCTCGGGTGAACTCAGTTGGAGCGGCATCAACTCGCGGATCATATCCGCCAAGAGCCTGAGGCCGCCGCGATGACGGTCGCAGCTCGCGCCGAATCGGACGAAGAAGAACGGGAATACGGTATCGAGACACTGGCGGTGCACGCCGGCGCGCGCGCCGATCCGGTCACTGGAGCAAGGTCTACTCCCATATACCAAACTACCGCGTATGTCTTTGACGATGCCGACCATGCGGCGGAACTCTTTAATCTTCAGACGTTTGGCTACATCTATTCGCGGATAACCAATCCAACAGTGGCGGTGCTCGAAGAGCGCGTCGCCGCCCTCGAAGGTGGCCGCGGCGCGGTCGCCGCGGCCACTGGGCATGCCGCACAGTTCCTGGTCGCCGTAACGTTGCTAGAGCCCGGCGACGCGTTCATCTCCTCGCGTAATCTATACGGCGGCTCGATTACGCAGTTCGGCGTAAGCTTTCCGAGGCTCGGTTGGACATGCCATTTCGTCGATGCATCGCGCCCTGCGAACTTCGAAGACGCAATCACCGACAAGGTCAAATTCATATTCTGCGAGGGCCTCGCCAACCCGGGCGGAATTGTTCTTGATCTGGAGCCGATCGCCGAGGTCGCCCATCGCCACGGCATCCCGCTGGTCGTCGACAACACCCTCGCATCACCCTACCTGTGTCGGCCCTTCGAATGGGGCGCGGACATCGTGGTGCACTCTGCGACGAAGTTCATCGGTGGCCACGGCAACACCATGGGTGGAATCGTCGTGGAATCGGGGCGGTTCGATTGGGGGCAGAACGACAAGTTCCCAGGCCTCAGCAAACCCGACACGGCCTACCACGGGTTGACCTTTGCCGAGACCTTCGGCGACTTCGGCTTCACCATGAAGATGCGTGCCGTCGGATTGCGGGACTACGGTCCATCCCTTTCAGCGGCGGCCGCGTGGAACCTTCTTCAGGGAGTGGAGACGCTGCCCCTCCGAATGGACCGCCACTGCGCCAACGCCCTGGCAGTCGCCGCGTACCTAGAAGGCCACCCTAAGGTAAGCTGGGTGTCTTATCCCGGCCTCGATTCGAGCCCTTATCGTGAACTCGCGCGCAAATACATCCCCAAGGGGGCGGGCGCGGTGTTCACTTTCGGACTAAAAGGAGTCTATGAGGCGGGCGTCAAGGTGGTCAACTCGGTGCAAATGTTCTCACACCTCGCCAATATTGGCGATACGCGAAGTCTCATCATCCACCCCGCATCAACAACCCACCGGCAGCTTGACGAGGAACAGCAGATCGCCGCCGGCGCGGGCCCCGACGTGGTGCGGCTGTCGATCGGCATCGAGTCGATCGACGACATCATTGGCGATTTGGATCAGGCACTCGCCGAAGTCTGACGACGCGGCTGGGCCAGCGCCGCCTCCCGCGGTGCGACGCGGGACATGTGGGCGACAACGAGAACGACCGTGAGCAGAACCAGAGACCCAGCTTGGTGTGCCAGACCAAGAACCACTGGCACCACCAGAACAAGTGCCCCTATGCCAAGGCCCGTTTGCCCGACCGCTGCAGCGAGCACTACGCTAGTCAACAACCTGCTGCGCGGATGGAGGCTGCGGCCGCGGAGCCACAGCGCCAACACCGAAACGAGCGTCAGGATGCCGAGCCACCGGTGGTCGAACTGAACGGTGACAACGTTCTCTGTCAGATTCGCATACCACGGGCTATGGGCGAAGAGCCCGGCTGGGATTAGCTGCCGGTCCATGAGCGGGAAGCTGTTGTAGGCGAAACCGGCATCAAGGCCCGCGACGAGTGACCCGGACACAATCGTAACGAAGACGAGGAAAACCAAGGCCCATACTGCGGGTGAGGATTTCCGGCTTACCGTCGCTGGCGACAAAACGTCGAGCACCGTCCAGACGAGATAGCTATACAGAACAACCGCCAAGCCAAGGTGGGCTGCGAGTCGGTAGTGGCTGACGTCGGGACGTTCGATTAGTCCGCTTCGCACCATCGCCCAACCCAGAATCCCCTGGGCCGCACCAAGCGAAAGAACCACCATGAGCTTAACCGCGAGCCATCCCCGGATTCGGCGGGTGGCCAGGAAGTAGATCAGCGGAACGGCGAAGCAGACGCCAATCACGCGCCCTATCATGCGGTGTGCGTATTCGAGCCAATAGATCGGCTTGAAGTCTTTGACGGTCATCCAGGGGCGAAGTTTTCTGAACTCCGGATGCTGGCGGTATTTCTCGAATTCGGCCTGCCACGCGCTATGATGGAGGGGCGGCAGGGTCCCAATAAACCGCCACTCGACCATGGAGAGGCCGGAGTTCGTGAGCCGCGTGGCACCGCCAACGACAGTCATCAGAAAGATGAGCGCACAGCACGCCACGAGCCAGTACGCCAATACTTTACGGTTCCGACCGTGCGCGCGATTCTCGGGGCGATCCGGCATGGAGATCTGTGCTGCGGGAGGGAGTGGCGTTATCTGATGGACAATTTAGACCCAAGCCAGGGCAGCACCGGCGGCCTCTTCGAAACAAAAGGCGCAACCATCAAGACGGCCTCCGCTCGGCTGATGGCCTTTTTGCGGTGCCGCCGGACGCCCAGGACGATAATTGGGTTCCAGACAATCAGAAAGGCTAGCCTATCTGCGCGCGGGCGGTCCATCGACCGTAGATCGTGGTGGCAAGACCGATGACGCTGCCCACCGCTGCGAGTCCGTGCACGAGCGCCTCCTCCTCGCCAGGGGCGACTTCGAATCCGAACACGCCGCTCACGATGGCCGACAGGCCGGATACTACGGCGCCCCAGAGCGTCTTGCTCTGGATGATGTTCTTGCGGCCGTTCATGGTGGTCTCCTACTTGAAGTTCGGGGTGTGACCAGTTAGCGCGGCACCGAGCGCGCCGAGGGTGAGCAAGACGCCACCGAACTTAAGCACCGCCCAGAGCGCTCCTTTGCCGATGTTCGCGACCTTGGACAGTTCATCGACTCGTTCGACCACCTTGTCTTGGCGCTTGTGCAAGGCATCGACCTTGGACTCCAACACTGCGAGCTTCGCGATGATCACGGCCGGTGTTGGCTGTTCACTCATGTCTCGTTGCCCGTGAGTCCATCGACGGCCTGCCACGCTGCGCCGAAGTCGACGACGCACGAGCGGCCCGCGCGGTTGGTGGCGACAGCGCTCCATGAACCGTCCGCCGCCGCGGTGATCTCGACCATTCGCCCACTGCCCGACATCGCCCGCGCGATTAGCCTCTCGCCGTGATCCTCGGCAAGTATCGTGACCAGCTCCCCATGCGCCATCGAGCCCCGGAAGCCGGTGTGCGGCCATCAATGGGCTCGGTTGGCGATGCCTACGACAATGCAATGTGCGAGAGTTTCTTCGCCACCCTCGAATGCGAGTTGCTCGACCGGCGGAAGTTCCGGACCAAGGCGGAGGCCCGCATGGCCGTCTTCCAGTTCATCGAGGGCTGGTACAATCCGGGGCGGCGGCATTCCGCGCTCGGATACAAGTCGCCCGTCAACTACGAGAGACAAGCCCGTGAGCAGCTGGAGTCTGTAAGCCCGTAACTGCCCACAAAACCGGGGGAACTCCAGTCGTGTTGGTGTCGGAGCGGCGAAGAATGTACTCGTTGGTGGTGGCGCCGGGGTTCTTGAACCAGGCAATGCCACCGAACGCTGTTGTCCCCATATCGAGATCTGCATCGAACGGACGGCTGAGATAGGTATCAACATCGAAGCCACTCGCAGCTTGAAGTTCTGCGCCCGTTTCGACTACCCCTAGGGTCACACCGTCATTGTCCGTGAGGTCGTTGCCTTTGTACGAGCGATCATCAGTCAGGGAATTGGCAACCCATATCCCACGAATATCTTTGCCGAAGAACCCGGTCGAGTAGTCTTTCGTTACCATGGCCGTGATCAGATTGGTCTGTAGAGCGGGGCCGCGCCATGAAAGCTCT
The DNA here is from genome assembly GCA_965248765.1 of Alphaproteobacteria bacterium. Classification (GTDB taxonomy): domain Bacteria; phylum Pseudomonadota; class Alphaproteobacteria; order VGEJ01; family VGEJ01; genus CBDFKF01. Next base: position 567,350 of record CBDFKF010000004.1, read on the forward strand.
GTTACGATATTGAAGCCATCGGTGCCACCGGATATCACGATGTCGCCGGCGGCACGCGCGAAGGTCGATGTCTGTAAGCCCTGTGGCGCGGCGGTGGGTTTTAGGATCCCGTTGCCGCCGGGGGCAACGTCCATCATGTCGAGTGGGACATCGGGATAGACAAGTTGCCCGTCGCTGTCGCCCGATGCGACGAACACCCATCGACGGTGAACGTCGAGGGCTTGATGGCCGGTGCTCTTTGTCTTGTTGAAGGCCCCCCGCCGGTTGCTCGGAATGTAGACCTTGGAGAGGTCGGCCATCAGGGCTAGCGCCGGGAACGGACGGCCCCGCCCATCGGTCTGCCGGATGTCCAGCCCAATGGCTACCAAGAGCGTGTTGAGGTCTGTGATTGAGAGATGCCCAGTGGTGCCATCGAACCGCACCACCGTCACAGCGTCACCGTGGAGAGAGAGCAAGTCGGCACCGGCGTTGTGACCAACGAACACGTAGCCGAAGGCGACATAGATGCTCGTGCCGGTCACCCCGGTGATGGTCTGGGTGTGGATGATGGTGCCGTGGGCCCCACGCTGCGAGAGATCGCGGAACTCGATATCGATGTCGGCGCCGTCATCTTTCAGGGTGACGCGCATCGCCGGCGTCACCCAGCTCAAACCGCTCTTGTGGACCCAGCGACCATCGATGCCGAAGTAGGCGGCGTCCTCGATGTCGCGTGCCTTGTAGGCATCCATGAAATCGAGGATATCGGTGTCGGTCTCGATCACCACGTCCTGCGCCTTGAGGACGAGGTCGCCGACGATGGTCCCGTTGAAGTCGTCGAGTTGCTTCTTGCCGGTGAGGGTCTGTGCCCCGGCCAGCTTGACGACCAGCGCATCTTCGGCCGCCCCGAGCGTGGCGCGCCCGGCGGCCTTGTCCAGATCATCGAGCAGCGTTTCCATGAACGGCGAAACCGTGGTTGTGCTGGGCGTAACCGACGCGACGTTGGTGATACCGTCTGCGCTCGCGTTCCATTGCAGGTAGTTCGACGCCGCCGGCGTGAGCGTGAGCCCGCTCAGCGTCGATTCGACCACCAGCAACAGCGCCCGGTCGATCTGCTCCTGCATCTGCTGGGTCAGCATCGCCAGCCGGTCGAGCTGGTTTTCGACCGAGGTGGTGCTGAGCGGGCCCTGGGTCGGCAGATCGGTAAGCTGGGTCAGCGGCAGCGTGCGCAGGAGCGTGACCTTGATCCCGTTCGCTGGCGCCGTCGTGAAATCGACATTTCCACCGTTGTCGTTGCCGACGCCCGAGACGGTGTAGCCCGAGGCCTGCAACACGCCGTCCAGGTACACCTCCAACTCGGTCGAGGCGAAGACCTTGAAGTCATAGTGTTAACGGCGGAGGAATAATGCAGCACGCGGAGCGGCTGGGCGGTCCGGTCGCGGCGGCGCAAAATTGCGCCACCTATAGCCCCTTGTCGGTTGTGGTGAGGGGCATGAGATGTACGGCGTGGAGCTCTATGCGGCGGTTCGTCTGGCGGTTGTCGACGAGGGTCTGAGCCATCACGATGCGGGCCGTCGGTTCGGCATCGACCGCCGGACGGTGAAGAAGATGCTGAGCTATTCGGCGCCGCCGGGCTACCGGCGGACCAAGCCGGTCCGGCGGCCCAAGCTGGATGGGTTCACCGGCATCGTCGACGCGATCCTGGAGGCGGACACGGATCCGGACGTGCCGCGCAAGCAGCGCCACACGGCGCACCGGATCTTCGAGCGGCTGCGGGACGAGCACGGGTTCAGCGGCGGCTATACCATGCAGACCGTGTGGAAACTCTGGGTGGCGGGGATGGAGGTTTAGGTAACCATGATTTGCGGCGATCCCACGTAATCTGGCGGTTTGGCGCCGGTAGCCCTGTGGAAGGGGCTCCAGGCCTCCGTGGATCGATGTGCGGCGCTCGATTTTGGCCTGATTCCCGTCTCATGCCCTCGCGGCGGCGATCAAGGCGGGAACACCTACCAGCGAGATCGCGCGGCGGATGTTGTAAGCCAGCGCCGTGATGCTGAACTCGCCGCGCACGTTCTCCAGCCGCCGGGTCAGGAAGGCACCCTGGCCCATCCATTGTTTGATTGAGCCGAAGGGATGCTCGACGCTTTCACGGCGCGCATCGAGCAGCTCCGGGCGGGCCGCCAATCGTTCTGCCATGCGCTCCAGGATCGCTTCGTCGACATAGCGCAGGACCCGACGGAAGGCGCTTTTCGTACACTTCGACTTGAGTTGGCACTCCTTGCACGCGGCGCGATTGGCGTAACTGGCGAAGAAGAGATCGCGGCGCTTGCGCTTGCTGTGTAGCGCCAGGCGTTGGCCGTCGGGGCAGATGTAAATGTCCTCGCCGCCGTCATAGCGGAAGCGTTCCTTGGGAAAGAGCCCCTGGCTCACCGTGGATCCGCGCTGGGGCTTGGGCACATGCGGCACGACGCCGGCATTCTCGCAGGCCTCGATATCCTCGATCTTGAAGTAGCCCGCGTCGGCGACCGCGTCGATCCGATCGACGGCCAGGTTCCGACGGGCCACCACCGCCGTCTCGGCCAATAGACCGAGATCGCTGACCTTGTTATGGACCTGCTGCTCGGCGATCAGTTTGTGCTTGGCGTCCACGGCGATCTGAATGTTGTAGCCGACACCGACCCGGGTCTCGGCGTACATCGCCCGGCTGTCCGGATCCGTCAAAGAGAGCTGGTCCTCGCCACTCGCAGCCAGCGCGTCTCGATGTTCCTCAAACCGCTCACGCCGCCCTTGGATCGCAGCGATCTTCTCCTGGATATGCTCCACCTCGCCGCCGCCGGTGCCGCCCTCGTCTTGCTCGTCGGCCTCGTCGAGCCGGTCGAGATAACGCGACAACCTCTCGTCGCTCTCGGCCAACGCCTTCGCCAGCTTCGCTTTGGTGAAGTTCCGCTTCCGGCTGTTCACTGCCTTGATCCGTGTACCGTCAACCGCCACCAGCTCGCGTCCGAACAGCTCCAGTTCGCGGCATAGCCTCACGAACTCCCGAAACACCTGTCGGAAGGCCGCCCGATTGATCCGCCGGAAATCGGCGATCGTCTTGAAGTCTGGCGACAAACGCCGCAACAGCCAGATCACTTCGAGATTACGCTTGCTCTCTGCCTCCAGCCGGCGGCTCGAACGTACCCGATTGAGATAGCCGTATATGTAGAGCTTCAGCAGGTCCGCCGGATCGTAGCCGGGACGACCTATCGCCTTCGCCGCGGCGCGCTCGAAACCAGCGGCCGCTAGGTCCAAACCATCCACGAAGGCATCGATGAAACGGACCGGGTTATCCCGGCCCACGTAATCGTCCACTGCTTCCGGCAGAAGCAGAACCTGAGAGCGGTCAACGCCAGGAATGTGTCTCATGGCGGACCCTAACATCGCCATGAGACGGACGGAATCCCCCGCCACCCAGAGTTTCCACACGGTCTGCATGGTGAAGGACTATGTGCGTTCCCGGCGGCAGTCGACGCGCGAGGCTTTCGTTCCACTGCATCACCCGCCGGGCCACGCCCAGGTCGACTTCGGCGAGGCGGTGGTGGAGCTGCCGGGCCGGCGCGAGAAGGTTGCCTTCTTCTGCCTGATCCTGCCCCATTCCAATGTCTGGTTCGTGAAGGCCTCCCCCCGGGAGACGACGGAGGCATTCCTGGACGGCCATGTCAGCGCCTTCGCCTTCCTCGGCGGGGTTCCGCGCTCGATCCTCTACGACAACACGACCCTGGCGGTGGCGCGGATCCTGGGCGACGGCACGCGCCTCAGGACGCAGGCGTTCTCACATCTTCAGTCGCACTATCTGTTCCGCGACCGCTTCGGCAGGGGAGCAGGCGGCGGCGCTGCTCGCCGATCTCGAGGCCCTGCGTGATCTGCCGGCGGTTCCCTTCGAGGCCTGCGAGCATGTGCCGGGCCAGGTCTCGTCGACGGCCCTGGTGCGCTACCGGCTGGTGGACTACTCGGCACCGGCGGTGCACGCCCACAAGAAGGTGACGGTCAAGGGCTATGTCGACCGGGTCGAGATCGCGCTCGGCGCCGAGATCGTCGCCCGCCATCGGCGCAGCTATGTCCGCGGCGACGTCGTCTACGACCCGCTGCACTATCTGTCGCTGCTGGAGAAGAAGCCGGGCGCCCTGGACCAGGCGGCGCCGCTGAGAGGGTGGAAGCTCGATCCGGCCTTCGACACGTTGCGCCGCCTCCTCAAGGCGCGCTTCGGGCCGCGCGGCAAGCGCGAATACATCCAGGTGCTGCGCCTGCACGAAGACTTCCCGGAACCGCAGGTGGCGGCCGCGGTGCGCGACGCGGTGAAGCGCCGCCTGATCGGCTTCGACGCCGTCAAGCACCTGCTGCTGGCCCGCATCGAGAGGCGGCCCGTGCATCTCGACCTGTCGCGCTATCCGCACCTGCCCCAGCCCTTCGTCGCCGCCACGCGGAGCGCCGACTACGCCACCCCGCTGGCCGGTGGGGCCGGCCATGGTTGAGGCCCCCCGCATCCTGCTCGAACATCACCTGAAGAGGCTGAAGCTGCCGACCTTCCTGCGGGAATACGAGAAACTGGCGCGCCGGTGCGCGGCCGAGGGCCTGGATCATGTGCGGTTCCTGGCCCGGCTGGTGGAGATGGAGCTGATCGACCGCGAGCGCCGCCTCGTCGAGCGGCTTATCAAGCAGGCCGGGTTCCCTGTCGTCAAACAGCTTGAGAGCTTCGATTTCAAGGCGATCCCGGCGCTCAACAAGATGCTGGTGCTGGATCTCGCGCGCGGCGAGTATATCGCGCGCCGCGAGAACCTAATCCTGCTCGGCCCGAGCGGCGTCGGCAAGACCCATGTCGCTCTCGCCCTCGGCCTCGCCGCCTGCCACAAGGGCCTCGGCGTGCGCTTCGCCACAGCCTCCCATCTGGTCCACGAGCTGATCGAGGCGCGCGACGAGAAGAGGCTGCTCCGCCTCCAGGCCCAGCTCGCCAGGGTCAATCTCCTGATCGTCGACGAGCTCGGCTACGGGCCCCTGTCGCAGACCAGAAGCGAGCTGCTGTTCGACGTCTTCAGCCGGCACTACGAGAACGGCGCCACCATCGTGACCTCAAACCTGCCCTTCCAGGAATGGACGACGGTGTTCGCCAGCGAGCGCCTCACCGGCGCGCTGCTCGACCGCATCACCCACCATGGCCATATCCTGGAGATCAACGGCGAGAGCTACCGCCTCAAGCAGAGCCGGTCACGACGCCGGCAACCGTCCGAATAACCCCCCGCTTGTCCCCCGTGGGCCCACAGCCCCTCCCACGCGCGGCCCGCCGCCAGCCGCGCACAGAGGGCGCGTCGACCCGCGCGCGGGTCCCTCCCGTGGACTACGGGGACAAGCTACCACCCAGCCCGCAGTACATTTTTACGCCGCCGCGCCGGTACATTTTTACGCCGCCGTTGACACCTGTTCCGCCTCGGCGCGCTCGGTGACGTCGAGGCCGAGGATGAATATGCCTTTGATCTCGCCACCGGCGCCGACGTGCGGCGAGTAAATAGCGTGTACCCGCCGCTGCTCGTTGAGGTGCGGCGCGAACAGATCGAACTCGTACTCCAAGCGCTCGCCCTTGAGCGCGGCTCGAATGTGCTTCTCGGCCCTGGTGAAGGCCTCGCGGCCGATCACCTCGCTCGCGTGGCGGCCGATAAGCTCGTCCTGCGAGTGACCGAACCACTCGACGTAGGTCTTATTGTTGAGGCGGTAACGACCGTCGCGGTCGAGGTAAGAGACCAGCGCGGGCAGGGCGTCGGCGAGCTGAGTTAGAAGGCCTTCGGTCCCGCCAGCCGCCAGCGCCTGGTCTCCGCTACCCATGACATGCTCTCCCCGCTCTTTGCCCGCGCCGCTACCTTGACGCGAGACTATGCCACGGTGGCCGCGCCGGAAACAAAAGCGCCCGGGATCACGTTCACGCGATGCCCTCGGCGCGGGATTGTGTACGTCCACCACCGTCGATCGCCACCAAGACGTTGCCGACGACGATAATGGCTGCGCCGGCGAGCGCCGCTGGCGTCCACTGGTAGCCCTCGAATAACGTCGAGACGATGAGCGCGACGATCGGCAGCAGCACACTGATGTAGGCAGCGCGGCCCGGTCCGATCCGGCCGATGAGCGTGAAGTACATATAAAAGCCGAACAGCGTGCCGATGAGCGCGACGTAGAAGAACGAGACCACGTACTCGGGCGACCAGCTCCAGCCAATGGGCCGCTCCAGGGCCATGGCGAGGATGAAAGCAAACAGCGCGCCATACGCCATGGCGACGCCGGTCGAGCGCATCAGCGGCAACTCGTTCAGTTGGTTGCGGGCGACGATAATCTGACCGAGCGAGAAGATCACCGGCGAGCCGAGTGCGAGGCCAAGACCGATCATCGCATCGCTCGACAAATCGAAGGCCATGAGGTCCTGCCAGAACACGAGAGCGATGCCGGCCATGCCGAGCACTGCCGCTAGGACAACGCGCGGCCTGATCGGGAGGCCGAGGAACAACGAGCCGAACAGAACGTTCATGATCATCACCAACGAGATGATCAACGCCACCAAGCCGCTGGTGACATAGCCCACCGCGTTCCAGATCAACACATCGTTCAACGTGTAGATGAACAGGCCCTGGCAGGCGAGAAACAGGTGATCGCGCGCGGAGAACCTGAGCGACTGGCGCCGCCACAGCGCAACGCCGAAGATGAGGACGATACACAGTACATTGCGGTAGACGATCGACATCTCGGACGCGACCGGGCCATGGATATTGGCAAGGGCGATGAACGAGCATCCCCACAGGATGACCGTGGCCCCGAAGAGAACTGGTGCCGGCACCAAGCCCTACCTCGGTCCCGCGCATCGCCGATGGGGCGTCCTGGCACCGTCTGCAATACTCATCTGCTCTCCGCTCCTCTCCCGAGACGTGCGTCCGCGCGAGGCCGCGCAATGGACTGCCTCGCCAACCGGCGAGCGCGCCATGGTGGTCAGACTGATCTAGATCAGTGACCCGACGGCCGCCGCTCGGGTCCGATGACGACGATTGGGCGGCGACCGCCCTCTAGCGTTGAGTCTACAGCACCGAGGGATCTTCATCATGGAACGTAACTGCCATCTGGTCCAGACCGCGGTCTTCGCCGCCCTGTTCGCGGCGATTCTCGTTATGAACACGCCGGTCCAGAGCGACGAAGCCGTGCTCTACGATCGCCTGGGCGGACGCGCCGCGATCGACGCGGTGGTCGAGCAATTCAACGCGCGCGTGATGGCCGACGATGCGCTGGCCACGTACTTCACGAAGACCGATATGCCGTCCTACAAGGCGACCTGGTCCGACTTCCTGTACGCGGTGACGGGGGGCCCCTGCACCTACCAGGGACGATCGATGATCGACGCACACACTCGCCTTTACATCACCAAGGAAGAGTTCGACCAGGCCGCCGGGCTGTTGGTGGCGACCCTGGCCGAACTCCAGGTGCCAGAGCCTGAGACCAACGAGCTGCTCACCCTGCTCGGTCCGATCGAAGGCGACATCGTCGGTCGCTGATCAGCCGCTTCTTGACCGTGCCGCGGTGGCGATCGACAACACCCGCGGCCGGTAGCTGGATCTTGACCGCATGGCATCTCCCGGTCGGGCAGGCTAGGCTCCCCGGCCGCACAATCCTCGCCGACCATCCGGAGGCCTCCCATGACGTTCGATATCCCCCCCACGGCGACCTTCAGCCTCGCGGCGACCTGCCCTAGCCACTGCAAAACCGAGGTCAGGGTCGGCCATCACACGGTGGTGATTGACGAACCGACGCGGCGCGGGCGGACCGACTCGGCGGCGACGCCGCTCGAAACGCTGCTCTCGAGCGATCTCGCCTGCACCAACGTCATCCTCAATATGATCGCGACAGAGGAACGCGTCCAGATCGGCGACATGTCCATGGAGCTGACGGTCCAGTTCGACACCGGCGGCATCTCGACCACCACGCCAACCGAGGTTCCGTTTCCCGAGATGGCACTGACCGTCGATATGTCCAGCGACGCAACGCCGGAGCAGGTGGATACCCTGAAGACCGAGCTCGCACGTCGCTGCCCGGTCTCGGTCATTCTGCGCAGATCAGGCACGGCCATCGCCGAGACCTGGAACGTTCGACCGCTGTAGCGGCGCTAGAGCCGGTGCGCTAGCGGTTGTCGCGGCGCCAATCGTCGGCGAAGCGGCCCGCCATCTTGGTGATCGCATCGCGCACGTGCTTGGCGTGCCCGACCGAGTGCGACGTGAACATCGTTGCGTCGCGCCAGGCCATCACTTCTGCGGGCACGTGTCCCGCCGAACCGATCTTCTTCGGAATGTCGATGAGCTGGGTCCAGGCGACCTGAAGCTGCAGCGTCGTCGCGCATACGTTGCTGGTGCTCGCCGTCCACGAATAGACGAAGATGTCGATGGCGTGAACATCGTTGGTGAGCCGCGCCCCAGCGTCGCGCACCGCCGTTTGCACCGCCTTGCGGACGATGTCCCGGGTTACTCCGCATTCCTGGTCGACCTCGGTGACGAGGTGAAAGACCAGGATACCGCGCAGCTTGTTGCCGATGGTCTGCGCCAGCGCTGCATCGGTACATGCGATCGCCACGAACGCGGCAGCCAATCCTGCTAGGAAACGCATTATCCATCCCCCACAGCGTCCCCGCCAGATGAGCTTACACCTGCGCGACGCGTGGGGCACGCTACCCTGAGGTGAAATGCCTCAGCACGTTTTCCGTGATCCGCGAGACGTTGTTCTCGTATCCGTTGTGTGGCAGCGCCGGGCACCAGCACATGGATCCGACTGAGAACACCGCGCCCCCGCTGTCCGTCTCGTAATAGACGAGATCGGCACGGACGCTCGCCTCGATCTCCTCGGTCGGCAGATAAGGCAGCGAGAAGTTCAGGCAGTACTGCTTGCTGTGCCCCCACGATGAGGCGAGGACCAGGGTCTCCGGCGGCGAGCCCAGTGGGTAGTTGACGCGATCGAACTCATCGCCGGCGGCGCCGCCCAGTGCTAGGCCGAAGTCGCCGATCAGCTCGTCCTCGCCGATGCCCTCGAAAATGAACGCGGCGCGCGGATCGAAGCTCCCGGGCTGGCGGCGGTAGGGCCGGGCCTGGCAAAACCCCTGCGAGGTATAGCCGACTCCGAACAGCGTCTCCGGGCCGTTGCGTGCGCCGCGCCAGCTGCCGCCGCGTTCGCCGGTGGTGCTGTGGCGCTCCTCGCCGGGCTCGACGCCGAGCGACTGGATCGTCTTCCATGGGTCCTGCTTGCGCACCTCGATCGCGTGGGGTCGGGTCGGATCGACGCTGGTCACCCACCAACACCCGTTGCCGCCGAGATACATCAGCCGCCCGCCCGAATCGAGGTAGCGCTCGAAGGCCCGGCGCATGGCCAGCGTGAAGTACTCGGGATGCGAACCGGTGACGATCACCCGGTAGTCCTTCAGGAGATCGAGGCCCTCGTCATGAACGTCCTCATCAGTGATGACGTCATGGGCAAAACCTTTCCGGTCCAGCCAATCGATCAGGTACATATCGGCGCCGAAGTGCCGCCCCGCGTCGTTCCAATAGGCCGTCAGCTTGGGCCGCAGGTTGAGCACCGGTCGTAGCCGCGACGAATAGACGTTGATGCTGCCGTCGGTGTGGACGTCGTAGACCGAGCAACCGAGCTCATAGCCGTGCGCAGCGGTGAACGCATCCTGGCGCGAGAGTGAGAGCGGTCGGTCGCTTGCATTGTCCCAGACCATCCACGGCTGGGCGTGGGTCCGTTCGTTGGCATAGGCGAGATAGCTGAAGGTCGGCGCCAGAAAGGCGATGGGCGCCGATGGCGCCGATGGCCGCACGAAGAACGGGATGTAGTCCTCGTCGTCGTCGGCACGCAACCGCGCCGCGTAAACGCCGCTCGGCAGGTCGGTCGGGACCTGCCAACCGAAATCGACCTCCCAGCCGGCGTCCTCGAGATCATCGTCATGGAAGTAGATGGCGGCGTAGCGGTCCGGATCGGTGAGATAGTCGCCGACGTCGCTGTCCCAATTGCGCCCGGTAACCCCGCGCATGGGGTTGTTCACAACGGTGGCCGCCAGACCGTTGCCGGAGCGGTCCGGCACCTCCAAGCCGTAGGGTATTGCACCGAAATCCCACGCGGCGATCAGGCCATCGCTCGGCAGCGATGCTCCGCTTCCCAGGACTTCGATCTCGGTATCGGACAAGGACCGCCCGAACAGGCACGGGCTATCGATCTTGCCATTGAAATGGCCGGCCATCGCCGCCTCGCCGTCACCGGCGGGGAACGCGGCGATGAAGAGATCGCACGGACTGGCGAGCCTATCCCCGCCGGCCCCATGCGACGCACTGGCGAGCGTGGGTTGCTTGGTCGGATGATGCGGCGCGAGTGCCCGCGCCTCGGCATGCAGAAGCGCCATGGCACCGCTCTCGCCATCGTAACGCCCAGCTATGAAATGCCAGTTCTTTTCGGCCAGGGCCTCGGCCGTACGCAGCGTCGTCGGTTTCCCGCCGGTCGCGATCTCAAAGCGAAGATGCCCGTTTTCGTCGATGAGCAGCGCATAGCCCGGGCCATCCGGCCGATCGCGCTTGGCCACGATCGCCTGGACGCCACGGCCGTGGGCGCTAGGACAGATCCACGCGGCGATCGTCAAGCCGGCCGCTGGGGCCAGGCGCGGATCGGACGCCACTCGCAGGTGCGAGCCCGGCTTGAGGTGCTGGATGCGGCCAGGCTTGGTGCCGCTGCAGGAAGCTTCGATCTCGTCCTCGCGGTACCCGGGCCCCTCCGGCCGGTCGTCGGCCTGAAACAGGCGGACGATATCTGCGCGATAATCGCCAACCTCCGAGGTCACCATGAAGTCGAGGCTCTCGCCGGCCTTGACGGTCCAGCGATCGCTATAGCCGAAAATCTGCATCGTCTCCCTCCCGCTTGACCTGGTTCAGGCGTCAGCCGCGGCGCGGGAACTTCATGCCGTGCTGAAGTGCCTCAGCACGTTCTCGGTTATCCGCGCGACGTTGTTGTCATAGCCGTTGTGCGGCAGTGCCGGGCACCAGCACATCGAGCCGACCGAAAACACCGCTCCCCCGGCCTCGGTCTCGTAGTAAGCGATATCGGCGCGCACGCTCGCCCTGATTTCCTCCGTGGGCTGATAGGGCGAGGAATAGTTCAGGCAGTACTTCTCATTATGTCCCCACGAAGAGGCCAGGATCATCGTATCGGGCGGCGAGCCAAGGGCGTAGTTCACGCGATCGAACTCATCACCCGCGGCGCCGCCCATGCCTAAGCCGAAATCGCCGATCACCTCCTCCTCGCCGATACCCTCGAAGACGAAGGCGACGCGCGGATCGAAGCTCGCGGGTTGACGTCGATAGGGACGGGCTTGGCAGAAGCCCTCCGAGGTATAGCCGACGCCGAACAGCGTTTCCGGGCCGTTGCGCGCCCCGCGCCAGTTGCCGCCGCGCTCACCGGTCGTGCTGTGGCGCTCCTCGCCCGGCTCGATCGCGGTCCCCGCGATCGTCTTCCATGGGTTCTGCTTGCGCACCTCGATCGCGTGAGGGCGCAACGGATCGACACTCGTCACCCACCAGCAGCCGTTGCCGCCGAGATACATCAGCCGTCCGCCCTCGGCAAGATAGCGCTCGAAGGCCTCCCGCATCGCCAGGCTGAAGTATTCGGGGTGCGAACCGGTGAGGACCACGCGGTAGTCCTTCAAGACCTCGAGGCCTTCGTGATGCACGTCCTCGTCGGTGATGACATCGTGGGCAAAACCCTTCCGACCGAGCCAATCGACCAGATACATATCGGCGCCGAAATGCCGTCCGGCATCGCTCCAATACGCTGTCATCTTGGGCCGCAAGTTGAGGACCGGCCGCAGGCGCGAGGAGTACACGTTGATACTGCCGTCGGTGTGGACGTCGTACACCGAGCACCCGAGCTCATGGCCATGCGCGGCCGTGAATGCGTCCTGGTGCGAAAGCGAGAGCGGATGGTCGCTGGTATTGCCCCAGTCCACCCACGGCTGTGCGTGGAAGCGTTCGTTGGCGTAAGCGAGGTAGCTGAAGGTCGGCGCCAAAAACGCAATTGGCGCGGACGGCGCCGAGGGCCGCACGAAGAACGGGATGTAGTCTTCCTCATCGCCAGCCCGGAGCCGCGCCGCGTAGACGCCGCTTGGCTGATCCGCTGGCACCTGCCAACCGAAATCGACCTCCCAGCCGGCGTCCTCCAGATCATCGTCGTGGAAGTAGATGGCGCCATAGCGACCCGGATCGCTCAGGTGATCGCCAACATCGCTGTTCCAGTTGCGGCCGGTGACGGCGCGCATGGGGTTGTTGACCACCTCCGCCGCTAGACCGTCGCCGGAGCGGTCCGGCACCTCAAGGCCGTAGGGCATTTGGCCTAAGTCCCACGCTGCGACCAAGTCCTCAGCGGGCATCGGTCCATCCGTTCGAATTGCCTCGACCTCAGCATCGGACAAGGACCGCCCAAAGATGCACGGGCTGTCGATCTTACCGTTGAAGTGACCGGCCACCGCCGCCTCGCCCGCGCCTACCGGGAACGCCGCGATGAAGAGGTCGCACGGACTGGCTAGTCCTTCTCCGGCCGCCCCATGCGATGCGCCGGCGAGCGCGGTTTGGGCGGTCGGATGATGCCGCGCGAGCGCTCGCGTTTCAGCCTGTAGGAGCGCCATGGCACCACTTTCGCTGTCGTAGCGCGCGGCCACGAAGTGCCAGGATCCTTGGGTCAAGGTCTCTGCCGCGCTCAGCACCGTGGCCTCGCCACCGGTCGCGATCTCGAAGCAAAGGCCCCCATTCTCGTCGATGAACAGGGCATAGCCGGGCCCACCCGGGCGATCGCGCTTGGCAATGATTGCCTGGGCCCCGCGGACGAGAGCGGTCGGGAAGATCCAGGTCGCGATCGTGAGGCCGGCTGTCGGCTCCAAACGCGGATCAGACGACACCCGCAAATGTGAGCCCGGCTTGAGGGCTTGGACCCGACCCGGCTTGGTGCCGTTACAGACCGCCTCGATCTCCTGCTCACGGTAGCCCGGCCCCTCAGGCCGGTCGTCGGCCTGGAACAGACGGACGATATCGGCGCGGTAGTCGCCGGGCTCGGAGGTCACCATAAAGTCGAGGCTCTCGCCCGCCTTGACGGTCCAGCGGTCGCTGTAGCCAAAGATCCGCATCGCCCTTCCCTCCCCGCTCAGGCCTCGGCCACTTCCTCAGCACGGTGACAGGCCGTGAGACCGCCGGCAAGCTCGCGCAGCGCCGGGCGCTCCACATGGCATCGCTCGATGGCCCACGGGCAACGGGGGCTGAGCGGACAGCCAAGCGTATCGATCGCCTCGACCTCCCCCCGCAGCTCGAAGCTCTCGCGCTCCCACTCCGCGATCGAGACCCTTAAGGCCCGGCTGTAGGGGTGCCACGGCTTATCGTAGAACTGCGCCGCCGGCGCGAGCTCCATGATCTCGCCGGCATAAAGCACCGCGATCCGATGGGAGACATAGCGCGTCGCAGCAAGGTCGTGCGATATGAACAACGCGGCAAAACCTTCGCACTGTTGCAGCTCCTTGACGAGATTCAAGACCTGGGTCTGGACCGAAACGTCGAGCGCGCTCACCGCCTCGTCGAACACCACGAAGCGCGGGTTGGTGATCAGCGCGCGGGCGATCGCCAGGCGCTGGCGCTGGCCGCCCGAAAGCTCGTGGGGATGGCGCTCGGCGAAGCTCGGCTCAAGACCGACTAGCTCGAGCATCTCGGCAACCCGGCGCCGCACCTCGCGGATCCCTTCGCCAACCACCCGCAGCGGTTCGCCCACCGAAACGCCCGCACGCAAGCGCGGGTTCAGCGCCCACTCCGGATGCTGCAGGACCACCGCCAGGCGACCCGGCAGCGCGCCGCGCGTGCGGGGAAAGGGCCGGTCCTCGAAACGCACCTCGCCCCGTGTCGGCCGCACCAAACCGAGGCAGATGCGGCCGATCGACGTCTTGCCGGAACCGGACTCGCCGACCAGGCCGAGCGTCTCACCGCCAGCAATAGTGAAGCTCACGGCCTTGACGGCATCGACACTACGTCGGTCCCACATCTGGCCGGCCTGGAAGGTGACGCCGGCACCCTCGAGCTCGATCACGCCGCCATTCATGCCGGCACCCCGCTCCGGCTGACCGATCCGGTCTCAAGCGCAACATCATCGGCGCGGTGACAGAGGACGGTTTGGCCCCAGATACTCCGGATCTCGGGCCGCTCATGGAGACAGCGCTCAACGGCCCAGCGACACCGCGGCTCGAACGCGCACGCCGCGTGGCGGGCTCGCAGCACCGGCGGCATGCCGGGGATGGGCTCGAGCGTGCCGCCACTTCCCTCCGCGCCGGGAGCCGCCGCCATCAGCGCTCGGGTGTAGGGGTGACGCGGCGCATCGAACACGGCCTCGCTCGTGCCGTGCTCTACCACCCGGCCGCCGTACATCACGGCGACCGCGTTGCAATGCTTGGCGATCGCAAGCAGATCGTGGCTGAGGATGATGACGCTCGCACCGATCTGCGACGGCAGCGACAGCAGCAGATCCAGGATCTGATCGCGTATCGAGGCATCGAGCGAGGCCGTCGGCTCATCGCAGATCAAGAGCCGCGGATCGCGGGCGATCGCCATGCCGATCGCGACACGCTGCGCCATGCCCCCCGAGAGCTGGTGGGGAAAGCTGCGCACCACCCGAGCAGGCTCGGGCAGGCCGACCCGCCCCATCAACCGGTGGACGCCGGCCTCATCCGCGCTCTCGCCCATCGCACGCGCCATCTGCTTGCCGACCCGCATGGTCGGGTTGAGCGCGGTCATCGGGTTCTGAAAAACGAAGCCGAGGTCACACCGCCGCAAGCTCCGAATATCCTCGTCGGCCAGGTCGAAGACCGAGCGGCCATCGATCGTCAGATCGCCGGTCTCGCGGCGCGAGTTCAGCGGCAACAGCCGACCGACCGCTAGGCCGAGCGTGCTTTTCCCTGAGCCGCTCTCGCCAACGATGCCGAGCGACTGGCCGGCGCCGAAATCGAGATCGACCCCATCGAGTGCGCGCACCGGCCCCTCAGGCGTCTCATAGGTGATCGCGAGATCGCTGATATGCAGCAGCGCGGTCACCGCAGCGCCCGCGCCCCCAGCGGATCGAGGATGTCGCGTAAGCCGTCGCCCAACAGGTTCACCGACATGATCGCAATAGTCAGTATGGCCGCCTCGGGAAAGACGAGCCACGGCGCTATCGTCATGTACGCCGCCCCTTGGCGCAGGAGTGAGCCGAGCGAGGCGCCGGGCGGCTGAACGCCGAGCCCGAGAAAGCTGAGCGCGCTCTCCACCAGCATGCCGACCGACAGCGCGTAGGTGAGCTGGATGATCGCGGCGCCGGCCACGTTCGGCAGAACGTGCATAAAGAGTATGCGCCGCAGCGAGGCGCCGCTTACCTCGGCGGCGATCACGAACTCACGCTCGACCACGCTCAGAGTGACCGCCCGCACCACGCGTATGAATAGTGGCAGCGTCACCAGAATGATCGCGATAATGGCAGCGCCGGAGCCGGAGCCGAGGACCGCAGCAATGAAAATCGCAAGTAAAAGCGGCGGGAACGAGAACAGGATATCGGCAAGCCGCATGACCAGGATGTCGACCCAGCCGCCGGCATAGCCCGCGGCCATGCCGCCGAGAATGCCGATCGCCGCCGTCACCAGCACAGCCGTGCTGGCCAACAGGAACGTCGCGTTGATCGCCTCGACGATCCGCGGCAGGTTGGAACGGCCGAGCTCGTCGGTGCCGAGCGGCCAGCCCTCGGCCGGCGCCGACAGCCGCGGACCGACGCCGATCTGCGTCGGATCGCCGAGCGGCAGGAGCGGGCCGATCGCACTGATCAGGATTAGCATCACCAGCAGGCCCGCGCCGGTCGCCGCCAGTGGATCGCGGCGGGCGAAGGCGGCCAGCGCCCCTTGAATGCTCGCCGCGCCGTTCACGTGGCGCCCCGGCGTGTGCCGATGCGCGGATCGAGGATGGCGTAGAGCACATCGGCGAAGGTGTTCAGCCCCACGAATACGGCAGCCGCCAACAATGTCGCCGCCTGAACCACGCCATAGTCGCGGTTGTTGATGGCCTGCAGCAGGTAATGGCCGACGCCGGGGATCGAGAACAGGCGCTCAGCGATCACCGCGCTGCCCACGAAATAGCCGATGTAAATGACAAACACAGTGACCACCGGCACCGCGGCGTTGCGCAGCACATGGTGGCGTACGATCTCCCAGGTCGTCTCGCCGCGGGCAACCGCCGCGGTTATGTGCGCATCGGTCATCACGTTGAGGACCGCATCGCGCGTCGTCCGCAACACCAATGCGATGCCGAAGACGCCGAGCGTGAGCGCGGGCAGGATCATGGCCCGGAGGTTCGCGAGCGGATCGACAAATAGCGGTTCGAAGCCACCGACGGTAAGACCGAGCGACCACACGGTGAACACGAAAACCAACACCGTCCCCAGCACGAAGTCGGGGACGCTGGCCCCGAGCGACCCGACGATGCGCCCGGTGACACGCGCGCGGCGCCGCGCGCCGGTCAGCGCCGAGGCAACCCCGAGCGGGATGCCGATACCAAGCGCCATGATCCCCGACATGGCGGCGAGCTGCAGCGTCGTCGGCGCCCGGCGGCCGATCTCCGCCGCGACCGAGGCATGGGTCACCAGCGACATCCCGAAATCGCCGGCAAGCGCCTGACCCAACCACCGCACATACTGGACGCTCATCGGCTGATCGAGGCCATAGCGGGCGCGCACGAGCGCCTTCTGCTCGGGCGTCCCGAGCGGTCCAAGCACCATGTCCTCGAAACCACCGGGGACAAAACGCATCGCCACGAAGATGAGGATGGAGACGCCGAGCAGCGTAAACGCCGCGATGGCGACGCGCGGCAGGAGGTAGTAGACGAACCGCATGCGGCCTCGACTCGGAAAGAGCGCCCCGCCGTCCGGCCCCTGGATGGCGGGAGTCATTCCGTCAACTCGTTACTTCAGACGCGCAAACTCCTCGATGAACTTGAGGGTATCGAGGTTGCCCTCCATGCGGTTGATCTCGACGCTGACCTGGTCATGGCGATAAGCGACGATGTCGTTCTTCGTCGCGATGGCGATCATGTTGGCGTTGTCATCGATCAGCTCGCAGAGACGCTTGAACTGCCCTTCGCGCTTGGCGCCCTGCGGCGTCTCGTGTGCTTGGACCAGGAGATCGCTGATCTCGGGAATGGTCTCGACGAAGTTCCGGTTCCAGACGACCTTCTCGGGGTCCCACCACGACAGCACCATCACCGGGTCGGAGTAGCCGGCGAAGTAGGACACGGCGAAGTCGAACTCGGACTTGCCGGAAAACACCGCGTCATACCACTCTGCCTGCAACAGCTGCTTGATCTCCACGTTCATGCCGATCTCGGCCAGGTTCTTCTGCATCACCTGGGCGATCAACGGGAAGGCCGGGAACACCGGCGAGGCGATGAGGTCGACGGCGCTACCGTCGTAGCCCGCCTCCTCGAGGAGCGCGCGCGCCTTTTCGAGGCGTTCGGCTCGCGGTGTGGTGTACGAAGGTAATCCGGCGAGGCAGCTCGCAGCCGACGGAAACACCTGCGGCAGCGGGTAGTCGACCGGGCCGGTGCCGGCGAGTGCGACTTCCGAGATCTCCTCGCGGTCGAGCGCAAGGTTCATCGCCTGGCGCACGCGTTTGTCCATGAACACGGTGTCGCAACAATCCGTCGACGAGCCTTCGCTGCCGCGCCCGTTGATGTCGACGCGGTAGTAGTTGGTGGTCTGCTGGACGACGCTCGTGACATTGTCCAACGCACCCAACAGCAGCAGCGCGTCCGGATTCTCGAAGATCGCGATGTCGGCACGGCCATCCCGCAGGGCCGCGATCCGCGAGTTGTCATCCGGAATGATGAGGATCTTCATCCCATCGACGATCGGATAGCCCTTCCGCCAGTAGTGCGGGTTGCGCACCATCGTCCACGATTCGTCTTGAAGGTGCTCTTTGACCATGAAGGGGCCGGAGCCCAGCATCTCTGCCTTGACATCGAAGGTGCCTTCGTTGAACTCCTTCATCGGCAGGATCGACGTCGTGACCATCGAGACCGCGGCAAGGAACGCCGTGTGCGGTTTCTCGAGCTCGACCCTCACGGTGTGATCGTCCACAGCAACGATCTCTTTGACCTTGCCGAGCTGCACTGCCCAGAAGGCCGCCGTTTCCGGATCCAGCACGCGCTGGAGGCTCCCCACGACATCTGATGCGACTACGGGCCGGCCATTGGAGAAAACTGATTCCTTGCTCAGGTGGAAGATGTAGGTCGTCGGTGTGGGCTGCTCCCACGAGGTAGCAAGGCCCGGCGCGAAGCTGAAGTCGTCGTTCACTTTCACCAGCTGCTCGTAGATGTGGTAGAGGATGCGCCAGTCGACGCCACTGATGCTGGTGTGCGGGTCGAGCGAGATCATCTCGCCGGGCTTGGTGTAGGTGATCGTGCCGCCCTTCATCGTCTCCTGCGCCGAAGCCCCCGGCACGGCGATCAAAAGCGCGGCGGCCGCGATCCACGCGAGCCGTCCGATACGTGCAAACATCATCGTTTTCCTCCATTGATTGCCCACTGGTGGCGCGATTCGTTATGGCCGTCTCGAAGTCTAACCCAGGGAATGAGGCGGACCAAGCTCACGCGGTCGGTTCCGCCCTGCTGCCAGCTGTGAGGCGCGGGCACATCACTGGGAATGCTTTTGTGAGCTAGTCACGTGAATCTAAAGTTCGTGGCATAAGTTTTGTTCGACCCTGAGGCAGAAGCGCTTGACGGCGGCGAGGATGTAGTCAGCGGACTTGCCCACTTGAAGGGCTTGGGGTCTTCGTTGTGCTTTTCGATGAAGGCCCGGATGTCGGCTTCGAGTTGGCGGGTCGAGGTGTGCACGCCACGCTGCAACTGCTTGCGCGTCAACTCGGCGAACCAGCGTTCGACCTGATTGATCCACGACGCAGAGGTCGGCGTGAAGTGGACATGCCAGTGCGGCCGCCGGGCCAGCCAGGCCTTGACCGCCGCCGTCTTGTGGGTGGCGTAGTTGTCCATGACGATGTGGATGTCCAGATCGTCAGGCACGCGGGCATCGATCAGCTTCAGGAAGTCGAGGAACTCCCTGGCCCGGTGGCGCCGGTAGCACTTGCCGATGACGGAGCCGGTGGCGACATCGAGGGCGGCGAACAGCGAGGTGGTGCCGTTGCGCTTGTAATCGTGGGTGCGCCGCTCGGGCGCGCCCGGCAGCATCGGCAGGACCGGCTGGCTGCGGTCGAGCGCCTGGATCTGGCTTTTCTCGTCGACACAGAGCACCAGCGCGCGGTCCGGCGGCGACAGATACAGGCCTACGATGTCGCGCACCTTGTCCACGAAGTGCGGATCGCTGGACAGCTTGAACGTCTCCACCCGATGAGGCTGCAAGCCGAATGCGCCCCAGATGCGCCAGATCGTCGTGTGGGAAAGTCCGGTCTCGCCGGCCATCGAGCGCAGCGACCAATGGGTCGCGTCTGCCGGTCTCGTGGCGAGCGTCCGCTCGATCACCTCGGCCACCTTGCTGTCCTCGATGGTCCGCGGGCGCCCCGGCCGGGGGTCGTCCGACAATCCGTCGATGCGCTCTCTGACAAAGCGCCGGCGCCACTTGCCCACGGTATGCGCGCTTACGCCGAGCTCAGCCGCCACTGCCTTGTTGCTCAGACCGTCCGCGCAGCGCAGGATCATGCGGCAGCGATCCGACATCGAGCACGCGACCCGGTGCCGACGAACCTGTGCCTCCAGAAAGGACCGCTCCTCATCGCTCAAAACCAGCGCCGCCAGCGGCCGGCCCATACCGCGTGCCATCGCAATGACCTCCGTTGTCACACCCCGATGGCCACTATAACTGAAACTTACTTCAGTGCCAGGTGACTAGCGCACACGCGCATGTTCGAGACGGCGCGGCGCGCCCTCAGCCTAGTGGGGGGGTGTTAGGATTTGGATTCCTCATCCCGAGGAGCGGTCCGAAAGGCCGCATCTTGAAGGGATCGGGCGGCTCTAATCCTTGGGCACGCAGGCTAGCACCGCGTCCCACGCGAGATCGGCGCCGACCTCGCCGAGTGCGATGTTGCCGAGGCTCGGGTTGTCGACCTCTGGGTCGAGACGGCGAACAGGACGTCGCCATCAAGAGTAGTGTGAAACGGCTGGATCGCCCGCGCCATCGAGGTATGGATCTGCCGCCCGAGCTGGCGAAGGATGATGCGGTCGAGCCGCTGGTTGGTGACGACGACGGTGAGCGTCGTGTTGCCCGGCGCACCCGCGGCGCCGTAGGCGGCATCGATCATCGCGTTCAGATGATGGCGCTCACCGCTCGCATCGCGGTTGCCGCGTACGACTTTGCCGTCGCGATTGACGATCGCTCCCAGCGCGTTGACCACGGTGAAGACCGCGATCTTGGTCGGCCCGATCTCGCGAAATGCCCCGCCCTGGCCAGAGCTCTCCGGTGAGTACTGCGGCTGGGCTCGGCCGCGCATGCCGACCCCCGCCGAACAGCCGGCGCCGCGTTCACCCATGGGGAACGCACCCGGCCGCGCCGCATTCACGGCGGCGCGCCCCAACGCTTTGTCGGGATAGATCGCGTTGTCGCGCCGCGGGTAGTCGTAGATGATCGCACCGGCAACCAGCGCCAGCTCGTCCCAGGCCGGATCGTGATCGCGGATGGCAAATATCTCCGCGCTGGCGCCGGCCGTCGCCTCAAGCCCATAGACAGAGCCCCCCGCCAAGCAGATGGCATCGACAAACGGGTAGTGCGCGCCGATGACGCCGATCGCGCCGCCGCGCATGTCGGTTTCGAGCATCGCCAGCTCGTTAAACCGAAATACCGTGCAGCCGGTCGGCCCGGCCCGGTATTCGGCAACGCCGATGCTCAAGCCGGGAAAATCGAGGCTCAGCGCTGGGCCATCGCCTGTCGTCGCGATCGAGAGATCGGCCGTATCGTGATCGTTGCTCAGCATCTCACTCCGCTCCCGCTGCTTGCTTGATCTCGTGGGCGCGACGAGCGAGCGCGACGAGCGCCTCGTAATCCCACGCACCCTTGTCGTTCAGCGTGCGCGCCAGGCTCTTCGGGATCGCGCCGAGACCCACCCGTGCCCCGGCGATCGCCCCGGCCATCGCTGCAGTGGTATCGACATCGCCGCCGACCGCGATCGCCGTGCAGATTGTCTCCCAATAGTCGTCGGGCGAGCGCAGAAAGCTATAGAGGGCCCACAGCACGCTCGGCGTGACGAATGGCGAGATGCCCTCCCACCGCGCGCCACGGTAAATGATCTCCAACAGCTCGCCGTGGAGCTGATCATCCAACCCGGCGCGGGCGATGACCGGCGCCGCCCGCTCTGGCGCGAATCCGAGCCACACCTTGAGCTTGCGCAGCTCGATGGCGAAGCCATCATCGTGCACCTTGGCCCAGACGGTGAGCTGATCGACGAACCGATCGCGGTTGAGCTGGCCGTCCTGCGCCGCCAGCGCGACAGCGCCGGCGATGGCCACGGCACCCGCGGAGCAGCGCGGATCGGCATGGGTTATCCGCCCCTGATCGTGCGCCGCGGCGATCAGCGCCCGCGGATCGTCCGAATACAGCAGCCCGACCGGACCGGCGCGCATGGCGCTGCCGTTGCCGGCCGATGGTGCGGGCGTACCGGCCTCTTGCCACTCGACGCCGGCGGCAAGCCGCTGCGCGGCCGCCTCGGTTGAACGGCCCCGCCCGACGATGCGCCCTTCGGCGAAGATCGCCGCGATTCGGTGGGCATAGTCGGCAGGCTCGAACCGACCCTTGGCGACATAGCTTTCGAGGAACTCGCGGGCGAGCTGGGAATCATCACTGTACTGGCCAAAGGCGAAAGGCGCCCTGCCCCCCTCGCCCACTTTCCCACGGCGCAGCACATCGTCGACGTAGGCGCGGCAGACGGCCGGCGGCTGCCCTTCGACCACGAAGCCGAGGGCATCGCCGAGGCACTGGCCGATAAGCGATCCGGCCGCTTGATCTTTACCTGGGCCGCCCACGTCCTTCGCACCCACAACCGCTCTGCAACTCTGGCCGGCGCGGATGATGGGACAGGCCGTTGCGGCCCGCAAGCGGGCGCCGCCGGAATAGAACGGGAATGGGCTGGCGTCAGCTGCCGTGGCGCTCGAAGATGGCGTGCACCGCCTGCACCAGCGCGTCGTTCTGCGCCTCAAGCGCCGTTTCGATCTCACGCTTGAGCGCCGTCAGGTCAGCCTGGTGCTCGGCCTGAAGCTCTCGTCGGATCGCCGCGAGATCCGGCGCCGCGGCCCGTGACTCAGGGTCAGGCGGAGCCGTGACCTTCGCCAGTAAGTGGCCGTTACCGCCGGTTTCGACCCGCCGGCCGGCGTAGCGCTCGATCCGCTCGCGCGATACGCCGACTTGGCGCGCAAGCTCTTCAAGGCTCACCGTGCCGCGGCGCTCGCTGTGCAGCATGGTGTCTCTAACATCGCTCTGGGCGTCGGTCATGGTGGCAGTGTGGGCGGCTAATGGGGCGGCGATAGGGCCGAACTTGGGCAAAATTGTGGCAGCGACCGGCAACTGGCGCGAGTTGCGGATCGTCGCCGCCTCTCCCACTATGACGTCGGGTTGCCGTAACCAGCGAGCCGATGAAGCAAGCACAAGACGAGATTTCAGTCGTTCCCGAGCGCCAGGGCTTACACGAGGTGACCGACCGTCTCGCCGCCTGGATGACTGACCAGTCTATCCGCGACGGCCTGCTCACCGTGTTCATCCGCCATACCTCAGCCTCCCTTCTGATCCAGGAGAATGCCGCTACCGACGTCACGCGCGACCTCGAGGCGTTTCTCGCCAAGCTGGTGCCCGAGGATGAGCGGCTGTATCGGCATATAGCCGAGGGCGCCGACGACATGCCCGCCCATATCAAGGGTGCGCTGACCCAGACCCACCTGAGCATCCCCATTGGCGAGGGCCGCATGCAGCTCGGCACTTGGCAGGGGGTATACCTGTTCGAGCACCGCCGCCAGCCGCGCCGCCGCGACCTCGCACTACACCTGATCGGCGACTAACGGCGATGTCCGTGGAGAGCCCCGCCGAGGGCGCGGTCGTCAAGGGAGAGGCTGAGGTCGCGCTCCAGGTCGAGGACCTGCACAAGAGCTTCGGCACCCTCGAGGTGCTCAAAGGGCTCTCGCTCACCGCGCACGAACGCGACGTCATCTCCATCCTCGGCTCCAGCGGTTCCGGCAAGAGCACCTTCCTGCGCTGCATCAACCTCCTGGAGGTTCCCAACGCCGGGCGCGTGTTCGTGCGCGGCGAGCTGATCCGCATGACCACCAACCGCCGCGGCAAGACGGCACCGGCCGATCCGCGCCAGGTCGACCGCATCCGCGCTCGGCTCGGCATGGTGTTTCAGCAGTTCAATCTGTGGTCCCACCTGACCGTGCTGGAGAACGTCATCGAGGCGCCGATCCACGTGCTCAAGCTGTCGCGGCCGGAGGCCATCGATCGCGCCCATGCTTTGCTCGACAAGGTCGGCCTCGACGACAAGCTCGACTACTACCCGGCACATCTTTCGGGTGGGCAGGAGCAGCGGGCGGCGATCGCGCGAGCGCTGGCGATGGAGCCCGATGTCATGCTGTTCGACGAGCCGACCTCGGCGCTCGATCCTGAGCTCGTCGGTGAGGTGCTGCGAGTCATCCGCGACCTCGCCGAGGAAGGACGAACGATGCTGATCGTCACCCATGAGATTGGTTTCGCGCGCGAGGTGTCCACGCAGACAGTGTTCCTTCACCAGGGTAAGATTGAGGAGCAAGGGCCGCCCCACGCGCTGTTCGAAAATCCGCGTTCGGCGCGCCTAAAGCAGTTCTTATCAGGCGATTATGGGAGCGCCTGAGCGCCGGGCATTCGCCAGGCCAACCAAGGAGGAGAGCACTATGAAGAAGCTCATACTGATGGCGCTGTCCGTCGCGTTTGTGATGGCGGCCGGCACCGCATCCGCCCAAATGAAGAAGGTGACGCTAGGCACCGAAGGTGCCTATCCGCCGTTCAACCTGATCGATGAGAACGGCGATCTTCAGGGCTTCGACGTCGACATCGGCAACGCGCTCTGCACCGCGGCGAAGCTCGACTGCACCTGGGTGGTGCAGGATTGGGACGGGATCATCCCCGGCCTCCTGGCGAAGAAATACGATGCGATCGTCGCCTCGATGTCGATCACCGAGGAACGCAAGCAGAAGGTTGATTTCACCGGCAAGTACTACAACACGCCGGCCAAGTTCGTGCGCAAGAAAAGCTCGGGCATTGAGATCTCGAAGGCTGGCCTCGACGGCAAGACGGTGGGCGTGCAGCGGGCCACCATCCACGAGAACTTCCTGCGCGACAACTACGGCGACGTTGTCTCGATCAAGGCCTACGCCACCCAGGACGAGGCCAATCTTGACTTCAACGCCGGCCGCGTCGATCTTTTGCTGGCCGACTCGGTCGTGTTGATGGAGGGCTTCCTTAACACCCCCGATGGCAAGGGGGCTGAGTTCGTCGGACCGGAGTTCACCGATCCGCGCTGGTTCGGCGATGGTATCGGCATCGCGGTACGCAAGGGCGAGGGCGATCTCCTGGCAACGCTGAACCAGGCGATCGACAAGATCCGGTCAGACGGCACCTACCAGAACATCAACGCCAAGTACTTCGACTTCGACGTCTACGGCGATTGACACTCTCTCCTAGTTGAGCGGCAATCCATTGTGGCTGTCGCTATCTTTTTCAATGGGTTAGAGCGCGATTTTAATGCTCGATCTTAAGGGCTACGGCTGGATGCTGTGGCAAGGTCTTGAGCTCACGATGCTCGTCGGCCTGGGTGCGATGGCGCTCGCCATGGTCATGGGCTTGCTCGGCGCCTGGGGCAAGCTCTCGCGGGCCGGTCTCGGCCGCGGCATTGCCGGCACCTACACCACCGTGGTCCGCGGGGTGCCTGAGCTTTTGCTCATACTTCTTGTCTACTATGGCGTGCCGACGTTGATCCAGGACCTCGCCACCAGCGCCGGCTATGACCTGATCATCGACATTAATCCATTCATTGCCGGCGTCATTACCATCGGCTTCATATACGGCGCCTTCGCGACCGAGGTCTTCCGCGGTGCGTTACTGGCGTTGCCGCGCGGCCAGATCGAGGCCGCCCGGGCGATGGGGATGGGGTCGCCCCTGACCTTCCGCCGCATCGTCCTGCCGCAGATGTGGCGCTTCGCCCTGCCCGGCCTCGGCAACGTGTGGTTGGTGTTGATCAAAGCCACCGCGCTGATCTCGGTGATCCAGCTCGAAGAGCTGATGCGCAATGCCGATATCGCGGCGCGCGCCACCCACCTGCCGTTCACGTTCTTCTTCGTCGCCTCGCTCCTCTACCTCGGCATCACCGTCGTCTCGATGATGATCCAGCACCGCGCCGAGGCGTGGGCCAACCGCGGCGTGCGGCGCGCCTGAGGCCGGCGATGGACCTGACGATCGTTTGGGAAAGCTTGCCCCGCCTCTTGGGCGGAGCCGTGCTGACGCTCGAGATCACCGTGCTCAGCGTCTTGATCGGCCTGTGTCTGGCGGTACCCTTCGCGCTCATGCGCCTTGCGCGTAACCCGTTGGTCCGGCTGCCCGTCTACGGCTACATTTTCTACTTCCGCGGCACCCCGTTGCTGGTACAGCTATTCCTGATCTACTACGGCTCCGGCCAGTTCCAACCGTTCCTTGACGAGATCGGCCTTTGGGTCTTCTTCCGCGAGGCCTATTTCTGCGCCGTGCTGACGCTGACCTTGAACACCGCCGCCTACACCGCCGAGATCCTGCGTGGCGCGATCCAAGGGGTGCCGCACGGCGAGGTCGAGGCGGCGCGCGCTCTCGGCATGTCGGGACCGCTGCTGTACCGGCGCATTATCCTACCCAAGGCCTTTCGCCTGGCGCTGCCGGCTTATACCAACGAGGTCGTGTTCCTGCTGCAGGCAACCTCGCTGGTCTCCATCATCACGCTCTTGGACCTGACCGGGGTCGCCCGCATCATCGTCGCCCGCAGCTTTGAGCCCTACAAGCTCTATATCGCCGCCGGCCTGATGTACCTCGTGGTCACCTACGCCTTCGTCTTCGTCTCGCGCCGCATCGAACACCGCTTCTCCGCCCACATGCGCGAACGGCCCGCCGGCGAGCTGACCGCCCCCGCCGCCCGGTGATCGGCCAGAGAGTGAGGCACCCATAGGCGCCGCGGTGTCGTTGACGGCACTGCTGAACGGTACGGTCTATACGGCCGAGGCTGTGCTCACCGATCGTGCCGTCCTCCTGCGCGGCGACCGCGTTCTCGATGTCGTCCCGGATTCGAGTCTGCCCGCCGACATACAGAAGTTCGATCTTGCCGGCGGCTCCCTGGCGCCCGGCTTCATCGATGTGCAGGTCAACGGCGGCGGCGGTGTGCAGTTCGACCAAGCGCCTACTCCTGAGACGATCAAGCGCATCGGCGCCGCCCACCGCCGCTTCGGCACGACCGGGTTTCTCCCGACATTGATCAGCAGCGCGCCCGAGGTCACCGCACAAGCCGTGACCGCGACCCGCGCGACGCTGGCCGACGGCGTGCCGGGAGTCCTCGGCCTGCATCTCGAAGGGCCCTACTTGAGCGTCGAGCGGCGTGGCGCCCACGCCGCGGTTGCCCTTCGCCCCTGGTCCAACGACGGGGTCGACCTCATCGCCAACCTCACCGACGGGGTGACGGTGATGACGCTCGCCCCAGACGTCGTGCCGCCCGAGGCGGTCCGCGCCCTCTTCGCACGCGGTGTCCGCATCTCTCTCGGCCATAGCGAGGCGCCTGCGGATAGTGTGCGCGCCGCGCTCGAGGCCGGCGCCACCGGCTTCACGCACCTCTTCAACGCGATGGGACCCCTGGCCGCCCGCGCGCCCGGCATGATCGGCACGGCCCTCGGCGCCGACGACGCCTGGTGCAGCGTGATCGTCGATGGCCACCATGTGGATGATGACAACCTGCGCCTGGCCTACCGGGCTAAGCCGCGCGGCAAGCTCATGCTGATCACCGATGCCATGGCCGCGGTCGGCACCGATATCGACCGCTTCGCGCTCGACGGTCGAACGGTCGAGGTCGCCGACGGAGTGTGCCGGCTGGCGGACGGCACGCTCGCTGGCTCGGTGCTCGATATGGCTGGTGCGGTTCGCAACTGCGTTCACCGGCTGGGCGTACCGCTCGATGAGGCGCTGCGCATGGCCGCGACCTACCCGGCGGCTTTCCTCGGCCTCGACGGTGAGCTCGGCCGTATCGCCCCTGGCTACCGTGCCAGCCTGACGCTGCTCGATTCGGCGCTGCACGTTCGTGCGACCTGGATCGACGGCGCTATGATGACGCATCCGAGTTGAGATCTGCGGAATCGCCGTCCATGCGCGTCGGCATCGACATCGGCGGCAGCAAGATCGCCGCCGTTGCCCTCGATGAGAGGGGTGCCGTGGCGGCGCGCGAGCGCGATGACATTCCACGCGAATACATCGCCACTCTCGGCGCGTTGGGCGCCGTGGTGGCGCGGCTGGAGGAGCGCGCGGGTCACGCCGCCGATCGCATCGGCATCAGCATGCCGGGCATGATCTCGGCGGAGGCTGTGCCGATCCGCGCAGTGAACGTGCCGTGGCTCGAAGGCCGCCCGGTGGCCGCTGACCTCGCCGCAAGCCTCGGCCGTCCGGTCCGCATCGCCAACGATGCCAACTGTTTCACCCTGTCCGAGGCCGTCGATGGGGCGGCCCAAGGCGCGGCCGTCGTCTTCGGTGTCATTCTCGGCAGCGGCGTCGGCGGTGGCATCGTCGTCGGTCACCGCCCGCTTGTCGGCGGCAACGCGATCGCCGGCGAATGGGGTCACAATCCGCTACCTCTCGAGGCGGACTGCCAAGGCTCGGCGGTGCGATGCGGCTGTGGGCGCCTCGGCTGCATCGAGACCTGGCTCAACGGCGCCGCGCTGACCCGCGATGTTGGCGAGACCACCGGCGATGCGCTCGATCCACCGGAGATCGCGCGCCGCGCCGCCCAAGGGGATATGCCGGCGACAGCCGCGCTCGAGCGCTACACCAGTCGTCTGGCGCGGGCGCTCGCCACGATGATCAACGTCATCGACCCCGACGCGATCGTGTTGGGCGGCGGTCTCTCGGCGCTACCCCGCCTCTGCGACATCGTGCCCAAGCTATGGGGTGAATACTCCGTACCGGCGGAGCCCCGTACCCGGCTCGTGCGCGCCGCCCACGGCCCGGACAGCGGCGTCCGCGGTGCCGCCCCTGGCTCTAGGGCGCGACGTGGGCGCGGGCCGAGGCCTTGGCCTCGCGCATCGCCAGCCACGCGGACTGCGCCGTCACCGGCATGTCGATCGCGCTCACCCCCACGGCGCTTAGGGCGTCGATCACCGCGTTGACGAAGGCCGGCGGGGCTCCGATCGTGCCGACCTCGCCGCAGCCCTTGACCCCGAGCGGGTTGCTCTTGCACGGCACCTCGTTGACGGCGAAGGCGAACGAGGGCACGTCCTCAGCCCGCGGCAGGCAGTAGTCCATGAACGAGCCGGACAGAAGCTGGCCCGAATCGTCGTAGACAGTCGCCTCCAGCATCGCCTGGCCGAGGCCCTGGACGCTACCGCCGTGCACCTGACCTTCCAGGAGCAGCGGATTGATGACCCGGCCGAACTCATCGACGATTGTGAATCGAACGATGTCGATGGCGCCGGTCTCCTCGTCGACCTCGACCTCGCAGATATGACAGCCGTTGGGAAAGGTGTTGGCGGCTGAGCAGTCGAAGGTCCCGGTCGCCTTGAGGCCTTCGCCGTTCCGCTTGGCCGCCGCGCCAGCCACCTCGAACACACCGATGCGACGGTCGGTTCCTTTCACGTTGTAGAACCCGGCCGCGTACTCAACATCGACCGCGGCGGCCTCGAGAAGCTCTGCCGCGATATCATTGCCCTCGGCGACCGTATTGTCGGCGGCGATCGTCATAGTGGTGCCACCGATCACCATCGCTTTCGACCCCCCGGTCCCTTGGCCGGTGGGGATCAGGTCGCTATCGCCCTGGATGACTGTGACCGCTTCGAACGGCACGCCGAGGTGGTCGGAGACAATCTGTGCGAACGACGTGACTTGGCCCTGCCCGTTGTTCACCTCGCCGCTGATCACGGTGACGGTCCCATCACCACCGATGGTCACGATCGCCTCGTTGGGATCGGGAATCGCAGGCGTCGCCTCAATATACGTCGCCATGCCGATACCGCGGAGCTTGCCGCGCCCGCGCGCCTCGGTCTTGCGCTCGGCCGCGCCAGCCCACTCGGCGAGACCCATGGCATCGTCCATGTTCTTCGCGAACTCGCCCGAATCGTACGTGAACATAAGCGCGGTCTTGTAGGGCATCTGCTCTGGCGCGATGAAGTTCTTGCGCCGCAGCTCCGTGGCATCGACCCCGAGCTCGCGCGCCGTTGCGTCGACGAGCCGCTCGACCAGGTAGTTGGCCTCGGGCCGACCAGCGCCGCGGTAGGCGTCAACCGGCACGGTGTGGGTGAACACGCCCTTGACCTCGACGTAGACCGCCGGCAGGTCATAGCAGGACGAGAGCAGCGGCGCCCCGGCAAAGGTCGGGATCGCCGGAGCGAACTGCGAGAGATAACCCCCCATGTTGGCGATTTTCTCGACCTTGAGGCCGAGGAACTTGCCCTCGCGTGTGGTCGCGAGCTCGGCATGCACGACATGGTCGCGGCCCTGCACGTCGCTGACGAACCCCTCCTGCCGATCGGCGATCCATTTGACTGGCCGCTTAAGCTCCATGCAGGCCCACAAGACGATCGGGTACTCCGGGTACATGAAGAACTTCGTCCCGAAGCCGCCGCCGACGTCCGGCGTGATAACGCGGAGCTGGTCCTTATCGAGCTTGAGGAGATCCGCGCACATCGAATCGCGGATGGCGTGGGTGCCCTGGGAGGAGACGTAGAAGGTAAAGCGTCCGTCCGCTGCGGGTTCGGCGACTGCGCCGCGCGGCTCCATGGGGTTGGAGACCACGCGATTGTTGATCACATCGAGGCGGGTGATGTGCTCGGCTTTGGCGAAGGCGTTCTTGGTCTCCTCTTCATCGCCCAGCTCCCAGTGAAAGGCCAGATTGTTGGGCGCATCATCCCACACCGGCGGCGTCCCCTCTGCCAGAGCGGTCGCGGTGGCCGTGGCCGCCGGCAACGCTTCGTAGTCGATCTCTACCAGCTCGGCGGCATCCATGGCCTGAACGCGGTTCTCCGCTACCACCATCGCGACCGGATCGCCGATGTGCCGCACTCGATCGATCGCGAGCGGCCAGTGCGGTGGCTCGGCGCGCTCCGATCCATCCTTGTTCGTGATCTGAATCATGCACGGCAGGCTGGCGTATCCGGCCGCCTTGTAGTCGGCGCCGATGAAGACGCCGAGTACGCCGCTCGCTCCCGCCGCGGCAGCCGTATCGACGGTCTTGATCCGCGCGTGAGCGTGGGGCGAGCGCACGAAGTAGGCGTAGGCCTGGCCCGCGATGTTGATGTCATCGAGATAACGCCCGCGTCCTTTGAGAAAATTATCGTCCTCGATGCGGCGAACCGATTGACCGATTCCGAACTTCGCCATGGTTAGGTTCTCCCGAGGTGCGCGCTGTCGCTTGCCTGGACCGCTTCCGACGGTCCACCGGCCGGTAATATACCCAAAGATGGCACGCCGCTCTGCCGGCATGTTCGAGCACTGCCACATCACCTACAATCCAAGGCTCAGCGAGATGGACGGACGCGCGTTGCGCGTGCTTCATGATCACTCGCCGGGCGTGGGGAGAGATGAGGCCATGACGACACGTGCTCGTACGCGCATCCGCAAGCTGCTGGTCGCCAACCGCGGCGAGATCGCCATTCGCGTCTGTCGCGCTGCCACCGAGCTCGGGCTGCGGACGGTGACGGTGTTCTCGCGAGAGGACCGTTTCGCGCTCCACCGCTTCAAATCCGACGAGAGCTATCAGATCGGCGCCGGCGAAGGGCCGGTGCAGGCATATCTCGGCATCGACGATATCGTGCGGGTGGCGCGCGAGGCCGGCGTCGATGCCATCCACCCCGGCTATGGCTTCCTTTCGGAAAAACCGGAGTTCGTCGAGGCCTGCGAGGCGGCGGGCATCATCTTCGTGGGGCCGCCGCCGGAAGTTATGCGCCGGCTCGGCAACAAGGTCTCCGCCCGGAACCTCGCGGTCGAGGCCGGCATCCCGGTCATGCCTGCCACGGGCCCCCTGCCGTCGGACCCGTCCGTGACGCGCGCGATGGCGGAGGAAGTCGGCTACCCCCTGATGCTCAAGGCCAGCTGGGGCGGTGGCGGTCGCGGCATGCGGGTGATCCGCCAACCCGCCGAGCTCGACGAGCAAGTCGGGGCGGGGCGGCGCGAGTCAAAAGCCGCATTCGGCAACGACGAGGTCTACCTCGAAAAGCTGGTCGAACGCGCCCGCCATGTCGAGGTTCAGATTCTCGGCGACGGCCACGGCACCATCGTTCACTTGTTCGAACGCGACTGCAGCCTGCAGCGGCGCAATCAAAAGGTCATAGAACGCGCACCCGCCGGCTATCTGAGTGCCGAGCGGCGCGACCAGTTATGCGGTTACGCCGTCCAGCTCGCGCGCGCCGCCAATTACGTGAATGCGGGCACGGTCGAATTCCTGATGGATGTCAATACCGACGCCGCCTACTTCATCGAGGTCAACCCCCGCATCCAGGTCGAACACACCGTGACCGAGGCGGTGACCGGCATCGACCTTGTCAAGGCGCAGATCCGCATCGCCGGCGGCGCCGCGATCGGCAGCGAGGCGTGTGGCGTGCCGCACCAGGACGAGATACAGCTCAACGGCTTTGCTCTGCAGAGCCGGGTGACGACCGAGGACCCGGAGAACCGGTTCATCCCGGACTACGGCCGCATCACGGCCTACCGCGGCGCCACCGGCTTCGGTATCCGGCTCGACGGCGGCACGGCGTATTCGGGCGCCGTCATCACCCCCTACTATGATTCGTTGCTCGAGAAGGTCACGGCGTGGGCGCCGGAGGCCGAGGAGGCCGCCCGTCGGATGGATCGGGCATTGCGCGAGTTCCGTATCCGCGGCGTGAAGACCAACCTCGTCTTCCTCGAAGGCCTGATCGGTCATCCCCAATTCCTCGAAGGCGACTACACGACCCGCTTCATCGACGAAACGCCGGAACTGTTCCAGTTCCCGCGCCGGCGTGACCGCGCGACCAGGCTCTTGACCTTCCTCGGCGAGGTGCTCGTCAACGGCAATCCTGAGGTCGCCGGACGGCCCGAGCCCGGGCGCACACCACCGCCGCATGTCCCAGCCGGTCTCACCGGCGCGACCCCCGACGGCTGGCGACAGAAGCTCGCGGCCATGGGACCTACCGACTTCGCCAAGAGCCTGTTGGCCGAAAAACGGCTCTTGATGACCGACACGACGTTCCGCGACGCGCCGCAATCGCTGCTGGCGACCCGTTTTCGCACCTACGACATGATCGAGATCGCGCCAGCCTACGCGGAAACCCTCGCTGACATGTTCTCGCTCGAGTGCTGGGGCGGAGCGACCTTCGACGTCGCGATGCGCTTCCTCAAGGAAGACCCGTGGGAGCGGCTCGAAGCATTCCGCACGGCGATGCCGAATGCGATCTTGCAGATGCTGGTGCGTGGCGCCAACGCCGTCGGCTACTCCAACTACCCGGACAACGTCGTCCGCTACTTCATCGCCCAAGCCGCCGAGGCCGGCATCGACCTCTTTCGTGTGTTCGATTCGCTCAACTGGGTGGAGAACATGCGGGTAGGCCTCGATGCCGTGCTGGAAGCCGGCAAGCTCTGCGAGGCGGCCATTTGCTATTCCGGCGACCTCAGCGATCCCGCCGAGAAGAAGTACACCCTCGCTTACTACCTCGGCCTTGCACGTGAGCTCGAGGCGGCTGGGGCGCACATGCTGGCGATCAAGGACATGGCTGGCGTCGCCAAACCCGAAGCAATGCACACGCTTGTTACTGCGCTCAAACAAGAGATCGGCCTGCCGATTCACTTCCACACCCACGACACCAGTGGCATTGCCGCGGCAAGCGTGTTGGCGGCGGCCGAAGCCGGGGTCGACATTGCCGATGCGGCGATGGATCCGATGAGCGGCCTCACGTCCCAACCGAGCCTCGGCAGCATCGTCGAAGCCCTGCGCGGCACGCCCCGCGATACCGGCCTGTCGCGCGAGCCGCTGCGTTCGATCTCCCACTACTGGGAAGGCGCGCGCCGCCATTACCAGGCCTTCGAGAGCGACTTGCGCTCGGGCATGGCCGAGGTCTACGAGCACGCCATGCCGGGCGGCCAATACACCAATCTGCGCGAGCAAGCGCGCGCCCTCGGCATCGACGAATCGCGCTGGCCCGAGGTGGCCAAGGCGTACGCCCAGGTCAACGAGATGTTCGGCGATGTCGTCAAGGTGACTCCTACCTCGAAGATCGTCGGCGATATGGCGCTCTACATGGTCACCAATGAGCTCACGCCCGCCGAGGTGATGGACAGCAACCGCGAGATCGCCTTTCCCGAATCGGTCGTCGAGTTCTTCCGTGGCCACATCGGCCAGCCCTACGGCGGCTTCCCCGAGGCACTGCAGCGCAAGGTGCTCAAGGGCGAGCAGCCGATCACCGTGCGCCCGGGATCGGTGATGCCGCCAGCCGACCTCCAGGTAGCGCGCACCGAGGCCGAGCACGGCGCGCATCGCCATATCAGTGATCGCGAGCTCGCCTCCTATCTCCTATATCCGGCCGTCTTCACCGAGTACGCGACACACCGCCGCTCCTTCGGTGACGTCAGCGTCTTGCCGACGCCGGCGTTCTTCTACGGTCCGGCAATCGGCGATGAGCTGTCGATCGATATCGAGCGCGGCAAGACGCTGATCCTGCGTTATCTCGCGCTTGGTGAGGCCAACGCCGACGGCCAGCGCACGGTGTTTTTTGAGCTAAACGGCCAGCCCCGCACGGTAAAGGTCGCCGATCACAGCCTCGCAGCATCGGTGCGCCAACACCCCAAGGCCGAAGAGGGCAACGCTGGCCACGTGGCGGCGCCGATGCCTGGTCTGGTCGTGAGCCTTGCCGTCGCCAAGGGCGATGAAGTCGAGGCGGGCCAGCGCCTGCTGACCATTGAGGCGATGAAGATGGAGACCGCGCTCTACGCCGAGAATGCGGGCACGGTCAACGAAGTGGTCGCTGCCGCCGGCACCCGGGTCGATGCCAAGGACCTCCTGCTCGTCCTTGACGCTGCCTGAGGTTTGGGCCTACTAAGCCCTTGGGACGTTCGTGCTGGGGAGGCGGAATTGACCGCTGATCAACGTAAAATAAGTGGCGCTGTTCTTCTTATCCGGGTGCTGAATCAACTCGGTGTCGTTTGCGCGCGGCAAGTAGACGCGAGAAACGCGGCCAGCCTCTCGTTGGCGGCGTTTGCGATACTCCTCGTGGCCCTCACCGGCGAGGCAGCGGCGCAAACCACGAACCCTCGGATCGATCGCCGGCCAGACGGCGTTGCAAACACGGGTCGGCGATGCCGTCCAGACTGTGTGCGGGGGCTTGGGCGCGGCTGGCACGGTCGCCGACGACGGTTCCGATGTGGGTGATCTGTTCGGCCGCTGCCGCGAGCTGGTGCAGACCGGCAACGCAGTCAATGCCTCTGACGGGGCGACTGCCTTCGACCTCGGTCTCAACGCCGCTCAGCTCAACGATGCACTGCTTGAGGTGGCCCACGAGGAATCGGCGGCGCAAGGCACGAGTGTCACCGAGGTGGGCACCCCCGCGGCCGGCAACGTCGCAGTGCGGATCGCCGAGCTTCAGGGCGGGGCGACCGGCTTCAACGTCGCCGCCCTAAAGATGAACGTCAGCGGGTACAGTGTCCCAGTGGCGAGCGTGATGCCCCGCGAGGCTGGTGCAGCGAGCGGCCAGGAGGCCATGGAGTTCAGCCGGCTCGGCGGGTTCGTCAACGGCAGCTTCGGCTTCGGCGAGTTCGACGGCTCGGACGAGGAAGCCGGGTTCGACTTCGACACCTACGGCATTACCGCCGGCCTTGACTACTTGTTCTCCGACAAATTCTTTGCCGGCATCGCGCTGACCTACAGCACCGAGAACGACGACTTCGATTTTGCCGCCGGCGAACAAGATATCGACTCCTACACCCGCGGCGATCTACGGCTCCTATTTCATTAGCGACAGCACCTACGTCGATGGCCTGATCGGCTATACCTCGCGCGATTACGACCTCGATCGCAACATCGTGTTCGGAGCGACCAACCGCATCGCGAATGGCGAAACCGACGGTGACGAGATCGAGGTCAGCGCCGGGGGCGGCTACGAGTTCATCGACGGCGATTGGTCCTATGGCCCCGTCGTCCGGGTGCACTATCTCAACACTGACATCGACAGCTTCACCGAAACTGGCGCGGCGGGTCTCAACCTCACCTACCAGGGCCAGGACATCCGCTCCCTGACGGGCGTGGTCGGCGCCCAGGCGTCGTATGCCATGTCGATGGACTTCGGCATTCTCTCGCCCCAGGTGCGCGCCGAGTACGAGCACGAGTTCGACGACGATTCACGGCTGATCAATGTGCAGTACGCTGCGGACCCGGCCGCCAACACGTTCGCTGTCACCACCGACGATCCCGATCGCAACTATTTCCGTCTCGGCGCCGGCGTCTCCGCGATATTCCCCCAAGGCGCCTCCGCCTTCGCCGATTTCGAAACGGTGCTCGGCCGCGACGACATCGACGACTACCTGATCACCGCCGGCATCCGCCTCGAGTTCTAGGGCATCGCCGCCTCGCGCGGCTGTTTCTCCTTGCCGATCAATCGGTTGCGCCGTAGTCTTCGCGTGGAGATTCGGACAGGCGCCACGGGGGGGCCAATGGGCGATCGGCCAATCGGCGATCCGAAAGAGCGCGGTTGGCCGCGCTGGAGCGCGCGCTCAGGCGGCATTGCTCGGCGCCACGGCGAGCGCTGGTTACGCCCAAGCGCAAACGGCAACCGACTCGCTCAATGACCTCTGGGTGGTGATCTGCGATCCCGCCGTGCTCACAGCCGGCTCCGCGCTCGCAGCAACCTGCACCGACGTCATCTCGACCGGCACACCGGGCAGCGGCGGGCGCGCGGCAGCGGCCACGGCCGGCAATAATCTTGGCGTGACCAGCGCCCAGGGGCGGGTCTCGACCGCGGCGTCGATCCAGACCATAGAGGGCGTGCAGGATCGGATCGATGCCGTCCAGGAGAACGGCGGCGGCAGTGGCGATATGGAGCTAGGTCCGTTCAGCGCGTTTCTTCTCGGCAAGCTATGAGACCGGCGAACGCGACACATCCGCTTTCGAGACAGGCTACGACAATGACGGCTGGGGCCTCGCCGTCGGTGCCGACACCTCTGTCGGCGCGACTGGATTCGCGGGCCTTGCGCTTGGCTACAACCGGTCGAGCAACGATTTCGATGCCAACGGCGGCGAGCTTGATTCCGACTACTACTCGCTCACCGCCTATGGCGGCCTTGCCCCCAACGAGCACATCGTTATCGACGGGTATGTCGGCTATGCGCGGCTCGACTACTCGAACGAGCGCAACATCAACTTCGACCTCATCGACGGCGGTACCGGCCTGGTCATCGCCACGATCAACAGCCTCGCGGTTAGTGATACCGACGGCGATCAGGTCGTCGCAGGGGTTAATGGCAGCTACGATTTCTACGAGGGCAGCTTCTCCTTCGGGCCACACGCCGGCCTCGCCTACTCGCTCACCGATATCGACGGTTACACCGAGGCCGATTCCGCGGGCCTCGCCCTCACCCAGACCATTCGCTCCGCGAGCTCGATCGTCGGCGCCAATGCGGCCTACACAGCGAGCATGGACTGGGGTGTGCTGGTGCCGGCGGTACGGCTCGACTACGTGCATGAGTTCGACGACGATTCGCGCGCGATTCTGTCGAGCTTCGCCGGAGATCCGGCCGGCAACAACGTCCTCACCCTGACCGAAGATCCCGATCGTAATTTCTTTCAGGGCGGCGTTTCGGCGACCGCCATCCTTCCCAACGGCCTCATGCCGTTTGTCGACTACCAGGGCCTGTTCGGCCACAGCTTCTTGGAGAATCACCTGTTCAGCGCTGGCATCCGTTTCGAGTTCTAGGCTCAGCGCGCACCATCGACCCACTTGAGGACCTCGGGCCAGACGGCACCCCAGCAACAACCGTGATCGAAGTCCGGGAATAGGCGGAGCTCAGCGCCGCGACGCGCGAACCAGCTCGGCGGGCACCACGTTGTCGCGGCCACCGGCGAGATGAAGCTCGTGAAGATCCTCGCGCCTTGGCACCGTCGCGGGATTGAGCGAGGCGCCGAGCGATACGCCCCGCGGCTCGGCCCATGCCTCAGTATCGAGGTTGCCGGCGACGGTGACCACGCTCTCGACCTCTGGCATGCGCGCGGCCATGAGGAGGGCGAGCGCACCGCCCCCGCTGTGTCCGAGCAACGCCGCATACTCGTAACCGCCCTCGGCCATGAGTCGCCGCGCGATCGCCACCATGCTGCGCACGATTGCCGGCGCATAACGGCCCTCCGTCCACGCCTCGGTGGTGCACCTTGGTGCTGCGGCACCGTGGTAGCACGGGCGCCCCAAGAGGACGGCGGGGCGCGGATCGAGGACCAACAGGGTGAGCATCACCGGCATCCGCGGGGTGGGATCGGCGTGGGCGATACGCGCATTCAGAAGCGGGGTGCCGTCGCCCTCGAGGTAGATGTGAAGCCTCCGGCCTGGCAACCGAGCAGCAGCGCGGTACATTATGTGAACAAAATCGCCTCCGACGACCGCGGCCCGTTCGAGTCCTAGGCGCGCTGCTGTGCGATCGTAGTGCTCGGCCGGCGCCGCGCACGCCGCGAGCACCGCCGCCGCGACCGTGACGAGCGCGATCCGCCGCCGCGTTTCGCCTCGTTGGCCGTGCCTTAGAGCCGCGCCGCAGCTCACCATCTTGTTGACTTCGCGTCGAATTTCCGCGCCTCGGTGTGATATCATCGCATTCAACGAAACGTCGATTTCTGGCAGTGTGCGACGCTTGGCCATAGCCCCCGTTATGCACCGTTTATTGCTTCTGCCGCTCGCCTTCCTGGTTGCCGTCCTCGTTCTGATGGCGCCGCAGCCTCGCTCAATGCTTGCCCAGGAGGTGTCCGATCCGGACGAGCTGTTGATCGTCGATTGCCTGCTGCCCGGCAAGATCCGCAAGCTCGGTAAGCGCACCACGTACGTCACCCCGCGCCGGCCGGTCAGGACCGCCGCCGTCGACTGCGGGATCCGCGGCAGCGAATACACCTCCTACGATCGCGCCGATTACAAGACGGCGCTC
Source organism: Alphaproteobacteria bacterium (assembly GCA_965248765.1). Lineage (GTDB taxonomy): Bacteria > Pseudomonadota > Alphaproteobacteria > VGEJ01 > VGEJ01 > CBDFKF01. The sequence goes on from CBDFKF010000004.1 coordinate 605,771, forward strand.
GGAGTGTGGCTGCCGCTCGCCAAGCAAGGCGATCCGGTCGCCCCGAACTACGTCGGCGAGATTTACGAGAAAGGCCTCGGCGTCGATCCCCAGCACAAGCTCGCAGCGGATTGGTACCTGAAGGCCGCCGAGCAGGGCTTTTCCCAGGCACAGATCAACCTCGGTCAGCTGTTCGAGCGCGGCCTTGGCGTCCCGGCCGATATGACCCAGGCGTTGTTCTGGTATCGCGAGGCCTCGGGCCTGAGCGGCAGTGATATTCAGTTCGTCCCCTCTGGCGACGTCGCCGCGGAGCTCAAGACCCTGCGCGAGGAGATGCGGCGGCGCGACAGGACGAGCTCCGCCGCCGCCGTGACGACGCCGAGGCGCGGCGCACTGAGCTTGAGGACGTGCGCGCCGCGCTTGAGGGGCGGATGCGCGAGGCCGAGGCCAACGCCGATAGCGCCGAAATCGCGCGCCTCCAGGACGAGCTAGACCGCCGCGATGGCGAGCTTGCCCGCCAGCGGGCCGAGCTCGAGCGCGTCGGCGACGAGATGCGCGTTTATGAGGATGAGTTCGCGCGTCTGCACGACCAGACCGAGCAATCGCGTGAGATGGGCGCCGTGGAGCTCGCCGCGCTGCGCAAAGAGGTAGCGCACCAAAAGCGCGAGACGGCCCGCGCCAAGGCTCAGCTTGACCACGCCAAAGCCCAGCTCCTGGGCGCCGAAGCCCAGCTCGAGGCCCGCCAGGCCGAGCTTGATGCCACCCGCGATGCACTGGACGTGGCCCGCGCAGACTTTACCCGACGGATCGAGGCGGCCCGCGCCGAGGCCAACGATGCCGAGGTCGCGCGCCTGACCGCTGAGCTCAAGGCGCGTGAGGCCGAGCTCGCCGGGCAGGCGGCGACGGTGAGCCAGCTTGAGCTACAGGTCGGCGATCTTCAGGACGAGACGGCCGTCCTGGTCGAGGCTCTCGGCGAGATCGGGCCGGCGGCGGGCGGCGCACCGCAGGAGCTTGCGAACGCGGCCCCAGTCATCGAGATGATCGATCCGCCGCTCCCCGTCACCCGCGGTGGCGCCCCCAACGTTCAAACCCGTTCCGCCGGCATCGATCGGGTGATCATCGGCAAGATTACGGCCCCCGTCGGCCTCATGGCGCTCACGGTCAACGACCGCGCAGCATCGGTCGACGAGAATGGGTTGTTCCAGGCGCCGGTCGCGGTCGGCACCGGTCCGACCCCTGTCACCATCGTCGCCATCGACAAGCAAGGCCTGCGCACCGCCCTAGATTTCGTGCTGACGCCGCCCGAGGTGGTGCAGACCGCCAAGAAGGCCGAAGAGCCTGCGCCGACGGAAGCGATCGATCCAGAGCTGTTCGGTGACTACTACGCGCTGGTGATCGGCAACAACGACTACACCAACATGCGCAAGCTCAATACCGCGGTGAACGATGCCGAGCACGTCGCCGAGGTATTGCGCACCAAGTACGGGTTCGAGACCAAGCTCCTGACCAACGCCACCCGCTACGACATCCTCAAGGCGCTGGCCGAGCTGCGCAAGGAGCTAACCGAGGACGATAATCTCCTCGTCTACTACGCTGGACACGGCGAGCTCGACCGTATCAACCAGCGCGGTTTCTGGCTCCCGGTCGATGCCGATACCGACATCACAGCCAACTGGATCTCCAACATCGATGTCACCGACCAGCTCAACGTGATGAGTGCAAAGCACGTGCTGGTGGTCGCTGATTCCTGCTATTCGGGGGCGATGACCCGCGCCTCGCTGGCCAAGATCGAGGGCGGCATGTCGGAGAAGGCGCGCACCAAGTGGCTCGAGGTGATGTCGGAGCAGCGCTCGCGCACGGTGCTGACCTCTGGCGGGCTGGAGCCGGTGCTGGATGCCGGCGGCGGCCAGAATCACTCGGTGTTCGCCGAGGCCTTCCTGAGCGTCCTGAATGACAACGCCGCGATCCTCGAGGGCCAAAACCTGTATCGCGCGGTCGCTGAGAGAATCGCCGGCGCCGAGGTCGATCAGGTACCCGAATACGCGCCCATTAAGTTCGCCGGGCACGAGGCTGGCGATTTCCTCTTCGTTCCCCGCCCGATTTGAGCGGGGCGCGGTGACTCCCATGCGACTGCGCCTGATCGCCTTCGCCGTCCTAATGGTTTTTGTCGTGGGCGGCGTCATAACGACGGCGGATGCTCGGCCGGTGGCGCTGGTGATCGACGTGACCGGCGCTTCGGAACCGGCGATCGAGCCGTTCGCCGAGCTCGAAGCGGGCACCGCCTTTGAGCTCGGCGAAGGGACGCGGGTCGAGTTCATGCACTACGCGACCTGCGAGGAAGTCGTGGTCGAGGGTGGCCGGCTCAGCCTGTCGGAGGAGCGCTACACGGTCGGGTCGGGCCGGGTGATCGATGTCCGGCGCGGCACGTGCCCGGATGAAGTGGTGCTCGGCGGCGACACCGACGTCGGGGGCGTGACCTTGCGCAGTGCCGGCGGCGATCTCAAGGTCAACCCGACACCGACCTTCGTGTTCGTCGGTGCGCGCTCCGGTACTGCCGAGCGTGTGCAGCTCCTCCGCGACGGCACGCTCGTGCGTGAGGCCATCATCGCCGGCAAACGCTGCGACTGGTCCGAGGCCGAGCCATTGGAAAAGGGCAACTATGCGCTGCTCCTCGTGCTCGCCGACGGCGAGCCGCAGGAGATCGAGATCACGGTGAAGGGCCGCGCGCGCAAGGGGCGCCTGACGCTCGTGCGTCTCGACTAGCTGTGCGGCCGGTGGGGCGGCCGCCACTGTGAAAACGCTCGTTTCAACCGCCATAGGGTGCGCTTTGCTAGCCGCTGTCGCTACCTATGTTGGCGCGACGATTCCCCTCTTTGAGGGCCTGTTGTTCGATGCCGCGGTGGCGGCACGGGCGGCGGCCTCATCTCCGAGGCCGCCGGAAGCGGAACGCGTAGCTGTCATAGCCGTTGACGCGCAGAGCCTCGCCTCCGCCGCGCTCGCGCCTTACCCCCGCACGATGTTCGGACCGATCTGGGCTCAAGCAATCGAGGCCGCTATCGGCGCGGAGGCCAAGGCGATCGCTTTCGATTTCTTGTTCTCCTACAGCGCCAATGCCCTGGCCGAGAGCTTTCCCGACCTCAAGGGCTACGATCGCCCGTTCCTCAAGGCGTTGTTGCGCAACCGCGATCGCGTCGTCCTGGGCCGCGCGGAAACCGTGGTCCCGGTGCGACCTTACCACGCCGCCTTGCGGTTCAGCGCTGAAGCCCTCGGCCTGTTGAATGTGGAGGCTGAGCCCGATCAGGTCTACCGGACGCAGAGGACCGCGTTCGCCGGCGCCGCTGCAGACGCTCGCCGCAGCCGCCGCGCTCCGAGCCGGCCACGAGACGGTGCCCGGCGAAGTCGTCATTGCGCCTCGCCGCCATCCCGAAGCAATCCCGACGTTCGGTCTCGCCGCGGTGCTCCAATGCGCACGAGACGACCCCGCCGCCCTCGCCGCGGCCTTCCAAGACCGCGTCGTCTTCGTCGGCAGCACGCTCCACGATGAGGATCGCAAGCTGTCCGCTGCCCGCTTCATCCCGGCTGACGACACGCCGAAGCCGATGCTGAGCGAGGTCTGTCCCCTCCAGGCGCTCGCCGCCTCGAACCCGCGCTCCCGCTCGATACCCGGCGTCTATCTGCACGCCATGGTCGCCGAGAAGCGTGCTCACCGGCGCCGTCGTCACGCAGGCGGCTCCGCCCTGGAAGGCCTTGCTCGCGGCGCTGGCCGCGCTCTTGGGCGTGATCGCCGGCTTCCGCCTCCGTCCGTGGTTTGCGGTCGGTGTGGCGATCGTTTGGGGCGGAGCGATGTGGGGTCTGGAACTTGCTTTGCTGTACGCCGATTTCTGGCTCTATACCGCGACCGCGATCCTGGCCTATGTCATGCGTTTTCTCACCGAAGAGCGCAAACGGCTTCAGGTCCAGAACGCATTCGGTCATTATCTCGCGCCTGCCCTGGTCGATCGCCTCGTCGATCAACCGGGGGAGCTCAAGCTCGGCGGCACCCAGGAGGAGATCACGATCATGTTCGCCGACCTCTCCGGGTTCACCGCGTTGTCGGGCCGCATCGGGCCGAGCGAGCTGGTAGCGACGACCAATCGCTACCTCGAGTTGATGGCCAATGAAATCGACGCCGCGCACGGCTATGTCGACAAGTTCATCGGCGATGCGGTAATGGCGGTGTGGGGAGCGCCGTCGCCCCACCCCGACCATCCGCTGCAGGCGGTCGAGGCCGGGATGCGCATCGCCGAGAAAGTGGTGGCGATGCGGCGCGAGTCCGAGGCGCGCGGTGAGCCCGGGTTCGACATCAAGATCGGCATCAGCTCGGGGCCGGCGATCGTCGGCAACGTCGGTTCGGAACGGCGCTACAACTACACAGCGGTCGGCGAGACAGTGAACATCTCCGCGCGCCTCGAAGGACTGCCCGGCGTCTACGGCTGCCGAATCATCATCGGTCCCGGTACCGCGGCATTCGTCCGCGATACGATCATGCTCCGCGAGATCGACAGCGTTGTCGTCAAGGGGCGTGATGCACCGCTCGAGCTCTTCCATCCGATTGCGCCGATCGCCCAAACTACCGATGCCGACCGCCGGTTGGTCGAGGATTACGAGGCTGCCCTCGCCGACTATCGAGCGCAGCGTTTTGCCGAAGCGATCGAGATTTGGGAGCGCCACCCCGACGACGGGCCATCTGCGATGATGGCCCTGCGCGCGCGCGATTTCATCGACGAACCGCCGCCGCCGGATTGGAACGGCGCCTGGGTAATGACATCGAAATGAACGACCTGAGACGCGGTCGTAGGACCTATCAAGGGCGATGTAACCGATGAACGCGAAGACACCGGGCCGACTGGGCGTTGACATCGGCGGCACGTTTACCGACGTCGCGCTTGAGGTCGGACCGGCACGCTACACCGCCAAGGTCCTGACCACCGCCGCGGCACCCGAGCAAGGGGTGCTGGAGGCGGTGCGCACGGTTCTCGACCAGGCACAGCTCGCCCCTTCGGCGATCGGCGTGGTCATCCATGGCACGACGCTCGCCACCAACGCCCTCATCGAGCGCAAGGGGGCGCGCACCGCGCTCATCACTACCGAAGGCTTCCGCGACACCGTCGAGATCCGCCACGAGAACCGTTTCGATCAATATGATCTCCAGATCGACCTGCCCAAACCGCTGGTCCCGCGCCGTCTGCGCTTCGTCGTTCGCGAGCGCATGAATGCGCAGGGGCAGGTCCTGGTGCCGCTCTCCCAAGACGATCTTGCGGCGACCGCGACCGCGCTGCGCGCCGCCGAGGTGGAAAGCATCGCCATCGGCTTCCTGCACAGCTTCACCAACTCCGCCCACGAGGAAGAAACGGCCGAATACTTGCGCGGGCAGTTCCCCGAGGTACCGGTAACGCTCTCCTCAGAGGTCTCGCCGGAGATGCGCGAATACGAACGCCTGTCGACTGCCTGCGCCAATGCCTACGTCCAGCCCTTGATGGCTCGGTATCTCGGCAATCTCGGGCGCGACCTCGAAGCGGCGGGCCTCGCCTGCCCGCTGTTCCTGATGTCGTCCGGCGGCGGGCTCATGGCGCTCGAGACCGCCATGCGCTTTCCCGTGCGCCTCGTCGAATCGGGACCGGCCGGCGGCGCCATCTTCGCCGGACGGATCGCTGCCGAATGCGGCCTCCATGAGGTGCTCTCCTTCGACATGGGGGGCACCACCGCCAAGATCTGTCTGATCGACGCAGGCAAAGGACAAACCAGCCGCATGCTCGAGGTGGCGCGGGTCTATCGCTTCAAGCGGGGTAGCGGGCTGCCGCTACGCATCCCGGTGATAGAGATGGTCGAGATTGGCGCCGGCGGCGGCTCGATCGCCCGCATCGACGCCATGGGGCGCATCACCGTCGGTCCCGACAGCGCCGGCGCGGCACCTGGTCCGGCCTGCTATGGCCAGGGCGGCACCGAGCCGACCGTTACTGATGCCGATCTGATCCTCGGACGCATCGATCCCGACCGCTTCTCGGGCGGCAAGCTCCGGCTCGATACTGGCGCCGCGACGGCTACCGTCAGCCAAGGCATCGGCGCGCGCCTTGCGCTCGATCCGCCGCTGGCCGCGCTCGGCATCAGCGAGATCGTCGATGAGAACATGGCGAACGCCGCCCGGGTCCACGCCATCGAGAGCGGCAAGAACGTTGCTACCCGCACGCTCATCGCCTTCGGCGGCGCCGCACCGCTGCACGCCACCCGGATCGCCGACAAGCTCGGGATCGATCGTATCCTGGTGCCAACCGGTGCCGGTGTCGGCTCGGCCATCGGTTTCCTGCGCGCGCCGTTCGCCTACGAGATCGTGCGCACGAGCCACCAGCAACTCACCGACTTCGATGTCGCGGCCGCCAACCGGCTGCTGGGCGCAATGCGCGATGAGGCCGAGGCAATTGTGCGCGAAGGCGCTGGCGGTGCGCATCTCCATGAACAGCGCTCGGCGTTCATGCGCTATCGCGGCCAAGGCCATGAGATCCGCGTTGAGTTGGAAGCGCAAGAGTACCGCGCGGACGACGGCGCGCTCCTGACCGCCGCCTTTGAGGAATGCTACCGCCAGCTCTACGGCCGCATCATACCGGGCGCCCCCGTTGAGCTGTTGAGCTGGGTGCTGACGGTGAGCAGCGAGGTCGAAGCAGCGCCAAGCGCGCCGCCTATCCCCGATGCCGAGGCGCCCGCCGCGAAAGGCCAGCGCGAGATCATCGATCCGGTGAACGGTACCGCCCTTAGCGTCCCCTATTTCCTGCGGGCCGAGCTTGCGCCGGGTGCCCCCATCTCGGGCCCCGCGGTCATCGTCGAGGACGAGACCTCGACCGTGGTCGGCGAGGGCTTCGATGCCCGGATCGACGGCTTCGGCTATATTGACCTGCGTCGGCGCCCCGCCGCCACATCTTGAAACGAGCTTGCCGTGACCGGAAAACCCAACATACCCCTCGGCCACATTCACCAGCAGGTGATGTGGAGCCGCCTCATTGCCGTCGTCGAGGAGCAGGCGCAGACGCTGGTGCGCACCGCCTTCAGCACTGCTGTCCGCGAGGCCGGCGATCTCTCGGCTGGCGTCTTCGATCGCGAGGGCCGCATGCTCGCCCAGGCGGTGACCGGCACCCCCGGCCACGTCAACTCCATGGCCAACGGGGTCAAGCACTTCCTCAAGATCTACCCGCTCGACACCATGGCCGAGGGCGATCACTACATCACCAACGATCCCTGGCTCACCAGCGGCCACCTACACGATTTCACCCTGGTGAGCCCGACCTTCTATCGCGGTCACGCCGTTGGTCTGTTCGCCTCGACCGTCCACGTCGTCGACATCGGCGGCCTCGGCATGGGCCCCGACGGCCGCCAGGTGTTCGAGGAAGGGCTGGCGATCCCGATCATGCCGCTGGCGCGCGCCGGCGTGTTCAACGAGGATCTTCTTAAGATCGTCTCCGAGAACGTGCGCCTGCCGCTCCAGGTGGAAGGCGATATCCACGCTCTGGCAGCCTGCAACGAAGCGGGAAGCCGGCGGCTCAGCGAGATGATGGACGAGTTCGAGATCGAGCACCTCGAGACCCTTGGCCGCTACATCATCGATGCCTCACACGCGGCGACCGTCGAGGCCATACGCGCATTGCCCCACGGCACCTACCACAACGAGCTCACCATGGACGGCTACGACCAGCCGGTGGTCCTACGGGCGGCGCTCACGATCGGCGATGACGGCATCCACGTCGACTACACCGGCACCTCGCCGGCGAGCCCCTACGGCATCAACGTGGTGATGAACTACTGCGAGGCCTACACGGCGTATGGCGTCAACTGCGTGGTGGCGCCTGAGGTTCCCAACAACGCGGGCTCGCTGAGCGCCGTGACCGTCAGCGCGCCGGAGGGCTCCATTCTCAACGTCAAGCGGCCGTGGGCCGTGGCCGCACGCCACACCATCGGCCACATGCTCCCCGACGTCGTCTTCGGCTGTCTCCACCAAGTGATCCCCGACCGGGTGCCCGCCGAAGGCGCGGCTTCGCTGTGGAATCCACAGATCAACGGCGGTGGCTCGGTGGTCGACGAGGTCGATGAGGGGGCGGATCTTTCGGCGCTGCAGGAGTTCTCGACCGTGATCTTTCATTGCGGCGGCGCTGGCGCGCGGCCCAACAAGGACGGACTCGACGTAACCGCCTTCCCGAGCGGCGTCCGCACCATCCCGGTCGAGGCGACCGAGACGATCGCCCCCATCGTATTCTGGCGGCGCGAGTTCCGGCCGGATTCGGGCGGCGCAGGCCGCTATCGCGGCGGTCTCGGCCAGGTGATCGAGATCGGCGGCGCCGATGGCAGCCCCATCACCCTCCTCTGCAACTGCGAGCGGGTGCACAACCCGGCGCGTGGACGCATGGGTGGGAGCAGCGGCGCGGCCGGTAAGGTGAGTCTGGCCTCGGGCGGGCCGATCCGGCCGAAAGGGCGCCAGACCGTGCCTCCGCGCGACCGCATCCGTCTGGAACTGCCAGGCGGCGGCGGCTTCGGCGATCCTCGCGAGCGCGAGCCAGAGCGCGTCGCCCGCGATGTCGCCGACGGCGTGATCTCCGCTGAGCAGGCCGCGCACGACTACGCCGTTATCGTGCGCGATGGCCGTCTTGATACAGCCGCCACGGCAAAGGCCCGCGGCACCGCAGCGAGCTGACCGGCCGATAGCCGGCAAAGCGAGGCCGCTAGCCGGTGAAGAAGCTGTCTGCCTCGGGCTCGAACTCGCGCGCGATCACCTGCAACGCGTCATGATCTCGGATGAAGAGGGTCTTGGCCTTGCGCTTGAGGATGCCCTCGTGGCCGAGCCGCGTCAGCACCCGTCCGACCGTCTCACGCGTCGTGCTCGACCGCGCAGCGATGTCGAACTGGGTGCGCATGGGGTAGACGGTCCACAGCCCGGGGCTGACCGCGTCAGGCTTGGCGATCCTCAAGATTTCGCGCACCACGCGCTTTTTTGGCGCGCAGCGTGCTCAGGTCCATGATGCGGTCATCGCAGCTCCGCACAATCGCCGCCAGCCGCTGCATGACACGCAGCGCGACGTCGGCATTTTCGAGAATGAGCTTGACGAATATCGCTGGCGGGATGCTGGCGACGGCACAGTCTTCGACGGCGATAATCGTCGCCGACCGCGGCTCGCCGTCGATAGCTGCCAACTCCCCGAAATAGTTGCCGGGATGAACGTTCGCGTACGCGATCTCGCGGCCCGACGGCGAGAAATTGACCACTCTGACGGTACCGGCGACGACGAAGTACATGTCGCGGTCGGGATCGCTGCGATCGAGCACAACCTCTTGTGGTCCAAAGCGATACCACTTGCACTGCTGCGCGAGCTCGTTGATCACCTCGATCGGCAGGCCTTCCAGCAGTGTGATCTGCTCCAGGCTGTGGCGAGCTGTTGCCGGCACGACGTATCCCCCTTGCTTTCATACTCCGGGAAAACGGCCGGATTCGCAATATCGCGACACCACGGTGTCACTAACACACGATATGTCCGGTTTATGTACCAGACGATCTGTCCGGATTTAGAAGCTCTCCAGGCTATGGAGGGTTTGGATGCGCCGGACAGAGCAGTTGCAGGGACTGAGATTGATGAAGTTCGAGGAGGTTTACGGCCGCACCCATCGGGGTTGCTTGAGCCAAGCCGAGGCGGCGGAGGTTCTCGGCGTTTCAGAGCGCACCTTCCGGCGCTGGCGCGACCGCTATGAGGCGGACGGCGCGGAAGGGCTCTACGATCGCCGTCTGGGCCGGGTCTCGGCGCGGCGCGCGGCGGTCGACGAGGTGACGGCGCTGTTGGCGCTGTTCGACACCCGCTACTGGGACTTCACCGCCAAGCACTTCCACGAGAAGCTGGTCGCGGACTATGCCTTCAAGCGCAGCTACAACTGGGTGCGGCTGAGCTTGCAGGCCCATGGGCGAAGACGGGCGGCGCCCAGGCGCGGGGCGCACCGGCGCAAGCGGCCGCGCCGCGCGCTGCCCGGCATGATGCTGCATCAAGACGGCTCAAGCCACGCGTGGGTCCCCGATCAGTGGTGGGACCTGATCGTCACCATGGACGACACCACCAGTGAGATCTACTCGGCCTTCTTCGTCGCCGAAGAGGGCACGATGTCGAGCTTTCAGGGGGTGTCCGAGGCGATCCGGGCCAAGGGGCTGTTCTGCTCGCTCTATGCCGACCGCGCCGGCCACTACTGGCACACCCCTGAGGCCGGCGGCACGGTCGACAAGGACAATCCGACCCAGTTCGGCCGCGCCCTGGCCCAGCTCGGCATCGAGCTGATCCCGGCCTACTCGCCCGAGGCAAGGGGGCGCTCGGAACGCATGTTCGCCACCCTGCAGAAGCGCCTGCCCCAGGAGCTCAGGCTCGCCGGCATCACCGACATGGCCCAGGCCAACCGCTTCCTCAAGGAGCTCTACCTGCCAGGCCACAACGCCCGCTTCGCGGTGCCGCCGGAAGCCGAGGGCACCGCCTTCGTGCCCTTCGCCGGTACCCTCGACGACATCCTCTGCGTGCAGCAGGAGCGCACCGTCTCCAACGACAATACCGTGCGCTACAAACGCCTGGTGCTGGCGATCCCGCCCGACCGCCATCGCCGCCACTACGTCAAGGCAAGGGTCCGGGTCCACGAATACCCCGACCGCACCCTCGCCGTCTTCCATGGGCCGCGCTGCCTGGCCCGATACCAGGCCGACGGATCGCCCATCAACACAAGCCACAGACAGGCCGCGTGATCCGCTTCGACGCGACCGGCCAGTGGATAAGGGGACGGCCGCTCCGCGCCCGACCCCTTATCCACTGGCCCAACAACCACAACTGAAGCGGTCAATTCATATGGTACATAAACCGGTCAATTCAGTTTGTTCTCGACATATCGCGACACCACGGTCGCCGGAGCGGCCTGCGCACCCGGTAGATTTTGGGCGCGTGGAGAGGCAGTATCGGCCGCGTCCGGGCGCCTCGGCACGGGAACGGGGATGACCATCTTGTTGGGCTGTGTAGCCGATGATTCTACCGGGGCCACTGACCTCGCCAACACGCTGGTGAAGCAGGGAATGCGCACGGTGCAGCTCATCGGCGTGCCCGACATGCCAGCCATGGAAGTCGACGCCGATGCCGTTGTCGTCGCCCTCAAGTCGCGCAACATCGAGGCCACCGGGGCCATCGCGCAGTCGCGGGCCGCACTCGCCTGGCTACGCCAGGCCGGCGCGGAGCAGTCCTTCTTCAAATATTGCTCCACCTTCGATTCAACCGAGAGAGGCAACATCGGCCCGGTCGCCGAGGCGCTGCTCACTGATCTCGACGGTCGCATCACCATTGCCTGTCCGGCGTTTCCCACCAATGGCCGAACCGTTTACCAGGGCTATCTGTTCGTCGGCGATGAGCTGCTCTCCGAATCGGGCATGCGCCACCACCCGCTGACGCCCATGACCGATGCCAGCCTGGTCCGGGTGCTGGCGGCGCAGAGCCAGGGCGCGGTCGGCTTAATCCCACACGCCACGGTCAGCCGCGGCGCCGCCGCCATCCGCGACGCTCTGGAGCAGGCTGCGGGCGAGCACTACTGCGTCATCGTCGACGCGCTAAACGACCATGACTTGTTGGCGATCGGCGAAGCATGTGCCGAACTCGAACTCGTCACCGGCGGCTCGGGCGTCGCGCTGGGCCTGCCCGAGAATTTTCGCCGCCGCGGCCAGCTTGACGCGCCGGCCGATGCGGCGCTGCCATCCATCGGCGGCTTCGCCGCCATTCTCGCCGGCAGTTGCTCGACCGCTACCCAAGAGCAGGTCGCCCACATGCAACGGGAACGTCCCGGCTTCGCGATCGACCCGCTGCGCCTGGCCCGCGGCGAGGACGTGGTGGGCGAGGCGCTGGACTGGGCGCGTACCCACCTCGGCGACGGACCGGCGCTAATCTACTCAACCGCCCCGCCCGACGAGGTTGAGCGTGTACAGGGCGAACTCGGCCGCGAGCGGGCCGGCACACTTGTTGAGCAGGCCATGGCGGCGATCGCCGAGGGCTTAGTCGACGCGGGCGTCCGCCGCCTCATCGTCGCCGGTGGCGAGACCGCCGGCGCGGTCGTCAGTGCCCTCGGCGTGCGCGGCTTGCGCATCGGGCCAGAGATCGACCCGGGCGTGCCGTGGACGATGAGTCTCGGCGATCCGCCACTCGCGCTGGCGCTCAAATCGGGCAACTTCGGCGCGCCGGACTTCTTCACCAAGGCATTTGCTGAGCTGCCGTGAGCGAGACCCGCCTGCGCGATCAGATCTGCGAGCATGGCCGCTCGTTGTTTGACCGTGGGCTCACCGTCGGCAGCTCGGGCAACATCAGCGTACGGACCGAACATGGCTGGCTGATGACGCCGACCAACTCCTGCCTCGGCCGGCTCGATCCGGCGCGGCTCTCGCGGCTCGATTCAGGCGGTAGACTGATCGACGGCGACAAGCCAACCAAGGAGTCTTTCCTCCATCTCGCGATGTACGAGAAACGACCCCAGGCGACGGCGGTCGTCCACCTCCACTCGACCCACTCCGTGGCCGTCTCGTGCCTTGCCGATATCGACCCCGCGGACGTGTTGCCGCCGATCACCGCCTATCACGTCATGCGAGTGGGGCGGCTGCCGCTCGTCCCCTATTACGCGCCGGGCGATCGGGACCTCGCCGAGGCCGTGCGCGGGCTGGCCTCCGCCCACCATGCGGTGCTCCTTGCCAACCACGGCCCCGTCGTCGCCGGGACCAGCCTCGATGCCGCGGTCTACGCGACCGAAGAGCTCGAGGAGACGGCCAAGCTGTTCCTTCTCCTCCAGGGTGCACCTGTACGTTACCTCTCCCGTCAACAGGTGGCCGACCTCGAACGAAAGTTCCCGAGCTGATACGACAGACGGTGATGTATCGTAGTCTGAACCGCGACCAAGGGAGAGGTTGATGGGAAAACTCGATGGCAAGGTCGCGTTGATCACCGGCGCGGCGAGCGGAATCGGCCTTGAGATCGCGACGCTGTTCGCCAAGGAAGGGGCCAACATCGGCGTCGTCGACCGCGATGGCGCTAGGTGCGAGAGCACCGCCACGGCGCTGCGTGACCATGGCATCGAGGCGGTTGGGGCAGCGGGCGATGTCGGCGATGTGCAGGCGGTGGATCGCAGCTTTGCCGCCGTCGTCGATGCTCTCGGCGAGATCGAGATCCTCGTCAACAACGCCGGTATCGGCAACACCGTTGAGCTGATCGACATGCCGATCGAAACGTGGGACGAGATGATCCGCGTCAATCTGCGTAGCATGTTTCTGTGCACCCGCCTGGTGCTGCCGGCCATGAAGCGCAAGGGCTGGGGCCGCATCATCAACACGGCATCGCAACTTGCCCACAAAGGCGCGCCCCAGATGACCCACTATGTCGCCGCCAAGGCCGGCGTCGTCGGCTTCACCCGTTCGCTCGCCTATGAGGTGGCCCGCGATGGCATCACGGTGAACGCGCTGGCGCCGGGACCCATCGATACGCCGCTCCTCAAAGGCCAGGACGAGGAGTGGAACGCGCGCAAGCTCGCTGAGCTGCCGATCGGCCGCTTCGGTCGGGTCGACGAGGTGGCCGCGGCTGCGCTGCTATTGGCCTCCGATGAAGGCAGCTATTTCATCGGCGCGACGGTCAACATGAACGGCGGCGACGTGATGGTATGAGGCTCGGCGTCGCATGATCCGCCTCCCCGCGTGGGCCGCTCTCGTTCTCGCTGCCTTCGCGCCGGGCACTGCGGCGGCCGCGAGCCCGAGTGCCGCCGTCGCCGCCTTCGAGCGCTTCATCGGCACCAGCGCCCCGATCTGCTCGCGCCAGCCAAGCGCCGCCTGCGTCCGCAGCGGAGAGCTCAGCCTGCGCGAGTTAGAGGCCGTCAAACCGCGCTCTCCAATTGGACGATATGGCACGACGATAACCTCAACGCCCGCGAGCAAAGCTCGATCGCCCTCGGGCTCTGGGTCATCGAGATGATCGGCCTCGATACCCTCTTCCACAGCTACGATGAAGATCACAGCGGCGGGCTCTCGCGGGCCGAGCTCCTCGTCGATGTCCGCCTCGATGAGCGGCCGCTGGGTACCGTTCTCGGCGATCCCGACTCTGTCGACATGGAGGCGATGGCGGCGCGCGTCGAGGCGATGGCGCCGCTGATCGAGGGATTGTTATCGCAAGGCGCCGCGACTAACTGAGCCGACTGCGCGCGGCGGCGGCGAGATCAGCGGAAGCTGACACGTACCTCGGGCTCGACCTCGAGCTCCAGCCCCGGAAATCCCGCGACCATCTTCTTCACGTCCGCCAGCGTCTTCGGCTCGGCCACCGCAAACTGCTTGAGAGCCGAAGCATCACCAAGAATGTCGTCGAGCACGATCTCGGCCAGGGTGATTCGCGAGCCCGTTGGAACGTCGCGTTGGTCTCGACGATCTCTCCCGCGAACTCGACATACATCGCGATACGCAGGCCCTGCATCATCGCCTTGATCATATCGAGCTCCGCGGGGTCGGGCTCCCCGGACGGCGTGGTCTCGGCTTCCTCGCCGGACTCGGTCATGTCGTCGTCAACCGGCCAGTGGATCACCAACTCGGCAGGCTCGGTCTGTCTCAGGGTGAAGGTGACGGGGGCGTCCGGGTCGCCTTCGGCCTCCGGCTCCATGCCATCGTCCGGCATGTTCCGGCCGGGGTCCGGAGATATGGCCAACGCCTCGATGTCTGCGAAGCCGTAACGCGCCTCATAGCCGCTGCCGAACCCATTCTCGACGCGATGCGAAGCCAGCAAGCTAACGCCCACGCCGTATTGCCCGGCCTGCTCCCGCAACTGGGCCTCATCGTAGAGGTCGAAAGCCTCGCCCTCCGGCATCATGAAGCCGAACATCTCGATAAGGTCGTGGCTCACCAAGAACCGATCGATGATGACACCGCCGCCGTCACTCCCGACGCGCACCGTCGTCTCCCCCTGAATACAAGCGGCGACCAGCAGCGAGGACAGGCCGAGTGCGACGATGCTTCGAGCTAACCGGCAAAGGCGGCCGCCCTCACCTATCACGTGTCCTTGCCGATACATGAGGCGGCCTCCCCTAGCCGCTGCGCGGACGCACCTTGCGCGTATTCAGAGAGAATATGGGTCGGCGTCCTCCCTGGCCGCCGACCCCAAGGGACAACTGATCTCCGGAGTTCAGTTCGCGAGGGTTCTTCCGCCCTCATCAGCCGAGGATACAGGAACCCCGAGCGCCAGAATGTGTCTAGATCACATCCTCGCGTTTCAATAAGCGCACGGCCTCGCGGAACGCATCGACCGTCTCGGTGAGCTCGGCCGCGCCATGGGCCGCTGAGATCACGCCGCCGGGGTTGCCATTGAAGTCGACGCCGTTCAGCAGCATCGCCAGGCGCAGCTTGTGGACGACATCACCCTGTTTCTCGATGAACTCCTCGTAAGGAATGTCCAAAGGCGCAAACTGGTCCGGCACGATCGCCCGCTTGCGCGGATTGGTGAACAGGTGGAATCCTGAGAATTCGCCGTAGGCCGCCCACGCGACGCTCTCCTCCTTCAGGACCGCATTGAGCTGGTCGCGCAGTTCCGTACCGTAGTCGTTCGCTCGCGCACAGGCATCGGTCGAGGCGATGATCTCCAGCGTCGCGATGCCCGCAGCGGCGGAAACCGGATTGGCGTTGAACGTGCCCTGGTGCTGAATTTTCTCGCGTCCGCCGCGCCGCTCCGCCGCGAAATCGAGGGCGGCGAGGATCTCCTTGCGGCCGACCACCGCACCGCCCGGCAGCCCCCCGGCGAGTATCTTCGCGACCGTCGTCAGATCCGGGGTGATGCCGGCGTGCCTCTGAAAGCCACCTGACGAGACCCGAAAGCCGGACACCACCTCGTCGAAGATCAGCAGCACCCCGTGGCGCGTGGTGAGCTCGCGCACGCCCGCAACGAACTCTGGCGAAACCGGCACCTTGCCGAACAACGAGCCGGTTGGCTCGAGGATAACCGCAGCGATATCCTCCTCGGCCGCGAGCGCTGCTTCCGCCGCTGCCAGGTCGCCAGGCGGCAATAGCACGACCTGCTCCGCCACCTGCGGCAGCACGCCGGCGGTCGCGGTGCCGTCGAAATGCGAGCTAAAGCCTGAGGTCATGTGGTCGTGCCAGCCGTGGAAGCTCGTCCGAAAGCGGGCGATCTTGCCGCGGCCCGTGAACGCGCGAGCAAGCCGCAGCGCCATGTGCGTCGCCTCGGTGCCCGAGGCCGTGAAACGCACCTGCTCGGCGCTCGGGATCAACTCCTGCACGAGTTGCGCCCAGCGGATCTCGCGGGTGTGGTTAGAACCAAAGTGCGTTCCTTCGTCCAGCGCCGCATGCACCGCGGGCCATACCTCGGGTGGGTTGTGGCCCAGCATCAACGCGCCGTGACCGCCGAAGTAGTCCACGTACTCATTGCCATCGACGTCCCATTTGCGCGGTCCGGCAGCCCTGGCGACGTACACGCCGTAAGGCTCGAGGTAGCGGCTATCGTGGGTGATTCCGCTGGGGAACGTCGATCGGGCCTCGGCCGCGAGCGCGGCAGATCCCTTGGTCCGCTCGCGATAGGCAGCGAGGATTCGTGAGTTCGAGAGGACATCCGACACTGGGCTTCTCCCTCCGACGACGAGCTATTATGGGTCCGCCATCATCATGGCACTATCGACCCAGCCCAGCCACTGCGGCATTAGACCTCCGGCCGGCCCGGACGGGGCGGTGGCGCCGCGCCGCGCCGCACCGCGTCGTCACCGAAACGATAGCGCAATGCATCGAGCGAGCCCTCGAGTTTGAGGCCCTTCGCCCCGTCCTCGTCGAACAGGTCCGGCGGATCGGCGATATCGGCCGGCATCAGCGCGTGGCCGCCGATCCCGATCAACCGGTAGCGCTCGCCACGCGCCTCGCGCTCTAGCAGCGGGACGGCCGTTCGGTACAGCACCTCGCCCCGCTGGGTCGGCTTGGTGAGCCGGCGGCTGCGGGTCATGATCTTGAAGTTGCTCGTCTTGAGCTTGAGCGTCACGCCGTGCGCCGCGAGCTCGCTTCGGCGCAGGCGCCGCGCCACCCGGTCGCACAGCGCCCGCAGCCGCGATTTGAGCTCGCCGACATCGGCGATGTCCTCGCCGAACGTGGTTTCCGCCGAGACGCTCTTGGCGGACCGTGAGGTCGACACCGCGCGCTCATCGCGACCCGCCGCGAACCGCGACAGGCGCCGGCCGATGCGACCATAGCGCGCCACCAGCTCCCGTTCCGAGTGCTGCCGCAGCGCACCGATTGTCTGGATGCCGTCGCCAAGCAGACGTTGCTCGAACACCTTGCCAACGCCCCAGATCAACCGCACCGGTTTATCAGCCAGGAAGTCCTGGGCATCTGCTCGGCCGACGACGGCGAAGCCGCGCGGCTTGTCGAGGTCCGACAGCAGCTTGGCGAGGAACTTGTTGTAGCTCAGGCCGACCGAGACGGTGATGTCAAGCTCACGCTCGATGCGGCGAACCAGGGCGGCGAGAGATGCGGCCGGGCTCGTCCGGTGCAGCTCCGCGGTGCCCGACAAATCGAGGAACGCCTCGTCGACCGACAGCGGCTCGACCAGCGGTGTGACCGCGAGCATCATCTCTCGCACCTCGCGGCCTACAGCGACGTACTTCTCCATGTCGGGCCGCACTACCGCTGCATGCGGACAGCGCTCAAGTGCTTGGAACATCGGCATTGCCGAGTGGATGCCGTAGCGGCGCGCGATGTAGCAAGCCGCCATGACGACGCCTCGTTTGCGGCCGCCGACCACCACCGGCTGGTCGCGCAGGCTCGGATCGTCACGCTTCTCGATAGTGGCGTAGAAGGCGTCGCAGTCGAGGTGGGCGATGGCGAGCGCGCCGAGCTCCGGATGGCAGACGAGTCGCGCCGCGCCACAGGCTGCACAGTTCGATGCATCGACCGCATCCTGCTCGGCGGCGCACTCGCGACAGACCGCCATGATCACAGTGCGCCCCGCGACGCGGTCACCTCAGCTCTGCCTCCACGGCAAGCCGTCCGCCTTCCAGCCGACTTGCATGCCGCGGTGGCTTGCCGTATCGAGGTCGCCCTCGAACCCGGTGACGACATTATAGCAATGGGCATAACCCCGGCCCGTCAGCTCGTTCGCTGCGGCAGCAGACCGGCCGCCGCTCCGACACAAGAACAACAACGTGCGCTCAGGCGTTACGCCCTGGCTTTCGAGCGCTGCAACGAACTCTGGGTTAGGGCTAGGATCGCCAAGGGTTTGCCACTCGACGAACAGCGGCGTCTTGCCCAGCGCGGTGAGGTCGGGCACCCCGACGAACGTCCATTCCGCCCGCGTCCGCACATCGACCAGCACTGCGTCGTGGTCCTCGCCCAGCATGGTCCAGGCTTGCTGCGGCCTCACGTCCCCGCGATAGGGCACGGCGCGTCTCCTCGGATGACGAGCGCATATCGTATCATGGGGTGAGGCATCCGACCCATGACAACGACCGTCATGTCACTAACACACGATATGTCCGGTTTATGTACCAGACGATCTGTCCGGATTTAGAAGCTCTCCAGGCTATGGAGGGTTTGGATGCGCCGGACAGAGCAGTTGCAGGGACTGAGATTGATGAAGTTCGAGGAGGTTTACGGCCGCACCCATCGGGGTTGCTTGAGCCAAGCCGAGGCGGCGGAGGTTCTCGGCGTTTCAGAGCGCACCTTCCGGCGCTGGCGCGACCGCTATGAGGCGGACGGCGCGGAAGGGCTCTACGATCGCCGTCTGGGCCGGGTCTCGGCGCGGCGCGCGGCGGTCGACGAGGTGACGGCGCTGTTGGCGCTGTTCGACACCCGCTACTGGGACTTCACCGCCAAGCACTTCCACGAGAAGCTGGTCGCGGACTATGCCTTCAAGCGCAGCTACAACTGGGTGCGGCTGAGCTTGCAGGCCCATGGGCGAAGACGGGCGGCGCCCAGGCGCGGGGCGCACCGGCGCAAGCGGCCGCGCCGCGCGCTGCCCGGCATGATGCTGCATCAAGACGGCTCAAGCCACGCGTGGGTCCCCGATCAGTGGTGGGACCTGATCGTCACCATGGACGACACCACCAGTGAGATCTACTCGGCCTTCTTCGTCGCCGAAGAGGGCACGATGTCGAGCTTTCAGGGGGTGTCCGAGGCGATCCGGGCCAAGGGGCTGTTCTGCTCGCTCTATGCCGACCGCGCCGGCCACTACTGGCACACCCCTGAGGCCGGCGGCACGGTCGACAAGGACAATCCGACCCAGTTCGGCCGCGCCCTGGCCCAGCTCGGCATCGAGCTGATCCCGGCCTACTCGCCCGAGGCAAGGGGGCGCTCGGAACGCATGTTCGCCACCCTGCAGAAGCGCCTGCCCCAGGAGCTCAGGCTCGCCGGCATCACCGACATGGCCCAGGCCAACCGCTTCCTCAAGGAGCTCTACCTGCCAGGCCACAACGCCCGCTTCGCGGTGCCGCCGGAAGCCGAGGGCACCGCCTTCGTGCCCTTCGCCGGTACCCTCGACGACATCCTCTGCGTGCAGCAGGAGCGCACCGTCTCCAACGACAACACCGTGCGCTACAAACGCCTGGTGCTGGCGATCCCGCCCGACCGCCATCGCCGCCACTACGTCAAGGCAAGGGTCCGGGTCCACGAATACCCCGACCGCACCCTCGCCGTCTTCCATGGGCCGCGCTGCCTGGCCCGATACCAGGCCGACGGATCGCCCATCAACACAAGCCACAGACAGGCCGCGTGATCCGCTTCGACGCGACCGGCCAGTGGATAAGGGGACGGCCGCTCCGCGCCCGACCCCTTATCCACTGGCCCAACAACCACAACTGAAGCGGTCAATTCAGTTTGTTCTCGACAATGACAACGACCGTCACATTGCCGCTGTGGCTGCTCGCGTTAATCGCGTTTCTCGCCGCATGGGCGGCGCTCGACCGGTTTCTCGTCCCCAGCGTGCGTTGGTTCGTGCGCCGGCGCATGGCCCATGTGATCGACGAGCTCAATACCCGGCTTGAGCTCGAGATACCGGCCTTCAATCTCACCAAGCGCCGCGTTTTGATCGATCGCTTGCTCTACGACCCCGCCATCGTCGAGGCAGCCGGCGAAACCGCGGCATCGGGCGATGTTCCCCGCCAGGTCGTGATGGCGAGCGTCGAGCGGTATGCGCGCGAGATCGTGCCAGCCTTCAACGCCTACGCCTACTTCCGTGTCGGCTACCGGTTGGCGCGCCGTTGGGCCGAGTTCTTGTACCGCGTGCGGCTTGGATACGCCGATGACTCGGCCTTGGCGGGGATCGATGCCAATGCCTCGGTCGTGTTCGTGATGAACCACCGCAGCAACATGGACTACGTGCTCGTCGCCTACCTCGCCGCGACGCGCACGGCGCTGAGCTATGCGGTCGGCGAATGGGCGCGGATCTGGCCGCTACAGACGCTGATCCGCACCCTCGGCGCCTATTTCGTGCGGCGCAGCTCCGGCGATGGGCTGTACCGCCTGGTGCTCGCCCGCTACGTCCAGATGGCGACGGCCGGCGGCGTGGTGCAGGCGGTCTACCCGGAGGGTGGGTTGAGCCGCGATGGCCGCGTGCGGCCGCCCAAGCTCGGCTTGCTCGCGTACATGGTCGCCGACTTCGATCCTGACGCCGCGCGCGACCTCGTGTTCGTGCCGGTCGGCCTCAACTACGACCGCGTGCTCGAGGATCGCAACCTGACACGCCGGCTCGACCCCGAGCACAAACGCCGTGGCGCCAGCTTCGCGCTCGTCACGACGTTGCGGTTCGTCCTATGCAACGTCCGCCTCATGGCCACCGGGCGTTGGTATCGCTTTGGCTATGCCTGTGTAAACTTCGGCCACCCGTTGTCGATGCGCGAATATGTGCAGGCCAACAAGATCGATTTCCGCACGTTCGACAGGGATGCACGGTTCGCCGCTACCGAGGCGCTGGCGGACCGCCTGATGGCTGAGGTCGCGCGCGTGATCCCGGTGCTGCCGGTCTCGCTGGTATCGACAGTGTTTCTCGACCGCGGCGACCAGGCGATAAGCGAGCTCGAGCTGAAGTCGACGGTGCACACGCTCATCGGTCGCCTTGAGGCGGTCGGCGCCAAGGTCTACGTGCCGCGCGGCGACCGCGATTACGCGGTCTCGGTTGGCTTGCGCATGCTGACGCTCCGCCACCTCGTGCGCGAAGACGCCGGGCTGTACCGCGCTGAGCCGAGCGAGACCCCCCTCCTCCGCTACTACGCGAACTCGATTGCGCATTTCCTGGATGGTGGATCCAGACCCGATGCCGCCGGCTGAGGCGGCGCCCATCGCCGCGTCGGGCAAGGCGCTGGTCATCCTCGTCCACGGCCTCGGCCGGCGCGGTCGTAGCATGCGTCGGCTTGAACAGGCGCTCCGCGATCACGGTTTTGCCACGCGGACCTGGGACTACCCGCGCGCCCTCCCCTTGGGTGAGTTGATCGCACGGTTTCGCCGCTATCTCGATCAGCTGACGGCGACCCAACCAGTTCACCTGGTCGGTCATTCGCTTGGCGGCATTTTGATCCGCGGTGCGTTACAGCGGCGCTCGAGCTTCCCGCTCGCCCGTATCGTTATGATCGCGCCGCCCAATCGCGGCGTCGGCCTCATCGACCGCATCGGTTTCCTCGGCCTGGCCGAGCGCCTCTACGGGAGGCCGGTTCGCGACCTCGCCAGCGACGGTCGTCGCGTTTCCGCCTACGGGGTGCCCGACACCGAGATCGGCATCATCGCCGGTACCCAGCGTTTCCATCTGTTGAACCCGACTGCCTATTTCAGCGCTGTCTTCGGCGCCGATGTGCCCCATGACGGAACGATCGAGGTGGAGCGGACGAAGCTCAAGGGGATGGCCGACTTCGTGACGGTGCCGGCCAGCCACACCTGGATGTGCGCCGATCCCGAGGTGATCCGCCAGACCACGCTGTTCCTTCAGCGCGGCTACTTCGATCACGGTCGTGAAAAAGGGGCGGAAGCAGCGGCCACCGACGCTGATCAGGCGGCGCTGGGCGGCTGACGCGCGGCAGACATTTGGTGCAGGCCGGCGCTTCGCTCGTATCGCTCAGCGGAGGTAGACGCGATGGGCGAACCGGTCCCCGTCACTGACGGTGATCTGGCGGAACCCCAGCATCTTGGCCAGATCGAAGAACGTGAAGTAATCGTCGACCTTGAGATCGCGGAAGAGCGATGTCATGCGCGCAGCGGCGCTCAACGTCGCGAGCAGTGCCTGTGCCCGATAGAGCGTATCGTACCGCCCGCTTTGTACCGAGATGATGATCAGCTTCTCGGCGTCTTCGCCTTTCGCGAACATGGCGTAGTCGGGCGGATAGGGCTTCTGGAGGAGTTCCGCGGTCAGCGCCGTCACGAAGCCGATCCGCCGCCGCCGCAAATCGTCGGGCAGGGTGTCGGCACGGGCGATATAGGTCTCAATTCAACCAGGACCGCCATCTCAACCGCCGTGACACCTTCAAGCACAACCGCTCCGCCGCCCTGGCCGAGTGGCGTCATCTCGCCGCGTGAGAGTCGTGACCGTCTCTGATCGCCGGCTCGCGCCAGTTAGTCTGACAAAGCCGTGGCGAGCCTTGAGGGAGTCAGAACCGGTCGGGGCGGAAAGGGGCGAGGTCGAAGGCGGTCGGGCGGCCAGCGGCAAGATCGGCGATTGCCCGGCCGGTCGCCGCTGCCGTCGTGAGCCCCATATGGCCGTGCCCGAAGGCGAGGAAGGCATTGTGGTGCCGCGGCGAGACCCCGATCACCGGGAGAGAATCGGGTATCGAGGGGCGGAACCCCATCCACTCGGTCCGCCGCGAGACATCGAGCCTGGGATAGAGCCGCTTTGCGTGCTTCATCAGAAGGGCGTGCCGCGACGGGTCGGGGGGCGCCTCGAGGCCGGCGAGTTCGACCGTCCCGCCGAGCCGCACGCCGTCCTGCATCGGTGTGACGCCAAACCGGTAGTCGCCCGAAACCACGGGCAGGCGTGGCTCAATCCCGGGATCGGCGACCGTGACGTTGTAGCCACGCTCTGTATCGAGAGGCACGCGGAGCCCGAGCTCGCGGGCGAGTGACTTCGACCATGCCCCGGCCGCGACCACGACGGCCTCGGCGAGATGAGTGGCAACCGCCGTGCGCACGGCGCGTGCACCATGATCGTTCGAATCGAAGCCGACGGCATCCTCGCACAGCACCGTCCCGCCACCTCGCCTGAGCGTCTCGGCCAGGACCTGGACTAGCCGGTAGGGGTCGACCACGTGAGCGCACGCGGCATAGAAGGCGCCGCCGGTGAAGATCGGCGCAAGATCGGGTACGAGCTGACGGATCTCGTCGGGGCTGACGGTCTCGGCCTCGACCCCGAAGCGTCGCTTGAGCTCCATCTCGGCTCGCGCGCGAACGAACGAATGATCGCTTTCGTAGACGTATAGGAGTCCGCGCCGTTGCAGGAGATCGCCCGCACCGGCGAGCTCGAGCAGGGACCCATAGGCGTTGAGGGCACCGTGCATCAGGCCGGCCAGGGCCGCGCAAATGCGCTCCACTTCGGCGGTGGTGCTCGCCCGCAGGAACCTTATCAGCCACGGCGCCAGCCTCGGCAGATAGCGCCAGCTGATGGCCAGCGCCGCATCTGGATCCAACAGCATTCCGGCTCAATAGAGGCCGGCTCGGGGTAGTAGTAGCCGGCGTGCCGGTCCTCTGATGCCGTCGGCGCGGCGTCGTCGCCAGCAGCGGCCTCATCGGCGCTGTCTGCCCGGCCCGCCACGCTGACCAGACAACAGAACAAAAGCGCCGAGAGAAATCGTCCGAAGCGACCTGGTGTATCAAACACGGCAAGCAACTTACGAAAACACGGGACGGTGCAGTCTCGCACGCCGGTTAGCCTGCGGCCAGGCGACCACAAACAGGCTAGCGGGGCCCTCACCATCCCCCGCGCATGCCGGTGCATGAGAGAGGCCGAATATGCCTCTCCCGCAGGGCGGGAGAGGCAGGGACCTGTGAGCGGCGCGAGCAGGAGGGTGAGGGTGAGGGTGAGGGTGCGCGCAGCCTAGCGGCCGGTGAAGACTGGGGTTCGCTTCTCCATGAACGCACGGCGGCCCTCCACATAGTCCTCGCTGTCGAAGCATTGCTTTACCAGCCGTTCGCCCGCTGCCAGATCGCGGTCCCGCGCATCTTTCAGGATCTCACCGATCACTTGCTTCATCGCCCGCACGGTCAGCGGCGCATTGATGGCGATCGACTCCGCGCACTCCGCCACGGTCTCCTCGAGCACGGCCGGCGCGACCACGCGATTGGCCAAGCCGATGCGCAGCGCTTCGTAGGCATCGAACCGGCGAGCGGTGAACGCGATCTCCTTGGCAAAGGCCGGGCCGACGGCGTCGACCAGCCGGCGCAGCCCGGCAAAGGGGTAGCCGAGCCCAAGGCGGGCCGCCGGTAGGCCGAACACGGAAGGCTCTGAGCAGATACGAAGATCGCAGCACAGCGCCAGTGCAAGTCCGCCACCGATGCAGTAGCCATCTATCATCGCGATGGTCGGAATCGGCGCCCCCGACAAGGCTTCGAACACGCTCGCAGTCAGCGCCTCGTACTCATCGATCGCCGCGCGCGAGGATCGGGTTTTCTCAAACTCGGAAATATCGGCGCCCGAGACAAAAGCTTTCCCGCCGGCCCCGGTGATGACGATGACTCGGATCGCCGGATCGCCAAGGAAGTCCTGAAGAATCCGCACCGCCGCCTGCCACATGGCGACCGAGACGGCGTTGTGCCGCGCCGGGTTATTGAAGGTCATCCGGCCGATCGCTCCCGCCTTGTCGGCCAGCATGGTCTCGGTGCCGGTCATGCGCGTTTCTCCCTACAGTGCCGATCAAATGGAGTGCGGATCAGACGGCGCATTACTCAGATGACGCTGCGTGCGCGGAGGTCCGTGATATCCGAGGCGGTGTAACCAAACTCGGCAAGTATCTCGTCGCTGTGTTCGCCGCATTCCGGCGAGGGCGCCGCCAGCTCGGCGGGTGTGCGGTTGAGCGTGACCGCCTGACCGACGAGATTGATCGGCCCAAGAGCCGGCGAATCGACCCCGCGTGCGATGCCAAGGTGGCGCACCTGTGGATCGGCGAAGACCTGGTCGATCCGGTTGATGGGGCCGCACGGCACCCCCGCCTCGTTGAGCCGTTGGATCCACGTCGCGCTGTCGGCGCTGCCGAGCCGGCGATTGATCTCGGTGTTGAGCGCCGCGCGGTTGCGCGAGCGGGATGCCGCATCGGCGTAGTGCGGATCGATGAGCAGCTCCTCGGCGCCGATCGCTTCGCATAGCCGGCGCCAGATGGTCTCGCCCGAGGCGCCGATGTTGATGTGGCCATCCGCGGTCTCGAAAACGCCCATCGGAATGCGGGTCGGGTGATCGTTGCCGGCCTGCTCCGGAACCTCGCCGTCGACGAGAAAACGCGCAGCCTGAAAATCGAGCATGAAGATCTGCGCCTCCAGCAGCGAGGTGTGCAGCCACTGACCCTTGCCCGAGACCTCCCGTTCCAACAGCGCGGTCAGAATGCCGCTCGCGCACAGGAGGCCGGCCGCCAGGTCCGAGATCGGTACGCCGACCCGGACCGGGCCCTGCCCCGGCAACCCCGTGATCGACATCAAACCGCCCATGCCTTGGGCGATTTGATCGAAGCCGGGGCGGTCACGGTAAGGCCCAGACTGGCCGAACCCGGAGATGCTGGCATAGACCACGCGCGGATTGATCGCGCTCAGTGCCTCGTAGTCGATGCCGAGGCGGCGCTTCACCTCCGGGCGAAAGTTCTCGACCACGACGTCGGCGCCCTCCGCCAGGCGTTTGAACACCGCGAGCCCATCCGGCTGCTTGAGGTCCAAGACGATGCTGCGCTTATTGCGATGCAGATTCTGGAAATCCGAATCATGGCGGTCGCCGCCGGTGGTATCGCCTTCGCCCCCGCTCGGCCGTTGCTCGACCTTGATCACGTTGGCCCCCCAGTCGGCCAGCTGGCGCGCCGCCGTCGGTCCGGCGCGCGCCCGGGTCAGGTCGAGCACCGTGAAACGGGCGAGCGCGGGGGAAGCAGGTCGGTGGGTCATCGCATCGGCCTTCGGCTAGATCATGACATCGCCGCCGTTCATGTTCATAGACGCCCCGATATAGTACGACCCTTCGTCCGAGGCGAGGAGGAGCGCGGTCGGCGCCACCTCGTCGACCCGGGCAAACCGGCCGAGCGGCTGGGCCTCGAAGTACGTGTCGAACCATGCCGCCGGCACGGCGCGGTTCATCGGCGTATCCACACTGGCCGGGGCGAGCGCATTCACCGTGATGCCCTCCCGAGCCACCTCGCGGGCGAGCGAGCGAGTAAAGCCGAGGACGCCGGCCTTGGATGCCGCGTAGTGCGAAAGTCCCGGCGCGCCGCGATGCGCCACCTGCGAGGCGACGTTGATGATCCGCCCCCACCCTTTGGCCCGCATCGCCGGCAGTACCGCGCGCGTGCAGAGGAACATGCTGCGGAGGTTGACGCGCATCATCTCGTCCCACGCTTCCGCCGTCATCTCCGCGAAGGGAACGACGGCGCCGATACCGGCGTTGTTGACCAGGATATCGACCGCGCCGAGGGCTGATGTGATCGCTTCGAAAGCGGCCCGCACCTCAGCCTCATCGCCGACGTCGGCGCTAGTGCCGAACGCCCGGCCACCCCCGCCGCCGAGCTCGTCCGCAATCTCGCGGCAGCGTTGCTCATCGAGGTCGATGACTGCTACCGCCGCGCCTTCATCCGCGAACAACGCGGCGATGCCATGGCCGATGCCCTGAACGCCGCCCGTTACCACAGCCACGCGATTGTCGAGCTTGCCCATCGACGCCTCCTCCCCATCGGCCGTGCGGCCGCGTCCTACCATTCGCTAGGGCCAAAGGTGTAGGCAGGCTTGTAGGCGGGGCGCAACGGTTTTTTCCCACGCCTGATCCTGCTCTGCCGGAATGGTCGTTTCGCCTTCGTGTCTCGTGTAGAAATAGGCAACGGATCCCGGGCAATGTGCCGCGCCCTAGAGGTGCTCCATGCGGTCGATCAGGCAAACGCTCGCGATACTGGCTGCCCTTCTCTGGCTAGGGGCAGCGCCGAGTTCCGCGCAGGACGATGATCTCAGTGACCAGGCGCGAGAAGGGATGGAGCAATTGATGCGCGCGCTCGAGCTCTTCATCGACAGGATCCCCCAGTATGAGGCACCGGAGATGAATGAAGATGGCGACATCATCATCCGGCGCAAGCGCACCGCACCGCCGGATGAGGCCCCGGAGGAGCCCCGCGAGGAAACGCCTAACGGGGTCGAGGAGACCCGCGCCACCGTCGAAAGGGTGTGAGGGGTGCCGACGGACAACGCCTTCGCCGGCATCTACCCGATGCTCTACGCCTTCTTCGGCCGCGACGGCGAGCTCGACCGCGGTGCCGTCGAGCGCCAGGTCGAGGCGGCCATCCGCCATGGCGCTCACGGTATTGCAGTCCTTGGCCTGGCCAGCGAGGTCAACAAGCTGACGCCGATCGAGCGTCGCACGCTGCTCGAGTGGACGGCGGAGGCACTCGATGGACGGCTCCCGCTTGCGGTCACCGTTGCCGAGGCGAACGCTCCCGCGCAGATCGCGTTCGTCAAGGCGGCCGCCGACCTCGGCGCCGGCTGGGTGATCCTGCAGCCGCCGCCGGTGCGTGGGGTGCCCGAGACCGAGTATTTGCGCTTCTTCGGGGCCGTTGCCGACCAGGCCGTGGTGCCGGTGGCCATCCAGAATGCGCCTGCATACATCGGCATTGGCCAGTTTGCTCAAGGCCGAATCGCCGGCCATCGAGGTAAGCCGGTTGATCGAGGAGGTTGACGGCGCGTTTCGTATCTTCAACGGACGCGCGGGTCTCGAGCTCACCGACAACCTGCGCGCCGGCTGCGTCGGCATGATCCCGGCGCTCGATGCGCTGGATGTCCAGGCGCGGGTCTTCGACCTCATGCGCACGGGCCGGTCCGAGGATGAAGACGCGGCCGAGCGACTGGACCGCAGCATCCTGCCGCTGATCGTCTTCCTGATGCAGTCGATCGAGCACCTGCTGTGCTATGGCAAGCGGCTGACCGCGCGTCGGCTGGGTCTTGGCGAGGTGCACGACCGCCTGCCGCACATCGCGCCGAGCAGCTTCGGGCTGGCCTGCCTCGAGCGGTTCGCCAAGGACCTTCCGGCCCTATAACCAACGGGCCCCGCGCCGACCCCATCACTGGAGGAGCCGCCCGATAGACCGCGTCTCGACGGATCAGCCGATCGCGACGTCCATGGTGACCGCCGAGGTCTCATCGGTGCCGTCATCGACGCTCGCGTAGCCCGGGTCGACGGCCTCGTTCCACAGCCGCCACGCGATCTCGGTTGGGTCCAGGTCCGACTTAGCGGCTAGCCACTTGATCGGTGCCTCCGCCGACCAGGCGTGGTCCGCGGCAAAACCGACCAGCTCCGCCTTGGAGACCAGGGCGATCGGCTCTGCCGACTCGACCCCATCGAATTCCTGCTCCGACGTATCGGCCGGCTCGATGCGGGTGGCCTCGGCGCTTTGCCATCGTCCCGACAGCGGCTCCGCGCCGTACGCCCGCTGCGGATCGGCCTCGTCCGCGACCTCGTGCACGCTCCGCCGTTCGAGCACTATCGGCTCAGGCGCGCCGTCGCTCGGCGCGGACAGGCCCGTCTCCTCCGCCCCAGCCATCGGGTCTGTTGAGGCGACGCTCTCGGTCGGCTCTTTACTCGCGTTGGCACCGACGACGGTCGCAACCAGCTCGGCGGATGCCTCGCCCGAGCCCTCGGAGGAGACCGCCGCGACCTCACCATCGGTAGCATCTGCGTCTGCCCGCGCGACGCCGCTATCGATCGACGGGGTGCTCGGGGTAATGCGGTCGATCGGCGCATCGAGCGCAGAGAGGTCCTGGCGGCTCAGGGCATACAGCCCGACGCCGTAGAGCTCCTCGATCTCGTCGGCCCGCAGGATGATCGGCACGCTCGGCTCGAGGTGAGCCGCGGCAACGGAGGTCGTTTGATTGGCGATGTTGAGCACTTGGCTGCCGACTGCCGTGAGCACGATCACCTCGCCGACGCCGCCGTCGTCTTCGGCCAGCAGTGTCACGATGGTCTGCCCGCTCTCGCCGTCGGCGCGCACCGCGACCTCGGTGCCGCGGACCCCGATCGTCACCGTCGATGATCGCACCACCATCGCCTCGGGCCCGAATTTCGCGATCTCGCCACCGACGAAGGAGAACACGCCCTCGATCATGGTGAACAGAGCGCTGCCGTCGTCGCCATCGGGATCGAACATCAGCTCATCGATTACCATCCGCCCATCGCCACCCATGGCGAAGGTGGACGAATCGATAAACGTCACGCTCAAGCTCGATGCCGCCCCGGTCGCAATCACATCGCCCTGGAATACGGCGGTGCCAGGGCTCGCCGTCTCGGACACACCGTGTGCTCGAAGGATCGTGACCGCGCCGGTCGTGGTGTCGACGAACCCGATCGGCTCACCCGGCGCCCCGCGTGCCGCGACCTCAGCACCTTCGTGTTGGTAATCGTTGTTGGATTCGCGGCGCGGCGTCAGCTCCTGCATCGTCACACGCTCCTCGACGCTCCGTATTGACCGCCTTCTCTCCAGGGCGGTTACCGAAGCATGGGCTGTGGATGCCTCGCCGACCCGAGTATTTAGGACGGATGCGGACACAGACAACCGAATCGTCGACCGGCTGTGACCACTGTCACAATGCGCGGCCGGTTTGGGCGACCTTCGCCCCCCTCCGACACCCTCTTGCCGCGCCGGGCCGTTTCCGTGATAGGTTGCCGCCGAGCGACGCTCCGGCAGAAGGTGGTCGGCAAGGCCGGTGATCCGGGCGGTCTGGACCGGCGAGTCACAGTTTTCGTGTTGCAGACGACATCGTACGAAGGAACGGTACGAGGCGGCGGCGCCGACAAGCGCTATCGCGTGGGCCTTACCGTCGTCCTTGTCGTCCTTGTCATCCTCCTCAGCGCCGCCACCCTTCTGGTGTATCGCAGCGACCTCCGCTTCAAGGCGGTCAGCGAGGTCGACCTCCCCAACCTCGACTTTGCAGAGGGCGTAGCCGAGTGATTCGGCGCCGGCGCATCACTCGTTGAAGGCACACCACGGGCGGCGTTGCTAGCGCCCGCTGAGGGTGTTCGCATCCCCTTCGTAGCGAGGTACGTGCCCGAGGCCGCCACCGGTTACCTCCGGGTCGGTGCCGATATCGCCGTGCAGGAGGTTGAGCCGGGCCGGCTGGCTTGGCAGAGAGCCTATCTCCTATTGTGGAGCCTCGGACCTGACGGCGAGCGCCTGCGCCACTGGCCCCATGAGATCGCGCGTCTTGAGGGAACATCCGAGTGGCAGCGTTACCAGGGCGTCATCCCCGCCGCGGACGCCGCCGGCAAGCACATGCTCGTCGCCTACATGGGCGCCGAAAGCGGTGAGATGCAGGTCCGTGGATTCCGCCTCGAGACCGTGGAGGAGCGGGCACCGTTTCGGACTCTCCGCCTCGTTCTCGGGATCCTGTGGGTGGCGACCGCCGCATGGGTAGTCGGCCTTCTGCTCAGGCGCCGGTGGCGATCTCTAGGACGGTTGCTGACGGTGGCGTGCGGGTTGGCAATACTGCTTGGTGCCATTGTCCCTCAGCCGCACCTCTCGAACGCCGTCAAGGATGTGAAAAGCGAAGTGGCAGCGCTATGGCTGCAATTTGGCGTCGAAACGACCGGAGTGGCTGACCGTCTAGCCGGTGACGACGAGGAGGACCAGGCACCGACCGAGGCCGCCGAGACACAACGTCCGTCTGAGCGGGACACCCCGGCGCTGAGGATCAAAGTACCCTTCCCCGTACCGATCCTCGCGCTTGCGCCCACCGACAAGTTCGCGCATTTTTTCGCGTTCGCGATCCTAACGGTGTTGGCGCTTACCGGCTTCCCGCACATGCGACACGTGGTACCGGCGTTGGCCGCGCTGGTCCTCTTTGCGCTGGTGGTGGAGGTTGTCCAGAACTTCGTTGTCACCCGCGAGACTCAAATGACCGATGTCACGAGCAACGCCGCCGGGATCATGGCCGGTGGTGCACTCTATCTGTTTGCCCGCAGCCTGTTGGCCGGCGCCTCGCGCTGGCTCCGGTCCCCGACGGCGCCCCGTCCCGGCTGACGGCACCCTCGCCCCGCTTCGCTCGCCCGGGAGGTGCGGCGCGTTAGGATGGGTAGTCATGTGGCTTGGCGCCGCAACTCTCCTCTCGCAATCCGCTCGCCATCGCGGTTATCCTCGCGTTCGCCGAGATCGGTGCCGCGGCTGAGCGCACGCCGGTCGAGCTCGAGCTCGCGCTCGCCATCGATGTCTCGGGCAGCGTCGATCAAGCGGAATTCGCGCTACAGGTCCAAGGGCTGGCTGGCGCTTTCCGCCACCCCAGTGTCATCGCCGCGATCAAAGCGGCAGGGCCCGCTGGCATCGCCGTCGCGGTGGTGCAGTGGGCCGGCCCCACCCGGCAGGCGCTCATGGTCGACTAGACGCGCCTCGGCTCAGCCGCCGATGCCCGGCGACTCGCCGATCGCATCGCCGCTATGGGCCGGCGGTCTCGCACCGGCACGACCTCGATCGAGTTCGCCTTCCGCTTTGCCATGTACGCGTTGGCCTCGAACCAATATGACGGCCGCCGCCGCGTCATCGATATCTCGGGCGACGGGCGCAGCCAACTCGCCGACGACACCGCCGCCACGCGCGATCTGGTGGTCGCCGCCGGCATCACGATCAACGGGCTCGCCATCCTTAACGAGACGCCCGATCTCGACAGCTACTACCGCGAGCGGGTGGTCGGCGGGCCCGACGCATTTCTGATGGTCGCCGACGACTACCAGGACTTCATCGCCGCGATCCGCCGCAAGCTCGTTCGTGAAATCGGCGGCCCCGCCATCGCCTTGCGCGCATCGCCGAACCAGCGGTGGGCACGCTAGGATGGGGAGTCATGTGGCTTGGCGCCGCAACTCTGCTCTCGCGATGTCGCGTTGCCGGTCTCCCGACCGTTGTCTCGTTGGCGCTCACTACTGTGCTTGCGGAGATCGGTGCGGAGGCCGAGCCCACGACCGTCGAGCTCGAGCTCGCGCTCGCGGTCGATGTTTCCGGCAGCGTCGATCACACGGAGTTCGCGCTTCAGGTCCAAGGGCTGTCCGTCGCTTTTCGCCATCCCAGCGTGGCTGCGGCGATCGAGGCGACCGGACCGGCCGGCATCGCGGTCGCGGTCGTGCAGTGGTCCTGTCCGGGCCGACAGGCCCGCGTCGTGGACTGGACGTGGCTCCGCTCAGCCGCCGATGCCCGGCGGCTCGCCGGTCGCATCGCCGCCATGGGCCGGCGCTTCGCTGGCGAGACCTCGATTGAGTTCGCGCTCCGTTTCGCCATGCGCGAGCTGGCCGCCAACGACTACAACGCGCGCCGCAGTGTCATCGATATCTCGGGCGACGGCCGCAGTCACCAGGGCGACGATACTGCCGGCGTGCGCGATCGGGTGGTCGCCGCCGGCATCACGATCAATGGCCTCGCCATCCTCAACGAGGCGCCCGATCTCGACAGCTACTACCGCGAGGCGGTGGTCGGCGGACCCGGCTCGTTCCTGATGATCGCCGATGACTACCAGGACTTCGTCACCGCGATCCGCCGCAAGCTGGTGCGCGAGATCGGCGGTCCCGCTATCGCCTCGCGCCTCAGCCCCTAGCGCCTCAGCACCGGGGGGGGCTTCAGCCCATAACTAGTCGGGCCGGCGGATCGGCGATCGAGCGGAAGATCCAAAGGTACGTGGTTCCCTGATCATCGCGGATGACCTCGGTTGCATTGTGGTCCTTGACGTCGAGGTCGGTGGTGATGCGGAGCTCGCCGTTGACCTGGTAGCCGAGCGCGGTGAGCTGCTCGTGATACGAGCTTGGGATCGCGCCACCCTTGACCGTGATTGTCTCCTCCTCCTCGACGTAACCCAGCGAGACGACCCGGCTGTTGTGGCGCACGAACGTGAAATAGCGGTGGCGATAGAAGTTGCCGCGGCGCTCGTAGCGCACGGTGAATGTGGCGTTGCCGCGGTACTCGACCGCGGTGAAGGCGGGATCGCGGGCGAGGTCGCGCTTGATCGCATCGATGGTCTCGGCCTGCTCGTCCTCATCGAGTTCAGCGTTAGCCAGCTGGCGCAAGAGGCCGCCGTGGACGAGGTCGCCCTCATAGACAAAGCGGTAGTCGCCGCTCCGGCTGATGTGGAGCTCGCCGCGGAACTCGGACGGCAGATAGCAGCCCGCGAGCGCGAGGCACAAGCCCGCGCATATCGCGATGAATAGACGCCTCATCATGCGTAAACGCTAGTACGCGGCGCACCGTTGCGGCACAATGCCCGCCGCTTGCTCAGCAGGCCCCTCGACCGAGCCGTCGGGACTGCGTTAGTCTTGGGCAATGGGCTGGGGCCGGGGCTGGCGTTGGGTGGCGTTGTGCGGTGCGCTCTGCATGGGCATCGCGCCCGTCGCCCACGCCGACTACGATGCTGGCGTACTTGCCTACGACTCCGGCAAGTATGAGGATGCCCTGGCCGAGTTCCGGCCTTTGATCGCCGGCGGACACCCGGGCGCGGAGTTCATGGTCGGCGCTATGTACTTCTACGGCAAAGGCACGCCGCGCGATGACGCGCTCGCCGCCGCCTGGTTTCACAAGGCGGCGTACCAAGGCCATCCCGGCGCCCAGCTCGCCTACGGATCGCTGCACATCCGCGGGCACGGCGTCCTGCAAGATTTGGGCAAGGCCTACATGTGGCTCACGCTGGCGAGCGAGAGCGATGTCGACGGCCTGCGCCAACAGGCGATCTTGCTGCGCACCGAGGCGGCACGCCTGATGAGCCGTACCGAGATCGACAGCGCGCGGGCGGACGCCGAAGACTTCTCGCCCCGTCGCGCCGGCCTCACCCTCGAGGATTAGGCCGCACAACCGACCGGCGGTTTGTCCGCCGGCCGGATGCTCGCCCCTGTTGGGAACGACAGGAGGTCGTCGCGCCTGTGCGGCCTTCGCCACGGGCTTGGTCCACGTGAACTGCTTGAACGCATCATCGACGGGGGTGTCGACGATGTGGTTGGTGTAGTTCGAGAGGACCTTGCGGGCGATGACCGCGACGATCTCGAGCACGTTCTGCTTGGTGAATCCAGAGCCGAGGAACGCTTCGAGGCCTTCCGGCGCGACCCAGCCGCGATTTTCGACCAGATTCAGCGCGAAGACCCGCAGGGCCTCCAGCTTCGGGTCCTCATAGGAGCGGACGGCGCGAGCGGTTTCGATCACGTCCTCGGGCACCTTCTCGCCTTTGGCCAAAAGAGTGTGCGCCGCCATGCAGTAGTGGCAGTCGTGATACGCATTGATCGTGAACCACACGACGTGGCGCTCGGTCGGGGTGAAGCTTGCCCGCATCAACATGCTGCCGAGCGCATCGTAGGCCTCGACCGCGATCGGGGCCTCGGCAAGCACGCCGTAGACGTTCGGGACACGTCCGTAGTGCGCCTGAGCGGCTTCGAGCGTTGGCTTGCTCTCGGCGGGTGCGGACTCGGGGGTATGGATCGTGAAGGTGATCATCGTACGTCTCCTTCTCGGTTGGGGTTTCGGTCGCTATTCATTGATCATTCGATCAAGGTTTCATCAAAAAGTTTGCGCGGTCTTGAGAACGGCAAGCGCGCCGTCGACGATGCCGCGCGGCACCTCTTGCGTCTCGGTCACGCGGCCAATCAGGGTCAATCCTTGGTGAGCGCTCATAAAGAGCCGCGCGAGGTTCCGCACGTTCGTCGTGGCCTTCAGATCGCCGTCCGCTTGTGCCTTCGCGAATGCCTTGTAGTAAGCGCGTTCGACACGCTGCATGTGCTTGCGGAGAACATCGGCCATTTCCGTATCATCGGTCCGGAACTGCGCCATGCTGACGCCCAGCAGACAGCCTGAACTCATCGGCTCCGAATTCACTGCTGCAAAGTCGTCCATCACCGCCCGCACGTTCTCCAGGGCGGGTCGATCTGGGTCGTTGAGCCGCCGATAGAGCCCACTCACAACGGTCTGCGAGTATCGATCGAGCGCTTTGATGTAGAGCGCCCTTTTATTACCGAACGTGTCGTACAGGCTCTTCCGGCCAATCCCCATTGTCTGCAAGAGTTCGGTCAGGCCGGTCGCGGCATACCCTTTCGCCCAAAAGAGCTGCATCGCCTTGTCGAGGGCGTGCTCGGGGTCAAACTGCTTGTCGGGTCCTCGCGCCATGTACCCAATATGGCAATCATAAACCGGTCAGTCAAGGTATTGTCGTGGCGCATGGCCGTGCTACCGTCAGCCGTGTGGGTCCCCCAGGGCGGTGGGCATGCGGCTCGAAGCACAATCGGCACTCATCACTGGCGGCGCGCAAGGCATCGGCGCCGCCATCGCTGTTGCCTTTGCCGACGAGGGCGCGAGGGTGATGATCGCCGACAAAGACCCTGAGACCGCGGAAACGACGGCAGCCGCCATCAGGAATTGCGGCGGCCGGGCCGACATAGTCGCGGCCGACCTCGCCGAGCCCGCCGATTGCGAGAGGGCCGTCGAAGCCTGCACCGCGGCGTTCGGCAGCCTTGATGTGTTGGTCAACAACGCCGGCATCGGCTTCTATCGCCTGTTCCTCGACACCACGCTCGAGGAGTGGGAGCGCGTTCTCCGTATCAATCTCACCGGCGCCTTTCTCGTCGCCCAGGCGGCGGCACGGCGCATGGTGGAGCAGGGCAGCGGGCGCATCATCAACATCAGCTCGGTCTCGGCGCAGCGCGGCGGTACCGGACGAGCCGCCTACGGGAGCTCAAAAGCAGCGCTGACGCTGTTGACCAAGGTCATGGCGGTCGAGCTCGCGCCGGCCGGCATCGCCGTTAACGCGATTGCGCCTGGGCCGATAGCGACCCGGCTCACGGAACATCTCGGCGATGATGAGACGCGGTCCTATCTCGATCGAATTCCGATGAGGCGCTACGGCAAGGTAGAGGATGTGGCGGCAGCCGCGGTCTTCCTAGCCTCTGACGAGTGTGGGTTCGTGACCGGCCATGTTCTCAACATCGACGGCGGCTTCGGCGGCGCCGGGCTCATGTTCAGCCAGGACGAGCTGGAGCACGAGCTCACCACGCCGCCCGCCTAGTGGAAGGATTACCTCGATGACGAAGCCGACGGTGCTCATTACCGGTGCCGGCATAGGCATCGGCCAGGCCACCGCCAAGGCCTTCGCGGCGGCGGGCTACCACATCGTTGTCACCGATGTTCTGGAGGCGGAGGGGACGGCGACCGCGGGTGAGATCGCCGCGGCCGGCGGCTCGGCCGAGTTCCACTACCTCGACGTCACCAGCACCGAGAATGCCGATCGGGTGGCGGAGGCGGTGCTGGCGGCGCACGGCCCGCCCGACTGCATCGTCGCCAACGCCGGCATCGCCCACCGCGTGCCGCTTGCCGGCATGACCGACCAAAAGTGGGATGACACGTTCGAGGTCGACCTCAAAGGCATGATGCGTGTGGTGCGGCCGTTGGCGCCTGCGATGCGCGGCCGCGGCCATGGCGTCATCGTCTGTATCTCGTCGATCTCCGGCTTGTGCTACGGCTGGGACGAGCACGTTCAGTACAACGCCGCCAAGGCGGGCGTGCTCGGCCTGGTGCGCGGGCTCGCGATCGAGCTCGCCCAAGACGGCATCCGCGTTATGGGCATCGCGCCGGGCCTCATCCGCACCGCGCAGTCGCTCTCGGTAGAGCACTCGCTCGGCCCCGAAGGGGTCGCCGCGGCTGCCCAGCGGATCCCCCTCGGGCGCGTCGGCGATCCCGAGGACATCGCCGATGTCGTCGTCTTCTTGGCCTCGGACAAGGCGCGCTACATGACCGGCCAGACCATCCTCGTCGACGGTGGCCTCACGGTGTGGCAGCACTAATCCCAACGCCAGGAAGCGCGATCGTCGCCGAGGGATGTCCCGCCTCGATCCTTGGCGATTACAACATCCCTTGTCAGCATATGGCCTAGCTCAGGCTCGGCGAGACCTGGCGCTGGGCCCGTGCCGCGCCGCATTGGTGAGCGCGAGGCCCATCAGCATGGTGGCCAAGGCGGCCCACACCCAGACGCTCAAATCCTCGTCGAACAATGCGAGCGCCCATAAGAAGCCGGCGCCGACGATCACGTAGTTCATCTGCGCGACGTAGACCGGACCGGACCGGCGTGCGACCTCAAGGCCGGAGAGAAACGCGATCGCCTGGACCGCACCCGCCCACAGCATCGCCCAGAAACCCGCGCTCGGGACCGCCCAGAAACCACGGAAGCCGCCCGCTGCCAGCATGATGACGCCTGTGATCACCGCCCCGGTCACGAGCAGCCCGCAGACCAGCGACAACGTCGAGGTCTCCGGCGGCCGCCAGTACGCCATCACGATGATATTCGTGGCCACCGAGATCGGCACCGCGAGCGCCACGACCATCCAGATCGCCGCGCCCGGCACCGACAGGCTCTCGGCCGGTACGACGATCAGAAGCAGACTCGCAAAGCCGAGCACGACGCCGCCGACGCTCAGCCAACGAAACCCTTCGCGCCGCAGGAGGAAGGCGAACACGTACGTCAGCGGCGGCGTCAACCCGATGATCAGCGTCACCACGCCCGCCGGCACCTTGTCGGCGATGTAAGTGAGCACCAGCAGCGGAATGACGATGCCGAGGACGCTCATGAGCACGTAGTGACGCAGATGCGCGAACGAGAGCTGGGGCACGTCGGCGCGCAGCGCCCCGAAGACCAAAAGCGCCGCGCCGGCAAACAGAGCCTGCCAGAAGGTGTAGGCGATGAACGGAAACCCTACCCCGATCGCGATCTTGTTCGCCGCGAACATGCTCCCGTAGGCGGTGCCGCCGACGATCACCAGGATCGCGGGAATCGCCATGGACGTCGATCGAACATCGGGGCCACGGGGATCGGTACTCACGCCTGCTCCTCTCGTCGGGCCCGGACTGCCCCGGCCTGGGCCAAGGCGAGCCCCACCAGCACCGCGGCGAGCGCCGCCCATACCCAGATGCTCAAGGCTTCATCGAACAGGGCCAGCGCCCATAGAAAGCCGGCGCCGACGATGACGTAGTTGACCTGGGTCATATACACCGGCCCGGCCAGCCGAACGACCTCCAGAATCGTGATGAATGCGATGAGCTGCACACCGGCCGCCCACACCATCGCCCAGAATCCCGAACCCGTATCCGTAGCCCCCCCCTGCGCGACCATGACGATGAAGGCGGTTACCGCCCCGGCCAGCAACAGGCCGCATACCAACGACACCGTGGTCGCCTCGGGCGGGCGGAGGAGGGCCAGCACCATGCTGTTGGTGGCGAGCGAGAGCGGCACCAACAGAGCGACGATCATCCATACTGCCGCCTCTGGCGACGGCAAGGTGCCCTCGGGGAGGACGATGAGAAGGACACCGGTGAAGCCGAACGCGACGCCGCCGACGCTCAACCAGCGAAAGCGTTCACGCCGCAACAGGAAGGCGAAGACGTAGGTCAAGGGCGGGGCCAAGGCAATGATGAGCGTGACCACGCCCGCCGGCAGCTTGTCGGCGATGTACGTCAGCACCAGCACCGGAACGACGATGCCGAGTGCGCTGGTGAGGAAATAGTGGCGCAGATGGTGAAACGACAGCCTGGGCAGATCCGAGCGGACCGCGGCGAACAGCAGCAAGGCCGCGCCGGCGAAGAGGGTCTGCCAAAAGGTATAGGCGATGAACGGGAAGCCCGCCTCGATCGCGATCTTGTTCGCGGCGAATAGGCTGCCGTAGACGACACCGCCGCCGATCACGAGCGCCGCCGGAATCGCCAGCGATACCGGTTTTGCTTGCCCGCCGAGCGGGGCGCTCGCGCCTTCCTTGTTCCCGTTGCTCAAATGGCCCTACCAGACCGGATCGCTGGTGTAGGGCATCTTGAGACTCCGCTGGCTAATGATCGAGACGACGTGCGCGTCGTCGAGCTCCATCAGCGGCTCCCACAGCATATCGCCGAGCTTCACACCCCTGTGCTGCACCGGACTGCCGACAGTGAGTGGCGCACACAGGTGCTGGCCTTTCATTACCAGTGGATCGGTGATGATCAGCCGCACCGCCACGTCCGCCCCATCGACCTCGATGCCGGCGGCCTCGCCGAGTTCGACGGGAATGCCGGCGTTGATCGTGAACCACCCGGTCGGCTGCGGCTCGCCCCGCATCGTCTCAAGCGCGAGATCGGCGGCGGTGGCGGCGAGCGACGGGTAGGGCTTGATCGAGTTCTGCAGGGTCTCCACCACCATGCGGCCGTCAGCGCTCTCCCGCCGGCCGCCACCGAGATCGGGCCGGCGCGCCACCCGCGCGCGCGCCGTGACGCCACCATTGAGATCGACCGCGAGCAGCCCGGCATCGGCCTCCTCGTTCGCCGCCATCACCGCTTCCACGGCCTCGGCCGCGCCCATGCCGGCATGCAAGCTGGCGAGTGCCGCCTCGTTCAGCGGCTGGCCGTCGGCGCCAACCTGATTGGGCAGCCGGTGGCCGGTAACCAGTCCGACGGCACCGTCGGCGGGAACGAACTGCGACAGCGGATCAGGCCGGTCCGGACCGCTTGAGATCAAACCGGCGGCGATCGCGGTGGCCGTGCGTTCGGGTGGCTCGACCCCGCAGGTCTCACCTTCGGTAAACAGCGTGTGGGTGCCGCCGCGTTGGGTCTCGTGGCGCAGCACTTGGCCGTCCTCGGTGATCGCGGCGTAGGTGATGAACCCGCCAATGGAACCGCTGCCCACCGTCTCCACCATCGCAGCGCGCGAAACGCGGCGAGGCCAGCGTTCGGCCCGAACGCCCCCAGGGCAAACGTCATGGCTCCCTTCCCTTTTTATGGACGTGCTGCTGCGTTCAGTCGGCCGCCGCGACCAGCTCAGGCCGCGCCTTCGCCTTCCCTTCGCGCAGGAACCGCGTGCGGATCTTCTGTCCGCGTCCGGGCTTGGCCACCATCGCCTCGCGCTGCGTCCATTCCTGGGGCTCGGGCCAGATGCCGGGCTGCGGACCGGCGCCCTCGGCGGCGACCGCGAGCGGCTCTTCATCGTCGATCGCCGGCGTCTCGAGCACTTCGATGCAGTCCCACGATATCTCGATAGGCAGGCCGCTCGGATCGTGCGTGTGGAACGACCACACCATGCCGTAATCAAGAACTTCCGAGACCGTGAAACCGGCGGCGTTCAGCCGGTCGCGGAAGCGGAACAACGCCGTCTTGTCGGCGACGGTAAACGAGACGTGATCGAAGCCGATGCGTTCGCCTTGCGGCCGCTCCTCCCACGGCTTGGCGTCCGGGTACTCGAAGAAGGCGATCTGGTTCGGGCCCAAGCGAAAGATGAAGTGGCGGAAGCCGGCCACGCCCTTGCCAAGGAACAGCTCAATGCCCAGCAGGTCGCGATAGAACCGCACCGTCTTCTCCAGGTCGTTGGTGATGCAGGCGAGATGATTGATGCCTTGCAGCGTCTCGCGCATGGTGTGCTCCCTCAATCGAATTCGAGGCGCCGTCCCTCGAGTATTCGCGCTGGGAACGGCCGGTTGCCCTCGCGCACCCAGGTTATGGCATCGCCCTCGCCGGTGATGCGATAGCAGGCCCAGTCGCCGAACCGCCAGATCGAGCAGTACTCGCCGTCCTCCGACACCCGCCACCGGCCGGTGTCGGGCTCGGCGCCCTCCATCAGCCATATCGTGCGACCGTCAAAATAGAAGTATTGGCGGAACGCGGTGCCGCCGGTCATGCCGGCCGCCGTGTTACCCGTGAGAACCGCGGTGATCTCGGCACCGTTCAAAAGGCGCTCATCGGCCGCGGCCGAGGCGCCGCCAATGAAGCAGAGATGAAGGCCGAGCGGCACCGACATCCCCCACAAAACAAGCGCCCGCCACCGCACGATCATCACGCTCCCGCGATCTCCTCGTCTGCGAATAGTAGTACACTTTCGACCAAGCGCGCCTGACGGTGCCGCGAGCAGCCAGGGAGACGCGAGATGGCCCCGCTCACCCAAGCCTATGTCCACGGCGCCTCGGCCACACCGCTCATCGGAGAGACGATCGGCGTCCACTTCGATCGCGCGGCCGCGCACTGGCCCGACCGGGAGGCGCTGGTGGTGCGCCACCAGGATGTGCGCTGGACCTATGCCGAGCTTAAACGACGGATCGATGCCTGCGCCGCCGGCCTGTTGGCGCTCAGGCTTGAGCCCGGCGATCGCGTCGGCATCTGGTCGCCGAACAACGCTGAGTGGGTGATCACCCAGTTCGCGACCGCCAAGGCCGGCTTGATCCTCGTCAACATCAATCCGGCCTACCGCCTCGCCGAGCTCGACTACGCGCTCAACAAAGTCGGCTGCAAGGCGCTTATCACCGCGACCGCGTTTAAGTCGAGCGACTACATCGCCATGCTGGCCGAGCTCGCGCCCGAGATCGCGACGAGCACTCCCGGCGCGCTTCACGCCGAGCGCTTACCCGCCTTGCGGACGCTCGTCCAGATCGGCGGCACCGCTCCCGGCGCTATCGGCTTCAACGAGATCGCGGGCCGCGCCGGGCCGAGCCACCATGCGGTCTTGAACGAGCTCGCCGGCCGCCTTCAGTTCGACGAGGCCATCAACATCCAGTTCACCAGCGGCACCACCGGCCACCCCAAGGGCGCGACACTCACCCACCACAACATCCTCAACAATGGTCTGTTCGTCGGCCGGGCGATGGCGCTCACCGAGGGCGACCGGGTGTGCATTCCGGTGCCGCTCTACCATTGCTTCGGCATGGTGCTCGGCAATCTCGCCTGCATCACCCACGGCGCCGCCATGGTCTACCCGTCCGAGGCCTTTGAGCCGCTGGCGGTGCTCGAGACCGTCGAGGCCGAGCGCTGCACGGCGCTCTACGGCGTGCCGACGATGTTCATCGCTGAGCTCGATCATCCCGACTTCTCGCGCTTCGAGCTGGGCTCGCTCAGGACCGGCATCATGGCCGGCTCGCCGTGCCCGACCGAGGTGATGAAGCGGGTGGTCGACGAGATGCACATGGCCGAGGTGACCATCGCCTACGGCATGACCGAGACCAGCCCGGTCAGCTTCCAGACCGCGACCGACGACCCCAATGACCGTCGCGTGTCCACGGTCGGGCGCATCCATCCCCACGTCGAGGTCAAGATCGTCGATGCCGAGGGGCGCATCGTCGAGCCGGGCGAGCCGGGCGAGCTGTGCACCCGAGGTTATTCGGTGATGCTCGGCTATTGGGACGATGCTGAGCGCACGGCCGAGACGATCGACCGCGCTGGCTGGATGCACACCGGCGATCTCGCGACCCTCGACGCCGAGGGCTACTGCAACATCGTCGGCCGCATCAAGGACATGGTCATCCGCGGCGGCGAGAACGTCTACCCCCGCGAGATCGAAGAGTTCCTCTACGCCCATCCCAAGGTCGCGGACGTCCAGGTCATCGGCGTGCCCGACACCCAGTACGACGAGGAGCTCTGCGCCTGGGTCAAGTTGCGCGAGGGCGAGGCGGCGAGTGAGGACGAGATTCGCGCGTTCTGCAAAGGCCAGATCGCGCACTACAAGATCCCGCGCTACGTCCGCTTCGTCGATTCGTTTCCGATGACCGTGACCGGCAAGATCCAGAAGTTCGTGATGCGTGAGGCGATGATCGCCGAGCTCGGCCTCGAGGAGCGCCTTACCGCCTGAGCCCCGCGCGTTCCGGCGCCGCTGACCTGATCCGAACTCCGCTCACCCGACGTATGTAGACGGAAGGAGTCCGCCATGCCATTGACCGTCCTTGATATCGTTGGGCACGCTTCGTTTGCGATCGCTCTCGATCGTCTCGAGCGGGATCGGCGTCGTCTACAACTACTTCATCCAAGGCGGCCCGCTGTGGCTTGTCATCGTCTGGCTCGGCGTGTTCATGTCGATCAACGCTACGCGCATCGTCAACCTGGTCTTGGAGCGCCGGCGGGTGAGCTTTAGCAACGAGGAGCGCGAGTTGTTCAAGACCGTATTTCGCAACTTTGCGCCGGTCGAGTTCATGAAGTTGATGCGGCTCGGCCAGTGGCGCGCGGCCGAGCCCGGCGAAACCCTGGCCGAGGCCGGGGCCGAGATCGGCGAGCTCAAGCTGATCTACAACGGCGAGGTGGCAATCGAGCGCGAGGGCGCCGAGATCGCCCGTGGGCGGGACGGCACGCTGATCGGCGAGATGTCTTTCCTCCACGGCGGCGGCGCTACCGCGACGGT
Source organism: Alphaproteobacteria bacterium (assembly GCA_965248765.1). Classification (GTDB taxonomy): domain Bacteria; phylum Pseudomonadota; class Alphaproteobacteria; order VGEJ01; family VGEJ01; genus CBDFKF01. Next base: position 649,077 of record CBDFKF010000004.1, read on the forward strand.
ACGGGCCGAGCGTGCGACCCGCTACATCGCCCGGCCGAAGGAGGAACTCGGTAAGCTTCTGAAACGCAACCCGACGATGGACCTTGCGATGAAGACCGTGTTCGTGATGGACCTCAGCCGCAAGCTCAGCGCCGCGCCGACGCCGGCCATATGAACCGCGGCAGGCCGACGATGGCAAAGGACGACCGCCCACTCGTGATCTTCGGTGCCGGCCGACAGGGACGCAACATCAACGACATCTGCGTTGAGCACGGTCGCCCCGTCCAAGGTTTCCTCGACGATACCAAAGCCGTCGGCACCGTGGTCGATGGCGTGCCCGTCCTCGGCGGCTTCGCCGGTTGGCGGACGCCCGACCTGCCGCCTGCGATTTCATCGTCGGCGTCGGCGACAATGCAGTGCGGCGGCGGCTCGGGGCCGAGATTCGCGCCGCCGACGGTACCATGGGCTCTGCCGTCCACCCCGACACCTTCCGCTCGCCGTCATCGCGGATCGGCACCGGCGTCTACATCCACGCCTATTCTCGGCTGATGGCGAGCGCGGCAGTCGGCGATGACTGCCTGATCGAGGGCCTTTGCTCCATTGGCTCTGGGTGCGTCGTCTGGCTCTGGGTGCGTCGTCGGCCAAGCCGTCTGGCTCGGCCCCGGCTGTCAGCTCACAGCCGGCGCTCGTGTCAACGACGATGCCTTTCTCGGCGCCAGCGCGGTGGTGGTCGGCCCGGCATGTGTCGGCGCGGGCAGCGTGATCGGCGCCGGCGGGGTCGGCACCCGCGACATCCCGCCGGACGTGCTCGCGGTCGGCGTCCCCGCCACCGTCAAGAAGCAGTTGGCCTAACGGGCGGCGACCCAATGCTTCGAGACGGCGCTTCGCGCCTCCTCAGCGCGAGCTAAGTTATTGAAATAAGTTCTCCTCATCCTGACGAGCAGCCCGAAGGGCGGCGTCTTGAAGGATATGACCGCCCTCACCCCGACCCTACTCCCGCATGCGGGATAGGGAGGGACCCGCGAGCGGCGCGAGCGGGAGGGTGAGGGTGCGTACCGCTACGCCGCCGCGGATGTCGCCCCATCCACGCCGAAGATCGGCAGCGGCCGGCCGTCGCGCACCGCCCAGGTCCCGACATCGCAGTTCGCGGCGATCATGAAGCCGTTGACGTAGGACCGCCGGTCCATCGTCGAGGTGTTGGGGCCCGAGCCATGGATCAGGTGCGGGTGCCAATAGGCGACGTCGCCGGGCTCAAGTGCAAGCTCGACCAATGCGCGCGGATCGAGCCCTTTTTCCCTCAGCCAGCCGTCGATCAAGTGGGTGTCGGCTATCCGCACGTCCTCATCGCCCAGGGCGCCATCGCCAAGGCGATGGCTGCCCGGATATATCAACATGCAGCCGTTCTCGCGACGGTGTGGCTCGACCGCGATCGCGGTCTGTATGTAAGACGTGGCGAGATCGCGATAGGCCTCGGCGGGGCGGCGGAAGCGGCAATCCTGGTGGTAGGCGACGTGGTTGCTGCGCCGGCTTGCCCGCGGGTCCTTCCAGAACGCGACGTTGGTGATCTGCTTGAGATCGCGGCCCAGAAGGGGCGCGATGATCTCCAGAAGCCGCGGATCGAGACGATAGCGGTCGAGCGCCGGCGAGTAATAGGCGGACCATTGCACCAGACGCAGGATCGGCCCGGCAGTGTCGTCGTCCTCGAACCGGGCATAGACTTTCTCGTCCGGATAGGTGCCGCCGGCCGCCCGCGCGGCGACCTTGACCACGTCAAACGCCGCGGCGAGCTCCGCGACCTCGGCGACGGGAAACATCCCCCGCACCACCGCGAAGCCGTCCCGATGAAACCGGCTCACATGATCATCCATGAACGCACCCCGTGATCTCGCCCATTGGCCCACCCACTGCGGGGCCGAGACCGCTTAAACCTAGCCCGTGTGCGCTTTATGGTGTGTGACGAATGGCCAGTCGCTGATTTTTCCGACCGGCTGCGCAACGGCAGGGAGGAGCACCATGAAAGCCATCGTCATCCACGAGCACGGCGGCATCGACACGCTCCGCTACGAGGACGTCGCGACGCCGGAGGCGGGACCGGGTCAGGTCCTCGTCCGCATCCATGCGAGCGGCGTCAACCACCTCGATCACGACGTGCGCGAGGGCCTCTCCGGCATGCCGCACGACCTGCCCCACGTGCTTGGCAGCGAGGGGGTCGGCGAGATCGCCGCCCTTGGCCCCGGCGTCGACGGTCTCGCGATCGGCGATCGGGTGTGGATCGACTTCGCGCAGGGCGACCCCAAGAGCGAGATGTGGCTCGCTGGCCTCGATGGCGTCGACTTCACCTACGGCCGCATCGGCGGCACGCTCTGGGGCACCCATGCCGAGTACACGGTGAGCGATGCCCACTCGGTCATGCCACTGCCGGCCGGTCTCTCCTATGAGAAGGCGGCCGCCGCGATCATAACCTTCGGCACCGCCTGGCACATGACCGTAGCTCTCGGCCGCGTGCAGGCGGACCAGCACGTGCTCGTCAATGCCGCCGGCAGTGGCGTCGGCTCCGCGGCAATCCAGGTCGCGCGGCTGCACGGCGCCACCGTCATCGCCACCGCCGGCACTGACGCCAAGCTCGACCAGGCGCGCAAGCTTGGCGCGGCGCACGTGATCAACTATGGCACCCAGAGCATTCGCGACGAGGTCGCGAGGATCACCGCCGGCCGCGGGGTCGAGCTGGTCATCGAGTGCGTCGGCGGCGATGTGCTAGTGCAGAGCATCGATGCCGTCGGCCTCAACGGCAGCCTGATCACCTGCGGCGCTCACGCCGGCGAGATCGTGCCCATCAACATCATCGAGATCTTCCGCAAGCACATGCGCGTGCAGGGCAGCCACTTCGCCGGCCGCCGCGAGGTCGCCCACGTCCTCGGGCTCATTGCGGAGGGCCGGCTCGAGCCAGTGATCTTCGGGGCCTATCCGCTTGAGGACGCTCCGACCGCGGCCCGCCACGCCGCCGAGCGCAGCTTCTTCGGCAAGATGGTGCTGCTGCCCTAAGGCGCGGCTCGACCTAGCGCTTTCGCACGGACCGCTTGTCGCGGTGGTAGGTCAGCGCCATCGCGATGCAATGCGAAAGGGGTTCCTTGGCATCGGGTCGGAATCCTCGAAGACGATGGCCCGATTGCCGTCGTACGCGAGCTCGTCCGGAAACACGGTGCAAAAACCGATCTATCAGCCGCGTCTGGCAGTGAACATACAGCGCGTACTGGCTCGGCGTGGCGGCCTTCCAGGCGATTCTGATCGTCGTGCCGCTCCCGCTCGCTTCGGTCAGATACGCCGGCTCTCCCCACTTGAGCGTTTCGGTGAGCGGACCGACACCCTCGGTCGTCGCAGCAGTTTCGAAGATCAGTCGCCGCAACCCGAGGAGCTTGCGCCGCACGGCCGGCGGAACGTTCTTGAAAGCGGCCGCCACGCCTGCCTCTAGCTTCGGAATCGTCGCCATGCGCGCGTGTTCAGCGAGGCCAATGTCAAGACATCATACCCTCATCGCGACCCCGCGCGCGGGCCGGTGTGCCAAGCTCCCGCTGTCGCAAAGATCATCCATAGTGCCAAGCCGCTGACCGAGCCAAGGATGATGACGCCGCCGATTACCGTTTCGATGGCTGGAACCTCGCTGACGATCAGCCACACCCAAATCGGCCCGATGATGAACTCGGTCATCGACAGAAGCGATAGCTCGGCGCCGCGGATGTGGCGGGCACCCAAGGTGTAGAGCATCATTCCGAGGCCCACCTGCGCGGTTCCCATGAGCGCGCACAGCACGAGATCGCGACCGGAAACGGCGAGGTCGCCGGCCACCGCACCCGAGACTATCGCGCCGAAGATCCCCGCAACGCACACCGTCGGCAGCATGTCGCTCCGCCGGCCGGCCCGTACCGCCACCACGAAAAGGGCCGTGTTGACAGGGATGCCGAGGCCCACGACGTTGCCCAAGATGCGGCCATCGGTGATGCCCACGTGCGCCATGATGGACACGCCAAGGCTGGCGATCGCGATGGCGATCCAAGCCGGCCCGTTCATGCGCTCGTGCAGCAATAACCAGGCGAAGACCGCCGTGAACAACGGTGCCGTGGCGATAAGGAAAAGCGTGTTGGCAACGGTCGTGTTGGTTATTGACCACACGAAACACATGGCGCTGACGCCAAGCGCCATGCCGCCGAAAAGCCCGGGAAGGCCAATGTTGCGAAAGGCTGGGATGAGCCCGGCGCGGCGCCGCACGATCAATGCCACGAGCACGACCGCGGCCATGAATAGCGATCGGTAGAAGATAATCTGCCACGCCGAGGCATCGCCGATCAGGCGAATTAGAGGGCCGCCCATGCTCAACGAGATGGCGCCGAGCACGACCAGGAGCATGCCGCGGGCAACCGACGAATCTCGGTGGGCGGGTGCGGCTGTCATCGCGAATACTCTCGGTCGCCATTGTCACGTCTCTGCGCTCGCCGGTCTCGGCTGTTGGATTCCGCGGCGGCCGCCCCGCTTCCCGGCTCGCATCGTTGTCCTATGATACCAGCCATTGGTCGGGACCTGACCCAACCGCTCAGGCATCGTCATCGAACGCACGATTCAGAGTCTCTTCGCCATGACCGACGACGTCTGGCGCCGCCACGCCAACCCGTGGAGCGTCTGGACCCGCTACGTCGCGCTGCCGATGCTGGCAGCAGCGATCTGGAGCCGCGTCTGGCTCGGGTGGTGGGCGCTCGTGCCGGTCGCCGTCGCGCTTGCCTGGATCTGGCTCAATCCGCGCGCCTTTTCGCCGCCGCGCTCGACCAGGAACTGGACCTCGAAGTCCGTGCTCGGCGAGCGGATCTGGCTGGTGCGGGCGACGATCGAGGTGCCGCGCCGCCTCTCTACCATGGCGCACCTCGGGAATGCCGTGGCCGCGTTCGGCCTGGTTCTGTGTGTCTATGGCCTGTGGGCCGTGAGCTTGTGGCCGACGGCCATCGGCATCCTGCTCCTCTCGGCCGGCAAAACTTGGTTCCTCGCCCAGATGGTCCTCGTCTACGACCAATTCGGCACGACCAAGGCGACATACCGCGAGTGGCTCTACTAACGTCGGGCCCCACGCTGTCATCACCGCCAAGAAAGAGGAAACTGGCGTAGCAGACGTGCAGGCCGCCGAGGCCGAACTTACCCGCCGCAGGGCGGTCAAGGTCCGTCACGCCGATCCTATCGCCACACTATGCGTCGATCATTTACGGCTAACCGGCGAGAAGGCATTCGTTGAGCGGCGCAAGGACGAAGTCCGGGCGCAACTCGACAGGCACACCAGGGAGGTCATGAGGCCCTACGAACGGCGGATTAATGACTATCTCGATGTCTTCAACGCCGGTTTCCGCATCACTGAGACCGGGCACGGCTATCCTGGCGGCATTGCTGCATCGACCTATCAGCTCGTCATCAACAATACGGCCATCGACTTGGGCGACAGACGCACATCCCCTAACAACCACAGCTTCAAGAACACGCTTAGCTCCGGCGATCGCACCACGTTAGCTCTCGCTTTCTTCCTCGCCCATCTTGAGCTGGACCAGAGCCTAGCCACCAAGATTGTTGTGTTCGACGACCCTTTCAACAGCCAGGACGCCTTCCGCCGTCGCCAGACCGTTCACGAGATTGACAAAGTGGCTCGGAGATGCGCCCAGGTCATCGTGCTATCGCATGACGCCACCTTCCTCAAACAGGTTTGGGACAAGGCCCCAGCAGCCGAGCGGGTTGCGCTTAACCTTGCCGATCATCGTGCAAGGGGATCAAAGATCATGCCCGTCGACCTCGAACGCGCTTGCCAAGGCCGAACGGCCACAGACCTTGATGACCTGCAAGCCTATTTGACGACTGGCGCGGGCAATTCCATCGACCTGATCCGTAAGATGCGGGTCGTGTTGGAAACCTATTGCTGGATCACGTACCCGACTTCCTTTCTAAACGGTAGGGATTGGCTTGGCGAGATCGTCAGGAAGATTCGCGAGGGCGCCAACCAGCATCCGGCGAGGGATCTGTATGACCCCCTGGACAGGATTAATGACTACACGAGTCAGTATTACCACGGGGAGAACACGATCGACGCCACGCCCGACCAGATCGACCCACAGGAACTGACCGGTTATGTCGGGCAGACCCTCAAGCTCGTCAACGCCCTGCAAGCCTGAGATATGCGGAAACGCGGCTTCCCTTCGACCGGACCTGCTTTGATACAGGACACGCCCCAAAAGTGGTGGTTTCAACGCGCATTCCGCGTGAATTGGAGCCGGGAATCCAAGCATCATCGGCCGTGCAACCGCCCGAGGCCGCGCGATCGTCCACGAGTTTCAGCTACTCGTCGGGCAAATTCGGAGCGATTTGAGAAATATACCGGCGGATTTGCTCGACCTCCTCGTCCCTTCCGGCATCCATCATGTCCCGCACCATAGCCTGAGCGGTGAACAGGCATGACCGGAGCATGTGGATTTCGAGGTCGGTCCTTGGCCATTCCTGATGGTCAAGGGCCTCGATAGCGAGTTCGACAAGGAGCTGGTTGGCGGTGACGTTGCGTTCTTTGGCAGCGGTTTCTATTCGCTCCCACTGATCGGAGTCGATCCGGATTTGCTTGGCAAGCGTCGTGGGCATGGCGTGGTTTGTCTCCTATTTCTACGGGCTTATTGACGAGTTTCTGCACGCACTGGTGCCGGTTTCAGGACATTCGAGCAAGAATTCGCCAGGGAACAGGCCACGGCGCGGCGAAAATTGTGCAACGGGAGCAGCACGCAAAATGAATGCTCTCAACATGGGGCGCAGGCCAGGCAGCAACCAATTTGCTACCTCAAAAATTGAGGAGATGCGGTGTTACCTGGAATGTCCCAGGAATACCAGACACTTGAGGGCAGCATTCAAAACGCACGCACTGATTCCGGCACGACAGGGCATTGACCCTGCTCGATTAATCATGACGCAGAACAGCGCCATGGAAGGGCTGCGCAGACATGGCGAAACCCGCAGAGGAACTGCGTCGGGTGTGACGAACCCACGCCCACAGGCGCGCCAGGGGGATAACTTCCCACCCATCCCGACCTTGGCCGGGAACGCTTGCACCGCAAGGGTTTAGAGCCGTTGCGGTGATTGAGCGAGACGACCGGACCGCGATCATGAGCGCGTTCCGCATCGCCTTCCGAGCAGCACAGGTAACAGAACGAAGGGCGCGGAGCAAGCGGCCGAAGCGGCGCGCACACGACGCGCACGACCGGAACTGAGGCGGCCGCGACCCGTTCACTTGTTACCTGAACGCATCGAGCGCCGCGTACATGTTACCGCCACGCGCCGACGGTCGGCCAAGCTGGCGACGGGCTTGGCGTTCGGCCGATGACGACGGCACCGGCGCGGCCGACGATGGACGACGGCACATTTCCCGCACCGGGTCGAACCCCCCGCGTGCAAACCGGTGGCAATCCGCGACCGCATCTTCGATGATCGTCCCCGTGTACTCTACCTTGCCGACGGCGCGACGCTACGGCATCTTGGCAGGGAACAACATGCGAACAGGGAGCCGGCGGAATTTGAACGTGGTGGACTCATTCCGGCGTGACGGGAGACTTCTGGACTGTGGCGCGCACGCGCGGTCGATGCCATGACGCCGGGTGAGTTCATCGCTAAGTGGCGAGCGTCGGAACTGAAGGAACGCTCGGCCTCGCAGGAACACTTCATCGACCTCTGCCGGCTCCTGGGCGAGCCGACGCCGGCCGAGGGCGACCCGATCGGCGAACGCAATTGCTTCGAGCGCGGCGCCCGGAAGGACACCGGCGGCGACGGTTGGGCCGATGTTTGGAAACGGCACTGCTTCGCCTGGGAGTACAAAGGCAAGCACCGCCTGTTCGCATGGCTTGACGCCCGGATCTGCCCCGATCATCAACTGATCGTCATCGCCGGGGACGACGACACGACCTTCGGCATCCTGCACAGCCGGCTCGAAGGTCGGGGTGGCAAAGATGACGGTTGTGGCGCGCTGCCGGTGCCCGATCAGGCGGCCGACTGTCGGCAGGCCCTCGCCGCTCATCACGCCCTGGGAGGCGAAGCTGTATCGCCGGTCATGGATGTGCACGCCATCGAGTCCGGCCTCGGCCCGTAAGCGGGTCCAGACCGCATAAAGACTGCGCGTGGTGACGCCGTCCGGGCATGACCGCCCGTCTGGCATTCAGCATGGCTCATTCTGTACTCCAATGTACATGCTTGTACTTTCTTGTTACCGTAGCGTATGGATAGCTTCGTTCTAGCGAGGTAAGCCGAGTGAGCACGGCCCTTACCGTCAAGCAGGTAGCCGAGCTGCTGAACGTCAACGAACGCACGGTTTACCGTATGGCCAACCGGAACGATCTGCCGGGCTTCAAGGTAGCCGGTAGTTGGAGATTCAAGCCTTCGGACCTAGAGGAATGGATCGACCTACAGAAACGGGCTGCCGCGGATCGAGCAACTGAAGGAAATAGGGCTTGAGCAGCCTGAATATCAGAACCTCTGCCTGGACCACCGTTATCGATGAGGAAGGCATGCGTCTCCGGATGCTGGCGCGGGCGCGAGACTGATCGCCATGGACATGAGGAGCCTCAGCGAACGCGACATCTGCACCAAGTTCATTACGCCTGCCCTACGCAAGGCCGGGTGGGACGAGATCACGCAAATCCGAGAGGAAGTGAGCTTTACCAAGGGCCGCATCATCGTGCGCGGCAAACTGGTCAGCCGAGGCAAGGGCAAGCGGGCCGACTATATCCTCTATTACAAGCCTAACATCCCCATCGCCCTGATCGAAGCCAAGGACAACACTCATGCCATCGGCGACGGCATGCAGCAGGGGCTGGGCTACGCCGAGACCCTGAACATTCCCTTTGTGTTTTCCTCCAACGGCGACGGCTTCGTCTTTCACGACCGGACGGGCGCGAGCGACGAGCGGGAAACCACCCTCAGCCTCGACGCCTTCCCACCGCCGGAAGAACTGTGGGCACGTTACCGTGCCTGGAAAGGGTTGACGCCCGAGGCGGCGGCCGTCGTCCTTCAGGACTACTTCGACGATGGGGGCGGTAAGGTCCCGCGCTACTACCAGGTCAACGCCATCAACGCCGCCATGGAGGCCATCGCCAAGGGCGACAACCGCATCCTGCTAGTCATGGCCACCGGCACCGGCAAGACCTACACCGCGTTCCAGATCATCTGGCGGCTTCGGAAGGCCGGCCGCAAGAAACGCATCCTCTTCCTAGCCGATCGCAACGTGCTGGTCGATCAGACCATGGTCAACGACTTCCGGCCTTTTGGCGCGGCGATGGCCAAGCTGTCGACGAAAGCCAAGACCATCGAACGGGCGGACGGCTCGGTGGAGGACCTCACCGCCGCCATCGACGGAAAGCGGCGCATCGACACCGCTTACGAAGTCTATCTCGGCCTTTATCAGGCGATCACCGGGCCGGAGGAACGCCAGAAGATTTTCCGTGAGTTTTCGCCAGGCTTCTTCGATCTCATCGTGATCGATGAGTGCCATCGCGGCAGCGCCGCCGAGGATTCGGCCTGGCGGGAGATCTTGGAGTATTTCTCATCGGCCACGCAGATCGGCCTCACCGCCACCCCAAAGGAGACCAAATACGTCTCCAACATCCACTACTTCGGTGAGCCCGTTTACTCCTACTCCCTGAAGCAGGGCATCCGCGACGGCTTCCTCGCGCCCTATAAGGTCATCAAGGTCCATATCGATCGCGACGTGGAAGGCTACCGTCCCGAGACGGGTCAACTCGACCGCGACGGCAACGAGGTCGAGGACCGCATCTACAACACCAAGGACTTCGACCGCACGCTGGTGTTGGACGACCGAACCAAGCTTGTTGCCCGGAAGGTCACGGCGTTCCTGAAGGAAAGCGGAGACCGCTTCCAAAAGACGATTGTCTTTTGTGTCGATCAGGAGCATGCCGCCCGCATGCGCCAGGCGCTCATCAACGAGAACGCCGATTTGGTGGATGGAAACCACCGCTACATCATGCGCATCACCGGCAGCGACACCGAGGGCAAGGCACAACTGGGCAACTTCATCGATCCGGAGTCAAAATATCCCGCCCTGGTCACCACCTCGCGGCTGCTGTCGACCGGCGTCGATGCTCAGACATGCCGGCTCATCGTCCTCGACCGTGAAGTCGGCTCGATGACCGAATTCAAGCAGATCGTCGGCCGTGGGACCCGGGTGCATGAGGACACCCGCAAGTTCTACTTCACCCTGATAGATTTCCGAGGCGCCACCAGCCATTTCGCCGATCCGGAGTTCGATGGCGAGCCGGTTCAGATTTACGAGCCCGGCGACGACGACCCCATGACGCCTCCCGACGATATTCCGCCAGCGGACGATGATGACGACATACCGCCGGAACCGGGCGATGACGAAACCATCGTTGATGGACCTCCGGACGTCATCCCGCCATCCCCGGGCGGTCGTACCCGAAAGATCTATGTCGACGGTGTGAGCGCAACGATCATTGCCGAGCGGATCGAGTATCTCGACGAGAACGGCAGGCTCGTCACCGAGACGTTACGCGACTTCACCAGGAAGGCATTGAAGAAGCGCTTCGCCAGTCTTGATGACTTCCTCAGGCGCTGGAAGTCAGCCGAGCGCAAGCAGGCGGTTGTCGACGAGCTGGCAGCCGAGGGCTTGCCGCTCGACCCGATCGTCGAGGAACTGGGCAAGGACCTCGACCCCTTTGACCTCATTTGTCATGTCGCTTTCGATGCCAAACCGCTGACCCGGCGTGAGCGCGCGGATAACGTCAAGAAGCGCGACGTGTTCACGAAATACGGCCAGCAAGCGCGTGCCGTGCTGGATGCCCTTCTCACGAAATACGCCGACGAGGGCATTCTGAATCTCGATGATGCCAACGTCCTGCGCATCTCACCCTTCACCGAACTTGGAACGCCTGTGCAACTTGTCAGGGCCTTTGGCGACCGCCAATGGCCGACCAGCTCCGCCCCAAGGCGCCCAAGCTGGCAAACCTCATGGACCAAGCCGAGCCCGACGTGCTGGCCTATATGAGCTTCCCCAAGGAGCACCGCACCAAGCTCCACTCGACCAATCCCCTGGAGCGCCTCAACGGCGAGATCAAGCGCCGCACCAACGTCGTCGGCATCTTCCCCAACGAGGCCGCCATCACCCGACTGAGCGGCGCTATCCTCATGGAGCAGAACGACGAATGGGCGGTGCAGAGGGCGCGCTACATGACCCTGGAAACCATCGCGCCGGTGAGCGACAATGCCCTCATCAAGATGCCTCCCGAGGCCGCTCGAGCGATCCGGCTCAGCCCGCCGGACACCGCGACCCGCTCGCGGCTCTTACACCACGTCCCGGGACACGATCGGACTCCCCGTTGAAGTGTCAGATTTCTTTACACCCAATGACGCGTCGCAAGCAGCCGCCAACCCGCAGAAACGGTAGCGTTTGGCTCACAGCGCTGGGGAAGCGCCCCGTAGAGCGGTGTCGGTAGACTTTACACCTCGCCATTAACTTCACCGCGAAAAATCGAAAAATTCCCTAAGTCGTTGAAAGTACACTTTGTACTCGCGTTGGCACGGAGGTTGCCTAAATCCCATTGGGGTCAACGATCGCGCTCTCCGCGGCCGCGATCCTCAGGTCGCATATCGCCGCGGGGGACGAGGGGCCGGAGAGATGCGATGCGCAAACATCCTAGTCTCACGCGCGCTGCACGCGCACCTGTTGGCACAGCTTTATTGCTCCTTGGGCTTTGCTGTGGTTCAGCCCAAGCAGTACCGCTGAATCCCAGCGACTTCGCCTCCCTCGGCGCGTTTCCCGGGGCCGGCGCGATAAATACCGACACCCTGACTTTCGGCGCCTTCACCGGTGTAGCGTTCGACCCCGGCAGTGGCGCGCTCGAGATCGCGGTCTTCACCTTTGATGGTGGCGCCAGCCTCCCAAGCGGCGAGGTCGTGACCGCTGGCCGGCCGCGGCCTCTGGCATTGTTGTTTCAGGGAAGCTTCACGCTGAGCGGCACGATCGACGCCAGCGCCCCGAGCGGCTTCACGGGCGGCCCTGGCGGCGGCCGCGGCGGCAACGGCGGTCCCCTCGGCCCCTACCCTCATGATGGAGTGGGCACCGGCGGCGGCACGGGCGGATCCGAAAGTGCGTCGGTTGGCGGGGCCGGCAGCGGCGGCGGCGGCTTCGGCACCGCGGGCGCCGGTGGCGGCGCCGGAGGGACCGGCGCTCCGGGCGGCAGCGGCTACGGCGATCTTACGCTCATTCTCGAAGGGGGCAGCGGCGGCGGCGTTCTCCTGCATGCCTTCGACGTAACCCTCAATGCCGCGGCGCTGATCAGCGCCGACGGCGGCGACGGCGCCTCGGACACTCTGTTCCCGAACCGCGGAGGATGCGGCGGTGCCGGTCGCATCCAGGTCGTGACCAACACCGCCGGCAGCTTCTCCAACGCCGGCACGGTCGAAGCGCTGACCGGAAGCTTCAAAGGCGATTGCATCGACGACGGGGCGCTAGCTCTTGCCTCGAGCCCGGATATCGGCGAGCAACCGTCCGGCGGGCCACCGCCGGCGCCGGGGATTCCCGAACCCACCACCTTGGCCCTCTTCGCCTTCGGTCTTGCCGGGCTCGGGCTTGCTGCGAGGCGGAGGCGCCTGAACTAACCAGCGACGATACCTGCGTCCACAAGAGAACGACCGGCTACGGCTTATGGGCGCGGAGAGGCGGCGAAGCGGTAACTATCGATCCAGCCTGGCCTCCTCAACACCACGTGTTGGCATCATATCAGCCGGGGGATCATCGGCGGCCACGGGCACCCCGCCGATCTCGCGCACGAGCTTGGCGCGGATGGCCTCGGCGAAGGCGTCGTAATCGGCGGCGGTGATGACGAACGCCGATGGCCCCTCGATCACCGTTTCGGGATAGTAACGGTCGAGCCGGCGGTACTCGTTGAGGATGGCGAGTCCATTGATGGTGATGCCGGCCGCCACCGCGCGTTCGCGAGCCCACGAAAGCGACACGCCTTGGTTGCTCTCGCCATCGCCCGAAATATCGATGATGCGCCGGTTTCCCTCCAGGGTGTTGGTGTCGAGCAGCCGGATGGCGAAGGCGATCGCTGCACCAATGGCGGTTTCCCCGGCGACGTGATATCGCGGCATGGCGGCCAGGCGCGTTGCGAACGCCTGGGCATGCGCCGCGCTGTTCAGCGTCGTCCAATCGAGCGCCAACCGATTCTGTCTGGCTGAAGACCACTGTGTGACGCACACGGCGATGCCGGCCTGCCCGACCGCCTCGATCGCGGTCACGACTCCGGCGCTGCGAAACGCATCGGCGAATCCCTTCACCTGTAGGGCGTACTCACCCCTATCGACGCTGGGCGATGTATCGATGGCGAGGACGAGTTCCAGGTCCACTGGCTGCGCCAGCGCGTCCGCAGTTGTCAGCGACAACACCAAGACCACGGCGCGCAGCGCCGTCCGGCACGCTGCCGCGGAGATCGGGAAGGCTCGATGTAGCGGGCCACGCACGCCAGTCCGGCGCGTCATTTGCCGACGGTGCTGCCACCGTCGATCTGCCACGTCGCGCCGGTGACATAGCTCGCATCCGCCGATGCCAGATAGGCGATGACCCCGGCTACCTCCTCCGGCGTGGCGGCGCGCTGCATCGGGTAGTACTCTCGTTTCGCCTGCAGCGCGGCCTCTGGATCGGAATAGAGCTCAATGGCGTTTCGGTGCATGTCGGTATCGACGACCCCAGGGCAGACGCAGTTGATGCGCACCTGCGGTGCGAGTTCAAGCGCGAGCGAACGGCTGAAGTTGATGACGGCCGCCTTCGAGCCGCAGTACATCGAGGCCGTCCGCTGGCCCATCATCCCGGACTCCGAGGCGATGTTGACGATGTTGCCACCGCTCACGCGCAGCGCCGCGATGGCCGCGCGGGCGCAAAAATAAGCGCCCTTGACGTTGACGTCGTAGATGACGTCCCACGCCGCCTCGTCCGCGTCCTCGAGCGTCCGCTCGTGATAGACCCCGGCGTTATTGACCAGAACATCGAGCCCGCCGAGTCCAGCGATGCCCGCCCCGACCACCTCCTCGCAACCCGCGACCGTGCCGATGTGGCCCGGCGCGGCGACCGTGCGCTCGGGTGCACCCAGCTCCTCGATCGCCTGGGCGACACCCGCTGTGGTCGTGCCATTCACGGCAACATGAGCACCTTCGTCGAGGAAGATCCGGGCCGCCGCCCTGCCGATCCCGCGCGTCGAGCCGGTGATGAGTACCCTGGTTCCCGAAAATCGCATTCCGTTCTCCCCGCCACGCCGGAAGACGCCCGGCTCATCGGTCGCCGATCAAACAGTATAGGGCGATGGTTTATTGCGGGAGCGAAGCATACGCGCCCAGTTCCCTGCGCTGACCTGGCCTACGCCAGACCGGCGATCTCGGCTAAAGTCTCGCCATGGCAAACGATGCGCTTCTCGACCGCCGGCATCGGCTACTCGGCGCCGCCTCGCCGCTCTTCTACGAGCGGCCCTTGCACCCCGTGCGCGGTGAGGGCGTGTGGCTGTTCGACGCCGACGGGCGGCGCTATCTCGATGCCTATAACAACGTGCCCCATGTCGGGCATTGCCACCCGCATGTGGTGGACGCTTTGTCGCGACAGGCAGCGACGCTCAATACACACACGCGCTATCTGGATGAGACCATCCTCGACTATGACGAGCGGCTGGTCGCGACGTTCGACGACGCCCTCTCGATGGTCCATCTGTGCTGCTCGGGCACCGAGGCGAATGAGCTCGCGCTGCGCGTCGCCAAGGCGTGCACGGGCAACGCCGGCGTCATCGTCACGGACTACTGCTATCACGGAAACTCCAAGACGATCGCCGAGCTCTCGACCGGCTATTTGGGGCCTGAGGGCCTGGGCGAGACCGTGCGCACCTTCACCGTGCCGGACCCCTACCGCGAGGAGCAGGACGCGGGGGGCGTCGAGGCGGCGATCGCCTCGCTCGCAGATGCAGGCTTGAAGCCGGCGGCGATCCTGTTTGATACGGTGTTCGCGACCGAGGGTCTGCCCGCTCTGCCGCCAAGCTATGTGGCCAATGCGGTCAACCAGGTGCGCGCCGCCGGCGGGCTCTACATCGCCGATGAGGTGCAGCCCGGCTTCGGCCGCACCGGCGATAATATGTGGGGCTATCAGCACTACGGCGTCGTGCCCGACCTTGTCACCTTGGGTAAGCCGATGGGCAACGGCCATCCACTGGCGGGCGTGGTCGGCCGCGCTGAGCTGATCAATGGTTTCGGTGACCGCGCGATGTACTTCAATACGTTCGGCGGCAACCCGGTCGCCTGCGCCGTTGGTCTCGCCGTGCTCGAGGTTATCGAGCGCGAGGGCCTGGTGGAAAACGCCCGCATCGTCGGCGAGCACCTGCGCGCAGGCTTGCGCGCGCTGTCGCAAAAGTACGCGATCATCGGCGATGTGCGCGGGCGCGGACTGTTCTGCGGCGTCGAGATGGTTGAGGACCGCGCCAGCAAGGCACCGGCCACGCGGGCCACGCGCGCCATCGTCAACGGCATGCGCGAGCGCGGCGTTTTGATCAGCACGACCGGGCGCCATGAACAAATCCTCAAGATCCGCCCGCCCATGCCATTCTCCACCGAGAACGCCGATCTCCTACTCACGACGCTCGACGAGGTCGTCGACGCGCTGTGAACTTCTATCGCCTCTCGGCAGAAGAGCGCGCCGTGCGGATGCGGGCACTCGGCGTCGAGGCGCTCAAGCGGTGGGACGCAGCCGACGACCAGGAGCCGGAGCTCGTCAAGCTGCGCGAGAACGCGGTCTTCAAGGTGCAGGGCCCGGGCGGTGCGCCGGCCGCGCTGCGGATCCATCGCCACGGCTACCACACCGATGCGGAGCTTGATTCCGAGCTCATCTGGATGGCGGCGCTGCGCGAGGGGGGGATCGGTGCGCCGCGCATCGTGCGGCCGCGCTCAGGTGCGCTGTTCGAGACCGTCGCGCATGAAAGTGTGCCCGAGCCGCGCCAGGTCGACATGCTGGAATGGCTCGACGGCGAGCCCTTCGGCTCGGTCGAGGAGGGCCTGAGCGGTGCCGTCACCGATCTCGCCGACGCGTTCGCCAAGGTCGGCAGCCTGGCGGCGCGTCTGCACAACCACGTTGCCACCTGGCCGTTGCCGGCCGGCTTCACCCGTCACGCCTGGGACCTCGACGGATTGACAGGCGAGGCGCCGTTTTGGGGACGGTTCTGGGAGCTTGGCGGCCTTAGCACCCCGCAAAGGAAGCTGATCGAGGCGGCGCGGGACCGCACGCGGGGCGATCTGATCGCATACGGGCAACGGCCTGAGACCTACGGCCTGATCCACGCCGATTTCAACATGGATAATGTCCTGATCGACGGCGACGAGGTCAGGGTGGTCGATTTCGACGATGCCGGCTTCGGCTGGCACCTGTTCGATCTCTCCACCGTCTCTTGCTTCCTGCACAGCGAAGCGGAGTTCGATGTTGTCCGGCAGTCCGTGATCGACGGCTACCGCCGTGAGCGCCCCTTGCCCGATCACGAGCTCGAAGCCATGCCGCTCTTCTACTTGCTGCGCGGCTTCACCTATCTCGGCTGGGTCCACACCCGCTACGAGACCCGCACCGCGCAAGTGATCGAGCCTAAGGTGATCGCGCTGGTCTGCCGGCTCGCCGAAGATTACATGGCCGGATGAACCGGACGCCGCCGCCGTGATTGGCAGACCTCGGGGTGCCGGCGGCCAAGTTGCAACCCATTGATTACTCGGGACAAATATAGTAGTCGTCCCTGATAGTCCCGGCGAAATTAAACCAGAACGAGTGGATCGTGAGAATTTGCATTTATGGTGCAGGCGCGGTTGGTGCGTACGTAGGCGCTGAGCTTTCCCGTATCCCCAACGTCGATGTTTCCCTAATCGCTAGAGGCCCTCACTTGAAGGCCATGAAAGAGAACGGGGTCAGGCTTCTTATCGATGGAGAAGAGCGTATATCCCACCCGTTGGTAACGAACAACGCCGCGGAACTGGGTCCGCAAGACTATGTAATCATCACTTTAAAAAGCCATCAATCATGGGAATCCGCTGAAGACATGGTGCCGCTTCTGGGGCCCGATACAGCCATCGTGACGTTTCAGAACGGCGTGCCCTGGTGGTATTTCTACGGATTGCCGAGCCAGTACCGCGACCTACGCTTGGCCAGCGTCGATCCCGGTGATCGGCAATGGAACTATATCGGGCCACAGCGTGCTATCGGCGGTGTCGTATACCCGGCAACAGAGATTGTCGAGCCGGGCGTGATCAAGCACATCTACGGCAACAAATTTGCCCTCGGGGAGCCTTCGGGCGAGGAAACTGAACGTAGTTCGCGTCTGAGCGAAGTCATGCAAGAGGCTGGGCTCAAGGCGCCGATCTTACCTCATATTCGTAACGAAATTTGGCTAAAACTATGGGGGAACCTGTGTTTTAATCCAATCAGTGCCCTAACCCGCGCTACTCTGGACATAGTTGCAACCGAACCGGGAACCCGGGCGCTCTCACGGGCCATGATGATGGAAGCCCAGCGCATCGCCGTGAGGCTTGGGGTTCATTTTAGAGTTGACGTGGAACGACGCATCAACGGTGCGGCGAAGGTTGGGCCGCATCGCACGTCCATGCTTCAGGACCTGGAAAAAGGCCGGGCAATGGAAATCGATGCTCTGCTGACCGTAATTCAGGAAATGGGGCGCTTAGTCGAAGTAGAATCGCCCCATATCAACAGCGTTTTGGCGCTCATCCAGCAATTAGGATCGACGCAAGGGCTTTATCCCACGTTCCCCGAACAAACGCTTGGCGATGAGGTCGCGGAAATTTCTGTGGACTAAACGGCAAGACTTCTTGCCATCGATATTTTTGAATCGATCAATCTCTTCCATCCATGACGGATTGATTGCAATCAGTACGCCCGCGGTTCCAATCCGCGCTTCGTGCTTGCAGCGGCTTCCGCACCGCGCAAGCGATCGAGCCCAAGGTGATCGCACTGGACTGCCAGCTCAGCGAAGATTACATGGCCGGGTGAACCGAACGCCGGTGCGGTGGGCGCCAAGCTCCCGTAGAGTCGTGACCGTAGCCCAGCCCGGACGTTGAAGCCACTGAAGCCATGCCTAGTGCCGCCCGAATCCTCGCCGAGCGCCTATACCAAGCGGGCAGCCGGCATGCCTTTGGCATCCCTGGCGGCGAAGTGCTGACCGTGATGGACGCCTTATCAGCGGCCGGCATCGCCTTCCATCTGGCTAAACACGAAAACGCCGCCGGCTTCATGGCCGAGGGTTCCTACCACATGACCGGCGCACCCGGAATCCTACTGGCGACTCTGGGGCCCGGGGTGGCCAATGCGGTGAACGTGGTGGCCAACGCCGAGCAGGATCGAGTGCCTCTGATTTTCCTGACCGGGTGCGTCGATGCGGTCGAGGCGGCCGGCTACACCCATCAGGTCTTCGACCACCGGGACGTGTTGAAGCCAATAACCAAGGCGAGCCTAACCCAGGTCGACGGCGCCGTCGACCTGTTGGTCGATAAAGCGCTGTCGATCGCCATGGAAGGCCGGCCGGGGCCGGTTCATATCGACGTGCCGATGTCGCTCGCCGGAGCCGAGCAGCCGGCGGCGCGAGACTTTCTGCCGCCCCGCCAAGGCGCGTTGGCGCCAGCACCCTTGGCCCAGGGGGCGGAGGCGGCCGTCGCCGACTTTGCCAGGACGTTCCGCATTCCGGTGGTGACGACCTACAAAGCGAAGGGCGTGATTCCGGAGGACGAGGAACTTGCGCTTGGCGGCGCTGGCCTGTCGCCCGTGGCCGATCAACACATTCTAACGCTGATCGCGAGCAGCGATCTGGTCCTCCTCGCCGGCTACGACCCGATCGAGATGCGCGTGGGCTGGCGCGATCCATGGAACCCCAAGGACGCCATGGTCATCGAACTGACCGCCGCGCCTAACCCCCATGGCATGCATGCCTCGACAATGTGCTTCGTCGGCGACATCGCGGCCGGCCTCATCGCTCTCGGCGAGGGCTGCCCCCCTCACGCCGTCTGGTCCAACGGCGCGCCAACCGCCGTGCGCACCAGCCTAGCCGAGGCTTTCAACGCGACTGAGGACTGGGGCCCGGCGGCCGTTGCCGACACCGTACGCCGCGCCTTGCCCGATGACGGCATCGCCACGGTAGACAGCGGAGCTCATCGGATTCTGCTCTCACAGATGTGGCGCTGCCCGCGACCACGCACGTTGATCCAATCGACCGGGCTTTGCACCATGGGCTGCGCGTTGCCGCTGGCTACTGGGATCAAGTTGGCGGCGCCGGAGCGGCCAGTGGTTGCGCTTACGGAAGACGCCGGCCTGGAGATGGTGCTGGGCGAATTGGCGACACTGCGCGATCTCAGGCTGGCGCTCGTGATCGTGGTGTTCGTCGATGCCTCTTTGGCCTTGATCGAGCTCAAGCAGCGTGGCTCGGGCCTGACCAATCTCGGCGTCGATTTCGGCGCGACGGACTTTCCTGCGTTGGCACAGGCGATGGGCGGGGTGGGTGTTGCGGTCGACAATCGCGATGCCCTTCATCAAGCGGTCACCGACGGCTTGAGTGCTGAGACCTTCACGGTGACGGCGCTGTTGGCGCTGTTCGACACCCGCTACTGGGACTTCACCGCCAAGCACTTCCACGAGAAGCTGGTCGCGGACTATGCCTTCAAGCGCAGCTACAACTGGGTGCGGCTGAGCTTGCAGGCCCATGGGCGAAGACGGGCGGCGCCCAGGCGCGGGGCGCACCGGCGCAAGCGGCCGCGCCGCGCGCTGCCCGGCATGATGCTGCATCAAGACGGCTCAAGCCACGCGTGGGTCCCCGATCAGTGGTGGGACCTGATCGTCACCATGGACGACACCACCAGTGAGATCTACTCGGCCTTCTTCGTCGCCGAAGAGGGCACGATGTCGAGCTTTCAGGGGGTGTCCGAGGCGATCCGGGCCAAGGGGCTGTTCTGCTCGCTCTATGCCGACCGCGCCGGCCACTACTGGCACACCCCTGAGGCCGGCGGCACGGTCGACAAGGACAATCCGACCCAGTTCGGCCGCGCCCTGGCCCAGCTCGGCATCGAGCTGATCCCGGCCTACTCGCCCGAGGCAAGGGGGCGCTCGGAACGCATGTTCGCCACCCTGCAGAAGCGCCTGCCCCAGGAGCTCAGGCTCGCCGGCATCACCGACATGGCCCAGGCCAACCGCTTCCTCAAGGAGCTCTACCTGCCAGGCCACAACGCCCGCTTCGCGGTGCCGCCGGAAGCCGAGGGCACCGCCTTCGTGCCCTTCGCCGGTACCCTCGACGACATCCTCTGCGTGCAGCAGGAGCGCACCGTCTCCAACGACAACACCGTGCGCTACAAACGCCTGGTGCTGGCGATCCCGCCCGACCGCCATCGCCGCCACTACGTCAAGGCAAGGGTCCGGGTCCACGAATACCCCGACCGCACCCTCGCCGTCTTCCATGGGCCGCGCTGCCTGGCCCGATACCAGGCCGACGGATCGCCCATCAACACAAGCCACAGACAGGCCGCGTGATCCGCTTCGACGCGACCGGCCAGTGGATAAGGGGACGGCCGCTCCGCGCCCGACCCCTTATCCACTGGCCCAACAACCACAACTGAAGCGGTCAATTCAGTTTGTTCTCGACAGGACTTGAGTTAACGACCTCTAGGCACACCTGGGGCTATAATCGCGGCGTTGGCCCGATCCGCGAGAAGCGCAATACGCTTGGCTTGGCAAGGTAAACAAGGCATGAGGCCGGCACGCTTTCTTGCCGTGCTGGTTGCCTTCGGCGTTCTAATCCGGGATTCCCCAGATGGCTCTCCGCGGTTGCCAACGACGGTAACACTCCGGGCACCCCAACACCAATCCGCCTCCAAACTGGCTTGGCAGGTCGTGATCCGGCCTTTATCGGGCTGATTGGGCGATGCGAGACCGTGCCCAATAGTCATTTCACGTTCCGGGGGCGCGCCGTGGCATGGACAGCGCACAACCCAGCCTGTCGATCGACCTCGATGCAGCAGGCTGGAACGCCGTCATGGCGGTAGGGGGTCTGGTCGCAGATCATCAATCAGGCACAGGATGTTTGCGAACAGGCTTCTCGAGATTGCGACTTCGGCGAGTTGGAACGTGATATAGCGACCGTGGCGCACGACTTTGGCGCCGATCTTGATTAGCTTTTCCCGAAGCGTCGTCAGCGACCAATGTTCCACCGCCTCGGGCAGCGCAAGCGTGCGCAGGAAGTTGCCCAGGTTGTAGGCGAGCGCGTGCAGCTGAAGGCGCACCTCGTTGTTGCGGAAGCCGTGGCAGGAAAGCCGTGTCCAGTTGATGGCGTTCTTGCCCTCCTTGATGTGCTGCTCCGCCGTGCCGCGCCGATTGTAGAAGGCCACCACCCGCTCGGCAGGCCGGCTGAGATTGGTGACGATGAACCCGACACGGGGAAACAGCTCGCCGGGATGCCACTCCACCTTGGCCACGACGCGGCGGGCCTTGTCCCAGCTCTTGGCCCGGTAGCCGAAGCTGGCGTAGTAGCGTCGTACATGATTAGGCGGACGGCCAACCGGTCGCGTGAGCAGGTGCGCGATGTATTCCCACAGCACTCGATTGGCAGGAAGGCGGATCGCATACAGGAAGCCCTCAGCCTCCAGGAACTCGTACACCTCCAGCGAGGCGAAGGCGGCATCGGCACGAAAGTAGCGAAACCCAATGCCGACTCTCGTAGGTCAGTCTTGCGAATAGCGCGCGGCTGTCGATCCACCTAAGCTGAGTGTCGATGCACGTTTGATCGGGGCGGTCATGCCGCGTGATATCGACGAATGGCTTGAGGGGTTGGGTTTCTCCAGATACGCGCCTGCGTTTGCCGAGCAGGAGATCGTTCTGCGCGACGTCGTGCGGTTGACCGAAGCCAATCTCAAAGAAATGGGACTGCCGATCGGCCCCCGACGCCGGCTGCTTGCCGCCTTGGCCGAACTCAGTGAGGACGGAGCCACAGCCTCCGCAACAACCGGCGTCCCGATGGAGGCTTCGGCGGCGGAAGAGCGCCTGATGGTGTTGTTCTGTGATCTCGTGGGTTCGACGGCACTGTCGCAGAAACTCGACTCGGAAGACTTTCGCGACGTCATCCGGTCGTTTCAGGAGGCATATACGGGCGCGGTGCGCGAGCACGAGGGCTTTGTGGCCAAGCACTTGAGTGATGGTCTGTTGGCCTACTTCAGCTGGGATAGGCGAGGGCTTCCCCGCATGATTCTCGCTCAAGGACGATCGCCGTGTTGAAGGTCATCGGCTACGGCGATCGGTTCAGCGTGCGGCCCGGCGAGACAATCCGCTTCATGGTCTCCTGCGAAGGACACGAAGCGTATCGGGCCGACATCGTTCGAATCATCCATGGTGACATCAATCCCGATGGGCCCGGGTACAAGGAGGAGCCGATCGAGACGGCAGCCGGCGGCACTTATGCGGGCCGCCGGCAGCCCGTCCATGCGGGGTCATCGGTGCTGATCCCCGATCATCGCGTGCTCTGCGCGCTCGAAAGCTTTCATGTGCAGGTGATGGTGTGGCCGACGACGCCGCAAGCGGGCGAGCAGGGACTGATCACGAAGTGGTCGGACAGAGGCGGCTTTGCCCTCATCATTGATGGCTCCGGCGAACTGGCCCTCAAGCTGGCCGATGGCAAGGGCGGGACCGATATGTTTTCCTCCGGCAAGACACTGCACGAGAGGCAGTGGTACCGGCTGGCGGCAAGTTACGACCGGGAAAGCGGCGACGTCGTCCTGATCCAGGAGCCGCTGGCGCGCTACCCCGTCGCGGACATGGCGACGCGGGTCGAGGGCAAGAGCGCCGTGGTGGCGCGCCTCGACAATGGCGCGCCGCTCGTGATGGGGGCGTGGTTCGAGGCTCGCGATGACGAGCGCGTGGTCACCGGCGGACATTTCAACGGCAAGCTCGAAGGCCCGCGGCTCGCGCGGCGACGGTTCAGCGAGTCCGAGATGGAGGCGCTCGCTGCACCGATGCCGGCGACGCCGCTTGCCAGCGGCCGCGCGTCCGGCATCGCGGCGTTCGTCGCCGATGTGATCGGTGCCTGGGACTTTGCCCAAGACATGACGACGACGCGCGTCAGCGATCTTTCCGCAAACCGTCTGCACGGCCGTATCCTCAACCTGCCGGCGCGCGCCATGAAGGGCCACAACTGGGATGGCACGGAGATGAACTGGCGGCAAGCGCCCGAGCAGTATGGCGCGATCCACTTCCATGCCGACGACGTCTACGACCTGCAATGGGAGGAGGACTTTGCGTTCACCGTGCCTGAGGGGTTCAGGAGCGGCTTCTACGCGGCGCGGGTGAGCGCCGGCGAGGACGAGGAATACATCCCCTTCTTCGTCATTCCCCCGCGGTCCAAGGCCACCGCCAAGCTTGCTTTTCTCGTTCCGACGGCGAGCTACATGGCGTATGCCAACGAGCACATGGTCCTCATCCTCGACCCTGGGGCTGGTGCGCTCGGCCGGCTGACGGTGCTGACCCCCGCCGACATGTTCCTCAACGAGCACCGAGAATTCGGCTACTCGCTGTACGACTATCACGCCGACGGGAGCGGGGTCTGCTATTCCTCGCGGCTGCGCCCCGTCGTCAACATGCGCCCCAAGCACCAGTGCTGGGGGGGCCTGATGGGCTCGAACCTGCACCAATACAATGCCGACACCCATATCATCGACTGGCTGGAAGCCACCGGGCACGACTACGACGTCATCACCGATGAGGATTTACACGCCGAGGGGTTGGAGCTACTGGCGCCCTATCGGGCGGTGATGACCGGGACCCATCCCGAGTACCACTCGGTCCAGATGCTAGATGCGCTGCAGGCGTTCACGGACCGCGGCGGGCGGCTCATCTATCTCGGTGCCAACGGATTCTACTGGCGCATCGCTTTCCACGAGGAGCTACCAGGCGTAATCGAGGTGCGCCGCGCCGAGGGCGGCATCCGCACCTGGATCGCCGAACCGGGCGAATATTATCACAGCTTCACGGGCGAATACGGTGGCCTCTGGCTACGCCAGGGCCGTGCCCCGCAGACGATCGCTGGCGTTGGTTTCACCTCCCAGGGGTTCGACATCTCCGCGCCATATACGCGCCTGCCCGACAGCTTCGATCCCCGCGCAGCGTTCATCTTCGAGGGCATTGGTGATGACGAACTGATCGGCGATTTCGGCCTGATCGGCGGCGCAGCGGCGGGATGCGAGATCGACCGCGCCGATGCCCAGCGCGGGACGCCGCCGCACGCGCTGGTTCTAGCCACGAGTATGGGCGGGCACACCGACACCTACCTGGCCGTGATTGAAGACCTGCACGCCACCGCCGTCAACATCACCGGGACCACGAGCCCGCTGGTGCGCGCCGACATTATGTTCTACGAGACCCCAAACGGCGGCGCCGTCTTCGCCACCGGCTCCATTGCGTGGGCCGGCTCGTTCTCGCACAACGGCTACAAGAACAACGTTTCGCGCATCATCGACAACGTTGTGCGCCGCTTCGTCGACGAAACCCCGTTCTGATGTGGGAGGCGAGTTGAACTCTGCGGTTTCCGGCTGTGCGTCGGCGGCGCCGGCGGCAGGTGGCCTCGCGGCCTGCGCTACGCCTCCAAGTCCGGGCTCGAAACCACGCTCACGGTCGAGTTCTAAACAGCAGTCCGAGACCCAGGCACCGCGGCGAGCACGGTGCTGCGCCGGCTCGCGGCGACCTTCTTACCCCAATCTACAGCTGGTTCACCGAGGGCTTCGACACGACGGATCCGAAAAACGCGAAGGCGCTGCTGGACGAGCTGGGCTGACGGCGGCTTTTGGCTATCGGCTGCCCTCTGAGCAGCGGCGCATTGACGGCAGGTTTACCCCCGAATGCGGCCATTGAAGGTGAGCACCCGCTCGCTTCGCCCCCCTCACGTCGCGGGCACAGCGCGGCCGTGGACGGCGGCCCTTTAGGTCTGAAATACTCTGGCCCGGGCGACTCGGGCAAAGCATATGATCACAGTCTATTCCGACGACCACCGCCTGCAGGCGGGGCAGGCCGAGCTGATCGATGGCAAGCTCACGCCCTGCTATGAGTGCCCGGCCCGGGCCGATGCGGTGCTGGCGCGGGTGCGCGCGGTCGGTCTTGGGGAGGTCGTGCCGCCCACCGACCATGGCATGGGGCCGATCGAGCACGTCCATGACGCCCGTTACCTCCGCTTTCTCAGCACCGCCCACGCGATGTGGCGGGACGCGCACGACGACGGCGATGCCCTGCCCCTCAACTGGGCCATCCGCGGCATGGGCAACCGCGAGCCCGAGACCATCGACGGCAAGCTCGGCTACTTCTCCTTCGATGCCGGCACCCCCATCACCGCCGGCACCTGGCAGGCCGCGCGGACCGCCGCCAACGTGGCGCTCACCGGCGCCGCGACCCTGGCCGAAGGCGCCGCCGCGGCGTTCGCCCTCTGTCGCCCGCCCGGTCACCACGCGGCGCGCGACTTCTTTGGCGGCTACTGCTTCCTCAACAACGCCGCCATCGCCGCCCAGGCGCTGATCGACGGTGGCGCCGAACGGGTCGCTGTCCTCGACGTCGACTATCACCACGGCAACGGCACCCAAGCGATCTTCTATGACCGCGCCGACGTCCTGTACGTCTCGCTCCATGGCGACCCCGCCCAGGAGTTCCCCTACTTCCTCGGCTATGCCGATGAGACGGGTTCGGGCCCGGGTACAGGCGCCAATCTCAACATCCCTCTGCGCTGGGGCACCGGCTGGGCCGACTATGCCGATGCGCTTGCGAGCGCGATCGATCGGATTAGCGCGTTCAAACCGGCGATGCTGGTGGTCTCGCTCGGGGTGGACACCTATGCCGGCGATCCGATCTCGCGCTTTACCCTGCAATCGGACGACTTCACCGCCCTCGGCGGGCGCATCGCAGACCTGCGGTGCCCCACCCTGTTCGTGCTGGAGGGCGGCTACGATCTTGGCCCCTTGGGAATCAACGTCGTCAATGTCCTGACCGGCTTCGAGGGAACCTGAAATGACGCTCTACCGCATCGCCACCATCCCCGGCGACGGCATCGGCAAGGAAGTCGTGCCCGAGGCCATGCGCGTCATCGAGACGGCCGGGGCCCGTTTCGGCATCGAGTTCAACTGGATTACGTACGACTGGGGCTGCGAGGCCTACCTCCGGGACGGCCGGCTGATGCCCGAGGATGGGCTCGAGACCCTCGCCGCCTATGATGCGATCTTCCTCGGCGCCGTCGGCGACCCCGCCGTGCCCGATCACGTCTCGCTGTGGGGGCTGTTGATCCCGATCCGCCGCCGCTTCGATCAGTACGTCATCCTGCGCCCGTGCCGGCTATTGCCGGGCATGACGAGCCCGCTCGCCGGCCGCAAACCAGCCGATATCGACCTCCTGGTCGTGCGCGAGAACGTCGAGGGCGAGTATTCGGAGATTGGCGGCCGCCTCTACGAGGGCACCGAGGGCGAGATGGCGGTGCAGCAATCGATCTTCACTCGCCGCGGTGTCGATCGCATCCTCACCTATGCCTTTGAGCTGGCGCGCACCCGGCCTGAGCGGCACGTCACCTCAGCCACCAAGTCGAACGGCATCATCCACACGATGCCGTACTGGGACGAGCGCTTTCAGGAGGTCGCCGCCCGCTACCCCGACATCCGCACCGACCAATACCATATCGACATCCTGGTCGCCCATTTCGTCCAGCACCCTGATTGGTTCGATGTCGTCGTCGGCTCCAACCTGTTTGGCGACATCCTCTCGGACCTCGGGCCGGCGGTGGCCGGCAGCATCGGCATCGCCGCCTCGGCCAACATCAACCCTGAGCGCGAGCATCCCTCGATGTTCGAGCCGGTGCACGGCTCCGCCCCCGACATCGCCGGCCAGGGCATCGCCAACCCGATCGGTCAGATCTGGTCCGGAGCGATGATGCTCGACCACCTCGGCCACGGCGAGGCGGCCGCCGCGATCGTCGCCGCCATCGAGCGGATCGTCGCCGAAGGCAAGGTCCTCACTCCCGACCTCGGCGGGCGCGCGTCAACGGCGGAGCTCGGCGCGGCAATCACCGCCGCCATCTAATCCCACGCGCCCTCACCCTCCCGCTCGCGGGTCCCTCCCTCTCCCGCCGGGCGGGAGAGGGTCCAGGGTGAGGGTAGGTTGTGCTCTTAAGAAGTAACCAGACCCTCGGACTATGAGGACACGCCTTGGTCGTTGCTCGGGATTATTGCGGGTCGACGGCGACGGCATCCTCGATCTCCCTGAGCCGGCGGTCAATGTCGACGACCAAACGGTCGATGCGCGCGGCGAGCGCCTCCAGCAGCGCTCTCAGTCGCGCTTGCTCGTCCCGGCGCGCCGCTCTGAGCCCATCGAGCTCCTCGCCGATCCCGGCCATGACGAGACGCGTTTCCTGGGCCTGCCCGCTGCTGGGCGCCAGCTGCAAGACCCGCCGGTAGTGATCGACCGCGTTGGCGTACCGGCCGAGGGCGCGCGCGGTAGGCCTGGGCCAGGGCGAAGTGCGCTTCGACGTTGTCGGGCTCGCTCTCGAGGCTCTCAACGAATAGCTTCACCGCCGCATGGTGAAGGCCGCGCGCGTGAAAGGCGTGGGCCTTTGGCCAGCGCCTCCCGGCTCGCTTCGCTCTCCTGCGCTGAGGGCGTCGTTGCCGCGGCGGACACCGCCAGACACACGCAGATCACGGTCAGGACCCGAGCACACCGCACCTGCCGATTAAACACCATCAGCGCCGACCGGCGACACCCCCTCCCCGCCTGCCGCTCTCTCCCGCTTGCCGGAGATGAGTCGGGGCGTGGGCAAACTCCCTCGCCCGCGTGCGGGAGAGGGCCGGGGTGAGGGTGCGTTCTAGCCGTACGCGTGCTTGGGAAACAAGTCCTCGCGCCCGCTCGGCAGAAGGTCGAACAGATGCCAGACCGGCGAATAGAGGTCGAGACCGCGGAACTGATCGGGCCCCATGATGGCGCCGCCGGTGTAGTGGTGGCGGATGCCGCCGTCCTCGCCCCGCACGAAGACGCTGATGGCCGGGAATTGGCTCTTGCCGCCGTCGCGCTTTCGATCGCGAAATCCGCGTTGAAGGTGTTATCCAGCGACGATAAGAGGCGCAGGTTCCGCCACCCGCGGCCCCGGCCCCAACGGCGGAACTTGCCGATCTCGGCCCGCGCCACCACCGCCAGGCTGACACGGTCTAGGAGATGTTGAGCGATGCCGTTGTAGCCATCCGCCCACATCGTGCACATCGGGCACGCGCTCTCGTCCTCGGGCGCGTACATCAGGTGGACGACGATCAGCGCGTCCTTGCCGGTTGAAAAAAGCTCGGACAGTCGCACGTCGGTGCCGGCCTGGGGCGCCTCGTCGTCGAGGTCGGTTGAGCCCTCGCGGAAGACGTAGTCGGGCACGGCCTCGCCCGTCGGCAATTCTCGGCGCAGCGCCGCCACCACTTCGCGCTGGTCGCGCAGCGCCATCTCCGCTTCCAGCAGCGCCGCGCGCGCCGCCCGGTAGGTCTCGCTGGTCTCGGCTGGTCCGCACACCCGCATGGTCCTCATCTTCTCGTTCATCAGCTTCATTTAACCAATTGGTTAACTATATCGTTTCGCCCGTCCGCCGTGTCAAGTTTGTTACCTTTCGCGACGCGCCCACCGGCCGCACCGTCTTGACGCCGCGGGTCTTTATGTCCCTACTATGCCCGCTAAAAACCGGGCGAATCCGGGGGCATGGGGAGCCCATCGGGAATCGGGGAGCGGTAGGCGCGTGCTGCAGACGATCATTCAGAATGCGATAGACGCCGTCAGCCTCGGCAGCCTGTACGCGCTGACGGCGCTGGGGATTGGTCTGATCTTTGGCATTATGCGGCTGATCAACTTTGCCCACGGCGATTTCATCATGATCGGCGCCTATGCGCTGATCATCCCCTCGGCCGCCGATCTGGCGATGATGTTTATCGGTGCTTGGCCCGCGCCCTTCCTGGTCATCACGGTCTGCTCGATCCTGATCGTCTTCGCGCTGGCCTCCGAGCGGGTGGCCTTTCGCCCCCTGCGGACCGCCGATCCATCGATCCTGTTGATCACCTCCTTCGCCCTCAGCTTCTTCTTCCAGAACCTCGTTCTGATGATCTACTCGGGCCGCCCCAAGGGCATTCCCCTGTGGCCGAAACTGATCGAGCCGATCCTCGTCGGCGAGATCCGCATCCCGCAGCTACATGTCATCACGATATCGGTCACCCTCGGCCTGCTCGTGCTGCTCGTCTTCTTCCTGCGCCGGACCGCGATCGGGATACAGATGCGGGCCGCATCAGAAGACTTCCGCATGGCGCGCCTGCTGGGTGTGCGGGCCAACCGCGTGATCGCAGTTGCCTTCGCCATCAGCGGCCTTCTTGCAGCAGTCGTATCACTGCTGTTTGTTACGCAAACGGGCACCCTGTACTTCAAGATGGGCGTGCCGCTCGTGCTGTTCGCCTTTGTCGCGACGGTCGTTGGCGGCATGGGAAGCCTGTCCGGTGCGGTGTTGGGCGGCTTCGTCGTTGGCATTGCAAGCGTGTTGTTCCAGTCCATCCTGCCGGCAGAGATGCGTTTCAACCGCGACGCGTGGGTGTTCGGTCTTATCCTGTTGATCCTGCTGCTTCGGCCCTCCGGCCTCGTCGCGGTGAAGGCCGCGCAGGAGAGGGTCTAAGTGGGCGACACTGACGCCAACCGCATCGTCGCCGCCCTGCGGTTCTTCTGGACTCCGCTGGTTCTAGCTGCCGCGGCCCTGGCGATCGTCGTCGTGGTATGGGCGAGCGGCGATGGCGTCCTAGCACGCACCGTGACGGATACCCTGATCCGCACGGTGCTGGTGATAGGGCTCTACATTTTCATCGGCAATTCCGGGGTGCTCGCCTTCGGGCATGTCGCTTTCATGCTGATCGGCGGCTACGCGGCGGCGTGGTTCACGATGTCGCCCTTCAAGAAGAGCTTCGCCCTCGATCTTCCGGCCATCCTCGCCGACAACGAGTTCCCGCTGTTCCCGTCCGCCATCGCAGCTGGCCTGTTGCCGGCCATGGTTGCTGCGATTGTCGGTATCCCGATCATGCGCCTGTCGGGAATCGCGGCGTCGATCGCGACGTTCGCGGTGCTCGCGATCTTCTACACGATCTACTCCAACTGGGACTCGTGGACATTCGGCGCCAGCACGCTTGTCGGCATCCCGATCTACGTCAATATGTGGATCGCGCTGGCTTGGGCGGTTGCGGCGATGTTTGTCGCGTTCATCTACCAACAGACAAAATTCGGCCTGGCTCTCCGTGCCTCGCGCGAGGACGCGGTGGCTGCACGCGCCGCCGGCATTAACATCCCGCTTCAGCGGCTGATCGCATTCGTCGTGAGCGCGTTCTTCATGGGCATAGCCGGCGTGCTTCAAGCGCACTTCCTCGGCTCGTTGATTGTCAACGGGTTCTGGCTCGGCCTCACTTTCCTGTCGCTTGCGATGCTGATCATCGGCGGACAGCGCAGTTTGACGGGCGCCGTGCTCGGCGTGATGCTCGTCTCGACCATCGTCGAGCTTTTGCGTCAGGTGGAAGCGGGTGTGGACATCGCCGGGACCGTGTTATCGCTGCCCGGTGGGTTCCAGGAACTCGGGCTGGCCGTCCTGATGATCATCATTCTCATCTACCGTCCGGCCGGCATCATGGCCGGACAGGAGGTGCCATGGCCGTTCGGTGGAGAGAAACGTACGGCAATCGGCGGACTAACCGTGCGTACCGCCCGCGCCGACCGCGCGTCGGCTGGCGAGTAACGGGACCAGGGGGTCACTGTGGTTGAACCAAGACCGAACATCGCCAACACGACCGAGGACACGCTCGAAGCGCACGACGTCGCGGTGCACTTCGAGGGCCTTGCAGCCATCGACGGCGTCTCGATCGCCATGAAGAACAAGGAGATCTTCGGGCTGATCGGGCCGAACGGCGCTGGCAAGACCACTCTTGTCAACGTCTTGACCGGCTTCCAGAAGCCGACTCACGGGAGCGTGGTGCTGGGCGGCGTTGAGGTGACCGGGTGGTCGCCGCACCAGCTCGGCCGCACGGGTCTTGCCCGGACGTTCCAGGCGGTCCGACTGTTCCGGGATCTGCCGGTGGTGGAGAACCTCGAGGTGGCGGCGGTGGGAACGGGGCTCGGGCGCCGTGAAGCGTCGAAACGCGCTCTGGACATCCTCAAATGGATGAACTTCGAGCACAAGGCATTCGACCAGGCGGACACGCTTCCCTACGGTGAGGAGCGACGCGTCGGAATCGGCCGGGCACTCGCCATGTCACCGCGTTTCGTCCTGTTGGACGAACCGGCGGCAGGCCTGAGCGATTCCGAGTGCGACGAACTGATGGGCGTTATCTCGCGCATCCCGGATGACTTCGGTTGCGGTGTGCTGCTGATAGAACACAACATGCGCGTGATCATGGGCGTCTGTCACCGTATCCACGTGATCGATAGTGGCAAAACCATCGCGGAGGGCACGCCTGAGGAAATCCAGGCCAACCCCGACGTCATCCGCGCCTATTTGGGGTCAAGATCGGAGCAGGGCCGTGCTTGAAGTCGAGAATCTCCACGTTCACTACGGGCGCATTCCCGCTGTGCGCGGCGTCTCCATCAACGTCAACGAGGGTGAGATTGTCTGCGTCGTCGGGCCCAACGGTGCGGGCAAATCGACGACCCTGCTGACTATCGGCGGCGCGCTCTCTCCCACCGAAGGAGACATCCGCCTCGGCGGCGCATCGATCGTGGGCCGATCGCCTGAGAACATCGCGCGCATGGGGATCTCGCTGGTGCCGGAGGGCCGGCACGTCTTCACGCAGCTTACGGTCGAGGAGAACATCCGTCTCGGTACCGACATGCGCAAAGATCGGAGTGAGATTGAGGCGGACTTCCAAAGCATGCTCACCCACTTCCCGTTTCTGGCAGGACGTCTGAAAACGCCCGGCGGCAAGCTCTCCGGGGGCGAGCAGCAACAGTTGGTCATTGCACGGGCATTGATGACCCGGCCACAGATCATCGTTCTAGACGAGCCATCTTTGGGACTCGCGCCGATCATCGTCGACACTGTGTACAGCATCCTCCACACCCTGCGGAAGCAGGGCATCACGCTGCTCGTGGTCGAGCAGAGTACACATCGCGCCCTGGAGAATGCCGACCGGGTATATGTTTTACGACGGGGTCAAATCGAACTCCACGGCAAGAGCGGCGAGCTCAACGACGATGAACTGGAACGCGCTTACTTCGGTTTCGATGAAACCGCTGAAGAGAAGACCGAGGTCCACTTCTAGGGCCAGAGCGGAGCAACGGCCCGCCAAGGTCAGGAGGGAATGTAGCAGGCGCCGTTGACGTGCAGCGTCTCGGCCGTGATGAAGTTTGCGTCCGCTGAGCAAAGAAAGGCGATCGCGCTTGCGATCTCCTTCGGGTACGCAAGCCGATGATACGGCGACTCATCCCGCAGGTGTTGCAACACGTCCTCGGGCAGCTCGCCCAGCATTTCGGTATCTACCATGCCGGGTGAAAGCCCGTTGCAGCGGATGCGCGGCGCCACCTCTCGTGCAAGGCTTCGACTAAACGTCAACACGGCGGCTTTGGTTGCGGCGTACGCCGAATGATCTATGGCGCCGCGGTGAGCGGCCGTCGAGGCGATGTTGACGATCGCGCCGCCGTCCCGAAGGATAGGCAGAAAAGCACGGCACATATAGAAAACGCTATCGAGGTTCGCAGCCAGCACGTCGCGCCACAGTTCATCGCTCATCGTCGCGACCGACGCCATGCGCAGAATGGCCGCATTGTTGACTAGATAGTCCGCGTAGCCGAATCGTTCCTTGCACTGCGCTGCCAACGCATCGCATTCGGCCGACGAGGTGAGATCGAGCTTAACCAGGACGATGCGCTCGCCCCGCGGGTCGAGTTCGCTCACCACTTCCTTGATCTTCTCGTCGTTGTGATAGGTGAGCACTATGCTGGCGCCACATTCGAAAAAGTATCGAGCCGTTGCCCGGCCGACCCCGCCGCTCGAGCCGGTTAATACCAGGACCTTGTCCGCGAAATCATAGTTTGCCATCGCACCCACTCGTCGGCGCAGCGCCTCCCGTTGGATTATTGGGCCGGCACGAGGCCGTGTCAAAGCGCGCGAGCGACGGCACTGTGGCTGTGTTAGGCTCTTGGCGCGCGGGGCGCAGGCAGCAGTGATGAGCGAGACGACAGCCAAGTTCTCGATCGGCCAACTCGTTCACCATGCCAGGTTCGACTATCGCGGCGTGGTGTTCGATGTCGATCCCGTCTTCAGCGGAAGTGAGGAGTGGTACGAACAAGTGGCGCGTTCGCGGCCGCCCAGGGACCGGCCCTGGTACCACGTCCTACCCGATGGCACATCACACGCTACCTACGTGGCCGAGCGACATCTCGAGGCGGACACCTCAGACCTGCCCATCCGGCATCCGGCGCTGAGCCAGTTCTTCGAGACGCAGGAAACGGGTCGCTACATTCCGAGACGAACGGCAAGCTGAATGCGCCCGGCGCTTACGCACCTCGCGCTGCACGTGCGCGACCTCGAAGCCTGTATCACATTTTATCAGGACTACTGCGGACTCTCATTGATCCACGAGCGTGAGGCCGGTACCGAGCGCGTCGTATGGCTGGCCGAGGCGGGCCGGGAACAGGCCTTCGTGCTGGTGCTGCTGCCGGGTGGGCCGGGGCGCGACCAGGAAGAGCGCGATTTCAGTCACCTGGGTTTCGCCCTCGGGAATCCGGAGGCTGTAGATGCGATCGCTGCGAGAGCCGAAGACGAGGGTCGGCTTCTTTGGTCGCCGCGCCGCGAGCCGTACCCGGTTGGCTACTATTGTGGGATGCGGGATCCCGACGGCAACTTCGTCGAGTTCAGCTACGGTCAACCGCTTGGGCCCGGCGCGGAGGCGCTCGGTGACGCTCCGGGCGCGTGACACGGTGCATCGTTTCGGCCGTGATGATGTCACCATCATATCTCGAGAGACGGTCTTTCGCGGCTATTTCCGGGTCGATCGCTACCTGCTCTGCCACCGGCTCTTCGGTGGGGCATGGAGCCGGCCGCTTACACGCGAAGTGTTCGAGCGAGGTCATGCGGTCGCTGTTTTGCCATACGACCCAGTGCGTGATTCCGTCGTGCTCATCGAACAGTTCCGCGTCGGGCCTCTCGCCGCGGGCGACGGACCCTGGCTTCTCGAGGTGATCGCCGGCATCATCGAGGAAGGTGAAGTGCCCGAAGACGTAGCGCGACGCGAAACCCGCGAGGAAACCGACCTCAACATCGGCGCACTTGAACCGATTGCGGACTACTACGCCAGTCCCGGCGGAACGAGCGAACGAGTTCGCGTGTTTTGCGCTCTGGCCGATGTCCGCGGCGCGGGCGGCATCCATGGCAATGCTGCGGAGGGCGAGGACATTCGCGTCGCCGTCATGGGCTTCGAGGCCGCCCTCGCGGCGCTTGAGGACGGGCGCGTTCGAGCGAGCCCGGCGGTCGTCGGCTTGCAGTGGCTTGCACTAAACCGCACGCGCCTGCGCACCGCGTGGAGGACTGGCGCAGACTTGCCACGGCAACCGGCCCCCCGCTAGATTGCGCAATCGCACAAAGCAGTCGGCGCTATGGACATCCGGAACGGATTCTGCGAGGCCATCGGCAACACGCCGCTCATCCGCCTTCCACGTCTCTCCGAGGAGACGGGCTGCAATATCCTCGGCAAAGCCGAGTTTGTGAACCCCGGTGGGTCGGTCAAAGACCGCGCCGCGCTGTACATCATTCGCGATGCGGAGGAGAGGGGATTATTGAAGCCGGGTGGCACGGTAGTTGAGGGCACCGCGGGCAATACCGGTATAGGTCTTGCGCTTGTCGGCAACGCGCTCGGTTATCGGACCGTAATTGTTATTCCAGACACACAAAGCCAAGAGAAAATAGATATGTTGCGACTGTGCGGCGCCGAGGTCCTGCCGGTGCCGGCTGTCCCCTACAAAGACCCGAACAACTACGTCAAGTACTCGGGTCGGTTGGCTGACGAGCTTGCGGAGACCGAGCCCAACGGAGCCATCTGGGCGAATCAGTTCGACAACGTCGCTAACCGCCGAGCACATGTCGAGGGCACCGGGCCCGAGATCTGGCAGCAGACGGACGGCGCGGT
Organism: Alphaproteobacteria bacterium; assembly: GCA_965248765.1. GTDB lineage: Bacteria > Pseudomonadota > Alphaproteobacteria > VGEJ01 > VGEJ01 > CBDFKF01. Next base: position 684,315 of record CBDFKF010000004.1, read on the forward strand.
CGATGCCTTCACATGTTCTATCGGCACCGGCGGTACACTGGGCGGCGTCAGCATGTATCTCAAAAAACAGCGCGACGATGTCGTGATCGCCGCGGCAGATCCGATGGGAGCCGCACTCTATCATTATTACGCCCACGGCGAGCTCAAGGCAGAGGGCAGCTCGATCACCGAGGGGATCGGCCAAGGCCGAGTCACTGAGAACCTGGTGGGCGTCGATGTCGATCGGGCTTATCAGATCCCCGATGAGGAGGCCCTGCCGTACATCTTCGATCTTCTGCGTCATGAGGGACTTTGCCTTGGCGGCTCAAGTGGCATCAACGTTGCTGGTGCCATGCGCCTCGCCAGGGAGATGGGTCCGGGCCACACCATCGTTACGATCCTCGCCGACTTCGGTACGCGGTATCAGAGCAAGCTGTTCAACCCCGCTTTTCTGAAAGAGAAGGGGCTGCCGTTCCCGGACTGGCTCGACACGGTGAACTGATGACCGAACTGGTATTTCGCGACGATTCCTATGCGGGGAGCTGTGAGGCGACTGTCACTGCAAGCGGCGAACAGGGAATAGAACTCGACCGGACGGTGTTCTATCCGATGGGTGGAGGCCAGCCGGGCGACATCGGTGTATTGCGCCCGCTCGACGGCGAGGGACCTGCGACAACGATCATCGATACCCGCAAGGGCGAGGTGCCCGACAGCGTCGTCCACGTACCAGCGGACAACTCCGCGGCTCTTGCTCCGGGCACGCGCGTCAAGGCCGAAATCGATTGGACGCGACGCCACCGTTTGATGCGAGTGCACAGCTGTCTGCACCTATTGTCCGCCGTGTTGCCGTATCCGGTGACCGGCGGGCAAATAAGTGATGGTAAGGGCCGCCTCGACTTCGATATTCCCGAATCGGTCCTAGACAAGGAAGAGATCACTACCAAACTCAACGCGCTGATAGCCGAAGGCCGTCCGGTGCTTTCCGAGCTGATCGGCGATGACGAACTGGCCGCGCAACCGGATCTTGTGAAAACGATGGCGGTCAAGCCGCCGACTGGTCAAGGCACAGTGCGCTTGATCAGGATCGAGGGGCTCGATCTCCAGCCATGCGGTGGCACCCACGTGCGCGCCACAAACGAAATCGGCGAGGTCGTCGTCACCAAGATCCAAAAGAAGGGGCGCCTTAATCGCCGCGTGGCAATAGAACTCGTTGACACTTCAACATCATAGTCCCTGTTTTTCATGTCTAGCACGAAGACCGAAGCACTCGTGGCGACGGCCTGGCTCGGCGATCACTTAGGCGACGATCAGGTCCGGGTCGTCGATGGTTCTTGGTATTTGCCACAGCAGAATCGGGATCCGCGTGCCGAGTTTGCCGATGCACATCTTCCGGGAGCACGGTTCTTCGACATCGATGCGATTTCGGATGCGAATAACCCTCTTCCCCACATGCTGCCGGCGCCGGAGGCGTTCGGCTCGGCGGTCGGCACCCTTGGGATCGGAAACGCCGATCACGTCATCGCCTATGACGGCGGCGGACTGATGAGCGCTGCGCGGGTGTGGTGGATGTTCAGAGTCTTTGGCCACGACCGCGTGTCGGTCCTGGATGGCGGCCTACCGAAGTGGCGCGCGGAAGCAAGAGCGATCGAGAGCGGTGTAGAGGGTACCGGTGCTCGCCGCTTCGAAGCGTCACCATTCCGCGCGGAGCTGGTCCGTAGCGTGGAGCAGATGCGCACCAACCTCGACGCCGAAACCGAGCATGTGGTCGATGCACGGAGTTATGGCCGGTTCACAGGGAGCGAGCCAGAGGTGCGACCGGGCCTTCGCAGTGGCCATATTCCCAATAGTCGCAACGTGCCGTTCACGGAGCTGTTTTTGCCAGACGGCACGATGCGGAATCCCGACGACCTAAGGCGAGCATTCGAACATGGCGGCGTTAGCCTCGACCGCCCCATCACGACGAGCTGCGGCTCAGGGATCACTGCGGCAGTGTTAGCGCTTGGCCTCCACGTGCTCGACCACGAACAGGTGGCGCTCTATGACGGAAGCTGGGTCGAGTGGGGCGGCCGCACGGACCTGCCCATCGAACGCTAAGCATGACGGGCGCGGCCAGCGGCACGCCGGGCTCGATGGATGCCGTCATCACCTATCTCGAAATGCGCGAGCCACCGAGCCTGCCACCGCTTCACGCTCCGCTCGGAAAATTCGCCCTCATGCGCGCCGAAAGTCCGCCACTCTCCTTCTACAAATACCTCTACGGCACCGTCGGCGAGGGGTACTATTGGACCGAGCGAAAGGTGCTAAGCAACCGCAGGCTTAAAGCGATAATCGAGGACGAGCGCGTTGAGATCCACGTTCCGTATGTGGGTGGCGTACCAGCCGGATATTCGGAGCTCGACTGCCGGGAAGCCCCCGAGATCGAGCTCTCGTACTTCGGCCTGATGCCGTATTTCGTCGGTCGCGGGCTCGGCAGCTACTTTCTCAACTGGACCATCCGCCACGCCTGGGACCAAAAGCCATCGCGCCTGTGGGTCCACACCAATACCCTCGACCACCCACGTGCTCTGCCGCTCTATCAGCAGATGGGATTTACTCCGTACGCGCGGCGCACGGTCACCATCGACCCCGACCCGAATCCGGCGCGCGATCCGGACTAGATCGCGGCCGCAGCGCCGGCCGAGCCATCAATGCTCGAGGATTTGGCTTAGGAAGAGTTGAGTCCGCTCGCTGCGTGGATTGGAGAAGAAGGTCTCGGGCTCGGCGGCCTCGATGATCTCGCCATCGTCCATGAAGATCATGCGATCAGCGACGGTGCGCGCGAAACCCATTTCGTGGCTCACGCACACCATGGTCATGCCCTCGTCGGCCAGGCTGACCATGACGTCGAGCACTTCCTTGATCATCTCCGGATCAAGCGCGGAGGTGGGTTCATCGAACAACATTATCTTGGGGCTCATGCACAACGAGCGGGCGATGGCGACACGTTGTTGCTGGCCACCGGAGAGCTGCGCCGGGTACTTGTCCGCCTGCTCGGGGATGCGCACGCGCTCGAGGTAGGTCATCGCGAGCTGGCGCGCCTCGGCGCGCGGCATATTGCGCACCCACACCGGCGCCAGCATCAGGTTTTCGATCGCGGTGAGGTGCGGGAAAAGGTTGAAGCTCTGAAACACCATGCCGACCTCACGGCGCACAGCATCGATGTTCTTAAGATCGTTACTGAGCTCGACCCCGTCGACGACGATACGGCCACGCTGATGCTCCTCAAGCCTATTGATGCACCGGATCAGCGTCGACTTGCCCGACCCAGAAGGCCCGCAGATAACGATGCGTTCACTGCGGTCGATCGTGAGGTTGATGTCCTTCAGCACATGGAAGTCGCCGAACCATTTATGAACGCCGTCCATCTCGATCATCCACCGCTTGGTGGTATCGGGCGGCGGCGGATCGGCGCCATAGCCGGTTTCCGTCATCGGCGCTGACTAGTCTCGAACTCGCGCTCTAGGTACAGACTGTAGCGCGACATGAAGAAGCAGAAGGCGAAGTAGATCAGCGCGATGAACACGTAGCCCTCGATGAAGAAGGCGCGCCACTCGGGATCAGCGATCGCCTGCCGCGTCGCGAGCAGAAGGTCAGTCAAGCTGACGATGGCGACCAGTGACGTGTCTTTGAATGTCCCGATGAAGGTGTTGACGATCGGCGGGATCACGATACGGATGGCCTGCGGCAGGATGATCTTGCCGGTCATCTGCCAGTAGCCGAGGCCGAGCGCTCGCGCCGCCTCGTATTGGCCCACGGGGATCGCCTGCAGGCCACCGCGGATGACCTCGGCAAGGTAGGCGGCCGCGAACAGGATGATCGCCACCTGGGCGCGCAATAGCGCGTTGAGATTGACGCCGCTCGGCAGAAACAGCGGCAGCATGAAAGAGGCCATGAACAGCAGGCTGATCAACGGCACGCCGCGAATCAGCTCGATGTAGGCGACGGAGAAGGCGCGTATGACCGGCATTTGCGAACGCCGCCCGAGCGCCAGGAAGATCGAGAGCGGGAAGGCGACGACGATGCCGACAACCGACAGGACAAGCGTCAACGGCAGGCCGCCCCAGAGGGCCGTCTCGACATACGTGAGGCCGAGGACCCCACCCCACATCAGGATGGCAAATAACACAACAGCTCCGGCCCACAGCAGGGCGAGCCAGGGCTTCCAGTTGGCGCGGCTGCAGCTCAGGGCCAGCGTGACGATGAGGATAACCACGCTGAGCAAGGGGCGCCACTGCTCGTCGAACGGGAAACGGCCGAAGAGAATCAGCCGATACTTCTCGTGGAGGAACGCCCAGCATGCGCCTTCGGCGGCCTTGCATACCCCCGGCTCAACCGCGCCCCACACCGCCTCCAGAAAGACCCAGTCGAGAATGGGCGGGACGACGCTCAAGAGGACGAGGAGCGCCACCAGTGTCAGGATAGTGTTCCATGGGCTGCTGAACAGGTTGGCGCGAAGCCATCCCATCACACCACGCGTGCTCGGAGGTGGTCGTACCACGACACTCTCGTGCGCCCGATCGACCACCTCAGCGCTCCACCAGCGCAGCGAGCCGGTTGTACCAGTTCATGAACATGGAGATGCCGAGGCTGATCGTGAGGTAGACGGCCATGATGATGGCGATGCACTCGATCGCCTGACCGGTCTGATTGAGGCTGGTATTGGCGATGGAGATAAGGTCGGGATAGCCAATCGCCACCGCCAGCGAGCTGTTCTTGGCGAGGTTGAGATACTGGCTAGTGACCGGCGGAATGATCACGCGCAATGCCTGCGGAAGCACGACTAGCCGGAGCACGCGCCCGCGCCTGAGTCCGAGGGCAACCGCCGCCTCGATCTGACCCCAGTTAACGGCGAGAATTCCGCTGCGCACGATCTCGGCGATGAAGCCGGCGGTGTAGATGGTCAGCCCGAGCAGAAGAGCCATGAATTCGGGCGTCACCTCGTCGCCGCCTGTATAGCGGAACCGTTTCCATTCGGGCACGTCCATCGCAAGCGGCGCGCCGGCGAGCACGAATACCAGGGCGGGCGGCACTAGCGCGAGTGCCAGGATTGGCCAAAACAGGGGCTTCGGCCGGCCGGTCTCGTCCTGCTGGCGCCGAGCCCATCGCCGGTATGCCCAGCCAGCCAGACAGCCGAGGACAAAGGCAGCGATGACGTAGACGTGAACGGGATCGTAGAGAGGAACCCCGTAGCTAAGGCCGCTCTTGCTCAAGTACACGCCTGGTAACGGGTTGAGCGCCTCCGTGCTGGTCGGCAGCCCTCCTGTGATCAAGCTGTACCAGAAGAAGAGCTGCAACAGCACCGGGACGTTGCGTACCGTCTCAACGTAGACGGTCGCCATCTTGGCGATTAGCCAGTTTCTTGACAGTCTGGCGATACCGACGATCAGGCCGATGACGCTGGCGAGCGCAATGCCGAGCGCCGCCACCTTCAATGTGTTGAGAAAGCCGACAAAAAACGCGCGGAGGTAGGAATCGGAGGCGTCGAACGGGATCACGCTCTCGCCGATGAAGAACCCGGCTTCCTGATCGAGAAAGCTAAAGCCAGTCCGAATGGCCCGTTCGGCAAGATTGTCGAGCGTGTTGGAGACAAGGTAAAGGGCCGCAGCAAGGACCGCAGCGATCAGCAGCCCCTGATAAACGATGGCGCGGGCGGCGCGATCGTTCCAGATCGATCCGCGCGCCGGCCGCGCCACTTCCACCCCGGCGGTGTCGCCGGCCATCTACTCAGAGCACGCCGCAACCGGCCGCCGTCTGCGGCGGCCCATCCGAGCTCAGCGGGCCGGCATCGCGTACATCAGCCCGCCGTCGGTCCACAGCGCATTCAGGCCGCGCACGAGTCTCAGAGGCGTATTAGGTCCAACGTTGCGGTCAAAGATCTCGCCGTAATTGCCGACAGATTTAATAACGCGATAGGCCCAGTCATTGTCGAGCCCGAGCAGACTACCCATCTCGCCAGCAGTGCCGAGCAAGCGCTGGACGACGGGGTCCGTGCTGTTCGCCTTCATGTCATCGACATTCGCGCTGGTGACGCCCTTTTCTTCCGCCTCCAGGGTCGCATAGACGACCCACTTGACAATCGTAAACCACTGCTCATCGCCGCGACGCACGACCGGCCCGAGCGGCTCTTTCGAGAGGATCTCCGGCAAGATGACGTAATCGTCAGGATTCGGCGCATCGACCGCCCTGATCGAGGCCAACCCCGAGGCATCCGTGGTGTAGACCTGACAGCGGTCGTTGAAGAAGCCGACTTTGGACTCCTCAAGCGATTCGTAGACGACCGGCTTAAAGGTCATGCCGTTGGCGCGGAAGAAGTCCGCAAGATTGAGCTCGGTGGTGGTTCCAGTTTGCACGCAGACCTCGGCGCCATCGAGCTCGCTCGCACTGGAGACGCCGAGCGATCTCGGCACCATGAAGCCCTGGCCGTCATAGTAGGTGACGGCGGCGAATACGAGGCCGAGCGAGGCATCGCGCGTGAGCGTCCAGGTGGTATTGCGTGAGAGGACATCGACCTCACCCGACTGTAGCGCGGTGAAGCGCTGTTGGGCGCTGAGCGGCGTATACCTCACCTTGCCGGCATCGCCGAGGGCGGCGGCAGCGATCGCCTTGCAGAAATCCACGTCCAGGCCTGTCCAGTTCCCCTGGCTGTCAGCGATCGAGAAGCCCGCCAGTCCTGTGTTGACGCCGCACTGAACGTGTCCCTTTGCCCGCAGGTCGTCCAACATCCCGGCCTGCGCGGTGGCCGCTAGCATCGCGAAGACGGCAGCGCCTATGGCAAGTGGCAAACGTTGCATCAGTTCTTCCCTTCCCTAGGATTCCCCCGGTTCGAGCGGGTTGGGAGCCATCAACCCGTCACCTTCGGATGGTAGCATAGCGGTTCGCGCCACCTCAAGCGAGGGTCGTGTCCGGCACTGTCACTAACACACGATATGTCCGGTTTATGTACCAGACGATCTGTCCGGATTTAGAAGCTCTCCAGGCTATGGAGGGTTTGGATGCGCCGGACAGAGCAGTTGCAGGGACTGAGATTGATGAAGTTCGAGGAGGTTTACGGCCGCACCCATCGGGGTTGCTTGAGCCAAGCCGAGGCGGCGGAGGTTCTCGGCGTTTCAGAGCGCACCTTCCGGCGCTGGCGCGACCGCTATGAGGCGGACGGCGCGGAAGGGCTCTACGATCGCCGTCTGGGCCGGGTCTCGGCGCGGCGCGCGGCGGTCGACGAGGTGACGGCGCTGTTGGCGCTGTTCGACACCCGCTACTGGGACTTCACCGCCAAGCACTTCCACGAGAAGCTAGTCGCGGACTATGCCTTCAAGCGCAGCTACAACTGGGTGCGGCTGAGCTTGCAGGCCCATGGGCGAAGACGGGCGGCGCCCAGGCGCGGGGCGCACCGGCGCAAGCGGCCGCGCCGCGCGCTGCCCGGCATGATGCTGCATCAAGACGGCTCAAGCCACGCGTGGGTCCCCGATCAGTGGTGGGACCTGATCGTCACCATGGACGACGCCACCAGTGAGATCTACTCGGCCTTCTTCGTCGCCGAAGAGGGCACGATGTCGAGCTTTCAGGGGGTGTCCGAGGCGATCCGGGCCAAGGGGCTGTTCTGCTCGCTCTATGCCGACCGCGCCGGCCACTACTGGCACACCCCTGAGGCCGGCGGCACGGTCGACAAGGACAATCCGACCCAGTTCGGCCGCGCCCTGGCCCAGCTCGGCATCGAGCTGATCCCGGCCTACTCGCCCGAGGCAAGGGGGCGCTCGGAACGCATGTTCGCCACCCTGCAGAAGCGCCTGCCCCAGGAGCTCAGGCTCGCCGGCATCACCGACATGGCCCAGGCCAACCGCTTCCTCAAGGAGCTCCACCTGCCAGGCCACAACGCCCGCTTCGCGGTGCCGCCGGAAGCCGAGGGCACCGCCTTCGTGCCCTTCGCCGGTACCCTCGACGACATCCTCTGCGTGCAGCAGGAGCGCACCGTCTCCAACGACAATACCGTGCGCTACAAACGCCTGGTGCTGGCGATCCCGCCCGACCGCCATCGCCGCCACTACGTCAAGGCAAGGGTCCGGGTCCACGAATACCCCGACCGCACCCTCGCCGTCTTCCATGGGCCGCGCTGCCTGGCCCGATACCAGGCCGACGGATCGCCCATCAACACAAGCCACAGACAGGCCGCGTGATCCGCTTCGACGCGACCGGCCAGTGGATAAGGGGACGGCCGCTCCGCGCCCGACCCCTTATCCACTGGCCCAACAACCACAACTGAAGCGGTCAATGAATTCGCCCGCGAACTGCCCCGGTTTGTGTCCCGGGTGCGGCAGATGTTCACGGCGCAAGAGCTACAAGCGTACCTCGCACGCATCGAGCGCGAGCATCGTGAATCCGCCTTGGCCGTCATTGAAGACGATGACCTGAACTTTGAACACCCGACAGCGGCCGCGGAGCGGGCGCGGCAGTTCGATGTCGTCAAGGACTTGTTGACCGCCACCGCGCTCGGCACGTCATGAGCGGCGTAGTCAAACCGCAACCGGAATCGTCAACCCAGGAGGTTCTGGCTGGCCTCGTCGAGCGCGTGACGTTTCACAATGCCGATAACGGGTTCTGCGTTCTGAGAACAAAGGCCCGAGGCCATCGCGATCTCGTGACGGTCGTCGGCCACGCCGCCATGGTGTCGGCCGGAGAGTGGATTACGGCATCGGGGGAATGGATCAACGACCGCACCCATGGTCAGCAATTCAAGGCGCGCTTCCTGCGCACCTCGGAGCCGTCGTCGATCGAGGGCATCGAGAAATACCTCGGCTCCGGCATGATCCAAAGCATCGGACCGGTCTACGCCGGGAAAATGGTCAGGGCGTTCGGCGAGAAGGTGTTCGACATCATCGAGGCGGAGCCGGAACGGTTGCGCGAGGTGACCGGAATCGGCCGAGTACGGGCCAAACGCATCACCGACGCCTGGGCGGAACAGAAAGTCATCCGCGAGATCATGGTTTTCCTGCACAGCCATGGCGTCGGCACGGCGCGCGCGGTGCGGATGTACAAGACCTACGGCTTGGATGCCGTTCAGGTCATGACCGAGAACCCATATCGCCTCGCACGGGATATTCGCGGCATCGGATTCAAGACCGCCGACGCGATCGCCATGAAGCTCGGTATCGAGAAGACGGCCATGATCCGGGTGCGTGCGGGCATTGCCTATGCGCTCACCGAGGCGATGGACGACGGTCATTGCGGCCTGCCGTCCGAGGAGCTTGCGCCGCTCGCCGTCGAATTGCTGGAAGTCCCAAACGCGTTGGTTCAGACCGCTCTGGACTTCGAACTGGCCGAGGGAACGGTGGTCGCGGACACGGTCGCCGGAACTCCCTGTATATTCCTTGGCGGCCTGTACCGGGCCGAACGGGCGATTTGCGAACGGATTCTGAAGATCGTGGGCGGTAAGCTGCCCTGGCCGGATATCGATGCCGGCAAAGCGCTGCCCTGGGTCGAGGGGAAGACCGGCCTGTCGCTTGCGGCGAGCCAGGCCGATGCTGTTCGCCTGGCCCTGACTTCCAAGGCCATGGTCATTACCGGCGGGCCGGGCGTGGGCAAGACGACCATCGTCAACGCCATCCTGCGCATCCTGGCCGCCAAGGGCGTGACCCTGCTGCTCTGCGCGCCGACCGGCCGCGCCGCCAAGCGGATGACAGAGGCCACCGGGTTTGAAGCCATGACGATCCACCGGCTGCTCGGAGTCGATCCCAGGGGCGGCGGGTTCAAGCGCGATGCAGACAATCCTCTCGACTGCGGCCTGCTGGTCGTCGATGAGACCTCGATGGTGGATGTCATGCTGATGCAGGCGTTGCTGAAAGCGGTCCCCGACACTGCCGCGCTGCTGATCGTGGGCGACATCGACCAACTGCCCTCCGTCGGTCCGGGCCAGGTGCTCGCTGACGTCATCGTCTCCGGTGCGGTTCCCGTCGTTCGGCTGACCGAGGTATTCCGCCAAGCGGCGCGAAGCCGGATCGTCACCATCGCGCACGGGATCAACCGGGGCGCCATTCCTAATCTTTCCAAGCCCGAGGGCGACAGCGACTTCTACTTCGTGCAAGCGGACGATCCGGAAACCGCGGTGCCGATGATCATCGAGTTGGTGAAGACGCGCATCCCGAAGCGCTTCGGGTTCGATCCGGTGCGCGACATCCAGGTGCTGTGCCCGATGAACCGCGGCGGTGCCGGCGCCCGCTCGCTCAACATCGAACTGCAGGCCGCCCTCAACCCGGCCGGCGAGCGCAAGGTCGAACGCTTCGGCTGGACCTTCGCGCCCGGCGACAAGGTGATGCAGATCGAAAACGATTACGACAAGGAAATCTATAATGGCGACATCGGCTATGTCGACGATGTCGATCCCGATGAAGGCGAGCTGACTGCGCGTTTCGACGGGCGCGCCGTCGCCTATGGCTTCGGCGAGCTCGACACGCTGGTTCCGGCATACGCCGCGACGATTCACAAGAGCCAGGGCTCGGAGTATCCCGCCGTCGTTATCCCCCTCCTGACGCAACACTACACGATGCTCCAGCGGAACCTGCTCTACACCGGCGTGACGCGCGGCAAACGGCTGGTCGTGCTGGTCGGACAGAAGAAGGCGGTGGCCATCGCCGTGCGCAACGTCTCGGGACGGCGCCGTTGGTCGAAGCTCGACGAGTGGCTGGGCGGCGAGCGCACCGGAAATTAATCAAGCACTTCGCGATGACGGGCGCGAGCCCGGCAAACTCCATGAAGGAGCCGCGCCTGTCGTTGCCGGTGCCGAGAATGCGGGCAACCCTCTTCGAGTGGCCGGCATCAACGACTATTCAGCGATGGCGGACGCACGACGCCTTTTGCACGATCCCGTCTCGCACTCGCCGGCGCTCCCGTGGTCCCGCAAAGGCGGGACGGAACAGGTCAGTGGATCGTCGGCTTGTCGACCACCATGGTCGAGAGAGCTTGTTGCCTCGTTCGCTTGCAGACAAGTACCAGAGCTTGCAGCTCTTTCTCGGCGATGCGTGTGAGCTCCCGCACGTTCTTGAGGGTGCTCGCCAGGTCCTTTTCGAACGCCGGCGGCACCGCCTCCCTTTCGATGAGATCGACAATGCCGCGCATCATGGCGTTGATCTCGCCGAGACTGTCCAGGGCTTCGCTGGCCCGTTCGGGCAGTTCGATGGCCTCCTTGTCGCCGAACAGGCCATCGATGAAGCCTTCAAGCTCTTCCGCGCGCACCCGGCACAGGCGCCGAAGGTCGTCCGGGTCACACTTGGCGGCTATCCGGGTCAAACGGAACGGCTTGGTTGCCGATTGATGTTTCGCCAATTCGTTCCAGAGGCTCATCAGAGCCTCGAACAGCTCGTTGGCGGCCTCTGCGTTGTCGAACTCGGGCAGCTCGCCACCCCAAAAAACCCCCTATAGTTCGGAGGGCGGACGTATCGAGATTGGGCGTCGCGATAGCGTGTACGCACGACATGAAACGGAATCGGACATGCGTAACGCTCCAATAGAGCGCGGACCGTCTTGTCCCCAACGAATCTGTGGGAAGGCTTGTTCATTCTCGATCCAACATCTCGACCATCCACTTGCTCACACCAGCCTACGCCGCCCATTGTCCGAATGTCTCTATCAGGTGCCTTTGGTTGGCCAACCGCTCGACCTGCCCGATTCCGATCCCGCGCTCGCGCGGGAAGTCGAACAACGCCGGCGCGCCGACACTGATGCGGCAGCAAGTGTTGAGGGGTCTACACGAACGCGGCAACGACGCCCTCCATCGGCGGTTGTGTCTGACCTTCGGGCATCGCGCATGAGCGCGCGATGCATCCGTGCGTTGGGAGGGGAGCTTTTGGGGCTATATCCACACCCTGGCGGCACGCTGACATGACGACCCCAGTGCAGCAGATGCCCGCGTGGTCCGGGCCCGCGTTTCTCTCCTTCGGCTTCCGACCGTTTTTTCTCTCCGCGGCGGTCTGGGCGGCGCTGAGCATGGCGCTTTGGGTGTCGATGCTGTCGGGGCGACTGGAACTGCCGACAGCGTTCGATCCCGTGTCCTGGTCGTCGCCGGATTTCTGCTGACGGCCGTGCCAAATTGGACCGGCAGGCCTCCGGTTGTTGAGTGGCCCCTGTTTGGGCTGTTCACCCTGTGGCTTCTCGGACGCGGCGCGGTAACGGTTTCGAACTACCTGCCGCCTGTGATTGTCGCCGCGATCGACCTCTCGTGTCTCGTTGTTGTCGGCGGCGTCATGCTGCACCAGATCATCGTCGGCAGGAATTGGCGCAACCTGATCGTGCTGGCCATGATCGGTGTGTTCGTGGCAGGCAATGCAGTGTTTCACTGGGAGGCCGCGTGGAATGGTCGAATGGTCATGCGGCGTCGGGCTACGGACTGCGCACCGGCCTTGCTGCCGGCATCATCATGATCGCGGTCATCGGCGGCCGCATTGTGCCGTCATTCACGCGAAACTGGCTCGTGGAACGGGGCAGCGATCAACTACCCTCGGCGTTCGGACGTTTGGACAAGCTCGCACTTGTTTTGAGCGCGTTTGCGCTGCCGTCTTGGGTGGTGGCACCAGATTGGCCCCTCACCGGGTATGTCCTGCTTGCGGCTGGGTTGGCGCAGGGCATGCGGCTTTTGCTTTGGCGTGGCGTGGATACACCTACCGAGCCCTTGGTTTGGATTCTCCACGTGAGTTATGCCTTCGTGCCCATCGGCATGGTGGCCATGGGCACGGCGGTTCTGTGGCCCGGTGCGCTCTTGAATGTCGCCGTGCAGCACATCTGGATGGCGGGGGCCATCGGCGTCATGACCCTTGCCGTCATGACCCGTGCGACCCTTGGCCATACCGGCCACGCCTTGACGGCCGGCGCCGGAACGACGGGGGTTTATCTGGCGGTGATCGCCTCGGTGCTTGTGCGGTTGTTGGGCGGCGTGTTGCCGGAATGGGCATGGTTGCTCTACACCGTGTCCGCCATCTTGTGGTGTTCCGCTTTCGCAGGTTTCGCGGTTCTCTACGGGTCTCTCCTGACTCGCCCGCCCGCGGAAAGTTAGCCGGACGCGGAGCCGCCCATGGGACGCGCTATGGATCTCGGCTCGTGCGCAAGCCGACTTCCATCCGTACCAGGAAGATGAGCAGCAACAGGGCCCCCAACGCGAACACAATATCGCCCGGTACGCGCAACCACACCAACGTCTCCATCAGCGGCGAATGCAGAAGCTCAGGCGTGCGCGCGTGCCAGTAGCCTTGATCGAATGAGATCAGCGCCTGGACGATGCCCTGCGGCAGAAGCGAGCCGAACACCATTAGCGCCAGCCCACCGTTGAAGAGCCAGAACACCCATTTCAGCGTGCGGTCGGACCACGCACCGGCCGCCTGCGGAAGATCGCGGCGACACAGCAGCATGAGGCCGATGCCGAGCATGCCGTAGACGCCGAACAGCGCCGCGTGGGCGTGCGTCGGCGTGGTCATCAACCCCTGCAAGTAATAAAGCGATAGCGGTGGATTGATCAGGAAGCCGAGCACTCCGGCTCCGATCAGGTTCCAGAACGCGACCGCAAGGAAGAACATCAACGGCAGGTGGTAACGCTGGACCCACGGCGCCTGTCGTTCCGCGCGCCAGTGGTCATGGGCCTCGAAGGCGATCAGCGCGAGCGGCACGACCTCGAGCGCCGAGAACACCGCCCCGAGCGCCAGAACCGATTCCGGCATGCCGGTAAAATACAAGTGGTGGAAGGTGCCGAGGACGCCACCGCCGAGAAAGATCATGGCCGAGAACATGACGTAGATCGCGGCGGTCGAGGGACGCAGAAGCCTCATGTGTACAAAGGCCCAAGCCACCCATGCGGTCGCGAACACTTCGAACACGCCCTCAACCCAGAGATGCACGACCCACCACCGCCAGTATTCGGCGACCGTCAGGTGGGTGTCGCGGTCGTAGAGGAACCCGGCACCGAACAACAGCGCAATGCCGGCCGAAGAGAGAAGCAACAGGATCAGGAGGTGTTTGTCGGGACCCGCTTTGCGGATGGCGGGCACCAGGCAACGCATCATCAAGACCAGCCAGATCAGCAGACCGGCAAAAATCAAGAACTGCCAAAAGCGCCCCATATCGAGGAACTCGTAGCCCTGATGCCCAAACCAGTAGACCAGCGTGGGATCGGTTATCTTTCCGGTCAGGGTGAGCCACTCACCGGCGAGCGAGCCCAGAACGGCGATCACCAGCGCCGCCCACAGGGCATCCACACCCAGTCGTTGCAAGGGGGGGTCGGACCCGGCGATCAGCGGCGCCAGATACAGTCCCGCGCCGAGCCAGGCCGTCGCAATCCACAGCACCGCGAGCTGCACATGCCACGTGCGAGTCAACGCATAGGGCGCGACCTCCGACAAGGGAATGCCATAGAAGTCATGGCCCTCGACGGCATAATGCGCGGTCACTGCGCCGAGAGCGATCTGCAGAGCAAGCAGAACGGCGACGATCCAGATGTATTTGACCACGCCCCGCATCGAGGCGGTAGGCTGGACGGCCGCCATCGGATTCGTGTTCGGATAGCCCTTCAACGGCTGGATATCCTTCTGCCATTCGTCGCGTTCGCGCAGAAAGAACCAGCACAGCGCACCGGCGGCGGCGATCAGCAGAACCACCGACACGAACGTCCAAATGAACGTCGAGCTGCTCGGCCGGTTGCCGACCAGCGGCTCGTGCGGCCAATTGTTCGTGTAGGTGACGGTATCGTCGGGACGCAGCGTGGACGCGGCCCATGAGGTCCACCACCACCACGCCGCGAGCTTGCGGATGTCTTCATCGGGTTCGGGACCGAGAGGCTGGTTGGGGATGGCGAAAGCCTCGCGCATGGCCTCGGCGTCGGGGCCATCGCCGCTGCCGCCGAACAGCGCCGTGTAATGCGCGATCACGGTTTCGATGGCGCGCGCGCGATCACGGGAGATGACGATCCGGTTGGTCTTAGGATCGTAGGTGTTGACGCGAATGCGTGCGGCAAGTGCCGCGATGCGTGCGGCCCGCTCTGGCACCGAGACGGCGGCAAGGTCGCCGTCTGCCTCGAGCATCGCCAGTGCTTCGCGGTGTAGAACATCGGCCGTCCAGTCGGGCGCCAGATAGCCGCCGTGGCCCCACACCGAGCCCAGCTCCATGCCGCCGAGGCGACGCCAGACATCACGCCCGTCGTGGACGTCGCTGCTTGTGAAGACCACGGAAGACGTCTCGCCGTCGACCATGACCACTTGTTCGGGCAATGGCGGCGCTTGCTGGAACGACCGGCCGCCGATCAGAAGCAGAATCCCGAACATCACGACGAGCAGGACGGCGAACATCGTCCAAAGTCTCTTGATCGTGAAGAATTCGCGGTAGTTCATGACGACGCCCTTTTGCGACTCCGCAATGGATTCGGCATTGTGGGCGCCAGGAATAGACGATGGAAATAGAGATTATGTGTCCTCGGAAATTCGAGCATGGTCACCGGATCGGGCATGCGTTTGCCCGTTTCCCAGTGGCTCCGCCGTCCGTGCTTATGAGGAGGCGTTCACCGCTGAGGTTGATAAGCTTGAACGACGCCGACGAACGCTGCCATTCCCTAGCTTAAGTGATAATCCACGCACAACCGCTAACCGGCTCTACCCCAAAGCTCTTTTGAGGCTTGCGGACACATCGTCCGTCGCCCGCTTGATGGGATTCCGCCGCGAGGTGGGCGTAGCGGTCGTGCGTGTGACTGAGAAGCCCAGGAATTGTTACGCGCACGGTATTGCGCTCGGGCAAGGTAGAGCACTGTGTGTTCGATGTGCGCCAGAACCTTGGTCGCCACCCCTACCCACTCGCCGCCGCGCAATTTATAGAGAAAGGCTTATCCCCTCGGCTCCGGGAGCACATGATCCTACGACCTTCAGGTTTTGAAGTCCTCCAGGCCTCCGAACCGCCATTGGCAGAGTTACGAGTTTGATCCGGGTATGGGTCTTGGTTGTGTAAGAACGCGGCGGCGTTGGCGGTCGGACGTAGCGGCCCGAGGCTGATGTGAGCGAGCCGTTCCATCTAGCTCAGTGGGTAACCTGAGTCATCTAAGAGAAGCTCAGGTCGGGCGGTCTGGCGTTTCGTGGGCGTTGGAGCCAGGAAGTTGCGTTTCCTATGCCCTGATGGCCGCGATCAGCAGCCCGGTGCCGAGGATGTTCATGACACGGGTGAGGTTATAGGCGAGTACGTGCAGCGCCATCTCGGTGCTGACGCGTTGTGAGCGTCTTCATCAGGAAGTGGGTTGCGCGCCCATCGGGGCTTTGATCGTGCCGAAGGGATGCTCGACCGTCTCGCGGCGCTGGCGCATCTTCTCCGGATGCTCGTCGAGCCGCCTCTGAACAGCCTCGAGAACATGCTCGTACTCCCAGCGGGTGATCCGGCGCTCTCTGCCCGTGGTGCAGCGGTGCTTGATGGCGCAGCTCAGACACGCGTTGGTCCAGTAGCGGCGTAAGGCCAGGCCCTTTTCCTCAGTCGTGTATCGATACCTCAGCCTTTCGTTGGCCGGGCAGATGTAGATGTCCTTTTGCGCCACATAGCGGCCGGAGGTCTGCGGCTTGGGAAGCGTGACCGTGATGGCGGCGTCTTCGCACGCCAGGATTCCGCACTGTTGAAGTAGCCCCGGTCGGCGAGGACATCCAAGGTGTCCGCCCCCAGCGTCGCTTTCGTCTGCTTGGCCATGCGGGCGAGCTGGGACCGGTCGGTGCCGACGTTGGTCACCTCGTGGGCAACGATCAGATGATGCTTGGTGTCGACGGCGGCTTGCACGTTGTAGCCGACGACGCCCGATCCCCGACCGCTGGTCGCCATCGAGCGAGCGTCGGGATCGGTTAGAGAGATCTGCTGGTCCGGCCTCTCGCGCATCCGCGCCTCGAGCCCCTTGAGGCGCTGCATCTCTTGCCTGAGCCTGGCAATCTTCTCGTGCAGACGGACCGTCTTGGTCGTGCGTGCCAGAGACGGCTCTTGCCGGTCGGCGCTGTCCAGCTGGTGCAGGTAGCGCGACACGCTGATCCAGGCGCCGCGTCATCTTGGCTCGCGTGAAGTTCCTGTCTCGGTTGTTCACTGCCTTGAACTTGCTGCCATCGATCGCAACGCGGGCTTCGGCAAACAGACCGAGCGTGCGGCACAGAGCGACGAACCGGGCACAGACCTGACGGATGGCGCGACCATTGTCCTTGTTGCGGAAGTCGGCGATCGTCTTGTGATCGGGAGCCAGGCGGCCGGTTAGCCACATCACTTCCACGTTGCGCCCGGCTTCCCGCTCAAGCCGGCGGCTCGATTGGACCCGATTGAGATAGCCGTAGATGTACAGCTTCAGCAGAACCGACGGATGATACGCAGGCCGGCCGGTATCCTTCGGCGCGACACGGCTGAAGCCAAGCTCAGCTAGATCCAGCTCCTCGACAAAGACATCGATCACCCGAACCGCATTGTCCTCGCCAATCCAGTCGTCCAAGCACTCCGGGAACAAAGTGCGCTGCCCGCGATCGGTCCCTTCAACGAAACGCCCCATACGATCTCCCCGCTCAGACCACCGAAGAATCATATCAGGCAAGCGTTCTTACACAGCCAGGGTCAGGTGCAGACGAACTGTACCTCTGCCATTCGCGGCGGCTTTCGCGCGGAAAGCAGACGTCGTGAACTCTGAGGTCCGCTGCTGGGGGGCAACAGCAGACCTTGGGGTTCGGGAGGTCCGCTCTGCGCGTTGCCTCTGTTGTCGTGCTCGACGCCGAGACGGTGAGCGATCGTGCCACGTTCGAGGATCCGGTTCGGCCAGCGGCCGGTATCGACTGGGTCGTTGGCGCTCGTCCTCGGCGGTGAGCGCCAGGGCCTTCGGCGCCTCACCGCCAAGTGCTGCGACCATCGACGGCGCGCTCGTTGAGTGGGCTTGAGCCGAGACCGCGTTCACCCGAAGTGATGATCGCGTTATCCTGACGCTGCGCCCTCTCCGCCACAGGAGCAATCGTTGGTTCCAAAATCCGGCGACCGCCCGGTCGTCTCGCCGTACGTCCTGCTGCTGCTCACGATGTGCTTCTGGGCCGGCAACGGGGTTATCTCCAAGGCCCTCGTCACGGGCGTGCCGCCGGCGGCGCTGGTCTTTTGGTCGTGGTTGATCGGCGTCATCGCGCTGAGCCCTTGGGCGCTGCCGCACGTGCTGGCGCGGCGGGACCTGGTGCTGCGCAACTGGCTCAAGCTGGTGCTGATCGGCTCGCTAGCGATGAACTTCGCCTTCCACCTGTTCTACAACGCGCTCACCTTCACAACCGCGATCAATTCTACGCTGATCGCCACCACCATTCCGGCGGTGATCGTCGGGTTATCGTGGCTGCTGTACCGCGAGGCGATCTCGTGGCGGGCGGCGTTCGGCAGCGCCATCGCGTTCATCGGGGTGGTGGTGGTCATCGTCCGCGGCGATGTCGGCATCCTCGTCGGGTTCGGCTTCAACAGCGGCGATCTATTGATGCTCCTCGCCGTCGTGGCCTGGTCGCTCTACACGATACTGCTCCGACACGTCCCGCCGGCGCTCAACCCGCTCGCGATGCTATGGGTGTTCGCGGTCGCGGGTGTGATCATCAACGGCCTGATCTACGCCTCGGAGGTTTTCGCGCCGATGGCCTTCGCGGTCTCCTGGGGCGATGCAGCAATGATCGCCTACGTCGCGATCTTCCCGTCCGTGCTGGCGTTCGTTTTCTACAACGCAGGCGTCAGGGCCCTCGGCGCCAACATCGCCGGACAATTCGCTTATCTGACGCCGATCCTCACGGCGATCCTGGCCGTGATCTTTCTCGGCGAGTCGTTTGAGCTGTATCACTTGGTGGGGCTCGTGGTGATCGTGTTCGGCCTGTATCTGGCGACGACGCAGGCCGACTTCCTCCGCCCGGTGATCTCGAAAATCACCTCGGGGCGGCGCTAAGAACGAGCGCTCCGGCTATACGGGCGGCGCGGCGGATCGGGCGCCGACACTACGCATTTCCCCTATAGTACAGTTAGCATCGGAGCGACCGAGGATCGTCCATCTGAGGTGGCCTCGGTTTGTCGGACAGCTTGGCGGCTTGATTAAGGTGTATTCCAGTTGTCGTTCATGCCGCCAGAATCCCTTTGAATCGATCTCCTTGCCGTTGTTGTTGCGCCTGTGGGGATGTGGGCAAGGCGCGTAGCGGCTTGTCCATCATATCCACAGGCGGGGCGCCGCGGTAGGCCTCGGCCGGCGTTTTCCCCCCGAGCGCCGAGTGCGGCCTCTCGGTGTTGTAGAAGTCGATCCACTCGCCGATGACGCGCCGGGCCTCGAAGCCGTCGGCGAGCTCGCGCAGATAGACGGCCTCGTATTTGAGCGAGCGCCACAGCCGCTCAATGAAGATGTTGTCCAGGCACCGGCCCCTGCCGTCCATCGAGATCCGGATGCCGGCCTCCCGCAAGCGCCCGGCGAAGGCGAAGCCGGTGAACTGGCTGCCCTGGTCGGTATTGAAGATCTCCGGCGTGCCATGGCGGGCCAGCGCCTCGTCGAGCGCGTCTGTGCAGAAGCCCGCATCCAGGGTGTTCGACAGACGCCAAGCCAGCACATGCCGGCTCGCCCAGTCCATGATCGCCACCAGGTAAAGAAAGCCGCGCCGCACCGGGATGTAGGTGATGTCGGCGCACCAGACATGGTTCGCCCGCTCGATCATCAAGCCTCTGAGCAGATAGGGGTAGACCCGGTGCTCGGGATGCGGATCGCTGGTGCGCGGCGCCCGATAGATCGCCTGAAGCCCCATCAGGCGCATCAGACGACCGGCCCGGCGACGACCGATGCGCACGCCCTCGCGGCGCAGATGACGGACCATCTGACGGGCGCCGTAGAACGGATATTTCAGGAACAACTCATCAATGCGCCGCATCAGCGCCAGGGTCTCCGGGCTCTCGCCCTTGGGCGTGTAATAGAGCGAGGAGCGTCCGATCGACAGCAAACGGCATTGACGGCTCAAGCTCAGCGCCCGGTGAGCGCACATCACCATCGTTCGCCGCTCGGACCGGCTCATCGACCGGACCCTCGAGACAAAAAATCCCCTCCACCGTCAACTCGCCGATCTTCGCGTGAAGATCACGGATCTCGCTCTCATGGTCCCCACGGCGGCGCTCGCCCCGTTCGAAAACACCTCGCCAAGACCATCGATCGCCTGGCGCTTCCATGTGCTCACCTGGTTCGAATGAACCTGGTGCTTCGAGGCAATCTCCTGAAGCGTCCGGTCGCCACGAAGCGCCTCAAGCGCGATCTTCGCCTTCAGCTCCCCGGAAAACCTGCGTCTCCTGCTCATCGCGTATCCCTCCTCAGTCGGGGGAATACACCTTAAATACCTGTCCGATTTTCCGGGGCCACCTCAATCCGTAGGAGTGCAGCCAGGGACATGTCCTGTGGCACCATCGTCTGCCTAGGTAGTCGTCGATTTGGAAGGAACGACTGATGTCCTCCATCGACGACGCGACTCTCCTGGATGTCGTGGAAAAACTCTACACGTGGACGCCGGACGGCACCTCGCCGTCGATGCCACTTGACCTGATGGCGGACCTATTTGGTGCCGTGAGCACCAGCTTCGAAATTATTGAAAAAGCGACGAACCGGCCTGTCCTTCTCAAGGTCGGGTCTCATTTAAGCTCGGCGGTCGCTCAGGTCGTGTCCCTTTTGAGTGGTGTGCACCCAATGTTTACGCACCCAATGTTTACCCATTTTCGGTACTCTGACGGTGTTACAGGGTCGTAGTCTCTTCCCGTGTTACTTTGATGCTACAACGGCTTAGGGTACCTGTCAAAGGCGGATGGGGCCGGTTCGAAGAACACAGATGTGGATCGTATGTCGCTGAGGAGTTGCATTTGGGGAAGTGGAGTATGTAATTCGCCTCGGGACATCTGTATGATCCTGATGGAGGATAGGTCGGCCCTATGGAAACACAGAAACGGCACAATACGTTTCGCCGTATGAGGACAATCACAGGAATATAGATGGCCATGCTTCCGCGATCGGGATCCAGTGTGTTGCAACGGCTGCAAACCGTTTCGGGCGGATGGCGACGATGAGGGAGGATGCCAGCGGGCGCCGCCAGCGCGCGGTGATGGCGACCGATGCGGAGTGGGAACGGATCGGCCGGGCGGCCGCGGCGAGCGGCATGGATCTGTCGCGCTTCGTGATCCATCGTGCGCTGGATCGGGACCCTCTGGCGCCGGAGGTTCTGCGCCGGGCGGTGCGCGAGATGCTGGTGCTGTCCAGGCTGGAGGAGAGGCGGCTGCGCGAGACCGGCGTCGGAGAGGCCTGGGAGAACGCCTGCGACGCGGTGGACGAGTGGATCGACCGGGAGGGCATGCTGGACCGGCTGACCGATCCCGGCGCGGCGAACCGCTGGAAGGCGGCGGGGCCGGATGGGGAAGACCGGCCGTGACGGACGAGGCGGGACGGCCCCGCCGGCGGCAGCGGAGCCTGCACTGCAACCCGGCGGCGCAAGCGATGATCCGGGGGCGTGCGGCGGCGGCGGGGAAGACTGTGTCGCGCCATGTGCTGGAGCTTGCGCTCGCCGACGATCCGGATCGTCATCCCCTGGTGCTGACGGAAGAGGAACAGGCGGAGTTGTGGGACGGGGTCCGGGAGGTGCAGGCATTTGTGCAGGCTCTCCGGCGCGAGCTTCCGGGCGGCAGCGGGCTGAGCCTGTTGAGCGCGATCTCGGTCCTTGCACGGGAGCGTGCGGCATGAGACGAGCGCGGCGCGGCCGGAAGGCGAGCAAGCACATCTCGATCTCGGCGACAGACGCGCAATGGGAGACCGTTCGCCGCAACGCGGACCGGCGCGGTCTGTCGATCGCGCGCTACCTGGTGGGGCTGGTGGAACGGGACGGTCCGGAAGAGGACGCTGGTCCTGCGCTGGCGCTCGCTGCGGAAGAGCAGCGGGAGCTACTGGAGGCGGTTCAGGAGGTTCGCGCGCTGATGCTGGAGGGGGAGGAAGCGGTTCCCCTGGTGCGCGACATGCAGGAGCGGATCGCGGTGCGGTTCGCCGCCTGGGCGTCTGTGATGGCCGGGTCGGGCCGCTCGGAAGAGCTGCGCGCGGCGCTCGCCTCGGTGCTGGGCGAGGAGCGAGCCCGCATCGCCGCGGCCTTGGTCGTGCCCTCGGCCGCGAAGCGGGCGGACGTTCCGCAGGCCGGCGAAGGGAAGAGGGACACGCACCAGGACCGGCTGTCGTGAGGCGGGCGCCATCTCCGCCGCCGACCTCCGTGAAGTGCAAGAGGTCGTCCACACGAGGGGAGGGGTAGCGTGACTGCGGAGCGCGACGGCAAGAGTAGACGGACAGCCCGGCCGGACCTCCTGGCGAGCCTGCCGGATGAGCGGCCGGCGCCCGGTATCGATCCGGCCGCGTTCGAGGAACTGCGGACCGCGGTGCACGACATTCGGGAGCAATTGGCCGAGCTGAGGGAAGCGGCGTCCGCCGAACGGCTGGCGCCGGAGGCGCTTGAGGCCTGGGGCGACAAACTCGTGACCCGGGTCGTCGAGGCGGCGCGGACAGCGGACGCGCCAGCGGACGACGCGGCGGCCGCTATTGCAGTCGATACCGGAAGGATCGAGGAGGCGGCGGCGAAGGCGGCGGCGGCGGCAGAGCGCATCGATGGCGGGCTGGAACGCACCGCGGACCGGTTCGCGGCCGAGGTCAAGGGGATGGAGATCGCCGTAACCAGGATCGAGACGGGACTCGGGAAGATGCGCGACAACACCAGCCGGGAGTCCCGTCGGGCCGATCGGAGTCTCGAAGACATCCGGACACGCATGGCCGGGCTCAAGTTCGGCTGGCGGGCGGTTCTTGCGCCCTGGATCGTCTTCGTCTTCATCCTGGGCATGGCGTTCGAGAGCCGTGCACTTCTCCTCTACCGATGGTTGTGGATCAGTTGAACCGGCGGCGTTCCCCCTCTCGGCCTCTGCGGCGCACCGGCGCGGTCGTCCGCGAGGCCTGACCCGATGGTCGCGACGGTCGTGGAGCTTCGTTCGTCCGCCGTGGCGGTGTCCTATTACGAGCGCGACGGCTACTACGCCAGGAACGACCCTGAACACCGCCAGGCGAGCTTCTGGCACGGGGATGCGGCGCAGGCGCTGGGGCTCAGGGCCCATGTGCGTCCATCGCGCTTCGCATCGGTGCTGTCGGGATACGTGCCCGGGACGGATCTCCGTCTCGGTCGGATGCGCGAGGGGCAGCACGACCACCGGCCCGGCTGGGACATCACTTTCTCGGCACCGAAGTCGATGTCGCTGGAGGCGCTGGTGATGGGCGACCGCCGCGTGATCCGGGCTCACGACGAGGCGGTGCGCGCGACGCTCGACTGGGTGGAGGCGGAGCTTCTGGAGACCCGGGGCTGGGACCCGGCGACCCGCCGCCGTCCCCGGGTGAAGGCGAATGGCATGGTGGTGGCGGGGTTCCGACATCTCGCGAGCCGCAACCAGGACCCGCAGCTGCACACCCATTGTGTGCTGGCCAACATGACGCGCACTGCCTCAGGGGAATGGCGGAGCGTGGAGCCGACGAAGATCCGTCGCAGCGAGAAGCTGATCGGCGCGTATTGCCGGAACGAGCTCGCGCGGCGTCTTCAGGCGCTCGGCATGGCTGTCTCGCCGACCCTTGTGGGAAGGATCCCGGGGTTCGAGCTTGCGGGCTACGAGCGCTCCTTCCTGGACGCGTTCTCGGGCAGACGCCGCGAGATCCTCGCGCATCTGGAGCGTCTGGAGCTGCCCTACACGGCGGCGCATGCGCAGATGGCGGCGCTGCACACGCGCCGGCGCAAGGAGGACAGGACTCTCGCGAACCTCGTGCCAGAATGGCGCGCGCGGGCGCGGGCGCTCGGGCTGGTCCGGGAGAGAATGGCTCTCACGCCGCCCCGGCCCCTCGACCCGCTGACTGGCGAGCGGGTGAGATCGCCGCGCGTGCCCGCGCCGGACATGCCGGCCAACGAGGTCCGCAGTCTCAAGCGCGCACCGGCGCTGCCCAGGCTGCCCCGCGATGGCGTTGCCGAATGGGCGGGAACGCCCCCCACGCGCCCTCGCTCTCGGGCGCCGGCGGAGTTGTCGCCGGAGCCGGAGCTGGGCGTTCTGGAGGCGGTGGCGCGGGCGGTGGCGCATGTTGCGGAGAGGCGTACCGCGATCCCGGAGGCCGAGATCCGGGCGGTGGCGCTGGGCCATGCACCGGGGCGCTACACGCTGGCCGAGGTCGACGCGGCGATCGCACGGCTTGTGCGCGGCGGCGAGCTCATCGAGGCGGAACGCCGGAGGATGGACCGGGCCTTCGTCACCGACCGGGCGGTGCGCGCGGAGCGCCGCGTGCTGGGGTTGATGCGAGCGGGGTGCGGCAAGAGATCGGCGCTGGCCGGCGCAGATGCCGTCGAGGCGCGGCTCGGGGCGTCGCGCCTCACCCGGGGCCAGAGGGAGGCGGTCCGCACGGTGCTGCGGTCGGACGACCTCGTGATCGGCGTGCAGGGCCATGCCGGCAGCGGCAAGACGACCATGCTGCGCGAAGTGAAGGAACTTCTCGGGGAGCTGAGGATACAGGGCCTGGCGCCGTCGGCCGTCGCCGCTCGGGTTCTCGCTAGGGAGGCCGGCATCCCCTCGCGGACGCTGCAATACTTCTTGACCCGCTTCGGCGACCTCTCCGACCCGGAGCGGGTGGCGCAGGGCCGGGCGGACTTCGCGGGCGCGGTTCTGGCGGTGGACGAGGCCTCGATGATCGACACCGTTCGCATGGAGGCGCTGCTGCGCATCGCGCGCGACCTGGGTGTGGCGCGCGTAGCGCTGGTGGGCGACACCGCGCAGTTGGAGGCGGTGGATGCGGGCCAGCCCTTCCGGCTGCTGCAAAAGGCGGGCATGGCGACAGCGACGATGGACGAGGTGCTGCGCCAGCGCGACCCGGAGCTGCTCGCGGCGGTGGGTCTTGCGCGGGAAGGCGCGCCGGGCGCGGCAATCGCGGAGCTGGGCGAGCGGGTGCGCGAGGCGCCTCGGGAGGAGCTCGGCATTGAGACGGGGCGGCGTTGGCTCGCGCTGGCGCCGGAGCATCGGGCGGACACCCTGATCCTCGCCCCCACGCACGCGATCTGCCGGCAGGCGAACGAGGCCGTGCGCGAGGGGCTCGCGGAGGAAGGCGTGCTGAGCGGCCGCGCACTCGCCGTCGACCGCCTGGTCAACCGGCGGCTCACCCGGGCGCAGGCCTCCGATATCTGGAGCTACGAGCCCGGCGATACCCTGGTGTTCCACCGCGACGTCTACGGCTGCCGCGTGAACGACGTCTGCACCGTAATGGGCCACGAGGACGGCAGGGTCGCGCTGGCCCACCCGGACGGCGAACGCCGGTTCCGGCCCTCGGGCAATGCGGCGAGCTATCTGGGCCTCTACGACACCGAGCCGATCGAGTTGCGCGCCGGCGACCGGATCCGCTGGACGCGCAACCGCAAGGCGCCCACCCCGCGCTTCGGCCATCCCCCGACGCCGGACCTGGTCAATGGCGGAGGGGCGGAGATCCTGGAGATCGGATACAGGCGGGTACGGTTCCGCGACGGGGACCGGGAGTTCGGGCTCGCGCTCACCGACCCGCAACTCCGCCATCTGGATCATGCCTATTGTTCGACCGTGCATGCTGCGCAGGGCCGGATGGCGCGGGCAGCGATCGCCGTGCTGGACGCCGGGAGCAAGGCCGACCGCGAGCTGTTCCATGTGGAGCTCAGCCGGGTCTCGGAGGCGTTCCTGCTGCTGACCGACGACCGGGAGGCGCTGGTCGCGCTCCTGGAGGCGCACGACGGGAGCGAGGACGGGGCGTTGGAGGCTCTGGGCATGGACCCTGCCGAGCCTCCTCCCGTCGTGGACCCCGAAGCATTCGCGGCGCTGGCCGAGGACTGGCGGGCACTTCTGCAGGAGGGCGAGAAGACGAACACCGTTCCGTTCTTCCTCCCGGGTTACCGGGAAGTCATGGCGCGGGCGGCGGTGCTCACGCAGATCGAGGACCTCGCGCAGGACATGCGCCGCTTCACCGACACCATGCTGGCGGAACATGAGGGGCATCTGGCCCGCGACCGCGAGGTGCGCGGCCTCGTCGAGCGCATCCGGGACCATTGGCGGCGCTGGCCGGAGCTCGGCTGGGCGGCCTCCTCGCAAGGACGGCCGGTGGAGAAGCTTCCCGAATACGATGCCTGGCGCGAGGAAGGGGTGGCGCTTCTGGAGGCGGGCCAGGCCCGGCTCGGGGCGGACGGCGCGGCGGCGCGCCATCTCCATGCCATGCCGGGAGGGCGCGCCGGTCTAGAGGGCGCTGTCGAGACGCTCGAACGCACGCGGCTCCTCGACGATGCCGGACGGTTCGAGCGAGCGTGGCACAAGCTTCGCGAACGGGCCGCGGAGAACGGCGTCCCGGAGCTGTATGCGCCGGGCCACCGGGGGGTGGCGGAGCTGGGCGGAAGGCTTGCGGCCGCCGAGGGTCTCGATGCGCGCGCGCGGCGCGCGGCGGCGGAATGGCGGGAGGTCGATGCGGCGCAAGCGGCGCTGGCGGAAGAGGTGCGCACCCTGCCCGGCCGCGTGGCGGCGTGGCGGGAGCGCCGGGCGGCGGATCTGCCGCAAGACAAGCCTGACGGGCTCGATCCGGACCATCCCGCACGCCGCGCCTGGCGCGAGGAAGGCGGCAAACTGGAGGCCGGGGCCGAGGACATGCTGCGCCGGGAAGACGCCCACGCGCCGTATCTGGATGCCGTGCCAGGCGCGAGGGAGGGCGTCCGGCAGGCGGCGGCGGAGGTCCGGGACGCGCTGCGGCACGACCGCTGCCTGGCATTCGGGTGGCTGACGGCGGAGGTAGTCCGGCAAGCGCGTGAGACCCGGACCGAAGCGTTCCATGTGCCGCGCTATGGCGAGACGATCGCGCGGGCGGAGGCGCTCTCCGGGCGGGCGGAGCTGCCGCCGCGCACGCAGGAGCTTGTCGCTTCGTGGCTCGAATATCATGCCAGGTGCGAACCGATCTGCCAGCAGATCCGGGACTGGCCCGCGCGGGTGGACGCGCTGACGGCAGACCACCCCGAACCTCCCGCGAGGCTCGACTCCCTGAGGCACTGGCGGCAGCGGGCGGAGTCCCTGCTTGCCGAGGCCCGCGCGATGCTGGTGAAGGACGGCCCTCATGCGCGCCATCTGGACGCCATGCCGGGCGAACGCGAGGCGCTGGCGGAGGGAACAAGCCGGCTCGACTGGGCGCTGCTTGCGGTCGAGGCGAGGGAGATGGAGCTGCTGTCTGCGGTCGTGCAACGGTCGGCGGAGGAGACGGGCGGGATCGCCTTCGACGCGAGCGGCTATGCCGGGCTGATGGACCGGGCGCGCTCGCTCGATGCCAGGACCCATCTGCCGGAGGGTCCGCGCAACACGATCCACGACCTTCTTGCCAGGGACGCACGCTGGGCGCGGGACCGGGACCGGGTCGGCGCATTCCTCGAGCGGGCCGCGGAGGTCGAGAGTGCGCGGAATGTTCTGACGGAGACGGACGGCATGGTGTCGACGCCGGCGGAGCACCTGCGGGCCTGGCCCGACTGGCGGCGCAAGGGGGGGCAGGTTCTCGACGAAGCGGCGGCGCTCAGAAAGGACATTCCGAAACACGAGCTCGCCGCCCATCTGGGCGCCGCCGGCTTCGGGCCGGACGCGGTCAGTGAGAGGGAAGAGAAGATCCGGAACAGGATCGCCCGCGACGAGGAAACGCGCACCGCCGCCGAA
The DNA here is from genome assembly GCA_965248765.1 of Alphaproteobacteria bacterium. GTDB lineage: Bacteria > Pseudomonadota > Alphaproteobacteria > VGEJ01 > VGEJ01 > CBDFKF01. The sequence goes on from CBDFKF010000004.1 coordinate 712,056, forward strand.
CGAGTGCGCCAAGACCGGGGATTGTCGATGTAGGCGCAGACCACCCGGCGTCGATGCACGCCGCCGGGTCTTACTACCGGCTGTCGCCCCGGGCCAAGAAGCGTCAGCAACAGGATGCTGAGACCGCCAGAGGCCTCTGGCGGGAATGGGTGCGCGCAGGGCAGGAGCCGGTCAAGCGGCCACTGCTCGACGGCATCGGGTATGGAGCGTGCGGAGCGTGCCATTGGCTCTCCGTCGCGTTAGATTGCCGTCTGCAGCCGCGTTGCGAGAGGAGGCCGCCTGGTGGCGGATTCCACGGCTATCGGGCTTGTTGTCGCCGTCACGGAGCATCTACGGAATGTGAAGGACCCGCCGGAGGTCAATTTCTGGGCGCCGTCCAACACCCGGTTCAAGGCGCTACAACCGAGCGAGCTGCTCCTCTCCAAAACACGAGCTCGCCGCCCATCTGAGCGCCGCCGGCGTCGGGCCGGACGCGGTCCGTGAGTGGGAAGAGAAGATCCGCGTGTGCTCGAGCACGTACCGCTCGCGCGCCAGCATCAGCAGCTGGTCTAAATCCTCGACCGCGTGCTCGACCGGCTTAAGACCGGCCGCTTCGAAATGGAGCCGGGCGCCGCCGAGGGCAAAGCGGCGGCCGGAGGGATCGTGGTGCAACCCGGCGAACGCCCGGCGCACCGCCTCCGGGTCCTCCGGGCGGGCGCCGATGGTGCCGTCGGCGACGGCCCGGAATATCTCCTGCGCCGCCGCCGCGGCGGCGGCTAGCTCTCCTTCTTGCGCGGCCTCTGATAGCTGTAGGAGAGCGCCACGTCCTTCGACGGCGGCGGCGCGCCAGGCACTAGCGTAACGTGTGCAAGCGGCCTCCTCCGCGAGGCGGACGGGGGAAACGTCGGCATATGCTGCGACCAGCTGCTCGTCGGTCCATCGCCGGACGAGGTTGGGCTCGGTGAGCCGGGCCCACTCTTCGGCGGTGAACCGCCCGGTCCGCCAGAGCGCGTGGATGACTTCGTGGGCAAGGTCTATCTCCAATTCGTTCGAGTAGGCGTTCAGGTACACAGCGTGCCACACGGTGCCGTCGTCTTCCACCACCGGTGTATAGGCCGCCGAAATTTCCTTGGTGATATCGATCTCGTCTTCCTCCAGTGCGGTCAGATAGCCGGCGACGACGGGCGTGGCGAAGGGGGCCATCGCCGCCAGCTCCTCGAGCGCCCAACTTTCGACCGCGGCGGCGCGGCGGCGAAAATAGGCGCTGTCCACCCAGTCCGTTCGGTAGCCCGGCAGCACACGCTGGCGCCGGGCGCGGGTATCTCTCGGGTCGAACTCGTTCGCCGCCACGCCGCGCGGCGCCAGCGCGTAGCGCCGGGCCTCGTCATCGCCCGGCGCCGCCGCCGGCCCCACGGCGAAGGCAGCGATCGCCGGCGCCAGCGCGGCCGCGCTGGCCGCCGCGTCGACGTCGAAAAGCGCCCTGAGGTGCCGTTCCCGGCGGTGTTGATCGAGCCGTGACGCGAGCGGCGTGGGGCCCTCCGGCGCCAGCGCATAGCTGGCCGCGGCCGGCACCGGAGTCATCCGCGTTTCGAGCCGACCCCGCCGCGCAACCGGCATCGGCACCTCGCTGGGCGCGGCCGCGAGCGCGCCGTGGCGGCGGACGGCGAGGGTATGCCAGGGGCGAGGGTATGCCAGGCCGCCGCCTCGCGCGCCACCGCCGGGTCCGCGGCGGCGGCCTCGATCAGCGCATCGACGCGCTCGACGATCGCGTCGTAGTCCAGGCGCGGGTGCGCCCGGGCCAGCTCGTCGACCGCGTCTGCATCCGGCGCCGGCAGGCCGACGAGGCGCTCGATACGCCTGAGCTCGCCCTGTTTGAGGCTCAGCGCGTCGGCCTCGGCAAAGGGCGCGCCCATCAGGCCGGCGAGCGTGGCGCGCTCGGCCAGGCATTTCGAGCGCGCCTGGGCGATGCGCTGCGGCTCCTGGGCGATTCGCCGGAGTTTGCCATCGCCGGCCGCGCCGGTGGGTGCCCGGGCGTCACTGCCGAGGATGTGCCGACTCCCATCCGCCAGCACCAGCGCCAGTGTTGGGCCGCTGGCGGCCTCGCCGCCCGCTTCCAGCGGTACGCCACGCCAGCTGCCGGCGGTGAGCGCCGCGGCACGGGAATCGCGCTCCAGCACGCGGCGGCGGTGTTCCACCACCGCCGCCAGGCGGTTGGCGACCGCCTTGCGCCCCTCGACCGCGCGGCCGCCGGCCGCGGGCTGGAACACCGCGTCCGCGGCGAGCGCGCCGGTGGCCTGGCGCGCCGCGGCCGTGGCCGGCGCCCGCGCCACCTCGAGGGCGGCCACATCGGCCTCGAGCTCGGCGCGGTAAAGCGCCAGCGGATCGCCGGTCGCCAGCGCCATCACCTGCCCCGGAGTCAACACCTCGGCGTCGTGATCGCGCAGCGACCGGCCGATGCCGTCGGCCAGCATGAACTGGTTGATGAAACGTGCCTTGGCGTCCAGCAGCTGCCAGGTGAAGGCGTCGAAGGTGTTCTGCGTGACGTAGGGGTAGACGTGCAGGCGCGGCCAGCGGTTGCCCTGGCGCTGGCCGCGGCCGTTGCGCTGGGTGACGCCGGCCGGCGTCCACGGTGCGTCGAGATGATGCAGCGCCACCACCCGGTCCTGCACGTTGACCCCGGTGCCGAGCTTCTCGGTCGAGCCTATCGCCACCCGCACCTCACCGGTGCGCACCTTGGCCTTGAGCGCCTCGCGCTCGGGCCCGCTGGCGTCGAAGAAATCGCCGATCTCGGCGGCTGCAATGCCGGCCTCAACGAGCTTCGCCTTGATGTCTTCGCGCAGCGAAAAGGCGGGGTTGAGGCCGGTCGGGTTAACGCCGAGATCGAAGAACACGAGCTGGGTCGCCGCGGGATTGTCGCGATAGATCCGCGCCACCCGGCGCACCAGCTCGTTGACCTTGGAGGCCGGGTCGTCCTCGGCCGCCGCCTCGACGAGGCGCATGTCGAGCGCCGCCAAACGGCCCTCGGTCGAAATCTTGAGCATGTTGTCCTCGGCCGGATCGACGGCGCCGAGGGCGGCGGCGCGATCGCCGAGCTCGGCGATATAGGCCCGCTGCGCCGGGCTTGCCGGCACCGCGATCGTCGCCGCCACGGCGTCGGGGCGCTCGATACCGGCCTCGTCGGCGGCGAACACGGTGTCGATCACCGCGTCGCTCATCACCTTGAGCTCCGGCAGATTGACATAGCGGCCCAGCCGGCTCACCGGTCGGAACTTTCCGGTGACGCCGATCTCCATGCGGGTTTCGGGCTCGGCGAACACCCGGGCCCAGGAATCGAAGGCGGCGATGCCGCGGCTCGCCAGCGCCGCGGGCTGTAGATAGCGCTGCAGGGTGAACAGCTCGGCGGGCGAGTTGGAGATCGGCGTCCCATCGGCCAGCACCAGACCGCGTTCGCCGCTCAGCCGGTTGATCACCGCGGTTTTGACGTAGAGCTGGGCGGCGCGCTGGCTTGACTGACTGGGCAAGCCCTTGAGGTTGCCCATCGCGGTATGGATGAACAGGTTCTTGTAGCGCTTTGCCTCGTCGATCAGCAGCTGATCAACGCCGAGGTCGTCGAAATAGACCGTGTTGTCCTCGCGGCCGGTGTCGATCAGGCGCCGTATCCGCGCCTCGAGCTTGTCGATGGTGCCCTCGAGGTGCTTGACCTGCCGAGTATCGGGCTCCTGATCGGACCGCGCCGCACCGGCGACGGCGCGGGCCTCGGCGCAGATCTCGCGCAACAGCCCGGCCTCGCTCTCCGGCGACGCGCGCAGCAGATCGAACGCGTCATGCGGGACAATGATCGCGTCCCAGTCACCGGTCGCGGCGCGGCCGAAGAATTGGCGCCGCTCGGCGGCGCTCACGCTCTTCTTGTCGGGCCACACCAGCAAATGAGCCAACGGGTACGCGGCGCGGTAGTGGCGCGCGAACTCATCGAGCGTCGCCTTCTGTACGGCGATCAGCGACTTGCTCGCCTTGCCGATGCGCTTCGCCTCCTGGGCGATTGCCGCCAGCACCAGGGTCTTGCCGGTGCCGACCTCGTGGGCAAGCAGGGTGTTGCCGCCGGCCAGCGCACGCCACACGGCGGCGGCCTGACGCGGGCGGATCAGCGCCGCCCAGTCGCGCGACATGCCAGGGAAGGTGAGATGACTGCCGTCGAAGGCGCGCGGCCGGGTGCGGTTGAAACGCGCGTTGTAGTCCGCCGCGAGCCGTCGTCGACGGTCGGCATCGGCCCAGATCCAGTCGCGGAATCGGCGCTGCCACAGCTCGGCCCGGGCGCGGGCGTTCATGGTGGCGGTGAGGTTGAAGGCACGACCGCCGTCGCTCGTCTTGTCGCTGATCACGATCGGCGCGCCGTTCATCACCTTCTCGACCAGCTTGAAGGCATCGAGGCGCTCGGTGCCGAAGGTGCGGCGTGCCAGCACGCCGCGGCGCGCGCCGACGGCGCGGGGCGTGAGCGGCCGCACATACCAGCGGCCCGACAGCGAGTCGTGCGAGACGCCGATGTCGGCCGCATCGAGCTCCAGGGCCTGGGCGATGAAGGCGCCGTAATCCTCGGGCGGCGCGACCGGCGAGCCGAGGCGCAGTTGAATCTCGCTGTAGGGCACCTCGTCGGGCTGCACGGCGGCGAGCGCGGCGAGGTTGTCCGCGAACAGCGGATCGAGCTCGGCCGCGGCCGCGGCCGCGCCGAGCTTGGTGACCACATCGCCGGACAGATAGGCATCGGCGGTCTCCCAGCCGCCCGCGGGCAGCGGATAAATCAGACTCTTGGCGGCCGCCGCCGCGGCCGCCGGCGTGGTCTGCATGAGCTCGCCCATGCGGGCGACGTCGACGGTGCCGGCCTCGTCGAGCACCCGCGCCAGCGCCGCGGCGGCATCATCGAGGTGCGCCGGACGTTCGAGCGGGCGCACCGTGTCGCGGGTGAAAACAGCGGCCTTGCCGATCTCGCCGCCGCGCGGCTCCTCGAGCGCGAGCAGCAACGGCCCGTCGGGGTCGCGGCGCAGCACCGAGCGGTTGCGGCGCGCGCTCAACGGGCCGTGGGCGCCGACGAAGGAATCGTAGAGCGTGTTGAGCTCGGCCCTGAGAGAATCGCGCTCTTGGGCCGGCGCACCGAGCTGCTGGGCGCGAATGAGCGCCCTGAGCCCGTCGCGCAGCGCCAGCGCATCGCCCACCATGGCGGCGTCGCGGGGCGCCAGATCGGTTGCGCCCGCGGCGCCGCTCCGGCTGATCATGAGGCCACCGTCGGCGGCGACGAAATACCCGCCTTCCTTGGTCTCGCCGGGCGCGGCCACGGCGGCCTCGGGCAGCGGGCGGGAACGCGCCGGCGCCGCCGCCGCGGCCGGCGCCGGCCCCGGTGCTGACGCCGGCAGCCGCGCCAGGCGAGCCCGCAGCGCGGCCGCAATGGCGTCCATGCCGCCGGGCCGGCGCACCGTCAGCACCGGGCGCCCATGGCGGTCGGTGGTGCGGGTGAGCTCGCCCAGAATCCGATCCGGATCGGCGGCAAGGAAGGCATTGACTGGAATCGTTTCGCCGCCCCCGGGATCCGGCAGCGCGCCGAGCGAGATCCAGTCCGGCTCGGCGGCGAGGATCGCGGCCCGCGCCGTTTCCGAAAGCGTCGACAGCGGCGCGGCCCGCTTCTTCAGCACCAACAGGTCGGATACCACCTCGGACTTCGCGCCGCGGAAGGTGCCGGCCGGCAGCCGCACCGCCTCGATCAGCTCAGCCCGATCGCGCAGCGCCTCGCGCACCGCGCCGTCCTCATTGTCCAGCGTGCCGGTCGCGGTGATCAGCAGCGCCGCGGCGCCGGGCTTGAGGGCATCGAGACTGCGCAGAATAAAATAGTCGTGCATCGCCGGCTGATGCGCGCGATAGCGCGGATCGGCCGGGCGCGTCGCCGCGAACGGCACGTTGCCGATCGCGGCATCGTAGAAGCCGTCGGGCAGCGGCGTGTCCTCGAGGCGGGCGCTGCGGATATCCGCCGAGGGGTAGAGCGCGCCGGCGACGCCGGCGGCCACCGGGTCGGCCTCGATGCCGCTGATTCGGGTGGTGCTCCTTAACACCGCCGGCATGGTGCCCAGCAGCCAGCCGGCGCCGCAGCCGGGCTCGAGCAGCCGCCCACCGCTCACCCCCAAGCGCTCGAGCGCCGCCCACATCGCCGCGCCGATGCGCGGGTCGGTGTAGTGGGCGTTCTGGGTCGCCCGCCGCGCCGCGGCGTAGCGCTCCGGATCGAGGGCCTGGCGCAACGCGATCTTGGCTTCGGCGGGAATGTTGGCGCCGGCGGTGTCGCTGAACACGCCCGGCATGCCGCCCCAGCCGACGAAGCGGCCGAGGGTCTTGCGCTCGGCCGCGGTGGCCCCGCGGCCCTCGCGCTCGAGGTCCTCCAGGACCGCAATCGCGGCCAGATTGTCGGCCACCTTGCCCGCCGCGCTGCCGCGCGCCAGCGCCTGCGGATCAGTGATCGCGTGATCGACCGGATCGCTCATATCGTGATATTAATTAAAAAACCAAAGTTTTTGCAGCCTCCGCCACGCTATCTGCTTGAGAGCGTGCTCATGAGTGCCATCGTCATCTGCGAAAAACCGAGCCAGGCGGCCGACGTCCGGCGCGCCGTCGGCGAGGTCTATGGCCGGGTCGTGGCCTGTGAGGGGCATCTGTTGCGCCTGGCCGAGCCGGCCGAGGTCAACCCCGCATGGAAGCACTGGGGTTACGACCTCCTCAAGCCCGACCGGTTCTATCCCTGGCGGCCCAATGCCGGCGGCGGCAAGCGCCGGCGGCTCGCTGAGATCGAGGCCGCGCTCAAGACCGCGAGCGAGGTGACGATCGCCACCGACTGCGATCGCGAGGGACAGCTGATCGGCGAATCGCTGCTGCATCATTTCGGCTATCGCGGTCCGGTATGGCGGGCGCTGTTCACCGCCCAGGATGCGAAGACGCTGCGCGCCGCGTTCGAGGCGCGCCGGCCCAACAGCGAGTACGCCCATCTGTTCGCCGCGGCGATGGCCCGCCAACAGGCCGACCAGGTCTACAATCTAACTCTGACCCGCGCCGCCACCACCGCGCTCAGGGGCCGCGGCGAAGGCGGGCTGATCGGCATCGGCCGAGTCAAGACCGCGACTCTGGCGATCGCCTGCCGGCGCGAGATCGAGATCCTCGACTTCACGCCCAAGCCCTATTTCGAGGTCGTCGCCACGGCCAGCGCGGCGGCCGCCCGCTTCACCATGCGCCATGCGCCGGGCGAGGACGAGCGCATCCTCGAGCGCGCCGCGGCCGAGCGGATTGCGGCCGCGGCCGAGGGCTTCAGCGGACCGCTTGCGGTCGAGCGCCACCAACGGCGGCGGCGCCCGCCGCGGCTGTTGGACCTGCCGGCGCTGCAGAAGCGCTGCGGCAGCTGGGGCTGGTCGGCAGACAAGACTCTGACCGAGGCCCAGGCGCTCTATGAACGGCACAAGTTGATCACCTATCCGCGGGCCGAGGCGGTCTGGCTCACCGAGAGCCAGACCGGCGATATCGCGGCGCTGCTCGCCGCCCTTGGTGGCGTGGCGGCCTACGCCCTGCTGGTGCCCGACACGCCGGTGATCCGCAAGGGCAAGAACGGGCATTTCTGCGATCCCTGTCTCGCCGGCGTCAGCCACCACGCCGTGGTTCCCAACGTCAACGGCCTCGACCAGCTCGCCGCGGCGCTGGCCAAGATCGCGCCCGACGCGGCGCGGCTCTTCGACCTGATCGCCCGCTCCTACATCGCCGCGCTGCTGCCGGATTACGAATTCGAGGCGACCAAGGTCACCCTCGACGTCGCCGGCCACCTGTTCGCCGCCCGCGGCCAGGTGCCGCTCGCCGAAGGTTGGCGCGCGGCGTGGAGCGAGGCCGAGGACGACAAAGACGACAGCGACGACGACCGGCTGCCGCCGGTCGCCGACGGCGAGCCGGCGCGCCTCGATCAGGCGACCGTCGAGGACAAGGAGACCCGGCCGCCGCCGCGCTTCCACGAGGGCGGCCTGATCGAGGCGATGCAGGCGGCCTGGAAGTTTGTCGACGACGAGGCGCTCGCGGAGCGGCTCAAGGACGCCAAGGGAATCGGCACGCCGGCAACCCGCGCCACCATCATCGAGGGCCTCAAGGCGCAGGACATGCTGGTGCAGCGGGGCAAGCACATCGTCCCCACCGAGGCCGGGCTCGCGCTCTACCGCCTGCTCGCCGTCACCGCACCGGCGCTGGTCGACCCGGGCACCACGGCCCGTTGGGAGCTGCGCCTCGACGATATCCTGAGCGGGGCCGCCGGCGCCGAGGAGGTTTGGGACGAGATCTGCCGGGCGGCGGCCGAGCACGTCGAGAGCCTGCGGGCCGCGGGCGCCGAGGCGGGCGGCTCGCGGCTGCCGACGGCACGGATGATCGCGGCCGCCCGCGCTATCGCAGCGCGCAAGGCGGTGACCTTGCCCGACGCGGCCGCGGCGAGCTTCGCGGTCTGCAAGGCCTTCCTCGACGCCCATAGCGGCGCCAAGGCGCCGGCGGGCGCACCCGGCGCCCCCGGCACCCCGAGCGCGAAGCAGATCGCCTTCGCGAAGAAGCTGGCCCGCGCCGCCGATGTCGCGCTGCCCAAGGACGTGCGGGCCGACCGGGCTGCGATCGCGGCCTTCATCGACCGCCACAAGAAAACGCAACGCGCCCGGCGGCGTGGCGGGCGGTAATTACGGGAGGACCTCGATGACGGAGAATCAGCCTTTCGCGGCACTTGAAGTGGTGGTCATGGCGCCGAGCGATTCGCGCAGAATGTGCCACGAGCAGGGCAAATCCTGCATCCATGCGCTCGACGAGGACAGCGACATCCTCATCACCGAGGCGGTCAACGGCGTGATCGAGGTCCATCGCCTCTCGACCGGCGCCATCACCCGGCTGTGGCCCGACGGCCGGGTCGAGAGCTACCGCGAAGGCGATCCCGAGATCCAAGCGCCGAGCTATGTCGAACGCGACGTCGAGATCGCGGCCGACGCCGCAGGCGTGGTCGAGATCCGCCGGATCTCGACCGGCGTCGTCACCCGGATCCGGGCCGACGGCCGCGTCGAACAAGGCGGCGACTGAGGCGATGCCGACCTTGACGATCGTGATCGGCGCCAACGGCGCCGGCAAGAGCACCTGGCGGCGTCACCACCGCGACCGCTTGCCCGCCGCGTTCTATGATGCCGACAGCATCGCCGAGGGCCTCGGCAGCTTCGACGATCCGGCGCACCAACGCGGCGCCCGCGATTTGGTCGACCGGCGCATCGAGGAGCATCTGGACCGCGGTGAGTCCTTCGGCTTCGAGAGCACCTATTCGGGCGCCTCGCGACCCGCAATCGTGCGCCGCGCCCGGGCGCTAGGCTACGATGTCAACGCCGTGTTCATCGGCACCCATTCGCCGGACATCAACATCAGGCGCATCGCCGACCGGGTCGAGCAGCGCACCGGCCACGACGTGCCCCAGGCGGAGACCATTCGCCGCTGGACCGCGAGTCAGGAGAATTTGGTGAACACGGCGCCCGAGTTCAGCTCGATTCGGCTGGTCGACAATTCGGGCACCGCCGCGGTGAACGTGGCCGAGATTGCCAGCCGCGATCGGCCGGCGCCGGCGACCGCGCCGCAGTTGCCGCGCTGGGCGCGCGATCTCAGCACCTCGATCATGCAAAGCCGCGAGCAGGCCGGCCAGAATGCCGAGCAGGCCGAGCACCCCTCTGCCGCCCTCGACGACAGGGCGTTGCGGCGCTCGTGGCGTGAGCACGGCCGCGTCATGCGCCAGGCCGGCCGCGACCTCACGGAGCTCGCCGCCGATGCGCCGCGGCGGCCGACCGTCGCTAAACGGCTCGAGGCGGCGCGCGGGCAGCGCGCCGATATCGAAGTTGAGGCCCGGCGCCGCGGCCTTGAACTCGCGCCCCAGCGCGCCGCCGGCAAGGATCGCGGCGCCGGGCACGGCGGATGAGCCACCGCACCACCGACACCGAGCTGCTCGCCGAGCTCGACGCCAAGGGCTACCGCACCGGCGGTGAGGCCGGCCGTGCAGCGGCCGCTACGCCTGCCGCCCCGGCCGCGGCCCGCGCCGCGTTGCGCCAGGCAGCGCGGCCGCTGTGGACCAACTTCGCCTTCGCCACCGGCACGCTTGAGCTGCACCTGCTCAAATACGGCCTCGCCGCGACGTGCGCCCGGGTGCGCGCCGAGAACGCCGCGATCGCGCGGCCGCGCGCGGTCCAGCGGCCTCAGGATGTGGCGCGTCTCGCGGCGGCGCTCGCCGCGCTCGCGCGCTACATCGACACAGCGCCGGATGCCGAGGAGACACCCGACCCCTATGTCCCGATGCTCAATAGCTCAGGCGAGGCCGACCGGCGCGATTCTTGATCAGCGCCGATGCTGCCCTTAATCCGCAGCGAGAATGTCACGCCTGACCCGACCCCAGTCCAGCACCGGATCGTTGGGATCGCGGAGCCGGTCGACGGCCACTACGGAGAGATCGTCGAACTCTTCGAGGTAACGCTTGATCGCCTGTCGAATGACCTCCGACCGGCTCCACTTCAGACGGCTCGCGGCCGCATTCAACTCGTCGACGACAGCATCAGGCAAGCGTGCGGTGATGATCTTTCCTAATTCATATGATGTCACTTGATGTCACCTCACAGGTCAATCCCGATGCGCCTTCGCAGGCTTCAATCGCTCCGATACGGAGGGCGCCGGCGATGACAACAAACTGAGACAGAATTACCATTCTGTTTCATGCCGGCGCCCGGACCCGGCCCGCAGCGCCGCCTGATGGGCGTGTCGGGCGGCGAATCCGCATGCCAGGTTAGACGATTCACCAGGAACTGTATCATATTGGTCCTGGACACCGAGGAGCTCGATGCGGTCCGTCGTTTCTCTGGTCGCCGCCGGCGGCCGCAAATACCTCACCGCCGCCGAGCGCGCGCGTTTCATCGCCGCGGCGCGGCGCGCGCCGCCGCCCGCGGTGCAGACCTTCGCGCTAACCCTCGTGCACACCGGCTGCCGGATCTCGGAGGCCCTCGGCTTGCGCGCCGGCGATGTCGACCTTGAGGCCCTGGCGGTCCGCTTCCGCACGCTAAAGCGCCGCGTCGAGGTCTGGCGCGAGGTGCCGGTGCCGGAGGATCTCGCCCGCGCCCTCGAGCTGGTGCACGGGCTCCGGCACCGCCGAGAGGCCGGCCGCCGGGTCGTCCAAGCCCTGTGGCCGTTCTTCCGAGCGACCGCCTCGCGCCATATCGCCCGGCTCATGGCCGCGGCTGCGATCCGCGGGCCCCAGGCCTGTCCCAAGGGGCTGCGCCACGCCTTCGGCGTCGCCGCGGTCGAGGCCGGTGTGCCGCTGCCGACCATCGCCAGCCTGCTCGGCCACGCCGACATCAAGACCACCGCCATCTACACCACCGCGCTGGGCGCCGAGCAGCACGAGCTGGTCGCGCGCATGTGGGGCTGAAGTGGCGCCAATGACCCCCACAAAGCAAAACAAGGCCGGGCACAAACTGCGGTTAACGCGCATTCGCCTGAACAACGGCGAAATTTCGGCAACGTCGATGTTCCCCTAGAAGGAAGAGTGTTCCTGATCGGCCCGAATGCCTCGGGCAAGTCCAACCTCCTCGATGCGTTCCGGTTCCTGCACGACGTCGCGGCGGTCGGCGGCGGCATGGAAGAGGCGATCACCGAGCGCGGCGGCGTCTCGAAGCTTCGCTGCCTGGCGGCGCGCCGTAAAGCGGATATCGTCATCGCGGTAGAGGTAGGAGCCGACGACGGGACGCCTCATTGGGCGTACGAACTGGGCATCACACAGGGGCGGGATCGCCGCCCCGCGCTCACCCGCGAGGTGGTCCGCAAGCACGGCCAGCAGATCCTTTGCAGGCCAGCAGGAGAGGACCGCGACGACCCGGAACGACTGCGTCAGACATACATCGAACAGGTTAACGTCAACCAGGAGTTTCGCGACCTGGCGGAGTTTTTCAGGACCATTTCCTATCTCCACCTCGTGCCCCAGCTTGTCCGCGATGCAGATCGCTACATTGGCGTGATGGAGGACCCACATGGCTCGGATCTTCTCGAGCGGATTGCGGCGACAAATACGCGCTCGAGAACCGCGCGCCTGCATAAGATCGGCAGCGCGCTCGAGGTGGTGGTACCGCAGCTTGAAAAGCTCGAGTTCTTCCGGGATGAGGCCAAAGGAACACCGCATCTGCGAGCGCGATACAAGCACTGGCGCCCGCAGGGGGCATGGCAAACCGAGGAGCAGTTCTCTGACGGCACCCTGCGTTTCCTCGGCATGCTGTGGGCGGTTCTGGATGGCGGCGGACCCCTTCTGCTCGAGGAGCCCGAGCTGTCCCTACACCCCCATGTTGTGCGCTTTCTCCCACGCCTGTTCGCACGCATGCAGCGCCGGACTGGCCGCCAGGTGCGCGCTTTCTCCCACGCCTGTTCGCACGCATGCAGCGCCGGACTGGCCGCCAGGTGCTGTTAAGCTCACAAGCCCCGGATCTGTTGTGCGACGAAGGCATCGGGTTGGACGAAGTGCTTCTTCTCGAACCTCAGAGCGAGGGCACGGCGGTCTCGCAGGCGCGTCATCGCGAACAGGCCAGGCGTTTGGTCGAGAAAGGCGTGCCGCTGCCGGATGCTTTGATTCCCGAGACCCGACCGCCAAATCTCGAACAGCTCGCGCTCTTTTGACTTCTGGTCTGGCCCGTGGTCTTCAGCGGCGCGGTTGAGGGTGATCTGGATGAGGCCGTGCTACGCCGTCTGACGGCACATTGCGGCCTCGTTCTCGACACGGTCTACGGCAAGCGCGGAAAGTCACATCTGCTCAAACGCATCGATGCCTATAACAGCGCGGCGCGCTTCCAGCCTTGGATCGTTCTCATCGATCTGGATAATGCCGCCTGCGCGCCCGCCGGGTCAATGCAATGGCTGCCGAGCCCGGCACAGCACATGCGCCTGCGGCTTGCGGTGCGCGCGGTGGAATCGTGATTGCTCGCGGATCGCGCGCGCCTGGCGCAGCGGCTGAGCGTCCGCAAAGCCCTGGTCGCAGCCGTGCCCGACGACCTCCTCGACCCCAAGCGCGCGCTGATTGACCTCGCGCGCAGGTCGCGCAGCCCCCAGTTGCAGCGCGCCCTCGTGCCGCAGCCCAACAGTGGCCGCACGGCCGGGACGGACTATACATCCACGATGATTGAATTCGTTAATGACAAGAGCAACGGGTGGCGGCCGGAAGTCGCCGCTGGGAGATCGGAAAGCCTGCGTCGGTGCATGGAGCGTCTTGCCGAAGTCGCGGCCGGCTGAGCGGCGTACGCCACCCTGATTTCGTGGCGCACCGGAACGCTCAGGGTTTTTCCGTCCTCGGCCCCACGCCCCTCCACGCCGTTCTGCCAGACCTATTCGAATCTGATTAAACAGGCTCGAAGCTTGCTTCCTGCTTCACCGAGGCCGGTTTCACCAGGACGATGCCGCCCCGGCCAGCGCCTTCCTCTCCACAGGCTGACACCGTGGAACTCACGGCATAATTCTTCAAGCGCCCCCCCCCCCCCTGCCCTCTACGCCGCCGAGAGCTCACCGGTCCGGTGTTGAAGGTTGTCATGTTTTTTCATCTAGAATTTGGGCGTAGTTGAGGGGCCCACCTAAATCGACACATTAATGTTCGCCAAATACCGGTTTACCATCTTTGTTTTTCTCGAATTCGTACATTTCGGTAGGAACGACCAGCCTAACTTCGCACTACTTCGAAAATTTGGCAGGTTCTTGTGAGACACTCAACTCGAAGAGTTCAGAGTTCGTCTGTTTTGTATCCTGGTGTTCGTTCTCGTCATACCTGACTCTGAAACATTGAACTATCATGCCGTAAAATGGGTCTGTAGAATCCAGCTTGGAAAACCTATCAGTCAGCTGCTGGCCTAACTGGCGGGGATCGGCAATCTGAACAACGTGCTTCCCGAGCTTCTCTAGTTTAGCAACGTCAGCCTTTTTCGGGTCTGTACAACTAATGATGTACAGCGGGCCAGCATAAGACACATTGTGGAACATGTTACCCGACGCCTCACTATTTTCAATGCGGTCGAAATCAGTGTTGGTCTTGACGGTAACGACGTTTTCGACTGGAGCGGTGATTAAACCCCTGCCCTCACTTGGATCGTTTCTCTCCTGATCGGCATCACATTTCTGGTCGGTATAAATTTATAGTAGCACAGGGACCCAAGTCGGATGACCCCAGCAAGAAACTGCTTCGCGTGTTCATTCTCTTCAGAGAACCTCAATAACTCCGGCGGATAATAGCCGAACGTCTTTGGCGTTGCCATATCTTCTCCATTGCGAATGCCACGAAATGCGATTGGAACCGGTATTGGATATGCGGGGCGTTGCGTTCGATAAACCGATGCATGGACGTGTCCGAGAGGCGCCCGGGGAAGCCATGGCGACCTCCCCATAAGCTGGCGGTCGAGCGGCCGGCTGCGGCCGGCTGGGACCAGCTGGCATCAGCCTTAATCCGATTGGCTCGTGACCCCGATCTGGCCGTCTCACACCGCGCCAAAGCTCATTTCTCACTATCGCAAGTACAGTCGTTGGGCCTAACCAGAGTAATGCTCGTCTCTGGTTGGGAACCCGCTTACGCGGCGGAAGACAAAAGTTGACTACCCTGCGGCGCTTCATGCCGTTGATCAGGCCCCTGATCTGTGTGAGCCGCATTGGAACGTTCTCAAGAACGTGGATAGAAAGGAGACTGAAAGCCATAGTTCCAGACGTGGACAGAAGCTCGACCACACGAGTCTCTGCCTCTCGCTGGAATTTTTGACATCCGATTCCTGCCTCTTCCTGTTGCATGGCTGCAATTTCATCGTCAGTGAAGCGGCTAACCTGATCGTCGGCTTCATGGCGCAGTTGGTTTTGGGTCTCCATCTGGCGCCGCTCTACACTGCTCTGGACATCTCGGAAAACTTCAAGGCCCTTGGCTGAGTGTGTGCCGAGCAACAGCCGCATTTTTACACGGTCCCCTTTTGGCTTGTGGATAGGAAAATCGGCCAGGTAGGTCGCCGCTCTTGACGCCTTCACCTTGCGTCGTAGCAGATGTAGCACACGTGCCTCATTGCTCCACGTCCGGAACAGAGCTTTAAACTGATCTGTCCATTCAGGGTTGGCAAGGAAGCGGCCGAAAGATGCGGAAACCTGCGAATACTCAGCGTGGCGGTTGATATCCTCTGCCATAAAATTGAGCAGGAATTCGCCATTCCTCGCCCTCAGAGACACCAAAACTGGCTCGGAACGGACGTTCCAGCCGGTCGGGTCGATGAAGGTAAACGTGAATCCGTCTCGGCAGACTTGCGCTATGTCGTCCAGATGATCTTCGAACGATCCATGAAACACATAAATCTCGAACTTCTCTTGCTTCTTAGCATAGTCACGAAGTTGCGTAACCGCGCGACGTTCGCGCTCGCAGAAGCAAAACCGGACCTTCAATCCAGCGCTGCGCTTCTTTCCAAGATCAGCTCGGACCGCCTCCAGTGTGCGCAATGCCTGATCGAACGAGGCGTCGGAATAGTTTTCTTCGGACACGCGCCAAGGGCCCGCGAAAGCATCGACGAAATTGAAGGTTGGAGTTCCCCCGGTTTGATGGACACTTTTTGACTGAGAGAGGAGAGTGTCCCGATGCCGAGAACGAGGAACCGGTACCCCGCGGAATTCAGGGATCAGATCGTAGCGTTGTCCCGGACCGGAGGTAGCGTGGAAGATGGCCAGGGAGTTCGAGCCGTGCGCGGCGACGATCCATGGCTGGATCAAGCAGGCTGAACGCGATGGCGGCGGCCGCATCGACGGTCTTAGCAGCGACGAGCGCGAAGAGCTACGTCGGCTTCGCCGGGAGAACCGCCAGCTTCGTCAGGAGAGAGATATCCTGGCAAAGGCCGCAGCCTGGTTCGCTCAGAGCGACGTGACGTCGTCTCGGTCTTCGAGTTCATGACGGCGAACCAGGCCATGTTCCCGCTGGCAACGATGTGCAAATCGTTCGGCGTCTCCCGCGCCGGATATTATGCGTGGCTCCGGCGTGAGCCGAGCGCCCGTTGCCGCGCCGATGTGGAGTTGAGCGTTCGCATCAAGGCGATCCACAAGGCTTCGAAAGAGCCCTATGGGGCTCCGCGCATCCACGCCGAACTCCTCGATGAAGGGATCCGGCTGGGCCGCAAGCGCGTGGAGCGGTTGATGAAAGCGGCCGGTATTGTCGGTGTTAGCCGCCGCAAAGCCGCCCGCACGACCTTCCGAGACGAGCGGGTTCGTCCCGCCAGCGACCTGGTTGACCGGAACTTCCATGCCGATGAACCGAACTGGCTCTGGGTCGCCGACATCACCTACGTGCCGACTTGGGCCGGGTTCCTGTACCTCGCCGTGGTACTGGATGCCTTCTCACGGCGGATCGTCGGCTGGGCGATGGGCCACGATCTGAAAACCCAGCTCGTGCTCGATGCCCTCAACATGGCGCTGACGCAGCGGCGTCCCGTCGGCGTGATCCATCACTCCGACCAGGGGTCGCAGTACACCTCGATCGCCTTCGGCCTGCGTTGCAAGGAAGCCGGTGTGCGGCCATCAATGGGCTCGGTTGGCGATGCCTACGACAATGCAATGTGCGAGAGTTTCTTCGCCACCCTCGAATGCGAGTTGCTCGACCGGCGGAAGTTCCGGACCAAGGCGGAGGCCCGCATGGCCGTCTTCCAGTTCATCGAGGGCTGGTACAATCCGGGGCGGCGGCATTCCGCGCTCGGATACAAGTCGCCCGTCAACTACGAGAGACAAGCCCGTGAGCAGCTGGAGTCTGTAAGCCCGTAACTGTCCACAAAACCGGGGGAACTCCAGGTCGGTGAATGGCCTTGGAGAGTCTTATAGGTTGTTTCTTAAGATATCGGGTTAGGAAGAGATGTTTGATATAGGACTGTTCACGCCCATGGTAGCTTTTTAGATTAGCAGTGAAATGTGTAGCCTATGCCTGTGGCGACTCGAATATCTTATTAGACACGATCTGCCACGGAAATCCGTTCCATTCTTCGCCTTCAAGAAGTCGCCCGCCAGACTTTGGCCGAGCGCCGCCCCATTGCTTGAAAAAGAAGGCGACGTCCGCGGCCTCGCAGCGATCTCGCAATTCGGTCGCCCATGAAGGAGCCATTGACCGGGCGCCCGGGCCACTCTCTCCCGACAATGGCCCACGCGATGCCCGATAGATCGAGTTCACCTATGGGGCCGAGAAGCGGCTCAAACGATGTGAAGCGTGCCTCGGAGTCGATCTGCCTCAGATGTTCGATGCGTCCCTTGTGCGCCGCATTTTCGACCGACGCGCCAAGCTAAATGTGCAAGGCACAGACGCATCGCCATAGCGCCTGCGCACGTAGTTGCGCATCAACGAACTTCTTTTTGTCAGGACTTGGTATACGTGTCAATTAGCTGATTCCATCGTGTCGAAGACCTTATCAATATAGTACGATCGACCTTCTTGTGGAAGAGATCGCTCATGGAGTTCACGAAAATCATGCGCGGTTTCTTCCAAGAGGCGCCTGTCCTAGCCGCGACGGCCAAAGGCGCAGATCAAAGCCTTGCTCATAGGGGTGTCCTTCGATTCCACGCCACCGTTCGGCGAACCGTTCTGCGTAACAGTTGGCGCATCCGGGACCGATCTTCGTGCAACCCGTCACAGGACTCCACGTCGCGTCTGTCCATTCGATTGTAGATGCCTGCCCCACGTCTAGATCCTTTCGGCACGAAAGATACACTAACATTACTATACGATAGTGTTGGAGAATACCGGCGTTGGCTTCAAGAAGACGCTATGCCTAAGGACCGCGACCGCCCGGAGGTTCGGGTCAAGCCGCACACCTACCAGCCTAGCAAGGCGGAACTGAATAAGCTGGTGAAGATCGAAGCGATGCCGGACGAGCTGGCCGAGGCCGTGTTGCGCCTAACCACGTATCCCTCGCCGCAATTGGAATCCCCAATGTTCTACCGTGGATGGAGAGTGCCATGCCGGATGGTCGATTGAATTTAATTTCGCTCTTACCAGTGATATTTGGGTGTGTATTAGGAGTCCCGTGGGCGCTTTGGCTCTGTCCGAAAATGGGCGCCAGGCGATGGCTATGGGTTGTTCTCTCGTTTATTCCCGTTTTCAACATCATGATGCCTGCGTTTCTGATCATGCGCGCTCAGGGCGCTATCCTCGACAAGCTGAACCAAGACGACGGGCGTAACCTCCCTCAAGCTAAATTGTGACTATTGAACGCCTAATCGTCGCCGCGCGTGCGGCCACGCGGGCGATCGCGCGGCCGCGTCCGCGGCGCCGGCGCAGGGATCGCCTGCCCCTGCGCGCGGTCCGAGGAATCGCTTGACAATGTGCCGGCGACGCAGCCGAGGCTCGCCCCGATCGCGGCGAGATCCGCCCGCACCCGTGCGTGCGCACGGGTGGTCCGCTGCGCCGCCGCCGTGCGCGTGAGCCGTTCGACCGCGGCCTGGGCCTGCGGCCCCGGCAGCGGCCCGGACCGCTGCACCGGCACCACCACCGCCGTCGCCCGCACCAGGCGGCGGAAATCGCCATCACCGGCGTTCACCGATACCGGCCCTCGCGAGGACGCCCGCCACGCCGCAGCCGTCACCGCGCCGAAGGCCTCCGGCCTGTTGGCGAGCCATCAGTCGGCATAGGCGCCACTTTCCCCCTTGGCCTCGAGCTCGGCGCGCAAGCCACGCCACGACTCGATCGCCAGCCGCGGCTCCACATAGCTCGCGGCGAGCCGCGCCGCGAGCTCGTCTCTCGCATCGGCGGCCAGCCGCGGCGGCAACCGGCGGCGCCGCCGGCGCCATCGCCGGCACTTTCTCGAGCGCCCGGTGCGGCGCCCGGCGCTCGAGCGCCGTTGGCCGATCCGCTCGCACGCGATCGCGATGCGGCCGCAGCACAGTGGCGCCGGCGGCCACGGCCTCGCGGACCTCGGCCCGGTCCTCGCGCCGGCTCGCCTCGGCCGCGAGGCCGGCGGCGCGGGCATGGGCGACGAAGCGCTGACGCAGGTCGCGCACGTCAACCCCCCCCGGCCCCGAAGCGGAGCCGCGGCCCGCCGAATTCATGGCCCGCCTTCACGATCATGTGAAAGTGCACGTGGTTGTGCCCATCGCCAGCGCCGGCAACCTCCGCATCGTGCATCGCCCACAGACAGCGATAGCCTTCGCCGCCGAACACCTCGCGCGCCGCCGCCGCGCATGCCGTTTCTGCCGCCGCGGCCTCGCCCGGCTCCCGCAGCCGCACCGAGAACGCGAGGTGGTGGGCCACGCTGTGGCGGAGATCATCGGTCGCGATCGCCGCGCCGCGGTGCTGCCGCGCGCGCTTGAGATTATCCGCCTCCGGCGTCAGCGCCAGCCCCGCAAAGGCCTGACGCGTCGCGGCCCGGGTGTCGGCGAAGCTCTCGCTCGGAGCGGCCCGACTCACCACCACGCCGCTCTCGTCATGCAGCCGCACCCGGGCGGTTCCCACATCGTCGCGGTCCTGCGGCCGCACCCGGCCGACATACCACACCATGCGGCCGGCCGAGGCCCGCGAGCGCGTCGATGAAATCAGCTTGAGCACCGCTTCGTCGCGGCCCTGCAGCGCGGCCGGCGGCGCAACGATGCGCCCGCCACGGTCGAACGCCGCCGACCGTGCGGCGGCCTGGCGGGCCTGGCGCGCCACGCCGGTACTCACCGCGGCGGCGCCCGGCGCAGGATCTCGGCCGCGGCCCGCTCGAGCGCCGCCGCGCACTCGGCCAGCGCCGCTGGCGTGATCCCCTCGAACAGCGCCGCGGCCTTGGCGGGCCGCTGGTGGCCCAGGAGCTCGTGCAGCATCACCAGCCGGTTGACGTTGCGCCCGGCAATGCGCAGCTGGCCGACGGCGCGCGCCAGTGCCTCGCGGTCCTCTGCGCCGATCGCGGCGCGCCCCGCGAGGCGCGCGTTCACCGCTTCGCGGGCATAAGCGGCAAGCGATTCGCCCTCCGCTCTCGCCGCCGTCGCCACCGCATCACGCCAGCTCGGCTCGCACGAAATGCGCAATTGCGGCTGGCCGGGCTATCAGCTACACATCAATCGGGGCATGCACCTGAGCCTGAGTGATCCATCGGGAAACCCTCTGTTTCCTTGCCTTTCCGTCAACTGGAGACCTCGGCCATCCAATGAAGCGGGAATCTTTTCGCCATAGGTTTGAGGGCGATCGGCGACTATCCACATAGCACAGCTGTTCATCATCGTAGACCCGCCCGTTATAGGTGTAGTCAACGCCCACAAGCTCGTAGGCACCGGCCCTTTCGCCGTAGGCCCCCAGCGCACCCACGAATGGCGCACTGGTCCACGTGTGGATAGGTCGACCGGTGGACCAGTGGACAGGTGAACCGGCGTTGTTCTACGTGGGATCGCGGGGCGCGCGCCGTCTTGCCGAGGCCGGGTGACGGTGTCGGCTCGCACATCGGACGCTACGACAGGGCCGAAGCCCGCGCTCATGAGATCGAAGGGATAGCTCCTGTCGTTCGCCGTACGTGTCCGATGAGCTCGCGGCAGCGCGCCGCGGACGTGGCCGCCATCGCCGCGCTATAATCGCCATTCGCCACATCGCGAGGCCCCGATGAGATTGACGATTACCCAGTTGCTGCCGTGGCTGCTCAGCCAGTTCAAGACCGACAAGAAACTCGCGCCGGCGGGAGAAAAGACGCCGGCCGCGGGCGCAGCTGAGGACGCGTCGGAGGGAATCGCACCGGCGGCGCCCCAGTCGAAGCCCGCCGAGGACGACAGCCAAGCCTAACCCGGCGCCGCGCCGGTGGGCCCAGCGCGGCCTCGATGAAACAGTCCACAGGTGGGCCGGTCCACCTGTGGACTTGGCCGCGCGTGGACTAGGCGATCGCGCGCCGCGCGTAGCTCGCCAGGTCGTCGGGCACGGCGCGCGTGGACTCGGCGGGGAGGATGCTGGCTTCGAGGCGCGCCAGGCCGTCGCCGCGCTCGGCCAGGCCGGCGAGCACCAGGCGGCTGCCCGAGGCCTCCGCGGCCTCGGCGGCAAGCGCAGGCGCGTTCTCGAGGCGGCCGGCGGTGATCAGCACCACCGCCTCGATCATATACACCTCGAGCGCCTCGAGGGCGGTGCCGTGGGCGGTCTCGAAGGCATCGAGCGCGGCGATCGCGGCGCGGATCGGCGAGGGGATCTCCGCCTCGCCGTCGAGCCGGCGCCAGCTCGCGCCTTGGTCGCGCCAGCGCCCCGGCTGGTCGAACGGCGCAACCAGCAGGATGCGCCCGGCGGCCACGCCGGCCGCCGCGAAGCCGGGCGCGGCGGCGGGATCGCCGTGCGCATAGAAGCCGCGCTCGCGGGCGGCGTTGACCGCCAGCATGTGGCCGGCCGCAGCGCGCGCCGGCGGGGTTGGCGCTGGACCGGCGGCCTCGGGAGGTGGGGCTGCCACCGCCGCGGCGGCGGCAAAGGAGGCGACAAAGCCGAGCCTGAGCGGCGCACCCTCGCCGCGCCAGGCGGCGAGGGCATAGGCCCAGTGCGCCTTCTCGGTGAAGTCGAAGCGCCACAACCAGCGCTGGGCCAGCCACAACCCGACGGCGGCAAGGAACACCGCCAGCAGCAAGGCCGCGGCGCGGCTCACGGCGGCGGCGCGAATCTTGACATCACCTCAAGCCTAGCGCCGCGAGCCAAGCGTCCACCTGCCCGAAGGCGTCCTGCTGCCATTGATCGGCGGTGCGCTCTCCGAGCACGTCGGGACGGTCGACGAACCGCCGCACGCTGGTCGGCCCGAAATCGTCCAGATGGCGGAACTTCGCCGCGATATGTAGATAGCCCGTCCTCGCCGTCTCGAAGTCGAGGAGCGGCCTCGTTGCCGCAACGAGGGCGTCGACGCCGGCCGGGAAGTTTCGGATGCTGTAGTAAATATCGTAGGCGTCCTTTTGCTTGAACCGATTCGTGATGGCATAGCCCTTCATGGCCAGTAGTGCCGGAATGGACGCGACGGCGATTTGAACGCGGTTGCCCCCGCCGTCGGGCATATCGCCGTCGATAGCGACGAGCTGATAGAACCTCAGGGCAAGGTCGGCGCCGTCAGCGCGCTGCACGGCGAAATTGGCCACGAGCGGAGGCGCGTTCCTTGCGATCGTGGCGTCGCGCGGCATCAGGAAGTCGACGACGACATCGATGTCCGCTCCGCCGCCGCGAGCGGGCACGGTGCGCACAAGCTGAAAGCGGGGCAGATGCTCCCGCTGGTGGTAGCCCTGCTTCAGGAGCGACTCGACAAGCTGCGCGTACTCGCCATCCCCCAGAGCTTCCGCATCCAGACTCAGATCCACGTCCAAGCTTCCGACATGTGGCATATCGGCTTCGCTCAGCAGCAGCCAGGGAACGGCGCCGCCTATCACGGCGAACTTGCCCTTGTAGCTCCCGAGGACTTGGCCAATCTCGAGCAGCACCGATTTGACCGCGACCGTGGTGCGGTCATCGTAGTCGGAGGCGTATTGCGGCTCTACTTCAGCCATGGGAAGAACGCCCCCGCCAAGTGTCCCGCCGCCTCCTGCTCGCGATCACTGCCGTCCCAGAGATCGAGATAGGTCACGATTGGGCTGGTGCAGAACACGTTCGGCACCGGTTCGCTCGCGTCGTCGAACAGGCTCTCATCTGTTGGGACGCGCAGGACCACATTCTCGCCCCTTGCGGCGGGCGCCAGCTCCAACCCCTCTTTCAGCACCTCGGCGCCGGGTTCGTCGGCATAGAACGTTTGGGTGCCGCTCCGGCTGAAGGGCGCAAGCCACTGCGCCGAGGAGTGCAGCGAGTAGATCGCGCGCGGGCGCTCAGGGTCCGGGTTAAGCTTGCCCCGCAGCCGCTCGTCAAGCTGCCTTCCATGGAGATGGGTGTATCCGGTGATGGACTGGCCGGCCGGGCGGCGATAGTTCTCGCGCCACGTTTGCAGCAGGGCGTCCGGCTGGATGAGAACGGCACCGTCATCCCCGGCCTCGAGCCATTCCCGTTCCAGCAGAGCCTTGCGGACATTGCTCACATGGCCGTAGCTCGCATTGGCCTGTGCGGCCAGCTCGGCGACGCGCCATGCTCGATTCGGGTCGCGCAGCAGGACGCGCAATATGGCTGCCGCCTTCGGGGTGAAGATGGAGCGCAGCGCACGGGTCTCGGAGCGCGGCCTGTCTGCGACGGCGCGCTCAATGTAGACGGTGTCGAACGCGAGCCGCGCGTTCCCGGCAAGATCGAGGTAGGCGACATCGTGGTCGGTGCAGATGGCGCGCGACTCCGGAGACAGGTAAGGGCTGACAAGCATAGGAATGAGGCGGCGTGCGGCGTGCGCTTCACCTGATTGGCGCAATCGCGCCACGCAGCTCTCGAGCTGATAGACCCCCGAACGGACAAAGCGGGGGGCGCCGTTCGACTTCACCTCGACGACGAGCGCACAGTTCCCGCCGGGGTAGCTCAAATCAATCAGCTCATCGACACCGTAGGCGCGGGCGATCCCGCTGACACCGACCGACTCGACCTCCACGCTCGGTACGTCGCCGAGCAGGTCGCGAACCGCATCCACGGCGCGGATCTCCAGTGAATTCACCTTTGTGGATCGTTTCAGCATGTGCTGAATATATGGTTTATAGTGAAATTCTCAAGGAGGTTCCCACTCAATAGTCCCAACATGATGCGCGACAGTGACGTCCACGGACGTACTGCCGACATCGACTCCGAAGTGTCTGTGGGGCGCGCGGGCATACCGGGCGTCGCGGATATCGCGGCTGAAATGCCCGGGCCGCGGCTCATAGCCGAGATCGGGGCAGAGCCTCACCGCTCACGTGCAGCAAATGGGTCCAAGGCCGCGATGCCGAGTGGCGCGAAGTGACGCAGATTTCGCGTCAGGAGGCTCAGCCCACGGCTTGCGGCGGTGGCCGCAATGGCAACATCGGCGAAGCCAGAGCTATGCCCGCCCGCGCTCGCCTTGTCCGTCAGGTCTCCCGCCTCGCGGGCGGCGGCCACATCGAACGGCAGCACGCGCGCGCCATAGAGATGCAGCACGAGCTCGAGCCAATCAGCGAGACCGGCGGCCCTGACAGCCGAGCCGGTGCGCTTCATCTTGGCGATGCCGTCAGAGACCTCGGCCACGGTAATGGCCGACAGGAACAGCTCGTCGGAGTGCGCATCCATCCACTCGATCAACGCGGGCGCGCGGGCGCGACGACCGGGCGCCGTCAAGGACAGCACATCGGTATACACGAGGACCCTCCTAAAGCTCGACCTGTCGGGCCGGGCTCTTGTCGCGCGGCGGCAGGTCACTGTCTACCTCTGCCAAAGGGCAGGACAACAGAAGGCGGCCGAAGGACGGGACATCGCGGAGGCGCTGCCATTCAGCGATGCCGATAAGGACAGCACGGGGCTTGCCGTGGCGGGTGATGACGGCAACCTCACCGGCGGCGGCTTCCTCTACAAGCGCGGACAGCTTGGCCTTGGCCTCGCGCAACTGAACCTCTCGCATGGTTACCTCCCAAAACGCACCACAGTAGTCATACTAAATTAAAACCAGGCGACCAGCAACGCGCCGCGGCGCGGCCCAGGCACAACATCCCCACAGGTGGGTGTGTCCACCTGTGGGCGTGTGCGCCGCGGCGCGCCTTACGGCGGGCGCTCGGCCGCGGCCATGAGCCCGTGATGCGCCGCGGCGCGGGCGTACAGGGTTTCGCGGCTATCGCGCGCGGTCGGCCGCCAATCCTTGTGGTGCGCATCACGCGGCCAATCACAGATCTCCTCGCCGCTGATGCGGCCGAAGACATAGGACCACAGGACGTAGGAGCCGCAGGAAACCCGCCCGGGCCGGGCCTCGTCGAGGGCCTGGAGCCAGCGCCGGGTCGGCACGTCATCCAGGGTGAAATCGATGTCGGCGTCGCTCGCGTAGTCCCACACCTGCCACAGATAGCGTGAGCTGTTGCGCAGCACCGTCCACGGTGGGCCGCGCCACCACACCCGGAGCGCGATGGCCCGGCGCGCCGGCGTCGCGCGCAGGGGATTGGCGACATTAGGAATGAACGTGCCGCGCCACATGGTGAGCTCGGGCCGCGGGTCATAGCCGAGCTCGCTCAGCGCTCCATCCCCCGCTGCGGCTGCAGCGTCGCGGCAAAGCGGCGCAAGGTCATGCGGGCCGCGCGCGGCAGCTCGGCCGCGATCGCCGGCGGCGGATCCGCCAGGGCCCGTCGGATATCCGCCCGCCGGCGATCCTGCCTGACGAGCACGTGGGCCGCCTGCCGCCCCCAGCCCGGCCAGGCGCGCAACGCCGCCGCCAGATCGAGGTAATCGTTGCCGTCCTCACGGTTGAGGCAGGCCGCCATTTTCGATGCTATCAGATCCACCGGGTGCGCCACCGCGACACCGTTCGCGGCCGTGATCGGCGGCCGACTCGGCAGCGGCACCAGGTGACCGCATTCCATCACTGTGACGCGGACGTCGCGCTCAGCGCCGGCGATGTCGAGATCGACCAAGCCGGGGCCGCCGCGCGCGCGCGCGGCGGCAAAGGCAGGAATGCGCTTGGCGAACGCCGGATCGACGACGGGCTGCGGGGTCGCGAAGTCGAGATCGACCGAGGTGCGGTGGGCGAGGTAGAGCGCCATCGCGGTGCCGCCATAGAGCCTGAGATCGCCGGGCAGCGGCTGCAATTGGTCCCACAGCGCGCGCAGGTCAGCATCCATGCACTCGCTATGACTCGGTTCCGCACGCCGCCGCTCGCGCATGTGCTGCTCTCCTCATTGTGCGGGCGGGCGCCGGTGCGGCGCCTCGAGGCGTCCACATGTCCACCTGTGGCCGTGCCCTCCTATGGACATGTGGACATCCGGATATTAGTCGTGCCCGCGCGCCTAATCGAGGGTCTGGCCGCGCCCGGCAGCGACGCGCCGCGCGATGTCGGCCATGCGCGGGCTCATATAGCGGGTGGCGGCGGCGGCGCCGCGGCCGAGCATAAGGAGAGAGTTTCAATGACGTTGGGTCGGGGCAGTCTCTTGCTCGAGGATGAAATCGATCGCCTGCGCATGGGCCGCTATGCGGGTGAGGAAGGTGAGGAGCGGCGTTTGTGGTCGGGTGCCGATTTCCAGGTCAGACTGCCCGGGTTGCGCAATGCGCTGGGCCCTAGCCTTGGCACCTGGCTTGGCATGCCGGCGGTGCGCTCAAGTGGCAGCGAGCGGCGAAGAGCTGGTGGGCGCCGCTGGGCTCGGCCGCGGCCGAGCGTGTGGCCACGCGCTATGCCCGCGCGCCCGCGCCGATGCGCGCGCCCGCGCCTGGTGCCAAACCGCCCGGCACCGCGGCGGCGCATCAGCGCTACATCGAGCGCGAGGGCGCCGCCGAAGAAAGCGACGGCACGGTGTATTCGCGCGGCACCATCGGCGAGGACACGGCCGAGCGCGCGGCGTTCTGGAACACCGTAGAGGCGCGGGAACGGGCCGACGGTCTGGTGCAGTGCCGGGTGATCGCGGAGCTGCCGCACGAGGCCTCGGTGAAAGCGCGACGGCGCATCGCCGATAGCTTTCTCGCGGTGTTCACCGAACGCGGCCTCCCGGGCCACGTCGTCATACATCGGCCCGATGGTGAACGCGCCGCGGGCGCCGGCGACCCGCGCAACGTACACTTACACCTCGTTTATCATGATCGGCCGACGGAGCGTATGGGTGGACAGACCTCCTTCGCTGAGCGCAAGGACCGCGAGGCGCGCGGGCCGCGTTGGATCCGACACTTGCGCGCCCGCTACGCCGTGGCCTGCAACCGGGAGCTCGCCCGCGAGGGTTGCGACAAACGCTACCACCCGGGGAGCTATGCCTCGCTCGGCATCGACAAGGTGCCACAGCGTCATCTCGGCCCGGTGATGGCCGCGTTCGAGCGTCAGGGGCGCGTGACCCGCACCGGCGCGGTAAACCTGGTGTGCGAACGAGAGTGGGAGCGCCGGCAGGGGCTTCAACGCGCGCACGCCACCTCGCGGGTGATCACTGGCGCCCTGTCGCGGCTGATCGCCGCGCCGCCGCCGCTCGGTCTGATCTCGGCCCCGGCCTGGCAACGCTACGCCGCCAAGGTGGCGGCCTTCGCCGCTGCCGACGAGGCCGACGCCGATGGCATCGAGCCGGCGCTTAGCGCCCGCGACGCAGCGGGACGACGACGACGGGCCGAGCGGCTGCGGGCCTATGCCGAGCGGGCCCAAGCGGCGCCGCGCTGTAACGTCGCGCGCCGCCGCCGCTGGGCTGAGGTCGAGCGCACGGCGGCACGCTTTCTCGAGGCGTACCACACGCCGCCGGCGGCCAGGCCAGGGCGCTCCCTTGAGCGCCACGGCCGCGAGGCGGCGGCGTGTGAGCGCCGCTTTCATGCCGCGCGGCTGATGGACCGGCGCGCCCAAGTGGTGGCCGCGCTCGACGGTGTTCCGGCGACGGCCCGACCGAGCGGTCGCGCCTGGCAGAACGCCCAGCTGGCCGCCCAGGCGACAGCTGAGCGGGCGGCGCACCAGGCCGCGGCGCTGCATGACCGGCTCGCCGCCGGGCTCGCCGCCGACTTGGCCCGGTTCTACGTCGATGGCGAGGAGGCATCCCGGAACCTGGCCCGCGCCGTCGAGGCGGGCCAGAGCCCGGGCGATCTCTTACGGCTCGACCCGGCCGCCCTCGGGCCGCTGCGCGGTGCCGCCGCACCGCCTGTCGCGGCGACGGACGCCAGCGTCCGGCGTCTGTTGGCGGCGCGCGCGCGGGCCCGGGAGCGGGCCCAGGAGGCCGAGGCCGTGACGCGCTCGATGATGCGGACCGAGCGCCCAGGCCACCTCGACCTCGCGATCGAGACCCCGGGGCGGGCGCGGGCCCAGCGCCGCGAGCGGCGGCGGCGCTTGGCCGAGCTCGACGCGATCGATCTTGCGATCAACGCCAATCCGACCGCGCTCCGGCTTGCCGTGCGCGCAGGGTTGGCCGAAGAGGTGCGCGGGCGCGCCCGGGCGGCGCGGCGGCGGCAAGCGCGGGTAGCCCAGCGCGCGACGTTACAGCGCGACTGAGCGGTCAGCCGGCGGCGAAGCGGCGATCGCGAGGCCGCGCGATCGCCGAGCCCGCGCCCGCGCCCGGCGGACGCACCAGCGGATCATGCTCCAGGTTGTGGAGCGCACAGGTCAGCACCACGTAGCGCGGTTTCCGGTGGTGCGCCGTGAGGCGGTCGAGCTGTGCCTCGGCGTCGAGCGGCAACACGAAGCGGGTAGTGGCGAAGTCGTCGTAGAGCTCGACCGCCTCCCAGTTGCGCGCCCGGGCGGCAAGGTAGAGTCCGTAGACGAGCTCGGGCCGCCAGCGCGACCCATACGTTCCGCGAGAGGGCATGGAGGGGCACGGCGTCGAGAAGGTGGCCCTCGCGGCGCTACTCGAGCGCTCCGATTTCATCACCCTGCATGCGCCGCTTAGTGACGAGACGCGTGGCATGATCGACGCGGCGGCGCTTGGCAAGACGCGGGCCGGGTTGCGCATCGTCAACTGCGCGCGCGGCGGCTTGATCGTCGAGGACGACCTCGCCGCGGCGATACGGCGAGGCCACGTGGCCGCGGCGGCGCTCGACGTGTTCGCCGACGAGCCGGCGCGTGGCAACCCCCTGTTCGCGCTCGACCAAGTGATCGTGACGCCCCACATCGGCGCGGGCACCGTGGAAGGGCAGGAAAGGCTCGCGGCCGCCATCGCCGGTCAAATGGCCGACTACCTGCTGAACGGAACGCTCACTAACGCCGTCAACGCGGCTGCCGCCGGCGGCATCGTACCGGCCAAATCGTAGCGCCACTCCGCCATCGAAAAGCTGGATGCCCGCCCCAGTATTCGCCAGTTGGACGTAGTCCGGAACGCCGGGACACCGTCATGACGTTGTTCCGCCGAGCGCCTGGGCAATGGTTAGCTCTTCGCCTTCTTCGTACCGAAGAGCATCACCGGCGATGATATGTGCAGCCCCTTTGAGGCATTCGAGCAGGGATGGGTGGGGGAAGACCGACTCTAGTATGTAGTTATACGGAAGGTCCCGTTCGATCATGATCGCCGCGGCGCCAATAATCGCGTCCGCGTTGGGGCCGACGGCGCGAACGCCGAGAATTCGATCGTCACCGGGAGGGCCGACGATAAGCTTCACAAATCCGATCGGCGGCTGGATGGCGTGCGCGCGGTGATTTCGCGCGTAGGGATACTTGCCGACACGCACATCACCGTACTGTTCGCGAACGTATGATTCGGTAACGCCAGCACCGGCCAACATGGGAGCGGTAAAAACGATGTAAGGAACATGGTCTAACCCTTGCGGGTACTCCGTACCCAGAATATGCGCCGCGGCACATCTCCCTTCGGCTTCGGCGACATGAACAAGAGACAAATCGCTCGGCACATTACGGCTGCCGACATCACCAACTGCGTAGATATGAGGCACATTGGTGCGGGAGTTCGCATCGATCTGGATATAGTTGCGCTCGTCCAGTGCGACGCCCGTGGTCTCCAAATTGATGCTGTCGGTGCAGGGTATTCGGCCGACGGCCAGCAATATCATCTCGGTCTTAACGTCCCCGGTGGACAATATTGTTCGGACGCCGTCGTCCGCCAGCTCATGGCTTTGATAGCGGCTGGACGGGATGACATGGATACCCCGTACATCAAAGGCGTTTTTTATGAATTCGCTGACGTCCTGGTCTTCATTGGCCATGATGCGGGCGTTGGTATCGACGAGGTGGACCTCGGTTCCCACGGCATTGAACATGCTGGCGAACTCACAGCCGATGACACCGGCGCCCAAAATCAATATGCTTTTTGGGGAATTCGACAGGTTGATAACTTCATCGCTGGTGATCACTCTTTTCCCATCGACCACCATGTTAGGGAGAATTCGCGGTCGCGTTCCCGTAGCGATAACGATGTGGTCCCCTGAATACTCCGTGTCACCAACGGCAACTCTATGCCCGTCCACAAAGGTGGCTCGCCCCTGCACCACTCTGACGTTGAGACGTCGTAATCGAGTCTCCAGCATCGAGGTCAAGCTGGCGGCCGACCGGTCGATGCCCATTTGCAGTTTGGCAAAGTCCATGACGGGTATCTGACCAAACACATCGTCACGGTATTTTACGTGCAGGTACTCCCGGGCAATTTCGTAGCCCGCCTTCGATTTGAAAGCCCCCTCGATACCGTAGCCCATTAAGGGCCCATCATTGATGATGATCGCCGTTTTCCCCTGCAGCGCGACTTTGCTCGCCGCGCTAATTCCGCCGGGTCCACCGCCAATGATCAAAACGTCACACTTTTCCGTGTTCACTCGTTGTCTCCTCCGCTGTCCCTTTTCTTTGTACTAGCCGACATCCCCGACTGCTACGCTGGCAGCAACGAGCGACAGTTAGCCATTCAAGAAGGGAGGGCGCACGTGAACATTATCAAGACACTGGCTTCAGCCGGGATACTGGCGGCGATGGCTGCACCGGTCCTTGCAGCAGGCGACTATCCAATGGGTTTTTTCGTAACAAGCGTTGGGATCGGAAATGGCGGCAACCTTGGCGGCCTTGACGGCGCCGATGCCCATTGCGCCACCCTGGCTGAGGCTGCCGGATCCAAGGGGCGCACCTGGCGAGCATATATCAGCACTCAAGTTACGGAAGGGCGAGCCATTTCCGCTCGCGATCGGATCGGATCCGGCCCTTGGTACAACGCCAGAGGTGAGCTGATCGCGGTCGACCTTGATCAGCTGCACATACACCCGAATATCGTCAAGCGGACCGCTCTGAACGAAAACGGCAATCAGGTGAACGGTCGTGGCGATAAGCCAAACCGGCATGACATTCTGACGGGATCGAAGGATGACGGCACCGCCTACTTCCCTTGGGAAGAGGGCGATCATACATGCGGCAATTGGACCAGCTCGGGAGAAGGCAGTGCACAGGTCGGCCACCACGACCGCCACGGCGGTGGCAATATCTCGTGGACCTCTGCACATGCTTCTAGAGGGTGCAGCCAGGAAAATCTCGTAAGCACAGGCGGCGCGGGGCTGCTGTACTGTTTTGCCGCAGACTAGGGGAGGACTTGACGATGGGGCGGTATTGACTGTCGTTACTGCCCCATCCGTATGATTACTAGTGGCTAACAGTATTTCTGACGCGTCGAGAGTTACGATCACTTACGAGCCCCTATACTTGAGGTGGCCCCGGAAAATCGGACAGGTATTTAAGGTGTATTCCCCCGACTGAGGAGGGATACGCGATGAGCAGGAGACGCAGGTTTTCCGGGGAGCTGAAGGCGAAGATCGCGCTTGAGGCGCTTCGTGGCGACCGGACGCTTCAGGAGATTGCCTCGAAGCACCAGGTTCATTCGAACCAGGTGAGCACATGGAAGCGCCAGGCGATCGATGGTCTTGGCGAGGTGTTTTCGAACGGGGGCGAGCGCCGCCGTGGGGACCATGAGAGCGAGATCCGTGATCTTCACGCGAAGATCGGCGAGTTGACGGTGGAGGGGATTTTTTGTCTCGAGGGTCCGGTCGATGAGCCGGTCCGAGCGGCGAACGATGGTGATGTGCGCTCACCGGGCGCTGAGCTTGAGCCGTCAATGCCGTTTGCTGTCGATCGGACGCTCCTCGCTCTATTACACGCCCAAGGGCGAGAGCCCGGAGACCCTGGCGCTGATGCGGCGCATTGATGAGTTGTTCCTGAAATATCCGTTCTACGGCGCCCGTCAGATGGTCCGTCATCTGCGCCGCGAGGGCGTGCGCATCGGTCGTCGCCGGGCCGGTCGTCTGATGCGCCTGATGGGGCTTCAGGCGATCTATCGGGCGCCGCGCACCAGCGATCCGCATCCCGAGCACCGGGTCTACCCCTATCTGCTCAGAGGCTTGATGATCGAGCGGGCGAACCATGTCTGGTGCGCCGACATCACCTACATCCCGGTGCGGCGCGGCTTTCTTTACCTGGTGGCGATCATGGACTGGGCGAGCCGGCATGTGCTGGCTTGGCGTCTGTCGAACACCCTGGATGCGGGCTTCTGCACAGACGCGCTCGACGAGGCGCTGGCCCGCCATGGCACGCCGGAGATCTTCAATACCGACCAGGGCAGCCAGTTCACCGGCTTCGCCTTCGCCGGGCGCTTGCGGGAGGCCGGCATCCGGATCTCGATGGACGGCAGGGGCCGGTGCCTGGACAACATCTTCATTGAGCGGCTGTGGCGCTCGCTCAAATACGAGGCCGTCTATCTGCGCGAGCTCGCCGACGGCTTCGAGGCCCGGCGCGTCATCGGCGAGTGGATCGACTTCTACAACACCGAGAGGCCGCACTCGGCGCTCGGGGGGAAAACGCCGGCCGAGGCCTACCGCGGCGCCCCGCCTGTGGATATGATGGACAAGCCGCTACGCGCCTTGCCCACATCCCCACAGGCGCAACAACAACGGCAAGGAGATCGATTCAAAGGGATTCTGGCGGCATGAACGACAACTGGAATACACCTTAATCAAGCCGCCAAGCTGTCCGACAAACCGAGGCCACCTCAACTCACCTCCGCTTGACCGATAGCGAGCGTGCCGGCGGCTCGCCGTGGGCCCCGTTTGACTCCAAGCGGGCGTTCTGGTCGATCACGACCGGCCAGCTCGGCGGCCGCCGAGCGAGGGCCGCCCTACGCTCAACAGGAGACCTAACAGCCCGTTGATTAAGTCGGCGGCGTCTGATTCTCTGGTTTCCTGATTCGCAGGGGGATTCGCCGATGGCGATGGGACGGCAGAAGGATGGTCAGGGGGGCCTGATGGTGAGCTGGTCGGAGATGCCGCGCTCTCCGGGTCATGTGTTTTATGACCGCTTGCAGTCGGTGCTGATCGAGGGCGGCTTCGACGCCTTTGCCGAGGCGAGCTGCCGGCCTTATTACGCGGCCCGGATGGGCGCGCCCTCGGTGCCGCCCGGGCGCTATTTCCGGATGCACCTGGTGGGCTACTTCGAGGGCATCGACAGCGAGCGCGGTCTGGAGTGGCGCTGCTCGGACTCGCTTTCGCTGCGGGCGTTCCTGCGACTGGGGAGCCGTGATCGGGTACCGGACCATTCCTGGCTGTCACGGAGCCGCACGCGCCTGCCCCATGAAGTCCACGCGGCGGTCTTCGACTGGGTTCTGGTGCTGATCGCCGAGGCGGGGCTGATCAAGGCGAGCGCATCGGCGTCGATGCCTCGACCATGGAGGCCAACGCGGCGCTGCGGAACATCGTGCGGCGCGACAACGGCGAAGGCTACCGGGAGATGCTGGAGCGCCTGGCCCGGGAAAGCGGGGTCGAGACACCCACGGCCGAGGACCTGGCGCGTCTGGAGCGGAAGCGCAAGGGCAAGAAGCTTTCCAACACGGATTGGGTTTCGAAGAGCGACCCCGAGGCCAAGATCGCCAAGATGAAGGACGGCACGACGCATCTGGCCTACAAGCCCGAGCACGCGGTGGATCTGGACACCGGCGCGGTGGTGGCGGCCGAGCTGCACCCGGCCGATGAGGGCGACACCACGACGCTTTCCAAGACCCTGGCGAAGGCCGAGGCAAACCTCGAGGCGGTGGATGCGGCACCGACGTCGGAGAACCCGGCCGAATGCGTCGCCGACAAAGGTTATCACTCACGGGCGGTCTTGAGAGCTCTGAACGACAGTCCCTGGAAGACCCGGATCGCGGCGCCCAAGCAGACCGGCTTTTCGCGCTGGCACGGTGATGAGGCGGCGCGGCGCGCGGTCACCAACAACCGTGCGCGGCTCAAGTCCGGGGTCGCCCGCGAGGCCTTCAAGCTGCGCGCCGAGATCGTCGAGCGCTGCTTTGCCCACAACCTCGATCGTGGCGGCATGCGACGAACCTGGCTGCGCGGACGAGAGAATGTGCACAAGCGATACCTGCTCCACGTCGCCGGCCACAATCTATCGTTACTGATGCGCCAGCTCATCGGCGCCGGCACCCCGCGGGAGGCCGTGGCGGGCGGATATGGCGGTATTTTCGTTCTGCTCACGCCCACCGGGGCCATGCTGGTGGCACGGGGGGTCTCGCAAAGTGGCCAGACGGCTTTCGCCGCCGCATTCCTCATCTGGGAGTGAGAGCCGGAAAAAGCCACTTAATCAACGGGCTGCTAAGGGCTCGCGAACACCACGTTCTGCCCGAAAGCAGTCGCAACACGGGGAGGTCTGCCGATCCCTCTGGCTTCTGACCCCTGATCAGGGGTCAGGTCCGTTTCTTGCGCCACCTCTCCTTCATGCGCGCGTGCGCTTCTGGGGAACCGTCGT
Source organism: Alphaproteobacteria bacterium (assembly GCA_965248765.1). Classification (GTDB taxonomy): domain Bacteria; phylum Pseudomonadota; class Alphaproteobacteria; order VGEJ01; family VGEJ01; genus CBDFKF01. The sequence goes on from CBDFKF010000004.1 coordinate 746,291, forward strand.
GGAAGGTGCCGAACCAGCGGTCAAACGGCACCATGGGAGCCGCATAGTTGCACTCAAAGTAACGGTGGTGCAGGTAGTGGAAGAAATCGCCTGGAAGCGTGGCCTTTCCCTTCACGACGAGCTGATCGAACCCGGCGTGGTTGGGGCCGGGCATCAGGGCCGCGAACTGCAGGAGGAACAACGTGTGGATCGGATGCGAAGGCACGATCCAGAAGACCAGAACGGTGGTGAAGTAGTAGATGTGCTCTACCGGGTGCATCGCCAAGCCCGACCACGGACCGACGTTGACGTTCTTGTGGTGCAAGTAGTGGCCGCGCCGGTAAAGCGGCCCCCAATGGTTCATGCGGTGCGTTAAATAGTTGTAGACGGTGTGCCACATCAAGAGAGAGCACAGCAACAAGGCGAAGTAGACAGGCTGTGTTTCCCAGTCCACGTAACCGATTGAGCCATTGGCGTAGGCCCACATCATCAGTGCTTCGTAGGCCGTCCACACGGTGCAACCGCTGGCGATGGCCCAAAACATGTTGTCTCGCAGCTGATTGCCCCACAGGAACGTCGGATTCTTCTCGCTCAGCCATTCGGGGTTGAACTTGTACTTCGATCCCTGGCCTTTGAACTTGTAGAGCCAGAGATGCCACCCCCCTGTAAACAGCACCAACAGCGCGAGGTTGCGAAGGTATATCTGGGCGATCCAGTCGAGGCGGGACTCCGCCATCCGCGAGAGCTCGGGTTGCGTCGTGTGCCACGTGGCGATCGCGACCAAGCAGAAAAACGCGTTCCACGGCCACAGATACCCAGGATAGCCGACGAACCATCGCAGTGCCGCGAGCGGGCGCGGCGGCCACGCCCAGAGCGGCTCCGTCGTCGGCCGCTCGGCCGGTTGCCACTCCCCGCGGGAATCTCGAGTACCGGCAACGGCTTCAGACATTACGCTCCAACAACATCGTTACCGACGCCAATCCCAGCGTTCCTGGTGTGTCCCTTGATGTCAAGTCAACCCGCGTTCCCGACGATGCCTTAGCCGTCTTCAAGGGCCCGAGCGCGCAGGCCGCATCGGCATCATCCTCTCTGGCAGCAACATCGATCTTGACCGCTGCCGCGGGACACTCGCCGCGGGCGCAAGGGCGTCAGGGCAGGACGACATTCACGGGCCGGGCGGTCGCTACCGATTCGAACAGCGCATCGAGCACCCGTATGGCCTGCAGGGCCTCGTCATAGGTCTGGACGAACGGCGCGCCCGAGAGCACGGCGTCCGCGAAGTGAAGGATCTCGTCCCGCAGATCGCCGACGATCCTGCCGTGGACCTGCGGCCAAAGATGGACGTCGGGCTGGACATAGGTCTGATCGGAGATGACGTGGAGACCCTGATCCCGTCCGTCGAGGATGGCGCTGTTCCTGGTCCCCACGACTTCGAACCCGGCGTAGTCACGGGGAGGTAGCGCCGTCGGCCACGCCCAACTGTAGTCGAGGACACCAATGGCCCCGTTTTCGAAATTGAGCACGGCGTAGAGAGCGTCTTCGTTGCCGTTCCTCAACTTCTCGACCTTCTGGGCGTAGACCCGAGTGATACGTGTCCGGCCCACCCACTGCATCATGTCGATATCGTGCACACCCAGGTAGTAGAGAATGGATGAATCGGCTCCCAGCCGCTGGGCGAGCGCACGGCTGGTGTTGCGCTTGGCACGAAGGTGGATCGGCTCGCCAAGCCTGTCGGCATCGGCCGCGCCATGGAGCTGCGCGTAGCGGGGATCGAAACGAAGGATGTGCCCGACCATGAGGCGGGTGCCGGCGGTCTCGACTGCGCGGGCTATTTCCTCCGCCGCCCCTGCGTCATGGGCCATCGGCTTTTCGAGGAGGATCGCCTTGCCGGCTTGGGCCGCCGCCCGCGCCGGTTCGAGGTGGAGGCGATCGGGCGTGCAAATGCTGACCGCGTCGATATCCCCTCTCGACAACAGCTCGCCGTAATCCGTAGTGAACTCGGCGCCGAGCCGCTCCGCAATCAGCGCGCCGCGGATCCCGTCGATATCCGCCACCGCGACCAGCTCGACGATCGATAGCTCGTGGTGGACGCGGGCATGCAGCTCGCCCATGAACCCGAGCCCGATCACGCCGACCCGTAGTTTCTGATCCGCCATGGTTCTTCTTCCGTCTTGCACCGTTCGCGCCGAGGATCAGCGCTGGCGCCTCGTTGTCGAGCGCGCAAACCAGGTCGAGCGACCCGTCTACCCCGGTGTCAGCCGGCGGCAGCCGATTGGGACCTGTTGCGGCTCGGCGCGGACAGTTCCTTGCCCGCGGGCGAACCGCTCGATCGTCACGGGCGCGTCCTCGATTCGCCCGACCTCAAAGGGCGACGCTCAGCGATAGCTCATCTGCAACGTGGCATTGCCGCTGAGGTGGACGATGCGGCCGTTTTCGAGCGGACATAGCGGCTCGAACATGCTGTGGCCGACCGCCTTGCCGTCCAGGTAGACGGTGCTGGCGATGTAGATGACCGCGCCGAGCTCACCGCGCTCGCCGATCGCCGGATCGGTCGTGGTGATGCGTTGGGCGATCCCTGCGCCGTCACAGTGGACGGCATTTTCGCTGCCCATCTCGACCGAGATCCCGGCGTTGATAGTCACCCAGCCTGCCGGTCGCGGTGCGCCGACCATGGTCTCCAGCGCAATAGCAGCCGCGACCTCGGCAACGGTCGGGTATGGGCGGATGGCGTTGTGGAGGACGGCCACCACGGCACCGCTTTCCTCGTCACGGCGTAGCGCGGTGCCAACGTCGGGGCGGCGCTTCACACGCTCGGTGTTACAAAAATGCGCGCCGCCATTCATATCGATGGCGATCAGGCCACAATCCGCCTCCGGGCTCGCGCCGACCACGCGCTCGGTCGCGTCAATGGCCGTCGCACCGCCGATCAGCAACGCCAGCGCCGCGACATTCATCTCCTTGCCGTCGGTGCCGATCGAGGGCGGGATGCGATGACCGGTCACCAGACCGCCTTTTGGGTCGGCCGGGACGAACTGATCCAGCGGCCCCGGCCGATCGGGGCCGCTCGATATCACAGCAGCGTAGCGCGCCTCGGCGATCGCCGGCGGCGGCTCGATACCGGTGGTCTCGCCCTCGGTGAACAGGGTTGTCGTGCCTCCGCGCTGGGTCTCGGAGCGCAGCACCTCACCGCCCGCGCCGATCGCCGCGTAGGTGACGAAGCCGCCGATCGAACCCGTGCCGATCTTCTCGGCAGCCGCCAGCGCGTCATAAACGGCGCGCCCGGCGTTGGGCCCACTGGCTCCGATGCCAATCGTCATGGCGTTCTCCCTGTTGCGTGATGGGCCGAGCTTAGATCGGTTTGTCGTTCTCGAAGCGCCGCAGCACGTTGCCTGTAAGGCGCGCGACGTTGTTCTTGTACTTGTTGTGCGCCAAGCTTCCGCTCCAGCCGATCGAGCCCGTGGTGAACACCGCGCCGCCGTTCGGCGTCTCGTAGAAAACGATGTCGGCGTGGATGCGCTCGTTGTTATCGCCAGCGACGTTGGGGATCATGATGTCGGCCTCCTCGGTGACCAGGAGGTAGGTCTGTGTGTGGTCGACCGACGAGGCGACCACAAGCGCGTGCGGCGGGGTCCCGAGCTTGGTATCCGCACAGTCGATCTCGATACTGGCCGCGCCGCCGCCTTCGAGGCCGAAATTGCCGATCAGCTCGTCTGCGCCGATGCCCTCGAACATGAAGCGGGCACGGGGGTTCTTGCTGTCGGGCGTCTGCACGTAGTGGGAACCGATATCGAAGCCCTCTGAGATGAAGCCGACGCCGGCGATCCGCTGCGGTGCCTTACCCTGGTTGCGCCACAGCCCGCCGTGGTGGCCATCGAAGCTGTGGAAGATCTCGCCGGGCTCGGCAGCCCAAGCGCGGATCGCCGGACCGCCGCGACGCACCTCAATCACCCCGGGCAGCGTCTCGTGATAGGCGATGCGCCAGTAGAAGCCGTTGCCGCCGAGGTACATCAGCCGGCCGCCGCGGTCGGTGAAGGCGCGCGCAGCCTCCCACATATTGGTCGAGTAATACTCGGGATGGGAACAGGTGATGACGGCGTTGTAGTGCTGCAGAAGCTCGACGCCCTCGTAGTGGAGATCCTCATCGGTGATGATGTCGTACTTGAAACCTTCGGTCTCGAGCCAGTCGATCAGCCGGGTGTCAGCATTGAACTCGCGCAGGCTCGAACCGTGGCCACCCCAGGCGCTGCTGGCGCCAGGCTTCATGTTGATGAGCGGGCGCAAACGCGAAGAGTAACAGATCCCGCTCTTGTCCGAGTGGACATCGTAGAGCGAGGCCGACCACTCTGGGTGCTCAGCCATCAGGAAATTGTCCCGGTGCATGATCATGAGGCGGCCGATCAGCAGCTCCGCCTGGCTAAAGGTCAACGCGTTGATATTGGCGTACGCCATGTAGCAGGCGGTCGACATCAGCACCGCGATCTTGGCGGTCGCCTTGCCACGGGGCGGCCTGACAAAAAAGGCGACGCGGTCGACGAGATCGCCGGCGGTGAGCCGCGCGGCATAGAGCCCGCTTCGCATCCCCTTGGGAATCGTTAGCGAGAAATCGGACTCCCAACCGGCATCGTAGAGATCGTCATCGTGAAAGTGGATCGCGCCGTATTGCTCGGGCACCGTGCGCCAGCACATCTCGCGACCGGTCCAGTTGTGACCGGTCATCGCGCGCGTGGGCAGGTTCACCGTCTCGCCATGGATCGCGTTGACCGAGGTATCGACAATCTGCGTGCCGGGCGTGTCCTCGGAGAAATCCCAGGCCGCCACTGTCGTGGTGCGGAGGTTCGTGGGCACGGTGCGCTGCTTCAGCGCCTCCATCTCGCTACGGCTGAGCGCGCGCGAGGAAAGCCTCGGGCTGTCGATCTTGCCATTGAAGAAGCCGCCAGCAATCGCGCGCGCTTTCAACTGGCGCTCGTGCCAGGCGGCGATCATCAACGGCGCCTTGGCACCGCCGATCCTCGCCAGCGTCGATTTCTTGCGGGCGACGGCGGGGGTCTCCACCTTCGCGTACTCGATCAGGGGCTCCTGGTAGACGCACACCTGCTTGGTCTTGGCATCGTAGCTCGCGGCAACGAAGTACCAGTGGCGGGCCAGCAGCGGCTTGCCGGCGCTGATCATCTCTGCCTTGCCCTTGCCATCGCCGATGCCAAGCGCCATCGAGCCTTTGTCATCGATCAACAGGCCGTAACCGCCGCGTTCCGACATTGACCACTTGGTGATAACGCCCTGCATGCCCTTTTTCGGCAGGGTCGGCCAGATCATCGCCTGTAAGGTGAAACTCTCGAGCCCATCGACGAGCGCACTGCGATCGAGCTGGACGTAGGATCCGGGGTAGGTGGCCTGTTTGCGGGCGCGGAAGGTCTTTCCGCTGAGCCCGGTTCGGACGACCTTCTCCTTGAAGCCAGGGCCCGCGGGGTTGGGATCGCCGCAAATCGTGCGCACGACGTCGGCCTTGTACCGACGGGCGCCCTCTGCGCTGACCATGAAACGGATGGTATCGCCAGGCGCGACGCTGATCTGATCGCTGTAGCCGACGATGTAGCGCGAATCAGGAAGCGTCATGGCAGCCGCCCTCCCCTTGCTCTGCCCGATGCAAGCGCCCGCATATGCGCCGCGCCAACCATAGTCTAGAACGAGGTCTCGTCAACGAATCGCGCGAGCACGTTGTTGGTCAGGCGCGATACGTTGTTGTCGTAGTCGTCGTGGCTAAGACTACCGGCCCAGGCGATCGAGCCGACAGCAAACACCGCACCGCCACCCAGCGTTTCGTAGAACACGATATCGGCGCGGATGGCGGCGTTGTCCGGGGCTGAGACGTTGGGGCGCATGACGTCGATCTGCTCGCTTACCAGCAGAAACGACTCGGTGTGTCCCTCGGAGGAAGCCACGATCAGGGCATGGGGCGGCGTCCCGAGCCGGTGATCGGCGCGGTCGATCTCGATGCCGGCCGCCCCGCCGCCCTCGAGGCCGAAATCACCGATCAGCTCGTCGTCGCCGATCTTCTCGAACATGAAGGCGACACGCGGATCGCGGCTGGCGGCGGTGCGCCGATAGGGAGCGCTGAGATCGAAGCCCTGGGCGATGAAGCCGACACCGGCGAGGGCCTGCGGCGCCCGGCCCTGGTTACGCCACAGCCCGCCGTGCGCGCCATCGAAGCTGTGATGGCTCTCGCCTGGCTCATCGCCCCAGGCGCGGACCGCGGGGCCGGCGCGCCTCACCTCGATCACCCCCGGTAGCTCGCTGTGAAAGGCGATCCGCCAGTAAAAGCCGTTGCCGCCGAGGTACATGAAGCGGCCGCCCTGGGAGGTGTAGGCGCTTATCGCGTCCCACATGGCTGGCGATGTGTACTCGGGGTGCGAGCACGTCATGACGGCGCGGTAGCGGCCGAGGAGACCGACCCCCTCGGCGTCGAGATCCTCGTCGGTGATGACGTCGTAGGCATGCCCCATCGCCTCAAGCCAGCCGATGAAGTGCGTATCGGCGTTGTACTCGCGCAGACTCGAGCCGTGCGCGCCCGAGAGCTGAATGTACTTGGGCTGCAGATTCATGATCGGCCGCAGCCGCGAGGAGTGGCAGATGCCGCTGCCGTCGCTGTGGCGGTCGTAAAGCGAGGCGCCCCACTCGGGGTGGGCATCGAGGACGAAGTTGAGCGGATGCAGCACCCCGACCCGACCGGTCATTACCTCGGTGTAGCGCTGCGGCGTCGCCTTGAAGTTGGCATAGGCCATGTAGCTCGCCGTCGAGACGAGAAAGGCCACCGGAGCGGTCGCGCGGCCGCGCGGCGGGCGCACGAAGAACGCGATCCGGCCCTCTATGTCTCCCGCAGTCAGGCGAGCAGCGTAGAAGCCGCTCTTCATCCGCGCCGGCACGGTGAACGAGAAGTCCGCCTCCCAACCGCAGTCGTAGATGTCGTCGTCGTGGAAGTGGATGGCGCCGTAGTGCTCGGGCTTGAGTCGCCAATCCAGCTCCTCGCCGCTCCAGTTGTGGCCGGTCATCGCCCGTGCCGGCAAGTTCACGGTCTCGCCGTGAAGCTGGTTTGCCGACAGGTCCGTGACCCGCGTGCCGGTGATGTCGCGGGAGAAGTCCCACGCGCCAACGGTCACCGGCCGCAGCCGCGGTGGTACCTGGTCTGCCTTGAGCGCCTCGATCTCGTCGCGGCCAAGGGCGCGGTCTGCCAGACGCGGCCGGTCGATCTTGCCGTTGAAGTGCCCCGCCGCGATCCCCGGCCCAGGAACCTCCCGCTGCGACCACGCCGCCATCAAGAACCGCGCCGGGCCGTCGCGGAAGCCGTGGCATGTGGTCGAGGTGACGTGCACCGGCCCCTCGCCCGGATAGTCGAACAGCGGTTCCTGGAAGAGGGCGAGTCGCCGGCTGTCGGCGTCATAGCTCGCGGCAAGGAAATACCAATGGCGCGCGCGTAGGGGCGACGGCGCACTCAAAACGGTGATACGCCCTTCGCCCGCCCCGAGCGCGACCTCGGCAGCGCCGCTCTCGTCGATGAAGAGGCCGAAGCCCGTCGCCGTCGGGTCAGACCATTTCGTGAGGAGGCCCTGCCCGCCTTTGCCGGGCGTGGTCGGCCATACCATCGCCTGTAGCGTAAAGCTCGTCAGTTGCTCGATCGCCTCGCTCGGCGGAACGACCACGAATGATCCCGGATGGCACGGTTGGTGGCGCCCACGGTAGGTTCCGCTCACCGCGGTTCGAACGAGCTTTTCCCGGAAGCCGGGTCCGGCCGGGTTAATGTCGCCGCAGATGACCCGGACGATGTCGGCGCGATAGCGGGACGCACCCTCGCAGCTCACCATAAACTGCATGGTCTCGCCGGGCCCCACGCTGATCCTGTCGGCATAGCCGGCAAGCGATCCGGTCATCCGCTCCTCCGCTTTGCTTCCATTGGCACCGTGCCATACGCTCGGGGATCACAACAATCGCCGGGAGGAGAAGATGGCCCAGGAACAGATCCGCGCAGCATTGGCAGAGATCGACAAGCAGCCGGACTTTGTCGTCGACCTCACCCGGGAGATGGTGAAGATTCCGACAGTGAATCCAAAATTCGTGTTGGATCCTGAGGTCAATCGCGAGCCCGATCACCAGAACTACCTGGAAGGCGTGCTCAAGGAGATCGGGCTCGACACCGAACAGAGCGAAGCGCTTCCGGATCGACCCAATCTCACCGGCGGCTGGGCCGGCGATCCGGAGCGAAGCCTTATCATCAGCGGCCACGTCGACGTCGTGCCGGAAGGCGATCGGAACTTATGGTCCGTCGATCCCTATGGCGGCGAGATCAAGGACGGGCTGATGTACGGCCGCGGCACGATCGACATGAAAGGCGGCATCGCCGCCGGCGTTGCCGCGTGCAAGGCGATCCGCGATGCCGGCATCGAGCTGGTCGGCAGCATCGAGATACACGCCGTGATCGATGAGGAAGCTGGCGGCTTCGGCGCGATAGACCTTATCAAACGAGGCCACACCTCCAAGGCGGTCATCGTCGCCGAGACCACCGCGGGCGCGATCGCACCGGCCGAGGGCGGCCTCGAATGGGTCAAGGTCACGCTGCGCGGGAAGACCGCCCATGCCGGGCGTCGCTACAACGCGATCTACCCCCAGCGATTCACACCCGAACGACCCGCACCCGGCATCAACGCGATCGAGCTCGGGGTGCGTTTCCTGCAAGCCGTGCGCGAGCTCGAACGCGAATGGGGCAACCGTAAACAGCATCCGCTTTTGCCACCCGGAATCACCACCATCAATCCGGGTGTCATGATCGGCGGGGCAGGCATGGGGCCTGACAGCCGGCCGGCGGTCACGATGAACTCCGCCATCATTCCCGATGTCTGCATCATGGAGTTCGACCTCAAGTTCCTGCCCAACGAAACCTCGGCCGAGGTCCGGCGCGAGTTCGAGGCATTTGTTCACCACTTCGCCCAGACCGATTCGTGGCTGCGCGAGACTCCGCCGATCGTCGAGTGGGACCTGCGCGGCGTTCATCTGCCGCCCGTCGATACACCGCTCGACCATCCGCTCGTGCAGGCGATCGTGACAACACGGGAGCATCTCGGGTACGCAACGGAAATGCGCGGCTACACCGAGGTGTGCGATGCCGCGCACTACGCCGGCACCGGCGCCGCCTGCGTCATTTATGGTCCGGCCGGCGATCGGTTGCACGGCATCGACGAATACATCCGCATCGATTCGCTGATTGACTGCGCCAAGGTGTTTGCCGGGACCATCATCGAGTGGTGCGGCACCCGGTGAGCGCCGGGCCGAGCAAGTCATTTGACAGGCCAACCCGGATTTGCACAATGGCTCGACATTCAAAGAACCAGGGAGGTAGCGGTTATGGCTGCCAGTAAGACTCTGAAGCTCGCCACCACGGTCGGAGCGATCGCAGCGCTCGGCATCGGCTTCGCGACCGCGCAAGCGAGTGCGCAGGACAAGGTCGCTACGCTCGCGTTCATGGGAACATTGACCGGCAGTCCCTTCACCGCCGACGGCACCGAAGGGCTGGAGGGCGCTCAGCTGGCGATCAAGGAAATCAATGCCGCGGGCGGCGTTGCCGGCTACAAAATCGAGCTGCTTGAGTACGACACCAAGGAGATGACACCGGACGCGGTTATCAGCGCGTTCCAGCGCATCGAGGAGAGGGACGACGTCAGCGCCACCATCAGCTCGCTGACAAGCCTGACGAACTTCGAACTCGAGTACTTCTCCGAGCTCGGCGTACCCTATCTGTTGGCGGTGAACTCGCAGCAAACGCGCGACTTCGTGGCGCCCAATCCGGACGCCTATAGCAACGTCTGGAGCCTCACCCCGGCCTACGACGGCTATGAGACCGAGCTACCGATAGTGGTCGAGGGCTTTATCAAAGAGGGCACCCTCAACGCACGGGATCGCACGGTGGCCATCATCGGCGCCGACAATCCCTACAGCATGTCGATCTACGGCGGGCTCAAGAAGAGCTTCCCGGCGCACGGCTGGACCATCACGTTCGACGAGGTGGTGCCGCCGACCGAGGTCAACGATTGGCGTTCGCTGCTGGCGAAGATCCGCGCCAACCCGCCGGTCGTGCTCGTCAACACCGAGCCTTCGTCATCGAACGCGGCAACTTTCATGAACCAATTCATGGAGGACCCGACGAACTCGGTGATGTTCATCCAGTATGCGCCTTCGGTGCCCGAGTTCAGCGATTTGACCAAGGACAACTCGAGCGGCGTGATGTACAACCTGCTGGGCGGCGCGATCAAATCGCCCAAGCACCCGCGCACCGAACAGATTCGGGCCAAGTTCAACGCCGAATACGGGCGCGATCCGGGCAGTTACGGCTACATTCTGTATGAGATGGTCTATCTCGTAACCGACTGCTACGAGAAGGGCGTCAATCCCACGGACTGGAAGGCCTTGAGCGCGTGCCTCGGCAGCACCGATAAGTTGCTGGCCAATGGCCGCATGGTGTTCGATCCCAAGACGCACCTGGCGACTCAGGACAACGATCACGTCCCGATCCAGTTCTACCAAATCTGGGAAGGCGAGCATGTGCTGATCTACCCGCCGAAGTTCGCGACCGGCGTGTACAAGCTTCCGCCCTGGATGTCCAACTAGCTCCAAACCAGCAAACAGTGACCGCGGCGTCACGAAATCAGCACCGCGGTCGCCCTTTTTCCCTGCATGTGACGGCCCATGGCCGATATCCTTGTCGTCGATAGCGCCCTCAAGACGTTCGGCGCGCTGCGCGCGGTCGACGATGTGTCGCTGACAGTCCGCGAGGGCGAAATCTTCGGCGTTGCCGGCCCTAATGGCAGCGGCAAGAGCACGCTGTTCAACATCATCACCGCCATCCCGTTTCACGCCGATGGCGGGCAGATCGTGTTCGACGGCAAATCGATCGAACGGATGCCGGCCTATAAGATCTGTCGCGAGGGCATTGCACGAACCTTCCAGACCGAGACTGACTTCGAGACGCTTTCGTTACTCGACAACGTCAAGCTCGGTACGGTCTTTGGCCACGGCACCGGCCTCAGCGAGGCGGAGAGCATGTCGCTGGCCATCGAGATGCTGCAGTTCGTCGGTCTAACCGATGACTACGACCAGCCGTCCGAAGACATTTCGGTGTTCGACAAAAAGCGCCTGATGATCGCCTCGGCGTTGGCCACCCGGCCACGCTTGCTGTTGTTGGACGAGCCGGCATCGGGCCTCACCCGCCCCGAGATCCGCGAGACCGTGAAGCTGATCCGCAAACTCAACGAAGCAGGGCTGACGATCCTGCTGATCGAGCACGTGTTACCGCTGCTCTTGACGGTTTCGCACCGCCTCATGGTTCTGAACTTCGGCCAGGTGCTGGCCGAGGGCGATCCCCAGGAAGTGGTCAAGAACGAAGAGGTTATCGAAGCCTATCTCGGCAGACGGGGCGACGATGAGTGAACTCCTCTTAGAGGTGAGCAACCTTGAGGTGGGCTATGGGCGCACCCAGGTTCTCCGCGGCGTCTCGGTCAAGGCGGAAGACGGCAAGCACGTCGGCCTGTTCGGGCCCAATGGCCACGGCAAGACGACGCTGTTGCGGACGATCTCAGGCCTGCTGAAGCCATGGACCGGCGAGATCAAGCTCCGTGGCGAGGTCATCAGCGGAAAAGGCCCGCGCGAGATCGTTGAGCGCGGCCTGATCCACGTGGCGCAGGGGAACAAACTGTTCCCAGAGATGACGGTGCTCGAGAACCTGACGCTCGGCGCCTGGACCGAACGGGCGCGGGCGAAGTCCAAGGAAAACTTCGACAAGGTCTACTCCCTGTTCCCGCGCCTCGCCGAACGCCGCTCTCAGCTCGCGCGCACGCTCTCGGGCGGCGAACGGCAGATGCTATCGATCGGCGTCGGCTTGATGTGCGAGCCGGGAATGCTGATGATGGACGAGCCATCGCTCGGGCTCGCACCCAAGCTCAAGAGCGAGGTCGGCCAAGCGATCACCGCGATCGCCGAGGCGGGGGTCCCGTTCATTCTTGTCGAGCAAGACATCGAATTCCTGCTGGCGCATACCGACCAGCTTTACATGATCGACCACGGCGAGGTAGCGGCCGAGTTTGCGGCCGGCGAGGAGATCGACAACGCGCAGATCATGGAAATGTACTTCGGCACGGTGACCGATGACGGTTGATATTCCCGCGATTCTCGTCAGCGGCGTGGTGCTCGCCTCGCTCTACGCGATGATGGCCACCGGTCTAGCGCTGGTCTGGAACACGCTCGGCATCTTCAACTTCGCGCATGGCATCTTCATGACGCTCGGTGCCTACGTTGCCTGGCAGTTCTCGAACGAAGCCGGTTGGCACTGGGGCCTCGGGGCCGGCTTCGCTATGGCGATCGCAGCCCTAACAGGTGCCGGGCTCCTGACGTACCAGATCCTGGTCAAGCCGTTTCAGTCGCGCAAGGACATCATCCTCGTCGTCGTCATGACGACTCTCGCGGGCACGTTTTTCATCGAGAACACGATTCGGCTCATATGGGGCCCGCGGTTGAAGCAGATCGAGCGGGTGGTGGACGGAACCGTCTCCCTCATCGGCGTCGCCATCTCGGCGCACGAGCTGGTCATTATTCTTTTGACCCCTGCCATCCTGTTGATGCTCTTCGCGTTCCTCAAGTTCACCCGCACCGGCTCGGCGATTCGGGCGATTGCCCAAAATCAAGACTCGGCGCTCCTGCTCGGCATTAACGTGCCGGTGCTGTACGCGATCTCGTTCGCGGTATCCTCGGGCCTCGCCGGTCTTGCCGGCAGCCTTCTAGGCGGCATTCGTTTCATCGTGCCGCAAATGGGCACCGAACCGCTCCTCAAGGCCTTCATCGTGGTCATCTTCGGCGGCCTCGGCAGCCTGGCGGGAACCATCGTCGGCGCCTATGTCATCGGTATCCTCGAATCGGCGAGTACATTCTTCGTCGGCATCTACTGGACCAACGCGGTGATGTTCGCGATCTTCATCCTGGTCTTGGTGCTCAGACCAACCGGCTTGATGGGACGCAACTGAGATGCCGAGATCATGAGCCGGCTTAATATGCTCCGAGTGGCCCTGCTCGCGGTTCTCGCGATCATCCCACTGGTGATCGACAGCAATTACCTCCAGCACACCCTGCTGGTGGCGATGCTGTACGCGATCCTGGTGTCGAACTGGGACGTGACGCTCGGCTTTGCCGGCATCTTCAACTTCGCCCACCTCGGATTCTTCGCCCTCGGCGCCTACGGCGCGGGAATCGCCACCAAGATCATGGAGCTGCCGACCTTCCTCGGCATTTTCGCCGGCGCACTGCTGGCGACGGTGGCCAGCATTATCGTCTGTTTGCCGGTATTGCGACTGAAGGGCATTTACGTCGTGTTGGTGACGTTTGCGTTCACCCAGCTCTGCTACCAGGTCATCCTCAATCAGACCGAGATCACCGGCGGAACGTTCGGCATGGTGCTGATCCCGGCGTTGGAAGTGTTCGGCTATTCGTTCCGCAGCGACGGCAAGCTTGGCTACTACTATATGGCGATGGTCCTGCTGATAGTCTCCACCGTCTACCTGCATTATCTGATCAGATCGAACTTCGGGCGCAGCATCATCGCGCTGCGCGACAATGAGGACTACGCGGTCGCGCGCGGCGTCGCCCTGGCGCGCCAGCGCCTGCTGACGTTCGCGGCAAGCGCGGTCTTTACCGGCGCGTGCGGCGGCCTCTACGCGCAGTACCTGCGGACGGCCAGCCCCGACATGTTCGGCTTCGCATTCGTGACCTTGGCGCTAAGCATGCTGCTCCTTGGCGGCATCAGCACCATGTGGGGACCGATCATCGGCGCCTTCATCTTCACCTTCATCTCCGAGTTCATGGTCGATCTCGGCGAGTGGCGCTGGCTCATCATCGGAACGCTGATCGTGTTGGTCCTGCGCTATTATCCGGCCGGCCTTCTGTCTCTGTTAGACCGCGTCGGTGGCGCCTGGTTCAGACCACAGCGCGAGTCGGCGCCGCCGGCGGCGGTGCCGGAGCGCAGCGGCTCCGACTGAGCGCACGCTGGGCCGGCCCGCGGGATTGGCGCCAGCGGCACACGGTAACGCCTATGACGGAATCCCACCGCACGACGCCGTCAGGCAAGCGACGCGCCCGCGCGCTCGGCATCCCGCTCGAAGGCGAGCCGGGCCAGGCCAACGCCATCACCGATGTCGGCGGGGTAGAGGTCGGCTACACCACTCTGATCGCCGGGGACGGACTCCTCGTGGTCGGCCAGGGGCCAGTTCGCACTGGCGTCACCGCGATCTTGCCACGGGGTCGCGGCGGCATCATGCGGCCGGTGCACGCGGGCAGCTTCAGCCTCAATGGTAACGGCGAGCTCACAGGCACGCTGTGGATCGATGAGACCGGGCGGTGCCAGGGGCCCATCACGATCACCAATACCCATTCGTGCGGCGTCGCGCGCGATGCCGCGATTCGTTGGATGGTGGCGAATGTCGAGGACTTTCGCTCGGGCGATGGCCTGCATTGGGCATTGCCGGTCGCGGGCGAGACCTACGATGGCTACCTCAGCGACATCAATGGCTTCCACGTGACGCCCGAGCACGTCATCCAGGCGATCGATTCGGCCGCCGTTGGGCCGATCGAAGAGGGCAGCGTCGGCGGCGGCACCGGCATGATCTGCTATGAGTTCAAGGGCGGCTCGGGGACCGCCTCGCGACGGGTCGCGCATGAAGAGCAGGTGTACACGGTCGGCGCTTTCGTCCAGGCGAACTTCGGCCTTCGCCATGAGCTGGTCGTCGCCGGCGTTCCCGCCGGCCGACATCTGACGGGCGGCGCTCTCCCTTACTCGGGCGGCTCATCGATCATCGCCGTCATCGCCACGGACGCACCACTCCTACCCCATCAGCTCAAGCGGCTCGCCCGTCGTATCGCCCTCGGCGTGGGCCGATCCGGTAGTGTCTCGCACAACGGCTCGGGCGACATCTTCCTGGCCTTCTCGACCGCCAACGAGGAGGCCGTGGCCGCCGACGAAGGGCTGCCCGCGGCGTCCTTCGTGCCTGACGCCAAGATCAATCCCCTGTTCACCGCCGTGGTGCAGTCGATCGACGAGGCCATTCTCAATAGCTTGATCGCGAACAAGACGATGGTCGGTCGCGATGACCGCGAGGTGATTGCCCTACCGCACGACGACCTCTGCGCCGTGCTCAAGGAGTATGGGCCGCTGAGCTGATCGCCAATCGGCGGCGGCGCGACTAGTTTTCCTCCAGGAACTCGAGAACGGCGCGCTTTGCGCGCTCGGCATTGTCGACAATGGGCGAGCTGATGATGGTGTGGCCGTTGCCGGGCAGAACCAGCGAGATCGCCTTCGCGCGATCCCCGTCCACCTGGCCGCAATGCTCGCCGCGCTTGGCCTCGTACCAAGGGTCCTCCTCGCCGATGATCGCCAGGATCGGCACCGACGGTGGCGCGTTTATCCCGCGTAGGGCTCCAGACCATGGCAGTGCCAGCCCATGATCACGATGCCGGCAACCCCACGCCCGTCGTAGCCCGCGGCCGCCATGCCGCCCTCGCTGAAGCCAATAACGAAAATCCGGTTCTCGTCCACCCACGGCAACGCCGAGACTTGGCGCACGGCGTAGTGGAGCTCTTCGAGGCGGAAAGCATGGGCTTCGGGAAACAGCGCAGTGCTGTGGTGCGCCGGACTACAATTTGCGCGCCGCCCGATGCGCGCAAAACTGTTGGGGAAAAAGGACGGATAGCCGCGATCCATAAAGAAGAGCTTCCAGCTCTCCTCTTCGAAGCCGATGCCGTCGCACCCGTGCATAAAAATCAGCGCCGGCGCCTGGGACGCCTGCGAGATGCCACGAACCGCACGCTGAATCTGGCGATCACTCCAATGCCCGAGGATCGCCTTGCCTCCGAGCAGGCCAGCGGGTAGCGCCACATGAGCCTGCTGCCAAGCCGCACCTGCATCGGCATCAGCCCGGCTCGACTCAGGGATCAGCGCGACGAGAGCCAGCACGAGAGCGAACCAGAGCGAAAGGTGTTTCATCGGCTTCGGCGCTCCTCGCGGCGCGAGGGCAACGGGCTTTCTTGCCTTGGGTATGGGCAAACTCTAACATCGCCCCAACACCCCCGTGGTAGGGCGCAGTTCAGGGAGCGCGATCAATGGTCCGGTCAGCCCGCGTGCGATATCTGCTCTTGGCGTTCGGTCTCGCAGTGCCAGTCTCATTGGTCACCGTCCCCTCGCACGCCCAGATGAGCGCACCGCCCATCGGTGCCAAATATTTCTTCGACTGCAGCCTGTATGACGGGCCTATCTTCCAGGAGGTCCATAGCATCGCCGCCAATGATGACGGCGTCATTCGCGTGACGGTATCCAGCGGCGAACAAGAGAACTGGTACGAAAAACCATTCTACTATCTGGGCACAACGTTGGTTAAGAAAGAGAGTATCGGCGGCAGCGAGTCGACCATGCGCGGCACCGACGCTTTCGCCGACATCGGCGCCCTGCGAATCGGCGATACCTTCAGCGACTACGTCACCGAGCGCCGAGCGGGCGGCGAGCTCGAGTGGAAGTACAAGATCTCCGTCGTCGGCCGTGAGACCAGCTATGTCCGCGACCTGGGCGACGTGCCGGTCATACAGCTCATCGAGGGACGCTGGTTCAATCTCTATTCCCCGGAGATGCTGTCCTACTACGCCCCCGACCTCTCGTTTCCGATCTACTGGAGCTATACCGATTCCAACCAGGGGAAGGTGGAGTGCGAGCTCGCCTCGGTCGAGAGGCTGGAGCCAGCAGCAGTGGCGGAGGTCCCGCCCGAGGCCGATCAGGTCCCGGTTGAGGAAGAAGAGATCGCAGCGCTGCCGCCCGAGCCCGCGGTCGAGGAACCAGCGCCTCCGCCGGAGCCGCGTTATCGGATCACCCCGGCCGACGAGCGGCGCGTGACGTCCACACGGGTCAACGTCCGCATTGATCCCTCTGTCAACGCCGCGCCCTTGGGCCTCGTGGCAGCCGGCACGACGTTTCTGGTGACTGGCAAAACCGAGGCAGAGGGCGCGTTGTGGTATCGCGTAGCGTCAACCCCGATTCCATGCTGCCGAAGGACGGGCTGGTCCTTCTGAATCAACTGCTTGAAGGCCGGCTGATCTCGCAGACCGAGTACGGGCGCAAGCGCCAGGCGATGCTCGCCGCTCTTTGAGAGCGCTAGCGCCGGAAGAAAAGGAAATCGCCGCCGTCGTGTCCGGCGAAGCGGATGTCGGAGTGCTCCGGCGTCTGCGGCGCATTCAGCATCACCGGACGACGGATCTGGAGGAACATCTCGGGTCCGTTCATGATCCCCTCGTTCTCCTCCAGCGCACCGATGAAGGCACGGGCGAACACCGAGTGGTCGGTACCTCCGCCGCTGTCGGCCACCGGCTCGAGCCCACCCGATGTCATGACCACCCGCGCCCGTTTCTTCGACATTCGCCCGAGGTACTCAGGGCTCTGTAGGGTCACGGTCAGGCCACGGGTCAGCGTGCCCGAATAGCAGCTATCGACCACCAGCATCACATGCTTGGCATCCATCGCCTTTAGCGCATCGGTAACAGTCGCGTTGGAGACCCAGCGGACCTGGATGTCCTCTTGCGCATCGATCGGCAGCCAGTAGCCGCGTTCAGACGAGAAGTCGAGTATGCCGTGGCCGGCGTAGTAGATCAGCAGATTGTCCTGGCTGGTCAGCGTCGAGCGAAGGCGATCGAGTGCAACGACGATGTCCTCGCGCGTCGCATCAAGCAGCGTCTGGACCTCGAACCCGTAATCGCGGCTCAGCACCTCGGACACCGACTTCGCGTCATTGACCGCGGTGCGGAGCTTCGGCATGTGCTTATAAGCGTCGTTGCCAATGACCAGCGCGTGGTAGGTGCCGAACTCCTCGAGCTGGACCTCCGAGAGGATATCGCTCTGCGGCGCGCTCGCATCGACGGAGGTGGTTTGAGCGGGCTCGGGCTCGGCCGGCGCGGGCTCAGGTTCGGGTACTGACCGTTCGACGCTCCGTTCCTTTCGCTCAACCTTGGCGACCTTCGCGACCTTGGCGACCTTCGCAACCTTCGCGACCTCGACCTTTGGCTCTTCGACTACCTGGGCGGGCTCCTCGACCGGTGGCGGCGGTACTTACTCTTCATCGACCACCGGCTCGGGCGGGACATAGCCGGCATCGACCTCCTCCGCGGGGGGGACGTAGCCAACATCGACATCAGCATCACTCTCGGCTGGCGCCGCAAGGGCTACTTCGGTCTCCTCCTCAACCGGCGGCGGCACGTATTCGAGCTCCGATTCGTCGAGCGGCGGTGGTTCGTAGGCGTCGTCAACCGCTGCCGTCTCGACGGCAGGTTTGGGTGCGGCGGCCGCGACCTCCAGCGATGCCGCCGACTCCTCTTGGCTGACGGACCGCCAGTTGTCGATGCGCTCGTCTATGCTCGCAATTTCGCGCGCCTCAATGCGGTGGCGAACGCGCGCGACATTGTCCAGCGCCCTGGCTCGCAGGTCTTCGATCCGCGCGCCGGTCGCCAGCCGGTACCAATAGAACGCCTCGACGTAGTCCTTATCGACGCCGCGGCCGTTCTCGTAAAGGCGCCCGATATTGAGCTGGGCCATCGCCCAGCCTTGCTCGGCGGCCTTCTCGTACCACCTGGCCGCTGCTTCATAATCGCGCTTGACCCCGAATCGGTTCTCGTAGGCCAGCCCAAGGTCGTTCTGCGCGCGCGCAAAGCCGTGGTTGGCCGCGCGCGCGAGCCAGTTAGCGGCCTTGCGAAGGTCCTTTTCGACCTTGCGGTCGCCGCGCTGATAGATCAGGCCGATTTTGTATTCGGATAGCGCGTAGCCATTTTCGGCCGACGGCATGAACCAGCGCAGCGCCTCGGCCATATCCTCGTCGACTCCCCAACCCTCCATGTACATCTCCGCGAGGTGGGTCTAGGAGCTGACGTCACCGAGATCCGCACCGCGGCGATACCACTTGAGTGCCTCGCTGTAGTTGCCGAGATCGAATTGATAGGTGCCGCCGATGTTGGCGAAAGCGACGAGGTAGTTGTTCTCGGCCGCTTCGAACAGGTAGGGCAGCCCCTCATCGCGCCGCTGGGCCCGCAAAAGCGCGCGCCCTAGCTAGAATTGGAAACGAGGCGAGTCCGGGTAACGCTTGATCGCCTGTTCACAAGCCCGGATGCCCGCGCGAGCATCCATGAGATCCCACTGCACACCAGGTCCGACCTTGTGGGGATCGGCTGGATGGGCCGCTAGTCGATCGCAATCGTGGGGCGGTGCCTCAGCGGCTGCCGCCCACGCCGACGAAGCTAATAGACAGAGACTCGCGAGGACCGCGATTCGCATGCGTAGCGCCCGCCATCGCGGAGCGGTATCGACGCAGGCCAATCGAGCCATGCGGCCCCGTCCGACCAATCGGCACGTACCGAGTCGCCGCCATCAGCAGGACTGAGTGACATCGTCACGGCGCCCTCGGAATCGGCGCGCCAGACGCGCACGGGCGTCCCCGCCAAATACAGTGATCGCCGGAGCGCCCGAGATCGACATACCAGGGCCCTGGTGGCGTGCCCGCGGCGGCAGCACTACGGATCGCACCGGTCGTCGTCGACCCGTCCTCGCCGGCGACAAAGAGGTCCGAAAGAGCAACCAGAATGCCTTGATCGTCTTCACCGGCGGCGCCCTGTCCAAGCTCCACCACGCCCTCGAACGGGCCGGTTACGGTGATGACTCCCCCGTCCTCGGCCATCAACGTGAGCTCGGCGCCTGCCGGCAGCGCCACCGCGGCACTGCCATCGATGATCCATCCCTCTTCCACCTCGGGGATATTCGAGGCGATGACCAACAGCTCTACCGCGCCCGCGGCGGGCGCGAACGCTAGACCGAGCACCAGCACAAGAACCGCCTGCAACCAACGAGGCATGTCATTTGTCCTTCAGTTCGATGCGGGCTCCCACTTCGCCCGCCGTCAGACGCGCCAGATGATAGGCCGCCAGCGAGTCGTCAGGATGGCTACGAACAAGACCGTCAAATGCGGCGCGCGCGCTCGGATCGCGACTGCGCATCGTCTCGTACGCCTTCACGTAGTCCGCCAAGGCGCCGTTCACTATCAGTTCCTGACCGACCAGCTCAAATACCATCACGCCTTCCGTCTTGCCTTTAACTACCAGCTCGCCAATCGGCCGCAAAGGGAGACCATCACACTGCGCCGCAGTTGTACCGCTGACGCAAACGCGGGTGCCGAGGTACTTGTTGGCGCCCTCGAGGCGCGCCGCGGCGTTCACGGTATCGCCGATCGCGGTGTAGTCGAAGCGTTCCTCGCCCCCGAAATTGCCGACGATCGCTGGGCCGGTGTGAACGCCGATTCGGGTCATGCCGAAGCCGACCCCTTCCGCCTGGCGCGCCTCGGAGTAGGTCTGCGCGAACCGATCCAGGTCTTGGGCGCAGCGCACGGCGCGGGCGGCGTGATCCGGCTGATCGTCGGGCGCGCCGAAGACGGCAACCACCGCATCACCGATAAACTTATCGATGGTGCCGCTATGCTCGAGAACGTCGAGGTAGGCGTTGAGGACCTGCACGAGCGCCGCCGGATCCATGCTCTCGGACAGAGTTGTGAAGCCGGCGATATCGGTGAACAGATACGTCACCTCACGCCACTCGCCGCCGAGCCTGAGGCGCTCCGGCTGACGCTCAAGCTGGCTAACGATCGACGGCGCGACGTAGTGCGCGAAGGCGTTGCGGATCATTCGCTTCTCCGCACGCAGGCGGCCGCCGACGTAAACGCTGGCAAGCCCGAACGCGGCCGCCAGCGCGACGGTGGGCGTGGCCAGCGGAATCAGCGGCCCGCCGAGCTGGTACCAGTAGAAGCCAACGACCCACAACGCGGCGGTCGCGATGCCGGCAACCGTCAGACGCACGGCGAATTGCGCACTCCATGCCGCCAGCAGCACTCCGATAGCGACGACGATTATCGCAAGGCCGATACGGGTCGCCAGATCCGGCCGAACTGCGGTCACGCCATCGAGCAGTTGCGCCAGCGCATGGGCGTGGATAATCACGCCCGGCTCCGAGGCCTGCCCGCCACTACCGGCAGCGAAGGGCGTTCGATGGCGGTCGTTCTGCGGCGATGACGGCGGCAGGACTGCACCGATCAACACGATCCGCCCCCCAATCCACGCGGCCGGAAACCGCTCCACCGCCTTGGCAGTGTAGGTCTTGAACTTGGCCTTTCTTTCGGGCGTTGGGCCGCGGTAAACAATCTCAAACCGATCCGTCGGCGCCGTGCCGCCGAGCGCGTCCATGATCGCCGGAACGAAGGCAAGAGCGGTGCCATCAGGCGTGGGCGCCGGAATCCAGCGGACCGTCCCCATCGCGTTCTTGCCGAGGCCGACATACCCCTTGTGCGCATCGCCGAGATAGGCCTGCTGGAAGGCGAGCTGAGGTTCGGTGAGCCCATGCTCAGCGCCCGCCCAGCCAACGATCACCGGCGCCCGGGTCGCGGCGATCACGGTTTGCAGCCGGCTGTCCTTCGCCGGCTCGGTGGGTTGATCGAAGACGATGTCGAGCGCGATCGCCGCGGCACCGGCAGCGTCGAGCGCGGCGATCCAATCAGCGAGCCGACCGCGGTCGACCGGCGATCGGTAAGGCATACCGGCCAGCGTGGCCTCATCGATGCCGATGGCCACGATGTCCTCGCGCTGCGACTGCACCGGCGTCATACGGGCGATGCGCAGATCCGCAAGCCACGCCTCGTAGGTGGCGACGAAGGTTACCGACGGCGCGGCTATCGAGATCGCAGCCACGACGACCGCGATCGCCAACAAGCCCGGTGTCGCGCCCAGCCGCCGTAATCTGAACATGCTGCTGAAACGCTCGCTCGCTGCCTGCCCATGCGATACTACCACCGGCCAGGATCGGGGTCAGTGAGGGGCCAAGGGTGGCGGACGCTCAGTCCGAGATCGGTCCGGTGCGCGAGCAGCACCGCTTCGATGTCGCGAAGCTCACGCGCTATCTCGAATCACACCTGGCCGATTTCGCCGGGCCGCTGACCGTCAAACAGTTCCGCGGCGGCCAGTCGTGCCCGACGTACCGGCTGGACACTCCAGGCCAGGCGTACGTGCTGCGGCGCAAGCCGCCGGGCAAGCTCTTGCCCTCAGCGCATGCGGTGGATCGCGAGTATCGGGTGATGTCGGCGCTCGCAGGCACGGGAGTCGCGGTGCCGCAGACCTATCTGCTCTGCGAGGACGCCGAGGTAGTCGGCACGCCTTTCTTCGTGATGGAGTACGTGCCGGGGCGCATCTTCTGGGATCTCGCGGTGCCTGGGCTCGCGGGGGCCGAGCGCGCCGCTATCTATGATGCGATGAACCAGACGATTGCGCAGCTCCATGCGGTTAACTATGGGGCGATCGGGCTCGCGGATTACGGCCGTCCCGTAGGCTATGTGGCGCGGCAGATCGACCGTTGGACCAAGCAGTATCGAGCGTCCGAGACCGAGCCGATCGAAGCAATGGAGCGCCTGATTGCGTGGCTGCCGGAAAACCTCCCGGACGGCGGCGCAACGGCACTGGTGCACGGCGATTATCGGCTCGACAACATGATCTTTCATCCGACTGAGGCGCGGGTCGTTGCGATCCTCGATTGGGAGGTCTCGACACTCGGCGATCCGCTCGCGGATTTTGCATATCACTGCATGGTGTGGCGGCTCGAGCCGCACGCTTTCAAGGGTCTGCGGGATCTCGATCTCAAGCAGCTCGGTATCCCTGACGAGGCGCAATACCTCGCCGCCTACTGTGAGCGCACCGGGCGGACGAGCATCGACAACTGGGATTTCTACATCGCCTACAACATGTTCCGGCTCGCCGCGATCCTGCAGGGCATCATGGGGCGGGTGCGCGACGGTACGGCGAGCAGCGAGGCCGCGGCGGAGCGGGGCGCGCTCGCTCGGCCGGTCGCCGAAGCAGGCTGGCGCGAGGTCGAAGCGATTCTTGGTTGAGTGCCGGGGAGGCTGAGCACGCCTCTCAGTTGTACTTGCGCAGCTCCATCTTAGCGACGGCCTCGATGTGCACGGCATCGGGACCGTCGGCCATGCGCAGCGTGCGGGCATTGGCCCACGCGGCGGCCAGGCCGAAATCGCCGCTGAAACCGCCCGCTCCGTGGACTTGCATGGCGCGGTCGATGACCCGTTGCGCCATGTTAGGCACCACCACCTTAATCATCGCGATCTCAGCGCGCGCTTCCTTGGCACCGTGGCGATCCATCCGATCCGCCGCCAGCAGCACCAGAATCCGGGCTTGTTCGATCTCGGTGCGGCTGAGCGCGATGTCCTGGCGGAGCGCGCCTTGCTCGGCGAGGGGGCGACCAAAGGCGCTCCGCGCGCGTGCCCGCCGACAGGTGTCCTCAAGCGCCCGTTCGGCCAGGCCGATCAGGCGCATGCAGTGGTGAATGCGGCCGGGCCCCAGTCGGCCTTGCGCGATCTCAAAGCCGCGGCCCTCGCCGAGGATGATGTTCTCGGCCGGCACCGACACATCGTCGAAGACGATCTCGCAATGGCCGGAGGGGGCATCGTCGTAGCCGAACGCGGTGAGCCGACGCACGATCCGCACGCCGGCCGTGTCCATCGGCACCAGGATCTGCGATTGCTGCCGGTGCCGAGCCGCCGTCGGGTCGGTCTTGCCCATCACGATCAAGATCTTGCAATCGGGGTGGGCAGCGTTGGTGATCCACCACTTGCGCCCATCGATCCTATACGTGGCACCCTCTCGCACGATGCGCGTTGCGATGTTCGTCGCATCCGAAGAAGCTACCTCGGGCTCGGTCATGGCGAAGGCCGAGCGGATCTCGCCGGCAAGCAATGGCGTCAACCACTCGGCTTTCTGTGCCGGGGTGCCGTATTTCCACAGCACCTCCATGTTGCCGGTGTCGGGCGCATTACAGTTGAAGACGGTGGGCGCGATCGGCGAGCGGCCCATGATCTCGCACAGCGGCGCGTACTCAACGTTGCCGAGGCCGGCGCCGAGATCCGGATCCGGCAGGAACAGATTCCACAGCCCCTCGGCGCGCGCCTTGGTCTTGAGCTCTTCCATCACCGGCGGGACTTGCCAGCGGTCGCCCTCCTCAAGAGCCGCAAAATACCCGGCCTCAGCCGGCAGGACGTGAGCGACCATGAACGCCTGGAGCCGCGCCGTCAGCTCCTCGACCCGGTCGGTTGGTTCAAAATTCACGATTCGACGGTCGATTGGGCGCCGCGCGCAGACCGGTCGCGCAGCATCATGCCTCGCCAGCTTGCAACGACCCCGCGGCGCCAGCGGTCTGTCGTGGCGGATGGCGCTTCGTGAGTTGGTTGACCACGGGCGCAAGCGGGGCGGCGGCGAACGAGGCGGCGGTGCGATCCGGAGGCGGCTGCCCGTATAGCGTCGTCCGTTGCACAGGAACGCGCCCGAGACCCCGGATCAGTTCTTCCACCCGCTCGGGCGGCAACTCCTGGCCGTGAGCGGCGCCTGCGGCTCGGGTAATGGTCTCGTTCATCAGCGTGCCGCCCAGGTCATTGGCCCCGGCACGCAAGCACGCCACGGCGCCCTCGGGGCCCATCTTGACCCACGACGTCTGGATGTTCGTTATGTGCGGGTGGAGCGCCAGCCGGGAGACCGCGTGCATCAGCAACGCCTCGCGGAACGTCGGCCCCTTACGGGCGCGGCCCTTGAGGTAGATCGGCGTCTCCATATGCACGAACGGCAACGGCACGAACTCGGTGAAACCGCCGGTTCGTGCTTGCAACGCTCGGAGCCGAAGCAGGTGGCGGGCCCAGTGCTCGAAACTCTCGACGTGGCCGAACATGATGGTCGAGGTGGTCCGCAGGCCCACGGCATGGGCCGCGGCCATGACCTCAAGCCATTGGCCGGTATCGATCTTGTCCGGACAGATGATGGCCCGCACCTCATCGTCGAGTATCTCCGCTGCGGTGCCGGGCAGTGAGCCGAGTCCGGCATCCTTCAACCGCTCGAGGAGTGTCTCGAGTCCGAGACCAAGCGTTTGCGCCCCTTGCCACACTTCAAGAGGCGAGAACGCGTGGACGTGGATATCGGGGGCGGCTTCCTTGACCGCGCGACAGATGTCGAGATACGTGGCGCCGGTGTAGTCCGGGTGGATGCCACCCTGCATGCACACCTCGGTCGCCCCGCGCTCCCAGGCCTCGCCTGCCCTTCGCGCGATCTCGTCGACATCGAGATCGTAGGGGCGGCCGCGCAGGTTCTCGCTGAGCTTGCCCTTCGAGAACGCGCAAAACTGGCACCGGAAGTAGCAGATGTTGGTGTAGTTGATGTTGCGGTTGACGACGTAGGTGACCGCATCGCCCGAGACGGCGCCGCGCAACCGGTCGGCCGCCTCGCAGACAGCCGCGAAGTCGTTTCCCCGCGCCTGGAACAGACGAACGACCTCGGCCTCAGACAGATCATCCCCCGCCAGCCCGCGCTCGAGAATCGGGGCGATGGATGGGCCGGGAGTGACGTGTCGGGTCGTGGCCGGCTCTGGCGCCGGCGTAGGCGCGCCGGCGATCCAGGGGTCGTCCCGCGCAAGACCCTCGCCATCGACAAGCCGAAGGACCGGTGTGCGGAGCCGAGGGCTGAGCCAACGATCGCGATCAGATAGGTAGCTCGGATAGACCGCCAAGCGCTCGGTCAGCACCTTCCCGCACTCCGCCGTCGTCCGGGCCAGGACGTCGAGATGCGGCCACGGAGCCTCCGGATTGACGTGATCGGGTGTCACCGGCGAGACCCCACCCCAGTCATTGATCCCGGCCGCGATCAATTCCGGCAGCGCCCCGGGGCTCAAGTTGGGCGGCGCCTGAATGTTCATGTCGGAGCCGAACAGGAGGCGCGCAACGGCAATCGTCCACAAGAGCTCGTCACGCGACGGCTCGGGCGCCGCCGCCATGCGGGTATCGGCCTTGGCGCGAAAGTTCTGGACGATGATTTCCTGGATATGGCCGTGGCGATCGTGCAAGTCGCGGAGCGAGAGGAGCGACTCGATTCGCTCCGCA
This sequence comes from Alphaproteobacteria bacterium, assembly GCA_965248765.1. Lineage (GTDB taxonomy): Bacteria > Pseudomonadota > Alphaproteobacteria > VGEJ01 > VGEJ01 > CBDFKF01. The sequence continues at coordinate 772,336 of CBDFKF010000004.1, forward strand.
CGGGTCTCGCCGATGCCGATCAGGATTCCGGACGTGAACGGCACATCCAACGCACCGGCACGGTCGATGGTTTGCAGCCGAACCGCCGGCCTCTTGTCGGGCGAGCCGTGGTGTGGGCCGCCCCGTTCGCACAGCCGCTCGGAGGCACTTTCGAGCATGATCCCCTGGGACACCGACACCTCGCGCAATGCAGCGATATCGGCCGATTCCATCACCCCCGGGTTGAGATGCGGAAGCAGTCCTGTCTCGTCGAGCACCAGCCGCGCCATGGCCGCGAGATAGGCGAGCGTCGTCTCGTGGCCGAGCGCCGACAGCTCCTCACGGGCCACCCGATAACGTCGTTCCGGCTGGTCGCCGAGTGTGAACAGCGCTTCCTTGCAGCCGGCCGCGACGCCGGCCCGGGCGATGGACAGAACCTGGTCCGGCGTGAGGTAGGCGCGCTCGCCCCGCCGCGGTGGGCGCGCGAAGGTGCAGTAGTGGCAGACGTCGCGGCAAAGCTGCGTCAGCGGGATGAAAACCTTGCGCGAATAGGAGACGACGTCACCGCGCCCCCGATCGCGCACCTCGCCCGCCGTCGCCATCAGCGCATCGAGAGGTGCCGCAAGGATCGTCTCCGCCTCCGACCGGGACGGCCTATGACCGTCGGCCACGATCGCCAAGAGGTCACGCCCGGCGTTCATGACGGGGTCGCCCCGAGTTCGAGCGTCGCCCCACTCCCGGCAGGTCTGGCATCGCGCAGCCGCGCCGCTATGCCCGCCTCGGCGAGGTACGTCTGCGCCCGCGTCGCGCCCGGCGCCTCGATCAACTGCCGAAGATCGGCTGGGGCGTCGATGTCGAGGCCGAGTCCATCGAGCTCCACGACCGTCGGCTGCACACCGCGGCCGCGGCCGGCCGCCACGTGGCGCACGAAGCTCTGGTCGCCGTAGCTGAAATCGATCAGCGCCGGCGGCGAGCAAACGAGTCCATTGGTGCCAGTGCCGTCCTGGGACGGCACGATGGTGAGCGCCGGCGACTCCGCGTGGGCGACAAGCAGCCGTTCGATTTCGGCGCCCGTCACCAGCGGCACATCGCCCGGCACGGAAAGGACCGCGTCGACGCCCTCGGCGGCCAACACGCGCACGGCCTCGCTCACGGCCCGGCTCTGTCCGCGCGCTTCGGTCTCGGTGATAAGCCGGACGCCATAGCGCCGCCCGATCTCAGGTGCCGCCGTCTCATGCGAGACCACCGCAATACCGTCCAGCCGATCGACTCCGGTCAACGCGTCCAGCACGTCTTCAAGCATCGCTCGTGCGAGCAGTGCGCGCTCCGATTCATCGAGGCAGCCCGCAAGTCGTTGCTTAGCGGTGCCGAAACGCTTGAACGGCGTAATCGCCCACATCACGGCGCCCCTCCTGCGGATGCTTCGCCGCCGCCGGATCGGGGCGCACGGCGCGCCGTTTGTAGCACACTCTCAGCCGGCCCCCTCAGGCGCTGTGCGAAGTCAACGACCGTGCGCGCCAAGTGCTTGCGGTCCTCAAGATCGTTCATCACCGTCGGCGCCGCCAACACCTCAAGGTGGCAGCCGGTGCGGATTGCTGTGGCGGTCCCCGCGTCCGCATCGTCAATCACGAAGCCGTCGATCAAGTCGGTGTAGTGCGCGGCCACGGCGGCTGCGGTCGGCGGGATACCAAGCTCTTTCATGATCTTGGCGGTCGGTCCCTTGAGCGCGCGGCCGGCGATGATCGGTGAGACCGCGATAACCGGTGCCGCCGAGGCGATGAGGGCTTCTCTCACGCCCGGCAGCGCAAGGATCGGGTCGATACTGACGAACGGATTGGACGGTCCGATGAACACGGCACGCAATGACGGATCAGACAGGGCCGCCAAGAAACGCGGGTGCGGGCGTGCACGCCCCGCGCCTTCGAAACGGAAGCCGGTAACCGCGGGCAAACAACGGTCGCGGACGAAGTAGTGTTGGAACGCCAGCGGTCCGCTCGCCGTCTCGACTACCGTGCGGACCGGATCATCGCTCATCGGGATCAGATCGCAGACGATCCCAAATTGGCGGCGGAATGCCGCGGTGATGGCGCTCAAGGACTCGCCAGCCGCGATGCGGCGGCTGCGCTCAACGTGGACGGCGAGGTCAGCATCGCCGAGAAAGAACCAGGTTTCGCCGCCGAGGCTTTCCAGCGCAGACATGAAACAGGCGGTATCGCCGGCCCGTCCCCAGCCGGTCTCGAGATCGGCGAGGCCGCCGAGCGTATAGGTGATCGTGTCGAGGTCGGGACAAATGGTCAGGCCGAGGTGCTCGAAATCATCGCCTGTATTGGCGACGACCAGCAACGCGGCCGGGTCCACCACCTTCGACAAGCCCAGCACCAGCTTGGCGCCGCCAACCCCGCCCGACAGGACTACATTGGCCCCGTCCGCACGCGCAACCCCGGTCACCGGAACGCATCCTCGTCCTCGGCGCGCAACAAGGAGGCGGCGCCCTCCACGCCCCCGGCGATGCCAAGACCACGCACCAGCACCACGGGCGTCCCCTCATCGGCCTGGCCTTGCAGGAGGGAGGCAGCGGCAGCCAGCTCGTCGGCCAGCCCGACGTCGGTCGCCGTCAACGGGCGCCTGAACAGGTCCAGGCGGCCACGGAGATCGAGGACCGCGGGCACGCCGGCAGCACCGAGCGCCACGCCGACGGTGCCGTGTCGCCATGCGCGGCCGAGGCTGTCGTTGATGATCACACCCACCTCGGCGCCCGTGCGACGCCGGAGTTCGGTCCGCAAATCACGGCACGATGCATCCGGATCCTTCGGCAAGAGGAGAACCCGCTCCGAGCCGTCGGCCTGCTCCACGTTCGATGCATCGATCCCGGCGTTGGCAAGGACGACACCCAGCCGGTGAACGACGACCAGGAGACCCACCCGTTCCCGCAGCACCTCGGTCGATTCGGAGAGTATCAACTCCACCAACCGTGGGTCCTTGTGTGTGCGTGCTGCGAGCTCACGCGCCCGCGCCGTTGGCTCGACTTGACGCAGATCGACATAGCGACCCTCAGCCTTCGACACGATCTTCTGGGCGATGAGCAGGACATCGCCCGAGCTGAGAGCGCGCGCGGCCGCCGTCAGCCCATCGAGAATGAGCGCCGCCAGATCATCGCCTGGCGCAACGAGCGGAATGCCGGGGAGCGCCACCAACTCGAGCGCATCCGGCCTCAGCCGCTGGCTTTGCTGAAAGTTCACGCTGTTTGGCTCTCGCCCGTGATGCGCAGGCCGGCGCCATCGATGTCGTAGCGGCGGTTGATGAAGATGAGAACGGAGGTGAGGGCCTCGGCCGCCGCGGCATTCTCGATCCGCCCGGCATGCCAGCCCCGCAAGCCCGCAGCCTCAACCAGAGAGATGACCTGCTCGCGTGCCTCCGGGTCGTCGCCACAGACGAGAACGTCGCACGCGATATCCGCGTCGGGATCGCCAAGGCGATGGGCGGCCACGTTTTGGAAGGCGGACACAACCCGGACATTCTCGCCAAGAAGTTCCTGTGCCGCCTTGGCCGCCGAGCCCGCCGCCGGCAGCGATACCCGCGCGACCGGGGGCGAGAGCGGTACGGTCGCATCCACCAAGATCTTGCCCTGCGCGGCCTGCTTCACCGTCGCCAGCAGCTCGTCACGACCGGCGAAGGGAACCGCGAGCACGAGGATCTCACCGGCCTCCGCCGCGGCCAGATTATCAAGGCCGCGAATCCGCGCACCGGTCTCGTTTTCGAGATCTTGAGCGGCGGCGGTCGCCCGCTCGGCCGAGCGCGACCCAAGGATCAGTGGGTACCCGGCTCTCGCCCAGCGTCGGGCGAGCCCCTGCGCCAACGCACCGGTTCCGCCGAAGATCGCCAGTGTCGGCTGTGCTGCCACGCTCAGCTCTCCGCCACCATCACCTCGTTGGCGAAACGCTCCATGCGGTCCGTCATTTCCGGCACAGTCGGTGCGATGAGGTTGACGAACACGTGACGGACCCCGAGCTCGGCGAGTGCTTGGATATCGCCGACGACGTCAGCCGCCGCGCCGGTGAGCAGGTGGCGCTCGCCGTCGGGCAGAATTTCCGGCTCACCGTCCTTGTACCAGGTGGCCCAGTACGCGAGGTCGATGGTCGCGGGATCGCGGCCGGTAGCCTCGGCGGTCTCCCTAAGCCTCGCCAGAGCCGCGGAGAATTTGGCGGTGGTGTCAAGCGGGTGCTTCGGATTGCTGCCGATCGGATACCAGCCATCGCCCAAACGCGCGGCACGGCGGATGGCCGGCCCACTCTCGCCGCCGATCCAGATCGGCGGATGCGGCTTCTGCACCGGCTTCGGCGCAAAGGAGATACCGTCGTAGCGCGCGTACTGGCCATCAAAGGATGGCGATTCACTGGTCCACAAATTTCGGAATACCTCGATGTACTCATCGGTGACTTTGCCGCGCTCGTCGAACGGTGGCGCACCGATCGCTTCGAACTCCTCGCGCATCCAGCCAACGCCGCAACCGACCGTCAGGCGCCCACCGGAGAGTACCTCGATGCTCGCCAGCATCTTTGCGGTCATCACCGGTGCACGGTGGGGAACCACCATCACCGAGGTGAGCAAGCGGAGCCGCTTGGTCGCCGCCGCCACAAAGGCGATATACGTGAGCTGATCGAGGCACGCGCCGTCCGGGTTACCCGGAAACTCGCCCGAGGCCGCGTAGGGATAGCGCGAACCAATGTCGCTCGGGATCACGATGTGATCGGGGACCAGCGCATAGGCGAATCTCAGTTCTTCGCCCTTCTGGACAATCGCTCGGATGTCGTCGGGATTGGCGAGTGAGCCGCCGGTCGGGATGTTGAAGCCGTAGTCCATGTTTGCCACTTTCCTATCAGGATGCGCGCGCGCCGAGATCGCCCCAGCTTGCCACGCGTTCAATGCGAATGGCGATTACCGGATGCGCCTCAAGATCCATCGTCCGCATCTGCGGGTAGCGCGACCGCAAGGCCGCTTGCGCCGCCGCATGCTCCGTCCCGTCGGCCAGTACCTCGGCGCGACCGCGCAGCATCACCCAGCCGAGCTTTGACCAGTCGTTGTCATCGTAGTGATCCGCCACCAACGCGACGCTCGGGTTCTCGGCGATGTTGCGGAGCCGCTTGAGCGGCCGGTCACGCCGCTTGGGCTTGTCGTCGATGGTCACGTAGGCGCTGGTCTCGAGCAGAGCGAAGCACACGGGAACGACGTGCGGGCTGCCGCCGGCATCCGCGGTCGCAAGGTGACCCAGCCGGCAAGCCGCCAGAAAATCGCGCGCATCCGCCGTTAGCACGTCGCGCTCAGCAGCCTCACGTACCGGCCACCGCTTCCTTGAAGCGCCCGATGGCGTCGATATGCGCTTGCGGTGAGTCGAAGCCCGCCTTCATGGTGTCGACCGAAACATCGGTTGCACCGATCTCCTTCCAGGTGGCGACCTCGTTCGCCCACTCGGCCGGGCCGCCCTCGTGGAATCGCACGAAGCCGTGGATACCGACCGCTGCCGGATCGCGACCTGCCTCGCGTGCATACCCGCGCATCGTTTCGATCTGGGCCCGAGCACGCTCGGCCGAGGCGATTGGGAACCAGCCATCACCGATTCGGCCCACCCGCCGCAAGACGGGATCGGCCTCGCCACCGAGCCAGATCGGGATGGGACGCTGCACCGGCATCGGATTGAGGCCAGCGTCGGTGACTTTGTGCCAGGTACCCTCGTAGGTGATCAGCTCGTTGGTCCACAGCTGGCGCAGCAGGTCGATCTGTTCCTCCGAACGCCGTCCGCGATCACCAAAGTTCTCGCCTAGCGCCTCGTATTCGACCTCGTTCCAACCGATGCCAATGCCAAGCCGTAGACGTCCGCCGCTGAGGACATCAACCGCCGCCGCCTGCTTGGCGACAAGAGCTGTCTGCCGCTGCGGCAGGATGATGATTCCCGTGACGAGCTCTATGTGCCGGGTGACTGCCGCGAGATACCCGAACAGGACAAACGGTTCGTGAAACAGATCCTGATGGTCGTAAAAGCCCTGCCAGCCGGGCCGACTGGCGCTGTTGGCACCGAGAACATGGTCGTAGACCAGCAGGTGCTCGTAGCCGAGCCCTTCGGCGGCCTGGGCATAGTCCCGCACGCCCCCCGGGTCCGCACCGATCTCGGTCTGCGGAAAAACCACACCTACACGCATACGCTCCTCCCCATCATCGCCTTTAGCTTTGGCGCGACGATACCACAGCACACCCGCCATCGGCGTCCGCAGAGTTGGGACTGGCCACCATCATGTCACTGGCATAAGACTGTTCGAGCGTCTGGCGACCGGCAAGCGAGGAGGAATCGATGACCAGCGGCGAGGAGTGGCGGGGGAAGATCGGCAAGCTGAGCGAGCAGGAGCAGAATGCGTTCCTGGGCGGTGCTCCGTTCTGCCGTTTCGGCTGCCTCGACGACGAGGGCTGGCCGTACGTCGTACCTTGTTGGTACGAGTACCAGGACGGCGGCTTTTACATCGTTCCTCGTGGTCGGTCGAAATGGGCCGAGTACGTGAAGAACGACGGCCGGGCGTTCCTCTGTATCGACGATTCGGACATGTACAACCGCCGCGTCCTGGTGAAGGGTCGCGCCGAGGTGCTGGAAGAGCGCGTGCTTGGCGGCAAGTGGGTCGAGATCGCCAAGAGCATGTCGCGCCGGTATCTCGGCGAGCATGGCCCGGACTACATCGAGCCGACGATGGTCGAGCCGCGCTGGCTCCTGTTCGTCAAGCCGCTCTCGACCGTGTCATGGCAGGGCGTCGATTGGCCCAAGCGCTACAAGCACGCTGAGTGGTAGGGGCCCAGACTCCCTCACCCCGACCCTCTCCCGCGTGCGGGAGAGGGAGGTGTCAAACCGCGCTGACGGTCGCTGGGACGCGCGGCGGGCGGAGAACGCGGTTCCAGAGCGAATGCCCTCTCCCGCGAGCGGGAGGGTGAGGGTAGCTAGGGCGGTGCTAGTCGGTCTCGCTCAGGACCCCGCGCAGGATGTCGACCATCTCGTCGATGTGGCTCTTCTCGACGATCAGCGGCGGTGACCACGCGATGGTGTCGCCTGTGATGCGGAAGGTCAGCCCCTTCTCCCAGCAGCGCAGGAAGACATCGAAAGCTCGCGCGTTCGGCTTCTCGCGCGACTCCATCTCGAAGGCCGCGACCAGGCCCCAGTTGCGGATGTCGATGATGTGGCGGGCGTCGCGCAACGAGTGCACCGCATCTTCCCAATACGGCTCGAGATCGCGCGACCGCTCGAACAGACCCTCCTCACGGTAGACCTCGAGCGTCGCATTGCAGGCGGCGGTGGCCAGAGGGTGCCCCGAATAGGTGTAGCCGTGGAACAGATCGACCGTGTTCTCCGGCGCCGCGTCGATGAAGGTCTGGTAAATTTCGCCGCGCGTCATGACGGCGCTCATCGGTACCGTTGCGTTGGTGAGGCCCTTGGCCATCGTCATCATGTCGGGAACGATCCCGAGACGCTCGGAAGCGAAGGCCGCGCCTACCCGCCCGAATCCCGTGATTACCTCATCGAAGATGAGCAGGATGCCGTGCTTGGTGCAGATCTCACGCAGGCGCTCCAAATAGCCCTTAGGTGGAACCAATACTCCGGTTGAGCCCGCCATCGGCTCGACGATCACGGCGGCGATGGTCGAGGCGTCGTGCAGATTGACGAGGTTCTCGAGGGCATCGGCGAAATGCGCGCCCCACTCGGGCTGGCCACGGCTAAAGGCATTGTGCTCGGCATCGTGGGTGTGCGGCAGGTGATCGACGCCGTTCAGCAGCGGCCCAAAGAACTTGCGGTTGGCGACCATGCCGCCAACCGAGGTGCCGCCAAAGCCAACCCCGTGATAGCCACGTTCGCGCCCGATCAGACGCGTGCGCGTGCCCTCGCCGCGCAGCCGGTGATAGGCGATGGCGATCTTGAGCGCGGTATCGACCGCCTCGGAGCCCGAATTTGCGAACAACACGTGGTCGAGATCGCCGGGCGCGAGCAAAGCGAGCCTGGCGGCAGCCTCGAACTCGCCCGGGTGGCCGCCCTGGAACGCGGTCGAATAGTCCATTCGCGCGACCTGTTCCTGCACAGCGGTGACGATCCTGTCGTGGCAGTGCCCGGCGTTCACACACCACATGCCGGCGCTACCGTCGATGATCTTGCGGCCATCGTCGGTGATGTAGTGCATCCCCTTGGCAGCGACATACATCCGCGGCTGGGACTTGAACTGCTTGTTGGCCGTGAACGGCTTCCAGCACGCTTCGAGATCGTTTGGGCTGAGTTGCACCGTCGAATCGCTCATGACGCGAAGCTCCTTTGGTTGGCGCGCCGTCTAAGGGTAGGCTAGCCGAACGCGGCGCTGCATCAAACGGGCCGCGCCGGCCGCCGCCATCACAACGTCGTGTGGGTGTTCACCAAGCGGTCCACCCCTCATCCACCGCGATGTTGGCACCATGGACAAAATCGGCCTCGTCGGAGGCGAGAAATACCGCCGCTCCTGTTATTTCCTCCGCCGGTATGAAGTCACCCCCGGTGGCGGTGCGCTCGCGCATCTTCGCACACCATTCTTCATCGTCGCGAAGATACTGGTTGGTCGGCGTGATGAAGCTGCCCGGCGACAGCGTGTTGACGTTGATGCCGAAACGCGAAAGTTCCAGGCACATCGCCTTGGTCATGACGTGAAGCCCACCTTTGCTGGCGCAGTAGGCCACAGCACCCGGGAAGCCACCGACCCCGGCGACCGAGGCGATGTTGATGACCTTGCCCTTGCGCTTGCGCTTGTACTCGGGCAGCACGGCCCGCACCATCATGAAGGCGCCCTTGAGGTTGATATCCAGGGTGTCGTCCCAGTCCTTCTCGGAGGTGTCCTCGATGCTGACCTTGCGGTAGATGCCGGCATTGTTGACCAAGATATCGACGGTGCCGAAGTGGTCGATGACCTCGGCGGCGATCCGCTCGGTATCGGCTATCTTGGCGATATCGCCGCGCACATACATCGCCTGCCCGCCGGCCGCTTCAAGGTCCTTTGCGACCGCTTCACCCTTGTCGGGGTGGGCATGGTTGAGAACTGCAACGCGCGCGCCCTCCGCCGCGTAGCGCCTGCAGATCACTTCGCCGAGGCCCTGTGAGCCGCCGGTAACGATCGCGACCTTGTCCGCGAGCCTCATCGCGTTTCCTCCGTCCCCTCAGGCGGTGCGCCGTTGCTCTGGCGTGCGTTCCGCCACGATGCTCTCGAAGATCGCAAGCGCTTCCTCTACATCGGCACGGTTCACTTCGAGCTGAGTCAGCGCCCGCATCCTGGTCGGGCCGATCGCGCGGATGCGGACGCCCGCGCTCGCCAGGGCGTCACTGATTTCCGGCGCCGGGATGCCGGTGCCGGCGACGTCGAAATGGATGATGTTGGTCTCGACATCGGCGGGATCGATAGCGACACCAGGGATCGCGGCGAGGCCGCGGGCCAAGACCTGGGCGTTCTCGTGGTCTTCGGCCAACCGCTCGACGTTGTGCTCGAGCGCATAGATGCCGGCCGCGGCGATAATGCCGACCTGGCGCATTCCGCCACCGAACTGCTGGCGCCACCGCCAGGCATCGTCGATGAACTCAGCCGAGCCCGCGAGCACGCTGCCGATCGGACAGCCCAGGCCCTTAGTGAGGGCGATAAACACCGAATCGAACGGCGCGGCATAGTCGCGCGCCGGCACGCCCGAGGCGACGGCGGCATTCATCAGCCGAGCGCCGTCGAGATGAGCGGCAAGGCCGTGGCGGTGCGCCATCTCGGCAACGGCGGTGGTCGTCTCCAAAGGCCAGATCTTGCCGCCGCCGAGGTTCGTGGTCTGCTCAACCGACACCACCCGCGAACGCGGGTTCTGCCGGCTCGCCGGGCGAATCGCGGCCTTGAGCTGCGCCGCCGTGAAGACGCCGCGCTCGCCATCGAGCGGTCGAGTCATCGCCCCCGACAGCGCAGCCGGGCCGCCCACCTCGGTGTGGAGAGGGTGGGCGGATTTATCGAGGATGATCTCATCGCCGGGACGACAGAAGACGCGGAAGGCAACCTCGTTGGCCATCGTGCCCGAGGCAACGAACAGCGCTTTTTCCTTGCCCAGGAGGTCCGCGACCATCTCGCACAGCCGATCGGCTGTCGGGTCTTCGCCCTCGACCTCGTTGCCGACTTCTGCGTCCATCATGAAACGCTTCATCTCGGGCGTCGGCTTGGTAATCGAATCGCCCCACAGGTCGATCCTGATACTGCTCATGGCAAGCTCCGCGGCGTTGTGGTTTCAGACGGCGCGCAGGGTGCGCTTTTCGGGCCGTTGACGGGCTGTCATCGAGGCGACCCGTTCGCGGGTATAGATCTCATTCCAGTTGCCGAGTGAGAACTCACTGACCTGCCGTGGGTCATACCCCCGGCGAACCAGCGAGACCGGCTCGCCGCCCTGGTAGACCGCATGCAGCCGGTCCGCGTCCTGCAACACGGTCACGTCCGCCAACGGATCCCCGTCGACGACCACCAGGTCAGCGTGGCGGCCGGCCTCGATGGCGCCCAGGCGCTGGCCGTCGCGTAGGACCGACGCGCTCACCGCGGTGGCGCACCGCAGCGCCTCAGCTGGACTCAAGCCCAAATACCTGACGAACAGCTCAAGTTCGCGGGCGTGCCACTCGCCACAGGGCGTCGTCGCAAATCCCGTGTCGGTACCTACCGTCAGTGGGACGCCGGCGCGGTGGGCTCGGGACAGGTTCTCATAGGCGATATCGAGCTCCCACCGGCTCTGCTCGGGGCGCCGCCGCCGGGCCGCCGGCTCGGTAGGTTGGGTGAACTCGGCGATGTTGTACGGATACGTCAGTGTCGGACAGATCGTGCAGCCATTGGCGAGCGCCGCCTCGATCCCCGCGTCATCGATCCACGAGGCGTGACAGATCACGTCGATGCCGGCGCGCGCGGCATACTTCGCCGCTTCGGCGCCACGCGCATGGGCGACGACGCGGCGCCCCAAACGGTGCGCCTCGGTCACCATCGCGGTGGTCTCTTCTTGCGTGAAGGCGGCGATCGGCTCGCCGGCCTCGCTGGCGAGGAAACCGTCGAGGGCCAGCTTGATGCAATCGACACCGTCCTTGACTTCGCGGCGGATCTCTTCGATCGCTTCGTCGGGGCTGCGCACCAGCCGCCCGATCGAGGTCTCGGGGACACCGATCCACGTCGGATATGTATCGGTCACCCCTTGGCGCGAGGTGATGTAGGGCCCGCACGCCGTAATCCGCGGGCCGGCGAACAGGCCGGCCTCGATCGCATCGCGGATCGCCACCGTTACCCGGCCCGAGCTGCCGGGATCAAGGATCGAGGTGAAGCCCGAGGCAAGGACGTTCTGCGCAAGGAACATGCCACGCAACGCCCGGAGCTCGGTCGATGCATAGAGGTCGATGTCCTCGGCCGACTTAGCGTTGCCGTAGGACAGGTGAACGTGGACGTCGACCATCCCCGGCATGACGAAGAAGGCCGAGAGATCGATGACGGGCTCACGCCGGCGCGGCTTTGGCGCCTCGTCGGCATCGCCGGCGTAGAGGATCAGGCCATCGTCAACGACGATCGTTTGGTGCTCCCGCGCCTCGTCGCCGAGGCCAGAGAACAGACGACCGGTTAGGAAGTGTTTGCGCATCGGAGCAAAACGATAACACCGAACCGAGGCCCCGCCTACTCGATTACCCCGCCGCGGCCGCGATCGTGTCCAGCATCACGGCGACGATGTAGAGTGGTGCCATGGCGGATGCCAGCCGTATCGACCCCTTCATGATCGCCGTGCTCTCCAGTCGCTTCGAAGCGATCATGCGGGAAATGACCAACACCATCCTCCGGGCGGCGCGCTCAGCGGTGGTCAAGAACGCGCGCGATTTCTCGGTCGGACTGTTGACCCACGATCATCGCCTGATCAGCGTCGAGGACGGCGTACCCATTCACATCACGGCGCTCGAGCTCAGTACCAGCCACATCTCCCGGTTCTTCGACGACGTCGCCGAGGGCGATGCCTTTCTCAACAACTGCCCGTATACCGGCGGTACCCATCACGCCGACATCGACGTCATTACCCCTGTTTACTGCGACGGCCGGCCCTTGTTCTGGGCGCTGGCACGCTGTCATCACGCCGATATGGGCGCCCCGTCGCCGACCACCTACCTGCCTCAGGCGGCGACGATCCAAGAAGAAGGGGTGCACTTTCCCTGCGTTCGCTTCCAGCGTGGCGGCCGAGAATGCGGGGACATCATCCGCATCGGCCTCACCCGCATCCGCGCGAGCAATGTCTGGTACGGCGACCTCAAGGCCCAACTCGGCGCTTGTCGCATCGCCGAGCGGCGCCTGAGCGACCTCGTCCAGCGTTATGGCCACGACCTCATCGAAGAGTTTATCGAGGCCTGGATGGCGTACGGCGAGCGGCGCACGATCGCCGCGATCCGGGAGTTGCCGGCAGGCACCTGGAGCTATGCCACGCGGCACGATCCTGTCCCCGGCGTCGCCGAGGATGGCATCCCCGTCAAGGCCACCGTCACCGTCGATCCCGATGCCGGGCTGATCACGGTTGATGCCCGCGACAACATCGATTGCGTTGCCGGCGGCATCAACCTGTCCGAGGCGACCGCCACCGGCGCCTGCCGAATCGGCGCCTTCGTCAACCTCGATCCGACGATCCCCCACAACCAGGGCAGCGCCAGCCGCATCCGCGTGCTGCTGCGCGACGGCTGTATCGTCGGCCGACCGAAGTATCCGGTCGGCACGTCTGTCGCGACCACCAACATCAACGATCGCTTGATCAACGCGGTCGTTGGTTGCTTCGCCCAGATGGGCGAGCCCTACGGCCTTGCCGAGGGCGGCGCCATGCACGCCTGCGGCGTCGGCGTGATCTCAGGCGTCGACGAGAGCAAGGGGCGCCGTCCGTACGTCAATCAGGTGTTCGTCGGTTTCTCGGGCGGGCCGGGCCTCCACGGCTATGACGGCTGGCTGACGTACAACGATGCCGACTGCTGCGGCATGACCAAGCTCGACTCGATCGAGATCGACGAGAGCATGTACCCGATAATCATTGAAGAACGCCGGGCCGCGCCGGACACGCTGGGCGCGGGACGGTGGGATGGCGCGCCGGCAATGATGGGGACCTACGGCCCCGTCAGCGGTGAGATGCGGGTGATCTTCGGCAGCGATGGCGACCTGACGCCGGCGCGCGGCGTCGCCGGCGGTCACGATGCCGCCTGTTCAATCAATCGCAAGCGCGTCAAGGACGGTCGCTGGATCGACCTGCCCTCCTTCCACGAAGAGGTGTGCCAGCCCGGAGAGGCCGTTCAGTTCATCGCCGGCGGTGGCGGCGGCTACGGCGATCCGCTGGAGCGCGATCCCGAGCGCATCGCCGATTCGGTCAACCGAGGCTGGCTGAGCGTGGAGCGTGCCGAGGAGGCGTATCGTGTCGCCCTGACGGTGGCGGCTGACGGTCTGCAACACATCGTCGACCACAAGCGGACGGCGGTGCTGCGGGAGGGCGCGCCGAAGTGACGGCCTCGCAGGCCGCTATCGATCACTTCCGGGACCAAGGGTACCTCCTGGTAGAGGACCTGTTCACGTCCGATGAGCTGACGCCGGCGATGCAGGACATCGAAGATATCGTCGAAGGCATCGCCGAACGGTTGGTCGAAACCGGCCAGCTGCAAAACGAGCACCGGGACCAGGATCTCTACACGCGGCTCACGGCGATCGACCGCGACTGTACGTCCGCCGGCCTGATGCCGCTCCTCGAGAGCGCGATGGGACCACGCCTCACGGAACTGTGGTGCTCGCCGAAGCTGCTCGACATCGTTGAGCAGCTGATCGGCCCCGACATCGCCGGACATCCCATCTTCGCGTTGCGCGGCAAGACGCCGGAGACGCCGCTGATGACGGTCCCGTGGCACCAGGATACGGCGTACCTGATCGGCGATTCGAACGATACCGACCAACCCTCGTGCTGGATCCCGTTCCTCGATGCGAGCCGCGAGAGCGGCTGCCTGCAGGTGGCGCGCGGGGTCCATCGCGAGCGGCGGGTGATTCGCCATCATCTCGAGAACAAGATCGGCGATCCGCGCTCCTGGTACATCTACATCGACGAGGAGGACATTCCCCAGGACCGCATCGTCACGTGCGAGATGCGATTGGGCTCGGTCCTGTTCATCGATCAGCACACACCCCATCGCTCGCTCGAGAATCACTCAGACAAGATCCGCTGGAGCATCGATGTGCGGTGGCAGAACCCGGCGCTGCCGACGGGCATCGGCGACGACGATTTCAAGCTGCTGATGATGCGGCGCCCCGATCAACCCGCTTTTGAGCCCGATCCGGCAGCCTGGCATGCGTGGTACACCGGGCGGGGTCGCGACGAACGGGTCGACTACGACGGCCTCGGCAGCCGCGATCCCTACGACGTCAATCTCAGCGAGGCCAAGTGGCTCGAGCGCTGGCGCTAGGACGCGGCTGGGCCCCGCAACCAACGGTGCCGCACCGCGAAATCTCGTCCGGCGGGCGTCCGCTTTGGGGGCGTAGAGCGGCCGTGTGCACACCGTGGGTCTTGCTTCCGCTCGTGACTCCAAAGCGGACTCTGGAGCGGAGTTCGGTATTTTTGCCTCAGGTCGGGCAGGCTACGAATTAGGCACGTCGTGGATCATGAATCCGCCACCGGCCCTCTTCGCTCGGTACATAGCAGCATCAGCGAAGGCAACCAACGCCATCGCGTGCTCAGCGTGATCTGGATAGAGGGCGATACCCACGCTTGCGCCCACTTGGAGAGTTCGCCCGTCTAAGGCAATCGGGCGGCTCAACAGATCCAGGATCCGTTTGGCCAATATGGTCACGCCTTCAATATTTGCGCTGGTCTGTAAGAGGATGGCGAACTCGTCGCCGCCCCTACGTGTCACCGTATCAGCGGACCGTATCGAAGCGCTAAGCCGCCTGCCAACCTCCGCCAGTACCTGATCACCGGCTCCATGACCGTGTTCATCATTGATCGCTTTGAAGCCGTCGAGGTCGAGCAACAACACACCCACGGGATGTCCACTTCGGGCGGCAACGCTGAGTGCATTGCCCAAACGGTCCTCAAACAGGTTGCGGTTGCCAAGCCCGGTCACCGAATCGTAGAACGCCAAGCGGCCCAGTTTCCTCCTGGTCGTCTCAAGCTCGCCCTGAAGTCTTTTTGTGCGGACCGCGTTGTGGATGGCGCGGCTCAGAACGCCAAGGTTGAGGAAGTTCTTGACCAAATAGTCCTGCGCGCCGGCGCGGAGGGCGCTAGTGGCAACTTCTTCGCTGCCGCGACCTGATACGATCACAACCGCGGAATCGCCGCCCGCCGAGTTCATCTGTGCCAGGAACTTGAGGCCCTCCATGTCAGGAAGCTGTAGATCGAGAAGGACGCAGTCAGGCCGTTCACTGCGACAGCGCTGGAGGCCCACAGCCCCGCTCGAAGCGGCCATCAGTTCGTAGCTACAGTCGTCGTCCTTGTTCAGGATGCGCGCTGATTTCTCGGCGTCTACAGGATCGTCGTCAACGATGAGCACGCGGAGGTGAGAAGGGAAGTCGTTCTGGTCCATCGCGGAGGTCGTCAATCACTTCCTCGGAAAGTCCATAACTCCAGTAATATCGTATCACAGCGCTCACTCCACGCCGCCAGATGCTAGGGAGTCGACCGGGGCCTGAGCCGAGCTGCACGATGGGCAATGCTACCGAACCGAGAGCCATGGTCGACCTTCCCGGATCCGAGGACCCAAGATCGACGCTGCGCCAAGATCTTGAGCGTTACACGACCCTCTACGAGAAGACGCCGGCAATGCTTCACTGGAACGATGCCGACGGGATCATACTAGGCGTAAGTGATCACTGGCTGGCGGTCATGGGCTACGCAAGGGATGACGTGGTAGGAAGACCGTTCACGGACTTCCAGACCGAACAGTCTCGGAAAGCAGCGATCGAGGTGACGCTGCCCGAATTTCGCCGTACGGGCAGGCTCATGGAAGTTCCTCGGCAATACGTTAAAAATGACGGCGAGATCGTCGAAGTGCTGGTTTCCGCCTATGCGGAACGCGGCCGTGCGGGCGAATATTTGCGCTCACTTACGGTTCTGCAGGATGTGACGCAACGGAACCGAAGCGGAGGCTGCCCTGCGGGCGAGCCAAGCCGAATTCCAGGAGCAGGCCGTCGAACTCGCTCGGCGTAACGAGGAGCTGGATGACTTCGTTCATATCGCCTCGCATGATCTCAAAGAGCCCCTGCGCGGCATCTCGAGCCAGGCATCCTTCCTAATCGAGGACTACGGTGAGCAGCTGGCGGCGAGAGGCGTCGAACGCTTAGAAGCGCTGATGCGTCTTTCCCAGCGCATGGAGGGGCTAATCGACGATCTCGCTGAGTACAGTCGGGCTGGCCGTAGTGAGCTTCGCAGAAGCCGCATCGACGTGGGCGAGGTTCTCCAGGATGTTGTGGACATGCATGGTCCCTTCCTAAGGGATAGGGGCGTCGCAGTTCGCAGTCTCGCTCCGTTACCGACGGTATGGGCCGACCGTGTAGGATTCGGGGAGGTGCTTGGCAACCTGATAACGAATGCGGCCAAGTACAACGAAAAACCTGACAAGTGGATCGAGGTCGGCACCGCTGCATCAGCTGCAGCCGGCGAGATCGTATTCTATGTGCGTGACAACGGTATAGGTATTCCACCTGAGCGCTTTGAAACGATATTCAGCATGTTCCGGAGGTTGCATGGCCGGGACAAGTACGGCGGGGGCAGCGGCGCCGGCCTGAGCATCGTCAAGAAAATCCTCGAACGTCACGGGGGGCGCGTTTGGCTTGAGTCGGTCATTGGTGGAGGCACAACGTTCTACGTCGCGCTTCCCGAGAGCCTCGCCAATGGTCGCTAAACGGGTAAGGGGGCCGATCCTCGTTGTCGAAGACAGCCCCGAAGATTACGACGCCCTTGTGCGAACGCTGCGCGATTGTGGTGTCACCAATGACATCCTCCGATTCGAAGATGGCGCCGACGCGTTGGAATATCTGCACGCCCATGCCCCGTTCAAGCACGCTGAAATTAGACGCCCGGCGTTCATGATTCTCGATCTCAATCTGCCCGGCACAGGAGGCCATGAGGTCTTGCGAGAGGTGAAGAACGATCCGTATCTGCGAACAATCCCGGTGATAGTGATGTCTGCGTCAAACAGCGCAGCGGACGTACGTGAGTGTTACCAGAACGGCGCCAACAGCTACGTCCAAAAACATGTCGGAATGACGCAATATCGTGCCGCGGTCGAGCATCTGAAGACCTATTGGTTGGAGACGGTAACGCTGCCCAGCGGGTAATAGCCTCGCTCCACGCATGAGAACGGCTCGCCGCCGCCGCTAGGACCGGCTATCCTCGATTGGCATTCGCCCAACCAAGCCCGACCGCCGATGACCGCGAACACCGCCACGGCCGAGCCCGATCAGTCGATCGATCCGTTCCTGATCGCCGTGTTGTCAAGCCGGTTCGAGGCGATCATGCGGGAGATGACCAACACCATCATCCGCACCAGCCGCTCGGCCATCATCAAGAGCGCCCGGGATTTCTCGGTCGGTCTGCTGACGTTCGATCACCGCATGATCAGCGTCGAGGACGGGCTGCCGATCCACATCTCGGCGCTCGACCTCAGCCCGCGCAGCGTCGCGAAGCTGTTCGACGATATCGCCGAGGGCGATGCTTTCTTCAACAACTGTCCGTTCCTCGGTGCGACCCACCACGCCGATCTCGACGTGATGGTGCCGGTCTATTGCGATGGCGAGCCGATGTTCTGGGTGCTCGCTCGCTGCCACCATGCCGACATTGGCGCACCCCTTCCCACGACGTACCTGCCCTACGCCGCGACCATCCAAGAGGAGGGAGTCCACTTCCCGTGCGTGCGCGTCCAGCAGGACTTCACGGACAAGGCAGACATCATCCGCATCGGCTTGATGAAGATCCGTGCGAGCAGCGTCTGGTATGGTGATTACAAGGCTCAGATCGGCGCTTGCCGAGTCGCCGAGCGGCGGCTGAAGAGCCTCGCCGAACGCTACGGCCTGGATACGCTGCGCGCGTTCATCGAAGCCTGGATGGACTATGGCCGGCGCCGTGCCACCGCCGCGATCAAGGAGCTGCCCGCTGGCACGTGGTCCTATCAGACGCGCCACGACCCGGTGCCGGGCGTGGCGGACGATGGTGTACCGGTCAACGTGACGGTCGAGGTCGACCCAGACGAGGGCATGATTACCGTCGATGCCCGCGACAACATGGATTGCGTGCCCGGCGGCATCAACCTTTCCGAAGCCACCGCGACAGCGGCCTGCCGCATCGGCGTTTTCGTCAATCTCGATCCGACGATTCCCCATAACGACGGCAGCGCGAGTCGCATCAAGGTCTTGTTGCGCGACGGCTGCGTCGTCGGCCGCCCGCGTTATCCGGTCGGCACCTCGATCGCCACGAGCAATGTCAACGACCGACTGATCACGGCGGTCCAATGCTGCTTCGCGCAGATGGGCGAGCCCCATGGCCTGGCCGAGGGCGGCTACGTGATCACCAGCGGTTCGGCAGTCGTCTCGGGAGTGGATACCCGGCGCGGCAACCGTCCCTACATCAACCAGATCATCGTCGGCTATTCCGCCGGTCCGGCGCTGCACGGCTATGACGGCTGGCTTACCTACAATGGCGCCAACTCGTGCGGCATGTTGCAACTGGATTCGGTGGAGGTCGACGAGAGCATGTATCCGATGCTGCTCGAGGAGCGCCAGATCGCCCGCGACAGCCCCGGTGGTGGCCAATGGGACGGCGCGCCGGCGATGACCGGCGTGTACCGTCCGACCACCGGCGAGATGTCGGTCATGTATACCTGCGATGGCGACGAGACCCCGGCGCAAGGCGTTTTCGGTGGGCGGCAGGGCGCGCCGTCGTCCACCAGCAAGCGCTTGGAGGACGGGCAGTGGGTCAGGCTGCCGGCCTTCCACCAGGAGATCTGCCAGCCGACTCAGGCTATCCGCTTCGTCACCGGCGGCGGCGGCGGCTATGGCGATCCGCTGCTCAGAGACCCCGAGCGCGTCGCACGCTCTGTTAACCGCAGCTGGATGACGGCGGTGCACGCCGAGAAGGTCTACGGCGTCGTCGTCAAGCCTACCGCCAACGACTACGAGGTCGAGGTCGATGCGGAGCGCACCACCGCCCTGCGGGCTGTGCGGTCCGGCAGCAACGTATCCTGACTCGTTGCCTCATCCGGCCACCGCAAATACAGTACCTTTCCCACCGCTGAACTAGCGAGCTACTCCGCCATGGACACAGCTGCCGCGCGGGCCGAGGCCGGCCCTCGAATAGACCCATTCCTTGTCGCCGTGCTCTCGAGTCGCTTCGAGGCGATCATGCGAGAGATGACGAATACGATCCTCAAGGCTTCGCGCTCGGCCATTATCAAGAACGGCCGCGATTTCTCGGTCGGCCTGCTCACGTTCGATCACCGGCTCATCAGCGTCGAGGATGGCCTGCCCATCCACATCACCGCACTCGAGCTGAGCACCAGCAACGTCACCAAGAGCTTCGACGATATCTCCGAGGGCGATGGTTTCTTCAACAATTGCCCGTACATGGGAGCCACCCACCACGCCGATCTCGATGTCATCGTCCCGGTCTATTACGAGGGCGTGCCGATGTTCTGGGCCCTCGCCCGCTGCCATCACGCCGACATGGGCGCACCGTTGCCGACAACGTACCTGCCGTTTGCCGCGACCATCTACGAAGAAGGGCTGCATTTCCCCTGCGTGCGGGTACAAGAGAACCGTGAAGACAAGCTCGACGTCGTGCGCATCGCGACCATGAAGATCCGGGCGAGCAACCTGTGGTACGGCGACTACCGAGCCCAGGCAGGCGCTTGCCGCGTCGGCGAGCGACGCCTGAAAGAGCTCGTGGCCAAGTACGGCCGCGAGACGATCGAAGCGTTCATCGAGGAGTGGATGGACTACGGCAAGCGCCGTGCCATTGCCGCGATCGGCGAGCTGCCCGGCGGTGTCTATGAGTATGAGACACGCCATGACCCGGTCCCCGGCGTCGCCGACGACGGCGTGCCGGTCAAGGTGAAGGTGACCGTCGATCCCGACGAAGGCCTGATCACGGTCGATGCGCGCGACAACATCGACTGTGTGCCCGGCGGTATCAACCTGAGCGAAGCGACCGCCACCGGCTCGTGCCGGATCGGCGTTTATGTCAACCTCGATCCCTCGATCCCGCATAACGATGGCAGCGCGAGTCGTATCCGGGTGCTGCTCCGTGACGGCTGCGTAGTCGGGCGCCCGCGGTATCCGGTCGGCACTTCGGTCGCCACCACCAACGTCAACGATCGCCTAATCAATGCCGTCCAATGCTCTTTTTCCCGGATGGGGCAGCCATTCGGCATTGCCGAGGGCGGAGCGATGCAGGCGGCGGGGATCGCGGTGGTCTCCGGTGTCGATTCGAACAAGGGCGACCGCCCGTATATCAACCAGATGTTCATCGGCTACTCAGGCGGGCCCGGCCTCCACGGCTACGACGGCTGGCTCACCTACAACGATGCCGACACCAGCGGGATGCTCAAACTGGACTCGATCGAGATCGATGAAAGCATGTTCCCGATGATCGTCGAGGAGCGTAAGGCAGCCGTCGACAGCCTGGGATCAGGGCAATGGGATGGCGCGCCGGCGATGTGGGGGGTCTACCGGCCGACGCACGATGATATGTCGGTGATCTATTGCAGCGACGGCGATGAGACGCCGGCAAAGGGCGTGCTCGACGGCGGCGATGCGGCGCCATCGGTAAACCAGAAGAGACACATCGGCGGCGAGTGGGAAACGCTGCCCTCGTTCCACCAGGAGATCTGCAAGCCCGGCGAAGCGATCGGCTTTCGGTCCGGCGGCGGTGGTGGGTATGGCGATCCCCATTTGCGCGACCCCGACCGGATCGCCGCCTCGGTCAATCGTGGCTGGCTCTCCAAAGCCCACGCCGAGACGGTCTACCAAGTTGCGCTGAGCACCGAGGCGAACGGCTACGAAGTGGCGGTCGATGCTGAGCGCACCGCCGCCCTACGAGGTTCACAATGAGCTACAGCGTTTGCATCGACATCGGCGGCACTTTCACCGACTGCGTCGTCGCCGATCACGGCAAGGGCCTCGACATTTTCAAGTCGGCCTCGACTCCGGGCGAGTTCGAGCGCGGCTTCATGAACGTGCTCGCCCTCGCGGCCGAACACTACGCCATGGATTTGGCAGCGTTTCTCGGCGACTGCGATCGCATTGTCCACGGCACGACCGTGGCAACGAATGCCCTGGTCGAGAACAAGGTCGCCAGCGTCGGGCTGGTTTGCAACAAAGGGCATCCGGATATCCTCCTGTACCGCGAGGCCCCGCGCAAAAGGTGCTTCGACTTCCAGCTCGATTATCCCGAGCCGCTGGTTCCGCGCGTGCGCACCCATGAGGTCGATGGCCGCATCGATTTCGAGGGCAAGGAGATCGTGCCGCTCTGCGATGATGACGTGAGGGGGGCCATTGATCGGTTCCGCAAGCTCGACCTGGAAGCGATCGCGGTGTGCCTATTGTGGGCCAACGTTAACGGTGTGCACGAGAGTCGGGTCCGCGAGATTATCCGCGAAGCGTGGCCGGATATCCCAATCACCCTCAGCCATGAGCTCAACCCGATTCCACGCGAGTACCGTCGCGCGGCCTCGGCGGTTATCGATGCCTCGCTCTATCCGATCGTGAGCTCTTATGTCAGCTCGCTCTTGGATGCGCTGAGCAATGAGGGCTTTGCGCCGGAGCGGTTCCTGCTCGCCAACTGCACCGGCGGCATGATGCCGCCCGATGCGATCATCCAGAAACCTATTTACAGCGTGATGTCGGGCCCGACGCTGGCACCGATCGCCGCTCAGAACCTGACGCCCGATCCCGACGTCGTCGTGGTTGATATGGGTGGAACGACGTTTGATGTCTCGGCCATCCGCGATGGGCAACTGATCGTCACGCCGGAGGCGATGATCGGCGATGACATGCTCGGCATCCCCAAGGTCGACGTGCGCTCGATCGGCGCGGGCGGCGGGTCGATCGCGTGGGTCGATGTCGGCGGCCTGATCCGCGTTGGGCCGCAGAGCGCCGGGGCCCGGCCCGGGCCGGCCTGCTACAGCACCGGCGGCACCGAGGCCACGGTCACCGATGCCAACGTCGTCCTGGGGCTCATCGATCCCGACTATTTCCTCGGCGGGCGCTTCAAGCTCGACCGCGCTGCCGCTGAGCGGGCCATCGAGCCGGTCGCCAAGAAGCTTGGCATCGGCGCGACGGAGGCGGCCTACACCATCTACACCACCTGCAACCACAACATGATCACCGCGATCGAGGACATCACGGTCAAAGATGGAATCAACCCGCGCGACAGCCACCTGATCTCCGGCGGCGGCGGCACGGGGTGCCACATCTCGGCGATCGCCAGCGAGCTCGGAATGAAGCGCTTCATGGTGCCGAAGTTCGCCGCCGGCTTGAGCGCCTACGGCGGGCTCATTTCGGATATCCGCTGGGAGGAATCGGCGACGCTGCAAACCACCGGCAGCGACTTCGCGCTTGATCGCGTGAACGCGATCCTGGCCAGGCTGCGCGACCGCGGTCTCGCCTTTCTCGAGCATTCGCGAATCCCGCCCGAGCGGCGCCGTATCGAGTACGTGTTCGCCGGGCGCTACGAATTCCAATCTTGGGAGATCGACGTGCCGTTCACCGTTGCGAACGGGGCGCTCGCGGCCAACGATCTTCCCCAGCTCGTCGCCGACTTCCATCAGATGCACGAGCGCATCTACACGATCAAGGACGAGAGCGACCCGGTCGAGTTCGTGGTGTGGAAGGTGCGGGCGATCGGCGAGGTCGGCCAAGACGGCGAGACCGACGAGCCGGCCCGCCCCGATCAAGCCGGTACGCCCGAGCCCAAGACCACGCGGCCGGTGTTCGTCTACGAACGCGGCGGTCTCGTTGAGCTGCCGATCTTCGACGGCAATGCGCTGGGGTGCGGCGCGCGGGTTGAGGGACCGGCCGTCATCGAGGAAGAGACAACCACCATCTACCTCATGCCAGACATGGTTGCGACCACGGACGCGCACGGCAATTACACGGTCGCCTACTGAACGTCGCCTCCTTGACCAACGTTGCCGGGACTGCGATCCTGCGCCGCCCCCAACAATGGTGTGAGCGGATTTCCAACAACAAATTAGGGAGGTTGACGATGCATAGGTATGTCACAGGATTGGCCGCGGGCGCACTGCTGCTCACGGCTGGACTTGACAGTGAGCCGGCGGCTGCGGACGGCCACGAATATCTCATCGGCGCGGTAGTGTCATTCAGCGGTTACATGGCGCCGTATGACATCCCGCCCTATCAGTCGGCGCTACTCGCCGTCGAGGATATCAACGCCAAAGGCGGTGTACTCGGCAAGCAGCTCAAGGTCATCGTGGGCGATGCCAAGACCGACCGGGCGCTGACCGCACGCAAGGCGCACGAGCTGGTCGGCGAAGGCGTGCAGATGATGATCGTCGCCTGCGATTACGACGAGGGGGCACCGGCCGCTCTGGTCGCAATCGAGAACGACATGCTGGCTTACTCGGTTTGCGCGGGTGATCCGAAAATGGGCCCGCAGGGCCTCGGCCGCGGTGCCTTCACGGCATCGTCGGGAGCCGGCAACCAAGCCTTCGCGATGGCTGAGTGGGCGTATCACGAAAAGGGCTATCGCACGTCCTACACGCTTCTCGACACGATCACCGAGTTCCACAAGGCCTCGCACAGCTACTTCATCATGGCGTGGAACGACTTGGCCGGCACCAAGATCCTCGGGCACGACACGTTCCTCAACGACGATCCTTCTATCTCAGCGCAAATAAGCAAGATCAAGGCCCTGCCGGAGCAGCCCGACTTCCTGTGGATCTCGTCACATGTTCCGGGCTTTCCAGCGGCAATCCGCCAGCTTCGGGCCGCCGGAATCGACACCCCAATCGTGACCGTGGATTCGCTTGACGGCGACTATTGGATCGATGCGGTGCCCGATGCCAGCGACATCTACTACATGGGCTATTGCTCGATCTTTGGCGATGATCCAAGGCCGAAGGTGCGTGCGTGGCTCGAGGCCTACACCGCGAAGTTCGGTGGCCGACCCGAGACCTGCTTCGCGCTGCCGGGTTACAGCCTGATCGAGTCGTGGGCGCTGGCCGTCGAGAGGGCCGGGACCTTCGATACTCAAACTGTGATCGCCGAACTCGAAAAGTTCGACAACGAGGATCTTCTTGCTGGTCTCACCACGTTCAACGAGACGACGCATATCCAGCTCAATCGTACGATCATGGTGATGCAGATTCAGAACGGGAAGTTCAGTGCGATAACGGCATACCAGAATAAGAACATTCCGCCGATCGATTACAGACTGCCGTAGTCACGGTTGAACGCCATATCTCAACCCCGCGTCCCGCTGGGTATACAGCGGAGCGCGGGGTTTCTCTTTTTTGGCCGGAGCGCGGGCCCCGCCGGGTAGCGTATTTGGGGCCGCAGGATCGCGGTCGCTGGCGCACGAGGAAGAGCATGTCGCAACTGACGCTCGGTATCGATGTCGGTGGAACCTTCACCGACCTCCTCATGGTCGACACGACCAACAACACCTTCCGCACCGCCAAGGTCCCAACCACCCCCGACGACCAAGCGATCGGCTTCATGGCAGCCGTTGGTGCGCTCGACATCCCGCTCGAAACCGTCGATGCGGTGGTGCACGGGACGACCGTGGCCACCAACGCCATCCTCGAGCGCAAGGGCGCAACGTGCGGCCTGATCACCACCCTGGGGTTTCGCGACACGATCGAGCTCGGACGGCGCACCCGCCCCACGCCCTGGGGCCTGTGGGGTAACTTCGAGGCGATCATTTCGCGCGAGCTCCGCACCGAGGTCCCGGAGCGAATCGATGCCGACGGTAATGTGGTGGTACCCCTCGATGAGGACGTGGTGCGCACCGAAATCGCCAAGCTTATTGCCGGCGGCGCTGAGGCGCTCGTCATCCACTTCATCCATTCCTACCTGAACTCCGCGCACGAGGACCGCTGCGCCGAGATTGCCCGGGAGCTATGGCCGAACGAGCACATCACGCTGGGCTCGCGAGTCCTGCGCGAGGTGCGCGAGTTCGAACGCGGCAGCACCGCCGCGGTCAATGGCTACATCCAGCCAGTCATTTCGCGTTACATGGCCAGCCTGCGCGACCAGCTGGCGGCCAAGAGCTACCCCCGCGACCTCCTGGTCATGCAGGGCAACGGCGGCATGATGTCGTCGTCGCTGGCCGGGGATTATGCCGCACACACGGTCATGTCAGGCCCCGCTGCCGGCGCCATTGCCGCCGCCAAGGCCGCCGCCTTGGCCGGATTCAGCAACGTCATCAGCTGCGACATGGGCGGCACCAGCTTTGACATCGCCGTCGTCAAGGACGGCGTGCCGGCGGTCACCACCGAGAAGGACATCACCTACGCCGTCCCCGTCCGCATCCCGATGGTCGACATCCATACCATCGGCGCGGGCGGCGGCAGCATCGCGAAGATCGACAAGGGCGGGATCTTGCAGGTTGGCCCTGAGAGCGCCGGTGCCGATCCCGGACCTATCTGCTACGGCCGGGGTGGCAGCGAACCCACCGTCACGGATGCCAACCTTCTTCTTGGCCGCCTCGATCCGACAGCACTGGCCGGCGTTACCACGGCCGGCGATGTCGAGCAGGTGCGCGCCGCGATTGCGGAGAAAATCGGGCAGCCGCTCGGCCTCGATGCGATCGAGGCCGCGGCCGCCATCATCTCGGTCGCCAACAATGGGATGGCCAACGCGACCCGAATGATCTCGATCGAGAAAGGCCACGATCCACGCGAGTTCGTGGTCTTCGCCTTTGGTGGCGCAGGCCCCCTACACGCCTCGGCCATCGCCCGCGAGCTCGGTGTGCCGCACGTGCTGGTACCGCGGTTCCCGGGCATTACCTCAGCGATGGGTTGCGTGCTCGCCGACGTGCGCCACGACTTCGTCCAAACCCTCCACCGACCGCTTGCCGAGATTTTCGGTACGGCCGCCGACGACGTCCTGCAGCAACAGGCGCAGGAGGGCCGCGATCTGATCGCCAGCGAAGGCGTCGAGGTGACGGCGATCGAGGTCACGCACGAGGCCGATCTGCTGTTCCAGGGGCAAAGCCACGTCATGCGTATTCCGCTGGAGAGCCCCGGCTTCGAACACGAGCGGGTGCTGGCCGATTTCCTCGATCACTATCGCGTCCGCTTTGGCATTGACCTGCCGGAGATGGTGGCCGTGCTGGCGACGCTGCGGACCACGGTCATCGGGCGGCGGCCCACGGTTGACTTCAGCTTTGCGGCCTCCACGGTGAACACGACGATCGAGGACGCGCTGACCGGCACACGCAAGGCTTACTTCGACGGTGAGTGGCTCGATACCGGAATCTATCGGCGCGAACAGCTGCCGCCGGGAGCGAAGCTGGCCGGCCCGGCGATCGTCGAGCAGTATGACACGACGATACTGATCGAGCCGGGCTCAGTCGCCGAGGTCGATCGTTTCGGCAACCTGGTGATTCCGGTGAGTCCCGCGGAGACCGCTACCGCCGAGAGCCGGCATGACAAAGAGATCGACCCGGTGACGCTCGCCGTCATCCACAGCGGCTTGCAGCAGGTGGCGAGCGAGATGGACATGGTCCATCAGAAGACATCGTTTTCGCCAATCATTTCAGAGGCCTTCGACCGCTCCAACGGCATCTACGATAAGAACAACGGCGAGATCGTCGCCCAAGGCGAGCTCGGATTGCCGATCTTCCTCGGCGTCATGCAGTCAACCACCCAATCCGTGATCCAACACCGTCAGGACATCGAGCAGGGCGACGTGATCATGGTCAACGACCCGTACTTCGGCGGCACCCACTTGATGGACGTGAAGTTGGTGAAACCGTTCTATTACAAGGGGAAGCTCTGGTCGTATCTGTCGAACACAGGTCATTGGCCCGACACCGGCGGCAGTGTGCCCGGCGGCTTCAACAGCGCGGCCACCGAGATCCAACAGGAAGGCCTGCGCCTGCCGCCGGTGAAGCTCTACAGCCGCGGCGAGCTCAACCAAGACATCGTGGACATCGTCCTCCACAACATCCGTGTGCCTGACGAACGGGTCGGAGACATCCGGGCGCAGGTGGGAGCGATCACCGTCGGCGATCGCCGCCTCACCGCGCTCTTGGACAAGTATGGCGAGGAGACGGTGTCTGCCGTGATCGCCGAGCTCAATCAACGCTCGGAGCGACTGATGCGGGCTCACATCGAGTCGATCCCTGACGGCACATATGGTTTCCATAGCTTCATCGATAGCGACGGTGTGGATCCCGGTCTGTTGCGGGTCGAGTTAGAGATGCGGGTCGAAGGCTCCGACATCTACTTCGATCTCTCCAAGAGCAGTCCAGCCTGTCGCGGACCGCTCAACTCGGTATGGGCCACCACCCAGGCCTCGGTGTACTGCGGTATCAAACACATCTTCCCGGATGTGCCGATCAACTCCGGCTGCTTCAAGCCGCTGCACCTCGACAAACCCCGGGGAACCTTCCTCTATGCCGAGTATCCGCGGCCGGTGGCAGGCTGCGCCGCTGAAACCGCGCAGCGCATCATGGAAGTGGTCTTCGGCGCGATGGGCAAAGCCATTCCCGATCGCGTGTTCGCCGCGCCCGCCGGCACCAGCGGCAACTTCAGCCTGGGCGGCGTCGACCCGGCCCTCAACCGGGCCTACGTCATGTACATATTCAGCGGCGGCGGCTACGGCGGCTACGAAGGCTCCGACGGGCTCACCAACGGCACGTCACCTGTGGGCATCTCGAAAACCCAACCGGCAGAAATCCTCGAGCAGCACTACCCCGTGCTGTTTGAAGAGTACGCGCTGCGGGAAGGCTCGGCCGGCGCCGGCCGTTTCCGCGGCGGTTTTGGCGTCGATTACCGCGTTCGGCTGCTTCGTGGCGACGGCAAGGCCTCATTCATGATGGATCATGGGCGGACCGGGCCACACGGCCTATTGGGCGGTAGCGAAGGCGCGACCAACGTCATCGAGATCCGACGCAACGGCGAGGTGATCCGCCCCGAGCACGAGTCCAAGGGCGAGGGCTTCGAACTCAAGGCGGGCGATACCGTCCAGGTACGCACCCCCGGCGGTGGCGGCTACGGCGATCCCAAGGAACGCGACGCCGCGCTGATCGAGCGTGACCAGCGGCGCGGTTACTTTGGTCCGTCATCGGGCACAACCTAGGCGGTCTGGCAGCGCTGTGCTAAACAGGCAAGAGCCGGACTGAGCCGTCCAGAAAAGGAACCGATCATGTATCCGGACGACAATTCGACCTCGGCGAAGCTCTATCAGCGTGCCCGCAAGGTCCTCCCCGGTGGCAACTCGCGCACATCGGTGTACCTGAATCCCTATCCAATTTATGCGGCATCGGGTCAGGGCAGCCGTATTACCGACGCTGACGGGGTCGAACGGATCGATTTCGTCAACAACTACACATCGCTGATCCACGGCCATGCGCACCCGCAGATCGTCGAGGCAGTGACGAAGCAGATCAGCCGTGGCACCTGTTTCTCGGCACCGACTGAGTCCGAGATCCGCCTCGCCGAGCTCATCGCCGAGCGCCTGCCTTCGGTCGAGCAGACGCGATTTGCCAATTCCGGCACCGAAGGCGTGATGATGGCGATCAAGGCGGCGCGCGGCTACACGGGGCGCTCCAAGATCGCCAAGTGCGAAGGCGCCTATCACGGCTCTTACGACTACGCCGAGATTAGCCAGGGCGTAGCACCCAAAGATTGGGGAGATGAGGACGCACCCAACTCGATACCGCCGTCGAAGGGCACGCCCGACGGCGTCCGCGACGAGGTCGTGGTCATGCCCTACAACGACGTCGAACGCGCTAAGAGCATCTTGACGCCGCAAGCTGATGCGCTCGCGGCGGTCTTGATTGATCCAATGTCCAACCAGTGTGGGTTGCGCCCCGCCTCGCCGGAGTTCCTTGGCTTTATCCGCGACTTCACGCGCGAGCACGGCATCGTTCTCATCTTCGACGAGGTCATCAGCTTTCGCCTCGGTTACCACGGGGCCCAAGGCGCGTTCGACTGTCAGCCCGATCTCACGGCCCTCGGTAAAGTCATCGGCTGCGGCTACCCCGTCGGTGCGGTCGCCGGTAGTGCCGAGGTCATGTCCGTGTTCGACCCGAGCGCAGGGAAGCCGCCGGTGCCGCACGCCGGAACCTTCAACGCCAATCCGGTGACGATGACGGCGGGCCACACGGCGCTTGAGATGCTGACACCCGAGGCCTATGAGCGGATCGATGCCCTCGGCGAGCGCGCTCGGGCCGGCCTACGCGATGCGCTGGATGCCGCCGGTGTCCCCGGCATGGTGAGCGGCCAGGGATCGCTGTTCCGTCTGTTCCTGGTGGAGAAGAAAGGTGCCGGCTATCGCAACATGATGATGACGGCCGAGGAATCGGAGCTGATGACCCAGCTTCACCGATATTTCCTCAACCACGGCATCTTCATGTCGTACTACGGGCTCGGCAACACCTCGACCGCACACACCGAGGAGGACGTCGACCGGCTGGTTGAGGCCGCCCGGAATGGTCTCGGGGTGCTGAAGCAGCAAGGCCTCGCCGCCGAGTAGGCGGCCAGGCACTCACGCGGCAGGCAGCCATGAGTCAGAAGGTCATCATCACCTGCGCGGTCACCGGCTCGGCCGACACCGCTGAGAAGAACCCGGCGGTACCGGTAACGCCCGAGGACATAGCGCGCTCGGCGATCGAGGCAGCGCAGGCAGGCGCGGCGATCGTCCATGTTCACGTGCGCGAGCCGGAGACCGGCAAGGCAAGCATGGACGGCCGCTATTATCGCGAGGCGGCTGAGCGCATCCGCGCCAGCAACACCGACGTCGTTCTCAACCTGACGACCGGACCGGGAGGTCGCCTCAAGCCGGGCGTCGAAAACCCACTCGAGCCCGGCGAAGGGACCTGGCTGGTCTCTCCGCACGAGCGGGTGAAGCACGTGGTCGAGCTCAAGCCCGAGATCTGCAGCCTCGACGTCGCGACCATGAACTCTGGCGGTCTGCGCAGCGACAGCGTGTTCATGAACGCACCACACCACCTGCGCATAATGGCCGAATCCATCCGTGATGCCGGGGTCAAACCCGAACTCGAAGTGTTTGAGCCCGGCCACCTGCTACTGGCCCGCGAGATGATCGACACCGGCTATGTTCACTCGCCCCCGTTCTTCCAGCTGTGCCTCGGCATCGAATGGGGTACGCCGGCGACCCCAGCGGCCGTGAAGTTCATGAGCGATCTCCTGCCCACCGATGCTCATTGGGCCGCGTTCGGCATTGGCCGCGATTCGTTCCGCATCGCCGCGCAGTCGGTCCTGTTGGGGGGGCACGTCCGGGTCGGCCTCGAGGATAATCTCTATCTGGAACGGGGCGTGCTCGCACCGTCGAATGCGGCGCTCGTCGAGAAGGCCAAGCGGCTTGTCGAGCTACTTGGGACTTCGGTGGCGAGCCCGGTAGAAGCGCGCGACATCCTCGGACTGCCACCGCGCTAAGCGCTCACCATCGCCGGTAACATGATGGGCCCGCGGTGAACCCACCGGTCGAGGGTCGAACAGCCTCGCGAACGCTGCCCCTCGTGATGCTGGTAACCCAGGGCACGGTCTACGGCGCCATCTTCACGGTCAACAAGATCGCCACCACCAACGGCATCCCGACGCTCGGCTACGCCTTCTGGAATTCGTTCGCCGCCGGCATGATCTTGCTCGTGGTCTCTCTTCTTGTCGGCCGCGCGCCGGGCCTGACGTTTGCTCACATCCGCGTGTATTTCGCCATCGGCGTGCTGGCCCTGGCCCTGCCGTTCGCGGTTCTGGCCTATGTCGCGCCCGAGCTGCCGGCCGGCGTCGTCACGTTGGTCATCACGCTCATCCCAGCAAGCACCTATGTGGTCGCGCTCGCCTTTGGAACAGAGCGCTTGCGCTGGATGAGCATCGCCGGCCTGTCGCTCGGTATCGTCGGCGTATTGCTGGTGGTACTGCCCGAGACCAGCCTGCCATCGCCGGACATGGCCACATGGGTGCTGATCGCACTGATCGCGCCGGCCTCATCGGCTCTCTCCAACGTCGTCACCGAGCGTTTCCGTCCGCCAGCAACCTCGTCAGTCTCGATGGCATGCGGCATGACGCTCGCCGCTGCGGTGGTGTTGTTCCCGATCATGCTCATCACCGGTCAAGGCTATCTCTTCGAGGCACCGGCCGCCGCCAACCAAGCTCTGTTGATCGTTATCCTGATCAGCTCGGTCAACTTCATCCTCTTCTTCGAGATCGTGCGCCGAGCCGGTGCTGTGTTCTTCTCGCAGTTCAATTACGTGGCAGTACTCTCGGGCATCGTCTGGGGCATGGTTGTCTTCGGCGAGACCCACAGCCTGTGGATTTGGGCCGCTCTGGTTCTCATGTTCATCGGCCTGGCCCTGGTCAACAGCGGTACCCGGGACCGTGGCTAGACGGAGCCGCTATCGGATTCGGCGTTCAAACGGGCGGGTTTGCGACGGC
This sequence comes from Alphaproteobacteria bacterium, assembly GCA_965248765.1. GTDB lineage: Bacteria > Pseudomonadota > Alphaproteobacteria > VGEJ01 > VGEJ01 > CBDFKF01. The sequence continues at coordinate 803,975 of CBDFKF010000004.1, forward strand.
TGGCGCACACACTATAGTCTGAGCCGTTCTCACGGCGCATGAAAGAACGGCGGTCCCGGTCTCGGCCGAGCGACAGCTAAAGTAGAAGCCGAGATAGGGGGGTGCGCCGGGGCAATGAGCGCGGTTTTTCAGGTCATGGTCGATGCGATCAGCCTCGGCAGCCTGTACGCGCTCGCCGCGCTCGGGATCGGCCTGATCTTCGGGATCATGAGGCTGATCAACTTCGCCCATGGCGACTTCATGACCATTGGCGCCTATTCGTTGATCGTGCCCTCGTCGGCCGCCATCGCCACCGCCTTCATCGGCACATGGTGGACGCCGTTCATGGTCGCTGCTGTCATCATAATCGTAATGATACTCGCACTGGTGACGGAGGCTGTGGTCTTCCGTCCAATGCGCAATGCCCACCCGGCCGTCCTGTTGATCGGCTCTTTCGCCGTCAGCTTCTTCCTGCAGAACACAGTGCTGTTGGTCTACACGAGTCGCCCGAAAACCATAAACATCTGGTCCGGGCTGGGCGAGGCCGTCGAGATTTTCGGCATCCGCACCGCGGCGCTTGAATTCGTAACCATCGGCACCACGATCGCCCTCCTCGTCGGCCTGGCGTTGTTTATGAAGCGAACGACCTATGGCACACAGATGCGCGCCTCGGCGGAGGATTTTGTGATGGCGCGCCTGCTCGGGGTCAAGGCCGATCGCGTGATCGCCATGGCGTTCGCCATTAGCGGCCTGCTGGCTGGCGTGATCGCGCTGTTCATGGTGGCGCGGCAGGGCTACCTGTTCTACCGCATGGGTGTGCCGATCGTGATCTTCGCGTTCGTCGCCACCATCATCGGCGGTATGGGCAGCCTGGTCGGCGCGGCGCTGGGCGGCTTCTTGCTCGGCGCCGTCACCATCTTCCTGCAAGTGGTGCTGCCCGACGACATCAAGGAAGCGCGCGATGCCTTCGCGTTCGCCGTCGTCGTCCTTATCCTGCTGTTCCGGCCCGAAGGCTTGATCGCCGGCCGGATCACGGCTGAGCGGGTCTAGATGGACGCCCACACGCTTCTCCGACGTGCTTGGCCTGCCTTGGCGCTAGCGGTCCTCCTTATCGGCATCGCCATCATCATCGAGCTCATCGGCATCAGCATCATCAAGCTCGCGGCCGTGGAGGCATTGGTGAAGATGGTGGTGGTGATCGGGCTCTATATTTTTATCGGCAACTCAGGCATCGTCTCGTTCGGCCACATCTCGTTCATGGCGGTCGGCGCCTACATGGCAGCGTGGCTCACCTGCTGTCCGCCGGTGAAGGGCTCGCTGATGCACGGCCTGCCCGACTTCATCATCGAAACCCAGGTGCCCAACCTGCCGGCGGCGGTGATAGCGGGGCTGGCGGCCGCTATCTTCGCCCTGGTGATTGGCAGCGCGCTGATGCGACTGAGCGGCATCGCCCCGGCCATCGCCATGTTCGGCGTGCTCATGATCATCTATGTCGGCTACAGCGCGTGGGATTCGGTGACGTTGGGCCGCAGCTCGATTTTCGGGCTGCCGACCTATGTCAGCATGTGGGTAGCGCTGTCTTGGGCATTGGTTGCCATTGCGGCCGCCTACATGTTCCAGATCTCGCGCTTCGGGTTCGCCGCAGTCGCGGCGCGTGAAGATGAGTTTGCGGCAAAGGCCGCCGGCATCAACATCTACCGCGTCCGCCTCATCGCCTTCGTGCTCAGCGGCTTTTTTGTTGGCGTCGGCGGCGCCCTGTACGCGCACTTCCTCGGTGGTCTCTCGACCAACATGTTCTACCTCGACATGACCTTCCTGACGTTGGCGATGCTGGTGGTGGGCGGCATGAACAGCCTGTCGGGCGCCGTGATCGGCGTCGTCGTACTGTCGACGGTGATCGAGATTCTGCGCCGGTTCGAGTCCGGGGTTGAACTCGGCGCCACCATGGTGCAACTGCCATCGGGCGGGCAGGAGATTGCCCTCGCGGTAATCATGCTGTTGGTGCTGATCTACCGGCCGACCGGGCTGACCCGCAACCGGGAAATTCTATATCCTTGGCCGTTCGGCCGGCCCCAGGCCATTACAATGGCGACCGGCGCCACCGCGGCGGTGGGCCTCTCGGCCGAGGCGAGATCGTCGCAGCCGGGTTGAGCCGGATCGCGGTCGTCACCGGCGCAAGCCGCGGCATCGGTGCCGCGTGTGCGCGCCGTGCTGCAGATGACGGCTACGACATTTGCGTCAACTATCTCGCCAGCCGTGACCGCGCCGAAGAGGTCGTGCAGTCGATCCACGCGGCCGGGCGCCGCGCCATCGCAGTTCAAGCCGATACCCGTATCGAGGCCGACGTCGTTCGCCTGTTCGAGGCGGTCGACCGGGAGCTCGGCCCGCTGGATGCCCTTGTCAACAATGCCGGCACCCTGGGACGCCCCAGTAAGGTCGCGGACCTGTCGGCAGCCGAGATCGACGCCGTCATGACCGCCAACGTGACGAGCTATTTCGTGTGCTCGCGCGAGGCCGTGCGGCGTATGTCTACTGCCACTGGCGGCGCAGGTGGGGCGATCGTCAATGTCGCATCCGTTGCCTCGCGCATCGGCAGCCCCGGGCTCTATGTGCACTACGCGGCGTCCAAGGGCGCGGTCGATACCCTCACCATCGGTCTTGCCAGAGAGGTCGCCGACCAAGGCATTCGCGTCAATGCGGTGCGCCCGGGCATGATCCACAGCGAGATCCGCGTTCGCGCCGGCCTGCCCGACGGGGTCGAGGAGATTGCTCCGACCATACCGATGAAGCGGTACGGCGAACCGGACGAAGTGGCGGAGGCCGTGCTCTGGCTGCTGTCGGAGCGCGCTTCCTATGTCACCGGCACGCTAATCGACATCTCCGGCGCGCGCTGAACAGGAGTCGAGCACGGTGGCCGAATCGAACGTCCAGGTCCTCTTCGGCTCCTCGAACGACGACCCGGTTGCCTGGGGCAAGGCCCTGCGCCGTGCGTTCCCGCCGATTGAGCTTCGCGTGTGGCCCGACATCGGCGAGGCCGATCGTATCGAAGCGGCGCTGGTGTGGGAGTTCGAAGCGGGCCGTTTGAAGGATTTTCCGAACCTCAAGGGAATCGTCTCCTTGGGCGCGGGCATCGAACACCTGACAAGCGATCCAGAGCTCCCCGATGTCCCTATAGCGCGCATTGTCGATCCCGTCGTGACAGCACAGATGAGCGAGTACGCCATCTTCTCGGTGCTTCGCCACCACCGCCTAATGCCCGCATACGCCGCGGATGAAGCGGCAGGACGGTGGGTGCCTCAGGCACCGCCCCATACCGCCGGGACAACCGTGGGCATTCTCGGACTTGGAATCATCGGACGCGATATCGCCGCGAAGCTCCAGACGATCGGTTTTCGCGTCCTGGGCTGGAGCCGGACCGAGAAATCGCTACCGGATGTTCGCTGCTTCGCCGGCGAGGCCGGCCTGTTAGCGATGGTGGCGGAGACCCAGATGCTCGTTTGCATCCTGCCGCTGACACCCCAAACCCGCCGCATCATTGATGCCCGCGCCCTGGCCGCCCTGCCCAGTGGTGCTTTCGTCATCAACTTCGCGCGCGGCGGTCACGTGGTCGAGGACGATCTCCTCGCCGCCGTCGAATCCGGCCATATCGCCGGGGCGATGCTCGACGTGTTCGCCGAGGAGCCGCTTCCACCCGGCCATCCGTTCTGGGCCCATCCGCGAATCACTGTGACCCCGCACATCGCGGCGATCGGCCTCGCCGAGGACGCGGCGCCCCAGGTGGCTGAGAACATCCGTCGTGCCCTGGCCGGCGAGCGCCTGATCAACCAGATCGACCGGACGCTCGGCTACTGAGCGGCAACTTTGCTGGCGTCGGCAAAGCCGGCCTCGCGCACTTTCAAAAGGGCGACGATCACGTCGGTGTGCGGCGTCGGCACACCCAGCCGGCGCCCCTCGGCCGCAACCGCGCCATTGATGGCATCGATCTCAGCCGGTTGCTTGGCCAGGTGGTCGAGCAGCAGCGACGGGCGCGAGCCCGGAATCCCCCCGCCGAATTGGGTGACGTGGGCGATGGGATCGTCGAAATCGAGATCGATCCCCTTGGCCACCGCTACCGCATAGGCCTCACGCGCGAGCGCCTGCGCCACCGACCACGAGTCCTCGTTGGCCATGACCTCGCCCACCGTCAACCAGGTCGCCGCACACGTGCCACTGAAGCACGCGTTGCAGATCAGCTTCTCCCAGATCATGCGGCCAATGTCGTCGTAGGCCTTCACCGTGAACCCTGCGCCCTGCCACACCTCGGCCAGCTTCTCGACGCGGGGCGTGACCGCTCCCTCCATCTCGCCGAAGCGGACGAGGTGCCAACCGTGATGATGGGCGTGGCCAGGCCCGCGTATCGACGCGCCGAAGCCGCCCACCACGCCGATTACCGGCGGTTGGTCTCCGAGCACCCGGCGCACTTTGTCGGCGCTGCCGAGGCCGTTTTGGATGGTCACCACCGTCGTCTCGGTGCCGATCAACGGCGCCGCATCGTGGGCGGCCGCCTCCACGTCCATTGCCTTGGTGGCAATGATCACGTGGTCGCACACGCTCGCCTCGGCAGCCACGGTGGTCGCCGAGAGGTTCACCGTTCGATCGCCGCTGGCACCGCTGACTCGCAGACCGCCAGAGCGAATGGCGCCGACGTGGTCGCGCCAGATGTCGATGGCCCACACCTCGTGGCCGGCGGCGCGCAAAAGCCCGGCATACACCGAGCCCATCGCGCCGGTACCGACGACGGCAATCTTCATGGCCTCACACCTTCCGCAGCCCAGCCGCTTCGTACCGGGTGACCGGTGGGATCGCCTCACGACTGACGACGAGATCGAGCACGGCCGGCAAGCCCGATTCCTCGGCCCGCCGGAGCGCTGGAGCGAACTCGCCCGGTTCGGTCACCCGCTCGCCGTAGCAGCCGAATGCGCGCGCCACTTCCGCGTAGTCAATGTCGATGAACTCGGTCGCGGCCGGACACATCTCGCCGTGGACGTACTTCTGAACGTGGTATTCGAACGCCAACGCGCCATTGTTCATCACCATCTGGACGGCCGGCGTGCCGAGCCGTCGCGCGGTCTCAAGGTCAGCGAGGTGGTAGCCGATGCCGCCATCGCCGGTCAGACCAAAGACCCGTCGCGACGCCCCGGCCGCCAGCTTGGCGCCGAACGTCGCCGGAAACGCCCAGCCGAGCGAGCCCGCCGCTCGCAATGTGTTGCGGCCAGCCTCCTTCTGGTCGAGCAACGTCGCCGTCCACACCGCCATATAACCGGTGTCGGCCACGATCACGTCATCGCCCCCGAGATGCTCATTCAACACCGCAAGCACCGCGTATGGGCTCATCCGGCCCTCGATCATCCCATCGCCCACCATCCCGGCAACTTGCTCCCGCCAAGCGCGGAGGTTGGCCTGTACACCCGCCGTCCAATCGCGCCAGCGGTCGGCGAGGTTGGCGCCCGCGGCAGCATCGGTCAGCATCCTGAGCGTAACGGCAGCATCCGCCGCAATCGATATTTCCTCAACATAAGTGCGCCCGAGCGTCACCGGATCGACATCGATGTGAACGATGCGGGTCCCCGGCCTCGGGACCTGGAAAACATCGGTCTCCATCGAGCCGAGCCTGGTGCCGACGGCAAGGCAGAGATCGCACGCCGCCAGCGTCTCGTTGGCGACCCGTCGCGAATAACGGCCGGCGGTGCCGACCGCGAGTGGATGGATATCGGCGATGCCACCCTTGCCCGACATCGTGGTGACGACCGGTACCCCGACCGCTTCGGCGAGGGCCGTGAGGTCGTCCCAGGCGCTGGCCAGAAGCACCCCGCCGCCTGCATAGATGACGGGGCGCGCGGCACTGGAAAGCGCCGCGATCACGCGTTCCACGTCATCGGGCACTGGCGCGGCGCGGCTCGCCGGAATGGTGAGGCAGTTAGGCTCGGCACGGATATCGTTCTCTTCCCCGGCCTTCAAGCCGAACCAATCGCTCGGGATGCCGAGGTACACCGGCCCAGGCCGACCGCTGACCGCGGCCCGAATCGCGGTCCGCAACACATCGCCAATACGCTCGGGCCGCGGCAGATTGCCGGCCCATTTGGTCATCGGCGGAAACATCGGCAGTTGTTCGACCTCCTGGTACTCCAGGCGATGGCGGGTAGCGGTCGTCGTCGTGCCGCTGATGGCGATCAGCGGACTATTAGCCCAGTAGGCATCGATGATCGAGGCGGGCAGAAAGGTCGCGCCCGGACCGTATTGGACGATGCCGAAGGTCGGCTGGCCGGTCAGGCGCGCGAAGGCATCGCCCATCGCCAGGACCGAGCGCTCGCTGCGGCCCAACACGACCTCGATGCCCTCGTGGTTGTGGGCGTGGATCAGCGGATCTTGGGGCGCGCCGGTGAAGGTGAATAGGTGCGTCGCACCGTACGCCTTCATGGTCTTGGCGATCACTTGAGCGACCGTGAGCTCTGACATCGACCCCTCCCTGCCCCGCCGCCTCGTGCTCGGGCGCGCCACTGTGGGGCACCGTATCGGGCGAGTCCAGCCGAGCCAGCGGGTACCGTATACTGCAGGCGTCACGCCCGGACGGAGAGACGCCCGATGAGCGACGACGCGTTCGACGACGAGATCGCCGCCGTTACTTTCGACGAGGATGACGATTCGGTGGTGGTCGTCATCGGCTCGGGTGCCGGCGGCGGGACCCTCGGCCACGAGCTGTGCGAAAAGGGCATCGACGTCGTGATGCTTGACGCCGGGCCGCGCTACAAGCTCACCGATTTCGAGAACGACGAATACGCGATGGCGGCCAAGCTCAATTGGCAAGACCAGCGCATCGTTCAGGGCAGCGGCCGGATCGCGCGAGACTGGCCCGCGTCGCCGACATTGGTGGTCAAAGCGGTCGGCGGCTCGACCGTGCACTGGGCCGCGGTGGCGCTGCGCGGCCGGCCGGACGAGTTCCGCCCACGTTCGGTCTATGGCGACGTCGACGGCGCCGACCTGATGGACTGGCCCTTCCCCTTCGAGGAGCTCGAACCCTACTACGTCCGCGCCGAAGACAAACTCGGCGTGACCGGGACCAACGACATCCCTCCACTACCGCCGAACAACAACTTCCGGCTCATGGCTGCCGGCGCGCGCCGGCTCGGCTATCGCGAGATCTGCCCCGGCCACATGGCCGTGAACTCCGTCCCCCGCGACGGCCGCAACGCCTGCGACCAGATTGGCTTTTGCATGCAGGGCTGCCGCTCTGGCGCCAAGTGGTCGACTCTCTATTCCGAGATCCCGAAGGCCGAAGCGACGGGACACCTGGAGGTGCGCGCGAATTGCATGGTGCTGCACGTGGAGCACGGCCCGGACGGCCGGGTCACCGGCGTCGTCTACGCCGATCGGGACGGAACCCAACACCAGCAGAAGGCGCGAGTCGTCGCGATTGCGGGGAACGCGATCGAGAGTGCACGGCTTCTCCTCAATTCGGCCTCCAACGTCTTCCCCGACGGGCTTGCCAACTCCTCCGGTTACGTCGGCAGGTACTACACTCGCCACACCGTCGGCTACGGCTACGGCGTCTACGACAAGCCGGTGAACTTCCATCGTGGCACCACCTGCGCCGGGGTCGTCGAGGACCATCGCGCGCACGCGGGCGCACGCGGTTTTGCCGGCGGCTACATCCTCGGCGCCATGGCGCTCGGCCTTCCCCTGTACGCTGCCTTTACCGCGCCGGGCGCCTGGGGCAGCGCGTTCGCCGCCGATGTCGAGGCCTATAACTACGTCGCCGGTATCTTCGCCAATGGCGAGGACATGCCGATGGCCGGCAACTCGGTTGGCCTGCACCCGAGCGAGCGCGATCAGTACGGTCTACCGGTCCCCCTCATCACTATCGACGACCATCCCAACGACGTCGCCATGCGCAACCACGCCATGTGCGCCGCGACCGAGATTCAGTTGGCAGCCGGGGCGAGCCGGGTCATTGAGTGTCCGCCGATGCCGGGCTCCCACAACATGGGCACGAGCCGCATGAGCAAGAGTCCGCGCGATGGGGTATGCAACGGCTGGGGCCAGACCTACGATATCCCCAATCTGTTCGTCTCCGACGGCAGCCAGTTCACGACCTCGGGCAGCGGCAACCCGACGCTGACCATCGTCGCGCTCGCCATCCGCCAGGCCGATTATCTGGGCGAGGCGATGCGTACCAACACGATCTGACCCGTAACGACGTCTAACTCTTGGCGGCAGCCTTGGCCCAGGTATCGCGCAGTGCGATTGTGCGGTTGAAGACTGGGTGGTCGGGCCTCGAGTCGAGGTCGAGGCAGAAGTAGCCGAGCCGTTCGAACTGCACCGTCTCGCCGGGCCGCGCCTCGGCGAGGCTGGGCTCAAGCCGACAGCCCTCGAGGACCGTGAGCGACTCGGGGTTGAGATTAGCGGCCATGTCACCGTCGGCCCCGGGATCAGGCCGCATGAATAGCGGGTCGTAGAGGCGTACCTCGGCCGGAACGGCATGCGCGACTGATACCCAGTGCAACGTCGCCTTAACCTTGCGCCCGTCGGGTGACTTGCCGCCGCGGCTCGCCGCATCGTAGGTGCAGCGCAGCTCGCTCACCTCGCCGGCGGCATCCTTGATGACCTCCTGGCAGGTGATGAAGTAGGCATAACGCAGCCTGACCTCGCGCCCGGGCGCCAGGCGAAAGAACTTGCGCGGCGGGTCCTCCATGAAGTCCTCGCGCTCGATATAGATCTCGCGCCCGAACGGCACCATGCGGGTGCCGGCGCTGGCATCCTCGGGGTTGTTGACCGCTTCGAGCTCTTCGGTCGCGTCTTCCGCGTAATTCTCGATGACGACCTTGAGCGGGCGGAGGACGGCGCTGCGCCGCAGGGCGGTCTGGTTCAGGAGCTCGCGGATGCTGTAGTCCAGCGACGCGGCCTCGACCACGGCGTCGCTTTTGGTTACGCCGATGCGGCCGATGAAGTGGCGGATCGCCTCGGGCGGCACACCGCGCCGACGGAGGCCTGACAGGCTCGGCATACGCGGATCATCCCAGCCGGCCACGTACCCCGCCTGCACCAGCTCGGTGAGCCGCCGCTTCGACAGCACGGTGTAAGAGAGGTTGAGCCGTGCGAACTCGTACTGATACGGCCGGATCGGCGTTGGCAGGTTGTCGATGAGCCAATCGTAAAGCGGGCGGTGATCCTCGAACTCGAGCGTGCATAGCGAATGGGTAACGCCTTCGATGGCATCGGACTGCCCATGGGCAAAATCGTACGTGGGGTAAATGCACCACACATCGCCCGTGCGCGGGTGATGGGCATGGAGGATGCGGTAGAGGACTGGATCGCGCAGGTTGATGTTGCCGGAGGCCATGTCGATCTTGGCCCGCAGCACGCGTGCCCCGTCGGCGAACTCGCCTGCCCGCATCCGGCGAAAGAGGTCGAGGCTCTCAGGCATCGGCCGCTCGCGGTAGGGACTGTTCCGGCCGGGCTCCGTCAGCGTCCCACGGTGCGCGCGGATCTCCTCCTGCGTGAGATCATCGACGTATGCCTTGCCGTGCTCGATCAGGTACGCGGCCCATTCGTACAGCCGCTCGAAGTGATCCGAGGCGAAGTAAAGGTGCTCGCCCCAATCGAAGCCCAGCCAGCGCACGTCCGCCTCGATGCTCTCGATAAACTCCTGCTCTTCCTTGGTCGGATTGGTATCGTCAAAGCGGAGGTGGCAGCGCCCGCCGAACTCTGCCGCAACGCCGAAGTTCAGGCAGATCGACTTGGCATGCCCGATGTGAAGATAGCCATTGGGCTCTGGGGGAAACCGCGTGACCACGGTCTCGACGTCGCTCGCGCGGACGATGTCGCGGATGAAGTCCCGGCTCTCGGTCGCAGCGGCGTCGGTCACTTCCGATACTCCGTATCGAGGCCATTCCCCGGGGATAGTACGGGCGAGCGCAGGCCAAAGAAAAGCGCGGCAGGCCTCGTCGATACAGCGCCGGCGCGCGGGACCTATTCGGGCGGGAGGCCGTTGTCGAAGCAGTAGTAAACGGTCTGGAACGGCTCGCGCAGGGCGATCACATCGGCCGCGACGGCCTTCGGGTCCTCGCCCTCGATCAACACGCGGGCGATGAAGCCGGCGATCTCGCGCATCTCGGCCTCGTACATGCCGAGACGCGTCACTTCGATCGTGCCGATCCTGAGCCCGCTCGGTCGGTCCCAGTCGTCAGGCCGATCGTGCGGTAGGAGGTTCTTGTTGGTGATCACGTTGGCCTCGGCAAGCCGATGCGCGACCTCGAGGCCGCCGCCGAAGCCGCCGACATCGCCGATCACCTGGTGGGTCTCGGTGAAGCCCTTGTGGGCACACAACACAGGGACTCCGCGCTCATGCAGCGCCGCAGCGAGCGCCTGCGCGTTCTTCACGATCTGGCCCATGTAGACCGGACCGAACTCCAGCATCTCGGCGGCCGAGGCAGCGAGCGCCGCGACCCGATTCACCTGGTGGGTGGCAACGAGCACTGGGAAAACGGTCTCCATCAGCGCATCGTTGAGACCCGAATCGTTCCACAGCATGATGCCGCTCTGCGGGCCGCTGAAGGTCTTGCCGGCCGAGCCGGTCATGATATCCGCGCCCTCAACCAACGGGTCCTGAAACAGGCCGGCGGCGATCAGCCCGAGCTGATGAGCGCCGTCGAAGAACAGCCGCCCGCCCCATTCCGCCAACACGTCCTTCATCTCTTGGAGCGGCAGCGGAAAGAGCGTCATGGTCAGGCCGAGCGCTACCAGCTTCGGCCGGATGAGCGGGGCGGTACGCCGGAATAGGTCGATATCGACGGTCAGCTCATCGGCATCGAACGGGACATCGACGATCTGCAGCCCGCGCACGCCGGCCGGACCGTCGCCGCGGTTGCTGGAGTGTCCGCCGACCGGCTGAGCCACGCTCATGACGACATCGCCAGGCTCAGTCAGCGCGTTGTAGACCGCCATATTGCCAAGCATGCTCCCCATCAACCGGTGCTCGGCGTAGCGACACCGAAAGACTCTTTTCAGGAGCTCAATGCATATGGCCTCGATTTCGTCGATGTGCTGGGTGCCGGCAAACCAGCGATTGACCTTGCCGATGTGGCCTTCCGCTGCCCGAGTGCCGACCTCGGAAGCAAGCAGCTGCCGCACGGTCGGGCTGGTCGGCGCCTCCGGTGCCAGCAAGTTAATGCACTGTCGTCCGCGCCAATCCTCATTGCGGCCGACCGCGGCGAGCAACTGATCCTTCATCGCCTCGGGCGAGTTGCAGGCGGCTAGCAAGTCGTGCGTATGTTGCAGAACTTCCGCATCGTGCAGCTCGGATTGGCCGGCTGCCGCAGCGTCAGTCATCGGCTCCTCCCTGACAAAGGACGCCGAGTATACGGGCTTGGCCGCGGACCGTCCCGTGACGTCCCGATCTTCACCCGATCAGCCACGAGCGGCTTTGCCGAGTTTGGACACTGCTGAGGCGTTCACCTCAGACCCGTGGTCTGTCAGTCACGCCCGGCCATAGTTGTTAGTTTCGCGCAAGCGTCCTTTAGGCTGGGCAGGGTCGGCCGCGCTGCGCCCGTGATGCGCAACAGATCGTCGAACGTCGGATCGTTGGCGAGCAATGCCGCGCCGATGACCAGGAGCGCGTCGATCTCGTCGCGGTCGAGCGACCAGCTCGTATCTATGGCCTGGAAGTTCCGTCGGCAGGTGTCGTCGGCGATAGCGTCGAAGTCGACCGAGACGAGGGCTGTATTCCGCGCCAAAGCGTGAAAGCGCTCGGCATTGCGGGGATCCGCGAGGGCAAGCTGACGAAACTCATCCAACAGCAGTTGGCGCAACTGCTGAGCCGTCCCTGCGGTGGCGCGATCGATTGGCGCGCTGATCGAAGCCAGCAGCATGCTGAGCATGCCGGGCGTTGCCGCCGATTGATCCAGGCGCGACGGCGCGAACGAGCGCGCATTGACCACGACGAAGATCAGCTTCGTGACACGGCCGCTATCAATGTGACCGAGAAAGGAGGGTTGTGTGTCGCGTGTGGTCAGCATCCGGTGCGGCTCGAAGATGCCGAGGTTGTCGGCGATGCCGCCATCGAGCAGATGGATATACCGCTTCTGCACGCCTTTGGCCGCGTGTGTGGCCGGCTACCAGACGGACATGGGATGTAATTCGAGGGGGGGCGACCCCGGGAGACGAAGACGATGGACGTTGCGACCGAACGGCATGACGATGTTCTGTCCGCCGACGTGGGTGGGCGCATCGACGGCTCCAATGTCGGCCAGTTCGAGGAGGCTATCAGAACTGCGATCGAGGAAAGCGACCGCGCCGTGATCATGGACTTTGGGAAGCTGGTATATATCAGCAGCGCAGGCCTTCGCGCCGTCCTGTTGACGGCCAAGTCCCTCGACAGCCGTGACGCCAAGTTGTTGCTTTGCTCGCTTTCGGACCCGATCCGCGAGGTCTTCGAGATAAGCGGTTTTGACAAGATCCTGCCCATTCACCCTTCCCGGGCCGAAGCTCTCTCATCCCTGGGCGGCTGATACCGGATATACCGGTCGCTTGTAGCGCCCGCCTGGAGCGCGACGAAGTGGTCCGGGATCGGGAATATCCCGTTGCGAACCACCCTTTCGCACGCTAGTTTCGACGTACTAGGTCGAACATGTATTTTCTATTCGGAGATAACCGAGCAGTATGCTGAACGTTACGGAAGAAAAATCTGCCTCTGTGACCATCGTTTTGATCGACGGTCGTGCCGACGGCGTGACAGCGCCGGATCTTGAAGACCGAATCGGGAAGATTGTCGAACGCGGCGATGTCGATGTGTTGCTCGATTGTAAAAAGATGGAATACATCAGCAGCGCCGGGTTGCGTGTCCTTCTTGTGGTTGCCAGAAAATGCGAACAGAACTGCGGCAAGCTGTCGATTTGTGCGCTGCAGGCCGATTGTAAATCGGTCATCGAAATCGGCGGGTTTGAAACGGTAATCGATTGTTATGACACACGTGAAGCTGCTCTCGCGGCCGCAGCGCAGCGGGGCGCCACATGCTGACATTTGCGGAAGAGATTTTGTTGCTGATGCTGGATGACGAGGACGGTTCATTTCTACCGGTTCGAGAAAGCGCTGTAGAATATGCCCTCGCAGGCGCTGTATTGATGGACTTGGCGTTCTCGAACCGGATCGACACCGACCCGGGTCAGCTCGTGCTTCTGGACAACAAACCGACCGGTCACCCGGTCCATGACAGAGTACTTGATCGCGTTGCGAGTTCGTCCGAGGCCAGAGGCACGAAGACCTGGATCCAGACAATTGCCCGATTTGAATCTGCGGATATCAGGAACCAGGCTCTTTCCAGCCTGATTGACAAGAATATTCTCGAATCACAGGAGGAAAAATTCCTGTGGGTCTTTCGCGCACGGCGATATCCGACGATTAATGGGCGCACGGAACGCGAAGTGAAGCGGCGCATTACCGGTGTCCTGCTGTCCGAAGCGGTGCCGGACCCCAGGGATGTTGCAATCGTCGGTCTGGCCGATGCCTGCGATCTGTTGCGTGAGGTGTTTTCCGACCGGGAGATCAACCGGATACGCCCCCGCATTGATAAGATCCGCAACCTGGATCTCCTCGGTCGCGAGGTTAGTGGCGCCATCCTGGAAATCCAACGTTCGATCTCCATAGCAATGATGCATGCACCGCACTGAAACACCGACCGGCATTTCCCCTCGGGTATCCTCAGATAATTTCCAATCAGCTCGACTCGAGCGGATACGGTTTTTTGCCGACCTGATCGATGTCAACCATCGGTCTCGAAGGTGCTGACGGGGAACACGATGCGAAGCTCGCGCTTTGCTCGCTCTCGGCCTCGATCAGGGAGGTCTTTGAATACAGTGGCTTCGACAAGATCATTCCGGTCTATGACTCCCGGGCGGAGGCACTGGCATTTCTGGCCGGCTAGCGGGCCGGCCGTCGCCTTGGGCAGTCGGGCTCGGCGGCGCCACGGGCAACCGGACGGTCATTTCGGTGAACGCGCCCGGCTGGGACTCGACCTTGATTTCGCCCCCGTGCTGGCGCACGATGTCGTTAGAGAGGGCAAGGCCGAGTCCGGTGCCTTGGTCCGGCGGCTTGGTCGTGAAGAACGGGTTGAATATCTTATCGATGACATCGGGTGGTATGCCGCTTCCGTTGTCGCGGATGCGGACCTTGATACCGTCCGCCGTGCGTCGGGTGGCGAGGGTAAGCGTGGGCTCGTAATGGCCCTCTTCGGGCGCAGAGGAATCGTAACGTGTTTCAGGGTTGGCCTCGGCGGCACGCCGCTTCTCGTCGGTCGCCTGGCAGGCATTGCTGACCAGGTTCAGAAAGACGCGTCCCATGTCCTGCCGAATGACGTCAAGCGTTCTTACTGACGGGTCGAAGTCCTCCTTGATGTCGAGGCGGAAGTCCGAATCGCTTGCCCGCGCGCTGTGATAAGCGAGCCGGGCGTGCTCCTCAAGCAGGGCGTTGATGTCCGTCGGCTGCCGCTCGCCCGAGCCCCGCCCCATCATGAGCATGTGGTGCACGATCTGGTTAGCGCGTTCGCCGTGTTCGCGGATGCGCTTGAGGTTGTCGGTAACGTCACCGGCGATCTCGTGGATCAGTGCGCGCCGGTCCCCATCCTTTTTGTCATCCCGCTCGCGGAGAACCGCGCGCAGCTCTTCCAGGAGTTCCTCCAACAATTCCTCCGATACCTCCGAGAAATTCTTGACGAAGTTCAGTGGGTTCCTGATCTCATGGGCCACGCCCGCCGTGAGCTCGCCGAGCGCCGCCAGCTTCTCGCGCATGACGATCTGATCCTGCGCCCGGCGCAAATTGGCGAGTGCGTCTTCGAGTTGTTCGTTCTTACCTCTGAGTTCTTCGGCCAGCTCCTCGACCAGGTTCAGGCGTTGGACCTCCAGCGCGTGGCGGCGAAAGACCTCAAGGGCCGCGGCCATGTCCGCGACCTCGTCCCGCCCGTCGATCTCGACCTTGGCTTCGAGATCGCCACCGGCCATGCGCCGCATCCGGTCCGACAGCCGCCCCAGACGGCGCAGCAGCACGCGGCCGACGAACAGCCAGGTGATCAGCGCCGCCCCGACGACGCTGATCACACTGAGCGCGAGCAGGAGGTTACGCCCGGTGAGGATCGCCTGCGACGAGGCGCGGGCGGCGTCCCGTGCGTTCGCACGGGACGCGCTCACCAGACCTTCAGCCTCGGCCACCAGCTCGATGGCGAGATCGTGATTGGATGCGAGAAGGTTTGTCTGGCGCTCGACGAGTGCGAGCTCCCGCTCGCGCAAATCAAAGCCTTGTTGCAGCGCGAGACCCAGCTCGAAGAGCCGGGCGAAGGCGGGGGCGACCCTGTCGCGGAGCGTGGCGGTTCCGAGGGCCGACAGGCTGCGCTCAATCTTGCCGGCGGCGGACTCGAAGCGCTCGCGTAGCGGTTCGAGCAGGCGCGCGTCGGAGAGGTCGAAAGCACTCGCAAGAAGCTGGATCGCGATCGTGGCATTCGCCTGCAATCCGGCCATGTGGCGGTAGCGGGTGAACGCCTCCTCCGACAGGTGCAGCGTGCGTGGCGCGGGCTTCTCGCCGAGGTCCCGATAGCCGGTCATGGCGTAGAACAACTGGTCGTCGATAGCGGGAATCAGGGCGTCGGTGAGTTCATTTTGCAGCACCGAAATCTCGGCGCGGAGCGTTTCGCTGCGCTCGGCCAGCGAGAAGCGCTCGGCGACCGAGTCCTCGATGGCTCTGACGTTAGCGATCAGAGCGTCGCCCTGGGTGCGAATGCGCTCGAAGCGCGCCGCGTCCGCGCCTTGCCGCGTCAGGACCGCCACCTGTGCCTCGAAGGCTCGCCGATCCTCGGCGATGCCCGCGGCGATGCGGGCGAAATCTTCCGGTGTCGCCGCCGCCGTCAGTCGCGGCGCCGCAGCCACGAGAGCGCCGCTTTGCTGCGCCACGCCGAAGGCCGCCGCCATCTCAGGAACGCTGCCTTCGTTCACCCGGCTCTGGAGGTCACCAACCCGATCGAAGGAGAACCAGCCGACCAGACTCGCGATGACGGTGAGCGCGACGGCGCAACCGATCCCCAGATAGAGCTGGGTCGAGAGTCGGAAGCGGCTTTCGAGCAGCCGTCTCGCCCAGGCGGTCATGGCTGCGCAGGGGGCCGAAGTGTCTCGATCGGGTGGTAACGGCCATCGCTGCCGATGACGGTGAGGAATACGGCATCGGAGCCCTGATTATCGTCGGCGCCATAGCGAAGCTCAAATTCACCGAGGTCGATGACCTCGGCGCGGCGCAGACTATCGAGAAAGCAGGATCGGTCGACCGCGCGGCCACAGCGTTCGAGGGCGTAGATGGCCAAGCGACCAGCCAAGTAGCCTTCGAGGGAAACGAAGCCGGGATCGGCCTCGGGCGCATGGGCCGCCAGGGCACGGCGATAGGCAGCGACGACAGCGGGCCCGTCGCCGCTCGGGAAGGGCACCACCTGGGTCACGAAGACCCCGGCGCCGGCGGTGCCGAGCTCCCTGGCCAATGCGTTGCTACCCACAAAGGAGATGGTCATGAAGACGGGATCGAAACCCGTGTGCCGCGCCCAGGTGATCAGCGCGGCAACTGGCTCGTAG
Source organism: Alphaproteobacteria bacterium (assembly GCA_965248765.1). Lineage (GTDB taxonomy): Bacteria > Pseudomonadota > Alphaproteobacteria > VGEJ01 > VGEJ01 > CBDFKF01. The sequence goes on from CBDFKF010000004.1 coordinate 820,588, forward strand.
GCGCCGATCAGGATTACCGCTCCGGGGTCCCCGCCGCGCAAGTCGAGCAGCGCCGTCTTGACGGCTGTGGTATTGCGCGGATAGACCCCGATCGCCACCGGCTCCAATTCACGCCGCTTGAGGGCACGTTGGATGCCGCGATAGCCCGCCCGGCCGAAGGAATCGTCCTGATACATGACGGCGATGCGGTCGATGCCGAGGTCCCGGATCAGGTGGGCTACCATTTCCTCGGTCTCCTGGTAGTAGGAGGCACGCAGGTTGATCACGTTCCGCCATCTGGCGTCACGCAGGAAGGCGGCACCGGTAAAGGGTGCGACGTAGGGAACGCCCGCGTCCGCAGCGATGGGCGTGGTGGAGCGCGAGGTCGGCGTGCCGACGGCGCCGATCAACGCGAAGACGCCTTCCTCTGTGATCAACCGGCGGGTGTTGGCGATGGCGGCTTCCGGTTCGTAGGCGTCGTCAAGGGATCGAAGCGCGAGCCGGCGTCCGTGAACACCGCCGCGCCGGTTCGCTTCCTCGAAGGCCAGCTCGATCCCGAGCCGCATGTTCTCGCCCAGATCTTGGGCGGGGCCGCTGAACGCGGCGGACTGGCCAAAAAGAATCTGCTGGTCGGAAACCCCGGAGTCTTCCGCCCACGCCGACGCGGCCGCCGAGAGGGCGACACACGCCGCGATCAGCATGGCGCCGCACGGGCGGCGCGCCCGCCTCATCCATTCCTCCGCTTGAACAAAGTCAGGCGGTTTCTGTCCTGTTCCCGCCGGTAACGCACCTCGTCCATCAGGGTGCACACCAGATGGACGCCAAGGCCTCCCGGGACGCGGTCCTCGAGCGCCGAGTCCAGGTCAGGCGGGTGGGCGTCGGTCAGTGGATCGAATGGCCGCCCGTCGTCCGTGATCTCGATGGTGAGCGCGTCGGCCTTCGAGGTGAGCTCGATCTCGATTTCGTGGCTCCGGCCATCGTCGTGCCCGTGGTTCAGGATGTTGATCCCCAGCTCTTCCAGGACCAGCTTGATCTGGAAAACGAGATCGGGGGGCCAGCCTTCCGCCTGTGCCAGATTCTCGACGGCCGTGTCGAGGCGCCGGAATTCATCGGGCCTGGTTTCGATACGGAGAGAGAGCGTCGCACTCACCCGTCCGCCCCGGCGAGGTAGAGTGTCAGACAGGTGACGTCGTCGGACTGGGGCGTGTCGCCGGCAAAGGCATTCACGGCCTCGAAAACCGCCATGTTTGCGTTCTCGGCATCGCGCGGCGGCGCGCCCTCGAAGACGTGGCGCAGGCGCTCGATGCCGAACAGCTCGCTCTTGTCGTTCTCGGCCTCGGTAACGCCGTCGGTATAGAACACGACCGCGTCACCGGGCGCGAGGTCTATGGTGCCTTCCCGGTAGTCGATATCGGGCATCAACCCGAGAGCGAGTCCATCGGTTAGGGGCAGCTTGGTCGAGGCTCCGTCGGCGTGAACGACAAGGGGCGGGTTGTGGCCGCCATTGGCATAGACGAGCGTCCTGTTTGTCGGGTCGAAGACCCCGTAGAACACGGTGACAAACATCGTGGCCTCGTTGTCTTCGTAGAGCAGGCGGTTGACCTCACGCAGCACCGTGCCCGGACCGTCGTTGCTGACGGCCGCGCCCTTGAGCTGCGTCCGACAGGACATCATGAAGAGGGCGGCGGGAATCCCTTTGCCCGAGACATCGGCGATCGCTAGACCGATCCGGCCCTTGTCGAGGGTGACGACGTCGAAAAAGTCACCGCCCACCTCGCGGGCCGGTTCCATGCTCGCGAACACCTGATAGTCGGGACTCTCGGGAAACGCAGTGGGCAGGATCGACTGCTGCATCTTGCTTGCCACGTCAAGCTCGTTCTGCAGTGCGATCAGCTTATCCCGCGATTCGACCGCCTCGCGCCACGCAACGAGATGGCACAAGGTTCGCTCGATGGTGACCCGCAGATCTTCGAAGTCGATCGGCTTGGTGATGAAGTCGAAGGCGCCTCGATTCATCGCCGTGCGGATATTCTTCATGTCACCATAGGCCGAGATGATCACGGAATGGATATTGGGATCGATACTCGGGATCTTCTCGAGGAGCGTAAGGCCGTCCATTTGAGGCATGTTGATGTCCGAAAGCACGATGTCGATGCCGCGGTCTTCGCTCAGCCGCTCGAGAGCCTCGATACCGTTGCGCGCGAAGACGAAAGTATACTGGCGATGGCGAATCTCGCGCCGCATGCGTTGCAGCACCAGCCGTTCGAGATCGGGCTCGTCGTCCACGACAAGGATCTTGCAGGGAACCGTACCGACTGAATGCGCTTCGTCGCTGTGGTCTAGTGTCATCGCCTACATACCGTTTTCGCCGTCGGATGTGTCCATTGGTTCATCACCGACGACGGCTGGCGCGATAGAATTGGGCTCTTGACCAATTGCTTGCCGAATGTGGTGATCATTTGGACGTGCGCACAATCATACCGAAGTGGTTCGGTGGATACGATTCCGCGCCGGCGCGCCCCCGACCGCAGCACCTGCGTCAGGGGATTCTCGATCGAAACCCGCTCTGGTGAGGTGGCCCCGGAAAATCGGACAGGTATTTAAGGTGTATTCCCCCGACTGAGGAGGGATACGCGATGAGCAGGAGACGCAGGTTTTCCGGGGAGCTGAAGGCGAAGATCGCGCTTGAGGCGCTTCGTGGCGACCGGACGCTTCAGGAGATCGCCTCGAAGCACCAGGTTCATCCGAACCAAGTGAGCACATGGAAGCGCCAGGCGATCGATGGTCTTGGCGAAGTGTTTTCGAACGGGGGCGAGCGCCGCCGTCGGGACCATGAGAGCGAGATCCGTGATCTTCACGCGAAGATCGGCGAGTTGACGGTGGAGCGGGATTTTTTGTCTCGAGGGTCCGGTCGATGAGCCGGGCCGAGAGGCGAACGATGGTGATGTGCGCTCACCGGGCGCTGAGCTTGAGCCGTCAATGCCGTTTGCTGTCGATCGGACGCTCCTCGCTCTATTACACGCCCAAGGGCGAGAGCCCGGAGACCCTGGCGCTGATGCGGCGCATTGATGAGTTGTTCCTGAAGTATCCGTTCTACGGCGCCCGTCAGATGGTCCGTCATCTACGCCGCGAGGGCGTGCGCGTCGGTCGTCGCCGGGCCGGTCGTCTGATGCGCCTGATGGGGCTTCAGGCGATCTATCGGGCGCCGCGCACCAGCGATCCGCATCCCGAGCACCGGGTCTACCCCTATCTGCTCAGAGGCTTGATGATCGAGCGGGCGAACCATGTCTGGTGCGCCGACATCACCTACATCCCGGTGCGGCGCGGCTTTCTTTACCTGGTGGCGATCATGGACTGGGCCAACCGGCATGTGCTGGCTTGGCGTCTGTCGAACACCCTGGATGCGGGCTTCTGCACAGACGCGCTCGACGAGGCGCTGGCCCGCCATGGCACGCCGGAGATCTTCAATACCGACCAGGGCAGCCAGTTCACCGGCTTCGCCTTCACCGGGCGCTTGCGGGAGGCCGGCATCCGGATCTCGATGGACGGCAGGGGCCGGTGCCTGGACAACATCTTCATTGAGCGGCTGTGGCGCTCGCTCAAATACGAGGCCGTCTATCTGCGCGAGCTCGCCGACGGCTTCGAGGCCCGGCGCGTCATCGGCGAGTGGATCGACTTCTACAACACCGAGAGGCCGCACTCGGCGCTCGGGGGGAAAACGCCGGCCGAGGCCTACCGCGGCGCCCCGCCTGTGGATATGATGGACAAGCCGCTACGCGCCTTGCCCACATCCCCACAGGCGCAACAACAACGGCAAGGAGATCGATTCAAAGGGATTCTGGCGGCATGAACGACAACTGGAATACACCTTAATCAAGCCGCCAAGCTGTCCGACAAACCGAGGCCACCTCACTGGATGAGTAGTCGAATCAACCTTATCTTCGGACATGGCGCATCCTGCCTTCGTGGAAATCGGCGACCGTAACAATCGCCACGATACGCCGCCCTCACAGCTCCCCATCACCAAAATTCAGCTATAGCTCCGAGACCTCAAGGAGGCGCTGGCTGAACAGATGCTGGCGAACCGGCTGTTAAAAAAAGCATGATCGGCGATGGGGGAGACGACGCAAGAGGTATCAAGTATCGGAGAAACTGGAGATCATCCGCCTGGTGGAGCAATCCCACCTGGGTGTCAGGCCGACCCTGGACAAACTGGGCATCGCGAAGACGACCTTCTACAGATGGTATGAGCGGTATCAGGCCTTCGGTGAAGCCGGCCTTGAAGATCGCACCAGCGGCCCTGGCCGGGTCTGGAACCGCATCCCGGACGATGTCCGGGCCGAGATCGTCGATCTGGCTCCCGCAGGAAGGTCGGCAGCTTCAGCCTCTTCAGGTGATGTTCGAGCAGGATGCGGGGGGCCTCAACCATGGCCGGCCCCACCGGCCAGCGGGGTGGCGTAGTCGGCGCTCCGCGTGGCGGCGACGAAGGGCTGGGGCAGGTGCGGATAGCGCGACAGGTCGAGATGCACGGGCCGCCTCTCGATGCGGGCCAGCAGCAGGTGCTTGACGGCGTCGAAGCCGATCAGGCGGCGCTTCACCGCGTCGCGCACCGCGGCCGCCACCTGCGGTTCCGGGAAGTCTTCGTGCAGGCGCAGCACCTGGATGTATTCGCGCTTGCCGCGCGGCCCGAAGCGCGCCTTGAGGAGGCGGCGCAACGTGTCGAAGGCCGGATCGAGCTTCCACCCTCTCAGCGGCGCCGCCTGGTCCAGGGCGCCCGGCTTCTTCTCCAGCAGCGACAGATAGTGCAGCGGGTCGTAGACGACGTCGCCGCGGACATAGCTGCGCCGATGGCGGGCGACGATCTCGGCGCCGAGCGCGATCTCGACCCGGTCGACATAGCCCTTGACCGTCACCTTCTTGTGGGCGTGCACCGCCGGTGCCGAGTAGTCCACCAGCCGGTAGCGCACCAGGGCCGTCGACGAGACCTGGCCCGGCACATGCTCGCAGGCCTCGAAGGGAACCGCCGGCAGATCACGCAGGGCCTCGAGATCGGCGAGCAGCGCCGCCGCCTGCTCCCCTGCCGAAGCGGTCGCGGAACAGATAGTGCGACTGAAGATGTGAGAACGCCTGCGTCCTGAGGCGCGTGCCGTCGCCCAGGATCCGCGCCACCGCCAGGGTCGTGTTGTCGTAGAGGATCGAGCGCGGAACCCCGCCGAGGAAGGCGAAGGCGCTGACATGGCCGTCCAGGAATGCCTCCGTCGTCTCCCGGGGGGAGGCCTTCACGAACCAGACATTGGAATGGGGCAGGATCAGGCAGAAGAAGGCAACCTTCTCGCGCCGGCCCGGCAGCTCCACCACCGCCTCGCCGAAGTCGACCTGGGCGTGGCCCGGCGGGTGATGCAGTGGAACGAAAGCCTCGCGCGTCGACTGCCGCCGGGAACGCACATAGTCCTTCACCATGCAGACCGTGTGGAAACTCTGGGTGGCGGGGGATTCCGTCCGTCTCATGGCGATGTTAGGGTCCGCCATGAGACACATTCCTGGCGTTGACCGCTCTCAGGTTCTGCTTCTGCCGGAAGCAGTGGACGATTACGTGGGCCGGGATAACCCGGTCCGTTTCATCGATGCCTTCGTGGATGGTTTGGACCTAGCGGCCGCTGGTTTCGAGCGCGCCGCGGCGAAGGCGATAGGTCGTCCCGGCTACGATCCGGCGGACCTGCTGAAGCTCTACATATACGGCTATCTCAATCGGGTACGTTCGAGCCGCCGGCTGGAGGCAGAGAGCAAGCGTAATCTCGAAGTGATCTGGCTGTTGCGGCGTTTGTCGCCAGACTTCAAGACGATCGCCGATTTCCGGCGGATCAATCGGGCGGCCTTCCGACAGGTGTTTCGGGAGTTCGTGAGGCTATGCCGCGAACTGGAGCTGTTCGGACGCGAGCTGGTGGCGGTTGACGGTACACGGATCAAGGCAGTGAACAGCCGGAAGCGGAACTTCACCAAAGCGAAGCTGGCGAAGGCGTTGGCCGAGAGCGACGAGAGGTTGTCGCGTTATCTCGACCGGCTCGACGAGGCCGACGAGCAAGACGAGGGCGGCACCGGCGGCGGCGAGGTGGAGCATATCCAGGAGAAGATCGCTGCGATCCAAGGGCGGCGTGAGCGGTTTGAGGAACATCGAGACGCGCTGGCTGCGAGTGGCGAGGACCAGCTCTCTTTGACGGATCCGGACAGCCGGGCGATGTACGCCGAGACCCGGGTCGGTGTCGGCTACAACATTCAGATCGCCGTGGACGCCAAGCACAAACTGATCGCCGAGCAGCAGGTCCATAACAAGGTCAGCGATCTCGGTCTATTGGCCGAGACGGCGGTGGTGGCCCGTCGGAACCTGGCCGTCGATCGGATCGACGCGGTCGCCGACGCGGGCTACTTCAAGATCGAGGATATCGAGGCCTGCGAGAATGCCGGCGTCGTGCCGCATGTGCCCAAGCCCCAGCGCGGATCCACGGTGAGCCAGGGGCTCTTTCCCAAGGAACGCTTCCGCTATGACGGCGGCGAGGACATTTACATCTGCCCCGACGGCCAACGCCTGGCGCTACACAGCAAGCGCAAGCGCCGCGATCTCTTCTTCGCCAGTTACGCCAATCGCGCCGCGTGCAAGGAGTGCCAACTCAAGTCGAAGTGTACGAAAAGCGCCTTCCGTCGGGTCCTGCGCTATGTCGACGAAGCGATCCTGGAGCGCATGGCAGAACGATTGGCGGCCCGCCCGGAGCTGCTCGATGCGCGCCGTGAAAGCGTCGAGCATCCCTTCGGCTCAATCAAACAATGGATGGGCCAGGGTGCCTTCCTGACCCGGCGGCTGGAGAACGTGCGCGGCGAGTTCAGCATCACGGCGCTGGCTTACAACATCCGCCGCGCGATCTCGCTGGTAGGTGTTCCCGCCTTGATCGCCGCCGCGAGGGCATGAGACGGGAATCAGGCCAAAATCGAGCGCCGCACATCGATCCACGGAGGCCTGGAGCCCCTTCCACAGGGCTACCGGCGCCAAACCGCCAGATTACGTGGGATCGCCGCAAATCATGGTTACCTAAACCTCCATCCCCGCCACCCAGAGTTTCCACACGGTCTGCATGGTATAGCCGCCGGCGAACCCGTGCTCGTCCCGCAGCCGCTCGAAGATCCGGTGCGCCGTGTGGCGCTGCTTGCGCGGCACGTCCGGATCCGTGTCCGCCTCCAGGATCGCGTCGACGATGCCGGTGAACCCATCCAGCTTGGGCCGCCGGACCGGCTTGGGCCGCCGGACCGGCTTGGGCCGCCGGTAGCCCGGCGGCGCCGAATAGCTCAGCATCTTCTTCACCGTCCGGCAGTCGATGCCGAACCGACGGCCCGCCTCGTGATGGCTCAGACCCTCGTCGACAACCGCCAGACGAACCGCCGCATAGAGCTCCACGCCGTACATCTCATGCCCCTCACCACAACCGACAAGGGGCTATAGGTGGCGCAATTTTGCGCCGCCGCGACCGGACCGCCCAGCCGCTCCGCGTGCTGCATTATTCCTCCGCCGTTAACACTAAGGGCTACTTCGTCTCGGAAGCCTCGGGTTACCGGCTCCTCAAGGCCCAGGACCTGATCACCAGCCCGGCGTTCGTGGTCATCAAGGCGGCCGATGAGTACCGCGACAAGACGACGGCGCCGAACCAGCTCTGGCAGACCGACTTCACTTATCTCAAGGTGATTGGCTGGGGCTCGTTTTTTCTGTCGACCATCCTGGATGACTATTCCAGATACATCATCGCCTGGAAGCTGTGCACGATCATGACGGCGGCCGATGTGACCGAGACGCTCAAGCTGGCGCTCGATGCGTCGGGATGTAACGGCGCCAAGGTCGCCCACAAACCGAGGCTACTCAGCGACAACGGGTCGTCCTACATCTCCGGCAATCTGGCCGATTGCCTCAAGGACCACGGCATCGATCATGTCCGGGGCGCCCCGCACCACCCTCAGACCCAGGGCAAGATCGAGCGCCGGCACCAAACCCTGAAGAACCGCGTCCTGCTGGAAAACTATTACCTGCCCGGAGACCTTAAAGGCCAGATCGGCGCCTTCATCGATCATTACAACAACCACTGCTACAATGAGAGCATCGGCAACGTCACGCCCGTCGATGCCTACTTCGGGCGCCACACGGCCATCTTCGAAAGGAGGGAAAAGATCAAAAAACTGACCACCCAGAACCGCCGCTTGAACCATCAACGCCAAGCGGCTTAACATCAACCCACCATGAGCCGGATCCTCCGTTAAGAAACAGGCTCAGACGTCCCAAATATCTTGATGACGGACAATGTCCCCCGTCAGCGCCTATGGGACAGATTGAGGTGATTTCGTAACGGAGGGTTTCTGGCCCTTCGTAGCCGTCAAGGAGTGGAGATGAGACAGAAATCCAGAACCCAAGCATTGTCGTCCGAGCGAATTGTGCGGAAGGATCATGCCTAGCAAAGTGTCACTGGATGGGGCATAAGGCTCAGCATAGAAATGAAAAACAAGTATGCGAAGCGTTCAAGGATTTCCGAGGCTAAGATCCGCGAGGTGGTTCGTTACTGCGCCGCCGATCTGACGGTCCTCCAGGCGGCGGCGTTGAGTGGCCTGAACCGCAACACCGTGAACCGGCTTTACGGTGTGGCCTGAGAGAACGCATTCTTCTTGCCTGAGAGACGCAGCGCCCCCTGTTCGGTATCGTCAAGGTCGACGATCATCATCACAGCCAACATGAACCTCACCCTGTGCCACCCAGGTCATCGCGGGCACAGCGCCTAGACCGCGAATAATTGAAAGAACATCTCTCGCGCCACTTCGATGCTAAGAGGCCATGGCAAACCGTGAGCAAAGACCGAGGACTCGAGTGCGACGACGGGCCGCCCGTGCGCCACTGCGTCTGCCACATCAGTGCGAATCTCGATCGGACTCATAAAACGGGTTGGATCCGTTCCAGCTCAAGCGTGAGCGCTGCTCGAGACAGATTTGGGTTTGTTGCCCCCTCCACATCCGCGGTCATCCGGGCGAGCGCAAGGCCCCGGAAGATCGCATCGCGCGCACCGTCGCCTTGCGCGAGACCATCGATGACTCCAGCGGCGAAACCATCGCCGGCTCCATTGGCATCGGCGATCGCGTGCGCCGGCACATCCACCAACTCCAGGAACCCTTCGCCAGCCGCGGCAACGCCATCCGAGCCCATCGTGACGAAGGCGGACCGAACCCCTTTGTCGCGCAGGGATACGGTGGCGTTGAGCGCATCCGTGCGGTTCGACACAACGCGTCCGCAAAGAGCGGCTGCCTCCGCTTGGTTGCAGAACAAAACGTCTATCAGCGGCAGCGCCGCCGCCAATCGGCTGGCCTTCGCCGGAGACGTGGCCCCGGCGACCACGCGAGTCGAGCGGGCCGCCTCCGCGACGGCCAGAACGGTCTCGGCGGCAAGGTTGGCGTCGATGAACAAAAAGGGCAAACGGGAGATCTTTCCCAACAGCGACATCACGATACCCGGCTCGAGTCGCTCGTAGATCTGCATATCAGCAAGCCCCACGAGAAGCTCACCCCGGGGGTCGAGTACCGCCGTATAGCTGGCTGTTGCACCGCAGCACGGTTTCAGTGCCTATGCCTGCGACCTGCAGCCCGCGCAAAGCCGCCTCACCGTCCGCATCCTGACCGAGCGCCGATGACATCAGCACATCCCAGTCTAGGTGACGCAGGTTGGCGGCGACGTTGTGCGCGACACCACCTACCGTTCGTACACCGCTCACCGGATTTGACCGCCCCCAAACCGGTTGCGCCAAGAATCGGGTGGTGCGGTCAATATGCAGCCCGCCCAAACAGACGATTCGCTTGCCGCCGAAATGTCGGTTCATGCTCCGGCCAAGAGACCCGCGCTGACCTCCAGAGCTACCCTCCGCCGACTCTCACGTCGACTTAATATGGGCCGCTAAGCTGTTGGACAGAAAAGATGGTCGGAGCGAGTGGATTTGAACCACCGACCCCCACACCCCCAGTGTGGTGCGCTAACCAGACTGCGCCACGCTCCGATCCGAGCCTGTCGGCGCACCGACTATACCCGAGCCTCGTGTGGGGCAGCAATCTCAGACACGCCCGCGCCGAAGAATCGACTTTAGTTCAGCAAGTTCGCCGACCACGGCGCGCAGGCGCCCACGCTGCTCAGCGCTCAGCGTCGCCGGTTCCTCATCAGGGTTCACGGGAGGGCCACCAGCACCCAACAACGCCTTTCGCCCATTTTCGCGGAGGACCTTCTGGACCCCCTTGATCGTGTAACCTTCGGTGTAAAGAAGAGCGCGTATGCGGCGCAGGAGTTCAACATCCTCCGGCCGATAGTAGCGGCGACCGCCACCTCGTTTGAGCGGTCGAACCTGACTGAACTTGCTCTCCCAGAATCGGAGGACATGCTGCGGAACGTCGAGTTCGGCGGCTACCTCGCTGATAGTGCGGAACGCATCCGGCGATTTTTCCCCTCGCCGGAGGGCCGACGGCGCCTGCTCCGCTGTCTCCGCCATATGCTAGCCCGATGGCTTCCCGGAGAGGCTGTCATTGATTCGATCCTTCAACACGTGCGATGGGCGGAATACGAGAACGCGCCGCGGTAGAATGGGCACCTCCTCCCCCGTTTTTGGGTTTCGCCCCATTCGTCTTCCCTTCTCGCGGACGTAGAAGCTGCCGAAAGACGAGATTTTGACTGAATCGCCTCGGGCCAAGCTCCCGATGATCTCGCCTAGAACAGATTCCACGAGCTCCGCCGACTCGTTTCGCGACAGCCCGACTTCCTGGTAGACCGCGTCGCTAAGCTGTGCCCGCGTTACGGTGGCCATGCATTTCCCCGCTCGTCTAGGCCCGGAGCCTAGCGCGGCATGATAAAACCGTCAATATCAACAGGATGCAAGGCGACGCTCAAGTGCCGTAGTGAATCGGCAACCGCTTACCAGCGGGCGAGACAAGCCCCCCAGCTGAAACCGCCCCCCATCGCCTCCATGAGGATAACGTCACCGCGTTTGACCCGACCATCCTCGACAGCCTCAGTCAGGGCCAACGGCACGGATGCGGCAGAGGTATTGGCGTGGCGGTCGATCGTCACAATGACCTTGCCGGCGTCGATGGCCAGCTTCCGGGCCGTCCCATCCAGTATGCGACGATTGGCTTGATGCGGGATCAGCCAATCAACTTCGGACGCCGCCATGCCGGCCTCCGCCAAGACTTCCTGCACGATGGTCGACAGATTGACGATGGCGTGCCGAAATACCTCCCTGCCCAGCATCCTCAGGTGGCCAGTCGTCTGCGTCGACGAAGGCCCGCCGTCCACGTGGAGCAGGTCGTGATGACGCCCATCTGAGCGCAATTGGGTTGCCAGTATCCCGCGATCGTTGTTCGCGCCACCGCCCGACCCCGCCTGCAGCACGACCGCCCCGGCGCCATCTCCAAACAGCACGCATGTTGATCGGTCGCGCCAATCTAGAATCCGTGAGAAAGTCTCCGCGCCGATCACCAGAGCCGTTCCCACCTGTCCGGTTCTTATGAAGTTGTCGGTGATCGCCAATGCATACACGAAGCCCGAGCAAACAGCTCCAACGTCAAACGCAGCGCCGGCCGTATTCCCGAGGCGGGCCTGAACGACGGTGGCCGTCGCCGGAAACGTCTCGTCCGGCGTTGCTGTTGCGAGCACTATCAAATCAAGGTCGGCCGGATCGACGGACGCCATGTCGAGGGCACGCCGCGACGCTTCAATCGCGAGATCCGACGTTAGTTCCCCGTCCGCAGCTAAGTGTCTTTCACGAATCCCGGTTCGCGCCACGATCCATTCGTCGGTCGTCTCGACCGTTTCTGCCAACTCGTGGTTGGTCAGCACTTTCTCCGGCAGGTATGAGCCGCAACCGATGAACTGCGAACGCAGCATCAAGATGCGGCGGCTTGCGGCACCGGTTGTGATCGAGTGCTGAAACGCTCACAGTCAGCAACGATCAGATCGCCATAGCGACCTCTTATCATATCGACGGCGACCCCGATGGCACTCGCGAAACCGGTCGCATCCGTACCGCCATGGCTTTTGACGACAATTCCGTTCAGGCCGACGAACAAGGCGCCGTTATAGACCCTCGGGTCCACCTTCTGGCGCAGAGCCTCTAGGGCCGGCTTGGCCAGCAGATAACCAAGACGCGAGATCAACGAGCGGCGGAAGGCGGCACGCAGGAAGCGCGAGTAGAGTCGGGCCGTCCCTTCTGCCGTCTTGAGCGCAACGTTCCCCGTAAATCCGTCCGTAACGATGACATCCACCGTGCCCGCACCGATGTCATTCCCTTCGACAAAGCCGTAGAACTCAAACGGGAGGTCGGACTCCCGGAGCATCCGGGCCGCATTTCTCACAGCGTCGTGGCCCTTAACGTCCTCAACCCCGACGTTCAGAAGTCCCACCGAGGGCCGCTGCACCCCGAGCGCCGTGCGCGCAAACGCGGCCCCCATGACAGCGAACTGCACAAGGTTGTTAGTGTCGCAGTCAACGTTGGCGCCGAGATCCAACATCGTGCTCTCCCCGCGCATCGTCGGGAAGAACGAGGCGATAGCCGGCCTATCAACCCCCTTGACCGTCTTGAGGACATACTTTGCCATGGCCATCAACGCGCCCGTGTTGCCGGCCGACACCACACCCTCGGCCTCTCCAGTAGCTACCGCGTCGATGGCTTGGCGCATGCTCGAGCGTTGGCCGCGCCGCAACGCCTGCGAGGGCTTGTCCTCGGCGCCGACCACTTCGTCCGTGTGCCGGATTTCGCACAGCTCGCGCAGCCGCCGCTTTTTGCGCAGCAACGGTGATATTCGCCCCTCGTCGCCGTACAGGATGAATCGCACGTCGGGAAATCGAGCGCGTGCGATATCAGTCCCATTCACTACCAGAACCGGGGCGCGGTCGCCGCCCATCGCGTCAACGGCCACTGTGATCGGCGTCACGACTCTGCCCCTCTGGCCTCTGACCGACTGCTCATATTGCGCCCGTGCCTTCGATTATCTCCCGCTCTCGGTATTGCCCACAGGATGGACAGATGTGGTGCGGCCTCTTGAGCTCGCCGCAATTTGGACACTCGATATGCCCCGTCGGGACGAGTCGATGATGAGACCGCCGCTTGTCGCGACGCGACTTCGAGACCTTCTTCTTAGGTACAGCCATGGCTCACTCTTCACACGTCCGAACCGCCCAATGCGCGGCATTCGTCGACAGCCCGACTTCAGTCCCCAATATAGGCTGAGCGCGGGGTCAGTAAAGCGCTCTCTGCCGCATCGCCGGCGCCCTCGGTGACGGACGATGTATCAGCTTGCTAAGCATTCACCAATTGTGTTCGTCGGATCGTTGACTCAGCCCCATCGTGATAACATGTGCGCCGTGGGCAGGCGGCGATTGGCGCGCACGAATGACACTACTCCGAACAATTTGGTCCGCATGTGTGTTGGGGTCGGTCGCTGCTTGCACGGTTGCGGCCTGCACGCCCCAGCTGAACGTGCGCGGCTATGTACCCGATGAGGCCAAAGTCGCGGAGATAACGCCAGGCATCGATCGCGCCGAAGATGTCGTTGATACCCTCGGCTCACCATCGAGTGCCGCCACGTTCGATGAGAGGACATGGTACTACATATCGCGGAAGACCGAGAGCCTCGCTTTTCTCGACGAAAAGATCATAGATCAGCGAGTTCTTGCGGTAGCGTTTGATGCCGACGGCGTGGTCACAGAGATACGTCAGTACGGGATTGAAGATGGGCGTGTGGTCGACCTCGTCGAACGTTCGACGCCAACGCGTGGCAATGAGCTCGGCTTCTTGGAGCAGCTGTTCGGTAACATCGGCCGATTCAATGCGCCCGACAGCGCCTCCGGGTACTGACTGACCAGAAGGTGACGGCCCGCCCGCTCTAGTTGCCGAGGACCGCCAGCAGCAACAATGCGACAATGTTGATGATCTTGATCATCGGGTTGACCGCGGGCCCTGCAGTGTCCTTGTAGGGGTCTCCCACCGTGTCGCCGGTAACTGCTGCCATGTGGGCCTCCGAGCCCTTGCCCCCGTAGTTCCCGTCCTCGATGTACTTCTTTGCGTTGTCCCATGCGCCGCCGCCCGACGTCATCGAGATGGCGACAAACAGGCCAGTCACGATGGTGCCGAGAAGCATCGCGCCGAGGGCCGCAAAGGCGGCTTGCTGACCGCCGATGGCCAGGATGATCACATAGAGCACAATGGGCGCCAGCACCGGCAGAAGAGAAGGTACTATCATCTCACGGATCGCCGCGCGTGTGAGCAAGTCGACCGCCTGCCCGTAGTCGGGCTTGGCAGTCCCCTCCATGATCCCCGGAATTTCCCGGAACTGACGCCGCACCTCGACGACGATGGCGCCGGCGGCGCGCCCCACCGCCTGCATCCCGAGGGACCCGAACAGGAACGGCAACATGCCGCCCACCAGCAGCCCGACGAGGACGAACGGATCCTGGAGGCGGAACGATACTGTGAGATCGGGGAAGTAGTGTCGTAGATCCTCGGTGTAAGCGGCGAAGAGAACCAGCGCCGCAAGACCGGCCGACCCTATGGCATACCCTTTGGTCACGGCCTTGGTCGTGTTCCCGACGGCATCTAGGGCGTCGGTCGTCTTCCGCACGCCCGCGTCGAGATCGGCCATCTCTGCGATCCCCCCGGCATTGTCGGTGACGGGACCATACGCATCCAACGCCACCACTACGCCGGCCAACGCCAACATGGAAGTGGCGGCGATGGCGATGCCAAAAAGGCCGGCCAGAAGGTAGGCGACAATGATCCCGGCACAGATCACGATTACTGGTAACGCCGTCGCCTCCATCGACACCGCGAGTCCTTGGATAATGTTTGTTCCGTGACCAGTTGTGGAGGCCTTGGCGACGGACTGGACGGGTCGATAATTCGTGCCCGTATAATACTCGGTGATCCAGATAAGGAGTCCGGTAACGACCAACCCGACTAAACAACAGACGAACAAATCGCTGCCCGAAAACGAGAATTCCCCGATCTGAAATACCGTCGACATTCCAACGACATACTCGGTGAGAGGCCAAAGGAAGACGGCAGCAATGACAGCAGTTGCTACAAACGCTTTGTACAGCGCGGCCATGACGTTGGTTCCGCTACCGAGCCATGCAAAGAACGTTCCGATGACCGACGCAAGGATACACACAGCACCGATCGCGAGCGGATATAGCATTAACTGACTAGCCGCCTCGCCAGTGAAGAAGATCGCGGCCAGTAGCATTGTCGCAACCATGGTCACGGCGTACGTCTCGAACAAGTCAGCGGCCATCCCAGCGCAATCGCCGACGTTGTCGCCGACATTGTCCGCGATCACCGCGGGATTACGCGGGTCATCTTCCGGAATGCCAGCCTCGACTTTGCCGACTAGATCGGCTCCTACATCGGCACCCTTGGTGAAAATACCGCCGCCGAGACGCGCGAAGATGGAGATTAACGAGGCGCCAAATCCTAGCGCGACCAGCGCTTCCAACACTCTCCTTGTCTCCACTTCGAAGGACAGCAGCACCCCGTAGTAGATCGCAACCGCGAGGAGCGCTAGTCCGACCACCAGCATGCCGGTGACGGCACCGGATTTGAAAGCGATATTGAGCGCGGGCCCGAGTCCGTGCCGCGCCGCCTCCGCCGTCCTTGCATTGGCGCGAACGGACACGTTCATCCCGATGTAACCCGCGGCGCCTGACAAGATGGCGCCGATCAAGTAGCCGATCCCAACATTGATGCCGAGAAGCACGGTGAGCACGATGAAAATAACGACGCCGACGACCGCGATCGCGCGGTACTGGCGATTGAGGTAGGCCGTCGCCCCGACCTGAATGGCATTGGCTATCTCCTGCATGCGTTGGTTTCCTGCGTCCGCCTTAAGCACCGACTGTATGGCGTACGCGCCGTACAGCAGTGCGACGATTCCGCAGGCGATGACCAGCCACAACGCAGTTGTCATAGAATCCCCCAACGATCACTCATTTGGATGGACGGCGACCAAGGCTGGCCTGGCGTGAGCCGGCGTGGGGTCGCCGTTGGAGCAGGCCGGAAAAATGCCAGAGATATCTTGAGAAGGCAACTCTACGGCTTCTGCACGGAAGCCATTCTGCACGAAAACATACCGACCCTTCAGTATCTTCGCGAAGAGAACGTCCAGAACCCGCCCGGCTCCGACCACTTTGTCGGCGGACGCCATGACAGCACGGCGAAGCGCGCCCATATCCGCGTCGCGGTCGCCGCCCCGAAGGCGGAGAGGAGTCTTGTGGAGACGGCGGATCAGAGCATCCCGAAAATAGGGCATCTTCTCGCGAAAGAGATCGGCCGCCTCCTCATCAACGACCTGAACGCTGAGCTCCACGTGCAGGTAGTGGCTCAAACGGTCCTTCTGGAGAATTGGTACATCGATGATCTCCAGTTTTACGTATTCATGCTCGATCGTCGGCGCATGATCGGCCTCATCCTCTTCCTCTTCGGTCTCTTCCTCAACGGGCTCAGCGAGCTCCGCACTCGATTCACCGGCCGCATTCTCCTCGATCGGACGAAGGTCATCTCACGGCACTAAGAAATACGCTACACCGCCGCCGAGCAGGGCAACGACAAGTAGCCCGCCAACGACTATCAGTAACTTCCTCAACTGCGGCCTCCACGCGTGTTGCAAACGTCACTGATCGCGGAACGTCCGGCATCGTTGCCGGCCATAATCGCGTATGTGCCCGCTCCGCAGCTCGCGAAACGACATGCAGTGGCCACGATTGTTCTGTGAGGCCGCCTACCGTAGACTACGGGCGCTTGCGTCAAGGCTGACAATCGCCACGGGACCAACGCCCGAGCTCGGCCGAAAAAAGCCTTGTCCGCAAACGATAAAGCACGGATGAGGGGGACACCGTCCAATGTTGCAATTTTTGCGCCGGTCTTTCTATGCCACTATGACGCTGATGTCGATGCTGGGACTATCTGTCGCATCGCAGGCGGCCGACAGCATTAGTCTGGAACTCAACAAGGTGACGCAGCAAGGTAACAGTTGTCGGCTTCATTTCCTTCTTACCAATAATACAGACATTGCGTTTCAAACATTTCGTCTCCAAATCGCGTTCTTCGACAAATCGGGTGGTTTCGTCAATAATGCGACAGCTGATTTTTTGCGGGTGCGGCCCAAAAAAACCGTCTTACGCTACTTCGATGTGCCAGAACTGCACTGTACTGACCTCGGCGAGATCCTGTTGAATGATGCCGCATCCTGCGAAACAGAAAACGAACAGGTTGCTGACTGCATTGAGCTGATAGCCGCCACCCATAGAGCCGAAGTGCGGTTCTATAAATAGCCCGAAGAGACGTCAGTCAAAAATGTGTATACCCCCCGCTCTGTATTTCTAGAATCGAGCCATCGTCCCCAACACAACGCACACCGGGGGTATCGACGATCCTGCCAATCTGCCGAATGGGCGTACCGGCATCGATCGCAAGCCGTTCGGCAACCGGCCGGCAATGCGGCGGAATCGTGACGAGCAGCTCGTAGTCATCGCCACCGGACAACACTCTTGATCTCAGCTGCGGCATCGAACGGACCGCTGAGGTGACGGCCTCCGTCATTGGAACCTGGGAGGCCACTATTTCTGCTCCCGCGCCGGAGCTGTCGCAAACATGTTCTAGGTCGGCGATCAGTCCATCCGATATATCGATTGCGGCCGACGCGATGTGCGAAAGGCATTGGCCCAGCTGCAATCTCGGTATCGGTAAGCGATAACGTCTCACGAGGGCGTCGCGGTCCTTCTGGTCGAGATCAGGTAGCTCATCGCGTAATGCCAGAAGCCCGAAACCGCCGTCGCCGATGGTCCCGGAAATGTAAATGCTGTCGCCAGCTCGAGCGCCGTTTCGCCGCAACACTGCGTCTTGCCTCGCTTGTCCGAAAGCGGTGATGCAGAACGTAGATGGACCGGGCGTCGCGACTGTGTCACCACCGAGCAAATCGAGCCCAAATTCCTTTTGGTCCGCCCGCAGCCCCGCTACGAATGCATCCATCCATTCCCCGCGATGTTCGGCTCCTAATATCACCGTGAGCACGTACCCAATTGGGTGCGCTCCCATCGCGGCCAAGTCGGACAGATTTACCCGAAGCAGCTTGCGGCCCACCGTCTCCGGCGGATCATCTCTCAGAAAGTGAACACCGGCGATGAGCGCATCCGCGGTGACGACGAGATGAAATCCTGGATCCGGGCGGACAAGACAAGCGTCATCGCCAAGCCCAAGGGCCCCCCAAGCGTTTGCAGCCAGCGGGGCGAACAGCTCGGAAATAAGTTGAAACTCACCCCGCAGTCGCCGCTCCGCCACCGTTGGCGGCCTCCAGCTCGGTTCCCCTTAGATCGCGCGCAAGGCGATCCAGAACGGCATTGGCGAGGCTCACTGGCGCACCCGAGAAAAAGGCGTGCGCTACATCTACATATTCGTTGATTACAGCGCGCGCCGGGATATCGGGTCGCGCTAACAACTCGTAGGCGCCGGCCCTCAAGATCGCGCGAAGGACACTGTCGAGACGGGAGATCGGTCGGTCCCCGAGCGCTGCGTCAATATGGCGATCGATCTCATGTCGGCGTGATTGCAGGCCGCGTACGATGTCATCAAACAGTCCATCGTCCGCCTCTACAAGAACGGCGCCTTCTATCTCGCCTCCCAACCGGTATCGTTTGAACTCGGCGATCGCCGCCTCGACAGCAGTGTCAGCCACTTCCATCTGATAGAGCGCCTGCACGGCCTTCAGGCGCGCAGCGCTGCGTTGGGCCCTGCGCGGCCCTCGCGACGTCGAGATCATCTCGGGAAGTAGCCGAACTGGCGCTTCAGGCCCAACATGTGGATCGCCGCCAATCCGGCCTCCCCGCCCTTGTTGCGTTTGTGAACATCCGCGCGTTCGCGCGCTTGCTCGACATTCTCGCAGGTTAAGATTCCATATCCCATGGCCAACGTGTAGGTAATCGCCAGCTCACCTAAACTGCGTGCACTTTCCCTACAAATCATGTCGTAATGGCTTGTCTCTCCCCGGATCACGCAGCCAAGCACCACGTATGCATCGATCCGCTGGCGCGTGCCGACTAATTCCATCGATTTGATGGCGAAGCGGATCGCGGCCGGTACCTCGAACACCCCCGGCACGGACGCCCGTTCGTGGGTCCCGCCCACGCGCTCGATTTCCGCGACCGCGCCGCGAACGAGTTCGTCCGCGATGTCCTCATAGTACCGCGCTTCAACGACAAGGATGTGCGGACCGTCGGCCACCCTGCTCAACCACCATCGTCCGCTACGGCTAGCAATGGGATCTCGCGTTGACTCACTACCTTCAGGCCGTACCCCTCGATCCCGACTAGAGGCCTCTGTGAGTTGGATAGAACGATCATGTTCTGAACGCCCAGATCCCTGAGGATCTGAGCACCGTTCCCGATGTCGCGCAGCTCCACAGCCTCCCTCGCATGTCCGTCGCGCGCTCGAACGCGGTCGGACAAGCTCGTAACGATCCGCTCTCGTATTATGACGACAACCCCTCGCCCCTCCGTCCCGATCAGATGCATCGCGGCGTGAAGATACCCACCTCGGCCACCACGATCGCACAACAAATCTTCAAGAATATTAAACTGGTGCACGCGTACCGGCACCGGTTCGGCGCCGAAGTTGTCGCCTTTCACCAATGCGATGTGTTCGGTCTTGTCGATGGTGTTGCGATAAACAATCTGCCGAAATTTGCCGCCGTACAGGCTGTTGAGTTCGGTTTCCACCACACGCGTGATCAACGTGTCATAGCGACGCCGATGGCCGATGAGGTCGGCAATCCTCGCGATCTTCAGGCCATGCTTTTGGCCGAATGCAACGAGATCCGGCATGCGGGCCATCGTTCCATCATCGTTCATAATCTCGCAGATGACGCCCGACGGGCTCAGATCCGCTAATCGAGCAAGGTCCACGGCGGCCTCGGTATGGCCGGCGCGGGCGAGGACGCCGCCATCGCGCGCCCGCAGCGGGAACACGTGACCGGGGGTCGCAATATCGGCCTTTCCCTTTCCGGGATCGATGGCAACGCCAATCGTATGGGCGCGATCGGCCGCTGATATTCCTGTTGTAACCCCCTCCCGCGCTTCGATCGAAGTCGTGAAAGCCGTGCTGTGCCGTGATTGGTTTTCACGCGACATCAGCGGGAGCCCAAGCTCGTCGGCCCGATCTCCGGTGAGCGCCAGACAGATGAGGCCGCGCCCGTGAGTAGCCATGAAGTTGATGATATCGGGGGTCACTTTTTCGGCAGGGATGATCAGGTCGCCCTCGTTCTCGCGATCCTCTGCATCGACGAGGATGATCATCCGCCCGCCCCGGGCGTCTTCGATAATCTCGTCAATAGTGGAAAGATTCTCAGTCCACCGCATGCGTCAGGCCTCCGTGAGCCTTTCGACATATCGCGCGATAACGTCGATCTCCAGGTTGACCTGATCGCCTGACTGTAAAGCGGAGAACGTTGTTTCGCGCTGTGTGTGCGGAATGATGTTGACGCCGAAACGGGCTCCCTGAACGTCGTTGATCGTGAGCGAGACGCCGTCGAGAGCGATCGAGCCTTTCGGGGCAAAGAACCGCTCGAACCGCTGCGGCGCCTCGAACACGAAGCGAATGGAACCACCATCTGGACGCCGGTCGACGACCAGCGCTGTGGCGTCGACGTGTCCTGTCACGATATGACCACCTAGCTCATCGCCGACCCGCAGGCTTCGCTCGAGATTGACCAGACTACCTTCTCGCCAAGTGCCGAGGGTCGTGTGCGAGACGGTCTCGGCAGACGCGTCTACGGCGAACCAATCTGCTCCCTTGTCCACGACCGTCAGGCACGGGCCCGAGCACGCGATAGAAGCGCCGGTGTCGATGCTCGCAGTGGCGTAGGCGGTCGAGATCACCAAGTGCGTATCGCCCGAGCGCTCGGCCGATCGTACGCGGCCAACATCCGTGATGATTCCGGTGAACATGTACGTGATTAGTCGTGCCGGGCTAATTGGCTCAGAATGTCATCACCAATCTCGTCCGACGACAGGCGTTGGAACAACGGGGCGTCACCAATTGCATTGACCCCCAGGGCAGCAACAGCCGACGTGCCGTCGCTCCCCACCACCTTAGGGGCGTGAAACCACGCCATCCGATCGACCAAGCTGCAGCGCAGCAGCGCCGCCGCCACTCTGCCACCGCCTTCCACCAGCAGGCGGGTGAGACCGCGCTTACCGAGCGCTTGCATGGCGGCCCCCATGTCAATGCTACCGTTTGGGCCTGCCGAGACCTCTATTACCTCGGCTCCGTGAGCGGCGAGTTTGGCCCGTCGTCCTTCGTTCGCGCCCGTCATAGTGATGATCCAGGTCGGGACCGTCAAGGCGCCCTGAATGATCTTGGCGGTCAACGGGATTCGCAGTTTGGTATCGGCGACAATGCGGACGGGGGAGTGTTTTTCGAGACCGGATAGTCGACAAGTCAGCTCGGGATCGTCGGCGAGAATTGTGCCCACCCCGACCATCACTGCGTCGGCACTCGCGCGCAGCTGATGCGCCCTTGCGCGCGCGCCCTCCCCGGTGATCCATCGGCTGTCTCCGCCACCGGTGGCAATACGACCGTCGATTGTGGTCGCTAACTTCAACGTGACGAGCGGCCGGCCGCTCTTAATCCGACTGAAGAACCCGGCGTTGACCGCGACCGCCTCTTCTTTGCACACATGCTCCAGCACATCGATACCCGCGCGCCTCAACGTCGCGCAGCCCTTGCCGTTGACGCGCGAGTCAGGATCGCGAACAGCGATGACGGCACGGCGAATGGCGGCAGATACGAGCGCCTCTGCACATGGTGGCGTTGCGCCGTGGTGCGCGCAGGGTTCAAGCGTGATGTACGCGGTGGCCGAACTTGCTGCTCCATCGGCATGCCGCAAGGCCTCCGCTTCGGCATGCGGCCGGCCGCCGTCCTGCGTCCATCCTCTGGCCAAGACGCGCCCGTCCTTGACCAGAACGCAGCCCACCGCGGGATTCGGCCATACGCCGCCCAAGCCACGGCGCGCGAGCCGCAGCGCCGCGCGCATGTGCGCTACGTCGGTGTCCTTAGACGTCCTCTCCTCCGCTCAGGCCGCCAACAAAATCTTCGAAATCTTTGGCCTCGCGGAAGTTGCGGTAAACGGAAGCGAAACGGACAAACGCCACCTGGTCCAGGTTGGCCAAACCTTCCATGACCAACTCGCCCACCACGTGCGATGGAATTTCGGTCTCACCGAGGCTCTCGAGCCGACGCACGATTCCGTTGACCATCCTCTCGACACGCTCGGGCTCCACGGGCCTTTTGCGTGTCGAAATGAGAATCGATCGGAGCAGCTTATCGCGCTCAAAGGGGACGCGTTGGCCGCCCTTCTTGAGCACTGTGAGCTCGCGCAGTTGCACCCGTTCGAACGTCGTGAATCGCAAACCGCACGCCGGACAGAATCGCCGACGACGGATAGCCGAGTTATCCTCGGTCGGTCGCGAGTCCTTTACCTGGGTGTCGTCATGGCCACAGAAAGGACACCGCATTGCTTCACGTCACCTCGAGTGGGGGTTGGTTAGCCAAGCGTTGGATAGATCGGGAACCGTTGGCACAGCGCCAACGCCGTCGCACGAGCTCTCGCCTCGACTTCCTCGTCCCCTTCCGGATTTGCAACCGACGCCTCGATTACATCCGCAATCGCCTCGCCTACTGCTCGAAACTCTGCCACTCCGAACCCACGAGTCGTCGCGGCGGCCGAGCCGAGTCGAATACCGGAGGTAACGGTCGGCTTCTCAGGATCAAACGGTACGGCGTTCTTGTTAACCGTCATATGCGCACGCTCTAACGCCTCCTCGACCGCACGGCCCGTTAGCCCCTTGTTCTGGAGATCGATCAGTACGACGTGCGTATCCGTGCCGCCTGACACGAGATCGATCCCACGTCTGACAAGCGTCTCTGCCAATGCCTGAGCGTTCTCGACGACATGTCGGGCATACACCTTGAATTCCGGTCGCAGTGCTTCGGCCAATGCGACTGCTTTGGCCGCGATGATGTGCATGAGCGGACCGCCCTGCATACCTGGGAAAACGGTTGAGTTGATCTTCTTCGCGAGGGCTTCATCGTTCGTGACGACCATGCCGCCACGCGGTCCACGGAGCGTCTTGTGGGTTGTTGCCGTGACGACGTCGGCATGGGGAACCGGACTGGGGTGGACACCGCCGGCGACAAGCCCGGCGAAGTGCGCCATGTCGACCATCAACCGTGCGCCGATCTCGTCGCAGACCTCGCGTAACCCGGCGAAATCGAAAGCGCGCGGATACGCAGACCCTCCGGCGACGATCACTGTGGGCGAGTGCTGTTTGCCCAAACTTCTGATTTCATCGAGGTCGATTTGCCCGTCTTCGCGGCGCACGCCGTACTGCACGGCGTGAAACCATTTGCCAGATTGATTGGGCTTCGCGCCGTGCGTCAGGTGCCCGCCCGCCGCGAGTGCCAAGCCAAGGAACGTATCTCCGGGCTGCATGAGCGCCATGAACGCCGCCTGGTTGGCTTGCGTTCCCGAGTGTGGCTGCACGTTGGCAAAGCCGCACGCAAAGAGGCGTTTTGCCCGCTCGATAGCCAACGTCTCGGCAGTGTCCGCGAATTCACACCCGCCGTAGTACCGCCGGTTTGGATACCCTTCCGCATATTTGTTGGTCAGAACCGATGCCGCCGCCTCGAGGACGGCACGGCTGACAATGTTCTCCGACGCGATGAGTTCGATCTGATCGCGCTGGCGCCGAAGCTCGCCCTTGAGGGCCGCAGTGATCTCAGGATCAGCTATGTCAAGCGGGGTCCCGAAGAAGTCCTCGGTGATGGGGGCCTCGCAATGAGCCGGGGATGTCATGCCAGCGTTCCGCCGTACCGACCGGGCTATCCCAACTTCGCCACACGCCGGGAATGGCGACCGCCGTCGAAGTCTGAGGTCAGGAAGGCCTCAAGACACTCTTGTGCCGCACCCGGGCTCGTCGTCCGCGCGCCAAGCGCCAGTATGTTGGCATCGTTGTGGCGCCGCGCCATCTCAGCATCTTGTGCGCTTCTGCAGAGCGCGGCGCGAACCAGAGGGTGGCGATTAGCGGCAATCGTCATGCCGATGCCACTACCGCAAATGAGTATGCCGAACCTAGCGCGCCCTTCCGAGACCGCGGCCGCGACCGCTTGCCCGACATCCGGATAGTCGATCGGAGCGTCTGAATCGGTCCCAAAGTCGACGACCTCTAAGTGCCTGTTGGCCAAATCCTGCTTCAGCACATCTTTGAGTTCGTAGCCGGCGTGATCAGCGCCGATTGCTACAGCTTGCCGCGTCATTCTAAAGCTGTCCGGAACCTGGCCTGGGCAGTCCGCGTGATACCATATGTCGCGGCTGTACGCCAGCATCCTACAAGCTGTCGACACCGGTCCGCCTTTGGCGCACGATGCGAAGAACGCAGGGGCGCCTTGCGCTACCCGCCCAAGTTGCCTACGCGTCGCACCACGGCTACGGTTCCTGGTCAGTTGGCGTGCCCCGCAAAGAGGGCTGCGCAGAAGTGGAGGAAACGATGAAACAGAGACACTCACTCACGGTGATCGCTGGCGGCGTCGCGTGCACGCTGGCGTTCTCGAGCCCCGCGTTCGCGCAGAGCTCTACCAAGATCGGTGTTCTTATGGGATTCACCGGACCGATCGAGTCGCTCACCGTCGGAATCGCGGCTGCAGCGAAAATCGCGATAGCCGAGGTTAACGATTCAGGCAAGCTGGTCGGCGGCCTGACGCTGGAAGCGGTTGACGCCGATACGACGTGTGTGGACGCAGCTGCGGCGACAGCATCGGCTGAGCGGTTGATCAATGACGAAGGCGTCGTGGCCATCGTTGGTGCGCTTTGTTCTGGCTCGACCATTGCGTCGGCGAACAACGTGGCGATCCCCACTGGCGTCGTGATGGTCAGCCCCGCTTCGACGTCACCGGCCATCACCGGTCTCGATGACAACGGATTGGTCTTCCGTACCGCGCCGTCGGACGCGCGCCAAGGTCAGGTCCTTGCCAAGGTGCTGAGCACCAAAGGCATCAAGGACGTGGCGCTGTCGTATACCAACAACGACTATGGAAAAGGCTTCGCCGACTCATTCGCGGGGGCTTTCGAGAGTATGGGGGGTACGGTTGCCCTCTCCGCCGGTCATGAAGACGGCAAAGCTGACTACAGTGCCGAGGTGGCAGCATTATCTGCCACCGGTGCTGACCATCTAGTAGTGCTCGGCTATCTCGACCAGGGGGGCAAGGGCATCATCGACGAGGCCATCAAGTCGGGTGCGTTTTCGAGCTTCTCGGGCGGTGACGGCATGATCGGCCAGTCGATCATCGACGCTTTGGGCGACGGTATCGAGGGGATGATCGGCACGCAGCCCGGCGGCGAGACTGACGGCGCTCGGAAGTTCTCGATGATTGCCGAGGCTAATGGGCTACAAATCAACGGCCCATTCCAGGGCGAGTCCTATGATGCGGCCGCACTAATCGCGCTCGCGATCCAGGCCGCAGGCTCGGCGGACCGTGCCAGCATCGCCGGCAAAATCCTGTCGGTGGCCAACGCGCCAGGCGAAAAAATCATGCCGGGCGAGCTTGCCAAAGCGTTGGACATCATCGCGAGCGGCGGCGACGTCAACTATGAAGGAGCCTCGCTGGTCGAGCTCAACGAGGTGGGCGACCCGCCCGGCGCATACCTTGAGCTGGTCGTCAAAGGCGGTGCCTGGACGACGGTCAAAGCCCACTGATCACCAAACATCAAGCTTGGTGGAAGAGCCCGGGGTCCGTGCCCGGGCTCTTCTTACTTCCGCTGCAGTGACTCTGGCAGGATACCTCGCGGGGCAAATCGTAGTACCAACAGCAGCACCAATCCCATCACCAGGGTTCTCATCTGCGGCGCCCGCTGGTTGAGCACACCGGCGAGTTCGCTGCCCTCACCGGTCAAGCCACCAACCGCCTCAAACAGCCAGGATGCAGCAGGCTCTGCCTGTATCCAGACGAACCAAATGAGCACCCCTCCGACCACGACGCCGAGGTTGTTACCGCTGCCGCCGACAATGACCATCACCCATATGAGAAAGGTGTAACGGAGGGGCTGATAGCCCGCCGGCTCGAACTGTAGGACGTTTGTCGCGAGCATGGCGCCCCCGATTCCGAGCAGGAAGGAGCCGAGAATAAAGACCTGGCGATGCCGCCTCGCCACGTCCTTGCCGACTGCGCCGGCCGCCTCTTCGTTATCGCGGATGGCCCGCATCATGCGGCCCCAAGGCGAGTTCAAAGCACGGTGTGCGAGCGAGAGGAAGAAGGCTAAGAACAATGCGATGATCGTCACGAACAGCAGTTTGTTGACGATCAGACTGTCGTGCGGCATGAGACCGTAGGGGTCCGCTTGAAGCGCTCTGGCCGTGGGTACTGGTGACGGCAAGCCGGTGACGTTGAGAACACCACGCGTGAGCCACCCTTCGTTCTTAAGGACGGCGATCACGATCTCCGAAATACCCAGCGTTGCGATCGCGAGATAGTCTGATCGCAAGCCCAGAGCGATCCGCGCGATCAGCCACGCAGCGATAGCTGCCAGGACGCCACCCGCGCACCAGGCAAGAAGGATCGGCAAGTCCAGACCGCCGAGGTACTTGCTGTCATCGCCGAACCCGGTGGACTCAATGACCTTGATGGCCGGCTCAAAGCGATCACGAAAAAGAGCAAGACTGGCGGCCAGAATTGCGAATACGACCACCGCACGGCGGAGGCGTGACAACCGCTTGCGGAGCAGCCGGTCCGCTCCCCAGGCGAGGATAGCTCCCAGTCCTCCCAACAACCAAGCCACCAGGAGCTGGCGCTCAGCTTCGATGCGGCGGGCCAGGTCGCGTTCCAGCTTGTCGATCGCCTCTGCATCGACAGCGGGATCGGCGATCATCGGTTCCAAAGCATCGACCATCACACCGCTGACCCACGGCATCGACATCAGTACGCAAGCGACCGCGCCGATAGCGGCAAACCCCATGACGCCGGCGTTGAACTGCCCCGCGTAGCCCCATTGGATGTTGAGGCCCAACGCCATGACCGCTGAGATCAATCCAACGGTCAAAAGGCCGAGGGCAATCGACCAGCTCTGCACGAAGCCCGTCAGCGCTATCAGCAGCGTGAGTAAAGAGAAAACAATCCAGTAGCGCTGATGGGCCATCGTCTCAAAACACCTTGCCCTTGAAGATTCCGGTAGGCCTGAACAGAAGCACTATCACCAGAACCAGAAACGACACGCCGAACTTGTACTCGGTTCCCAACAGTTGCAGATTACCCGCTACCTCCCAACTGTCGGGCAGAACATAATTCGCGACTTTCTTGTAATTAGCGGTTATGACGACTTCGGTAAACGCTACCAAATATCCCCCGAGTATGGCGCCTTGGGGATGGCCGATGCCGCCAACAATCGTCGCGGCGAATATTGGCAACAGCATCTGAAAGTAGGTGAACGGCTTGTAGCCCTTGTCGAGGCCATACATGGTGCCGGCGACGGCCGCCAGCGCGCCGGCAATGAGCCACGTCGTGTTCACCACCCGCTGCGGATCGATCCCTGAGAGCCGCGCAAGATCTTCGTTGTCGGAGTACGCCCGCATGGCCTTGCCGGCGCGGGTTCGGGACAGAAACCAGTAGAGACCAAGGAAGATCGCGACGGCCAGAAGAATGGTCAGCACTTGGATCAAGTCGAGCCCGAACCCCTCAGCAAGCCCTGTCGCCTCTTTGAAGTCGCCCACGTGGAAAAACACGACTTCTGGCTCGCCGACTTGCACGTAGTCTTCTTGCGTTGCGAAGTCTGTTTTGACCGCTACCGCCCTCTCTCCTAGCTGATTGGTCAAGGCGGCGATGTCGACATCGCCTATCGTAAAAGTTCGTCTGGCGTTGAATGGCGTCAGCTCCGGGCCCTTGATGAGACGGGTCAAGCCGTTGAGCAGGAACATCACGCCAATAGACGCCATTACCATTACTACCGGCGGACTTTTGATCCGCCGGTAGTAGCTAAAGACCGCTTTATCGAGCGAGATCGCTAGTAGGCCCGACAGCAACATGGCCACCGGCAGGAACAGGAGCCCGGCCGGGATCGGATAAGTGAAGATCCCGAATTGATTGAGGAACTCGACGCAAATCAGAGCCACCATTGCACCAAAGGCCATCAGATCGCCATGGGCAAAATTTGCGAACCGCAGGATGCCAAACACCAGCGTCACGCCCAATGCACCGAGTGCAAGCGCCGACCCATAGGTGACGGCCGGCAGGATCAGAAAATTGAGGATCCAAAGAAAGGCGTTAAGCAGATCGGTGGCGTACAGCATATCTACCACCGAGTGCCCACCTGCAAACTGCTAGCCGCCCATGAACGTCTTGCGCACTTCTGTGTTGGCAAGCAAAGCGGCACCACTGTCGGTGTACCGGTTTTCGCCGTTAACCAACACATAGCCGGTGTCGGCTATCTCGAGAGCCTGTCGCGCGTTTTGCTCAACCATGAGAATGCCGATGCGCGTTTGCTTGATCTCCAAGATGCGGTCGAATAGTTCGTCCATGACCAACGGCGAAACACCTGCCGTCGGCTCATCAAGCATCAACAAATCCGGCTCGGTCATCAGCGCTCGACCAACCGCGAGCTGTTGGCGCTGGCCGCCCGACAGCTCGCCAGCTGCCTGCCGGCGCTTCTCTTTTAGAACCGGGAATAGGCTGAACACTTGCTCGACGCTGTGGCTGATGTCGTCAGATCGCAAATAGGCCCCCATCTCGAGGTTCTCTTGCACCGTCAGGCTGGCAAATACGTTCTGGGCCTGGGGTACGAAAGCCATACCGTGGCGAACCCGCGCCTCAGGCGGGAGGCCGGTGATGTCGGCACCGTCGAGCACGACCGATCCAGCTCTTAGTTGGACCAAGCCGAAGATGGCCTTCATAGCGGTGGACTTGCCGGCTCCGTTCGGGCCGACAATCACCGTCACCTCTCCGCGATCTACCTCGATGGAGCAGCCGAACAGGATGTCCGCCCCGCCGTAGCCACCTGACATGTTGCTGGCGTTAAGTAGTGGCATCGAGTGGTTGCTCGCGAGCGGACCGATTTTTCATTCCGGACCCTAGATACGCTTCAATGACGGCGTCATTAGCCTTGACCTCTTCCGCAGTGCCCTCCGCAAGGACTTTACCCTCGGCCATGACGATCACCCGACTGCAGAGACGGCTGATGAACTCCAGATCATGTTCGATCATGCAGAAGGTATAACCAAGCTCCTCATTAAGACGCCGGATGACGTAGCCTATCTCGCCGAGGAGCACGCGATTAACGCCGGCCCCCACCTCGTCGAGCAGAACTACCTTGCCATTCAAGATCATCATCGTCCGCCCCAGCTCCAGCAGTTTCTTCTGACCACCGGACAGATCGGCGGCGGGCGTGTTGGCGAGGTTGGTGAGGTTCAGGAAATCAAGGACTTCCCTCGCCTTGCTTAGGACAACCTCCTCCTGCCTGCGTACTAGCGCGGGCCGGAACCACGCCGACGACAAATTTTCGCCGGCCTGCGCGACGGGCACGACCATTAGGTTTTCGAGTACAGTCAGCCGGCCGAACTCGTGCGGTATCTGAAACGTGCGCAGGAGTCCTTTGTGGAACAGAGCGTGCGGTTCGAGACTGGTCACATCCTCGCCGTTGAACAACACGCGGCCCGACGAAGGTTTCAAGTTACCGGCGATAATGTTGAAGAGCGTCGTCTTGCCGGCCCCATTTGGACCGATCAAACCGGTGATCGAGCCGGTCGCAACTTCCAAGCTGCAATCATCGACTGCAACCAAGCCGCCGAACGTCTTGACGATATGTTCAACGGCAATCACACCAATTACAGGGAGCCGTTCGACTAGCCCTCCGCTAGCTGTCTCCTGCGCGCTCGCAACCTAGCAGGAGGCCGCCGGCTCAATTATCTAGGCCCCGGTGTCCCCGCCCTGTTTTGCCAGAACTAATTTGAGTTTGTTTACCGCGACCCGCGCGAGCGCCGCTTCACTTCTGGATCGATCGCCGACAATCGATATCTCAGTTCGGGTTACCGGATCAATCGCCGAGAGCTTCACATAGACGCCGACGACTCGGTACTCCAGCAGTACTTCGCGTTCGTCGAGGTTGGTGATCGTCGACACCTCAGCGACCGTCGCGGCTCAGGCTGCACGCTTCAGGTTCAAGCTCTGCCAAACATCGTTCAGAGCCATCACGAGCGACGTTAACATCTCGTCGGTGTGCAAGGGCGATGGGGTAAACCGAAGACGCTCGGTGCCGCGCGGCACTGTGGGATAGTTGATGGGCTGAACGTAGATCCCATATTGACCCAGCAGCGTATCGGACACTTCCTTGCAGCGCGCCGCATCGCCAACCATGACGGGAACGATGTGACTGGGCGTTTTCATGACCGGCAGATGGGCGTCCGCCAGCATTTCCTTGAGCCTAGTCGCTTTTTGTTGATGCCGCCGTCTGAGTTCCTCCGCGGTTTTTACGTGTTGGACGCTGGCCAAAGCCCCAGCCGCCAACACCGGCGACAACGACGTCGTGAAGATGAAGCCCGCTGAATAGCTGCGCACCACATCGACCAGATTAGCTGATGCCGCGATATACCCGCCCATGACGCCAAACGCCTTGGCAAGGGTGCCCTCGATTATCGTCAAACGGTCCATGAGCCCATCGCGATCCGCGATGCCACCCCCGCGCGCGCCGTAGAGACCGACAGCGTGCACCTCGTCGAGAAACGTCATCGCATCGAATTGGTCAGCGACGTCACAGATCTCGGCGATCGGCGCGATGTCGCCGTCCATCGAGTAGACCGACTCAAAGGCGACCAGCTTCGGCGCCGCCGGGTCAGCCGCGCTGAGCAGCTCTGCCAGATGCTCCGGATCGTTGTGTCGGAAAATGCGTTTCTCGCAGCGACTAAGGCGGATGCCCTGAATGATCGATGCGTGGTTCATCGCGTCTGAGAAGATGATGCAGTCTGGCAGAATCTGACCAAGCGTCCCGATGGTCGTCTCGTTCGAGATGTACCCGGAAGTGAACAGCAGGGCGGCCTCCTTGCCGTGCAGATCGGCCAGCTCGCGCTCAAGCAGAACGTGGTAATGATTCGTGCCCGAAATATTTCGCGTGCCTCCGGACCCGGCGCCGACGCTCGTGAGGGCCTCTTGCATCGCTGCGATAACATTGGGATGCTGGCCCATCCCGAGATAGTCGTTGCTGCACCAAACGGTGATGTCCTCGCGATCGTTACCCGTATAACGTGTAGCCCTCGGGAAATCGCCAGCGTGGCGAGCAAGATCAGCGAATACCCGATAGCGGCCTTCGGCCTTCAGCGCGGCGATCCTTTCCGCGAAGAAGCTCTCATGGTCCATGGCGATGCCGCGAATCCTGATGAAAGGTTCCCAAATTGTGCCACAGAATGGACTATGTGTCCTCACCAAGAGGCCAACACTCCTGCCTGTGCAAAGAGACGGAGATCCCCGATGACATCAGCCAAGGCCGCGCTCAAGAATCAACAACATGCCTCAGCCAAGCCTTCGTTCCGATGGGATGATCCGCTTTTGCTCGAACAGCAACTCACCGATGAGGAACGCCTTGCGCGGGACAGTGCGCGTGCCTACTGCCAAGACAAACTAATGCCGCGGATTATCGAGGCTAACCGTCATGAGCGGTTCAATCGTGAGATCTTCGGTGAGATGGGCGCCCTGGGGTTCCTGGGATCGACCATCACGGGATACGGATGTGCCGGCGTTAACAATGTTACGTACGGCTTGGTGGCGCGCGAGATCGAGCGGGTCGATTCCGCTTACCGCTCGGCGATGAGCGTGCAGTCGAGTCTAGTGATGCAGGCCATCTACGACTATGGCACTGAGGAACAGCGACAACGCTACTTGCCGCAGCTCGCCACCGGCGAACTCATCGGTGCGTTCGGACTAACTGAGCCAGACCACGGCTCAGACCCGGGAGGCATGAAGACGCGTGCGCGTGCGACCGCCGATGGTTTCGTCATCACCGGTACCAAGACCTGGATTACCAACTCGCCCATAGCAGATATCTTTGTTGTTTGGGCCAAGGACGATGAGGGCGATATTCGCGGTTTCATCTTGGAGCGCAGCATGGATGGCCTCGGTACGCCGCAGATCGAGGGCAAGTTCGCGCTGCGCGCCTCACCGACTGGCGAGATCGTCTTGGACCAAGTGCGCTTGGCGGCAGAGCAACAGCTCCCCGGCGTTTCGGGCCTCAAAGGCCCGTTCGGCTGTCTCAATAAAGCGCGATACGGGATCGCGTGGGGAGCCCTCGGCGCCGCAGAGTTCTGTTGGCACGCCGCACGTCAATACACGCTCGACCGCGTCCAGTTCGGACGCCCGCTCGCAGCCAATCAGCTGATACAGAAGAAGCTTACGGACTGCCAGACCGAGATCAGTATCGGCCTTCAAGCGTGTCTTCGGGTCGGACGGCTGCTCGACGAAGGCCACGCCACGCCCGAGATGATATCCATGGTCAAGCGCAACTCGTCCGGCAAGGCGCTTGAGATTGCGCGCATGGCGCGCGACATGCACGGCGGTAACGGAATCTCGGATGAGTATCACGTTATCCGGCACATGTTGAACTTGGAGGCCGTGAATACTTACGAGGGTACGCATGACATACACGCCCTCATCCTCGGGCGGGCGCAGACCGGCATACAGGCCTTCACGGGCTAGCCACGGTGGCCAACCGAGCTAGTGACAGCTCCCGCGAGCCGCACTCTGGATACTTCTCGGCGTCGCTGGCCGAAGCTGATCCCGAGATTCACGACGCCGTGCGTGGCGAGCTCGCACGTCAACGCAACCAGATTGAGCTCATCGCTTCGGAGAACCTCGTCAGCAACGCTGTTCTCGAGGCCCAAGGGTCGATCCTCACCAACAAGACGGTCGAGGGATACCCGGGTCGTCGGTACTATGGCGGCGTCGAGTACGCCGACCGCGTTGAGCAGCTCGCCATCGAGCGAGCCTGTCGTTTGTTCGGGTGCCGCTTCGCCAACGTGCAGCCTCATTCGGGGAGCCAGGCCAACCAGGCGGTCTACCTCGCATTATTGGAACCGGGGGCACGCATCCTTGGTATGGCACTGTCGGCTGGCGGGCATCTCAGCCACGGCGCCGCACCGAACGTGTCTGGCCGGTGGTTCGACGTTGCGCGCTACGGCGTACGCCGTCAGGACGGACTGATCGATTACGAAGAAGTGGCCGGCCTGGCCAGCGAGCATCGGCCGCGCCTAATCATTGCGGGCGGCTCCGCGTACCCGCGCGCCATCGAATTCGCGCGCTTCAGGGCGATCGCCGATTCGGTCGGCGCGCTACTGCTCGTTGACATGGCGCATTTCGCCGGCTTCGTCGCAACCGGTCTTCATCCCGATCCCTTGCCCCACGCCGACGTGGTGACGACGACAACCTACAAGAGCCTTCGCGGCGTCCGCGGCGGCGTGATCCTCACCAACGACGACGGCATTGCGCGCCGAATCAACTCGGCAATTTTCCCCGGCCTGCAGGGAAGCACGCTCCTGCACGCCATCGCCGCCAAGGCCGTCTGTCTGGCCGAAGCGTTGCGACCCGAGTTCCGCGACTACTGCGAACGCGTATTGGCCAACGCGCGGGCGCTGGCCGAGACTCTAATGGCCAACGGCCTCGATGTCGTATCTCGCGGTACTGATACACCGTTGATGTTGGTCGACCTCCGAGCCAAAGGACTGACCGGCGACATTAGCTCCGATAGCCTCGAACGCGCCGGTCTCACCTGCAACAAGAACGCAGTGCCGTTCGATACCGAGAAGCCGACGATAACTTCCGGCCTACGACTATCGTCGTCGGTCGGCACCACGCGCGGATTCGGCGTCGAAGAATTCCGCATTGTAGGCGAGCTGATCGCAATGGTGCTCGATGGTCTCGCGCTCGATCGCTCCGACAACGCGAAGGCGGAGCAACAGGCGTTCCGGCGGGTCAGCGAGTTGTGCTCCCGCTTCCCCATCTACCCCGACCTCTAGGCGCCGGGAAGGCGTCGCCGGGGCGGCCCTCGGCGTTGAAATCCACGGACGATGGCACCTAGTATCGGATTCTCTGTCACGACACCGGCGGGCACAGACGGAATGAGTGGGCCGATCAGCAAACATTATCCGCCGCCAGGCGGGTTTCCGCGGACTCGGATGCGGCGGAACCGGCGCTACGATTGGTCGCGACGGCTGGTATGCGAGAGTCGACTCGGGCCCCAGGACCTGATCTGGCCACTGTTCGTCCACGAGGGCCATGACCTAGCGGAACCGATCAGCTCGATGCCGGGCGTTGAGCGTCTGTCGATAGATCGTGTGGTGATGGCGGCCGGCGAGGCGCGCGAACTTGGCATCCCGCTGATCGCTGTGTTTCCCGCACTCGACCCGGCGCTCAAGACGTCAGACGGTGATGAGGCCACGCGCCCCGATAATCTCGTGTGCCGATGTGTCCGTGCCATAAAGGAACTACATCCAGAACTCGGCGTCATGTGCGATGTCGCGTTGGATCCGTTCACCACTCACGGCCACGACGGCCTCGTGCGCGACGGCTATGTCGCCAACGATGAGACGATCGAAGTCCTGTGCCGTCAGGCGCTGGTGCAGGCGGAAGCCGGATGCGACGTAATCGCGCCCTCGGACATGATGGATGGGCGGGTTCGAGCTATTCGTGAGACACTCGATACAGCGGGTTTCGAGCACGTCCTGATTCTGTCGTACGCGGCCAAATACACGTCAGCGTTCTACGGTCCATTCCGCGACGCCGTGGGCTCGTCATCCAATCTTGGCATGGGCGACAAGCGCACCTATCAGATGGACCCTGCCAACACTGACGAAGCGATTCGCGAGGTGGCGCTCGACATCGCAGAAGGTGCGGATATGGTGATGGTCAAACCGGGCATGCCGTACCTTGACGTGGTGCGTCGGGTAAAGGATGCTTTTGGCGTCCCGACGTTCGCCTTTCAAGTCAGCGGTGAGTTCGCGATGCTGCGCGCAGCGGCCCAGAACGGTTGGCTCGACGGCGACCGAGTCATGCTGGAAGCCCTGATCGCCTTTAAGCGGGCTGGGGCCGACGGCGTTCTCACCTATTTCGCGCGGGACGCAGCAAGGCTTCTACGCGTCTAGGATCGGTCGTCGGCAATGACCACGAACACCTCCCAGCAAGGAGAACATGTGGCTAGGGCGTTCGAGCAAACGTCCGTCTCCACTCGGCGGACGCAATGGCGCTAGAGCCATCTTCCGTTTCGGGCCCTCTCGCCGGGACGATGGTCGTGGACCTGACGCGGGTCCTGGCCGGACCGTATTGCACGATGATCCTGGCCGACCTCGGCGCCAGGGTGATTAAAGTGGAAGCCCCGCCAGACGGCGATGACTCCCGGTCGTTCGGCCCATTTCTCGAGGGGCGCTCCGCGTACTTCATGTCACTCAACCGGAGCAAGGAGAGCATCGCTCTCAATCTCAAGGACGGTACCGATCGTCTGCTCTTCAATCGCCTCCTGGGCCAAGCTGACGTGCTGGTCGAGAACTTCCGTCCCGGCGTTCTTGACAAGCTCGGCTTCGGGTGGGATCAGCTGCACAAAACGTTCCCGCG
This sequence comes from Alphaproteobacteria bacterium, assembly GCA_965248765.1. Taxonomy (GTDB): domain Bacteria; phylum Pseudomonadota; class Alphaproteobacteria; order VGEJ01; family VGEJ01; genus CBDFKF01. The sequence goes on from CBDFKF010000004.1 coordinate 856,296, forward strand.
GTTGATCTATCTCGCCATTTCCGGGTTCGGTCGCACCGGCCCCTACGCCCAACGCCCGGCTTACGACATGGTGGTGCAAGCGATGGGCGGCATCATGAGCCTGACCGGTCACCCGGGCGGCCCACCGACGCGAGTGGGATCATCGATGGGAGACATCACCGCTGGCCTGTACGGTGCCATCGGTGTGGCGGCGGCCCTTCACAATCGAGGTCAGACCGGCACTGGTACGATAGTCGATCTCAGCATGCTGGATTGTCAGGTGGCCGTCCTAGAGAACGCGATAGCGCGTTACTGCACGACCAACGAAGTCCCGACTCCCATCGGTTCCCGTCACCCCTCGATTACTCCGTTCGCCTCTTTTGCGACGGGCGATGGACACGTGATAATCGCGTGCGGAACCGATGCGCTGTTCGCTCGGTTGGCCAATTGTCTCGATCGCCCAGATCTCATCAAAGACGCGCGGTTCGGCGCCAACGACGTGCGTACGCAGTACGTTGAGGAATTAACGACCGAGATCGAGGTGGCTACTCGCACGAAAACCACAGCCGAGTGGCTTACGGACCTTGGGGCTGCTGGAATCCCATGTGGCCCGATCAACAACATCGAGGATGTGCTCCAAGATCCGCAAATCGCTTCACGGAACATGGTGGTGAGTATCGACGACGCCGATGCACACACGCTCAAGCTTGCTGGTAATCCACTCAAGATGTCCGATTTCGATGATCCAGCGAGCCGCGCCGCAGCGCCTGCACTCGATGCCGATCGCGCCTCGATTATCGCCGAGCTCGACGCATTGGACTCCGCGGCGGCTTCATTCCGTTCAGAGAGTTGATCTTCTAGAGTGCATTTACACCCGGGCAGCTGACGATTATGCGACTTTTGGGCCGGATCCTCCTGGTCATCCTGATCTTGTTAGTGATCGCGATCGGCGGTGCCTACATTGTCGTCCGCCAATCGCTTCCACAGCTCAGCGGAACTGTTCGGGTCGCGGGGATCGGCGCGCCGGTCGAGATTACGCGCGACCGCGAGGGCGTGCCCCACATCGTTGCCGGATCGCAGGTGGATGCGTACTTCGGCCTCGGCTATGCCCACGCTCAGGACCGTCTGTGGCAGATGGAGATGAGCCGCCGGATCGCCGCCGGGCGCCTGTCCGAAGTCGTCGGCACCCAGACCCTAGATATCGACCGCTTCCTGCGCACGCTCGGCGTGCACCACCACGCCGAGCGGACCTATCCCAACCTCACTCCCGCGGCGCGAAACGTGCTCGACGCATATAGCGCCGGGGTCAACGCGTACCTGCGCGGAAATGGAGGGCCGCTTCCGCCCGAGTTTCTAATTCTCCGCCACACGCCAGAGCCGTGGCAACCGGCCGATTCGCTCGCGTGGGTCAAGATGATGGCCTTCAACCTCGGCGGCAACATGTCGCGCGAGCTGCAGAGGGCCCGGATGGCCCAAATCCTCACGCCGCAACAGATTCTCGAGTTCTTGCCGGCCTATCCGGGCGATGGGCCGGTAGAGATACCAAACTATGCAGCGCTCTACCGCGGTCTCCCGCTCACTCAGCTTTCAGCGCTGACGAATAGCATGAGGGCGGAAGGGAACGGTTCCAACAATTGGGTCGTTGCCGGGAAACATACCGCCACGGGGAAACCGCTGCTGGCCAATGACCCCCACCTCGGGTTGTCAGCGCCTTCGCTGTGGTACTTCGCCCACCTCAAGGCGCCCAGACTGAACATCATCGGCGCGACGTTGCCGGGAGTGCCGACCGTCGTACTGGGACGCAATGGGCGGATCGCCTGGGGATTCACCAACACGAACCCCGACGTGCAGGATTTCTACATCGAGCGATTGGTACCCGGCGCACCGGAGATGTACGAAACGCCGGCCGGACCAAAGCCCTTCACGGTGCGTGCCGAAGTGATCCGGGTGCGCGGCAGCGAGGATGTCCCTCTAGAAGTCCGCTCCTCGCGACACGGCCCGGTGCTCTCTGACGTCTTCACGAAGGCCGCCGACGTTACGCCCTCTGGCCATGTCCTCGCTCTGTCCTGGACCGTTCTACGTGACGACGACTTGACGTTTCAGGCGGGAGTCAATGTAGCCCTCGCCGGCAATTGGACCGAGTTCATCGCCGCGCTTCAGGACTACCATTCGCCGCAGCAGAACATGGTGTTCGCCGACGTCGACGGCAACATTGGCATGATTGCGCCTGGACGCGTCCCGATCCGCGTTCCGGAGAACGTTGTCCGAGGACTGATGCCGGTGCCCGGCTGGGAAGCAACGTACGACTGGACCGGCTATGTGCCGTTCGAGGAACTGCCGCGCCGCCACAACCCCCCTTCGGGCAAAATTTTCACCGCCAACGAGAAGATCATCGGGCCGGACTATCCGCATTTTATCACCTTTGATTGGGAGCCGCCCTACCGTGCGCGCCGTATCGCCGAGTTGCTGGATGCACGCGAGAAGCACTCGATATCGAGTTTCCGTGGCCTGCAGGCGGACAACGTATCGCTTATGGCACGCGACATTCTGCCGGTTCTCGCGGATACACCGACATCAAGCGATGCGGCGGCCCAAGCCCTCGAGCGGGTTCTCGCGTGGGATGGCGATATGGCCGTTGGACGCCCGGAGCCACTGATCTTCATCGCCTGGATGCGCGAGCTGACGCGGCTCATTTACGCTGACGAACTACAGCACCTGTTTGGCGACTACTGGAAGCTCAAGGGCCCATTTCTTCACAATGTGCTGACGCTTCACCCCCACTGGTGCGACAACGTGGGCACCGACTCCGCAGAAAACTGCGATATGCTGAAAGAGCAGGCGCTTGAGCTTGCGCTCGCCGACCTCACGGATCGGTACGGCTCTTCCATGAGCCGTTGGCGTTGGGGCGAGGCGCATGCCGCCCGTAGCGAGCATCGCCCCTTCAGTCAGATCCCAGTTCTGCGCGACCTCTTCAACATCGTCCAGCAGGTCCCCGGCGGTCAATACACCCTTAATCGGGGTGGCCATAACATCAGCGATGAAGACGCCCCCTTCGCCTCCATACATGGTCCGAGCCTTCGCGCTGTCTACGATCTCGACGATCCCGACCGATCGCTGTTCATTCACTCGACAGGACAGTCAGGCAACGTGCTATCGGACCTCTACGACAACTTCGCCGAGCGTTGGCGCGATGTCGAATACGTGCCGATGACGACATCATCGGCGTCGATAACGAACGGTGCGCGGGGCACCTTGGTTCTGGTGCCGGCGGAAGAAGCCGATTAGCCCGGGCAGCGAGACCCCAAAACCACGTGCCGTATACGCTAAGTGCTTGCAAATCCATACACGGTGCAAATCTATTGGCAGTGGCGCGTGGATCGGCAAGTCGAAGCGCGGCTATAGGCTGATCACGAAAGAGTTCGGGTAGCATGTTCGTAATAATCGGCGTCGTCGTCGTGATCGGATCCGTGCTCGGCGGTTACGCTCCCCACGGCGACATCGGCGTGCTGATCCAGCCGCTCGAGGTTTTGATCATTTGCGGCGCTGCGTTCGGCGCGTTCCTCATCTCCAATCAAAAGTCTGTGATCTTCGGGGTCTTAAAAGCCCCGGCCGCGTGCTCAAGGGCCCGCCACACAACAAGGCTGCGTACGTCGAATTGCTGACGCTGATGTTCGGGTGTCCGTCATCAAAACATTTGGGACATCTGGGCCTGTTTCTTAACGGAGGCTCTGGCTCATCCTGGTTGATGTTAAGCCGCTTGGTTGTGATGGGCCACCAAGCGGCGGTTTTTGATGGTCAGGTTTTTGATCTTTCTCCTTCTCTCGATGATGGCGTGGTCCCGGCCGAAGTAGATGACGGCGTGGTCCCGGCCGAAGTAGACGTCGGCGGGGGTGAGGTTGGCGAGGCTTTCGTGGTAGCGGCGGTGGTTGTAGTGCTCGACGAAGGTGCCGACGCTGGCCTTGAGATCGCCCGGCAGATAGTAGTTCTCCAGCAGGACACGGTTCTTCAGGGTCTGATGCCAACGCTCGATCTTGCCTTGGGTTTGGGGATGGTTCGGTGCGCCGCGGACGTGATCCATACCCTGATCCTCAAGCCAGGCTGCAAGATCGCCGGCGATGTAGGACGAGCCGTTGTCGCTGAGGAGCCGGGGTTTGTGAACGACCTCCGCGCTGCTGCAACCTGACGCTTTGAGGGCCAGCTTGAGCGTGTCGGTGACATCTTCAGCCCGCATGGTGGTGCACAGCTTCGAGGCAATGATGTAGCGCGAGAAGTCGTCGAGGATCGTTGACAGATAGAACCAGCCCCAGCCGATGACCTTGAGGTAGGTGAAGTCGGTCTGCCACAGTTGGTTCGGGGCTGCGGTCTTGTCGCGGAACTCATCGGCTGCCTTGATGACGACGAAGGCCGGGCTGGTGATCAGGTCGTGGGCCTTGAGCAGGCGGTAGACGGACGCTTCCGAGACGAAGTAGCCCTTGGTATCGGTAAACGTCACCGCCAGTTCTCGCGGCGACAACTCCGGCTCATCGAGGGCCAGGTCCACGATCTGGCGGCGGACATCGTCGGCGATGCGGTTCCAGATCCGGCCGGGACCACCGGTACGGTCTTCAAGGCCGGCTTCGCCGAAGGCCCGGTAGCGATCGTACCACCTGTAGAATGTGGTCGCCGGAATGCCCAGCTTGTCCAGGGTGCGCCGGACCGGCAGGTGGGAGCGTTCGACCAGGCGGATGATCTCCAGCTTCTCAGACGCGGGGTACCTCATGCGCCGTCTCCCCCATCCCCGATCATGCTTTTTTTAAGCAGCCGGTTCTCCAGCACCTGTTCGGCAAGCGCCTCCTTGAAGTCATGCATCTCGCGGCGCAGGTCCTTGACCTCGCCCGAGGACGCCTGGCGGGCGGTATCTCCCGAAAGCCGCTTCTTGCCGGCCTCGAGGAACTCCTTCGACCAGCTGTAGTAAAGACTCTCTGCGATCCCCTCCCGGCGACACAGCTCGGCAATGCTGTCCTCGCCGCGCAGGCCCGACACCACGATCCGGATCTTCTCCTCAGCCGAATACTGCTTGCGCGTCTTGCGGCGAATATCCCGAACAGCTCTTTCCGCCGGGTCGTTCTTGCTCATGGATTTCTGCCTCATCTTCGTTCCCTTCGGTCACTACGATGAGCCAGAAATCCTCCGTTATCCAATTACCTCAATTTGTCCCATAAGCGCTGACGGGGAACAGTTTCCGCCTCGATCGTAGCGATCCTGCTCCTGTTTTTTCACTTTTTTTCCCGTCCCCGCCGAGGGCACCGCGAACCTCCTCGATCCGGCTCGCCTCCTTGCTGGGTTTGCCAATCCGGCGCTGATTGCCGTGGTGGCGTTGCTCGTTGTGGGGCAGGGTTTGGTCAGAACCGGTGCCCTCGACCACCTGGTCAGACGAATGATCGTGCTACGCCGGCATCACCCGGCAGGCGCGGTCGCCGTGACTCTACTGGCCGTGCTCGTCCTCAGTGGGGTCCTCAACAACACGCCGGTTGTCGTCATTTTCATCCCCATCATGACGGCGCTGGCCGAGCGTCTAAGCTGGTCCGTCAGCGGCGTCATGATGCCTCTGAGCTTCGCGGCAATTCTCGGTGGAATGACCACCCTCATTGGCTCGAGTACCAACCTGCTCGTTGCGAGCACGGCGATCAATCTGGGTCAGGATCCGATTGGATTCTTTGATTTCACCGTGCCAGGTTTGGTTCTGGCTGCGGTGGGCCTCGTCTACACCGTGGCCGTCGTGCCACGGATCCTCCCGGATCGAGCCTCTCCTGTACTCGCTCTCATCGAAGGTCATGGTAAGCAATACCTGACACAGATCGCCGTTGCGCCCGGTAGCGCACTCGTTGGACAGACGACCGCGGCGGGCATGTTCCCAGCCCGACCCGACATGACGGTCCGGCTCATACGCATGCGTTCCTACTCCCGTTCGATGGCATCGTGCTAAGAGCCGGCGATGAGGTGGTGGTGGCGGCGACACGCAAGGCGCTGACCCACATTCTAGAAACAACGCCGGAGTTGCTGCAGGACGCCAGCGGCGAGCCCGGAGATCAGATCTTGGGCGAGGTTGTCGTCGCACCCGCGTCGCGCATGATTGGACGCAATCTCGCGCAGCTCGGTTTTCACTATCAGACACATTGCATCGTGCTCGGCATCCAACGCCGATCTCGGATGATCCGCGCGCGCATGGATGAGATCCGGCTTGACGCTGGTGATGTTCTTCTGGTTCTCGGTAGTGCCGCCGACGTCATGGCACTGCGCGTCAATCAGGACGTGCTGTTGCTGGAGCGCTCAACCCGAGAGCTCGTCGATCGCACCCGGGCTGGTCGCGGTATGCTCATCTTCCTTCTCGTGGTAGGGGTCGCGGCAACCGGGTTTGTACCGATTGCGGTCCTGGCGGTTGCCGGAGCCGCGGCGATGGTCGCCGCGGGCTGCTTGAAGCCAGATACGACCGCATGGCCTCTTCGGAGGCGACTCCGCTCATGAAAGCGGCGAGTTCCGGATCGTCCGTCGCCATTGGTTCCTCCGCGAAACCGGCGCTTGGCTCGGCAAACACTGCGAAGATGTAGCCGTTCTCGTCTCGTGCGACGTAGCGCATGGCTTTCCCTCAACTCTTACTCATTGTCCATCTGATGGAGCGCCGCCCCGGACGGCGCCGCGCGCTGCGGAGACGGTGGACGATGGGAGCTTACGGGGATCAGGTTTGATCGTCCACGGCCAGCGGTCCGTCGCCGCTGCCGGTCGCCCCGGCAAGACCTGTGGCCTCACGGTCGATCGCCACTGCCTTGACAAGCGCGTAGATAGGTGTGCCGGGCTCGATCCGCAGTTCCTCGATCGAACGTCGGGTGACGCGAGCCCACAAGGGCGTGCCGACATCGACTAGCACATCTGCTTGTGGCCCTTGGGCAATACCGATCTCCGCAACGGTTCCGTGGAACAGATTCAGGGTGCTGATCTCCCGAGGTCGTTGCCGCGCGAGAATGACGTCCCGCGCCCGGACCCGCACGCGCAGTGCCGCGCCGATCGGTAGATCGAGTCGCGACACCGTTAGGTGGCCGGCGTCGCTGCGAAGGTGGGTCAGCTGATACCTGGCATCGTGGGACGCGACCGTGGCAGCCATCACCGAGCCCGCATCGAACGCTCCGAGAATCACGCTCACGTCACGCCGGTTCATGACCTCCACCAGAGGTCCGGCCGCGAGTAGTCGGCCCGCCGACAAAACGATCACTGTGTCCGCAAGGCGGGTGATCTCCTCGATACTGTGGCTCACATAAAGGATCGGTATACGGAACGCATCGCGCAGCCTCTCGACAAACCGCAGCACCTCGACCCGCCGCGCGAGATCCAAACTGGCCAATGGCTCGTCCATCAACAGGAGGCGTGGGTTCGCCAAAAGGGCGCGTCCGATCGCCGCCCGTTGTTTTTCACCGCCGGACAACGCCGCCGGTCGTCGGCCCAAGAGGTGGTCGATGTCCAGCAGAGCGACCACTTCGTCGAACCCGATTCGTCGCTCAGCCCGCGGCGCTAGCTCGAGTCCGTAGGTAAGGTTGCTGCGCACACTCAGATGAGGGAACAGACGATCCTCCTGAAAGACGTACCCCAGCCGCCGGCGTTCTGGCGGTACATCGATCCCATTTTCTGAATCGAACATGACGCGATTGTCGACTGCAATGCGCCCACGGTCCGGCGTTGCCAGACCAGCAATGTTGTTGATGAGGGTGGTTTTGCCTGCACCCGATCGACCGAACACGGTCGTAATGCCGGTTCCCGCCGTGAACTCAACGTCGAGCGCGAAATGTTCGAGTCGGTGACTGAGCGACACCTCGATCATATCGATCGACCAATCCGTCGCGATATACGTTGCGCGAGCAGTTCGGAAACAAAGAGTGCAATCAGCGCTAGACACACCGAGATCACGACGATGCGCGCAGCCGCCGCCTCGCCACCCGGCGTCTGCAGGAGAGTGAACAACGCAAGTGGCAGGGTCCTCGTTTCGCCGGCGATGTTGGAGACGAAGGAGATGGTTGCTCCGAACTCACCGATAGAGCGAGCGAAACCGAGCACCGTCCCAGTTAGGATGCCGGGCGCGGCGAGCGGTAGGGTGATAGTGACTAAGACCCGCGCTGGTGATGCACCGAGCGTCCGAGCGGCCGTTTCCAGACGGCGATCGACGGCCTCGAGTGAGAGCCGAATGGCACGCACAGCTAGCGGAAAGGCCATCACCGCCGAAGCGATTGCTGCCCCCTGCCATGTAAAAACAACCGTGATACCGAACGCGTCGTAGAGAAGCTGGCCGATCGGCCCGCGGCGCCCAAGCAGCATCAGAAGGATGTATCCCACGACAACTGGCGGTACCACTAAAGGCAGGTGCACGATAACGTCGATCAATGTACGGCCAGGGAACCGACCCCGGGCCAGCAGCCACGCCACCACGGTTGCCAACGGTACCCCGAACAAGACGCTCCAAAAGCCGACCCGCAGCGATAGGCGGAACGCCTGTAGTTCGAGTTCCGTCAGGCCCAGCATCTTTCGGGTTCCTAGTTGGCCGTGCCGAAGCCGTGGGCGCGAAAGATCTTCGCAGCCTCAGGCGAGGTGAGGAAGTCGAACAGCATGACGACGTTGCCTCCCGCTCTCGCGGCGAGGACCGCTAACGGGTAGACGATCGGCGCGTGACTTATGGCGGGAAACGCGTCGACGACTCGCACTTCACGGCTGGCGGCCGCGTCGGTTCGATAAACGATGCCGGCAACCGCTTCGCCACGCGCGACCAACATCAGCGCGCCCCGTACATCAAGAGCAGGCGCAATACGCGCCTTCACGGTGTTCCAGATACCCAGCGCCTCAAGCGCCTGTTTTGCGTAGATGCCGGCCGGCACGTGATCGGGATCGCCCATCGCTAGACGGCCACCGCCGAGAGCGCTGGCGAGCGCACTTCCGGGGATCACAGCAATATCTAGCGTACTACGTGCAGGTGCTATCAGGACGAGCTCGTTGGCGAGAAGGTCGCGTCGGTAGTGTGGGTGGATGAGATCCCGCACGTCCAGATAGTCCATCCACTTCGCGTTGGCGGCCAGGAACAAATCCGCCGGTGCTCCATTCTCGATCTGGCGGGCGAGCGTCCCGCTTCCAGCGAAAGATGCCCGTACAGGGATCCCGTGCACGTCTCGGAAAACGGCCAGAGCTTCCTCTATAGCGCCCGCCGTGCTCGCGGCCGCCAGGATCGTAACGGCGTCCGCGCGCGCGCCGGCACTGGCGAAAAGGCTCGTGATCAGCAGGAGCACCAATCGGTGGAGCATTTTCCGAAAGCCTGTCGGGTCGTGAATCGTTGTATACGGTCGTATACGACCATTCACAACAACGACGCCGGCGGCGCGAACCGCCGCGCTAGCTGTAGAGTTCGGTGGGGTCGACCTTAGGTTCGGCGATGACCACCAAGCGAGCGTCGCGGACGGCGTTGAAAAAGCAGGTGCGCCGGCCCGTGTGGCACGCCACACCGCTTTGGTCGACCAGCAGAAGGATCGTATCGCCGTCACAGTCGACGCGGAGGTCGACAAGGGCTTGGGTCTGGCCCGACTTTTCCCCTTTGCGCCAAAGAGTGGCACGGGATCGCGACCAATACACCGCCTGCCGTCGACGCAGTGTCTCCACGATAGCCTCGCCGTTCATCCAGGCCATCATCAGAACCTCACCGGTATCGTGTTGCTGCGCGATGGCCGGAACCAGTCCGTGGTTATCGAACTGGATTGCATCCAGCACCGAGTGAAAATCGCTATCTTCTTCCATGGGCACGATTACCCCGCGGCTGCAGCCATCCGAGTGAAGCCGCACTCGAGTTCAGCGAGCAAATCGTCCGGATCCTCCAGACCGATGTGGATGCGCAAACACGGGCCGGCGGCGGCCCACTCGGTAGTTGTTCTGCTCTTAGCCGGATTGGTCGGAACGATCAGACTTTCGAAGCCACCCCAGGAATAGCCCATGCCGAACAGTTTGATCCCGTTGAGAAACGCTTCGAGTCCGGACCTCGGGCACGGCTTGAGCACAATACCGAACAAGCCCGACGCGCCCTTGAAGTCGCGCTTCCAGAGCTGATGCCCGGGGTCGTCGGGCAACGCCGGATGCAGTACGCGCTCTACCTCGGCGCGTTCGCTCAACCAACCGGCGATGCGCAATGCCGATTCCTCGTGCCGGGGCAGCCGGACAGCCAAAGTTCTCAAGCCCCGCAGCGCCAAATAGCAATCGTCCGGCGCCGCCGATGCCCCGATGTTATGCCTCGCCTGATAGACGGGTGGCCAGGTATCCTTGGTCGTCGTCACAGTGCCCAACAGTGCGTCCGCATGGCCAACGATGTACTTAGTAGCGGCGAGAACCGACACATCGACGCCAAGTTCCAAGGGGCGAAGCAGAATTGGCGTCGCCCACGTATTGTCCATGATCGTGATCACGCCACGCCGGCGCGCCGCATCGGCAATCGCGGGCACGTCCTGGATCTCAAAAGTCTGGGAGCCGGGTGATTCGAGGAAAACGACCTTAGTATTCGCCTGGATCATCGTGGCGATATCAGCCCCGATGAGCGGATCGTAGTACGTAGTCTCGATCCCCAGCCGCGTCAGGACGACGTCGCAGAAACGGCGCGTCGGACCATAGACGCTATCGACCATCAGAAGGTGGTCGCCAGTCCCAAGGAAGGCGAATAACGACGTGGTTACGGCTGCTAGTCCTGAAGATACAGCCGCGCACGCATGCCCGCCCTCGATAGCGCAAATCGCGTCTTCGAGCGCCCAGGTGGTTGGCGTACCGGCGCGACCATAGGTGAAGCGTCGCTGTCCGGGGCTCTGTTGCTCTGCAGCCTCGAGGTCGGCAAGGGTCCGGAACAAGACCGTCGATGCGCGATAGACCGGCTCGTTGACGATGCCGTGGCGCTCGCCCCGGCCCTCTGCGACGATCCTTGTGTCTTGCTTCATGGTCGCGTTGCTTGGCTCGCTGTCCAGGTGCGGCATCATGTCACCCTGCACTGGGGCAGACCAGTCTCGAGGCTCCGGTGGCCTCGTTCCCTTGAGTTGAATATCCACCAAGCAGCGCGCGCGATCGACCGGCGGCTGATCTTCCTCGTGGGCGCGGCGCTTGCTCTTGGGACGGCACTGGAGGCAACGGGCGGAGCTCAGTTCTTGGCTCAGGTGTTGGTGTCGGCGGTCGGTCTCGCTGGTCCAGCCGTTGTTCTGTCCGCATTTTTCCTGCTGGTCACAGCCTTCACCAATGTGCTCAGCAACAACGCGACGGCTGTCCTGTTCGCGCCGATCGCGTTGAACGCCGCGACCGAGCTTGGCATTGACCCCAGGGTCTTTCTGTACGCCGTCATTTTCGCGGCGAACTGCTCCTTCGCGACACCCATGAGCTACCAGACCAACCTGCTTGTCATGGCGCCGGGGCACTATCGGTTTAGTGATTTCGTGAGAGCCGGTGTACCGCTTATCCTGCTGGTGTGGTTGACATTTTCGTTATTCGCACCGTGGTACTATGGCTTTGGTAAACCGCCGAGCCACATTTCGCACGAGCGATGAAACCAGTGGAATTAGCCCAGCTTCGGCAATTTTATCGAACGCCGCCGATGCCTTGCCCCTACCTTCCGGGCAGGCTTGAGCGCAAGCTGTTCACGATGCTAGCCGGACCAGACGCCGACTCGTTGCACGAGAGTCTATCGCAGGCCGGCTTTCGTCGCAGTCACGGCATCGCGTACCGTCCCCGATGCGACGGTTGTAGCGCGTGCCTGGCGGTCCGCGTACGGGTAGCTGATTTCCTCCCCAGTCGATCTTTGCGACGTGTGCTCACTCGAAACGCCGGGGTTACCGCCCGCCGTTGCCCGCCGACAGCCGCCGCAGAACACTTTAGTGTCTTCCGAAACTACCAAATGACCCGACACGGCGATGGTGGCATGGCAGCGATGGACTACGAGGAGTACCGCTGCATGGTCGAGGAAACGGCGGTCGATACCTTCCTGGTCGAATACCGCCGGCCAGACGGCGACCTTTACGCGGTCTGCCTCAGCGACCGGCTTGGCGATGGCTATTCTTTGGTCTACAGCTTCTTCGACCCAAGCACGAGCATCGACAGCCCAGGAATCTTCACGGTGCTCTGGCACATTGAGCAGGCGCGACGCGCCGCCCTACCGTACGTCTATCTGGGTTATTGGATCGCTGAGAGTCCAAAGATGAGCTACAAGGGCCGCTTCCAACCGCTTGAGGCCTACGCCGCCGGGCGTTGGGTGCCGCTCGGTCGCGGCACGGCCTAGCGTGCGGCAGTAGCCGACTCGTTGAGAAACTCACCTCAGCACCTATACTGGCTTCACCGTTTGCGACTTCGCGTAATGGACGAGAGGGGGAGACCATGAAACGCCGTTCATTTCTTAAGGGTGCGGCCGTCGCCGGTGCTGCCGGCACAGCAGCGGTCGCGTCGAATTTCCCGACGCCCGCCCTTTCCCAAGGGCGCATGGAGTGGCGACTGGTGACGACCTGGCCAAAAAACTTCCCTGGCCTCGGTACCGGCGCCAACTTGCTGGGCGACTTCATTACCCGTGGGTCCGAGGGGCGCCTGTCGGTGAAGGTATTTGGCGCCGGCGAGATCGTCCCCGCGTTCGAGGCGATGGACGCGGTCTCCGGCGGGACCGTCGAAATGGGTCACGGCGCGCCCTACTACTGGAAGGGTAAGGTGGCGGCCTCGCAATTTATTGCCTCGATGCCGTTCGGCATGACCGCGCAGGAAATGAACGCCTGGTTCCAGCACGGTGGCGGCCAAGCGCTGGCGGACGAAGTCTATCGGGAGCTCGGTTGCAAGTTTTTTGTCTCCGGCAATACCGGCGTTCAAATGGGCGGCTGGTTCAACAAGGAAATCAACGGACCCGACGACTACAAGGGCCTGAAGATGCGTATTCCGGGCCTCGGCGGCGAGGTGGTGAAGGCCGCAGGTGGCAACGTCGTCAACCTGCCGGGCGGTGAGATCCCTCCAGCCTTGTCGTCGGGTGCGATCGACGCAACGGAATGGGTGGGCCCTTACAACGATCTCGCCTTCGGGCTCTACAAAAGCGCCAAGTTCTACTACTACCCTGGCTGGCACGAACCCGCGACATGCCTCGACAATTTCGTCAACATCGCCGCCTGGGAGAAGCTGCCGGGCGATCTAAAGGCACTGGTGGAGGCTGCGAACACGGCCGTCAATCAGCTTGTGTTGAGCGAGTTCGTCGCACGCAACAACGCGGCGCTCGTGGAGCTCGTTGACACACACGGGGTCATCCTCAAGAGGTTCCCGAACAGCCTCCTCAACCACCTGGGCGCACTGGCAGGTCAAGTGATGAACGACCTCGCATCGGATGATCCGTTGAGTCGCAAGGTGATGGATCACATTCTGAAGTTCCGCAAGGACACGATCGCGTGGTCGAAGGTTTCGGAACAGGCATACCTGGCGGCGCGTGCTCTCGGCTTCAAATTCGCGCAGCCGAGCAGCGGTTAGCGGCGCGACATCGAGACGGCGAACGGCGGGCACGGCCCGCCGTTTTCCGTTGGTCAAGTCAACCGAACAGAACCTTGGGCAACCACGTAGCGAGGCCTGGGAACGTCGCGATTACGCCAAGCCCAATGATTTGAATGATCACGAAGGGGATGATGCCCCGGTAGATGTCCATAGTCGTGACACTGGGCGGCGCCACGCCGCGCAGATAGAAAAGCGCGAACCCGAAGGGCGGAGTCAGAAACGAGGTCTGTAGGTTGACGGCGATCATGACGCCCAACCAAATCGGGTTCAGATCCATCTGCAGCAGGATGGGGCCGACGATCGGGACGACAACGAAGACGATCTCGATGAAGTCGAGGAAGAACCCCAAGACAAACATGACCGCCATGACGATGAGCATCGCGGTGAAGGCGCCGCCGGGTAGACCGGTAAGTAAGCGTGCAATCAGCTCATCACCGCCGAAGCCGCGGAAGGTGAGCGAGAAAATCGACGCGCCCAACAGGATGACGAAAACCATGGACGTGATGCGGGTGGTCGAGCGCATGACCTCCTTCACCACCGCTGCCGAGAGCTGACCCCTTGAGGCGGCGAGCAACATCGCGCCAACCGCGCCAACCGCCGCCGATTCCGTCGGAGTCGCGATTCCTCCGATGATCGAGCCCAGAACCGCGAAGATGAGAAGAGCCGGCGGCACCAACGCCTTCCCGATCTGTACCGCCAACACGCCATCGAATTCCTTCTCGATGGGTGGACAGGATTGTGGCCGGATGAACGCGACGATTATCTGCCAAGCGATGTACATGAGCACGAGCACGAGACCGGGAAAGAAAGCCCCTGCGAAGAGATCAACGACCGCCACGGGTTCTGGTGCAAAGTTGCCGAGCGCAAGCTGAGCCTGGGTATTGGCGCCCTGCAGGATGTCGCCCAGCAATACCAGGACGATCGAGGGAGGAATGATCTGCCCTAAGGTGCCCGACGAGCAGATGATGCCACTGGCGAGCCTGGGGTCGTAGCCTGCGCGCAACATCGTGGGAAGGCTCAACAACCCCATGGTGACGACGGTGGCGCCGACGATTCCGGTCGATGCGGCCAGAAGGGCGCCGACCAGAATCACCGAGATGCCAAGCCCGCCCCTCAGGCGTCCGAAACACAGCCCCATGGTGGCAAGGAGTTCCTCCGCCACCTTGGAGCGCTCCAGCATCACGCCCATGAACACGAACAGGGGGACGGCGACCAGTACTTCATTGGCCATGACACCGAAGTAGCGCGAGGCCAGCACGCCCATGAGGTTGAGATCAAAGGTGCCGGTGAGAAAGCCGATGAAGGCGAAGATCAGCGCGGAGCCGGCCAGCGAGAAGGCCACCGGGAAGCCGAGCAACAAGATGCCGCAAGTCGCGACGAACATGAGGAGGGCGAGAACTTCGGCCAACATGGCTAGAGGACCTCGTGACCCTCTTCCGTCGATGCGAACCCGGCGTGCCCCACCAGGATGAGAAAGCTACGTGCTGCCAGTGACAGGCCCTGTAGAGCGACAAGGGCACAAAAAGCCAATATCACTGTCTTCAAGAGAAAAAGACCGGGAAGCCCTCCCGCCTCACGCGAACCCTCGAGCTTGGTCCACGACTCGACGACGTAGGGCCACCCTGCATAGCTCACGGTGGCAAGTACCGGTAGTAGCAGAACGAATACGCCGAACAGATCCACCACCGCCTTGCGGCGACGGCTCGCCGGCCGATAGAAGATATCCACGCGAACATGGTCGTCGTGAAGGAGTGTGTAGCTCGCGCCGATCATGAAAACGGTGCCATGCAGCCAGACATATGACTCCTGCATCCACACCCACCCGAGGGCGAACCCGTATCGAAGAAGGACGACAAGGAAGGTAGTCAGCACCATCGCCAGGGTCAGCCAAGCCACCCCTCGGCCCACGGTCTCCGTGAGCCTATCGACGAGCCGAACGAATCTGGCTAGCGCTCCCACGTCCTACCCCTTGGATCAGGCACATCGTCCCGGCACTCTGATGAGTTTGTAGGTCTGTATCAATAGAACTGGCAGCTGCGGCCGCCTCGAACTAGACGTTATCGTTATCGCGTGCGAGATAACGGCCGCGGATTGCCGGCAATGAGGACTTCAGTGTATGGCGCTTGCGTAACTGCCCAGAAATCGCGATGTGGTCGCCAAGGCAGTCTTCGGCTAGCCGGACAGGGTCTACGAGGCAAAACGATTCGAGCGCGGAAATCCCCTGGGCGCCACGCGGCCGGCCTGCCCGCGTTTTCCCTTCCAATAGGCGAGATCTGGCTCCGTGCGCCGGCGGCCGGCGCCCGCCTGCCATGACAATCCGTCGGCTTGATTGAAGGAGACGGCATCGCTCAGTGCGCCATCCCGATAGCGCTGAAGCAGGACGCCACGGCCCCGCCTCATGACGGGTAGTTCGTCCGTACCGAAGACAAGCAGCTTCCGGTTCTCGCCAACGACCCCGATGGAGTCCCCTTCCGCCGATCGGCACGTCTGCGCCTCGACAGGAGGGATGACTAGCAGGATTTGCTTTCCGGCGCGGGTGTGGGCAACGACATCCTCTTCCGCAACCACAAAGCCGCGACCGTCACTCGCTGCTACCAGAAGGCGGGCCCCCGGCCGGTGAACGAGGAGCTGCACGATGTCCTCATCGTCGCGAAGGTCGATCATGAGGCGAATGGGATCCCCGTGGCCGCGGCCGCGGGGCAGCTTGTCGCAGCTCAGTGTGTAAAAGCGGCCGTTGGTTCCGAAGATGACGATGCGGTCGGTGGTCTGGGCTTGGAACCAAAAACGGGCGCGGTCGCCTTCCTTGTACTTTGCCTCCGCCCTAGCGACATCGTGGCCTTTCAACGTTCGAATCCAGCCCTTTGCCGAGCAGACGACCGTGATCGACTCGGCGTCGACCATGGGCTCCTCCAACACCCGCGGCAGCACCTGTGCCTCTCCGATCTCGGTGCGTCGCTGGCCGGTGGCGGTTTTGACACCGAACTTCTCGCGCACTTCCTTGATGTCTCCGGCGATAACATGCCAGCGTTTCCGTTCGTCGTTGACGAGGGCCTTGAGCTCCTTGCGCTCAGCAATAAGCGCTTTGTGCTCGGCCTCTATCTGCTGCTGCTCGAGACGCCGCAACGAACGCAGGCGCAGGTTCAGAATCGCCTCAGCCTGCAACGCCGACAGCTCGTAACGGAGGACGAGGACGGACTTCGCATCATCCTCTTCCCGGATGATGTCAATGACTTCGTCCAAGTTGAGGAATGCGATCAGGTAGCCATCGAGAGTCTCGATCCGCCGTTCAATCTGGTCCAGCCGGTGATGCGACCGCCGCAACAACACGTCGTGGCGATGGTCCAGATAAGAGGCAAGCACTTCCCGCAGATTCATCACCTTCGGCGTCCGCCCCTGCTCAAGCACGTTCATGTTGAGGCCGACGCGAGTCTCAAGATCAGTTCGACGGAACAGGGCCTCCATCAGAACGGCCGGGTCGACAGAGCGGCTGCGGGGCTCCAGGATAAGTCGGACATCCTCGGTGGATTCGTCGCGGACATCGGCAATCAGGTTGACATTCTTGCTCAGTATTAGCTCAGCAATCTTCTCGACCAGGCGGGACTTCGCCACCTGATACGGAATCTCAGCGACCACGATCTGATATTGCCCGCGGTCTAGTCTCTCGACGTTCCACCGCGCGCGCAGGCGGAAGCTACCCCGGCCGCTGGCATAGGTGCTGACGACGTTATCGCGCGGCTCGACCAGAACCCCGCCGGTCGGTAAATCAGGACCGGGGATAAACTCGGTCAGTTTGGCGATGGTCGCCTTCGGATACTTGATGAGATGAAGGAGCGCGTCACAGACTTCGCCCATGTTGTGCGGCGGAATGTTGGTGGCCATGCCGACGGCTATTCCCGCTGCTCCATTCGCCATTAGGTTCGGGACGCCTGCCGGCAGGACTATCGGCTCGCGTTCCGTCCCATCGTAGGTTTCACGGAAATCGACCGTGTCTTCGTCGATGCCCTCGAGGAGCGCCTCCGCGACACCGGTAAGGCGCGCCTCGGTGTAGCGCATCGCTGCCGCGTTATCGCCATCGACGTTGCCGAAATTCCCCTGCCCCTCGACCAGGGGGTAGCGGACGGCGAACTCCTGCGCCAATCGGACCAGTGCTTCGTAGACCGCCTGATCCCCGTGCGGGTGATACTTGCCAATAACATCACCGACCACCCGTGCGCATTTCTTGAAGCCGGCCGTCGGATCGAGCCGGAGCTGGCGCATGGCGAACAGCAGGCGGCGCTGCACCGGCTTGAGGCCGTCCCGCACATCTGGCAACGAGCGCGCGGTGATGGTGGACAGCGCATAGGCGAGATAGCGATCCTCCAACGCTTTCGCGAACCCGATCGGCTGCGCGTCTTCTGTCGCCACGTCGCTCATGATGCCTGATCCTCACCAGATGTTGTGGTGCTGCGCTCGATTCTGTCAACAAGTCGCGCTCGCGCAAGGGGAAGTACGCGACCGTGAGGATTGAGCACATGCCGCTCCAGGAACGAACCCGTCAACGCGAGTCCGGTTGCGATGTCCTCCGAAGCGGCATCCTCCACCACCAGATAGGAGGTCAGAAACGCTGGCAGTGGTAGCAGCCGTCCCCGATACGGTTCTGCAGCTTCTGCCACAACGGCTCGTCCGCTTCGCGGTGAGACAAAGGCCAGCCCATCTGTTCGCCCCGTCACAGCGCATTTACGCAAATCGAGACCGAACCCCAGGTCGGCGAGGAGTGACAGCTCCCATCGTACGTAGGCCGTCTTCCAGTCCGAAGACTGCTCGAGTCGATCGAGAAAGTTGACCACGCCGTCAAAGACCTCGCGGCATGGAGCCCGCTCAGGCACGGTGGTACCACAAAGTGCGCAAACCGCACTGATAGCGGCTAATCGGTCCCGATCGTCGTGAAGGAGCGCAGTGCGGTGTCGAACAAGCTCGCAGGTGTACGTCCCGAGCTGTTCTACGAGCCTCGCCCGCCAATGCAGCGCGACCTGGTTGCCCGGCTGGAGCATGCCGCGACGACCACGGCTGTTGCCACCATGTACCAATCCCGCGTGCCGCCCGTGCTCCTGAGTTAGAAGATCGGCTACTACAGCCGCTTCCCCGTGCCGCCGCACGGACAGGATCACACCTTCGTCTCGCCAGTCCACAGCGTATGATTGCCCGTCCGCGCGCCCCGGTTCGCCAACGGTGTGCTCATCGTGGGAACTCAAGGCCCATCACGCGGTACCGCTCGGGCTCGTCCAGCCAATTTGCCCGGACTTTGACTCGAAGCATGAGGTGTACACGCTGTTCGAGTGTCTTCTCGAGCTCGCGCCGTGCACGGCCGCCGATCTCTTTGATCATAGCGCCGCCCTTTCCTAGGACGATCGCTTTCTGGGTATCTCGAAGCACATATATGACCTGCTCGATGCGGACGCTACCGTCGGCGAGCTCCCGCCAGGATTCCGGTTCAACGGTTGTTGCATAAGGAAGCTCCTGCTTCAGCATAAGGAAGAGCTTCTCGCGCGTGGTCTCGGCAGCTAGTAGCCGGAGTGGCAAATCCGCCACCTGATCCTCGGGGTACAACCAAGGGCCGCTCGGCGCGATATCGGAGAGATGATCCTTCAGATCGCTTACGCCGTCACCTGATAATGCGGAGATCATGAAGGTGCGCGCGAACGCGCAACGCCGGTTGAGTTCCGCCGCGTTCTCGAGTAACCGATCCTTGTTCACAAGATCGATCTTGTTGAGGGCTGCGACGACCGGACTGGAACGGCTCTGCAGGCCTTCGATGATGCGGTTAGTGCCGTCGTCCAACGGCTTCGCGGCGTCGACCATGAGAACGACCGCGTCGACGTCCTCGGCACTCCGCCACGCAGCAGCGACCATGGCTCTATCCAGCCGGCGTTTTGGCTTGATGATGCCTGGCGTATCGATGAACACGAGCTGCACATCGCCGGACACACCAATTCCGATGATGCGTGTCCGGGTGGTCTGCACCTTCGGGGTCACGATCGAGACTTTGCTTCCCACAAGGACGTTCATGAGCGTCGACTTGCCGGCGTTAGGTGCGCCAAGGATTGCAACGACGCCACAGCGATGCTCGGCCGCCGGCGCTGGGATAGGGGTCATAAGACAGCTTCAAGCAATGTCTTGGCCGCCGCCTGCTCGGCGGACCGGCGGGAGGGGCCACGGCCGGTGGCCGACCTGCCATTGATGAGACGGGCCTGGACCGTGAACGTCGTGGCGTGCGGCGGTCCGGCACGGTCCACAATTTCGTAATCGGGCGGCGTCTGTCCGCGTTCCTGAGCCCACTCCTGGAGCGCGGTCTTGTGATCCTTCACGGCCGTCTGCGCTTCTTCGATCAACGGCCGCCACCATTCGAGAATGAAGCGTTGTGCTGCCTCGAATCCACCGTCGAGGAACAGCGCGCCTATGACCGCCTCGCAGCAATCCGCCAGGATCGCAGGCTTCTCTCGCCCCCCGGTTGCTCCTTCGGAAGCCGCAACGCGGATGTGCGCACCAAGCCCGAGCGCGCGGGCTACCTCTACCAGAGCCTCACGACGGACGAGCGCGTTGTAGCGAAGCGCGAGTTCGCCGGCATCCGCTGCGGGGAAACGGGTGAGAAGATGCTCGGCGACCACAAGGCCAAGCACCCGATCGCCGAGGAACTCGAGCCGCTCATAATTGGCGGCGGGACGCCCCTGCACGACTCCGCGACTCGGATGGGTCAGCGCCTCTTCGATGAGTTCCTGTCGGCCAAAGCGATGGTGGAGCGCGCGACAAAGCCCGTCCAATAGCGCAGCGGCCATCTCAGTCGGACAGCCCCTTGAGTAGCCGTGCGAATCGTATGGCACCGGGCCATCGCCACACTTCCCACAGCTCCGCGCTTCCATCGGTCGAGAAGAATAAGATCTCGGCTCGACCGACCAAGTTCTCGGCGGGCACCAGTCCGACACCGCCACGCACACGGCTGTCGAGCGAGTTGTCGCGGTTGTCGCCCATGGCGAAGTAATGGCCGGGGTCGACGGTGTAGACGCCGGTGTCGTCGTAGTGGCTGTCCGTGAGCAGATCCAGCGTCAGATACGTTCGCCCGCTCGGCAGGGTTTCCTTGTACCGTGGAATCCTCTTCAGCCTGCCATGGCGGTCGCGATGCATGAAATCATCGACGCGCTCGCGTACCACCGGCTCGCCATTGATGAACAGCTGCCCTTTTGTCATTTGGATACGATCGCCGGGGAGTCCGACGATCCGTTTGATGTAGTCCGTGTTGTTGTCGCGCGGCAGCTTGAACACCGCAACGTCGCCCCGTTCCGGCTCGGTGGCGGCGACCCGACCGTTGAATAGCGGGAGGCTCAATGGCAGAGAGTGTCGGCTGTACCCATAGGCAAACTTGGACACGAACAAATAGTCTCCGACCAGGAGCGTGGGCAGCATTGATTCGGAAGGAATGTTGAAGGGCTCATAGGCGACCGTGCGAATTACCAGGGCGATTACGACCGCATAGACGACGGTTCGGATCGTCTCGCCGATGCCACCTTCTTTCTTCTTCTTGGTAGGGAAGGTTCTGTTAGCCATAAGGGAACCGCATCCGGCCTCTCCTGCTGAGGTCGACGGCCGCCAAGAGTACTGTCAATTTCCGTCGGGAAGCGCTGAGATCAACACGATCGCCTGTGCAATCGGATGGTCGTCCGTGAGCGTGACGTCGATCTGGGCCACCATGCCCTCCGGTGTGAGCTCTTCAAGACGCGTTCGCGCACCTCCGGTCAGCACCATCGTCGGCCTGCCGGATTGCAGGTTCGTGACCCCCATGTCGCGCCAGAAGACGCCACGGCGAAATCCTGTTCCGAGCGCTTTCGAGCAGGCCTCCTTGGCGGCAAAGCGTTTCGCATATGTTGCCGCGCGATTGGCTCTACGCTCGGCGCGATTGCGTTCGTCGGTGGTGTAGATACGATCGAGAAAGCGATTCCCGAATCGGGTAATGGTCCGTTCGATCCGCCGGATATCGATGATGTCGTTGCCGAGCCCGATGATCATCGCTGCCGCCTTCAAGCGCTCGCCGCACCCGCCGCATGGGCGCGCGCCTTGTCCATGAGAGCGCGCATTCGCGTGATGCTGCTTTCCAAACCACTGAAGATCGCTTCGCCCATCAGGAAATGTCCGATGTTGAGTTCAACAATGGTGGGGATGGCCGCCACCGGTCCGACCGTCTCAAACGAAAGACCGTGGCCTGCATGGCATTCAAGGTCGTGTTGCTCCGCGCAGGCCGCAGCCGTCACCAGCCGCTGGTATTCCCGGTCGCGATCGGCACTCGCCGCATCGCAGAAAGTCCCGGTATGGATCTCAACGACCGGCGCTTCGATCTCGCTCGCCGCACCGAGTTGATCGGCGTCGGGATCAACGAATAGCGAGACCCGGCAACCGGCGGCCGTCAGTTCGTGCACGTAAGGAACGAGGTGCTCTCGCCCAGCGACGACATCGAGCCCGCCCTCCGTAGTCAACTCCTGGCGTTTTTCGGGCACCAGGCAGACGGCATGCGGTCGGTGCCGAAGTGCGATGTCCAACATCTCGCGGGTTGCCGCCATTTCGAGGTTAAGCGGCAGGTCGATCTCGTCACTCAGCCGACGGATATCCTCATCCGAGATATGGCGGCGATCCTCCCGAAGATGAGCCGTTATGCCGTCGGCCCCCGCTTGTGCCGCCAATCGCGCGGCCCGTACGGGATCCGGAAGCTGGCCACCGCGCGCGTTCCGAATGGTCGCAACATGATCGATATTGACGCCGAGTCTCAACCTCCGCATGAGCCTCGCTCCTCGAAGAGAATGCCGTCGGCAACGCGCCGATCGGCGGCCGTCACTGTAGCGCAAACCTCCTCGGCGCGGGAAGCAACTCCGGGTGGGGAGCTAAGAGTGGTCGTCGCGGCTGCCAGACATGATCAGGGGGTGCCTCCGCCCCCGTCCACATGCCTCAACGCCCTTACCTCAGATGCCGCCGACCCCTCAACCGCGCACCCGCTCGACCGAAGCAATTGCTGGTTCAGCGCGTAGCCCAGCGATGATCTCCGTGAGGTGTTTGAGATCGCGCACCTCTATATCGACGAGGAACTCGAAGAAATCGACCGACCGACTCGAGATCTTCAGGTTGCTGATGTTGCCCAGGTTCTTCGCGATCACCGTGGTGAGGGTGCTGAGCGTGCCAGGCTTGTTGTCGACAACCGCGCGAATGCGGCCGACGTGGCTGGTGGCGGCGCTGGGGTCCACGTCCCATGCCACATCGATCCATCGTTCCGGCGAATCGGAGACTGTCTCGAGGGTATCGCAATCAATGGTGTGTACAGTGACACCCTTCCCCGAGGTCTGGATACCCACGATACGGTCGCCGGGGAGGGGATGACAACAATCCGCAAAGTGCACCGCCATCCCCGGGATCATGCCGCGGATGGGGATAGGTGCATTGGCCGAACGGTTGCGACGCGTGCGTGACCGGACGAAGTTGAGAACCCGCGTGGCGCGCGCAAACGTAGTCTCGCCTGGAAACACTGCGGCCATGACGTCGCGTCCGGTCACACCGCCCTCGCCGACCGCTTCATACAGCTCGTTCAAAGTCTTGAAATGCAGCTTCCCGAGTACGCCATTGAGCGCCTCCTCCGAGAAGCTGCGAGCGCCCTCGCGAAAAGCCTTCTCCACGATCGACCGCCCGAGCTCGTTGTATTGCGAGCTCCGCTGATTCCGGACGAAGCGGCGGATTGCTGAGCGCGCTTTGCCGGTAACGACGAGGTTCTCCCATGTCGGTGACGGCGTCTGCGCGTCCGAGCGGATGATCTCGACTTGGTCGCCGGTACGTAGCTGCGTGCGAAAAGGCGCCAGCCGACCGTTGACTTTGGCGCCAACGCAGGTATCGCCGACCCGCGTGTGGACGGCGTAGGCGAAATCGATCGGCGTCGCTCCCGTCGGTAGGACGATAAGTTGCCCCTTCGGGGTGAAGCAAAAAACCTGATCCTGGAACATCTCGAGCTTGGTGTGCTCGAGGAACTCCTCGGGATTCGACGCATCTTCGAGAATCTCTAAAAGCTCGCGGATCCACCGATACTCGCTGCCGTCTGTGACCGCGCCCTGTTTATAGGTCCAATGCGCGGCCACACCGAGTTCCGCCACCTCACGCATTTCCTCAGTGCAGATTTGCACCTCAATACGCTGCTGTTCCGGGCCGATGACTGTCGTGTGGAGGGCCCGATAACGGTTCGGCTTCGGCAACGAGACGAAGTCTTTGAACCGGCCCGGGATCATCGGGTAAGCACCGTGCACGGCGCCCAGCGCCAGATAGCATTCGGGCATCGTATCGACGACGATGCGGAACGCCATGATGTCAGAGAGCTGCTCGAACGAGATGTTCTTGCGCTCCATCTTGCGCCAGATCGAATAGGAGCGCTTCTCTCTTCCCGTTACCCGTGCTTCGATGCCCGCCTCGCGAAGCGTGCGCTCAACGCGCGTCGCGATTCGGTCGACCAGATCGTCGCCACGCTCACGAAGGAAGGCTAGGCGTCGGATCACCGAGGCGCGCGCGTCCGGATTGAGCTCCCGGAACGCAAGGTCCTCCAGCTCCTCTTTCATGCCCTGCATGCCGATGCGCTCAGCAAGGGGCGCGTAGATATCCATGGTCTCGCGCGCGACCCGCCGCCGCTTGGCTGGATCGCGCACATGTCGGAGCGTCCGCATGTTGTGAAGGCGATCCGCGAGCTTCACCAAGAGAACCCGGATGTCATTCGACATTGCCAGGAGCAGCTTGCGGAAGTTCTCTGCCTCCCGCGTTTGTTCGGAGGGCAGCTCGAGTTTGGAGAGCTTTGTTACGCCGTCGACCAGACGCGCGATCTTGGCGCCGAACGCATCCTCGAGTTCGCCGATTGTGGCCAGCGTGTCCTCGACGGTATCGTGCAGCAGCGCGGTGACGACCGTCGCGCTATCCAGTTTCATCTCGATGACGATGCGGGCGACTTCGAGCGGATGGGAAAAGTATGATTCGCCGGATTCGCGAACCTGCGAGGAATGCGCCCGCTCTGAGAAACCATAGGCGCGCCGGATCAGATCGGTGTCGACCCCGGCCTCATAGGCCTGAATGGCTTCTATGAGCGCTGACTGCCTCGCGTCAACGGGCGCAGACGCCGCTTCAGCCGATAGAGGAATATCCGCCGATGCGCCTCCCCATCTCGCGGGGCCGGACGCAGACGAGAGATTAGTCGTCTTGGCCGCTGTCGCCATCGCCAGCGGGCTTCGCTGCCCCATCGACGTGCTCGCCCGGTTCGACCGCGAGACCGACGGACTCCGTCTCTTCGGCATCAATATCGTCGGGCTCATCGCCACTGCTGCGGACCGCATCCGCGTCCGCGCGAGCGGTTTCGCTCCACTGCTCGTTCGCCATGAGCAGGGCCATCTCGTCCTCTTCGGGCTCGTCCTGCTCAACGTGCCTTTGCAGCCCGCGCAGCAGAGCCTCTCGCAGCTCTTCTTTTTCTATCGTCGGCTCCGCGATTTCACGCAGAGCGATTACTGTGTTCTTGTCGTTGTCACGTTCTAGGGTCAGAGGCTCGCCCGATGCTATGGCGCGCGCCCGATGCGCCGCCAGCAATACGAGGTCGAATCGGTTGGGGATCTCGAGAATGCAGTCTTCGACGGTGATGCGAGCCATCTGTTGATGCTCCTACTACAGGCGGCCGTATCCACAAGATATGCGGCAGTACGCCCATGCGCAAGGCCACCAGGCGGTCAGTGTCACTAACACACGATATGTCCGGTTTATGTACCAGACGATCTGTCCGGATTTAGAAGCTCTCCAGGCTATGGAGGGTTTGGATGCGCCGGACAGAGCAGTTGCAGGGACTGAGATTGATGAAGTTCGAGGAGGTTTACGGCCGCACCCATCGGGGTTGCTTGAGCCAAGCCGAGGCGGCGGAGGTTCTCGGCGTTTCAGAGCGCACCTTCCGGCGCTGGCGCGACCGCTATGAGGCGGACGGCGCGGAAGGGCTCTACGATCGCCGTCTGGGCCGGGTCTCGGCGCGGCGCGCGGCGGTCGACGAGGTGACGGCGCTGTTGGCGCTGTTCGACACCCGCTACTGGGACTTCACCGCCAAGCACTTCCACGAGAAGCTGGTCGCGGACTATGCCTTCAAGCGCAGCTACAACTGGGTGCGGCTGAGCTTGCAGGCCCATGGGCGAAGACGGGCGGCGCCCAGGCGCGGGGCGCACCGGCGCAAGCGGCCGCGCCGCGCGCTGCCCGGCATGATGCTGCATCAAGACGGCTCAAGCCACGCGTGGGTCCCCGATCAGTGGTGGGACCTGATCGTCACCATGGACGACGCCACCAGTGAGATCTACTCGGCCTTCTTCGTCGCCGAAGAGGGCACGATGTCGAGCTTTCAGGGGGTGTCCGAGGCGATCCGGGCCAAGGGGCTGTTCTGCTCGCTCTATGCCGACCGCGCCGGCCACTACTGGCACACCCCTGAGGCCGGCGGCACGGTCGACAAGGACAATCCGACCCAGTTCGGCCGCGCCCTGGCCCAGCTCGGCATCGAGCTGATCCCGGCCTACTCGCCCGAGGCAAGGGGGCGCTCGGAACGCATGTTCGCCACCCTGCAGAAGCGCCTGCCCCAGGAGCTCAGGCTCGCCGGCATCACCGACATGGCCCAGGCCAACCGCTTCCTCAAGGAGCTCTACCTGCCAGGCCACAACGCCCGCTTCGCGGTGCCGCCGGAAGCCGAGGGCACCGCCTTCGTGCCCTTCGCCGGTACCCTCGACGACATCCTCTGCGTGCAGCAGGAGCGCACCGTCTCCAACGACAACACCGTGCGCTACAAACGCCTGGTGCTGGCGATCCCGCCCGACCGCCATCGCCGCCACTACGTCAAGGCAAGGGTCCGGGTCCACGAATACCCCGACCGCACCCTCGCCGTCTTCCATGGGCCGCGCTGCCTGGCCCGATACCAGGCCGACGGATCGCCCATCAACACAAGCCACAGACAGGCCGCGTGATCCGCTTCGACGCGACCGGCCAGTGGATAAGGGGACGGCCGCTCCGCGCCCGACCCCTTATCCACTGGCCCAACAACCACAACTGAAGCGGTCAATTCAGTTTGTTCTCGACACGCCACCAGGCGGTCCGGTCTCGCATCGGAGCCCGTCGAACGACAACATCGGCAGCGCGATCTGCTTTGCCGGAAGTGTGGCAAGGAGGTCGTCTACGGTACGCCCGGATTCGGGATGGCGCCACCGTGGTGCTACCTCGCGCAGGGGATGCAGCACAAAAGCGCGCGCCGCGAGCCGTGGGTGTGGCAGGGCGGGTCCACCATCGCCGGAAGCGCGGATTCTATCGTCGTAGGTGAGGAGATCGAGGTCGAGAGTGCGCGGCCCACCCGGGATTCCGCGCGTTCGGCCAAAGCGGTGTTCGATGTCGTGCATGCACGCAAGGAGTTCCGAGGGCGAATGCTTGCTGCACACCGCGATGACGCCGTTGACGAACCAGGGTTGTTCCGACGGCGGGACTGGCGCGCTCCTGTACCAACGCGATCGGCGAGTGAGCGACACGCCAACCCTCCCTAGCTCGACAAGCGCCGCCTCCAGCGTTCCGCGCGGGCAGCGAAACGGCCGAAATGGCTGGTTGGCGCCCACACCGATTAGGATCACCCGCGTCCCCCCGCCATGCACTTGTTCCGACCGTCGATCGGCGTTATGAACTTCCGTCCCCGGATCGCGTTGCCTCGTATGGACGGCTCGAACTTGGTAGCCGCTTCTCTGGCGATGGCGACTTCCGCAGCGTGATTGAGACGGTTGAGCACAGAGTTTGTCTGCACGGGTAAAACCACGCTGCCGATGATACCCAACGAGCTACGGCCGCGGGCGGACCAGTTCGTCGATCTCCGAGAAGCGCGCGAGGACATCGGGAGGGAGCCGCCCGCGCGGCCGCCGAAAATTGGGGCCCCTGATGCATCGACCCCGGGGCGATCGCAGACGCACCGCGCATGAACGCCCGCTCGATCGAGCCTCCGACCGACTGTGAATTGTGCCCGAGGCTCGTGGACTTTCGCCGCGCGAATGAGATCTCCGATCCGGCGTGGCATAACGCGCCGGTGCGCGCATTCGGCGACCTCAATGCCTCGCTTCTAATCGTCGGCCTGGCGCCCGGACGGGCCGGTGCCAATCGGACTGGCCGCCCATTTACCGGCGATTTCGCTGGCGATCTCCTCTATTCGACCCTTGTGGCACACGGCTTCGCCCGCGGCGTCTACGGCCGCACAGCGGATGACGGACTCGAGCTGGTTGACTGCCGGATCAGCAACGCGGTTCGTTGCGTCCCACCAAAGAACCGCCCGACGACCAAAGAGCTAAAGACATGCCGCGCATTTCTCAAGCGCGAGATCGCAGCCCTGGGACGGCTTCGAGCGATTCTGGCCCTCGGAACGATGGCCCACCTCAGCACCGTGACCGCGCTCGGCGAGAAGCCGGCCAAGTACCGGTTCGCCCACGGCGCCGTGCATAAACTCCCGTCCAGAGTTGTCCTTTACGACAGCTACCATTGCTCCCGCTTGAACACCAACACCGGCCGTCTGACATCTGAAATGTTTGCGGCCGTCGTCGCCCCGCTGCGCGAGCTCCTCGACGCCAATGGGTCGCCCGTCAGCGGCCCTCGCGTATGATCCGCGCTTTATCCCTCTGCCAGCTTCGCTCCTTCTCGGTCGTCCGCTTGTCGTGCAGCTGTTTGCCGCGGGCGATCGCCAGCTCCACTTTTGCCCTACCCTGCTCGTTGAAATAGATCGACAGCGGGACGAGCGTTACCCCCTTCCGTGCCACGGCGCCGCGGAGACGCTCCATCTCGCGCCGGTGCAGCAGCAGCTTGCGCGGCCGCCGTGGTTCGTGGTTGAAGCGGTTGGCGGCAGAGTACTCGGGTATGTAGGCATTCAGCAGAAAGAGCTCGCCGCCGCGAGGGGCGGCATATGAATCCGCGATATCGCTCTTGCCTTCTCGGAGGCTCTTGACTTCCGTTCCGACGAGAACCAGACCCGCCTCGAAGCGATCATCGATGACGTACTCGTGACGTGCCTTGCGGTTGACCGTCACTGGGCGCCGCGTCAGCGCGGCTGGACGGCCCATTGCTCAGTTCAGCAGGCCGGCCGCCTGCATGGTCGTCCTAACCTGCTCCTTGGTTCGGTCGCCAATTTCGACCAGAGGCAACCGTACGGTGCTCTCGCACTTATTGAGCAGGCTTGCCGCGTACTTGACGGGCGCGGGGCTGGTTTCGATGAACAGAGCGGTATGGAGCGGCATCAAGCGATCTTGAATAAGCAGAGCCTTGCCGAAGTCGCCGCTTAGGCAAGCGCTGTGAAACTCAGAGCAAGAACGTGGCGCCACATTGGCGGTGACCGAGATACATCCGTGCCCGCCATGAGCCATGAAACCCAGCGCCGTGGCATCCTCCCCCGACAGCTGGCAGAAATCCGATCCGAGCAGTAGCCGCGCCGAGCTAACTCGCGCAACGTTTGCGGTCGCATCCTTGACGCCGACGACGTTCGGCAACTCGGCCAACCGCGCCATTGTCTCGATCGACATGTCGACCACGCTGCGAGCCGGAATATTGTAGATGACGATTGGTATGTCGACGGCATCGTGAATCGCCTTGAAGTGCTGGTAAAGGCCTTCCTGCGTCGGCTTGTTGTAGTAAGGCGTGACGTGCAGAGTGGCATCGGCCCCGGCACTCTTGGCGTGCTGCGACAACGAGATCGCTTCCTCGGTAGAGTTTGAGCCAGTGCCCGCGACCACCGGGACTCGCCCGCCGACCGCCTCGATACACAGCTCGACTACCTGCATGTGCTCCTCGTGGGCGAGTGTCGGCGACTCGCCCGTCGTACCGCACGGCACGACACCGTGCGAGCCCTCCTGCACCTGCCAATCGACGAATTCCTGATAAGCCTTCGCGTCCACGCTCCCATTATGAAATGGCGTGATCAAGGCCGTGAAGGATCCCTTGAACATGTCTGGCGCCTTCCTGCCATCCTGAGTGGCCGGCACCATAGCCCCCAGGCCTGAAGAACGGCAAGCGTCCGCGGACGGTGTGGACGAGTACCAAGTTGTTCGCTGTGCGCGCGCGAAGCTATCATGCGGCACCGCACGTCGAGGCAGGCGTGCTTCTCGTACTGGCTAACCGGGCAACCGTGGAAGTCTGGAGGGCTGTTACCCTATTCGCCGGCGGCGCCGCGCTAATGGCTATGGTCTGTGGCATCGGCGCTACAGCGGAGGAGATTGGGCCGCCGGCCCTAACCAAGTCCGACTTATCAGCGTCGCTCGGCGCACTCAAAGCGGCGAAACGCGGTCGGTGGGCTTCGGCCCATGCATTCGCCGAGCGTGTCCCACATCCATTACCCGCGAAGATTGTTCGATGGCTCTACTACACCAAGCCTGGCGCCAATGTTTCGTTTGCGGACATCGCCGAGTTTGTCGCCGACGGAAATGAGTGGCCGCGCCAAGAAGCTCTTTTGACCACAGCCGAACGTGCCGCAATCTCGCTTCCGGCGAGCGAACTCATCGCGTGGTTTCGCGAGCACCCGCCGCGCACTGGCCTCGGCAAAGCCGCGTTTGCGGTGGCACTTGAGCAAGGCGGCTTCCATGAAGAGGGTGCCGAAGCGCTTCGTGACGCTTGGATCAATGGCGATTTCTCGCGATCTGAGGAGCGGAGATTCTACCGCCGCCATAAGAAAGAGTTGCGGCGGGAGGATCACGAAACACGCTTGGACAGGCTGCTGTGGGACGAGCGGATCGGGCCAGCTCGTCACATGCTGCCGCGCGTGAGCGACGCCTATCGGGGTCTCGGCGAGGCACGTCTATACCTGATGCTGTCGCATCCGGGCGTCGACGAAGCGATCGCGCGTCTCTCCGACGAGCTGCGAGAGCACGCGGGCTTGGTGTATGAACGCGTGCGGTGGCGTCGGCGCAAGGGTTTCGACGACCGGGCGCGCGAGCTGTTGTTCGACCCGCCGTCGGATCTGATCCGCCCCGACAAATGGTGGGTGGAACGACAACGGCAGGTTCGCGAATCTCTCAACAACGGCAGTATATCGGAGGCGTACAGCCTTGCCGCCGACCACGGCCAGATCGATGCCGCCCCACTCTCCGAAGCAGAATGGTTGGCCGGCTGGATCGCACTCCGTTTCCTCGGCGACCGCGCGGCCGCTTTCCGTCACTTTGAGCGAATGTACGAGGCGGTCCAATATCCCATCAGCCGGGCGCGTGGCGCGTACTGGGCGGCGAGCGCGGCTGCGGCGATGGGCGATCGAATCACCGCGCGCGTCTGGTACGCGAAGGCGGTGGTGTATCCGACGACGTTTTATGGACAGCTCGCCCGCCTGGCGGTCTATGGATCCAGTGAGCTCGATTTGCCTGACGACCCAGAGCCGACCGACCAGGACGTGGCCGCTTTCTCGCAGCGCGAGGTCGTTCAGGCTATTTTGCTTCTCGATCAGCTTGGCCAAAAGGACCTAGTGCGGCCGTTCGTGCTCCGCCTCGCCGACACGGTCGACTCGCCGGGCGAGCATGCATTGGCCGCCGGGCTTGCTCACGGGATGGGCCGGCCCGATCTCGCTGTAGCGGCTGCCAAGCGTTCAGCTCGCCGTGGCGTGTACGTTATCTCTCGTGCCTACCCGCGCCCGGCTCTACCGGACGATATTGATGCGGAGACCGCGCTGGTCCTCGCCGTCGCCCGTCAAGAGAGCGAGTTCAATACAAGCGCCGTGAGTCCGGCCGGTGCGCGTGGCTTGATGCAGCTCATGCCGGCCACCGCGCGCTACGAGGCCAAACGCCTGCGGGTCGGGTACAGCGAGACCCGTCTTCTTGGCGATGCCCACTACAACCTCAGGCTGGGCGGCAGTTACCTGAGCAAGTTGGTCGACGCTTACCAGGGCTCATATGTCATGGCGCTCGCTGCCTACAACGCGGGCGGTTCGCGCATTCAGAAGTGGATGCGAAACTGGGGCGATCCTCGACTGGGCGAGATCGGCATGGTCGATTGGATCGAACTGATTCCGATAGCCGAGACGCGGAATTTCGTACAGCGTGTGCTTGAGAACCTCCAGGTCTACCGGCATACCCTCGCCGGCGGCCGACTGCAGCTCATGGGCGACCTCTATCGACGAAGGGTCCACGCGGCGCAGTGAGCACCCAGTGCTTTGTGATAAACCTGCGGTCCGCTAAGTTCGTGCGGAAGGGGTGAACGCATGGCTGGCCCGCGCCTTGAGGATATCGGTGCCTGCGTCTTCGACGCTTATGGTACGTTGTTTGACGTGGCCGCCGCCGCCCGCCGTTGCCGGGATGAGTTGGGTGATAATGCCGATCGCCTAGCCGACATCTGGCGAACCAAACAGCTTCAGTACACGTGGCTCCGCGCCTTGATGAGCCGACATGTGGATTTTTGGCACGTCACCGGCGATGCCTTGGACTTTGCGATGTCGACTCTGAGCATTCAGAATGCCGCACTCCGTGACAGATTGATGGAGCTGTATCTCACGCTGGACGCCTATCCGGAGGTCCCACAGGTGCTGGAGCGGCTCCGCAGAGCAAACATGAAAACGGCGATTCTCTCAAATGGCTCGCCGCGTATGCTCGAGGCTGCCGTTGCAAACGCGGGGATTGGCGACGATCTCGATGCAATCCTCTCCGTCGAGGAGGTTGGCATCTTCAAGCCCCACCCGAGCGTCTATCAGCTCGCCAGCGATCGCCTTGGTCTGGCGGCCGCGCGCATGTCGTTTCAATCTTCCAACGCGTGGGATGCGGCGGCCGCGGCGGCCTTCGGGTATCAGGTCGTCTGGGTGAACCGCTTCGGCCAGCCTCGCGAACGTCTGCCGGGCGAGCCGGCGGTCGAAGTGACGACGCTCGCAACGCTGCCGGATCTTGTCGGCGCTGGCTGAACGAGCGGCAGACGCTGGTGTGGCGTTCGTCACGGACGCCGCGCTAGACCGATACATCGAGCGCACGTTCAGCGCCCAAGACGGTCTCAGTCTGTACTATCGCGATTATGGCGATCCTCTCTCTGAGCGAACGCCGCTTCTGTGTCTTGCTGGCCTGACCCGAAATTCGAAGGATTTCCATGCGCTTGATTCACGGTACGCACCCGCGCGACGCGTGGTGTGCCCGGATTACCGCGGGCGCGGGCGGTCCGCCTACGATCCCGATTACCGCAACTACGCACCGAGAACGCACCTTCTAGACCTCATCGATCTGTTCGCCGTTGCCGGTCTTAGCCGCGTCGTCGTGGTCGGCACTTCGGCGGGCGGCCTGCTCGCGATGGCCCTGGCGGCGGCCCGGCCCACTGTGCTGCGCGGCGTGGTTCTTAATGACATCGGGCCCGAGATCGAGGCGACAGGAAAGGGGCGTATTGCCGACTACATCGGCAACGCCGAGCACCCGGATGACTGGGCGGCCGCGGCCGAGTACTGCCGCCGCGCCTGGGGCCCGGCGCACCCTGATTTCGGCGACACCGACTGGGAGCACGCGGCACAGCAAACGTTCGTAGCAGACGGCGACGGCAAGCTGCGTCTCGACTACGACATCAAGATTGCTCAAGCGCTGAAGGGCTCGGGCGGGGCCCCTACCGAGGCGTGGCGTTGGTTCGCGGCGCTCGCGCGGGTGCCGACGCTTGCGATCCGGGGCGAAACCTCGGATATCCTCGGCCAGCGCACGTTTGACCGCATGGCCGAGGTCAAGCCTGATCTGCTACGGGTGACGGTTCCCGACCGCGGCCACACCCCCGACCTGAGCGAACCTTCGTGTCTCGAGGCGATCGATGACTTCCTCGCCGGACTCTGAGCCTCTGCCGCTGACCAGCCGCGCATCGGCTGTCGACACCTCGCGCGTTCCCGCGATCGGTGACATCCGCGCAGCGGCGGCGCGCCTCGCCGGCACCGCAACACGAACGCCACTGCTCGAATCGTCTAGCCTCAATGCGGAGATCGGCGGGCGCGTACTGTTCAAGGCCGAGCCGCTACAACGGGCCGGTTCCTTCAAGTTCCGCGGCGCGTTCAATCGAATCAGTCAGCTCGTCGAGAGCGAGCGGAAGGGCGGCGTGATTGCTTTCTCGTCCGGCAATCACGCGCAAGGAGTGGCACTGGCCGCACAGCTGGTGGGTGTCCCAGCCGTCATCGTCATGCCCAAGGATGCGCCGCGTACGAAGATCGAGAATACGCGCGGCTACGGCGCCGAGGTGATTCTCATCGAGCGCGACGATGATCTTCGTGAGAAGGTCGCGGCTGAACTCGCGACTGAGCGCGGGGCAACGCTGGTCCGGCCCTTCGACGACTTCGATATCATCGCCGGCCAGGGCACGGTCGGCCTGGAGATAGCCGAGCAGGTCGATGCCTTGGGGGCGACTCTCGATGCGGTCCTTTCTCCCTGCGGCGGTGGAGGGTTGATATCAGGGTCGGCAACGGCGCTTCAGCACCGCTGGGCGGATTTGCCAATCCACCCGGTCGAGCCCGAAGGGTTTGACGACACCGCGCGCTCGCTCGTATCCGGCAAACGTGTTCGCAATGAGAAGACGCATGGCAGCATCTGTGATGCGCTGCTCGTACCGACGCCGGGCGCGCTAACCTTTATGATCAATGCAGAGCGTCTCGCGGTCGGATTCGCGGTGACCGATGCCGAAGTCAAGAACGCCATGGCGGCTGCGTTCGACTATCTTAAGCTCGTGCTTGAGCCGGGGGGTGCGGTGGCGCTTGCCGCCGTGCTCACAGGAAAGCTCGATTGCCGTGGAAAAATAGTGGCCGTCGTGCTGTCGGGCGGAAACGTGGATGCGGAGTTCTACGCGAATGTGGTTGCTAGTGCGAGCTGACCGCAGCGAGCTTAAGTTCGAGCGGTCTCGCACCAACATGGGCCCAGCGGTCCTGAAAGCCTGCCCCACACCTTAATAGAGGTGATTGGGCGGGCACTGTAGCGGTGCCACTTCGGCCTTTGGCGTTGGGGAACAAGGATGAAATCGAGATCCGGTTTGAGACGACAGGCCTGGCTTGCCATCGCCCTGGCGGCGTTGTTCGCGTTGCCGGTACCGGCATTAGCCGCCACCGCCGCCCCTGCCCTGGACTTCACCGGGCACTGGGTAGGTATCCTCTGCATTGTCATCTTCGTCGCGGCGTATCTGCTCGTCATCGGCGAGGAGGTGCTTCACCTGCGAAAATCGAAGCCCGTGATGGTGGCGGCCGGAATCATTTGGGCGCTCGTTGCCGTGGTCTATGCCCAGGGCGGCAACACCGTGGGCGCCGAGGAGGCGGTTCGGCACAACCTCCTTGAGTTCGCCGAGCTGTTCCTCTTCCTGCTTGCCGCCATGACCTACATCAACACCATGGACGAGCGCGGTGTGTTCGACGTTCTCCGGGCCTGGCTGGTCTCGCGCGGCTTCTCCTACCGGCAGATCTTTTGGCTCACCGGGACCATCGCGTTCTTCCTCTCGCCGATAGCCGACAACCTGACGACGGCGCTACTGATGGCGACCGTTATTATCGCCATCGGCGGCACCCAACAGCGCTTCGCGTTGGCCGCGTGCGTCAACGTGGTGGTAGCTGCCAACGCCGGCGGCGCGTTCAGCCCGTTCGGCGACATCACGACACTCATGGTGTGGCAGAAGGGCATCATCGCCTTCGAGGAGTTCTTCGTTCTGTTCCTACCCTCGCTGGTGAATTGGCTGGTGCCCGCCGTCATCATGAGCTTGGTCATTCCTGCCGGTCAGCCCGACCGTTTGGACGAACGTGCGACACTCCAACACGGTGCTCTGATCGTTGTTGGCCTGTTCCTCGTGACGGTGGCGATGGCGGTTGCGGCTCACAATTTCCTCCACCTGCCGCCCGTTCTCGGCATGATGACCGGGCTCGGTCTACTCAAGCTCTACGGCTATTACCTCAAGCGTCGCGATCACTTCTTCCCGGCGCCGGCCGAAGACGATCTCGGCGAGAGTGCTCTTGAGCTCGAGGAGGTGATGCCCGACACCGATGGGCAAGCATCCTCCACTCATTCCTTCAACATCTTCAAGGCGCTTGAGCGTGCTGAGTGGGACACACTGATGTTCTTCTACGGCATCATCTTGTGCGTTGGTGGCCTCGGCTCGCTCGGTTACCTCAGCCTCGGCTCCGAGCTCATGTACGGCGACCTCGGCCCGACCACCGCAAATATCATTGTCGGCCTGCTGTCGGCGGTCATCGACAACATTCCGGTGATGTTTGCCGTCCTTGCGGTCCTACCCGAGATGAACCACGGCCAATGGCTCTTGGTCACGCTCACCGCCGGCGTCGGCGGCTCGCTCCTGTCCATCGGCTCGGCGGCCGGCGTCGCCGTGATGGGGCAGGCCCGTGGGGTCTACACCTTCTTCGGCCACCTCAAGTGGACCTGGGCGATCGCGCTCGGCTACGCCGCCAGCATCGGCGTTCATTTCCTGGTGAACGGCGACGCGTTCTGAGCCCGGCTTCAGTCGGCGAGGTGCGCGATCGAGGCGATCTCGACGAGAAACTCGGGCCTCACCAGCTCCGACTTGACGCAGTAGCGGGCCGGCGGGTCAGACGGGAAGTAGGTCGTATAGACCTCGTTCATGCCGGCGTAGTCAGCGTAGTCTTTCAGGAAGATCTGATTGAACGCGACGTCAGCGAGACTGCCGCCCGCGGCCTCTATCACCGCCTTGATCGTTTCTAGCACTTGCCGCGTCTGGGCTCGGATATCCCCGATTCCCACGGTGTTGCCATCGCCATCCAGCGCGACCGTGCCGGCGGTATAGACGACGTTCCCGGCGCGGGTGCCGGGTGAATAGGGCGCGAGCGGTGCCGCCGAGCCCTTTGGGATGATCGGTTGGCTGGACATTTTTTTCTCCTCCTTGTGTTGGTGCCTCAGGATTGGGCGAGACCGGTGCAAGCCCCGCGTACGAGCTCGACGGCGCGATCCCATATCATCGATTTCCACTGGTCGTCATCGCCATAGAACGCGTCTCTGATGTCGCGCTTGATAGTCCGCCCTTGCGGAGACTCGGGATCACCGTGGAGATACAACCAGTTGTCGCCGCGCAAGGCGTCCAGCACCTGATCGACGGGCAGCGTCCCGTACTCAAGCGCTATCGGCGTGAGTGCGGCATCCCCGAGTCCCTCGCGCAGGGCAACAGCCATGTCACCGTGCACCACGGCCGACACGGAATCGCCGGTGGCCGGACAGGTCACATCATCGCCCCACCAGTCACGGGCGCGCGCAAGCGCGGGGCTATCCGACGCGTCAACGAAGATCGGCTCGCCATAACCGCGCGGCCCGAGACCGGTGTGGAAATCGATGTAGGCGACGGCTCTGCACTCCCCCAAATGACTCCTGATTATCCGCCGCCACGCTTGGTTCGACCACACCTGCGCCTGGCCACCATAAAACAGACCGTCCGCGTGCACATATTGCCCGCCGGTGACGGCAGCTTGAAACGCCCTGAGTCCGCGCTCGGCGATAAACGCTTGAATCGCCTCGTCCGCCGCCTTCCGCGCCGGCCCATCCCAATCGACCGGAACCAGCATCGGATGCACCTCCTCGTAGGCGTCATTCGACGGCGGTGGCTTATCATGTTCGCGGAAGTTGCGGTTGAGATCGACGTTGCCCTCGGTGACTCGCCTTGTATGGGCGAAACCATAGGGGTTGATCGCATGGACCATGGCCAGCGCAGTATCAAAGGGCAGTTCTTTGTGCAGGTCCGCCCGCAGAACGCCCACCTGGCAGCCCGAGCCGCAATATCCCTCGACACCATGGGTACCAGACGTCGCAACCACCACGTTCGGCGCTTCCTCGGGGCCCACCCAGGCGACGTCGGTGTTCAGGTCTTCGCCCGCGGGGCCGCGAGCGAACGGATTCCGGTGTGACACTACCCCGACACCCGCATCGGCGCACGCCTCCAGGAACTTCCCCCGCGCTTCTGAATAGGTCGCCGCAAAGTAGGCACCCGCAGCCATCGTCGACCCCCGTCATGGCAGAGTGCGTCAGCCTACACGGTCTGGATCGCTCGATCAGCCCCCGGCGGGGATGGTCTCCGGATTGAAGAGCGACGTATCGGCAACGGCCTTCAACGCCGGCCACTGCTCAATGATGGCCGTCTGCCAGACTGACAGCGCCGCGCGTGCGGCCGGGAACGCACCGTCCTCGGCCAAGCTACCAATGCGGCGCAGTTCCAGTGCCCAGCTCACGATCAGCGCCCGTGCCTCGGCGTGCGCCGGCGCCGGAAAACGCGCGTGCAAGTGCCCGAGTTCAAAGCGCAGCATGTCAGCGATCAGATCGCCAAGTGCTGCATCCTCGGATTGCAGCGGATCGACGAGCAACGCGGCGAAACTCCGAACGGTGCGGATGACCTTTTCCACCGTGATCCGTTCCCGGGCCCTATCGACATCACCGATCGCCTCCAGATAGCCGATCATCGCCGCATGCTCGTCCTTGGAATATTGGAGCCCCAGCACCGCGGAGAAATGGTCCACTGCCGCCGCCAAATCGGCGGCGCGGCCGTCGCGCAGATAGGGCGCTGACTCGGCGAGTCCAAGCAAGCTCGGCGTGTCGAGACGCCCCCCCGTTTCAACATCGTGGCGGCGACCATCGACAAAACCCGCGGTCGGAACATGGCAGCTCGCGCAGTCGCGCGCGAAAAGCGGGGCACCACGTTGCGCCACCGATGGGGCCTCGGCCGTCAGCCGACCCGAAGGCCCAATCATCGCGTTGGGCAGTGGATCGAGTTCGAGCTGATACGCGACCAATGCATCGAGAAGCAAAGGCTCCGGTTGGTCGCCGCCGAACTCAGTCACGATGACGTGGCGCGTGAAGTGCCTGAGGCTCGCGAAGCGGCCGTCGCGACCATACGGCGCCGTGTGACGCACGCCGCGCAACGTCGGGATGTTGACCGGATTGAACAGGCGATCGTCGGCGCGGGAGTGCCAGAATGCGTGTGTTGCATCGACGTTGCCAGGCCGATCCGACAACCCCGCCACGAAGAACGCCGTGTTCGCTCCGCCGTTGGGGTGACATGTATTGCAGGAGAGGCCGAGCCGGCTCGCTCGTTCGCCGAGAATGAGCGGCGAACGAAAGGCGAGTTTGCCAAGACTGACAAGGAACGAGGGCTTGCCGCCCGCCGCTACGCTTCGCAGGTGTTCCGGCGGTCGGGTCGTCAACAGCTCCGAGAAGGGCGCGCTCGGCGCCAGCCAGATCGCTTCGCCTAGGACCGCCGTCTCGGGCTCGCGGATCGTCTGCCCTTGCGAGGCGGCAAGGCCAAGCGCCGCTAAACCGGCAGCCAGGCGGAGGAGATGCTTACCGACGGACCGGTTACTCACTCAGAACCGTAGCCTCTCAGCTTCGGTCGGCCATCCGCACCATCGCGTCAAGCAACACGTTGCAGCCCGCTGCAATGTGCTCAGGTCGGGCGTTCTCGCGCTCATTGTGGCTGACGCCATCCTCGCAGGGAATGAAGATCATTCCGGTCGGGGCGATGTGCGCGATATTGACGGCGTCGTGGCCAGCTCCGCTGATGATATCGCGATGGGGATAGCTTAGCTCATCGGCTGAGGTGCGCACCGCATCGATGCACCCGCTGTCAAACGGAACGGGCGGTGTGTAGTAGTCCTGCTCGATTTCGTGGTCGAGCCGGGGCGCGACGGCCACTTCCGCGTACGCCGAGCGCAGTTCGCGGTCCATAACGGCGAGCTCGATGTCTTCCGGATGCCGGAGATCGACCGTGAATTCAACGCTACCAGGTATGACGTTCCGAGAGTTCGGACTTGACCGTAACACCCCCACCGTACCGCAGCCGTGTGGCGCATGCGCGAGTGCGACCCGATGGACTTCGGCGACCATCCGCGCGGCACCAAGAAGCGCATCCTTGCGCCTAGGCATGGGGGTTGTCCCGGCGTGAGCCTCATCACCGGTGACGCTCACGCGGTACCACCGCTGGCCCTGGGCACCGGTCACCACACCTATCATCTTCTCCTCCGCTTCAAGGATGGGGCCTTGCTCGATGTGCGCTTCGAAGTAAGCCTGCACCGTGCGGTCGCCGACAGGCACATCTCCTGCATACCCAATGCCCTCGAGCGCCTCACCTTGAGAACACCCCTCGGCGTCCGTCTGCGCGCGCGCCTCGTCGAGATCGAACACTCCGGCGAAGACCCCGGAGCCGATCATCGGCGGTGAGAAACGCGATCCCTCCTCGTTCGTCCAGACCACTACTTCGATAGGTGCCTCTGTCTCGTAGCCGGCATCGTTCAGGCTCCGCAGAACCTCAAGGCCGGCTAAAACCCCGTAGGCACCATCGAACTTGCCGCCCGTTGGTTGGCTGTCGAGATGGCTTCCGGTCATCACCGGCGGCAACGCCTCGTTGCGACCGCGGCGCCGTGCGAAGACATTGCCGAAACGATCTACGGTGACCGCGCATCCGGCCTGCTCGCACCATGTAACGAACAGATCCCGACCCTGCTTGTCCAGATCTGTCAGTGCGAGGCGGCACACCCCGCCCTTCACCGTTGCCCCGATTTGCGCCATTTCCATCAAGCTGTCCCAAAGCCGTTCCTGATTGACTCGCAGGTTCGCCATATACCCACCTCAGTTAATAGAGCCGTTTCAGGGAGACACGAATGCTTGCACGGCCTGCGCATCACGGCCCGACGGCAGTGGCGCGGCGCTGTCCTCGATCCAGCTTAGGATATCCCGCCACACGGTCTCAGCGCTCAAGTCGCGCAACAGCATATGGTAGCCATCGGGGTAATATGCAAAGCGCAACGGCGCCGTCCAACCGCCGATCATGAGACGCGTAGGCTCGGCCGGTATGATCTCGTCTCGCGCCCCATACAACACGAGGGCGGGAATTTGGACGCCAGGCGCTGCTTGCAAAGCATCGTCCATCAGATTGACGATGCCGTAGACGGCATCGACGCGGGTGTTCTTGATGACCATCGGATCCGCTGACAGCTGCCGCAGCATCTCCTTGTTGTCCGATGGCGTGATACCAAGACCGTCGCCGTTGACCGGAAACGCCGGCACAACGTGTGCGGCGAGCCAAAGGGTAGCGCGAGCGATTGGGTTGATGGTGGATCGACCCCAAACCGCCGGAGCGACGAGAATAAGACCTGAGGCATCGGACGGCTCAAGGCACCGGCCGTCGCCCTCAGCTAACAACGCGACGGCGCCCCCCATGCTGACCCCCAGGATGTAAAAAGGCAGCTCTGGATGCCGCGACCTTACGATCGCGGTGAAGGCGCAGAGATCGGCAACGAGGCGTCCACTCCCCGGCCAGGCCCCGGCGACGTTGGACCCGCCGAACCCCCGTTGATCAAAGGCATAGGTCTGCATGCCGCGTTCGGCCCACCAC
The DNA here is from genome assembly GCA_965248765.1 of Alphaproteobacteria bacterium. Taxonomy (GTDB): domain Bacteria; phylum Pseudomonadota; class Alphaproteobacteria; order VGEJ01; family VGEJ01; genus CBDFKF01. The sequence continues at coordinate 897,180 of CBDFKF010000004.1, forward strand.
GTGGCCGGAGCGTCGAACGCGTTGCCGTAGTCGTTGAAGCCATGAACGCCGACGATGATTGCTCGCGGAGGGCCGGTCGGGCGCCAGACGCGTACCGGAGCGGTGTGGCCATCGCCACTCACGAAGGAAAGGCCTTCAATCGTCGGATCGACCGGGGGACCCGACGGTTCCACGTGGTGCGGGGCGCACGCTGCTAGGAACAAGAGGACGAGGGCGATGGCAGCTTTGCCGCCTGCGGCGGGAACGGTGACCGCCGGTCCGATTTCCGTTTTAATGCGTGGCGCGTTCGTCGGCCTCATGGGAATCCGAGAACAATATGGTGTCTCGGCTTCTTGGCGGCAACCTGACCCTGGTGTCGGACTACTAGTGAAGGAGATAGGGATGGCACAGCTTGAGGATGAAAAGCTCATCCATCTTTTCGCCACGCCCCGTTTGAAGTTCCAATGGCCGGATAGCGACGGCATGAACCGCTCTCTGAAACGAAGCATATCCAAGCAGGCCTCTGTACAGCCCACTGAGCCGTCGCTGGCGTCGGGCGGCTGGCAGTCCGAGAAGACTACCGGAAATGGGCGGGGGCCGGTACGCCGACGACCTAATGGACCGGGTCGCCGCCATGGTTCGACATGCAAGCAATCAGATCTACGCGATTTACCGGCGCGGCGAGCGCAGTAGCTGGTCCATCGCTATGTGGGCCAATATCTACAGCAGCGGCGATTTCCATCGCAGTCATACCCACCCCGGCGCGACGTGGTCAGGCGCCTATTACATCGACCCCGGCAGCTCTGATAAGGGCAACCCCCATAGCGGCACCTTGGCCCTGTTCAACCCCAACCCCGCCGCGCCGATGAGCTTCTACCGCTCAGCCGTGCCGATGCGTTACATCGTCCACCCCGAGCCGGGGCTGATGGTGATCTGGCCCAGTTATTTGCTTCACATGATGCACCCCTACACGGGCCGTAAACCGCGCCTCTCCGTGACGTTCAATGTGAAGAAAGACCCCTACCCCTAAAGCGTCAGCGCGTCCTAGAGAGCGCGGTGGATGGCTCGGCGAAAGCCCGGGAGCGCCTCTTCCTCGAACCAAGAGTTGTTACTGAGCCAGCGGTTGTTGTGCCATGAAGGATGCGGCATGGGCAGGTGGCGGGGAACATACGTTCGCCAGGCCCTCACCGTCGCATCCAGGGTCTTTCCACAGCGGTCCCCGAGTTGCGCCCGGTGGGCGTATCGACCGACCAGAACAAAAACCTGGAGATTCGGCAACATCGGGAATAGCCGGGGGTGCCAGAGCGGCGCACACTCTGGCCGGGGTGGCAAATCGCCGCCCTTGGCCTTGCCCGGATAACAAAACCCCTGCGGCACTATGGCGACGCGATTGGCGTCGTAGAAGGTCTCACGGTCAACGCCCATCCATTGTCGCAAGCGTTCGCCGCTGGCATCGTCCCATGGAATCCCGGTGCGGTGGACCTTGGTCCCAGGCGCCTGCCCGATCACGACCAAGCACGCCGCAGTCCACGCGACCACGATCGGACGCGGGCCAAGCGGAAGGTGCGCCTCGCAGACGCGGCACGCTCTGATCTCTTTCAGGAGTGTTGGGAGCTTGGCGGCACTCATCGGCATGGTTTACGCATTTTCGTACCAGCCCTTTTCTCCGTGCTCCTTGTAGTACTCGTGGTACTTCGCCACGGCTTCGCGGTCTAATTCAACGCCGAGTCCCGGTGCCTCGGCAGGGCGGACGCCGCCGTCGGTCACGTGCCACGGCTCCCCCAACACGCAGTCGTCCTCGATCCAGTCGAAAAGGGCCTGTGCAGGGCGATCCGCCTCGCGGCAGACCACGCCGAAGTGGCACATTCCAGCCCACGAAATCCCCAGTTCGCCGCTCGACCGTAGCCAGAACCTTTTGTTGTGCGAGGCGGCGACAGCTGCCTCGCGGCAGGTTTTGGCGATGCCCCCATGTACGTGAAGGTCACCGACGACGCTGTCGATAAGCGGGTAGTGGACGATCATCTCGTAGTCCGTGCAATGGCTCGAGACGGGGATGCCGTAGTCCCGGCGAAGGCGCTCGAGATCGTCGAGACGGGTAACCGGCTCCTCGAGATTCACGAGATGACACTCGCGCGTGGCATCGAGGTAGCGTCGGCACTCGTCGATTGAGTAGGCCATGTTCATGTCGACCGCGATCTCTACCTCGGCGCCCAGTGCGCTGCGGACGGCCCGGGTGCTCTCGATGTCGCAATCGACGGAATAGCGGGCGATCTTGAACTCGTAGAGCCAAGCGCCGCTCCTCTTAACGGCATCTACGGCATAGTCCGCCATCAGCTCAGGCACGTCCTTTTCGGTGTAGTTGCCCCGCTCCAGGACCATCGTCGATCCGTAGGCGACGAACGGCGCCGCCTCCCGAACAGCCCCGCCGAGGACTTGGTAGGCCGGCAGGCCGGCACGCTTGCCCGCGATATCCCACAACGCGAGCTCGATACCGGCGAAGGCGGATTCTTCAGAAGAGTCCTTCAAGCCCCCGAAGTCGTTGTGATCTTTGACGCACGCGCGCCGCGCCGTTTCGATCTCCTCGACCCGCAAACCGCGCAGGCGCGGCAGGAACTTCTTGGTGATAGTCGTTGCGCTCTTCGCGTAAGGCGCCTCGCCAAGACCGATCAGGCCATCGTCTGTTACCACCTCGACGATGGTCCGCGTGAATCCGTCAGACCAACCTTGAGAGAAACCGTACGGGAAGATCGTGGGGACGGTGACTACGGTGGTCTTGATGTCTGCGATCTTCATATGCCTCTCCTACTCGCGCATGCGCCGACGTTGCGTCCAGGATAACCGACGATCGCAGAGGGTGGAATGATGGCGCACCCCGGCGTGACGCTTGTTGACACCTCGGCGGAGCGCGACCACGATCGCTGCCGATGACCGAGGCGGCAATGCTCGAACGGGCGCTCGATTTGCACCGGGCCGGCGACCTCGATGCCGCTGAACCTATCTATCGCGGGCTCGTCGAACGCCACCCCGAAAACTCAGAGGCACTACACCTCCTCGGCGTGATCGCATTACAGCGGCGCGAACCCACCGCGGCCCTTGAGCTTTTCGATCGGGCCATCGCCGTTCGCGACGATGTTGCGAAATACCACAACAATCGCGGCAACGCGCTCCTGGCGGTGCGGCGCCCCGACGACGCCGAGGCCGAGTTCCGGCGCGCGGTCTTGCTAGACGCGGATTTCGCTGAGGCATCGTTCAACCTTGGCGTGGTGCTGCAGACGCAAGGTCATTTGGTCGCCGCGCGCACCGCGTACGAGCGAGCGATCGAGATCCGGGCCGACTACTCGGATGCTCTCAATAACCTCGGTGGCGTACTCCAGCTCCAGGGCCTGGTTCCCGACGCGGTCGATCGCTATCGGCGAGCCCTCGCGGTAAAGCCCGACGCGATCGAGGTCACGGCCAACCTCGCCCGTGCGCTCGAAAGCCTGAACGAAGTCGACGAGGCACGAACCCTCACCAACCAGGTCCTCAAGACCGGGCCGCAGCACCCGATAGGCAACCTCATCGCGGCGACGCTCGACCGGCGCGATGGCCGGTTGAGCTTAGCGCGCGAGCGCCTCGATCGCTTGCTTGCGAGCACATTGCCGCCGCTTGTGGAGGCGAACGCGCGCCACGAACTCGGCCAGGTGTGCGATCGCCTCGGTGAGGCCGACGCCGCCTTTGCCGCCTTTCGGCGCGGCAACGACCTGCGCGCCAGCTTTCCTGACGCCAAGGCGCAACGACCGGCACGCTTCCTCGAGAGTATTCGCGAGAATGCCGGGTTCTTCACGCCCGCGCGGATCGGGAGATGGTCCGCCGAATCGCCGGCGGAGACGCAGCCGTGTTTCTTCGTCGGCTTTCCGCGCTCCGGCACCACACTGATGGAGCAGTTTCTCGCCGGCCACCCCGACCTTTTAGTCACCGACGAGCGAAGCACGGTGCGCTGGCTGCGCGATCAGCTGATCACCGAATATGGGGAGGCCGCTTATCCGCAATGCCTCGATGACCCAGCACGCCAAGACATCTCCACCTGGCGTGAGCGTTACTGGAGCAAGACGGAAGAGATCTCTCAAATACGGCTCGGCGGGCGGCTACTTGTCGATAAGCTAACCCTCAATATCGTCGAGCTTGGTCTGATCACGCGCCTGTTTCCCGGGGCACCCATCATTGTTGCGCTGCGCGATCCGCGCGACGTCGTGTTGAGCTGTTTCATGCAAAAGCTGCGTCCCAACGACGCCATGTCGCATTTCTTCACGCTCGAAGGTGCGGCAGGGCTGTACACAGCCGTGATGGATATTTGGCTCGCGCAGCGGGATGCCCCGGGATTGCGGTGTTTCGCATATCGCTACGAGGATTTGATCGCATCGCCCGAGGCAACCGTGCGCACGGTACTCGACTTCGTCGGCGTGGGCTGGAACGATGCTATGCTCGAATATCGGGAGCGAGCGCGCCACCGATACGTCAACACGCCAAGCCGCCAGGCGGTGAGTGAAGAGCTCTCGGATCGAGCAATCGGGCGGTGGCAGGCCTATCGCCAGTATCTCGAGCCGGTGCTGCCAGCCCTCGCACCCTACGTCGAGGCACTCGGCTACGATCCGTGAGGGGCAGCAGGCTTCGGGTCAGCTCAATGGAAGTCACGTGAGGGGAAGTTCGTGGCGCTGACCAGCCGGCCGGAGCCTTGGACAGTGGGCGGCTGGTGCACCTGCATCGGGTACTCCGGCGAAGGTTCGTGGATGACGTCGAGGTCAGCGAGCCGGCCGAGCTGGTCCGAATAGTCGAACAACCGATCCGCGATGACGTGAATGACCATACCTTCGCGCTCGACTTTACCGTGGACGGCGATCAAGCGGCTCCGCAGGACGACTTTGCGAAAGCGCTCAAATACGCGCGGCCAGACAATGATGTTGGCAATACTGGTCTCGTCCTCGGTCGTCATGAAGATCACGCCGCTCGCGGTGCCGGGTCGCTGGCGACAAATGACCAGTCCGGCAATGCGGACCCGAGATCCAGCCGAAATTTGTCCGAGTGACGTGTTCTGAACGAACCGATTGGCCGCGAAGCTCGCTCGCAACAGCGCCAAAGGATGTGCCCTCAACGTCAGTTTGAGCGCACCGTAATCGTTGATCACCTCCTCGCCGAGCGTCATGACAGGCAGTCGGACATCGGGTTCGGGCCCGATCTCGGGCAACGCCACACCGCCATTGCCTTGGCTCGCTGGGGCAGCAAACAAAGGCAACGGCACTGGCCCGAGTCCCTTCGCTGCCCACAGCGCCTGTCGGCGCGAGAGCCCCATCGAGGCAAACGCATCGGCCTCGGCGAGGCGCTCGAGGATAGCGGGATCGAGACCGCTTTTCAGCCTTAGCTCGAAGACCTCGCAATATCCTGTACCGCGACACCTCACCAGCCGCTTGGCGTTATCCTCGGCAAAACCCTTGATCTGACGGAAGCCGAGCCGGAGAGCCACCGCGCCATCGTCGGCCGCTGCCAAGGTGCAGTCCCAGTTACTGTGATTGACATCGACCGGGAGCACTGCGACGCCGTGCTGCCGCGCATCGCGCACGATCTGCGCCGGCGCATAGAATCCCATCGGCTGGCTGTTCAGAAGGGCGCAGGCGAAAGCCGCCGGATAGTGACATTTGATCCATGACGAGACATAGACCAGAAGAGAGAAGCTTGCCGAGTGGGATTCGGGGAAGCCGTAATCGCCGAAGCCTTCGATCTGCTTGTAGCAGCGTTCGGCAAATTCGCGGTCATAGTTGCGCTTCACCATGCCCTCGACCAGCTTCTCCTGGAACATGTGGATCTGGCCGTTGCGGCGGAAAGTGGCCATGGCACGGCGCAGGGAATCAGACTCCTCCGGGGTAAAGCCGGCGGCAACGATGGCGATCCGCATCGCCTGTTCCTGAAAGAGCGGCACTCCGAGGGTCTTGCCGAGCACCTCGCGCAATTCTTCTGAGGGGAACGAGACCGGCTCCTCGCCGCGGCGGCGGCGTAGATAAGGATGCACCATGTCGCCCTGGATCGGGCCGGGACGAACGATCGCGACTTCGATGACCAGATCGTAGAAGTTACGCGGTTTGAGGCGTGGCAGCATGCTCATCTGGGCACGGCTTTCGACCTGAAACACGCCGATCGAATCGGCCCGGCACAGCATGTCGTAGACCGCTGGATCCTCTGCCGGCACATCGACGAACTCGAGCGGCCGGTCATAGTGCTCGGCGATCAACGCCAGGGCCTTGCGAATGCAGGTCAGCATGCCAAGGCCGAGACAGTCGACCTTGAGAATGCCAAGGGCGTCGATATCGTCCTTGTCCCACTCGATGACGGTACGGTCATCCATCGCCGCGTTTGCGATCGGCACCATCTCGCAAAGCGGTCCGCGGGTTATGACAAAGCCGCCGACATGTTGGGAAAGGTGGCGGGGGAAGCCGATCAGCTCGCGAGCGAGTTTGAGCGCGAGCCGCAAGGTACGATCATCAGGGTCGAGCCCGGCTTCACGCACCTTGGCTTCGTCGATGCCGGTCCGGTTCGAGCCCCACATGGTGCCGTTCAGCGCTGTCGCTGTATCGGGCGATAGTCCCAGTGCTTTAACTACCTCGCGGATCGCGCTGCGTGAACGATAGGTGATGAGCGTGGCCGCGAGTCCGGCACGGTGACGACCGTATTTTTCATAGATGTGTTGGATGACCTCCTCGCGTCGTTCGTGTTCGAAATCGACGTCGATGTCCGGAGGTTCGTTGCGCTCGGCGCTGACGAAACGCTCGAACAGGAGACCAATCCGCCCTGGATCAACGGCAGTCACCCCCAGGCAGTAGCAAACCGCCGAATTGGCGGCCGAGCCGCGTCCCTGACACAGGATTCCCTGACTGCGGGCAAAGCGGACGATGTCGTGAACCGTGAGGAAGTAAGGTGCGTAGGCGAGCTTGCCGATCAGGTCGAGCTCATGACGCAATAGCTTGCGCACGCTCTCAGGGATGACTCCCGGGTAGCGTTCGGCGGCACCCTCCCAGGTTCGGCGATCGAGTTCGTCCTGCGCCGATTGCCCGTCGCCGACCTCCTCGGGATATTCATAACGGAGTTCATCCAGGCTGAAATCGCAGGCCTCGGCGATCTCCATTGTGCGGTTTACTGCGTCCTCCCAGCCATGGAACAGGCGCGCCATCTCCTCGGCCGACTTGAGATGCCGCTCGGCGTTGGCAAAAAGCCGATAGCCGGCCTCTTGGATCGTGCAGTGTTCGCGAATACAGGTGATCACGTCTTGGAGTGGTCGTCGGTCTGGGATGTGCGCATGGACGTCGTTAGTCGCAACGAGCGGCGTGCCGCAGCTTTCCGCAAGATTTACAAGCCGTGCGATACGACTACGGTCATCACCCCGATAGAGGTGATGGGCGCCGAGAAACAGCGGTCCCGAACATGCCTGCCGCCAGGCAATCAGCTCCTCGGCAAACGCCTCGTCCGGCCGGTCAGGCGCTAAGGCCACGAGAATCTGTCCCGCCGAGTGCGCCAGCACGTCGTCGCGGTCGATGATGCACTGCCCCTTTGGCGCGCGCCGCATGCCGAGCGTCAGCAGCCGCGTCAGTAGCCCATAGGCTGCCCGATTGGTCGGAAAGCATAGAAAGCTCGACCCCTCGGCGAGATCGAGGCGGACTCCCACCACCAGCCTGATACCGACTGCCTTGGCCGCCACATGAGCCCGTACCGCACCGGCGAGCGAGTTGCGGTCGGTGATCGCAATGGCGCCGTGGCCTAGCGCGGCGGCCGTGGCGACGAGTTCCTGGGGGTGCGAGGCGCCGCGCAGGAAGCTGAAATTACTGGTGACCTGAAGCTCGGCGTAGGTCATGGCGGTCGTGTCCCTTTGAGTGGTGTAGGAGCTGTGGGTAACCGGCTTGCCGTAGCGACCGCCAGGAGTTTGGCCTAGGCAAGCCGGTTATCCACAGCGGGCGGTCATCGCGGTTTCCGGTTTAGGGTTGGGTTGTGGCAACGCAACCTGGAACCAATGGAGACCACGATGACCGACGACATGATGACGCTTCGTAGTTTGCTGGAAAAGAGTTCTGACGCCGATCTGCTGCGCGAGATGATCGGCTTCACCGCCCAGCGTTTGATGGAACTGGAGGTCCGGGGCCTGACCGGCGCCGGCCACGGCGAGCGTTCGCCGGCGCGCATCAACCACCGCAACGGCTATCGCGACCGGGTGTGGGAGAGCCGCGCCGGCAGCGTCGCGCTGAACATTCCCAAGCTGCGGAAGGGCTCCTACTTCCCCGGCTTCCTGGAGCCCCGGCGGATGGCCGAGAAGGCGCTCACGGCGGTGATCCAGGAGGCCTACATCCAGGGCGTCTCGACCCGATCGGTCGATGACCTGGTCCAGGCCATGGGTATGACCGGCATCTCCAAGAGCCAGGTCTCGCGGCTCTGCGGAGAGATCGACGACAAGGTCCGGACCTTCCTCGAGCGGCCCCTGGAAGGCGACTGGCCCTACCTCTGGCTGGATGCAACCTATGTGAAGGTGCGCCAGTCCGGGCGCATCGTCTCGGTCGCGGTGATCGTCGCCGTCGCCGTCAACACCCAGGGCCGGCGCGAGGTCCTCGGCATGGCGGTCGGCGCCTCGGAGGCCGAGACCTTCTGGACCGAGTTCCTCCGATGCCTGGCCAGACGGGGTTTGCGCGGCGTCACGCTGGTGATCTCCGATGACCACAAGGGCCTCAAGGCCGCCGCCGCTCGTGTCCTCAACGCCACTTGGCAGCGCTGCCGGGTGCACTTCATGCGCAACCTCCTGGGCCATGCCGGCAAGCAGGGCCGGCGCGTGGTCTCCGCCTTCGTCGCCACCGCCTTCGCCCAGGAGGACGCCGCGGCCGCCAAGACCCAGTGGCGCCAGGTGGCCGACCAGCTCCGCCCCAAGGCGCCCAAGCTGGCAAACCTCATGGACCAAGCCGAGCCCGACGTGCTGGCCTATATGAGCTTCCCCAAGGAGCACCGCACCAAGCTCCACTCGACCAATCCCCTGGAGCGCCTCAACGGCGAGATCAAGCGCCGCACCAACGTCGTCGGCATCTTCCCCAACGAGGCCGCCATCACCCGACTGATCGGCGCTATCCTCATGGAGCAGAACGACGAATGGGCGGTGCAGAGGGCGCGCTACATGACCCTGGAAACCATCGCGCCGGTGAGCGACAATGCCCTCATCAAGATGCCTCCCGAGGCCGCTCGAGCGATCCGGCTCAGCCCGCCGGACACCGCGACCCGCTCGCGGCTCTTACACCACGTCCCAGGACACTATCGTCATGGCCGGATTGGGCCCGCTGAACGGTCAAGATGCTCAATCAATGCTCTACGCAAAAATGCCATGCACATACCAGCGCGGCTTGGTTTCCGGGCGATAGAAACCCTTGCGATAGAGCCAAAATCGCCGACCACTGCTGTCTTCCGCTCGGTAGTAATCGCGGGTCGAGCCGGTCGTCTCGGCCCGCCACCATTCCGGAGAGATCCTCTCCGGTCCATCCGCATGCACGATCCGATGCGTCCGTCGACGCCAGCGAAACAGCATCGGCGGATCGTCGGGCACCGGCGCAATCGCTTCGATCGGTTCAGGACTCGGGAGCATCCGTAGCGGTCGCTGCGAATTCGAGCTATCGGCCCTATCGGTACCCACACAACACGGTGCTGCCAGGGCGGGGATCAAATAAACCGCCCGTTCGGGGACATGGCTTTCGCGTGCTGCGAAACGGCTGACGTTGCCCGTGCCTAGACGGTTGCCCAGTCTGTCGACAAGACGTCCGATCGCTGCAGCCAGCGCTACCTCGTCCGCGCTTTCATGCCGATCAACAAGGTTTTGCGCCATATCGAGCTGCACCGCTCCCAACGGTTCGGTCTCGAGCGCGGCCAGTATCACCACATCGATGCCGAAGCCGGGATCGCAATTCTCGAAATGCTCGTCCAATAGTCGCATCAGATGCGCGGGTTCGCGCACTGGGCGACTGGTGCCGACGGTGCTCCTGTGAGTCCGGCCATCGACCATGTACAAATTGAGCTCGAGCCGCCGCACTCCGCGTTGATCGAGCGCAAGACATCTGCAGAGCCGCTCGATCAATTGGCGCGTTGCGGCCGCGATGTCCTCTCGTCGACACAAGGGTTCGGGAAAACCGAGCCGGCTACGCCAACACGGCATGGGCCGCCGGGGCGAGATCGGCTCAGCAGCGAGATCGAGAGCCTGGTCGATCCGTTCGCCGACTATCGCGCCGAAACGTGCGATGAGCGGCGTCCGCGGACAAGTGAGGAGGTCACCGATCCGTCCAAGGCCCACCCGCACCAGTCCCTCAACGATGTTTGGTGGCAGCCGCAACGCGGCTGATGGCAGGTCGGCGAGTGTCCGGCGGGTATCACCGTTCGCGATTATCTGTGTCTTGCCACTGTGGAACCGGGCCATTGCCCACGCCGCACCGGGGCTGTCGGCCAAGCCAATACGAGCTTCGAAGCCAAGCCTCTTAAGGCGAGAAAGGATATCCTCGGCGAGCGCAGCCTCGCCATCGAACAAGTGCGCACAGCCGGTGATGTCGAGCCACAGCCCGTCCAGGCCATCGACAGCCGCCCAGGGCGTGTACCGGCTGCACCAGTCAGCAAGCGCTGCTAACGCTTTCGCGTCTTCAACCGGCTCGGCATCGACAACCCGCAGCTGCGGAACCAGTGCGCGGGCATCGGCGAGCAGAAGGCCTGGGACAATGCCGCTGTTCTGAGCCGAATAGTTGACTGCAGAGATCCGTACCCCGCCCTGTGCCGCAGTTGCCGTCGTCAGCGGCTCAGACCGCCACTTGGGCGTTTTGCGGCACAATCGGTCGGTCGCAAGGCACGGTAGCCAGACCGAGATCACCCGTCTCATGATTCCACTCCAAAGACCACGCTCCCAATCTGCCACCCCGGCAGCGCAGGAGCTCGACATGCCATTGCGGCTTGCTGAAGGAAGACGAAACCGGCGCCGCGCCAAGGCGCCAACGGGTTACCGCGGCGGTTGGCGGAGCTACGTCCGTCGGTGATGAAGCCCCGGCGGGCGTCGAACGCAGCAGCAAGGCACTCACGCCGCTCGCCTCGGCGGCAAGCTGGAGGCGCCGACTCGCCGTCAGGTCGATCTTGCGAATCTCTCCCAACACCGCGGCAAGTCGAGTGCAACGAAGGCCCTCCTCCATTGCCCACAGAATGTCGGTGTCCTGGCGTCCCTGCACCATGATCAACCGTTGAGGATCGAGACCCAGGGCGGCAAGCCCCGGCGCATGCAAGCTACCGCTCTCATGAAAGACGCTATGGCGCAGACACCAGAGCACTGCCCCACCGGAATGAGCGACCAAGCGGCCCAGCAAAGCCGCGCAGAAACCGGCGCTGGCGCCATTGTCTTGACCGATGACTTCGTGCAGGCACCCAAGCGGTAAGCCGCCACCGGGGAGCCGTGAATCGATGGCCGCGATACCGAATGGGAGAGTTCGGGTTTCGTCGGTATCAGTCCCTGATCGCTCGATAGCACCAATACGCTGGCGCAATTTGCTGAGCAATATCAGCTTTCGCGCAGGAAACGATCGAACGGTTATGGCGGCAGTTACTGGCACGTTGTTTTCCTTATGTTCATATTTTGTTCTTATTCAGCACAGGAGTCAAGCCATCCGCCTCGTTGCGGAGCACTTGACCTCTCCCAGACCCGATGGTCCACTCGGCCCCCTGACAATCCCCACCTCCAAGCCATGCAACCTGGGCCAACATCAACATGAGCGGCGTCATGCTGGTTACCGGCGCCAGCCGGGGCATCGGTGCCGCCACCGCCATTGAGGCGGCCCGCCAGGGCTACGCGGTTTGTGTCAACTACAACCGCAGCCGCGAAAAAGCCGAACAGGTTCTACGCACCATAGAAGCGGCCGGTGCCAAGGCCATTGTGGTGCAGGGCAGCGTCGGCGTTGAAGCCGATGTCATCCGTATCTTCGAGACCATGGACAAAGAGCTTGGCGCTATCACCGCCCTGGTAAACAACGGCGGCCATATCGGCACCCCCGGCCGCGTCGATGAAGCCACCGGCGAAATGTTGACCGAGCTATTCGCCGTCAATATCACCGGCTGTTTCCTGTGTGCGCGCGAGGCCATCCGGCGCATGTCCACCGAGCGCGGCAGCAACGGCGGCAGTATCGTCAACGTCTCATCGATTGCCTCCCGGTTGGGCGGCGGCGGGCTTCTGATCCCCTACTCGGCGAGCAAAGGAGCGATCGATACCTTCACCGTTGGCCTCTCCGAGGAGGTCGGGCCCGAGGGCATCCGGGTCAACGCCGTAAACCCCGGATTGATCGATACTGATATTCATGCCGACTACGGTCAGCCCAACCGCCGAGTCGACTTTGCTCCCAACGTGCCGCTCCAGCGCGCCGGCAGTCCCGAAGAGGTCGCCAAGGTCATCGTTTGGCTGTGCGGCGACGAGGCATCTTATGTCAGCCGCGCCATCATCGACGTGACCGGAGGCTGGTGAGCATTGGCTTTCGAGGCTGGTGATCGAGAGCAACTAGCGGAGGCGATTCGTGACCTCGCCGAGAAGGCCGGCACGGTTATCCTCGAATATTATGATGGCAAGATCGCCGTTGAGGAGAAGGAAGACCGCTCGCCGGTGACCGCGGCAGACGTTGCCGCCGAGCGCTTCATTCTCGAAGGGCTCGCCGACCTTGCGCCAGGCATTCCGGCAGTCGCCGAGGAAGCGGTCGCCGCAGGTGATACCCCGGATGTCTCGGGGGGGCGCTTTTGGCTCGTTGACCCGCTCGATGGCACGCGAGAGTTTATCAGTCGCAACGGCGAGTTCACGGTCAACATAGCTTTGGTCGAGGACGGATTGCCGACCCTCGGCGCTGTTCACATACCGGCCAAGGGTCTGACCTGTTGGGCTAGCGGACCTGGTCGGGCCAAGTGCCGCGGCGGCGGTCCGGCCCGGCCAATCGCCGTGCGCGCGCCAGCGGCCGAGGGCTACGTTGTGGTTGCAAGCCGCTCCCATCGCGATGCCCGAACAGATGAGTGGCTGGAATCTGTTCCTGTGAAGAGCTTTGCCGCGGCAGGCAGCTCTCTTAAATTCTGCCTCGTCGCCATGGGTGAGGCCGACCTCTACCCGCGCCTTGGCCGGACCATGGAGTGGGATACCGCTGCAGGGCACGCCGTCCTGTTGGCGGCCGGCGGCAGCGTGCGCACGCTTGAAGGTGAGGATCTCCGCTACGCCAAGCCCGGCTTCGAAAATCCGTTCTTCGTCGCCCGCGGCGCCGAGTAAGCCTTGTTGACGTACAACAACGCGGCTATGTCCTAGCCACGGCTGAGGAGGCTTGCATGGATGACATCAAAGCCGTCGTCCGAGTGTGGGCTGATAGCTTCGACCGCCACGATATTGAAGCTCTCCAGAAGTTGTACCGTGAGGACGCGGTCGAGCATCAGGTCGCCCTTCAACCGGTCCGTGGTCGCGCCGCCATCGTTAATGGTCTTCGCACCTTTTTTGCCGCCTTTCCGGATAGCTTCACGACGGTCGATAACCTGTTCGCGGATGGTGAATGAGGAATCGTGGAGTGGCGAGGCGGCGGGACACACCTCGGCACCTTCGCCGGACATCCGCCCACGGGCCGCCGTTATGAGCTACTGGGTTGTGGTTTCTTCCGGATCAGCGCCGGGCTAATCGCGTACCAGCGTGGATATTGGGACAAGGCCAGCTGGTACAGCCAGCTCGGCATTCCGCTTGATTAGTCGTCGTGGCGGTCGCCGAACAACATCGTGATGTTGATGCGTCGGTTCTCGTAACCAGGGTCGAAGTCCAGATCGTCAGTGCGGTGGAATAGGTCCGAATCGAAGATCACCACGCGATTCTGCCGGTACGGCACGGTCAGCGGTTCACCCCCCGTGCTTCGCACGAACTCCTCCATCGCCGAGACATTGGTGTTGTATTTGCGGAATGCCCAGTCCGACGGCGCTACGGCCTTATGAACAACCAGCCCGCCTGAGTTCGGGTCGCGGTTCGCCACATCGGGAGTGACCCAGAAGTTCACGTTCACGGCGGCAAAGTCGGCGTGGATCTTGATGCCCTCGAGCCGCGGATCGTACTTGTAGGCCCACAGCTGGTTCAGCCGGTGCTCGCGGAAAATGCGGGGGAACCGGCGGCGCAGATCATCAGCGATTTGGAGCGTGAGCTCGGTGCCAAAGCCATCGACCAGATAGGCACCAAGATAGCCGTGCTTTACCTGGTACCAAATGGTCGCCTCGAGGCAGAACCGCCACAGCCGCTCGAGCACGTCCTCCCGCAGGAAGCCGTCGAAGAACACGACGTTGGGATCGCTCCCGAGATAAGTGTCTTCGATGGCGCGGGCATCGAGTTCGGGGTTGAGCGCACCGTCAGGCGCTGCTTCGGCATCTGGCACGAAAAATGGGCGGTTGTAGGTCGACCCGATGCGACGCCACCGGGCCTGGCTCAGCTTAACGGGCATCGTCGGCGAGCGCTCGGTCGGTAGACCGTCGAGAATCTCCTGATAGCGCGTAGCGACCTCCTCGAAAGGCTCGGACAGAACCCCCTCGTTCCGCAGATAACGGATCTGTTCGGCATCGTGCTGAAGCTTGAATGGGACGACCTCGCGGTTGTCGGTTGCCGGTGGCAACGCCGTCAGCGCTTGAGCCGTCAGCGGAGCGCCGTGCCGCACGACGATCGCACGCTCGAAGCGCGCGAGCGCCTCGGTATGATCACCGCTGGCGATGTATGAAACGCCGAGATTCGATAGGAAGGTGTCCCTTCGCGGGCTCAGGCCGACCGCCTTCTCACCGCTCGCAACGGCCTCCTCGAATCGGTGCAGGCTCTGGAGCGCGTTGCCGAGATTGGAATGCGCCGTCGCGTAGTCGGGATCGAGCTCGATGGCCCGGCGATAGACGACCACCGCCTCCTCCGGGCGATGCAGGTCCTGCAACACATTGCCGAGGTTGCAGTGTGCGGCCACGTAGTCCGGACTCAGCTCGATGGCGCGCCTTAACGACGCCTCGGCTTCCTTGAGCTCGCCCAACTCCCGTTGCGCATTGCCGAGATTGGAATGGGCCTCGGCCGCGCTCGGATCGATCTCGACCGCACGCGTGAATGCCGTCAGCGCAGCCTCGCCCTGGCCCATGTCGAACAGAGTAAGTCCCAGATGGGACTGCGCCGGCAGATGATCGTCGCGAATCGAGAGCGCCTTGCCAAACGCGTCCGCGGCCTGCCCCAAGTGGCCTGCTTGACGCAGGGTATTGCCAAGACCGTAGTGAAGATCGGCATTTCCACGATCAATGCCCGTTGCGCGGCGATAGGTTGTGATCGCTTCGTCGGCCTTGCCAAGTCGTGCCAGCGCTTGGCCGAGGTCGCCAAGAAACGCCGCATTGCGCGGTTGTTTGCGCGTCGCCTTGGTCAGCAGCGCAACCGCTTCATCGAGTCGACCAGCCTGCGCGTTGAGAACGCCGAAGAGGTGAAGCGCATCGGCGTGGCCGGGCCGAGCACCTAGAATCTCCTGGTAAATCCCTGCCGCTTCGGGCAACCGGCCAGCACGGTGGTGCTCTACAGCCCTCGCCAACGCCGCCTCGATGGCGTGCGTGGGCACGGCGGCGGGCGGCGGCTGCGATCCTCGCGCTTGTGTGCGCTCCTGTCGTTTCCGGCTCACCTGTTTTCCCGCAACGTGTCCGGTTCGCAGTGCAGGGTACTACAGCACGCCCGACAGGCGTTCAGCGGCGGCGGCGGCCGCCTGCGCCCTGGATGCCTTGGCGGCCGTCGGACCGGTCACGCCAAAGTAACGTGGCCTGCCGAGTGCGATCTATGACCGAGAATAAGGCCGTCGAATCAGGGCGACGCAAACCGCCGCTACTTGACCGCGCCGAGGGCAAGACCGCGAGCGATATGCTGTTGCAGCAGGAAAACGACGAGGATCATTGGCAGCAATTGAATGACCGCACCGGCACTAAGCGAGCCCCACAAGACGTTATAGAGGTCGATCGTCTTCTGTAGCGCGACGGGCATGGTGGTTGCCTTGTCGTACGTCAGGAACAAAGCGAACAGATACTCGTTCCAGCTGAACACGAACGTGAAAATTGTGGTGACGGCGATTCCCGGCCGCGCCATCGGCAGGATCAGCCGGAAGATGATCTGGAGCCAGCTCAGTCCGTCAAGACGTCCCGCCTCCTCCACTTCCTTCGGCAAATCGAGCAGGAAGCCCCGCAGAATCCACACGGCAAACGGCAGCCCAAAAGCGATATAGACAATGATCAGTGCGAGCTGCGAGTCGATCAGGCCGAAAAAGTTCGCCATCTTGAAGTAAGGCAGCACGACCACCACGCCTGGCATGAACCGCAATGACAGAATCACAAGGGCCCAGGTATCGCCCCCCATCATTCCCATTCGCGCCACGGCATAGGCGGCCGGCAGGGCGAGTAGCATGACGATGAACGTCGATACGCCCACGGTCACGAGGCTGTTGAAAATCGCGCGATGAAACAGGAACCTCTCGAATATCTCGATGTAGTGCTCGTTGGTCGGCTCAAACGAGTAGAAGGTCGGTTGCGCCGCGTTGATCACCCGCGTCGGCTTGATCGACGTGATAGCCACCCACATCACCGGCACGAGCCACACGATGACCACAGCGACCGCGAGCACATTGATCGCGCGTGCCATCGGCCCTTGTCGCATCAGTTGACCTCCGCCGCGCGCGCGGCTTTTTCAGCGCGGTAGAGGGTATTGAGGAAGATGGCAACGATGATGTTGATAAGGATCAGGATGAGGAAACCGTAGGCTGCCATTAAGCCCAGGTGCCCCTGCTCAAAGATGGTGTAGTCGTACGTGCTCGCCATGAGCGTCGCCGAGCCAGGCCCGCCCTTGGTCATGATGAAGTTGAGGTCGAAGATGCGGATCGAATCCACGAGCCGCAGCAGGATGACGACCATGACGACCGGCCGGATGAGGGGAATGACGATGCGCGTGTAATACGGGACACCGCGGATCCGATCCAGACGGGCCGCCTCGCTTACTTCAGGCGAGATGCTCTGGATCCCCGCCAACAGGATGAGCGCAACGAACGGTGTCCACTGCCAGCAGTCGACAATCATAAGCGTGCTGAGTGCGGTGTCCTTGTGCGAAAGCCACGAGTACTTTTCGAGCCCCAGGCCCGTATTGACGATCCAATTGGCGAGGCCGGAGACCGGCTCGAAGATGAACCGCCACGTCAGCCCCATGGCGACTGGCGAGATGAACACCGGGATAATAATCAGGGATCGCAACAGCCCTGCCCCCCGCATCTTGCGATCGAGCAAAACGGCCAGGAGGAAGCCCAGCACCATCTGGATAGAGACGACAACGATCGCCCACAGCACCGTCAGACGAATGCTCTGCCAGAACCGGAAATCCTCGAACAGGTCGTCATAGTTCCGCCACCCGATGAAGCGGGCGACGTTGGGGTTGTACAGGGGGTCTACGCGGAACGAGAGCGTCCCCGAGAAGATCATCGGGAAGATCGCCAGCCCCAACAAAACCACCAGGCAGGGCGTCAACAGAGCATAGGCATTTCGCCGCGTTTGCCGGGCGACGACGCCGCCCCGTGGTTTCTTGCGGCGCTCCCCGGCGGCCGCCGGCAGCCGGGTATCACCATTGGTTGCAGTCACGATTGAGGTGCCCTCAGCGGGAGATGTTGCCTCTCCTCTGTGCCTCAGTTGTAATAGCCGCCGTCCTCCATGATGCGCTGAGTTCGCCTATTCGCGTCCTTTAGCGCTTGTTCGATGCTCTTGATCTCATTGACCGCATCGGCGACTTCCTCACCGACCGCGCCCATGATCGCGTATGCCTCGGGAATCACCGGTGCGTTGACCACGGCCACCGGATAGGCCTTCAAGAGCCCGGTGAAGAACGGCTTGCGCTCCGCCCAGCGGCTCAAGGTAGAGCGCCGCGAAAGCTGACCGCCAGCGCCGACGATGGCATCGGCTATGGCCGGGCTACCGCCGAGATCCTCGCGATCACCTGAGTTGAGGAACCGGATCCAGGCGAATGCGGTCTCACGGTTGCCGCCCCACGTCGGCATGAACTGACCAAACCCACCCGCCAGCGCCCGATGGTCCGACTTCGGAGTCGTTCCCTTGGGCGTGAGATCCATGTGCCAATCCTCATGAAAGTCCGAGTAGGTGGCATCGTTCAGCGTGGCGGTACCCCAGGTCAGCGGGCTGTACAAGGCATGGCCCTGCGCGAACACCTGGTTGACCTCGTCCTCGCCGGCATTGGCTGAAACGGGATGGGCATACTTCTGGAGTTCCACCAGGACTCGCATGGACTGGTAGCCCTCCTCCGAGTCGACTGTCGGGGTCCAATCGCCGCTTGCTTCGTCGGCGAAGTAGTCCCCACCCCAACTCCGCAGGATGCCGTAGAACTGGTAACCGGCCCAGAAGCTCCGCGCCATGGCCGCGCAGTAGGCGTAGCGCTCGTGCTCGGGATCGTGGATCTCTTTCGCCACCTCAAGGGCCTCGTCCCAGGTCGTCGGCACCTTGATACCGGCTTTCTCGAACACGTCGCGACGATAAAAGGTCATCATCGCATTGCCGTCGGGGGCGAATGCGGCGATGTAGCCTGGCGGCGACGGCCCCTTCGGCACATTCCACATGTGCCGATAGCGCTCCGGAACGTCTTGCGCGTAGTCCTCGTACCACTCGGGGAACGGCTCGATGTAGGCGCCCATATCGGTGAGCGCGCCCATGGCATCGAGTGCGGCGAATTGGGCGTGATCTTGGGTGATCACGTCGAACGCGTCGCTCTTCGAGCGCATGTAAGTGTTGATCTGTGTCAGCGCGTCACTCATCGGCTTGGAGACGACTTCGAGTGTGACGTTGGGGAACACCTTATCGAACAGGGGCTTGACCGCCCGTAGCGAATTGGCGAGGCGTTTGCCCGAAGAGGCGAAGTGAACGATCGTGCCGCCAACATCTGCGTGCACTTCCTTCGGCACGAAGTCGACGGCAAGTGCCGCGCCTACCGCAGCGGCAGAGGCCTGCATCATGCGGCGCCGGCTCATCTCCCCTTTGCGATGATGGGCGATGCGCTTCGTCGCGTTGTCATAGGCCCGAATGTCGCGATCTTTCATTCTTCCCTCCCTGGGGCCGGCATCGCTAGCCTGCGTACTCTGCGGGAGACGCTAGAGGCACGGTCAAATCCTGTCAAGGCGACCGCGCGAGCCGCTGAACCAGCCCTCTGCCTATCAGTTCATGGTACCCTCATGAGTAGCCGGCACCCATGCGTCTGACGAATGAGGAGGGTGGTTCGACGTGGATTGGCACAAGCTCAAAACCTTCCACACAGTCGCCGTCGAGGGCAGCTTTACCCGCGCCGGCGACCTCCTTGGCCTTAGCCAATCGGCTGTCAGCCGACAGATCGCGGCGCTCGAGGACAGCCTCGGGACGCCGCTGTTTCACCGCCACGTACGCGGCCTCGTGCCGACCGAACAGGGAGAGGTCCTGTACGGCGCCGCCCGCCAGGTAGTGGCGGCTCTGGCCATGGCCGAGGCGCGATTGGCGGATGCCGCCGCCAAGCCCTCGGGTCTGCTTGCGGTCACGACGCCGGTCGGGTTTGGGACGACCTGGTTGACGCCGCGAATCGGCGAGTTCCTCACGCGCTGTCCAGATATCCACGTGCGCCTCCTGGTCGTTGACGACCGCGAGCTCGACCTCGCGACGCGGGAGGCCGACGTCGCTATCCGCATGGTCCCGCCGACGCAGCCCGATCTCGTCCAGCGCCATCTAATGACGGTGCGCACGCACATCTATGGTTCGCGCGAATACCTCAGACGACACGGCACGCCCCAGGCGCCCGGCGACCTGAGGCAACACCGTCTCATCATTTATGGCGAGGACGTGCCAGGGCCCTCCGACACCGTCAATTGGCTCCTCAACGTCGGCGTGGCTGAGGGAGAGAAACATTCCCCAACACTGGAGGTCAACAGCGTCTACGGCCAATTTCTGGCCGCCGAGAGCGGCCTCGGACTGGCCGGGCTACCTGACTATATGGCCCAGGGCAGCAAGAAGTTGGTCCAGGTCCTTACCGGCGTAGAGGGCCCCCTGTACGAGACCTACTTCGTCTACCCTGCCGCGCTGAGGAACTCCACGCGCCTCGCCATCTTTCGCGACTTCCTGATCGATAAGATCGCGCAGTCCCGCTTTTGGCTCACCGGTAGTGGGTCCAGTCGATGCTGAAGATTTGAGAGCCGCCTACATCCTCGAGACGGCGGCCGCGCCGCCGCATCGCGAGGCCACTTGCGCGGCTGGGCCGGATCAGCCAGCTTTGGGTCGGCCACATGGCATGGGTTACGACGGACGACGCCGCGTGCCGCAGAGGGGACCCGATGCAAACGATATTCGTGATGGCGAAATGCGATCTCGGTAGGGCCTACATGGTCGCCGACGCCGCGATCCTGAGCGTCGAGCAGGTCTCCGAGGTCTATTCGATCTCAGGACAGTACGACCTGATGATGAAGTGTTACCTTGGCGATGAGACCGACATTGGCCATTTCGTCACAGAGTCGATCAAAACGCTTCCCGGCATCAAGGACACCTTCACCATCATCACGTTCAAGGCATTCGCCTAGACCGCAACCACCGCGCCACTCAAGAAGGCAAGACCGATACCGGCGACCACACCGCCGGCGATGCGAGATAAGTCGGGCTTTTTCCCCCTACCTCGGTTCGGGACGTTGAACGTCAGCACGACCGTGACGGCGATGCCGTACTGAATGGCCGCGAAGCCAATGAGATAGGCGATCAGCGGCTCGGGCTTGGCCCCGACGATCGATTCTCCGTAGGCATAGCCGTGGAAAAAGCCGGCTATGGCGAAGAGAACCAACCACACCGCCACCGGCATCGGCCGCCCCACGATCAGCAGCCCACCCGCCGCCACAACCGTGAGCGCGATGACCATCTCGACCGCCGGGAGATCCATCGCGTTCAGGTGAATGACGGTCCCGCCTAGCGTTGCGGCCACGAATACGAGCGGCACCAGAAAATTCCTGCCGAATGCCGCCGCCGCC
This sequence comes from Alphaproteobacteria bacterium, assembly GCA_965248765.1. GTDB lineage: Bacteria > Pseudomonadota > Alphaproteobacteria > VGEJ01 > VGEJ01 > CBDFKF01. The sequence continues at coordinate 918,236 of CBDFKF010000004.1, forward strand.
AATCCGACGGCGACCACGAAGGCCAGATGGTCGAGGCCGATGATGGGATGGCCGAGGCCAGACAGCAATCCTTCGCCAAAGTTCCCCGGCAGTGCGCCGTCCATCACATGATGTGCGAACGTCGGACTCGTGACATGCGCCAACCCCGTCGCGACTGTCACCGCGGGCAGCGCTCTAGGCCAACGCCCGATCTTGCTCATTGTTCTTCCCTTCATGCCTCGACCGGCGGCCTACGATTCGATTCACCTCCCATGCCGATGGCCCCGAGCGAGCCTGGCACGCCCACCCCGGCGTCGTCGCGCTGCAGCCAGCGCGCGTTGGCCGCCCAACACGCCAGCGCCCGGTTCCAGAACGCAGCGGACCCACGCGCTGATGTGGCATGATAGTGATTCCTGAGCTGGCGGGCGCGGCATGTCGCTGGTGCGCCCGAGACCCACAGCACCAGCCATGATTATCGCGCAGATTACCGATCTCCACATCTCTCGTATTGGCGGTGCGCCCGACCGGCGGTTCGATACCGCGGCGCACCTTGAGCGCTGCGTTGAACACCTCAACACGTTTCCGGCCAAGCTCGATCTTGTTGTGGCGACCGGTGATCTGGTCGATGAGGGCACCGAGGAGGAGTATCACCGTCTGCGCGGGCTGCTCGACCCGTTGGCCGCGCCGTATCTGCTGGTCCCGGGCAATCACGATAATCGCCGTGCGCTGTGCACGGTCTTCGCCGATCATTCCTATTTGCCGGGAGGAGCGCCATTCCTCCAGTACGTGATCGAGGATCATCCGCTGCGACTGATCGCCCTGGACACGCTGGTACCGGGCGAGATCTTCGGCGCGCTCAGCGCCGACCGCCTGGAGTGGCTCGAAGCCCGGCTTGAAGAAGCACCCGATCGGCCGACGGTGATACTCATGCACCATCCGCCGTTCCTCAGTGGTCTCACCCATCTCGATCGCAACGCCGAAGGCTTCGGCTTGCTCGGGGCGGACGCCCTCGGAACTATCGTCGCGCGCTTCCCCAACATCGAGCGCATCCTCTGCGGCCATTTGCACCGTCCCATTCAGGTGCGCTGGCATGGCACTGTCGCTCTCACCGCACCCGCCACCGCCCATCAATTCGCGCTCGCACTCGGTGAGGACACGATCGCCGCGGTGATGGAGCCACCCGCTTGCCTCATCCATTACTGGAGCACCGAGGCGGGCCTGGTTAGCCACACCAGCTACATCGGCTCGTTTACCACCCCGCCGCCCGCGTAGGGCGTCAGTCGAGGAGCATGTTGTGAGTCTCAGGGGGGAGCTCGACGACCAGGCCATCGAGCTCCTCAGTCATGACAATTTGGCAACCAAGCCGCGAAGTTGCCGTCACGCCCATGGCGAGGTCGAGCATGTCCTCTTCGTCCTCGGAGGGCGGCTGAAGAGAGTCGAATGTGGTGCGGTCAAGGAATATGTGACAGGTGGAACAAGCGAGTGAACCCTCGCAGGCGCCCTCGATGTCGATACCGTGAAGGTGCGCGATCTCCATCACAGAGAGGCCGATCGGAGCGTCGACCTCGCTCCGCGACCGGTCCTTGTTGATGAAGGTCACTTTCGGCATGTCCGGCTCTCGGTGAGCACCGGCGCGCAAGCGCCATCCCGGGCGATCTCGCGCTTATATGGCACGCGCGAACTGTGCCGTCCAATCGCGGGCGCAAGCATTATCATCGTCAAGCAGGATCGCCGGCCACACCGCGAGTCCTTCATTGCTGCTGCAGGAAGAGCGTCGCGATATCGAGCATCTGCGGCGTCGGCGCTAGGCAGCAGTAGCGCGCCCCGCGCGTCGATACAGAGTGCTCCAAGCCTCTATCAAGCGGTCGATGTCCGCAGTCTTGCTAGCCCAGCCGAGGCTCACGCGGATCGCCGTTGCCGCCTCGTCGTCGGGCACGCCCATCGCCGTCAGAACGTGAGACGTGCTGACCTTGCCGGATGAGCACGCCGAGCCTGCGCTCACCGCGCAACCGGCGAGGTCAAGCGCGATGACCTGAATTTCGGCAGATACTCCCGCCATTGAGAAGCAGCTTGTGTTGGGCAGTCGCGCCGCTGCGGCCCCGTATACCGTCGTCGCGTTACCGGCGATCGCGGCGATCCGTGTTTCCAGTCGGTCCCGTAGCGCGCCGATCGCACCAGCGCGAGCGACGTCGTGTTGTGCGAGCTCGGCCGCCACGCCGAAGCCGACGATCGCCGGCACGTTCTCCGTCCCGCCCCGACGCCGCCTCTCCTGGCCACCGCCGCGTAACAGCGCCTCCACTGGAATCATGGCGCCGGTCACCAGTGCCCCGATCCCGGGCGGGCCGGCGAGCTTGTGTGCCGAGAGCGACAGCAGGTCGAGCTCGCCGGGCGCAATGTCGATAGCAATCTTGCCAGGTGCCTGCGCGGCATCGCAATGGAACAAGGCGCCGTTGCGGTGAGCGATGGCCGCCGCTTCCGCAACCGGTTGCACGACGCCGGTTTCGTTGTTCGCCCACATCACCGACACCAATGCCCGCCGCGGATCGGCGGCGAGCGCAATCTCCAACCCGCCGAGGTCAAGTACGCCGTCGGCACCGACCGCGAGCGTTGTCAGAGAGACCGCCGTGGCCGCGGACGGCCCGAGTACTGAGTCGTGTTCAATCGAAGAGGCGAGGATCCGCTCGCATCCGTGTAGTGGCGCAACAGCCGTGCTCAGCGCCTGGTTGTTAGCCTCAGTTGCTCCGCTTGTGAAGACGACTTGCTCCGGTGCCGCTCCGACCAGCGTTGCTACAGATGCTCGCGCGCGCTCCACTGAATCGCGGGCGCGACGGCCCGGGCCGTGCACTGACGATGGGTTGCCCCCGAGCGCGAGCGCCTCGGCGACTGCTGCCGCCACCGCAAGCTTGGTTGGCGCGGTGGCGTTATAATCGAGGTACGCTGTGTCAGTCACCGGCTACCCGGGCGATTTCGGCCGCGCCCTGAATCGGTCGGCCTCACTCGTGAGGCCGATCCTCCTCGTCCTCCGCCGGCCACCGGCCGGCAAGCGGGGCGCCGCTCGCCTTAAGCTGGTGCTCGAGCTGGCCGACGCGGGCCGACAACTCGTGAATCTGGCCGAGCAGTCCCTCGATCGCACGTGCTTGGGGATCCTGTATATCGCGGCTGCCAGTGCCATACGCGTCAAAGTGCTCGGCGTCGTGGCGCTCGCGCGACATGATGGGCTGGGCAGGTATGCCCACCACGGTCGCGCCCGGCGCCACGCTCTTGAGCACCACCGAGTTAGCGCCGACGCGGGCCCCGGCACCGACCGTGATCGGACCCAGTACCTGCGCGCCTGAGCCCACGATTACGTTATCGCCAAGCGTAGGATGTCGCTTCTTGTTGACCTGATTGTGCGAATTTTCAGCCGGAGAGATGCCGCCCAGGGTCACGTCATGGTAGAGCGTTACGTTGTCGCCGATACGCGATGTCTCGCCTATTACGACGCCCATGCCATGGTCAATGAAAAACCGCCGGCCGATGCACGCTGCGGGGTGAATCTCAATCCCGGTCAGCATGCGCCCGATTTGCGATACCACGCGCCCAACCAGGAACCAGTCGCGCTGCCAAGCGGCACGAGCCACGCGGTGGAACAACACGGCATGGAATCCGGGGTAGCACAACACGACCTCGATCCGCGAGCGGACTGCCGGATCACGTTCAAATACGGTGTCGATGTCTTCATGTATCCTGTCCAGCATCTTGAAAGCCCCTGGCGGGATTCGATATCTTGTGCTGTTGTTGAGCACGCAGTCGTGGTGGCGGTTGTAGAACCGTGCGTAGCGTTCGATATAGGGGTTCGGAGAGCGTCAATCAAGCGCCGCGCAGCCCCACTATCGAGCGCTATTGAGTTCACGCGGAGACGAACGAAGCGACAGGGGAGCGCGGCTCCACCGTCGGCCGGTTGAGCCATCAAAGGGAAACGCATGCCGGAAGTCTATTTTAATGGGCCTGAGGGCCGTCTTGAGGGGCGCTTCCAGCGCGGCAAGACCGCGGACGCCCCGATCGCTGTGGTGTTGCACCCACATCCGCAGCACGGCGGCACCATGAACAACAAAGTGAACTATGCGGTCTACCACTGCTTTGTGCGTCGAGGCTTCTCGGTGCTCCGCTTCAACTACCGCGGTGTTGGCCGGAGCCAAGGGCGCTACGACAGCGGTCACGGAGAGCTATCGGACGCCGCAGCGGCCCTCGATTGGTTGCAGAGCCATTTCGCCAATGCCGCCGACTGCTGGGTTGCCGGCTTTTCTTTCGGGGCCTGGATCTCGATGCAGCTCCTGATGCGCAGACCCGAGATCAACGGCTTCATCTCGGTGGCACCGCCCGCCAACCTCTACGACTTCGCTTTCTTGGCGCCGTGCCCATCCTCCGGTCTCATCGTGCATGGCGTGCAAGATGAGCATGTGCCGCAAGAGGACGTTGACAAGCTCGCGGAACGGCTCGCTGTGCAGCGGGGGATCGGCATCGCCTATGAACTCATCGACGGCGCCAATCACTTCTTCGAAGGCAGGCTCGACGAACTGAGCGCCACTATCGACGCGCACCTCGACGCGAACATGGTCAGATCCGAGCCAGCAGACGCTGACGAGCAGCAGCTTCAGTCCACCGCCTGAGCTGAAACTGAAAAGAGGCGCCCGCCCCGACATGGGGAAGCGACACCGGTCGTGCCGGGGAAGCTGAGTGGAAGCCCACGCAGCGTTCTCACGGCAAGGAAACCGAACGCCTCCGCCTCAAGTGCATCGCCACGCCAACCTAGTGCCTCCACCGCCGCCACCGGCGCGCCCAATCGGGCGCGCAGGCCCGCCATCAGTGTCGGATTGTGCCGGCCGCCGCCCGTCACAAGCCAGCTGTGGACCGGCGATGGTAGGTGGGGCCTCGCGGCGGCCACTGCGGCCGCACTGAGGGCCGTTAACGTCGCCGCGCCGTCTTCCGAGGACAGATTTGAAACTAATTTCATAGAAAAATCATTTCTATCCAATGACTTTGGAGGCGTTCTTGAGAAATAACTGCGGCCCAGGGCACGGCGCAAAACAGACTCGTCGACAGCCCCGGTCGCGGCGAGGCGGCCGCCGCGGTCCATTGGCTCGCCAAGATGGCATCGGGCCCAGTCATCAATCAGCGCATTGCCGGGTCCCGTATCAAAAGCGACCAACGTGTCATCGGCACCCATCCACGTCACGTTAGCGACGCCGCCGACATTCAGGATAGCGAGCGGTCGCGCTAGCCCTGCCGCCAGCGCCGCATGGTAGACCGGCGCGAGCGGTGCGCCCTGCCCGCCAGCCGCGATATCGTCACTACGGAAATCGCCCACCACATCGATCTCGAGCATTTCGGCGAGCGCCGCGCCGTCCCCGACCTGCACCGTAACCCGCCGCGCCGGCCGATGGAGCAGCGTGTGGCCGTGGAATCCGACGATTCGGACGTCGGATCGCGCGATGCTGGAAACCTCGATCAACGCGGTCACCGCGGCACCGTGCGCGTCGGTGACGGCACGGCTCAGTTCTTCATCACCATGCCCGCCGAGCGACGCGCGCAGACGCTCGCGAAGCTCCGGCGTGTATGACGTGGTGCGCCAGGGACCGAGCTCGTACACGATCTCACCGTCAGTCCGCACCAACGCCGCGTCGATCCCGTCAAGCGAGGTGCCGCTCATAAGGCCGATCGCCCACACAGCCCGAGCCGAGGCCCCTTTCCTCATCACCTCGACCAGCCTAGGCTCCTGCACATGACTGCACCACGCTCCGGCTTCCTGAAGGAAATCACCGAGCGATCCTACCTGCACCAGTGCACGGATTTCGAGGCCCTCGACTCGATGATGGCGGAGAGGCCTGTTACCGCCTACATCGGCTTTGACTGTACGGCACCCAGCCTCCACGTCGGCAGCTTGGTCGGCATCATGATGCTCAGGCGCCTCCAGCAGTCCGGCCACAGGCCGATCGTACTCATGGGCGGAGGCACGACCAGGGTCGGCGATCCCTCCGGAAAGGAGGAATCGCGACAGATCCTCAGCGAAGAGGCCATCGCCGCCAACATGAACGGGATCAGGAAGGTATTCGCAAAGTACCTCGTATTCGGCGAAGGCCCGACGGATGCAGTCATGGTCAACAACGCCGATTGGCTCGACAAGCTCGCCTACATTGACTTCTTGCGAGACTATGGCCCGCATTTTTCGGTCAACCGCATGCTCTCAATGGACAGCGTCAAGCTCCGGCTTGATCGCGAGCAGCCGCTAACCTTCCTCGAGTTCAACTACATGGTGCTGCAGGCATACGATTTCGTTGAGCTGGCGCGGCGGCACGCCTGCATCTTGCAGATGGGCGGCTCGGATCAATGGGGCAACATCGTGAATGGCGTCGATCTCGGGCGGCGCCTCGACGATCGCGTGCTGTTTGGGCTGACGGCGCCTCTGATCACCACCGTGGGTGGGGAGAAAATGGGCAAGACGGCCCGCGGAGCAGTTTGGCTGAACGAGGAACAGCTGGCGGCGTACGACTATTGGCAGTACTGGCGCAATACCGACGATGCCGACGTAGGCCGGTTCCTACGCCTTTTCACCGACCTCACCATCACCGAGATATCACGCTTAGAGGCGCTGGGAGGCACCGAGGTCAACGAAGCAAAAAAGGCGCTGGCCACCGAGGCAACGCGGCTTTGCCACGGCGATACCGCGGCCCGACGAGCTGCCGAGACGGCACGTGAGACGTTCGAGGAGGGCCGCGCCGCGCCTGACCTACCGACCATCGACGTCACCCGCGCCGAGCTCGCCGCCGGTGTGCCTGCCTTTGACCTCGTCCGCCGATCTGGGCTGAGCGCCAGTCGCGGCGACGCGCGACGGTTGATTAAGGGCGGCGGCTGCCGGCTGAACGATGAGCCGGTAGCGAGCGAGACACAGCCGGTGACGCTGGACGATCTCAACGCCGAGGGTACGATCAAGCTCTCGGCGGGTCGCAAGCGTCACGCCCTTATCCGCCCAGTCTGAACCGCAACTTTCTGGTACGGCAAGAGAGCCCTATCGCGGGCTACCGGCGCTCGCCGGCGGCGCGTCGGGAATGCCCTCCCCACGCTCAATTCCGGAGACGAAGTTGCGCAGGAATCCAGGCGCCAGCGTCGCCAGTGGATTGACCGTCACTTGCGGTTCATGGGTCGGCCCGGTCACCTGATAGGTCAGCGCGAACACTCCTTCGCCTTCTTTGCCCACGAGCAGCGTCCCGAGAATCGGGATGTTGCCGAGTAGCGAGTTGATTGTATAGGCCGGGATCACGGTGCCGTTGATATCGATTTCGCCGCTGCCCAGACCGACCGTGCCGGTCATAGTGATGCCGAGTGCTGGGCCAACCGCGCGCGCCTCGCCAACGCTGAGAACGTTGCCGACGAGCTCGAAAGGCGCCTCAAAGCGGACAAACGATATCCCGTCACCTCGGAACGTATCGGCGATCCCTACAGGCGAAGCCAGCGTGAGGATTTGTGTCAATGTCGCCGCCTCGATTAATCGGAAATCATCGACCCGGACAGCACCACGCAAGGGGCTCTGCGGCAGATCGTCGCGGATGTCGGCGAGGAGCCGGAGCGAGCCGCCAACCGCGGTTTCAAAAATGCCGAGGGTTCGTAGAAGAGAGCCGGCGTCGGCGGCCGCGACGTCGAGCCGGCGCCTGCCGTCGATCGTCGAGAGCGCGAGCACCAGCGTTCGACCTGGTGCAAACGCGCCACCCACCTTCAGCTGCTCCCAGCGCCCCGCCCGACGCGATCCTTCGACGTTCACGCCTTGGAGCTGGAGGTCGTCGCCGACGATGAGTCGCTGGAAACGAGCACGTAGCACGAGCGGCAGCGTTTCAGACGCATCGTCGAACTCTAACAGTTCATCTGAATACGGCCTGAAATCGAACACGGGTCCGTCCAGTGTCAGTTCCAGCCGACCAGCGGTGGTCGCGTGTGCCACCGCTGTCACGTCTGTCAAGCCGTAGCGTAGGCGCTCGAAGGCCGCGGTACGGACCGCACCATCAGGCGCGAAAGCAACCCTTCCGAACGCCTCGAGGTCGGCAGCACGCACCTCGAGATCTTCGAGCCGGAGGCCGCCATCAGCCTCGCGTACAGCAACAAACCGGGCGGTACCCGGGATGGCCACCGCCTTGGCCCATCTGAGCTCCGGGAAGAACAAATGCGCGTCGCGAAGGTCGAGCTCCATCTCGGTCCGGGTCACGCGGTGCTCGCCGGGCGCAAGCCGGAACGTGGCAGCAACCGGTCCCGTTAGGAAGGGCGTCGCCGGGAAGCCAAGGGCGGTCCGCGCAGTCTCGTCAACCCGACCGCTGAGGAACAGCTGTGTCGGCGCTTCGGTAACGCCGAATCTGCCGCGCCAAACAAGCTGCATCGGCACGCCGTTGACGCGAACGGGGCCGGTTCCGTCAACCCGCCCATTGTCGATCCGGAGCTGCAGATCGGCATCGCTCAGGTCGTAGTCGTCAAGTGCGCCAGGTATCTCGGCATCGCGCAGATTGGCGGCCGCGCGATAAGCTACTTCCTCTGGGGCCAAGGAAGTCCGTACCGGAAATTCGAAACGCGCGCGGGCGGCCACCAGGCCCCTGGTGTTGGCCGGAACGACGTTGAGCCTATGCGCAAGCTCTAGAGGTTTGTGGTCCAGCAGCTCGAGCGCTCGGGGAAACGTGCCGCGACCGACTAAACCGATCTCGGCGAACGGTGCTCCTGTGTTGAGGCCCTGAACGCGGATTTCACCCTCGCTGAGCCTAATGTCGTCGATCGCGGCAGCTTCCACCGTGAGCTCGAGATGGGCGCCTGTGAGGCGACCTCGACCGGCGGCGCCCGTGACCGGCGGAAAGTGGCGGAGGAATTTTGCGCTACCGCCGCTGTAGCTGAAGGTGGCGTCGGTCAAGTCATCGGGAATCGGCGCGCCGCTGAAAATCTCCGGAGGAACATTCACTCGATAGGTTGCCTCCTCGACGATGCCGCTCAGCACGTTCTTGGCAAACCACGCTCGCGCGCTCGGGTTGATGCGTGTGGGCCAATAGGCGACGATCTCGCCTACGGACAAATTCTCGACGCGGCCTTCACCGGACAATGCGACGCCGGTCTCATCGAAGCGAGCGGTGCCGTGTAGGCTCGCCGCGCCGCCGTTCGCGCGAATCACCAGTTCCGCGATATCGATGCGGCTCGCCTCGGCGAGGGTCCCCCGCGCGCTCACGCCGTCGAAACGCAGCGGCCCCGCAAAGTATTGCGGCAAGTCGATGAAACCGGCGGCGGCCTCAACCTCGAAATCGACGGGCGACACCGCGCCTGTGCCGTCGACCGTAAAGCGTGTGGTGCCGGCGAGATCAGTATGAGCGGCGTGCAACAGATCCACCCCTAACCGGGTCGCCAAACGCGTCGGCTTAAGTCCGCTGAATTCGGCCGCAACGCTCGTTTCCCCGCCCGCAATGTCGTAGGCGGCCGTGGCGCGGATTTCGATCTCGCTCCCCTCGACCTCGAACGACCCGGCAAGATCGGCGAGCAACCCATGCGGTTTCCGCACCAGCGCGACGTCCGCCGCTGGAGCATGCCAGGCCGTTCGTGATCGTTGATCCTCAAGCGTCACGTTGGCCCGAAGTGCACTGATCCGCTCGAGGTAGCCGGTTATTTTGGTCGGATCAGGCGGCTGTAGCAGCTCGTCAATCAATCCCGCGAACCACTCACCGCTCTCGATGCCCAGAGCGAACGAGAGGCGGCCGTCGCTGCCACGGACTACCGTCACCTCCGGGCCGATCAGATCGATCGAGGCGGGCGCGATGATCCCCCGCATCAACGCGCGGCCACTCAGGGCTAACAGTATCTCCGGCAGGCGGGTCACGCGCTCGCCGCTGGCAGCGATGAGATCGACGCCGGTTGCCTTCACCTCCAACGCGCGCTCGCCCGGTACCCAGCTCAAGATCGTATCGCTGAAGCGGACAGTGAAGTCCTCGTCCGCCGCGCCGAGCGCCTGCTCGAGGTAGGGAGCGAGCGGGCTCAACGACACCGGTCCCGCCGCGAGTCGCCATGTCGCCGCAATCAACAGGACCGACACCGCGGCGATAGCAGCAGCGCTCGCGTAGGCGAGAAATCGAACTGTCGGCGGAATCAAAGCCCCAGGCGTCCTCGAAATCGGGCGCTTGACCGTACGGCGACGTTCGCGCAGTGTGCCCGAAAGCTTGGCTTGAAGAAATGTCGCAGTTCCCGCTGGGCGCGACGGTCGGTCAACAACCCCGCGTCTTTGATAGCGAGCGCGCCGAACGCGGGATCGAGGAACTCTCGGCCGCGCTTGCGGCCAGTGATCATCGCCGCGAGAGGGAGCTCGCGGCGATCATCGGCGAGCCGCCGCGACGAGCCCTGTTCGCGGCACTGTTCGGCAACAGCCCGTTCCTCGATCGTTGTCTTCTTAACGAGCCCGCATGGGCCGCCGCACTTTGCGTGGAGACGCCCGAAGTGCTGCTCGCCCGCCTTCTGAGCGAGGTTCGCGAGGCTGCACATTCTCAGGCCGCCGACCTCATGCCTCGCCTTCGCATCGCGCGCCGGCGCCTGGCTCTCCTCACCGCCGCGGCCGACATCGCCGGCTATTGGGGGCTCGCTGAAGTGACAGGTGCGCTCAGCGATTTCGCTGAGGCAGCGTTGCATGCGGCGCTCGCCCATCTGCTGTGTAAAGCAGCGGCGGCGGGCGACCTCGAATTGGTCGATCCTGCCGATCCCGAGCGCGGCTGCGGACTCGTGGTTTTGGCGATGGGCAAGCTCGGGGCTCGCGAGCTCAACTACTCCAGCGATATCGATCTGATCGTCCTCTACGACCCCGAGGTCGCCCGCTATGTCGGTGATCGTTCGTTGCAGGACTGTTTCGTGGGCCTCACCCGCGCGCTGGTCCGCCTGCTGCAGGAGCGCACTGGTGAGGGGTATGTGTGCCGCACCGACCTCCGCCTTCGGCCAGATGCGGGGGCGACGCCGCTGGCGATGTCGGTGGCAGCGGCCGAGGCCTACTACGAGAGCGTCGGCCAGAACTGGGAGCGAGCGGCGCTCATCAAAGCGCGCGTGGTCGCCGGCGATGGCGCGGTTGGCGAGGCTTTTCTTGCCGGCCTCGCGCCCTTCGTTTGGCGCAAACACCTCGACTTCGCCGCGATCGCCGACATTCATTCGATCAAGCGCCAGATCGCCGCGCACCGTGGCCATCAGACGATCGCCGTCGCCGGCCACAACATCAAGCTCGGGCGCGGCGGCATTCGCGAAATCGAGTTCTTTGCGCAGACCCAACAGCTCATCGCGGGTGGCCGCGAGCCGGCCCTCCGGGCACCCGCAACGTGCGATGCCATCGCGGCGCTCGCGCGCGGCGGCCGAATTACCGCCATCGCGGCGGACGAGATGACCGCTGCCTACCATTTCCTCCGCCGCCTCGAGCATCGACTGCAAATGGTCGCCGACGAGCAGACCCACGCCCTGCCAACGACCGAGTCCGCGCTCTACCACATGGCGCTGTTCACCGGCCACGACGATGCGACACGGTTCGCCGACGAGGTGCTGGTGCACCTGCGCCGGGTCGAGCGCCACTATGCCGCACTGTTCGAGCACGCGCCGCCCCTCGGCGGGCCTGGCAACCTTGTCTTCACCGGCACCGAGGACGATCCAGACACGCTGGCGACGCTTGACGGCTTGGGCTTTCGCGAGCCCGCGACTATCGCCGCCAGCATTCGCACCTGGCACCATGGTCGGTATCGCGCGGTGCGCACAGCGCGCGCACGCGAGCTCTTGACCGATCTCGTGCCAGCCATCCTCGAGGCGATGGCGAAGACTCTCAATCCCGACGGCGCGTTCCTTCGCTTCGACGAGTTCCTGGCGCGCTTGCCCGCCGGCGTGCCGTTATTCTCGTTGTTCCGCGCGCATCCGGGACTGCTCGATCTAGTCGCTGAGATCATGGGCAGCGCGCCGCGCCTCGCCGAGTACCTGAGTCACGACCCGGCCCTGTTGGATGGCGTGCTGGGCACCGACATTGCCGCCCCTTTGGCGCCGCTGGGCGAGCGGACCTCCGACCTCGAACAGCGTCTAGACCTGGCGCGCGACTACCAGGACGTCCTCGATCTCACGCGACGCTGGGCGCACGAGCAGCGCTTCCAAGTTGGCGTTCGCATGTTGCTGCGCCGTTATACCGCGGTGGAAGCGGGGCCGGCGCTGGCCAACATCGCTGAAGCGGTTCTTGGCGCCCTGCTCCCCCGCGTCGAAGCTGAGTTCGCTGAGCGCCACGGTCGTATTCCCCAAGCCGCTTTGGCCATCATCGCGATGGGCAAGCTGGGTGCTCGGGAGATGACGGAAGGCTCCGACCTCGATCTCATATTCCTTTATGACAATCCGGCCGAGGCAACGGCCTCGGACGGCCCCCAGCCGTTGGCGCCAAGCCAGTTCTTCGCCCGCTTGAGCCAACGCTATATCAACGCCCTCACCGCCCTGACCGCGGAAGGCGGCCTTTACGAGATCGACATGCGGTTGCGTCCTTCTGGCAGCGCGGGACCGATCGCCGCTCTGATCGACGGCTTCGCTGCCTATCAGTGCGGCTCGGCATGGACCTGGGAGCACCTCGCCCTTACCCGCGCCCGTGTAATCGCTGCTCCGCCAGTCGTGCGAGACAAGATCGAAACAATTCTGCGGGAGGCGCTCGTCACGTCGCGAGATCCGGATACCCTGTTGGCCGACGTCCACGACATGCGCGAGCGGATGACGCGCGAGCATCGGAGCGACGATCCTTGGGACATCAAGCATGCGCGGGGCGGACTCGTCGACCTAGAATTCCTCTGCGAGTATCTGCAGCTGCGCCACGCCGCCGAGCATCCCAGCGTGCTCAGCCAAGATACCGATGAGGCGTTGCAGCGGCTCGGTGCAGCTGGCGTTCTCCCTGCGAGGACCGTCGGCGAGCTGGCGACTGCGGCCGGCATTCTCCGTAATGCCCACGGCCTTCTCAGGCTCTGCCTCTCGGCGCCAATCAGCGAATCGGGAGTCCCGGACGGCCTCACCGCCCTGCTCACCCGGGCTGTCGGCGGCGCCGATGCAGCCGCGCTGCAGCCAACGCTCCTCGAAGCCGAAGCCGGAATCCGGAACCACTACGAGCACCTGGTGGCGGCGCCTGCAATCGCCCTGCGCCGCACCGAGGCTCAAGCCTGACCGCAGTGCATCAAGCGCCCTGATACACAACCCCCGTGAGGTTGCAATACCAGAGCGGAGACGGTATGTCCCAAGCGGGGACGGACGGCCCGACGGGACATGCTGAGAACGACTTTGAAGGGCTCGGGAGAGTGGCTTAGCCGGCTCTTCCCAGAGCGACAGCTGATCTACCGCAGCCGCGGGCGCGTCCGCTATGCGATCTTCTCAAGGCACGTGCAGATTGGCCTCAGCGCCGGCATCTGTGTCGCGATTATCTGGGCGCTCTTCGCATCCGCCATCCTGTTCGTTCACCGCGATGTCATCGCCGAGCGCGAGCGGGAGCTCGCGGCGGTCCAGCACCACAACGTCGAACTCGCGCAGCAATTAGAGACCACACAAGACCGCTTTCGCGACGCGGCCGGCGCGCTTGAAATACGCCATCGTCAGCTTGTCGCGTTGGTCGAAGAGCGCGCAAGCCTCGGCCGCGGCCTCAGTTCGGTGAGCGACCGGCTACGGTCGGTCGTGGGTGAACGCGACGCCGCACGGACCAAAACCGTGATCCTGCACGAGCGCGTTGCAGCACTCGCGGGGAACGTGGACAGCATCTCCACTGCTAGGCGTGAAACCGCAGCGGCGCTCACGACTGCACGAGCGCGGCTCCGTGCAGTGGCGGACGAACGCGATGCCGCACGCGCGGAACTAACGGCTCATCGCAGCCGTGTGCAACGGCTCGAGATTCACCTCGGCGACCTCTCTGATGAATACCAGGCGGCGGTGGCTGCGCTGACGGATGCGCGAGCCGCATTGGCAACAGCGAGCCAAGAGCGCGACGCGGTCTCCCGCGCCCGCGATGAACTGGCAGAGCGCGCAGGTGAGCTTGAGGCGCGGCTGGCAGCGCTCAAGGATATGCAGCGTGGGCTCATTGCTCGTATTCAAGCGCACACCAACTCCTCTGTCGGAGCATTGGAATCGATGCTGTCGCAGACAGGGCTCGATATCGACGCGCTCGTTGCCTTTGATGACGGTGGTCGCGGCGGTCCACTACTCGATATCGACAAGCTGGCTACGGCGGGAGCGCCGGATGATAGCCGGTTCGCTGCCACGGTCGTGCGTCTGGAACACAGCCTCGCCCGCTGGCAAGATCTCCGGTATGTCGCCGACCGCCTGCCACTTGCAGAGCCAGCGGAGCGCTACTGGGTTTCGAGTGGCTTTGGTAAGCGGCGCGACCCGTTCACCAAACACTGGGCGATGCATAGCGGGCTTGATCTTTCCGGTCCTTACAAGTCGGCTATCGGCGCGGCCGCGCCGGGCGTCGTCGTCGTCGCCGGCCGCAGCGGCCCCTATGGCCGGCTCGTGGAGATCGACCACGGTCTCGGGATCGCCACTCGGTATGCTCATCTCCACAGCATTTTGGTCGAGCGCGGCCGGACCGTGGACCGTGGAGAACGTATCGGTCTAATGGGCTCAAGCGGCCGATCGACCGGGCCACATCTACATTACGAAGTGCGCGTCAACGGCCGACACCACGATCCAGCGAAATTTCTCAAGGCAGGTCAACATGTTCTCCAAGACTGATCGCAAGGACGAGAGAGACGGAAACGAGCCGCGGCGCGGGGAGCGCAGCGCGCCATCCATCATTAGCGCCAACCTGCAGCTCGTCGGCAACCTCATGACTGATGGCGAGATGCAAATCGACGGCACGGTCGAAGGCAATGTCACGGGCCGCTCGGTCGCGGTTGGCGAGCACGCCAAGATCTCGGGCGAGATAAACGCCGATGACCTGGTGGTTCACGGCGCCATCAGCGGCAGCGTCCGCGCCCGCCGGGTGCAGCTCAGTCGTTCGGCCAGGGTGATTGGTGACATCGCCCACGAAACGCTCTCGATCGAGGCTGGCGCGTTCGTGGAGGGTCATCTCAAACGGCTTGACGTCGCCGAGACCGAGAGCACCACGGACACCCAACCCCAAAGCATCGAGCGGCAGGCCAAGACGAAAAAGATCAGTCTCATCACCGACAAGTCGGTCGATGAGCGCGCCGTATAGAGCGGCCTCAGCGCAGGGCCACTACCTCGGCCTGATCTGTCAGAAAGTAGAGCATCTCGTTGGCCACGATCGGCGGGGCCGCGACAGCATCTGGAAGTTTTAGCCACCCGAGCACTCGGCCCGAATAAGGGGAGATCGAGACCACTACTCCCGCGCTTGAGGCGAGCAACAACCGATCGCTCGCGAGCACGGGGCCGGACCACTGAATCGGCTCCTCTTTGGCTTCCTCGTCCGAATAACGCTTCAACTGCCTGACCCAGCGGATACGTCCGTCCTCGCGCGATAGGCACAGCAGGGTGTTATCCGATGTCACCACATAAAGGAAATCGCCGGCCACCCATGGCGTTTGAACGCCGCCGATCGTCTGGTCCCATATCTGACTACCCGTTGTGAGATCGAGCGCGGCCATACGGCCGCTGTGGCTGACGACGAAAACACGACCGCGGTCGATCACCGGCTCGCCATTAATGTCGCTCAAGCTCGCGAGGGTGCCGGTCGAGGCGCGGCGTGTGCCCAGGTTGTCGACCCAGGCGACGCGGCCGTTTTCGACCCTGAGCGCGAACACCTCGCCGGAAGAGAACGGCGCCACGACCAAGTCGCCCTCGACCGCTGGGCTTGCTGCTCCCAGGAGGGCAGCCGCCTCGACGATACCGACATGCGCCCACAGCAGGCGACCATCGTCGGCTGCGAGAGCATGCAGCTGGTTGTCGAAGCTGATGACGAATACCCTCCCGCCGGCGACGGTCGGCGGCGCACGCACAGGTGCGCTCACGCTCACGCGCCACGCTACTCGGCCCGTTTCCGGCTCGATCGCCACTACCTCGCCGTAGCCGGTGCTGGCAAACAGGCGCCCCTGGCTATACGCAACGCCACCACCGATCGTTCCCTCGTCTTCCTCCTCCGGCGTCAGGTCTATCCGCCAGATCAGCTCCCCCGTTGCGGCCTCGAAGGCCGCGATCCGGGCCTCGGCGTCGTAAACAAACAAACTATTGCCAGCCACCACTGGCGCCGTCGTCAGCCGTTGCTCGCTGTCGGATCCCGCGCCGACGCGCCGTCGCCAGACCTCGGCAAGCGTACCGCCGAGCATCAGATGGTGCATGGCATGGTTGGGATAGCCGCCGTGCTGGGGCCACGATTCGTTGCGGTACGGCCGGGGCAGGCGCACCTGCAGATCCTGTATGCGGGGGTCCGGCTCGAGTCGTTGCTGCAGCGACAGGATGGAGATTCGTTCGCCGGGCAGCGGCGGCTGCTCCGGCTCGCCGAGCCACGGCACCGACTCACAGGCCGGAAGCGCGAACGCCAGAACCACCCACGTTGCACGCCACCACTTACGAGACGCCATCACCTATGCCTACCGTCTGATCCGGCGGAGGCGGAGTGAGAGCGAATTCTGAGGCTGAGTCAGCGCGCTACTCCACTGTACCGAGCGCCGCCACAAGCTCCACGGCGCGTGATCGCACGTCCGGGGGCGCATCGACATCCCCCACGAGCGCGGCCAACGCCTCGCGAGCCGCTGCGTGCTCTCCCGCGTTAAGCATGAGAATGGCAGCGAGCTCGCGTGCCGAGAAACGCCACGGATTGGTCTCTCCGGTGAGCGGCTGCAGCCGTGCCTCGATATCAGCGCGGTCCGCACCCGAATCCATCAGATGTAGAGCGGCGAGCAGGCTCGCGAGGTCGCGGAAACTCGTCTCGATGGCACCGTCCGCGGCCATCGCATCGTAGACGGCGATGGCATTACGCTGCTCGCCCCCAGCGACCAAGGCGGCTGCCTCCTCAAAACGAGCCAGTACGGCATAGCCGCCGCCGGCATCGGCGCCGAGGTCCGCAAAGGCCAAGGCGGCCTCGGCATGGCGGCCCTCTTCAGCCAATGCCCGCGCTGTGGCGAATCGCTCACCCTCGGCCTCGCGCTCGGATCGCTGATACTCACGCCAGCCGGTCACGCCGGCCACGACAAGGACGAAGCAGACCGCAAGCGCAACAGCGTAGCGCCCATAGTTTTGCCACAGCTTGAGGTACCGTTCCTTGCGGACGTCCTCGTCGACTTCGCGAAACAGGTCTGCCACATGCCGTTCCGATATTCACCGGCCTGACCGGAAAGATAATCAGCGCCCCGAGCCGACGCAAACCGGCCTTCGGTCGACAGAAAAGGCGCCCCAAGTGTGGGGCGCCGAAAGTCGTAGTGATGGCCGGGAGGATAGCTCTGCGGGGACCCGCGGGCCGGCCGCTCGCACCGACGTCTACGGATTGAGGTTCGGCCAGTTGGCATCCCCCTTGCCGATGTTGCCGGGGACGTCCATCAGCCACAACTCTTGGGCGCGCGGTGTCACGTTCACGTACAGTTTTTCGTCGTGGATGTACCAATGGTGCGGGTTGCCCGGAACCAATTGGTTCACCGAGGCGCCAAAGGCGCAGTGACCATCGTACTGCGGCGCGAAGGCATTGGGATCGGCGAAGAAGCGGTCGCGGTTCTCGACTGACGCGAACTGCCATATGGCGTCGTTCCAGACATGGGTGATATCAGCATCGCCAACGGCCGGGCCGCCGAGGGTGAAGTATGCGACCGGGTCGTAGCCGCTCAGTGCGAGCCCGTCATCGACGAATTGCTTGCCGGCCCAGGCCGACGAGATCGCAAGCAGGCCGATCATGGCCGGCACCATCGTAAGGTCTCGGAAAAAGCGCAGTGGTGTCATTTTCAATTCTCCGTTGTCGCAAGCGGACCATCTCTCTCGCAACAAAGATGCCTATGCCAGCGGCGTGACGGAAATATCGATTGGCTCCAATTCTGATAGCCAGCGGCTATCGCCGCCGGAAGGCCTCAAATCTGTAGGTCGTAGATCGCCCCTTGCGCCCCGGCCCGGCCCGATTGTAGCGCAAGAGAATAGGCCCCGAGGCCCCGCCGCGCCTCGGCCGCCTCGAAGATGGCAGTGTCGATTTCGGGTTCTGAGGTATCAGAGACGATGAGCGCGCGCTGGAACGGTATCTCTGCGATCGAACGCGCGGGGCGCGCCGGTTCCGGCTCGGACAAATCGGCTTCGCCGGGCCGCTCCACCGGCGGCGAAACCGCCAGAAATGGGCGCGGCGGAGTGACCGCCAGGAACGAGACATCGCCCATGGCTCAGCGTGTCGAGGACGCGCGAGGGTGACCAACCATGGCCGATAAGTGAGGATGCACGCCGTGGCATACACGTCAAAATGTGTTCACGAAACGGGGAACGGACCCCGTCGCGCGCAGTAGCGCATCCTCACCGCGAGCCTCAAAGTGTCCGGGCCGTCGCGCAGCAGAGCCCGCGGCCGCGGCGGCGCTTCAGCTCGGGGAGCAGCGAACGCCGCTACCAGGCGTGCTGGCGGGCAAGGCGTACGAAGGTACTCACCGTCGGCGAGAACCGGCGGCCCGCGATCGTCACCAGCCCGACGTCGCGGATGACGTCAGGCTCGGTGACCACGCGCGTCGGCAGGCCGTGCAGTACCGGCAGGTACTCCGGCATGAACGCACAGCCCATCCCGGCAAGGATCATGCTCTGGATCCGGTCCTCCCGATGGGTACGATACTTGATGTCGAGCGTGACATCTTGGTCGGCCAGTAGTTCATCGAGATAGTCGACGTACTCGCAGTCGATGCGGGAGAGATAACTTTCCTGATGCATGTCCTTGATGCGCACGGTCGGCTGCGCTTCGAACCGGTGGCCCGGCGGGAAGGCAACCACGTATCGCTCCTTATATAGCGGGGTGAAGTCGAATCGCTCCGGCAGCTCTATTGGCGTTGCCAGCATCGCCACTTCGAGATCGCCGGTATTCATCTGGTCGATCAGGTTCTGCAGATCCAGCTCGCGTAGCGATAGATCGAGGTTGGGTACTTCCTGGCGCAGCCGTGCCATCAGGCTGATCAAACGGGACGGGGCGACGGTGCACAAAAGCCCAAGCTCAAGCGGGGCATGGTCGAGGCGCTGAAAGCCCTGGGCTTGCTCGCGCGCGGTCTCGCTGGCTTCGTAGATGCGCTCGAGATGAGGACACATCAGGCGGCCGAGCTCAGTGATATGGGTCTGGTTGCGTTCGCGGCGGAACAGCAGCCCACCCAGCTCGTCCTCGAGCTTTTTGACCGCGCGCGTGAGCGATGGCTGGGACACATGACACGCCGCAGCCGCCCGCGTGAAGTTCAGGTGCTCACAGACCGCGAGAAAGTAGCGGACCTGGTGCATCTCCATCGCTCCGATATAGCGGAATCCATGCACCATAGCTACGAGCTATAGCGTGATCGCGCTCCGCTTGAGCGCTTGCCAGAAGAACTAGGAGAACGCGATATGAACCGGAAATCCCTGACCTCTCTCGGCGTTGCAGCGGCCCTCGCGGGTGCTGTCTCAATCGCTGCGGTCGCCGCGACCACCAACGTCGTCGAGGCCGCCGACAAGGTGAAGTGCTACGGCATCTCAAAGGCTGGCGAAAACGACTGTGCCAATGCGGCTGGCACGCATTCTTGCGCGGGGCAGGCCCCAATCGATTTTGACGGCGGCGAGTGGCGGATCACACCGTCCGCCGACATGTGCCTCGCCGACGGCGGCATGCTCGATGCCTTTAACGGCGTGAACGAGAGCAAGGTCTAGGTTGCGGCGGGGCATTGCGGGAGGCTGGACCCATGTCCCTGCCCTGCCCCGCAATGGCATCTCCTCTTGGCGGAGGTCATCGAACGCGCCCCGCCCATCGGCTGGCTTGAGATCCACAGCGAGAACTACCTCGTCCCAGGCGGCCCGCGGATGGCTGCGCTCGAGACTATCGGCGAGCACTATCCCTTGAGCTTCCACGGCGTCGGGCTTTCGTTGGGTTCGGCCGATGGCCACGATGGTCGCCACCTCGATCGGCTCAAAGAGTTGATCGACCGCTTCGCGCCCGTCCTCATCTCCGAGCATCTGTCGTGGGCCGTGAGCGACGGCATCTACCTCAACGACCTACTGCCGTTGCCCTACAACGCCGAGGCCTTGGATGTGGTCTGCCGCAACGTAGATCGCGCTCAAGCGCATCTCGGCCGCTCGATCTTGATCGAGAACCCTTCGACCTATCTCGGCTTCGCCGCCTCCGAAATAGCCGAAGCGGATTTTCTGGCTGCTCTCACGCACCAGACCGGCTGCGGCATACTCCTCGACGTCAACAACCTTCACGTTAGCGCCCACAATTTGGGCCTCGAAACCGACCGCTATCTGGACTCGATCCCGCCGGCGGCCATAGGTGAGATCCACGTCGCTGGACACGCGAGCGTTCACATCGACGATCGCACCGTACTGATCGACGACCACGGTGCCGCTGTCGATGTGGCTGTCTAGCGGTTGTTCGAAGCGGCCATCCGCCGGTTCGGCCCACGGCCGACGCTCATCGAGTGGGATATGCGGATTCCACCGTTGGACGAGCTTCTGGCCGAAGCGACCAAGGCCGATTCGATCCTCACCCAATACGCCACTGAACTCGGGGGAGGACGCAATGCTGCGTGAGCTACAACAGGCCTACACCAACGCCATGTTCGATGGCGAGGCGGATGCGGCGATCTCGACCATCGCTGGGCCAGCAGTTGATGCGCGCACAAGCCTTGCCATTCACCGCACCAACATCCTTGCATCGCTCGTCTCCGTCCTTCGCGCTGCCTACCCGGCGCTAGCCCAGGATCTTGGTGAGAAGACGTTTCGTCGCTCTGCCGCCGGCTTCATTCGCAGCCATCCACCACGACGGCCGGAACTCTGGACCTACGGACTCGAACTTCCGAGTTTCATCGCGGCGTTGCCGGAGGTCGCGACGCGGCCCCACCTGCCCGACCTTGCGCGCCTGGAATGGGCCGCGCACGAGGCCTACTTCGCTGCCGATGCGCCACCGCTCGATCCCGCGGCGCTCGCTGGTTTCCCGGCCGATCGGGTCGATCGCCTGCGTTTCGTCCTCCATGACTCGGTGTACCTCCTAGGCAGCCGCTTTTCCGTGCTGCCGATTCGCACCGCCCTTCTCGCCGGCCAAACGGCGCGGGCTCGCGGCGAGGCCGAGGCTGACCACTACGCCATCGTGTGGTGGCAGGGTACGGCGGTTCAGGCGGAGCCATTGAGCGGAGGTGCGTTCACCCTCGCTCTCGCCCTGATGACCGGCCGCCCGCTCGGCAAGGCCGCGGCCGCCGCAAACCTGTCAGAGCCGGAGTTTGATCTACGAGCCGCACTCGCCGCGATGCTGAGCCGGCAGGTGTTCACCGCTTATTCGTCCATCCACGCAAAACCGGAGGAAACGTCATGACTACCCTGCCCGTCGAGACCGCCCTGAGCTTTGGTGCGATCGCCCCGAGGCTGCGCCAATCAATCGAGATTGCGGAGCGGTACGCCGCCCCGGTCCTCGATCTCATCATTCGCCTGTGGATCGCCCGAGTGTTCTGCACCTCGGGGCTGACGAAGCTCCGCGATTGGGAGAGCACCGTGTTTCTCTTCGAGTACGAGTACATGGTGCCGGTGCTATCGCCGCAGGTCGCAGCGGCTCTCGCTACCATGGTCGAGGTCGGCGCGCCAATCCTCATCGCGGTCGGCCTGTTCTCGCGCGTCGCCGCCCTACCGCTTCTCGGAATGACCCTGGTCATCCAGTTCGTTCTCGGCGCAGCTACTCCTGCCTACGCCAACGTCGAGCACTATTATTGGATGATGTTGCTCGGCCTGATTATCCTGCGCGGCCCTGGGCGGCTGTCCATCGACCGTTGGCTACGCGAGCGTTTTCTACGCGGCCACGAGGCATAGCCCAACTGACGGGGGCCACCGCGCGCGGCTTTCCCACAGGCGAGAACCGGTTGTACGGGCGCCATAAAGGCGCCCGTTCATACACCGATCAGGCCGCTTCCTTCCACTTGATCGAGCAGCCCATACTGGCGGTCTGGTCCCTCGGGCCCGCGCCGGTTTCCGCGACGGCCTTCATCGCCTCATAAAGATCGCGGCGCGCTCCTGGCACGGCCTTGGCGTCCTTGATCTCAGCGAGGCGGCCCCGGTACTGGAGCCCGAGTTCGGCGTTGAAACCGAAGAAATCGGGCGTGCACACGGCGTTGTAGGCGCGCGCCACCTCCTGTGTCTCATCGATCACGAACGGGAAGCTGAAGTTCTTCTCCGCTGCCAGCTCGCCCATTGGACCGAGGCCGTCCTGCGGGTACGTACCGGTATCGTTAGGCATCACCGCGATCACGCCAATTCCCATCGCCTGCACCGCCCGCGCCTCGGCGACCAACAGATCGATCACGCCCTTGACGTAGGGACAGTGGTTGCAGATGAACATCACGAGCGTGCCGTTGGCGCCGCGTACCTCAGCCAGGCTGTGCGGCTGACCGTCGGAACCGGGTAGCTCGAAGTCGGGCGCACTCCACCCATAGTCGCATATCTCAGCCTTGGTTAATACCATATGGTGTGTCCTCCATTCCTTTTCCCGGTGGCATGCATGCCAAGTATGTCACCCACCTTCATTCCCATTCGATGGTCCCGGGTGGTTTTGAGGTGACATCGTAGACCACCCGGTTGATGCCGTGCACTTCGTTGATGATGCGCGTCGCCGTGGTCTCGAGGAACGCATGGTCGAAGGCATAAGACTCAGCTGTCATGCCATCGGTCGAGGTCACCGCGCGCAGCGCGCAGACGTGCTCATAAGTGCGCTCATCGCCCATGACACCCACCGTCTTTACCGGCAGCAGCACCGCAAAGGCCTGCCAAATCGCATCGTAGAGCCCAGCGCTCCGGATCTCGTCGAGGAAGATCGCATCAGCATGGCGCAACAGCGCCAGCGCCTCAGCGTTCACCGGGCCTGGGATGCGTATCGCCAACCCGGGTCCAGGGAAAGGATGGCGGCCAACAATGTTCTCTGGCAAACCGAGTGTCCGACCGAGGTCGCGCACCTCATCCTTGAAGAGCTCGCGCAGCGGCTCGATCAGCTTGAGATGCATGCGCTCTGGCAGGCCACCAACGTTGTGGTGGGATTTGATTGTGGCACTCGGACCCCCGGCCGGCGCCACCGATTCGATTACGTCGGGATAGAGCGTGCCCTGGGCGAGAAAGTCGGCGCCCCCCGCGGCGCGCGCCTCGGCCTCGAAGACCTCGATGAATGTCGCGCCGATGGTCTTACGTTTCTCCTCGGGGTCGGCGATCCCGGCCAACCGCTCCAAGAACAAATCACCGGCGTCACGGTGCACGAGGGAGATGTTGTGCCCGTCGCGGAAGACCCGCACCACTTCCTCTGCCTCGCCGGCGCGCAGCAGGCCAGTGTCGACGAACACGCACGTGAGCTGCGCGCCGATCGCCTCGAACAACAACACGGCGACCACCGAGGAATCGACACCGCCTGAGAGCCCGCAGATCACCCGTCTGTCGCCGACCGTGTCGCGGATTTGGGCGATCGCCGCTTCGCGAAACCCCGCCATGGTCCAAGCGCCTGTGCAGCCGGCGATGTGGTGGGTGAAATTCCGCAGGAGCGCAACACCGTCAGGCGTGTGCACAACCTCGGGATGGAACTGGACACCGTAGAAGCGGCGCGCCTCATCGGCGATCGCGGCGAATTGGGCGACCTCACTCACCGCTACCACACGAAACCCTTCCGGGATGGCGATGATGCGGTCGCTGTGACTCATCCACACCTGATGGCACTGGCCTGGCGCCCACACACCGTCGAACAACCCACAGCATTCGCGCACCTCGAGCATCGTGCGCCCGAACTCACGGTGCGAGGCCATCTCAACGCGGCCGCCAAGCTCTGCACACATCGTCTGCTCGCCGTAGCAGATGCCGAGCACCGGGACGCCCATGTTCCATAACCCTGGCGGGGCACGTGGGGTGTCTTCGACGGTGACCGAGGCAGGCCCCCCCGACAGGATCACCGCCTTTGGCGAGAACGAAACAATCGCGTCCGCTGCTTTTTGGTATGGAACGATCTCGCAGTAGACGCCGCTTTCGCGGACTCGGCGGGCGATGAGTTGTGTTACCTGTGCGCCAAAATCGATGATTAAGACACGCTCGGCGCGGCCAGGCTCGGGCATAGCCGCAAACTAGCGTCCGGCCGCCACCCGGTCCAGCACGTCGGCCGCTGACGCGAACGTCCGCGGCGTTAGCTAGAGGCGCTCTTTTTGTATGCCTTGACCGCCTTCTTCAGCGCCCTGTACTCGGCGCAACCAAAGGTGCAAATTCGATCCAGCGCCTTGAGGTGTGCTTCTGCCTGGACGAGGTCGCCGAGCTCCAAATAGGCCTCGCCGATGTAGGCATGGGCGCCCTTGTGCTTTGGGTTGACATCGAGCGCGCGAGTGTAGTGGCTGAGTGCCGCGTCATAGTCGCCCAGCTTGCGGTAGCTGTAGCCAAGCAGGTTCTCGGCATCGGCGTTCTTTGGCTCAGCCTCGACCACGCGCGCTAGATGAGTGATCGCCTTCTGCCAATCACCAGCGTCCACAGCCTTGCTGCCGTCGCGCCAGTCTGGGTTGACCGCCGTCTTTTTGTCATCGTCGTCGCCACTCGATCCCATCGCCCGTGCGATCGGTAGATCCGCCAGAAAGACCGGCACCGCAAGCATCCCGATACCAATCACGGCGAACACAAGCACTGCCAGGCGTGTGCGCTTCATCGCATTTGGTCTCCGTGTGATTTATTAACCCGAGCAAAACTGTCGCAGAGAATAGCGAATTCACCGCTCAACGCTCCACAACTAATGACGACCGGGTATGCCCCGAATGTACACAACGAGGTCGGCGTCGTGACCGCCAGCGTTCGTCTTGAAGACGCGCCGCGGCACACCCTCGCCTATGACTCGATGAGGTTCTCCATCCGCCGCTTCTGAGCCCGGGTCATCGCATTCATACCCAACAAAGCAAGGACAGTGAGCATAACCAGTATGATCAGCCCGATCGCCGCGACATAGGACCATTCCAGCTCAAAGAAAGTCATCTTGTAGATAAAGACGGAAATGGTCTCGGTGGAGACGCCGGGGCCGCCGCGGGTCATGATCCACATCACGTCGAACAGCTTGAAGGCCTCAACGGCGCGGATAACGATCGCGATGGCCATCACGATCTTCATCTTCGGCAGCACGATGCGCAAGAACAGCTGACCCCAGTTCGCGCCCAGCAGGGTCGCGGCCCTCATTTGATCCACCGGCACGCCGAGCATGCCGGCGAGGAGGATCAGGAACATCAGCGGCGTCCACTGCCAGATGTCGGCCAGCATGACCGCGATCATCGACAGCACCGGATCGCCGAGCCAGATCCATTCCGCGTCAAGTCCTGTGAAGTATCTGACCATCTGGTTGATCGGGCCGGCCGCTTGGAACAGCATGAAGAACATGTAACCGGTGACCGCTGGCACGACCATCATCGGCAGCAACAGGATCGAATAGAACAGCGGCTTGCCGGGGAACGAGCGGACGAACAGCATGGCGAGGCCCAGGCCGATCATGAACTCGGTCGGCACAACCACCAACATGATCAGAAGTGTCCGCCAGATCGAACCCCACAGAGCGGCGTCGCGGAAGATATCGCCGAAGTTCACGAACCAGTTCAGTGACTGGTGCGCCATGAGCCAACTCACCCCGTCGAGCGGCCCCCAGAAGCTGAACGCCAAGTAGAAAATCATGACAGTGGGGAACGAAAAGATGAACACCAGGGTAAGAACGAGCGGGCTGATCAGATACACGCCCAGCCGCCGCCCCCGTTCCTGCCAGGTTTTGCCCTCAGCGGGCTCCGCGGCGCTGCCGTTAGCTGCCAGGTCGTGTGTCGCCATCGCTATGTCCCCGGGCGTTGATGTTCAATGTTCATCGTCAAATCATGCTCTCTGCAAACTGGGCGAACCAACCGGTCCGGTCCTGAACATGTTGCGTCAGCGCTTCGGGCTGGCGCTCGATGAGGAGCTGCAAGGCTTCCGACTGCGGCAACACGGCCTCGGCGAGCGCACCATACGACGCCACCCGTCGCTTGTAGTCCCGCCGCGATTCGCGTGGTGGCTGCGGATGACATGCCACGTTCTGTCCGAATAGCAGCATGTCGAAGCCGAAGTTGTTGAAGACCCTCCCCGACAAATGGCGGCCGGAGGCCATGCCGAGGTCACGGTACACCAAGGGAGCGTTCTCGCGAAACAGGCCGACGATCTCCTCCGCGCCGGAGATATCGACTTTCTCCCGGCATTCCTTCCAGAAGGCCGTATCCTTGCGGCCATTGAAGCGGTAGTGGACAGACAGAAACCAACGGATGTAATCCCACAACCCACCGACCTCATCGTTCAAAAGGCGTTTGGTGATCTGCTCCGATTTAAAGGTTGGAAAATTCCGTAATAAGAGGCAGATCTCGCTGATGATCGCCTGTAGGGCGGTCGCCTCCAGCGGCTCAACGAATCCGTACGAGTTGCCGATCCCGACAACATTACCCTTGAAGAACTGTTCGTGCCGGCCGGATCGGAACTTGACAAGGCGGTAATCGTTGGCCTCCGGGTACAGAGACTTCATTTCCACGTAAGCTTCGTCGTCGGTGCAGAACGCCGACGAGAATACGTAACCAAGATGATCTTCCTCTACCTGGGGAATATTCCAGCACCAGCCGTGGTCCATGGTGGTCGCCGTGGTGTACGGCTTCACGGTGCCGCCATGGGGGGTTTCGGCGATGATGGCGCGATCCGTAAAAAGGCTCTCGCCGAAGCTCTGGAAGGCTGAGCCAAGTTTGCCTTCCAGGAGCGAGGAGCGGAACCCGGAGCAGTCCACATAGAGATCGAATGATAGCCGCTCGCCATCCCCGGTGATCAGAGCGGCAATGTTCTCGCCGTCATCCGTGACCTCGGCGTCCTTGATCTCGCGATCGAGAAGCGCCACTTGGCGTTTCTTGGCTTGCCGCTCGAGGAACGCGACCAGCCGCTTGTTATCGAGGTGATAAGCGAAGGGTTGCACCCCCAGCAGTGCCACGTGGACGCCGTCACGCAACCTAGCCACCAAGCCCTTGTTCCGCGACATCAGGACCGAAAGCAGCGTCACATTTCGCGTGTGTCCGTCATAGACCTGTGACTCCAGCGGTCGGCCATCGTCGAACGGGTAGTTGAAGTAGTAGGGCTCCGGCTGTCCCCACTCGAAACGGATACCCAGCTTCCATGTGGGCCTTACCTGTTCGTAGAACTCGTGAATATCCAATCCCAGTAGCGCGTGCAGGAATGGCGGCATCTCGGAGGTCGTCGATTCACCAACGCCAATCACCGGTATCTTGCTCGAGTGAATGATCGTCACATCGAGATCCGGCCGCAACTTGCGCATAGCTAGGGCCGTTAGATAGCCGGCGGTGCCGGCACCGAGTATTCCAACAGTCCGGTATTCGCTCTCCGGGTGCTTCGCGCGGATACCGGCGTGGCTGGGGTGCTGGTTCTGGGCTGTCGCCAAGTGCCGCCTGAACTCAGGAAGCGCTATCTCCAAGGACTTCCTGTGTTTGCTCATCGTACCGAACTTGGCGCCGTGCCGCCGCGCACGCAGCCTAAAGCAGCGCCCGCTCCCACCGAGGAGCGCTCGGTCATTGCTTCAGTGCGCCGAAGGTGAGGCCGCGGACTAGATCGCGTTGGATGATCAGGCCGAAGATAATGGGCGGCACCGCCGCGATGAGTCCCAGAGCGGCCTTCGCACCGTACATGTGCCCGGTCATGGCCGCGCTTAGGCTGTTCATGTAGACCGGTATCGTCATCCAATCCTTGCTGGTCAGGAACAGCGCGACGGCGTAGTCGCTCCAACACAGAATGAACACGAACAACCCGGTCGTGGCGAGCGGGGCGCGCACCATTGGTATGGTCACCCGGTAGAACACGCGCCAGTGGCTGCAGCCCTCGACCATGGCTGCTTCCTCGATCTCGATGGGCACTTCGTCGAAGAATGTCTTCATTAGCCAGTAGGAGAACGGGATGTTCATGATGCCGTAGATCAACGCCAGCCCGAACCATGTATCGATCAAGTCGAGATACGTCCACATGACCATCAAGGGCACCATGACCGCGAGTGGCGGGAACAGGCGCAGCTGAAGGACCGTCAGACCGATCGGCTCCATGAGCTTGAAACGCGAGACCGCGTAGGCAGCGAAGGTGCCGACGACCAGCGCAAAAAGCGTGCCGAGCGTCGAGATCAGGAGGCTGGCGTAGATGGGCCCCCACGCAACGCGCTCGATGCTGACATTCAGCCCCGGATACTCGGCGGTGAAGATGAACTGGAAGTTGGCCAAGGTCCAGATCTTCGGCAGCCAGGTGAGGTCGGCGCTGGTGACGTTCCATTCCAGCACCGGCTTGAATGCCATCGTGGTCATCCAGAAGATCGGCAGCAGCGCAAATGCAACCGCGAGCAGGATGAGGAAATAACGCCCGAGTTCGGGCAGAAGGCGTGGCGTCATATCTTGCGCTTACCCCTTAGTTCGCGCCGCGGCGGCGACGATCGCGCTCAACGCAGGCTGCGCGCCATCGCGATGATGTGGCCGAACGCACCCAACATAGAAGCGGCGGGCAGTGTGAACACACACCGCCCGCTCGCCACTGCATATGTGAACGCTTTCGCCGCCCTACGTCGGCATCTTGTCGATGATCGTCGGCCAAGCCTTGCGGTCTTCAACGATCGCGTCGACCATCCGGTTTTCGCCCTTCTTCTGTACGGTCCGGCGCCACTTCTTGGCCGTGTTTTGCATCGCCTCCTTGGCGGTGATGGTGCCCGCAAACGCCGACTGCAGGTTCTCATCCAGCGCCTGGTGCATCGCCTGCGTCCCCGGCAGGCTCAGCATCGGCGCCGCATAGTTGACGGTCCTCTGGATGATGTCCATGGCGTAAGCGTGATAAGCCTCGATGATCAGCGGATCCTTAAAGTTGGAGAGCTGGAACGGATCCATATAGCCGGCCGGATTTGCGCTAAGCCACGGATAAATTGTGGTCGAGCTGGCCCACTGATTGAACAGGAAGGCCGCCTCCGGATACTCGCTCTGCGACGAGATCCCCGTGCTCACGTTTCCATAGAAAACGGTGCGACGCACGAGATCGTTGCCGAGCTGGTAGCCCGGCGGCATGAATGCGCCCAGCTTGCCGCCGATCATTGTCGTCAACCATTCCTCCGATTTCGCCTCCGGGCGGTCGAGGAACTTAGCGAGGTTGGTATTGACTCCGGCCATCGCGGACGTACCCGCGGCCATGCTGCCGTAGGCCTCGAACCAACTCCACGTAAACGAGGCTCCCTTGCCCGAGTACTTAGCGTACTGGAGGTGCTGCTCGGTGTTCTCGATACCTTCGTCCGAATCGATGGTTGGATTGCCGTCCAAGTCAAACAAGTAGAGGTTCGGTTTGGCGCGGCTGACGTAGCGCATCACCCACGTCCCGAGACCCCAGACCTTGCCCATGTAGTTGGTGTGGCCGTCGATCCCGGTGCTCGCGAAATAGGATGCCACATCGTCCACCTGGCCCCACGTTACCGGCGGCGCGAGCGCATAACCGTGCTTGTCGCCGAACGCTTTCTGATGGGACGCGTCGCCGAACAGGTCCTTGCGGTAGTACCAGGTCCAGAAATCACCGTCGTAGGACATGCCGACCACATTGCCCTTGTATTTGTACAAGAGATTGTACACAGACGGCGGTACGCCGCGCTCTGGGTCGTCCCAGTCGGGCTGATACTTCTCGACGTAGGGGTCGAGATTGATGAGGCCACCGGCATCGGTGAGGTCACCGAAGTGGTTCACGAGGATGCAGTAGATGTCGTACGCGGCGGCCTTGGTCGTCACGTCCTGCAACGTCTTAGCGTACAGATCGTCGAGCGGAATGCCGATCAGCTCGACCGGGATGCCGGTTTCCTTCTCCCAAATGCTCAGCGCCGTCGGGGCGCCCGCCGGATGGGCCTTGGTGAAGTGGCCGATCGCGCCATCGACCATGGCACAGATGATCTTCTCAGGTGCCTTGCCTTGGGCCTTGAGTTTCTTGATGCCCTCGATCGCGCGGCCGGCGGCCATGGTGTCGTTGTACTGATAGCGCTCGGCGCCGGGAAACCCGGTCGGCCCGCCGGTCATGCCGGGAGCGTAGTCCGCTGCGCTCGCGTGACGCGTCAGGAACCGTGGGCCGATTCCAGCGGCCGACGTCAGCGCCAGGCCGGCCGCACCAGTCTTAAGCGCCTGCCGGCGCGTTACGCCCATCTTGCTGGTCCGTTTCGTCATGATTCCTCCCTCAATACGACGTGTCGAAACCCGATCCGGCCGCGCGCGGCACAACGCCGCCCACGCCGTGACAGAACTCTTCATCAGTTGACTAAACAAGTCAACCGTCGCCCGCTCCGCGGGGTGGCGCACGCTAGGGTGAACGCCTAAAGTACGCCCCGGCGCCCGCATGCATTATCATAAGGAAAGGGAGGACGGCCGTGAGACTCGGGATGTTCATGATGCCGCTGCACGATGTGGCACGCGATACCCACACGGCGCTCATGGAAGATGTTGAGATCGCCGTGCACTGCGATGAACTCGGGTTTGACGAGTTTTGGATGGGCGAACATTACGCCTGCAAGACCGAGCCTGTGCCGGCACCGATGATCTTCCTCGCCAACCTAATCGCTCGCACGAAAAATATGAAACTCGGTACCGGCGTCATCAACTTGCCGCTGGCCCATCCTGCCGCGGTGGCCTCTCATATTGCGCTTCTGGACCATCTGAGCGAGGGGCGGCTTCTGTTCGGCATCGGGCCCGGTGGCCTCGTCGCGGACCTTGAGATGTTCGGCGCCGGCGAACCTGAGCAATGGGGTTCCAAGATGCACGAGAGCATCGACATGATCCTCAAACTCTGGTCGCAAGACGCACCATTCGATATCGAGGGCAAGCATTGGCACATCAAGCTCACTGAGAACATCCTCGACGAGTTCGGCGTTGGCGTCATTTCCAAGCCGTTCCAAAAGCCCCATCCGCCGATCGCGAACCCAGCAATGAGCCCGCATTCGGGCTCGATGCGCGCGGCCGGCGAGAAGGGATGGATCCCCATTTCGTCCAACCTGATCCCGACGTACAGCGTGGCCAGCCAGTGGCAGAAGTATGTCGAAGGGTGTGCCGCGGCGGGCCGCGACGCCGATCCCCAGATCTGGCGGGTCTCACGCACGATATTCGTCGCCGACAGCGACGATGAGGCGGAGGAGTACGTGCAGCGGGAGGGTGGCTGTCTGGACTTCTACTACACCTACGTCCACGGCCTGCTCACCGCGATGAACTTGTTGCATGTCTTAAAGCCTGACCCCGACATGGCGGACGATGAGTTCACCGCTGAGTTCTACCTTCGGGACAACCTGATCCACGGCAGCCCGGACACCGTCGTAGAGAAGCTGTTGGCGCTCCGGGACGAAGTGGGCGATTTCGGCACTCTGGTGATTGCGGCGCTCGAATATCAGGACCGAGCGCGCATCCGCAACTCGATGACGCTGATTGCCAACCCCGTGATGCCCAAATTGCGCGGCGCCATCGGCCGGGCCGCTGCCGCGCAATAGAAGTTCGCTCTCACCCACCGCGCAACATGGCGAACAAAAGGAGGGTTGCTTGACGAATCCGACCGACTTCGATGACGCGGTCGCGGCCGTCACCTTTGATCACGACGATGAATCCGTGGTCGTCATCGTTGGTTCCGGTGCCGGCGGCGGAACGCTCGCCAACGAGCTCTGCCAAAAGGGCATCGACGTCGTCTTGCTCGAGGCCGGGCCGCGCATCGAGATGGAGGAATTCGTCAACGACGAGTTCGAGATGGCCGACAAGCTGATCTGGGCCGACAAACGCAAGGCGACGGGGAACCGCGCCTCGGTAAACGCCTATCCGAGTGCACCGGCCTGGGTTTGTAAGACCGTCGGGGGCTCGACGGTCCACTGGACCGGGACATGTCCCCGCATCAAAGATTTCGAGTTCAAGGCGCGCAGTACCTACGGAGATATCCCGGGCACCACGTTGATGGACTGGCCCATCAGCCTCGCCGACCTCGAGCCGTACTACGATCGCGCAGAGGACAAGCTTGGCGTAACCGGTACCCACGGCATTCCGTTTCAGCCCGGCAACAACAATTTCAAGGTCTTCGCCCACGGCGCCCGGCGCGTCGGTTACCAGCACGTGTTCACCGGGCACTACGCAATAAACCCCGTCCCGCGCGATGGCCGCAACGCCTGCGATCAAATCGGCTTTTGCGTCCAGGGCTGCAAGTCGGGCGCCAAGTGGTCGACGCTCTACACAGAGATCCCACGCGCCGAGGAGACCGGCCGCTGCGAGGTGCGGCCCAATGCGATGGCGCTTGAGGTCCACCACAATGCCGAAGGCAAGGTCAACGGCGTGCTGTACGCCGATAAGGCAGGAAGCCAGCACCTCCAGAAGGCGCGTATCGTCTGCGTTGCCGGCAACTCGATCGAGACACCGCGCCTTCTGTTGAACTCAGCCTCGAGCAAATACCCCGATGGACTTGCCAACTCCTCCGGTCAAGTCGGTGGGAACTTTATGACCCACACCGAGGCTGGCGTGTTCGCGAGCTTCGACAAGCCCGTCAACTGGCACCGCGGGCGGCAGGCGGCAGGCGCCGTGTGGGATGAATCCCACTTCAGACCCGAACGCGGCTTCGTCGGCGGATATTACATGCTGGTTTTTCATATGGGGCTCTACGGCCTGGCAGCGTCGCTCGACCCTAAAGGCTGGGGGCGTAAGTACGTCTCTATGCTAGAGAACTACCAGTACATAGCCGGCAGCAGCATGGTGGGCGAGGACATGCCGACGCCGGTGAACTCGGTCTCGGTGGACCGGGACGAGACAGACCAATACGGCAAGCCTATTCCCCACATCCATCAGGACGATCACCCGAACGATCACGTAATGCGCAACCACTATCTCAAGCAGATCTCGGCGGTTTACGATGCGGCCGGGGCCCGCGAGATGACGGAATGGCGCGCCTACCCCACCGGACACAACCTCGGCACTTGCCGCATGAGCGACAACCCGCGCGACGGAGTGGTGAACAGCTTTGGCCAGAGCCACGACACTCCCAATCTATTCATCTCTGATGGCAGTCAGTTCACGACGAGTGCTGCAGCGAATCCGACGTTGACCATCATCGCACTTACCATCCGCCAGGCCGAGTACATCGCTGACAAGATGCGCGGCAACGAGATCTAAACGAGCGCGGCGGTGCTCACTCGGCGCCGCCGTTACCGTCCAGGTGGCACTGGCTAGCGGGCACGCTCGAGGATGGCGACGAAGAAGCCGTCGGTGCCGTGGCGGGCCGGCGAGAGGGTGAGGTAGTCGCCCTCGGCAGGGCAATCGCCATCGAGTGTCTGTGCCCACACAACCGCGATCGGCACGGGCGTAAACTCGGCGGCGCCGGCCAGGAAGGCAGTAACGACTTCCTCGTTCTCCTGGGCAAAGATCGAGCAAGTTGCGTAGATCAGCCGGCCGCCGGGCCGCACCAGCGGCGCGGCGGCATCAAGGATTTTGAGCTGTGCAGCATTGTGGCTTGCCAGCGAATCGGGCGAGAGACGCCACAATACGTCGGGGTTGCGCCGCCAAGTGCCGGCACCGGAGCACGGCGCGTCGACCAGCACGCGGTGAGCCGTTCCCTCGTGGTTCGCGTACCAAGGGTCGTCGGCGCCGCCGAGGCGGTGCAGCTGCACGTTCCGGGTTCCCGCCCGGACGAGGCGTCGCTGCATGCGACCGAGCCGACGGCGGTCGATGTCGCACGCATAGATCTGGCCACGGTTTTGCAGTACGGCGGCTAACGCCAAGCTCTTGCCGCCGGCTCCGGCGCATAGATCGACGACCTGCTGACCAGTGTCCGCCCCAACCAAAAGGGCAACGATCTGGGCGCCCTCATCCTGTATCTCGAACAGACCGCGACGGTACGCTTCCGTACGAGTGACGGAACCCGACGCCTCAAGCCGAAGACCGAGCGGTGAATACGGCGTTGGCGCGGCGGTGATGCCAATAACGTCTAGCGCTGCGAGCGCTCCCGCGCGATCCGTCCGCAGCGTGTTGACTCGTAGGTCGAGCGGCGCGCGCCGGGCGAACGCAGCTGCTTCCTCATCCAAAGCCGCGCCAAAGCGCGCCCGCAAGGGTGCTTCTAACCAGGCCGGATAATTCCCGCGAACCCAAGCCGGCACCTCGCCGACCGAGGGTTGCCGGACCAGGTCATCGAAGCGATGCCGTTCCGCATCGTCGAGTTGTTTCGGCCCGTGCCCTTCGCCGGTAAACAGCGCCTCGAGTTCGTTCGCCGGCGTTTCCTCGAGCAGCACAAGCGCGCCGAAGCATAGGTCGCGCGGCGAGGGCCTCGCGACCCCCGCCCCACCAAGGCGCCACAGGAGCTCTGCACGGTGGCGCAGGATGTTGTAGACGCGCTCGGCGATCGCTGCCCGGTCCTTGGCTCCGGCGTAGCGTCGAGCGCGAAAGAAACTGAAGACTGCACGATCAGCCGGATCGGCCCCAGCCAGGATCTTGCCCAACAGGTCGATCGCCGCTTGTACGCGCGCGTCGGCGCGCATGCCTTAGCGCCCCCAGCAGGTCAGTCGGGACGCGGATAGTTGGGTGATTCGCGGGTGATCAGAACATCGTGCACATGGCTCTCGCGCAGACCGAATGCAGTTACCCGACAGAACCGGCAGTTGCGCTGCATCTCCGCGATGCTCTGGTTGCCGGTGTAGCCCATGGCGGCCCGCAAGCCGCCGACAAGTTGGTGAATGACGGCAGGCGTGGGACCGCGGTAAGCCACCTGTCCTTCGATTCCCTCGGGCACCAGCTTTAACGCGTCCGCGATGTCCTCCTGGAAATAGCGATCCGCCGAGCCACGCGCCATTGCTGCGACCGAACCCATACCCCGGTACGCCTTGTAGCTGCGCCCCTGGTAGAAGAAGACCTCGCCCGGCGCCTCCTCTGTTCCGGCCAAGAACGAGCCCACCATTGCACACGCAGCCCCGGCCGCAATCGCTTTTGCAAGGTCGCCCGAATACTTGACGCCGCCGTCGGCGATCACCGGGACGTCCGCTTTCTGACACTCTGCGGCCGCCTCCATCACCGCGGTGAATTGGGGCACGCCGACACCAGCAACCATGCGCGTCGTACATATCGATCCAGGCCCGATGCCCACCTTGACCGCATCGGCTCCCGCATCGATCAGGGCACGAGCCCCGTCGGCCGTGGCCACGTTGCCCGCGACGACCTGCGCACGATTGCTGCGTTTTTTGATTCCCTCGACTGCTTCCAGCACACGACGAGAGTGGCCGTGTGCAGTATCGACGACGATCAGATCAACGCCAGCATCGACCAGCGCGTCCGCCCGAGCAATACCAGTATCACCGACGTTGGTCGCGGCCGCCGTTCGCAGCCGCCCGTGTTCGTCCTTGCAGGCGTTCGGATGCAGCTCCGCCTTCTCGATGTCCTTGACGGTGATCAGCCCGATGCAGCGGTAATCGTCATCAACCACCAAAAGCTTCTCGATGCGATGCTGATGCAGAAGCCGCTTGGCTTCCTGGCTTGCCACCCCCTCGCGGACAGTGACCAGGTTCTCCTTGGTCATCAGATCCTTTACTGGCTGCGTCGCGTCGGTTGCAAAGCGCACGTCACGGTTCGTAAGAATCCCGCAAAGGCGTCGGTTGCCGGCCTCGACAACGGGGATGCCAGAGATGCGATGGCGTGTCATGAGTTCCAGCGCATCGGCGAGCGTTTGCTCCGGTGCGATCGTGACCGGGTTGATGACCATGCCCGATTCGAACTTCTTGACCTTGCGAACCTCGTCCGCCTGAGCCTCGATCTCCAGGTTGCGGTGTATCACGCCGAGACCGCCGAGCTGAGCCATCGCGATCGCCATGGCGCTCTCGGTGACCGTGTCCATGGCCGCCGAGATCACGGGGATACCGAGCTCGACGGTCTGAGTGATGTGGGTGTGGGTATTGACTTGGGAGGGCAGAACGGAGGAGGCCGCGGGAACCAGGGTGACATCGTCGAAGGTCAGTGCCTCTGGGATTTCCATGCTGCCTCCGTCGCGGTGGCGCGCACTATGCCATGGCTCAGGGGTGATTCACAGCGCCATCTGGCGGTGTGCGTTCGCTCGACAGCGCCCCAGCGGTGGTGCCGCGAAAGCCGAGAGCAACGAGGTATGTCTCGGCTGATTCGGGGCGGCTCGCGGACGGCTTGGCGTGCCGCACGCTGCGGAAGGATCGTTTGAGACGCGCGAGTAGCTCGCCCTCAGCACCGCCCTGATAGACCTTGGCGACGAAGGCGCCGCCTGGAGCGAGGATGGCCTCGGCGAGCGCGTAAGCCACCTCGCACAACGCGACGATCCGGATATGGTCGGTGGCAACGTGCCCGGTTGCTGCTGGCGCCATATCGCTAAGGACAACATCGACCGTGCCATTCGCCGCCTTCTTGATCTCTTCGGCAGCGATGGGAGCGCCCACATCTAGTTCGAGTACGGTGACCCCATCCATTGGCGCCATGTCGGCACGGTCGACGGCGATGACCCGGCTTGGGCCCAGGCGCTCGCGCGCGATCTGACTCCACCCACCCGGGGCCGCACCGAGGTCGACCACTCTGCAGCCACGT
The DNA here is from genome assembly GCA_965248765.1 of Alphaproteobacteria bacterium. GTDB lineage: Bacteria > Pseudomonadota > Alphaproteobacteria > VGEJ01 > VGEJ01 > CBDFKF01. Next base: position 954,952 of record CBDFKF010000004.1, read on the forward strand.
TTGAGGAACCGAAAGCGGTCGTCGAGCTGCTTGAGCTTGTAGGCGGCGCGAGAGCGATACCCCTCGCGCACGGCCGCCAGGACATATGGGTCGCGCAGCTGCCGCGCCAACCACCGCGTGGAGGATGACTTGCGCCCCCGGACCGCACGGATTCGCCGCCGAACCGAGGAACGGCCCCGCTCTGCTTGCCGTGCCACCGCTCAGGAGGGTGTTACGGCGGCGTCGGCCGCCTCCATCAGCGCGATTAGCATGCCCTCACGCAAGCCACGATCCGCCACGCAGATCGTGCCAACCGGCCAGATGCGCATGATGGCCTCAAGGATGGCGCCGCCGGCGACAACGAGATCGGCTCGGCCTCGACGAATGCAGGGATGGCGGACACGATCGCCGTATCCCATGGAGGACAAACGCGCCGAAGCACGTTGAAGGTCGTCGATAGTGAACCAGCTGCCGTCGACGCGGGAGCGGTCGTATTTCGGAAGGTCGAGATGGATTGCCGCGAGGGTTGTCACAGTGCCTGAGGTACCGAGCATGTGGACACGACTCCGTTCGATCTCGCGGGTAATGCCGTTGGCGATCTCGAACCCGGTCAGACGGTCGGTCACGTCGTCGACCATCACGCGGTACGTCTCGAGCGGCACCGAACGTCCACCGTATCGCTCCGCCAGCGTCACCACGCCGCAGCGCAGTGACGTGCAATCTAGGATTCGCGGGCGACGGTCAGCTCCCAGTTCGAGCCACATAAGTTCGGTCGAACCGCCACCGATATCGAAGACCAACGCGTGCGAGCAGTCGTAGTCCAACAGTGGCGCACAGCCGGAGAGGGCGAGCGTCGCCTCCTCCTCTGCCCCTATCACCTCGAAGCTGAGGCCAGTCTCGGCTTGCACACGATCAAGAAAGAGACGTCCGTTGGCGGCGCGTCGACAAGCCTCGGTCGCGATGTTGCGAGAGCGCGAAACTCGATGGCGCCGCATCTTGCGTGCGCAGATGGCGAGCGCACGCACCGTGCGGTCCATCGCTGACTCGTTTAGGCGGCCGGTCCCACCGAGGCCTTCGCCCAAACGTACGATCCGCGAAAAAGAATCAATGACTTCGAAGCCGTCCGCCGTGGGGCGGGCGATCAGCAGCCGGCAGTTATTGGTACCGAGATCAACCGCCGCAAAAATGTGGCCGTGCCTGCCGCCACGAATAGGTGGATCGTCGCGCCCCCCGCAGCGCGCTCCTCTACCACCTTGAACCCGCAGGTCCACCTCGCACCCCCGCCATCGCCGGCCTCGGTAGCCGGGCCGCGTTTAGTCTAACAGCTTCAGCAAAGCCGGCGAACCGGCGCTGCGCCGCGGGACGCACGACAACTTAAGAGTCAGGGACGGGTTTGCGTAACCGCCCGCTTGTTCTAGAGTCAACGACACGCTTACATGGGGGATAGTTTAGCGGTAGAACATCGGACTCTGACTCCGAGAGCCCTGGTTCAAATCCAGGTCCCCCAGCCAATCTCCACGTCCAACGCTCTACGGGAGACCGCCGGCAGTCACGTGCAGGCCAGCGCGTAGAGGCCTTGCACGTTGCCCGGTAGAGGGTACTCCCGCCAGGTCTCGCCACCGTCCTCCGTGCCGAAGACCTGTCCTCGCCGGGCTGCACCGAAGATCCAGTTCGGATCACGAGCACTCGTCGCGACTTTCATCAGCGTGCTCATGATCTCGATGCCATTGTCGAGACGTGTCCACGTGTCGCCTAGATCCACGCTCTGGTATAACGCGCCAGCGTCACTGACCGCCGCCACGCTGAAAGCTCCGTGCAGAACGCGAGGATCGTGTGAGGACACGACGACATCCCGCGCATACGTCAGCTCGGAGAACCGTCCGATCCGCATGTCCGCCCACGTCTCGCCCTTATCCGTGCTCACGAACAGGCCCAGCCGGGTGGCGAGAAAGAGTGTGCCGGGCCGAGCGGCGCTTACGGCCAGAGCGTGGGAATCCATCATGCCTTCGACATCGCTGTCGCTAAGCTCCCGGCTCCTGTAGGCCTCGTGCTCGGCGAAGCTTAGTAGGCCGGCGTTGCAGTCGGACCAGGTCGCGCCGCCGTCCAGGCTGCGAACAACGCCGCCGACCTCCAACGAGGCGTAAACCTCGTCGGCATTGGATGGGTCGACAGCGAGGCGGGTGGTCCGCGTAGGAATCCCGATGTCGCAAAGACCCTCCGGCTTGCCGACGGGCAGCCGCTGCCAGCGTCGCCCATCATCGTCGCTGCGGTAAATCGAGGTACGTTCGGTGCCGACATAGATGATATGTGAATCGACAGGGTGGATCAGTATCGACCACACGACCTCCGCTGCCGGGAAATCGAGAGCCGACCAGCTATCACCGCCATCACGACTTCGGTAGGGGCCGAACTGCGTCCCGGCGTACAGGATCGCCGGATCATCCGGGTGGACGGCGACGGCGCGAACCTCGACCGGTTCGGGCAACCCCGAACTCAGCGCCTCCCATTTGGTCGCGCCGCGTGATAGGCGAAATAAGCCGCACGTTTGCGCATCGGCGTCTGCCGCAATCCACTCTCCGGCCCCGGCGAGGACTGCTTCTGTCATGCGACTTGTCCGTTCCGTTAGATCTCGCCGGCGCGCATGTGCTCGGCAATGTAATCGGCCCCGCGCAGCGCCAGCGCCACGATCGTCAGCGTCGGATTGCAACCCCCCGCCGTCGAAAAAATGCTGCCGTCGGCGATGAACAGATTGGAAACATCGTGGGCTTGGCCCCATTCGTTTACCACCCCATCGCGGTGCGCTTCGCTCATGCGGCAAGTACCCATGTTGTGCGAGGCTGCCATCATCAGTTCCGAGCACATTTTTACAGAGTGGTTGCGCATGGCGACGTCATTGGGATGGTCGTCGATGTTGATGTTGGGGATTGGCAGGCCGTGCTGGTCCCGTACGCTCTCGTGCAATGTCACCGCGTTGGTCTCGATTGGCATGTCTTCGCCGTTGATGAAAATGCCCGAAAGATGATTGTAAGCTTCGATGTCGCGCGAGAACTCGCTGCCCCATGCACCTGGCTTGAGGAAGGCCGCAAAGAACGGCAGGCCGAGCGACATCGCGCCGAATAGATAACCACCGACAAAGCCCCGGCTCACGTCATGACGCCACTCGTCCTGTACCAAACCAGCAGCCACGGTGCCACGGTGGAAGTTCACGGGCCTGTCGAAGACACCGTAGACGTAGCCCGTCATATGGCGGGTCCAGTTCTTGCCGACCACGCCGGAGCTGTTGCCGAGACCGTCGGGATAAACGTTCGAGGCCGAATTCAGGAGTATTCGCGGGCTCTCGAAGGAATTACCGGCGACCACGACCACCCGCGCTTTCTGCAGGTGCTGGCTGCCATCTCTGTCAGCATAGAGCACACCCGTTACCTTGCCCGACGGGCCATGCTCGATGCGGAGCGCCATGCACTCCGACCTGAGCTCCAGATGTCCGGTCGCCTCAGCCTTCGGAATCTCGGAATAGAGCGTCGACCATTTGGCGCCAGAGCGACAGCCTTGAATGCAGAAACCGATCTGATCGCAGGCGTTGCGGCCATCACGCGGCTCTGAATTGATCGCCATGTAGGATGTGTTGACTTGGCGGTAGCCCAAGCGCTTGGCGCCCAAACTGAAGACCTTGTAGTTGTTGGCCTCGGGGAGATGTGGAATGCCGTTGGTACCCGTCACTCCCATCTTGTCCTCAGCCCTGGCGTAATACGGTTCGAGGTCCGACAGCGACAGCGGCCAGTCCACGAGGTTGGCGCCAGCGATGTCGCCGTATTTTGAGCCGGCACGGAACTCATCCTCGTGCCAACGTAGCGAGAGGCCGCCCCAGTGCACCGTCGAGCCACCCACGAGCTTGCACATCCAGCTCGGCGAATCCGCCCAGTCTCGCGCTATATCGCCGTCGCCGGTCACCGTTCGCTGGTCCAGCCAAGTGAACATGTCGTGGCGTCGTACTCGTGATTGACGAAATCCGCGAGCTTCAGCCGGACCCCCGCCTCGATGAGGACCACATCGATGCCCTTCTCGCAGAGCTCGTGGGCGACCGAACCGCCGCCAGCGCCAGAGCCGATGATGACGACGACGGAATCGTCACTATGGTCGAACTTCACCGCGGCCACATTGTCGTCGAATATGTCGTCCGCGTACGTGGTCATGACGGTCTCCTTCCCCGGCCCTCCTCCGGCGGCCCTCGCGCCATCAGCCGCGATCGATTGTGCGCCCGACGCGCATGCGGCGCAATCGCCCGCGACCGGACATGCGCGCCTCACCGCGTTAAGGTAAAGACGCATGCCACATTCCGCACCGAGCGGCCGCCACTTCCTGCAGATCCCGGGCCCGACGAACGTGCCGGAACGCGTGCGTCGGGCGATCGAACAACCCACCATCGACCATCGGGGGCCCGCCTTCCAGGCGATGACGCGGGAGATCCTCGATGGACTCAAGCAAGTGTTCGCCACCGACGCCCCGGTGATTGTCTTTCCGTCTTCGGGCACCGGCGCGTGGGAGGCGGCGTTGGTTAACACGCTCTCGCCGGGTGCGCGTGTTCTGATGTACGAGACTGGCCACTTCGCGACGCAATGGCGGCGAATAGCCGAGCGATTGAGTCTCGACGTCGTATTCTTGCAGGCGGACTGGCGCACCGGCGTCGATCCGGCTGCGGTTCAAGCCGCGCTGGTTGATGATTCCGAGCACGCCATTAAAGCCGTTTGCGTAGTGCACAACGAAACGTCGACTGGCGTCACAAGCGCCGTCCCCGATATTCGGGCCGCCATCGACCGTGCCGGACACCCGGCGCTGTTCTTCGTCGACACGGTTTCCTCGCTTGCCGCGATGCCCTACCGCCACGGGGAGTGGGGTGTCGACGTGACGGTCTGCGGCTCGCAAAAGGGGCTAATGCTGCCCCCCGGTCTCGGTTTCAACGCTGTCAGCGACAAGGCGCTTGCAGCCGCTCGAGTAGCTAGCCTGCCGCGATCGTACTGGGACTGGGCAGAAATGCTCGACGCCAATGAGGGCGGTTTGTTTCCCTACACGCCCGCCACCAACCTCCTGTTTGGCCTGCGCGAGGCCTTGACGATGTTGCTCGATGGCGGTCTCGAGGCTGTTTTCGACCGCCACGCTCGCCACGGGGAGGCCACTCGGCACGCGGTACATGCCTGGGGCCTCGAGCTCGTATGCCAAGATCCGAGCCAATACTCGAACACCCTAACCGCTGTGCTTATGCCCGACGGTCACGACGCTGATGCCTTTCGCAAAATTATCCTTGAGGCATTCGACATGTCGCTGGGCAACGGCCTCGGTCGGCTTTCGGGTAAGGTTTTCCGCATCGGCCACCTCGGCGATTTTAATGACCTGATGCTGATGGGAACGCTTTGCGGAATTGAAATGGGGCTCAGAAGGACCGGCGTTCCCCACCGGCCGGGCGGTGTGCAGGCGGCGCTCGACTTCCTGTCTGGCGGCAAGTAGCGCGGACTGCGGGAGAGGACGCACACTCGCCCTTGAGGCGGCCCGCGTGGCGATTCGCTGGGCGGCCGCTCAGTCCCAGAACACTTTGTTGAGAGCGCCGATCAGCCCGTCTCGATCCGCCTCAGTCCGAAAAGGGTAGATCATATTGAGCGAGCCGAGATTGGGCGGCTCGGTCATGGAGCGCCGCCACTCGTCCTTGAAACGAACGATGAGGTCGCGCGCCTCGGCTTCGCGCTCAAGGTGCACGTAGGCTGCCGCGAGACTAATGGGCGATGCATGCGGATCTCGGGACAGCTGCGCCTCAAAGTCACTGGCTGCCTCCAAATAGCGGCCCTCGACGAAATGGACCATTCCCCGCAGCCACAAAAAGTGCGCCGGATAATCCCGATCATGCCGCATGGCGCACATCACGGATTTGCGCGCCTCCGCAACGCGCCCGGCGAACAGATGCACCTCGGCCGATACCGCATGGGCCTCCGCATCGCTCGGCGCCATCGCGATCGCGTTCTCTGCTTCGGCAACCGCCACCGCGTAACGGTTTTCCGCTTCAACTTTACTCTCCGGTCGCGGATTAAGGAGGCCAGGGCGGACCACGCGTATTGAAGCTGCAATGCGATAGGCGAGCGGTGTCGGCGGGCAACTGCTAGGTGATTCAGCGCGCGGCGCCGTGCCGCGTGCCAATTGATACCGAGATAGCGGTGCCATCGTTTTTTCCACGCCAGCCAGTACACAGCAGCAAGGCCAGCATGCGCCCTGGCGTAACTCGCATCGAGCGCGATAGCCTGCCGCAATTCCCGGGCTGCCGTGAGGCTTGCCGCGGCGGTACGCCGTCCATCCGCGCAGGTAGGCTTCGAACGCGCGCGGATCGGGCAGATGCGCGGCGGTGACGCGACGTTTCTCGCCCGGGCTCAACGCGATACCGAGCGCCGAACGAATACCCGCCGAGATCTCTCCTGGTACCGTCATGAGCTCCGCCGACGTCGCTGCGGTGCGCCACGCCCAAAGTGCGGCGCCAGAGCCCGACTCGGTGAGCCGACCCTCGATCTCAAGACGTTCGGGCGTCCCCGCCAGCGTTCCCGCGAACACTGCGCCTGTTTCGACCCCGGCGCGTTCGGTATCGCCAGACACAACGAAGAGTCCGACGTGCTGCGAGAGGCTATCTATAAGTTCAACGGTCAACCCGACCCGTAGATAGCTGGGGATTGCACCGCCGCGTGCGGTGAACGGGAGAACAAAGACCGATGGCACTTCCGGACCAGGCGATCGCGTGGTGGGCTGCGGATCACATGATGCAAAGACCGTGGCGAAGCTCGGCGGCACCGATCCGACGCCAATCCCCAGTGCCACGAGTAGTGCGAACGCAGGCCGGCCCGGCGGCGGTCCGGCAGAGTAGCGCCTCAAACCGAGGCGCCTCGCGCTCGCGTCGTGATGACCGTCATTTCGATCTATGCCCATGGTTGGCAGTCTCTGCGAAGCCATCTGTTAATATGTCGGCAGATTCAATCAGGTCTGCGACCAGCGAGGGAGAACTGCGATGAAGATGACGCTCTCGGTCATCAAAGCCGATGTCGGTTCGATCGGCGGCCATACCATGCCATCGGAGCGAATGATGGATACCGTGCGCGGAGAGGTCGCTCAGGCGATCGAGCGCAGTCTTCTGATCGATGCCTTCGTCTCACACACCGGCGATGACATCGCGATCATCATGAGTCACACCCACGGCGAGAGCAACAACGAGGTGCACCAGTTCTGCTGGAACACATTTCTACGCGCGACAGAAATAGCCAAAGAGTACGGCCTCTACGGCGCTGGCCAAGACCTCCTTGTGGATGCGCCCTCGGGCAACGTGAGGGGGGCCGGGCCAGCGGTAGCCGAGATCGAGTTCGACCACTCTCTCGAGGCACCGCGCCCCGCCGAATCGTTTCTGGTGCTCGCAGCAGACAAATGCGGGCCCGGTGCGTACAACCTCCCGCTCTTTCTCGGCTTCGCCGATCCCATGTACTGCGGCGGCCTAATGCTACCAGCAATGATCAAGGGCTATACGTTCACGATTATCGACATGGATAACGCCAAGGCCGACAGCGTGCTCGAGTTGAACGCGCCGGAGGACGCCTACGATATCGCCGCTCTCCTTCGTGACAACGAGCGCTTCGGTATCGATTGCATCCACTCGCGCACCCACGGCCAGAAAGCGGCGGCGGTCTCGGCCCAGCGGCTGCACTCGATAGCCGGCACGTACACCGGTAAGGACGATCCTATAGCGCTCGTGCGCAATCAAGGCATCTTCCCGGCGCCGGAGGAGCTAATCTCACCCTTCGCCAAGGTGCATTTTGTAGGCGGTGACGCCCGCGGTTCGCACGTGATGCCGATGATGCCGGTCGCGCTCAACACTGCGGTCACGGGTATTTATTGTTTACCTCTTGTTTCCTGCATCGGCTTTTCCCTGTCGGCCACCGGCCATTTCTCGGATGCCTACATCGACTTCTTCGATAACCCGGCGTGGGACGAGGCGCGCCGGAGAGCGCAGGAGAAGGCCGTCGACATGCGCAGCCAAGGCTGGTCCGGCGCGGCCATGCTTCCCTACACCGAGCTCGAGTATGGAGGCTTCCGCGACACGGTTGGCGGGCTGCTGGACCGCTTCACCTTCCGCAACTAATCCGGCAGGCTTGCCGATACCGCCCGATCGCCGGCCCTGATCGCCGCAACCGGCCGAAGGGTGCTCGCGCCCTTACCGTGTCTGATGGCCACCGCGAGGGCGTTTTCGAACAGGTCTGAAAGCGCCGTCTTGGGGAGTACGGCGGCCGCTTCAGCGATGGATGGAGGCGCAACCCTCTCGCCGAGCGCGGCCTCCAGCGCCGCATCTGTCGTCGCGGAGCAGGCGAGCCATGCTCGCTCAATTGCGGCGTATCGGCCCAGCGCGGCCACCAGCGCGCGCCACACCGACGCCTCGAAGCCAGCCGGCGCCGTCGCGATGCTCGGCTCTATCGCACCCTCGCCACTCGGCTGTGCCCAAGCTGTCCGCATCGCCCGCACCCATTTCACCTGTTCCGCCGCGAAATCGGACGCAGGTGAGTCTGTCAAGAGAGCCACGATCGCATCAATTATGGCAGCCCGCCGCGTCGGGCCTTCGAGCGCCAACTCCCGGAGGAAACAATCACCTCCGACCGCCGCGACCGCCGCGTTCACGTGCTCAAAAATGCGGGATAGCTTGTGGAAGTCCCCCTTCCAGCCGTGCTCTGCTCCCTTCAGTCGGCCATGAATAGCAAGCAGTAGATCCAAGTTCAGGGTCCGGAACAAAGCGTCGGCCAAATCGAAGTTCATCTGGACGAAGGCGTAATCGAGGTATGCGTCCGCATCGCCAATCAGTGCAGCAAAAGATGGACTCGGAATGCGACGGATATCCCGTTCTGCGAGAAGGCGCTCGGTCACCTCAACAATCATGGTGGCCGGCCCCGCGCACACCTGCTGCGGGCCGATAAGCCAGCGCTTCTCCTCGACGTAATCGAGGAAGGCTCCAGCCTCGCTCCAGCCTCGATCCGCGCATCGCCGGACACACTGAGCGCCGACCGCTCAATCTGCCAATGCAGCGCGTATCTCAGGCCGAGAGAGACTTTGTAAAGCGCCCCAATGGCGGCCGGCAGCTCTCCAGAAGCGATCGGGTGGTCGCGTCGCAGCACCAGGAATTGTGGCAGGCATTCGCCGAGCTTGGCCAAGCGCCAAATGTCCATAGGGGCGACGGACGCCCGCTGAGTGCGCGCATCGCACAGGCTCCGAAGGTCGTCGAAAGACTGGGATACCGCCGTCCAGTGCCGACGCATCTGCTGTAACGCCGAGACATTCATCGGATTGGCGTGGTCGTTCCGCGACCCAGGATATGGACACGGCACCGTCTCCATGGGCACCGCATCACGCACCGCGGGCGTGGCATGGCGCTCACCCAATGGCCGGCCTTCTTCATCGCGGACAGGCAGCAGATATTCGCGAGCGCGCCGTGAAAGCTGTCTGTTTGCCAAGGCGGCTCCCCCAAGAACCAGAGGCGGCGCTGCCAAGCCCCCTACCGGCTGGGCGATAGTGTCAGCCTCGCGCGTGTTGCCCAACTGTTTTCTCGCGGCTACCGGAGGCGCGGTTCCGCCGCCGGGGCTGCCCGTGGGCTCACTGATAATTTGGGTTCAGGTTCTCGTGGGACACCAGCGCCCTAAACGCCTACGACCGGTGCGGCTGACCTGGTGTCAGCCGGCGCCGCGCTCTTACCGCCGCCGGGCGACTACCGTCGCCTAGCGACGACGACGGCGACCAGCCGCTAACCCTAAACCTGCCAAGCTGATCCCGAACAGCGCCAGCGTGCCAGGCTCCGGTACGGCATTCGATTCCACGAAATTCTGGGCCGTCAGCACGGGGGTGAACGTGCCGATGGTTTCGGTGCCCAGTCCAGCTTGGCCATCCAGTAGAAACAGGCTGAAATACTCTGAGGGCTGCTCGGCGCCGGCCGCGATACTCTCTATCTTGTCGCCTCCGCCGTCAGGCTCCCCGTTCCAGACCTCAAGGAAGTCGAACCCGAACAACGATGACGTTTGATCGACTAGTAGGTTGCCATCGACCAGAAGGAACTCGAAGATATCGCCGATAGCCGGCGTAAAGTCGTCAAGGAAGACAATCTGCAGCGTGCCGCCGGCGATGTTCGCATCGCCACTCACCTGTAGCTGATCGTAGCCCTCGCCGTCCCCGTCGGCATCACCGGGCTCGAGACCAGCGAGTTCGATAACCATGTTGCCATCGGCAAAATCAAGATTGCCGTCTATCGGCAGGATGCCGGGCGAGGTGCCTGGGCTGATCGTGCCGCCATCGCTGAATACGTCACCGAAGATTGAATCGGTGCCGTCCAGCGGATCACCGGATTGAGTCAGCGTGATCTGCCACTGCTCGTCGATCGGGTCATCCGGGCCTGTCGTTTCGTCGCCGCCCTCGTCGCCATCGCCAGACGAAGTCTGTTGCTGATCGTCACCGCCGCTCCCACCGCCCCCGGTCGAGGCATCTTGTTGGCCATCGTCAGTTCCGCAGTCATTCGAAGCGGTCTCGGTGGAATCGTCGGAGCCACCACCGCCACCCTGATTGCCGCCGGTATCATCGTCGTTCGCGACGTCGTCACCCGTGGTGCCATCATCGCCCGCCGGCGCATCGCCTGAGCCACCTCCGGCCGTGTCACCTCCGCCGGTACCGCCGCCACCGCCACCGCCTGAGCCACCTGATCCTGAGCCGCCACCGCTACCGCCGCCCGATCCAGCTGATCCCGAGCCGCCGCCTGAACCGCCTGATCCAGAACCGCCGCTGCCTGAGCCGCCGCTGCCCGACCCGCCCAATCCCGAGCCGCCGCTGCCCGAGCCGCCGCTGCTGGAAGCACCGCCGCCGGACCCGCCGGATGCAGAGCTTGTTGACCCTGAGCCGCCCGATCCGGAGCTACCGCCCGCGCCACCCGACCCGCCGGCGCTGAAGCTACCAAAGCCGCCGCCGGAGCTACCGCCGCTCGAGCCACCGCCGCCTGAACCGCCGCCGAAGCCGCCACCCCCGCCGCCGAAGTTGCCACCTAACGAGCTTCCCTGCTCGCCGTCAGTCGTCGCGGCGACCCGGATGCCGTCGAAACTCTCGTCCAGAGCGGTATCGATCACGAATTCGCCGACCACATCGGCATCGGCCTGCTCCGTTTCCTGGCTTCCGCCGGAGCCGAACAAACCGCCCGCCGTGTCTGCGTCGGCGGAGGTAGCCGCCATATCATCGCCGAGGATCCCGCTCTCCTCGGTTTCCTCCGCCAGTGAAATGACAATCTCGCCACCGCTATCGGAAACGGCCTCCTGGTCTGGATCGATCAACTTTGAAAGCCGCTCATCGAGGCGCTCACTGACCAACGACGGAAGGACCTACGATGTCGAGAACAAACTGAATTGACCGGTTTATGTACCATATGAATTGACCGCTTCAGTTGTGGTTGTTGGGCCAGTGGATAAGGGGTGGGGCGCGGAGCGGCCGTCCCCTTATCCACTGGCCGGTCGCGTCGAAGCGGATCACGCGGCCTGTCTGTGGCTTGTGTTGATGGGCGATCCGTCGGCCTGGTATCGGGCCAGGCAGCGCGGCCCATGGAAGACGGCGAGGGTGCGGTCGGGGTATTCGTGGACCCGGACCCTTGCCTTGACGTAGTGGCGGCGATGGCGGTCGGGCGGGATCGCCAGCACCAGGCGTTTGTAGCGCACGGTGTTGTCGTTGGAGACGGTGCGCTCCTGCTGCACGCAGAGGATGTCGTCGAGGGTACCGGCGAAGGGCACGAAGGCGGTGCCCTCGGCTTCCGGCGGCACCGCGAAGCGGGCGTTGTGGCCTGGCAGGTGGAGCTCCTTGAGGAAGCGGTTGGCCTGGGCCATGTCGGTGATGCCGGCGAGCCTGAGCTCCTGGGGCAGGCGCTTCTGCAGGGTGGCGAACATGCGTTCCGAGCGCCCCCTTGCCTCGGGCGAGTAGGCCGGGATCAGCTCGATGCCGAGCTGGGCCAGGGCGCGGCCGAACTGGGTCGGATTGTCCTTGTCGACCGTGCCGCCGGCCTCAGGGGTGTGCCAGTAGTGGCCGGCGCGGTCGGCATAGAGCGAGCAGAACAGCCCCTTGGCCCGGATCGCCTCGGACACCCCCTGAAAGCTCGACATCGTGCCCTCTTCGGCGACGAAGAAGGCCGAGTAGATCTCACTGGTGGTGTCGTCCATGGTGACGATCAGGTCCCACCACTGATCGGGGACCCACGCGTGGCTTGAGCCGTCTTGATGCAGCATCATGCCGGGCAGCGCGCGGCGCGGCCGCTTGCGCCGGTGCGCCCCGCGCCTGGGCGCCGCCCGTCTTCGCCCATGGGCCTGCAAGCTCAGCCGCACCCAGTTGTAGCTGCGCTTGAAGGCATAGTCCGCGACCAGCTTCTCGTGGAAGTGCTTGGCGGTGAAGTCCCAGTAGCGGGTGTCGAACAGCGCCAACAGCGCCGTCACCTCGTCGACCGCCGCGCGCCGCGCCGAGACCCGGCCCAGACGGCGATCGTAGAGCCCTTCCGCGCCGTCCGCCTCATAGCGGTCGCGCCAGCGCCGGAAGGTGCGCTCTGAAACGCCGAGAACCTCCGCCGCCTCGGCTTGGCTCAAGCAACCCCGATGGGTGCGGCCGTAAACCTCCTCGAACTTCATCAATCTCAGTCCCTGCAACTGCTCTGTCCGGCGCATCCAAACCCTCCATAGCCTGGAGAGCTTCTAAATCCGGACAGATCGTCTGGTACATAAACCGGACATATCGTGTGTTAGTGACAGACGGAAGGACCTCCGGTGTTGGCGCTGGCCCCGAGGTGATAACCTGTCCGGCCAACCAGGCGCCTCCGGCAAGCGCCGGAACCGTAATCAAACTTCTTAAGACCGGACATGCACACCTCAAACCCGTTGAGAGGCAGACTTCTCAGACCAAAGAACCGGCCTTGCCTCCTGTTGTCACAGGCTAGAGAAGCGGTCGAGTATTGATGTGACCGGAGTCACAAAACTGTCCGATTTAGCCGGCAGCGACGGCGATTAGGACACCTCGACCGAAAGCAAACCGACAGGAAATGTGTTCGGCGCCCGACCACAGGGACCGCTTCGGACAAAGCGCTGATCTCGGCGACGGGCTTCGCAATCAGCGTCCCGGCGCGACGATCGGAGGCGTTTCGTTCGCGAAGCGAATTCCACAGAATATTCTGGTCGGGCCCCCGGTCATCGACGCCAACGCGTCTACTGCGCGGGCAGTCGGTGTTAGAGTCCCGTCATGAACCGGCAACGGCGATGGCACGGGGAGCGGGGGCGGCTGCGCTCAGCGGCGTTCGTGGCCGCGCTGGTACTCGTGACGGGCATTAGCGACGCACTCGCACAAGAGGCGGCCACCGAGACCACTACAACAGAGGGCGCGGGCGAACCTGGGATCGCCGCGGATGCCAGCGACCTAGCCACCCGCACCGAGGCCCGGCTCACTGCGCTGCAGGAGCGCGATCAGCAAATAGCCGAGCTCGCCGAGATGGTCGATCAGCTGCTGGCGCTCCTGGGTGAAACGCAGACCACCAACGTATCTCGCAGGCAGACGATCGGCGCGCTGTCGCAGGAACTTACGGACGCTCAGGCGGCGCGCGACGATGTCGAACAGAAGCTGGCAGCGACGCGGGCCGAGCGCGATCAGCTCGCAGGTGAGCTACAGGAGTTGCTGGACAGTGCCGGCGCCGTCGACGCCCAGCTCTCCACTCAGGAGGCGCGACTGGCGGACGCCCAAGCTGGGATTAAGCAGCGCGATCGACAGATTGTCGCGTTGACGGAGTCGGTCGGCGGGCTCGAGGAAGAACTGGCGGTAGAACGCAAGCTAAGCGAGGAGGCCCAAGATACAGTCAATGCACTGCTGGTCGAGGTAGAGGACCTGCAAAAACGAACAGGGCGCCTCGAGGCCGCGCTCGACACCGCGCGTTTAGACGCCGAACAAGGCAAGTCACGGGTTGATGTGCTCGAACAGCGCCTTGCTCAGACTCACGCCACCGAAGTCGCCGAACTCTCGCGCCATCGCTCGGACTTCTTCGGGCGACTCCGCGAGACGCTTGGGGACCGGCCCGACGTTCGTGTCGTTGGCGACCGCTTCGTGTTCCAATCGGAGGTTCTGTTCGAGACAGGCTCGGCCACTTTGGGCGCCGACGGCGAGATCCAGCTTGCCAAGCTGGCCGCGACCCTCGTCGAGATAACACCGGCTATTCCGGTCGATTTGCAGTGGGTGTTGCGGATCGACGGGCACACTGACCGGCGGCCCATCGGGACCGCCGTGTTTCCTTCGAACTGGGCGCTATCGACGGCACGGGCGCTGGCGGTGGTCGAATTTCTGATCGACCAGGGAGTCCCACCGGAACGATTGGCGGCCGCTGGTTTCGGGCAACATCATCCCATCGATACACGGAACGACGAGATCGGTTTCCGGCGTAACCGTCGCATCGAAATCAAGCTGACTCAACGATGAGGCGGCCAAGCACCTCATGCCCCGAGCGGTAATGGCGCGGCCGCATACAACGAGCCCCGGCCTGTCTGGTCATACCTAACCAGGCCCGGTTGGTCTAGTGGCGCACCAAGCTGGGATGCAGATCGCCGAAAAGAAGGGTCTCGACGGCGCGCGTGATCTGGAGCCACACCGCCCGCCCTTCCCAATCGCCGACAGCAAGGCACTCTTCGGCGATCATTGTGCCGTGATGCGGAGCCTCGGCGCCGTGTTGCGCAATTAGAACTCGAGATGCGCTGCGAATCGTCGCGTTGCCCTTGACCATTGGTCGTCAAATCTCCGCATAGCCGATCGAGGGATTCAATCGCCTATCTACAACCTTGCATTGTAGTGGGCCAAGTAGGCCTGGAGACTAAGGAAATTCGGAAGTTTGGGGCAGACTGGCCCTTAGGGCACGATCTGTGCGGACCACTGCCGGACGGCCGTCGAGGCCGGCAAGCCGGCAGCCCGCCGATCTCGTTGATCAGCTTGGCCAACATGGCGCCACTGAAGTCGCGGTAATCCTTGGCCGACATCACGAACGACGCAGGACCGCCGACGACGCTCTCGCGATAATACTCATCGAGGCGCGGGTCTTGGTTGAGGATAGCTAGCCCGTTAATGGTCACGCCCTCAACGATGGCGCGGTCGCGGGCGATCTTCGGGAGAAGGCCCTGATTACTACTGCCATCGCCAGAGATGTCGATGGTCCGCCGCGCGCCTTCGAAACCGTTGTTGCGGAACATCAGCAATGCTGCCCGAACGAGCGAGCCGATCGCTGTGTTCCCACCCAGCATCGTCCGCGGCATCGTTTCGATTCGCTCGGCAAATTGGCGTGCCGAAGCTTCATCGGCGATGTGGGTCCAGCCCAGCGTCATCTCCTGCTGGTCCGCCGACGACCACTGCACCACGCTGACGGCGATGCCGGCGTCGCCGGTACGTCCCAACGCGCCGATCACCTCAGGGCTGCGGAAGGCGGCGGCGAGACCCCGCACCTGCATGAGGTACTCGTGAAAACCGACACTCAGCGACACATCAACGGCGAGAAGGAGTTCGAGATCGACGGGCCGCGCCACACTCATCGATGCATGAAAGCCGAACGCGATACCGAGGACAGCGGCGCCGAGAATGCGGGCTACACGCTCCACGCCAGCTGCCAAGCCGCTACTTGCGCATCTCGGTCCGATCGGTCCCGGAATACAGTGCAGCGATCTGCCGCTTCATCGCATCCTCGTGACATGCGATGGCGGCCTCATCGAGATCGGCCTTGGGTGGACTCTCCCAATCGAAATGTCCGTACTGGTCGTGGCCGCGCACGAGCATTGCAGAATCGCGCAGTTTCACCTGGCGCACATGCGGCGGGATGTAGCGGATAGCAAGGCCTACGCGCCGGCGGGCAGTTTGGTTGGGGTGAGAGCCGTGAACGAGTCGAACATGGTGAAGCGAGATCTCGCCGGCCCGAAGTACGACGTCAACGGCGTTCGATTCGTCGAATTCCAAGTCCACCTGCTGGCCGCGGGTGAGAAGATTGCTATCGTCGAAAGTGTCGGTATGTGCGATTTGGTTGAGCTTATGGCTGCCGCGAAGAAACTTCATCGCGCCGCTTTCGACCGGCACATCACCGAACGCGACCCAGGCCGTGACGACATCGGTTGGCTCGAGGCCCCAGTATGTCGAGTCCTGATGCCATGAGACGAACGCCGGATCGTTGGCCTCTTTGATGAAGAAGTTGCTCGCCCAACAGATGATGTCGGGCCCGATGATGCTCTCGACGGCATCGAGAATGCCGGGACGCCGGACAAGCTCGTTGGCCCACGTGAACAATAGATGGAGCTTGTGGCGACGGTTGCCCGCGATCGGACCGCCGGTCTCTACTTCATAGCCTTCGAGGCAAGCCCGATAGCCGCCTGCCTCAGCAACAGACATGACCGGGATCGGGAAATAGAACCCGTCGCGCTCATATTGGGCGACGGCCGACGCCGAAAGCCTTCCCGCCACGGGGCAGTCTCCTGTGTCTCGACAGCGGCTAGCGCCAATGCCAGCGCTCAGATCATTCTAGCAGCTCGCGAACGCGGCGGACGATCGCCGGCGGATCCTCGGGTCTCAGGCACATGGTGTCGAATCTCACAACACCATCTCCGGCACATGTCGGGTCGGCATGGATGGAGGGTGCGCCGTTCTGCAGGCGCCGCACCAACTCGAAGGCATCCAGTCCCGATACATCGTCAAGGACGAGGCTGACACCGGGAACGCCCGGGCGACTGCAGTCGGGAATGAGGGTCACCGCTGCCCTGATGCCGCCCAACCCATCGAACACAGTCTTTGCAAACTTCTGGCGTTCAGCATCGCGCGCCGCCCAACCGCCGCCGGCGAAAATGCGCAAGGCGGTCAACAGACCCACGATCTCCTCCTTGCCAACCTTGCAGCTCCGTCCGATGCCGTGCTGCGGCAGCCCGGGCAGTTCGCTCTTGTCTACAAGTGCGGTGGGCGGGTCCCACAGCTCGTAGTAGTAGTCGAGGTCCAGGTTCTGGAGCGCTGCGGCGGCGATGAGGTCGCGGCGGCCGCACAGAACACCGGAGGCCTGCGGCCCCATAATCGCTTTGCCGCCGCTAAAAGCCACCAGGTCGGCGCCTTCGGCAGTGAACTGCCGCAGGTTCTCAACAGGGGGGAGTTGGGCGGCGGCATCGACCAGCACCGGCACGCCGCGCCGATGCGCGGCCTCAGTGACGGCGGGCAGTGGTGGTGCCGCATAGGGTTGTGCGACGTAGTGGACCGCCGCTGTGGCGTCGGTAATCGCGTCCTCGATCTCCCAGACCTCGGTGTCGCGCACCCCCGCGCCGCTAAAGCGATCGGAGATGCCCACTTCGACTAGCTCCACACCAGCGGCGCGCACCGCGTGGTCGTAGAAGTTTCGGTGGCTGCGGGGGATGATCACCTGGTTCTTCATGCCGGTGGTATCGGGCAGGCGGTTCATCTTGCCGGGATCGAGTCCGGTGACACACGCTGCAGTCCCGAGAAGCAGCCCGGCGGCTGCTCCTGAGGTGGCTAAACCGGCTTCCGCGCCGGTGATCTCGGCAATGATTTCGCTCGCACGCCCTTGCAGTACGGCCATGTCGACGCAGTGTTGCGATGCCTCCCCCATAGCCGCCGCGACCTCTGGTGCCAGCACCGCGCCGCTGACTCTCGTGGATGGGCCCTTGGCGTTAATAATCGTGGGCACGCCGAGGCTTTCGTAGATCGTTGGCACCGGATTCCTCCTCAGCGCTCAGTCGTCAAGTGGCGGGGCGATACCGTCGGGCACCAGCACCTCGAAAGCATTGAGAGTCATGGCAACCAGGACGTAGTAACCAAGGATACCGACCAGATCGACGACCGACGCTTCGCCGAGCACGGCCACCGTCCGTCGATAGGTGACCTCATCGACGGTCCGATCGTGGTGAAGATGAACGCTGAAGTCGTAAACCGCCTCCTCGTCCGCTGCTTCGAACCGAGGGCGCTGCCGCGCCTTGATAGCGGCGATAATGGCGTCCTTTAGTCCCGCCTCACGGGCAATAGGCTCGTGGGCGAACCACTCGTATTGAGCGCTCCAATGGCGCGCGGTGATAAGGATCGCAAGTTCCGACAGGCGGGGCGGAAGCGAACTTTGAAAGCGCGCGAACTCGCCCAGTTTCTGGGCCCGGTCGGCGAGCGCAGGGCTGCGCAGCCACACATTCAGCGGGCCGCCGACACCGCCCCGCGGTCCGGCCACGATCTCATCGTGAACCTTGCGCTGCGTCTCATTCATATCGTTGATCGAAAGATCGGGGACTCGGCTCATCGGCTTCCCTGCGTGCTACCTTCCGCCATCATAGGACAACGAGCCCCCGAGGAGGCCTACATGAGCTACAGCACCGCCATCGTCCTTGCTGCCACACTGATCGCCGGCGCCATCATGTGGACGAGCCAGCCTGCCAGGACGCAGACGGACGCGCGCCCCGGCTTCATGATCGTCGCCGATGCACGGCCGGGTTTCGTTTGGCGGCTCGATGTGCCCAATGGTGAGATGTTCTACTGCGAGGCCTCGGCGATCGGCGGCTGTAGCAAGCTCGTGCCCTAATAGGAAAAGCAGGACCGACGGGCGGCGGAACGGAATAGACCGATGCCCGTGTTCGGCGTTCAGCACGCCGCGCTGGCAAAGTCATCCTGAGCCATGCCGACCAAGGATCCCGCTTCTATGATTTGGCGCCAGGTTTCATCATCGAGGGGAACACCGTCGCGCTCGCGCGAGGCGCGCGACTTGCGCTCCGGGTCCCCCGGCACCAGCACTCCGTCCGCCCCGGGCGCGGGGGGCGAGGCCTTGACCCACGCGGTGAAGTGGTCGAGCTCAGGAGCAAAGGCCTCGCCGGCACCGAGACCGGCCGGGTCGATCAGGATGGTGAGCATGTTGTTGCGAATCGTATCGAGCCCAAACAGTTCGACCTTGGCCGTGCCCGCGCCGGTGAGAGCACCGGCTAGCAGCTCACAGACCACTGCGAGGCCATAGCCCTTGTGGTGGCCGATTGGCCGCAGCGCCCCGGGGGGTACAGCGAACATCACCGACGGGTCGTCGGTCGGGTGGCCCGATGAATCGATCAAAGCGTCCTCTGGGACTCGCTCGCCTTTGTTATGAGCGACGGCGACTTTGCCTTGAGCGATGCGGCTGGTCGCCATGTCCAGCACTACGGGCGGGCCGTCGGTGGCGGGGAATGCCGTACAGTATGGGTTCGTGCCGAAGCGAGCATCCGAGCCGCCGAAGGGGGCGACAAGCGGCGGGTGACCGGCGGCGTTCACGTAGTGGATCGAGATGAACCCGGCCGCTGCGCCCATTTCACCCCAGGCCCCGATACGCCCGAGGTGATAAACGTTGCGCAGGCCGACGATCGCCGCACCATGTTGACGCGCCTTGGCGATGCCCAGCTCCATCGTCTCGCGACCAACGACCTGGCCATAACCCATGTGGCCATCGATCTGGAGGAACACGCCGCTGTCATGCGTCACCTCCGCGCGGCCGCCAACGGTGAGTTGCCCGCCAAGGGCATTGCGCACATAGCGCTGCACGAGCTGAACGCCGTGACTGTCGTGGCCCATGAGGTTGGCCATGACCAAGTTGTCGGCAATGGCTTGGGACTCGGCCGGTTCGCTGCCGGCGCCGAGAAAGATTCGCGTCACCAGATCGGTGAGCACCTGGCTCGAAATCATCATGCCAAGATCAATCGAGGACGGCGGCCTCAGCCTCGATCTCGACCTTCATCTCGGGCGCGACCAGCGCCGAGACTTCGACCAGCGTTGAGGCGGGGCGGTGCTCGCCGAAGTAGCGCTCGCGGGCGGGGTTGATGCGCGGGCGGTCGTTGATGTCGGTGAGGAAGAGGGTGACCTTCACAACGTGCTCGGGCCGGCCGCCGACCGCGCGAAGCGCCGCATCGAGATTGTGCATCGCAACGTCGAACTGATCAACGGCGTCCTCGGGGATCGAGCCGTCGGGATTCACGCCGACCGAACCGGACACCCATATCCGGTCTCCTGTCCGCACGACGTGGCAATAGTGGCTCACCGGTGCGCGCAGCTCCGGCAGCGTAACGCGTTGAATCGTCGCCATCAGCAATCCCCCGAACACTGAAAGCACAGGTTACCACAGAGGCGCGCGCACCTCTTCTCTCGCGCCTACGTGCGAACGGCGCCGCATCGGTTCTGCGGGAGACCGAAATAGTGATCCCGATGTAACTGCAGTCACGCTTTTCAACCCCATTTGAAGCTGCCGCGCGCCAACGGCGGCCCTAAATTTCTAATCGGAAAGGGGACGGCGCGGCTGATGCTTGCGCGCAGGTCCCGCGGGACGATCACACGAGGGGGTTCGTTATGGTTCAGGTCGACGAAGCATTCGGGAGCAACCACCAGGATGCCGCCGAGCAGGGCGTGGCCGAGGCTCAGTACCGCCTAGGTCTGAGGTACTCGATCGGCCAGGGTGTCCAGCAGGATCTGGTCACTGCCCACAAATGGTTCAACCTCGCGGCGATGCGCGGCATTGCAGAAGCGCGGCGCGTGCGCTGCGAGATCGCTCACGACATGAGCGAGCACGAAATTTCAGAGGCGCAGAAACTGGCGCGCGAGCGGTTGCGCCGGCACTAACCCGACGCCTGCCGTTTCCCCACTCGAATGAAAAGGCCCGGCCGTGGAAGCGGCCGGGCCCTTTTTCACTGCGCGACCGTCGGCGTTAGTCGTAGTAGCCCGAGTCCGCCATGATCCGGCGACAGCGCTTGTCCATCGCCTTCAATGCATCCTCGATGTCCTTTTGGTCGTTGACGTAATCGGCGCCTTCTTCGCCGAACGCCACGACCAGCGGGATGGCCTCAGGCACCAGCATCAGGTACGGCGTTGCGACCTGAATCGCTTTCGCCAATCCTTTGAAGAAGTTCCGCTCCTCGCCGTACTTCTTCAAGAGCGAAACGCGCGACGGCTGACCGCCGGCCTCGATCATCGCCTGGCCAATACGCGGATCGGTCATATCACCGGAGTTGACCCATTTTATCCACTCCCAAGCCGCCTCGTGGTCCTTGCTCCACGGCGGAATGAATTGGCCAAGACCACCTGTCAGCGCCTTGTGAACGCCCTCGGGATTGGTGCCGCGCGGCGGAACGTCCCAGTGAAAGTCTTCGGGGAACTGGCTAAAGTCCGGCTTGTTCAGGACCGCGGTACCCCAGGTATTGGGACCGAAAAGGGCACTGCCATTGGCGAAGGCGCGGTTTGTCTCATCCTCGGTGGCATTGGCGGTGACCGGATGGGCGTAAGCCTGCAAGCCCTTCATGGCCTTAAGAGCGTGATATCCGGCCTCGGTGTTGAAGGTCGGGTTCCAATAGCCCTTCTCCATCCTGTCAAACCAACCGCCGCCGTGAGAGGCCAGCGTGGCCCAGAAGTTGAAACCGAACCAGGCGCCCCGTTGTAACGAAGCACAGTAAGCGTAGACCCCGTTCTCGGGATCGTGCAACTCCTTGGCGGCCTCGATCCACTCATCGTAGGTCGTGGGGAACGCGATCCCATGTTTGTCAAACACATCCTTGCGATACGTGGCCAAGTTAGCGTTGCCGTCGGGTGTCAGGCCGTACAGCTCGCCGTCCTGTTCGGGCGGAACGCGATAGAGCTTGGTGATCTCCCGCGGCACGTCGTTCAAGTAATCCTCGATCCACGCGGGGTCCTGATCGGCGAAGGGTTGGAGCGGCGTCAGCGCCCCCTTCGCGTACATGCTCGGCCACTGGCCGTAGTCGGTGTAGATCACGTTGAAGGTGTCGATCTTCGACTCCATCATCACGTTGATCTTGGGGAACGTATCGCCGATCGGCTCCCCGACGAAGTCGACATTGATGTTCGGGAATTTTTCCTTGAACAGCGGATAAGCCGCGCGCATCGAGCCTTCCCAACGCAGGCCCGACGATAGGTAAACGTTCACCGAGCCCGAAACGTCCGCGCGCACCTCTCTCGGCTTCCAGGTCGCCGCTAGCGCTGCGGCCGAGGCTGCGGCCGTCTGCATCATCCGGCGCCGGGTGATCCGATCCTGCCGGGTTTCCTCTAACGTCCGGTTGAGAATGTCGTCCGATTTGTCGGTCATAATCTCCCCTCCTAGGTCTTTTTTTCGGTTCACGGTAGCAACGCCAGAAAAGGCTAGGCTTGGCGACAGGTGGCGGTCAAGTCGTGCCCTGCCGAACGAGAGCCACAACCGGGTTCTTAAATGCTGCGGACAAAGAAAAGCCCCGGCCGTTGCGGCCGGGGCTGGTCGAGTTGAGATGTCGCGTCTTAGTCGTAGTAGCCGGAGTCCTCCATCACCCGACGGACGCGCTTGTCCATGGCCTTGAGGCCTTCTTCGATGTCCTTTTCGCCATTGAGGACATCTGCAGCCTCTTCGCCAATCCCCTGAACCAGGGAGTTGGCCTCGGGAATCGACGGCACGTAGGGGACTGCGACCGGTACCGACTGTTTGAGCCCGGTGAAGAAGTTCCGTATCGGTTCGTACTTGTCCAGGAGCGAGATCCGCGAGGGCTGACCCCCTGCCTCGACTAACAGACGACCGATCTCTGGATCTGTCTTATCGCCCGAGTTCAGGAACTTAACCCACTCCCACGCCGCATCGTGATCGGAGGCCCAGGAACAAAGGAACTGGCCGAGCCCACCCATCAACGGTCGATGTACACCCTCCGGCGTGTCGCCCCGCGGTGCAAGGGCCGTGTGCCATTCGTCGGGGAAGTTGCTGAAGTCGGGGTTGTTGAGGTTGGCCGTACCCCAGGTCAGCGGGCCATAGAGCGCGCTGCCGTTGGCGAAGGCGGTATTGACCTCGTCCTCGCCAGCGTTGCGGGTCACCGGATGGGCATACTTGTCCAACTCCAGCAACACGCGAAGAGCGTTGTAGCCGGCATCGCTGGCGAAGTCCGGATTGAAGAAGCCGGGCTCCAACTTGTCGAACCACTGACTGCCGAAGGAGAGGAGCGCGGCATAGAACTCAAAGCCGGCCCAGATCCCCCGCCCCATAGCCGCACAATAGCCGTACTGATCCGGCGGATTGTGGACCTCATTGGCGGCCTCGATCGCCTCAGGCCAAGTTTCGGGCACTTTGATGCCCTTCGCATCGAACACGTCCTTGCGATAAAACTGCATCATCGCATTGCCATCGGGGCAGAAACCGTACAGCTCGCCATCGACCGTGGCCGGAATCCGGTAGAGCCGCCAAATGGCCGACGGTACGTCGGTGAAGTAGTCCTCCGCCCACTCGGGATCGCTGTCGGCGTAAGATTGCAGCGGTACCATCGATCCGGTCGAGTAGTGCTGCGGCCATTGGCCGAAGTCGGTGTATATGACGTTGAAGGTGTCGACCTTCGAGTTCATCATCACCGGGATCTTGGTGTAGATCTCGCCGATTGGATCAGCCGTGAAATTGATAGTGGTGTTCGGGAACTTCTTCTGAAACAGCGGCGCAATCGTCCGCATTGAGCCGTCCCAGCGTTTGCCCGAACCGGCGTAGACGTTGACCGCGCCCGAGACGTCTGCGCGAACCTCGCCGGGGTCCCACGCAAGCGCGAGCGCCGCCGCCGAGGCCGCGGTCGCCTTCAATACGCGACGACGACTGAGCTCGAGCATCCGACCACGAAGAGGCACCTCCTGCATGGTCTTTTGATGTCGTGAACTTTGTCGGTCATTTCCTCCCTCCCATACTTGGCGTGACGATCAGCAGAGGCTAGGGCTGAACGGAGTGTTCGGTCAAGGACGCGCGTGCGACAATCAACCCGAGCGCCGCATCTCACCCGCCCACCGGCGGGCGAACGCGGCGGGCAGCCCAAGCTGATCGAGGATACGGCCGACAATGTGATCGACGACGTCCTCGACAGTCTGCGGGTGGTTGTAAAACGCCGGCATCGGTGGCAGCACGCAAACACCCAGCCGCGCGAGCTTCAGCATGTTCTCAAGCTGGATCGCGTTCAGCGGCGTCTCGCGCGGCACAACGATCAGTGGCCTCCGCTCTTTGAGCGTCACGTCGGCCACGCGATGGATAAGGTTATCGCCGTACCCCTGCGCAACCGCTGCCAGCGTCCGCATCGAGCACGGGGCGATTACCATGGCGTCGACGGGGAACGAGCCGGACGAGATGGACGACGACATGTCGCCGGGGGGATGGACTCGAGTGGCGAGGGCGCGAAGGGTATCGAGCGAGAGTGTTGTCTCGTGCTCGAGCGTTTGCTGTCCCCATTTACTCACGATGAGGTGGGTCTCCGCATCGGCCTCCGCGAGTACCTGCATCAATCGCACGCCGATAACCACGCCAGTCGCCCCCGTGAGCGCAACAACGATGCGCTTAACGGTTTCGGTCGGCGCCGCGGACGATTGGTTCGCCATCGCGCGATCCTGCCGCCCACGCCGGATGTCGGTCAAGCGCAGCACTGCCGAGGGCGGTCTCGCGTATGCCGTCAGGCGGTGATGCTGCAAACGGTCTCGGAGCGGTAGCCGGTTACGACGCGACAGTAGCCCGAGAGCATCTCATCGACCTCGGGATCGCCCGTATCGACATGAAGCTCTCCGCTAAGGGCGGTAAGCTTCTCCGGCGCGCCGACGATGATTATGTTGCCCTTGCCGATCTGCCGGATGACGGCGGCACTGATCTGCTGGTTGCCGCGCCCGAAGAAGTGTCCTTGGCCCCCGATCGGCGTCACGACAATTCGGGCCCTTTCGCTCACCGCGACCGCCGACAGGATTTCAGCCTCGATGACGTCCGCACCAACGAGCGCACCGTTCTTCACGAGATCGACACCAAGCAGGGTCTTCGTCAGTTTGAGGCGCCGCGCGATCTCCCGCGTCGTCGTACCGGGCCCGAGGACATAGAGGCAGCCCGGTTGCATGTGATCGACGACGTCCGCCGCAATCGCGGCGAGCACCACGTCGTGGGTGGCGGCTTGCCCCATTTTTGCTCCCTGCAGGAGATGCTGGGCGAAGGGCACGTTGAGGTAGCCATAAAGCCGGGCCGAGACGGCGCCACGACGAAACGCCTCCTCATCAATGTCCATGACCTCGACCTCTCGCAGCGGGAGACGCGCATCGAAAAAATTGATCACCAGGTCGGCAGCGGTGCGCGGGTTGGTGGCATAGACCGCCGAGTGCATCTTGACACCGGCCGGGATCCCGACGACCGGCACGCTCCCGTCGATCGCGTTGTAAACATTCCGGGCCGTACCATCGCCGCCAGCGAACAGGAGCAACGCAATACCGGCCTCGACCAATCCCAAGGCAATGGCCTCGGTATCCTCAGGACTGCTCGCCCCGGACCGGATCGCGCCGACCACTTCCGGCACAAAACCCGCGGCGCGTGCCTCGTCGGCACCCATTTCGTTCGGTGCCGCTACGACCGCAAGTTCCTTTCCGAGCACGGCATGAACGCCGCGCAGCGCTGTGATGGCACGGCCCGGCGACTGGGGCTGTGCCCCTAGGACACGGGCGCGCGCCACTATCTCGGTGCTGTCGGTGCCTTTGAGGCCGACGGCGCCACCCATGCCGGCGATCGGGTTGACGAGCAGGCCAAGGCGGGGCCGCTCAAGTGGCTTGCGGCTGCGCCGGGCGGTGGGCAGCGCTCGGGAACGCGTCCCACCGCCCATACCGCTCAGCCGTGCTTTCGCTGGAAGGCGCGGTAAGTGAAGGCCCAGGTCCCGGGCTGGTCGATCCCTCTCTCGTCCACTTTGGTTACCGAAGACCGGTGTGGCGCCGTCTTCACAATCTCCGGATCGCGATACGCCTCGTCGATCACGCGCCGCAGGATCTCCACGTATTCGTCCAGCTCATCAACGGAATAGGACTCGCCCGGCTCGATAGTGAACGGCTCCGCCACCAGCATCGGGTGATGGCTCAACATGAAGTGCTGGACGCCGTAGTCGATCATCCGCCACATCACGTCGTGGGCACCAACACCGGTGTCCTGGTGCACCTTCTCCATGCTGTATCTGATCTGCTCCATGCGATGGTAGTTGTTCTCCGGCCAGGGGATGGTGACGCCCTTGAGTTTGCGGATCTTCTCGAGGAGATAGTTGCTGTTCAGCACTGCGGTCTCGGCGACCGCTTTCAAACCTTCCGGCCCCAGGCTCATGACCCAGGCGTAGGCCTTGATGATGGTCTGCACGTTGCCGAGGAAGATCCGGATACGTTCGATCGCCTCGCGTCGCTCGCCCGTGATCCGATAGCGCTTGCCGTCGAAGGTGACCACCGGTCCGGGCAGGAACGGTACGAGTGCCTTCTTGACGCCGACCGGCGCGCACCCTTGTCCGATGGCCCCATGCGGCGCGGAGAACGTCTTGTGGAGGTTGAACTGGCAAAGATCGAAGCCGGTATCGCCCGCACGGACGATGCCGAGCATGCCGTTGCC
The DNA here is from genome assembly GCA_965248765.1 of Alphaproteobacteria bacterium. Classification (GTDB taxonomy): domain Bacteria; phylum Pseudomonadota; class Alphaproteobacteria; order VGEJ01; family VGEJ01; genus CBDFKF01. The sequence goes on from CBDFKF010000004.1 coordinate 981,371, forward strand.
GTTGGCCTGATCGTAGGCGCACAACCCCCCCGCCTCGTGCACGAGTGCAACAATTTCTTCGATATGCGGGTTGTAGATCCCAGTGTCCTCTGGGTTGGTCATCATCAGGCCGGCCGTGCGTTCCGAGAGCGCCGCCTTGACGGCCCCGACCTCAGGGAATCCACGTCGGCCTGGCATCAGGGTAATGACCCGGTAGCCAGCAACGGCCGGCGCCGCAGCATCGGCAGGATGCGAGGAGGCGGTCGTCAGCATCTCTGTCCGCCGATCTCCCTCGCCGCGGGCCTTGTGGTATTTCCGAATGAGACAGGCATTCGTGTAGATGCCCTGGGCACCACTTCCCGCCTCGAAGGTGAACGCGTCCATCCCGGCGATCTCACACATCATCCGCTCAAAGCGGTACATGACCTCGAGGATGCCTTGTATTGAGTCGTCGTCCTGCAAGGGGTGCAGATCCCAGACCCAAGGCTGACGGACAACCTGCTCGTGCACTTTGGGGCTGTATTTGATCGTGCAGGTGCCCATCATGTCCGAGGTGACATCGGCGCCCATGCACATCTGGGAGAGTCGGATGTAGTGGCGCAGCACCTGCGGCTGGGACACCTCGGGTAACGCCGGCGCACGTTTGCGCCGGACGCTGGCCGGCAGCTTGCCGGCGACGTCGCCGGTCGCCTTAGCGATGGCAGGATCGACCGCGGGCGGAATGACGCCGCGTTCGCCCGGGCTGCTCATCCCCATGATCAACGGCTCGTTCCAGCGAGCCGCATGGAAGAGTTCGACCGCGCGGGTCATACCACCGCCTCCTTCAGCGCCGCGGCCAGCGCGTCTATGTCGTCCTTGCTGTGGACCTCCGTCACGCAGTAGAGCGCCGTTTGGCCAAGCGCCGGGAATTCGCGGCTCAAGTCCTTGCCACCAAGGATGCCGCGGCGCTTCAGGGCCCGGTTGATCGCCGAGACCGTCTTGCCCGCGCGATCGAAGTTGACGGTGAATTCCTTAAAGAACGGCGCGGCATGGACCGGTGCCTTTACACCCTTGATGCGGTTGATGCGACCGGCGGCATACGTTGCCCGTTGCATGATCCCTCCGCCGACCTCGGCCAAGCCCTTGGGTCCGATGAGCGAGAGGTAGACCGCCGCGGTGATCCCCCACAGCCATTGGGTGGTGCCGTAGTAGTCGGTCGAATCGTGGCGTTTGTCGTAAGACGTGCGCTCCATGGTGGAAACGCCGAATCCGAACTGACCCTGGTCGGTCGCGGGCGAAATGCTGATCAGGAACGACGGATGCTCCATAACGATGCTCTCCTCATCGCGACTCGCGATGAAGCCCGCGACCCCGCCGCCGCAATACATGTGAACGCCCAGTGGCTGTAGCTCGCCGACGACGAGATCGGCACCGTACGCGCCGGGCGCCTCGAGCACGCCGAGAGAGATCGGATCCACGCCGACGATGGTCATAGCACCGGCGGCGCTGGCGATCTTCGCGATCTTCGGCGCCTGCGTCTCGATGATCCCGAGATAGCCGGGCTGTTCAAAGTAGATTGCCCCCGTACGATTCGAGACTTTGGCCTGGAGATCAGCGAGGTCGACAAGACCTGTTTTCGGGTCGCAACCGAATGTAACCATCGTGGCGACCGGCTTCGTAAAGCCGCGCATTTGCTCGATGCGGTCGGGACTTGCAGTCGCCGGGACGATGATCTCGTCGCGCCCCGTCACTCGGCACGCCATCAAGACGGCGCTGTCGGCGGCGGCCCCCCAGTCATAGGTCGGCGTCCCAACAACATCCAGGCCGACCAACTCGCCGATCATGCTTTGGTACTCGAACAAGGCCTGATACTTGCCGTGGTCCGAATATGACCACCCGCCATACGACGTCAGCAGCTCGCCCCGGCCGTTGATCTCGTCGCACACCGCCGGGACGAAGTGTTGCCAGCAGCCGGCACCCCGGAAGTTGAGGAAATCGCGGCAGCTTTGGTTCTGCGAGAGGATGTCCTCGAGGTGGCGGCGCAGCTCGTACTCGGATTCGATCGGCTTTGGCAGCTTGAGCGGCCGCTTTAGCTTGATGTCCGCCGGAATCGAATCGTAGAGCGCCGCCACGTTCCGAACACCAACCTCATTCATCAGCCGCTTGCGCGGCCCAGGGGCGGCGTTCGGTATGTAAGGATGTACCAATCCGTCGCTCATCAGCTTTCCTCCCTATCGCTGGTGACGGCTTTTGGGATCTGAAGGACGGGCACTGTAGTCGTGGCTGCAACGCCCGCCTAGACCTCGATCGGACCTCCATCCGCGCTACTGCGGCGGCGGCCCCGCAAAGTGACAAGCGCCCCAATGGCCCGGTGCGAGCTCGCGGAACTCGGGTTCTTCACGTCCGCAAATCGACTCAGCGCGCGGGCAGCGCGGGTGAAAGCGGCAGCCTGATGGCGGGTGGATCGGACTCGGGATCTCGCCTTCAATGGCCTCGAACGTGCGCCGTTTGGTCGTCGGTTCCGGGATCGCCGCCAACAGCACCTCGGTGTACGGATGCAGCGGCGTCCGAAAAAGCTCCAATGTTGCAGCGACCTCGACCACCTTGCCGAGGTACATCACCGCGACGCGGTCGCAGACATACTTCACAACGCTCAGATCGTGCGAAATGAACAGAACGCTAAGGTGATAGCGACGCTGCAGCTCCTGCATCAAATTCAGGATCTGCGCCTGCACGGAGACATCAAGCGCGGATACCGGCTCGTCGGCGATCAGGAGCTTCGGATTGAGCGCAAGTGCACGCGCAAGACCGATACGCTGGCGCTGGCCACCGCTGAATTGGTGAGGAAACCGCTGCGCGTGGGTGGGATCCAATCCCACCGATAGCAAGAGCTCCGCCACCCGTTGGCGCACCTCTGCCCGCGAGGCCACACCATGTGTGACAAGGGGCTCGGCGACGATGCTTTGCACCGTCCAGCGCGGATCAAGCGACGCGAACGGATTCTGGAAGATCATTTGAACGTCGCGCCGTCGGCGCCTGAGTTCGCTGGGCGAGAGCGCGAACCAGTCAACGCCGTCCAGCGACACCTGCCCCGCCGTCGGCTCAATCAGACGGGCGATCAATTTCCCGGTCGTCGACTTGCCACTACCGCTCTCGCCGACCAAGCCGAATGTCTCCTCGCGACCGATGTGAAACGAGACATCGTCCACCGCGTGAACCACCAGCTTCTCTCCGAACAGACTACGAAACAGGTCCTGCCGTACGGGAAAGTGTTTGGTCAGGTTGCGGATCGTTAGCGCGGTGCTGGTGACCATTGGATCGTTCATGACTACCCGTCGAACAGATGGCAAGCCACTTGGCGCCCGCCCGCTAGACCGCGGAGTACCGGGCGCTCGGTGCCGCAGCGATCGAAGGCGTGCGGGCAGCGTAGATGGAACTTGCAACCGGACGGGGGATGTATCGGATCGGCCACCGAACCGGGTATTGGCGTTAGCTCCTGCTGGTCTGCCTCGAGCCTCGGGATCGAGCGCATGAGTCCGATCGTGTAGGGGTGCTTGGGGTCATCGAGAATGTCGTTGGTCGACGCGACCTCGATCAGATTGCCCGCATACATGACGCAGACCCGCTCGCACATTTGCGCCACAACACCGAGGTCGTGGCTGATGAGGATCACGGCTGTGTTCGACTCACTCTCCTGCAACCGTCTCAGGAGCGCCAGAATCTGTGCCTGCACGGTGACATCGAGGGCCGTGGTCGGCTCATCGGCGATGATAAGCGCGGGGTGAAGAACCAGCGCACAAGCGATGATGACCCGTTGCTGCATGCCGCCCGAGAACTCGTGCGGATAGTCGTTGTATCGCTCGGCCGGCCGCGGGATACCGACTTGGTTCAACATGTCGATCACGCGCTCCTTTGCCTCGGCGGGGCGAAGGTCCGTGTGATAACGAAAAACCTCGGCGATCTGATCGCCGATCCGAAAAACCGGGTTGAGCGTGGTCGTCGGGTCCTGGAAGATCATTGCGATCCGTGAGCCGCGGATCTGGCGTACCTCCTCCGGCGTCTTGTCCAAGAGGTTGGCGCCGTCAAAAACGATCCGCCCACCGACGATGCGGCCCGGCGTTTCGATCAGTCCCATGATCGATTGGCCCGTGGCTGATTTGCCGCAACCGCTCTCGCCCACCAGGCCGACGGTCTCTCCGCGTCCCACGCTGAAACTCACATCATCGACCGCCTGAACCACACCTCGCTTCGTGCTGAAGTGTGTGACGAGGTTCTCCACCTTGAGCAAAGCGTCGGTCATGGGGTGCGGTGATTCAAAGCTGTGCTTGCTTGGGATCGTACGTGTCGCGCAGGAAGTCGCCGAAAAGGTTGATCGCGATCGACGTGATGAGAATAGCCAGTCCTGGTCCAAGCGCCATCCACTCGGACTCGAACAGGTAATTGCGGCCGTCGCTGATCATCACACCCCAGGACGGCGTAGGCGGCTGAATGCCGAGACCCAGGAAGCTCAGCGCCGCCTCGAAGATGATTACCCAGGCGACATCGAGCGTTGCCATCACGACCATCGATGGGAACACATTGGGCATAATGTGCTTGACGATGATTCCAACGTCCCGGACACCGATCGACTTGGCGGCTTGCACGAACTCGAGCTCGCGCAGCTTCAAGGTCTCGCCGCGCACCAACCGCGCGTAGTTCACCCAGATAGCGACGCTGAGCGCGACCACCAGGCTCCAAAAACCCGGCCCGAAGATCGCCATGAAGATGATGGCCAGCAGGATGAACGGTATGGAAAGCTGGAAGTCCGCGAGCCGCATGATCGCCGTGTCGACAAAGCCGCCGAAATAGCCCGAGACGGCGCCAAGCGCGGATCCCACGACCATGGCGACAAATACAACCAGGAAGCCGACCGCGACTGAGGTCTGGGTACCGAGGATTACCCGGCTAAAGATGTCGCGCCCCAGATTGTCGCATCCGAGAATGTGAGCCCACTCGCCGCCCGCGAACACCGGGGCTAGGAAGCGGTTCGCGATGATCTGCTCGGTCGGCTCCTGTGGTAGCAGCACATCCGCAAAGATCACCACCAGCAGAACCACCACGAGCATCACGAAGCCGGACAGCCCCTTGGCGCTGCCACGAAGTTCGATGAAGAACTTGCGCCACTCGGGTACGTGCTCTTCAAGGACGACCGTATCGACAGCGGTTGTGGCGGGGCGGAGCGCCGCGTCTTCAATTGCCGACATAGCGAATCCTCGGATCGACCTCGCGATAGACGATGTCGATCGCAATGTTGATGAACACGAACAGCCCCCCGATCATCACGACGATCGCCTGAATCAACGGGTAATCGCGCCAAAACACGGCTTGTACCGCAAGCCTTCCAACGCCCGGCCACGCAAAGACGTTCTCTATGACGAACGTGCCGCCCATCAGGTACCCGAGCTGCAGGCCGATGATCGTGATCGCCGGGATCATTGCGTTGCGAAACGCATGTCTGAGATAGACGACCCGGTCGGGCAGACCCTTGGCCTTGGCGAACAGTATGAAGTCCTGCCGGATGACATCGAGCATCGCGGACCGGGTAAGCCGCGCATTCCACGCCGTGACAGAAAACGCGAGAGCGATCGTCGGCAAGATGATGTACTTGAAACTCTTCCAGAAGATGCCGAAGTCGAGGTTCACGATCGCTTCCCATATCGCGTACGGGAGGAAGTCGCCGCGGCCTGCGGATGGCAACCAGAAGAGATCTACCGAGAAAACTAGAATGAGGAGGATGCCGAGCACAAAACTCGGGATCGAGACACCCAGGATCGCGATCACCGAGCCGCCATAGTCGACCGCGCTGCCTTGACGTAAAGCCGTAATAATGCCGATGGGGATGGCGATCAGGACGGCCAAGACCATCGACAGAATCGTGAGTTCGAGGGTCGCCGGCAGCCGTTCCAGAACAAGCTGCGTCGTCGGCACATGGAAGCGGATCGACTGACCCAGATCGCCTTGCACGGCACCAACGAGGTAGGTCGCGAACTGCTCGTGCACGGGGCGCGTCAGACCGAGCTGCTCGCGCAGCCGCTCTTTGTCTTCCTCCGTGATGCCAGGATTGCCGGCAGCCATCACGTCCACCGGGTCGCCGGGGATCAACTTGATGATGATCGAGACGAAAAAGATCACGCAGATGATCACGAACACCGCGTAGATCAACCGTCGGACGATGAAGCTCAGCATCTATGGCACCTTGCCGGGCCTCGTCGGACGTGCGACCGCAGTCGCGGGTCATGGGACACCATTGTCGACATCAACGGTAAAGCGACCCCGGGCCTGCGCACAATGAGCGCACGAGACCGGCCGTTGTCGTTGAAGGAACCCTCTTCTCCCTACCCCACGGCCGGGAAGGGAGAAGAGGACCGCCTAATGCCGGTACCGATGACCCAGACGGGTTGGGTCACGGCTGCGCGAGCTGGAACTAAATCACGTATCCAGCCAGATCTCCTGGAGGTGGTGGAAGCCGACCACGTCGAGCTCGAGCCCCATCACCTCTTCCCTCATGGCCGCGACGTAGGTGCCCTCCCACAGATTCACCCAGTACGCCTGATCGATGATGATCTCCTGCATGCGGTGCAGCGCTTCCCTGCGCTTCTCGGGGTCGAACGAGGTGCGTTGCGTGTTGTTCAGCTCATCGAGCTCGGCGTTCTCGTGGAACGACCAGTTCAACCCGCCACCAGTGATGAAGAACGGATAGATCAGATCTGGATCACTGTAGGTGTAGTAGCAGAACGTGATGTCATACTCGCCCTTGCCTGCGAGGGCGAACCACTCTGCCACGGGGTAGTTACTGATCTCCAACTGGAGGCCGACCTTCGCCAGATCTTCCTGAATGATTTGGAAGTGATTGGAGAAGCTGTCGATGCCCAGGAACGTCACTGTTTGACCTTCCGCAACGCCTGCTTCTTTCAGGAGTGCCTTGGCTTTCTCGGGGTCGTAGTTGTAGTCGAGCTCGGCCGCCTTGGGGTGGTATTGGGCGTACGACGAGGCGACGGCGCTCGTCCCGGGCTTGCCTTCGCCGTCAAGAGCCAACGCAATGATCTTCTGCTTGTCGATCGCATGGTTGATCGCACGGCGCACCCGGATGTCGTCGAACGGCGGCCGCTTGGTGTTCATCATCGCCTCAAAGACACCGACGGCGGGCCGACTGAATGTCTTGATGCCTGGCGTTGCGCCGAGACGCTTGAGTTTATCCGGCGGCACCGATTCGGTCCCGGAAATGGCGTCAACCTCGCCGGTGGTCAGCGCGGCAAGCCGTGTCGCCTCTTCCGGGATCACCACGTACTCGACGCTATCGAGATAGGGTAGCCCCTGGTTGGCGTACCAGGTCGTCGCCCAGTTGTGCTCCTCATTGCGCTCGAGCTTGATGCCCTGGTCGGGGTCCCAATTCACGAACCTGAACGGGCCTGTACCGACCGGGTTGCGGCCATATTGATCGCCGTGCTTCTCGACCGCCGCCCGGCTGATCGGCGCGCAATAGGAATAGCTCAAGCCCACCCACAGCGGCACGAACGGATCCTTGTAGTTGTAGGCGATGGTCATGCTGTCCATGACCTCGACGCCCGCCGTCGGCCCGTACATCCACGAGGTCGGCGAGGCCGTCTCGGGATTAACATGCCGATTGTACGACCAGGCGACCCCCTCGGCGTCGAAGGGGCTTCCGTCATGGAACTTGAGGCCGGGCCGAAGCTTGAAGACGACCGTCTTGTTATCGTTCGTGAACTCCCAGCTCTCAGCGGATCCAGGGTAGAGGTTGCCTTTCTCGTCGAGGTAGATCAGCGCATCGTAGATCTGCCACATGATCTCGTGAGCGACGAGAAGTGTGGTCTTCTGCGGATCTAGCGTATCGGACTCCTGGCCGCGAGCAATGCGGAGATGACCGCCCGACTTCTGCGCCAACGCGCGCCGGGCGCCGGTCACTGTGCCCGCGAGCGCGGCGCCGCCTAGTGCGGCCGCGCCGCCCTGCATGAACCCGCGGCGGGACTGCGCCCACTGGCGGACATACTCGTAGGCCTTCTCCTCGAACGTCATCTCTTCGGTCGGTTTCGTCGGCTTGTCGCCCATGGCCATCATCTCCCTAACGTGCTGGCGGTGATCCCGGGTATTCTTCGGTTCAACGGCCCTCGCCCACCCGTGGTTTCGCCGCAGTGGGTTCGACGCTATCAAAATGGCCCAAACGCCACAAGCGTTGGCTCGGGAGATGCTACATGACAGCAGAAGCAGAACGCGTGGACGCTCTGTTCACGGAATGGGACAGCTCGGATCAGCCGGGCGCGGTACTAGCCGTTGTCCGCGACGGCAAGGTCGTGCACAAAAACGCGTTTGGCATGGCGAGCATCGAGCACGGCATCGCGAACGGGCCAGACACGCGATTCCGCATCGCCTCAGTGAGCAAACAATTCCTCGTCACGGTCGTCATGATGCTTGTTGGCGAAGGGAAGCTCGCCCTCACCGATACCCTTCGCCAACACGATCCCGAGCTTGCTGATTGGGCGGATCGAGTGACGCTCCGGCACGCGCTTAGCATGAACAGTGGCGCGCGGGATTTCCTCGACATCCTCGATTGGTCCGGCGCCGGACTCGAACGCCCGGTCACCGACGCCGATATCCGCGGCTTCATCCTCGACCAGCGCAACCTCAACTACACGCCGGGCGAGATGTTCATCTACACGAACACTGGCTACCTACTAGTCAACCAGCTCGTCGAGCGGATTGAGAACAAGTCGATGGCAGAGGTGTTGATCGAGCGCATCTTCGATCCGCTGGGCATGGATCGGACGCGCCTTATCGGCGACTGGCACGACCTTGTATCAGGCCTGGCGACGCCTCACCTAAGGATGCCGTCCGGACATTATGCTCGCGCCGCGCTCGGCCCGCCCATTCACTGCGAGGGCGGCCTTGTTTCCACGCTTGAGGACCTACTCAAGTGGGAGCGCAACTTCGCCGATCCCAAGGTCGGAAGCAAGGCGATCTTCGATCAGATGGCTGATCCCATGCCGTACAACAACGGCACAGCCGCGCGCTATGGGATGGGGCTCCAGCGCTGGGACAACCGCGGCCAGACAGCGATCAGCCACGGCGGTCTTCTGCCGGGCTTCCGAACCGAGTTCACGCGCTATCCCGCCCTCGGGCTTTCCATCATCATCACCTGCAACATCGACGCACTGGACCCTCACGACAAGGCGCGGCGAATCGCCGATATCTACCTCGGCGACAGACTCCGGCCCATGCCCGCACCGCCGGTCGCTGCTGAGATGACCGCCCACCTTGGTCTGTACCAGGATCAAACGAACGGCGGACTCATGGAGATCGTGTGGGAAGATGATGAGCCGCGGGCCGGCGTTTATGGTGGGAAATTCCCGCTTGTTCAGTACGAGGCCGGCGTGTTCGAGTTCATGCACGGCGTCTACGACATGCAGCTCCGGTTCGATGCCGGAGCCGATCGTATTAACGCCACGGTCAGCGGCACGCCGCACGACTTCACGCGAGTGTCGGTGGACACCCCGCAGCCCGGCGACCTCGACGCGTGTGTTGGCAAGTATCGAAGCGACGAGCTCAGCGCGGATATGCTGGTTCGGCGGAGCGATATAGGCCTTGAGCTTCGGATTCAGGGAGAGCTCGGCCGCGAAGACTTTGTCCTCGATCCGCGTGTGCCGGACACTTTCGAAGCAGTTCAGAAGAACACGCGGTATTGGTATGCCTTCCAGCCGCTCATACGCTTTGAGCGCGACGAGAGCGGCGCCATCGTCTGCCTCGTGGGCACCACCGATCGAGGCAAACACATAAAAGCCGAAAGAACGAACTGAATGCCGAGCCACGCGCCCTGGAGCGTGGACGTGACTGCGGCCGTTGGTTATCGTGCGGACCGTGGGGAAGCGAAACGGGGAGAGTCATGTACACCGTCAACCACAACATGAAGCACGTGGCCGAGGAGTTCATGCGGAACCCAATCGGCCACCACAGCCCCGAGCTGCAACGCGTACTGATGGTCTTCAGAGGCGAGCCGCTCGAGGGCAAGTACGTCCTGGTCTGCACCAAGCCGTTCCAAGAATGGACGCTGGGTCAGCTCACCGGAATTCGCGGCAAGCCCGTAAAGCTTCTGAAGGATCAGGTGTTCACGTCCATCGATGACGCCGAGCGCGAAGTCTTCCGCCTGCGCTGGAAAAAATACACAGGTCACGAGCTCGTACTTTAGATCGACCCGCAGGGCGTCGGTGGGGACGAGTGTGATGCGGCTGCCGTCGTGCCGCCAGGCGAGGCGGGCGACCAGAAAGGATTGAATGGCGGCCTATCTGCGCATCACCGGATACAGCGACAAGATCAGCGTCGTTCCCGGCGACTCCATCGACTTCATGGTGAGCTGCGAGGGGGTGAAATCCTATAGAGCCGACATCGTTCGCGTCTCTCACGGTGACCTCAACCCTGCTGGCCCTGGCGTCAAGGAAGAGGTGATCCGGACGCCGATCAATCGCACCTACAAGGGGCGCAAGCAACAGACCTACATAGGCTCTTCGGTCATAGTGCCGTCGCACCCGGTCCTCGATTCGCTGTCGAGCTTCACTGTCCAGTGCATGATCTGGCCGACCACGCCCGACAAGGGCGAACAGTGCCTGATCAGCCGGTGGGACGCGCGGATCAAGGGCGGCTTCCAGCTTTTTATCGACGGCAAAGGCGCAGCTGCGCTGCGGATCGGCGATGGCAAGGGGAAGGTTGAGACGGCCAGCGTCGGCAAAGCCCTCATCGAGCGTGAATGGTATTTCGTTGGCGCGAGTTTTGATGCGAAGACCAAGCGGGTGCACGTCTACCAGGAGCCACAACGACGCTACGCAAAGGTTGATACGCGCGGCCACGGCCAGGCAACCGCCAAACTCGCGAGGCTGAGCCCAGGCGCCGGGCCGCTGGTGATGGCAGCGTTCTGCCAGCGAATCAACAAAGGCAAGGTCGTCACGGCTGGGCATTACAATGGCAAAATTGACAGCCCGCGTCTTGCCAGCCGCGCTCTTGATCGCTCCGAGATGGAGCAGTTACTACGAACACCGGTACCTACCCACCTGCAGGAAGTGCTGATCGGCTGCTGGGACTTCTCCCGAGAAATGTTGGGGACGAGAGTCGTCGACCTCACCGCGTACGCCGTGCACGGCGAGGCCGTCAACCTGCCGGCCCGTGCGATGACCGGGTACAACTGGACGGGCGAGGAGGGCAAGTGGTCCAACGCGCCGGACCAATATGGCGCGATTCACTTCCACGATGACGACCTCTACGATTCGGGTTGGGCGCCGGATTTCACCCTGACCGTTCCCACTACGATGAAGAGTGGATGCTACGCGGCGCGCATGCGCGGCGGCGGCCACGAGGACTACATTCCCTTCTACGTTCGTGCGCCGCGCGGCAAGCCGACCGCGAAGATCCTCTACCTCGCACCGACCGCATCCTACCAAGCGTATGCGAACCTCTCGTTCGCCATGCGCGCCCAGAAGGCCGAGATGATGATCGGCCGTCTCGTCCAACTAGTCGATTGGGAACAGCACCTCAACGAGAACCCTGAGTACGGGGCATCCCAATACGACTACCATAGCGACAACAGCGGCATCTGTTATTCGTCCCGGCTGCGGCCAATCTTGAACATGCGACCTAAAGCTATGACGGCGCTCGCAGGGGTCGGCTCAGGCGTGTGGCAGTACAACGCCGATACCCACCTCACCGACTGGATGGAGGAGCTCGGCTTCGCGTTCGACGTGGCCACCGACGAAGATCTGGACCGCGAGGGAATCGAGGTCCTCAAGCCCTACAACGTGGTCATCACGGGAACGCACCCGGAGTACACCTCCACCCGTATGTGGGACGCGCTTCATGCCTACACCCAGCAGGGCGGCCGCATCATGTACATGGGCGGCAACGGCTTTTATTGGCGCATTGCCTACAGCGATACAATGCCGGGCGTCATCGAGGTACGTCGGGCCGCCGGCGGCACCCGTGCGTGGGCCGCCGACCCGGGCGAGTTCTACCACAGCTTCGACGGCAAGCATGGTGGTCTATGGCGCTTCCAGGACCGCTCGCCGCAGCGTCTCGTGGGCGCAGGGTTCGTGGCACAAGGCTTCGATATCTGCACCTATTTCCGCCAAACCGCGGCGCGGAACGATCCCCGTGTGAAATGGGCCTTCGAGGGCATCGGTGAAGACGAGCTGCTGGGCGATTTCGGACTTGTCGGTGGCGGGGCAGCTGGCCTCGAGGTGGACTGGGTCGACCGCGGTCTTGGCACCCCGCCCCATGCCTTGGTCGTGGCCCAGTCCGAGGATCTGACCGACCTCTATCTGCTGGTTGCCGAAGAGGTGCTGATCTCGACGCCCGATAGCATGGGCAGCGCCAATCCGGACATCCACGGCGATATTGTCTTTTACGAGACACCGAACGGCGGCGGAGTCTTCTCCTTCAGCTCGATCTCCTATTGCGGCAGCCTCTCGCACAACAAGTACAAGAACAACATCTCGCGGCTGACCGCGAACGTTTTGAAGCGTTTCGCGAGCGACAAACCCTTCTGAGCGGCGCGACTGTCAGGCGGCGCTCACCGACTGGTTGACAACGGGGGGACGATGGCGGACCAGTTTGGGCGCATTCTGGGCTATGCCGACGAGATCGGCGTGGCACCCGGCCAGACCATCAGTTTCATGGTGAGCTGTGAGCCGGCGAGCCGGTATCGCGCGGACATCGTGCGCGTGGTGAATGGCGATCCCAACCCCGATGGGCCGGGCTTCAAGGAGGTGGTGGTCCGCACGCCGGTCAACGGCGAGTACGAGGGACGCCGACAGGATGTCCACGCAGGCTCGTACGCAGTAGTTCCCCCGCGCGCCCGCCTGGATGACTTGGCTAGCTTCAGCGTGCTCGCGGCGATCTGGCCGACGACGCCGCACAAGGGCGAGCAGATCGTCCTCGCGCACTGGTCGGCGCGGTCGAAGGCGGGCTTCCAACTGCTGATAGACGGCGCCGGGGCCACCGCCTTGAGGCTCGGCGACGGCAGCGGGCGGGTCAAAGTCGTGAGCGCGGGCAAACCGTTGCTCGAGCGTGAATGGTACCTCATCGGCGCCGCGTACGATGCGAGCGCGAAAACCATGACGGTGTATCAAGAGCCGTTCGAGAGGTTCGCGACCCTGGAGACAGGCGCCGAGGCAAGCCGGTCGGTCCGGCTCAGATATGCGAGCGCCGGCGCCACGCCCTTGACGATGGCCGCGACGATAACGCGCACGGTGAAGGGACGGCACGTCACCGCCGATCACTTCAACGGCAAGATCGACAGCCCGCGCCTGGCCGATCGGGCGCTCTCGCGGAGCGCGATGACTCGGCTGTTGCAGGACCGCCTGCCGAGCGATGTCCGGAGTGCGGTGGTCGCCGCCTGGGACTTCTCAGGTGACATACTTAACACCCAGGTCCGGGACAAAACGGCCAATGGATTGCATGGTGAGGTGATAAATCTACCTACGCGTGCAATGACCGGCTATAACTGGACCGGCGATATCTTCGACTGGACGGTGGCGCCCGAACAGTACGGCGCGATTCACTTTCACGACGACGACCTCTACGACTGCGGCTGGGAGCCCGACTTTGCCCTGACGGTGCCGAAGTCGATGAAGAGCGGCAGCTACGCCGCGCGACTGCGCACCGACCAGAGCGAGGAGTACGTGCCGTTCTATGTGCGACCGCCCCACGGGACGGCGACCGCGAAGATCGCTTACCTCGTGCCGACCGCCTCCTACCTGGCCTATGCTAACGGCGCGATGGCACCGCGCGCCCAAGCCGTCGAGCTGATGCTCGGCCGCCTGATCGAAGTGCAGCCCTGGGAGCAGTTCCTCATTGGCCATCCCGAGTTCGGCCTCTCGCTCTACGACGAGCACTCGGACGGCAGCGGCGTCTGCTATTCCTCGCGGCTGCGGCCGATGGTCAATATGCGGCCGAGGGCCAAGCTCTGCGTTTCGGGCGGCTCGGGTCTGTGGGCCTACAATGCTGACACGCATCTGACGGCCTGGCTCGAGCACGAAGGCTTCGTCTTCGACGTCATCACCGACGAGGATTTGCACGAAGAGGGCGTCGAACTACTCAGCCGCTACAACGTGGTGCTAACCGGCACCCACCCCGAGTACACGAGCGAAGCGATGTGGGACGCCATGAAGGCGTACGCGCAGCAGGGCGGGCGCTTTATGTACATGGGCGGCAACGGTTTCTATTGGCACACCGCCTATCACGTCACCTTGCCCGGCGTCATCGAGGTCCGCCGCGGCGAGGACGGCACGCGCGCCTGGCGTTCGCTGCCGGGCGAGTTCTACCACAGCTTCGACGGCGATTATGCTTGCCTGTGGCGCCACCATGGCAAGGCACCGCAAGCACTGGCGGGTGCCGGTTTCATCAGCCAAGGATTTGATATATCTAGTTATTATCGGCGGACCGCGGCGTCGAACGATCCCCGGATCGCGTGGGCCTTCGACGGAATCGGCCAAGACGAGTTGATCGGCGACTTCGGCCTGCAGGGCGGCGGCGCGGCGGGGATCGAGGTCGATATTGCCGATCGCGCGCTGGGTACACCGCCCAATGCGCTCGTCGTCGCCATGTCGGAGGAGCTCACGGACTCTTATCTGCTGGTGAACGAGGAGCAGGTCGTCGCCACGGCGGACCAGATCGGGACGGCCAATCCGCGCATTCGCGCCGACCTCGTGTTCCACGAAACGCCGAACGGCGGCGCGGTGTTCGCGTTCAGCTCCATCGCCTGGTGCGGCAGCTTGCCGTGGAACAATTTTGACAACAACGTGGCCCGCCTGACCGGCAACGTGCTGCGCCGGTTCGCCGCTGATGAGCCGTTCCCGTCCCCCGGTGGGTGACATCGCGCAGGGACGCACATGCTAGAATGACCATCTGCCGCAGGCGGTATTTTGAGGGCGCAAGGAGGAGACAATGAGCCAAGCAGAGGCGTTTGACCCCAACGAAGAGTATCCCGGTCCGTATACGGTAACAGAGCTGACCGAGGAGGACGCAGAGAGAGACTGCATTGCCCGCTACAAGGAGCTGAAAGCGCTGCCACGCGGGCTCGCCGATGCGGTGGTGCCTGAGTACGAGCGCGAGCTGTTCAGCATCATCGGCGCATCGATCTTCGAGGACCCGGATCTGCAGCCGCCGATCAAGGCCGCGCACCCATTCAGCGTCGCAGCGGCGCGCATGAAGCCCGGTAAAGGTACCGGCCTGCACGCGCACGACACCGAAGAAGTGCTCATCCCGCTCAACGGCAAGCTCAAAGTGACCTGGGGGCCGAACGGCGAGCACAGCACGGTGCTGGAGGCGTGGGATATTTTTTCGGTACCCGCCGGGCCGATGCGTTCATTCGTCAACGAGACGGACGAGGACGTGCTTTTGCTCGCGATCGTCGGCGGCCACGACGGCGGCAAGCTGAAATGGCACAAGAAGGTCGCCGAGAAAGCGCGCGAGCAAGGCGTCGAGCTCGACGCGCGGGGCGTCGCCAAACGCGGATAAGCGTGGCGCCCCAACTCCTCCGGGGGGGGAGCGGGAGCGCGCTGAGGTAGGGAGCACGAGCACAGGTGTCCGATCAGCCACCGGCCCACTGCGACACGATCATTCGGGGCGGCACGCTTATTGACGGGACCGGCGCATCGCGGCGGCAGGCCGATGTCGCCATCGCCGGTGACCGGATCACGGGGGTCGGCGATCTCGGGTCGACGAGCGCGGAGCGCGAGATCGATGCCAGCAGCCGCATCGTCGCGCCGGGCTTCATCGATGTGCACACCCACGACGATCGGGCGTTGCTCTCCGGCCCCGACATGGCGATGAAGGTGAGCCAGGGGGTCACCACGGTCATCGTCGGCAACTGCGGCGTGAGCTTGTCGCCGATCACCATCGACCGGCCGCCGCCGCCGCCCATGAACCTGCTGGGCGATGAGAGCTGGTACCGGTTTCCCACCACGGCGTCCTACGTCGAGGAACTCGAACGCCATCCGCCGGCGCTCAACGCGGCATTCCTGATCGGCCATTCGACGCTGCGGGTAGGAACGATGGACAGCGTCGATCGGCCCGCATCGGACAAAGAGATTCACGCCATGCGCGGCCTTCTGGCCGAGGGCATGGCAGCGGGAGCACTCGGATTCTCGACCGGCCTTTTTTATGCACCCAGCGCAGCCGCGCCAACCGATGAGGTGGTCGCGCTCGCCGAGGTCGCCAGCGAGGACGGCGGGCTGTACGTGACCCACATGCGGAACGAGCACGACGGCGTCATGGACTCGCTCGAGGAGACCTTCGACATCGGCCGGCGCGCCGCGCTACCGGTGGTGATCTCGCACCACAAGTGCGCAGGCCCGCGCAACTTCGGCAGGACCGGCGAGACGCTGGCGAAGATCGAGGGGGCACGTGCCCACCAAGACGTCGGACTGGATGTCTACCCCTACGCGGCGGGCTCCACGGCCCTCATGCCCGAGCTGTTCGAAGACGGGGTCAAGGTGCTGATCACCTGGTCGACCGCGCGCCCGGACGCGGCCGGACGCTATATCGAGGACATCGCCGCGGAGCTTGGCGTGAGCGAACGCGAGGCGGCCGATAGTCTACAGCCCGCCGGCGCGGTCTATTTCATGATGGATGAGGGCGATGTTCGGCGAGTCCTCAGCTATCCCGATTCGATGATCGGCTCCGATGGCATCCCGCACGATGAGAAGCCCCACCCCCGGCTGTGGGGAACCTTCCCGCGCGTGCTCGGGCACTATGCGCGCGAGCTCGGCCTGATGAGCCTGGAGGACGCGGTACGCAAGATGAGCGGCCTGTCGGCCGGGCGCTTCGGGCTCACCGACCGCGGTACCGTCCGCGCCGGCGCCTTCGCCGATCTTGTCGTGTTCGATGCCGAGACAGTGGGGGATCGCGCCACGTTCGAGGATCCGGTGCAGCCAGCGGCTGGTATCGACTGGGTCGTTGCCAACGGTACAGTGATCTGGCACGACGGGGCGCCGAGCGGCGAGCGAGCGGGCCGAGTCCTCAAGCGCGCTGCCTGAACTTGGAGCTCACCCGCGAGAACTTGCGCTCCGGGCGCCTCAGGCGCCAGATCCTCGAGAGTGGCGTCGACATCCAGCTCCTGAGCGAGGCGGAGCTGGACACCATGCGTCGGGCGACGCTCGCGGCCGCGGCGCCGGATCAGAACATCTGGCTGTTCGCCTACGGCTCGCTGATCTGGAATCCGGCGTTCCATTTTGCCGAGCGGCGGACCGCCCGCCTCCATGGCTATCACCGCCAATTCTGCCTGTGGACCAACCTCGGCCGCGGCACGCCCAGTGCGCCCGGCCTCCTCTTAGGCCTCGAGCCCGGCGGCTCGTGCCGCGGCGTGGCCTTCCGCATCGCCGCCTCCCAGGTGGAGGAGGAGACCGCCATCGTCTGGGCGCGCGAGATGGCGAGCGGCTCCTATGCCCCGCGCTGGGTCCGCCTCCACACACCGCGCGGCCCGGTACCGGCGATCGCGTTCGTCATGAACCGGGAGTTCTGCCGCTACGCGGGTCGCCTGGCACAAGACCGGATCGTCCACACGCTGGCGAGCGCCGGTGGGGCGATCGGCTCGTGCGCCGATTATCTGTTCGAGACGGTGGAGCACCTCGAACAGTTGGGGATCCGCGATAGCGCCTTGTTCGCGCTGCGCGACCTCGTCGCGGCGCGGATCGAGAACGCCGCTCAGCGGTAGCTTCATCCTTGGCGATGTCGTTTTGCCGCGCGCCTAAGCCGGCCGGCTCCCGCCCCGTCCTGGTCCGGTTCAGCCCCGTCTGTCAACGGCGTCGTAAAAATGTACCGGCGCGGCGGCGTAAAAATGTACTGCGGGCTGGGTGGTAGCTTGTCCCCGTAGTCCACGGGAAGGACCCGCGCGCGGGGCGACGCGCCCTCTGTGCGCGGCTGGCGGCGGCCCGCGCGTGGGAGGGGGCCGTGGGCCCACGGGGACAAGCGGGGGGTTATTCGGACGGTTGCCGGCGTCGTGACCGGCTCTGCTTGAGGCGGTAGCTCTCGCCGTTGATCTCCAGGATATGGCCATGGTGGGTGATGCGGTCGAGCAGCGCGCCGGTGAGGCGCTCGCTGGCGAACACCGTTGTCCATTCCTGGAAGGGCAGGTTTGAGGTCACGATGGTGGCGCCGTTCTCGTAGCGCCGGCTGAAGACGTCGAACAGCAGCTCGCTTCCGGTCTGCGACAGGGGGCCGTAGCCGAGCTCGTCGACGATCAGGAGATTGACCCTGGCGAGCTCGCGCTGGACGATCTCCGCCCAGCATGGCCAGTTGCCGCAGAGGTAAGTCGCCTCCATGAAGAAGAACACTTCGTCGATGCCATCGTCGTTTACGTCGGCGAAGGCCACTCGGACATCGTCCATGCCGGCATGTCCATCCTTGAGGGCCTCTCGGTACGGGTCATCTTGCAGAAGATAATCTCGTAGGAACACCGTCCTTTCCTCGTGCCGTGACCACTCCGACCAGTCCAGCCAAGCGCCGGTGAAGGCCGATCCTTCTTCCGGTGACGATGCTGTCAACTGCACGGTGGTCTCGACGGGAAGCGCGGTCGTGGACGGGAGAAGGGGGCCCAAAACCAGCACGGTTGCTGCGCCCCTCATCGCGGCACCTCCCGAAATAACCCAAACATGGGTAGTAAGGAATCGACCTCACTGTATCCCGACGATTATGTCGCCAATAGGGCCAAACCATGGCGCTATCGGGAAGCCCTTTTCTTGATATCGGCGCTAAGCGGCGTTGGGTCCCGTTTCGATCCCGCTTTTCCGCTCATCCATGCGAAGTCACGCCACTGCCTCGACATCGCGAAGCGGACCTTTGCAGACCATCGGGCGCACCTCGGAGAATGTCCTTAGTCGTAGGGAACATGTTCGAATGTCCGCAAGCGCTTCTCGATCTGCTTGAATATCCTCGTCGTGCCTTCTTCGAGACCCTTGAAGTCGGACTTCCAGAAACCCCATCCCGCCGTATACGAACGCCAATTGCTGCGCTGCTGGTGTTTGAGATACTGCTTCACACGGGTGGGACCTCGCCGATGCGCGGCGGCCAAAAGGCCCGCCTCGGTGATCTTGAACGGCTTTAGGATGCCGATGATTGTTTGGCCGATATGGTCGTAGGCTCCTTTGCCCTTCAAATCCTCCTCGTAGGCCCGAAAATAGTCCTGAAGCGCGGCGATCTGCGCCTTTTTGTTGGCGTTGAACTGGCGGAAGCTGTGGATGCCGTACTTGCCGGTCCAGTTGTCGTTTTGGTCCATCAATCCGCTGTCCTTGAGCGCACCCTTCAACAACTGGAATCGGCCATAGGCGCGAGTTCCTTTTCGATCTATGGCTGTCACACCCCAGCCTCCCCACTTCTCTCCCTTAACTTCGGGTTTGGCTATGGCGTCGCGGAATACCTGCGGTCCAGAGCGTTGCGCAGGTCCTCGGTCAGTACGGCTGGTTCCGGCAGATCCTCGTTGATAATCACAGTCCCGTCGCGCTCTTTCTCTATCACCTGGCGCGGCTGCGGTTCGCTCGTATCGCGACGATCTGAGGTCTGAACAATGCCTCCCTCCGCGCCGTCTTCCGGCAACACTGCATTCACAGACTTGCTGGAACGTCCTTCGTCGCGGCTGCCGCCGAGCGAAAGGTGCTTGGCTACCGCCAACTGACTCTCCGGTGGCAATTCGCGCACGGCACGGAGGAGCCGGACCTGGCGTTCAGGGTCTATCCGCCGGGTGCTGGTCGCGGGTAGCCGTTCGCCGTCGGTGCCGCCGGGCGCCAATGGGCTCGGGCGCAGGGATACGCCGTCCGCATCGCCCTGCATGCGGCGCAAGGCGTTGGCCGTCGGGCCGTTCGGCGTCATCTCGCCGTCGGGCTCCAGCCCGTTGGCGCGCTGGAAGCCGCGGATGGCGACGCGCAGCCGGTTCGATCGCCCGACCCCGTAGTCACCGCCGTCGCGAGGATCGTCGCGCGAGCCGAAGCCGAAGGCACTTAAGGCCGCGAACGCATCTTCCAGCGTCTTTTCGTCGTGAGAGTTGTTGGCGCTGGCGCGCGGCCCCACCGCGCCGTTCAACTTGATCTTTGCGGGATCGAAGCGCGGCCGGTTCGGCTCGGCCATCTTGCGGTGTAGATCGGGGTCGTAGTGGAGGCGATACTCGCCGCCGACCATGGCGACGTAGGCGTCGTGATCGCGGTGGTCGCCGTCATAGCAGATGGGATCGGCGCGTACGGCATCGAGCTGGCGCCGACTGAGCGGCTTGAGCATGTGGCACGACCATCGACCAGCACGCCCACTACCACCAAGCCGAGATAAATGAGCGGCGGGGGCGCGACGACGCCTGGCCGATCCTTGCCTTCCCCCGTCATGCTCGTGCCGATGCCCACCGCCGCCCCGGCTTTCTCCGCGGCCGCAACCCTGATGAACGAGATCGTCGAACGCGGCGCGCTGGGCCTCGGTCAGTGTGGCATGGAAGCGCTCGTAGGCAGGCCGGATCGCGCACGGCTGCAAGCCCGCCGGCAGCGATTGCCTCCGCGCGCGCCAGTGGTATCCTCGCCCGCCTCGGCACCGTCGGCGCAGGCCGCCACCAGATTGTCGTTGCTCTCGCGCAGCATGGCCGCCAAGCGCGACCAGGCGGCGGCCGAGGGCCTGGTCGAGTTCGTCACCAATCCCGCCCACAAACGCTCTCAGCTCGTGCGCCTGACACAGAAGGGCGACAAGCGTACGCCGAGATGACCGACCGGCTCCGTGACATGGCCGAGCACCTCGCGGCGGACATGGATGTCGACGCCGTACGCTCGGCCTTAGACCTGCTTGCTGAGCTCAGAGAGCGCCTCGTCCGCGGCGCCAGCCCCGGGGGGGGAACCAGGTCTAGATCAAGCCGTGGAGCGGCGAGGACGGATCGGCGTAGCGCTTTTTCGGCATACGCCCGGCGAGATACGCGAGGCGTCCCGCCTCGACCGCGTGGCCCATCGCGCGCGCCATCAGCACCGGGGCTTTGGCCTCGGCGATCGCCGTGTTCATCAACACGCCGTCACAGCCGAGCTCCATGGCGATCGCGGCGTCGGATGCCGTGCCGACCCCGGCATCGACAATCACCGGCACCGCGCTCTGTTCGACGATGAGCCGAATGCCGACCGGGTTCTGCACCCCAAGGCCTGAGCCGATCGGCGCGGCGAGCGGCATGATCGCACAGCATCCGATGTCCTCGAGCCGCTTGGCCAGAATGGGGTCGTCGTTGCAATAGACCATGACCTCGAAGCCCTCCGAGACCAGCATCTCAGCCCCTCGCAGCGTTTCGGTCATGTCCGGATAGAGCGTCTTCTGATCGCCCAGAATCTCGAGCTTGACCAGGCTCCAACCACCGG
This sequence comes from Alphaproteobacteria bacterium, assembly GCA_965248765.1. GTDB lineage: Bacteria > Pseudomonadota > Alphaproteobacteria > VGEJ01 > VGEJ01 > CBDFKF01. Next base: position 1,002,730 of record CBDFKF010000004.1, read on the forward strand.
CCTCGCGCGCGAGCCGGAGCGTCCGCACCGCTTCATCGGCGGTATAACAACCCGCGGTATTCGGCAGGTAGACCCACTTTTCGGGGTCGAGATAATCGACCAGCATCGGCTGTTTGGGATCGGCGATGTTCACGCGCCGCACGGCAACCGTCACGATCTCCGCGCCTGACGCCGTGACCGCATCGCGAGTCTCGGCGAAATCGCGGTACTTGCCGGTCCCGACGATCAACCGCGAACGAAATCGGCGGCCGGCCACGACCAGCTCCTCGCCCGGCGCCTCAGCCGTTTCCGCCGCCGCGCTCAGCTCGTTGCCGCCGCCGATAAAGTGCACTATCTCCAGCTGGTCGCCGTCACCGATGACCGTCTGCCCGTAGGACGACCGGGGCACGATCTCCAGATTACGTTCGAGGGCGATCTTGCGCGCGTCGAGATCGAGCTGATCCAACAGCTCGGAGACATTGATGGGGTCTACGAATCGCCGCGATTCGCCGTTTATCGTGACGTTAATCAAGTCCGCATCCTCTGGCTGACCGCGGCGGCGGCGCCCGCGGCGCGCCAAAAAAGGGAGCACATGAGTATGGGACCAGCGTTGGGTACTTTCAACCAGCCGCCCTGCGGCGTTCAGCCGACAGCGGCGACTGTGCTGAGGACGACGGCGAGCCCGAGCGCCACGCGGCCGACAGTGGGAACGATGCAGCGGCCCGATAGCCGCCGTCGATTTGTGCCCTCGCGGGTCGTGTTCGATGACTGCACCCGCGGTGACTCGCGCTGCGCCTTTTTCGGCGTGCCTGCCGCTGTCTGCTGTGTTACCCCTTTGGCGGCGTTAGGGGGCCCACCGTGACCGACACGATCCTCGTCCTCAACGGCCCGAACCTCAATCTTCTGGGGGCGCGCGAGCCGGAAATCTACGGCAGCGAGAGCCTCGCGGATATCCAATCGCGGCTTGAGGCGCGCGCGGCGGAGCTTTCGCTCGGCATCGACATGCGCCAATCCAACCGCGAGGGCGAGCTGGTGGACTGGATCCAGGAGGCCCGTGGCACGGCCGCCGGGATCATTCTGAATGCCGGCGCCTATACCCACACCTCGATTGCCATACACGACGCCCTTCGTGCTTGCGCGGTACCCGTCATTGAGGTGCACCTTTCCAACCCCCATGCGCGCGAGCCGTTTCGCCATAACTCCTACGTGAGCGCGGTGGCGCTTGGGATCGTCTGCGGGTTTGGGGCGACGAGCTACGCCCTGGCGCTCGACGCCATGGCCGAAGTGCTCGCGGGCTGAAACCTGGGGGCCGCGACTGGCGCCGATGACAAAGTTGGAAATCGACAAGGATCTGATCCGCGAGCTGGCCGCGCTCCTCGAGGAAACCGGTCTCGCCGAGATCGAGTGGGAACAGGACGCGCAGCGCATCCGCGTGAGCCGCGCCACCTTGGCGGCGGCCGCAGCAGCCGCCCCTGCCCCATCCGAAACCACGCGCACAGCGCCGGTGCCGCTCGCATCGCCCGAACCGGAACCGGCGCCAAGGACCGATAGCCACCCGGGCGCCGTGACGTCGCCGATGGTCGGCACGGTGTATCTGTCGCCCCAGCCCGGTGCCACCCGATTCGTTAACCTCGGCGACCAGGTGCGCGAGGGTCAGACCCTGTTCATCATCGAGGCCATGAAGACGATGAACCCGCTGCTGGCTCCGCGCGCGGGCACGGTTGCGCAGATCCTGGCCGCCGACGGCGCCCCTGTTGAATACGGCGAGATCCTGCTGATTCTCGAATGAACCGGCGCACCCGATGTTCGACAAGATCCTGATCGCCAGTCGCGGCGAGGTCGCGTTGCGCGTCCATCGGGCGTGCCACGAGATGGGCATCCAGACGGTGGCGGTGCACTCGACTGCCGACGCCGATGCCATGCATGTGCGCCTCGCCGACGAAGCCGTCTGCATCGGCCCGCCGAACGTGGCGGAGAGCTACCTCAACATGCCAGCGATCCTGTCGGCCGCCCAAGTCACCGATAGTGACGCGATCCACCCGGGCTACGGCCTGTTGTCTGAGAACGCCCGTTTCGCCGCCATCGTCGAGGAGCACGGACTCACCTTCATCGGGCCGACGTCCGAGCACATCGGCCTGATGGGCGACAAGATCGCCGCCAAGGAGACGATGCGCACCCTCGGCGTGCCGGTGGTCGCCGGCGGAGACAAGGCCGTCGAGGACGAGGCGAATGCCGCGCGCACCGCCGAGCAACTCGGCTATCCCGTGCTCATCAAGGCAGCGGCCGGCGGCGGCGGTCGCGGGATGAAAATCGTCGACGGTCCTGACATTCTCGGCGACCAACTCGCCGCTGCGCGCACCGAGGCCAAGGCGAGCTTCGGCGATGATACGGTCTACATCGAACGCTTCCTGACCGGTCCGCGCCACGTCGAGGTGCAGGTGTTGGCCGATGAGCACGGCGGGGTCATCCACCTCGGGGAACGCGACTGCTCGTTGCAGCGGCGCCACCAGAAAATCCTCGAGGAGGCGCCGTCACCGGCCCTGAACGCCGATGAGCGGGAGGCGATCGGGCGTCGCGTCGTTGAAGCGGTGATGGCGCTTGGGTATCGCAGCCTCGGCACCGTCGAGTTCCTGTATCAGGACGGCGAGTTCTTCTTCATCGAGATGAACACCCGTCTACAGGTCGAGCACCCGGTCACGGAAATGATCACCGGCATCGATCTCGTGCGCGAGCAGATCCGGATCGCCGCCGGCGCGCCGCTCGGCTATGGCCAGGATGACGTCCGCTATGGCGGACACGCCATCGAGTGCCGGATCAACGCCGAGGACCCCCTGACGCTCGTCCCCTCGCCCGGCCAGGTGACCGACTACCACGCGCCCGGCGGGCTGGGCGTGCGCGTCGACTCGGCGCTCTACTCGGGGTACCGCGTCCCGCCCTATTACGACAACCTGATCGCCAAGCTGATCACCCACGGAACCAGCCGAAACGAGTGTCTGATGCGCATGCGCCGCGCGCTCGACGAGTACGTGATAGACGGCATCAAGACCACAATCCCGCTCCACCTCGATCTGCTCGGCGAAGCGGACTTCATGAACGGCGCTTACGACATCAACTGGCTTGAACGGTACCTGGCACAAAAAAGAGCAGAATGAGCGGGCTCACACCCGAGATTGTGCTCAAGGCCTACGCACTCGGAGTCTTCCCCATGGGGGAGGATCGCCACGATCCGAGCCTGCACTGGATCGATCCCGACATGCGCGGGATATTGCCTCTCGACACGGTCCACGTACCCAAGCGCCTGGCCCGGACGATTCGCAGCGACCGCTACACCGTGCGCGTGGACGCCGCCTTCCAGGCTGTGATCGCAGCATGCGCCGAGCCGGCGTCCGGCCGCCGCAGCACCTGGATCAACGATGAGATCTTTTCGCTCTACGGCCAGCTCCACGAGATGGGCCGGGCGCACAGCGTCGAGTGCTGGCGCGATGAGCAACTGGTCGGCGGCCTTTATGGCGTTTCGCTCGGCGCCGTGTTCTTTGGCGAGAGCATGTTCAGCCGCGAGCCGGCCACCAGCCAGGTCGCGTTGATGCACCTGGTCGCGCGGCTTAAGTGGGGTAGCTTTCAGCTTCTCGACGTGCAGTTCGTGACCCGACACCTCGCCCGTTTCGGCGCGGTGGAGATCAGTCGCGGGCTCTACCGCAGCGCCCTTGCCGCGGCCCTCGACCGCCAGGGCAGCTTCTACTCGATGCCGTCCGATATGTCGGGCGCGGACGTTTTGCAATCGATCACCCAGACGTCGTAAACCGGGTGCTCGAGGGCCGATAGCGCCGGGCTCGAGGCGAACATCCAGCCGGTGAACAGCCGCTGGCTCGGCTGACCGGGCTTGACGTCAACGATGTCGAGGAACGCCGTTACCTCGGGCGGCTCCTCGGGCGGCCGCTTGCGGCAGGTGTGGGCGATGATCTCGAGTGTACCGAAGCGGACCGGCTCCTCGACCGGCGCCTCGATGGTCGAGATACGTGCGGTGACCTTGTCGAGGCCCTGCAAAACCGCGACGGGTTCGGCCAAGGCCGGCGATGCCAATATCGCGCCCACCACCGCCAACAGGCCGAGCCGGCCCACGGCACCCATCACTCCGCTGATTCGGAGTCCGCGCCGCCGAAGACGAACTTGCCGATGAGCTGCTCGATACTGATGGATGCCTGGGTGTAGCGAATCTCATCACCGGGCTCGAGCATCTCCTCTTCGCCGCCCACTGTGACGGACATGAACTTGCCCCCCAGCAACCCATCGCTGACGATGGCAGCCGATGAATCCGTCGGGATCAGCACCGCCGGGTCGATGCTCATGCGCACGACGGCGAGGTAGGTCTCGAGATCGAGCCGCTGGTCGATCACTGTGCCCACCTTGATGCCACTGACTCGCACATCGGCACCGACCGACAGCCCGTCTATGCGGTCGAACTTGGCGATGACCTCATAGCCCGCGACGGCGCCGACATCGGTTCGCGTGACGGCGAAGACCACGAACACCGCGGCCACCGCCAAAACGACGGCGCCCACCAGCGTCTCTACGAGGTTTCCGCCCATCAGATTCCCCGCTCCGGCCTACCAAGACTCAAGACGGCCGCCACGGCACGTAATCGCCGGTGGCGCGGTCGCGTTGTCCGCCCTCGGCCAAGCTGCCTGGCGGGCGATACGCCTCGGGCGTGCCGGTGAGATTCGGCACGTATTCCTTCTCCCACGGCCGCCGCTCGATGTCGCCTGTGGGCGGCGCATCGACGGTGTGCTGAAGCCAGGCGTTCCACTCCGGCGGCACCCGCGAGGCTTCGACCTCGCCGTTGTACAGCACCCACCGGCGCTCGCCCCGGCGTTCGTGAAAGTAACGATTGCCGAGCGTGTCGGTACCGACGGGCTCGCCCCGGCGCCACGTCGTGAGCCGTATCCCCCAGGCCGGCTCTTGCCACCACGTGAACAGGCTGTGAAAAAGCCCCATTGGTTTTCGATAAGTCCCTGATCGGCCTCGATTTGGCGGCGACTATGACACCGCCACACGCCTCCGTCCAGGACGGTGCCTTCCAGCTAATTCGGAGAGCACCACCGGCAGTGCGCGACAATCCCGCCGGCGGATCTGGCGGGTTCGCGGCATCAAGACCGGGATACGGACCAGGCGCCGGCCGCGCGCGGTGCCTACTACCGCTGCATTGGCGCGCGACGCCCAACACACCCACGTGTCATCCTCGTGCCTGACACGTCTCGTCATCCTCGGGCTTGACCCGAGGATCCATGCCTCAGCGGCGCAAGTGTTCGTAGAGATCATCCCAGTACGGGTTGTCGCGCTCGATCAGCGTGATCTTCCCATCGAGCTTCGTCCCTCTCCGTCCCGCGCCGCCATGCGCATGGCATACATCGTCTATGCCAATCTCCCGAAGGTCGTAGGCAAAACGAGAGGCTGTCATCTTCTGCGATGGTAGTGGAATCACGAAAGTCCTAAACCCTCAGAAACCGCTGAAATACTGGCCCGAGGCGATGCGGCCCGATGCCGAGGCCCTAGAGAGCCCCGCGCGCAGTTCAAAGTGTCAGGTTTCTTTACACCCGGGAAAGAACGGCTGGCAGCCGGAAACCCGCTGGATTCATGGGTTGGCGGGCGGTGACCTGGGAGGCGGTGCGTCAAAGGGTGTCAAGGAATCTTACAATTGCGTTGTTCTGTGAGGAGGTGAGGCTTCCCAACACCTTGAAAACGCGAACAAATGTGAGATGGTGCGATTTTTGCTCTCCTTTCGTCAGGGACGAACATCTGCGCGAAGGTAGCACTCTGTGTGTGTAAACAATGATCTCGGCCCAGCGCAGTTATGGGAACCATCGCGCGCCGGCAGGTTTGTAGGCAGCTGGCGATGAAACGCTGCCTCCTCGGCGGAATGGCCGCGCAGTTACGCTCCGGTGCCGCCAAGTGTGCGATGCTAGGGATCCTCGCAGCCTTCGGCGCTTTCGTGGCGGGCCCCGCCGACGCGGTCTCGCTTTTTGGCTCGGCCAGCCCCGGGCGTCTTCTCACCATTAATCCGGCTACCAACGCGGTCACCCAGATCGGGCCCACCGTTCGAACCTACGAGAGTCTTGCGTTCGATCCCAACGGTGTTCTCTACGGTTCGGCCAGCCCCGGGCGTCTTTTCATCATTAATCCGGCCACTAACGCGGTCACACAGATCGGGCCTGCTGTTCGCACCTACGAGAGTCTTGCGTTTGAGCCGCAATCAGTCTCTGAGCCCACCACGATTGCCGTTTTCGTACTTGGCCTCGCCGGACTGGGTTTAGCTGCGCGGAGGCGTAGAGCTACCTAGCGGGCTGTCAACGGCGGCGTAAAAATGTACCGGCGCGGCGGCGTAAAAATGTACTGCGGGCTGGGTGGTAGCTTGTCCCCGTAGTCCACGGGAGGGGGCTGTGGGCCGACGGGGACAAGCGGGGGGTTATTCGGACGGTTGCCGGCGTCGTGACCGGCTCTGCTTGAGGCGGTAGCTCTCGCCGTTGATCTCCAGGATATGGCCATGGTGGGTGATGCGGTCGAGCAGCGCGCCGGTGAGGCGCTCGCTGGCGAACACCGTTGTCCATTCCTGGAAGGGCAGGTTTGAGGTCACGATGGTGGCGCCGTTCTCGTAGTGCCGGCTGAAGACGTCGAACAGCAGCTCGCTTCTGGTCTGCGACAGGGGCCCGTAGCCGAGCTCGTCGACGATCAGGAGATTGACCCTGGCGAGCTGGGCCTGGAGGCGGAGCAGCCTCTTCTCGTCGCGCGCCTCGATCAGCTCGTGGACCAGATGGGAGGCTGTGGCGAAGCGCACGCCGAGGCCCTTGTGGCAGGCGGCGAGGCCGAGGGCGAGAGCGACATGGGTCTTGCCGACGCCGCTCGGGCCGAGCAGGATTAGGTTCTCGCGGCGCGCGATATACTCGCCGCGCGCGAGATCCAGCACCAGCATCTTGTTGAGCGCCGGGATCGCCTTGAAATCGAAGCTCTCAAGCTGTTTGACGACAGGGAACCCGGCCTGCTTGATAAGCCGCTCGACGAGGCGGCGCTCGCGGTCGATCAGCTCCATCTCCACCAGCCGGGCCAGGAACCGCACATGATCCAGGCCCTCGGCCGCGCACCGGCGCGCCAGTTTCTCGTATTCCCGCAGGAAGGTCGGCAGCTTCAGCCTCTTCAGGTGATGTTCGAGCAGGATGCGGGGGGCCTCAACCATGGCCGGCCCCACCGGCCAGCGGGGTGGCGTAGTCGGCGCTCCGCGTGGCGGCGACGAAGGGCTGGGGCAGGTGCGGATAGCGCGACAGGTCGAGATGCACGGGCCGCCTCTCGATGCGGGCCAGCAGCAGGTGCTTGACGGCGTCGAAGCCGATCAGGCGGCGCTTCACCGCGTCGCGCACCGCGGCCGCCACCTGCGGTTCCGGGAAGTCTTCGTGCAGGCGCAGCACCTGGATGTATTCGCGCTTGCCGCGCGGCCCGAAGCGCGCCTTGAGGAGGCGGCGCAACGTGTCGAAGGCCGGATCGAGCTTCCACCCTCTCAGCGGCGCCGCCTGGTCCAGGGCGCCCGGCTTCTTCTCCAGCAGCGACAGATAGTGCAGCGGGTCGTAGACGACGTCGCCGCGGACATAGCTGCGCCGATGGCGGGCGACGATCTCGGCGCCGAGCGCGATCTCGACCCGGTCGACATAGCCCTTGACCGTCACCTTCTTGTGGGCGTGCACCGCCGGTGCCGAGTAGTCCACCAGCCGGTAGCGCACCAGGGCCGTCGACGAGACCTGGCCCGGCACATGCTCGCAGGCCTCGAAGGGAACCGCCGGCAGATCACGCAGGGCCTCGAGATCGGCGAGCAGCGCCGCCGCCTGCTCCCCTGCCGAAGCGGTCGCGGAACAGATAGTGCGACTGAAGATGTGAGAACGCCTGCGTCCTGAGGCGCGTGCCGTCGCCCAGGATCCGCGCCACCGCCAGGGTCGTGTTGTCGTAGAGGATCGAGCGCGGAACCCCGCCGAGGAAGGCGAAGGCGCTGACATGGCCGTCCAGGAATGCCTCCGTCGTCTCCCGGGGGGAGGCCTTCACGAACCAGACATTGGAATGGGGCAGGATCAGGCAGAAGAAGGCAACCTTCTCGCGCCGGCCCGGCAGCTCCACCACCGCCTCGCCGAAGTCGACCTGGGCGTGGCCCGGCGGGTGATGCAGTGGAACGAAAGCCTCGCGCGTCGACTGCCGCCGGGAACGCACATAGTCCTTCACCATGCAGACCGTGTGGAAACTCTGGGTGGCGGGGATGGAGGTTTAGGTAACCATGATTTGCGGCGATCCCACGTAATCTGGCGGTTTGGCGCCGGTAGCCCTGTGGAAGGGGCTCCAGGCCTCCGTGGATCGATGTGCGGCGCTCGATTTTGGCCTGATTCCCGTCTCATGCCCTCGCGGCGGCGATCAAGGCGGGAACACCTACCAGCGAGATCGCGCGGCGGATGTTGTAAGCCAGCGCCGTGATGCTGAACTCGCCGCGCACGTTCTCCAGCCGCCGGGTCAGGAAGGCACCCTGGCCCATCCATTGTTTGATTGAGCCGAAGGGATGCTCGACGCTTTCACGGCGCGCATCGAGCAGCTCCGGGCGGGCCGCCAATCGTTCTGCCATGCGCTCCAGGATCGCTTCGGCGCTTGCGCTTGCTGTGTAGCGCCAGGCGTTGGCCGTCGGGGCAGATGTAAATGTCCTCGCCGCCGTCATAGCGGAAGCGTTCCTTGGGAAAGAGCCCCTGGCTCACCGTGGATCCGCGCTGGGGCTTGGGCACATGCGGCACGACGCCGGCATTCTCGCAGGCCTCGATATCCTCGATCTTGAAGTAGCCCGCGTCGGCGACCGCGTCGATCCAATCGACGGCCAGGTTCCGACGGGCCACCACCGCCGTCTCGGCCAATAGACCGAGATCGCTGACCTTGTTATGGACCTGCTGCTCGGCGATCAGTTTGTGCTTGGCGTCCACGGCGATCTGAATGTTGTAGCCGACACCGACCCGGGTCTCGGCGTACATCGCCCGGCTGTCCGGATCCGTCAAAGAGAGCTGGTCCTCGCCACTCGCAGCCAGCGCGTCTCGATGTTCCTCAAACCGCTCACGCCGCCCTTGGATCGCAGCGATCTTCTCCTGGATATGCTCCACCTCGCCGCCGCCGGTGCCGCCCTCGTCTTGCTCGTCGGCCTCGTCGAGCCGGTCGAGATAACGCGACAACCTCTCGTCGCTCTCGGCCAACGCCTTCGCCAGCTTCGCTTTGGTGAAGTTCCGCTTCCGGCTGTTCACTGCCTTGATCCGTGTACCGTCAACCGCCACCAGCTCGCGTCCGAACAGCTCCAGTTCGCGGCATAGCCTCACGAACTCCCGAAACACCTGTCGGAAGGCCGCCCGATTGATCCGCCGGAAATCGGCGATCGTCTTGAAGTCTGGCGACAAACGCCGCAACAGCCAGATCACTTCGAGATTACGCTTGCTCTCTGCCTCCAGCCGGCGGCTCGAACGTACCCGATTGAGATAGCCGTATATGTAGAGCTTCAGCAGGTCCGCCGGATCGTAGCCGGGACGACCTATCGCCTTCGCCGCGGCGCGCTCGAAACCAGCGGCCGCTAGGTCCAAACCATCCACGAAGGCATCGATGAAACGGACCGGGTTATCCCGGCCCACGTAATCGTCCACTGCTTCCGGCAGAAGCAGAACCTGAGAGCGGTCAACGCCAGGAATGTGTCTCATGGCGGACCCTAACATCGCCATGAGACGGACGGAATCCCCCGCCACCCAGAGTTTCCACACGGTCTGCATGGTATAGCCGCCGGCGAACCCGTGCTCGTCCCGCAGCCGCTCGAAGATCCGGTGCGCCGTGTGGCGCTGCTTGCGCGGCACGTCCGGATCCGTGTCCGCCTCCAGGATCGCGTCGACGATGCCGGTGAACCCATCCAGCTTGGGCCGCCGGACCGGCTTGGGCCGCCGGTAGCCCGGCGGCGCCGAATAGCTCAGCATCTTCTTCACCGTCCGGCGGTCGATGCCGAACCGACGGCCCGCCTCGTGATGGCTCAGACCCTCGTCGACAACCGCCAGACGAACCGCCGCATAGAGCTCCACGCCGTACATCTCATGCCCCTCACCACAACCGACAAGGGGCTATAGGTGGCGCAATTTTGCGCCGCCGCGACCGGACCGCCCAGCCGCTCCGCGTGCTGCATTATTCCTCCGCCGTTAACACCGGGCACTGAGCCTCATCGGTCAGGCGTCGGAAAGAGCCAAAACCCCTGGGCACGGCGCACCGGGGCCAAGAATAGGTATGGTGCCGGGGGTAGGATTAGAACCTACGACCTTCAGGTTATGAGTCATGCCAGCCCAGATCAAGATCACCAAGCGAACCGTTGACAAGCTGCAAGCCGACGGCCGGGATCAGTTCTATTGGGATGCCGATCTTCCCGGTTTCGGACTGCGCGTTCGTGAGTCCGGGCGGAAGTACTATGTCGCTCAGTTCCGCGCCAACGGGCGGCTGCGACGGATGACACTCGGCCGGCACGAAACGGTAGCCCCGGAAACCGCGAGACGGCGCGCCATGGCCCTCATCTCCGAGGCCAAGGGTGGTGCAGACCCCGCTGCCGAGCGTGACAACGGCCGCAAGGCCGTGACCATGAAGGCACTCGGCGAACGCTTCCTCGAGGAGTACGTCCCGGTCCATTGCAAGCCGAGCACCGCCTATGAGTACGGCCGGTCCGTCAAACTCTACATCGACCCCCAGATCGGCTCGCGCAGGGTGACGCAGATACAGCGCAGCGACATCGCCGAGCTTCATCACGGCATGAGAGACCGGCCCTATCAGGCCAACCGTACCCTCGGGGTCCTGTCGAAGATGTTCAACTTGGCGGAGCTATGGGGTCTGCGGCCCGACGGTTCCAACCCCTGCCTGCACGTCAAGCGCTACAAGGAAGAGAAGCGCGAACGATTTCTCAGCTCGGAGGAGTTCACCCGCCTGGGCCAGGTCCTCGATGAAATCCTGCAAGACGGCTCAGAGGCCCGTGCGGCAGTCGCCGCGATACGGCTGCTAATGCTGACCGGGTGTCGTCTCATGGAGATTCAGAAGCTGCGCTGGGAAAACGTCGATATGGAGGCAGGCGAATTGCACCTGCCCGACACAAAGACCGGTGGACGCGTCGTACCGCTGGCGCCGTCGGCCGTTCGGCTCCTCGCTTCGCTGCCCCGCGATCAAGACAACCCCTGGGTGATAGCCGGCCGCAAACCGGGCTCACACCTCACCGACCTGCAACATCCCTGGCGACGCATTCGGGAGCGCGCCGGCCTCGACGGTGTGCGTATTCATGACCTCCGTCACAGCTTTGCGTCGCGCGCCCTTGCGCTCGGCGAGGGTCTGCCGATGATCGGAAAGCTCTTGGGGCACACTCAGGTGCAGACCACGGCCCGCTACGCCCATCTGGCCCGAGATACGGTGAAGGCATCGGCCGCCCGGATCGGCGACAGCATCGACCAGGACCTGGATGCCGTGGCCGGGTAGGCCCACCGAACGCAAGTAGCAAACACACAGCACGGAGCGGTAGACGGATAGCGGCCGCCCGGCACCAATTCCGATCGCTATATGCATTGTCCCATTGTGGACGTTGGCCTAGGCTGACTACATTGGTTCTTTCTGGGAGGTCGTCATGCGAGAGGTTCAGTTGCGCGAGGCCAAGGCGACGCTGTCAGCACTGGTGGAGCAGGCAGCGCACGGAGAGACCGCCGTCATCACCCGCCACGGCAAACCCCGCGCCGTCATCGTTGGGATCGATGAATGGAACCGCCTTCGCGATGTTCCTTCCTTCGGTCGGCTACTGGTCTCTGCTCCCCTGGAGGAAGGGGACCTGCCGCCGCGCGACATGAGCCCGTCACGGGACGTCGCGCTCTAGGAGCATCTCCTGTACCTGGTCGATACCAATGTGCTGTCGGTCGGGGCGCCCGGCCGGCGCGAACGCTCTCCCGAGCTGATCGACTGGATGGACACGCACTCCGATGCGCTCTTCCTGTCGGCGGTAACTGTCGCCGAGGTCTCCGGCGGCATCGCCAAGATGAAGCGGACCGGATCCGCTTCCCGGGCCGCCGGTCTCGGTGATTGGCTTGAGGTCGTGCTCCATCTCTATGGCGAACGGGTGCTGCCATTCGATGTATCCGCGGCACGCTTGGCGGGGGAGCTGACGGACAAGGCGCGCGCTGCCGGGCACACGGCCGGCTTTGCCGATGTTGCCATCGCGGCCACCGCCGGCAGCCGCGGCCTGACCATCCTGACGCGCAATTTGCGCCACTTCGCGCCGCTCGGCATCGAGGCGGTCGACCCCTTCGAGACATTGCCTTGACCTCGATAGCGGTCGGACCAACCCCCACCGAATTGAGTTGCGGTTAAGGCATGCCGATGAATGAAGACGAAATACGGATTGCCGCTAATCTGGCCAAGGCCATGGCCATGATGTGCTTCCGCAACACCATGCTTGAGGACGTCCACGCCGGGCTGACGCCCGTCACCCGAACGGGGGACTATTCGGATGTCATGGTCATCGACGCGGACGGGCGGAAAATCCCATGGCCCGAGGTCTCGCATTTTGGAGACGATACGATGCGGGATCTCATGAAGCAGATCGTCAACCGGCTGTACACGTTTCACCTGTTGGCAGACGATCCGCGCTTTCAGGATGCGATCGCTCGATGGGAGGCGGTCGCCCGGAAATGGAATGAGCCGGAGCTGGACGCGGGTTTTCTGAAGGCGGTCGATCGTTCCTGAACAAGTTGGATCCTCGGTTGCTCGATGAACTTCTTTCGCTCACGCTGGAACCGACCCGCCTCGTTTGTGCTCTGTGCGTTGTTGAGCCTGACGGTCTCCGGTCACGCAGTCGCCGGAGAGACTTGGCGCGGCCTGACGGTCGCACCCGAGCATCGCTGCTCTCCTTACAATCAGGTCGACTATCGCTACCCGCAGTCGGTGGAGCCCCAGATCGTCGCGGAGCTCGGCAAGATTTACGGCCCGTACACGGGCCGTTGCTTCGGCAGCATCCGTCAGACCGATATCGAGCACATCGTCGCCCGTTCCGAAGCGCACGACAGCGGGCTCTGCGCCGCTGATCCCGCAACGCGTCGGCGTTTCGCGGCCGACCTGCTCAACCTCACCTTGTCGGCCCCCGAGCTCAATCGCCACGCCAAGCGAGATCACGACGCTTCGGAGTGGTTGCCGCCCATGAACCGGTGCTGGTTCGCCCATCGCATCGTCGAGGTGCGCAGGAAGTACGGTCTCACCGTCGACCGCCGTGAGGCGGATGCTCTAGAGAGCGTGCTTTCTTCCTGTTCCTCGACCGAACTCGTGGTCCATGACTGCGGTGCTGACGCGCCAGCGTCGGTCGACTTGCCTGCTTCCTCGAGTGTGGCGCCATCGGGCGAGATCGATGCGCCCCGTCTATGGGATGACAACCGCAACGGCCGGATCACCTGCGCCGAAGCGCGGCGCCACGGCATCGCCCCGGTGCCGCGTGGTCATCCCGCCTATCCACTCATGCGGGACGGCGATGGCGACGGTGTGGTCTGCGAGTAGAGCGCCAGGGTAAGGCCCGGCCGGCGCTCGATTAAAGGAATAACCAAATGGCCCGAAACGACGACAAGGCAGAAATACAACATTACGTGCCAGAAGTGCTGCTTAAAGGGTTCGCCATACCCCGAAAGCGCGGAGAGCCTCAAGTCCATGTATTTGACAAGCTTGAGAGCCGCACGTTTCGTACGTCTATTGGCAATATTGTCGCCGAGCGCGAGTACTACGACTTTGAGCATGAGCGCGGCAAAACCAGCATGGAAAGCTCGCTATCCAAAATGGACGACCACGCACGTCAGGCCTTCGACAACATCTTGGAAAATGAGAGTTTACAAGAACTCCCCGGAGGGGACCGAGACTGGATCAGAATATTCATTGTCACCCAACATCTGCGTACGCCGCATTTCAAGCAGTCGCTGCGTGACCTGGACGCGGCCATAAAGGGAACGGTCGAGCGCATGGGACGCGATCCAGCGGAAGTTGAAGGACGGAAGTCGATTGGCGATGAAAACAAACTCAAACTCCAGGCGAATACCTTTCTATCTAAATCTATTCAACATCATGTCGCGAGCCTCAAAGACAAGGCCATGATAATTTTGAATACTGATTTAAAATATCAATTCTGGATATCTGACAATCCGGTAACCATGCATAACGACAAGGACTTCGGGCCAAATGGAAATATTGGTCTTAGAGTACCCGGCATTCAGATCTACCTACCTCTCTCTCCGACAATTACCTTGGGTGTTTGGTGCCCAACCGTCGCAAACAAATTGTTTAAGATGGTGGGAGAATGCGAGAAACGGCGCGAGCACCTTCTCGTCAATCAAACATTAGAGCGCAACGTTAACCAGATTGGTTTGGCGGATCAAATCGCAGAACTGGATGCCTGGTTGGAGACTCACGCGCCAACCCGTACGGCACTGCAAGAGGGAACACCAGACCAGTGCAAGGAAGACAACGTTACTTTTCTGAACTCCCTGCAGGTCCGGTCATCAAATCGTTTTGTAATCAGCCAGACCGATAACTTTGACTTAGCCGAACGAATGATAGACGACAACGCCGAGTACCGGGGTGGGTTTAGAATCACCACTGATTAGCTAAGCAGGGAAAATGACTGATGCCAGAACCGATGCCAGATAAGACATCCATATTCGACCGTGCCATTCCTGTGCTCGCTTCGCTGGAGATTGCGACCTCGCTCGACTATTTCTACAAGCTCGGTTTCGAAACGCATAACATTGGCGACAACAACTACGGCATCGCCATCCGCGAGCACATCGAGATCCACTTCTGGCTTTGCACGGACAGGCACGTCGCCGAGAACACCTCCTGCTACGTCCGTGTGAACGACATTCATGCGCTGCACGCAGATTTCGCCAAGCGCATCGATGTGGGTAAGGTCGTCGAAACGCCGTGGGGCATGGACGAACTGTATGTGTACGACCCGAGCGGCAGCCTGGTGAAGTTCGGTCAAGTGACAGACAGGTTCATCCAGGCGGACGCCGTGCAAGAAGCGCCTTCAGACTGAAAGCAGCCGCGCTCGCCCGGGACGACCCGTTCCTCGCAGACTCGACGGCCAATCACTTCGAGGTCGCGACCGGCGCGTTCGACTGCCACTGTACCGACTGAACGGTTTCCAACTCCCACGCTCCCTGCCGAGCCGCCCGGAGACCGAGCCTGGCTCCGGTCGGGCGAGGCTGGGGCACCCGAGCTGGCGTCCCCGCCGTCCACCTTCCCTCCACCGACAGGCCGCCGTCCGGGCGGCCTTCGCAATTCTGGAGACCGCTATGTCCGAACCCGTGATTCGGTCCATCCCGCTTTCCCAACTGCAACTCTCGCCCGCCAATGTCCGCAAGACGGCGGCAGCCCAAACCGCCTCCGACGAGCTGAAGGCCTCGATCGCCGCCCATGGCTTGCTGGAAAACCTCATCGTCCGCTGCCTCGGTCCCGGCCCGGATAGTGTCGGCCGTTAGGCCGTCATCGCCGGCGGCAGGCGCCTGACCGCTCTCATGGTTCTCGCCCGCGACGGCGTTCTTTCCACCGACTTTCCCGTGCCCTGCCTGATGGTCGACAACGCCGCCCGGGAGAGCGAGCTGTCGCTCGCCGAGAACGTGGTGCGGGTCGCCATGCACCCGGCCGACCAGGTCCAGGCCTTCGGCGCGCTGGCCGAGGCCGGCGCCAGCGTCGCCGATATCGCGGCGCGCTTCGGGGTGCCCGAGCGCACCGTCGAGCAGCGCCTGCGGCTCGGCAACGCCGCGCCGGAGCTGCTCGATGCCTATCGCGAAGGCGACATGGACATGGACACGCTGATGGCGTTCGCCGTCACCACCGACCGGGACCGCCAACTCGCGGTCTGGGAACAGGTGAAGGAGCAGGGCTACCGCCCGGGGGCGTGGCAGGTGAAGCGCATGCTCACCGAGGACCGTGTGCAGGGCAACGCCGAGATCGCCCGTTTCGTCGGCATCGAGGACTACGAGGCGGCCGGCGGCACGCTGACCCGCGATCTCTTCGCCGCAGAGGACGACCGCGGCGTCTGGTTCGACGATCCCGAGCTCTTGCGCAAGCTCGCGACCGCGAAGCTCAAGGCTGCCGCATGCGACCTCCAATCCGACTGGAAGTGGGTCGAGCCCCGGCTCGATGTCGACTGGAACGCGACCGCGCGTTACGGGCGCGTCTCGCCCAAGCCGGGCGAGCCGACCGAGGAGGAGCGTACCGAGATCGAGCGCCTGAACACGCGGCACGACAAGCTCCTCAATCTGGATGACGAGGGCTGGACGGACGAGCTGATCGAGGAAGGCGAGACCATCGAAGCGCGCCTCGATGAGATCGAGGCCATCGTCGAGTCCCGCTCCACCTTCCGTCCCGAGCACAAAGAGCTCGCCGGGTGCATCGTCACCATCGGGAACGACGGTGATCTCCGGCTCATCCAGGGACTGGCGCATCCTGACGACATCCCCGATGCATCCAACCGGCATGCTCGCGGTGATGGCCGAGTGTGCGCTCGGCGCCAAGGCCGCGGGGGCGTTGCACCTGAACGAACTCGCCGCGACCCGTGCCGGGATTCTGCAAGGCCTGTTTGCCGGCGCTTCCGTCACCCGGCACAACGCCGAATCCATCGCCGACTACCTCCCCGGAACCCATCCGAGCGTCGTACTGATGAACCCGCCGTTCTCGGTCTCGCCCGGCATCGAACGTATCTGCCATGACGCCGATCTGCGTCATCTCCGGTCCGCCTTCCTCATGCTGGCGCCGGGCGGACGCCTCGCCGCCATCACCTCGCGCAACTGCCTCCCCGGCGATGCCGATTGGAAGCGCGCGTTTGGCTGTCTCGATGCAAAAGTCGTCTGCTCGGTCGGCATCGACGGGCGCGCCTATGCCCGCCGGGGCACGACCTTCGATACCCGCCTCACGGTCCTCGACCGCGCCGGTGAGCCCGGCGGCCGCATCGAGATCGATCCCGAGGCCTGCGTCGCCGACGCCGCCGGCTTGCTCGATACCGTCACCGCCCTCGTGCCGCCCAGGCTCCCCATCGGTCAGGTCGAGGCGAAGGCGAGCCCAACGGGCGACCTGTTCGCCGGCACGTCCGCCCAACCCCTCCCGCGCCCGCCGGCCTCTCCCCGACGCCCGGCCGTCGACTGGCTGTGACCGTACCCCCTGGGTGTCGAGTTCAGATTCATCGGTCACGGGCCGGAGCGATCCTTCTACGTCGCGCGACCCGCTGTGGTCTTGATCAAATCGACCCCGCCCGACGGGAGGCAGGCCCGGGGCTGCCGACCAATCACTGCAAGAGCAATTCCTGACACTCTTTGACCCCAACGCCGATTCTTCCATTCCGCGCAGCGGCAGGGGGCGGGACTGAGCGACCCCGCAGAAATCAGCCCCTGAACCGGCCCCGAACCGAGGTTGCGCACATGTTCTGTATGTGTTATTTGTTACGTGACACCAAGTTGAGGTCTTAACCGTGACCAAAGGACAATCAGGCAGGCTAGTCATAGAAGTCGAGCCGGCCTTCAAACGAAAGCTGTACAGCGCGCTGGCCTCCGAGGGGTTGACACTGAAGGCATGGTTCGTCGAGGAAGCCAAGACTTACCTGGATACGCGCGACTCACCGCAGCGCCGACCACCGTCTCCTAAAACCAAAGCCGAGCCAAGCCCTTGAACTTCAAAGAGAACGAATCTGCGCAAAAGCTTCGGGGCGGTTACTACACGCCACCGGATCTCGCCGCGTTCATCGCCAAATGGGTGGCGACCCGCCGGTCGAGCCAGATTCTGGAGCCCAGTTGCGGCGACGGTATCTTCTTTGAAGCACTTGCCTCCACGTCAACTCAGCCATTGACAATCAAGGCATTTGAGCTCGATGCCATAGAAGCCCGAAGGGCAAGGTCGCGGGCCAAGCCGCTTAACATCACGTCGCACATATCCGCATCCGACTTTCTCGGCTGGGCGCTCGCGGAGCTTCGCAAGGGTTCCCAGCCATTCGACGCCGTGGTCGGCAACCCGCCCTTCATCCGCTACCAGTACCTACCGGAGAACTTCCAGGTTCGAGCCGAGAACATCTTCCGGCACCTTGGTTGCAAGTTTACGAAGCACACCAATGCGTGGGTTCCATTTGTTCTCGCGTCCGTCGCTCTCCTTCGACCAGGGGGGCGTCTTGGTATGGTTATTCCTGCCGAACTCATACACGTGACACACGCCCAACCGCTACGCACGTTCCTTGGCGCAACGTGTAGCCGCGTCGTAATAATAGACCCGGAGCGATTGTGGTTCAACGGCACGTTGCAGGGTGCAGTCATCGTACTCGCCGAGAAGCGACAGTCGCATTCTCAACCTTGTGACGGCCTCGGGATCATCTCCGTCAAGGACCGTGAGTTCACCGACCAGGATCCGGAGAAGTTGTTCCGGTCAGCTAACACGATCAACGGCAAGACTATCGAAGGCAAGTGGACCAGAGCCCTACTTGACGCCACCACACGGGATCTTCTTGACACTACGGAGGAGAATCCTGATGTCCAACGCTTCGAGGATGTCGCGCAAGTGGACGTTGGCATAGTCACCGGTGCTAACAAGTTCTTCCTAGTGCCCAACGAGACCGTCAAACGATTCG
This sequence comes from Alphaproteobacteria bacterium, assembly GCA_965248765.1. Classification (GTDB taxonomy): domain Bacteria; phylum Pseudomonadota; class Alphaproteobacteria; order VGEJ01; family VGEJ01; genus CBDFKF01. The sequence goes on from CBDFKF010000004.1 coordinate 1,021,403, forward strand.
CACTCCAAGACTACGCGTATCCGATGTTTGGACGAAGCGGGTACTGCGTGCCATCCGTCTACGCCACGGACATCGGCATGCTCAAGCGCTCCCACCATGCCCCGCGACTCGTCCTCAACAAAGCGAGGGCTTTCACCACGGACACTGCCTATCGGATCAAGACATCGTCGACGATTACCCCCAGTATGTTGGTCGCCTGTTTTCTCAACCCGCTTACCGCGCTGAGCGCCGAACTCGAAGGACGGCACTACGGAGGAGGCGTGCTCGAACTCGTTCCATCAGAGATCGAGAAGCTCCTGCTCCCCACACCACCCAAGCTTAATATCGACCTCCAATCCCTCGACCAGGCGATTCGGACACGATGCATGGAAGACGTGCTCGGCGAGTATGGTCAGCAAGTACTATCGCAAATCGGACTGACGAAGGCAGATAGAGAGCAGTTGCTCCAAGGGTGGTTCATGCTGCGGAACCGACGCCATCGCGTTTCCGCCCAACCCGCTGCCTTGGAACTCAATGTGAGCAGGGTGCCAGGGCGGCAAGCATCTAGTCGGCTAGTGGATGAGGCTCCTGTTGATTTAACTCAATGATCGCGTTCTATTCGGTCGAAACCTGCGTTCTGGCTTCCTCGAGCAGGCGGGTCATCTCGTGACGCACCTTGTGCTCGTCCGTTGCGATCCCTTTGTCGGTCAGGTCGCCGAGCACCTTCCGCAACACATCGGCATCTCCTGGCTCTTCAAAATCGGCGATCACGACCTGCTTGGCGTAGGCCTCGGCATCCGCGCCTGAAATGCCCATTTGCTCCGCTGCCCACAGGCCGAGCAGCTTGTTGCGCCGCGCGATGGTCTTGAACTGGAACTCCTGATCATGCGTGAACTTGGCTTCGGCGGCTGTTTTGCGGTCATCAAAGGCGGTCATCGACTGAGCTCCTCAACTTCAGAAGACGGGGTCGGCGCTTTATCCGCCTTTTCATTCTTGTATGCGATGAAGCCCGACGCACCCTTGCCTTTGGCGCGGCGCAGTGTGTAGCCATAATTTCCGAGATTGAACTTCGGGTCATTCTCAAAGCCTGCAAGAACCTCGGCGATCTTCATCGCCACGGGATCTGGCTTGCTCCTGGCTTGTAAGGCAGCCTCCCGCTCCAGCCACCTTGCGAAGACCTCTTCGGCGAGATCGTCGCCGACAGATTTCCGAAGCGCGGTCAATTTTCTCACCAGACCTTTGGTGAGCCCGGTCTCATCGATAGTCATTTCCTGAACCCCTCATTTAAAGCCTCTTATACTGCCGCGTGGCCCGGCTGGTGCAACTGATTGCCACTGTTACACGCCAGCTTTCCGTTTCCTTTTTCACGTCGTTCTACTTGACCGGGATTCCCCAGATGGCTCTCCGCGGTTGCCAACGACGGTAACACTCCGGGCGCCCCAACACCAATCCGCCTCCAAACTGGCTTGGCAGGTCGTGATCGGGCCTTTATCGGGCTGATTGGGCGATGCGAGACCGTGCCCAATAGTCATTTCACGTTCCGGGGGCGCGCCGTGGCATGGACAGCGCACAACCCAGCCTGTCGATCGACCTCGATGCAGCAGGCTGGAACGCCGTCATGGCGGTAGGGGGTCTGGTCGCAGATCATCAATCAGGCACAGGATGTTTGCGAACAGGCTTCTCGAGATTGCGACTTCGGCGAGTTGGAACGTGATATAGCGACCGTGGCGCACGACTTTGGCGCCGATCTTGATTAGCTTTTCCCGAAGCGTCGTCAGCGACCAATGTTCCACCGCCTCGGGCAGCGCAAGCGTGCGCAGGAAGTTGCCCAGGTTGTAGGCGAGCGCGTGCAGCTGAAGGCGCACCTCGTTGTTGCGGAAGCCGTGGCAGGAAAGCCGTGTCCAGTTGATGGCGTTCTTGCCCTCCTTGATGTGCTGCTCCGCCGTGCCGCGCCGATTGTAGAAGGCCACCACCCGCTCGGCAGGCCGGCTGAGATTGGTGACGATGAACCCGACACGGGGAAACAGCTCGCCGGGATGCCACTCCACCTTGGCCACGACGCGGCGGGCCTTGTCCCAGCTCTTGGCCCGGTAGCCGAAGCTGGCGTAGTAGCGTCGTACATGATTAGGCGGACGGCCAACCGGTCGCGTGAGCAGGTGCGCGATGTATTCCCACAGCACTCGATTGGCAGGAAGGCGGATCGCATACAGGAAGCCCTCAGCCTCCAGGAACTCGTACACCTCCAGCGAGGCGAAGGCGGCATCGGCACGAAAGTAGCGCCGCAGCTTCCGTTTTCGGTATCTTTCAACGACCGGCTCCAGCACCTCGCGCCAGCCATGGGCGCTATGCACGTTGCCGGGACGCAGGGCGCACCGTTCAAGATCGCCGAACTGGTTGAAGCAGAACAGCGGATGGTAACAGGAGCAGCCGAAATGGCCGTTGTAGGCGGTTCCTTCCTGTCCGCCATGGGTCGGGCTGACGCTGCTGTCCATGTCGAGGATGATCATCTTCGGCGGTCGGCGGTCGTGCACCCGGTCGATCCAAACGCCGGACAGGGCGGTCAATGCCGCCAGGTTATCATCCGTCGCCAGCCATTCCGTCTCGAACCTTCCCATCTGGCTGGTCGAGGCGGCCATCCGATCGAGGCCCTTACGGTCCACGATGGCGCGCATGACGGGATCGTGCGACAGGCGCTGGGCATCGTTCACGTCCTCATAACCAGCAAGACGGCCGAACACTGATTGCCGAAGAAGTCCCACCAGGATATGTCGGGTGTTCTTGCCACGCCGCGTCTCCGACAGAACCTCTCCGCCCAGCTCGGTCAGCCCGAGAGCATCGTCGAGCTCGCGGTAGGGAAGAAGACCACCATCGGATGAGATGTCGCTGCCGTGGAATTCCAGCTTCAGGCGCCGGTCGAAATCGACCCGAAGAGGCTCCAATTTTGCTTCACCCATCGGGTACGCTATGACCGAGCCCCCAAAGTAGTGACAAGCTATTGATTCTTATATTAGAATCGGCGCCCAAGGTCAGTAAAATTGCAATCTATCTAGGGAATCCGGGCTTGAGCCTATGTGTTGGATGTATTCTACCGCCAAACCAAGTTAATCGCCGCCGGCCGCCGGCGCCGACAAGGGAAATTTACAGGCATTGCCTGATGTTCACCGTAGTCACCCCCACGACGAGTCTTAGCCTCGACGATCATTTCATAAAGCGTCCTGCGGCGACATTCTTTGTCACGGTCGAGGGCGGCGGCATGGCCGAACAGGGGATCCTTGCCGGCGACACCCTGATCGTCGACCGTTCACGTACACCAAGCACGGGTTCCATCGTCATCGCGGCAATCGAGGGCGAGTTGACCGCGCGTCCGTTCGCCGCCCTCGATTTCGATGGCGAGGAGGCCCAAGTCTGGGGCGTCGTTGCCGGGGTGGTGCGAAGCCTGCCATGAGCGTCTACGGACTGGCCGACTGCAACAACTTCTTCGTCTCCTGCGAGCGGGTCTTCCGTCCTGCGCTCGAAGGCCGTCCCGCCGTCGTCCTGTCATCGAACGACGGCTGCATCGTCGCGCGCAGCGACGAGGCCAAGGCGCTCGGCGTCAAGATGGCGCAGCCGGCGTTCCAGGCGAAAGACCTCATCGAGAGGCACAGCATCGCGGTCATCAGCGGCAACCTCCAGTTCTATACCGACATGAGCAACCGGGTGATGCAGGCCTTCGGGGAACTGGTCCCGGCGGTAGAGAAATACTCGATCGACGAATGCTTTCTTGATCTCACGGGAATACCGCAAGAGCTCACGGCATTCTGCCAGGACCTGAAACGCATCGTGCGGCAATGGACCGGACTGCCGATCAGCATCGGCATTGCCGAGACCAAGACCCTTGCTAAGATCGCCAACCGCCTCGCGAAGACCTCCGCCAAAACGGACGGTGTTCTCGATCTCACCGGTGAGCGCTGGCGCGACAGGGCGCTGGCGTCAACTGAAGTCGGCGATATCTGGGGCATCGGCAGGCAGTACGCCCAAAAACTCAACCGTAACGGTATTATGACGGCCCTCGATCTGACGAGCCGTCCCGATGGCTGGATCCGCAAGGAGATGGGCGTCGGCGGGCTGAAGACGGTGCGGGAATTGCGCGGCGAGGACTGTATAGGCTTCGATGACATGCCCCAGCCCAAGCAGACGACGATGGTCTCCCGGTCCTTCGGCGCGGAAGTGCGCGACTACGACGAGTTGGCCAATGCGATCGCCATGTTCGCGACCGATGCGGCGCGCTCCATTCGCACGGCCAATCTCGTCTCAACCTCGGTGAGCGTGTTCATCGAGACCAACCGTTTCGGCAAGAGCCCGCACCACGCTCCGTCCCGCTCAGAGGCGCTGTCGCCAGCGACCAATAACACAAAACATGTCGTGAGGGCCGCGCTGACCGCCCTGAAGCACATCTACCGCGAGGGGCTGGCGTACAAGCGCGCCGGGGTGATGCTGCTCGACCTCGTAGAAGCCGGCCAGGCGCCAATCTCGCTATTCGATACGCAGGATCCAAGGGACGACAAGCTGATCGAAGCGTTCGACGCCATCAACGACCGGCTGGGGCCGGGAGCGATCCAATTCGGCCCCGGGGCGCAGGCCGCGTCCTGGCGATCGAGCAGCGCGTTCCGCTCGCCCAGCTACACAACCCGTTGGGAAGACATCCCGAAGGTTAAAACCTGAGCACCGACAGACCCCGGCATCGATCCTGGCGCCGGTCCACAAGCGTGGAAATTGCACAACAGGCGCGCAGCCTCCACCCGATCCTGGCGCGCCACGGAGAGAATGAGGCTGGGGCCTTTCAGGCGGCGGGGACGAGGGCGAGAGAACGGCTTTCGCTGCCTCGCCGGGTGATCGCGGTAATCGCGGCCCTGTTTCTGGCCGGCTGCATGTCGGGCGACCATGGGGTGAAGCGGATCGCCGACGCGGGGGCTCGGCGGCATCGCAGGTGCGTGCATGTATCTACGGCCGGAAGCGGCAAGCTCGGGATCGCGGCCACGGTGGCGGGAACAATGGCGGGGTTGTTTCCCGGCAGCGGGATCAGCGCCTCGCTCGACAACCTGTATGCGGCCCGCACACGGCAAGCGGCGCTGGAGACCCGTCCAAGCGGGGTGCCCTCGCGCTGGCACAATCCCAGTACCGGCAATGCAGGCGCTATTGCGCCGACCCGCACCTACAAATCGGCCGGCGGAATCTACTGCAAGGAATACCAACTCACCGTGACCCCCGGCGGCGTCGCCGGGGCAAGCCCACGGCAACGCCTGTCGCCAGCCCGACCGCGCGTGGCGGGTATCGAACTGACCCCGCGCTCGCCCGGGGCGGCCTACTCGACGCGGGAAGGACGGCGGTCGATTCAACCGTCCTTGCACGGACCAACCGCTCCAGCCCATCCGGTTCCAATACGTCACCAAGAGCGAGAGCTTGAGCCAGAGGTCGGTCAGGGCCGGATACCGGAGAGGGTGTCCCCGCCCGGTTCCGCATTCACGCAATCCCGGAGACCGACATGTCCGAACGCGATATCCGCGACATCCCGCTGTCCCAACTCGAACTCTCGCCCGGCAACGTGCGCAAGACGCCGGCCGACGCTTCGGCCTTCACCGAGCTCAAGGCCTCGATCGCCGCCCACGGGCTGCTCGAGAACCTGATTGCCCGCGCCATGGAACCCGGCACCGATTGCGTCGCGCGCTACGGGGTGATCGCCGGCGGCCGGCGGCTTGCCGCGATGCAGGCGCTGGCCGCCGAGGGCGCGCTGAAAGAGGACCACCCCGTGCCCTGCCATATGATCGACGGTATCGTGGCGGCCGAAGAAGTTTCGCTGGCCGAGAACACTGTCCGCGCCGCCATGCACCCGGCCGATCAGGTCGAGGCGTTCCGCCGCCTGGCCGATGCGGGCAGCACGGCCGCGGCCATCGCGGCCCGGTTCGGGGTCTCGGAACGCACCGTGGAGAAACGCCTGCGGCTCGGCAACGCCGCACCGGTGCTGCTTGAGGCCTACCGCGCGGGCGAGATCGATCTGGAAACGTTGATGGCCTTCGCCGTCACCACGGATCGGGTGCGCCAGAGCGCGGTCTGGGCGGCGGTGAGCCAGCAGGGCTACCGGCCCGGCGCCTGGCAGATCAAGCGCCTGCTGACCGAAGATCGGGTGCCGGCCACCTCCGCCATCGCGCGTTTCGTCGGCATCGAGGCTTACGAGGCGGCTGGCGGCAGGATCGACCGCGACCTGTTCGCACCAGCGGATAGATGGCCAGCGCAATTAAAATGACAAGAGTCGGGAGCACCAGCAAAAGTGTCAGCCGCGCCGTCGGAGCATGCGGACGCGGTTCGACGAACCGCCTACTGCGTCACCAGCTTGAGATAGGCGATGACATTGTCGCGGTCGGCGGCTTTCCTGAGGCCGGGAAAGGTCATCTTGCCTTTGGGCACCACTGCCCTGGGTTTCTCGAGGTACGCATTGAGGATCTCTTCGTCCCAAACGATGCCGGATTCGCGCATCGCCTTCGAGTACTTGAACCCTTCGACAGAGGCTGCGGCACGGCCGAGGATTCCGTGCAGGTTGGGACCCACCTTTTTCTGGCCGCGTGCCTCGACCGTGTGACAGGCCTTGCATTTCTTGAAGACCTTTTAGCCCTTGCCCGGATCGCCTTCGGCCAGAGCCGAGCTGACACCTATCACTAGCACCACGGTCGCCACCAGCGTGAGACATCCCGCTCTGCCCTTCAACGCACCCCCCTGGCTACACAGCCTCTGAGAATCTCGCGTCGTCTCGCACCTACTCGGCGGCGGCCGGCGGCGGCTGTCGAGCCCGCGCGTTCAGGAGATAGAGACCAGCGATCATCAGGACCAGCGCGCCCCAGATCCATGAGCTCAAGGTGTCGCCGAAGATGATCAGACCCCACACGACGCCCGCGATCGTGGCGATGTAGTTGGAGGTCGAGAAGAACACCGGCCCGGCGAGTCGAATGATCTCGAAGAAACATAGCCAGAAGACCGCGTAGAAGATGGCGACGGCAATGAGCGCCCACTCGCCCTCGCCGAAGCTCGTATCAAAGAACCACCAGCTGTCCGTCACCACCATCACCGGCAGCAGGAAGATCGCGGCGGCGAGCTGCACGCCTGCGGCGACCGAGACCGAGCGCGCCTCAGGTGGCCGGAATTTCGCGGCACTGATGGCACAGAACGCAAAGCAGAGCGGTGCCAGAAGCGCGACCACCACCCAACCCGCCATGCCGGGGTCGGGCAGGCTCGCTTCCGGCACAGTAATCAAGAGAACGCCGATCAGACCGAGCACAATGCCGCCGATGCTGAACCAGCGAAACCGCTCCATCAACAGCACCAGCGCCAGCAGATAGGTCATCATCGGCGTCAACGCTTGCCCCAGCGCTAACACCGAGGCGGGAACCTTGGGGGCGACAAAAGCGAGGATCGTAATCGGCAAGGCCATGCCGAGGACGCCGATGATGATATAGGTGCGGAGGTCCGCCCAGCCGCGGCTCGGCGGCGCGCCCCGCACGACGCTCAGCACCACAAGGATGATGCCAGAGATCGAGCATGACCAGAAGACATAGGGAATGAAGGGAACGCCGTCGACCGTGGCGATGCGGTTCAGCGAGAACATCAACCCCGTCCCGATCCCGGCGATGGCGAGCATGACGAGCGGCCACCACAACGCACGCCTGTCCGCTGTATCCGTCGCTGCCATCGTGCTCACCGAATCCCTGCCGCCACCGAGCGGCCACACATAGCACGCACGCCACCTACGCGGAAGGCGCAGCACCCTCACCCTCCCGCTTAGCTTACGCTCGCGGGTCCCTCCCTCTCCTGCAGGCCCCGCCCTGCAGGAGAGGGTTTACTGTCGGCACTGAACCGCTCTCCTGCGCGGAAAGGCGCTGTGCGGGAGAGGGGGCGGGGGGGCTGAACCGGGTAGATGGGTAACAGAATAGACCGGTGACATGGGTAACAGGTCAACTGCATGGAGAAGGAGTTCCGCATGCCCTGGAGTGTTGATCGGCGTGGAATATTGACCCCCTATCGGTGGTAATCGGCGTCCGAAATTGGCCCCCATGGTTTGGCGTCTCAAGCGTCGGGCCGGTACCTTTTTCCCCGCGCACGAAATTCCACTCCGCCCCCCAATCCCGAAACCACGGTCAGAACGATTTTCAGCCCGATCATCTCGGCCCCGCCCCGCCTCCCTCGCACGAGAGATCGGTGCTAAGTCGTCGTCGTTGGACAGCCAGGGAAGCTCCCATGCTACGCAAGAAGGTCACGGTCGATGGCCACCGCGCGTAACCAGGTGTAAAGAAACCTGACACTTCCACCAGACACCGGCCGACGAAGGCTTCTCTGCGCAAACCGATTATTTCTGCGGGTTGGGAGCCCGCGATACCCGGCCGGGTCACTGTCAGCCTGCTTTACACCGAGGGATCTACCAGGCACCGCGAACATGACCCGCCTAATGGCCGGAATGGGTCTTGGTTGTGTAGGAACGCGGCGGCGTTGGCGGTCGGACGTAGCGGCCCGAGGCTGATGTGAGCGAGCCGTTCATCTAGCTCAGTGGGTAACCTGAGTCATCTAAGAGAAGCTCAGGTCGGGCGGTCTGGCGTTTCGTGGGCGTTGGAGCCAGGAAGTTGCGTTTCCTATGCCCTGATGGCCGCGATCAGCAGCCCGGTGCCGAGGATGTTCATGACACGGGTGAGGTTATAGGCGAGTACGTGCAGCGCCATCTCGGTGCTGACGCGTTGTGAGCGTCTTCATCAGGAAGTGGGTTGCGCCCATCGGGGCTTTGATCGTGCCGAAGGGATGCTCGACCGTCTCGCGGCGCTGGCGCATCTTCTCCGGATGCTCGTCGAGCCGCCTCTGAACAGCCTCGAGAACATGCTCGTGCTCCCAGCGGGTGATCCGGCGCTCTCTGCCCGTGGTGCAGCGGTGCTTGATGGCGCAGCTCAGACACGCGTTGGTCCAGTAGCGGCGTAAGGCCAGGCCCTTTTCCTCAGTCGTGTATCGATACCTCAGCCTTTCGTTGGCCGGGCAGATGTAGATGTCCTTTTGCGGCCGACTGTCGGCGCTACGACCGCCTGAGGGGGGCCGGCCATGGAGCGTCATGAGGTGCTGGCGATGATGACAACGCTGAAGCTCGCGGGGATGCGCGCCGCCTATGACGACATCCTTGCCGACGGGCTCAAGCGCCGTCATCCGGTGCAACAGATCTTCGGCGCTCTGCTGAGGGCCGAGATCGCCGACAAGACGGCACGCTCGATCAAGTACCAGATGGCGTCCGCCAGGCTGCCGGCGGCCAAGGAGCTGGCCGAGTTCGACTTCGCCGCCTCGCCGGTCAACGAGCCCCTGATCCGCGACCTCGCAATGGGCGGCCTCCTCGAAGCCAAGCGCAACATCGTGCTGGTCGGCGGCACCGGCACCGGCAAGACCCATCTCGCCGTCGCCATCGCGCGGTCCTGCATCCGCAAGGGCGCGCACGGCCGCTTCTACAACGTCGTCGACCTGGTCAATCTCCTCGAGGCCGAGATCCGCTCCGGACGCCAGGGCCGCACCGCGGACCAGCTCACCCGGCGCGACTTCGTCATCCTCGACGAACTCGGCTACCTGCCCTTCGCCCAGGCCGGCGGGCAGCTGCTCTTCCACCTCATGAGCCGGCTCTACGAGCGCACCTCGATCGTCATCACCACCAACCTCGCCGTCGGCGAATGGCCGTCCGTCTTCGGCGACCCCAAGATGACCACAGCCCTGCTCGACCGCCTGACCCATCATTGCGAGGTCATCGAGACCGGAAACGAGAGCTGGCGCTTCAAGAACCGTTCATAGTCCGGCGCCGGCCGTCCCCGCGGCCCGGTTGCCACTCAGGGGGGGCAATATTGCACGCCGATCGGGGGGCAAACTTCAAAGCCGATTGACAATCCGGGGCCGAAGACGCGGCGATACTCGCCATCCACCATCGCGACGTAGGCGTCATGATCGGGGTGGTCGCCGTCAAAGTAGATGGGATCGTCGCGTATGGCGTCGAGCTGGCGCTGGCTCAGCGGCTTGAGCATCGGTGTGTTCCTCATGAATGTGGGGTTTCTATAGGGCATTATACCCGCAATCATTGCGAGATGCCATTATTATGGGATATGCAAGGTTCCGCAGCGCACGCACCGAACGCCGCGCGACGTGGAGAGTGCTGAGTCGGCCCGGCTGGGCCGCGCTAGAAGAACGCGAGCGCGCGGACCTCGATGCTCTCGCGCGGCGGCGCATCCGGTGGCGAGGTTGGGTCCTCGAACGAGGCATGGGCGGTGAATCGCGCCCGGCCGTCGGTCTCCGAGTCATAACAAGTGAAGACCATCGCCTCGTCCCGCGTCATGTGCGGGAAGTAGTGCCAGCGGTGCGCCGGATTGAAAGCGATGTGGTAGATCTCGCCGACCCGATCGATGTGCCGTCGCTCGGCCGCGATCAGGTCGCCCGCCGCGATCGTCCGGGCATCGCAGATGGCCAGCGGATCGCGCTCAACCGTCGCGCCGATCGGCCGCCACACCTGAACCACCGCGACGCGCTTCTCGAGCAGCGCCGCGGCCTCGTCTGGCAGCAGGTCACGCACCCGCTGCGGCCCCGACCATTCGGTGTAGTCGTTGTGCACGATACGCACCGGCTCACGCAGCCGCTTCGCCTCATCGCCGGTGCGGATGGTGTGATCGAAGATCAGCGCGCGCCGTGCCCCCGTGCGGCTTTTCACCAGCCGCTCGACCTCGCCGTAATACACCGCTTTGAGTTCGTCTTCATCGAAGAAGTCGGTAACCGCCGTGGCATCGTCGGCCAACTCGAAGCCCTGGCGTGCGAGCGTGAGGGAATCGCGGATCGGCCGTCCGTTCCAGATCGCGACCGTGCGCTCGTCGTAGGTGCCGGTGCGCTGATAGAGGCGCCCGCCTTCGGCGACCGAGGCCGACACCGGTTTTTCGTCGGTCGCCACCGAGTAGGTGAACCCGCCCTCGACGAACTTGCGCGGCTCCGCCGGCGCCTCCGTACCCTCCGGCCGTGCGCTCACCTCACCCGGCGCGGCGCTCGCGGGCTCCGCCCCGCCGCTTCTGCGGCCGCCGCCGGTACGAGCCATCCTTCATGATCATCAGGATCTTGTCGTTGTCCTGGAGCAGCGTGATGTCGGCGAGCGGATCGCCATCGACCATGATTAGATCGGCGAGGAAGCCCTGCTTGACCATGCCGAGCTCCGGCGTGCCGCCCATCGCAAAGGCCTCGCCGCCGTACTTGGTCGCCGCCTTCAGCGTATCGGCCGGGCTGAAGCCCAACAGGTTGACGAAGTGCTCGAGCTCGCGGGCATCGGTGCCGTGGGGGTTGTAGACGAAGCCGTAATCCCCAAACGGTAAGACTCGGATGCCGCGCTTGTGCATCTTCCGCATGGTCGAATAGACCACCTCGAGCTCGGCATTGAAGCCGCCTAGCCTGACCACGTCCTCGGTCATCCCGTAGTCCTGGGCCTCGTTCGCGCTCACGTAGATAAAGCCGAACGCCGGGCACACCCAGTGCTCGTTCCTCTTGGCCTCGAGCGCATCGAGCGTCTTCTCATCGGCGAACGTGGCGTGGTGGATGAGCTGCACCCCGTACTTGAGGCACCACCGTACGGAATCGGTCGAGCGGGCGTGGGCGCACATCCACTTGCCGCGCGAGTGTGCGACTTCCGCGGCGGCCGCGACTTCATCCTCGCTGCAGGTGTTCATGGCTGAGTGAGCCGCCCCGCTAAGCTGCGCGCCGACGTCATCGCCCGAGATGTTGAGCTTGATGATGTCGACGCCCTCGCGAATCATCTCACGGACGTTGCGCCGGAACTCGTCGGGGCCGTCGCACAAAATCTCGAACGATTGGTGATGCATGTGCAGTTGGCGTGTATCGCCGAGCGCGGCGGTGCTGGCGAAGGCCGGGCTGGCCGCGCGCAGGCGCGGGCCCTCGACGCGGCCCGAGTTGATCTCGTTGCGTACAACGAGGTCGAGTCGCGGTTTGGCTGAGGCTGCACCGATCAGCGCGGTGAAGCCGCAGTCGAACACCCGCTGGGCAATCCCCAGGGTCTGCAAGATGTGCTCCTCGGGCGGGGTATCGCCGAGATCGGTCACGTTCAGCACATCGGTGTAGGAGATGTGGCTGTGGCAGTTGACCATGCCCGGCATCAGCGTCGCGCCGTCGCCATCGACAACACTCGCGCCATCCCGCGCGAGCTGATCCCGCCCCTTGGCCACGGTCTTGATGCGGTTGCCCTGCACCAGCACCTCGCCCGGGAACGGCGCCTTCCCGGAGCCGTCAAAAATCTTCACGTTCGTGAACAGCTGATTGGCCATGTCGCCCTCCTGCCGTGAGGTGCCCGGCCCCCGTCTCAGGGGCCGCAATGCCCACCGGCAACAGCCTAGAGCCCGATGGACAATGGGGGAAGCGCATTCGACGCGGCGGTCCCGCGGCGCTAGGCTGCGTCACACAAAAGCCCAGCCGGGCCCTGAGAGAGCGTCCCTGAATGTTCACTACCCGGCCTGAGGTCGTCGGCACCTTCGGCGTCGTCACCTCGACCCACTGGCTCGCCACCGCCGCCGGCATGGCGATCCTCGAACAAGGCGGCAATGCCTTCGACGCGGCGGTCGCCACCGGCCTCGCGCTCCACGTGTTGGAGCCCGATCAGAACGGTCCCGGCGGCGAGACCCCACTCATTCTCTACTGTGCCCGAACCGACCAGGTGAAGGTGGTGTGCGGCCAGGGCCCGGCCCCGGCCGGCGCTACCGTTGCCGCGTATCGCGCGCTCGGCCTCGACCTCGTACCCGGCATCGGCTTGTTGTCGGCCGTGGTGCCGGGCTCGTTCGGGGCCTGGATGCTGCTGTTGGCCGAGTATGGCACCCTCTCGCTGCGCGAGGTCATGGCGCCGGCCATCGGCTATGCCCGCGAGGGCTTTGCGCTCATCCCGCAGGTGAGCAGGGCGATCGGCGCCATGCAAGACCTGTTCGAGACCGAGTGGCAATCATCGGCGGCGGCGTTCCTGCCGGGCGGCGCGGTGCCGCCACCGGGCCGGCTGTTCCGTGCACCGGCCCTGGCGGACACCTTCGAGCGCCTGCTCGGCGAGGCCGAGGCCGTCGGCGGCAACCGCGAGGCTCAGATCGAGGCGGCCCGCCGCGCCTTCTATGAAGGCTTCGTCGCCGAGGCCATCGACCGCTTTTGCCGTGAAACCGAGGTGCTCGATACCACCGGTCGCCGCCACCGCGGGTTTCTCACCGCTGATGACTTGGCGGGCTGGCGGGCCACGATCGAGGCGCCGCTGACCTACGACTACCACGACTACACCGTGTGCAAGACCGGGCCGTGGGGGCAGGGGCCGGTCCTCCTCCAACAGCTCGCGCTCCTAAAAGGTTTCGACCTCGCCGGCATGGGCCCGGCGAGCGCCGACTTCGTCCATACGCTCACGGAATGCGCCAAGCTCGCGTTCGCCGACCGCGAGGCCTTCTACGGCGATCCCGCCTTTGTCGAGGTCCCTATGGCGACGCTGCTGAGCGAGGAATACAACGCCGAGCGCTGCCAGCTAGTGGGCGAGGGGGCCTCCCACGAGCTCAGGCCCGGCGCCGTGCCGGGCTACGGCGGCCCGATCGATGCGCGACCCAAGGGCTCGACCCGCGACATCGCGCGGCCTGAGGCGATCGACTTCGGCGCGCCGATCCCCGTCCAACAGCTCGCCGAGGCTGTGGCCCGCGCCGCGCCCACCCACGGTGATACCACCCACCTCGACATCATCGATCGCGACGGCAACATGGTCTCGGGCACCCCGAGCGGCGGCTGGCTCAGCGGCTCGCCGGTCGTGCCGGGGCTCGGCTTCGCGCTCTCGGCCCGCGGCCAGATGTTCTGGCTCGACGAGGATGCGCCCTCAGGCCTAGCGCCAGGCAAGCGGCCGCGCACGACGCTCACCCCGGGGCTCGCCTTGAAGGACGGCGCCCCTTACATGGTGTTCGGTACGCCGGGCGGCGACCGCCAGGACCAGTGGGCGTTGCACGCCTTCCTGCGCCACGTCCACCTCGGCCTCAACCTGCAGGAAACGATCGATGCGCCTGAGTTCCACACCAACCATGCGCCGAGCTCGTTCTATCCGCGCGAGGCCAGTCTCGGCCATCTCGCGGTCGAACGCCGCTTGGGCGAGGACGTCATCGCCGATCTCGCCAAGCGCGGCCACGGCGTTGCCGTGTTCGACGACTACACTCTCGGCTACGTCACCGCGGCCACGCGCGAGAACGGCCTCCTCAAAGCGGCCGCCAGCCCCCGCCGCATGAAGTGCTATGCCGCCGGCCGCTAGGCCGGCCGCCGCACCATCCCGAGATCCTCGGGGCGGTGCTTGCAATGCCGGCGCTTGCGGTCTTGAGTGCCGCTCCCATCGGGGAGGGTCGGAATGTCGCTTGAGCTATGGATCGCGTTTGTCCTCGCGACCAGCGTGTTGTTGATCGTCCCCGGCCCGACGGTGATGCTCGTGGTGAGCTATGCTCTCGGACGCGGGCGGGGGAGCACGTGGGCGACCGTGCCGGGCGTCGCCTTGGGTGACTTCACGGCGATGACCGCCTCTTTGCTTGGGGCCGGCGCGGTCTTGGCGACTTCCGCGACCCTGTTCACGGTCCTCAAGTGGGCCGGCGCCGCCTACCTGATCTGGCTCGGGATCAAGCTGTGGCGGGCCGAGCCCCGGTTGGCCGATCTCCAATCAGGCTCCGGCGCGGAGACGAACCCGGCGATGTTCTGGAACGCCTTCGTCGTCACCGCTCTTAATCCCAAGAGCATCGTGTTCTTCGTCGCCTTCGTGCCGCAGTTCATCGATCCGACGAAAGCCGCGCTGCCGCAGTTCGTCATCCTGGAAGCAACGTTCCTCGCGTTGGCGGTGGCGACGGTCACGCTCTGGGCGGTGGTTGCCGGCGACCTGCGGGCCCGCTTCAAGCGTCCCGCAACCCTGAGAATCGCCAACCGTGTTGGCGCGAGCTTTCTGATCGGCGCGGGCGTGCTCACGGCTGCCGTCAGGCGAAGCAGCTAAGCCGAGCAACGGGTCTTAAGCTGTGGCGATCCGCTTCTGGGCCGGGTTCGGTCGCTACACCTGCATTCTGCTTGCCGTGGCGTTCGCGCTCATCCCCATCGCCTGGATGACGAGCATCGCCTTCAAGCCGATTCTCGAGTGGAACGTCGGCGGCGGGGGTTTCACCTGGCTGCCGCAGACGCCGACGCTTGGGAACTTCGTCGCGCTGTACTACTACGATCGCCCGGTGACCGGTCCGATCGTCGCGAGCCTGGTCACCGCCTCGCTCGGCACGCTCTTGGCCGGCACCGTCGGCACGCTCGCGGCCTATGCGGTCTCGCGGTTCAACCGCATGCCGTGGATCGGCATTTGGGTGCTCATGCTGCGCCTGTTCCCACCGCTCGTGATCATCGTGCCGGTGATGGTCATGTGGACGTATCTCGACCTGATCGACACCTGGTTCGGGCTCACGCTCATCTACGGCGTCCTGCATCTGCCGTTCGCCTTCTGGCTGATGAAGACCTTCTTCGACGAGATCCCGATCGAGATAGAAGAGGCCGCGATGGTCGAGGGGTGCAGCCACTGGCGCGTGCTCTACCGGATCACGCTGCCGCTCGTGCGCGGGCCGCTGGCGACCACCGGCTTGTTCATCTTCATCCTGTGCTGGACCGACTACCTCATCGCCCAGATCGTCACGAGCGACAAGTGGGTCACCGTGCCGGTCTACATGACCAGCCTGACGTCCTACGGAGGCAAGGCGGCCATGGGCCTGATCGCGACGGTGCCGCCGATCGTCCTCGGCCTGATTATCCGGCGCCACCTCGCCCGCGGTGTCACCTTCGGGGCGCTCCGCTCATGAGCGCGCGATAGACGCCCAGCCTCTGGGCCCCACAACTGACGGAATATGGCCGCCCGACCCTTGTCGGATATTGCAAGGCCGCCTACGTAGACTCCATCTAGAATCGAGGCGGAGCACGAACATGCAGCGGCGAAGAGTCTTACGGGGCTTGGTTGCGGTCACCGGCTCGGTTGGCATGGCTGGGATCCTCGACGGTGTGGCGCCACTCTCATCGCCCGCGCATGCCGCTGACGAGCTGCCGCGCACGCCCTCCCAGGCCGAGGGACCCTACTACCCTGGTGTCAAGCCGGCGGATGCCGATTGGAACTTGCTACGGGTCGGCGCGGACGGTTCCTTGCCCGCGGGCGAACCGCTCGATCTGCATGGACGCATCCTCGATCCGTCAGGCCAGCCGGTCGCCGACGCGACGGTCGAGATCTGGCAAGTCGACGGCGGTGGCATCTACGATCATCCCAGGGCTGACGACCGAGACCGTTTTGATCGTCGGTTCCAGGGTTACGGCGCAGCCATGACCGATCCCGACGGCCGCTACGCCTTCCTCTCTCTTGTGCCGGTGCCCTACCCCGGACGGCCGCCCCACATCCACGTCAAGATCACGCGCGGCAGCGAGGAGGTTCTGACCACTCAGCTGTACATCAAAGACCATCCTGAGAATGACCGCGATGGCCTCCTCGCGTACGTCCTCTTTCGCAACCAGGACGAGCTGCTGATGGACCTGCACCCAGCAGAGCTGCCAGGCGGCATCACCGGCCAGGCGGCCCGTTTCGACTTCGTAATCTGACGCCGATCCCGAGATTCCGCGCAGTCGCCGACCGTTGCGAGCTGCCGCCGTTTAGGGGCCTAGACCACCCGCCCTCTGGTGTGTGAGGATGTGATCTTGATCTCGTAGCCATCTGGTCCGATCACCCGAAACGAGGCATGGATCGAGCCGCGAGTCACGTCCGAGACCTGCAATCCCCTCTGTTCGTAATCCGCCCGCGTCGCGTCGACGTCATCGACCATGATGTCGAACGGTGCCAGTGTGCCGGGTGAGACCGGCGTATCGGCTGTGCCAAGAACCAGGTGGGTGCCACCGCGGAACTCGAGGACGGAGTACCTCTCGGTCTGATGCACCCAGCGGAGGCCGAGAGTTTCGAAGAGCGCCGTGCCGGCGGCAACGTCGCTCACCTGCATCGTCACGTGGCCGACCGCGACTGGCGGGGGCGTGGAAGAGTGCTCCCGCAGAAAAGTATTCTTTGCCTCTATGTCCATGGTGAGAGCGCTCCTGCTCGCCCTTTCGACCTTCGTATCTGCTCGATAATAGCATGCGAGGGCCGGTGGGCGCGCTGGCCACCCCACCGATTGTCACTAACACACGATATGTCCGGTTTATGTACCAGACGATCTGTCCGGATTTAGAAGCTCTCCAGGCTATGGAGGGTTTGGATGCGCCGGACAGAGCAGTTGCAGGGACTGAGATTGATGAAGTTCGAGGAGGTTTACGGCCGCACCCATCGGGGTTGCTTGAGCCAAGCCGAGGCGGCGGAGGTTCTCGGCGTTTCAGAGCGCACCTTCCGGCGCTGGCGCGACCGCTATGAGGCGGACGGCGCGGAAGGGCTCTACGATCGCCGTCTGGGCCGGGTCTCGGCGCGGCGCGCGGCGGTCGACGAGGTGACGGCGCTGTTGGCGCTGTTCGACACCCGCTACTGGGACTTCACCGCCAAGCACTTCCACGAGAAGCTGGTCGCGGACTATGCCTTCAAGCGCAGCTACAACTGGGTGCGGCTGAGCTTGCAGGCCCATGGGCGAAGACGGGCGGCGCCCAGGCGCGGGGCGCACCGGCGCAAGCGGCCGCGCCGCGCGCTGCCCGGCATGATGCTGCATCAAGACGGCTCAAGCCACGCGTGGGTCCCCGATCAGTGGTGGGACCTGATCGTCACCATGGACGACACCACCAGTGAGATCTACTCGGCCTTCTCCTACTCGCCCGAGGCAAGGGGGCGCTCGGAACGCATGTTCGCCACCCTGCAGAAGCGCCTGCCCCAGGAGCTCAGGCTCGCCGGCATCACCGACATGGCCCAGGCCAACCGCTTCCTCAAGGAGCTCCACCTGCCAGGCCACAACGCCCGCTTCGCGGTGCCGCCGGAAGCCGAGGGCACCGCCTTCGTGCCCTTCGCCGGTACCCTCGACGACATCCTCTGCGTGCAGCAGGAGCGCACCGTCTCCAACGACAACACCGTGCGCTACAAACGCCTGGTGCTGGCGATCCCGCCCGACCGCCATCGCCGCCACTACGTCAAGGCAAGGGTCCGGGTCCACGAATACCCCGACCGCACCCTCGCCGTCTTCCATGGGCCGCGCTGCCTGGCCCGATACCAGGCCGACGGATCGCCCATCAACACAAGCCACAGACAGGCCGCGTGATCCGCTTCGACGCGACCGGCCAGTGGATAAGGGGACGGCCGCTCCGCGCCCGACCCCTTATCCACTGGCCCAACAACCACAACTGAAGCGGTCAATTCATATGGTACATAAACCGGTCAATTCAGTTTGTTCTCGACAGGCCGGAAGGATGAACCGGAGACGAAGCCTGAAGATTCTCGGCGTCTGCAGCGCTGGCATGGTGCTCGCGGTCGCCGGTGGTACGACCTACGTGGCGACCCGCATACCGTTGCGCGCGCTCGCGCCATGGCAACAGGCGAGCTTCGACTTCGACGATCCGCGCATGGATGCGCTCAGCCATGCGATCCTCGTGCCGAACCCGCACAATCGGCAGCCGTGGCTGGTGGCGTTCGAGGGCCGCAACGGCGTCGCTCTCTTCTGCGATCCGGAACGGCGCTTGCCGGAGACCGATCCCTTCGACCGGCAGATCACCATCGGTCTCGGCTGCTTCGTCGAGTTGTTCACGATGGCCGCGGCGGCCGGCGGTTACGCGACCAGGGTTGAGGCTTTCCCCGAGGGCGAGCCGCAACCGCGTCTCGATCAGCGGCCGGTCGCGCGCCTCATCCTCGAGCCGCGCGCCGATGCCCGGCGCGATCCGCTGTTTGCGCATGTCTTGGCGCGACGCAGCACCAAGGAGCCTTTTGACACTGGCCGACCGGTGCCGGCGGAGGCCCTTGAGGCGCTTGCCGCCGCGGCGGGCGGGCTCGTCCGCGCCGTGGCCGATGGCTCGGCGGAAAGCGTGGCGGCCTTGCGCTACCTCACCTGGCGCGCCCATGAGCGCGAAATGCGCAGCCCGGCGAAGGTGCAGGAGAGCATCGATCTGATGCGGATCGGCAAGGCTGAGATCGAGGCCACCCCCGACGGCATCGATCTCGGCGGGCCGTTTCTCGGCGTCCTTGCCGGGCTCGGCATGCTCGATCGCGAAAGCCTCGCCGATCCGTCCTCCTCGGCATTCCAGCAGGGCCTCGACATGTATCGGGAAATGACCGGCACGGCGATGGCGCATATCTGGTTGACCACGCCCGGCAACAGCCGGACGGAGCAGCTCGCGGCCGGGCGAGCCTGGCTGCGCGTCAACCTTGCCGCCACCGGTCTCGGTATCGGTATCCACCCTTTGAGTCAGGCGCTGCAAGAGTACTCGGAGGTGGCCGACTTCTATCGCGAGGCGCATGCGCGGCTCGCGCCGGAGGGCGGGACGGTGCAGATGCTTGGGCGGTTGGGCTACGGCCCGGTGGTCGACCCGAGCCCGCGCTGGCCGGCGGAGGCGGCGTTGAGGACGCCAGAGAGCGCGCCGGCGTGAGCCGGGGCAAGAGCCGCAACCCGCCCACCGACCCCTTGGGCTTCCTGATCTTCAACGAAATCGGGATCATCGAGCAGCTGGCACGGAACCGATTCGAGTCGGTGATGCCGCACGGCATGGCGCTCGCCCAATTCATCATGCTCAACCACCTGGTGCGGATGGGCGATGGCAAGAACCCGGCCGATATCGCGCGTGCGCTGCAACTGGCGCGCGGCGCTGTCACCAACACCGTTCAGCGCCTCGAGGCTCGTGGGTTCCTCCGTGTCGAGGCGGACCCGCTGGATGGCCGAGGCAAGCGCATCTTCCTCACCGACGCCGGCCGCCAGGCGCGCACGCAGGCGGTCGCCGCCCTTGTGCCCCTCATCGCGACGCTGGAAGCGGAGATCGGCCGTGAAACCTTCGACGCCATGCTCCCGCACTTACAGGCGCTGCGGGCGTGGCTGGATCGGGAGAGGCAGCCGAATCGGTGACGATCCGAATCTTCGGCCCGGGCAACGCCCACCTAGGCTTGGGGCAACGGCGGTGGGCCGAGAATGTCGTGGGCGGAGCCGAGGACACGCTCGGCGGTCAACGCCGCGCTCAAGAGCTGCTCCTCGGCATACGGTCGGGCAATCAATTGCATCCCAACTGGCATTCCTTCGCGATCGCGTCCAACCGGCAGCGAGATCGCGCACAGGCCTAAGAAGTTGATGGGACTGCCATTGCGTTGCGCCAGCAGGTTGGGCCTGAAGAAGGTGTCGTCATCGGCAACCTCGGCAAGTTTCGGCGGCGTGATCGGCACGGTCGGCGCGGCCAGCACGTCGTAGCGGCGCAGCCGCTCGGCCGCGGTCTCGGCTAGAGCCGCGACCCGGCGTCGACGTCTGAGATACTCGCTCGCCGTCATCTTCGCCGCGTCGCCGAGCTTGGCGGTGGTGACTGGGTCGAGGTCGGCCTGCCATTCAGGTAACTCGGCGCTGAGATAGCTCTGGAACTCGGGCGCCGCGAGCCCGCCCTTTAGCCACATCTCGGCGGCCTCGGCGGCCTCGGGTAAGGCCATGTCTTCAACCGCGGCGCCACGATCGGCCAATTTGTCGAGTGCCGCGCGCACCGCTTCTGCCACGCCCGGCGAACAATCGTCCCAAAACGGTGGGCCCGGCACGCCTATGCGCAGCGCGCCGACGTCAGCCGCCGCGATGTCGAGGCCTTGCTCGGGCCGGCCGCCGGCACCGGAGTCAAGGGCGGCGAAGGCAAAGGCGGCATCGGCGACCGTCCGTGTGGCGATGCTCGGCGTGTCAAGCGTCGGGCTCAGCGGCACGATGCCGTCAGTGGACCACCGCCCGATGGTGACTTTGAGGCCGACTGTGCCGGTGAAGCTCGCGGGGGTCCGGATCGATCCGCCGGTATCACCGCCGAGCGCCACGAGCGCCGAGCCCTCGATCAGACTGACGCCTGCGCCTGAGCTGGTTCCGCCGGGCGCGCAATGCGCGGCGGCGTCCCAGGGGTTGCGCGGTGTGCCACAATGGCTGTTGGTGCCGAGGCCACCCATCGCGAATTGCATCGTGTGGGTCTTGCCGACAAAGACTGCGAGTTGCCGGCGCAGGGTCGTCACCAGCGGGCCCTCGACCTCGAAAGAGGCCGGCAGCGGCAGCGGGCCGCCGGCGAATGTTCGAGTGCCACGCAACCCGAACACATCCTTCACCGAGACCGGTATCCCTTGGAGTGGCCCGAGATCGCTGCTGGCGCCGAAGGCTGCATCGGCAGCGGTTGCTTGGGCCAGGGCAGTCTCCCCCTGCCAGCAGCGATAAGCCCCAAGGTAGTCGCCCAAGTCTCGATGCCGCGCCTCGGCCTCGGTGAGCAGCTCAACGGCGTTCAGCCGGCCGGCCCGCAGGTCGGCTGCCGTTACCGCTAACGAGCGCGCGGTAGCCGACATCGCTTCGCTTGCCTCGGCCGTTTCGTGGGGCTCACTAGTGATCTCCGGTCCGTTGAGTGAGCAAGGCTTGGTTCGCCATCGACTGACGCATATTGCCAGCAGAGCCGTATTCGGGCACGATCATCCGCGTTGTATGAAATCGAATGGGGAAATCCCAGTCAAAGGAGATAACGATGCCTACTGGTACCGTAAAGTGGTTCAACCCGGCCAAGGGTTTTGGCTTCATCGAGCCGGAAGATGGCTCAAAAGATGCTTTCGTTCACATTTCGGCCGTCGAGCGCGCCGGACTGAGTTCGCTTAGCGAAGGGCAGAAGGTTTCCTATGAGCTTCAGCCCGGACAGAACGGCAAATCTTCTGCCGAAAACCTGTCCATCGTCGATTAGCCACGCAAGGCATAGCCTCCGACTCCGGTTGGCGGCAGACGCCTGTTCAATGTGGTTCGAACGCGGTGAGGCATCCGATCGTGAGGTCCTTTGGCCCACCGAGAGACCGGCAACAGTTCAAAAGCAGACCATCCGGGCCGTGATGTTTGCTGAGTGCCGGCTGATGACACGAAGCGGCCATCACCGATATCTGTGGAGTTCCTGCGGGTGACCAACCTCGAGATCTAGAGCGCGCCCTTCCTACGACCCGTCAGGGACGATGCCCGTGGGCTTTTCGTCGGTACTGTGGCTGCTGTGGTTGGCCCAATTCCGCGTCCGATCGAGTGCGCCCTTTTTCTCGGTCCACAGCCGCGGCGTACCGAGCTCTCCGATCAAGTCGTAGCGCGGGATACCGAAGCTGCAGGACTTGACGACGACCTCACGTCGAGGACTTGCTTACCTCGAGCCCGGATATCGGTGAGCCACCGACCGGCGGGTCACCGCCGTTGCCCGGCATCCCCCGAGCCCACCACCCTCGTCCTCTTCGGCCTCGCCGGGTTGGGGCTCCCGGCGCGGCGTAGACGCCTGAACTAAGTAGCTCCCCCCTCCCGAAAGGCCACGAGCTAACGACCGCTCCTGGCGTAACACGGCCAACGGGGAGCCGCACGAGTTGAGGATTTTCCTGATGCCAATGTTCTGCGTACGTTTTCTGCAAATCTCGAGTGCGGGCAGGGGAACCTGCTAAGTTCGTCTTCCAGTGTTGTGACGATCACTCAAGGGGCGGGCCGATCCGCTTTGAACGGCCCACACGGGCTCATATCTGGATTATCCGCAGCCCAACCGGCACAGAACGTCCGGGGCGATGGCGGGATCAACAAGGGTGCGAGAGGGAATATCATGGCAACATTCCCTGGGACGATGGCGCAAGGCACCTTGGCGCATCGTCACGCCGCAACAAGGATCGGCTGGTTCGGCCAATGATGATCGCCATGATTCGGCAGCTTGTCATCATCTTGGTCCTGACCACATCGGGAGTATCCCAGGCGGCGGAGCTAGGCGACTTCGGCGACTATCATGCCCTCGTAATCGGTATTAACGATTATGAGCATCTGCCCAAGCTTAGGACTGCCGTCAGTGACGCCACCGGGGTCGCCGCGGTTCTGCGCGAACGTTATGGCTTCGATGTCACGTTGCTGCTCAATGCCGACCGCGACAAGATTATCCGTACCCTCGGTCGACTCCGGAGCGAACTGACCGAAACACAAAACCTGCTTATCTACTACGCCGGACACGGTTTCCTCGACCCGGAGAGCGAGACTGGCTTTTGGCTACCAGCCGACGCCGAGGAGGACACTCAAACCGACTGGATCTCCATGTCAACGATTACCGGGACGGTTAAGGCAATGTCGGCCAAGCACGTCATGATCGTAGCCGATTCCTGTTACTCGGGAACACTCGTGCGCGCCACGCCGGTGCGGATAGAGAGCGGCGGCGACCGGAGCCTCGAGATCAGGCGCCTTGCGCAAAAGCGGTCTCGCACAGCGCTGGTCTCGGGCGGGCTTGAGCCTGTCACCGACGGAGGGGGAGATGGATACTCCGTTTTTGCCCGGGCTTTCATAAACGAGCTGCGCCAGAACCAGGACGTCCTCGACGGCACCGCCCTGTTTCGATCGATCCGCCGCCCGGTCGTGGTTAATGCTGATCAGACGCCGGAGTATTCCGACATTCGCAAAGCTGGTCACGAAGGGGGCGATTTCCTCTTTGTCCCCGTGGGTCTGACCCTGCCTGAAGATGGTGCAGTTGAGCGGGAAGCGCCTGAGGCTGCGGACACCGACGAGCTTGAGCTCGCCTTCTGGAAGGCGATTGTCGATACCACCGACGCAGACGCTTTCCATGCCTATTTGAAGCAGTACCCCGATGGCACCTTCGCTGTACTCGCCCGGCGCAAGCTCAAGACGCTGCGGGGGGCGGACGGTTCGCAGGAAGGTGCTGACGAAGGCCCTACCGCGATCGATCTTGCCTTTTGGATGTCGATCAAAGACAGCGACGACCCCGATGACTTCCAAACATACCTTGAGACCTTTCCAAATGGGGCTTTTGCCGGACGCGCCCGTGAGCGGATTAGCGAGCTTCAGTCGGGCGGAAACGAGGTTGCGGCGCTGACCTCGATCGGCCGTTTCGATGGGACCTGGGTGGGCAAGGGTACCCTCACGAGCGGCGAGACGCTGTGTCCTTACCCGCAGAAAATCGTCGTGAAAATCGTTGGCAACGAGCTAGAGGCCCAAAGACGAAGAAAAGGGAAAACCTATAAGATCAGCGCCCAGATCGATGCCTTCGGCAACCTCAAAGGATCTGTCACCGGCGGCATGGCTCACGCCGCCATCGTAGGAACCTACGAGGACGACAGGATCACCGGTACCGCGGAACAGCTTCCGTGCCGCTGGTCATTCGAGCTGGCAAAGGAACAGTGAGCTTGTGTCTACGTCGGGGCTTTGGAACGCACGAGGTCCGCATTTCCTCCCAAAGCGACGTGATCATCGGCTTCGCTGCCACATTCAACCGCCGCATTCCGCTCGCTCGTTGGTCCGCCGGGTGCGCTTGCGCTCTGGCTCTTTCAACTCGCGTTTGCGCAGCCGGATGGCTGCTGGCGTGACTTCGACCAGTTCGTCATCGGCGATAAACTCGAGGGCTTGCTCGAGGTCGAAGCGTAGCGCCGGCGTCAGCAGGATATTCTCATCGTTGCCGGCGGCGCGGATGTTGCTCAGCTGTTTGGCCCTCATCGGATTGACGACCAGGTCGTTATCGCGAGCGTGGATGCCGACGATCATGCCTTCGAAGATGTCGTCCCCCGGGGTGACGAACATGCGACCGCGCTCCTGTAGGTTGAACAGAGCGAAGCCGAGCGCCTTGCCGCCGGCATTGGCGATCAACACGCCGTTTTTCCGTCCGCCAATCGCCCCGCCGGTGAGCGGACGATAGCCATCGAAGCTCGAGAACAGCAGGCCGTTGCCGGCCGTCGCCGTCATCACTTCAGTACGAACACCGAACAGGCCGCGCGCCGGGATCGAATAGTCGAGACGCACGCGGCCGGTGCCGTCGGGCTGCATCGCCTGGATGGCGCCGCGGCGCGCGCCGAGCCGTTCCATAACGGTGCCCTGGAATTCCGTGGGCACGTCGGCGACGAGTTGCTCGAACGGCTCGTGTGCCCTGCCGTCGATCGTCTTGATAATCACTTGCGGACGCCCGACACAGAAGGCATAGCCTTCACGGCGCATATTTTCGATCAGAATGGAGAGATGCAATTCGCCGCGCCCGGAGACCACCATGACCTTGGGATCGATGGTGGCTTCGACGCGCAACGCGACATTGTGTATCAGCTCGCGTTCGAGGCGTTCGATAATATTGCGGCTCGTGACGAACCGGCCTTCACGGCCTGCAAATGGCGAGTCGGATACCTCGAAGGTCATCGATACGGTCGGCTCGTCGACCGACAAGGCCGGCATTGCTTCCGGCTTGGCCGGATCGCATAGGGTGTCGGAGATGCGCAGCCCTTCGATGCCGGTGACGGCGACGATATCGCCGGCCTCGGCGGACTCGCGGACTTCGCGCTTCAGGCCCTGAAAGCTGAGCACTTCGAGCACCCGGCCGCGGCGCGATTCGCCATGCGCGTCGATAATGACGAGCTGCTGGTTGGACGAGATGCGGCCGCGCTTGATGCGACCGATACCGATGGCGCCGAGGTAGCTCGAATAGTCGAGAGAGCTGATCTGCATCTGCAATGAACCGCCTGGTTCGACTTGCGGCGGCTGGACCTGCCCAACGATGGTCTCGAACAGGATTTGCATATCGTGCTCAGGCCCGCCCGGTTCGTGTCGCGCGTAGCCCTCGGTGGCGGAGGTGTAGACCACCGGAAAATCGAGCTGGGCGTCGGTGGCGCCCAGCCTGTCGAACAACTCAAAGGTTTGGTCGAGCACCCAGTGCGGGCGTGCGCTCGGACGATCGCACTTGTTGATCACGACCAGCGGCCTCAAACCCCGCGCGAAAGCCTTCTGCGTCACAAAGCGGGTTTGCGGCATCGGTCCGTCGACCGCGTCGACCAGGAGCAGCACCGAGTCGACCATCGACAGGATGCGTTCGACCTCGCCCCCAAAGTCGGCGTGGCCAGGCGTGTCGACGACGTTGACGCGGTAGCCGTTCCAACCGAGCGCGGTGTTTTTGGCGAGGATGGTGATACCGCGCTCGCGCTCGATTTCATTACTGTCCATGACCCGTTCAGTGGTGGAGTTGTGGCGTGGATCGAGTGAGCCCGACTGTTTGAGCAGCTCGTCGACCAGCGTGGTTTTGCCATGGTCGACGTGCGCGACAATGGCGATATTGCGAAGTAATTCGGCGGACATGAATCACGAGGCGCGCGGTTGGCGGGATGCGGAACGCCGGGCGCGATAGCGTGCCCGGCGTTAGCAGCGCGGCATTATCCCGCCTCACGGGTGTTCTTGGCCACCATATTGGCCCCCGCCTCGGGCAAACCGGAGCCGGCGATCGCTCGGCCGGTGTTATGTTTCGCCCTCGGCCGACCCCGATCCAGCGAGCGAACATGCTCATCGTCGATCAGGAAGCCGACAACTCGGTCGTCGGAGACGACGCACCTTGATCATGCATGAGCAGATTGCGCCGGCTGACAAGCCGGGCGATGACGGCGGATTGAGAGAGCAAGTTTGAACGCGCGCACGCGTGCCCCCGCAAGTCTGGTCGGGGCCGCCTTTCTGATGATGATGTCCTCGGGCTTCGGGCAGACCTACTTCATCGCCATCTTCGCGCCGTGGCTGAAGGGCGATCTGGGGCTGAGCGACGGCAGCTTCGGCGGTTTCTACACCCTGGCCAACCTGGCGAGCGCCTGCGTTGTGATGTGGGCGGGCAGGTTCGCCGACCACTTCCGCATCCGCTGGCTCGCGGTCGCCACGCTGGTCTGCCTCGCCGCGGCGTGCGCGGCGATGGCCAGCATCCCGGCTGCCTGGTTGCTGTTGCCGATATTCTTTGGTTTGCGCCTGTTCGGACAGGGCTCCTTGGTGCACCTCGCGCTGACCGGGGTCGGCCGCTGGTATGCACGCCGCCGCGGTCGCATGATGTCGCTCGCCGTGCTCGGCCATCCAACCGGCGAGGCGGTGATGCCGATCACCGCCGTGGCACTGATCTCGATCGTCGGTTGGCGTCAGGCCTGGCTGATCGCGGCGGCGGCTCTCTGTCTGATTTCCGTGCCCCTGGTCTTGTTCCTTCTACGCAACGAGCCGGCCCACGACCAGACCGCCGACACGGGCGACAACCCGGTGGCGCCACGACGCGAATGGACGCGGGCGGAGGTTTTGCGCACGCCGGCCTTCTTCGCCGTGCTCTTAGGGATCGTCGCGCCTGCCTTCACCATGACCGCAGTCTTCTTCCACCAAGCCTATCTGGTGGAGACGAAGGGCTGGACGCTCGCCTGGTTCGTCGGCTGGCTCCCCGTCTTCGCCGGTACGAGCGTTCTGACGGCGCTCCTGACCGGCTGGCTGGTCGATCGCTTCCACGCCCGTCAACTGCTGCCGCTGTTCCTGTTGCCCATGGCCGCGGGCCTGCTGGTGCTCGCGCTTATCCGCTCGCCCTATGCCGTTCCTGTTTTCATGGTGCTTGGCGCGCTTACCACCGGCAGCGCCTCGACCCTGCTCGGCGCCTTGTGGGCGGAGCTGTTCGGCACGCGCCATCTGGGTGCCATCCGCTCGGTCGCGTTTGGGACACAGGTGTTCGTCTCCGCCTTGGCTCCCGGACTGATCGGTATCCTGCTTGATCTCGGCTTTCGCCTTGAGCACCAATACCTGGCCATGGTGGCCTACGCGATTGCGGCCTCGCTCTGGCTGAAACTGCTGGTGCCACGCCTGCATCGCCTGGCGCGGGCGTAGGACGCGTGATTCAATCCATGCATTGGCTGAAGGAGACGGTCGTGACCGATGCGCCATTCGACCTCGACGGGCTTCGCGCCTCGCTGGTCGCCCGGCTGGAGGTTCTCCACGCCGCCAGCGGGAGAACGGCGGGCGAGCGCCGTCCTGTCGAGCTCGATCAGGCGGCCGTTGGCCGCCTTTCCCGCATGGATGCCATGCAAGTGCAGGCCATGGCCCAAGCCGGAGAGCGCCGACGCAGCCAGGAGATCGAGCGCGTCAAGGCCACCCTCGGACGGATCGACGACGGCGATTACGGCTATTGCGCCACCTGTGGCGAAGAGATCTCACCGAAGCGCCTGGCGATCGATTCCACCACGGCGACGTGTATAGGCTGCGCCTCGCGCGTCAACCCATAAGCCTCAAAGGCGCGTTGGAGATAGCCTCGCAAGCACTTCCCCAATCGGCCGAACCGACCGCACATCCCTATGAAGGAGCGCTCGTACGTCTGTTTGTCGGCGCGACGTTGGCTCCGCGGTTAGGCAACCTCTTCCGTGACAACACTGCCCTCGACGTACGCCTTGAACTCCTGCTGAACGCCCCTGACGGTCTTTCCCATTTTAGGGCCGAGCATGAGCTTCTCAATCAACATGCCGATGGGCCAGTATCGGGTTTGCATGTCGATCGTCGTAGTGGCGCTGGTTCGGTTGGCGCCCAGACGTTCGAGCCGCCATCCGCCACTTGCTTCTTTGACAATGGCCGGGAGTCCTTCGAGTGACAATCTGAAGCTTTCGTTCTCCTTCCACTCGAGAACGTTCTCGACAAGCGTGCCGAAGCCCTTCACGTCACATGTGCGGCCGGCACCAAGTCCCCGCTGAGCATCGGTGTGATAGTGGGATTCGTTTACTGTCACCGACCAGTTCTGAATATCGGTCAGATTGCTGATCTTGCTCCAGACAAACTCGACCGGGGCGTCGATTTCGATAGCGCCTTGTACCTGCATCATGATCCTCCTGTAAGTTATGGAGCGCGCTCATCCCGTGCGTTGATGCCGTCGAAAACAATCCCAAGCGTTGCTCGCACCCAGTGCGCGCGATACTTGGAGTCGAGCGTTGATGCGTTGAAGAAGATCTCGTGTGCGTCGACGAAGCGCGCCTGATTGACCAACCGGTCTACTAGAAGGCCAGCCACGATGTAGGGATCAGCGTCGGCGCGGACAAATCCAAGGTCCATCGCCCGCTTGATGAAGTCCGCGATCGCAAAGTTGGTCTTGACCATCTCGCCGATGACGCCGTCATCGCCGTGAGGAAGCAGCTGCTCGAACTCGCGAAACATGATGAGTATCGTCTGGCGATTTTCGATATAGGCGTCGAGAAGCTGTTCGAAGAATAGCTCCAGGCGAATTACGAACTCTTGCTGCGATTTCGGATCCGCCGATAGCACCGCCTTTGCGTGCTCGAGCTGCAACGACGCGAAGCTGTCGAGAATGTGTCGATAGAGCTGCTCTTTGGATCCGAAGTGGTATGTGATCGCGTTCGCGCTAACGCCTGCGCGTGAACAGATCTCTCGCACAGACGCTCCCCGAAACCCGTACTGGCTGAACGCCGCAGCGGCGGCTTCAACGATGGATTGGCGGGTGCCGATGGATCGAATTTGTGACATATGTAATAAATTACAGTACAAATATCACCTGTCAAGATGGAGCTTTTCGCTCCATCATTTTTGTGAAGCCAGCGCGCGACGTCTTTTGTCCGCAGGAGAGGAGCGATCAAGACAAGCTCAGGGAGCAGCTGACCGTCGATGATGACTTGCGTACGACCTACGAACGCCCAAAGAACGTTCAGTGTTGGCTAGGTCCGGCCGTTCCCGGCATGCTCACGAGCCATGGAATTTTCACTGTTTGACGTGCGGAACTACCCCACCGTGGAGGTGAGGAAGGGCTACGCCGAGTGGGTCAATTCCTACGAAAGCACCGTACCCGACGAAATGGATCTGCCCTTGCTCCGAGGCGTTCGGACGGTTGCTTGGCGGACCATCCGGCGTGCGGCGGATCTGGCTTGCGGGACCGGACGCACCGGCTGTTGGCTGAGACAACAGGGTGTTGGGCAGATCGACGGGCTCGACCTGACACCTGAGATGCTTGCAGTAGCAAAGGGGAGGGGCGTCTACGATCGTCTGATTGTTGCCGACATGCGCGCGACACCGCTCGCGGACACCACCTACGACCTGGCGATGGAAGTGTTGGCGTGGAGTTCCCCCGGTTTGATGGACACTTTTTGACTGAGAGAGGAGAGTGTCCCGATGCCGAGAACGAGGAACCGGTACCCCGCGGAATTCAGGGATCAGATCGTAGCGTTGTCCCGGACCGGAGGTAGCGTGGAAGATGGCCAGGGAGTTCGAGCCGTGCGCGGCGACGATCCATGGCTGGATCAAGCAGGCTGAACGCGATGGCGGCGGCCGCATCGACGGTCTTAGCAGCGACGAGCGCGAAGAGCTACGTCGGCTTCGCCGGGAGAACCGCCAGCTTCGTCAGGAGAGAGATATCCTGGCAAAGGCCGCAGCCTGGTTCGCTCAGAGCGACGTGACGTCGTCTCGGTCTTCGAGTTCATGACGGCGAACCAGGCCATGTTCCCGCTGGCAACGATGTGCAAATCGTTCGGCGTCTCCCGCGCCGGATATTATGCGTGGCTCCGGCGTGAGCCGAGCGCCCGTTGCCGCGCCGATGTGGAGTTGAGCGTTCGCATCAAGGCGATCCACAAGGCTTCGAAAGAGACCTATGGGGCTCCGCGCATCCACGCCGAACTCCTCGATGAAGGGATCCGGCTGGGCCGCAAGCGCGTGGAGCGGTTGATGAAAGCGGCCGGTATTGTCGGTGTTAGCCGCCCGCACGACCTTCCGAGACGAGCGGGTTCGTCCCGCCAGCGACCTGGTTGACCGGAACTTCCATGCCGATGAACCGAACTGGCTCTGGGTCGCCGACATCACCTACGTGCCGACTTGGGCCGGGTTCCTGTACCTCGCCGTGGTACTGGATGCCTTCTCACGGCGGATCGTCGGCTGGGCGATGGGCCACGATCTGAAAACCCAGCTCGTGCTCGATGCCCTCAACATGGCGCTGACGCAGCGGCGTCCCGTCGGCGTGATCCATCACTCCGACCAGGGGTCGCAGTACACCTCGATCGCCTTCGGCCTGCGTTGCAAGGAAGCCGGTGTGCGGCCATCAATGGGCTCGGTTGGCGATGCCTACGACAATGCAATGTGCGAGAGTTTCTTCGCCACCCTCGAATGCGAGTTGCTCGACCGGCGGAAGTTCCGGACCAAGGCGGAGGCCCGCATGGCCGTCTTCCAGTTCATCGAGGGCTGGTACAATCCGGGGCGGCGGCATTCCGCGCTCGGATACAAGTCGCCCGTCAACTACGAGAGACAAGCCCGTGAGCAGCTGGAGTCTGTAAGCCCGTAACTGTCCACAAAACCGGGGGAACTCCATAGTATGCCACTAACGCCGCCATTTCATTCGCAGAGCGAGGCTTCTTCTTGTTTTTCAGGTCCTTTATGTGAAGTGGCGCAGCATCATGCGCTGGCGGTGACACTTCAACTTGTGCGGCGCCCGGCGCAAAGCCAGTGGCCACTACCGAGGTGCCTGAAGGAGCAACCGGTTGCGGTGGGTCCAAGGCAATCTCAAGGCGCTTAAGCACGTACTCGAGAACGCTTCGACGAGCCTCCGGCGACAAGGGCTCAAGTGCACGAAGTAGCTCCTTTATTGCCCCAATTTCTTGGTCTATCTGGTCTGTCACATCCGGCCTCCGTAGGAGTTACGCGAGGTGTTGCGGCCGTTGTTGCGGCCGTGTCTGCAGCTTGGGCGTCCGGGCCGGGAAGTACAGCGCGCCGCCTGTGATTAGTTACCCGTCTGTAATTTGTAAGGGGCGCCCGGCTCGCCCGCTACACCAGCGATAGCCTTCTCGATGGTGGCAAGTGCGGCCTGGGCGCCGTCCGGGTCGGGACCGCCGCCCTGGGCCATGTCGGGCCGGCCCCCGCCACCCTTGCCGCCAAGCTCGGCAACACCGGCACGGGTTAGTTTCACCGCATCGAAGCGGTCGGTCAGCTCGTCGGTGACGCCGACGACGAGCGAGGCCTTGCCATCGTTGATCCCAACCACCGCGTAGATACCGGCGCCGCCGCCCTTGAGGTCATCGACCATCGCCTTGAGCTCGCGCGGCGGCACTTCCCGGAGGGTGCGCCCGACGAAGCGGATGCCGCCGATCTCCTTGCTGTCGTCGGCTCGCGCTGCACCGCCGCCCGCGGCGAGGCGCCGGCGTAGCTCGGAGAGCTCGCGCTCGAGCCGGCGGCGGTCGTCCTGGAGTGCGGCGATGCGCTCAGGAAGCTCGGCCGGCCCTACCTTGAGCGCGCGCGATGCCGCGGTGAGCAGGTGCCGTTCCCCGCGGGCATGGGCGAGCGCCGCGGCGCCAGTCAGTGCCTCGATCCGGCGCACCCCGGCGGCGAGCGCGCCCTCATCGATGATGCGAAAGGCGCCGATCTCGCCAGTGCGCGCAACGTGGGTGCCACCGCAGAGCTCGACCGAATAGGGCTCACGGTCATCTTCGCCGATCGCGAGCACCCGGACCTCCTCGCCGTACTTCTCGCCGAACAACGCGAGCGCGCCGGCCCCGACCGCCTCCTCCGGTGCCATCAGCCGTGTTACCACCGATGTGTTGAGGCGGATCTGACGGTTCACCGCATCCTCGATCGTCGCGACGTCGTCGTCGGTGAGCGGCGCCGGCTGCGAGATGTCGAAACGCAGGCGGTCGGGCGCCACGAGCGAGCCCTTCTGAGTGACGTGGTCGCCGAGACGCTCACGCAACGCCGCGTGCAGCAGATGGGTCGCCGAGTGATTGGCCCGGAGCGCGGCGCGGCGTTCACCATCGATCCGCAACTCGACAACGTCACCGAGGCGAAGGACGCCGCTTGAGACCCGGCCCAGGTGCACATGCAGATCGCCGACTCTCTTCTGGCAATCGCATAGGGCGACCTCGACCCCATCGGCGGTGAACATGATCCCAGTATCGCCCACCTGGCCGCCCGATTCGGCGTAGAACGGGGTCTGGTTGACGACGATCTCCACCTCGGTGCCGGTATCCGCCTGCTCGACCGGCGTGCCGTCGCGGACCAACGCCTCGATGCGCGCCTCGGCCACCGCGGTCTCGTAGCCGAGGAATTCGGTTGCACCGTGGCGTTCGAGGATCTCGAACCACACGGTTTCCGTTGCGGCATCGCCCGAGCCGACCCAGGCCGCCCGGGCCTCGGCCCGCTGGCGTGCCATCGCCTGCTCAAAGCCGCCGGTCTCAACGCTCAAGCCCTGGGCGCGGAGCGCATCTTGGGTGAGGTCGAGGGGAAAGCCAAAGGTGTCGTACAGGCGGAACGCAACCTCGCCCGGCAATGGCGCACCGGACGAGAGCTTGGCGACCTCGTCCCCGAGCAGACGCAAGCCGCGCTCGAGGGTTTGACGGAAGCGCCCTTCCTCGAGCTTCAGGGTCTCGGTGATGAGCGCCTCGGCCCGCCCGAGCTCAGGGTAGGCCGCGCCCATCTCGCCGATCAGGGCCGGCACTAGCTGCCACATCAGCGGCTCGCGGTGGCCGATCAGGTGCACGTGGCGCATCGCGCGGCGCATGATGCGACGCAGGACATAGCCCCGCCCCTCGTTCGAGGGCATGACGCCGTCGGCCATCAGGAAGCTAACCGCGCGCAAATGATCGGCAATCACCCTGTGCGAGACCGCGTGCTCGCCACTGGCGCCGGTGCCGGTCGCCTCAGCCGAGGCCTGGATCAGGGCGCGAAGCGAGTCGGTGTCGTAGTTGTCGTGGACGCCCTGGAGCACCGCAGCGATACGCTCAAGACCCATGCCAGTGTCAATCGAAGGCCGCGGCAACGGCGCGCGATCGCCCGGCCCGCGTTGATCAAACTGCATGAACACGAGGTTCCAGATCTCGACGAAGCGGTCGCCATCCTGGTCAGCCGTGCCGGGCGGACCGCCGGCCAACGTCGGCCCGTGATCGTAGAAGATTTCCGAACACGGCCCGCACGGTCCGGTATCGCCCATGCTCCAGAAGTTATCGGAGGTGGCGATGCGAATAATGCGCTCCTCGGGCAGGCCTGCAATCTTGCGCCAGTGGTCATGGGCCTCGTCGTCGTCGTGGTAGATGGTGACCCACAGCCGATCGGCCGCCAAACCGAACTCGCGGGTCACCAGGTTCCAGGCGAGCTCTATCGCCAGGTCTTTGAAGTAGTCGCCGAAGGAAAAATTGCCCAGCATCTCGAAGAAGGTGTGATGGCGGGCGGTATAGCCGACGTTGTCGAGATCGTTATGCTTGCCGCCGGCGCGCAGGCATTTTTGGCTGGTGGCGGCTCGTGAGTAGTCGCGCTTCTCGAGCCCGGTGAAGACGTTCTTGAACTGCACCATCCCGGCGCTGGTGAACAGGAGCGTCGGGTCGTTGTGGGGCACGAGCGAAGCCGACGCCAGGGGCGCGTGGCCGTGGCTCGCGAAATAATCGAGGAACGCCTTGCGGATATCGTTGGTGCTGTGCATCGCGCCGGCAGCCACGGGCAACCGTATTGGGTGCTTTTAGACACTGCCCCCGGCGGTGTCCAGCAAGCCTGGCCAATGCGCCGGCGGGCGCCGGGGCGCCCCGCGCGTCAGGCGCTCTTGTTCAGCTGCCTTGGGCCTCTTCGCCTTCGGGCTGGGCCGGTTCGACCACCTCAAGACCACCGTCGACCTTGGCATCGACCTCGGCGTCGAGACCCGCGTCGCGGCGGATCGCCGCCTCGATCGCATCGGCTGTGTCGGCGTGCTCGGCGAGGAAGCTCTTCGCGGCCTCGCGCCCTTGGCCAACGCGCTGGCTGTCGTATGAGTACCATGAGCCCGATTTCTCGACAACACCGGCCTTGACTCCGAGATCGATCAGCTCGCCGGTCCTGGAGATGCCCTCGCCGTACATGATGTCGAACTCGACGACCTTGAACGGCGGCGCCACCTTGTTCTTCACGACCTTGACCCGGGTTTGATTGCCGATGACCTCGTCGTGGTCCTTGATGGCGCCGATGCGGCGGATATCGAGGCGGGTCGAGGCATAGAACTTGAGCGCGTTACCACCGGGCGTGGTCTCGGGATTGCCGAACATCACGCCGATCTTCATGCGGATCTGGTTGATGAAGATCACCATGCACTGGCTCTTGGAGATCGAGCCGGTGAGCTTGCGCAAGGCCTGGCTCATCAACCGCGCCTGGAGACCGACGTGGGTATCGCCCATCTCGCCCTCGAGCTCGGCCCGCGGCACGAGCGCCGCGACGCTGTCGATCACCAGGACATCGATGGCGCCGGAGCGCACCAGGGTATCGGCGATCTCGAGCGCTTGCTCGCCGGTGTCAGGCTGGGAGATCAGAAGCTCATCGACATCGACGCCAAGCTTGCCGGCATAGGCAGAGTCAAGGGCATGCTCGGCATCGACGACAGCCGCGACCCCACCCCGCTTCTGAGCTTCCGCCGCGACGTGCAGGGCAAGCGTCGTTTTGCCCGAACTTTCCGGCCCGTAGATCTCGACGACGCGGCCCTTCGGCAGCCCACCGATGCCGAGCGCGATATCGAGGGCAATCGAGCCGGTCGAGATGGCCTCGATATCGGAGACCGCGCCACTCTGGCCGAGCTTCATCACCGAGCCCTTGCCGTAGGCACGCTCAATCT
This sequence comes from Alphaproteobacteria bacterium, assembly GCA_965248765.1. Lineage (GTDB taxonomy): Bacteria > Pseudomonadota > Alphaproteobacteria > VGEJ01 > VGEJ01 > CBDFKF01. The sequence continues at coordinate 1,056,899 of CBDFKF010000004.1, forward strand.
GGCCCAGCGCCGCGTCCAATGCCTTCTGTCGGTCCATTTCGTCCTGCTCGACGAGCCGCAGTCCGATGTTCGCCATGCTTGGTTTCCTTATTTCACAGCCGTATGCCGGTTGCAAACGTGGGACTAATGTACACTATTTGTTCTTCACCGCAACGGGTTTCTCAAGCCCTTGAAGAAACTCTATTGTTTGGCGCGAGCGCAGGCTGGCGGCGGGGCGGGACAGGGCCACACCCGAACAAGGAGAGCGCATGTGACGACGCCGAAGCAGATCGAGCAGGCGCTGGCAGCGGTGCAGATACAGCTGCACGACATGGCGGGCGCGGCCTATAGCAATATGGAGCGGCGCAAGGCGGAGACGGCGGCCGAGATCGTCACCATTGCGCAGAGCGCCGTGCGCGAAGCCCTGGCACCTGCCTTACGCGGCACGCCGGCCTTCGAGACATGGTCGCGCCCGGGCAATTTCGATCCCACGGCACAAGCCGCGGCGACGGTGGCAGCCGCGCTCGGCGCGAAAGAGCCAAGCGCCTGACGCTATTCGTCGCCTTCGAGGACGGTTTTGACCATGGATGCCAGCTCTTTGAGCGTGAAGGGCTTGGGCAAGAAATGCATCTGCTCGTCATCGCCGAGACCGCGGCGAAACACCTCCTCGGCGTAACCGGAGATCAGAATGGCCTCCATGTCCGGCCGCTTCCGGCGTGCGGTGCGCACCAGGGTTGGGCCGTCCATGTTCGGCATGACGACGTCGGTGACCATCACGTCGATGGACTGATCCGCGTCATCGAGGACCTCGAGTGCCGCCTCGCCGCTGTCGGCCTCAAGGACGGCATAGCCTTTGCTTGATAACGCGCGGGCAGCGAACATCCGTACCGGTGCCTCGTCCTCCACAAGCAGCACAGTGCCGGCCCCGGTCAGATCCTGGGTCGGCGCCTGGGCGCTATCGGCAGTGGCCGCACCCTCGCCGGGCTCGAAGCGCGGGAGATAGATGCGAAACGTGGTGCCGTTGTCGACCATGCTCTCGGGCACGATGAAACCACCGGTTTGCTTGATGATGCCATACACGGTGTTGATCGGCGTGGAATATTGCCCCCCTATCGGTGGTAATCGGCGTCCAAAATTGACCCCCCCCCATGGTTTGTTCCCATGAACGCGCCTTGTCATTGGACGGACGAGGTGAGGGGGAGATGCTGGTAGTGGAAACGATCGCACGGATCCGTCGGGATCATCTGGTGAGGGGCGTTCCGATCAAGACGATCGCCCGGGATTTGAGGGTTTCGAAGAACACGGTGCGCAAGGTGGTGCGGGGCGATGAGACCTCGTACAGCTACGAGCGCAAGATCCAGCCGATGCCGAAGCTTGGACCGTGGGTGGATGAGCTCGAGCGCCAGCTGAAGGCCAACGAGAAGAAGGCGCGCCGGGATCGGCTGTCTCTGCTGCGGATTCATGAAGACCTTGCGTCTCTGGGCTATGAGGGCGGCTACGACGCGGTGCGCCGCTATGCCAGGGTCTGGCGGCGCCGGCACCGGCTGTTGTCGTCGTCCGAGGCCTATGTGCCGCTGATCTTCGATCCGGGCGAGGCCTACCAGTTCGACTGGAGCCACGAATACGCGGTGTTGTCGGGCACGACGACCAGGGTGAAGGCGGCGCACATGCGGCTGTGACACAGCCGCATGCAGCTGGTCCAGATCTTCCCGCGCGAGAGCCAGGAGATGGTGTTCGAGGCGCACGAGCGCGCGTTCCGCTTCTTCGGCGGGGTCTGCCGGCGCGGCATCTACGACAACATGAAGACGGCGGTGAGCACGGTGTTCGTGGGCAAGAAGCGGGACTACAACCGCCGCTTCCAGGAGATGTGTACCCACCATCTGGTGGAGCCTGTGGCGTGCACGCCCGGGGCTGGCTGAGAGAAGGGGCAGGTCGAGAGACAGGTGGGTGAGGTTCGCGGCCGCCTGTTCGTGCCCAGCCCGCGGGGCCGCTCCTACGCCGAGATCAACGAGTGGCTCATGGATCGGTGCATCGAGGACGCCAGGAAGCATCCGCATCCGACGATCCCGGGCAAGACGGTGTAGGCTAACAGTAAAAGTCGAAGGAGTGAGTCAACGATTTGGGGCGGGTGCGGATTGGCGCAAGTCGATTGTGGTGGTGGTGTGCTGATGTAAGAGACGGAGGCATGAGGGGGCTCAGTTGCGATCTGGGAAGTAAAGCGTATGTCTGAGATCATGGAACTGTCTTGGCGGAGGGGTTGCGGTGGATATGCGTTTGGATAGAGGCCATAAGGTGGTGAGTTGGATCGACGTATCCGGATGGGGCGGTGTTACCTATATTATATGGACTCTTGCAGGTGATAAGGGCCAGAATGCGGTTCCGCCGGGGGGTGTCAGGCCGGGCTGCAAGGTCCCCGGGGCGCCCTCATGAGCCGCCGGCCGGCGGAGCGCCGCACCCAGCACGCGGTGATGGCGACTGCGAGCGAATGGGCGCGCATTCGCGAACTGGCGGCGGACGCGGGCATGGATATCTCGCGCTACATCGTGCACCGGGCAACCGTGCCGGACCCGCTGCCGGATACGGTTCTGCGCCGCGCGGTACGCGAGCTTCTGCTGCTCGCCAGGATCGAGGAACAGCGGATGGCCGATGTGGGGCTGGAGGACCGCTGGAAGGCGCTCGGCGATGCCGTCGATGCGTGGCTCGACCGGGAGGCGGAGCTCGACCGGCTGACCGATCCCGGCGCCGCCGAACGCTGGCGGGCGGTCTCAGGCAGCGCCGATCCCGAGGGTGGCCCCGCGCCGCGGTCCTGAGCGATGGCGAGCGTGGTGCGCCGCACGCTACGCTGCAGCCGAGCCGAGAGGGCCGAGATCAGGGATCGCGCGGCCGCGCTCGGCATGCATGTCTCGGGATACCTGGTTGCCTGCGCGCTGCAAAAGGGCCGACTGTCGGCGCTACGACCGCCTGAGGGGGGCCGGCCATGGAGCGTCATGAGGTGCTGGCGATGATGACAACGCTGAAGCTCGCGGGGATGCGCGCCGCCTATGACGACATCCTCGCCGACGGGCTCAAGCGCCGTCATCCGGTGCAACAGATCTTCGGCGCTCTGCTGAGGGCCGAGATCGCCGACAAGACGGCACGCTCGATCAAGTACCAGATGGCGTCCGCCAGGCTGCCGGCGGCCAAGGAGCTGGCCGAGTTCGACTTCGCCGCCTCGCCGGTCAACGAGCCCCTGATCCGCGACCTCGCAATGGGCGGCCTCCTCGAAGCCAAGCGCAACATCGTGCTGGTCGGCGGCACCGGCACCGGCAAGACCCATCTCGCCGTCGCCATCGCGCGGTCCTGCATCCGCAAGGGCGCGCGCGGCCGCTTCTACAACGTCGTCGACCTGGTCAATCTCCTCGAGGCCGAGATCCGCTCCGGACGCCAGGGCCGCACCGCGGACCAGCTCACCCGGCGCGACTTCGTCATCCTCGACGAACTCGGCTACCTGCCCTTCGCCCAGGCCGGCGGGCAGCTGCTCTTCCACCTCATGAGCCGGCTCTACGAGCGCACCTCGATCGTCATCACCACCAACCTCGCCGTCGGCGAATGGCCGTCCGTCTTCGGCGACCCCAAGATGACCACAGCCCTGCTCGACCGCCTGACCCATCATTGCGAGGTCATCGAGACCGGAAACGAGAGCTGGCGCTTCAAGAACCGTTCATAGTCCGGCGCCGGCCGTCCCCGCGGCCCGGTTGCCACTCAGGGGGGGCAATATTGCACGCCGATCGGGGGGCAAACTTCAAAGCCGATTGACAAGCAGGCTCTCTGAATCACCGAGGGCGCTGACAGTCACGTCGATGCGCGTACCGTGGCGGGCAAAGGGCGGCAGGTTGGCCGAGATCATCACCGCCGCGACATTCTCGCTATCGATATCGCCGCCGCGCGTGGCGACGCCCAGCCGCTCGAGCATCGCCTCGAGGCTCTGGCGCGTGAACACGGTGCTGTCGATATCATCGCCGGTGCCGTTGAGGCCGACGACAAGGCCGTAGCCGACCAAGTAGTTGTCACGGATTCCTTCGAAGTCCGCGATGTCCTTGATGCGGGAGGCAGCCGAGGCAGGCGCGGCGTCGAGCGCAATAGAGAAGTCCACGAGAGCAACGATCAGCGGAAGGAATCGCGTTGCCCCGCGCCGCAGGCTGTACTTGGTCGCTACGTCACTCCACGCCATTCGAGATCCTAATCCTCCGTCTGCGAGACTCCCCGCGAATCCCATGCCAACACGGTTGCCCGAGATCGTTGGACGAAAACCGGCGATATTGAGCGCTTTCGGGTATGCGACGGCACCGCGCGCCTACCGCTCGATGCCTGGGGCCGGCAGCTTCTGCCGGGTGCACTCGGTCGGGCCGCCTGTCGAGAACAAACTGAATTGACCGCTTCAGTTGTGGTTGTTGGGCCAGTGGATAAGGGGTCGGGCGCGGAGCGGCCGTCCCCTTATCCACTGGCCGGTCGCGTCGAAGCGGATCACGCGGCCTGTCTGTGGCTTGTGTTGATGGGCGATCCGTCGGCCTGGTATCGGGCCAGGCAGCGCGGCCCATGGAAGACGGCGAGGGTGCGGTCGGGGTATTCGTGGACCCGGACCCTTGCCTTGACGTAGTGGCGGCGATGGCGGTCGGGCGGGATCGCCAGCACCAGGCGTTTGTAGCGCACGGTGTTGTCGTTGGAGACGGTGCGCTCCTGCTGCACGCAGAGGATGTCGTCGAGGGTACCGGCGAAGGGCACGAAGGCGGTGCCCTCGGCTTCCGGCGGCACCGCGAAGCGGGCGTTGTGGCCTGGCAGGTAGAGCTCCTTGAGGAAGCGGTTGGCCTGGGCCATGTCGGTGATGCCGGCGAGCCTGAGCTCCTGGGGCAGGCGCTTCTGCAGGGTGGCGAACATGCGTTCCGAGCGCCCCCTTGCCTCGGGCGAGTAGGCCGGGATCAGCTCGATGCCGAGCTGGGCCAGGGCGCGGCCGAACTGGGTCGGATTGTCCTTGTCGACCGTGCCGCCGGCCTCAGGGGTGTGCCAGTAGTGGCCGGCGCGGTCGGCATAGAGCGAGCAGAACAGCCCCTTGGCCCGGATCGCCTCGGACACCCCCTGAAAGCTCGACATCGTGCCCTCTTCGGCGACGAAGAAGGCCGAGTAGATCTCACTGGTGGTGTCGTCCATGGTGACGATCAGGTCCCACCACTGATCGGGGACCCACGCGTGGCTTGAGCCGTCTTGATGCAGCATCATGCCGGGCAGCGCGCGGCGCGGCCGCTTGCGCCGGTGCGCCCCGCGCCTGGGCGCCGCCCGTCTTCGCCCATGGGCCTGCAAGCTCAGCCGCACCCAGTTGTAGCTGCGCTTGAAGGCATAGTCCGCGACCAGCTTCTCGTGGAAGTGCTTGGCGGTGAAGTCCCAGTAGCGGGTGTCGAACAGCGCCAACAGCGCCGTCACCTCGTCGACCGCCGCGCGCCGCGCCGAGACCCGGCCCAGACGGCGATCGTAGAGCCCTTCCGCGCCGTCCGCCTCATAGCGGTCGCGCCAGCGCCGGAAGGTGCGCTCTGAAACGCCGAGAACCTCCGCCGCCTCGGCTTGGCTCAAGCAACCCCGATGGGTGCGGCCGTAAACCTCCTCGAACTTCATCAATCTCAGTCCCTGCAACTGCTCTGTCCGGCGCATCCAAACCCTCCATAGCCTGGAGAGCTTCTAAATCCGGACAGATCGTCTGGTACATAAACCGGACATATCGTGTGTTAGTGACACCGGCCCCATCTGTCCTTGACAGGAACCCTAAACCTCTGTAGTATAACAATGATACAGGAGTTAACTGCAATCCTACGTCACCGTCAGCGTACCAAGCTTCAACTAGCCCTGCGCCGGAGGTGGCATGTCGTTACAGGAGAAGACTACGAGCAAATTTGGTGAATGGCGAAACCTTGTCATCGGCGTGGTGATTGGCTTGGTAGCAGGTCCAATCATCACTAGCTTTATTGGCTGGCAGGTCGGCTTCAGCACGATGGAAAAGCAGGTGAGCGCCGCCGTTATCGAGCAGCAGGCACTATTCTGCGCAGAACGGGTAATGGCAGACCCAGCCTATGCCACTTTCGATGGGCTCGAGTTCGGCGCGAAACGTGATCTTGTTACCCCGCATGCGCAGATGCCTGATCAGGACGCTGCTGCGGGCAGAGTTGTCAATCTCTGTCTCCGCAAACTCACAGAGGGATAGCCGGGCCCCGATCTTCGCTGCGATCCAGTCGGGCAGCCACACCTGCGCTAATGTGCCTGCTTTACGGTCCCGCGGCGATAGTCGTATGCGCTTTTTGAGAGGTGAGTCGGCTACGAGCCACTGGTTAGGAGCCCGCCAACCCCCACCAGCGCGATCAGCCCTAGCATCATGTAAAGTGCGCGTCGCTCGAAACTGCGAGCACGAGTGCGATGCTGTCTATGCCCTCGTTTACGCCGCCTCATTTCATCACCACGACGAGCAAAATACGCGTGGCAAGCGGAGGCGCCATGGCGGGCAACACCGTTAGGCGCGACGCTCACCGTGGCTGCGTTGGCCCGAGAGGACATCGCTAAGTGCGACGCCTCTGCGCCACAAGCCCCAGCCCTGCGAGGCCGAAGGCGAAGAGGGCCAGAGTGGTGGGCTCGGGGATGGTGCTCGCTCGGAAAAGATAGACGCCAACGCCTGAAGTAGCGAAGCTCTTGGCAACCTCCCCGGTTTCCGCGGGGTCGTTACTAAAACTCCCGTTCGAACCGGCTATTTGGACTTCCGGGGCTCCCACAGTCGTGGCGCTGGCTTCGGCGAAACCTTGAGATTGGTCAAAGGATGCACAGAGGTTCGTGCACCCCAACAGCGAAATTAGCTGACTGGCTGAGGAGAACTGCGATGCCAAGAGGGTCCCCGTTAGGTCCGTGGCACCGGCGTTTGTGAACAGCGTTCCGACTTGGCTGGTGGTCGCGAGAACGAAGCCGCCAGCCAGGAACCCGCCGGCGCCCCCCTCCACCGCGGAGAAGGAGAGACCGTCGGTGAGTGTCAGATCGAGCCAATCAAGGCCGGTGTTGGGGTCGCGCGTTAGGTTGAACCCATCGACGCCGGCGCCGAACGCCGGATCGTTAGCCTGAGTTAACGGCAACGCTTCCGTTGACGTTGGCGTCAGCACCGAGAGTGCTACAGCGCTCACAATAGCCGCAGCAAGGCCTAAGCTGACGTCCGAATAGGATCGTGAGACACTTGATCATCGCGCACCTCTTCGGGCCTCGGGTGCTAGCCTATAACCCACATCCCAGAAGTCTGTGACCGCGCTCACAATTTCACGGGGCTATTGGTTAGGTTGGGCGCGCCGGCGCGGGTTTCGGCATGCGCCATCCCACGGGTTGCAGTACACTCGGCGGATGCAACAGTTGGTTCACGAGGGCGAGGGGCGACCCTCGAACGTGGTCGTCGTCGGTTATCTTTTCATGAAATGCTTGCCGATGTTGATCTCTGCCGGCGCGATATACCTGGGATATGATCTTTTCTTGCTCGGCGTAACGGGCGAAGCCAGCCTGAGCATCGAGTCCGACACGGTGCAAGGACAACTGATCAACGCCGCGCCCGGGCTCTTCTTTGCTGTGGGCGGGCTGATTGCGCTGGTTGTCAGTATTGTGAAGGGCGTCAAGATCTCGATCGACGGCGGGAATAATCAGTTTTTTGGTGGCCCCAGTGGATAACGTCGTTCGTGTAATTCCTGTGTAATCGCGCACGGATGTTCGCAGAACGTCCGAGCACGAGCGCGAAGATAGGCCGGCCGCTGATCTCGCTTAATCCTTTGGAATCCCGACCCTATTGACCCGCCGAGAATGTTGCAGAACCTGGCACGCCTGGACTGAAAATCCGCGTGTCGGTGGTTCGAATCCGCCCCTGAGCACCATTTCCTTCCCCTTCCCGGAAGTGAGCCGAGCCGCCTGCTGCCGATGACGGTTTCCGAGGGCACACCGGCGGCGACGGCAGGCGACAAGACCCACGCGCATGCGTTGGCGCTGCTCATGACCGTCATCGTCTCGACGTCGTTTCCGCTCGGCAAGCTGATCACCCACGGCCTCGACCCGGCCGTCCTGATGTCCGTTCGCTTCGCGCTTGCAGCCGTGCTGTTCGCGCCGATCGTTGTGTGGCGCGAGGGGTTGAGCCTGCCGGCCCCGCGGGCAGCCCTCCGCTATCTCGCGCTGGGCGCGCCGCTCGCCTTCTTCTTTTGGTGCATGTTCGAGGCGCTCCGCCACACGAGCGCACTCAACACGAGCGCGCTGTTCACGACGGTGCCCGGTTTCTCCGCGTTGTTCGGCGCGCTGCTGATCGGCGAGCGCTTAGGCTTGCACCGACTCGCCGCGCTTGGCCTCGGCATGGTCGGCGCGGTCTGGATTGTCTTTCGGGGCGAGCCCGCGCGCCTCATCGCGCTCGAAATCACGATCGGCGATGGGATATTCCTCGCCGGCTGCGTCGCCTTCGGCGTGTATGGGGCGCTGATAAAACGCCTGCATCGCGACGAGCCGGTCATGGTGCTGACCTTCTGGACTCTCGCGGCGGCGACGCTGTGGCTGGTGCTGGCGAGCAACGTCAAGCTGTGGCGCACGGATTGGGTGGAGGTCGAGGTCGTCGTGCTGGGCGGCATCGTGTATTTGGCCATCTTCCCGACGATCATCACCTTCTTCATCGCCCAATACGCGACACTTCGCCTCGGCCCGACGCGGTTGATGGCCTACAGCTATCTCATTCCGGCCATGGTGCTGCTGATCGACCTCGCCTCGGGCACGGGCCTGCCACCGGCGATGACATTTCCGGGCATCGCGATCGTTCTGCTCGCGAGCGTCGTGGTGCAACGCGGCGCCATCCGCGAATTTCGATCGTAATGACGCGCCTGCGTGCGCGACTCGGGCGTCGGCGCTGTTGGACAGCGGTAGGGCTCGCTCACTAGATTAATGCGGCGATGTTACATGGCGGCAGGCGCTTCGCCGTGCGGGCCGGACTCGCCATCGGCGCCGTCCTCGCTCCGGCTTGGATCACCGGCCTCGCCCTGGCCGGCGAGGCAGAGACTCTTCGCTGGTTCTCCGATCCCGTCGCCGAGTACCTGGCCCTTGGCCCGCGCGACGATGCGCGAAAAACAGCACTGGACTCCGTCCACGACCTGGTCGACGGCGCGAGCAAGCTGGTCATGGCTGAGGCGCCCCCCTGGCTCCGTCGCACGACCCTGGACTGGAGCGTGCCGGAGACGGGTCGGCCCACGCTCAAGCTGTTCTCGGTCCAGCCGCTTGTGGGCGGCGGCATCGCGGGCCGGGCGCTCCTGTTCCAGGGACACGCCCTGAGCAAGGAGGCGAACACGCGCGGCCATCTCGGGCTGCGCTACCTGCGCTTCCTTGATGGCGATCGTTGGCGCCTCGGCGCCAATCTGTTCTACGACCACGAACGATCGGGCCCCTCGCAACACCAGCGCCTGAGCGTCGGCACCGAGGCGCGGGCGAGCTTCCTGGATGTGACTGCCAATTACTACACGGCCCTCCTGCGCGCCGAGGCTGACGGTCCGCGCGCATTGTCGGGCTACGATCTCACGTTGGGCTGGCAGATCCCGCATCTCTCGTGGGCGCGGGTCGAGGCAATGGGCGAGGTGTGGCGGGCGCCGGACGGTGGGTTCCACCGGTTTGACCAGGCGATCGGCCTCACGCTCGATCCGTGGCCTTTCCTGCACGTGGCGGGCTCGATCGCCCGCGAGGTCGACGAGCGCCCCGACATCCGCCTGCGGCTTGAGCTTACGCTACCATTCGGGGTGCCGCCCGACGCGACAACGCGATCACCACTGCTGACTGATGGGGGCCCCGCGGTACGCCAGGCGACCTCGCGGCCAAAAGCCCCGGCAGTTTGCACGGCAGAGTGCCTTTTTTGACAGCCAGCGTAGGTTTTTCGGGTGGAGTGCACGGCGGTTGTAAAGAATTCTGACACCCTCAACCGCCGCCCCAACGGCGCGAAAACCGCAGAATTCGTGGGGTTGAGCAGTTTTGGCGGCTCAACCCCGTCCGTCGAGGTGTCAGAAAACTTGACACTCCCGCGAACGCAAAAATACCAAGTAGTTGAATTTCCACGAATTTCAACTGTGGCCCGGGAATTGCCTCACTTCACGACATGGAGCCAGGCGACACCAACACCGGGTCGCAAAAGGGCGCAGCTTCCGCCTGTATGCCGGCGAACTTTGTGGCGCCCTGGCCACGACGGCGATCCGTCCTGCTCATGGCTGCCGCGATCGTACTGGGCTGGGCCGGCATCGCTGTCCTTGGGTTTCTGATTGCCGGGTGACAGCGGGGCCTTCGGGCCTCCGATGTACGCGCCTCGGCACAGTTGCTATCGTCGCCAGATCGATGCGGTAGTGAGGGTCTCTCCATGCCACGAATCAACGGCGAGCGGCTGATCGCCGACCTGCGCCGCTTGCGCGAATTTGGCGCCACCGGTAACGGCGTGGTCCGGCAGTCGTTTAGCCCGGTGGATCTCGAATCGCGCCAATGGCTCATTGGCCGCATGGAGGAGGCCGGACTTGTCGCGAAGATCGACGGGGTCGGGACCGTGATCGGCTGTTCTCGCAAGCCGGGCAAAGCGTTGTTGATCGGCTCCCACACCGATACCCAACCGCGCGGCGGCTGGCTCGACGGCGCCATGGGGGTGATGTACGGGCTCGAGGTCGCGCGCGCGCTCGGGGAGTCTGACGACACACGGGATCTCGCCGTCGATGTCGCGTCTTGGATCGACGAGGAGGGGACCTTCGTGAGCCTCTTCGGCAGTCGGATCTATTGCGGGCGCATCGCGCGTGAGGACGTCATTGAAGCCCGGAGCGCCGCCGGGCAGTCCCTCGGCGATGCGATCCGGAGCGCCAAGCTCGACCACCTACCGCCGGCCACCTACGAGCCGGGCCGTTACGCCGGATACCTGGAAGCCCATATCGAGCAAGGCGGTGTGCTGGAGCAGGAAGGCAAACGCATCGGCGTGGTGACGGCCATCGTCGGCATCCGCACCTTCGAACTCCGCTTTAAAGGAGCCCAGAACCACGCCGGAACGACGCCCATGCCGATGCGCAAGGATGCGGGGATGGCGTTGATCAAGCTCGCCCATGCGATTGATGCCCGCTTCGCTGAGCTGGCCGGCGAACGCACCGTATGGACCATCGGCGATGTCGCGTTCGATCCTGGCGCGCACAGCATCGTCCCCGGTCGGGCGCGGATGTTCCTGCAGTTCCGCGACCCTGATGATGCGCTGCTCGACCGCTTCGAGACCGCGCTCCACGACATCGTGGCGAGGGCCGACGAGCGGGGCCCCGTGGGTATCGCGGTCGAAGAACATAGCCGCCTCATGCCCGCGCCCATGGATGCCGGGATGCAGGATCACTTGGCGGCGGCGGCCGAGCGCCACGCCGACGGTCTTTGGATACGGATGCCGAGCGGTGCCGGCCATGACGCCCAGGTCCTGGCCGACGTGCTACCTGCGGCCATGTTGTTCGTGCCGAGCATTGGCGGTGTGAGCCACGATTTCGCCGAGGATTCCAACGTGGACGACATTGTCCTCGGCTGCCAGGTGTTCGCCGATGCTGCCGCCACTATTCTGCGGCCGGCTGGGTAGATATCGCAGTCGGTCGGTCGAGCCAAAGGGAGGATGGCGATGGCTGGAAAATTCCCCGCTAACGGACAGAGCTGGGACCGGGTGAAGGCGTTCATGGAGGAGGCCAAAGCGAGTGACCTCCCATGGTACGACCCGCACATGTTCCGGGGTGGCAGCTACTACGGGGGCACCGATGTGGCTGAAGTGGCGAACCAGGCCTACCAGATGTACATCAACACCAACGCCTTGCTCGGCAACATGAGCTTTCCGAGCCTCGCGCGGTACGAGACCGAGCTTATTGCCGCCATTCTGGAGATGATGAACGCGCCGCAAGGCGCGGCCGGCAGTACCACGGCGGGCGGGACCGAAAGCATCCTGATGGCGGTCAAGACCGCGCGCGACTGGGCCCGCGTCAAGCGGCCCCAAACCACCCGGCCCGAGATCATCGTGCCCCGCGCAGCCCATCCGGCTTTCGACAAGAGCGGGTACGTGATGGACATCAAAACGGTGCGGGTTGAACGGAGCATCGATTATCGCGCGGATGTCGAAGCGATGGCCGCGGCCATCAACGACAACACCATCATGATTGCCGCCTCAGCGCCGTCCTATCCCTACGGCGTTACCGACCCTGTCGCCGAAATTGCGGCATTGGCCGCGGACCGTGGCCTGTGGTGTCACGTGGACGCGTGCCACGGCGGCTACACTCTTCCCTTCGCCCGGAAGCTGGGCTATGCCGTGCCCGACTACGACTTCGACGTGCCGGGGGTCACCTCGATCTCGATCGATGTCCACAAGCTCGGTTACTCGAACAAGGGTGTGGCTGCGCTTCTGTTTCGCGATTCGGCGCTCCAGCAATACCAACGGTTTACCTTCGGCGACTGGCCGGCGGGTATCTACGCGACCGCCAACTTGACCGCCTCGCGCTCGGGCGGCGGCATCGCCTCGGCCTGGGCCGTTCTCCACTATCTCGGCGAGGAAGGGTATCTGCGTATCGCACGGGAGATCCTCGAAACCCGCGGCCGGCTAATCGCCGGCATAAACGCGATCGACGGCCTTGAGGTTTTGGGGAGGCCAGACGCTTACCTGATTGCGTTTGGCTCCGATCAGGTGGATGTCGCCGCCCTCGACGGCGCCATGACTGCCGACGGATGGCTGACCAAGCGCAACTTGGACCCGCCCGCGATCCACCTGTTCGTTGATCTCTCGCATGGACCGATCGTTGATGAATACGTTGCGGCGTTGAAAGACGCCGTGCGACGGGTCAGAGCCGGCGAAGTCTCGGCTGTCGGCGAGGCGCCCGTATACGCGGTCTGAGGAACGGCCGGCACGATCAGCAAGTCGCCTACAAGGCGGCTCGACTTGATCGCCTCCACCGCCACTCTAATCCGGGATTCCCCAGATGGCTCTCCGCGGTTGCCAACGACGGTAACACTCCGGGCGCCCCAACACCAATCCGCCTCCAAACTGGCTTGGCAGGTCGTGATCGGGCCTTTATCGGGCTGATTGGGCGATGCGAGACCGTGCCCAATGGTCATTTCACGTTCCGGGGGCGCGCCGTGGCATGGACAGCGCACACCCAGCCTGTCGATCGACCTCGATGCAGCAGGCTGGAACGCCGTCATGGCGGTAGGGGGTCTGGTCGCAGATCATCAATCAGGCACAGGATGTTTGCGAACAGGCTTCTCGAGATTGCGACTTCGGCGAGTTGGAACGTGATATAGCGACCGTGGCGCACGACTTTGGCGCCGATCTTGATTAGCTTTTCCCGAAGCGTCGTCAGCGACCAATGTTCCACCGCCTCGGGCAGCGCAAGCGTGCGCAGGAAGTTGCCCAGGTTGTAGGCGAGCGCGTGCAGCTGAAGGCGCACCTCGTTGTTGCGGAAGCCGTGGCAGGAAAGCCGTGTCCAGTTGATGGCGTTCTTGCCCTCCTTGATGTGCTGCTCCGCCGTGCCGCGCCGATTGTAGAAGGCCACCACCCGCTCGGCAGGCCGGCTGAGATTGGTGACGATGAACCCGACACGGGGAAACAGCTCGCCGGGATGCCACTCCACCTTGGCCACGACGCGGCGGGCCTTGTCCCAGCTCTTGGCCCGGTAGCCGAAGCTGGCGTAGTAGCGTCGTACATGATTAGGCGGACGGCCAACCGGTCGCGTGAGCAGGTGCGCGATGTATTCCCACAGCACTCGATTGGCAGGAAGGCGGATCGCATACAGGAAGCCCTCAGCCTCCAGGAACTCGTACACCTCCAGCGAGGCGAAGGCGGCATCGGCACGAAAGTAGCGCCGCAGCTTCCGTTTTCGGTATCTTTCAACGACCGGCTCCAGCACCTCGCGCCAGCCATGGGCGCTATGCACGTTGCCGGGACGCAGGGCGCACCGTTCAAGATCGCCGAACTGGTTGAAGCAGAACAGCGGATGGTAACAGGAGCAGCCGAAATGGCCGTTGTAGGCGGTTCCTTCCTGTCCGCCATGGGTCGGGCTGACGCTGCTGTCCATGTCGAGGATGATCATCTTCGGCGGTCGGCGGTCGTGCACCCGGTCGATCCAAACGCCGGACAGGGCGGTCAATGCCGCCAGGTTATCATCCGTCGCCAGCCATTCCGTCTCGAACCTTCCCATCTGGCTGGTCGAGGCAGGCCCTTACGGTCCACGATGGCGCGCATGACGGGATCGTGCGACAGGCGCTGGGCATCGTTCACGTCCTCATAACCAGCAAGACGGCCGAACACTGATTGCCGAAGAAGTCCCACCAGGATATGTCGGGTGTTCTTGCCACGCCGCGTCTCCGACAGAACCTCTCCGCCCAGCTCGGTCAGCCCGAGAGCATCGTCGAGCTCGCGGTAGGGAAGAAGACCACCATCGGATGAGATGTCGCTGCCGTGGAATTCCAGCTTCAGGCGCCGGTCGAAATCGACCCGAAGAGGCTCCAATTTTGCTTCACCCATCGGGTACGCTATGACCGAGCCCCCAAAGTAGTGACAAGCTATTGATTCTTATATTAGAATCGGCGCCCAAGGTCAGTAAAACTGTGTCGAGAACAAACTGAATTGACCGCTTCAGTTGTGGTTGTTGGGCCAGTGGATAAGGGGTCGGGCGCGGAGCGGCCGTCCCCTTATCCACTGGCCGGTCGCGTCGAAGCGGATCACGCGGCCTGTCTGTGGCTTGTGTTGATGGGCGATCCGTCGGCCTGGTATCGGGCCAGGCAGCGCGGCCCATGGAAGACGGCGAGGGTGCGGTCGGGGTATTCGTGGACCCGGACCCTTGCCTTGACGTAGTGGCGGCGATGGCGGTCGGGCGGGATCGCCAGCACCAGGCGTTTGTAGCGCACGGTGTTGTCGTTGGAGACGGTGCGCTCCTGCTGCACGCAGAGGATGTCGTCGAGGGTACCGGCGAAGGGCACGAAGGCGGTGCCCTCGGCTTCCGGCGGCACCGCGAAGCGGGCGTTGTGGCCTGGCAGGTAGAGCTCCTTGAGGAAGCGGTTGGCCTGGGCCATGTCGGTGATGCCGGCGAGCCTGAGCTCCTGGGGCAGGCGCTTCTGCAGGGTGGCGAACATGCGTTCCGAGCGCCCCCTTGCCTCGGGCGAGTAGGCCGGGATCAGCTCGATGCCGAGCTGGGCCAGGGCGCGGCCGAACTGGGTCGGATTGTCCTTGTCGACCGTGCCGCCGGCCTCAGGGGTGTGCCAGTAGTGGCCGGCGCGGTCGGCATAGAGCGAGCAGAACAGCCCCTTGGCCCGGATCGCCTCGGACACCCCCTGAAAGCTCGACATCGTGCCCTCTTCGGCGACGAAGAAGGCCGAGTAGATCTCACTGGTGGTGTCGTCCATGGTGACGATCAGGTCCCACCACTGATCGGGGACCCACGCGTGGCTTGAGCCGTCTTGATGCAGCATCATGCCGGGCAGCGCGCGGCGCGGCCGCTTGCGCCGGTGCGCCCCGCGCCTGGGCGCCGCCCGTCTTCGCCCATGGGCCTGCAAGCTCAGCCGCACCCAGTTGTAGCTGCGCTTGAAGGCATAGTCCGCGACCAGCTTCTCGTGGAAGTGCTTGGCGGTGAAGTCCCAGTAGCGGGTGTCGAACAGCGCCAACAGCGCCGTCACCTCGTCGACCGCCGCGCGCCGCGCCGAGACCCGGCCCAGACGGCGATCGTAGAGCCCTTCCGCGCCGTCCGCCTCATAGCGGTCGCGCCAGCGCCGGAAGGTGCGCTCTGAAACGCCGAGAACCTCCGCCGCCTCGGCTTGGCTCAAGCAACCCCGATGGGTGCGGCCGTAAACCTCCTCGAACTTCATCAATCTCAGTCCCTGCAACTGCTCTGTCCGGCGCATCCAAACCCTCCATAGCCTGGAGAGCTTCTAAATCCGGACAGATCGTCTGGTACATAAACCGGACATATCGTGTGTTAGTGACACGGAGTGGGAACGGATCAGCTGGGCGACAGCGGCGAGCGGCATGGATCTGTCGCGCTTCGTGATCCATCGTGCGCTGGATCGGGACCCTCTGCCGCCGGAGGTTTTGCGCCGGGCGGTACGCGAGATGCTGGTGCTGTCCAGGCTGGAGGAGAGGCGGCCGCGCGAAGGCCGCCGCGCGAAGGCCGGCGCCGTTGACAACAGATCCATGCGCCGCGGAGGACTTGGTGCTGAGAACGTTCTCAGCATGTCGGAAAAAGACAACGACAGCTTGGGTTCCGTCCGACACCGACCGGTATTCGGCCTGACAAGCGTTCTCGCGCGCTCAGGCGCGCGGCAACATCTCCACGGTCTCGCATAGCAGCACATCTCCTTCACCGCGCAGTTCGTTCACCCGTCCGTAGAGTGTTGCGCCGAAAGCTATGCTCGCTTTCAGTGCAATGAATTCGTCGGCTTCGAGCCGGAAAAATCCTGATGGCCTAGCGCGGAACGCGATGCCTGCGTGAGCCAGGATGCCCCCGAAGGGGCGGACACCTTCGATAAACTCTGGACGCAACAGCGCCGGGAAGGCGTCCAACGCGATGCGAATGGCGGCCAGTTCCACCGCCCGGCGCTCTCCGTCCTCCTCGATGTACAGCGCGACGAAGCGGTAGAGCGAGCGCTCGTTGACAAGCAGGTCATCCGCTATGAGGTCTACGGCCAGCCGTTGGCCCCAGTGCGCCTCAAGGGTGGCCGTCATGCCGGCGTTGTGGACCAAGAGCTTATAGTAACTGCCGGGCACTTTCTCCGGAGGCTCGACATGGATTGCTGGAACCTCCATCGACAGGTAGCCGCAAAGCTTGCGGACTACCACTTCCACCTGATGGCGCTTGGCTCTTCCCCAATCGACCACGGTTCCCCCTTGATTTGTAGGCGTTTGCCGGAGCCCTCCGCTTGAGAGCGATCAGGCGTCAGGCGGTGGGCGATGGGCGGTGGGCGGTGGGCGGTGGGTTTCCGCAAGAGCGAGCGCCGGCGCATCGAGATGGAGCAACAGCAGCGCCAGAACTGACCTGCCCCCACGGTTAGTACCAACAGTTAGTTTAGACTCCTGACGCTGTTTGGCGAGCATCGATCTGCCCGTAGCCCATTGTGAGCGAAGGACTGATCGGCGCGGTGAGCCGTAAAGGTTTCCGCGACCGGCATGCCCGTCAGGCTGGCGGCGGACACTGTACCCCTGGGAAGCGAGGAGACGATTGAGCGCGGCATTGACGGTTGGGCGCTCGGTTTCCATCACGGCCCGGTCGAGCGCACCGACATAGTTCAAGTCCATATCGACCGAAAGCCGGTCGATACCGAAGTGAAAGACATTGAGCGCTGTTCCACCCTTGAGGACGAGTCTTTCCGACAAGACTGGATCTCGAGCAATCCCCTGCAGCAGGTCCAGGAGCCGCAGCACCTTTTCAAGCGTACCGAGTTGGTGGCCGGTCTCGTCGGCAATGCGCTGCAGCGATTGGGCAGAGGGCGCCGCCATTCACAGCCCCTCGAAGCGGCGTTCGACCACGTCGATGGGAAGAATGACGTTCCAGCCCTTGGCTATCCTCCCCTCGCCCGATTTGGTACCGAGAGCATATCGGGCCTGAGACGGCATCAGCGTGCGGAACTCTCCGAGCGCAGCATCCGACACGCCTAGCCGCTTCTGATCGCGCTCCAGCCAGGAGCCCAGCGCGCCGGCGGCCGTCGCATTGCGAAGCGCCCGCGCGTATCTGACCAGCGCCGCGGCGTCGACCCGCGCCACCAGGTCCAGCGAGTTGAAGAGCTCCTCCGCACCGCCGGCCAGGTCATAGCGGTCGAACAGATCCGCGATCGTCCGTTCGATCGTCGTCACACTGACCTCCAGCCCCAAGCGGTCGACCGCCGTGACGCCGTCCGCCAATGTCCCATCCCGTTGAGCGAGGCCGCGCGGCGGTTTGACGAACCGGCAGGTGAGGCCGACCGCCTCGAGCACGCCGGGCTCGCCGCGCGCGATCACCTGCACGTCATGCGCCTCCGTGTAGGCGTAGCCATGCAGTTCGAGGGCCGAGTGATACGCGATCACGCCCCCACGGCGCAGACGCGAAGCGGCCAGAAAGCGGTCGACCGCCCATTTTCCGGCATCGGCATGCTTGGGCACGGACGCGAAGAGCATTTGTGCAGGCTCTCCGGCGCGAGCTTCCGGGCGGCAGCGGGCTGAGCCTGTTGAGCGCGATCTCGGTCCTTGCACGGGAGCGTGCGGCATGAGACGAGCGCGGCGCGGCCGGAAGGCGAGCAAGCACATCTCGATCTCGGCGACAGACGCGCAATGGGAGACCGTTCGCCGCAACGCGGACCGGCGCGGTCTGTCGATCGCGCGCTACCTGGTGGGGCTGGTGGAACGGGACGGTCCGGAAGAGGACGCTGGTCCTGCGCTGGCGCTCGCTGCGGAAGAGCAGCGGGAGCTACTGGAGGCGGTTCGGGAGTGTTCCCCGTCAGCGCTTATGGGACAAATTGAGGTAATTGGATAACGGAGGATTTCTGGCTCATCGTAGTGACCGAAGGGAACGAAGATGAGGCAGAAATCCATGAGCAAGAACGACCCGGCGGAAAGAGCTGTTCGGGATATTCGCCGCAAGACGCGCAAGCAGTATTCGGCTGAGGAGAAGATCCGGATCGTGGTGTCGGGCCTGCGCGGCGAGGACAGCATCGGAGGCACGCCCTGTGACCGACGGCACCATGATCGAGATCGAACGGGCGCGCGCCGAAATCGCCGGTCTCGGCGGTGTTCCGGCTCTTCGTGAAGCACAGCCCGCAGCTTAGTGTAGTCAGCAATGCGAGCGGAAAAACCCTCCCCACAAAATAGGGATGTCCTTAATGCGTGCGCGGCCTAGTCCTCGAAGGCTCGGGCCAACGCTCGGGCTGCCCGCTGGCGTTCGGTTTTCGCACTTTCAACCGGGATTTCCCATGTGGCACCCTTCAGCCAAGTTGAACGTGGCTCGAAATTGTAACAGGGGCAAAACCCCGGGCACAGTGTCTGGGCTGTGATGGCGCCGAGTGGGGTGAGTCGAAATTGCCACACCTCGGGGGCAAAGTGAGCGCTCCCTCGACATAGTGCTTCCTTTGCGGCTGTGGTCTGTGATTCGCTGCCGGCATGAGCGGGTCGCTACCAGATGTTGAGGCGCTGACGCTTGATGACCTCAAGGGGTATGAGACCTACGTGGTGCAGGAGTTGATCTTGCGCCCTCGTGTGATCCGCTACCGCCGGGAGCGCTGGGTGACGCCGGAGGGCCGGACGGTGGTGGCCCCCCTGCCGCCTGGGACCGTGGGCCATTTTGGCCCCGAACTACGGCGCTTCGTTCTGGCGCAGTACCACCGGGGCCAGGTGACGGTTCCGCGTCTTGTGGCGCAGTTGTGCGATCTTGGTATCGATATCTCCAAGCGGCAGGTCGTTCGCCTGTTGAGCGAAGGCAAGGGCGTGTTCCTGTGCGAGGCGCGGGGTGTGCTGCGGCGGGGGCTTGAGACCGCCTCCTGGGTCACGGTCGATGACACCGGTGCCCGGCATCGAGGCCGGAACGGCGTCTGCACCCAGATCGGCAACGATGATTTTGCCTGGTTTGCCACCACCTTCTCCAAGAGCCGGCTGAACTTCCTGGATCTGTTGCGGGCCGGCGCCACGGACTACATCCTCAACGATGCCGCCTTGGACTACATGCGCGGGCGCAAGCTCTCGGGGCCGGTGATCGCGCAGCTCGCCGGGCACAAAGGCAAGCGCTTCGCGGAACGGCAGGCCTGGATGGCGCATCTCGAGCGCCTCGGCATCACCCGGCTGCGGGTCCACCCCGATGCGGTGAAGATCGCCAGCGAAGGCGCCCTGTGGGGCAGCGTGGTGGATCACGGCTACCTCCAGGGATGCCGTCATCGTCAGCGACGACGCCGGCCAGTTCAACGTCGGCCGTCACGCGCTGTGCTGGGTCCACGCCGAACGGTTCATCCACAAACTCGTCGGCTTCACCGACCGGCAGCGTCAGGCGTGTCTGCGGATCAGGGCGCGGGTGTGGTGGTTCTATGCCGACCTGAAGACCTACTGCCGCGATCCTACCCCGCGCAGAAAGCGGCAGCTCGAGGCCCGCTTCGACCGGCTGTTCACCACCACCACCACCGGCTTCGCCACCCTCGATCGCCTGCTCGCCAGGCTCAATGCCAACAAGCACGAGCTGCTCCTCGCCCTCGAACGCCCGGACATCCCGCTCCACACCAACGGGTCCGAGAACGACATCCGCTGCCAGGTGACCAAACGCAAGATCTCAGGCGGCACCCGCAGCGACCTCGGCCGCGACTGCCGCGACGCCTTCCTCGGCCTCATGAAGACCTTCGACAAGCTCGGCGTCTCCTTCTGGCAATACCTCGGCAGCCGTCTCGACATCCCCGGCGCGCCAACCATCCCATCCCTGCCAGACCTCATCCAAAAGCGCGCCAGCCCAGACACTGTGCCCGGGGTTTTGCCCCTGTTACCGAAGGTGCGCGTGCCGGGTGTACGTGGCCTTGGCGCCGCGCGCGGTTATGCGGCCGTCGGCGACGAGCGCCACGACCTCCGCCAAGTCCCGGAGATACTCGTCCACATAGGGCTCGTGTCCTGGTGACTGCATGAACAGGATGGCATCGAGCGGATGGGTCTCCTTGGATACCAGCCACCCCCTGTCCTCCATCCCGGCTGCCACGGCGTGGGTGTCGAAAACCTCCGAGCCGTACGCGAAGACCGACATGACCGGCTCGCCGAGCACAGTCAGACCCTCGATGGCGTTGATACCCGCCTGGAAGCGTTTGATATAACGCATCGTGCCGTCGACGAGCCTGAGATAGCCGTCTTCTCCCAGGTACTTCATGACGGCCCACGCGGCGGCAATGGCGCCACCGGGACGGGTGCCTGCCATGGTCGGGGTCACGTAGTAGTCTTTCGGCCGCTGCGGAGGGCCGAACTCGAAGATCTGGTGGCTGTAGATATCCGGATCGCGCGACATGACGACCGAGGCGCCTTTGGCCGTGTAGCCGTACTTGTGCAGATCGAGGGAGATAGTCGTCACTCCCGGCACCCGAAAATCCCAGGGGGTCACGGAATTGCTGCCCAGCCTCTCGACGAACGGCAGGAAATAGCCCCCCACGCACGCATCAGTATGAAAGCTAATGTCCCGCTCCGCGGCGAGCGCCGCCATCTCGGGGATGGGATCGATCATCCCCAGGAGGGTGCTGGGCGCCGACCCCACCATCAACACCGTGTCGTCCCGCACCGCGCCCAAGTACGCCGGTAGGTCGACAAGCCCGTCCTTGGTCATCGGGACGGCGACAATCTTCAGCCCGAAGTAATGCGCTGCTTTCCAGAACGCCGGGTGGGCGGATTCGGGCACAACCATCTCGGGGGAAGACACCTCGGGTCGCACAACCCGCGCCCGGTCGCGTGCCGACTTGGCCGCCAACAGGATGCTCTCTGAGCCGCCGGAGGTGATGTTCCCCACCGCCTGCTCGCCGTGCAGAAGACCGGCAGTCATGTCGATGACCTCCCGTTCGTACTCGGCCATGCTGGGGAAGATGCCCGGATACAATGCGTTGGCTGAAAAGAAGGCGAGGTAGGCCTCCTGCGCCACCAGCAACACGTCGTCGCTTGCCGGGTACGACACGCCGTTGGCCAGACGCTCCTTCCATTTCAGGTCTGCGGCCGCTTTTGCCAGCATGGTCTCACGCAGCTCCCGCGCCGGGACCCCTGTCTTCGCTAGCTTTGCCCTCGACATGTCTCTTCCTCCCATGACTCCGTGCTTGGTACTCCCTCGGGCCTCAAAGAATGTTCCGCTCCGTTCACTTGCTAGAATGTTCACACGGACCGTCTAGTCAATCGTCAACGGGCTGGCGCGGGGCCAGACGTGTATCGATGTCTAGATGCCGCCTGTTGGCTAGCCCCGGCCGCGCCCGCCCGTGATCAGGTACGGCCGCTTTGCCCCCGAGACCAGACCTCCGAGCCGCGATGTCAGCTAGGCGTCTGAACGGACGTTCTTGAGCGCGCCGTGGATGATCGGCTTATGACCCTGGCTGTGTAAGAACGCTTGCCTGATATGATTCTTCGGTGGTCTGAGCGGGGAGATCGTATGGGGCGTTTCGTTGAAGGGACCGATCGCGGGCAGCGCACTTTGTTCCCGGAGTGCTTGGACGACTGGATTGGCGAGGACAATGCGGTTCGGGTGATCGATGTCTTTGTCGAGGAGCTGGATCTAGCCGAGCTTGGCTTCAGCCGTGTCGCGCCGAAGGATACCGGCCGGCCTGCGTATCATCCGTCGGTTCTGCTGAAGCTGTACATCTACGGCTATCTCAATCGGGTCCAATCGAGCCGCCGGCTTGAGCGGGAAGCCGGGCGCAACGTGGAAGTGATGTGGCTAACCGGCCGCCTGGCTCCCGATCACAAGACGATCGCCGACTTCCGCAACAAGGACAATGGTCGCGCCATCCGTCAGGTCTGTGCCCGGTTCGTCGCTCTGTGCCGCACGCTCGGTCTGTTTGCCGAAGCCCGCGTTGCGATCGATGGCAGCAAGTTCAAGGCAGTGAACAACCGAGACAGGAACTTCACGCGAGCCAAGATGACGCGGCGCCTGGATCAGCGTGTCGCGCTACCTGCACCAGCTGGACAGCGCCGACCGGCAAGAGCCGTCTCTGGCACGCACGACCAAGACGGTCCGTCTGCACGAGAAGATTGCCAGGCTCAGGCAAGAGATGCAGCGCCTCAAGGGGCTCGAGGCGCGGATGCGCGAGAGGCCGGACCAGCAGATCTCTCTAACCGATCCCGACGCTCGCTCGATGGCGACCAGCGGTCGGGCGTCGTCGGCTACAACGTGCAAGCCGCCGTCGACACCAAGCATCATCTGATCGTTGCCCACGAGGTGACCAACGTCGGCACCGACCGGTCCCAGCTCGCCCGCATGGCCAAGCAGACGAAAGCGACGCTGGGGGCGGACACCTTGGATGTCGTCGCCGACCGGGGCTACTTCAACAGTGCGGAGATCCTGGCGTGCGAAGACGCCGCCATCACGGTCACGCTTCCCAAGCCGCAGACCTCCGGCCGCTATGTGGCGCAAAAGGACATCTACATCTGCCCGGCCAACGAAAGGCTGAGGTATCGATACACGACTGAGGAAAAGGGCCTGGCCTTACGCCGCTACTGGACCAACGCGTGTCTGAGCTGCGCCATCAAGCACCGCTGCACCACGGGCAGAGAGCGCCGGATCACGAGTACGAGCATGTTCTCGAGGCTGTTCAGAGGCGGCTCGACGAGCATCCGGAGAAGATGCGCCAGCGCCGCGAGACGGTCGAGCATCCCTTCGGCACGATCAAAGCCCCGATGGGCGCGCAACCCACTTCCTGATGAAGACGCTCACAACGCGTCAGCACCGAGATGGCGCTGCACGTACTCGCCTATAACCTCACCCGTGTCATGAACATCCTCGGCACCGGGCTGCTGATCGCGGCCATCAGGGCATAGGAAACGCAACTTCCTGGCTCCAACGCCCACGAAACGCCAGACCGCCCGACCTGAGCTTCTCTTAGATGACTCAGGTTACCCACTGAGCTAGATGAACGGCTCGCTCACATCAGCCTCGGGCCGCTACGTCCGACCGCCAACGCCGCCGCGTTCCTACACAACCAAGACCAAAAGCGAACAAGGTCATCTCCGGCGGCGCCAGCAGATGGTCGGCGAGACCTGCCGACCCTGTTGAACCGTGGGCATCGCGGCGTCGGCAGCCCACACGCGACGGCGAATCGTTTAGATGTCGCCCTCATGCCCGCCAGTGCATCCGCCGTCATGAGTCGCGCCCGCTCAACGCGCGCTGGTGCCCCCGTCGATCGACAGCATCGAGCCCGTCATATGTCGTCCGGCCTCCGAGGCCAGGTACATGACGGCACGAGCGACATCAACAGGCTCTGCCACGCGGCCGGTCGGAACATTTTCCTTGGCTTTTTCGCGGATTTCGGCCGGCGTCGACGCCTCCGCCCTCCAGGCGAAGTCCATCATTGGCGTATCGGTCTCGCCCGGACAGACGGCGTTCACGCGAATCCCCTGGTGCGCGTGATCGAGTGCCATGCTCTTCGTCAATTGGACGATCGCGCCCTTGCTCGCGCAATAAGCGGCAGCGTTCGGAACGCCGACGAGGCCGGCATCCGAGCCCATATTGATGATCACGCCGTCGCCTTGGCGCTTCATCACCTTGAGGGCGGCGCGCGCCATGTAAAAGCTGCCGCTCACGTTGGTGTCGATTAGCGCACGCCAGTCCTCGTCTGACATCTCGTCGATCGTACCGTCATGGAGAATCCCGGCGTTGTTGAATAGAACATCGAGCCGGCCCAGACGCTCAACCGTCTCGCCGACGAGGCGCTCGCAGAAATCAGGGTTTCTTACGTCTCCCACGATGAGCTCGGCGCGGCCGCCCGCCTCGCGAATCCCCGCGACCACCACACCGCCACGCTCGGCATCGCGGCCTGAGACAACGACGCCGGCTCCGTGCGCAGCGAATTCTTTGGCGGTGCCGGCGCCGATTCCGGAGGTTGCCCCGGTTATCAATACCGCCTTGCCGGCGAACGCATCAGCGGCGAATAGAACTGTCACCTCTATCACTCCCGCCTAGGTTCGCAGGTCGGCTCGAAAGCAGAACAATTGCAAATGACATCCCGTGCGAAATCTACCACGGGCCGCCGGCCTCGATAGTGTCCCGGGACGTGGTGTAGGATAACAGTAAACGTTGGAGGAGTGAGTCAACAGTTTGGGGCGGGTCGTTGTGCGGCCATCAATGGGGTCGGTTGGCGATGCCTACGACAATGCAATGTGCGAGAGTTTCTTCGCCACCCTCGAATGCGAGTTGCTCGACCGGCGGAAGTTCCGGACCAAGGCGGAGGCCCGCATGGCCGTCTTCCAGTTCATCGAGGGCTGGTACAATCCGGGGCGGCGGCATTCCGCGCTCGGATACAAGTCGCCCGTCAACTACGAGAGACAAGCCCGTGAGCAGCTGGAGTCTGTAAGCCCGTAACTGTCCACAAAACCGGGGGAACTCCAACTCCAGACAATGCTAAGGCCATGTACCTCGGCATGGGACCGAAGCGCTCGCTTCGAAAACTCATGAAGCGTCTACAACGTGACCACGAGGTGTCGACGTGTTTGCGCACCCTCGGCCGCTGGTGCGTGGACGGCAGATGGGTACAGGCCGCAACCGAGCATGACGCGAAGGTGGCAGCGCTCTCGCAGGTCGCCCTCGAGAAGCAGGCCGTCGAGCAGACGGTGGATCTTGTACAGCGTGCGACTGATGCGGCCGAGCGAGCCATCCAATGGCTTGAGGATGCTCTCGCCAACACCAAGCCCGAGAATGTCACGGACATCGCCATCATGATCGACCGCGTGATCGAGATGCTGAAAGCGGTCGAGGTGATGCGCGGTGGCGTCTCGGACCGCACCGCGCACGGCAGCATGTCGGTCGACATCGGCGAGATGCTCGGCTCGTTCAGGCCGCCGAACAAGGAGCCCGCGTATTGAGCCAGGTTTCGGCGGTGTGGTTAGTGCATCCCCTGCGCCGCCACGTCGCGAACCCGAGACCAGCAAGACCGAACCCGAAGATTGCGATTGTGCCGGGCTCGGGGACGCTAGCCGATTCCAGAATGACGTTGTCCAATCGGCCGCGTTCTCCGCTTAGTGCACTCAATCCGCCCCGGATCAGCAGCGAAGATAGCGACCCAAGAGTATCCAATAATCATCAGCGCCACGAAATGGCGCAATGGCGGCGCCACCCAAGACCGAGGTCCGAAGGAGACTGGGGACGATCATCCGCCGATTTCGAACCGACCAAGGATTCTCTCAGGAGGGGTTTGCCGGCGCGTGCGGTCTTCATCGGACATACGTCGGGGCCATCGAGCGAGGTGAACGAAACGTCTCCGTCGACAACATCGCGAGGATCGCCGAAGCCCTTGGCGTCGAAATTGCGGATCTGTTTCCTCGCTGACCGCCCCTATGGTTGGAGCCGCCGCATGGGAATGCCGTCCCGACGGGTGTCTCAGTAACCGCCGGCTCTAGCGTTCTGCTAAGCATCGGGCTAGCACACTCCGCGGCGTCCGCGTCAGTTCGTCCGCGACGTAGAGCGCCAAGACCGCCGTCAGCATGCGAAAGCCTCAGTCGTCGTAATGGCGCTCGCCCTTCCCGTTTTCGCGAGGGCCCCAGCCAGTCCAGCGGACTCGGTCGGGCGATCGCACTCGGCTCTCGCCTTGGCGCGCCAGCGGCGCTTTGACGTAAGATCGAAACGCGGCCGAGCACGGCTCGATTGGCCCCAGTGAGGGACTATGGCCGGAACACATGCAGCCAAAGGGTTCATCCACGCAGGATCTCTCACCAAGCTAGCCACCAAGGGCAAAGCGGTGATCAGGGGCCGGCGCGGCCCGATCCTGGTTGTGTACCAAGACGGTCAGATCAGCCCCAAGGGGCTCAGACACGGGTTCGGCGTAGCAGCTGTGCAGGCCGGCATTCCCCTCAACATGGTTCAGAAATGGCTAGGGCATGCCCAGCTCTCCACCACCGCCATCTACGCCGACGCCGTGGGAGCCGAGGAGCAAGACATTGCCGCTCGCATGTGGGGTAGCTCTTAAGCCTTCAGATGCGATGTCCGCTTACGCCTCGTTTTCGTCCGCTTCAGCCTTGCGAGCGGACATTCCGAGAGAGCTCCCATTCGTCCGGGTTTGACCCTTAGCCGCCATTCTGGGGCTGACTGCGTGGACACCGAATAGCGCATAGAGGCATCATCAACGCGAGCATTCGCGACGGGAGAGACCTTCGTGTCATCCGATCGCATCGAACGCAGGCTCGCGGCGATCCTGAGCGCCGATGTCGTCGGCTACTCGCGGTTGATGGGCGTCGACGAAGCCGGAACCCTTGCCTGGCTCAAGACCCACGAGGTGTAGCTCAACACGCCCGCGGGAGCAGATTGGACAACCGAGCCGTGGAATCCAAAGACGTGACGCGTGTTCGAGACCTATCGGTTGGTTCGCGAACACGCTAGGATTTCTCTGTGGACGAGGTTTCAGGAGCGACGGCTCGCAGAATGAGATTCGCGGTCGATACGGGCGGGACGTTCACGGATCTGATCGTCGAGGACGATGACGGCCGGCTTCGGATGTACAAGGGTCCGACGACGCCTCACGACCTCGTGCAGGGGGTGCTGGACACGATCGGGTTGGCAGCCGGCGACTTGGGCACGGAAACATCAGAGCTGCTGGCCCGGGGCGAGCTCCTGATCCACGGGACCACGATTTCGACGAACGCCGTGCTCACCGGCAACGTTGCCAAGACGGCGTTTCTCACCACGCGCGGACATCCGGACATCCTGGTCTTTCGGGAAGCCGGGCGAATGGGGGTCCCCACGTTCGACTACTCGGTTCCCTATCCGGAACCGTATGTTCCGCGAGCGCTCACGTTCGAGGTGCCCGAGCGGATCGGTGCCAACGGCGAAATTACCGTCCCACTGGATGAGGATGCGGTGGTCGAGATCATCCGGCAGCTCGCCGACAAAGAGGTCGAGACTGTCGGGGTCTGCTTGTTATGGTCGATCGCAAACCCGGTGCATGAGCAGCGTATCGGTGCGTTGCTGGAGGAACATCTACCCCATGTCCCTTACACTCTTTCCCACCGGGTCAACCCATCGCTGCGCGAGTACCGGCGCGCCTCCTCGACGTGCATCGACGCTTCCCTCAAGCTACTGATGAAGGACTACCTCGGTGGTCTGTCGCGGCGGCTTCGGGATGCGGGGTTCCGCGCCACGCTGCTGGTGGTGACCTCGCAGGGGGGGGTGCTCGACGCCGCCGAGTTGGCCCGCGTGCCGATCCATTCGATCAAGTCCGGTCCCGCCCTGGCGCCCATCGCGGGGCGTCGATACGCCGTTGCCGACGCCAGCGCCGACACCGCCATCATCGCCGACGCCGGGGGCACTAGCTACGACGTCAGCCTGGTGCGCCGCGGCCGCATCCCGTGGACCCGCGAGACCTGGATCGGCATGCCCTATCTCGGTCATATGACCGGATTCCCATCGGTCGATGTCCGGAGCATTGGCGCCGGTGGCGGCAGTATCGCCTGGGTCGACGAGGGCGGCTTGATCAACGTCGGGCCACAGAGTGCCGGTTCAATGCCCGGACCGGCCTGCTATGGCCAAGGCGGGACGCAACCGACGGTCACCGACGCCGCGCTCCTTCTGGGCTATATCGATCCGGCTTATTTTCTAGGTGGCCGAATGAGTCTGGACGTAGATGCCGCCAAGACCGCCCTCGAGATCCAGCTGAGCCAGCCGCTCGGGCTCGATCTCCATCGCTCGGCAGCCGCCGTTCTCAGTGTCGTCACCGAGAACATGGTCGGCGCGATCGAAGAGATTACGATCAACCAGGGGATTGATCCGCGGACCGCCGTTCTGGTCGGCGGAGGGGGTGCGGCGGGCCTGAACTCCATCGCGATTGCCCGGCGTCTCGGCTGTCCAAAGGTGATCATCCCCGACGTTGGCGCGGCATTGAGTGCGGCCGGTGCGCTGCTCTCGGACTTGAGCACCGAATACACAGCGATATTGTTCACCACGGGTGGCGCGTTCGACTTCGATGGGGTAAATGGCGTCCTGGCAGCGCTAGAGGAGGAATGCCAAGGTTTCATTGACGGTCCGGGCAGAGCATCCCTGCAGCACGAGATCGAATTCTCTGTGGAGGCGCACTATGCCCACCAGATTTGGGAGATCGAGGTGCCGTTGCGGTCGGGTCGCGTCTCTTCCGGGCGTGAGTTGGATCGACTGACGGAAGATTTCCATACTACGCATCGCGAAACCTTCGCAATCGACGATTCCACGTCGGAAATCGAGTTCATCAACTGGCGCGCGCGCGTGCGGTGCAAGCTGCGCGAGGCCGATGTCGGTGCCGTGGTCGAAGAGGCTGGCGACGGTAGTGGGGTTCGTTCCCGCCAGGTTTATTTCTCGGATGGCGGCCTGGTCGAGGCGAAGATCATGCACGTCGAATCCATGGAACGAAATCGGCCGGTCGATGGCCCCGCCATCATCGAGTCATCGTTCACCACGGTGGTTATCGACCCGGGGGCGCAGGCCCGCCGCACGGGGGCCGGCAGCCTAGTGATCGCTCCGTAGACTGCTCGATCCGGCCAGGATGCGCGCTATCTCGGCGGTCGGCAGCCACCAAGGCCCCACGGCGTACGGTCCTAGACGATGACCCTCGATAGAAACGCCCCGGCGCCCTCATGTGGCGCCGGGGCGGCGTAAAGACCCGATCTGGTGCTCACGCTCTCTTGAAGCGGGAGTTCTCGCGCTCATAGATATCGAGCAGGTCGGGAATTCCCGAGTTGAAGGGCTCGGCGTATTTTAGCTTGATGTCGTCGAGCTTTGCCTCGATCGCTTCGATCTTGTCGGCACTCCAGCCGTGTTTTCGAGCATACTCGATGCCGAGGTCGGGACGCGCTGAGCCGTAACCGCGAAGGACGTTGATTTCCGCCGAGTAGGCGCCGCCGAGGAACCAATCGAGAGCGCGGTAGACCTCCTCCTCACTTCCGCGGTCCTTCACCTGGGCCGGGATAAAGGCGCTGATCATCCACTTGGCATGACCTTCATGCGTCGTTGCCCACTCGACGTCCGCGCCTTGTCGACGGGCGTCCCTGACGCCTGGCTCCCAGCACGGCGAGGCATCGACCTCACGGTTCACGAAGAACGAGACCTGCTCCTCAAAGGTCGCCCAAGAAGCACGGAACTGACCGGCTTTCTTGCGTTCAATCAGATAGTCGGCCGCGGTTATGCACTCGCTCTCGGTCAAGTTGGCCGCATTGTCGATTTCGGCCAGGCCTTTGGCCTTGAGATAGAACCCGGCCCACATCAACATGAAGATGCTCTCGTCCAACCCGACACGCCCCATGGTTTTCTGGCTGTCAAAAATAAGATCCCACGAAACCCGCCCAGGCGGCCGAGGCTCGTTCAGGACCTCCGGGAAATAGCCGAAGGCGTCTGCGTTGAAAATCAACGGAATCCCCCATGGTTCGGCTCCGCCCAAGAGCTCGCTGTTACTGACGTCTTCGTTGATCCCACTCCAGTTCGGCATGCGAGTGGAATCGGGGCGTATGATGTGCTCTTCGTTGATGAACGGAAAGATCCCACTCAAAAAGGCGAAGATGTCGTAACGGTCGCCGGCATCGTTCGCCTTTACTTCGTGCAGGAAATTCCCAGGCGTGTCGTCGATCTGGGTAAACTCCATTTTGAGGCCGGTGTCCGCCTCGAACTGCGACCAATCCTCGAGCGCGAACGTGGCAATGCCCATGACCCGGATGGTGCCCTCGGCTGCCTTCGCGCGCCGGACCAAAGTCGGGCCCGCTGCCAAGGCCAGCGCACTGGCGGCCGCCCCGCCGAGAAAATCGCGGCGGCCCTTTCGATAGAGATTGAGATACTGAACGAGTTCGCTATGTTCCTTCATCGTTGCCTCCCTGGATCGATGCGGAATGAGGTAGCCTCAACTACGGGATTGGTAGCCTCAACTACGGGATTGCCGGCGATTCTACAGCCGCGCCGATACGGAAGTGTGCCTGTGCAATCCGTTTGGCAAATTATCTAGCTGCGTCGACAGCGTGTCAATAGACGGTGCTGTCCTAAGTAGGCGGCTAGTGTCCTAAGCTGGGGGCGAGGTGTCCTAAACTGCCGTGTCCAGGGCGCTGGCTGGTTGGCTGGGCAGCCCCTCTCCATTTTCAGCGCTCATCTTGGTCGGTGCCTTTACGGCAATAATGAGTTCCCCCTCCTCGTCTCCGTAGACGATGTCGGAGACCGATACTAGGGCGCGATGCCATTTCACCCGGTCAGCAAGCGGCCACTTGGCCGCACCGCCCCGAGGCAGCCGGTCAACAAGCCCCTGTAACGTGGGGTCGAGCGGCGGCTTACCTCCGCCACCACCTTTGTCTCTCTGGTCGTTCGGCGACGGGTCGTCCTGACGTGTCGCCATCCCCGGCTTCACGAAGCGCCCGGTCTGTTGATCAATGAAGTGGGCTTGATCCGCTGACTTTGTGAACACCTGTCGAGCGCGGTCTGCCTGCTTCGATGCAACACCGAAACCAACCATCTGCCGCTCTAGCGCCGGCGCTGGCGGCAAGCTGTGGCCTTTGAAATTCTCGTACATCTCCCGGTAAAGCTCGACGTTCAGAAAGGCCATCACGCGGGAGTCGTGCTCTTTGCCGGCGTCGAGGATATTCCGACCAAGCGCTGTCAGGCTCGCCACCCCGCCACGCTCGGTCTCAATCAGCCCAAACAGCCGCGCTGCCGACAGACGCGAACGGAACGTGCCGCCCGCTGCGCTCTGTCCCAGCCAACTCGCGAGCTGAATGACCTCGCACGAGGTGCCCGCCTTATCGTGAACCATGCGAGCGATCTCGATGGCGCTGTCCAAATCGCTGTAGGAGAACTCGATTGTGGAGAGCTCCCGCTCCCGCTTCTGCGCATTGCCGGCCTGCGCCGCTGCCTGATCTTGGTTCTCTTCAACCATTTTAGGTCATCCCTTCCCGGTCTGCGGTCATGTTCGTCAGTATTATGTATCACCGTCTACGGGCGGACGCAATAAATAATACGGACCGGCGCGCTAATTCGTTGACAGTCAATACGGATCAGCGCATTATTGGCGGCAGCAGCACGGGGGTCACGATGATCTTGAGGGATAGAGCCCCCGCCGCGCTTGCCGAGCGGCGCGGGGCGAGGACAAAGAGAAGGGGCCGTCACCTGACCCCACGAAAAGGAAAAAGCGACGGCCCCTGATTGGCAAAGCGGTTCGGTACGGTCCCCGGTGGTGTATGTGGTCAGCACGCCGGACTTACGATCCGGAGAACCAGGTCCGAGCCCTGGCCGGGGAACCGAACCAAGGGCGGGCGAGGCGGCTGTTTGCGCAACCGCCAAGCCCTTCAACCAACATCAGGGACAGGCCCCGATGCAGATCGCAGACTTCAATATAGGAAATCGCCTGGCCCCTGACAATCCGAAGGGACTGGGAGATGAACGTTCTTTCCCTTGATCGTCAGATACAGATCATCGCGGCCTTGACCGAGGGCGTCAGCAACCGAGCGGCCGAAAGGCTGACAGGTGCGCACCGCGACAGCGTCATGCGCCTTTAGGCGCCCGGGTGGGCGAAGGCTGTGCTCGACTGCACGACGGCCTGATGCGCAACCTTCATGTGAACCGGCTGGAGCTAGACGAAGCGTGGTCCTTTGTCGGCAAGAAGCAAAAGCGCGTGACGCCCGAGGATGGCGCAAACGTCGGGGACCAGTACGTGTTCATTGCCCTAGCCGACAGCGCCAAGGCAATTGTCTCGTACCGGATCGGCAAGCGGAACTCCGAGAACACCCGCGCCTTCGTCATGGACCTGCGCGAGCGGGTTCTGGGCGCGCCCGAAATCTCAGCCGACGCCTTCAACCAGTACCCGGTGGCGGTCGACTTAGCCTTCGGGATCGATTGTCACTTCGGCACTATCGAGAAGCATTACGCGGTAGGGGATGCCCGAGGCGTAGAAGCGGCCCGCAGGTACTCCCCGGCACAAGTAAGTAGCCGTATCCCGTCACCGGCTTGTGGGCCGTCCGAAGCACATTTCCACGTCCTATGTCGAACGCCAGAACCTCAGCCTGCGGATGGGCCAGAAACGGTTTTCTCGCCTCAGCAACGCGTTTTCCAAGAAGCTAGAGAATCACGCGGCGGCCGTGAGTCTGTACGTTGGCCACTACAATCTCTGCCGGGTTCACGAAGCCCTACGGATCACGCCCGCCATGCAGCTTGGCGTGACGGATCACATATGGAGCATTGGAGAACTAGTGGAGGCGGCGCTTACCGGCGTGACGCCTGAGCCAGGGGAACGTGCGGCAGGGCCGTTTCGTGTAATTGACGGCGGGGTGTCCTAATCTGCTCCGTCAGGTGTCCGAATTAGGACAGCACCCAATAGACCCACCCCACGGGAACTCATTTCCGAGAGCGCGAGCGATGCTCAGTGCCGCCTACTGCCGGGGCGAACGGTGGCCGGCGTCGTCGCTTGGCGCGAAGAGCGCTGTGTTACCTTTTCTACCCTCTTAGCGCGATGTCGATGAAGGATACGTGAGTATGGATCGCGCCGTTGAGGCTTACGCTGTCGTGTTCGACGAGGCGGGCGCCGTCGATCAGGCAGCGACCGCTCGGCTGCGTGCGCAGCGGGCGAACGCTCCGGCCGCGTATATTCCGCCGCTATCTGTTCGGTACGGCGAACAGCATGCGGAGCACGACAACCATCAGGACAAGGCTCACGATCGTGGTGATCGTGCTGAGGGAGTAGATCAGCGGAACATTGGATGAATGCGACGACGCCTGCGACCAAGTGAAGAGCGGAAGGGTCGTCCGCCCACCCCACAGGAATATGCTGCGCTCCAGCTCGTTGAACGAGAGGAGAAAGCCGAAGAAACCGGCGGTAATGATCCCCGGTTTCATGATGGGAAACTCGATATGCCAGAATCGCTGCCATTGGCCCGCCCCGAGGTCCTCGGCGGCCTCAGACAAGCGGTCATCGAAGCGCACGGCAACGATGAGCATGCCCAGGAGCGCGAATGGAAACGCCCAGACGAAGTGCCCCAGGATCAGCGACCAATAGCCGGTTTTGAAGCCGATGAACGTGCGATAATACATGAACAGCATCACGCCCAAGACCGCGCTGGGCAGGAAGAGGGGGAGCAAGAAGATGCTCAAGGTGACGCCGCGCCGGCGTAGGCGGGGTAGTGTGCGACCGACCAACGTCGCGGCAAGCATGCAGAGCAACCCGACGACGAGGCCGATGATCACGCTAAGCTGGATGGGCTCGACCCACCGCGTGTCCTCGAACAGCTTGACGTACCAAATGCCGGAGAGGGGCCACGGCTTGCCCGTCAGGGCCCGTTCGCTGAAGGACATCAAGATCAGCCAGACGATCGGCGCGTAGATGAGAAAGATCGCGGCATAGCCAAAGGTCGCGGTGAGCGGGATCCACGGGCTCTTTGCTCTTCTTTGCCGGGCGGCCCGGGGGCGGATCGTCGCCGTCTGCCCGCTCTCGGTCATCTCTTCAAGGCCTCGAAGATCTGGTCCAGGCCGCCGATCTTTCGAATCACCAACCAGAGAATGAGCTGAAGAACGCCCATGAGGATGAGAACGATGGTCGCCATCCCGGCGGCAAGCGCATAGTTCAGGTACATGATCATGTCGCTCATCTGAGCGCCCAAGAGCCAGACTCGTCCGCCGCCGACGAGCTGAGGAACGACGGTGTCTCCGAGCATGGGGACGAAGGTAAAGATGATACCCGCCACAACCCCGGGCATCGCAAGGGGAATGATGATGTGACGCAGGGTGCGTGCGTCGCTGGCGCCGAGATCTCGGCTGCTCTCCAGAAGTTCGTCATCGATCATCACTATGGCCAAGAATATGGGGAACACCATCGGCGGGAAATACGGACCGATGAAACCCAAGTGCACTGCGAACTCGGAGAAGAGAAGCCAGTCAAGCGGCTCGTCGATGATACCGAGATTGATCAGCGAGTAATTGATCAAGCCCGAGTGGCCCAGAACCACGCGCCAGCTGATCACCCGGGCCGCCGGGGTCAGAAAGAACGGGACGCTCAGCAGCGCCAGAGTGCCGATCTTGACCAGGTTGGATTTGACGTACTTCGCGAGCCAGAGCGCGAAGGGAAACGCGATGAGCAGCTCGATCAGCGTTACGGTCCCCATGAGACGGATCGAACGCCCCGCTACCTCAAGGCGCCCACCCGTAACGATCTCCATGTAGTTGTCCAGGGTGGGCTCGTAGATGAAGCTGACTTCCTTGCTCCGCAGCAGGGAGAAGGCGACGAGGCCGACGAGCGGGAGCATGACGGCGAGGATCCAAATGACCGCGAAGCCGAACACCGGCCAGCTTCCGCCCGGTGCGCGATGAAACCAAGCTCGACCTGCGCGGATCGGTATCGCCTGGGCGAGCGCCATCGTTCAGTCGACCATGCAGCCCTGAACGCCGCGGCTCGCACTTCGTCCTGGCACGGACCCCTCGTCCTTAAGGATCGACAACTAACCGCTCCGCCGTTATGGCCTACAGCGCACCCAGCCCCCGACGAGTTGGCGAAGTTATTAGTTGACGCACGGTCGTAAGCTGGGCCGCGATCGCCACTATGTCCAGACGGCCGCGAGCCGTCAACGGTGCGAGCCTATGGGCACGAGAGCGCGGCCGCTCACCTCCAGCTTTCTTCACAATGAGCCGTATGTTAGCGTCTTCACGTTGAGGCGAGGGTACGAGGGATGGTGATCATGACCGTTCAGCCCGCGGACAAGGGAGATCTTCTGGAAACCGCCTTCGACCCTGTGCTGTTGGCGGTGCTGAACAGGCGCATCGAGGGGATCGTCGGGAAGATGCAGAACACGCTGCTACGCACGGCGCGCTCCGGCGTGATCAACAGCGGCCGCGATTTCTCGTGTTGCATCCTCACCGGCGATGCCGAGCTTTTGGCAGTCGGCCAGGCCCTGCCGATCCACGTCATGGTCGGCCCCGACATGATGGCACGATCGATGAAGGAGTTTCACCCCAAGCTTCGCCGGGGCGATGCCTTCCTCCACAACTCGCCCTATCACGGCTGCTCGCATGCCGCCGACCTCTCGGTCCTGGTACCGGTGATCGGCGACGACGGCGTGCACCGCCTCACGCTGCTCGCCAAAGCGCACCAGGCGGACATTGGCAACTCGATGCCGACGACCTACATGGCGACGGCGCGCGACGTTTACGAGGAGGGCGCGCTGATCTTCCCGGCGGTCAAGGTTCAAGAGAATTACCGGGACATCGAAGACATTATTCGCATTTGCATGATGCGGATCCGGGTACCGGAACAGTGGCACGGCGACTATCTTGCCGAGCTGGGAGCGGCGCGCATCGGCGAGCGGGAGCTGCTGGCGCTGGGAGCCGAGGTCGGTTGGGAGGTGCTCGAGGCTTATGTTGGTGCGTGGTTCGACTACAGTGAAGAGAGCATGATCGCGGCGCTGCAGCGGCTGCCGAGCGGCCGGGCGCGGGGCAAGAGCGTGCACGATCCGTTTCCCGGGACCCCGCCCGAGGGCATCCCGGTCCAGGCCACCGTCGCGGTCGACAGCGAGGCCGCAACCATCGAGGTCGACTACCGCGACAACATCGACTGTATACCGTGCGGGTTCAATCTGAGCGAGGCCTGTGCGAAAACGGCGGCGATGGTCGGCATCTTCAATAGCCTAGGCCTCACGATCCCGCCGAATGCGGGGAGCTTCCGCCGAATCAAGCTGCATCTGCGGGAAAACTGCGTGGTGGGCATTCCCCGTCATCCAACGAGCTGCTCGGTGGCCACGACGAATGTCGCGGACCGGGCAACGTGCGCGGTCCAGAGCGCCATCGCCGAGTTCGGCGAAGGGATCGGCTTGGCCGAGGTCGGGTTCATCCATCCGCCCGGGGCGGCGGTCATCTCCGGTCACGACCCGCGTCACGAGGACGCAGCCTTCGTCAATCAGCTCATCCTCGGCAATACCGGAGGCGCCGGAGCCCCGTCAGAGGATGGCTGGCTGACCATTCAGTGTATCTCGGCAGCAGGGATGTGCTTCTTCGACAGCATCGAGATCGATGAGATCAGACATCCCATACGAGTTCACGAGCGGCGCATCGTGAGCGACAGTGAAGGCGCGGGAAAGTTCCGTGGCGCGCCGGCTATCCGCATCGAGTACGAGTCGATCGATTGCTCGATGCGGCTGATCTACGCCAGCGACGGTACCATCAACGGTGCGCAGGGCGTACGTGGCGGATTGGGCGGGGCGCCAGCCCGGCAATACAAGCGGAACCGGGCAGGAGAGCTCGTTGACGCTCCGCGCTTTGCCGACTTCGTGCTTGAGCCGGGTGAAAGCATTATCGGTGTCACCTGTGGTGGCGGGGGATACGGCCCGCCCACCGAGCGTGACATCGCGCGCGTCAAACACGATATCGATGAGGGGTACGTGACCGGCGAGCGGGCAGATGAGATCTACGGCGTGGTGCTCGACGAGAGCGGTTCCGTTGATGAAGAGGCCACTGCCACGCGGCGTAGAAGCAGGGTAGCGGGCACGCCCGAGACGGCCTAGCCGTTGGGGTGGAGGACTGCGATCAAGGGGAGGTAGGGGGTAGGATGACGAAAGAGCTTCGTGAGACGGGGCTGGGGCGGCAAGCGATCCAGCAGATGTTGAAGGAGGCGCGTGGGGCCGACCGGGACTTGCGGCATAAGAAGTGGCACGAGCGCGCCTTCATGTACTCCTTCCACCTTGACGACGAGGTCGGGGAGGTCGCCGAGGATGCTTACCTGAAGTTTGCCAAGACCGACACCCTCGGGCCATCGCAATTTCCCAGCGTCGAGAAGCTCCAGGGTGAGCTCGTCGCCATCGCGCTCGAGCTCCTCAATGGCCACGATGCCACCGGCAGCGTGACGACAGGAGGAACCGAGAGCATCTTTCTTGGCCTCAAAACGGGGAGAGGCTGGGCTAGGGACAAGCGTCCCGAATTCCAGGTTCCCGAGATCATCGCGCCACGGACGGCTCATCCCGCCTTCGACAAAGCTGCCGAATACCTCGGAATGAAGATCATCCGCATCCCGGAGGGCCCCGATCGCCGGGCCGATCTGTCGGCGATGAGGCAAGCGATCAACGACAACACGGTCATGCTGGTCGGATCGGCGCCGCAGTACTGGCACGGCGTCTTCGATCCGATCGGCGAGCTCGGCGAACTCGCCGAGGCCCATGGTCTTTGGCTCCATGTCGATGCGTGCATGGGCGGCTTCCTCGCACCGTTTGTCCGAAAGCTGGGTTATCCGATACCGGATTTCGATTTCGCCGTGCCCGGCGTCCGTTCGATATCGGCGGACATGCACAAGTACGGGTTCACCCCCAAGGGTGCATCCGTCGTGCTGCTGCGCGACGCAGAGGACGAGAAATACAAGCGCTTCGACTGTAGCAGTATTTACATTGACTACAGTACGCCCACATTCTCCGGAACCCGGGCCGGCGGGGCGATCGCCGCGGCTTGGGCGGTCATGCAGTATCTCGGCGAGAAAGGCTATCTCGAGATCGCCGAGAAGATCATGCGTGCGCAAGAGATACTGGTCGCGGGGATCAAGAAGATCGACGAACTCGAACTCTGGAGCGAACCGGA
The DNA here is from genome assembly GCA_965248765.1 of Alphaproteobacteria bacterium. Taxonomy (GTDB): domain Bacteria; phylum Pseudomonadota; class Alphaproteobacteria; order VGEJ01; family VGEJ01; genus CBDFKF01. The sequence goes on from CBDFKF010000004.1 coordinate 1,095,103, forward strand.
ACTGAGTATCATCAGTTTCGGATCGAGGACGCTGAACATCTTCGCGGTCGCCGCCGGTCTCGAGGAGCGTGGATGGCTTCCCAATACCTTCCACGGACCCGACTGCATCCACCTGCGCCTGACCCCGGCTCACGAGCCGGTGGCGCCCCGCTTCCTCGCCGATCTTGCGGCGGCGGTGAACGACGCGAAGGACGGCAAGCATGCGGGCACCGGCGTAACGAGATCCTACTCGACCTGACGCCGCCTCGCGCGAGTCCCATGAGCGGCTCGCACGATCAGTTCTCGTTCCAGGCTTCCTTGAGGAAGTCGATGACATTGCGGCCCATGATCTTCTCGATCCGGCCTTCCGTGTAACCGGCCCGTTCCAGAGTTTCGGTAATAATGGCGTATTCGGCGATGTCGGTTAGGATCGTTGGCTGCCCAATCTTGCCCCTGATGTCGAAGATGACGTGCTCGCCGCCATGGATGTGCGTCAGGTAATGCCAGAACTTCGGGTCCTGCCCCTGGGTCATATCGGTCCCGATGCCGACGTGATCCTCTCCGACAACGTTGATGAGATGATCGAGCATCGGGATCATATGCTCCAGCCGCGTGTTGGCGTCATCCGGCATGAATGGCGGATACAGATTGATGCCCACATAGCCCTGCTTGGCCGCCAGCGCCCGCAGCAGGTCGTCGTCCTTGTTGCGAACGTGATCTTTGAGCACCTGCGGGTTTGCATGCGAAAAACACACGGGTTTCTTCGAGTGGGCAATGGCGTTCCTCGAAGTGCGCGGTCCGACGTGCGAAAGGTCGATTGCGGTACCGCACGCGTTCATTTCCTCCACGACGTCGCGGCCGAAGTCAGTGAGCCCGGAATCCGACGTCTCGTAGCATCCGCTGCCGACGAAGTTCTGGTTATTGTACGTGAGCTGAATAACGCCGACGCCCAGTGCCCTAAATAAGCGCAGAAATTCGATGCGGTCCTCTATTGGACTAGCATTCTGAAAGCCTAGAATTATACCTGTTTTTCCGGCGCTTTTGGCTGCATGAATGTCCGCGGTCGTACAAATCGGCATAATGATGTCGCTGTGCCGGTCGAACCACCGGTGCCATTCGGCGATGTTCTCCATGGTTTCACGAAAATTCTCCCAGACTGCGCAAGTGGCGTTGATAGCGGTAAGACCGCCGGTCCGCAGTCCCTTAAAGAAATCAGGGCCCCACTTGGCAATAATCAAGGAATCGACAACCACCAATCTTTCGTGCAGCGGACTTTCCATAGTTCCTCCTCATGAGGTGCGCATTCCAGCGATTGCGACCGGCCATTCCAGGTGATTGCGACGAACGCCTTCCTTGGCCACGATGGGACGCCCGAAGGCACGCTGCGGATCGATGACGATCCTGCGCTTGGGCCAACACGGGTACCAGCGCGTGGGCACATCGGCTTCCGAGAACGCTAGATCCGCATAGAGGCTCGGCGCGATGATCTGGTGGAAGCCAAATTGACTTCGCGCGAGGTGTCATGGGCCCGCGCATCTGGTACGGCATTTGCTCACGGTCAAGAACGTTCTGCTTCTTGGCGAATATCTGCACCGCGCCTATTATGGGCGCTACTACGCGAAGGCGCAGAACCTGCGGCCCGGCCTGCGCCGCACCTGTGGCGATGCGCTGGAGCGCTACGACGTGCACGCCATGCCGACGAGCCCGCATTCGCCCCGCCCCATTCCAGGCCCGGATGCGAGCTTCGATGAGTACGTGGATCCCGCGCTCGATATGCTCAGTAACACCCCGCAGTTCAACGCGACCAGCCATCCCGCGATCAGCGCGCCCTGCGGGCTGGTGGACGATCTTCACGTCGGCCTGATGCTGGTGGGCCGCCACTTCGACGACCTCACCGTACTTCGCGTCGCCGATCCGCTCGAAGCCGCGGGCGACTGGCAGTTCTTCTGAGCAGGCCGCCATGCACTACCGCCTCGGTGTCGACATCGGCGGCACCTTCACCGACTTCGCGCTCCTGGACGAGCATACGGGCAACGTGCGCATCCACAAGCAGCTCACGACGCCGGCCGACCCCTCGCTCGCGGTGCTGGACGGCATCGATCGGCTGAGCGCGCGCGAACGCGTGCCGGTCTCGGAGATCGCCTCGCTCAGCCACGGCACGACGCTCGTCACCAACGCCATCATCGAGCGCAAGGGGGCGGCCACCGGCATGCTGGTGACGGCGGGCTTCCGCGACCTCCTCGATATCGGGCTCGAGATGCGCTACGACCTCTTCGACCTTAGGCTCAACTTCCCGGCGCCGCTCGTGCCGCGCGCCGCGCGCGCGGAGGTCAGCGAGCGCATCCTCTTCGATGGCAGCGTCGAGCGCGCGCTCGACGAAGAGCAAGTCCGGAGTCTCATCGCCGGGCTGATCGAGGCGCGCGGCATCGAGGCGCTCGCCGTGTGCTTCCTGCATGCGCACGCCAACCCGGCACACGAAGATGCGGTGCGGCGGCTCTGCGCCGAAGAGTTTCCCGCTCTCTACGTCTCGGGCTCGGCCGATGTGGTGCCCAACATGCGCGAGTACGAGCGCTGGACGACCGCCACCGCCAACGCCTACACGCAACCCATGTTCGACCGCTATCTCGGGCGGCTCGCGGACGGGCTCGCAGCCCGGGGCTTCTCCGGCAGCCTCCTCGTGATGACCTCGAGCGGCGGCGTAGTGGGGCCGGATGCGGCGCGGCGCTATCCCGTCCGCGTGCTCCAATCGGGGCCGGCGGCGGGCGTGCTGATGACCGCGCATCACGGCCGCACCTTGGGCGCGCGCGATCTCATCTCGTTCGACATGGGGGGCACCACCACGAAGGGCGCGCTCGTGCGCGAGGGCCGTGCGCTCAAGGCCTATCAGATGGAGGTCGCGCGCATCCACGAGTTCAAGCGGGGCAGCGGGTTGCCCATCAAGGTGCCCACGATCGACTTGCTGGAGATCGGCTCGGGCGGCGGTGGCATCGCATGTATCGATGCGCGCGGCCTGATCCGCGTGGGCCCGGCGAGCGCGGGCGCTGATCCCGGCCCTGCATGCTACGGCCGCGGCGGCCGCGATGCCTGCCTCACCGACGCCAATTTGATGCTGGGCTACCTCGATCCCGGCTTCTTTCTCGGCGGCGAGATGGCGCTCGACGAGGGTGCGGCCCGAGACGCGCTCGCGCGTGCGATTGGCGCGCCGCTTGGGCTTGCAGTCGAGCGCGCGGCATGGGGCATCCACGAGGTGATCAACGAGGACGTGGCGCGCGCCTTCCGCATACATTGCTCCGAGCGCGGCTTCGACTATCGGTCGGCCCCGCTCGTCGCCTTCGGCGGCTCGGGCCCCATGCATGCGCTGCGCATCGCGCGCAAGCTGCGGATTGGCCGCGTCGTGTTTCCGGCTGCGGCCGGCGTCATGTCCGCCTTCGGCCTGCTGGTGAGCCCGCTCGCCTTCGAGATCTCGCGCTCCCATCCCGTGCCGCTCGCGGGGCTCGACGCCTGCGCCTTCGCCGAGGTCTTTCGGCCGTTGACCGAGACCGCGCCGGGCTTCCTGCGCGAGGCCGGCGCGCCCGAGAGCGCCATCCGCACCGCCTGCCGCCTCGACATGCGCTTCGAAGGCCAGGGCTACGAGATCGAGGTCGCGCTGCCCGAGGCTGACGATCTCGGCTTCGCCGAGCTGCCCGCGCTCTTCCGCGAGGCCTATGCGGCGCGCTACGCGGCGAGCGGGCTCGACGAGCCGCTCGAGCTCGTGACCTGGAAGGTCGAAGCGAGCGTCGAGGGCACAGCGCCTAGCCTCGAGCTTGCGGTCGAGGCAGCGGCGGGCGACGCGCTGAAGGGCACCCGGCGCGCCTATTTCGAGGCCGCGGACGCGTACGTCCCCTGCCCAGTCTACGACCGCTACAAGCTTGGCCCCGGCGCCGAGATCGAAGGCCCCGCGCTGATCGAGGAGCGTGAATCGACCTGCGTGGTCGATGCCGGCTGGGGCGTTAAGCTCGACGCGCACGGCAACCTCATCGCGGATAGGAAGGCAGACCAGTGACGATCGATCCCATCTCCCTCAGCGTGATGTGGGACCGCCTCATCTCGATCACCGACGAGGCGGTCTCGACGCTGGTGCGCACCTCGTTCTCGACCATCGTGCGCGAGGGCTACGACCTCACCGCCGTGCTGCTCGATGCGGACGGCCACCTCCTCGCCCAGGGCACCTGGAGCGCGCCGCCCTTCATCGGCACCGCACCGCTGACCATGCGCCACACCCTCGCGCACTTCCCGCCTGCGAGCCTCAGCCCGGGCGATGTCATCATCACCAACGATCCCTGGATCGGCACGGGCCACGTCTATGACGTGAGCGTCATCCGCCCGGTGTTCCGCGGACGGCGGCTCGTCGCCTTCACGATGAGCATCACGCATCTGCCCGATATCGGTGGCACCGGCTTCGGCACGAGCGCAACCGAGATATATCACGAAGGCCTGCGCCTGCCGCTCTGCAAGCTAGCCGAGCGCGACGTGGTGGACGAACGCCTGCTCGACATTATCCGCGCCAATGTCCGCGTGCCCGAGCAGGTGGTGGGCGACATCATGGCGAACGTCGCGTGCAACGAGGTGGGCGGGCACCAGCTGCTTGAGTTCATGGAGGAGTACGCGCTCGACGATCTCACCGCGCTTTCCGCCGCCATCCGCGGGCAGTCCGAGGCGGTGACGCGCGCCAAGATCCGCGAGATGCGCCCCGGCCGCTACACCAACCGCATCCGCATCGAGGGCATCGACGAGCCGCTGACGCTGGCGGCCACCGTCGAGATCGCGGGAGATGCGATCGCCATCGACCTTGCGGGCACCGATCCGTGCGTGAAGCGCGGCATCAACGTGCCCTACTGCTACACCAACGCGATGGCGCTGTTTGCGATCAAATGCATCACCTCGCCCGAGCTGCCCAACAACGAGGGCGCGACGGCGCCGGTGAGCCTGCGCGCGCCCGAAGGCTCGATCCTCAACGCCCAACCCCCCTTCCCCACCGGCGGGCGCCACATCATCGGCCACTTCGTGACGCCGCTCATCTTCGGCGCCATCGCCGAAGCCGTGCCCGAGAAGGTGCAGGCCGACTGCGGCATGCAGGACTTTATCAATTTCGTCGGCACACATCGGGACGGCAAGCGCATCTCGGCGATCTACTTCACCACCGGCGGCTTCGGCGCGCTGTCGGATCAGGACGGGCCCAACACGACGCCCGGGCCATCGAACGCGGCCAACGTGCCGGTCGAGGTGTGGGAGCATGCGACGAGCACGACGATCGAGAGAAAGGCGGTGCTGGCGGATTCGGGCGGGCCCGGCGCGCGCCGCGGCGGGCTCGGCCAGGAGATCGTGATCCGCAACGATTCGGGCCACCCGATGACCGTCTTCTGCATGGCGAACCGCACCGAGTTCCCGCCGCTCGGCCTCTTGGGCGGCAAGCCTGGCGCCAAGCGCGAGCACCGCATCAATGGCGCGGTGGTGCACCCCAAGGGCCAGCACGTTCTGGCGCCAGGCGATCGCATCACGCTCGTGGAAGCGGGCGGCGGCGGCTTCGGCGAGCCCGGGATGCGCCCACCCGAATTGCTGCGCGAGGATTTGGCCCGCGGCTTCATCACGCGCCGCGGGGCGCGGCGCGACTATGGCTATGAGAGCAAGGAGTGAACGACGACGCGCGCACAGATCATCCGATCTTTCGGCGGCCCGGAGACCCTTCGAGGAAACGACGCTGCCGGACCCGAGCGCTGGCCCCGGCGAGGTGTTGGTCAAAACGCAAGCCGCCAGCATCAACCCCGGTCGACTACAAGCTCCGCCGCGCCGGCTCTGCCGGCCAAGGCTGTAGATGTGGCGCGCGCCTGCATCGTTGCCGGACGTTTCACCGAGGCGCGAGAGTTCGCCAGACGGACGTCCATCCGGACCGAGGTTGAAGAGCCGGACTACGGTGTGGCGGCCTGGGCCGACTGGGCCCTGGTCGAATGCGCGGTGCTCGAAGGCGAAACGGGCGCCGACCTACCCGCCGCGCTCAACAAGATCATCCAAGAAGCGGATCGCCGGGGTATGAAGCCGCTTAGAGCTCACTGCCTTGCCACGATTGCCGGCCTGACACGGGATACCGACCTAGCCAAAGAAGCGCGCGCGTTGGCCGGCGCAATGGGCATGTTGCGACTTGTCGGCGAAATCGATGCCCTAGTCCTTTAGCTCGCTAACGAATGGACCGACCGCAGTTTCGGCCCGTGAAGACGCTTGCATGTAAACAGGAAGGACCTGGCCGGCCTGGACCATTGACTTGAGGGTCTGCGGAAGGCGGGCGGGAGGTTTGAGGCATCAACCCAACTCGCGCCGGCTTACCGTTGTGCTGTACGTCTCCTTTTGGCTGAGGCTGTTGAAGAACTCCGGTTTTGTCGGGATTATCGATGTCCGCTCTTAGTAGCAGCGGACATTGCGGTTCCGCCGCGGTGTGATGCCGGGGCGATTTGCTGTTCTGGTCCATTAGTTGGGCTATTGCGCCTGGGATCAGGCGATCAGGGGGCTCGGCGGAGGTCTGGCGACGAGTTTTGCCAGCCGTCTGAGGTTCTGGATGGTGGCACCCAGCAGGAACTCGTCGCGGGCGCCGGTCAGTCCTCTTAGCCTGAGGCGGGTGAGACCGAGGTTCCACTTGAGGTCGCCGAACCGGGTCTCGATCTTCTTGCGGCGGTTCCTGGACCGGCCGAAGGCCTCAGTTTCCATAAGACATCGGGTGTAGTCGCGAGCCTCTTCGTTGGGGTCGCGCGGGATCCTGCGAACGGGCCCGTTCAGACAGCACTTCGGTTTCAAGGGGCACGGGTCGCAGTCGTACTTGCTGGCCAGGTAGCGATAGGTGTTATCCGAGTGAAGCCGGCCGGTCGTCCCCAAGGTCTTGCCGCGCGGGCAGAAGTAGACATCGCGCTCCTTGTCATAGGTGAAGTCCTGACGCGAGAAGGTGCCGTCGTCACGCTTGCCCTTGTCCCAAACCGGGATGTGCGGATCGATCTCGCGATCGACCAGCCAGCCCAGCATCTCGCCCGTGCCATAGGCCACATCGCCGGCGAGATGGTCAGACTTGAGATCGAATCGTTCCTCCGCCCGCTTGATCATCGTTTCGGTGGCATCCACCTCCTTGGAGATCCGCGTCGGCGTCGCCTCGACGTCGACGATGATGGCGTTCTCCATGTCGATGAGATAGTTGAGGCTGTAGCCGAACATCACCTTGTGGCGCCCGCGCGTCGTCCATGCGGCGCAGGGATCGGTCGGCGACAGCGCCTTCGGCGCGCGCTCGGGATTGGTTGGTGCATCCTCACTATCGAGCGCAGCCAGATACTCCCGGATCGGCCGGCGCACCCGCTCCGCGTCCTACCAGTCGATCTCGGCGCCTTTGACCCGTTTGAACCGACTGGCATCGGCCTCGATCACGCTGGCATTGACGGCAAAGCCCTCGCCCTGGACCAAGCCGGCTTCCATGCACCGGCGAACCACGCTCTCGAACACCTGGCGAAGGATATCGGCCTCGCGGAACCGCCCGTGCCGGTTGACCGAGAACGTCGAGTGGTCGGGCACCCGGTCCTCCAGTCCGAGCCGGCAGAACCACCGGTAGGCCAGGTCCAGCGTGATCGCCTGACATAGCCGGCGATCCGACCGGATCGAGTAGCAATAGCCGATCACCATCATCCGGATCATCAGCTCCGGATCGACCGAGGGGCGACCGGTATGGCTGTAGAACGGCGTCAGCGCGGCCCGAAGCCAGCTTAAGTCGAGAACATCGTCGAGCCGGCGGAGCAAGTGATCGGTGGGGATAACATCTTCAAGACAGAACTTGTAGAAGAGCCGATCCGGGCAGCTCTTCCGCTCACCCATCATGCCAAGCCTCCGTCGCTACCAACGCCGGGGCCAACGAATCACGCCTAGCCGATCCTCACAACGGGTTTTTCAACAGCCTCGGCTAAAAGCCGCCGTCCGCCGACACTGGCTGGCACGACCGCTTTCCCGCGCTAGGCAGACACTCCGGCGCGAGACCGATTTGAAATCGGTTGGATGTATGACGGGCAATCACGACTAGTTCTCGATTCCCCTGGGGTTGGGCGGCCTGCCAGCCGGCGTCGCCGCCGAGCTGGCCGTGCCGCTGGCCGGCTGCCAATGACGAATCGTCATCGAGGACGCGCCGGCGCGATGGTGACGTTATCCTGACGCTGCGCCATCTCCGCCACGGGAGCGATCGTTGACCCCAAGATCAGGCAGCCGCCCAGTTGTCTCGCCCTATGTCTTGCTGTTGCTCACGATGTGCTTCTGGGCCAGCAACAACGTCGTCTCCAAGGCCCTCGTCGCGGGCGTGCCGCCGGCAGCGCTGGTCTTTTGGTCGTGGTTGATCGGCGTCATCGCGCTGAGCCCCTGGGCGCTACCGCACGTGCTGGCGCAGCGGGACCTGGTGTTGGGCCACTGGCTCAAGCTGGTGCTGATCGGCTCGCTCGGGATGAACTTCGCCTTCCACCTGTTCTACAACGCGCTCACCTTCACCACCGCGATCAATGCCACGCTCATCGACACCACCACCCCGGCGGTGATCGTCGGGCTATCGTGGCTGCTGTACCGCGAGGCCCTCTCGTGGCGGGCGGCGCTCGGCAGCGCGATCGCGTTCGCCGGGGTGGTAGTGGTCATCGTTCGCGGCGACATCGCCGTCCTGGCGGGGTTCGGCTTCAACAGCGGCGATCTATTGATGGTCCTCGCGGTCATGATCTGGGCGCTCTACACGGTGCTGCTCAGACACGCCCCGCCGGGGCTCAATCCGCTCGCGATGCTATGGGTGTTCGCGGTCGCGGGCCTGATCATCAACGGCCTGATCTACGCCTCGGAGTTGTTCTCGCCGATGGCCTTCGCCGTCTCCTGGGGCGATGCGGCGATGATCGCCTACGTCGCGATCTTCCCGTCAGTGCTGGGCTTCGCCTTCTACAACGCCGGCGTCAAAGCCCTCGGCCCCGGCATCGCGGGACAGTTTATCTATCTGACGCCGATCCTGACGGCGATCTTGGCCGTGATTTTTCTCGGCGAATCCTTCGAGCTCTACCATTTGGTGGGGCTCGTGGTGATCGTGCTCGGCCTGTTTCTGGCGACGACGCCGGCCCACTTCCTCCGGCCGGTGATCTCGAAGATCACTACGCGGCTGCGCTAACTTGAGAACCCGCTAGCTCGAATCGGCCGACACGGCGTAAGCGGTGACATTCGTCCAGGGCTGACAGCGCCGGTGCCAACTTGGGTGTAAACCGCTACCGGCATGCATCGGCCACGTCGCCCGCTGAGGGAATTCGCTCCCCAAGGCCGATTTGGAATCGGCTGGATGTATGACGGGGCTCGCTGAGCTATTCGCAACGCATGCTGCGCAGCTTGGGGATCATCGCCAGGCGGCTTCGCCGGACTGGCGTGGTGGACGGTTAGGGCGCCGTCGTCATTACCGATGGCATCGTCACCCTGCACTTGCTGTAGCCGCGATCGGCATAGGAAGGTGCGCGCCTGAGCGACACCGGGGCTTGGTGCAAGTCGGATGTCCGCTTTCGCCCCGATGGAGTCCGCTTCAGCCTCGGGAGCGGACATTCATAGCTGGGCCGTCATCCGTCCGGGTTTGACCCGAAGCTGACTCTGGGATGACAGCTCGATCCCCTCGTCGATAGATTGCTAGAGCCGGCGGGCTTAGACTTGTGGCCCGCCTGTTTCGTCGGGGCGACCATGGCAAGCAACGTAGCAACTTGGCTGAGAGAACTCGGGCTCGAGCAATATGCCAAGGCCTTCGTCGACAATGACATCGATCTAGAGGTGCTGCCCAACCTGAGTGACGCTGACCTCGGGGAGCTCGGCCTATCGCTTGGCCATCGCAGAAAGCTTCAGGCCGCGCTTGAGGCGCATAAGGAAACGGCACCGGCCCACGAGCGGCCACCAGCGGCATCCTCGCCCGAAGCCGAGCGTCGCCAGCTGACCGTGATGTTCGGCGATCTAGTGGGCTCAACCGCGCTGTCGCAGAAGCTCGATCCCGAGGACTACCGCGCTGGTCATCACATCGTTTCAGGAAACCTGCTCGCGCGTCGTGCAGAGCCATGGCGGGTATGTAGCGAAGTACCTTGGCGACGGGGTTCTCTCTTACTTCGGCTACCCGGAAGCAGCAGAGGACGAGGCCGAGCGCGCGGTGCGGGCGGCCCTCGAACTCGTCGAGGCCACAGACGCGCTCGAGTCCGAGCCGGGCGAACCTCTTCAGGCGCGGGTGGGCATGGCGACTGGTCTGGTGGTCATCGGCGACATCGTGGGCGAAGGGGTGTCGGAGGAACGCGCGGTCAGCGGGGAGACGCCCAACATCGCTTCGCGCCTGGAGATTCTCGCGGCGCCTGGCGAGGTGGTCATCAGCCATGGCACTCGGAGCCTCATAGGAGGTCTTTTCGACGTCGAGGACCTTGGGCCCCAGGAACTGGCGGGAGTGTCGGGCTCAGTCCTGGCCTGGAAGGTGACTGGCGAGCGACAAGTTACCAGCCGTTTCGAGGCACGGCACGCAGGTTCCCTAACGCCCTTCGTGGGGCGAAACGAAGATCTCTACGTCCTCGAGCGCCGTTGGGCGTACGCGAAGGAGGGTGAGGGACAAGTGGTCGTGATCTCGGGCGAGCCTGGCATCGGTAAGTCCCGCCTCATCCAGGAAGTGCGAGAGCGCATTGCTAACGACCGGCCGACGCGCGTGCGCTACCAGTGCTCTCCTCATCACACCAGCTCAGCGTTCTACCCTTTCATCGCCCAATTGACGTTCGCCGCAAGGATCGCTGCCGTCGAGTCATCAGAAACCAAACTCGACAAGCTGGAGGCGCTGCTCGGTCAAGCAACAGATGGTGTAGCGCAAGTGACACCGCTGTTCGCGGATCTCTTGGCCATCCCGACGAACGACCGGTACCCACAGCTGAACTACACGCCGCAGCGCCAAAAAGAAGAGACGCTGGCGGCGCTGCTGGATCAGCTCGCCGGCCTCGCCGCACAACAGCCGGTTCTGATGGTCTTCGAGGACGCACACTGGATCGATCCGACCTCCCAGGAACTTCTCGATCTCATCGTCGAGCGGGTGCGCGAACTACCCGTGCTGGTGCTCATCACGTTTCGGCCGGAGTACACGCCGCCGTGGGTTGGCCAGGCTCAGGTGACGGCGCTGACGCTCAACCGCTTGGGCCGCCGGCAGAGCGCGGCGATGGTGGCGAACGTCGCCGGTGCCGGTGCGCTGCCTCAGGCCGTCCGCGAAGAGGTGGCCGCCCGTACCGAGGGCGTGCCCTTGTTCGTCGAGGAGCTGACAAAGGCAGTGCTAGAGGCAGGCCCGTGCGCACCTGACTCAACGACGGTGTCCGCGCTCCAAGTTCCTGCCACCCTTCAGGATTCGTTGATGGCGCGCCTCGATCGCCTCGGGCCGGCGAAGGAGGTGGCACAGCTAGGCGCCGTGATCGGACGGAACTTCGACTTCGCGCTGCTGGCCGCCGTCGCGGATACCGGAGAGGAGGATCTTCGTTCCGCGACCGAGGCGCTCGTACACGCCGAACCCGTTCTGCAGCACGGGACCCCACCGAAGGCGCGCTACACCTTCAAGCACGCACTCGTCCAGGATGCCGCCTACGAGAGTCTGTTGCGGGCCCGCCGGCGGGAATCGCATGCACGTGTCGCGCAGGTCTTGAACGATCGCTTCCCTGAAACGGCCGGGAGTCAGCCTGAACTCTTAGCCCATCATTTCACTGAGGCCGGGCTCTCTGAGCAAGCAGTGGGGTTTTGGCAGATAGCAGGAGAGCAGGCGGCCGCACGATCTGCGAATGAAGAAGCGCTGAATCACGCGCAGCGAGGTCTCGCTTTGGTCGACGCTATCGGCAGCGACGACGCACGAATGCGCACTGAGCTAGCGCTACAAGTGATCTTGAGCAACGCGCTGCTCGCCCGGCGCGGCTTTGGTGCGCCGGAGACCGGGGAGGCTTTTGAGCGTGCGTACGCGCTTTGCCAGCGAGTGGAGGACGCCGAGCGCGTCTTCCCCATTCTCGTCGGACTGCACGCTTACCACGATGTTAGTGCTGAGCACCGCATGTCGAGAGAGATTGGCAAAAAAGCCTATGAACTTGCTCAAAAGAGTGATGACCGAGCGTCAATGATTACGGCGCTGTTTCTCAGGGGCATAAATCACTGGTTCCCACCCGATCTCCCGAAGGCGCTTGAGTATCTCGAACGACTTGAGGAGCTTCACGATGTGGAGGGCCCCTTGATCTCCGTTTCGCTCTTCGGCGAGGAGCCCGGCTTGTGCTCCGGGTGGAAGGCTGCGGGGATCGGTGCCCTCGTCCCGCTCCTTCCAAGCTGTTTGGCTTTGCCCGGGGATTCCGTGCCTTCCACTTGGGATTGCCGCTGCGTTTCGTTGCCGCCAGCCCCGAGCGTGACGTCGGGCTACCAGGGTCTCGCCCAGATCATGACGCGATCCCGGCTGGGCTGGGCGCAGTTCTGGAGGTCGCGCGCGGATTGTTCTGGGGCTTCTCAATGCGTGCCTTTCTTCGGTGGCATGGTTCCGGGGTCCGGGTCCTTGGCGGCCGCATCGACCCATTGCAGGAAGCGCCAGCGAGTTTCTGCGTCGGCGGCGTGCCAGGCGCGTTGGAGCGCCGGTAAGCCGGCCGCTATCGTCGATCTGCGCGTGAGGCGTTTGGTGCGGCCCTTGCCCTCGAGCATGGCCAGGGCCTTCTCCAATGTTGCCGGCCCCCCCGGCGCGCCGCAGAGACCGGCGATCACGCGCTGTTGGGCCGTCGGCATGCGAGCCAGGCGATGGAGATCGCCTTCGCGGTCGGCGAGCGGCCTGTCCGCGAGCGCCACGGCCGCCTCCTCGCACAACCCCTCGCCGATCTCGAGCGCACGGTAGACCGTCCGCCGCGAAAGGCCGGTTTCTTCAATGGCGGTTGCTGCAAAGGAAGTTTGTGCAATGTTTGCACTGCTGTTTTGCTCAACGGCGTCAATGTCTTGAGGGTGTGTAGTGGGCCGTGTTCGTGGCGCGGAACGGGCGTAGATTGCCTTGCGGGCGGCGAGGAAGCGCGCCCGGCCAAGGGCGGTCAGCTCGGCCCGGGCCAGGTTCTCGTCGATCTCGATGAGGCGCATTTCATCGGGCGTTCCGTCGACGAGGACCGGCCGGCTGGTTGCCATCACCTCGCGCAACTGTATCCCCGGCGATGCCGATTGGAAGCGCGCGTTTGGCTGTCTCGATGCCGATGTCGTCTGCTCGGTCGGCATCGACGGGCGCGCCTATGCCCGCCGGGGCACGACCTTCGATACCCGCCTCACGGTCCTCGACCGCGCCGGTGAGCCCGGCGGCCGCATCGAGATCGATCCCGAGGCCTGCGTCGCCGACGCCGCCGGCTTGCTCGATACCGTCACCGCCCTCGTGCCGCCCAGGCTCCCCATCGGTCAGGTCGAGGCGAAGGCGAGCCCAACGGGCGACCTGTTCGCCGGCACGTCCGCCCAACCCCTCCCGCGCCCGCCGGCCTCTCCCCGGCGTGCCGTCACAGCGGCCGCGAAGCCGGAGCCGCAACCGACGCGGAAACAGGGTTGGGGGCCGGTAGCCGAGCTTACCTACGAGACCGGACCCGGCGAGGCGGTCTCCGGCGCGCCGGAGACCGCCGCGAACGCCGGCACCTATGAGCCCTGGCGTCCACGCACCGTCCGAATCGCCGGCGCCCATGAGCACCCGACGCCGCTGGTGCAGTCGGGCGCGATGGCGGCGGTGCCCCACCCGACGCCGGACTACCGCCCGATGCTGCCCGAGCACGTCGTCGCGGAAGCGCGCTTGAGCGACGCCCAGCTCGAAAGTGTCATCCTCGCGGGCCAGGCCCACAGCCGCCGGCTCGCCACCGAATACCGCGTCGAGCACGACTGGGAGAACATCCAGCCGGTCGGCGACGGTATCGAAGCCGCCAATGACAACACCGCCGCCAACGACAACGACGATACGCCGCTCATCCCCCCGGTCCGGTTCCGGCGCGGCTGGATGCTCGGCGACGGCACCGGCACCGGCAAGGGGCGCCAGGTCGCGGCCGTCATCCTCGACCGGTGGCTGCGCGGTACGCGCCGCGCCGTGTGGCTGTCGGCCTCCGACAAGCTGCTCGAAGATGCCCGCCGCGACTGGTCGGCGCTCGGCGGCGACGAGAACGACGTGTTCTACCTGGGGAAGTTCCGGCAAGGGGCGGACATCCCGCGTGACACCGGCATCCTATTCGCGACCTACGCCACACTCCGGAGCCCCGCGCGTTCCGGATCCCGCTCACGGCTCGATCAGATCGTCGCCTGGCTCGCCGGCGGCCTCGATCATGAGCATCGCCATGCGTTCGACGGCGTCGTCGTGTTCGATGAAAGCCACGCCATGGCCAACGCCGCGGGCGGCACCGGCAGCCGAGGCCGCATCGCGCCCTCGCAGCAGGGCCGCGCGGGTCTCCGCCTCCAGCATGCGCTGCCCGATGCCCGCATCCTGTATGTGTCGGCGACCGGTGCCTCCACGCGCCTATGCCCAACGCCTCGGCCTCTGGGGGAGCGGCGAGACCCCGTTCGAGCGCCGGCACGATTTCGTCACCGCCATGGAAGCGGGCGGGGTCGCGGCGATGGAGATGGTCGCGAGGGATCTGAAGTCCCTCGGGCTCTACCAGGCCCGCGCGCTTTCCTATGACGGGGTCGAGGTCGACATTCTCGAACACGCGCTAGCGCCCGAGCAGCGGCGCATCTACGACGCGTATGCGCAGGCGTTCAAGGTCATCCACGCCCATATCGAACAGGCGCTGGAGGCGACCGGCGTGACACAGACGGGCGAGGCAAGCACGCGCACGCTCAACCGTAACGCCAAGTCGGCGGCGATCAGCGCGTTCGAGGGGGCGAAGCAGAGATTCTTCGGACATTTGCTCACCTCGATGAAGTGCCCGACCCTGGTCCGGGCGATCGAGGCCGATCTCGCGGCCAGCCACGCCTCGGTCGTCCAGCTCGTCTCGACCGGCGAGGCACTGATGGAGCGTCGCATCGCCCAAATCCCTGCCTCGGAATGGGACGATCTCTCCATCGACCTGACCCCGCGCGAGTACGTGCTCGACTACCTCGCCCACGCCTTCCCCGTCCAGTTGCAGGAGAGCTTCACCAACGAGTCCGGCGATCTGATGAGCCGCCCGGTGTTCGACACGGACGGCAACCCGGTGCTGTGCCAGGAGGCCGGTGCCGCGCGCGACGCGCTCATCGAGAAGCTCGCCGCCCTGCCGCCGGTGCAGGCGGCCCTCAACCAGTTGTTGCATCACTTCGGCGATGACGCCGTCGCCGAAGTCACGGGCCGCTCGCGCCGGGTGCTGCGCATCACCGACCCCGGCGGCTCGCGCCTGGCGCTCCGCGGCCGGCCGGCTTCGGCAAATCTTTCAGAGACCGCCGCATTCATGGCGGGCGAGAAGAGAATCCTGGTGTTCTCGATGGCCGGCGGCACCGGGCGGAGCTATCACGCCGATCTAGGTTGCACCAATACCGCGCGCCGACACCACTACCTTCTCGAGCCCGGCTGGCGCGCCGACCAGGCGATCCAGGGTCTCGGCCGCACCCATCGCACCCACCAGGCGTCCGCGCCGCTGTTCCGGCCCATCGCGACCGACGTGAAAGGCGAACGCCGGTTCATCTCCACCATCGCGCGCCGGCTCGACAGCCTCGGCGCCATCACCCGCGGCCAGCGCGATTCGCAGAGCGCCATGGGCGAGGACGGCGCCATGTTCAGGCCCGAGGACAATCTCGAATCGACCTATGCCCGGGCCGCCCTTCGCCGCTTCTACACCGCCCTCTACCGCGGCGACATCGAGGACTGGGGCATCGAGACCTTCGAGGCGGCGACCGGGCTAACGCTCACCTACGAGGGCACACTCAAGGAGGAGCTGCCGCCGATGTCGCGGTTCCTCAATCGCCTGCTGGCCTTGCCGATCGACGAGCAGAACCAGCTCTTCGAGGCGTTGGAAGTGCGCATCGCCGGGCTTATCGCCGAGGCGATGGAATCCGGCACCTTCGATCGCGGCGTCGAGACAATCCATGCCGACTCGCTCGCTCTCACCTCACGCGAGCCGGTGTTCGTTCACGAGGCCACCGGGGCGGCGACCGAGCTCTGCGAGATCGCGCGGCGCGACAAGCTCGACCCGCTCACACTCGACGCCACGCTCGCGCTCCGCGACCGATCCAGGGAAGCCCGCCTCATGGTGAACGAGCGCTCGCACCGCGCCGCTCTGGTGCTGCCGCACGCCTCGCGCATGTTGGAGGACGGCGGCGTCGAGACCCGCGTCCGTCTCGTCCGCCCGGCGACACGCGAGACCATGGCGCGCATGGAGCTCGATGCCTCCAACTGGCAGATCGCCGGTGAAGCGCAATGGCGCACGCTTTGGGAGACCGAGATCGCCGGCCTGCCGTCCCATACCGAATCGCGTATGTGGCTCGTGGCGGGACTGCTCCTCCCCATCTGGGACCGCCTGCCCGACCGCCATATGCGCGTGCGGAGGCTCACCACCGATACCGGCGAGCGCCTGATCGGCCGTGTGCTCGGTCCCGCCGAGGCGCTCGAATTCCGCGCAGCACTCGGCCTCGCCGGCGGTCTCGGCTTGACGCCGGCCGAACTTCACGAGGAGGTTCTGGCGCGCGGCACGGCGTTCCCGCTCGCCAACGGTTGGCGCATCGCCCGGCGCCGGCTCGCGGGCGCCGAGCGCATCGAGATCGAGGGGCCGGCCGACGGTCACATTGAGGCGCTCAAGCGCCTCGGCTGCGTGACCGAGATCGTCTCGTATCGGACCCGCGTGTTCGTCCCCGCCGAGACCGTGCTCGCGCGCGTCGTCGACCGCTGGCCGGTCGGCCAGGCCGCGGTCGCCGCCTGATCGACCGCGCCTTCTCTGTACGGACAGCCGTCCACCCCTTGTCTGTTCGGACCGCCGGCCAACCCGCGGCAGTCGGGCGGCCGGCCTGCTGCCGTTCCACCAATCCTCGTTTGGCACCGTCTCCGGCCCGGACGCAGCCTGCCCGCAATCGAAGGAGCTTCCGATGTCCCCGTACACCTTTCCCGACGACCCGAACTACGCCTTCTGCCCGGCCTATGGGCCGCCGGAGAGCCCGCAGCAGATCCGCATCGTCATCGACGGCGTGCCGGGCTACGTGCCCACGGCGCTCGTCGCGCTCACCCTCGACGACGCCGAGAGGCTCTGCGACCGCTTCAACGCCCGGCTCGGCCTCGACCGCGATGCCTGGATGAAGATTGCCGGCCGGACGATGTCCGCCGATCCGCCCCGCCACGTCCCCGGCAACGACGTCCTGCACTGAATCGAGCGCCTTCACGACGCCGCCCGCGGCCGGCCGGCCGCCGGCCGGCACATCCGCGAGAGCCGAGCCGGGCGGAAGGAGGTGGACCCTTCAGAGCGATGAAGAGAGCCATCCCCGGGGGCCGCCACCTCATCGCCACCCGGGAGCCGTCATGAACCATGCAGCCACGATCGATTTCGCCGGTGTCGCCGCCGTTCCCGCCGAGACCCTGGCGCGCATTGAGCGCGCCGGCCCGGCCGCGCTCGCAGCCCACGAGTTGCTCGGCCTGCTCGGCATCCGCCCCGCAGGCCGCCCTCGCCGCGGCGGGCGGCCTGCGGGGCGTATTCGACGATCCCGGCGACGCAGTCCGCGAGGCGCCGTTCGCTCGCGACCACATGCTGCGCGTCCAGGCCATCCTCGAGGTCCATTCGCGCTGGATGGAGGAACGGCTCCGACGCGGCGGCCCGCTCGGCGGGCCGACCGATACACGCCGGTTCATCGAGGCGCGCGTGCGCGGCCGCCGTTCCGAGGTCTTCGGCGTGGTCTATCTCGACAACAAGAACCGCGTCATCGCCGTGGAGGAGCTCTTCCCCGGCACCATCGACAGCGCCAGCGTCTATCCGAGAGAGGTCGCGCGCAGGGTGCTGGTCCACAACGCCGCCGCCGTCCTGTTCTTCCACAACCACCCCTCGGGCCAATCGCAACCCAGCAACGCCGACCGTGTCATGACCGGGCGGCTTACCGAGGCGCTCGCTCTCTTCGACGTGCGGGTCCTCGACCATCTCGTGATCGGCGACGGCGAGGTCACCTCGTTTGTCGAGCTCGGCCTGATGTGACCCCGGGGGCTCGGCGGAGAGTGAAGGAGGGCTTCGAGAGGGCGACGCCCGGAGGGTCGAGAGGAAGGTCCTCCACCCGGCAGCGTCGACCATCCCTTTCACGGGGGACCCCCTCGATGTCCGATACCCCCATCACCGTCTTCACCGTCACCGACGACAATGACGACCCGTTCCACGAGTTCGTCGCGATCGACCAACTCCTGGCTGAAATCGGCCTGTCGCCGCATGCCGTTCGCGAGGTCATCGGCGATCCGCCCGGCACCGGCGCGGACCGCTGAGCAGAGTTCGAGAGGAGCTTTGAAGGAGTGAGCGGGGGCAGGTCCGAGAGGGTCCGCTCGCCGTTCGCCGAACCCAACGTCATCCACCTGGACCATAGGAGCATCATCATGGCATTCGGATTGAACCGCGCGGAAGTCATCGGCCGCCTCGGCGGCGACGCCGTCATCAACCACATGGTCAGCGGCGGCAAGGTCGCCAATCTCTCGGTCGCCACCGACGAGTCCTACATCGACAAGAACTCCGGCGAACGCCGCGACCGCACCGAGTGGCACCGCGTCGTCACCTTCCAGCCCGGTCTCGTCGAGATGTTCGAAAAGCACGCGAAGAAGGGCCGCCTCGTCTATATCGCGGGCAAACTCCAAACGCGGCGCTGGAAGAAGGACGGCGAGGACTCCGACCGCTTCTCGGCCGAAATCCTGCTCGTGCCCGGCGGGCGCGTGCAGTTCCTCGACAAGCCGGTCGACGGCGCCATGCCGGCCGCCAACGACAACGAGCCGGCGTCCGCCGAGCCCATGGCCGCGACCGGCACCGACGGCGACATCCCGTTCTAATCGGCCGCTTCCTTCCTCCCACCTCGGGCCGGCGCCGCAGGGCGTCGGCCTTTTCTTTTGACTGCCCGGCCGAGCCGGATAACGGGCGCCGCGCCGGCGTTCGCGCTTCGCGCATCGCCACCCGGCGTTGCGCCCCCGAGAGGCCGAGGGAGCCCGGGACCGGCCGTCACCAGACAGTCCGGGGAGAGAGTCCATGGTCCCACACAGCACCCCTTGCGTTCCCGCCGGAGCACTCGCGTCATGAGCGCCGCCGGCGATATCGCCGCCGCGCTCGCGCAACGCGCCGAGGAGGTCTGCCGCCACTACCTTCCCGCCGGACGGCGCCAGGGACGCTACTGGGTCGCCGGCGACGTGCGCGGCGCCAAGGGGCGCTCGCTCTACGTCCGCCTAAGCACCCCGGGCACCGTCGGCAAATGGTGCGACGGCGCCACCGGCGAGCACGGCGATCTCCTCGACCTCGTCCGCCACCACCTCGGCGGGACCTCGCTTCGCTCCGCCCTCGCCGAGGCGCGCGGCTTCCTCGCGCTTCCCGCCGCCGGTCCGGCCGCCAGTGCCGCGCCGGTCACCACCGCCGACCGCGTCGCGGCCGCGCCCCGGCTCTGGACCGCCTGCCGCTCGATCGACCGCACCCATGCCGAGAGCTATCTCCGCGCCCGCGCGATTCACCGCTGCCGCTTCGCGGCGCTGCGGTTCCACGCGAGCCTCGCCTGGCGCGGCGACGAGGGCTTCCGGCGGCTCCCTGCGCTCGTCGCCGCCGTCACCAACGACGACGGCGACATCACCGGCGTCCACCGCACCTGGCTCGACCCGGCGCGGCCAGCCAAGGCCCCGGTCGCGATCCCCCGCAAGGCCCTCGGGCGCATCCACGGCCTCGCCATCCGCTTCGGCACGCCTCCGGCCGACGACGGCGCTTCGCTTCTCGTCGGCGAGGGCATCGAGACCGTGCTCTCCGTCGTCACCGCGTTGCCCGACACCCAGGCCGCCGCCGCGCTCTCGGCCGGCAGCCTCGGCGTATTCGCGCCGCCTCCTGACGTGACCCATCTCGTTATCGCCGCCGACAACGATCCCGAAGGCGAACACGCCGCCGAACGCCTCGCCCGGCGCTGCGCGCGGGCCGGCGTCGCCGCCACGATCATCGTGCCCGAGTACGGCGACTTCAACGACGACCTCGTGGCCGTCGGCGCCGACGCGCTCGCCGCGCGTCTCGCGCCGTTGGTCTTTCTAGCGCCTGGTCATCGGGCGGCCCGATGACCGCCGCCGGCGCGGGCAGAGCGGAGAGGAGAGTGAGGCGGGAGAGGGGCGAACGCCGCGGGGAGGAAGAGAGAGTCCCGTCCGCGGCACCGGCAACACCGAAGGAGAACCGCACCATGGCATCCGTCCGTTTCAAACGCACCGCACCGGACGAGTCGAGGATCTATCTCGGCTACGATTTCGTCGGCGAGGTCTACCGCCAGCCCGACTGCCTCCGCCCCGGAGCCCACTACTACGTCATCCATCTCGATGAGGATTACCGCGGCCCGGTGCGCGTGCATGAGCGTTGCCGCATCCGTGAAGTTGCCGAACGCCTCGTTACTACGCATCCGTTCCTATGATCGCGGGCACGCCGCGCCATGATCGCTTCAACGCCCGCGCATCAACCCGAACGCCCCGCCTGCCGGAAAGGAACAACCCGTGGCCAGGGGGAGAGAGTGGCCCTTCGCTGTGTCGTTTCATCATGCCACACGTGCTCATTGCGCCAACCCCTGAAGGGGTCCTCCGCTGCGCTGCGGTCGCTCCTCCCGACGCCAAGGCCGCAAATGCCCATTCGGACCGTGGCTCAGTCGCTGCGCTCCCTGCGCCCGCACCACTCCGAATGGACCTTCACGGGGCGTCGCGGTCGCAATGGCTCCACTGCGCGCGCGTGTCCCAATGAACCGTCACCGCAAAGGGCTCCAACGCCCGAGTGGGTGGCAACCTTTCAATCGTCTTCAACAGGAGAACGCATCATGTTCGACCATATCCCCGATATCGACCACGAGCCGCAAGGCGCGTCACCCACCGCCGTCATCTGCGACAACCTCGAACTGTTCGGCGGCAGCCCCGCAGCCGATGAGCCCGACACCCGGGACGTCTGGGACCAGGACGAAGCGCTCGCCGCGATCGACGAAGCCTTCAGCCTGCTCGCCGACGTCGTCGCACAGGACGGCACCCAGCTCGAAGCCGAGCGCGAGAGTCTCCTCTGGGGCTACGTCAACGCCCTGCACGCCCAGATGCAGCGCCTCGACCGCGGCGTCGACGACCTGAAGCCCAAGCTCCGCGAGCTCGACCGGGCACAGGACGGCACCGAGATCACCGCGCACGAGCTGGAGCGCGTCACCGACAGAGCCCGCAGCCTCGGCGACCGGCGCGACGCGTTCGAGCAGATGCGCGACCAGGCCGCAGCCGCCTACGCCGCCGTCACCGGCAACCACTGGAGGCCGCGACGCGGATCGCACACGAGCCAGACCGGCGCGCTGACCTCCGCCGCCATCGACGCCCGTGACTTCGTCCGCGCCCGCGACAACCGCAAGTCCGCCGCGCACGTGCCCGACGGAACCCTCATCGCCGTCGCCGGTGGACGCGAGGCCGCCGACATCAACGCGATCTGCGCTGCCCTCGACCGTGTCTTCGAGAAGCACCCCGACATGGTGCTGGTGCACGGCGGCGGACCCGGCGCGGAGAAGATCGCCGCACGCTGGGCCGAGCAACACGGCATCCATCAGATCGTCTGCAAGCCCGACTGGAACGCCCACCAGCGCGCCGCACCGTTCCGCCGCAACGACGAGCTGCTCAACCTGCTGCCCAAGGGCGTCGTCGCCTTCCCCGGGTCCGGCATCACCGCGAACCTCGTCGACAAAGCCCGGCAGCTCGGCATCCCCGTCCATAAGGTCGCCGCCTGAGCGATGCGCCTCACCGTCCACGGCCGGTCCCCATCGCGGGATCGGCCGTTTCTTCTTGCTTCCCCTTACGAACGCGGAGACCGGCGTGCAACGCGCCCCGTATATCGTCTCCGCCGCCCGCGCGCTCAATCGCCGCGCCGGCTCCGGCTCGCATCACTCGCCGGACCCGATACCTCCTCGCTTCCCCTCGACGTCGTGCCTTTATGGCGCCTGTGGGCGGTTGGTTCTCACACCGGACGCAGCTCCTCTGCGGGGTGTGCCAAGCGCGCGCCTGTCGTGCCTTTTCCCGCTCTTTCAACGACATGGGGCGTCAGGCGTATGCCGGATCGCGTGAATGCTCGGGGCATACACCGACGATCATGGCGCCGCGCGGTCAGGGCCGCGCATGTCCTGTACCGATACAAGTCCGGTCGCTCTCGGTTGCTGTCCGTATGACGACGTGTTACGCTCAGATACCGGTTTGGCAGGCTCCCGTGCCGGTCCCACCGCCCTCGCCGCGACCGCCGTCCCGGCCGCAATCACGGCCCCGCGGTGCCGGCGGCGTCGCCTGCGCGGGGGTCTCGGCAACCTCGCAATGCATGGAGACCCCGACAGGAATCGGGGCGTCCGTGTCCCGTTTTGTGCATGGATTTGACAGGCGCCTGCCCCTGGACGTGCCACAACGGAGCAGGAAAGATGACCCGAAACGATCGGAAAGATCCCGAAACGAGGAACAGGTCCGGCACCAATCTGGACAATGCGCGCCGCCCGCACTCGATCCGGTTCTCCGATTCCGAATGGAGTCTGATCGAACAGGCTGCGGCGCAGCACGGCCTTACGGCCGGAGAATTGGTCCGCTCTGGTGCGCTCGCCGCCGCCGAGGACCGGCTCGGCGAGCCTCCCCCGGCCACGTTGTCACCGGGACACCTCGCGCTCATCGAGGCCACCTATCGCGCCGTCTACGTGCTGGCGACGCTCAACCGGGAGCAATTGCTCGACGCCGGGCGCGAGAACGAGCTCGACGATGTCGTCGCCGCGGCGCACGACGCGATGGCCGAGACCATGAACGAAGGTCCGGCGTGAAGATTCCGTTGCCCGATTGCGCGCGTACCGCGAAGCGGATCGTTGCCGGGGATGCAGGGAAGAACGCGCGGTCGATCCGCGTTCAGAGGCCAAGGTCCATATCGATCGCCTTGCCGCGGGCCGGCGGTTCGGGCTCCGGCGCCTTGTCCGGCGACGATCCCCGTCCGATTTCCTTGTCCGGGGAGGATGGCGCGGCCGTCTCCCGATCCGGTTCTTCCCTGCCGAGGGACGCTTTCCGGTCCGTTTCACGCTCGGGCCGGACGGATTCGCCGATCCCTTCGAGCGCCGATATGCGTTCGCCGGTGACCGTTTCGAGCCGCTCCCTGAGCGGAACCGCGTCGTCGGTGACCAACTCGGCCCGGTCGCGCGCCCGCGAAATCTCGACATAGAAGGACTTGGCCGTGGTCAGGTGGGGATGATTCGCCTCCATCGCGGCGATCACGTTGTCGACCGTGCGCCCTTGAAAAGCGTGCACGGTCGAGGCCCAGGCATGGTCGAGATGGCGCAGTTGCGCATCGCCCCTGGTCAGGGTCAGCTTGCCGCCTTCCTCCAGCTTGAACGTCACCCGCCCGTTTTTCACGCCTGCGACCTCGGCGGCGCCGCTGTTCACGACCCCGAGCCCGGCATCGTTGCGGGTCCAGCGGATACGGTCGCCGGCGCGAAGCTCGATGGTTTCGCTCTTGTAGACCTCGGTTCCGCCCCGGCGCCCGCCGATCTCGGCCGGTTTCCAGGCGGCGATCGCGCCGTCCGGGCCTTCGAGATGCACGGTTCTGTTCTTGTGATCGACACGCGCGACGCGCCGTTCCTCCCCCTTTTCGACCCCGATGCGCTTGTAGGGACGGTGGAACGCCACCGTATCGCCGGGCGCATAGTTGGCGCTAAGCGCCTTTTCTGCGTTGGTATACCCCTTCGAGACCAGCCGCTGCGTTTGCATGGCGGGACCGGCGATGCGGCCCTCGCGGGCGAGTCGCTCGCGGATATGCGCGTTGATTCCCTCGCGCAATTCATGGCTCGGCGCCATCACCCCGGTACGCTTGCGCGCTTCCGGGGAGAGTGCGAGCCAGCGCGCCGCGACCGCGCCGGCGATATTGTCGGCCTTCACTTCGGCGACATTGGAGCCGAGCTTCTCGAACGCCTTGCCGATCTCGCCCGCAAGACTCGCCTCGACGGCGGCCTTCAGGTCGGGGTCGCGCTGGCGCATGATCTCGTCCATCACCGCGGTCTTCATGCCCGCCTGCTGGAGCTGGGCGAAGGGTTTGCCGGCATCGACCGCGTCGAGTTGCTTGGCATCGCCGACCAGAACCAGCTTCGGAATGCGCAATATGCTCGCAATTTTGAGCAGATCCCTTGCCTGGACGGTCGAGGCGAGCGACCCCTCGTCGACCACCAGCACGGTCTTCGCGAAGGCCGCGCGCATCTCCCTGGCGCCCTTCTTCGTGAGTCTGCCTTCGGCAACGCCCGCATTCCTTGCCAGGAACCGCTGCAAGGTCTCGCTTCGTATTCCCGATTCCGCCGCCAGCGTCCGCACCGCCGAGGCCGAGGGCGCGAGCCCCAGCATCCGCCAGCCCTTCTTCTCCGCGAGCACCCGGGCGCGGTCGAGCATCCGGGTCTTGCCGGTCCCGGCATAGCCCTGAACGCCAATTGTGCGGTCCTTTTCCGAGAGGATGAGCTTCACCGCTTGTCTTTGCCCGGGCGTCAGTGGCCCCTTGCGCAGATGCCGGTCGACCATCCAGCCGCGCATCGGCGCCTTGCCCCGGCCTTCGCCGGTGCGCATCAGGCCAATGGTCTCGCGTTCCCGGGCCACGGCCTCGTCGGTGGTGAGCCCGTTTCCCCCTGCGAGCGCCGGCGCATCGTGCAGGCGGCCCTCGCGTTTGAGACCGTCCACCGTCCGCTCGATGGCCTCGACGGAAGCCGAGCCGGGGCTGAAGGCGAGCGCCGCGGCGAGCAGATCGGTGTTCGCAAACACCGCGTCGCGCTCGGAGAGATGGGCGAGCGCCCAGTCCACCGCCTCGCGCGCGGGGTCGGCTTTGGCCGCATGGTCGAACAAGTCCGGCTGGCGCCCCACTTCCGACGCCCCGTCCGCCCCGGCGTCCCTTGCGGCATCGCGGTCCTTCGCGGTAGCGCCCGCGCTTCGTTCCAGCGCGGCAGCCGCGAGCGCCTTCGCGTCGAAGCCGAGACCGGCGGCCTGTTTCTCCCAGGTTTCGTGGAGCGCTTCCTTGTCGACGTCGCGCTTGTGGGCGCGGGTCATCAGCGCCGCGCGCCGGGCGAGCTGCTGGTTCTCCGCCGTGCTCCCGAGACCCCGGCCTTCCATCGCCGCCTCGATCTCGGCGCGCCGCGTCGAGAACGCCTCGACGATCTCGCGGGAAACGCCCGCGATCTCGAAGCGCCCGTCGGCATGGGTCTTCTCGATGCCGTAGCCGAGCTTCGCCAGTTCGCCCGCAAGCTCGCTGCGGTAGAGCGCGCCAAGCAGCATCTTCGAGCCGTAGAGCCGCTCATTGGCCATCGTGCGCCATTTTCCGTCGCCGCCCTGCACCATGTTGGCGATCACCGAATGGGTGTGCAGCGCCGGATCGAGGTTCCTCGACGTGTCATGCCTGAAGGTGGCGACTACGGTCTTCTGATCCCCGGCGCGCACCATCCGCCCGGTCTCCGGATCCCTCATCCGGGTCTCGGCGGCGTTCCGCTCGAACCAGTCGAGCGCCCGCGTCACGGCCCGGCCGTGGGCGTCGACGATGCGCCCGTCGCCGCCGACGAGCGCCGCCAGCGAGACCGACTTCGGCGCCGAGAAGGTCAGGTCGCGGCCGGGACGGTGGTGTAATTCTCCGTCCTTGGTCTTGCGGCCGAGCCGCTGCCCGGAGCCGTCCGGCACCTCGCCCTCCAGAACTGTCTTGAACACGTCCGGATCGACCGGACCTTCGAGGCCGAGTTCGCCCGCACCCTTGCCCGCCCAGGCGCTCGCCTCGCGGTGCGCGGGATCGTCGTTGGCGTAGTAGCCGTCCCTTTCGTAGTAGCTCGCGCCCTGGGACGGCGCGGCCACCGCGCCGATCGAGGCGACCATCAGATCCAACGCCCGTATTTACGCTTGCGCCCGGCGGGCGCCGGCGGTGCCGCGGCGGCCGCTCTCCCGGCATCCGCACCCTTCGGCGGCGGCTTGCCGGGATCGCGAACGGCCCCGCCTTTCGGCGGCGACCGGGGAGCCGGTGCGTCCTCCTTGCCGGAGCCCGGCTCTCCGCGTTTCCGGTCGACAGATCCCGGCTTCGCCGGCCGCCCGACATCGGATCGAGCCGCCCGATCTTCCGATGCGCGAACCGGTACGGTTGCCGCGGGCGGAAGCGCCACGAACCCCGGCCTGGCCGAGGGCGGCGCGAACCGCTCCCGCGCCTCGGGCCGCTGCACGGGGTTCGGGTCGAACGCCGCCCGCCGGATACCGCGCCCGCCCTCCGGCCGCCGGATCAGCGCGAGGCACAGCAAGGCGCCGCCGAAACTGCACCAGGCGCCGAGTTCGGCGGCCAATGTCGCCGTTCGTAGGAGCCGGTCGCGCGCGAGCAGCGCCTCGCCGTTGAACTTGAGATCGTCACGTGTGACGGTCAGGATCGCGCCGTCCGCCGTCCGGTACTCCGTCGACGCGCGTTCGTCGAAGCCGGTCTCGATCAGGATTTCCGCAAGCGTGAGCTTGCCGGCGGCGTACCAGGCATGGCCCGTGGAATCGCGCACCAACGCGATGAAGCAGGCCAGGATGGCCATCGAGACGACGCCGGTCGCCGTGACAAGGAGTGCCCGGACCCACATCGCGGGATCCAGGACGGCCCTCCATCCGGCCCGGCGCCTGTGTCTTCCCCAGCTTCCCAACGCGTCGATCTCCCGGCGCCGACCGCCGGCGGAATACCGCCGCGCATCCGCCGGCCACCGGGGTGCGCCGCGTGGTCACGGCAGTCTCCGATGTTCCTCGGCTGGCGCTCCGAACGGTCTCATGGTCGGGAGCGTAAGCCCAACCCATGATCGGTTCAACCGGAAATAGATCTATATATCAATGCGTTAACGACAGTCCTGCGCAGGCGTGAGAAGAGCTACGCGGGAATATGACAAATTCTTTCGCCGCACGTGGAGACCGGTGCCGGAACCCGCCAGGCCAGGACTTCGGGCAGGGGTTTGCTGGCCCGGTGCCGGCCGTGCGAGCGCGGTCGCAGCTACCACATCCGCCCTGGTCGGCCCCGGCAGCGGTTTCGATCTTGCGCCTGCACCGCCGCGACCGCATCGCTGACTACGTGCTCTTGCTTGCACTGCAAGCATATAATAGCTTGGACACGTCCCGAACCATGAAGAAGGTACGGCCAATGGCAAGCATCACGATCCGCAATCTCGATGACGATGTGAGGACGCGCCTGCGCGTACGCGCCGCCGAGCATAGCCGCTCGATGGAAGAGGAGGTGCGTATCATCCTGCGCGAGGCCGTGAGTGACGGGAAGGCCGGTCCCCGGGACCTGGCGAAGTTCACCCGCGAGTGCTTCGCGCCCCTTGGCGGTGTCGAGCTCGAGCTTCCGCCGCGCGGCCCGATGCGCGAACCTCCGGACTTCGCCTGAGCCGCATCGGATGTTCGTCATTGACACGAATGTGGCTTCCGAGCTCATGCGCCCGGCGCCGGCGCCCACGGTCGCGACGTGGATCGCAGAGCGGGACGCGGAGGAGCTGTATCTGACCGCGGTCAGCGAAGCGGAACTGCTCTACGGCGTCGCGATCATGCCGGCCGGCAGGCGAAAAAACGAGTTGGAGGCGTCCATGAGCCGGTGGCTCGACCTTGGCTTCGCCGAACGCGTTCTGCCGTTCGACAGCGCCGCTGCCCGCGCCTATGCGGAGATCGCGGCCAGCCGTCGCCGCGCAGGCCGGCCGATCGGCGAGGCCGATTGCCAGATTGCCGCCATATCCCGCTCGCGCGGCGCTGTCCTGGTCACGCGGAACGTGCGGGATTTCAAGGGTACGGGAGTCGATGTCGTCGATCCCTGGACGGCCGCATGAGCAACCACCGAAGCCTCCGCGCGCGTCAAGATAGACGGGCTGCTGAAGGATGCAGGCTGGAATCTGACCGACGGTGTGAGCGTCCCGTTCGAGCACGCACTGCCGGACGGTACGCAGGCCGACTACGCGCTCTGCGACCGCTCGGGACGTCCGATGGCGGCGCTCGAAGCCAAGCGCGCCAGCATCGATCCCATTGCTGCCCAGGACCAGGGCCGCCACTACGCCGAACAGCTGGAGGTCCCGTTCGTCTTCCTGTCCAACGGAGAGGAAGTGCGGTTCCTGGACCGGGAGACGGACGCCCATGCCCAGAAGATCGCGGGCTTCTACTCGCAGGATGTCAGGCGGGTGTAAAACGCGGTAGAATCGACAAAACTGAGGCCTACCAGCCTCGATCGAAGAAGCCAGGCCGACAGGAAAGCCCTCATTGGTGCCTGCCACCCAACAGATAGCCAACCTCTTTACAGGAGGGCGTTGACTGTCTTGAAGACTTGTTCAAAGCGACTAAACTCCAGGTCACTCAAATCATCCGTAAGTGAGCCGATGTTGTCGCTGAAGTAGCGAGCGGGCCGATAGTGATTGAAGATCGCGTCATTTGGGAGTGGCCTACTCTCCAGATATTCTTCGAGCCGACGAAGAATTCGAGGATGCCTACTGGACAAATCAGCCAGTTCAATGGAGGAACCAAATGCACCGTTCACTAGCTTCAGATAAAAGTCTGGGTTGAACATATCCTCGATATCGGCTTCGCTGTTTCCCGTAAATTCGGCATAGGTGAGCACCTGCTGCTTTTTGAGAAGCTTCCTCCTGTAGAGATTCTGGATGTTCTGTTGATCCCTCTTCTGAAAATCTATAAGCACTGCGACATTCAAATGCTCTCGCGCACCAATCAGTGCGACGAACGTTGGGACTTTATCGGACCCGCCAACCGGGGTAAGGGTCCAGTCCCTATTCAGGCCGGTCTTCTTTCTTTCCTCAAGAAAGGCCGACATAGTTTGTATGTACAGCAGGTCCGAAGACCCTTCGACGACGAGGCTGTTCGGGCCGATGAATAGCGTTTGGTAAATCTCGTAACCGAGAGCGCCTTGGAGGGGGAACAGGCTATCAGGCGTCGCATCGAGAATTTCGGTGATGACTTGTGTCCCCTGTTTCTCCACAGGCAGGTCGCCTGAGTTTGACTCGATGCCCAGGTCCTGGACAATGCGCACGCGTTCGAAATGCGTGGGGTCAACCATGAAAGGCGAATGGGTCGTGTAGACAATTTGGTGATTGGGCTTAAGTTCTTCCTCGAAGTAGCGAAGAAGGTCAGCCTGGGCCTTTGCATGGAGAGAGAGGCCTGGTTCGTCCAGGAGTAGGATGAGGTTTTTGCCTTCTTTGCGGAGCTGGGAGTACCAGGCAAGAAAAGAAAAGAACCAGACGAAGCCACGGGAGCGCGTACCAAGCGCCGTGCTTACCTCGTGCTTCGTATCGTGGATGCGTCCCCAGATGTTCATACCCGACGTCATACCCGCCGGATCTCGGGGCCGAGCCGGACGGATGTCAAATTTCATCCGCAGGTGCAGGTTCTGTGACCAATAATTAAGTACCGTCTGTGTGAGTTGGTTTTCGGCAGCTTCGAGATTAGCGAGTAGTGTTTCAGTTCGTTCTGGATCGACGAGTTCCTTCAAGTCCAACCCAGAAAGGTCAATTAATCCCAAGAGTGGATAGTCTGGGTTCTCAAGTGTGTTCTCTTCGACACGTTGGCGAAGCGCGTCGAGATTGTCTTGCCCCTTCATCTGGTAATACTCGTCAAAGAAAAGAAATTGCGGAATACGGTCGTGGAGAATACGGTCGTAGATGACAGCAGAGACATCTCTTTCAGAAATGTGCTGAAGCGTAGGCATGAGCTTCTGCGCAGTTTCTGTCTGCTCTGCTGCTGCAAGAGCTTCAACCATCGGTTCAGCCTTCGCCAGCTCGATTAGTTGCGCTGTGAGCGGTTGGGGAAGACCAGCAACATTTACGAGATGTGTTAGAGCTGCTTCATCGTCCACTTCAAGGCCCTTGCACTCGATTTTGTTTGAGTATCCCTTGTGGAGGGTAATGGCTAGATCTTTGTCTTTGAGACACTCGGATCCAAAAATCTCTTGGACGGCGGCGGTGTCATCAGATTCGAGTGTGTAGGTCGCTTGAATCACCTTCGCAGGACTTCGGCGCTTAGCCTCGACATCGTTCCTGTAGTTAACCACGCTTCGACGCGGGTAATCGTCCGTGACGTCAAACCAACCCTGCGTTTCGATGTAGGGGTTTAGGCGATACAACGCTTGCAGAACCGCTGTCTTACCTGACTCATTTTTCCCAACGAGGCATGTAACGTCACCGATCTCGATATCGGTCGAGTCCCGGATGCTCTGAAATTCGGTGATACGGGCTTTAGTCAGTTTCATGCTATCTCCAAATCACGTCGCAGCGACAAGGCGGACTTTGCGAAATTGTGGGGGTTCAATCCTGATCGTCCTTGATCAGTCCGAGTTCCCTCAGCGGCTCCAGGACGCCGTTCTCCAACTTGCTCTTGTCAAATCCACTCTTCGGCTTTGCCTTGGCACTGATGGAGACTTCGCCAGCCACATCCGCGAGGTTGGCGATGGCGTTCCACGCCGCATACAGGGCGTTCCGGTCGGCAACGAACGAAAAAGCAACCTCACGCTCATCCCCGCCCGCAGGCGGCACCACATCGTCTGTACCAGTAGTTTCTCCGCCGTCGCCGGTCCCTGTATTAGCCGGCCCGTCTGCCCCTGGTTCGCCTCCGCTGGTTGTGCCAGTCGGCTCGACCGGTTTCGCGGGGAGCGCCTTGGGGATGATGAGAAAGCCCGAATCCAGGTCGATCTCATCGTCGGCGACGCTCCTCTCAAAGGCTACTCGGCTCCAGTCGAGTTGGTAGCGACCGTCGTCTCCGA
Source organism: Alphaproteobacteria bacterium (assembly GCA_965248765.1). GTDB lineage: Bacteria > Pseudomonadota > Alphaproteobacteria > VGEJ01 > VGEJ01 > CBDFKF01. Next base: position 1,126,002 of record CBDFKF010000004.1, read on the forward strand.
GCTTCGGTCGCCCTGTTGCGTATCCAAACAGACCGGTCTGCACGCCACGCGCGATTGCCTTGCGCGCCACATCATTCGAGAGAAGCCGTGGAAAACCGAGGAACGAGAAGAACCCCGCTACAACCTTGTCAGTGGCGATGCCTGGTTCTACGGAATCGCTCTCTCCCAGCTTGAACAGTTCGACGATCTTCCCTGGTGCGACCGAAGTGAAGACCTTTCGCTGAGCGGTCACCAGCAGTTCAATCAGCCGTTGATGGATTTGAGCGCGCTTTTTCTCATCCAGCGTGACCTGAAGTGGCCGACCTCCGATACTGATGGCCTCTAAGGACAGCGAGCCGTTGTCGGACCTTGGCAACCACACCTCACCATAGAGCCTCAGCAGAGCCGACTCGGTCGCCGAATTCTCGGTGGCGTTGCGTTCCTTTAGCTGGTCTCTCTGTGCATCCGTGAGGTTGAGCTCCCGCCACTTGCCCTGGACACGTTCGATGGCGAGGAGATAGCGAACGGCTCGTCGTAGCACCTCGACCTGGTCGCCGGACGGGACGGCAAAGCTAACGCCGTTCCGGAAGTCACGTGTGCGGTTGCCATAGTTCTCACAGATGTCACGGACAGCCATGCGTTGCTCCGCTTCAGGCTGGACAGCAAACTCAAGCGGCATGTAGCCAATCAGGAACTGCGCCTCCTTGTCCGGCACCTCTCCGGATTTCGACGGCCATACAAATGCTGACCGTTGACCCGCCAGCCTTTCCTCGATCAATTCCTTGATTTTGGCTCGGACGCGTCCCTCGTCGCGAGCGACGATGTCCACCTCTTGTTCGACGAGCAGCGTGACGTTCGGGTCCTTCTTGAAGCAGTACCGCGCCCCGTCGAAATGAAGGTAGAGGCAGTTTTCTTTGAGTTCCTTGAGGCACGCCTGAACGGTCGTGCTATCGAGGTCAGGGCCGACACAGGTCCTCAGCAGGTCTGCCTCGCCGATGCCAGGGGGAAGGAGATCGCCGTCTCCACCACCAGATCGGCGAAGTCCCCCAAAGGAGGACACCAGCATGGTCGTCGCCAGGCGGGTTGCGGGACGCTTCCCGGCTTCCGAAGTCGTCTCCCGGGCTCGTCGGTCATCGATCCGGCGCGTCCGGGCATTTGCGCCAACAAAATCATGTTCCAGGCAGGGCTGAAAGTCCTCGCGCTGCCCGACTTCCTTGAAGAAGGCAAGGCGCACTTCTGCGTCCTGGATGGGAACGTCCCCCGGACCCAGCAGCATCCGAGAGTGTCCGGCGCCGTGAGCGGAGCGCAAGCAAGACGCCAGGAATCTCAGGGCACCACGCGTACGCTGAAAGTCAGGAATTGCTGCCCAGCGTTCTCGCATGATATCGATCAGATCGGGATGAAACGGATAGGAGGACTTGATGCTATCTCGGAGAACCAGGCCCTCCTTCTCAGCTTGTTGCCGCTCGGAATCGCTTTGTGCGTATGCGCGCCGCATTTGAGTAAACACATCGCAATGGGCTTCCGCCGCGTGTGAGGAGGCATTTTGATCCGGAATTCTGGCCAGCAACCTGCGCTGGATCACGCTGAGGATTTCGTTTCCCTCGACCGGCTCGCGGCGTTGGTCCTTGCGCGCTGCAAGGTGTTCCACGGTCTGCAACAGGCCCGTGTACTCCAGAGACTCCCGCTTGCTCGACTGCAACGAGAACACCAAGGCAGCGTTTTCGACGTTGCCGACCGCGACGGTCAACCGTTTGAGAAAGGACAGCGTTTCGTCTCGGAGGGTGGTTTTCTCTACTCGTACGCCGCCAGCGCTAATGAGGTATTCCAACAGCTCATCCAGGAGGATCAGGCTTGGGCCTAACTTGAGAAGATCGATAATCGCATCGCCACCGGGAGCGACACGCGCCTCGTCCTGCGCGCGGACGAGTTCGTAGCCCTCCATCCCTGCGAGGGCCCACGCGATCCATCCCCAGATGGTCTTCGCAGAGAAGCCCTCACCAGGCAGGCGCTTACCCACTGGTACATCGAAGAACTGCCCGTCAACGGCGGCAACGCGCACTCGCTCCGGACGGGGTAATCCGGCCGCTTCCGGCAGTGTGTCCAGCGCCGCCCGCGACCGCGCGCCGTGCAGCAATGCGGCCAACGTGTGTGACTTACCACCCCCAAAGGGAGTTACTAACTTGAGCACCCGACTTCCCTGGGAGCCCGACAATCGGCCAAGCACATCGACTAGTAAGGACTTCAAGCCGCTGGTAAGGAAGGATGCCCGAAAGAAGCTGTCCGGGTCTCGATAAACGGCGGGGACGCGTGGCAATTCCGAATCGGGCTGCCCGCGGTCCCGCCCAATCAGGTAGTCAGACAACGCGCCGAGATCCAACGCAAAAATATCCTCCGAAAATTCGTCCGAGAGAACATCGGGATGGAGGTCTACGCACTCAAGCCACGAGCGATGGTCGGCTGTCATGTCTCAATCGTCTCTAAAAAGTGGCAACACGGTCTGGCCAACCGGCTGTTTGGTGGACGGGCGAGGAGTACCGTGTTCATCCATAATGGCACGCCAGTTTGCAGTGAGCTTGTGGAGCGCGGACAGCTCTTCAGCAAGTCCATGTTCAGCTACTGGTCGGGCCGTCAGCACGGGACCAGAAAGGGCCTGTGCCACAAGTCGAAGCTGTTCCTGGTTCGGCCGCGCCAGTTTGATGTACGTTGACAGTTCCTCGGGTCTGTTTTCGATCAACCAAAGTATTCGATGCAGCACATCGACAAGCGGTGCAGATCGGCCGTCCTTGGGTAGCCCAAGGTCGTCAATTTCTCCCCGTTCGGTGAACGTTCGAACACGGACATTGGCGCCTTTCTTCTCTACAAGCGCCGGAACGGCACCGACTAGCCCAGACATTTCATCCAGTTCAATGTTCTGGGGGTAGCAAAACACGAATGCTTCGCCGGCATCGATCTCGGCAATTCCATACGTGAACCGCCACAACACATAGAACCGAGTAACGTGATCGACTGCGGCGACTCCAGAGATGGGAAGGTCGAATATCTCCTGGAGCATCGATCCCAGCACAACGCCTTCGACCTCGCGCAGGAACGCTTCAGGCGTCATCTCATCACCGTTCGCGTATTCGACACGACAAAATCGTGTGTATGGTCGAAGGCCAGCGCCCACGGACGCCATCAGCAAATCAGCGCCTCCTAGTCCGTTGCCACCGTCCCAGAGACTGCTCACCCGCTCGGTCGCGATCTGTCGCAGCATCGGCTCTACATCTTCTTCAAAACTGCCAGTTCCCACCCCGAGTCGAGGACGTGCGACAAGGAAAATCGACGAGCGCAACGCTGCGTCACCCTGGTGAGCGGCTCTCGACTTCGTTTCCGTCTCGATAGGCCACGCCTCTGTAACCTCGAATCCGGCTTGACGAAGCGCGTTGACCAACGTGGCCCAACCGGCCGTCGTTCGATGTGCGTAAACAAGCGTAAGAATCCCGCCAGGTTTGAGCACTCGTCGCACCTCACCGAGAGCCTCGGCCAAGCATCCCTCGAAGTACTTGTAGGCCCCGTCCTTCGTCCCACCCTGGCGGTATGCCGCCGCAACGCATTCCTGACGCTTGGGTGTGAGCTGGGAGGCGAAGTGCTCTGGAAAGATGTGCTGCAACGCCGGTTGGAGCCAAACATAGAAGGTATCTGACAGTTCCGAGTACGACTCGTTGTCGTAGTACGGCGGGTCGGTGACGACTGCGTCGAAGCTCGCCTCCTCAAAACCGACGGTGGCCAAATTTGTGGCGCTTCCTCTCAGTACGGTTGCAGGTTTCCCCGCCCCCGCCTCGCGCTCAATAACGGCGGTCACGTAATCGAGCGCCGACTGCCAACTCCCGGAACTCCCAGCGAACACATTGACTTCCGGATAATCCCAGGTCATCGCGATTCGCTTCATCGACGTCAAACTCTGGACCTTCTCGCCTGTGTTGTCCCACCGGGCGAGCGCGTTACAGCGGTCCGTCAGCCGGCTCATCCACAAAGATAGATATACCGTGACTGCTTCGGCGCGATGCGGTTCAACGCCGTCAAGCAGCATTTCGTCATGAGCGATATGGATTTGTTTGATGAACTCGAGGAGCACCGCCCGTTGCCGGGGTGTATATGCTTCTCGAAATCGTTCGATGCCGTAGAGATAGCTCTTGCCAGTTGCAAGGCCCGCATTGCCGGTCGGCGGAATCACTGCATCCATCGTGACCACACGGAGTTCCTGCTCGAGACTGCTCGCCCACTCTTCAGCGGCGCGCTGACGCCCTTCCTCCTCGTCGATCCAAGAGTCGTCGATGAGATAGAGCTTTCCCGATCCAAAGGGATTCACGCAAATAACGCATAGGAGTTGCTGGCCGAACCCTTCCTCCGCACCGTAGCTGCGCACATAATTCGCGGCGACCGCAGAGCCGCAACACAGACACTTGGTTGCCGTGCCCCGCATCCCTTCAGCGGGATCGAACCCAAGTTCATTCGCCGCAGAGCTTTGCACCACGGCGAACTCCACTCGCCGTCGGTCTGGACGAGGGATGGGCCGTAGGGCGACATAGCCTGAAGGCTTCTTTCGCAGCCACGTCTGGCGGTACAGAGGGACAACTGCTCTACATTGCGGATTAGGGCATGGAACGGTTCTTGCCCAAAGGAACACAAACGGGGTCATGGTCCGTGGTGCCGCCCCTGTCTCTTCAAACCAAGCGGGAGACTTTGCATGGGTAATGAGATTCTTGGGAACTGGAATCGTGGGATAGAAGCCCGCAGTAGCATTGCGGACGCGCTCGGCCACGCGCTCAGCCCACTCACGTACGTCCCTCGATAGGGAATGACCGAATCGCTGCGGGTACTCGCACGTCGCCTTAAGAATCAAGAAAGCGACCGGGTTCAGATCGAGCGCGTAAGAGTCGCATCCTAGACGCAGGGCTTCGAGCGGGATCGCTCCTCCGCCGGCAAAACAATCGAGTACGCGTGGCGTTACGCCGCGACAGTCGCTGATTTGTTGCCGAGCCTGCTGCACAATTTCGGCCGGGGCACCCCACCGACACAACTTTCTTAGAAAGTCGTCCTGTTTTTGGCGTTCCTCTGTTGATGCTGGAGCTTGGACTAACGCGGAGAAAATCGCTGCTCGACAAGCAACGAGCGGGCGGCGGGCGCGCCAGAGATGTAGGGTCGATATGTGTCCTTTGGTCCTTGGCTCTCCTGACGCCTCCGCGCTCAGCCAATCCACGGGGAGAAAGTCCTCGATCAATCGTCGGTCAGGGGGCTTCATGACGTCACCTCCCGCTGATCGCGCACGGCTTGCTCCACAGCGTTTGCAGGCACGTCGTAGTAGCGGGCAGCTACGACCTCCTTCTTGGCGTAGTCCAAGTGCTTCGCAGGATTATGGACCATCAATGGAGTTGGGTCCGGACTATCCAGAGGGTCCCAGACCACGTATAGCCAATACGTGTCGCCGAGCTGCTGCGCCTTGTACTACTCGTTCGTGGTCAGCCGCACCGGCATGCCCCGCTTGCGGCCTTTGACCTCGATACGCCGCACGCCGGTCACCGGGTCGCGGTAGCCCGTCTGTGCCTCCGGCGGCGCTAGGCTCCGAATGTCGAATCCGATCTTGAGGTGGCCGACGCGTTCGCACTCGCGGTCCTGAGTCTCCTCGTAAGCAACGACGACATCCTCGGCGGCAAGTTCAACGCGTCGCTTCAATTCCGTATCCAGCTCCTCGGCAAGTTCGGGGAAGCGATCCGCTGCAGTGTTGGGCGGTAGCACAAGGCAACTGGCGACATGGCGCGCTGGGCCGTGCCGAGCGACGCGAAGCCGGTCGACACCGACAAGGCGTTCCCGTTGTGTGCGCTGGAGATCGGCCAGATCCTGCTCCGCCCGCTGCCGTGCCAGCGCCACCTCCGGTTCCCTTGGCTCGCGTGAGCGCAGCCCCATCACCCGATCTTGGGCGCCACGGACGCGGGCGTCGAACGACCGGTCCAGATAATCGCGTGCAACATCGGCATAGCGGCCGCGCTCGGTTTGGGCGTCTCGCCGCCGGTCCATCTGCACCGTCGCCTTGACGTAGTCGCTGACCGGGCCGTTGTCAGCGTCGGTCAACGTATCCGGTGGATGCGGGTGCGCCGGCAGGTCGATAAGTACATCCGCAGGAATAACGCTGTAGCGGTCCGCATCGGACACACCGTCGCCGATCTCTTCCCGTACACCTACAAGTTCGGCGTGAATCGTCGTTGCTTCGCCTTTCGTTGTTTGGCCTCGTACCGCGATTTCGTAGAAGTGAAGCCGGTAAGGCACCTCTGTCATCGAATCCATGTAGACGGCTGTCTGCCCCAAAATGTCTTGGAGGAGTTCCTTCAATCTCTCGTCAACGACGGCGTAGACCGGATGTCCGGGACCGAGCAGCACGGCATCCAAGTGCTGATCCTGCTCCAGGTGTTCCTTGTAGAAGGTCAGCTTGCGATAGGTCGTGTCTGGTTTCCCGAGACGGCGGACGGCGGCGAGACGCTCGGAGCGGAGGTCAGAGAGCACGTGCTCGATCCGCCAGAGTCCGTCGGCTCTCGCTTCTGTGCGAAGCCCTACAGCCTTGGCTGCGCTCAAGAAGTACGATTCGACGTAGCGTGGCATGAGACGCCGCTCTTCCGCTTCCAGATTTGCCTGGGCGAAGGAGGAGAAGTCCACGTGCGCACGTGCCAGCGCGATGCCGGTTGCTTCTTCGTATTGGCCGAGGAGTTCGGGGTCGATCTGATCGATCACGTCAAGGTAGTCGTCTAAGCGTCTCGGCTCATACGCCACTTCACGGAGCATGTCCGGGAGGTTGACCTTGTTCAAGGAAAGCACTTCGCCGACGACGTCGAACACCCGGTCTCCGAGGGCATCCCTCATTCGGTCCAGTTTGCTCAAGAGCCGTTCCAGGATGCGCCCTTCGATGACCGGTTGACCATCCTCCGAGGAGGTCGCAACGAAGTTGAACGCGTACACGTCGCGTGATTGTCCGATGCGGTGGATACGACCAAGACGCTGTTCGAGACGGGTCGGGTTCCAGGGCAGGTCGTAGTTGATCATCAGGTGGCAAAACTGAAGGTTGATACCCTCGCCAGCCGCCTCGGTCGCCACACAGATCTGGCACCTTGTTCGGAAGTCCTCCTGCGCCTGCCTGCGTTCACGCGGGTTCATCCCACCGTGGATTTGGCATGTTGAGTAGCCCAACGTTTCGATGTGCTCACGCAGGTAGTTCAATGTGTCCCGGTGTTCAGTGAAGATGAGGAGTTTGCCTCGCCCGTCCTTCAGCTCATCAAACTCCGCTCTCTGCACGCATTCGCGCAGCGCGACGAGCTTGGAGTCGCGACCGCTTTCGCGGACCCGGCCGACGCGCGCAACCAGATCACCTAATTCAGCGACTTCGGCTCGGAGCTGATCCAGCTCGGCCGCGGCGGTTGCCTCATCGAGGAGTTCATCACGGGCCGCTTCATCCAGGTCGTCCTCGTCCTGCTCGGTGTCGGTCAGTCGCCCCTGTAGTTGTGCCAGCCGCCTTGATCGCTGGGACGGAGAAAGGCCTTCCAGTTCCCTGAGAAGATCGTCCAGCTTTTTCTGCCGGCGACGTAGGGACTCGTGAATGGCGTGGGTCGAGCTTGCCAGACGCCGCTGAAAGACCGTGCGCGCAAGAGCGACGCTGTTCTTGCGACGTCCCGTCGCCTGCGGAAGGTATTCGTTGATGTATGCTGTGACCGCCTTATAGATGTAGTACTCCTCCGGTCCGAGGTTGAAACTGACGGTCTGTACATGGCGGTCCGGGAACAACCGGCGACCGTGCATGTCCCTCAGATCTTCCTTCAATCGCCGGAGCGACCATGGGCAGTTCTCTCCGAGTTGCAAGATCTCTCGCCGGATTCGACCGGATGCTTCGCCGAAGCGGTGTGGCTCGGGAAACAGGTCACGGTCGAGGAGACGTATGAAATGCGCGAACCGGTCGTCGTCACCGTGATGGGGTGTCGCCGTCAGGAGCAGGAGGTTGTCGCATTGCTCCGAGAGTCGCTCGGCGAGCTGATACCGCTTCGTGCGCTCGACCTCGTCGCCGCGACCTGCCGAGCGCTTCGTGTAAGCGCTGCACTTGTGTGCCTCGTCGATGATAATGAGGTCCCACCGCTGTTGCCAGACGCGTTCACGGACGTCGTCCTGCTTGGCGTAGTCGATGGACGAGATGACTTGAGATTCTCGCTCCCACAGATTTAGAAGCTGCTGCTGGTCATTCGCCGAGTAGATCATTTGAAACGGCTCGTTGAAGAAGCGGAGCAGCTCGTCCTGCCACTGAATAGTCAACGGAGCGGGGACGAGGATGAGGCACCGGTCGATAGCCTCTCGGAGCTTCAGTTCCTTGATAAGGAGTCCGGCCATAATCGTCTTGCCTGCCCCGGGATCGTCAGCAAGCAGGAAACGCAGCCTCGGCTGCGGCAGCATCTTCATGTAGACCGCCTCAATCTGGTGAGGCAGGGTGCGGATACCGGACAAGCTGACGGCAAACTGACGGTCGTAGGCGTAGGCGAGACGAATTCGGGCAGACTCGATCAGGAGCCGCAGCCTTTCCGCATCTGCGGGCTGGGCCGCCACTTTGTCTTCCACGCCGAAAATGCTGGCGGCCTCCTGGGAGGAGATGACTGCCTCCTCAAGTGCGCCGTCAGGCAATCGAACCCGGCACTCGTAACCGGCAGACCCATCTGTACCGAGGGGCCGCACATCCTCCAGGATGACCGGCACGTCGAAATGTCCCTGTAGGGATATGCGTTGTCCGACCTGTGCGGAAAGGAGACTCTCAGCCATTCTTGCTGCTCTCGCTCCTGGCCATTTTGCTCGATGGACTACCTCCTGACTCATCGTCGCCGCTGTTTCTTACCCAGTCGTCCACTTCCGAGAGCCTGAAGCGAAGCAACCGGCCGACTCGGTGGGCGGGAAAGCCCTTTGAGTCGACCCAGCGGTAAATTGATTCCTTGGCCACCTGTAAATGGGCAGCAACTTCCGAGATTCCGACCCAGCCTTCTTCAGTAGCCATCCTGGACCGACCTGTGTTCAAGAAAGACGATGAATAACAATGAAAGTATATGAAAATTAACCTGTGTGGTCAATACAAGAATCTGTCGTGATTGGAATGAAGCCCGCCAGCGGAGGTGCGCTCCAGTAAAGAAGAGGTGTTAGTCCGCTACTCCGGCCAGCGGCCAGATACGATTCGGCGCCATTCGATGCGAATTGCCTCCACCGCGTAGACCCAGGCGAACTCGTTGACACCATTCACTCTTGCCGCGACTAGCACGCACCGTTAGAGGCTCTAGACTAGTGTCCTGATCGAGAAGTTCGTATGCATTGCGGGAATCCCCAACACGTCATGGCCGGGCTTGTCCCGGCCATCCACGCGTTCGCCCAGCGTCCGACGGGTCTGGCTGAGCGAGATGCCCGGAACAAGTCCGGGCATGACGTTGCAGGAGTGGCTGGTTCGGAGAGGTCAGACGCCCACTCCGAAATCATGCGAACTTCGGAAGCAGAACACTAGCTGCCCCGCCGGAAGCCCTCCCTAAGCGTTGCGTGAAGCCGCCCCTCGTGATCAGGGAATCGGTTCTGGAACTTCGGTGACGAGGCGGTTCCAGGGTGTCAATCGGCATTCAATATTGACCCCCAATCGGCGTGCAAAAATTGACCCCCCTGAGCGACACGGCGGAGGTTGTCCCGGTAGTCAATAGGGTTAAACGGAGGCTGCCAACCAAACGGTCAATCATCTTGCAAATGGTCACAACCGTTCGAGGAATCGCTTGGATCGACACCGGCAACCGCACGGTCAAATGCCCATGATGGCGGCGATGGATTGCCCGACCCTCTCGGCCGCCGCCTCGACGTCCCGGTCCCCGAGATGGGCGTAGCGCAGCGTCATGCTTACGCTGGCATGGCCGAGCAGCCGCGAGACCACCGGCACCGGCACGCCGTTCATGACCGCGTGGCTGGCATGGGTGTGGCGGAGGTCGTGCAGGCGAACGTCCTCGATGCCGGCCTCCCGACGGACCGGATACCAGAGCGCGAGGTTGCGGCTGCGCGGCCGAGACGGGTCGCGCGGCGATGGAAACACGAAAGAGCTCCCGTCTCTTGGCTGGCGTTCGAGGATGCGGCGGGCCTGGGTATTGAGGGGAAGCGTTCTCGGCCCGGTCTTGCCGTCGCTGAGGACCAGCCTGTCGCCGTCGACCTCGGACCAGTGAAGGCGGACGATCTCGCCCTTGCGGCACCCAGTCAGCAGCAGAAGGCGGATGATGTCGGCCTGCTGCCGGCTGCTCTTTCGGGTTTGCCTGTCCAGCACCCGGTGCAGGCGGCCGATCTCCTCCCGCGACAGGAATCGCGTGAGCGCCGGTCGCCGGTTCCTCTTGACGCCGCGCGCCGGGTTGGTGTCGATATGGCTGCAGGCAACCGCGACGTTCATGATCTGCCGGAGAAGGTCGAGAGCACGGTTGGCCCCGCCCGGGGCAGTCCGGCTGTATGCGTCGAACCAGCGCCTGACCTGTGCCGGGGATATACGGTCGAGCGGTTTCGATCCGAAGGCGGGCAGGAGGCGCCTCTCCACCAGATGGGTTGCGGTTCGCCGGGTCGATGGCTTGTATCCCTCGAAATGAGTCTTTCTCCACTCGCCCGCGACGAAATCCCGGAACAGCGGCGCGCGCGTGGGCCCGGACGCACTGTCGGGCTCGGGGCTCGCCTGGCGGGCGAGGCATTCCCGGCGAGCCTCTGCGACGGTCATCGTCGAGACCGGGCCGATCGAGACGCGCTTGGAGGCCGCACCCGGACCCCGAGACCGGGCACTCGATCGTCCCAGACCGTATATTCCCGCTCGCGGGGGCGATGGCGGGCGATGGCGGCGTCGGTAAGCCGCATGCGTTCCTTGCTTGCCATGCCTCAGCCCTCCAGCACGGCGCCGACCGTCTCGGCAGCTTCGCGAACCATTGTGTCGGCCAGATGCGTGTATTTGAGCGTCGTTTCCGGGTTCCGGTGACCGAGCAGCCGGCCGATGGCGAGGACGGTCTCGCCCTGCCTCAGCGCAATGCTCGCGTGGGTATGGCGGAGGTCGTGAACACGCATGTCGCGCAGCTCCACTTCCGCGCGGACCCTGTGCCAGAAGCGCTGCAGCCAGACGCCTTGCCGCGGCCGGTCCCCTCGCGGTCCCGGAAAGACCCATGGGCTCGTCCGCCCCAGCATGTCGAGGATGCGCCTGGCCGGGGTCGACAGCCACACCGTTCTGGGGCCCGTCTTGCTGTCGCGTAGAAAGAGGTGACCCTCGCGGTAGTCGGACCAGCGCAGGGTCAGGATCTCGCCCTTGCGGCATCCGGTCAGCAGAAGAAGGCGGGTCACGGCGACTTGGTGCGGACACAGCTCCGCATATGCGGCCAGCGTTCCGGACAATCGGCGGAGTTCGTCGTCGGAAAGGAAGCGCTCGCGCCCCTTCCGGCGATAGCGCCGGATGCCCCGGCAGGGGTTGGCCCCCTCCGGCCGAAGGCCCATCCGTTCCGCTTCTCTCATGATGACGGACAGCACCGGCATGGACCGGTCAGCGGCGACCGGCGTCGCGCGCAGGGACGCGAACCAGTTTCTGACATCGTGCCGCTCGATGTCGGCGATGCGGCGTCCGGCAAAATACGGCAGGATCTGGTTGCGCAGGTAGCAGCGGTTCACGCAAAGGGTGCTTGCCTTCCAGACCCGTTCGTGACGCTGGAACACGGTTTCGGCGACGGCTTCGAAGAGGGTTTCGTCGGGCCGGGGGCGCGCGTTCCCGTCCCGCCGGATCGCGGCGAGCATCCCGGCTGCTTGCGACCGCGCATCGCGGACATTCATCCTCGCGGCGTCGCCGACGATCTTCCAGACGCGTTCTCTCCGATGCTGGCAGTGGACGAAGAAACGCTTGCGGCCCGAGGGCAGCACGCGGACGCCGAAGCCCTTGAGCCTGGCGTCGCGAATGTCGTAAGTGTCCTTGCGAGGTCTCAGCGCCCTGACGCGGGCGTCGGTGAGGGCGGTTCCGGTCACACATCTTCTCCCGGTTACGGTTGCAGCCGGGGAAGGGCAGGTTACCCAATCCGTTCCTCTGCAACAGTGTTCGAGAGAAAAAACGACCCCTTATCAATGAGTTAGCACCGTAGGTGCGTGACGTGGTGTAAGAGCCGCGAGCGGGTCGCGGTGTCCGGCGGGCTGAGCCGGATCGCTCGAGCGGCCTCGGGAGGCATCTTGATGAGGGCATTGTCGCTCACCGGCGCGATGGTTTCCAGGGTCATGTAGCGCGCCCTCTGCACCGCCCATTCGTCGTTCTGCTCCATGAGGATAGCGCCGATCAGTCGGGTGATGGCGGCCTCGTTGGGGAAGATGCCGACGACGTTGGTGCGGCGCTTGATCTCGCCGTTGAGGCGCTCCAGGGGATTGGTCGAGTGGAGCTTGGTGCGGTGCTCCTTGGGGAAGCTCATATAGGCCAGCACGTCGGGCTCGGCTTGGTCCATGAGGTTTGCCAGCTTGGGCGCCTTGGGGCGGAGCTGGTCGGCCACCTGGCGCCACTGGGTCTTGGCGGCCGCGGCGTCCTCCTGGGCGAAGGCGGTGGCGACGAAGGCGGAGACCACGCGCCGGCCCTGCTTGCCGGCATGGCCCAGGAGGTTGCGCATGAAGTGCACCCGGCAGCGCTGCCAAGTGGCGTTGAGGACACGAGCGGCGGCGGCCTTGAGGCCCTTGTGGTCATCGGAGATCACCAGCGTGACGCCGCGCAAACCCCGTCTGGCCAGGCATCGGAGGAACTCGGTCCAGAAGGTCTCGGCCTCCGAGGCGCCGACCGCCATGCCGAGGACCTCGCGCCGGCCCTGGGTGTTGACGGCGACGGCGACGATCACCGCGACCGAGACGATGCGCCCGGACTGGCGCACCTTCACATAGGTTGCATCCAGCCAGAGGTAGGGCCAGTCGCCTTCCAGGGGCCGCTCGAGGAAGGTCCGGACCTTGTCGTCGATCTCTCCGCAGAGCCGCGAGACCTGGCTCTTGGAGATGCCGGTCATACCCATGGCCTGGACCAGGTCATCGACCGATCGGGTCGAGACGCCCTGGATGTAGGCCTCCTGGATCACCGCCGTGAGCGCCTTCTCGGCCATCCGCCGGGGCTCCAGGAAGCCGGGGAAGTAGGAGCCCTTCCGCAGCTTGGGAATGTTCAGCGCGACGCTGCCGGCGCGGCTCTCCCACACCCGGTCGCGATAGCCGTTGCGGTGGTTGATGCGCGCCGGCGAACGCTCGCCGTGGCCGGCGCCGGTCAGGCCCCGGACCTCCAGTTCCATCAAACGCTGGGCGGTGAAGCCGATCATCTCGCGCAGCAGATCGGCGTCAGAACTCTTTTCCAGCAAACTACGAAGCGTCATCATGTCGTCGGTCATCGTGGTCTCCATTGGTTCCAGGTTGCGTTGCCACAACCCAACCCTAAACCGGAAACCGCGATGACCGCCCGCTGTGGATAACCGGCTTGCCTAGGCCAAACTCTTGGCGGTCGCTACGGCAAGCCGGTTACCCACAGCTCCTACACCACGTCCCGGGACACGACCCTTTCTCGCTCGAATGCGAGGATGACCTATTATGGATTCGCAGCAGCCAGCCGTTGTTCGGTCCAGCCCCGTTTCTCGCTGTCGAGGAACCGAACGGCTCAGTCTATCGCGACAACCCGACCATGGAGGAAGAGACGCTTTGGTGCTATCGACTGGACCGATCTGCCGCCCCGACAAGAGTGGGCATCGGCGGCGCTAGCCCTGACGGAGAAAGATCCGTTGTTCGCGCGCGACGATGTCGACGACAACTTCAAGACACTGTTCGCGCTTCACAACGGCCTGACGCGGCTGCAAGAACTGACGGCGTTTGCACAAACCTCTGATGCCGATTCGAGCCGCATCGTGCTCGAGCGCCAGTTCCAGCGTTTGGTCGACGAGGCGGAATCCTTCGTCAACGATGCCAGGTTTCGCGACATCTCGCTGATCTTCGGCTTGAAATCCGACACCATAAAATCCACGGTGCTGCTGCCGAGATCCTCGAACTCCACCGTTCTGTTCAACGCGCCCGTCTCGACCGTTCGCGCAGATCCTATCCCCGGCCTCACAGGTACCGAGACCTTTACAATCGCCGTCACGAGGGGTGGCACGACCACCAATGTCGCCATCGATCTCAGCCTAGTCGGCGGCCCGCTCAACGTCGACAACATCACCAGCTTCATTAACGGCGAGCTGCTGACCGCCGGCTTCGCCACATCGTTTCTGACCGAGCGCTTCAGCGAATCGTCTTATGGCTTCCGGATCAATGTAGCCACGGGCGAGGAGATCTCCTTCAGTACCGGTACCGCGAGCGAATCAAGCGCGATTTACGTCGCGGCCACATCGGGCGCTACGACGTTCGGCTCCGCTTTCCTGACCAAGATCGACGACCTCGCCGCCGCCGACCTGAGCCAGGGCTTCCGCAGCAACATTGACAGTCCCGATGCCCCCGACCGGACCAATGCCGTCGCCGTCGACAGCGAGGGCAATCTCATAGTGGTCGGCACCACGGCTGGCAACCTCGATGGCCAAATCAATGCCGACGGTAACGACGTCTATCTGCAAAAGTTCGATCATGCCGGCACCCTGATCTTCAGCCGACTTCTCGGATCGAGCGAGGATGCGGCCGGCTTCGCCGCCACGGTCGATTCGAGCGACAACATCATCGTCGCCGGTCAGGTCTTCGGTCAGCTCACTTCTTCGGGATTCGGCGGCAACTACGATACGTTCGTCACCAAGTTCAACGAAAGCGGACAGGGGCAGTTCACCCGCCAGGCCGCACCGTTCGCCAACGACGGCGCGTTCGGCCTCGCGGTCAACTCGAGCGACGAAATCTTCGTCACCGGGTTTACCAATGCTGCCGGCGGCTCAGGACTTACCCACGGCGGCGGCACCGATGGCTTTGTGACGAAGATCAACAGCAGCGGCACGCTGCTCTACAACAAGCAGTTCGGCGGCACCGGCAACGAGGTCGCCACTGCCATCGCCATCTCGGATGTCGGCGAAATCCTGGTCGCCGGAACTGTCGACGGCAACGGATTCCTTCGCAAGTTTGCCGACGATTCCACTAACGATCCGGCGATCTACAATATCGATCTCGGCGCGCTCGGCACCGGCGGCGATGTCACCGGCGTCGCCACCAACTCCCAAGGCGAGATCTTTGTCTCCGGCGTTACCACCAACGCGGCGCTAAGCGGCACCGTGATCGGGGCGCATTCCGGCAACACCGACGCCTTCCTCATTAGACTGACAGAGTCGGGGGGCGGTGCGGCCACTACCGCCAGCGACTCGCTCGGCATCACCGTCAACGCAGTGAACGACCCGCCGACCATCGCCAATCCCGGCACACAGACGGTAGCGATCGATACCGATCTCGCAATCACCGGGTACAGCATCGCCGACGTCGACGCGGCCAGTGGCAACCTCGAAGTAACGCTGACAGTTAATGATGGGGCATTGACGCTGAGCCAGACGACGGGGCTGAGCTTCACCACCGGCGATGGCACCAGCGATACGACGATGACCTTCCAGGGCACGCTCAGCGATATCAATTCGGCGCTGAACGGTCTCGTCTACCGGGGTGACGTCGCCTTCAACGGTACCGACAGCATCGCGGTCACCGTCGACGATCTCGGGAACACCGGTAGCGGCGGCGCGCAGACGGCTAATGACGCGGTGACGGTTGAAGTGGGTGCGATCAATCGCACTCCGAGTATCACGGTGCCCGGCACCCAAACACTGCCGTTCTTCGCCGATCTCACGATCCCCGGCATCAGCATTAGCGATTCGGATGTTGGCGCAAGCAACCTCGAGGTGACCCTCACCGGCACCGGTGGCACCGTCAGCCTAAGTCAGATCACAGGCCTTGCGTTTTCCGTGGGCGACGGCACTGCCGACGCAACGATGACATTCCAGGGATCGCTGACCGACGTTAACGCCGCTATCGACAACCTCATTTACAGCTCCAGCGACTTCTTCGGCGGCGATACCGGCAGCGTCACGATCGGGGTTAGCGATCTCGGCAACACCGGCGCCGGCGGCGCCCAGACCGACAACGCGTCGATAACAATTACCGACGTCATCAATTCGGCGCCCGCCATCACGGTCCCGGGCGCGCAAACGGCGGCGGAGGACACTTCACTCGCGATCAGTGGCGTCAGCATTGCCGACACCGATTCCGCAGCATCCTCGCTCGAGGTCACGCTCGGCGTCACCAACGGCACCGTGACGCTAGGCCAGACCACCGGCCTCACCTTCTCGACCGGGGACGGCACCGCCGATGCGACGATGACGTTCCAAGGTACGCTCACCGATATCAATTCGGCGCTTGCGGCGCTCAGCTACCTCGGCGGCTCCGAGTTCAGCGGCGGCGACACGCTGTCGGTCGACGTGAGTGATCTCGGTAACACCGGCAGCACTGCCGGCGGCACCAACGCCGCCGTCGACTACGTCACGTACGTCGGTACGGCCAACGAGGATCGCGGCCTCGGGCTCGCCATCGACCGGACCACGGACGATGTTTACCTGACCGGCAGCACCACCGGAGTGTTCACCGGCGAGGTCTCGAGCGCCGCGACCGATGCCTTCGCGGCCAAGGTCGATCGGACTGGGTCATTGATCTGGACCCATCAGTTCGGCGGTGCCTTCAACAACAGCGGCAACGCGATCGCGTTCGATGCTGGCGGCACCTCCGTGCTGTCCCGCCTTGGCCTCCCCAATGGGCCCGGCAAAGGCTTGTCGGCGACCACGGTGACGGCGGAGACAAGCGTGCGCGACGGGCAGTTCTTCTCGATCGGGATCAACGGGGCCGAACCACGCCAAGTGACGATCGAGGAGGATGACTCGTTCGGCTTCTTGGTGTTCCGCATCAATCAGATCCTGGGCAACGAGGGACGCGCCGAGATTGACGAGACCATCGACGGCGAGCGTCTCGAGATCACTGCCCGCAATGGCTCGATCCTCGAGTTCCTGCCGGGCAGCGACAATTTCGACGCGCTGGCCGGACTTGGCCTCACGCCGGCTCGACTGTTCGGAGATCCTGCCGACGTCACCGAGGCTGAGGCCTTTTCGGACTCGGCCTTTGCCCTCGGCTTCATCGAGGACCTCAACGTGCTGACCCGCGAGGCGGCGATCGATGCCAACATCATCGTCGAGAACGCGCTTCGCGTTATTCGCGAGTCATTCACGTTCATAACAGAGGGACCGACCCCGCCACCGCCGGGCCAAGCGTCGACCGCGACCTTGAATCAGCTCGCCAACTATGAACTCGCCGTCGCCCGTCTGCAGCAACCGGCGACGCTCGGCGCGGTCCTTGGTATTTTCTGACCTAAGGTGCCGCCCCTTGACCACGGCGCTAGCGCCGTGAAACTCTCGGCATCTCGCCCAGCGTGGAACGGCCGCCGTGACCGATGCCGCCCAGCGCATCCTCGTGATCAAACATGGCGCTCTCGGCGACTTCGTCCTCGCCACGGGACCGTTCAAGGCCATTCGTGGCCATCACCCGGATGCCCACATTACTCTCCTGACCGAGCCGGGCTTCGCTCGCCTGGGGACTGAGTGCGGTTGGTTCGATTCGATCTGGGTCGACCCGCGGCCCAAGCCCGGGCAGGCGGCGGCATGGCTCGGGCTTGTCCGCAAGCTCCGCAGCGGGCACTTCGCCCGCGTATATGATCTGCAGAACTCCGATCGTACCAGCACCTACTTCCGGCTGCTGAGACGTCCTCGGCCGCAATGGTCCGGCATCGCACCCGGATGCTCGCTGCCGCACCGCACATCGCACCGCCAGAGCCTACATACGTTGGCACGTCAGGCGGAGCAGTTGGCGATCGCCGGGATCACGTCGGTCCCATCGCCAGACATGAGCTGGGCCCGCGCGGACGCGACGCGGTTCGAACTCGGGCATTTTGCTCTCCTGGTTGCGGGCGGTGCAGCACACCGTCCCGCCAAGCGCTGGCCGGCGGATCGCTATGCCGAGCTCGCCCAGCATCTTCATCTCCAAGGCACGCGACCGGTCCTCATCGGCGCTGAGGCGGAGCGCGAGATTCTCTCGGAGATCGCCGTGGCCGTACCGGCGGCTGCCGATCTGTGCGGCCGGACCAGTATCGAGGAGATCGCCTCATTGGCGCGCGGGGCGACCGTCGCGGTGGGCAACGATACCGGACCGATGCACGTGATCGCAGCGATAGGGTGTCCGTCGGTCGTGCTGTTCTCGGCCGCCTCGGACCCGACGAGGACCGCCCCGGTCGGCCCGCACGTGCACGTCATGCACCGCGACTCGCTGTCCGCGCTGGCGGTTAGCGAAGTCGTCGCGGCGCTGCCTGCAGCAGGCGAAGAGCGCGGGCGACGTGCATGAGACGCGCGACTGCTCGAACGCTTGTCATTTCCGTCGTCTTGCTGGCCCTCCCTCCCGTCGCCGTCCTTGCACCGCATGGTGTGGTGGTCGTGTTCGCCCTGGCGGCGGTGGCGTCACTCGCCAGCCTGGTCGCTGAGGGTCGCGCCGCGTGGACCTCCCTGCGTACGGATATCGCCATCGTGATCACGCTGCTTCTGCTCTGGGCGCTCTGCGCAAGCTTCTGGTCGCCGGACGTGGGAGGCAGTCTCCGTTTGTGGGTCAGCGCGGCGCTGTTGTTTCTAGGCGGCCTCGCCCTACTTGCCGCGACCACCAGGTTGTCACCATCTGAGGCCGAGCGCGCGAGCACGGTGCTGTGCCTGGCTGCGATCCTGCTACTCGGCTTAATCGCGATCGAGTTGTGGTCGGACAACGCCCTGGTGCGATGGGCCCGCGAGTTGATCCGCTATCAGGGCGATGAAGTCACTGTCAACAACATCAATGGCGCGACCACGGTCTTGGTGGTGCTGGCAGCGCCGCTCACCGCCACGATCTACCGTCGGCTCGGCGGAATCGCAGCCGTTGCGTTTGCGCTCGGCGTGCTCGCCGTCCTGCCCTTTGCGCCGATGGAGGCCGCGCTCACGGCGGCGATCGTAGCGGGTGTGGTATTTGCGCTAGCTTATCGTTGGCGGCGACTGGTTCTGGCCGCTGCCATGGCGGTTATCGCCCTCGGTCTGGTGTTGGCACCGCTCGTACCCTACGGAATCGGCGCTGGGATTGGCGGCGACCGCGTAGATGCGCTGCCGAGTGCCTGGCGCCATCGGATTCTGATCTGGCAATTCGTCGCTGATAGGATCGCCGAGAAGCCCTTCTTCGGATGGGGTTTCGATGCCGCGCGCAACATACCGGGAAAGCGTGAATTGTTGTACGAAGGCGCCCCGGCGTTGCCCCTGCATCCGCACAACGGCGCCTTGCAGGTGTGGCTTGAGCTCGGATTGCCAGGCGCGCTGATCGTGCTGGCACTAGGCGTCGCAGTCCTGGCGCGGCTGCGACGCTCGACGACGCCTGGCGTCGCCGCCATAGGCGCCGCCGTGTTCTTTGCCTGGGGGACGTTCGCTCTCGTGAGTTTTGGGGTATGGCACAACTGGTGGTTGGTGATGCCGTGGCTCGCCGCGGCCGTGAGCGCAATCACGTTTCGGGCATCTCCGGCTTGATCTCCGCCAGCGCCGGGCCAATCTAATCAACAAAGGTATTGGAGAGAACTGATGTCACACGTCCCGCCGCCGGAGCGGGCGGATTGGGTGATCGACCAGGGGTGGGAGAACTACACCGCGGAACATCACGCGACCTGGCGCCTGCTTTTTGCCCGCCAAGCGCAGATTCTCCGCGAGCGTGCCGCGCCGGAGTTCATCAACGGGCTCCGGGGTCTCGGCATCGCTGCCGACGGCATCCCCCACTTCGACAAGCTGAGCGATGTGTTGGAGAAGGCCACCGGCTGGCGCATCGTCGCCGTGCCGGGGCTGGTCCCGACCGAAATCTTCTTCGACCACCTCGCCAGCCGCCGCTTCCCGGCGACCAATTTCATCCGCCGCCGCGATCAACTTGACTTCCTGGCAGAACCCGACGTTTTCCACGACGTCTACGGTCACGTGCCTCTGCTGCTCAATCCGGTGTTCGCCGACTATATGTAGGCGTACGGCAAGGGTGGCCTGAAGGCGCTGAAGCTCGATGCATTGGTCTATATCGCGCGACTCTATTGGTTCACGGTGGAGTTCGGGCTGATCCGGACGCGCGCGGGTTTGCGGATCTATGGCTCCGGTATTGTCTCCTCCAAGGGCGAGTCGGTCTTTTGTCTGGAGAGCAAACGACCCAATCGGCTGGCGTTCGATCTCATGCGGATCATGCAGAGCTATTATGACTACGACGATTTCCAGAAGACCTATTTCGTCATCGACAACTATGAGCAGCGTTCGAGGCAACTGCGCCGGATTTCACGCCCCATTGCGAGGAACTGCGTGGCAGCGAGCCGATCCCGACTGGCGCGATTTTGCCGATCGATCGCCTAGGTCGTGGACTCATAATGCCTGAGCCACAGACGTATGGAAGCAAGTGCCACGGCGGCGAGGAAATTTCTGGCGAGTTTGTCGTAGCGCGTGGCGACGCGTCTGAAGTGTTTGATCTTGTTGAAGAAGCGCTCAACGAGGTTGTGTTGGCGGTAGAGCTCCGGAGCAACGTAGCGTGGCATCCGTACATTGCTCTGCGAGGGGATGTGGGCGGTGGCGCCGGTGTTCTCGATCAGCTCGATGAGGCAGCGGGCACTGTAGCCGCGGTCGGCGATGACATCACGCGCCAGGCGCAGTCCTTCGAGCAGCACCGGGGCTGTGGTCTTGTCGGAGGCCTGGCCGGCAGTGAGCAGCAAGCGCACCGGCAGGCCCCTGGCATCCACCACCGTGTGGATCTTGGTGCTCAGTCCTCCACGAGAACGACCGATGGCGTGATCCGGACCCCCTTTTTTCCCCCGGCGGCGTGTTGATGCGCGCGTACAATCGAGGAGTCGATGAGGTGAAGAGAGGCGGGCGATTTCTCGGCGAGAGCCTCGAACACACGCAGCCACACGCCGGCCTTGGCCCAACGATTGAACCGGTTGTAGACCGTCGTGTGGGGCCCGTAGCGCCTCGGCAGATCGCGCCACGGCGAGCCCGTGCGCAGGGTGTAGAAGATACCGTCCACCACACGGCGGTCGTCCACACGCGGCACTCCGCGTGGCTTGTTCGGAAGCAACGGCGCGATGATCGCCCACTCCGCGTCGCTCAGATCGAAACGTGCCATTCTCAAGCTCCCACAATTTGGGAACTTGAATCATATCTCCCCGTAAAGGGGAATCCCCTTTATGGGTACAAGACCTAGACGAGATCGAGAACGCCGCCTAGGTCGACGCTGGCCGCCGGCGCCAGGCAGCATCATCGAGTGGCGCTGCCCTCGGCTAACTCCCGTAACCGCTCAAGAGCGCGGTCACGGATACCAAGGGCACGTAGCTCCGCCAGGGTGTTCGCCAGATACTCCAGGCAGCTCCCATTCTCGCCCACCGCCGCGGCGATGTAGCCGGCGGAGGTTGCAGGCGGCATTTGGCCTGCGTATTGCGGGTGCGCTCGCCGCACGACGAACGCAACGCCTTGAGCGGTATGATCTCCCAGATGCAGCGGAGCCCATCGCGGCTCGTAGATGCCGGTCAGCATTTCGCGGCGCCATACCGACACGAGCTGCTGGGCGGCGGTGTCACCGGCGAGACGAAAGGCCATTCCTCGGCAGGAGCCACCATGGTCGAGGCCGAGCCCCAGGCCCGGCCGATCGAGGCTCCCCCGCGCCACCGCTGTCCAGACACAAAAGCGCCGGTGCCATCCGAAGAGACGCGCCTGGCGCCTCTCCAGATGCTCGAACCCTGGGCGCCACATTAGCGAACCGTAGCCGAACAGCCAGATGTCGCGCCCGGATGGCGCGGCGGCGAGGGTCGCTTGGAGCGATTCGGCCCGCGTGCGCTCGTCGAGCTCGGGGAACCGCGCGCGAAACCTGCGCCGCCGGCCCGCGGTCTCGGTCACGAGAGTACAGGCAGGGCGTCAAACGTCGAGCGGTAAACGAAGAGTTCCGGGATTCCGCCGGTATGTAAGAAAACGATGTTGTCGCTTGCCTTGAAGAAGCCCTCGCGCACCAGCCCCACGAGGCCCGCGAACGCCTTGCCTGTGTAAACCGGGTCCAGCACGATGCCCTCGTGCCGAGCGAGGAGCGATACCGCCTCGACCATCTCCTTCGTCGGCACGCCGTAGCCCGAACCGCGGTAGTCACCGTTCACAACGATCGCATCCCGCGGTATCCCACCGGTGATCCCCAACATGCCCGCGGCCGCCTCCGCGACCTCGCGAACGTGAGCCTCAACGACGGAGTCCTCGAGGTACACGTTGAAGCCGATCACGCGCGCAGCGCTGCTGACACCACGAAAGCCGACGACGAGACCGCTCTGAGATGAACCGCTCGCCGTCGCCGTGACCACGCAATCAATCTGAAAACCGAGCGCGTCCGCCTGAGCCTCTACCTCACGTGCCGCCGCCACGTATCCCATTGCGCCGATCGGGCTCGAGCCGCCGACGGGGATGGTGTACGGCTTGCCGCCGCGGGCACGAACGGCCTCGGCCGTTTCCGCCATCACCCCAGCGACGTCACTGCCTGCCTCAAGGTAGTGCAGCTCGGCCCCGAGCAAGCGGTTCAGGAGCACATTACCATTGTGCCCATACTCCGGATCGTTGCTGTGGTGCGAGCGCAGCAGGACATGCTCGCAGCGAAGCCCCAACTTCGCCGCCGCGGCGGCGGTCTGGCGGGTATGGTTAGACTGGACGGCCCCGGCTGTGATCACGGTATCGGCGCCCTCCGCCAGCGCATCGCCCATTAGATACTCGAGTTTGCGGGTCTTGTTGCCGCCGGTGGCGAGCCCGGTGCAGTCATCGCGCTTTATGTAGAGCGTAGGTCCGCCGAGGTGCTTGCTGAGCGCGGGCATCGGTTCGAGCGGCGTCGGCAAGTGGGCAAGCTCGGCGCGCGGGAACCGGGCGAGCTGCATGGCGGATCTCCTCAGCAGTCGAGGGTGTTGTCGAGCTCCCACTGGGTCAGTGCGGTCGCATAGGACCGCCACTGATCGAGCTTCAGCTTGACGTAGGCACCGACGAACTCGTCACCCAGCGCCTGGCGCAGTACCTTGTTCTTGTCGAAAAGGCGCAGGGCGTCGAGAAGGTTGAGCGGCAGACGCCGGATGCGGCGCGTACGGTGACCCTCTTCGTACATGTTGATATCGAGTCGCTTGCCCGGGTCGCGTTTGTTCTTCACGCCATCGAGACCGGCGCCGAGCACCCCTGCCTGTAGGAGATAGGGATTGACCGATCCATCCATCAGGCGAAGTTCGAAGCGTCCGGGGTCGGGAATGCGCACCATGTGGGTGCGGTTGTTGCCGCCGTAGCTGATAGCACTGGGCGACCAAGTCGCGCCGGAGAGCGTCACCGTTGCGTCGATCCGCTTGTAGCTGTTGACGCTCGGGTTGAAGAGCGCCGCGAGGCTATCGGCCGAGTGAATGATGCCGCCGAGGAAATCGTAGGCGAGCTTGGACAGCCCTAGCTCGCCGTTGGCATCGTGGAACAAGTTGCGCCGACCGGCCTTGTCCCACACCGAGACGTGCGCATGACAGCCGTTGCCGGTGAGGTTGGGAAACGGCTTTGGCATGAACGTCGCACGCAGACCGTGGCGTTCGGCGATCGTCTTCACCATGAACTTGAAGAACGTGTGACGATCAGCAGTGACAAGGCAGTCGGCATAGTCCCAGTTCATTTCGAACTGGCCGTTCGCATCCTCGTGATCGTTCTGATAGGGATTCCAGCCCATTGCGATCATTGAATCGCAGATCTCGCTGATGACGTCGTAGCGACGCATCAGGGCGGCTTGGTCATAGCAGGGCTTGGCCTGATTATCCCGCGGATCGGAGATGCCAGAGCCGTCCGGCATTATCAGGAAATACTCGCACTCGACACCGCTCTTCATGCGGTGGCCGCCCCTCGCGGCGCGCTCGATCTGGCGCTTGAGTACGACCCGGGGCGCCTGCTCGACCGGCGCGCCGTCCATCCACAGATCGCCGGCAAGCCAGCCGACCTCCGGCTGCCAAGGAAGCTGGATCAGACTGTCGGGATCGGGGATGGCGAACATGTCGGGGTGGGCCGGCGTCATGTCGAGCCACGCGGCAAAGCCGGCAAAGCCCGCCCCTTCCTTCTGCATGTCGCCGATAGCACGCGCCGGCACGAGCTTGGAGCGCAGGACGCCGAACAGATCGACGAAGCTGATGAGGAAGTACTTTAACTTCTTCTGTTTCGCGACCTGCGCGAGATCGACCGCCATCTAGGCCTCCCCCTAAGCCTCATGTGCTGATGGGCGCGCAGTATGGCGTCGGCCTCGGGCCCGCGCAACGGGACGCCCAGCTCGACCGTCCCGCCGAAAAGCGAGGTGAGTTTCTACTCGGTGCCCACGAGCGCGGTGCCCGTGGCATCGCGAGTGGCGAGCGTCAGCGCGCAGAGGTCCTCGGGTTCGACGTTGTGCAGGTTGGTCTTGCCGGTGCAGCGCGCCATCATCGAGGCCTCGCCGGCGCTCGCGTTAAGGATGTTGACGACCGCCAAACGCCGCTCGTCGTCGGTGCGGTCGGCCGCGAACCGCATCGAATTGCTCTCCGTGATTTCGCCACCGGCGGCGAGCGCCACCGGCACGCCGAGCACCACCGCATTGGCACCTAGCGCGATCACTTTCGCAGCATCGGTCCCGGAGCGGACACCGCCAAAGAACACCAGCTCGACCTCCTCCTCCCGGCGCATCTCGCGCAACAAAAGGACGGCATCGCGCAAGACCGTCAGGTTCGGCGCGCCACCAAGCTCCGGCCAGTCGCTACCGAGGCCACCGGTTCCGTCGAGCACGAGAACGTCGAAGCCGTGCTCCAGGGCGTAGGGGACGGCCTCGGCCAGAACATGCGGGCTCGACACGGCCAGCCCCAAGATCTGCTCATCGTGCAGACGCTCGGGCGCGACCTCGCGAAAGCGGTGGCCAAGTCCGTGGATCAACCCCGCGGCATCGGCGGATGGCGACATTTGGTCGGGCAGAACAAGCTGGAGCCAAGACGCCCCCTCACCCACCGTTCGTACCCCGAGGTAGGCGCTGGCGCTCTCGGCCAGCCCAGCCGCGACGCCTCGCCGGACAACATCCGGTGCATCGTCGAAACCGGTTACGATGAACGACTGCTTGAGATCGAGGCGGCCAGCAAGCTGGAAGTCCACCCGGCACGCCTCGCGATACGGATCGATCACCAATCGCGACAGGTTGGCCGGCAAGAACACGAGATCATCGAGCGACGGCGGGCGTCCCTCGGGAAATGGATTCTCGCGCACGCGCAAACGGTGATGGAGCATCCGCTGGTGAGCCGCCTGATCGATCGGGTTGGTCCGGGCCATCGTGAAGATGTCCTCGCGATGGCGCACCGCGTAGTCGGACGAACCAGTCTCCGCATCGCAGCGGTAGCAGCGCGCCGCCTCATTCTTGGCGGTGTCGAGATCGTAGCTGCTCTCGATCTCCGGGAACGACGGCGGGTCTTCGCCAATGCCGTGGAAGTCCTGATCGAACCGCGCCAGTTTCTCCCACATCAGGTCCTGAGCCACACGTACGCGCCTGGTGCGGAAGGGGGTGCGGTACAGCAAAGGCTCGGCATCGCCTTCCAGGAAGGCTTTCACGTAGTGGGCAGCGCGGTGGCCATGCTGCATAGCGATGACGATCGTGGAACCGCCGAAAGCCCCGTCGCCGGCCGCGAACACTTTGGGATCGGCGGTCCGCATCGACTCGAACTGTGTGCGCACGCGGTCGCTCGCCATCATGCCGCGCTGATCTAGCTCCTCGCTCTCGCCCTTCTGACCAACAGCGGCGATCACCATGCCGCAGGGGATGTCGTGCTCAGTGCCATCAAGCGGCACCGGCGATGCCCGACCATCCTCGTCCACCTCACCCAAGCTCGTCTGCACGCTGCGCAGGCAAAGACCGTTGCCGTGCGGGACGACCGCCACTTGCTGCGTGAAGTACACGAACTCGACGCCTTCTTTGATGGCGCCCTCCAGTTCGTCGCGACGCGCGGGAATCTCGTCGGGGCCGCGTCGGTAGATCACCTTGACGTGCTTGCAGCCTGGAAGGCGCTTGGCGACCCGGCAGGCATCCATCGATACATCGCCGCCGCCAACCACCACCACGGTCTCGGGCAGCTCTGGTCGGTCACCGGCGTTGACCCCGCGTAAGAAGCTAACGCCATCGACGACCCGGGGATCGTCTTCGCCCGGGATGCCCATCGGCTTGCCCCACCACGCACCGATCGTGAGCAGCACCGCATCGTGGCGAGCCTTCAGCTCATCGAGGCTTATCTCCTGGCCAAGCCCGGTGTTCAGGTGGATCTTTATGCCCGGGCAATGCTTGAGCATGCGATCGAGGTCCTCCTCGATGATGCCGGGCGGCAGCCGAAAGGCGGGGATACCCCAGATCATCATGCCGCCGAGTCGATCCGTCATCTCGTAGACGTGCACTTCGTAGCCCGCCTCGGCGAGGTCCTGGGCGGCGGTCAGGCCGGCCGGCCCGGAGCCCACCACGGCGACGGTTTCCTTGCGCGTCACCGGTACCGGCGGCAGATGGACATCGCGGCCGAGCTTGTCCATGACGAACCGCTTGAGGTTGCGGATTGCGAGCGGCCCGTCACTTGCGGCGCGGCGGCACGCCGGTTCACACGGCGCATCGCACACCCGACCGCAGATGGAGCTGAAGGGATTGGTCGCGTAGATCGCCTCGAAGGCTTCTTCGAACTTTTCCTCCCATATGTAGGCGATATACGACGGTGCATCGGTGCCGATCGGGCAGGCGATCTGGCACGGTGCCGGGACGAAGTGAACGTCGTCGGTATCGTCGATCAGCTCGGGCGGCAACGCGAGCGGATCACCGCCCTCATGCAAACTCATCGGAGCCCCACGTCAGCGGCCAGCCGGTGATCGTGTTCGCGCAGGTCCGGCTCGTACGGCAAGCGGGTAATTTCGGCCGCTTCCGGTGTCAACGCGACCAGGTCATCGCGTGAGAGTGCGCGGACGCTGTCGTGGCCGAGCGCATGGGTGACGGCCGCGATTTGCCACCGCACGGCCTCGAGAAAGCGGTGGATGTTCATCGACTCGACCGAGACATTATAGCGCTTTTCATGCTCAGGATCCTGGGTCGCGATACCCGTCACGCACTGGCCGATATGGCACTGCATGCAGGCGATGCAACCGCCGGCAACGATCGTCGAGGTGCCGAACGCCGCGGCTTCGGCGCCCATACAGAGCGCCTTCACAGCATCGACACCGTCGCGGATGCCGCCCATCAGGACGATCTGGATCTGGCCAGAGCAGCCGATCTCATCGAGGCCATCGAGAGCTCCGACGATCGCCGCGATTGTGGGGATGCCGACGTATTCCATGACCTCGGCACCGCCGGCGCCGGTGGAGCCTTGCATGCCGTCGAGCTCAACGAAGTCGAAGCCATCCTTGAGGGCGATCTTGATATCGTCGTGTATGCGACCGGCGCCGAGCTTGATGCTGACCGGAATGCGGTAGGCCGTCGCCTCACGGAGCTCC
The DNA here is from genome assembly GCA_965248765.1 of Alphaproteobacteria bacterium. Classification (GTDB taxonomy): domain Bacteria; phylum Pseudomonadota; class Alphaproteobacteria; order VGEJ01; family VGEJ01; genus CBDFKF01. Next base: position 1,153,586 of record CBDFKF010000004.1, read on the forward strand.
TCGACCTTGATGACCAAATCGTCGGCCCCGAGGATATCGGGGTGCCGCGAGGGGGAGCGGAGGTCGATCCCCGCCGGTATGCCGCGGATTTCGGCAAGCTCCTTGGTCACCTTCTTGGCCATGAGCTGACCGCCGAAGCCCGGCTTGGCTCCTTGTGAGATGTAGATCTCAAGCCCGTTGGCGCGTTTCATGTCGTGGATGTTCCAGCCGAGCCGTCCGCCCAGGCACTGGAAGATCAGCTGATCAGCAGCATCGCGCTGAGCATCACTCATGCCGCCTTCGCCGGTGTTCTCGGCGATTCCTGACAGGCTGGAGGCAATGCCGACGGCCTGTTTGGTCGAGCGGCTGAGCGCGCCATAGCTCATCGGTGCGATCATCACGGGCATGCTGAGATCGAACGGCTCGGCACCGTGCTTGCCGCCAATCTCGGTCCGCATCTCGACCTTCGTGATGACATCGGGGTCGGTACCTGCGTGGCCCAGATCCTTGCGGAAGGCGATATCGGAAAAATGCGGTAGTGCACGCGCACCGCCGTAGCCGCGAATGCGATAGCGACCGATCTGCGACTTGATCCAGATATCTTCCTGGACCTTTGGGCTCCAGTATTCGCAATCGCCCGAAAAGGTCTGGAAAGGGATGCTGCGCACCTGGCGCTCGGACGTCGCGTAGCGCAGCTTCTTCCCCGCGTTGACGATCTTCTTGAAGCTCGCGCGCTTAGCCTTGATCTCATGGCGGTCGAGAAACGCCAGGATGTCATCGAGCTCGTCGGCGGCGATGTCGGTCGGTGTCGCATCGGAGCCAACCGACTCCACATCGCCGGCGACGTAGATGTCGCCGCCACTCATGTCCTCGCCGACGTTCTCACCCGAATTGCCCAGGATGATGATGCGGCCGCCATACATCATGTAGCCGGCCATGAAGTTGGCATTGCCCGCGCAGCAAAGCGTCCCCTTCTTCATCACTTGACCGGCGCGCGAGCCCATGTTGCCGTGCACGACTATCTCGGCACCGCGAATCGCGACGCCGGGGATGGCGCCGGCGTTGCCGTGAACGACCACGCTGCCACGGTAGATATTGTCGCCGAGTCCCCAGCCGACGTTGTTGTCGACGACGAAGTTGGCGCCATCGCTCAAGCCGGCGCAGAAATAGCCGGCCGAGCCGCGGATGTGCACATTGATCTCGGCCGTCAGGCCGACGCCGAGATGGTGCCGGGCATCGGGATTGATGAGCTCGACGTCCTCGCCGGCCTCGCCGTAGGCGCGGATCAGGTCGTTGGCGTCGCGGACGCGGACCTCAGCCAGATCGACGATCGCCATTGGGCTACCCCGGCGCAGCCGGCGAGTGGTCAGGCAGCGCGCGCCTGCGGCGCGCTGTCGAAGGAGTGGCGCGACCACGTCGCGTAGGTGCCGGGCGGCGGCTCACGCGTGTCGAGCGCCTGGCCAGGGAACAGGCGGTTGAGCGAAACCTCTTCCGAGGCGATCGCGATGAGGTCGTCGTTCTCGTACATGATCATCGGCTTGGCAGCGAGGCGATCCTTTGCGTAGCCGATTTCATCCTTCGTTGAGACCAGGAACGAGAAGGTTCCATCCATGTCCTCGATCGAGGTGCGCAGCGCCCCCTTCAACGAAACCCCCTGGGCCAGTTTGTCGGCGAGATAAACCGCGATTAGCTCGCTATCGTTATCGGTACGGAACTCGAAACCGCGCTGCTCCAGTCGCCGTCGCATCCGCCAATAGTTGGTGATTTGGCCGTTGTGCACGATGGCGACATCGCTGAATCCGGTCGCCCAGAACGGATGCGCCGCCTCGGGCTTGACGTCGGATTCTGTGGCCAATCTGACATGGCCGAGACCGTGGGTGCCCGCGAACGCCTGCACACCGTAACGGTCGTCGACATCATGGGCGCTGCCGACGTCCTTGATGATCTCAAGGCTCTCGCCGATCGAGAACACCTTGGCGGCGTGCTCCATTGCATAAGCGAACTGGCGCATATCGCCGCTCACCCGGACGATGACGCGGTAGTGCTCGGCGATACGCTCGTGGTCAACCACCGTCGCCTCTTGCTGTTCCAAGGCCGCACGAATGCGCGTGATCGCCTCGTTAGCCTCTCGGCCCTCCCCCACCAAAAAACGCAGCGACAAACGGCCCTCGCCCGACTCCCCATACAGCGCGAAGCCCGTGGAATCCGGGCCGCGATGTTGGCAGCCGTCGAGCATGTTGACCAGGGCCCGGCCGAGGCCGCCCTGATCCGCCGTCCTCTTAAACAGCAGCCCTGCAATGCCACACATTTCGCACCTCCCGGGCGCCGCACTGGCGCGCGCTATACTGTAGCCCAGCCAATGGCCGAAACCAAGCGCCAGTTAACAATCTTTCCTGTGAGGAAACTTTCTGCAGGCCCAGCATTGCGACGACCGGCTCATCGACGGGCTTCATGTACACGAGGTCGGCCCGCAGCGCCCAACGCGCTTGAGCTCCCCACTCCTGTTCGTGCATGGGGCGTGGACGGGGGCCTGGACCTTTGAGCGCTGGCAACCCTGGTTCGCCGCGGCCGGCTGGCGAACCTTCGCGATGTCGCTCCGCAATCATCCTGGCTCGTACGCCGTGGACGAGGCCAGTTTCCGGGGACTGACCTCCTTCGACTACGTTGAGGATGTCCTCACCGTGGCTGAGTGGATCGCCGAGCCGCTGGTGCTGATCGGCCATAGCATGGGCGGGCCGATCGTCCAGAAAGCAGCAGAGACACTGCGGTTGCGCGCGCTCGTCTTGCTCGGCGCGGCGATGCCCCAGCAGCTCGGGTCGATCCGCGAGGTCGATCTGCCCACGGACAGGCTGACCACGGTCGGACGGGAGGAGGCGCACGAGTTCTTTCACGATGTTGAGGATGCCGTTTTCGACTCGTTCTTCGCGCGTCTCGTCCCGGAATCACCAACCGCACGCAACTACTGCGGCGGCGGCCGCACACCCGTGGATCCGGCGCTCGTCGGCGCGCCGGTCCTGGCCATCGACGGCGCCTTCGACCGCGATATGCACTTCGCCAAGCGCCTGGCCGTTTATTTCGGCGGTGAGTATCTCATCGTTCCGGATACCGGCCACAATCTCATGCTCGAGCGCAGCGCCGACGATGTCGCCATGGCCATAAACCGATGGTTGCTCGCGAACCTACCCGATCAGGGACTGGCGTTGCCGCTGCGTGCCAGCCCGCGTTGACACACTTTGGCCGGTTCGCCATGCTGGCCGCTCTTTTCCCCCGCCTTCCTACGCTTCCACGACCCTAGGAGCGCCCCATGGCACGATCAACCAAGCGCACGAGCCGTACCTCCCGTTCCGCCGCCGCGTCGCGTGGGCGGCGCACGAGTGCAGCGAGGCGAGGCGAGCTTGCCAAGGCCGCACCGGCGAAGGCGAGAAAGAAAGCAGCGGCCCGACCGACCGCCAAGCCCAAGCAGGCGGCAGCCGCAAGATCGAGCAGGCGTGTAGGTCGTGGGGCCGAGCACAAGACCAGACACACGATGTACGTCTGCCGCTCGTGCGTCTGGACCGAAGCCCAGCGCGAGATCGACGGCAAGCGACAAGGCGTGTTCCTGATCGAGGAGATGGAGAAGCTCCTGCCCAAATGGGCCTATCAGGACAAGGTGACGTTTCGCGTCGTCTACTGCCTCGGCGGGTGCCGCAACCCCTGCAACGTCGGCTTTCGTTCGCCCGGCAAGTACTTCCTGCGCTTTAACAAGCTCGCGCCGGACGACGCTCAGGCGCTTCTCGATTTTGCGGAGCTCTACCACGATAGCAAAGAGGGAGACCCGCCCGCGGAGGACCGACCAGAGCGCCTCAAAGATACCCTCGTCGTCCGAGTACCGCCGCCGCCCGCGCGCTAAGCCCGATCGTTGGGCAGGTCTGTTGACCCGTATAGGGCGAGCCCCTAGCATGCCAGAAGCAAACAGCTCCTGACGTTCGAATCTATTCGTGCGGCGGTTCCGTTCGCGCGAAAAGCCCTGTCCGCGGAGGCGAGAATGGCTCAAACGCTCTTCACCAATTGTCGGATCTTCGATGGATCAGGCAAGAAAACGTACCCCGGAGAGGTCCTGCTCCAGGGCAACCGGATACAAAAGGTCGGCAACGGTAAGGGCAGTCGCATCCGAGCCGCCAATGCCAAGGTCATCGACTGTGCCGGCGCGACGATCATGCCCGGCCTGACGGATGGGCACTCCCATCTCAGCCTCATGGGCGCGCCGACGCTCACCCATCCTGGCGATACGCCGGTCGAGGAGCACATCTTCGGCACGATGCACAACGCCAAGCTGGTCCTGGATTACGGCTACACGAGCATCTACTCGGGATTCTCGGCAAAGCCGCGTCTCGACATCGTCATCCGCAATGAGATCAACGCCGGACGCATTCCCGGACCGCGCATACGGGCCTCCTCGCCGATCATGCACGTGACCGGCGATTTCGCCGATCCACGCCAGATGCACATGTTCCATCAATCGGTATGCATCTTCGTCGATGGGCCGATCGAGATGCGGCGGGCCTGTCGCGAGATGATTCGGGAGGGCGTCGACCACATCAAGCTCACCATCTCTGGCGATGAGCTCAGCGGACCGCATGCCCGCGCCGAAATGCTGACCACCTTCGAGGACGAAGTGCGAGCGGCCTGCGAGGTCGCGCATAGTCGCGGCAAAGAGATTGTTGCCCACACCCGTGCCGCAGAGTCTATCAAACTCGCCCTCAAGCACGGCGTCAGGGTCCTTTACCATTGTGACTTTGCCGACGAAGAAGCACTCGACATGCTCGAGGCGAAGAAAAAGGAGATCTTCGTCGTTCCGACGCCGTCGAGCACCTACATCACGGCGACTGAGTCTGAGGAGTGGGGCTTCACCAAGGACGTGGTCGAGTCCTTGCACCTGCCGCGAAAAATGGCGATCAGCAAAAAGACGATCAAGGAGATTCATCGCCGCGGCGTCCGGGTATTGCCGGGCGGTGACTGGGGCTTCGCATGGACGCCGCACGGGCAAAACTCTCGGGACTACGAGCTGTTCCGCGATTTCTACGGGATCCCGGTCGCCGACTCGCTCAGGGCTGGCACCATGTATGGCGGTCAACTGATGCACATGGGCGACGAACTCGGCCAAGTGAAAGCTGGCTACCTCGCCGACATCTTGATGGTGGACGGTGATCCGCTGAAGGACGTGAGCATTCTGCAGGACATCGACAAAATCCTGATGGTGATGAAGAACGGTGAGATGCACCGGGCGCCCGATGCGCGCAAGCTGGCGCAGCGGCGCCGTGTTGTCGCCGCCGAGTAAGCCTCAACTCGTCATAGAAGAACGGCCCGCCAGTTGCCCCGGCGGGCCGTTCTTCTTGGCTTAACCTGGATCAAGGCACGGCGGGTGTCCGTGTCCTAACTTGCGCGCGACGGCTGGTGCGGCCGCGGGCGAACACTAAGAATCTCCGGTCCGCGGCGACCCTCTGATCGTGGTCTAACGTCCCGAGACCAGCCCCCAGTAGTCGATCGGGGAGTCGGGGCCAGTCGCCCGGTACTTCCTCCCTGTTGTACCGACCACCGGGCGGCCCTAAACGGGGCCGCCCGGTGTCACTTGGACCGTTCTTCGGCAGCTAGAAGTGCCGCAACGCCGATCGGGCGGCCGCCAAACTCGCCCATGGCGTCGGTCAGACAGCCCCACATGTAGCTTGCGGAGGCAAAGTCGGTCAGCAAATCGTAGGCGAGCACATCGCCACGATCGGCGCGGACCACAATCGCGTTGAGCCGAGCCACAGAAGTCTGGGCAATCGTGCCGTTGGCGAAGCGGCTGGGCCGCAGGTCGACCCCACAAAGCTTGGCGAGCATCGTCGCGGCCTGCGCACCCGTAAGTGTGAACCAGCAATTGGTGTCCGCGCGCGGCACCGGGTACGCGCCAGGCACGGCTTCTGCGCCGGCGAGGCGCGCGATCGTCTGCTCACGGCCCGCAAGATCGCCCAGAATCAAGATTTCGCTATCGGCAAGCCGTGCCACCGTTGCGCCATCGGACTGGGGGTAGGCGCGGTTGTTCTCGTCGCCAACGGCGACGCCATGGTCGCGTGCCCATTGGATCGACGCCCATCCCTTGTAGCCGGCGCGCTTGACCAATGTCAGATCGCACAGGCCGAGGTCGTGCAGCCAGGCCGACTCCTGTGCCGGATCATCGGAGAAGCCGATCGCAAAGACAGCGTCGGCGGCCATTTCAAATCGGGCCCCAGCCGCGCCGAGCTCGCGATAGACAGGGCTGCGGCGCGGGCCATCGGTCGGAGCAGGTTCGGCCATCTCAGAGGTCCTGACGCTTGCCTTCCGGATCATAAAACGGCAGAGCGGCCACCTCGGCCGTGACGAGGCGAGCATCCTCGATCTTGACCGTAAAGGCTCGACCCGGCTCCGCCTGGTCCGGTGCGACGTAAGCAAGTCCGATCACCGCCTCCAACGTCGGCGAGAAAACTGCCGAGGTCACGCGTCCCTTGATATCCCCGTTTCGAACCACGAGGTGGCATTCCTTCGGTAGCGGCGCCCCACTGCCGCCCGAGATCGTGAAGCCGACGAGCTTGCGCTCCAGGCCGTTCGCGTTGTGGATCTCGATCGCTCGCCCGCCGACGAAGTATGGTTTCTTGCGAGAGATAGCCCAGGCCATGTCGGCCTCGTGAGGGTGCGTGAGGCCGTCGGTATCCTGGCCGACGATGATATGACCCTTCTCGAGCCGCAGAAGGCGCTGCGCCTCGACGCCGAACGGTCGCATCTGCTCGGCGGTGCCCGCCTCCATCAACGCATCCCACAGCGCTTCGCCAAAACTCGCCGGCACGTGAATCTCGTAGCCGAGCTCGCCCACGAACCCGACACGTAGGAGTCGCGCTGGCACACCGGCCACGTGCCCTTCGCGCACGCCCATATACGGGAACGCATCCGCCGCCAGGTCGACATCGGTGAGCGGCGCCAGCACCTTACGCGAGGCTGGGCCGGCAATGTTCACCCCACACCAAGCCGCGGTGACGTTGGTGATATCCACGGCCAAGCGCCACTGGGCGTTATACCAGAGCATTTCCTGATACACACCTTGGACGCCCGATGTGGTGGCGGTGACATAGAAATGTTCCGCGCCGAGCCGACAAGCGATGCCGTCGTCGACAATCACCCCGGCGCGATCGGTCATCAGGATGTAACGGCACCGACCGATTTGTTGTTTCACGTAGGCGAAAGTGTACATGCGGTTGAGGAATTCGGCGGCATCGGACCCCCGGACCTCGAGCCCGCCGAGCGTCGAGACGTCAATCAGCCCAACGTTGCGGCGGACGTTCAGAGCTTCGGCGGCGATGGCCGCCTGTGCCTCGCCCGCGCCGCCATAGTGCGCCGGGCGCAGCCACAGGCCGGCCGGCATCATGGTCGCGCCTGCGTCGAGATGACGGTGGTGCATCGGCGTATGGCGCACAGGCTCGAAGCTGCGACCTGCGAGGTTGCCGAACGTCTCGGCCATGTAGGGCGGCCGTACCGTCGTCCGCTTGAGTGCCGGCGCCTCGATCGCGGTGACACCGGCCGTCAGCAGGACACCAGGCAACGCCGAATGGCGCCCTTGTGAAGGGCCCATTCCCAGCGTGGAGTAGCGCTTCAGCAGTTCGAGATGGGCATAGCCATCGGCCGCGGCGTCCAGGATGTCATGCACCTCGATATCCTCATCGAAGTCCACGAAGTCCTTGCCCCGGCGATGGGGGAAGATCGGCCAAGGATGGTTGTACCCGGCGGTCTCAGGTGGATTGGCCGGCGTCGGCTCGGCGCCAGCATCCGCTCCCGTCGCCGCTGCTGCCGCCCAGCCGGCGCGAGCGCCATCACCGATGACGGATTCCAGTCTGTGGCGGCCGAGCACCGAACCAGCAGCGAACACACCATTTGGAAGAGCACCGATCCCGAAGGTGGCGATGCTCGGGTCATAGGCGACCTCGACACCGGCGTGACTGAGAAGCTGTGAGGTGGGCACGTAGCCGGTGCTCACGCACAAGAGATCGCAGTCGATCGATGCGGTACCCGCGGCGAACGTGCCGCGACCGGTAACGGCGGCGATGCGCACTCCGGCAATGTGCACTTGCCCCGGGGCGGCGACGGCCTCGGCCACGGTATGGCCTGGCACAACGGGTACCCCGCGGTCCCGGAGCACGGCGGCAAACGGTCCGGCAGTCCGCTTCTCGAGATCGACCACCGCCGCCACCTCGACTCCTGCCTCCAATAGATCCAACGCGACGCCGTAGCCAGCATCGCCGGCGGCGAGAACGACGGCGCGCCGCCCGGGCCGAACGCCATAGAGACGAATCAAGCGCTGCGCTGCACTTCCCAACATCACGCCCGGAAGGTCGTTGTTGCGGAAGACCGCCGGCTGCTCCATCACACCGGCAGCGATGACCACCGCGCCGGCGCGCAGCTTGATCAATCGATTACCGCGGATGACCGCGAGCCAGTTGTCGTCGTAAAGACCGTTGGCTATCGCCTCGGTTAGCACCTCGATGTTTGGGCTCGCGTGTACTCGCACCGTCAGCCGCTGGCGAAGCGCCTCCCCCTCCGCGCCGGCCGCATCGAAGCGCGCATAGGTGAGCGCACCGCCGAGAATGGGGTTCTCATCGATCAACATCACCTCGGCGCCACGTTCTGCCGCCTCGAGTGCTGCGCTCATACCGGCAGGGCCGCCGCCGACCACCGCCACGTCACAGAACGCATACGCTTTGTCGTGGTAACCGTGGGGCGCATCGAGTGAAACCTCGCCCAGTCCGGCATACCGCCGAATCACCGACTCCCACCGCCGCCACGCGCCGCGCGGTTTGTAGAACGCCTTGTAGTAGAAGCCGACCGGCAGAAAGCCGCCGACGTGGCCGAGCCAGGCGCGCCGGTCGTCATCGAGGCTGCCGGCGTAGTTCTGGCCGCGAACGCGCAGCCCGTCGCTGATGGGATGGCGGTCGGCAAGGACGTTGGGCTCGCCCGGCAGCTGCACCAGAGTGTTGGCATCCTGGCCAGCCATCGTCAGCACGCCGCGCGGCCGGTGATACTTAAACGAGCGCGACAGAACCCAGCGGTCGGTCGCGCACAAGGCGCTGGCGATGCTATCGCCGACATAGCCCCGGTACGAGCGACCCTCGAAGGAGAAGCTCACGGGCTTGGCACGATCGATCAGGAGACCGGCCGGTGACGGCAGCCGGTTGGGGCCCGTCATCGCGCCTCTCGGCCAGCGAAGTCGACGCGCTCGTGGAACAGCTCGCTCGCCGGATAGGTCTTGAGGATCTCGTCGGTCCGCGTATCCCGCTCGGCGATGAACCAGTAGGCGGTCGGCACGTGCAGCCACCATTCGCGCACCACCCCAGCCACGTTGTTCTCCAAGAGGACGAAGTCCGCCCACGCCTTGTCGCTGCATGTCGCGGCATCGGGCTCGGTCACCACCTCCCCGCCGCACACGAACTCGGAAATATTGCGGGGCCCGTTGAGCGGACAGTGCATGATCTTCATCGCGCCGCGTCGACCCTCAGTACCCCACCGCAGCCGCGCCCTTTTCGCCGACCAGGCGGAAATCCGAGAAGCGATCGAGCCGGAACGGCGCGATCTGATCCGGGGTGCGGCCGCTTGCTACCAGCTCTGCCATGCGGGCACCACACACGGGCGTCGCCTTGAAGCCCCAGGTACCCCAGCCCGCGTCGATGTAGTAGTTCTCGATCGGCGTCAGACCCATGATCGGCGCGAAATCGGGCGTCATGTCCGCCATTCCGGCCCACTGGCGTACGAGTTTGACCTCGGCCAGGAACGGAAAAAGCTCGAGGATGTGTGCCATCAGGCCTTCCTTGAACTCGAGGGTCGAGCGCGTCGAGTACAACGGATAGGGATCGGTGGAACCGCCCATCACGAGCTCGCCCCGGTCGCTCTGGGAGACGTAGATGTGGAGGCTGCCGGATACCACGATGGGATCGAGGAATGGCTTGAGCGGCTGAGACACACACGCCTGCAGCGGGATGGTCCGGATCGGCAAGCGGAAGCCAGCCAGTGCCGCCAGCTGCGAGCTCGATCCCGCCACTGCCTGCACCGCGCGCTCACAGGTGATGCGCCCGCGGTTCGTCATCACCGCCTGAACTCGGTTGTTGGACGTCTCGATCGCCGTCACTTCAGTCTGCTGGTGTAGCTCCACGCCCCGGCGTGCTGCGCCGGCCGCATAGCCCCACGCGACCGCGTCGTGGCGCGCGATGGCGCCGGGCGCGTGGTAGAGCGCGCCAAGGATAGGATAACGGACGTTTTGTGAGAGATTGAGACAGGAGCAAAGTCGGCGGATCTCGTCGGGGAAGATGAGCTCGGAATCGACCCCGAGATGTTTGTTGACCTCGGCGCGCCATCGCATCGTACGCACTGCCGAATCGGTATGTGCGAGCGTCAAGTGCCCGCGCTCGGAGTACAGAATATTGAAATCGAGCTCAGTGCTGAGGTCTTGGTACAGGCGTACCGATTCGTCGTAGAAGCGCACCCCTTCTGGCGTTAAATAGTTGGAGCGGATGATCGCCGTGTTTCGGCCGGTGTTGCCGCCGCCGAGGTAGCCGCGCTCAACCACGGCGACGTCGGTAATGCCGTGCTCCTTGGCGAGATAATAGGCCGTTGCCAGACCATGCCCGCCGCCACCGATGATGATGACATCGTAGGAGTCCTTGAGATCGCGGGGCGGTGGGATGTCGCGTCGCGACGGATATGCTCGCGAGAGACCGTATTTGAGTAGCCCGAACGGCACGCCGATACCTCCCCACAACCTCATAGAACCGCCTTCGTACAGCGTCAAGCTGAGGCGCCGTTGACGTCGCTGACCACTGGAGTCGAGCAGCCTGTGAACGACGATCCCGCAGCCTGTATGACGCGCCTGTGGTATGCTCTGGGGCCAACGACATAGCCACGGGAGCGCGTTTGATGGGACGGATCTCGAAGCTGTGGATGATGCTTAGCGCCGCCGTTTTGGGAGCTGCGCTGCTAGGTGCGGCGGCAACAGCCGAGGATGGTGAGCCGCCGGCGAGCGACCGCGCCGCGATCCAAGAGGTTATCTCTGATCAGCTCGCGGCTTTCCTGCGCGAAGATGGAACGGACGCTTTCTCCTATGCCTCGCCTGGCATCCAGCGGATGTTCGAAACGCCGGACCGGTTCATGGCGATGGTGCGACGTGACTACGCGGCCGTGTACCGGCCCCAGAGCATTGCGTTTAAGGAGCTGGCGCTGGTCGACGACGCGTTCGTGCAAAAGGTGTTTCTGATAGACCCCGACGGTGTGCCGGTGGTCGCGGCCTATCGGATGGAGCGCCAAGCTAACGGCGATTGGAAAATCAATGGCGTGATTCTGCTGCGCCGCGGTGGCGAGGCCACCTGAGGGAGGTCCGATAAGGCGGCTTGATCGGCATCCGCCCAAGCCTACATAAGGAAAGCGGCGCCTTTCACAGGGCCGCATAGTGCGGCGCGTTCAAACGCGCACGTCAACTCGCTCAAGCGGAGGAGATTGGCCATGACCCGCGTATCGCTGTTCAACAGCCCACTCGTTCTGGGCTTTGAACAGATCGAGCGAACCCTCGACCGAATCACGAAATCCGGAGACGGCTACCCGCCCTACAACATCGAACAAATCGGTGAAGAGGGCTTCCGCGTCACCCTAGCTGTTGCCGGATTCTCGACAAACGACCTCCAGGTGTCGGTCGAGGAGAACCAGCTGATGGTCCGCGGGCGGCAGCATGCTGAGGAGAATCGCGTCTACCTGCACCGAGGCATCGCGTCGCGGCAATTCCAGCGCTCGTTCGTGCTGGCAGACGGCATCGAAGTAACCAACGCGCATGTCGACAACGGGCTTCTACACATCGACCTGGCGCGACCCAAGGCCGAGCCGGTGGTCAGGCACATAAAGATCAAATCCAGCGGTGCAGATGTCGGACCGGCGATGACCATCGGCGGTCCCGGCCAAGCCGTTGATGAGGCGGCGGAACGATGACGCGGCGGGACCACGACGAGGGGATCAGCGCCCGTGCTGAGGCAATCTCAGGCGTGCCGGGCCTCGTCTATGTTAAGCGGCTCGTGGTCGAAGGCCGGCGAGCCTACGGGATCTTCGGCGCCGACGGGACGGAGATCGCAGCGTTCGCCCGCCGCGACGTTGCCTTCGCCGTCGCACGGCAACAGGATTGGGAACCGGTAAGCGCGCACTGAGCCACCGGTTCAGCCGACGCGCTCACGCAGCGTGCTGCGTCGCGTGTTGCGTGAGAAGGGCGTGGAGCGCGTCGGTCTCCGCCGAGCCGCGGAGCTTGTCACAAACCACGTGATCGCGGAGCAAGCGCGAAACGCGCGCAAGTGCCTTGAGATGATCGGCGCCGGCGGCTTCGGGCGCCAGCAGCATGAAAATTAAGTCGACGGGCTCGTCGTCAATCGCGTCGAAGTCGATCGGATCATCTAGCCGTGCAAAAAACCCGTAGATCTGCTCGATCTCAGCGAGCTTTCCATGCGGGATGGCTACACCGCTGCCGATCCCCGTCGTGCCGAGCCGCTCGCGCTCCAACAACACGTCGAAGATGTGCCTCGGGTGCTGCTCGCAGATCTCGCTCGCCCGTTCTGCCAACAGCTGCAGTGCTTGTTTTTTGCTGGTTGCCTTGAGGTGCGGGATAACACCATCGGGTGCCAACAGATCACCGATTTCCATATTGTGGTCTCAAGAGTTGATCTGGGTTGGATGGCCGGCATGGGCGCCTCTCACCCGAAGCCGCACGGACCCCGGCGCGCGCGATCGTCGCCGTTCGACAAGCTCCCTGTCATGGAGGCTGACCTCGCCCCCCTGCGGACCGGCCATGGCGGGGGAGCCGCGACATTAGGCGCGCATGGATACGACTGTCAATCGTCGCCGCTACAGCCCGGCGTCAACGTGCGTTGGTGGCGAGACGGCGGCGCCTTGCGCTTTCTTGGCATCGTCGCGCCTTTGCTTGCGGCGATCGACCGATGAGGGGATTCCGAGCGCATCGCGATACTTGGCGACCGTCCGCCGCGCGATGTTCACGCCCTCTGCACGCAGAATTCCGACGATCTGATCGTCGGGGAGGACCTTGCTCGCGACCTCCGCCTCGATCAGGTGTCGCATGCGATGCCGCACGGCCTCAGCTGAGTGTGACTCCCCGCCGGACAACGAAGCGATCGCATTAGTGAAGAAATACTTCATGGGATACGTGCCACGCGGCGTAGCGATGTACTTGTTCGCGGTAACGCGGCTTACCGTGCTCTCGTGCATCTCGATTTCCGTCGCGATGTCGCGCAGGTTGAGGGGGCGCAAATGCTCAACGCCGTGGACCAGAAAGCCGTGCTGCTGGCTCACCAGCTCGGTGGCGACGCGCAGGATCGTGTTCGCGCGCTGGTCCAGGGCCTTGGTCAGCCAATTCGCCGAGTTGAGCCGATCGGCGAGATAATTCTTCTCCTCCCGCGTGCGCGCGCTGCGCCGGACCGTGGCGTAGTAGCTCATGTCGACCAGGACTCGGGGCAGCGTGTCGTTGTTCAGCTCTACCAACCAGCCGCCGTCGGAGCGCGGTAGAACGAACACGTCCGGTATCACCGACTGGACGACGTCAGCACCGAATGCAAGGCCCGGCTTCGGGCTCAGGGCGCGAATCTCGGTGATCATGTCGGTGACATCCTCGATATCGACACCGCAGGCCTCGCACAGCGACTCGAGATCGCCAGCCGCCAGTAGATCGAGATGATCGAGACATGCCTGCATCGCCGGGTCGAGCCGATCGCGCTCCCGTAACTGCAGCGCGAGGCATTCCGCCAGATCCCGCGCCCCGACACCGGCCGGGTCCAACCCCTGCAGCACTTCCAATGTTCTCTGCACCCGGCCGATATCACACCCAACCACGTCGGCGACCTGCTGCAGGCTGCCGGCAAGGTATCCCGCGTCGTCGAGCATATCGATTAGATGGACGCCGATGACGCGATCGACGGGATCGACCAGATCGACCCCGAGTTGCGCCATCAAATGGTCCTTCAGCGTGGTCGCGGTCGCGAGCGTCTGCTCAAGGCCGGGCCCCTCGTCTGCACCGCCCATGCTGCCTCCACCACCGCCCCCCGCATAGGACGGAATCTGCGTCGGCTCCTCCGAGCGACCCTCGGCCGCGTACATGGCGTCATAGTCAACATCAAGCGGTGCTTCGTCGCGCGCAGGCAGATTATCCTGCGCGGACAGATCGGAATCGGCCACCGCGTCGGTCCGGCCCTCGGTGCTTTTGTCCTCTGGATAGTCGCCGCCGCGCTCTGCGTCGGCCTCCTGGCTTTCGAGTAGCGGGTTGCTCTCGATCTCCTGCGAGACATAGTCGGCGAGTTCGAGATACGGAAGCTGCAGCAGTTTGATCGCCTGCTGCAGCTGCGGCGTCATGACAATGCAGACCGTGTGGAAACTCTGGGTGGCGGGGATGGAGGTTTAGGTAACCATGATTTGCGGCGATCCCACGTAATCTGGCGGTTTGGCGCCGGTAGCCCTGTGGAAGGGGCTCCAGGCCTCCGTGGATCGATGTGCGGCGCTCGATTTTGGCCTGATTCCCGTCTCATGCCCTCGCGGCGGCGATCAAGGCGGGAACACCTACCAGCGAGATCGCGCGGCGGATGTTGTAAGCCAGCGCCGTGATGCTGAACTCGCCGCGCACGTTCTCCAGCCGCCGGGTCAGGAAGGCACCCTGGCCCATCCATTGTTTGATTGAGCCGAAGGGATGCTCGACGCTTTCACGGCGCGCATCGAGCAGCTCCGGGCGGGCCGCCAATCGTTCTGCCATGCGCTCCAGGATCGCTTCGGCGCTTGCGCTTGCTGTGTAGCGCCAGGCGTTGGCCGTCGGGGCAGATGTAAATGTCCTCGCCGCCGTCATAGCGGAAGCGTTCCTTGGGAAAGAGCCCCTGGCTCACCGTGGATCCGCGCTGGGGCTTGGGCACATGCGGCACGACGCCGGCATTCTCGCAGGCCTCGATATCCTCGATCTTGAAGTAGCCCGCGTCGGCGACCGCGTCGATCCGATCGACGGCCAGGTTCCGACGGGCCACCACCGCCGTCTCGGCCAATAGACCGAGATCGCTGACCTTGTTATGGACCTGCTGCTCGGCGATCAGTTTGTGCTTGGCGTCCACGGCGATCTGAATGTTGTAGCCGACACCGACCCGGGTCTCGGCGTACATCGCCCGGCTGTCCGGATCCGTCAAAGAGAGCTGGTCCTCGCCACTCGCAGCCAGCGCGTCTCGATGTTCCTCAAACCGCTCACGCCGCCCTTGGATCGCAGCGATCTTCTCCTGGATATGCTCCACCTCGCCGCCGCCGGTGCCGCCCTCGTCTTGCTCGTCGGCCTCGTCGAGCCGGTCGAGATAACGCGACAACCTCTCGTCGCTCTCGGCCAACGCCTTCGCCAGCTTCGCTTTGGTGAAGTTCCGCTTCCGGCTGTTCACTGCCTTGATCCGTGTACCGTCAACCGCCACCAGCTCGCGTCCGAACAGCTCCAGTTCGCGGCATAGCCTCACGAACTCCCGAAACACCTGTCGGAAGGCCGCCCGATTGATCCGCCGGAAATCGGCGATCGTCTTGAAGTCTGGCGACAAACGCCGCAACAGCCAGATCACTTCGAGATTACGCTTGCTCTCTGCCTCCAGCCGGCGGCTCGAACGTACCCGATTGAGATAGCCGTATATGTAGAGCTTCAGCAGGTCCGCCGGATCGTAGCCGGGACGACCTATCGCCTTCGCCGCGGCGCGCTCGAAACCAGCGGCCGCTAGGTCCAAACCATCCACGAAGGCATCGATGAAACGGACCGGGTTATCCCGGCCCACGTAATCGTCCACTGCTTCCGGCAGAAGCAGAACCTGAGAGCGGTCAACGCCAGGAATGTGTCTCATGGCGGACCCTAACATCGCCATGAGACGGACGGAATCCCCCGCCACCCAGAGTTTCCACACGGTCTGAATGGTTTGACTTTGCCGGAGAACCTGCCGCTGCGTCAGAGCCATCTCTGTGGCTATAGGCTGAAGCGCTCGCCGAGATAGACGCGGCGGACATCCTCGTGCTCGACGATCTCCGAGGGGGCACCCTCCATCAGAATCAGGCCATCGTGGAGAATAAACGCACGGTCCACGATGTTGAGGGTATCCCGCACGTTGTGATCGGTGATGAGGACGCCTAGCCCGCGATCTTTGAGATGGAGCACGAGATCACGGATCTCGCTGAGCGCAATCGGATCGATCCCGGCCAATGGCTCATCAAGCAGCAAGAAACCGGGGTTCGAGGCAATCGCACGAGCGATCTCGACCCGTCGCCGCTCACCGCCGGAGAGGGCTAGAGCGGGTGTGCGCCGCAAGTGCGAGAGCGAGAACTCAGCGAGAAGTTCATCGAGCAGTGCTTCCCGGCGGTCCGGCCTCGGCTCGATCACCTCGAGGATCGCCCGGATGTTGTTCTCGACCGAAAGGCCGCGGAAGATCGACGCCTCCTGTGGGAGATACCCGATCCCAAGGCGCGCTCGGCGATACATAGGGAGATCGGTGATGTCATGCCCGTCAAAGACGATGTGGCCAGCATCCGGGGTTATCAATCCCGACATGATGTAGAAGCATGTCGTTTTGCCTGCACCGTTCGGTCCAAGAAGCCCTACCACTTCGCCGCGGCGGACCGAGAGGCTGACGCCGCGCAGCACGGGCCTTTTTTTGAACCGCTTGCTGATCTTGTGAACACGGAGGCCTCGGTTGTCAGCCACTAGGCGCGGGTGCGCCTCGGGCTCAGTGGGTTCCGATGGTGCGCCGCCGCGAGCGGAATAATGCGTCAACGCACCTATCCTAGACCTCGGGCTCGTGGCGTCTGCGACGCCTGTCACAGCACGCGTGCAATGTCACTGCTCCGTCTCGTCGGGGACGAAGAGGCCTCGGACTCGTCCGTTTGAGCCTTCATCGCTGTACAGCTTGCTACGTCCGGTATCCAGGTTCAATTCCAATCGGCTGCCCCACAGCACGTTCTCGCCGCGGGTGAGAACGACGCTTCCATCGAGCGTCACTATACGTTGCTCGACATCGTAGTTCCCGTGGTTTCCCTGTGCCGTCGCGCTTGGCGTCGCGAAGAACACCGCTCCCGAGGCCTCTATACGCGAGATCCTGCCCTGCGTCCCGACGTCGCCTTCTTCGCCGTCGGCGCGGTAGTGCACCTTGAGGGTATCGGCGCGCAAGATCATCTCGCCCTGCACTGCATTCACGTTCCCGGTGAAGACGGCGAGGCCCGGCCCCTGGTCGATCTCCAGGGCATCGGCCGTAATCTCGATCGGCTGCGATGTATCGATCTCGCCGCGTGGGCTCTCCTCTCCGGCGAGCTTGGCGGCCCAGCTGATCGAGCCTGCCGTCAGGACGAGTACGCCCAAGCATGCAACCCAAACGCGCCGCCGTCGGCTAGGGGATTGCCCGGGCATCCTCGCCGCCATTGGGGTACACGATCACATGCACGGCGCCCTCGAACGAGAGTCGCTGGCCACGATCGTATGCGCGAAAGCGATCGGCCCGCACGGTCCCGAGAGGTCCCTGCCCGTGAACGGGCAGATCGCTGATGGCCGTACCGGAATCGAGGAGAACTCGGGTGCTTTTGGCATGGAACTCGTAACCATGGTCGGAGAAGACATCGACTTCATCTGACAGAATGAGGATCTTGCGCTCCCGGTCGTATTCCCCTTGCTCGGCCAAAAGCGTGATCCAGCTGTCGTCGTTTAGCGTCATGTCCGCCTGCAGTGCCGTTAGCTTCACGCGATCGGCGTCGACAGGATCGAGCACGGCGGAATCGGCGGTTACCACAAACGGCCGGTCTGCCTTGTCAACACCGACATAGCGGGCATTGAGCATCCCAGGCTGCCCGGAGTCGGCCGCGCTCAGGGCGTAGGACAGGCGAAACTCATTCACCCGATCGTAGGCAGTGGGCCACGCGATCACGGCACCGATAAGGGCTGCCGCAACAGCCGGGAGCCCGTATTTCATTAGGCCGACGAAACGGCTGTAGCGGCGTGGCTGGCCGGTGCCGGTGCGCCGGGTCGGGAGCGCGAGCCGCGCACGACCGCGACCCTTACCGCGCGTCACCGAACCGATAGCCGTCATGCGACACCCGCCCGCAGGCAGTCGTGAATGTGCACGATGCCAACGGGCCGCTCGTCCTCACACACGAAAAGGCTCGTAATCGTGTTTTCGTTCATCGTGCCGAGGGCCTCAGCCGCAAGCGCCTGCGGTCTGATCGTCTTGGGCGACGGCGTCATGATGTCAGCCACCTGGCGTTCGAGCAAACCGGGTTGCATATGCCGTCGCAGATCGCCGTCGGTGATGATGCCAACCAGGCGCTCGCCGTCAATGATGCCAACACAGCCGAAGGCCTTAGCGGTCATGGTGAGGATGGCATCGCCCATTTTCGTCGCACCGCCGACTGTAGGGACCGCCTCGCCTTCGTGCATGATATCAGCCACGCGAAGAAGCGAGCTGCCGAGACGCCCGCCGGGATGGAGGTCGCGGAAATTGCCCGCCGTAAACCCATGCCGTTGCATTAAAGCGAGCGCAAGGCAGTCGCCAAGCGCCATCATTGCCGTGGTCGAGGTCGTCGGTGCAAGACCGAGCGGTCCTGCCTCAGGCATGGCCGGGATGACCAGCGCTGTTGTTGCGGCATCGCCCACCGTGCTCTTGCCCCGTCCGACTACCGCGATCAACGGAATCCCGAAGCGCTTGCAATAGGCAAGAAGGTCGGCGAGTTCTGGCGTCTCGCCGGAGTTGGAAAGGACGAGGACGAGGTCTTTGTCCTTGTCGATCATCCCAAGATCGCCGTGACTTGCCTCGCCGGGATGGAGGTAGAAAGCCGGCGTGCCGGTCGACGCCATCGTCGCAGCAATCTTTCGCGCGACATGGCCACTCTTGCCCATGCCGCTGACCACCACTCGCCCGGTGACCTGCGCGAACTCATCCATGGCGGCGACGAACCGGTCGTCGAGTGCCCCTGCCAAGTCATCGAGACCAGCGGCTAGATGGCGTAGAACCGCGCGCGCTATGTCAAGGTCCGTAGGATCCGATCGGCGCCCCTCGGCGTCGGCCGTGGGGAGAGCATCAACGCTTCGCGCCCTTGTCACGCAATCTCCCCGCGCCAACCGCCCCGAGCCCGGACGCGGCCACGAACGTGCTCCTTAGTGCTCAAAAATGTCGATCCCTTGCCAGCCCTCGAGGTCTAGCCGCGCCCGCATCGGCAGGAAGTCAAAACAGCCCGCTGCGATCTCCGTTCTGCCTTCGCGCGCAAGCAGCCGGTCGAGCTTCCCGCGCAATTCATGGAGATGAAGGACATCCTCGGCCGCGTAGTCCAGTTGTTCGCGCGTGAGCTCCTCGCTTCCCCAGTCGGACAGCTGCATCTGTTTTGATATTTCGATACCGAGGAGCGCCCGACAAAGATCCTTGAGCCCGTGCCGATCGGTGTAGGTTCGCGAGAGCTTCGATGCAATCTTGGTGCAATAGATCGGCCTGCACCAGATCCCCAAGTGATGTGCGATCACAGCCACGTCGAAGCGCGCGAAGTGGAAGAGCTTGGTGATAGTCGCGTCAGCCAGCAGGGCCCGGAGGTTCGGCGCCGTATAGTCGAGAGAACTGCGGTCGTCACGCACGAACTGAACGAGGTGACAAGTGCCATCCCCGCCGGACAACTGAATAAGGCACAGCCGATCGCGATGCGGAACGAGGCCCATTGTCTCGGTGTCGATAGCTACCATGTCACCGAAGCCAACGCCGGCCGGCAGATCTCCTTTGTGCAATTCAATGGCCAATGACGACACCGTAGAGGTGCGATGGTGCCCAGGAGAAGACTCGAACTTCCACGACCTTACGGCCACTAGCACCTGAAGCTAGCGCGTCTACCAATTCCGCCACCTGGGCACCGGCCGCGGTCTAGGACGACCCGATGGCCGGGTGGTGAGAACTCGTAAGGCGGCCGATGGGCGATGTCAACGGGCGACCTGCCGCGGTGGGGCGCGACGGTGGCATCGAATGCGGTCTTGTTGTCCGGCTCCAACCCTCTATCATCGCCGCCACGCGTGGCCGCGAAGCGCCCGGCCCTGGGCACGAAGTGGAGCGAAATGGACCAGCGGTTGGTGACCGTATTCGGCGGCTCAGGGTTCATCGGCCGCCATCTTGTACAGCGGCTGGCGCGCCGCGGCGCCCGTATTCGCGTGGCGACTCGGCGTCCCGAAGCTGCCGGCTTTCTGCAGCCGATGGGCGACGTCGGGCAGATCGCGGCGACCCAAGCCAATCTGCGGAACGAGCCATCCGTGACGGCCGCCGTCACCGGCGCCGACGCTGTCGTCAACCTTGTCGGTGTCCTGCACGAATCGGGGCGCCAGACCTTCTCCGAGATCCATGCCACCGGAGCGGCGCGGGTCGCGACGGCCGCCGCGAAAGCGGGTGTCGGACGATTGATCCACATCTCTGCGATCGGAGCCGACGAGGCCTCCCCGGCGGCCTACGGGCGCTCCAAGGCCTTTGGCGAAGCGAATGTTCGCCGCGAGCTTCCTGCGGCGACGATTATCAGACCCAGCATCGTCTTCGGCCCCGAAGACGATTTCTTCAACCGCTTCGCCGCGCTGGCGCGGCTCTCGCCGGCGCTGCCGCTCATTGGCGGCGGCGAGACGCGCTTCCAACCTGTTTATGTCGGCGATGTCGCCGACGGCATCATGGCCGCACTGGGGGATCCGGCGGCGGCGGGCCGCACCTACGAACTCGGCGGACCCCGCATCCTTAATTTCCGCGAGGTCCTCGAAATGATCCTTGCAATCACTGGCCATCGGCGGCTTCTTCTGCCCGTCCCATTTCCCCTAGCGCGTGCCCTCGGAACGGTGCTCCAGTTGGTCCCGAACCCGCCGATGACACGCGATCAAGTCAGCTCGCTCGAGCGCGACAGCGTCGTCGCCTTCGATGCGTTGACCTTGGCCGATCTCGGCATCACGCCAACTCCCGCCGAGGGGATCGTTGCCAGCTACCTACGGCGCTATCGCCGCGCGGGCGCGAGCGAGTCCCATCAGGCCGTTTGATACGTTACGACCAGACCCAGGCCAGGAGCGCTACCCCGATCACGATGCGGTAAATGACGAACGGCGCATAGCTCGCCCGGCGCAGCCACACCATCATCGCCGCCACCGCCAACAGGGCCGACGCAAATGCCAGTGCGGCGGCCAGGAGGGCGTCATACCCGAGTTCGACATCGCCGCGTTGCCAGAGTTCCGCTCCTTGCAAGACGCCCGCGCCGAGAATGGCAGGTATCGCGATGAGAATTGAGAAACGGGCTGCCTCGCGGCGCTCGAAACCCAGGATGCGGGCGGCCGTAATGGTAATACCGGCACGGCTCGTTCCGGGTACCAGCGCCAGGACCTGGGCGAGACCGATCAAAAGCGCGCTGCGGCCTGTCAGGTGATCCAGGCGGCGCACAGTCATTCCGAACACATCGGCAAAAAACAGCGCGATGCCGAACCCGAGCATAGTCGCGCCGATTACGGCAGCGCCGCGCAGCAGATCCATGGCGCCGGTCACGTGCATCACGGTGCCGACCAGCACCACGGGAACGGTGGCAATGATGACGTGGCCGGCAAGCCGGCCGCCCGGAGCTGTTCGACGCCCTAGTGCGAAGTGGACGAGTCCGCGCAGCATCAGCCAGACATCGCGGTGGAAGTACACCAACACCGCACCAAGGGTGCCAACGTGCACAGCAACGTCGAGCATTAGCCCCTGGTCCGGCCAACCGGTTATCGCAGGAATCAAAATGAGATGCCCCGAGGAGCTGATCGGCAGAAACTCCGTGATGCCTTGGACTACGGCCAGAACGGCGAGATGCAGGAGACTCATCGGTTGGGCGCAACGTGACAGAAAGATTGGTCGCGGTTATAGCATCAAAAGAGCGTCGATCAGGCGGGTCCATGGACTGAAAGCTTCTGCCCAAATATTAGGGCCGATTTGGGACTAGTTTTCTGTTCGTGAGAATTTCGGTCAGGCGCGGTCGCTCCACTACTCGGCGACCTCTTCATTTAGGTCACACTTTCTGACATAATTGGGTATCGTCATTGGCATAGAGCGGGGAGATCGTGACCGAGCGTATGCTGAACTTCGTAGGCGTCAAGCCGGAGATGCCCGAAAAACGAGCAACGGATGCGCGCGTACACGACTTCCGCGAGATTTTCGATGACTTTGAGGTCGAGCGAGCCGCGATACAGGCTTCGCGGTGCTCCCAATGTGGCATTCCGTTCTGCCAGGTTCACTGCCCGCTGCACAACAACATTCCAGATTGGCTGAAACTCACCGCCGAGGGCCGTCTGGAGGAGGCCTACGAAATGGCCGCCTCCACCAACAACATGCCTGAGGTGTGTGGGCGCATTTGCCCGCAGGACCGCCTGTGCGAAGGCAACTGCGTCATCGAGAGGGGCTTTGGCACGGTCACCATAGGCGCCGTTGAGAACTATATCGTCGAGACCGCTTTCGCGAACGGCTGGGTACGACCGCCGCAACCTGTCAGCGAACGTGCTGAATCGGTCGGCATTCTCGGAGCAGGACCCGCCGGGATGTCCGCGGCCGAGCAACTGCGCGGCAAGGGCTATCAGGTCGTCGTCTACGATCGCTATGACCGCGTCGGCGGCCTTCTCATCTATGGCATTCCGAACTTCAAGCTGGAGAAAGACGCCGTGCAGCGGCGCACCACGCTCCTGGAGGAGGGTGGCGTCCGTTTCTGCTGCAACGTCGAGGTAGGCGTCGACATCAGCTTTGCCGAGCTTCGCGCGCGCCACGATGCCGTCCTCATCGCAACCGGCGTCTATCAACCGCGCGAACTCACCGCGCCGGGCGTTGGCCTCGGCAACGTGTTCCCCGCTATGACGTACTTGACAGCAAGCAACCGCAAAGGCCTAGGCGATGCGGTGCCAGCATTCGACGACGGCACACTCAACGCCGCGGGGAAGAATGTAGTCGTCATCGGCGGCGGCGATACCGCTATGGACTGTGTGCGTACCGCGGTGCGGCAGGGGGCGGCGGCAGTTAGGTGCCTTTATCGCCGCGATCGAGCGAACATGCCGGGCTCAATGCGCGAGGTCAGACACGCAGAGGAGGAAGGGGTCGAGTTCGTTTGGTTATCGGCACCGGAGGCTATCCTTGGTAGTGGCACCGCGAAGGCCGTGCGAGCACTCAGGATGCGGCTCGGTATCGCCGATTCGACCGGCCGGCAAGTGCCCGAGTCGGTCCCAGGGTCGAGCTTCGCCCTCGATGCCGACCTCGTCATCATGGCCTTGGGTTTCGATCCAGAGGACCTAGGCACGATGTTCAATGAACCCGCGCTTGAGCTGACGCGCTGGGGCACGATCAAAGCGGACTTCCAAACCCTCGCCACCTCGCTCGACGGCGTCTTCGCCGCCGGCGATATCATCCGTGGCGCCTCTCTGGTGGTGTGGGCTATCCGTGATGCCCGGATGGCCAGCGAATCGATCCACGGGTACCTTGGCGCGAAAATGGCGGGCCACACACCAGTCCTTATGGCGGCCTCTTAGCCGTGACGGCCCGCCCAATGACAGATGTGACTGAGTTAGTGGAGCGCTGGCGCCGGAACGCCGCTCACCTAGAGCGCTTCGGCCTTTACGATCCGACACATGAGCATGCCAGCTGCGGCGTCGGCTTCGTCGCCGCCATCAATGGCGAACCGACGCGCGCTGTCGTCGAAGCCGGGATTGACGCGTTGAAGGCGGTGTGGCATCGCGGCGCCGTCGATGCCGACGGCAAGACGGGCGATGGCGCCGGCATCCACGTCCAGATTCCGCAGGGCTTCTTCAAGGAGCACATTGCCCGAACCGGCCATGAGCCGATGTCCGGTCGCTGCGCTATCGGCATGGTCTTCCTGCCTAAGACCGATCTCGTGGCGCAAGAGACCTGCCGCAGTATTGTTGAGAGCGAGATCCTGCGCTTTGGCTACTCGATTTACGGCTGGCGGCAGGTGCCGGTCGACCCGTCCGTGGTCGGGGAGATCGCCAATGCGACCCGCCCGGAGATCGAGCAAGTGATGATCGACAACCGGCGCGGCGTTAGTGACTCCGACTTCGAGCGCGACCTCTACATCGTGCGCCGCCGCATCGAGCAGGCAGTGCTCGATGCCCACATAAGCGAGTTCTACATGTGCTCGCTCTCGTGTAACTCAGTCATTTACAAGGGAATGTTCCTCGCCGAACAGCTGACGGCGTTTTATCCCGACCTGCTCGACAGCCGCTTTGTCTCCAATTTCGCGATCTTCCACCAGCGCTACTCCACCAACACGTTCCCGACTTGGCGGTTGGCGCAGCCTTTCCGGATGCTCGCCCACAACGGCGAAATCAATACCTTGAGCGGCAACGTAAACTGGATGATGAGTCATGAGATCCGCATGGCCTCGGACGCTTTCGGCGAGCATGCTGGCGACATCAAGCCCATCATCCAGGCCGGCAGTTCCGATTCGGCGGCCCTCGATGCCGTGTTCGAGGTATTGGTCCACGCCGGGCGCCCGGCGCCACTTGCCAAAATCGTGCTGATTCCGGAATCGTGGTCGAACAAAACGACGATGGCCGAGTCCCATCGCGCGCTCTACAGCTACAGCAACTGCATCATGGAGCCCTGGGATGGCCCGGCGGCGATCGCGGCGACGGACGGCCGATGGGTAATCGCCGGTATGGACCGCCACGGCCTGCGGCCACTGCGTTACACGGTCACCGATGGCGGCCTTGTGTTTGTCGGCTCGGAAGCAGGCATGGTCCCGCTCGCCGAAGCGCAGATCGTCGAGAAAGGGCGGGTAGGTCCCGGCGAGATCGTCGGCGTCGATCTCACCCAAGGTCGCTTTTGCCACGACCGCGAGATCAAGGACGAGCTAGCGGCTGCTCACCCCTATGGTGAATGGGTTCAGAACATCACGAGCAGCGCCGCGTTGCCGCGCGCCGAACCGAGCGAAGACCGCCCCTGGCCGCGCCAGGAACTGCGGGCGCGCCAGTTCGCGGCGGGCCACACCGTCGAGGAAATCGAGTTGATCCTCCGGCCGATGGCCGAGGAAGGGCGGGAGCCGGTCGGCTCGATGGGCGATGACACACCGCTCGCAGTCCTTTCTTCGCGCTACCGCGGCCTCCACCACTTCTTTCGACAGAAGTTCAGTCAGGTTACCAATCCGCCGATCGATTCGCTGCGGGAAAAGCGGGTGATGTCGCTCAAGACCCGCCTCGGCAATCTCGGCAACGTGCTAGATGAGGACTCGAGCCAGACCCAGATTCTACTGTTCGAATCTCCGCTTCTCTCAAATGACGATTACCGCGCGCTGCGGAGCCGACTCGGTGAGGATGCAGTGGAGATCGACGCGACGTTCGCGGTTACGGACGGCGATGACGGCTTGCGTGTTGCCCTCAATCGCATCCGCGCGGAGGCCGAAGATGCGGTGCGTGGCGGGTGCGCCCACCTCTTCATCACTGACGAGCAAGTAGGACCAGAGCACGCCGCCGTCCCTATGATTCTGGCCGCGGGGGGCGTGCACACGCACCTCGTTCGCGAGGGGCTGCGGACCTTCACCTCGCTCAATGTGCGTTCGGCCGAGTGCCTCGACGTCCACTACTTTGCTGTACTGATTGGCCTCGGCGCGACAACAGTGAACGCCTATCTCGCCGAGGCAACGATCGGGGACCTCCACAACCGAGGCCTCTTTCCCGGCGAAAGTCTCGCGGCGTGTGTCGGGCGCTCGCGTGATGCGGTCGAGCAGGGCCTCCTGAAGATCATCTCAAAAATGGGGATCTCGGTGCTGAGCTCCTACCGCGGCGGGCGGATGTTCGAGGCGGTGGGTCTCTCGCGCTCGCTCGTGGCCGAGTTCTTTCCCGGCGTTAGCTCACGGATCTCCGGCATCGGTCTTCCCGGTATCCAGAGCAAGGTCCTCGCTCTGCACGAACGCGCCTTCGACGGCGAGGTCGAGACGTTACCGATCGGCGGTCTCTACCGCCACCGACAAGGCGGCGAAGTGCACGGCTTCGACGGACAACTCATTCACGTCCTTCAGTCTGCTGTCAGTCGCGATTCGTACAGCCTCTACAAGCGCTATAGCAAAGGCTTGGCCGAACTCCCGCCGGTCAATCTGCGAGACCTCTTGGACTTCGATCCCAAGGGACCGCCGGTGGCACTTGAGGAGGTCGAGTCGATCACCGACATCCGCCGACGTTTTGGCAGCGGCAGTATGTCCCATGGCGCGCTTTCGAAAGAGGCGCACGAGACTTTGGCGATCGCCATGAACCGCATCGGTGCCGCCTCCTGCAGCGGCGAGGGTGGTGAGAATCCTGATCGAGCCACGCCGCGGCCGAACGGCGACAATGCCAATTCTCGCGTCAAGCAGATTGCCTCGGCGCGGTTCGGCGTGACCGCTGAGTACCTGAACGCCTGTACCGAGATCGAGATCAAGATAGCCCAGGGTGCCAAACCTGGTGAAGGCGGGCAGCTCCCCGGCTTCAAAGTCACCGCCGAAATCGCGCGCTTACGGCACTCCACCGAAGGGGTCACGCTGATCTCGCCGCCGCCGCACCACGATATCTACTCGATCGAGGATCTGGCTCAGCTCATCTACGACCTAAAGCAGATCAATCCGATCGCCCAGGTGTGCGTGAAGCTCGTCGCCGAAGCTGGCATCGGCACGATCGCGGCCGGCGTCGCCAAGGCCAAGGCCGACGTCATCCTCATTTCAGGTCACTCGGGTGGAACCGGGGCCAGCCCGCAGAGCAGCATCAAGTATGCCGGGGTGCCGTGGGAGATGGGCCTGACCGAGGTACACCAAGTCCTCACCCTCAACCGCCTGCGTCATCATGTCCGCCTGCGCGCCGACGGCGGCATTAAATGCGGCCGAGATGTCGTCATGTCGGCGCTGATGGGCGCCGAGGAGTACGGGGTGGGCACCACGTCGCTCGTGGCCATGGGGTGCATCCTGGTCAGGCAATGCCACAGCAACACCTGCCCTGTCGGCATCTGCACCCAGGATCCGCGCCTGAGGGAGAAGTTCGAGGGAACCGCAGAGAAGGTCGTCAATCTTTTCAGCTTCATCGCCGAGGAGGTGCGTGAGATCCTGGCCTCGCTCGGCGCGCGGTCGCTCCAGGAGGTGATCGGTCGTACCGACCTGCTGAGCCAGGTCAGCCGAGGCAGTCCGGAGCTAGACGACCTCGACCTCAACCCGCTCTTGGTCCAGGCCGATCCTGGTCCGCATCCCCCCTATTGCAGCATCGAAGGCCGCAACGAGGTGCCGGAGACGCTTGATGCGCAGATGGTCGTGGATAGCCAGAGCGCCTTCGATTCGGGCGAGAAGATGCAGCTTGCCTATAACATCCGGAACACCCAGCGCGCGATCGGCACCAAGCTCTCCTCCGAGATCGTGCGGCGCTTCGGCATGACCGGGCTGCAGCCCGGTCACATCACCATCCGCCTGCGAGGCTCAGCCGGACAGTCGCTGGGCGCCTTCGCCGTACAGGGCCTCAGGCTCGAGGTGTTCGGCGAGGCCAACGACTATGTGGCCAAGGGCCTGTCCGGCGGTACGGTTATCGTGCGCCCGATGCCATCGAGCCCACTCAAGAGCAACGAGAACGTAATTCTCGGCAACACCGTCCTCTACGGCGCAACGTCAGGCCAGCTCTTCGCCGCCGGTCAGGCTGGAGAGCGGTTCGCGGTCCGCAATTCCGGAGCAGTTGCGATCGTCGAGGGGTGCGGCACCAACGGTTGCGAGTACATGACGGGCGGCGTGGTCGTCGTTCTCGGGCCCGTCGGCGACAACTTCGCTGCCGGAATGACGGGCGGCATGGCGTTTGTGTACGATTCCGACGGCAGCTTCGAGAGCCATATCAACGACGACCACGTACTGTGGCAGCGCATCGCCACATCGTATTGGGACGCTTTCTGCAGGGACCACGTCCAGAGACACATCGCCAACACCCAGTCGGCCTTCGCTGCCCAGCTCCTCACCCACTGGGATCTAGAGATCGGGAAATTCTGGCAGGTGTGCCCGCTCGAGATGGTCGACCGCCTCGAGCACCCGCTTGCGGACCGCCCGACCGCCGCGCGCGCGTGAGCGATCGCTTGTGCGTGCCCTGTATCACCTGTGGCTGTCTCCGCCCTGTCGCAAGGTACGAATTCTCCTGGGCGAGAAAGGGCTCGATTTCGAGCTCGTCATCGAGAAGGAATGGGAGCGGCGTGAGGAGTTCCTGAAACTCAATCCGGCTGGCGAAGTGCCTGTGCTGATCGAGCCGAACGGCGCCGCGATCACCGGCCGGATTGCCATCTGCGAGTATCTCGACGAGGCCTACCCCGAACCACCGATGATCGGCGATGATCCCCTGGCGCGTGCCGAAACGCGGCGGCTGGTGTCTTGGTTCGACGAGAAATTTCATCACGAGGTGACGGTCAACCTCCTGAACGAGAAGTTCGACAAGCGCTTCCTTGGACGTGGCGCGCCCGACACCGCGGCGATCCGTGCCGGCAAAGAGAACATTGGCTATCACCTCGACTACATCGGTTACTTGGCCGAGCGCCGCCGCTGGCTCGGTGGCGATCGGCTCGGTCTGGCCGACATCGCAGCGGCCGCGCAGCTCTCAGCGCTCGACTATCTCGGCGATGTATCCTGGGAGGAGCATCCGCCGGCCAAGGAATGGTACGCGCGCATCAAGTCACGGCCGAGCGTACGCCCGATCCTCACTGATCACATTCCGGGGCTGCCGCCGCCGAAGACCTATGCCAACCTCGATTTCTGAGCACATCGACGCGGGCGCCAGTGCCTCCTCGTCGGCCGAGGCGCGGGTTCGGGCCCAGGCTCGCGAGCTCGGGTTCGAGGCCGTTGGCATCACCACACCAGGGACGACCGTGGCGGCCGCGGATCGCCTCCGCCGTTTTCTCGCCGCCGGCTGGCACGGCGACATGGATTGGCTCGCCACCAAGGCGGAACGGAGGGCCGACCCGCTCGCACTGTGGCCAGACGCGCGCAGCATCGTCGTCGTCGGGATGAACTACGGGCCATACCACGACCCGTTGGCCCTGCTCGGCGCGCGCGACCGCGCCACCCTCTCGGTCTATGCGCGCGGCCGCGACTATCACGACGTGATCAAGAAGCGGCTCAAGGCGCTCGGGCGCTGGACGGCGGCGACCTTCGGCACGGAGGTCAAGGTGTTCGTCGATACCGCACCGGTGATGGAGAAACCGCTGGCCGCCCGCGCCGGGATCGGCTGGCAGGGCAAACACACCAACCTGGTCTCGCGGCAGCACGGCTCATGGCTGTTCCTCGGCGCCCTGTTCACCACCCTGGTGCTCAAGCCGGATGACGCGGAGACCGATCACTGCGGATCGTGCCGGGCTTGCCTCGATGTCTGCCCGACCGATGCCTTCCCGGCGCCTTACCAGCTCGATGCGCGCCGCTGCATCTCTTACCTCACGATCGAGCACAAGGGCCACATCCCAGCCGAATTCCGCAAGCCGATGGGTAACCGCATTTACGGCTGCGATGACTGCCTCGCAGTATGCCCATGGAACAAATACGCGAGCGCGGCGCGCGAGGCGGCCTTCCATCCCCGAGCCGAACTGACCGGGCCGCTCCTTACCGAGCTTACCCGCCTCGACGACGCCGGCTTCCGCCGACTGTTCGCCGGGACCGCGGTTAAACGCACCGGTCGCGATCGCTTCGTGCGCAATGTTCTGATCGCGCTCGGCAACTCGGGCGATGCCGCGCTCGCGGCGGTGGCCGCGGCGCGTCTCGACGATGGCTCAGCGCTGGTGCGGGCGATGGCCGTATGGGCGGTCCGCGAGCTGGCCGATCAGACGACCGTGGGCCGCCTGCGCGACCGGCACTTGCCGCACGAGACCGAACCGGCCGTGCGCGCCGAATGGAGCCGGTGAACCGGCTGTTCTGCTTCGGCCTCGGCTACACCGCGCTCTTCCTGGCTGGGCGCCTGCAGGCTGAGGGCTGGTCGGTCGTCGGTACCTGCCGCGACGTGGAGAAGCAGGGGCAACTCCGCGAGCGCGGGATCGAGGCCTACCTGTTCGACCGCAACCGACCGCTTGACGATCCCGGCGTGCTGAGCGCGGCCACGCACGTGTTGAGCTCGGTGCCGCCGGATTCGCAAGGCGATCTGGTGCTCGACCACCACAGTGCGGCGATCGCGGCGATGCGTGAGCTGACCTGGCTCGGTTATCTCTCGACCACCGGCGTCTACGGCGACCGGGCGGGCGGCTGGGTCGACGAGCAATCCGAGCGGCGGCCAAGCGGCGCGAGAAGCGCTCGCCGGGTCGCCGCCGAGGACGGCTGGCTGGCGCTGTGGGAGCAGGCCGGCGTGCCGGTGCATATCTTTCGTCTGGCGGGGATCTATGGGCCGGGCCGCAACCAGCTCGAAGCGGTGCGGGCCGGCCGCGCCCGCCGTATCGACAAGCCCGACCAGGTCTTCTCGCGCGTCCATGTCGAGGACATCGCGACGGTGCTGGCGGCCTCGATGGCCAGGCCCGATCCGGGCGCGGTCTACAACGTCTGCGACGACGAGCCGACCTCGGCCGCGACCGTCACCGAGTATGCCTGCGAGTTATTGGGGGTGGAGCCGCCGCCGCTCGTCCCGCTCGACAAGGCCGAGCTCACGCCGATGGCGCGGAGCTTCTATGCGGATAACCGGCGGGTCTGCAACCAGCGGATCAAGGATGAGCTCGGCGTGCGGCTCGCCTACCCCAACTACCGACTCGGACTCGAAGCGCTCGCCGCGACTTCTTGACACAGCGTCTCGACGGTCGAGATCATGCGCACGAGGTCGACCGGCTCCGATAGGCGATGGTCGCCATGCTTAACAAAGGTGACACACACGTCCGGGGAAGATAGCGCCTCCACCAATCGCAATGATTGTGTTGTGGGCACATCGGAATCTCGCATACCGTGTATCAGCCGGGCCGGGCAGTAGATATCGATGGGGCCGCGCAGCAACAGATGCTCGCGCCCCTCCTCGATCAGCCGGCGGGTGATGACGTAGGGCTCCTCGCCGTAGTCCGAGGGTTCGCGCCAGAAGCCCTCGGTCTCGAGCGCGTGGCGCTCGGTCTCGCCATAGCGCGCCCACAACAGGTCCTCGGTGAAATCGGGCGCCGGCGCAAGCCCGACCAGACCCTTGATGCGCTCGGGCCGGGCGAGCGCCACCAGCAACATGATCCAGCCACCCATGCTCGAGCCCACCACCACCTGCGGACCGGCGGTCGCGGTATCAAAGACCGCGATCGCATCATCGGCCCAGGCGCCGATGGTGCCCTCGGCGAACGTGCCGCCGGAAACGCCATGGCCGCGATAATCGAAGCGCACGAACGCGCGGCCCAAGTGGCGGCAGGCCGCCTCGAGCGCCGTGGCCTTGGTCCCCGACATGTCCGAGGCGAAGCCGCCGCAGAACATCACGCCGGGTGTGTTGCCCGGGGTCGCGTGATAGGCGATGGTCGTGCCGTCGGGGCGTCTCACGATTGCGGGCGCGGCGGCGGGTGTTGACACCGTTTCGTAACCTGAAGCCAAGCGAGGACCCGGCCGCGTCACCGCGACACGAGGATATGCCGAGCGAGTCTAGCATCGAGGCCGTGCCAACGCCTGGGCCGAGTCGCAGCCCGGGGGTGTTGCAGGTGCTGCCGGCCCTGGAGGCCGGCGGGGTCGAGCGTGGCACCGTCGACATCGCCGCCGCCATCGCCGCCGCCGGCTGGCGCGCCGTGGTGGTCTCGAGCGGAGGGCCGATGGTGCGCGAGCTCGAGCGCGCGGGCGCCGCCCACGTGATCATGCCGGTGCAGAGCAAGAACCCGGCCGTCATGCGCCGCAACGCCGGGCAGCTTGCCGCCCTGATTGCCGAGCACGACATCGACATCGTCCATGCCCGCAGCCGGGCCCCGGCCTGGAGCGCCCGGGCCGCGGCGCGGCGTACCGGCCGGCCCTTCGTCAGCACCTTCCATGGCACCTACAACGCCGGCCACCCCTTAAAGCGCTGGTACAACGGCATCATGGCCAGGGGCGATCGGGTGATCGCGATCTCGGAGTTCATCGCCGGCCACGTGCGCGGGATGTACCGGGTCGATGCCGGGCGGCTGAGGACGATCCCCCGCGGCATCGATGTCGGCCTGTTCGATCCCACCGCGGTGAGCGCCGCGCGCATGATCCGCCTGGTCGACCAATGGCACCTGCCCGATGGCGTGCCGGTGGTGATGCTGCCGGGCCGGCTCGCCCGGTGGAAGGGCCATGCGGTCTTGATCGATGCCATCGCCCAGCTCGACCGCGACGATGTGCGCTGTCTGCTGGTCGGTGCCGGCGGGCAGCAGACGGGCATCAGCGCGGCGGGCGTGGGCCGCGCTGGGGGTGGAGGCCGCGCTGGAGGCGGCTACGGCGCTGAGCTCAGGCGGCGCATCATCGAGCGGGGCCTCGAATCCTCGGTTGCCATCATCGGGCACTGCGACGACATGGCGGCCGCCTACATGCTGGCCGACGTGGTGGTCTCGGCCTCGATCGAGCCCGAGGCGTTCGGCCGCATCGCGGCGGAAGCCCAGGCGATGGGCCGGCCGGTGGTGGCGACCGACCACGGCGGGGCGCGCGAGACGGTGATCCCGGGGCGCGGCGGGTGGCTGGTGAAGCCCGGCGATGCCGGCGACATGGCACGGGCGATCGGCGAAGCTCTAGCGCTCGATTCCGGCGCCCGCTCCGACCTCGCGGCGGCGGCGCGCGCGCACATCTGCGGCCGCTACACCGCCGAGCAGATGTGCGCGAGCACGCTCGATGTCTATCGCGAGCTCATGGGCTGAACGGGCCGGACGCTGTGAGAGCGCGCGGGATACGCGCCTCAAGCCCAGAATGCCTCGAAAACCGTCAAGCGCCGACCGTCGCCGAAGCGGCGCGCGCAAGGGACGCGCAGCTGTCGCTGCTCAACCGTCAATGAAACACGACACCGGTCGGTGGTCGCTTGTCTTCTGATTGTTAGTCAGCCCGGCATTGATGCGGTCATGGACTTCGTGCTCGACGCGCGCCCCTCCCGGATTGACCGAGACGGGCAGACGGTTGTTGACCAACGCCTGGGTGAACAAAATATGGTCGAGCAGGATTTCCGGGCGCCGATCAGGATCGATTCGATCCCGGAAAAAGACCAACCAACGCAAATCGTCTGGGTAATCGAACAGCGCGTGATTGAGGAACTTGCGCGCGAAGAAGACATCGCCCTGCAGGTTTGAGATCAGGTCGAAGAAAAGGTACTGGCGCTCGAAGAGCTCCTTGCCCGGTCCGTCGTTGAAATCGCCCATCAGGAAGATCGCCGGGTCGGTTTCCTGACCGAAACGGTGCCCGAGATAATAGCGGATGTCGGCCGCCTCGGTGGCCAGCTTGATCCGAGCCTCGATCGCTTTTTCGATAAATTCGCGATGACGGGGGTCGTCCGGCGACTCGGGATTGTATCGGCCGACCCGAACAAATTTGGATTTCAGGTGCGCCCCGATGAACTCGAGTGGAACGCCTTGCCAGCCAAGTCGCATAACCTGCGGATGACGGTAGTGACTGTGTTTGGTCGTCGTGACCTCGCCCCACTTGTTGACGGGCCACGTCTTGCCATGGGTCCAGTTGATCCCGTGGCGCCTGGTGGATTCGGCGCGGGTGTAGGTCTGCCAGACCGCTGGATCGTGGAGTTGGGCTTGCGCGGCCAGGGCCGGGCGAACCAGGAACCAGATCCATTGCCGCCCCTTCTGACGATAGCTGCCCTCGGGCAGAAGGACCGGAACGTAGGTGCCTCCAAGATGCGTCCGACAAAAATCATTGATCGCCTGTTCGCCATTGGGGCCCTCAATGACACGTAGGACATGGGCGTCTATCTCTTGGATTTCGTCTCGAATCGCGCGCAGGCGGGCTTGGGCATCGTCAAACGACCGCCGAACCCCTGCGGATGCACCGAGTCCAGGCGGACTCGCCATCTTGTCCAACAACTTGTCGAGCCACTCGATGTTCCACGTGCAGACTTTGAGCTGCGCCATTCGCTAGCCTCCCCATTCGTTGCGCCCACAATACCAACTACAACCTTGCCGGGCATGCGAATAGCGAGCGAGCGCTGTCAGGGTGGCCATCGACCGTCAAAATCGACTGTCCTCCGACGGCGCGGATAACCCTTGAGGGATTCGCTACGAACAAATGAATGTTCGGTGGCGGTAGGCGGTGACGCCAGCCGATCACGGCGGTGCATAGCCGCGATGGCTGGCTGGTGAGAGGAGAGTTGGCCTCGGTCGATCGCCGATGTCTCAGCTGCCGGCCAGAGCCCGCATCGCCGCGGCAACATCGCCCGACTGGAGGCCGTCCGCGCTTTCGCTTGCAACGACGAGGAGGCGGGCCGTCAACGGTGCCCCCTGAAGCCGCGACCAGGCGCGACCAAGCCGCAGCGCGGCCGGAGAAAACACCACATCGGGCCCCAGCGCGTGAGTCGTATACACGTGTCGAACTCGATCACTTTTGCGTCGTAGCAGCTTGATGTGCTGGACCGCAAAGCACTCGTCACCAGCGCATGCCTCGAGCGTCCGTCTTGTCGCGGGCATCCAGTCCTTGCCGCCAGTCAGATCGACGTTGCCGCCGGTCACTTTGTCGCGATGGCCTGTGGCAGCGGCCACGTAAATGTCGGTTCCGCCCTGCTGCCAGCTGTGAGGCGCGGGCACATCACTGGGAATGCTTTTGTGAGCTAGTCACGTGAATCTAAAGTTCGTGGCATAAGTTTTGTTGGACCCTGAGGCAGAAGCGCTTGACGGCGGCGAGGATGTAGTCAGCGGACTTGGCCCACTTGAAGGGCTTGGGGTCTTCGTTGTGCTTTTCGATGAAGGCCCGGATGTCGGCTTCGAGTTGGCGGGTCGAGGTGTGCACGCCACGCTGCAACTGCTTGCGCGTCAACTCGGCGAACCAGCGTTCGACCTGATTGATCCACGACGCAGAGGTCGGCGTGAAGTGGACATGCCAGTGCGGCCGCCGGGCCAGCCAGGCCTTGACCGCCGCCGTCTTGTGGGTGGCGTAGTTGTCCATGACGATGTGGATGTCCAGATCGTCAGGCACGCGGGCATCGATCAGCTTCAGGAAGTCGAGGAACTCCCTGGCCCGGTGGCGCCGGTAGCACTTGCCGATGACGGAGCCGGTGGCGACATCAAGGGCGGCGAACAGCGAGGTGGTGCCGTTGCGCTTGTAATCGTGGGTGCGCCGCTCGGGCGCGCCCGGCAGCATCGGCAGGACCGGCTGGCTGCGGTCGAGCGCCTGGATCTGGCTTTTCTCGTCGACACAGAGCACCAGCGCGCGGTCCGGCGGCGACAGATACAGGCCTACGATGTCGCGCACCTTGTCCACGAAGTGCGGATCGCTGGACAGCTTGAACGTCTCCACCCGATGAGGCTGCAAGCCGAATGCGCCCCAGATGCGCCAGATCGTCGTGTGGGAAAGTCCGGTCTCGCCGGCCATCGAGCGCAGCGACCAATGGGTCGCGTCTGCCGGTCTCGTGGCGAGCGTCCGCTCGATCACCTCGGCCACCTTGCTGTCCTCGATGGTCCGCGGGCGCCCCGGCCGGGGGTCGTCCGACAATCCGTCGATGCGCTCTCTGACAAAGCGCCGGCGCCACTTGCCCACGGTATGCGCGCTTACGCCGAGCTCAGCCGCCACTGCCTTGTTGCTCAGACCGTCCGCGCAGCGCAGGATCATGCGGCAGCGATCCGACATCGAGCACGCGACCCGGTGCCGACGAACCTGTGCCTCCAGAAAGGACCGCTCCTCATCGCTCAAAACCAGCGCCGCCAGCGGCCGGCCCATACCGCGTGCCATCGCAATGACCTCCGTTGTCACATCCCGATGGCCACTATAACTGAAACTTACTTCAGTGCCAGGTGACTAGCACGGCGTGCCGCCGGCGCCCAGTCCGTATCCCGATCTTGTCGCCGCCAGCCCGCGAGATCTGCCGGAAGCAGCGCGACGGTGGTCGCCTGCGAGGATTGCGGCTGCTCCACGAGAAGATAAGGGGCCGACGCGGCGACGGCTGCCGCGAGCAGTGCGTAGGCCGCGACCCGGGCGCGCGGACGTGCCGACGACTGGCGCCGAGGGCTGGGCGGCTCGGCCGTTCGCACGGGCGCGTCTTCGGGCCGCAATAGTGCGAACAACCCCACCAACAGCATCATGGCCGCGGCAAGCGAGGCCCATTGGAAATAGCCGTGACTGACAAGGTCGAGCTGGGTGCCGCGAACGAGATCGATCGTCACGATGGCGATGACGCGGATGCCGTTGGCGAGGATACCGAAAGCGGCGCCGGCGACGGTGAGCGCGACGATCCGGCCGAGGCTGCGATAGAGCAACAGCGCAAAGGTGAGGCCGAGGAATAGACCGACCAAGACGAACGGCAGACCCCCGCACGCATCGACCACGACGTATCGGTTGGTGCCGAAATGGACGGTAAAGCCATCCTTGGCGAACGGCAGCCCGGAGACCGCTGCGAAGCCTTCGAGGATCGCCACCGTCACGCGCCTCAAGGGGACGAGGAGGAACTCGCCGGTCGGGATCAGCAACGAGAGCAGTGCCACGAATGGCACCAACCGTCTGAACACCCGCCATCCCACCGCGGCGAGCACGACTGCTGCGATTGATCCAAGGAGAGCGAGCTGGCGGCCCTCGGCGACGTCGAGCAAGTCGGCCGCGAGCCGCAGCAGGGCGCTCAAGCTCGCCGCAACAACCCCGAAAATACTCGCCGCGGGCGGCAGCATCGCCAGTCTGTGCCGGTTGTGCCAGAGCAGATAGCCAAGGGTCGGCAGGACCGCCCAACAGTACTGGTACGTCGTCGTGCTGGCCCACGTTGCGGCCATCGCGGCGACAGTGGCGGCGTGGAGGCCGACGAGGCCGGCGATACCGAGAGCCATCGCACCGAGCGCCGGCAGCCAGGGATGCACCGCCGTCGAGCCTTCGACCGGGGCCGCCGCCAGGCCCTCTCGGTGATCCGCCGCGATACTCACGTGGCCGCCGGATCGGCGGCGCGCGGCGCGGCGAGCGGTGGCCGGTCATTGCCGATGCGCAGGAACGGCAGCACCAGCACGCGGTCGAGCCGGGTGTCACGCTGGTCGCGGAAATACTCAAGGCCGAGCACCCGCGCACGATCGGCAGCCTCGGTCGGCCCGCGATAGGTGCCCAACATCCGGTCCCACAGCGTGAGCACAATGCCGAAATTGCTGTCGGTCTCGCGCCGCTCGGCGGAATGGTGCACCACGCGCACGGCAGGCGTCACCATCGCCTTTCTGAGCGCGCGGTCCATTGCGTTCGGCAGCCGGATGTTGGCATGCGCCAAGACAGCCACGACCGCGGCGATGAGTACGTACAACACCACGGCCAAAGGCGGTACCCCGAGGAGGAACACAGCCAGCAGGAAACCGCCGCCGCCGAACAGGGCCTCAACGGGATGATGTCGTTCTGCCGTTGTGAAATCGACGTCGGGATCGGCGTGGTGAACCGAATGAAATCGCCACAGGAGAGGAACCGCGTGCATCAAGCGATGCTCGGCGTACTTCCAAAAGTCGAGCAACACCATCCCGAGAGCGATCGTCACGGCCCCGGGCAGCACGGCCAGCGACAACAGCCCGAAGTCCATGTGCGCCGCGGCATGGGCCACCGCCAGCGCCGAGATCGGAACGAGCAGCCGGAGGCAGGCCTGGCCCAACATGAAGATCGCAATGTTGGTGAGCCAGCGACGACCCAAGCTTGCCGTGCCGTGCCGCGCCGGCTTGGGGCGAAGGTCTCCGCAATCGCGAAGATGATGATCGCGGCGTAGAACGCCAGCGTCGCGAGCGCCGTCAGTTGTTCGGCCATGGTCCCCGAGCAGCGCCGAGCGAGAGACGGGGACCGCCGGCGGCGCTCGTCCCTTTAGGATGGTGCGGCGTGGCTAGCGCTTGCGGCGAACGAGCCATACACCAGCGATAACGCTGGTGGCGACCAGACCGAGCAGGCCGCCTTCGGCGATCGGCAGCACGGTACCGAGCTGGAGGCCGAGCACCTCACCCAGCGGCGAGCCAAGCGATTGACCCAGTGTGATCCCGAGAAGCTGGCCAGCCGAAGCGGCCGAACTCAAGGTCGCGAGGACGGCAGTAAACGAACCACCCAAAACGACGAACCGATACATCTCCACTCTCCGTATTTGCTAGCGCGGATTGCACGCTCCGAGCGTGCAGACAAACGCCAGCCTCGCACTACCGTGAACAGATGGATGTGACAGTTGTCACCCAGACAACAATCACCGGCCATGAGGGCAAGTTTCCGACGATTCGCGCGCCAAATTCCGTGCGATGAGAAGTCGTCGACGAATATCGGATCAACAGATGCGATGACTTATGTGCGGGGAAGGCAAAGATCATGAGCGCCTACGTGATCGCTCACACGACCACAAAGGACCCGGAGAAATTCAAGGAATATGCTGCCGTGGCCGTCACCTCGGCCATCGTCCTGTGGGCGGCGCGGCTTGTGCCGTGCCGAGGAGGTGGGGCGCTCCGAAATTACCGGCTTTGTTGGCGGCAACCGTCAGCTGAACTCGAAAAAGCGGACGAGCTCGGCGTCCGTCACAAACGCGTGGAACTCCCGCTCCTGGGAATCGCGCGAGGCAACGAAGACCTCCACGAAGCGTTCGCCGAAGAGCTCTCGGGCGGCTCGCGACTCGGCGAAGCGGTCGATGCCCTCTCGGAAAGACCCGGGGAAGTGGTGCTCTTTAGGGATCTCTTGCTCGTAGACGTTGCCGAAGGAAGGCTTCGAGGGCTCGATCTCGTGCTCCACACCGTAGAGCCCGGCCGCCAAAAGGCCGGCGAGCGAAAGGTAGGGATTGGCATCGGCGCCGGGGGTCCGGCACTCGATCCGTTGTGAGCGGGGTGAGCCCGGGATCACCCGGAGCGCGCAAGTGCGATTCTCCCAGCCCCAGGTGGCGGCGATCGGGGAAAAGATGCCCGGCACAAAGCGCTTGAAGGAGTTGATGTTGGGTGCCAGCAGCAAGAGAAACTCAGGCATCAGCTTCTGCAAGCTGCCCAGGAAGTGGCGCATAGTTTTGCTGGTGTTGCGCTCGCCCTCTTCATCATAGAACACGGGCTCGCCATCCTTGCCGAGAAGCGAGATGTGGACGTGGCCGCTCTGCCCGTCGGCCTGGTTGGTCCAGCGCGCCATGAAGGTGAGCAGGAGGCCGCGCCGCTGTGCCACCGTTTTGGCGAAGGTCTTGAAGATCACCGCATTGTCGGCCGCGGCGACGCCCTCGTCGTAGACGAGCGAGGCCTCCATGAAACCGGGGCCCATCTCCTCGTGGACGCCGTAGAGCGGCACGTCCAGCACCTTGAACGTATCCATGAGATCGTTATGGAACTCGGACCGCACCTCCTGTCTGAAGAGGACCTCGTAGGCCTTGTGAGGCGAGCTGATTTGCAAGTCGCGGTAGCCCTTCTCGAAAGCGCTGGTCGCGGTCTCGTTGAACAGGGTGAACTCGGGTTCGACCGCATGAATGGGCCGGAAGCCCATATCCCGGGCCTTGGCCTCGACTCGGCGATAGACCGCTCGAGGGCAGATTGCCTCGTCCTCGCCGGCCATCTCGGCGAGGAAAAACAAATTTCGGTTCGGGGGCT
The DNA here is from genome assembly GCA_965248765.1 of Alphaproteobacteria bacterium. Classification (GTDB taxonomy): domain Bacteria; phylum Pseudomonadota; class Alphaproteobacteria; order VGEJ01; family VGEJ01; genus CBDFKF01. The sequence goes on from CBDFKF010000004.1 coordinate 1,193,236, forward strand.
CCCAGGGGATCTCGCGGCAGGTCTCCGGCAAGATGCGCGCCACGCCGTCGTGGAACCCGCTGCTCGCGTCCGACACTCCTGGGACCTCAAGGATGGCGTCCGTGTGGTCGAGCGCGAAGATGAGGGGCGGAATGCCGAAACCGCCGTCGAGCGATGACAGGAACTTGTCCTTGTGCATGTACTTGCCGCGCAGAAGACCGTGCATGTCGGTCACCGCGACATTCACGTGATCGGCGCCGCGTTCCTCGACGATCTGCCGCACGTCCTCCGCGGTCCGGACGTCTCTCGGATTCATCGGTCGACCTCCTCCCCTGTCGTCACGCCAAAACCGCGCCGGTCCGCGCACTCAAGGAATGCGTATTAGGCTGGTGAGAATGAGCAGAAAGAGCAATACCTGCGGATCGTTATCGCGCGGACCAGCCGGCGTCCATAGTGAGCGCTGCGCCGCGGATCTCTTGGGCGGCCTCGCTGCACAGGAAGACCGCGAGGCCGCCGATACTCTCTAGCGGCACCATCGTCCGCGAGGGGTGGGCTCGCTCGAGCATCTCGGCAGCCATCTCCTCGGGCGTCGAGCCCGTGATTTCCGCAAGCTCCCCGATATTCCGCATCAGCATGTCCGTCTTGGCGAACCCGGGACAAATGGCATTGCAGGTAATGGCGGTCTCCGCGGTCTCGAGCGCCACGGTTTTGGTCAGGCCGATCAGGCCATGCTTCGAGGCCGTGTAGGCCACGACGTTCTCGTAGCCTACTAAGCCTAGGACCGAAGAGACATTGATGATGCGTCCCCAGCCGCGCTCTTTCATGCCCGGCAAGGTCAAGTGGATGGTGTGGTAGGCGGCGCTGAGATTGATAGCAATGATCTCGTTCCACTCCGCGGGCGCCAGGGTCTCGATCGGATTCGGGTAATTGGTGCCGGCGTTGTTGACGAGGATATCGATGGCACCGAACCGCTCGACGGTGCGATCGATCAGGCCTGAGATGTCCGCTTCCCTCGTCAAGTCGGCCGCCAAATACGCGACGTCGACGCCGTGCTCGGCGGCCAGGGTGTTGGCGATATCGCCGATCTTGGCAGGATCGCGGCTTGCGGTAAGCATGACGTTGCAACCTTGCGCCGCCAGTCCTTGAGCGATGGCATAGCCGATCCCGGCTCGCACGCTCGAGCCGGTGACGAGCGCGCACTTGTTCTTGAGCATTGTCACTCCGTTCGTGTTCGTGGCCCCGGATCAGCGGCTCGCCCGCTTGTTGCGCTGGATCGCGGCCCAAATCCGGTCGGGTCGAAGCGGCAGGTCCACGATCTCCACGCCGAACGGTTGCAAGGCGTCCGACACGGCGTTGGCCAGGGCCGCTGGAACCGGCCCGGGCAGCCCCTCGCCGGCGCCGCGCGCGCCAAACGGGGTGTAGGGACAGGGGACGCCGGCATGGGTCACGGTGATGTCGGGCACGTCGGGCGCCCGGGCAATCTGGTAGGTCTCGAAGTTCGTGCTGAGCTGCTGCCCGTTCTCGTCATAGACGAATTCCTCGAACATGGTGTTCGACAGGCCCTGCACGACGGCGCCCTGGACCTGGCCTTCGATGATGCCGGGATTGATGACGACGCCGAAATCCTCCGAGGTGACATATCGATCGATCGTGAACTGGCCCGTTTCCGGATTGACTTCGACGATTGCCGCGTGACAGGAAAAGCAGATCAACGGCTTCTCGGCCTCGAAGAATGCCGTGTGTTCGAGGCCCGCGCTCTCCCCCGGAGGCAGGTCGAGCGGCCGCATGACGATGCGGTCCGTCATCTCCTCGAACGCTCGGCGAATGTTGTCGTCCTTGGCGTAGATGACGTGTCCGTTCGCGAACGTGAAGTCCGCCGGCGCCGCATCAGCCAGGCCAAGATCATGGATCATGAAGCGACCGATCTTTTGCTTGAGCTCGCGGCAAGCCGTGGCGACGGCGCTTGCCGTGTAGGAGCCACCCCGGGCACCGACCGTCCCGGAGCCGAACGGCGTCGTGCCGGTATCGCCCGTGGTCACGACAACGTCGTCGGGATGGATGCCAAACTCATTGGCGGCGACCTGCGCCAGCATCGTTTCGTGACCCTGACCCCCGGGCGCATCCCCTTCGAACACAAGCACCTTGCCGCGGGGATCGAGACGGACCGTCGCCGCCCCGTAGCCCGGCTGGTTCTCCATCGGCACAAGGACCTCGGAGGCGACACCCGATGATTCGACGCCGACGCCGAAGCCTAGGCCCAGATACCGTCCTTCCGCGCGGGCCGCCGCCTGGTCCTTGCGAAAGCTCTCCAAGCCGATCTGCTGCACCAGATTGTCGAACGTCTTGGTGAAGTCGCCGCTGTCGTAGTGGACACCGGTGCACGTTACGTACGGGAAATGGCTCACGAAGTTCCGCCGCCGCACCTCGGCCGGCTCCATCTCCAGCGAGCGCGCCACCAGATCGACACAGCGTTCCATCACGAAACGCGTCGGGAAGCGACCAAAGGCGCGCGCCGGAGACAGCGCCGACTTGTTGGTGACGGCCACCCGAATCCGAATATCGCACTTCGGCAGGTCGTAGGCGTTGGGCAGATATGCAGCGCCGGTAAGCGGCATGACGTAGCCCCAGTAGACACCGGAACATCCGTCACCGGCATCACCGATCGCTCTATCCCGCACGGCGGTGATACGCCCGTCCGACGACGCCGCGACCTCGATATCGTGCGTCTGATCGCGCCCTTGGCTGACCGCCATCAAATGTTCTTCGCGCGTCTCGATCCAGCGCACCGGGCGGTCGAGCTTCTTCGCCATGTAACAGACGAGCGTGGGCTCACGATAGAACGGCGCCTTGACACCGAACTGGCCGCCCTGGTCGCGCGGCGCGATGACGCGAATGTGCTGGGATGGAATGTTCAGCTGTTCGGCCAGCGCCAAGCGGTCGGTGTGCGGCCGCTGCGTCGTGATCCACGCCGTGAGCTCGTCGCCGGCATCCCACCTCGCCACGGCTCCCCGGGTCTCAAGAGGCGTGACACCGGTGCGGTGGACGCGAAATCGCTGCCTCACCACAACATCGGCGCGCTGAATGAGCCGCTCAACTTCTGCCGCGTTTGTCGTTTGCGCGGCCGGCGCCTCGCCGCCGGTGAGAATGCCGGCGAACATCTCGTTGTCGGGCCAATCCTCGTGCACCCTCGGCGCATCGGGCTGCAACGCGGCTTCGGCATCGACGACGGCGGGCAGCGGATCGTACTCGGCCTGGATCAGCTCGGCGGCGTCCTCGGCCACGTATTCATCGGTCGCGACAACCGCCGCGATCGGCTCGCCGTGAAACTTCACCTTGCCGACAGCGAGCGGCCAGAAGGTCGGGTAGCGCGCCGGAAACGAGGGGAGGACAATCGGCAGCGGCAACGGGAGCATCTCTTCCATGATGTCTTGACCAGTAACCACCGCGACGACCCCGCGCATGGTTCTCGCCTTGCTGGTATCGACCGCTACGAGTTTGGCGTGCGCGTGAACGCTCCGAACGAAAACCAAATGGAGCATCCCGGGCAGACTGAGGTCGGCGATGTACCGACCGCGGCCGGTCGTGAGGCGAGAGTCCTCACGACGCTCGAGGGAGCGGCCCAGCCAAGATGACTCATCGGTGCTCAGGGACACGACTTACCTTCTTTCTGCATCCAGTCGACCCCTACGGCGCGCGCCCGGGCGGCACCTCAGCCGGCAAATCGCGGCTCAGGCAATCCTCTGACGCCCAATCCGCGCACCTCGAACAAGCCGCCCGCCGTCGGCTCGGGCTTTTCCTGCGTGGCGAAGCCGGTGCCGGGCGGATGCACGATCCGCGCCATCGAGGTGACGTACAGGACGTCGAGGTTACCGCCGCCGAACATGACGCTTGTCAGATTTTGCACGGGGAAGGGAATCTCACGATCCAGCTCGCCGGTCGGTGAGTAGCGAACGAGCCTGCCACCGACCGTCTGGGCATTCCACATGAAACCCTCCTCGTCGATCGTCGAGCCATCGGCCGGAAAGCCGCTGGCCCGCAGATCGTAGTGCTTGCGCCGGTTCGAGACGGTCCCCGACCCGATATCGTAGTCGCACGCATATATCGCGTCCCAGGAATCGGCGTAATAGAAGGTCTGGTCGTCGGGGCTCCAGCATGGTCCGTTGAAGACGACGATGCCGTCGGCGACCTTGGTGACGGTCATGTCGGGATCCAACCGATACAAGCCGGCCAGGCCGTCGGCTTCTTGCTCGTCCATACCGCCCGCGAAGAACCGCCCTCGGCGATCGGCCTTGCCGTCGTTCAACCGCGTGCGGGGTTGATCCTCGTCCACCTTCGCCACCAGCACGGCGCCACCGGTTTCGAAATCGAACGTGTAGAACCCATCGCTCAGCGCCATGACGGCACCGCCGTTTTGGCGCAACGCCATTGAGCCGATATCAGCCGGTACCGGCCATGTTCGTACCGCGCCGGTTCGCGGGTCGTAGCGGTTGATGCTCGGGGCCTTGCTGTCGATCCAGTACAGAACGCCGTCGATCGGATCCCACACCGGCCCCTCACCCAGTTCGTTCTTGGCGTCGACAATGAGCTCGATTGTCGGCATGGATCCGCCTCCTCGTTTCTCAGAGTTCGTTGGTGTCGATCTGCCCATTCCGTCGCCACACCATGCAAAAGCTCAAGGGGCGACCGCGCATCCTTCCCACTTCGATTTTACCGCAATGAAGGTGTCGTCAATCACCCGCTCATCCATTTCGAGCAAGGTCAAGCCAACCCCCATTGCGGCCTTCACATGATCGCTGAGCAGGTGGACGTACGTCCGAATCGCCACCGGCTCGCCGCTCTGGCGATTGAAGTGGGTCGGGATGCCATTGAGCAGAAAGTACGGATGGTAGCCAACGATGACGAAGACACCCCCTGGCTGCACAATGCGCGAAGCCTCGACATAGAGTGGCCCAAGGTCCGGGATGGGCTCACACGCTGGAGTTCCCCCGGTTTTGTGGACAGTTACGGGCTTACAGACTCCAGCTGCTCACGGGCTTGTCTCTCGTAGTTGACCGCGGAGCCCCATAGGTCTCTTTCGAGGCCTTGTGGATCGCCTTGATGCGAACGCTCAACTCCACATCGGCGCGGCAACGGGCGCTCGGCTCACGCCGGAGCCACGCATAATATCCGGCGCGGGAGACGCCGAACGATTTGCACATCGTTGCCAGCGGGAACATGGCCTGGTTCGCCGTCATGAACTCGAAGACCGAGACGACGTCACGTCGCTCTGAGCGAACCAGGCTGCGGCCTTTGCCAGGATATCTCTCTCCTGACGAAGCTGGCGGTTCTCCCGGCGAAGCCGACGTAGCTCTTCGCGCTCGTCGCTGCTAAGACCGTCGATGCGGCCGCCGCCATCGCGTTCAGCCTGCTTGATCCAGCCATGGATCGTCGCCGCGCACGGCTCGAACTCCCTGGCCATCTTCCACGCTACCTCCGGTCCGGGACAACGCTACGATCTGATCCCTGAATTCCGCGGGGTACCGGTTCCTCGTTCTCGGCATCGGGACACTCTCCTCTCTCAGTCAAAAGGTGTCCATCAAACCGGGGGAACTCCACTATCTTGAGCATGAAGCACCATTGGACCAGCAAAAGGATAGAGTCTCAACGAAGGACATCGACACGTATTTAAAGATCGCCGAGTTCCGGCTTCCTGCAAAGGCGCGATTCACATTGTCGAAATGCTAAGGCGGCTGGATATCTTGACGCAGTCGGCAACGGCGAATACAAACTAAACGCCGTCGGCTATAATCTTGTCGTCCACAGCATGCCACGTGGTGCGACCGGCAGCGCGCCTCCAAAGAGAAAAACGCCGAAGAAAAAGACCTCAAAGAAAGGTAAGACCGCCAGAAAAAAGAAGAAATGATCGGCCAACTCATCTCTGATGTAGAGGGGTTTGGCACATCTTTGCGTCGGGGTCAGGCTGTAAACGTCAACGATCAACGTTCGAAGGATCGAGCTATCGAGCTTGCCAGAGCTTACTTTAGCACAGTAGACCTGTTTTAGTCGCGGTGCTGGGCGGCGAAACCGAGTTGCTAATAACTCACGATAAACTTTGGCAGCGTCTAGTGCGTCTTGCCCACGGAAACAACGCCGGACGAACCTATGTGAGGACGATCGACGGGGTTCGGAGGCAGTTTTCCGAGTTCAACATTTTGTCCATAGCGACGCCGGACGCGCAAACTGCGCCAAAGACATCTAACGGCGAGCCATCACGCGAAGAGGCGTTAATCCTCGATACCATTGAGGCACTCGGATCGTGTCCCGGGACGTGGTGTAAGAGCCGCGAGCGGGTCGCGGTGTCCGGCGGGCTGAGCCGGATCGCTCGAGCGGCCTCGGGAGGCATCTTGATGAGGGCATTGTCGCTCACCGGCGCGATGGTTTCCAGGGTCATGTAGCGCGCCCTCTGCACCGCCCATTCGTCGTTCTGCTCCATGAGGATAGCGCCGCTCAGTCGGGTGATGGCGGCCTCGTTGGGGAAGATGCCGACGACGTTGGTGCGGCGCTTGATCTCGCCGTTGAGGCGCTCCAGGGGATTGGTCGAGTGGAGCTTGGTGCGGTGCTCCTTGGGGAAGCTCATATAGGCCAGCACGTCGGGCTCGGCTTGGTCCATGAGGTTTGCCAGCTTGGGCGCCTTGGGGCGGAGCTGGTCGGCCACCTGGCGCCACTGGGTCTTGGCGGCCGCGGCGTCCTCCTGGGCGAAGGCGGTGGCGACGAAGGCGGAGACCACGCGCCGGCCCTGCTTGCCGGCATGGCCCAGGAGGTTGCGCATGAAGTGCACCCGGCAGCGCTGCCAAGTGGCGTTGAGGACACGAGCGGCGGCGGCCTTGAGGCCCTTGTGGTCATCGGAGATCACCAGCGTGACGCCGCGCAAACCCCGTCTGGCCAGGCGTCGGAGGAACTCGGTCCAGAAGGTCTCGGCCTCCGAGGCGCCGACCGCCATGCCGAGGACCTCGCGCCGGCCCTGGGTGTTGACGGCGACGGCGACGATCACCGCGACCGAGACGATGCGCCCGGACTGGCGCACCTTCACATAGGTTGCATCCAGCCAGAGGTAGGGCCAGTCGCCTTCCAGGGGCCGCTCGAGGAAGGTCCGGACCTTGTCGTCGATCTCTCCGCAGAGCCGCGAGACCTGGCTCTTGGAGATGCCGGTCATACCCATGGCCTGGACCAGGTCATCGACCGATCGGGTCGAGACGCCCTGGATGTAGGCCTCCTGGATCACCGCCGTGAGCGCCTTCTCGGCCATCCGCCGGGGCTCCAGGAAGCCGGGGAAGTAGGAGCCCTTCCGCAGCTTGGGAATGTTCAGCGCGACGCTGCCGGCGCGGCTCTCCCACACCCGGTCGCGATAGCCGTTGCGGTGGTTGATGCGCGCCGGCGAACGCTCGCCGTGGCCGGCGCCGGTCAGGCCCCGGACCTCCAGTTCCATCAAACGCTGGGCGGTGAAGCCGATCATCTCGCGCAGCAGATCGGCGTCAGAACTCTTTTCCAGCAAACTACGAAGCGTCATCATGTCGTCGGTCATCGTGGTCTCCATTGGTTCCAGGTTGCGTTGCCACAACCCAACCCTAAACCGGAAACCGCGATGACCGCCCGCTGTGGATAACCGGCTTGCCTAGGCCAGACTCTTGGCGGTCGCTACGGCAAGCCGGTTACCCACAGCTCCTACACCACTCAAAGGGACACGACCGGCACTCGTGCCGAGCGCGGCCTCATCGTATCGACAGGGACTGTCCGATTTATCCGGTCCCGAGCGGTTCTCGTATAGAGGTACGGCAGCGGAGTTCCGCGAATCGTAGCGCGAGACGCTTGATCACCTTGCTCCTGACGCAGACGTTCAGGTACAGGACTGGTTTAAGCCAGAAGGTGGACAGACCAGGCCAACGATGAGGCAGAAGGCTCGCTTTATCCTAACCTCGCGAGATCGAAACAAGACGCAACGAGAGTCGGCTGACAAATTGTTTGGAGTGATCGAAGAGTTGTCAGGCGAGGTAATGCGGGCAGTATATAATCGTGCGTCCTTGGCGACACATGTTCACCAGAGCAAAATGGAGGTTCGGAGCATAAAGCGTTACGTAGATACGGTACTGTTCGACATTCTAGAGATCGTGCCATAGCGGAAAGATCTCCCGCTCGCCGGGACAATTTAGCTCAGCCTGGCCCCGAGGCCTTCGTCGAGCTTGGCGAGGAACTGGTTGGTCGTCGCCCACTTCTGATCGGGGCCGATGAGAATGGCGAGGTCCTTGGTCATGTCGCCGCCCTCCACGGTATCGACGCAGACCCGGTCGAGAATCTCGGCAAAGCCCGCAAGCTCAGGGTTGTCATCGAGCTTGGCCCGGTGCTTGAGCCCGCCGGTCCAGGCGAAGATCGAGGCAATGGCGTTGGTCGAGGTCTCGTTCCCCTGTTGGTATTGGCGGTAGTGGCGCGTCACGGTGCCGTGGGCGGCTTCGGCCTCCACCGTGCGGCCGTCCGGGGTCATCAGCACCGAGGTCATCAGGCCGAGCGAACCGAACCCCTGGGCCACGGTATCGGACTGCACGTCGCCATCGTAGTTCTTGCACGCCCAGACGAACTTGCCGCTCCACTTCATCGCACAGGCCACCATGTCGTCGATCAGGCGGTGCTCATACGTGACGCCGGCCTTGGCGTAGGCCTCGGCGAACTCGGCCTGGTACACCTCCTCGAACAGGTCCTTGAAACGGCCGTCATAGGCCTTGAGGATCGTGTTTTTGGTCGACAAGTAGACTGGCCAGCCGCGCGCCAGCCCATAGTTGAGGCAGGCGCGGGCGAAGCCGCGGATTGATTCATCGAGGTTGTACATGCCGAGCGCGACGCCGGCGTCAGGGAAATCGAACACCTCCGTCTCGACTGGCGCGCCGCCGTCGGCTGGGGTGAACGTGAAGGTCAGCCGGCCGGGGCCCGGCACGACGAAGTCGGTGGCGCGGTACTGATCGCCGAAGGCGTGGCGGCCGATGACGATGGGATCGGTCCAGCCCGGCACCAGCCGTGGCACGTTGCGGCAGATGATCGGTTCGCGAAAAACCGTGCCGCCGAGGATGTTGCGGATCGTGCCGTTGGGCGAGCGCCACATCTTCTTGAGCTTGAACTCCTCGACCCGCTCTTCATCGGGGGTGATGGTCGCGCACTTGACGCCGACGCCGTGCTCCAAGATTGCATTGGCCGCATCGATCGTTATTTGATCGTCGGTGGCGTCGCGCTGCTCGATGCCGAGGTCGTAATAATGGAGGTCGATGTCGAGGTAGGGGAGGATCAGGCGCTCCTTGATGAAGCCCCAGATGATGCGCGTCATTTCATCGCCGTCGAGTTCCACGACGGGGTTCGCGACCTTGATTTTGGGCATCGTTCTACTTCCAACCGCTCAGGGGCAGGCGGCCGGCACCATACCACCGCCGCCCCCGGCGGCAAGCCTCGTTCGGCCCGCGAATCCGGCCGGTCGGGCGACGCGATTGTATGTCCGTCGGAAACGTTACCGCCCGGTCAATTAACTTGCACCGGGAATCCGGCTAAGGTAATCCCGGTCGCGGCGGCCGCGCTCCCTGTGGGGGCACGGGCAGGCCGTCAGTTCAGGGAGGAAGCCGATGAAAGTAGCGAAATGGTGGTGCGCAAACCTGTTGGCCGCCGTGGCTCTGGCGCTGGTGCCAGCAATCGCAAGCGCCGACAGCCATGCCGATGGCGCCGCGGATTCGATCAAAATTCGCCAGGCGCTGATGACCAATCTCGGCGCCAACATGGGCACACTCGGGGCGATCGCCAAGGGCGAGGCACCCCCTTCGGACCTTGCCGCCTATCAGGCTGGCGCCATCGCGAAAACCGCCGGCGTCCTCTTGCTGGTCTTCCCCGAGGGCAGCGGCACCGGCGAAACCGCGGCTCTGCCCGCGATCTGGCAGGACTGGGCCAAGTTCGAGCAGGCGGTCGCCGCCATTCAAAACGCAGCGCCCCAGTTGATCGAGGCGGCGAAGAGCGGCGATGCCGGCCAGATTGGCGCAGCCCTCGGCGCGGTCGGTAAGACCTGCGGCGGCTGCCACGATGCCTTCCGCAAGAAGCACGATCATGATCACGATCACTAGCAGGTGATCGCCCGCGCTCGCGGCGGGGGTTCCCGTACGAGCATCGGATACCATAAGGTGGCGCGGATCATGACAATCCGCGCCACCTTTGTGATTGGGGCGCTGTCCGCACTGTGGCTGGCGGCCAACGGCGCATCGGCTAATGACCAGTCGATCGCCGCTGGCGAGTATGCGTTTCGCGCCGCTGGCTGCATCAGCTGCCACACCGATGTCGCCAACAAGGGTGTTGAGCTGGCCGGCGGCCGTGCCCTGAAGACGCCTTTCGGCACCTTCTACACACCTAACATCACGCCCGATAAGGACACCGGGATCGGCTCGTGGTCGGATGAGGAATTCCTGCGCGCCCTGCGCGAGGGCGTGAGTCCCGATGGGGACCACTACTACCCCTCGTTCCCCTACACCTCGTACACGTTCATGAGCGACGAAGACGTGCTCGCCCTCAAGGCATATCTCTTCTCGCGCGAGCCGGTGGCCCAAGAGAACCGCGAGCACGACCTCGGCTTCCCGTTCAACATCCGCTTGCTGATGCTCGGCTGGAAGCTGTTGTTCTTCGAGGAGGGGCCGTTCGCGCCTGAGCCGGATGCCTCCGATACCGTTAATCGCGGCGCGTACCTGGTGGTGGCGCAGACCCACTGCGGCGAGTGCCACACCCCCCGTAATCCCTTCGGTGCCACGATCGCCAGCGAGCATCTTGCGGGCAACGCAAACGGGCCCGACAACGAGCGGGTACCGAACATCACCCCCGATGCGACCGGCATCGGCCGCTGGAACGAGACGTCCATCGTCCACTTGCTCCGGACTGGGTTCAAGCCCAACTGGGACAACGTACAGGGCTCGATGGCCGAGGCGGTCGCGCACGGTTTGAAGTACCTCAGCGAAGACGATCTCAAGGCGATCGCCGCCTATCTCAAGTGGTTGCCGCCGATCGAGAACGTCGTTCCTACCAGGCGCTGAATCCTGCCGTATGGGGTCGATGCCCCGGTAGCGACTCCTGCATTGCCAGCTACTTGAGCGCGTACTAGTTTGGCGATCCCGGGCGTGTGGGAGGGGGCTTAAAGGCCACGTTTGTGCGCAACATTGTTGCAGTCACCGCCGTCCTCGCGATCATCATCATCGCGGTTCTCGTCTTCGTTCCGATCGATGAGGATCGGCCGGCGCCGCCCGAAACCGTCTCCGAGCTGAGCGAGCCGGCCGATACCGCGCCATCATCCGAAGTGCCGGAGCCAGCCGCCGCCGACGACACGCAGGACCAGACCGCCGCCGTCGCGCCCGAGACCGCAGCGGAGCCGGCCGATGCTGCGAGCGAGCCGCGCGTTGTCCCGCGCGAGGACATCGAGACCGCTGAGGATCCCGCCACAACTCCAAGTGCCGACCAGGAAGTCGCCACGTTGACCGAGGAGGCCGCCGAGCCGGTGGCCGAACCCGGGGCGGCCGAGCCGGTAGCGCCTACTTTCGATGTGGTGCGGATCGATCAAGGCGGGCGGGCGGTGATCGCCGGTCGCGCCGAGCCCGGCGCCGAGGTCTCGGTACGTGTTGACCGCGAGGTCGTGGCGACGGTAACGGCCGACGGCCGGGGTGAGTGGGTAGTTCTTCCCGATCAGCCGCTCGCATCCGGCCCGGCGGAGTTCGATCTCTCGGCCACCGCCGAGGGTGCCTCCCCGGTGCTTTCCGAATCGGTGGTGGTCGTCGATGTTCCGGACCGCGCCCCACGCGCGGTGGCCACCGAGACGCCGGAGCCCGAGATGCGGCCCGACGAGGTGGCGACGGCGCGAGAGAGTGGCACCGCCGTTGAGGACGAGCGCCGCTCTGCCGCCACCGAGGCCACCTCGCCAGAGGCACCGGTGGAGACCGCGGCCCTCGACCCCGCATCAGAGGATGAGGCGAGGGCCCCGATCGAGCTTGAGAGCGGTGATGAGGGTGCGTTACGGCTCGATGCCGGCGCCGGCGATGCGGCCCCGGTGCAGACCGAAGCGCTTGCCGTGCTGATGCCGCGCGAGGGCGAGGGGCCGATCAAGGTGCTACAGGGGCCGGTGTCGGGCGAGGCCGGCCTTCGCCTCGAGATCATTGACTACGACACCGAGGGCAACATCGTCCTTTCCGGCAGCGCCACACCGGGCACCACCGTGCGCGCCTATGTCGACGATACTGCCGTCGGCGTGGCCCGATCGAGCGAGGGCACCTGGCAGCTCGTGCCCGAAGGGGACGTTGCGGTCGGGCGCCACGCGTTGCGGGTGGAGGAGGTGTCCGAGGCGGGGACGATCACCGGCAGCTTCGAAATGCCGTTCAGCCGCGCCGCGCCCGACGACATTCAGCTCACTGCCGGGCAGGTCATCGTCCAGCCGGGCAATAGCCTATGGCGCATCGCTCGGCGCGCCTACGGGCGCGGCGTCCGTTTCACCATCATCTATCTGGCCAACCGTGATCAGATCGGCGATCCCGATCTGATCTATCCCGGCCAGGTCTTCACGCTACCGCGAACGGAGTAGCCGGAGTCGCTGGCCGCACGGCTCGTCGAGCAACTCGAAGGCAACAGCAGCGTTGTGGTGGCCGTGATCGCTCTTCGAATCGGATCCGCTGTCGCCCGGTGAGCCGGAATCTGACAGCGGCCTGAGCGCTTCCGCCGTCATAGTTTCTGAGATAAGCACGACGATGGTTAAGATCGGCTTGGGCGCACGAGCAATCGGCCGTCAGAACGCCTGTGTAAGGGGATCATGACGGCACGCACCTTCGATACCCAGTCCGAGACGCCGGGCCGCTCTCATTTCCAGACGCTGTGGACCCTGGCTCCCTATCTGTGGCCGGCCGGCCAACTCGAGATGCGCGCGCGCGTCGTGCTGGCGCTTGTTTTTATCATCGCCTCCAAGGTCGCCGCGGTTTATGTGCCAGTCCTGCTCGCCCGCGCCGTTGATGAGCTGACGCCGCAGGAAGCCGAGCCGATCGCGGCACCTGTTGCCTTGATCGTCGCCTACGGCGCCGTGCTGCTGCTCTCGCGTGCATGCTCCGAGCTGCGCGATGCGGTGTTCGCCAAGGTTGCGCAGCGGGCGATTCGCTCGGTTGCACTGCGGACCTTCAAACACCTCCATCGCCGGTCGTTGCGCTTCCACCTCGACCGCCAGACCGGCGGACTGTCGCGCGCGATCGAACGCGGCACCAAGGGCATCCAGTTCCTGCTGACGTTCACCCTGTTCAACGTGCTGCCGACGCTCGTCGAGATCGCGCTCGTCTGCGGCATCCTGCTCGATCGGCTCGATTGGCGGTTCGCGGTAGTGACGTTGGTGACCATCGTTGGCTACATCGCCTTCACGCTCAGCGTCACCGAGTGGCGCATCAAGTTTCGCCGCACCATGAATGCCCGAGACAGCGAGGCCAACACCAAGGCGATCGACAGTCTGTTGAACTACGAGACGGTCAAGTACTTCGGTAACGAGGCCCACGAGGCCGAACGCTACGACCAGGCGATGGCCGGCTACGAGGCCGCCGCGGTCAAGAGCTATACCTCGCTCTCGGCGCTCAACATCGGCCAAGGCCTGATCATGGCCACCGGCGTGGCCAGCGTCATGATCATGGCCGCTCTTGGCGTCGTTGCCGGCGATCTGACGATCGGCGACTTCGTGCTGGTCAACGCGTTTCTGATGCAGCTCTCGCGGCCGCTTGACTTCCTCGGCTTCGTCTACCGCGAGATCAAGCAATCGCTCGTCGACATGGAGAAGATATTTGAGCTCCTGCGGGTGGGTTCGGAGGTGGTCGATGCGCCCGACGCGCCGCCCCTCACGGTTCCGCGCGGTGAGATCGTGTTCGATCATGTGGGCTTCGGTTACGACCCGTGCCGACCGATCCTGGACGATCTCTCGTTCACCGTGCGCCCCGGCACCACGGTCGCCTTGATCGGCGCAAGCGGCGCCGGCAAGTCGACCATCTCGCGGCTGTTATTCCGTTTCTATGACGTCACTAACGGCGCCATACGGATCGACGGCCAGAGCTTGCGTGAGGTGACTCAGGCGAGCCTCCGCGCGGCCATCGGCGTGGTGCCCCAGGACACCGTACTGTTCACGAATCGATCGGCTACAACATCCGCTACGGTCGGCCGTCGGCCAGTGATGCCGAGGTCCGCCAGGCGGCGCGCCTCGCCCACATCCACGAGTTCATCGACGGCTTGCCCGACGGCTACGACACCATCGTCGGCGAGCGCGGGCTCAACATCTCGGGTGGCGAGAAACAGCGCGTGGCGATCGCCCGGACGATCCTGAAAGGGCCGCAAATTCTCCTCTTCGACGAGGCCACCTCGGCGCTCGACTCCCATACCGAGAAGGAGGTCCAGGCGTCCTTGCGCGAGGTCTCGGCTGAGCGCTCGACGCTCGTCATCGCCCACCGGCTTTCGACCGTGGTCGATGCTGATGAGATCCTGGTCATGGAGGAAGGCCGGCTCATCGAACGCGGTCGCTACGACCAGCTTCTCGCTACCGGTGGTCACTACGCGGGCATGTGGGCGCGCCAGCAGGAGGAGGCGGCATATAAGGAGAAGCTCGAAATTCTCGAGGCGGCGGAGGAAGACGGGTCGGAACCGTGCGCCCCGAGGTCTCTTGCGCCAGCACCTGCCGGCGAGTAGCGCGCATCCCGACCGATGGGAGCCGACAGGAATTGTGACCTTGTAACAATGCGTCTCGCGCGCACACGGCTAGAATAGGCGGCTGCGTACGGTTGGTGGACGGATGGCGACGCGTTTGGCAGAGGGGCTCGGTGCAACGAGCAGCCCCCCGGCGGCTATTGCGCTCGACGTGGGCGATGGCGCGCCGCTACGGCTTCCCGACGGCTTTCGCCTGTTCGCCGCAGACTATAACCGCGCCGGCTCCGATCTCGTCCTGACCGATCCGAGCGGCGCCGAGGTCGTCATACTCGACTACTTCGCCGTCGCCCAACCGCCATCGCTACTGGCCGGCGGCGGTCGGGTCGGGGCGCACACGGTCGAGGCATTGGCCGGTCCCCGCGCGCCGGCACAGTACGCGCAGACCGATGGCGCGCCCGAGGTCCAGCCCGTTGGCACGGTCGAGACCGCGGACGGCGAAGCACTCATCACCCGGACGGACGGCACCCAAACCCTCGCGAGCGAGGGCACGCCCATATTCCAGGGCGACGTCATTGAAACCGGAGACGACGGCAGTCTTTTTGTCGTGTTCGTCGACGGCACCTCGTTCGCGATGGGCCGGGACAGCCACATCGTCCTGGACGAGCTGATCTACGACCCGGAGGCCGGGGAAGGCTCCGCGGTCATATCCGCGCTCGAAGGCACCTTCTCCTTCGTCAGCGGCGAGATCGCCGAGACCGATCCGGACGCGATGATCATCAAGACTCCGGTCGCGATCTGTGGCGTCCGCGGGACCAAGATCGTTGTCAAGGTCCTGGACGGTGGCGAGTCGATCTTCGCCCTCCTTGCCGAAGGGCCGCAACTCGTCGGCGAGGTGCTCGTGAGTACCCTTGGCGGCAGCGAGACCCTGAACGGCGCCAATGAGGTCAGCATCGTCGAGAATGAGTTCACGGCGCCGAGCCAACCCCAGGTCTTGTCGCGGGCCGAGCTATCGGAATTGTTCGGCACCTCTTTCGAATCGCTCGAGCGCCAGGATTTCAGTAACACCGAGGCCAATCTCGGTGACATCGCTCCGGCGGCCGGCGGCGACCCGACCGCATCGGCCGGCACCCTTGGCTTTTCGGTCGATGATGATCTCGTCGGGGGCGGGACCAGCTCGGGCCTGCCCGACCCCGGCAGCGCCCAAACTCTCGGCCTGGAGACCGGCACCGCCGGTCCAACCGGCCGTCCGACGGTGGCTCCAACCGGTGGCGCCGTCCTCCTGACGACGCCGGATCTCATCACCGCCGAGGGCACCGAGGACGGCGCGGTCAATCTTGACCTCATCTCCCTGCTCGCGGACGCGGGCGGCACCCCGGTGACGGTCGTCCTCCAGGGCGTACCCGAGGGCGTGAGCTTTTCGCTGGGCTCGGCGAGCGGCGACGGGGTATGGACGATCAACAACGTGACCGAGGCCGATCTCGGGGGTTTGGCGCTCTCTCCACCGCCGAACTTCGGCGGCAATCTCGTCCTCGATGTTACCGTGCTCGGCGCGGATGGTGGAGAGCTCAGCGCCGCCACGCTCTCGGTCGATGTCGCGCCGGTCGCCGATGTGCCGACTCTCGAGGTGGTCGCGGCGCGGGGCGACGAAGATGCCGTCATTCCGCTCACCATCGCTGCCGCATCGACCGACCCCGACGGCTCAGAGCTGCTCGATGTCGCCATTACGGATATTCCCGACGGCGCAACGTTGACGTTCCTGGGCACCGATGTGGTGTTCGATCCGGACGGCCTTAGCGAGACGCCCAATACGCTCGAGGTTTTTGGCGCCGATCAATCACAGTTGAGCGGGCTCACGCTCACCCCGCCACCCCACAGCGACGACGACTTTGACCTGACGGTCGCCGCTACCACGCGCGAGGGAGGAACCGCGGCAACCACGATCGCGACCTTGGTTGTCGAGGTCGATCCCGTCGCCGACACCCCGGTCATCGGGGCAACCGATACCGAAGGTGATGCCGACAGCGCCATCCCGTTGGACGTGAACGCCGCGCTCATCGATGTCGACGGCTCGGAAACCCTGTCAGTCACCATCAGCGGTGTACCCGCTGGTCACCATCAGCGGTGTACCCGCTGGTCACCATCAGCGGTGTACCCGCTGGGGCGCAGCTCTCAGCCGGTGCCGACAACGGCGACAATACCTGGACACTCAGCGCCGCCGATCTCATCGGACTGACCATCACCCCGCCACCGGGCTCGACCGACGACATCGTTCTCCAGCTCACCGCGACGGCAACCGAAGCGGGGGGCGGTGTCGCCACCAGCAATCCGGCGGCAGTGGCGGTGACGGTCAACCAACCGCTGCCGGAGGTGCTGCTCTCGGTTTCAGAGATAACGGCGCCACTCGACCTGGGGCCGCCGGCGTTTCCGGATCTCGTCGAAGGCCAGGCGATCGATCCGGACGACGTGCAGGGCGTCGACCCGGTAGATCTCACTGTCAGCGGATCGGCCCCGCTTACGGCCACGTTCGTCGCCGAGGGGGCGGGGTTTCGCTCGACGCTGGGCTGGTACACGATTGCACCCGACGGCGCCATCGAGAGCCCGCGAATCCTCTCTGACAATGCCTCAGCCCAGGGAAGCGGCGGCACCCTCCAGCCTGGAGTCTCCACAGCAACCCTTGATGGCATCCAAGCGGGAGACCAGATCGGATTCTTCCTCATTGCCGATGGCGTCGACGAGAACAACGGCTTCGCGGGCTTCGATCTCGCGGGCGGTGAACTCGCGTTCCTGAATCAGACCGGCGACCCCGCGAGCATCGATGACGCGGCACCCACGCTTCACGTGGACGGATTGCCACTTGCCGGCGCTATCTTCCACAGCGCCGCCCGTGGCGAGACGCTCGACCTCAACGCCGACGGCGTGCAGCATGCGATCTCCGGCGCCGATCCCGCAACCGGCGAGCTGTTGATCGGCTTCGAGGATCTGATTGGCGGCGGTGACCAGGACTATGAGGACCTTGTGTTCCGCTTGGACCGGGTGCCAAACGAGGTCACCACGCTGGCGACGATGGCCATGGATGAAGGCCTCACGCTCAGCAGTCCCGATGGTAATTCGGTGGTTCAAGCCGTCATCGCCATCGACGAGGGATTCACCGGCGACCGCCTTGTCGTCGATGAGATACAGTTCTCGATCGAGAGCGGCGGGATCGTCGGGACCTCGATCGCCATCGCCGGCAATGGCACCGGCACGATGGTTCTCGAAGGCGCGGCCTCGGCGGACCAGTACCAGGACATACTGCGGGCGATCCAGTTCGAGAACCCGTTGCGAAATCCCGACAGCAGTGTGCGCGAGGTGAGCTTCTCGGTCACCGACTCGGACAACGCCACCAGTACGCCGGTGAGCATCGGCCTCGATGTGACCGATCCGATCGGCGCCGGCCCACTCGTCGGTCTCTTCGATGCGCCGGGCGGCGGTGATGGTGACGGTGAGGAGGCTGAGTATCCGGACGTGGAGCCGCTGGCCGAGGGTTACACGGTGTTCGGCGAGCCGGCGGATGGACCCGCGATCGAACCCGATCTCACCTAACAGTAGCTACTTTGACCGGGCAATGAAGACGCCGTCCCACCCGGTGCCGGGTGGGTCCTCGCTGTAGAGCTCGACCCGTCGCCGGTAGAGGTCGTAGAGGTCGTAGAGGTCGTAGAGCGAATCATCGAGCGCTCGGCACGCGGCGATGAGCTCGCGCGCCTCGTCCCACCGCCGCGCCTGGTACGTCGCGATCATGCGGCCGTGCGCCGTTGCGAGGCGCTGAAAGGCGTCTCCTCCGGCGGTCTCGCGATCGCCGACCAGGCCGCGGATGTGGACCGCTTGGCGCTTGCCCTATGGGGCCACGAGCGCAGCCAGACACGGCCGCTCGCATCGGTTGGCACGGCGACGCGCGCAACGACGACCGCCTGTGGCACGCCACCCTTGGATTTGATGGCGTAGTTCTTCGCCCCGGTTGCGACCCGCAACATCTCGACGGCAAGGCTGGGCGCGATCGAGGCGCCAACCTTGAGGACCACCGGCATCCGCCGGATGATCGCGTCGCGCTCGGGCACCAGCGCCAGCATGCGGCGACCGTGCGCCGCGCGATCGAGTGTCGGCACGATGCGCGAGGCGCCGGGAAATCCGTGCAGCCGGGCCGCAGGACCGCCCCCCACCAGGATCGGCGGCGGGTGCTGCATCTGTTCGGTGTGCACCTGCGGTATCGGCAGGGTCCCTTGACCCACGACGATCCGGCCGGCCCGCATCGCGTCCGCCAGCACCGCATCGCTCCCTGGCATGGCGCTCAGCTTGGCCCGTGTCTCGTCATCCAGTCCGGGCAGGCGCACAGCGATCTCCGGCGCCGACATGCGATCGGTCTCGGCGAACACCATGTCGAATCCGACGACCACGGCGCCCAGTCGCCGCAGGTTCGCGACCAACCGCGCAAGATCGGTGCGCGGCCACGGCCACTGGCCGACCTCGGCAAGGCTCCGCTCATCGATGTCGACGATGACGACCGGGCCGATAGCCGGTTCCGTGGGAAATCGCAGTTGAAGCTGGTCGAACGTCTTGAGGCGCAGGGTTTCCAGCGGCCCCGGATCCGCGGCGCCGAGGATCAGCAGACCGATGAGGCCGATCAGCGCCGGCAGCCGGCCACCACCCAACGCCGCCCGCGCCGTTGCGCGGGCGCGCTTCATCCATACCGGACTCTCAGCCTCCACCACGTCCTGACAAGCCTCCCGGGCTCAGGCGCTCAGGGCGTCGATCTCAACGAGCCCGCGCCGGGCGAACCTTAGCTTATTCGCCGCCGACCGGCTGTGGTGCGGTTTGGAGAGAGGGTTGCCGGCGGGCCGCTCTGCGCTCGCGGCGGCGCTGACGCGACATGGTGGTCTTGGCGCCGAGGGCCAAGAGGGCCGGCGTCACCACCAAAGTCAACAATGTGGCAAAGCCGAGCCCGAAGACGACGGCGGTCGCCAGCTGCACCCACCACTGGGTCGATGGTGCGCCCACCGCGATCTCGCGGGTCAGGAAGTCGATGTTGACTTGGAACACCATCGGCAACAGGCCGAAGATCGTTGTGATGGCGGTCAGCAGCACCGGGCGCAGACGCTGGGCGCCGGTGCGCAGCACCGCCTCGATCGGGTCCATGCCCGCGCGCCGCAGTCGGGCGAAGGTGTCGATCAGCACAATATTATTGTTAACGACGATGCCGGCGAGCGTGATCACCCCGACTCCCGTCATGACGATGCCGAACGGCTGGCCGGTCACTAACAGCCCAATCATCACACCGATGGTCGAGAGGATGACGGCGCTCAGGATCAGGAACGCGTGATAGAAGCTGTTGAACTGGGTCACCAGGATGATCGCCATGATGAACAGTGCAACGGCGAACGCCTTGGACAGGAACTCGCTGGCCGCCTTCTGCTCCTCGTCCTCGCCTTTGAACGTGAGCTCGACGCGCGGGTCGATGTTGGCGGTCGGCAGCCAGGCCGAGATCTGTTGCACGATGGTATTGGGCAGTACGCCCTCCTCGACGTTGGCCCGCACCACCATCTTGCGCCGGCTGTCGATCCGCTCGATGGTGCCGACCCGCTGCTTGGGCGAGCGCGTGACGAAGTTGCCGATCGGCACCAGCCCCTCGTCGGTCGGTACGCGCAGGGTGTCGAGCTGTCCGATACCACGCTCATCCAGCGGAAAGCGGAGCCGAATGTCGACTTCCTCGTCGGTGTCGTCGGGGCGGTAGTCGCCGACCTTGATGCCGTTGGTCACGAGCTGGACGACGTTGCCAACCCGTACGATGTCGGCGCCGAAGCGGCCGGCCTGGGCGCGATCGACGTCGAGCTCCCACTCGATGCCCGGCATCGGGCGCGTGTCTTCGATGTCGATCAGGCCGTCAATCGATTCGAAATAACGGCGGATCTTTTCGACCTCCGGCGCCAGCAATTCCGGAAACCGCGAGGTTAGCTGCAGCTGCACCGGCTTGCCGGTCGGCGGGCCGACCTCGGGCTCGCGGGCCTCGACGATGAGGCCGGATATGTTCTTGGTGCGAGCGCGAATATCGTCGAGCACGACCGCTGAGGGGCGGCGCTCCTGCCAGTCCTTGAATTCCAGCGAAATGGTGCCGATAACATCCTCCGCCGACTCCTGGCCGTCGGCCTGCTGCCCGCTTCTGGTGTAGACAGCGGAGAAATCGTCAAGCTCGAGCACCCGCTGCTCGACTTCGGAGACCAGCGCATCCTTCTCATCGATCGAGAGATTGCCGCGGCCGTGGATCAGCACGATCGCCAGCTCGGGCTCGACGTCGGGAAAGAACTCGATCCCGTTGCCGTGGTTCGCATAGATGTATTGGACGCCGACAAGCGCGCCCACGGCGACCAGGATGATGACGACGGGGAAGCGCACGAGCACCCGCATGACCCGGACGTAAAGTCCAGTGAATCCGCGGATGTCGTTCAGATCGCCGGTATCCATCGCTGCCAGTGAAGCCAGCGTCTTAGGGTCGCTGACGCCGGGGCGGCCGATCTGCGCACCCAGCGTCGGTACGAAGATCAGCGCCATCAACAGCGAGCCCGACAACGTGGTGATCAGGGTGATCGGCAGGAACACCATGAACTCACCGACCACGCCGGGCCAAAACAGCAGCGGCATGAAGGCGGCGAGCGTCGTTGCGGTCGAGGCGATGATCGGCCAGGCCATTCGCTTGGCCGCCTCCGCATAGGCCTGTCCGCGCGCCACCTTCTCGGCCATCTTGCGATCGGCGTATTCGGTGACGACGATAGCGCCGTCGACCAGCATGCCGACCGCGAGAATCAAGCTGAACAGGACGACGATGTTGATGGTCAGGCCGATCACGTAGAGATAAAGGATGCCGATCAGGAACGAGCTCGGGATTGCCAGGCCGACCAGTCCGGCCGTGCGCAGGCCAAGCGCTGCCACCACCACGATCATCACCAGCAGGATCGCGCTGATCACGTTGTTCTGTAGATCGACCAGCATATTGCGAATGTCGTCGGACTTGTCCTGGCTGAACGTCACGCGAACGCCGCCCGGCCACACTGCCTGCTCGGCGGCGACGGCGGCCCGCACCGCTCCGATGGTCTCGATGATGTTCTCGCCGAGACGCTTGCGGATCTCTAGGGCGACTGCGGGCTCGCCGCCCAACCGCGCATAGCTGATTGCGTCCTTGAAGGTACGGCGGATGTCGGTGACGTCGGCCAGTGTGACGACGCCGTCGCCGCTCACCTTGACCGGCAGCTCCAACACGTCCTTGGCGGTCTTGAACAGACCCGGCACCTTGACCGAGAAACCGCCGGCCCCGGTATCGAGCGAGCCCGCGGCGACCAGCCGGTTGTTGAGGGTGACCGCGTTAATCAGCTCTTGCTGCGAGATCTCGTAGGATTCGAGCAGCATCGGATCGACCAGCACCTCGAGCACGTCGTCGCGCTCGCCGGCGATGTCGGCCGAGAGCACGCCCGGCAGGCCCTCGACCGTGTCCTGCAGGTTGCGCGCGAGCCGCAGCAATGAGCGTTCCGGCACGTCGCCCCAGAGCGTGATCACGAGCACCGGGAACAGGCCGACGTTGACCTCGTTCACGGTCGGGTCATCGGTGTCCTCGGGCAGCTGGATCTTGGCGATGTCGACTTTCTCGCGTACATCGTCCATCGCCTTGTCGGCATCGAAGCCGGCTTCGAACTCGAGCAGCACCGAAGCGAAGCCGTCGGTGGCGGTTGAGCGCATCTCCTTGACGCCTTCGATCGAGCGCAGCTCGAGCTCCACCGGCCGCACCAGCAAACGCTCGGCATCCTCCGGCGAGATGCCGTCGTGGCTCATTGAGACGTAGATGATGGGGATATTGACGTCGGGATCGGATTCCTTGGCGATGTCGTTGTAGGCAAAGACGCCGGCGATGAGGATCAGGACCAAGCTGGCGATGACCGTCCGCGATCGGCCGATCGCGGCGTCGATGATGGCATTCACGAGGTGGCGTCCTCCTCGCGCGCGATTGTCACCTCATCGCCGTCACGCACGTACTCTTGACCCACCACAATCAGATCGATCGTCGGCGGCAGGCCGCCAAGCCACACCCCCTCGCTCGTTTCGCCGACGATGTCGGCGCGATGGAACGCAACGCGCCCGCCGGCCTCGACCAACCGCACGCCGACCACGCCGGCATCATCTAGCGTGAGCACGGCCGGCGAGACGAAATGGGCGGGTGCCGTGCTGACCTTGATGCGGATCTCCGCCGTTACCCCATCGCGCAGCTCGCCGTCGCCGTTGGGAACCTCGAGCTCTATTCGGAAGGTCCGCGTTGCCGGCTCGGCCATTGTGGCGATATAGCGTATGCGTCCTTTGTGGATCTCGCCGTCGATCAGCTCCGCGGAGCCGATCGCGCCAAGCTTGATCTTGTCGACGTCGCGCTCCGAGACCTGGCCGACGATCAGGCAGGGGTCCCGATCCACCACGATCGCCACCGTCTGGCCCTCCATCACGTAATCGCCGATGTCGATGTGGCGCTCCTCCAACACGCCGTCGAACGGCGCGCGAAGCACGGTATCGGCGATCTCCTCGTCGATCCGAGTCACCAGCGCAAAGGCGCTTTCGAGCGCCGCTGCCGCCTGGGCCACCTGCACTTCGCCACGGTGGCCGCGCTTATTGAGCGTGACCGCGGCGTCGTACTCAAGCTGACGCTGGGCCACCAGCGCTTGCGCCTCTGCTCGTCTTGCCGCCCGATCCTGCATGTCGAGTCGCGCGATGACCTGGCCAACGACGACCCGTGCCCCCTTTTTGACGAGAATCTCAGCGATGCGGGCATCCAGCTCTGCCTTGAGGTCTACCCAGCGCACCGCCTCGGTCCGTCCGCGCACCACGACGTGGCGGTCGTAGTCCTCGGCCTCCACCCGCCGCACCCGCACGGTCACGAGCTCGCTGGTCGGCGCGTCGGCACTTGCGGCAGTGGCGCTTTCCGCCTCTGCCTCAGATGCTTCGCCCACGCCGTCGGCGCCGGCATCGCCGTTCTCGAGCTGACCCGAGTAGATCCAGCCGCCGATCGCGGCGGCCGCAATAAGAGCGATCAGGAGTGTCTTGCGCATGGCTACTCCGCGGCCTCAGTGGTTGGAGCGCCCGTCTCGCCGCTTGCCACAGCCTCGGGTATGAGGGCTGTTGCCTCGACCCGATAGCGGTTCTCTTCGGTATAGCTGAGTGCGGCGCGATAGATTGCAAGCCCGAAGCCGCAGACGAAAGCCTGACCGGCCTCGAGCGGCTCCTCCGCCCGCTCTTCGAGTTCCGTGATTCGCTCGCGATACCGGGCGAGCTGTACATCCAGCACCGAGCCCAGCTGGCGCGCCGACAGAAGGTCGGCAAATGTCATGAAGACCAGAAACTCCGACCGCACGCGATCGGGACGCGGCGTCGCGGTCAATTTGTCGAGGAAACGCAGCCGGCCGGCCGCGGTAAGGCCGTAGACCTTCTTGTGCGGCCGTTTTTCCTGCGCGTGCTCGGTGCACGAAACAAAGCCCTCCTCGGTGAGGCGGGTCAGTGCCGGGTATATGGAGCCGAAGCTCGCCTCGTAGAAGTGGCTGAACGGCCCCTCGATCTTTTTCTTGATCTCATAACCCGAGGCATCGCCAAGCGAGAGGATGCCGAGGCAGAGGGTCTGGATGTCCATAGCGTCCAGTGACGGGCGTGCACGGGAACGACTCACATATACCGGACCAACATATGGTGTCAAGACATATTCCATAGAGTGACACGCGGCACGCCCTGAACCGAGACAGCGGCGCTGCCCTGTCCGCCGCCGGCCGGTTTTAGGGTAGGATCGGCGCGATGGCGGAGCGCCGAATCATGGTAACGGGAGCGGCCGGCCAAGTTGGAGTCGACCTTGTACCGGCACTGCGCGCGCGTCACGGTGCTGACAACGTAGTGGCGGTAGGCCATCGCACGCCCCCGGCCGACGAGCTCCGCGCCGGCGGCCCATTCGAGTTTGCCGATGCGCGCGACCCAGTCCCCATCACCGCGATCGTCCGCAAGTACGACATCAGAGCGATCTATCACCTCGCGACCATCCTCTCCGGCGCCGGCGAACAGGACCCTAACCTCGCCTGGGATGTGAACGTCGACAGCCTCAAGACCGTGCTCGACGTGGCGGTCGAGATGGAGCTCGATCAAGTGTTCTGGCCGAGCTCCATCGCCGTGTTCGGGCCGACGACGCCGCGCCAGAACACGCCCCAACACACGGTGCTGGAGCCGACCACTATGTACGGCGTCAACAAGGTCGCCGGCGAAAGCCTTTGCAATTACTACTTCGTCAAGTACGGGCTTGACGTCCGCAGTATCCGCTATCCCGGCCTCATCAACTACAAGGCGTTTTCCGGCGGCGGCACCTCGGACTATGCCGTCGAGGTCTTTATCGAGGCGATCAAGCACGGCCGCTACACCTGCTTCGTCGCGGCGCGGACGGCGATGCCGATGATGTACATGGACGACGGTATCAAGGCGACGCTGGATCTGATGGCGGCCGATCCCGCCCGGCTCACCGTGCGAACCAGCTACAACATCGCCGCGCTCACCTTCACCGCCGGCGAGATCGCCGCCGAGGTGGCCAAGCACGTCCCGGGATTCACCTACGAGTTCGCGCCCGACTTCCGCCAGGCGATCGCCGATTCCTGGCCCGATTCGCTGGATGATTCGGTGGCCCGGCGCGATTGGGGCTGGGCACCGGACTATGATCTCTCCGCCCTCGTCGAGATCATGCTGCGCGAGATGCGCAACAAATACGGCGCGCCAAGCTAACGCGCCGTGCGCCATAGGCCGTCAACAAGGGAGGAGAACCATGTCCGAGGTCGTCATCTACAGCGCACAAGTGTGCCCCTACGCCCAGCGCAGCCGCATGATGCTCATCGAGAAGGGCGTCGATTCGGAGCTTGTCGAGATCGATCTCACCGACAAGCCCGACTGGTTTCTGAAGATCTCGCCTTACGCCAAGGTGCCGGTGATCAAGCACGGCGAAACGGTGGTCTGGGAATCAGCGATCATCAACGAGTACCTCGAAGAGGTCTTTCCCACCCCGCCGCTCCTCCCGCGCGATCCGGCGCAGCGCGCACGCGCCCGCATCTTCATCCAATACTGCGACGGCAAGTTCCTGCCGACCGCTTACAAGCTCCTGATGGAGCAAGACCTGAGCCGGCGCACCGAGCTGTTCCAAGAGGCGGAATCCCAGCTCCGTTTCCTTGAGCGCGAGAGCATCGGCAGCGGCGACGGTCCCTATTGGTTGGGTCTCGATCTCAGCCTGGTCGACATCGCGTACTACCCGTTCTTCGAACGCTTCTGCGTATTCCGGCACTATCGCGGCCTCGATATCCCCGAGGACTGCCCGCGCCTGCGGACGTGGTTTGACCTGATGCAGCAGCGCAAGTCCGCCAAGGCGACCGGCAACGGCGAGGACTTCTACATCCCGCGCTACAGCCAGTACGCCGACGGCACGGCGGACGGTGTATCGGCCCGCGACTTCCGCCGCGGCATGGCCAACTGAGCGCCGCCATGGCGCTGCCAGCCCCGACCGAAGTGCGCCGCGTGGCGCTCCTCGGTACTGGTACCATTGGCGCTTCCTGGGCCGCCCATTTCCTCTCTCGCGGCTTGCAGGTGACTGCCTGGGACCCGGCGCCCGACTTTGAGCTGAAGGCACGAGCCTTCATTGGGCGCGCGTGGCCGGCGATCGAGGCGCTCGGCATTCCGGCCGCGGCGGATCCCGAACGCATCAGCTTTGTCGCCGACCCGGTGGCCTGTGTTGCCGAGGCCCAGTTCATCCAGGAGAGCGCGCCCGAGGACAGCGCGGTCAAGATCGCACTCTTCAAGCAGATCGAAGGCGCGATGCCTGCCGATGCGGTACTTGCTTCGAGCACATCTGGCCTGTTGATGAGCGAGCTACAGGCCAGCCGAGCCGGAGCAGAGCGCTACGTCCTCGGCCATCCCTTCAACCCGCCCCACATCCTGCCGCTCGTTGAGGTGCTGGGCGGCCGCGATACTGACCCAGCCGCCGTCGACTGGGCGGTCGCGTTTTATCGCGCACAGGGCAAGCACGCGATCAAGCTCGACCGCGAGGTAATCGGCCACGTCGTCGATCGCCTGCAGGTCGCGATGTACCGCGAAGCGGTGCACCTGGTGAACGAGGGGGTTGCGAGCGCCAAGGTGGTTGACGAGGCCATCGCCTACGGGCCGGGCTTGCGTTGGGCGCTGATGGGCCCGCTCCTGATCTCCCACCTCGCTGGCGGCGAGGGTGGGGTGCGCCACTTCCTCCGCCACATCGGTCCGGGCATCGAGAAATGGTGGGCCGATCTCGGCACTCCACAGCTCAGCCCTGAGGTCATCGACCGGGTCTCGAAAAGCGTCGAGGCCGAGGCGGGCGGCCGC
The DNA here is from genome assembly GCA_965248765.1 of Alphaproteobacteria bacterium. Taxonomy (GTDB): domain Bacteria; phylum Pseudomonadota; class Alphaproteobacteria; order VGEJ01; family VGEJ01; genus CBDFKF01. Next base: position 1,220,329 of record CBDFKF010000004.1, read on the forward strand.
TCCATCGCCGCGCTCGAGGCCGAGCGGGACCGTCAGCTGATCGCGATCCTCAAGGCGCTGCGCACGGCGCGCGAAGGGGAGGCCTGAGCGACGCACCCCTCACGCCTCCGAGCGCGGGATCACCCAGCCGGCCTGGTCCTTGCGGTGGAGAAAGCCGACGACGTAGTCGATCAGCGCGTTGCGGAAGACCTCACCTTTCGCGACGGTTGATTCGGTGGCGAGCCCGGTTGCCCCGTAGTCGGTGAGCTCCTGGTAGTTCCAGAACTCGCGGATGTACGGGTCCTTCTCTTCGACCATGCCGCGCGATTGCTCGGGATGGGCGAGGTCGGGGCGGAAGGCCATCATCAACGAGGTCTCCATCTCGCCGCCATGGCCTTGGCCCTCGTACTTGTCCCAGTGATCGCTCGGAATCAGCGCGGCGCCGGTCGTCCACCACGCCTCGAGGACGGCGATGTTGACCTCGGGGTTGCGCATCTTGATGTCCTGGGCAGCGACGTCGATACAGGGGATGTTGCCGTCGTGGCCGTTGATCACAAGGATCTTCTTGAAGCCCCAGTCGACCACGCACTGCAGCACGTCGCGGTAGACCGCAATGTTGGTATCGTTCGAGACCGAGACGCACATCGGCTTATGGCGATAGTGATCGCTCATCCCGAACCAGGTCGGTGGCAGCACCATCGTGCCGGCAACCCGTTCGGCCACCGCCAGTGCCAGGTCATAGGCGATTAGCGCGTCGGTGCCGAACGGCAGGTGATCCCCGTGACTCTCGCAAGAGCCGATCGGCATGATGACTTTGTCGAAGCCGCCGGCTTCGAGCTGGGCGGTGTTGAGCTCCTCAAAGCGCACTGAATTGGCCATCGATTCCCCCCCCTGTTTGCCGTGGTGAGATTAAGCAGCTCTCCGCAGTCGGGAGGGCGCTAGGTCACGATTGGGCGCCGGCGTGGCCTGGCGGCCGGCGCATCAGCCGACCGGGCTCGCGTCTCCCTCGTGGCGCATGTCCCGGTGCTGGCGCGCCACCGAGTCGAGCTGGTCGGCGTCCCATTCCTCCTCCTGCTGCAGCGCGAACAGCGAGGTGTAGCCGCCTGACCAGTCGGGCGGTACCAGGCAGGGACGCGGATCGTGCGAGGCCCACAACGCCGGTTTGCCGCGCACGATCTCGCCTTCGTATCGGCTCGGCAGTGGATTGGCCGTGTAGGTGAAGGCATCTGCCGCAGAATAGATGTTGAGCAACAAGGGCCGTCCGAGGTCGGAGCGGTTCGGTCTCGAGCCGTGGACCGATCGGCAATTGTGCACGGTCACGGACCCCGCCGGCCCCATCAGATAGTCGGCCGTATCCACCGCGATCTTCTGGACGTCCGCGTCGGCCAAGCACCCGACCCATTGACCTCTATCGTTGTACTCGTTGTAGAGCGGCCCGGCGTGGCTCTTCGGAATGACGCCGAGCGGGCCCTGCTCGGGGCTAACGTCGTAGAGATAGGCGCCGATGGTGAGCGGGCTGTAGTTCGTATGCGGCCAGTACTGGATGTCCTGGTGCCACTTCACTTCCTCGCCGCCGGCCGCCCATTTGAAGTTGAGCTTGGAGTGGTGGAACTTGACGTCCGGCCCGACTAGGTCGGCGGCGATATCGGCAACGACGCTGGTGGCGAACTCCCAGAAGAACGGGTGGTGCTCGACCGGGCTGGTCAGCCGCCGCAAGCGCGGTGACTCCTGCGTATGGCCGGGCTCGAGGTCGAAGATGGCATCCGACTTGGTCACCACGCGGCTCCGGCCAACCATCTCTGTGGTCACCTCTCGCGCCTTTTCGATCAGCGCCATGGGCACCACCGACTCGGCCAGAAGGTAGCCATTCTCGAAGTAGAACGTGCGCTGGTCTTGGCTCAGCACCTGTGCTGGCTGGTCCAGGATCTCCTCAGGCGTCATGGCCCGTGCTCCTCCTCCGCCGAACGGCTCGCCGGCCTCAGGCATCGGCCTTGCTGCCGCCGCGGCAATCGGGCGATTCCTGTACGGCACCACCACTCGCCTGCCACTCGGCCGCGGTCAGAGTCTGCATCGTCAGCGCGTGGACGTCGCGTTCGAGCTCGTCGCCGAGGATCCGGTGAATCGCCTGTTGCCGGCGGACGCGGTCCTGGCCTTCGAACGCCTCGGCAACGACCACGAGTTTGAAGTGCGACTCCGAGCCCGGCGGCACGCTGTGCATGTGGCTCTCGTTGATGACCTGCAGGTGCACCGGCGACAGCGAGGCCCGCAGCTTTTCCTCGATCCGCTCCTGAACGCTCAAATTTTCGGCCCTCGGTGGTCCTAGTCTCGATGGTCGCGGCGGCGGCCGTATCCACGGTTATCCTATCATGATCCTCCGGGCAGATGAGCGGCGAAGCGCAGCCGTACGTAGTCCGCCCACCACCGTCCTTGCGCATCACACAACCGATCGCGGGCCCGCTCGATCACCTCCTCCTGTACCGTCGCTCTTCGTGCCTCCGGAACCGCGGCTAGGTGACTCTCGCCGAAGGTCTCGAGCCATCCGTCGAGCCCGGTAGGCAGCTCGGTCGGTCGCGGGATCAGTGCGATCTCGTCGACGGCGAACTCATGGCTCTCGAGTTTCATCGCATATGCGGTGTCGCTGGGAAAATACCAGGGGAAGAGAGGGCCCGGGTCGATTCCATGCGCTTGCAGGACGCCGTGGAGGACCTCGACGATGATCGCGATGTTGCCCTGGCCGCCCATCTCGCCGACGAACCGGCCGCCCGGCTTCAGAGCCCTTCGCACCCCGGCGACTACGGCATCGGCATCGGTCATCCAGGCGATCGCGCGCATTGAGGCCTACTTTGCGCCGCCCGCCTACCAGGGCGTCAACGGTGGGGCCCAGGAGTTCGAGGTCCTGCGCGAGCATGACCGCGATTTCGCCAAATGGGGTGCGCGCAACCTCGAGACTCACAAGCAGCCGGGCTACGCCATCGTCAACATCTCGCTCAAGCCCCAAGGCGGTGCCCCGGGCGATGCGACCGCCGAGCAGATGGATCTCATCGCCGATCTCGCCGAACGCTACAGCGCCGATGAGATACGGGTGAGCCATGAGCAGAACCTGTTGCTGCCGCAGGTCCGCTTCGATGATGTTCCGACGGTATGGCGCGCTCTTGCCGGGGCTGGCCTTGCGACCCCCAACATCGGGCTCATCAGCGACATCATTGCGTGCCCCGGCCTTGATTTCTGCAACCTCGCCAACGCTCGCTTGATCCCCATCGCCGAGGACCTCACCGAGCGCTTTTCCGATCTCGACCGCCAGCACGCTATCGGTGACATCAAGATCAAGATCTCGGGCTGCATCAACGCCTGCGGCCATCACCACGTCGGCCACATCGGCGTGCTCGGCGTCGACAAGAAAGGCGAGGAGTTCTACCAGCTCACCCTCGGCGGCAGCGCCGATGAGAACGCCGCGCTCGGCGATCTCATCGGTCCCGCTGTCGGCTACGACGACGTCGGTCCGGCCGTCGAGACCCTGGTCGAGACCTATCTCGCCGAGCGCGACGAGGGCGAGACTTTCCTCGAGACCTATCGGCGGGTCGGCCTCGACCCGTTCAAGGAGGCGCTCCATGGCATTCATTAGAAACGGCGAGCTGGTCGAGGACCGGTGGACCTGGGTCGATGATCGAGCGGCGCTGGCGGGGGTATCGCACCCGATCGTCCCGTTGGATTTATGGCAGGAACAGGCGGAGACGCTGCGCGCCCGCGGCGGCCCACTGGGCATCCAGCTCGCTAGCGATCAGTCGCCGGCGTTGATCGCCGACGATGTGGCGCACTTCGAGCTGGTTCGGCTCGAGTTTCCCAAGTTCACCGATGGCCGCGCCTACAGCTACGCGCGCCTCCTGCGCGAGCGCTACGCGTTTCGCGGCGAGCTGCGAGCGATCGGCAACGTGCTGCGCGATCAGTTCCTGTTCATGGCGCGCTGCGGCATCGATTTGTTCGAAGTAAGCGACGAGCAACCGATCGAGACTTGGCGGGCGGCGATCGATGAGATCGCCGTCTTCTATCAAAACGGTTTCAGAGCACCACGCGCCTGGCGCTCGATCGCATCGAAGCGATTGACGGGCGGATCAGGATCAACCCGCTTGCACACTGGGACCGCGACCGGATCGAGGCCTATTTCGCGGCGCAAGATCTGCCGCGCCATCCGCTTGAAGCGGACGGCTTTGTCTCGATCGGCTGCATGCCGTGCACTGACCGTATCGCCGCCGGCGAGACCGGGCGCGAGGGCCGCTGGCGGGGCCATGCCAAGACCGAGTGCGGCATCCATGATCGCGTTGAGACGAACGTCAACGCGCCGGCCGTCCGCGCCTGGAAACGCTCGATCTCCGAGGCCGCCGACTCGGTCCTCCAGCCATCCGATAGCGACCAACCACTGCTCACGGTCGACGGCGGCCAGCCCGGCTAGGCTTGCCGGCTCGTCGCCAGGACGGGCGCACGCGCTTCTCCGGGGCGGGGTGCGCGCCGGCCGCGCCGATGGCGCGCTCACCCAGATTTTGTCCGACCGATCTGCGACCGTCATCACTGTGGGGCGAAGGAGCACGGGCCATGCTCGGGACGCCTCAGTTCGGGAGGTCAGCCGAAAATGCGCTAGTGTAGGCGCGACGGGAAGCTTCGGAGACGCGACATGACGAATGTGGGACCGATCGTCAGCAGTCACGGCCTCGGCGGCCACGGGATCGACGACTACAAGACCGCACACTGGAACCTCGCGGCTCCGGCGCTCTATGAGCACACCCTCAGGCGTGGCGATAGCGCCCTGGCCGAAGGCGGTGCGCTGGTCGTCCTGACCGGAACCCACACCGGGCGCTCGCCGAACGACAAGTTCATCGTCGATGAGCCGTCGACGCACGACAACATCTGGTGGGGCGATGTCAACGTTGCGATCGACGCGGCGCGTTTCGACCGCCTGCACGCCGACATCGCGTCGTATTTCGCCGAGCGTGATCTCTACGTCCAGGATCTCCAGGTCGGGGCTGATGCCGATTACCGGATGGACGTCCGCGTGGTGAGCGAGAGCCCGTGGCACAGCCTGTTCGCCCGCAACATGTTCCTGGAGCCGCCGGCGGCCAGCCTGGCGAGCTTTCAGCCGCAGTTCACGGTCCTGCACGCGCCGTACCTGCGAGCCGATCCCGACACCCACGGCACCAACTCCGATTGTTTCATTCTCGTGAGTTACGAGCGCGCCATGGTGCTCATCGGCGGCACCGCCTACGCCGGCGAGATCAAGAAATCGATCTTCTCGATCCTCAACTATCTCCTGCCCGAGCAAGATGTGCTGCCGATGCATTGCTCGGCCAACGTCGGTACGGCCGGCGATAGCGCGATCTTTTTCGGTCTCTCCGGAACCGGTAAGACGACGCTCTCGGCCGATCACTCGCGCACCCTGATCGGCGATGACGAGCATGGCTGGTCGCCCGCGGGCATCTTCAACTTCGAAGGCGGCTGCTATGCCAAGGTCATTCGCCTATCGCCTGAAGCGGAGCCGGAGATCTACGCCACCACCCATCGGTTTGGCACGATCCTCGAGAACGTGGTCATGGATCCATCGACCGGCCGCCTCGACCTTGATGACGACCGCTACACCGAAAACACTCGCGCGAGCTATCCGATCGACTTCATCCCGAATGCGAGCGAGGACGGCCACACGGGGCATCCCGACAACATCGTGATGTTGACCGCCGATGCCTTCGGCGTCCTGCCGCCAATCTCCCGGCTCAGCCCCGAGCAGGCGATGTATCACTTCCTCTCCGGCTACACCGCGCGCGTCGCCGGCACCGAGAAGGGCCTGAAGGAGCCGACGGCGACCTTCTCGACCTGTTTCGGTGCGCCCTTCATGCCGCGCCACCCCTCGGTCTACGCTGACATGCTGCGGCGCAAAATGGCGACGACCGGCGCCGACTGCTGGCTGATCAACACCGGCTGGAGCGGCGGCCCTTATGGCGTCGGCGCCCGGATGGAGATCACGCACACGCGGGCGATGGTGCGCGCCGCGCTCGACGGCCGATTGTCCGATGTAGCGGCGCGGCCCCACCCGAATTTCGGGCTGTTGGTGCCCGAGGCCTGTCCCGAGGTCCCGGCCAGGGTCCTCGATCCGAGAAACACTTGGCAGGACGGTGGCGCCTACGACACGGCCGCCGACTCGCTCGTCAAGCGCTTCGCCGGCAACTTCAAGCAGTTCGAGCCCTACGTCGATGACCCGGTGAAAGCGGCCTGCATCGGCCCCGCCTGAGCCGCACGATCGACCGAACGGCGGCAGACCATGCTGTTCATGGTGATCGAGAGCTTCCGCAATCAGGATCCGACACCGGTCTATCGCCGGTTGGAGGAGCGAGGCCGACTGATGCCCGACAGCGTGACCTTCCGCGGCAGCTGGGTCGCCGCCGACCTCAGCCGATGCTTTCAGCTCATGGAATGCGAGGACATCGGCCAGCTCCAACGGTGGGTGGCGGCATGGACAGACCTCGTCGCCTTTGAGATCGTTCCCGTCACCGAGGGCACGGAAGTCGCCGAGGCCCTGGCGCAACGGCGCGCAGCCTCATCCGACGCATAGGGGCCGCCTCGTCTTGACCGCCGGGCTTGGTGACGGCCAGGGCTTGGGTTATGACTTAGGCGGCCCATGACCGAGCCTCCTCCGATCCGCTCAACCATCTTCCACAACGCCACGGCGGCCTCGCTGCTGCGGCGCGGCGCTTGACGCATGTGCGGCATCGCCGGAGTCCACAGCCTCGACGGCACCCCGATCCCCGGTCTTGATCGGGCGCTGGCGGTGATGGGCGAGCTCTTGGCCCACCGTGGCCCCGATGACGCCGGCACCTGGCAGAGCGCGACGGGCGATGGCGGCTTCGCCCACCGTCGCCTCAGCATCATCGATCTCAGCGCGACCGGGCGCCAGCCGATGGTCGGGCCGGCGGGCAGCGCCATCGTCCACAATGGCGAGGTCTATAACCACGTAGAACTGCGCGAGGGCTTGGCCCGCCATTGGCACTTTGCCGGCCGCTCAGATACCGAGGCCATCCTCGCTGCCTACCACCGCCATGGCACCGACTGCCTCGCCCACCTGCGCGGCATGTTCGCCTTCGCCATCCGCGACGGCAACCGTCTCTTCTGCGCCCGCGATCGCTTCGGCATCAAGCCGCTCTATTACGCGATCGTCGGCGATCGCTTCCTGTTCGCCTCCGAGGTCAAGGCGCTGTTGCCGTTTCTACCCACGGTCGAGACCGATCCAGCCGCCTTCGCCGAGTACGTGATGCTGCAATACGGGCTGGGGGAGAAGACGCTCTTCCGCGGCGTCCGCCAGCTTTTGCCCGGCCATGCGCTGGCGGTCGTGAATGGCGCCGTGCGGGTCTGGCGTTACTGGGACGTCGACTATGCGATCGATCATGGGCACAAGGCAGCGGCCGTGCACACCAGCCTTGCTGAGCTCCTCGACGATTCACTCAAGCTGCACATGCGCAGCGACGTGCCGGTCGGCGCGTATTTGAGTGGTGGTATGGACTCGAGCCTGATCGCCGGATTGAGCGCCCAGCTGTCCGGCGACGCGGAAGCCTTCCACGGCAAGTTCAGCGCCCCGCCCGGCTACGACGAAAGCGTCTACGCTCAGGCTGCGGCCTCGGCCGCCGGTGCCCGCCTGCACGAGGTCGACATCACAGCCGATGACTTCCTCGATCACATCGAAGCGGTGATCTACCACCTCGACTACCCGATCGCCGGGCCCGGCTCATTCCCCCAGTTCATGGTGGCTCAGCTCGCTGCCCAGCACGTCAAGGTGGTGTTGGGCGGCCAGGGCGGCGATGAGATCTTCGGCGGCTATGCCCGCTATCTGCTCGCCTATTTTGAGCAGTGCATCAAAGCGGCGATCGAGGGCACCTACACCCACGGCCGGTTCGTCGTCACCGCCGAATCGATCATTCCCAACCTGGGCGTGCTGCGGGAGTACACCCCCCTTATCCGACAGTTTTGGCGTGACGGCGTGTTCGAGCCGTTGGATCGCCGCTACCTGCGGCTGATCGACCGCTCCGCCGACATGGCCGATGAGGTCGACTGGGACGCCCTCGATCGTGAGGCTGTCGCCGAGTCCTTCTTCGCCATCTTCAACAGCAGCAAGAACGTGCGCCACGAGGCGTACTTCGATTCGATGACCCACTTCGACTTCAAGTGCCTGCTGCCGGCGCTCCTCCACGTCGAGGACCGCATGAGCATGGCCCATGGCCTCGAATCACGGGTGCCGTTCCTCGACCATCCACTGATTGAGTTTGTCGCGACCGTGCCGGCCGATCTCAAGTTCAAGGACGGGCAGATGAAGTTCCTGATGAAAGAAACGTTCGCCGAGACGATTCCGGCCGACATCCGCGACCGCCGCGACAAGATGGGATTTCCCGTGCCGCTCTCGGAATGGCTCGCCGGGCCGCTCAAGGACTTCGTCAATGACGTCTTCCGGTCCCAGGCCGCGCAATCCCGGCCGTTCGTCAATGCCAAGGCCATCGTTCGCAACCTCGACGGCACCGCCCGCTTCAGCCGCAAGCTCTGGGGTTTGTTGAGTCTTGAGCTATGGTATCGCGCCTTCCACGACCGCCAGGCCGAGCTACGCCGGCTGGTGGCGGACGAGCTACCGGCGGCGCGCGCCGTCGGTTCAGACTGAAGGTCGCGGCCGATGAAGGTATTGATCACCGGCGGCGGTGGCTTCCTCGGCTCGCACCTGGCCGACCGCCTGACGGCGCGCGGCGATGTGGTGCTCGCCATCGACAACTTCACGACCGGGCGGCGCGACAACCTCGTGCCGCGCGACGGATTGACCTTGGTCGAGGGCAGCATCGCCGATCCCGACGTTATCGCCGGCGCTTTCGGTGATTTTCGCCCCGATGTCGTAGTGCACGCGGCCGCGGCGTACAAGGACCCCGACGATTGGACCGGGGATGCGCTGACCAACGTCGTCGGCACGGCAACGGTGGTAAAGGCAGCTCAGGAGGTTGGCGTTGAGCGGCTCATCTATTTCCAGACCGCGCTCTGCTACGGCCTTAAACCACTTGAGCAGCCGATTACGCTCGATCACCCGATCCTGCCGGATGGCTCGAGCTACGCCATCTCAAAGACCGCGGGCGAGCACTATGTGCGGCTATCGGGCCTCGACCACGTCAGCTTCCGTCTGGCCAATGCCTACGGGCCCCGCAACCTCACAGGACCGCTGCCGACCTTTTATCAGCGGCTGACCAGCGGCAAGGACTGCTTCGTCATGGATACCCGCCGCGACTTCGTCTACGTCGACGACCTGGTCGGTTGCGTGATGGGGGCGGTCGAGGGCAAGGGGCACGGCGTTTACCACATCTCCTCAGGTGGCGACTATGCGATCCAGGAGCTTTACGACGGGGTGGTGAAGGCGCTGCGCCTGAACCTCGAGAAGCCCGTGGAGGTGCGCCCGCGCGCGCCCGACGATGCCTACACAATCCTGCTGGACCCCACGCGCACCTTCGAGGTGTTCGACTGGGCGCCGGCCACGCGGCTCGACGAAGGCATCCGTCGTGCCGTTGACTACTACCAGGCCTACGGTATCGCCGAGACGTTCACCCACCTCAAGCAGCCGGACTAACCGCCGATGCTACTCCGCGGGCTCGCCCGGGAGACGGTCATCTATACCGTCGGCAACGGCACACGGGGGATTGCCGCTCTTCTCGCGCTGCCCATCTACACCTTCTTCCTCGCCCCGCCTGAGTTCGCCATCATCGCGTTGTTGACGGTCTTCGGAATCGTCGTCCGCGCGCTCGCTGGGCTCGGCTTCTCGATCTCGACGGCCGTGGTCTATTTCCGCAGCGAGGATGTGGGCCACCGCGCCGCCACCATCCAGACGGCGTTGGTCGCGAGCGTGGCAGCGGCGCTCCTGCTGGTGATCGTCGGCGTCGTCCTCGGCGGACCGATCAGCTCACTGCTCACCGGCAGTGCCGCCCATGGCGAGCTCGTCGCGTTGTTCGCCGCGGCCATTGCGCTGCAGCAGATCGCCTACCCGCTGATCTGGCGGCTTCAATTCCGCGTCCGGCCGATCCGTTACGTCCTCGCCTTCAGCGGCGGCACACTGATCGGCATTGTCGCCTCGGTGGTCTTGGTGGCCGACGGTCGCGGCATCACCGGATGGGTTGAGGGCGCCGTCATCGGCTCAGTCGCGATGCTGGCGATCGCTTACCTGTTCAACCATGACATCGCGAGCGTGCGACCCTGCGGCGACAACCTGCGCGCCCAGCTCAGGCTTGGGCTCCCCATAGTCCCCTCGCTCCTATTCATCTTCGTCCTCCAGGGTGCCGGCACCTACCTCCTCCAGTTCCAGGCGGGTCTCGACGCGGTCGGGGTCTATGGCATCGGCTACAACTTCGGCCTGGCGATGAGCCTGATCGTCGCCTCCTTCATCGCCGCCTGGACTCCGTTCTTCCAGGCCTATGCGATACGCCAGCCGCGGGCGCCGGCGACGTTCGCGCGGGTGCATCTCCTCTATACCCTCGCCATTGGCGGGTTCGTGCTCCTGTTCTTCGCCGCCGCGCAGCCGGCGGTTCTGGCGCTCACCGAGCCCGGCTTCCACGAGGCCTATCGGGTCATCGGCACGCTCGCGGCCGCCCACGCGCTGATCGGTACCTGGAGCCTACTCGCGCCGGGCCTCTATTTCTCGGGGCGCACCTACATGCAGACGGTGATCCAGGGCATCGGCGCGCTTGCCGCGGTCGTCCTCACCTGGGTTTTGATCCCGCGCATCGGTATCGACGGCGCGGCTCTGGCGATGGCCGCTGGCACCCTGCTGATGTGCGCGCTTCTGGCCCTGCACAACAACGCGCGGGGCTACCCGGCGATGGCCTATCGCCTGCGGTCGACGGTGATCGCGATCGCCGTGATCGCGATCGGCGGCGGCCTCCAACGGCTGCTTGACGAGACGCTCAGCCTCGGCGTCGCGGCGCTCGGCTCGGTCGTGATCCTCGCGGCTTACGCCGCCATCGCCTGGGCACTGTTGGCGCCCGAGGATCGTGATCGCTTCCGGCTTCAGGCCGGTCTGCGACGCAGCTCGTAGAACTTGATCGGGTAGGGTTTGAACTCCATCAGCGCCATCCCCTCGGTGATCAGGTGGCTAAAGCCGAGATCGAAGCCCGCGAACAGGTGCGCGATCATGGCATCGTCGACCGAGCGCAGGTGGACGAACTTGTACTTCGCGTACTTGGCCTTGTACGCGGGCAGCTCGTAGACGCTGAGGTCCTGCTCGAATGGCACCGCCAGCAATAGCTGACCGCCCGGCCGCAGCACGCGCGTGATCTCGGCGGCAAGCGGCTCGGCCTCGCGCACATGCTCCAGCACATCGGTGCAGATGACCGTATCGATGGCACCCGTCTTGAGCGGAGTACGCTCGACCCAGCTATGTAGACGCATGATGTCGGCGGGCAGGCGTTCGAGATAGGCGTGGGCGATGTCCACCGCGATTCGGCGCGGCGCTTGCACCTGGCGCACGACAAAGCCATCGCCACAACCGAGGTCGCACACCGTGCCCGCCGCCCGCTCGGTCACGAGCCGCGTGAAGATCTCCTTGACGATGTCCGGCGTCTTCGGCTCCTTCAGGTCATCGGCGCAGATCTGCTCGTAGTTATCGCGATAGTCGTCATCGTTGATCGCCTCGAGAAACCCGCCGATGCCGCCCCTCGCCGAGGCCCGAGCCCCACACCCGCGGCAGACGAGGGCCTCGCCGTCGAGCGAGAATTCGCCGCCGCAGCTTGGGCAGGCCAGGAGTGAGAGGTCGAACATCGCGGTGCGGCCTACATTACCCACCCGCGCCGGGCGCGAACAGCAGCGCTGGACGCGCCGAGGGGGCCGGGCTACACCTCGGCGATGGCGGACGGTTATGAGCGGGCTTTCGCCGGCACCCATGTCCTGGTGGTGGGCGGTGCCGGCTTCGTTGGCAGCAACCTGTGCCGCCGGCTCCTGACCACCGGCGCGACGCTTACCATCGTCGATAACCTCCTGTCGGCGGAGCGCCATGCGGTCCCCGACGAGGCGCACTTTACCTTCATCGAGGCCTCGATCGCCGACGATGCCACGCTCGCCGTCCTCGACGACCGCTTCGACTATGCCTTCCACCTCGCCACCTACCACGGCAACCAAAGCTCGATCGCCGATCCGCTCGCCGACCACGACAACAACCTCCTGACGACGCTCAAGCTGCTCGAACGCCTGAAATCATTCTCGCGCCTGCGCAAGCTGGTCTATGCCTCGGCCGGCTGCACGGTCGCGGAAAAGACCGACGAGGCCGCCACCGCCACCGTCGAGGACGCGCCGGTCTCGTTGTGGCACGACAGCCCCTACCAGATCTCGAAGATCGTCGGCGAGCTCTACGCCAACTACTACTTCCGCCGGCACGCCGTGCCCTGCGTGAAGGCGCGCTTCCAGAACGTCTATGGACCCGGCGAGATCCTCGGCGCCGGGCGTTGGCGTGGCACGCCGGCCACCGTCTGGCGCAACGTCACCCCCACTTTCGTCTACCGCGCCCTCAAAGGTTGGCCGCTGATCGTTGAGAATGAGGGTCGCGCGAGCCGCGACTTCATCTACGTTGAAGACATCGTCGAGGGTTTGCTACGGTGTGCGCACCTCGGCTCGCCGGATGAGGTCTACAACCTCGCCTCCGGCGCTGAGACGACGATCCTGGCATTGGCCGAGGCGGTCAACGAACTCACCGCCAACCCTGCCGGCATCGAGCTTGGCCCGCCGCGCGATTGGGATCGCTCGGGGCGCCGTTTCGGCAGCACCGCCAAGGCAGAGAGCGCGCTCGACTTCCGCGCCGGCGTCGACCTCGAGGACGGACTCGTGCGCACCGTCGCGTGGACGCGCGCCAACCTCGACCTCATCGAGTCGTGCATCGACAGGCACGCGAGTCGCCTCGCGCCTGAGCCCGCACCAGCCGAGCCGCCCCGACAAAGAGCGACGGGCGGGTGAGCTCCAAGATCGTCAGCATCGTCGGCGCCCGGCCGCAGTTCGTGAAGGCGGCGATGGTCTCGCGGGCGCTTGCTGCCCACGGGGTATCCGAGGTCCTGGTGCATACCGGCCAACATTTCGATGCCAACATGTCGAGCGTCTTCTTCGCCGAGCTTGAGATTCCCGCACCCCAGCATCATCTCGGCATCGCCGGGGCGCCGCACGGCGCCATGACTGGGCGCATGCTAGAGGCCGTGGAGCGGGTGTTGGAGCACGAGCGTCCCGACCAAGTGGTGGTCTTCGGCGATACCAACTCGACGCTCGCCGGTGCGCTCGCGGCGGTGAAGCTCCATCTACCGGTCGCGCACGTCGAGGCGGGCTTGCGCTCGTTCAACCGGCGCATGCCCGAGGAGATCAACCGGGTTCTCACCGACCACATCGCCGAGCTCCTGTTCGCCCCGACCGAGACCGCGGTCGCGAACCTGCGCGGCGAGGGGCGGCCCGAGGCAGCGATCCGGCTAGTGGGCGACGTCATGTACGATGCCTGCCTCCACTATGGCGCTGAGGCGCGCGCCAGCGGGATCGTCGGGCGGCTCGGGCTCGAGCCGGGGGCCTATACGCTCGCCACCATCCACCGCGCTGAAAACACCGACGATCCGGCGCGCCTGCGGGCGATCGTCGAGGGCCTGAACGCCCTTGCTACGAAGTGCCGCGTGGTATGGCCGCTGCACCCGCGCACGCGTGCCGCTTTGGCGCGCGACGTGTTGGCGCCGGTCGAAGGGGTGCGGTTGCTCGATCCGCTCGGGTTCCTCGACATGGTCGCGCTGGAGAAGGCGGCACGCCTGATCGCGACCGATTCGGGCGGCGTCCAGAAAGAGGCGTTCTTCCACCGCGTGCCGTGCGTCACGTTGCGCGACGAGACTGAGTGGGTGGAGCTGATCGCCGCCGGGTGGAACCGCCTCTGCCCGCCGACCGACGGCCCAGCGCTCGCCCGATCCTTTGATGCCGTTCTCGAAGCGGGTCCGCCGTCGGCGGCGCCAGCGCTGTTCGGCGATGGGCACGCCGCCGAGGCGATAGCCGCTGCGATCGTGGACGCCACCGCCGGAGCGTGAGCGCGATCGATACCCTCGTCCTCCACGCCCGCTACTCGACGCGCCTTTCCTACTACGACGACTGGCTCGAGGCCTTCGAGCGATCCCGCCGGTTCGACGTGACAACGGCCAACATCTGCGATGGCGGCGCCGGCGCGGTTATTCGTGCGCGGCTCGGCACCGCCGAGCTCATCGTGCTCCTGCACTCGACCAACAGCGACACGCTCATGTACCTCGCACCGCTCAAAGAGCTCCTCAAGGCGCGCCGCGGCAAGCTCCTGGTCTTCGTCGGCAACGAGCTCAACCTGCCGGGCTCGCCGATGGCGGAGAAGATTGCCTACGTGCGCGACGTAGAGGCGGACTTCATCGCCACCCAGATGCTGGCTGAGGCGGGCCGCTGGCTCTACGCGAGCTGCCCCAAGGCGCAGGTGGTCTCGGTGCCGCACGGCCTCAACCCCAGCGCCTTCCAGGCTGAGGCGCCGCTCGAGGCGCGGGCGATCGATATCGGCACCCGCTCGGCGCGTTACATCCCCTATCTCGGCGATGATGAACGCAACCGCTTGTTCGCCGCCTTCGATCGGTTGGGGCAAAGTGAGCCGGGGTTGCGGATTGATATCAACACCAAACAGCGGCTCGATCGCACGGCCTGGGCGGCCTACCTCAACCAATGCAAAGGCACGCTCGCGAACGAAGCCGGCACCTGGTACCTCGAGCCCGATGACCGCACCACCAACGAGATCCGCGCCTGGGTGAGGGAGCGCGAGGGCGGCATCGTCATCGCCAACGACTCGCCACTCAGGCGCCTGAGCCACGCACTGCCGTGGTTCGTGAAGGCGGGCTTACGGCCGCTGTTGCGCGCCGGGCCCCTACGCCACGAGGCGCTGGTGAACGAGCAGGTCCCGTTCGCCGAGGTCTACGTGCGTTTCTTCAAGGATCGCCCGCGGGCGCCGGTCTACACCAAGATGGTCTCCTCGCGCCATTTCGATGCCATCGGCACCAAGACCTGTCAGATCCTGGTACGCGGGCGCTATAACGACACGCTGGTCGCGGGCGAGCATTACCTTGCGCTCGAGCCGGACTTCTCCAATCTGGACGCGGTGGTGGCGGAGTTCCGCGACCCCGACCGCCGGGGCGAGATCGCCGAGGCCGCGCTCGCCCATGCGCTCGCTGGCCACACGCTCGATCACCGCCTCGAGGCCCTCCACGCGGCGGTCCAGAGCGGCTGAGCCGCTCAGCCCCTGCCGCGCCTTGATTTCTAGGCGCCCGTGCGCAGAATACACCGGCCCTGCCACCCCCGACATCCCAACAGAAGAGACCGATATGTCCGCGAGAGCGCGCGAACAGCACGCCAACCCCAAGTCTGACATCGAGATCGCGCAAGGAGCGACCATGCGGCCGATCTCGGAAGTCGCGGCCGAGCGGCTCGCGATCCCGCCTGAGCGGCTTGAGCCCTACGGCCACCACAAGGCCAAGGTCTCGCTCCGTTACATGGACGAGGTCGCCGACCGCGCGGATGCCAAGCTCATCCTGGTGACGGCGATAACGCCGACGCCGGCGGGCGAGGGCAAGACCACCACCACCGTCGGCCTTGGTGATGCGCTCAACCACATCGGCAAGAAGGCGATGATCTGCCTGCGCGAGCCCTCGCTCGGGCCGTGCTTCGGGATGAAGGGCGGCGCTGCCGGCGGCGGCTATGCCCAGGTGGTGCCGATGGAGGACATCAACCTCCACTTCACCGGCGATTTCCACGCCATCGGCGTTGCCAACAACCTGCTGGCTGCGATGCTCGACAACCACATCTATTGGGGCAATGCGGCTGGCATCGACCTGCGCCGGGTCTCGTGGCGGCGGGTCGTCGACATGAACGATCGGGCGCTGCGCGAGATCGTCAACAGCCTGGGCGGGGTCGCCAACGGCTTCCCGCGCTCCGATGGCTTCGACATCACTGTCGCCTCCGAGGTGATGGCGATCTTCTGCCTTGCCCGCGACCTCGACGATTTGCGGACACGCCTTGGCAACATCGTCGTCGGCTTCACCCGCGAGCGTGAGCCGGTGCGGGCTGAGGCGGTGAACGCGCCGGGGGCGATGACGGCGCTTCTCAAGGACGCGCTTGCGCCGAACCTCGTACAGACGCTGGAGAATAACCCTGCCTTCGTCCACGGCGGTCCGTTCGCCAACATCGCCCACGGTTGCAACTCGGTGATCGCGACGCGGATGGCGATGAAGCTCACCGACTATGTGGTGACCGAAGCCGGCTTCGGCGCCGACCTCGGCGCCGAGAAGTTCTTTGACATCAAATGCCGCAAGGCCGGCCTCAGCCCCGACCTCGCCGTGATCGTCGCCACCGTTCGGGCGCTCAAGATGCACGGCGGCGTAGCGCGCGATGACCTCAAAACCGAGAACCTCGCCGCGCTGGAGATCGGCATCGCCAACCTCGCCCGCCACGTCGAGAACGTGCGTTCCTTTGGGGTGCCGGTGGTGGTCTCGCTCAACCGTTTCAGTGCCGATACCGAGGCCGAGGTCGCGTTGGTCGCGGCGGCCTGCGACAAGCTCGGCGTCACCGCGGTGATGGCTGATCATTGGGCCGGCGGCGGTGAAGGTGCAGTCACGCTTGCCGAAGCGGTGGTGCATGCGCTCGACACCGAAGAATCGAACTTCGCGCCTATTTACCCCGACGACATGAGCCTCTGGGACAAGACACGCGCTATCGCGCAAAAGATTTACCGGGCGGCGGATATCACGGCCGATCAACGCGTACGCAACCAGTTCAAGGATTTCCAGGGCGGCGGTTTCGGCCACTTCCCCGTCTGCATCGCCAAGACCCAGTACAGTTTCTCGACCGATCCCAACATCAAGGGGACGCCGAGCGACCACGTCATACCGGTGCGCGAGGTCCGGCTCGCCGGGGGGGCTGAGTTCATCGTCGCCGTGTGTGGCGACATCATGACAATGCCGGGCTTGCCGCGGGTTCCGGCCGCGAACAGCATTTCGGTGGATGAGACCGGGCGCATTGTCGGCCTGTTCTAGGCAGGTCCGAAGGTCCTGGCGCCAGGCAGCGATGTCGAGAACAAACTGAATTGACCGCTTCAGTTGTGGTTGTTGGGCCAGTGGATAAGGGGTGGGGCGCGGAGCGGCCGTCCCCTTATCCACTGGCCGGTCGCGTCGAAGCGGATCACGCGGCCTGTCTGTGGCTTGTGTTGATGGGCGATCCGTCGGCCTGGTATCGGGCCAGGCAGCGCGGCCCATGGAAGACGGCGAGGGTGCGGTCGGGGTATTCGTGGACCCGGACCCTTGCCTTGACGTAGTGGCGGCGATGGCGGTCGGGCGGGATCGCCAGCACCAGGCGTTTGTAGCGCACGGTGTTGTCGTTGGAGACGGTGCGCTCCTGCTGCACGCAGAGGATGTCGTCGAGGGTACCGGCGAAGGGCACGAAGGCGGTGCCCTCGGCTTCCGGCGGCACCGCGAAGCGGGCGTTGTGGCCTGGCAGGTAGAGCTCCTTGAGGAAGCGGTTGGCCTGGGCCATGTCGGTGATGCCGGCGAGCCTGAGCTCCTGGGGCAGGCGCTTCTGCAGGGTGGCGAACATGCGTTCCGAGCGCCCCCTTGCCTCGGGCGAGTAGGCCGGGATCAGCTCGATGCCGAGCTGGGCCAGGGCGCGGCCGAACTGGGTCGGATTGTCCTTGTCGACCGTGCCGCCGGCCTCAGGGGTGTGCCAGTAGTGGCCGGCGCGGTCGGCATAGAGCGAGCAGAACAGCCCCTTGGCCCGGATCGCCTCGGACACCCCCTGAAAGCTCGACATCGTGCCCTCTTCGGCGACGAAGAAGGCCGAGTAGATCTCACTGGTGGTGTCGTCCATGGTGACGATCAGGTCCCACCACTGATCGGGGACCCACGCGTGGCTTGAGCCGTCTTGATGCAGCATCATGCCGGGCAGCGCGCGGCGCGGCCGCTTGCGCCGGTGCGCCCCGCGCCTGGGCGCCGCCCGTCTTCGCCCATGGGCCTGCAAGCTCAGCCGCACCCAGTTGTAGCTGCGCTTGAAGGCATAGTCCGCGACCAGCTTCTCGTGGAAGTGCTTGGCGGTGAAGTCCCAGTAGCGGGTGTCGAACAGCGCCAACAGCGCCGTCACCTCGTCGACCGCCGCGCGCCGCGCCGAGACCCGGCCCAGACGGCGATCGTAGAGCCCTTCCGCGCCGTCCGCCTCATAGCGGTCGCGCCAGCGCCGGAAGGTGCGCTCTGAAACGCCGAGAACCTCCGCCGCCTCGGCTTGGCTCAAGCAACCCCGATGGGTGCGGCCGTAAACCTCCTCGAACTTCATCAATCTCAGTCCCTGCAACTGCTCTGTCCGGCGCATCCAAACCCTCCATGGCCTGGAGAGCTTCTAAATCCGGACAGATCGTCTGGTACATAAACCGGACATGTCGTGTGTTAGTGACACTGGCGCCAGGCTGCTCTTGCCAAACTCATCGGAAGTGTGGAAACTAAACGGCCGTGTGAGCGAATCGGCGCAAGCATTTGATCGATAAGGTGTTTGCCCAGCCGTAAGACACGGAGAAACGCGCCGGCATAAGCGGATACGAGGGGATGAGATACGTGGGTAAGAGTCCGCGCGCGGACTCACGCACGGGATGGCGTTGCGGGGAAACCCCATAGCGAGTGCACGAGCCAGAGAGGCGGCAGCCATGGCAAAGGAAATTACCTTCGAGATCTACGTTCAGCAGGCCGGGCGCTGGATGCTCGAGGCCCGCTACGACAAGAACCAGAAAGACCAGGCGGGTGAAGAAGCGCGCCAGATCGAAGCGCAAGGCAAGCTCGAAGCGATCAAGGTGGTGCGCGAGGTCTACGATGAGGACAACAACCTCATCAAGGAGCAGATCGTCTACGAGGGTAAGGGCAAGAGCAAGAGCAGCAGCGGCGGGGGCGGCGGGTCTGCGGCTTCGCGCCCCGCGCCGTCTCGCCCGGCGCCCGAGCCCTCCTTCGACGACGGCTTCAAGAAGTCCAACGGCGCGAAGAAACGGCGACCGGCGAGCGCGTCCGCTGGGCCGGTGAATGACATCGCGGATGCGATGCGCAAGAAACCGGCCATCGCCCAAATCGCCAGCCGCGGCGCGGCGACGCGGGCCACCGGTACCAGCCTGCGCGGCCCCGAGGCGATTGTCCTCTACAAGCTCGTCGTCATTGGCGTCGTCAGCTTCGGCTTCGCCACCATCGTGACCTTCATCTACAGCTCGGGCCTGTGAACGGGCGCCGTCACCCCTCCTAGGACGCAACTAGAACCACTACGTGCATAACTTCCTGCTGTGTGTGATACGGTGAATCTGCCGGCCGTAGCACCGTCGCGAAAGCCTTTGGACGGACTGGGGGGAGCGTTATGTGGGGATGACGGGCAGCCCCCACCGCACGGCGGAAAAACGGGCGCCCTCCCGTCCAGGGGCGCCCGTTCCCTTTTCCTCACTGGTGAAATCGTATTGCTTCGGTGAAATCGTATTGCTTCGCCCCGCTTAAGGAGTGATTTGGTTTGGCCATCCCGCGATCGGTGGAACGACATTACGTACATCTCGCTGCCGTCCACAGTTGCCTTGATCGGGGCGATGTAGCGCTTCCCTCGACTTCGCTCTGGTAGCAGATTGTCGCGAAGCGTGCTCTTTCGCGCTCCGCAATTACGAGCCCACGGTTAACGGCGTCGGCCAGCAAAGTAAGGTCCTCCACGGGGACCTTATGTTCATCAAGCACGTGAAGCAGCGTCTCGCGCGACAGGTAGAGATCGGCCGTCGGCCGTGCTCGCAGCGCCACGGCAATGACCGGATCGACGCGGCAAACGACTATTTTGCTCCACACGCCGTCGACAAGCCGTTCTATTACGGCTTCGGTTACCATCGCAGGTAGTCCCTTAAACGCAGGCGTCACGACAGGACATACTGGGACGGGGAATTCTGCCGTTCCCCTGAGGGGCAGACGTCGGCACCACGAAAAAGGGCGGTCGTTCCCATACAGGATCGCCGCCCTCCCTAGCACAACCAACGACTTGTAGGTCACTCGTGCCCGCCTGTCAACGTTGCGATGCCGAACGCAGGAATAATGGCGCCGGAATGCGTAGCGAGGCTGGAGGAGAAGCCCGGAGCTGAGCTCACGCCATCCGGAAGTAGGCGTCGTACTCGGTATCGGGAATGCGGTTGGCGGGCGCTGCTAGCTCCTGGCGCTTGCGCGCCCGAACGACGGCGGGGCCGGCCGGCGGCCTCAGGACCAGAGGCGCGCGCTTGCGATGCGGGCGCCCTCGGCCATCGCCGCGTACTTGGCCCAGCCGATGTCGGGATCGACCTTGGGGAAACCCGCTGAGGTCGACATGCCGCAATCGGTGCCGGCGATCACCCGCTGGCGGCCGACGATGTCGGCATACCGGCACAGACGATCGGCGACCAGCTCGGGGTGCTCGATGTAGTTGCTGGTCGAGTTGAGAACGCCCGGAATCAGGACCTTATCGTCGGGTATCCCGGCGTCCCGCCACACCTTCCACTCATGCTCGTGGCGCGGATTGGCGCCCTCGAACGAGATCCCCTGCGGCCGTGCCTTGAACACCAGGTCGATCAGGTCATCGAGCGGCACATCGTGATGGTGGGGTCCGTCGTAGTTGCCCCAGCACAGGTGCAGCCGCATCGACTCGGGCGGACAGTCGCGCGTGGCGTGGTTGAGCGCCTCGACGTGGAGCTCGGCGGCCTTGCGGAAGGTGGCGAAATCGTCATCGCCGAATTGGATGTGCCGGCCCATGGCGAGGTCGGGGGCATCGAGCTGCAACAGAATGCCGGCGCCGGTGATCATGTCGTACTCGGTCTTCATCGCCTCGGCCAGCGCCCAGATGTACTCCTCGTGGCTCGGGTAGTGGGTGTTGCCGAGAAACAGTGCAACGACGCCCGGCGAGGCCGCGTTAATAAAGCAATCCGCCGCCGTGCTCCCCCCGGTCGCCGCCTTGAGGTTGGCGATGTCGGCGGCGACGGCGGCCTCGCCGCGATAGCCGATCGGTCCGGTGCACACCGGCCGTTTCATGATGGCGATGCCGCCATTGGCGAACAGCCGGTCGAGGTACTCCGGAAACGCTGCGAGGTCGGAGCCGTAGACGCGCGTCTCGTCCTCGCCCTCGAAGCCGCTCACCCGCTCCTTGACGTAGGTGGCGTAGTTGATCTTGCTCATCTCGCCGTCGTTGACGACATCGATTCCGCTCTCCACCTGTTTGTCGACGATCTCGGCGACCGCCGAGGTGGTCCGTGCCTCGAGCGCCGCCGCGTCATAGTTCTCGTGGCGGTCCCTCGCGAAGGAGAGCTCGAGGAGATCGTCGGGGCGCGGCAAGCTGCCGACGTGGGTCGTGAGGATACGGTCGGTCGAGAGCTTCATGGCGCCACCTCTTCGAACGCGCGGCGGGGTTGCCGAGTCAAAATCCGCAGGCGACCGGTCAGCCGCCGTTCCACAGGCGTTTGCTCGCGATCTCGGCGCCCTCGGCCATCGCCTCGAACTTGGCCCACACGATCTCGGGATCGACAAGCGGTGCCCCGGCGATCGTCGAGAACCCGCAGTCGCTCGAGGCGATCACGCGTTCGCGCCCGACGATGGCGGCGTAGTTGCAGATGCGCTCGGCGATCAGCTCGGGGTGCTCGATGTAGTTGGTGGTGGTGTCGAGGACGCCCGGAAACAGGACCTTGTTCTCCGGCACGTCGACCTCGGCGAACACCTTGTACTCATGTGCGTGGCGCGGATTGGCTCCCTCGAAGGAGAGGCCCGCGGGCCGCGCCGTCAGCACCGTGCCGATCAGCTCGGCGAGTGGCGCGTCGTGGTGGTGCGGTCCCTCGTAGTTGCCCCAGCACAGATGAATGCGCATGGCCTCCGGCGGGATGTCGCGCGTCGCGTGGTTGAGCGCCTGTACCTGCAATGCCTGCATCTTGGCGAAGGTGGCGTGATCGACGTTGTTGAAGTGGATATGCCGTGACATCGCCAGGTCAGGGCAATCGAGCTGCAGCACGAAGCCGGCGCGGTGGATAGCGTCGTATTCGGCCTTCATGAGGTCGGCCAGAGCCATCAGGTAGGCCTCGTGATCGGGGTAGTAGTCGTTCTTGAGGAAGGCCGAGATCACGCCCGGCGAGGCCGCCGACATGAAGATGTCGGCGACTCCGGCGCCCTCCGTCGCTGCCTTGAGGTTGGCGATATCGGTCTCGACCGCTGACTGATCGAGGGGCTCGAGCGGGCTTGAGCACACCGGCCGGGTAATTGCCGGCCACCCCAGTCGCTTGGCGTAGGTCGGGAACTCTTGGAGATCTTTGGGCACAGGGCGGTCCTTCTCGCCCTTGAAGCCCTTGAGCCGCTCCTTGATGTAGGTGGAGTAGACAAACTTCCCCATCTCGCCGTCGTTGACGACATCGACCCGGGAGCCGGCCTGCCTTTTGACGATCTCATCCGTTGCCGAGGTGACCCGGCTCGCCAAGGCGTCCGCATCGTAGGTATCGCTGCGATCGCGGGCCGCCAACAGCGCGACCAGATCGTCGGGCCGCGGCAGGCTGCCGACGTGGGTCGTGAGAATGCGGTCGGTGGAAAGCTTCATGGTCAAATCTCGTTGCCCTGCATCTTCGCGGCGATGTGCTCGGCCTGACGGATTGCCAGCGCGACGATCGTGAGCGTCGGGTTGCCGGTGAAGGACGAGGCGAACTGGCTGCCGTCCGAGACGAACAGGTTCGCCACGTCGTGCGTTTGGCCGTGCGCGTTGACCACGCCCTCATCCGCCTTCTCGCTCATGCGGCAGGTACCGAGGTTGTGCGAGCCCGGCACCAGCGCCGATTCGACGGTGCGCACCGCGCCGGCGGCATCGAACAGCTGGGTCACCCGCAGGTGCGAGTAGTTGCGCATGGCGACGTCGTTGGGGTGCTCGGTGATGCTGACCACCGGCACCGGTAGCCCGTACTGATCTTTTTCGGTCGGATGCAGCGTGATGCCGTTCTTCTCCATCGGCATGTCCTCGCCGCACGCCCAGATCCCGGACATGCCGGCGAACTGCTCCAACAGCTGCGTGTAATCGCGCCCCCAGCCGCCCGGGCGCATGAAACCGGCGACGTTGGGCAGTCCCAGCCCACGGCTTGTCATCCAGATGCCGCCGGCAAAGCCGCGCTCGGGCTTGTGCCAGGACTCATCGCGCACGATGCCCTGGCCGGCGGCGCCGCGGTGCATGTTTACCGGCTTGTCGAAGATGCCGTAGACGAAGCTCGTCATGTTGCGGACGTAGTTCTTGCCGACTTGGCCCGAGCTGTTGGCGAGGCCATCGGGGAACATCGATGATTCGGAGTTCAGCAGCAGGCGCGGCGACTCGATCGAGTTGCCGGCGGCGCACACCGCGCGCGCCTTCTGCAGCTGGTCGTCGCCTTGCGGATCGGCATAGAGGACGCCGGTGGCCCGCCCCGCCTCGTTGTGCTCGATCTTGAGCGCCATCGACGAGTGGCGCACCTCACAACGTCCGGTCGCCTCGGCGCGCGGGATCTCGGTGTAGAGCGTCGACCACTTGGCTTCGGACTTGCACCCCTGCATGCAAAAGCCGATCTGGTCGCACGCGTTACGGCCGTCATAGGGCACCGAGTTGATGGCCATGTGGCTAACGTCGTAGTCGGTGTAGCCCATGCGCTTGGCCCCGAGCGCCACCACCTTGAAGTTGTTGTTGGGCGGCAGCAGTGGCCGCCCGCCACGGCCGCTTACGCCCATCTTGTCCTCCGCCCGCTCGTAGTAGGGGAGGACCTCATCGAGCGAGATCGGCCAGTCGATCAGGTTGGCGCCGTCGAGCGCGCCATACGTCGTGCGCGGCTTGAACTCGTGCTCGCGGAAACGCAGCGACTGGCCCGCCCAATGCACGGTCGAGCCGCCGGTGGTCTTGCAGATCCAGGTCGGCAGGCTCGGCCAGTCGCGCGCCAGCGTCGATTCGCCGGCGGTGATGCGCCGGTCGAACCAGGTGAGGCGCGCGAACATCTCCACCTCGTCGTTCTCGAAGTCGGCGCTCTTGAGCCGCGGTCCGCTCTCCAGCAGCACCACGTCGATGCCCTTTTGGCAGAGCTCGTTGGCGAGCGTGCCGCCCCCGGCACCGGAGCCGATGACGACCACGACCGAATCGTCATCGTGGCCGAAGGTGACGGCCGCGACCGCTTCGTCGAGATCATAGATCGATGTCATGGCATCGCCCTGCCGATACCGCGCCGTTGGCGGCCGTCCCTCGGTGGCAAGATTACCATCTTCGGCGAGCCACGGGGACCCTCACCCTCCCGCTCGTGGGGTTCTCTCACTCTCCCGCTTGCGCCCCGCACACGGGAGAGAGCCCTCTTTTGCGGCCGGAGAGGATTGGAGCGGCGCATCCGACCCGTTTCTCGCTGCGACCACCATGCAAAACCCGAGATCAGACCGAAATTGGTCCCACCCAGCCCTCATGCTACGGTTTCCGCTCAGCGGGCAGAGCTGGAAATCCAGAATTTCGACGCGCGCACGTCATGGGAGGACGTCATATGGGCATGAGCTTGAGTGAGCGCGAAAACAACGTCATCGCGGGAATCCAGAAGGTCCGCTTCTACCCCTTGCCCGTTGTCGGCGGCGACGGCTCCTATCTGATTCTGGAGGACGGCCGACGCGTCCTCGACATGTCCGCGACATGGGGCGCGGCGGCGCTGGGCTACAGCCACCCGGCCGTCGCCGAGGCGGTAAGCCGGGCGGTCGAAGGTATGGCCGGCCTCAGCAGCATATGCTCGACGAGCGAGCCATCGGTGTGTCTCGCCGAAGAACTCCTGGATCTGGTCCCGGGCGAGAATAACCGTCGCGTCTGGTTCGGCCACTGCGGTTCGGAAGCCAACGATGCCATGATTCGCGCTGTCCCGGCCGCCACTGGGCGCGGACGCTTCGTCTCATTCATCGGCGGGATGCACGGCGGATTTTCCGGCGCCATGTCGGTGTCCGGCTACGACGCCCTCATGCTCAACACGGCCTCGACGGCGCGCTCAGGCCAGATCTACGTTCCCTACCCGGATCCGTACCGGCCGCCATTTCCGGGCGATGTCGGCCAGGGGGTGCTCGACTATTTCGAGTATCTGCTGGGCACAATGGCGCCGCCCCATCAGATCGCCGGCGTCATCATCGAAGGCGTGATGTGCGATAGCGGCGACGTGGTGCCGCCGCCGGGTTTCTTGGCGGGGCTCTCGGAGATGTGCAAACGCCACGGTATTCTCCTGATCTTCGATGAGATCAAAGTTGGCCTCGGGCGCACCGGCTCGTTCCACTCGTTCGATGCCGAGGGCGTGGTCCCGGACCTGATCAGCTACGGCAAAGCCCTTGGCGGCGGCCTGCCGCTCGGCGCCCTGGTCGGCCCAGCCGACATCATGAATGACCCCCGCGGACTGACGGTTACGACGACCATGGGCAACCCCGTCGCGGCATCGGCAGGGCGAGCCGTCTTGCGCACGATCACCGAAGGCCGCCTTTGGGAGAACGCTGAGGCACGCGGCAAACAACTGATCGAGGGTCTACGCCAGCTCGCCAACAAGCACCCGCTGATCGGCGATGTCAGGGGCCGCGGACTGGTGATCGGCGTCGACCTCGTCACCGATCGCGCCAGCAAGGAACCCGCCAGGAAGCAGTGCGCCAAGATCATATTCCGAGCACAGGAGCTGGGCGTGGTCTTTTTCTATGTTGGCCGCGGTTCCAACGTCATCGAGCTGACACCGCCCATCACGCTCAGCGAGGCCGAGGCGGACGAGGCTTTACAAGTCCTCGACCAAGCCCTCGATGATGTCGAGCAGGGCCGGGTTTCGGACGCGGCGGTGGCCGAGTACACGGGCTACTAAGATCGGGGCGCGGCGCGCGTCATCACGTGCCGGCGCCTCGTACCAAGGCCCTTCAGAGTTCGTTGCCGCGCATCTGCTCGGCGATGTAGTCGGCCTGGCGGATGGCCAACGCGACGATCGTGAGCGTCGGGTTGCCGGTATTGATGTGGCTGAACTGGCTGCCGTCGGAGACGAACAGGTTGGCGATGTCGTGGGCCTGGCCGAAGCCGTTGACCACGCCCTCGGCCGGCTTCTCGCTCATCCGGCTGGTGCCGATGTTATGGGCTGAGCCCGGCTGCGCCTCCGAGACGGTGCGCTTGGCGCCGCCGACCATGAGCATCTCCTCGCACGTCCGCAGGCCGAAGTTCTCCATCTTGCGCTCGTTCTCGTGCATCTCGAGATGGATGTGGCCGATCGGCAGACCGAACTGGTCGTTCTCGTCGGTGTTTAGCCGCACGCAGTTGCGCTCCTGCGGCAGGTCATCGCCGCAGAACCAGACCCCCGACATGCGTTCATAGCCCTCGAGCGCCTCGGTCTTCTCGCGGCCCCAGCCCTTGGGGTCGAGCATGTTGGCGAAATAGGGCATGCCGACCGAGACCAGGCCGATCCAGATGCCACCGACGAACCCGCGGGTCTCGGGCTCGTTGCCGCCGAGGTCCTCGACCAAACCGGCGCCAACCGGCCCGCGGTACATGTTCACCGGCTTGTCGAACTCGCCGAACACCATGCCGTGGACGTTGCGCGTGTAGTTCTTGCCGAGCTGGCCCGAGGAGTTCGCAAGCCCATCGGGGAACTTCGAGGTGGCGGAGTTGAACAGGATGCGCGGGGTCTCGATCGAGTTGCCGGCGGCGCACACCACGCGCGCGTTTTGAACGTGGTGGTTGCCGTCCTTGTCGGCATAGAGCACGCCGGTGATGCGCCCGGCATCGTCGTGCTCGATCTTGAGTGCCATCGACTCGGGGCGCACCTCGCACCGGCCGGTGGCCTCGGCCCTGGGGATCTCGGTGTAGAGCGTCGACCATTTGGCGCCGGAACGGCAGCCCTGCATGCAAAAGCCGATCTGATCGCATGCGTTGCGGCCATCGCGCGGCTCGGAGTTGATGGCGAGGAAGCTCGTCGAGACCTTCTCGAAGCCCATGCGCTTGGCGGCGCGGAAAAACACCTTCGAGTTATTGCTCTTGGGCAGGTACGGGATGCCGTGGCGTCCTGTGACGCCCATCTTGTCCTCGGCCTTGTCGTAGTACGGCACCATGTCATCGAGAGTGATGGGCCAATCGATGAGGTTGGCGCCGGGGATGTTGCCGTAGGTGGTGTGGGGCTTGAACTCGCGTTCCTGCAGGCGGATCGAGTTCCCCACCCAGTGCACCGATGAGCCGCCCACCGTCTTGCAGATCCAGGTCGGGAATTCCGGGTAGTTCTTCACGAACGCCGCATCGCCCGAGCTCGTGCGCTTGTCCCACCATGTGAGCTGCTCGAGCGCGCCGAACTCGTCGTTGACGAAGTCGGTCATCTGCAGGCGCGGGCCCGCCTCCAGCAGCACGACGTCGATGCCCTTTTGGGCGAGTTCGTTGGCGAGCGTGCCGCCGCCGGCGCCAGATCCGATGATCACGACCACCGAGTCATCGGAGTGCTCGTAGGTGACGGATGCGACAACGTCGTCTTCGTGGGTATCGGTCATCGGTGGTCCTCCCGGCACGCGTTCCCATCATTAGATCCCTGATCGGTGGGCATCTCAAGGGTGGCGCGCCCGGGTGCGCCCGCAGGTGAACGAGCGGCGGACAGGGGACTATTGCTCGGGCTTCGTTGCGCTGATCACCCACGACGAGCTGTCCATGACAATCCCGTCGGTTTCCTTCTTCTGCCGGTTGATGGCATCGGCTAGGGCCGCCTCAATCTCATCGCGCCTTTCTTCCGACTTCAACAGTTAACTCGTAATATGGGTAAAAGTATATATAATTATTCATTATGGGCAGATATGTGAGCATAGGCGCGGCGGCCCTGGCCTTGGGAGTTTCCGTCACTACCCTTCGGCGCTGGGAGGCTAACGGCAAACTCGTGCCGGAACACACGCCGGGCGGTCACCGCCGTTACGATCTCGCAAAACTGCAGCCGGAGCTGTTTCGGGCGGTGCAGGAAGCGGAACGCCGGACCATCGCCTATGCCCGCGTGTCCAGCCCCGACCAGAAAGATGACCTGGAGCGGCAAAAGCAGGTTCTGGAACTTTACTGTGCCCGCCAGGGCTGGACCTTCGAGGTGGTTGCCGATCTAGGGTCGGGCATGAACTATCGCAAGAAGGGGCTGAAGAAGCTGCTGGCGGCGATTATAGACGGGTCCGTCGGCCGGCTCGTCGTCACCCACAAAGACCGGTTGCTGCGCTTCGGCGCGGAACTGGTCTTTGCGATTTGCGAGGCGAAGAACGTCGAGGTGGTCATTCTCAATCAGGGCGAGGATACAACGTTCGAGGAAGATCTCGCGAAGGACGTTCTGGAGGTTGTCACGGTCTTTGCCGCCCGGCTTTACGGCCGCCGCTCCCACAAGAACCGGAAGCTGCTCGACGGTGTGAGGCAGGCTGTGGAGGAGGCCCGGGCTTGCTGATAGCTCACCGCATCGCGCTCGATCCGACGAACCGGCAGCGGAGCTATTTCGCGCGCGCGTCGGGAACGGCGCGCTTCGCCTATAACTGGGCCTTGGCGGAATGGCAGTGTCAATACGCGGCCCACAAGGATGATCCCTCCTTGCCGCCGCCGAGCGAAACGGGCTTGCGGCGGCAGCTCAACGGTCTCAAGCGGGTCGCCTTCCCGTGGATGTTCGACGTGACGAAATGTGCGCCGCAGGAGGCGATTATAGACCTCGGCATGGCATTCCGCGCGTTCTTCTTGCAACGCGGATAGCGGCCGCGCTTCGAGAAGAAGGGCGTGCGCGACAGCTTCTGCGCGGCCAACGAGGCCGGCACGTTCCGGGTGGACGGCAAACGCATCCGGCTGCCGCTGATCGGCTGGGTCCGGATGCGGGAGCCGGTGCGCTTTTCCGGCAAGCTGAAGCGGGTGACGGTGTCGCGGGAAGCCGGGCGCTGGTTCGCGGCGATCTTGGTCGAGACTGAGGACATCAAGCCGGTGGAGCAGCCCGGCGGGGCCGTCGGCGTCGATCTCGGGGTGAAGACCCTGGCGACCCTGAGCTCGGGAGAGCCGATCCCCGGTCCGAAAGCGCATAAGGCGCTGCGACGGCGTCTGCGCTTCACGAGCCGGGCGCTGTCGCGCAAGCGGCAGCGATCGGCCAACCGGCACAAGGCCGCAGCAAAGCTGGCCAAGCTTCATGCGCGGATTGCCCATATCCGCAAGGATGCCACGCACAAGGCGACGACGATGTTGGCGAAGACTTACAGCCGGATCGGCGTCGAGGACCTGAACGTGCGCGGCATGGCGCGCAACCGCCCTCTTGCGCGCTCGATCATGGATGGCGGCTTCTTTGAATTCCGCCGCCAGCTCGAATATAAGGCAAGGCTCTACGGCGCGGCGCTCGTCGTCGCGGATCGCTGGTATCCCTCAAGCAAGACTTGTTCTTGCTGCGGTTCGGTGGCACCCGGACTGGCTCTGTCGCAGAGGACCTTCCGCTGCGGCGTCTGCGGTTGCGAGATCAACAGGGATCTCAACGCCGCCCGCAATCTCGCACATCTGGCCGCAAGCTCTGCGGTGTCAGCCTGTGGAGAGGAGCGCTCTGGCGCGGCCGCTCCCCGCCCTTGCGGGGACCAACCCGGCGGCGTGAAACGGTCCCCGGCGAAGCAGGGACCGAACGGCAAGGCTGTGTGGCGTGAAGCGCCTGCAGACAGTTTTGCGTAGGTTTCGGAGAGCGCCTCGGCGCCGGCTTCGCGGAATACCTCGCGGCCGGCCCGATCGCCAACTGGAAGGCAATGGCGTCCTGCACGCTGTTGCCAACCAGGACCGGGGCGTCGACACGGCGGAACGCAACGTTCTCGTAGCCCGCCGATGTCATCATCATTTCGACCATGGTTTCGTCGGCCATCGAAAACGGGCCCGGACCGCAGGTCTGGGCGTCCTCACCGGGCGCGGGCAGAAACTGCATGACGACGTCCTTGGCCATCGAGAGCCAGGGGTTGTCGGCCCGGTTGCGCCACACGATGTGAACCATCCGACCATCGGGTTTGAGCGCTTTCTGCATGTTGCGCAGGCCGGCGACCGGGTTGACGAAGAACACCGTACCGAAGCGGGCGAAGACGAAGTCGAACTGCTCATCGGGTAACGCGACTTCCGCATCGCCCCGCAAGAAAGTGACGTTGGATAATCCCGCCGCTTCTGTATCCTGGCGCGCATAGTCGAGAAAGGCATCGCAGCAGTCGACCCCAACCACCGCGCCGCGCGGACCGACCAGCCGGGCCAGCTTGATCGCGGTGTCACCGAAGCCACACCCGACGTCGAGCACGCGGTCGCCCTTGCGAACCGGGAGCGTGGGAAATATCGCTTCGCTGTGATGGGTGAGACCATCGACAAGGATGTGCTTGAAGGCGATGAACTTGGGCACCAGCACGTCATTCCAGAACGCGACGAACTCGGAATCCTGCTGTGGTGGGCTCTCGCCGACTTCACGCGTGGTCATGGGTTGGTCCCTTGGTCGCCGGGAACGCGCTTGCCGGACTCAGAACTCGTTCTTGCGCATCTGCTCGGCGATGTACTCGGCCTGGCGGATCGCCAGCGCAACGATGGTGAGCGTCGGGTTGCCGGTGTTGTTGGAGGTGAACTGGCTACCGTCGGAAACGAACAGGTTGTCGATGTCGTGGGTCTGGCCCCATTTGTTGACGACACCCTCGGCCGGGTCCGCGCTCATCCGGCAGGTCCCGAGATTGTGGCCGCAGGCGATCGGTGGCTCCTCCAGTACCTTGGTGGCGCCCGCCGCCTCGAACAGTTCGGTCGATTTGACGAAGCCCCAATTTTCCATCGCGATCTCATTCTGATGGAGGTCGATATGGATGTGGGTGGCGGGCAGTCCGTTTTCGTCCTTGACGTCCTTGTTGACGCTGATGGCACAGCGCTCCTGGGGCAGGTCGTCGCCGCAGAACCACAGGCTCGCCATGTGATCGTAGGCCTCGAGGCTCTGGGCGTACTCGGCACCCCATGCCTTGGGCTTGAGAATGGCGGCGAGGTAGGGGAGGCCGAGCGAGCACAGTCCGAGCCAGATGCCGCCCGCGAAGCCCCGGCTCTCAGGGTCGTGGTCGGAGAGGTCCTCAATCAGGCCGCCGCCGACCGGCCCGCGGTACATGTGCACCGGCTTGTCGAAGACGCCGTAGACCAGGCCCATGACGCTGCGCACGAAGTTCTTGCCGAGCTGGCCGGATGAGTTGGCCAGCCCGTCGGGGTACTTTGCGGACTCGGAGTTCAGCAGGATCCTCGTCGTCTCGGGCGCGTTGCCGGCGACGCAGACCACGCGCGCCCTCTGGAAGTGCTGGGCGCCGTTCTTATCGACATAGAGCACGCCGGTGATCTTGCCCGCGTCATCGTGCTGGATCTCCAGCGCCATGCATTCGGCGCGAACCTCGCAGCGGCCCGTCGCCTCGGCCCGCGGAATCTCGGTGTAGAGCGTCGACCACTTGGCGCCGGACTTGCAGCCCTGCATGCAAAAGCCGATCTGGTCGCAGCCGTTTCGCCCATCGTACGGCTCGGGGTTGATGGCGAGATGGCTGGTGGTGATGCGCTGGTAGCCGAGCCGCTTCGCGCCGAGCTCAAAGACCTTGAAGTTGTTGCTGGGCGGCAGATACGGGATGTCGCCGCGCCCGGTCACCCCCATCTTGGTCTCGGCCCGCTCGTAGAACGGCAGCATGTCCTCGAGGCTGATCGGCCAGTCGATCAGGTTGGCGCCGGGGATCTCGCCATAGGTTGAGCGCGGGCGGAACTCGCGCTCCATGAAGCGGAACGAGTTGCCGACCCAATGCACCGTCGAGCCACCGACGGTCTTGCATATCCAGGTTGGCGCCTCGGGGAAGTCCTTGGTGAACGGCGCGGTGCCTGAGCAGGTGCGCTTGTCCTTCCAGGTGAACATGTCCCAGCCGCCGTATTCGTCGTTGACGAACTCAGCCAACTGGCGGCGTTGGCCCGCTTCGAGGATGACAACGTCGATGCCCTTACTTGCGAGCTCGTTGCCGAGGGTCCCGCCACCGGCGCCCGAGCCGATGATGACAGCGACACTGTCATCATCGTGATCGAAAGTGACGGAAGCGATCGCGTCATCCGCGTGGGTATCGGTCATGGGCGGGCGCTCCCCCAATGGTGGCGTTAGAACTCGTTCGTGCGCATCTGCTCGGCGATGTACTCCGCCTGACGAATGGCCAGCGTCACGATCGTCAAGGTCGGATTGCCGGCATTGTTGGAACTGAATTGGCTGCCATCGGAAATGAACAAGTTGGCGATGTCGTGGGTCTGGCCCCAGCCGTTGCAGACGCCATCCTCGGGCTTCTCGCTCATCCGGCAGGCGCCGAGATTGTGGGTCGAGGGCATCGGCGGACACTCGATGATGGTGCGGGCGCCGGCCGCCTCGAGGATCCGGGTCGCGCATTTGTGACCATAGTTGCGGAGCACGAATTCTGTCGGGTGGGAGTCCATGTTGAGGACCGGGACCGGCAGACCGTGCTGATCCTTGTCGCTCGGATGCAGCGTGACGTCGTTGGACGCCATCGGCATGTCCTCACCGAGCACGGCGACGCCGCAGGTGTACTGGTAGCCCTCGATCAACTCAGCAAACTCGCGGCCCCACGCGCCCGGATCAAGGAAGGCGGCGTGGTAGGGCAGCCCGAGCCCGAGCCCGGTGATGTACATGCCGCCGGGGAAGCCGCGCGAGGGGTCGTGGCCCGCTTCATCGCGGACGATGCCGGGTGCGATGAAGCCCCGGTGCATGTTCACCGGCTTGTCGAAGATGCCGTACAGAAAAGCGAACATGTTGCGCATGTAGTTGCGCCCGACGTGACCCGAACCGTTGGCGAGGCCGTCGGGAAACTTCGACGTGGCCGACTGCAAGAGTATCCGCGGGGTCTCGACGGAATTGCCCGCCACGCACACGACCCGCGCCTTCTGGACCTGCTGGGTGCCGGCGCTGTCGACGTAGAGCACGCCGGTGACCTTGCCGCCTTCGTCATGCTGAATCTCGAGCGCCATGCACTCGGGCCGCACCTCGCAGCGGCCGGTCTCCTCGGCCTTGGGAATCTCGGTATAGAGCGTCGACCACTTGGCGCCCGACTTGCAGCCCTGCATGCAAAAACCGATCTGATCGCAGGCGTTGCGGCCATCGCGGGGCACCATGTTCACGGCCACGTTGACCTGCGAGACCTGCTTGAAACCGGCGCGCCGCGCGCCATGCATGAAGACCTTGGCGATGTTGCTCTTGGGCAGATGCGGCATATCGTGGGTGCCCGAGACCCCCATCTTGTCCTCGGCGCGATCGTAGTAGGGAAGCATCTCGTCGAGCGAGACTGGCCAGTCGATCAGCGTCGCGCCCGGCACCTCGCCGTAGGTCGTCCGCGCCTGGAATTCGTGCTCCTGGAAGCGCACCGCCTGACCGGCCCAGTGCTGAGTGGTGCCGCCCACGCCCTTGGCGACCCAGGTCGGCGCCTCGGGGAATTTGGCGACCACCGGCGAGTTGCCCGTACAGGTCCGCCGATCATGCCAGGTCAGCATGTCATAGGCGCCGTATTCGTCGTTGACGAAGTCGGTGATCTTGCGGCGGGGCCCGGCCTCGATGACGACCACGTTGACGCCCTTCTGCGCCAGCTCGTTGGCGAGCGTCCCGCCGCCGGCGCCCGAGCCGATGATCACGACCACACTGTCATCGCCTTGGTCGAACGTGACGGACGCGACATCGTCAGTGTGTGTCTCGCTCATGGCTGTCTCCCTCCCCAATGCTTAAGAAGCATTAGACCGCGTGCCGCCGCGGGCGACAAGGGGCGGCCTCAGCCTCCCGCTTGCGAGAGAGGGTTTTACGGAGGAGCGTGGATCGGACAGCTCCCTCTCCCGCGGGGCGGGAGAGGGTCGGGGTGAGGGCGCGGCTTTAGACCGTGTTCGTGCGCATCTGCTCGGCGATGTAGTCGGCCTCTCTTGTGGCCAGCGTCACGATGGTCAACGTCGGGTTGCAGCCGCCCGCGCTAGAGAAGATGCTGCCGTCCGCCACGAACAGGTTGGGAATGTCGTGGCTCTGGCCCCATTTGCTCACCACACCCTCGCCGGGCTTCTCGCTCATACGGCAGGTGCCCATGTTGTGCGAGCCCGGCATCGGCGGGCATTCGATCACGCGGCTCGCTCCCGCTGCCATCATCAGATCGGTGCACTTCTTCATCGAGTGATTGCGCATCGCGATGTCATTGGGGTGATCGTCGATATGGATGTTGGGGACCGGCAGCCCGTGCTGATCGCGCTCGGTGTCGTGCAGGGTCACGGCGTTGGTCTCGATCGGCATGTCCTCGCCGTTGACGAAGATGCCGGCGACATGATTGTAGGCCTCGATGTCGTTGGTGAGCTCGCGGCCCCAGCCGCCCGGCCTCACGAAGCTTGAGAAATAGGGGAGACCGAGTGAGATGGTGCCGAAGACATAGCCGCCGGCGAAGCCGCGCTGGCCGTTGTGGTGCCACTCGTCCTGTACCAACCCTGACGCATTGGTGCCGCGATGGTAGTTGATCGGCTTATCGAACACGCCGTAGGCGTAGCCGGTCATGTGCCGGGTCCAGTTCTTGCCGACCATTCCCGACGAGTTGGCGAGCCCGTCCGGATACACATTCGACGCCGAATTCAAGAGTATCCGCGAACTCTCGACGGCATTGCACGCCACCACCACCAGCCGCGCCTTTTGCAGGTGCTGATTGCCATCGCCGTCGACATAGTTGACGCCCGTCACCTTACCGCCCGTGTCGTGCTCGATTCGCAACGCCATGCAGTTGGCGCGCAGCTCGAGGTGGCCGGTGGCCTCTGCCTTCGGGATCTCGGAGTAGAGCGTCGACCACTTCGCGCCGGACCGGCACCCGGACATGCAAAAGCCGATCTGGTCGCAGGCGTTGCGGCCATCGCGCGGCTCGGAGTTGATCGCCATGTACGAGGTGCTGACCTTTTCGTAGCCGAGGCGGCGGGCGCCAAGACTGAGAATCTTGTAGTTGTTGGTCTCGGGAAGATGCGGAATGCCGTTGGTGCCGGTCACTCCCATCTTGTCCTCGGCCCTGGCGTAGTACGGCTCGAGTTCCGAAAGCGAGAGCGGCCAGTCGGCCAGGTTGGCACCAGCCACATCGCCGTAGACCGACTTGGCGCGGAACTCTTCCTCGTTCCATCGCAGCGCCAATCCCGCCCAGTGCACGGTCGAGCCGCCCACCAGCTTGCATACCCAGCTCGGCGACTCGGCCCAATTCCTCGCGATATCGCCGCTGCCGGTGACGGTACGCTTGTCCACCCAGGTGAACATGTCATAGGAGTCGTGCTCATCGTTGACGAAGTCCGCGAGCTTGAGCCGCGGCCCCGCCTCGATCACCACCACGCTGATGCCCTTCTGGCAGAGCTCGTGTGCGACCGTGCCGCCGCCAGCGCCGGAGCCGATAATGACGACGACCGAGTCATCATCATGGTCGAAGTGCACGGCCGCGACATCGTCGTCGAACACATCATCGTCGTATGTGGTCATGTCGGTCTCCTTGCTCCCTGCCTGCCTCGGCGCCCAGTGTCTCCAAACGCCGTTCGATTGTGCGTGGGAACACCGGCGAAGGCAAGGTAGCCGCGGTATGCCCCGCGCTCGGCGCCGGCACTCTCACGCTCGCGGGTCCCTCCCTCTCCCGCCAGGCGGGAGAGGGAGGGGGTGACGGTGTCTTGTGGCTCGATGCGGGCATGTGACAGGCCCGCTCTATGCCGCTAACAATGCGGCGCACACCATGTCCCCGCTCAAGCCTCTCGACGGACCTCGAGTTGCGCCCGCCAATGGCGGGCCCGTGCACCAGCTCGTCATCCTCCTTCATGGCCTCGGCGCCGACGGCAATGACCTCATCGGCCTCGCCCCCCATTTGGCCGGGAACCTGCCCGGCGCCGCGTTCGTCGCGCCCAATGCGCCTGAGCCCTGCGACATGGCGCCGGGCAGATATCAGTGGTTCGGTCTGCGCATGCTCTCGGCCGTGGAGATCGACCGTGGCGTCCGCCACGCCGCACCGATCCTGGACGCCTTCATCGATTCGGAGCTTGACCGCGCCGGCCTGGACGAAGACAACCTGGCGCTCGTCGGCTTTTCCCAGGGCACGATGATGGCGCTCCACGTCGGCCTGCGGAGGGCGCACGCGTGCGCCGGCATCGTCGGTTTCTCGGGCCGGCTCGCCGACGCGAAAGCGCTCAAGGGCGAGATCTGTGCCAAGCCACCGGTCCTCCTGGTCCATGGCGAGTCCGATGAGCTGATCCCGACCGCCGCGCTGTTCGATGCGGTCTCTGAGCTCGGCACGGCGGGTCTTGAGGTCGAATGGCACGTCTCGGCCGGCCTCGGCCACGGCATCGATGAGACCGGATTGCACCTGAGCTGCGACTTCCTGTCCCGCGTGCTGCGCGAACCCCCGACTTGAGCCGACCGGATTGTGAAAGTCCCCAGAAACACACTATAACTGGCGCTGCGTAAGGGATTCGCGGAGCGAACTCGGTTCGGCGCCGGCTCGCTCAGGCCGACCAAGGAGAGAGTTGTGGCGCCGTCGCTCGAAAGCTGCCACGCGCTTGTACTGAACGCCGATTATCGGCCCATCAGTTACTTCCCGCTGTCGCTGTGGCATTGGCAGGACACCGTGCGCGCCGTGTTCATGGAGCGGGTCAACGTGCTCTCCCAATACGACCGGACGGTGCGCTCGCCCAGCTGTGAGATGCAGCTACCGAGCGTGATCTCGCTCAAGCGCTACATCCAGCCGGCGCGGCGCCCGGCGTTCACCCGGTTCAACGTATTCCTGCGCGATTCGTTCAGCTGCCAGTACTGCGGCAGCCCCGACGAGCTCACCTTCGATCACCTGGTACCGCGCTCGCGCGGCGGCCGCACGACCTGGGAGAACGTGGTCGCGGCGTGCGCGACCTGCAACCTGCGCAAGGGCGGCCGGGTATCGGCGGAGTGCCGGATGTATCCGCGCCGGACCGCCCGGATTCCGACCGTCCATGAGCTCCACGCCCGCGGCCGCGCCTTCCCGCCCAACTATCTGCACCAAAGCTGGCGCGACTACCTCTACTGGGACACCGAGCTCGAGACCTAAGCGCCTCGGCGGCGGCGCGCCCGGTCACGAGCCGAGCGCAGGATCACCCTTCGCGACTGGCGAGTCGATCCCGCACGCCGCGGGTCAGGCACTCGATCGCGTTGGACATGTCGGCGAAGGCCTTTGCCGCAGCCTTGGATGTGCCAGGTAACCGGATCACGGCGATTCTGAACGGCCAGCGTGGCATCACCGCCGATGCGGCGATGCGGCTCTCGCGCTATCTCGGGACCACGCCGGAGGTCTGCTTGAATCTGCAAAAAGACCTTCGAGCTCTGCGTCGCGGAGAAGGAAGCAGGCAAGCGAATTGCCCAGCGCATAAGACCGAGAGAAGCAGCCGCGTAGCGACGCGGCCCTTTCCCGCGAGCGCAACGAGCGGGAATGTGAGGGTGCCTGGCCCGACCGCGCATCACCGTTTGGCGAATGTGGCGATGCGCTCGATGGTATTGGGATCGAGGAACGACCGGACCGTTGCCTCGGTCTCGAGCGCTTGCGCGCCGGCGATGTCGCCGAACGCGGCCTTGCCGATCACCCGCTTGAAGTCGGTGACGGCGCGCGGCGGCAGGGCCGCCACCTTGGCCGCCACCGCGCGGGCTTCCTCGATGAGCCGGTCGTCGGGCACGACGCGCCAGGCGAGGCCCATCTCGTGCAGGGCGCTGGCCGGGTAGCGCTCGCCCAGCAAGATCATCTCCTTGGCCTTCGCCAACCCAACCAGATGGGGCAGGATCGCCGTCACGCCACCCGTCACGAACGCGCCCCACTCCATCTCCGGGAAGAAGCCGTGGGCGCTCTCTGCCCAGATCGAAAGATCGCAGTTGATCGCCCATTCCATGCCACCGCCGACGGCCCAGCCGTTGATGGCGCCGATCACGATCTTGTCGCTGAAGACGATCTCGCGGGTCACCTGCTGAATGTTCTCGATCGAGCGGCGGGCCTCGGCCTCGGTGGCCGGTTGGCGCTCCTTGAGGTCATCGCCCGCGCAAAACGCCCGGCCTGCGCCGGTCAGGATCACCACTCGCGTCTCGGGATCGCGCGAGGCCGCCGCCAGCGCCTCAGCCGTCGCCACCACCAAGGCCTCGTTCATGGCATTGAGCCGTTCGGGCCGGTTGAGGGTGATCGTGCGGATGCCGTCGGCAACCTCGCCCACGACGGGATCGCTCATGTCGGTTCCTCCATGGCCGCACGGACGACGCGCTGGGTCTTGTGATCGGTGCGCGGTAGGCTGCGCGGGGGGGCCAGGCGCACGGCCGCCGTAACCCCGAGTTCCTTCTTGACCATCGCCGCGACACCCCGGGCCAGTCCTTCCGCATCGGCGACCTCCGCGGCGAGCTCGACCTCGAGCGGGAGCGCATCATAGGGACCAGGACCGCGCAGCACGATGCGGTACTCGCCCGAGAGCTCGGGCAGCCGGTTGACGATCTCGGTGAGCGGTGTCGGAAACACGTTGATGCCGCGCACGACGATCATGTCATCGGTCCGCCCGACCACGCGGAGGCGCGGCGCCGTGCGGCCGCAAGCCGCCGTGCCAGTGCCGGTGAGCGTGATGATATCGCCGGTGCGAAAGCGGACGAGCGGCTGGCATTCCTTGGCAAGGTGGGTGAGCACCAGCTCGCCGGTCGTGCCCTCGGCCCACGGCAGTGGCGCGGCGTCGTCAGGCTCGATCAGCTCGGGGAACATCACGTCCGCCGCAAAATAGTGGAGGTCGTTGTCGACCTCTGTCTGACCGGCGAAGTTACAGAACGCGTCGGAGACGCCGTAGTTCGCATTCCGCGCCTTGAAACCCCAGGTGTCCTCGAGGCGCGCGCGAAATGCCGGATTGTCGAGACCGGCCTCGCCGCCGAACAACCCGAGCTCCAGGCCCAAGTCGCGCGGCACCAGCCCGGGGAACTTGTCGGCGATCACCTGCTCCAGGACCGCGGGATACGACGGGGTGCACGAGATCGCGGTGATCCCGAGCTCGCGAATGGTATCGATCAGTCGCTCGGTCGAGCCGACCCCGAACGGCACGACCGCCGCGCCGGTCTCCTCGAGCGTCGTGTGATCGCTGAACCCGCCCATCCACAGCTGATAGTTGAGGCAGTGGACTACGCGGTGCTGCGGCCCCAGACCGCTGGCCGACTGTGCACGGGCGCCGATCGCCGCGGTCATCGCGGCATCGGCCCGGCTGAGCGTCAGGTTCATGCCCTTGCCCGTCGTGCCGCCGGTGCGATGGACCCGGCAGATGCGCTCCACCGGCGCCGCTTGATAGCTTCCGAACGGCGGGAAGGCCGCCTGATCCGCGCGCAGCGCCTCCTTGTCGGTGAGCGGCAGCTCGGCGAGTCCCTCCAAGGCGCCTGGTACCGCCCGCCCGCCCCACGCTCGCTGATAGAAGGGCGAGCTCGCGGCCACGTAGGCGATCTGTTGCGCGAAACGGGCGCGTTGGACCTCCGCGAGCTCAGCGGGCGACAGGTACTCGGCGCGCGGCAGAGCAGGCGGGAACTCGAGCATCGCCCAATCTATCACGCGCGGCTCGTCGGCCCGGCGGTGGACGCCCAGCGGTGTTGCTTGCATCATCGCACCAGCAGTAACGCGGCGGACATGTAGGGGGGGCTGACAATGTCGGATGCAACGTCGCCGTTTCACCGCAGCGACAGGGAGATCCAGTCCCGGCTCGGCATTCGCGAGGATATGGAGGACAAGGGGCGACGGATGATCCGTGACCGTATCCCCGAGAAGAACCTCGATTTCTTCGCCCAGCTTCCCTACCTCGCGATCGCCACGGTTGACGAATGCGCTCGCCCCTGGGCCTCCGTTCTCGTCGGCACGCCGGGGTTCGCGCGGGCGATCGATCCCCTCACGCTGGAGGTGAGGGCGCGGGCCCTCTATGGCGATCCGCTGAACAAAACGCTGATCGATGGCGCTGACATCGGCGGCCTTGCGATTGATATGCAGAGCCGCGCCCGCTTCCGGGTCAACGGCAAGGTCGGCCGTCGTGACGAGGGCGGGTTCGCGATCGAGGTCCGCCAGGCGTTTCCCAACTGCCCGCAGTACATCCAGGCCCGGGCGCACGAGTTTGACGAGGGCATCGAGACGATCGGCGAGAAGCGGCCGGTCCGCCGCGGCGAGACCCTCAACCGGGCCGAGGCCGCGCTGATCGCTCGCTCCGATACGCTGTTCATCGCCAGCCAGTTCGCCGAGGGCAATGACCAAGCGAGCCGCGGGGCGGATGTCTCGCATCGCGGCGGCAAACCCGGTTTCGTCATCGTCGCCCACCAGAGTCTGGTGTTGTTCCCGGACTACGCCGGCAACTGCATGTTCACGACCTTGGGCAACATCCAGGCCGACCCGCGCTGCGGCCTGTTGTTCATCGACTTCGAGAGCGGCGACACCCTGCAGGTCACCCGCGAGGCCGAGATCCTTTGGGAGCCTGAGCACGTGTCCCGGTTTCCCGGCGCTGAGCGGGTGGTGTCGTTTCAGATCGAGGAGAAGATCCTTATCGAGCAAGCGCTGCCGATAAAGTGGCGGTTCGAGGGGTTCCATCCCGTCCTCGAACGATTGGCGAGCGATGAAAAAGAAGGGCTGGTGCCGAATCCGCCGACCCCGATGACCCTCCAATCGGTCAACGTCTCCATGCCCAAAGAGGTTCCCCACGATGGCAAGGCCGTGGCCACCGGCATCTTCAAGGAGCCGGTCGCGGGCCGCCTCATGCTGCGCGGCTCAACCTCGAGGGTGACGGCCAGGCCGACCTGTGGGGCCACGGCGGTGCCTTCCGCGCCGTCTATGCCTATTCGCGCGAGAACTACGACTACTGGGCAGGCGAGCTCGGGCGCGGCGATTTTGCCATCGGCCAGTTCGGCGAGAACTTCACTGTCACGGGCATGCCCGATGACGAGGTCTGCATCGGTGATGTCTACCGCATTGGCGGCGCCCTGCTAGAGGTCAGCCAGCCCCGCATCCCCTGTTACAAGCTCGCGCTCAAGATGGGCATCGCCGGCTTCCAGAACCGGTTCCTCGAAAGCGGCCGCGTCGGCTTCTACTTCCGCGTCCTCGAAGAAGGGGAGGTTGGCGCCGGCGACGACGTGGTCCTCATCAGACGGGACCCCCGCGGCATGACCGTCCGCGCCGTCAACGACCTTCTTTACTTCGACAAGGGGAACCTGGAAGGGACCAGACAGGCGCTGCAAATCCCCGCCCTCGCGCACGGTTGGAAAGGCTCGTTCGCCAAACGACTGGCCAAGGCGTCAAGAGACGGCTGGAAGGGCCTGCGCACGTTCGTGGTGCAGCGCAAGGAGCGCGAAAGCGAGACCATTACCTCCTTCTACCTGGCGCCCGAGGACGGCGAATCGCTGCCGGGTTTCCTGCCCGGCCAGTTCCTCACCCTGGAGCTCGACATCCCGGGCCAGCCGAAGCCGGTGATCCGCACCTATTCGCTCTCCGATGCCCCCAATCCCGACCACTACCGCCTCAGCATCAAGCGCGAGCCGGCGCCGGCCGACCAGCCCGACCTACCCTCGGGCCTCTCGTCCAGCTATTTCCACGACCACGTCGAGCCCGGTACCACGCTCCGCATCGGCGCGCCGCGCGGCAAGTTCCATCTCGATCCACAGAGCGAGCGGCCGCTTGTTCTCTTGAGCGCGGGTGTCGTCAGCATGCTCAACACCATCGTCGGCTCCGGCACCCCGCGGCCGGTGTGGTTTCTCCACGGCGCCCGCAACAGCCGCGAACATGCCATGGGGGCGCACCTCCGCCGGCTCGCCGCGGAGCACGAAAACGTCGGTGTCCATATCCGCTACAGCCAGCCCGACGCGGACGATGTCGTGGGCCGCGACTACGACAGCGCCGGTCGCGTCGATGTGGCCCTGCTGAAGCAGGTGCTGCCCTTTGACGACTTCGATTTCTTCCTGTGTGGGCCGACGCCCTTTATGCGCTCGCTCTATGGCGACCTGCTCGCCCTGGGCAGGCCCGAGGCTCGCATCCACTACGAGTTCTTCGGCCCCGGCTCGATACTGGCGGAAGAGGCGCCAGCCTCTCCCTCGGCCGAGGTGCCGACCGCCGATACCGAGCTCGTGGGAGGGATCCAGGTCACGTTCGCGCGCTCAGGCGTCACTGCCGGCTGGGACCCGGCCTGTGAAACGATCCTCGATCTGGCTGAGCGGCATGGCCTCAACCCCGATTACAGTTGCCGCTCCGGCATCTGCCACACCTGCCTGTGCGAGGTGGTCGAGGGCGAGGTCGAGTACCTTGAGGAGCCCCTGGATGAGCCGGACCCCGGCCAGGTGCTGATCTGCTGCTCCCGGCCCAAGACCAGCCTCGTCCTTGAGGTGTGAAGGCCGCTAGATCCGCTCCGAGAGCCAGATGGCCAGGCGCGTGCCACCTTTGATGCCGGCGCTTAAGACCTCATAGGCCGGCGCCTCTTCGGCGCCGTGGTCGAGCGCGGCGGCGCGATGAGCTACTTCGTCGGCGCGCGCCGCCTCGATGGTTTCCCGCAACTCGGCCTCGTCCTCGCCCAGCGCCTCGGCCTGGGCGGCGTAGTGCGCATCGATCACCTCTTCGACGGCCGCCGTGCAGGCCATCGCCGCCTTGTCGCCGAGCGCGGCGGTGGCGGCGCCCAGCGCGTGGCCGGCGACGTGCCACAGCGGGGCCAAGAGCGTCGGGCGCACGCGGCGCTCGATCATGATGCGATCGAAAGTCCTGAGGTGCGCCTCCTCCTGGGCCGCCATCTCGCGGATCGCCTCGACCTGCGGGCTGCGGCGGTGGCCCAATACCGCGAGCTGGCCGGCGTAGATGCGGGCCGCTCCGTACTCGCCGGCCTGATCGACCCGGATCATCCGCGCGACCACGGCATCGCGGGGAAGATCGCCGGGCAGGCGATCTTCGGCCGTCACCTTGTGCTTCGTCTTACGGCGCGTCTTCTGGGCCATATCACGCGACCCCGTGCGGTGCTGCGCGGCGGGCGAGCTGGCGAAAGCAGGCGAGGCCGCTCAGCGTCGCCAGCACGGCCGAAGCCAGCAGGTTATAGCCGGCGAGCGAGACGCCGAACAGCGACCACGGCACCTCATCGCAGTGTGCAAGCGGCGCCGCCTCGATCCTGGCTTTGAGCTCCTCGATGGTCTCGGCCTCGCCGATCGCAGCGCCGGTGCACGCGGCGCTCGGCTGGAACCAGCCCTGTTCAACGCCGACGTGGTAGACCGCGATGCCGCCGCCGACGGCGAAGGCGAGCGCGCTCAAGCCCGTCAGCAGTGGCGCGACGAACGTGCCGTGGGCGCGCCCCTGCCCGGCGAGGACGAGTGCCGTCGCGCTCAGCCCGATGGTCACCGCATAGGGGTAGCGCTGCCACACGCAGAGGACGCAAGGATCGAGCCCGCCGATCTCCTGGAACGCGAAAGCGCCGGCCAGCAGTGCCAGGCTCGCGGCCAGGATCGCGCCAGCACTGGCGCGCGGTGATTCGAGCAACCGGTTGAGCGCCGCTGCCATGGCTCAAACATAGTGTGCCGCGCCCCAAGAGGGTAGGCGAGGGTCGCCCACTACAGCAGGTATCGGATAACGACGAAGCCGGCGATCAGCAGCACGAAGAACACGGTCGTCACCAACCCGAGCCGGCGTTCGATGAACGCGCGGATCGGCTCGCCGACCGCATACAGCAACGCCGCCTCGATATAGAAGCGCAACCCCCGCGAGAGGATCGAGGCGATGAGGAAGGTCGCGAAGTCGAGCTTGGTCAGCCCGCTGGCGATGGTGATCACCTTGTAGGGGAAGAATGAGATCCCGAAGAAGGCGACGATCAGCGCGCC
This sequence comes from Alphaproteobacteria bacterium, assembly GCA_965248765.1. Classification (GTDB taxonomy): domain Bacteria; phylum Pseudomonadota; class Alphaproteobacteria; order VGEJ01; family VGEJ01; genus CBDFKF01. The sequence goes on from CBDFKF010000004.1 coordinate 1,264,193, forward strand.
CTGCTCGTTGTAGCTTTCGGTGAACGCGGTAAAGGCGTGACCGTAGCCGTAGAGATCGATGATTGGCTGGGCGATCGCGTCGAACAGGAAGTAGCCGATGGCGTAGCCGAGCACCCCGCCCGCCGACGAGGCGAGCGTGCAGACCCCGGCGATCAGCCAGGCTCGGCGCCGGTTGGCGAGGATCATCGGCACCAGCATGACGTCCGGCGGAATCGGGAAGATGGCGCTCTCGATGAACGCGATGAAGCCGAGCGCGGGCAGCGCGTGGCGGTGCCCGGCCAGCCGCATCACCCAGTCGTACAGCGCGCGCAGCATTCGAAGTCCCGAAACCCGTAAGAAAAAGGCGCGTGACACCGCGCCAAAGCGCTCCGCCTATAGCAGCCGCGCCCCATTTCCTGCAAATGCCAGCACCGCTAGCGGCCCCGTCCGGCGGAGTGGCCCGCCCGTTTGAACCGGGCGCCGCCTCGGCTATGATCCGCCAAGCGCCCGCAGCGTGTGCCCCTGTGGCGGAATCGGTAGACGCGGCAGACTCAAAATCTGTTGTTCGCAAGGACGTGCCTGTTCGAGTCAGGCCAGGGGCACCAACCTTTTCCGCAACTTAATGCCGGCCGTCAGCGTCCCCCCGACCGAGGAGTACGGCCGCTTGTGTAATCGCTGTGTAAGGCATCAGGAATTCCGTTGATTGCGAGCAGTCCGGATGTTCGGCGACCGTTCGCTCCCATCTTGCTCAGTACGTGTTAACGCAAGAAAGGTTCTAGGTTGTTCAGAGAAGGTTGCGGGGGGTCGGCGCGACCATATGGCGTACCCTAATTCCAGCTAGGTGAAGGTGCCCAAGCCATCGGGGACTTCGTTAGTTCCGCCAAGCGGCGATGAAGAAACCAACGCCGATGATCGCGACAATTCCGAAGAAATAACGCCAATTTTCGTAGAGCCGGATGCGCCGGAAGAGTTTGTACCTGTCGCTATGTTCCTCTCGAGCCTCCTCGTAGAGGCGCGAAATTTCAGCCGCCGGAACCAGACGATTTATCTGATCGAGAATCTTTATGTGTGCGTTCGCGATGCACACGGGTTAGCTCATAGAATTTCTCAGAAGCGACCAACCCGAACAACCCCAAGACCGTCACGACTACGGATAGAAGAAGGGTGTCTTTCCCAAACTTGAGGTTGCCAATTACACCGAACATGGCTGCGCATACGATCACCAGAAGATTGCCGAAGTTCAGGCGCTGGGTCTCGTGGTAGCGCTGGTAGACGCGATTGTCCTTGTACAGCTTGAGAAGGACGTCTAGCTCCCGGCTTCCCGGTGAGGTATGTGTTTCGTCGTCATTCATGTGAGCCGACACTCCCCACGTGAATCTATTTGAGCCAGGCTAGGGGCACCAACCTTTTCAGTGGGTAGCGATCATGCGGGCGGCGCCCCCCGGGCACCAACCTATTGGCGTTGAGCGGGGCGGCTTGAAACCGGTACCATGCTTGGGCGACGGCTGCAGCCACCGTGGCTGCCGCGAGCCGCGAGGGATACGGAACGCGGAGCACGATGCGCGAGCACTTTCGCATGCTGGCGGGCTACAACGCGTGGGCCAACGCGCGCATCTACGAATGTGTCGCTGCGCTTCCCGATACGGCCTATCGCGCTGAGCACAAGGCCTTCCTCGGCTCGATCCACGCCACCCTCAATCACCTCCTGCTCACCGACCGCCTGTGGCTTGAGCGGATGGCGGGCGGGCGGGCTGAGCTGATCCGGCTTGACGGCATCGTGCACGAGGACTTGGGCGAGCTGCACGCGGCGCGCCGGGTCGAGGATGAGCGACTCATCGCCTTTATCGACGGCATCGACGACCCGGCGTGTGGCAGGATCGTCCGGTATCGCAGCAGCAAGGGCGGCGAGCCGCAGTGGACGCTGGCCGAGATACTGGCCTCGGTCTTCACCCACCACGCCCATCACCGCGGCCATGTACACCACATGGTCAGCACGACCGGCGCCAAGGCCCCCTCACTCGATCTACCGACCTATCTCGAGGCGCCGGGCTGAGGGTCCCGAGCCTGGCGGGCGCCCATCTCCAGCCTCCGCTCGCCCCGTGCTAGTATCGCCGGCTCATGTGGCGCGTGCTTCCCCTTTTGCTGCTCACGGCGTGCGCGACCAACCCGGCGACCATCGATCCTGACATGCTCGCCCGCAAGTTCGGCGAGGTCGCGTTCGGCGACGACTTCCGCGGGCAAAGCGACCGTCATCGCCTCGCCAAGTGGACCCATGGCTTTGAGGTCGAGGTCCATGGCGGCTCCGACCGCATGCGCCGCTTGCTCGACCAGCACCTCGCCACCTTGCGCGCGCTGACCGGGCTGCCCGTCGTCCGCGCGCAAGGCGGGGGCAGCATGGTCGTCCACTTCGTCCCGCGCGATGAGTTCGAGGCGCTGGCGGCGCGCGTCGACGGTGACGGCACCTGGACCGCCGATCTTGATTGTGCGGCCACCTTCGCCCGCCGGCGCGCCGAGTCCTGCCTGCCCGAAGAGATCTTCCAGAGCTTGGGCCTCGCCCGCGATACCAACGTGCCGCCGCAGCCCAGCATCGTCTCCGAACGCGACCTGTTGATGGCGCTCAGCCCCTACGATGAGATGATGGTGCGCGCCCTCTACGATTCGCGCGTGCGCCCCGGCATGACCAAGGCGGAAGCTCTTCCCATCGTCCGCCTGATCTTCGCCGAGTACTTGGCTGAGTTGCACTGACGGCCGGCCGCTATCAGATTGCGTTCAGAATCAGCGGGAGGAAGAGTATGGTCAAGATCGAATGCGTCGTCGAATCGCATAATGCGTTGGGCGAGGGGCCGCTGTGGGACCCGGTTGACGGCCTGCTCTACTGGGTCGACATGATCGAAAAACAGGTCTGGTCGTACAGCCCGGGCACCGGCAAGACCAAGACCTGGTCGCTGCCCAAGGAGGTCGGCGCGTTCGCGTTGCGGGAACAGGGCGGCGCCGTCATCACCATGCACGACGGATTTTACTTCTTCGATCTTGAGAGCGGCGAGACCGAGCTGGTCGCGGCGGCCGATGCGGATCAGCCGCGCTCGATGTTCAACGACGGCAAGGCGGATCGGCGCGGCCGGTTCTTCGCCGGCGGCGAGGACCGACTCTCGGCCGATCCGATCTGCGCCCTGTGGCGGCTCGATCCCGACCTATCGCTTCATGAGCTTGAGCGCGGCATCATCTGCAACAACGGCCCGTGCTGGAGCCCCGATAACAAGACCTTCTACCATACCGATACCTTCAAGCAGGAGATGTACGCCTACGACTACGACATCGATACCGGCGCGATCAGCAATAAGCGGCTGTTCAAGACGTGGCACGATCAGCCCGGCATCCCCGATGGCTCGACCATCGATGAGGAAGGCTTTCTGTGGAACGCGGAGATCGTCACCGGCCAACTCGTGCGCTACGCACCCGGCGGCACGGTCGACCGGCGTGTCGAGGTGCCGACGCGCACCATCACCAGCGTCATGTTCGGCGGCGAGAATCTCGATGTGCTCTACACCACCTCGATCGGCCGCACTGATTTTTTCGGGCCGGAGGCGCTCAAGATATTCGGCGAGGCGGCGAAGCCGCAGCCACACGGCGGCGGCATCCTGGAGGTTACCGGTCTCGGCGTCCGCGGTTTGCCCGAGCACCGCTTTGCCGGCTGACCAAGTGCCCGACCTGCGCTCCATGGACCCCACCGGCGCCGAGGTGCTTAGATAGCAGCACGCATCATGTGAGGGGTTCATGAAGTACTTATTGACTGCGGCAGGGGCGGCGTTGTTCGGCCTATCCCTACTGGGCCAGGCGCCACCATCGCCTGTGGCCACGATCGCCCCGCCCGCTATCGAGGTTGCGGTGGCCAATGCCTGGACGCGCGGCAAGGGCAACTCGCTTACCCACCTCGACCTCACGTGCAGGAGCATGCCCGGCCAGCGCTGCGGCTAGGGTCCACGGCGCTTCGCCAGAGCTGCACCACTGATCCACGCGCCCGGCCGTGCCTCGTTCGCGGCTGATCAGCGCTAAGGTGGGCACCGAGCAACAGAGGAGGCCGGGATGGCCGATCTGCACGAAGAGGCGATCGTCTTCGATGGGCTGATCGTCGCTAATTGGAGCCGGGCGGTGTTCGAGGACATGCGCCGGGGCGGGGTGACCGCTGCCAACTGCACCTGTTCGATCTGGGAGGGGTTCCAGCCAACCATCGACAACATCGCCCAGTGGAAGCGCTGGTTCGTTGACCACGATGACGTGCTGCTCCAGGTCCGCACGACCGCCGACATCGCCCGGGCCAAGCGCGCCGGCAAAACCGGCATCGTGCTCGGCTTCCAGAACACCTCGGCCTTCGAGGACCAGCTCGGCTACGTCCAGATCTTCAAAGAGCTCGGCGTCGGCATCGTCCAGATGACCTACAACACCCAAAACTTGGTCGGCGCCGGGTGCTACGAGACCACGGATCCTGGTCTCTCGGATTTCGGCCGCGAGGTCGTGGCCGAGATGAACCGGGTCGGTATCCTATGCGATCTCTCGCACGTCGGCCCCCAGACCTCCGAAGACACGATCCGCACCTCGGACCAGCCGGTTTGCTACTCTCATTGCCTGCCGTCGGGGCTAAAGGAGCATCCCCGCAACAAATCAGATGCACAGCTCAAGTTCATCGCCGACCACGGCGGCTTCATCGGCGTCACCATGTTTCCGGCCTTCCTCCGCGCCGGCACCGCGGCCACGGTGGATGACTACGTCGAGGCCATCGATTACGTGATCGACATCGCCGGCGAGGACTGCATCGGCATCGGCACCGACGCGACCCAAGGCCACGGGCCTGAGTTCTTCGAGTGGATATGCCATGACAAGGGCACCGCCCGCCGGCTGGTGGATTTCGGCGAGGTCATCAACCCGGAAGGGATGCGCACCATCGGCGAGTTCCCCAATCTGACCGCGGCGATGGTGCGTGCTGGTTGGCCCGAGCCCAAGATCCGCAAGGTCATGGGCGAAAACTGGGTCCGTGTGCTGCGCGAGGTCTGGGGCGCCTGAGAGTGGCCGCCGATGCGGCGCTCCGCCCGCTCTCCGCGAGGCGAGTGCGCTGGTTCGCCACGCCAACCGGCAACGACCCGTGGTAGCCTTACCCATCAGCACCGCCAAGTGCCATTCCGCCCCGCTCGATATCGTAATCCTCTGGGGGGCCAAGTTGAGCGCGCTACCAAAGACGCGATATGCCCGCAGCGGCGATGTTCACGTCGCCTACCAAGTCTTCGGCGAGGGTCCGATCGATCTCGTGTTCGTGCCGGGCTTTGTCTCCCATATAGAGAACTACTGGGACGAGCCGAACTTCGCCCGCTGGCTCCACCGGCTCGCCAGCTTTGCGCGCGTGATCATGTTCGACAAGCGCGGGACGGGTCTTTCCGATCACGTCAGCGAGCTGCCGAGCATGGACCAGCGTATGGACGATGTGCGCGCCGTCATGGACGCGGTCGACATTGATAGCGCCGCCATCATGGGAATATCGGAGGGAGGCTCACTTGCTTCCGTGTTCGCAGCCCACCATCCGGCGCGCTGCCGGGCGCTGGTGCTCTACGGCGCGTTTGCCCGCTTCACATCGTGGTACCCGACCGAGGAATCGCTGGAGCAGCTTTTTCAATATATTGAAAGCGGCTGGGGCAGTGGCGCGAGCATTCCCTTTTTTGCGCTGAGCAAGGCTGACGATCCTGCGTTCACCGAGTGGTGGGGCAAGTTCGAGCGGCTCGGGGCCAACCCCGGCGCGGCGATCGCGCTCATGCGGATGAACAGCCAGATCGATATCGCCGACATCCTGCCGACCATTCACACGCCGACCCTGGTCATTCATCGCACCGACGACGTCACCATCGATGTGGAGGCGGGCCGGTTGCTCGCCGAGCAAATCCCCAACAGTCGCTATGTCGAGCACCCGGGCGCCGACCATATCCCGTGGGTCGGCGACTACGTCGATGCCATGTCCGACGAGATCGAGGTTTTTCTCACTGGCCACAAGTCGGCGCCGGCGATCGACCGCGTCCTCGCGACGGTCCTGTTCACGGATATCGTTGATTCGACTGCGCGCGCCGAGGCCCTCGGCGACAAAGCCTGGCGCGATGTTGCCGATGCGCACGACAAGGCGGTCCGCGCTGAGCTTGCGCGCTTCCGCGGCAATGAGGTCAAGGCCCTCGGCGATGGCTTCCTCGCCAACGCGATGTTCGGTCTGTGCGCGTGGATGGACGAGCTCGGGCTCAACCGCGATGCCCACAAGCTCTCGCTCATCTTCTCGACACTGGTCGCCGCGGTCATCCTCGGCTGGCTTACCATCACGTACCGCGCTGATGTGGCGGGCGCGATCCTCGGCGCCGGTGAGCCCGGCCGGCAACCGTTTTGGCGCCGCCTGCTGGCGAGCACGTGGCACGTCGTCATGATCCTCTATCTGATGGCGGCGTGGATGGTCAGCTTCGTACGGCTGACGCTCGACCTGCCTGCGGCCTACGGTCTGATCTCGGCGCCGCTCGTCATCCTCGTCGGCGCCATGGTCGTTTATGCGATAGCTCTGGTGATCATCGATCGGATCTATGAACGCCGGGCCCGCCGCTTCCGCGCGCGCCAGCCGAGTCGCATCGAGGCGGACGACGACGCACCGCTCGCCGAGCTCGAGGAGATGGTCGTGCACCATCGCGATGCCGCGCCCACCTATCGGCCGGTGTTCAAGGCGCTATGGGAGCATGGCGCCGCCGTCATCGTCGCCCTGATCGCCATCGGCGAGCTGTTCCGCGCCTGGGGCGTCGATGTTGGCGCCGAGGGCAATCCGGTCACCGCGGCGCTCGATACGCTCGCCATCATCTTCCTCGCCTATATCGGCTACAAGGCGGTCAACATCTACATCGATCGCAAGATTGCCGATGAGGGCGATGAGGCCGATGCGGTGCCCGGCGAGCCCGGTGAGGAAATGTCGGGGGCGGGCGCGAGCCGGATCGCCACGCTGCTGCCGCTCTTCCGCAACTTCCTCGTGTTCACGATCTTCATTATCGCCGGCATGATCGTCGCCTCGCAGTTGGGCGTCGACGTCGCGCCGCTGTTCGCGGGCGCCGGCGTCGTCGGGCTGGCGATCGGCTTCGGGGCGCAGACCTTGATCCGCGATATCTTCTCAGGCGCCTTCTTCCTGCTCGACGATGCCTTCCGCAAGGGCGAGTACATCGACCTTGGCAACGTCCGCGGCACCGTGGAGAAGATCTCGATGCGCTCGTTTCAGCTCCGCCATCACAACGGGCCGGTGCACACCATCCCGTTCGGCGAGATCCACCAGCTCACCAACTTCTCGCGCGACTGGGTCCTGATGAAGCTGCCGCTGCGCGTAACTTACGACACCGATGTTGAGCGGGTGCGCAAGCTCATCAAAAAGCTCGGTCAGCAGCTCCTGGAGCACCCCGATGTTGGCAAGAACTTCCTCCAACCGCTGAAGTCCCAAGGCGTGTTCCGGATGGAGGACTCGGCGATGATCATCCGCATCAAGTTCATGACCCGACCGGGCGATCAGTTCACCACCCGCAAGGTGGTCTACGCCGCCATCCGCGAGCTGTTTGAGCGCGAGGGCATCCGCTTCGCCCACCGCGAGGTCACCGTGCGCCTCGCCGAGGACCAGCGCGACAAGGAGCTCACCGACCGCGAGCGCAAGGCGATCACCGCGGCCGCCCGCGCCGTCGACGACGAGGCCAAGCCTGCCGCGTCCCCCGCCGACGCGCTCTAGGCTCTACCCGGGGCAACCAAAGCGGCGCCGTTGCCTGATCACCCCCGCAGCAAGGACCTGATCAACGCCGACGGCCTGACCTCGATCGGACCCAAACCGAGCAGTTTGGAAAGGAGCCCCGGGCGCACGCCCGCACCGAGCGCCGCGACCGTGGCGCGCGCCAGGTTGATCTGCAACCGCAAGTCTGCGAGACGCAGCAGGTCGTCAGCGCGCGCTATGGCTCTTGCTCTCTGGGTCCCGCGCGCACTCCCTCGCAACGCCGAGAACCCGGCCCGAAGCCCCGGCACGTCAACGGTGATCGTGCCTTTGTCGGCCGTGATCAGAAACGTGTTGTTGCCGAGTTGGGCCTGCACCTCGCCGACAACCTCGAGCGGGGTGCGGCGGGCTGTCATCCCGCGACGTCCTCGCCGGCCCGGACGCTGAGAGCGCCATGGACTTTCCACACGGCGTAGTCGGGCTTCGTTCCGGAGGACATCGGGACATGGATCTCCAGATTATCGAAGGAATACGTGATCTCGGCCTTGCGGCCGGTCAACAGGTCGTACAGAACGATGGCAAAATCGGGCCAAGACGTCGTATCGGGGTCGCTCATGCCGGCTCTCCTTCGCTTGCTCGGTGACGAATGTGCCTAACCTAACCGCAACCGCCCCATGTTAGCTCGGATACGCGTCACCGCCTCTGCCGCGAACAGCTCTCGACGTAGGAGACCCTCCTCGATCCCGCCAACGCTCGCGTGCCGCTGGGCCAGCATCTCCGAGAACTCGGCCTCGCCAAGCACGGCGCGCAACTCGTTGGCGCGCTCCTCTGTCTCGCTGATCAGGCGTTGGGCACTCCTCGCATACTGCGCGGTCAAGTCCGCATGTTCGATGATGTCCCACCCGGCCTCGCGCAGCATCGTCGAATAGCCGATCCTTGCCTCCACGAACGGCGGCCCGAACTCTACCGCCTGATCGTGTTGGCTCGGAGACAGGTCCGGAGCGATCGTCACGACCGTGAACACCATTCTGCCTTCACGCCGAATCACCTGCCTGCACGCGTTCAGGACCGTGCGTTTGGCCTCCAGGCAACACAGGACATCTGAATGGCTAATGGCGTCAAACGAGCCGGCCTTGAACGGCAAGGCTCCGCCGTCGGCCACGGCGACCCAGCAGTCGCCCGGCAGCTCATCGGCGCCGGCCCGCCCTGCGGCAATGCGCATCCCCTCCTCGGGAATGTCCACCAACGTCACATCGCAGCCGCTGGTGCGGGCCAAATAGAGGCCGGGCCATCCGGCACCGCCGCCGACGTCCAGCAGGCGCTTGCCCGGCCCGAGCTCCAAAAGCTCCGCGACCCGTCCGGCCTCGCCCCGCGTCGTCCAGCTCGTGCCCCCATAATCGCAGCCGCAGACGGCGCGCTCGATATCGAGCATCACCCGTGATTGAGAGACCCGATACAGCGCGGCAAAGTGCGCCCTCAGATCCTGCTGGTCGGCCGACACTCAGCTCCCGCCCGGGTGCGAAATCGGGGTCATCATACGGCCGATCATAGCCCCACCGATCACGCGCCGCCCTTTCCACTGGCGCCTGGTGGGGGCAGCTCGGCTGCCGGCCTTGCTCGCGGGCGGGCGGTTTCGCGGCCCCCAGCCTCAACAAAGCTGCGGGGCCGCGCCCGATCCACAGTATCCTGAACGGCGTGCTCGGGCGGACGCGTGGGGGATCGGGGATGGAACTGCGCGACAAGGTGGCGGTTGTCACCGGGGCGACCAGCGGCATCGGCAGGGCGGTGGCGGAGGACCTGCGCGCGGCCGGCATGCGTCTTGTGGTCACCGGCCGGCGCGAGGAGCGGCTGCGCTCGCTGGCAGATGCGCTCGGCGACACCGCTTTTCTCGCTGGCGATATCGTCGAGCCGGCGCTCGCCGGGCAGCTGATCGAGACCGCGGTCGCGCGTTTTGGCCGCTGCGACGTGGTGATCAACAATGCCGGCGTGATCGAGGTGGCCGCGGTGGCCGAGATCGACATCGACCGCATGTGCGCCATGGTACGGCTCAACACCGAGGCCGCCTTCCGGCTCGTCTACACCGCCTGCCAGCACTTCCTCGCCAATGGCGGCGGTCATGTGGTGAGCACGAGCAGCGTGCTCGGGACGATGGTGCGCACACCCTTTGCCGCTTATGCTGGCACCAAATACGCGCTTGAGGCGCTATCGGAAGGCTTGCGGCGCGAGCTTGCTGGCACCGGTGTCAGCGTGAGTTGCGTTCAGCCGGGGCTGGTCATGAGCGAGCTCTACGATTCATGGGAGGTGCATCCCAGCAAGCTGCGCGGCATCGACGAGCCGTTGCAGCCCGAGGACATCGCGCGCTGCGTCCGCTTCATCCTCGAACAGCCGGCCCACGTCCGCATCCCGCGCCTGATGGTCCTACCGGCGGAGCAGGAGGCATGAGTCGCACCCTCACCCCGCCCCTCTCCCGCACCGCGGGAGAGGGGCCCCGCCGAGCTCCAGCCAAACAACCCTCTCTCGCCAGGCGGGAGAGGGAGGGGCCCGCGCGAGCGGGAGGGTGAGGGTGCGTCATGACCAGTAGAGGCACACCGTTACTGGGAGAGGGACGGTCGATCCTGATCCCGGCCCTGCTCCTTCTCCTCGGCGGCGGCGTCTACGGCGGCATCGTCACCGCCAACAAGATCGCCATAGAAGCGGGCTTCCCGTTCGTCGCCTACACCTTTTGGCAGACCTGCCTCGCCGGGCTCATCCTGCTCGCCTACACCTTGCTGCGCGGCAAACTGCCGGGCATCACCGTCCACCACCTCCGCCATTACGTGCTGGTGAGCTCGCTCGGCATCGTCATCCCGCTGCTGATCCTGACCTACATTGCGACGCGCGTGCCGGCCGGGGCGCTTACCCTGATCTTCGCGCTGGCCCCGCCCTTCGCCTACGTGCTCACCTTCGCCCTCGGCCGCGAGCGGTTTCGCTGGCTCAGCGTCGCCGGCGTCGCCTTCGGTTTCCTCGGCATCCTGATGATCGTCGTGCCGGCTGAGAGCCTACCCTCGCGCGAGGCAGCTATCTGGATGATCGTCGCGCTCGCAGTGCCGATCGCCGTCGGCTCCAACAACCTGGTCATGGCCTACCTGCGCCCGCCGGAAGCGACGACCGTAACGCTTGTGTGCGGGCTACAGCTCGCCGGTGCTGCCATCACCTTTCCGCTGATGCTGGCGACCAGCGGCTTCTATGGCTTCTGGCAGGTGCCGACCGACGGCCTGTGGGCGCTCGCGTGGGCGACGACGGCTCAGATCGTCGCCTTCCTCACGGTGCTCGAGGTCGTACGTTTGGCCGGCCCGGTCTACACCGCGCAGATCAACTATGTGATGGTGATCGCCGGGTTCTTGTGGGCGCTCGCGCTGTTCGACGAGGGCTTAAGCTTGTGGATCTGGGCGGCGCTCGGGGTGATGCTGGTCGGCCTGATCCTCGCCAATGCCGGTACCGCCCAGGCCTACCGCGAGGCCGCGGCCGAGCGCGCCTGATCCAGCCCGGTATGCCCGCCAAGGCGCATCTAGGCTTGCGCCCTGCCGCGACCGCTCTAGGCTAGGCGCCTGACCAACGCATGCCTGCACGCCCCACGACAAACAAAGGAGTAAGACCATGGCGCTGACGCTCGACGAAGCCAATCGCATTGCCCAAGGCGCATTGGCCAAGGCCCGGGAGCTCGACATCAGGATCAGTGTGGCGATCTGCGATACCGGCGGGCGTTTGATGGCCTTTCAGCGCATGGACAATTCGATGTGGGCCGCGGTGTTCGGCAGCCAGGGCAAGGCGATCGCGTCGGCCGCGTTCGGGCGCCCGAGCGGCGCCATGACCGAGCGCGCGGGCCACCCCACCTTGCGCGGCATCGTCGCCGCCGAGGGCGATCATATGTTCCTCGGCCAGGGCGCTGTGCCGATCATTCGCGACGGCGCCATCGAGGGCGCTTGCGGCGTCGGCGGCGGTACCGGCGAGCAGGATGAGGAGTGCGCGGAGGCCGGGGTCGCCCTTCTCTGACGGCGCTGTGGGGGTTCTTGACGGCAGGGTCACGCTGGTCACCGGCGCGGCCCGCGGCAACGGCGCGGCGATCGCCACCACCTTGCGCGGCGAAGGGGTGGCGGTCGTCGCCACCGACATCATCGAGCCGGAGACCGCGCCTGACGGCGATGACCAGCTGTTCCTGCACCACGATGTCCGCGAAGCCGCGGACTGGCAGGCCGCACTCGACCGCACGCTTGAGCGCTTCGGCCGCATTGATGTCCTGGTCAACAATGCCGGCGTGATGCGCGCCCAGACTCTGCAGGAGACCGATGCCGAGGCGATCGATTTCCACTATCGGACCAACCAGCTCAGCGTCTATCTCGGCATGCGAGCGGTCCTGACGCCAATGCAGGCCGCGGGCCGCGGCTCGATCATTAACATCGCGACGGTCGCAGCGGTGAGGGGCTCGGCCGGTGCCTTTGCCTATTCCATGACGAAATGGGCGGTCCGCGGCATGACGCGCTCGGCCGCCCGCGACCTCGCCGGCTCCGGGGTGCGGGTGAATGCGGTCCTGCCCGGCCTCATCGATACCGCCATGGTGCGCGCCAATCCGCCAGACCGTGTCGCGGCGATCCGTCAGGCCATACCGTTGGATCGCGTCGGCCAACCTGAGGACGTCGCTGCAGCGGTGCTGATCCTCGCCTCCGATGCCTCCGCGTATATGACGGGGGCTGAGATCATCGTCGACGGCGGCCTCGCCGCCTGAGGTCTAAAGGCGCACACCGGCCATCGCCGTCGGCGGGTCCTCGCGGGGTCCAACCTCGGGTATCTAGGCGCCGCATCGCCCCCCCAAGCCCGCGTTCACCATTAGCCCGCGTTCACCATTAGAATGCCGCGCCGCCGCTCGGGCGGCGAGGGACACCTATGGCCACCGGCAGCCGCGAGCGCGGCCTGCGCCCGACCCACCGCGCGCCGCTTGTGCGTGGCGGCCTGATCGTGACCGGCGCTGGGCTGATGTTCGCGGTCGCCGGTGCCTCGGTAAAGATGGCCGCGGCCGACCTCCCGAGTGGCGCCATCGTATTTTGGCGCAACGCGATCGGCCTGGTGATCCTCCTGCCCTGGGTCATCGTGCGCTGGCCGGGCTCGGTGCGCACCGCCAACCTTGACCTGATGATCCTGCGGGCACTCGCCATGCTTGCCGCGATCTATTGCTACTACTTCGCGGTGTCGGCGATTCCCCTGGCCGATGCGGTCCTGCTGTCGTTTTCCTCGCCGCTGTTCGTTCCGCTACTCGGCTTCCTGCTCTATCGCTTTGCGCTAGACCGCACCGCGTTCATCGCGGTCGCGATCGGCTTTGTCGGTGTCGCCCTCATCGTCAAGCCCGGCGCCGGCATCATCGTCACGGGCGCGTTGCTGGGGCTCGCGGCCGGCGCGTTCGGCGCTCTTTCGCTGGTATCGCTGTGGCGCATGCCCGGTGGCGAAAGCCCCGTTCGCGTCGTCTTCTACCTCGCGCTCATCAACACCGTGGTCTCGAGCTTCGCGCTGCCGTGGGTGTGGCAGACCCCCGCACCGGCGGACTGGCTGCCGCTGATCGCCCTTGGCCTCTCCTCGACCGCCGCCCAGATTCTCCTCGCCTGGGGTTGCCTCATCGCGCCGGCCGACCGCGTCGGCCCGTTCCAATACAGCTCCATTATCTTCGCGGCGCTCCTCGGCTGGGCGTTTTGGAGCGAGTCCATTGATGCCCTGATGGTGGTCGGCGCCGGCCTGATCATCGCCGCCAGTATCTTTCTCACCCGCACCGCGCCCAAACGCGCCTGAGCGCGGTGGTCGCGAGGTCTATGACCGCACGCCGGCCATATGGTATTCGCGCTCAACGTTCAGGGAAAACCCTTGACAACCATACCGGGTAGTGGCAGAAGATCACTCATCCATCTACGTACTTAACTAGCGCCGCGAAGGTCGGGATCGGTACCGGCCTCGCGGCTTCTTTCTATGGGCGAGACGCGACGGAAATCGATCTAAGCCGCGTCGGCGCGGACGGCCTCGAAGCCCAACGCGGTCCAGCCCTTCATGCCGCCCCGCAGCACCGCGACTCCGGTAAAGCCCGCATCGCTCAGTGCCTGTGCGGCGCTGGCCGAACGCTTGTCGGTGAGGCAGATGACGGCAATGGCCTCACTGGCGATCGGACGCAGCTCATCGAGCCGTTCGTCCAGCTCGCCGAGCGGGACGTTCCGCGCACCGCGGATGTGGCCGAGCTCTCCGTCGAACTCATCGCGGTTGCGAACATCGAGGATCTCGATCGCCTGATCGGCTGCCAACCGCCGGCGCAACTCGTCTTGCTCGATCCAGGCGATCGGCCTCGTGCGCAGCCGCCGTATCAACCGTGGCAGGAAAGCGATCGCGGCCAACAGCCCGAGCCCCGCCAAGCCGTAGCGAATCGCCGAGACATCGCCGACCAAGGCCTCGCGGCCGGCGTGGCCGAGCCAGGTGAGAGCGATGGCGCCGGGGGCCATGCAAACGAACGAGGCGATGACATACTGCGCAAAACTGATCCGGGTCAGGCCGAGCGCATAGTTCATCAAGAAGAAGGGAAACAGCGGTACCAGGCGGACGAAGGCGACGAAGCGCCAGCCTTCGGCTTCCACGCCGTTGATCAGCCGCTTCAGGCGACCGCCGGTCTTTCGCGCCACCCAATCGCCGGCGAGGTAGCGGGCGAGGAGAAAGGCGATGCTCGCACCGATGGTGGCGCCAACAAGGTTGAGGGCGGCACCCCAGACCGGGCCAAACAGCGCGCCACCGGCCAGCGCGAACACCGTTCCCGGCACGAATGCCACGGCCCCGGCTGCATAGAGCGCCACATAGACGATGGGCCCCCAGACACCGAGTCCGGTGATCCAGGCATCCAGCGCTGCCGCGTCGAGTTGGTCGCGGTTGAGTGCTGCCCAAACGACCGCAGCGGCGATGCCCACAAGGAAGAGCAGGCGGAGGAGGAGACGATGCCGACTCACCTCTCGCCCTCTTCCCGGTTGATGGGATAGGCGCTTGCCGCGCCGCGCACCGGCTGAATCAGCATCCGGTCGAGCCAGAGATCGCGGCGCGTGCGGAACTGCTCGATGCCGATGGTCATGCCGGTGTGGCCTTCCTTCGGCTGCGCCCGATAGGTGCCGAGCAGCCGGTCCCACCACGGCACATTGAAGCCGAAATTGCTGTTGGTCTCGCTCGGATGGATCGAATGGTGGACCCGGTGCATGTCCGGCGTGACGACGAACCAGCGCAGCACGCGATCCAGGCTGCCCGGGATCCGCACGTTGCCGTGGTTGAACATCGAGGTCGCGTTGAGCACCACCTCGAACACCAGCACCGCGACGGCGGGCGGTCCGAGCACGGCGACCACGGCGAGTTTGATCGCCATGGACAGCAGGATCTCGATGGGGTGAAAGCGCAGTCCCGTCGTGACGTCGAACTCGAGGTCGGCATGGTGCACGCGGTGCAGCCGCCACAGCACCGGCACCGCGTGAAACATCACGTGCTGAAGATAGATCGCGAGGTCGAGCACCAGCAGCGAGACGAGGAAGGCGAGCCAGGCGGGCATCTCAAATGCGTTGAGCACGCCCCAGTCACGCTCATCGGCAACGAGCGCCAGTCCGACCGCCACGATGGGGAAGATCAGGCGAACGAGGATCGTGTCGACCACGACGATGCCAAGGTTGTTGGTCCAGCGGGCCCGGCGCGGGATTTCGCGCGGGCGTCGAGGCATCACGACTTCCCATGCCGCCATCGCGACAAAGATGCCGAGAAAGAAGGAGACGCGAATGAGCGGCTCGTTGGCCAGCAACAGCTCAGGCATGCGAGGTCCTTGGCAACGGCGGGCTCAGCTCGTATATTCAATTAGTCACTTGATTGATATAATATCTGTCCCAGCGATGTCAAACGGTCCGAAGCAGGCGGTGTTCGCGGAATTCGCCGCGGTCGCTCGGGCGCTCGGCCACGCGCACCGGCTTGAGATCCTGGAGCATCTGGCGCAGGGCGAGAGAGGGGTGGAGGCACTGTCCGGGCGCGTCGGTCTCTCGATCGCCAACACCTCTCAGCACCTGCAGCAATTGAAAAGGGCAGGCCTCGTCGCCTCGCGGCGCGATGGCAAGTTCGTCCTCTACCGCCTTGCCGATGAAGCCGTGCTGGTGTTGCTTTCGTCTCTGCGCCATGTCGCCGAGCGCAACGTCGCTGAGGTCGACCGGATCGTGCGCGGATATTTCGCAGATCGTGACAGCATGGAGCCGGTCTCCCGCGAGGAACTGCTCGAACGCTCGCGTGCGGGACTGGTGACCGTCCTGGATGTCCGGCCAGCCGATGAGTTCGCACAAGGTCATCTTCCTGGTGCCGTCAACATCCCCCTGAGCGACCTGGAGGCCCGGCTCGCCGACCTCGATCCTGGAAAGGAAATCGTCGCCTACTGCCGAGGCGCCTATTGCGTGTTCTCATTTGAGGCAGTCGCGGCGCTCAGCGCCCGCGCCTTTACGGCACGTCGGTTGGAGGATGGCTATCCCGAATGGAAGGCCGCAGGATTTCCCGTCGTCATCGGCTCCTAGCCGAACCGCCAGACACGCTCAGCGCGCGCCTAAACAGCCCCCTCTCCCACACGCGGGAGAGGGCCGGGGTGAGGGGGCCGGCGACCCCACCCCGCCCAAGGGTGTGCCGCGCCTCTACTCGGCGGCGCGCAGGCGCCGTTGCCGCCGTTTTTGCGGCGCCAGGTGGTACTCGCCGTTCTTCATGATCATCAGGAAGTTGTCGCGGTCCTGGAACAGCGTGACGTCGCGCACCGGATCGCCATCGACCATGATCAGATCAGCGAGGTAGCCAGCCTTCACCAGCCCGAGCTCATCGCCCATTCCCATCAGCTCGCCGCCCCACTTGGTGGCCGCCTTGAGCGCCTCTTCGGGCTTGTAGCCGAACAGGTTGACGAAATGCTCGATGTCGCGGGAATTGGTGCCGATCGGCGTCCAGGCGAAACCGTAATCGCCGCCCGGCAACACCCGGATGCCGCGCTTGCAGATCTCCTGATAGACGCGTGCGGTGTGCTCCATCTTGCGCGGCAGGTCCATCACCTTGTCGGCGACCTCGGGCGTGATGCCCCACTCGGCGGCCTCGAAGCAGGTCGCGTAGATGGCGCCAGCCGCCGGGGCCAGGAAGATCTCATCCTTTTTGGCCTCGAGCATGTCGATGGTCTTCGGGGTCGCGAAGTCGGCGTGGTAGATGACGTTGTAGCCGTGTTTGAGCGCCAACCGGACCGCGGCATCGGCGCGGGCGTGGCAGGCGAGGTTGACGCCGCGCGAGTGCGCGACCTCGGCCGCCGCCGCGACCTCGTCCTCGGCATAGGACAGCATCTCGGCGCGGCAGGTGGCGGTGAAGTTGTCGCCCGAGATATTCATCTTGATGGTGTCGACGCCCTCGCGGATCATCTCGCGGCAGATGCGCCGGACCTCGATCGGGCCATCTGCGATCAGCTCGATCGAGGTGTGGTACATGTGCATTTGGCGTTCATCGCCGAGCCCGCCGGTGGCGACGATCTCCGGCGATGCCGCTTTGAACCGCGGCCCCGGCAGCTCGCCGGCATTGATGGCGTTCCGCACCGCGATCTCGGTCCGCGGCTTGGCGCTGGCGGCTGAGAACAAGCTAGTGAAGCCCATGTCGAGCATCAGCTTGGCATTGCGCGCCGTCAACAGGGTGTGCTCCTCGGGCGGGATGTCGCCCATTTCTCTGAGCGTCGCCGCATTCGAGTAGGTGATGTGGGCGTGCGCCTCGCATAGGCCCGGCATCAGGGTGGCGCCGCCGCCGTCGACCACCCTCGCGCCTTCGCGCGGCAGCTTGTTGCGGCCCTTGGCGACCTTCTTGACGCGGTTGCCTTGGACCAGGACCTCGCCCGCGTACGGCTTGCTGCCGGACCCGTCGAATACCGAGATATTGGTAAACAGAGTCTGCGCCACGGGTGACCTCCATCGATGTGATCAGCTTGGTCTGAGGGTACTGCCGGCCGCTAGTAGCGGCAATCGAAACCGCCCGACGACGCGCAGCGGACACGATTGTCGATCTCGGGCGATGAACCCACGGGCCGGGGTAGCCCCGCGCCATGCGCGACAAGTGTGACGAGTTCGCTTTACCTACAACGGGTTACGCGATCAAGTGGCTGTGACCTGACGTGGTTCGAAGGGGCAGTCGAGAGTCGTGGGCCTACTACGGAAGACCGCGAAGGCGCAGCTTCGCCGGCACGGCTACCTCGTGCGGCCGACACCGGATGGCTTTGACGCGTTTTGCGAGCGCGCCGAGACCATAGCGGCGCGCCATCGGGCGCAAACCGTCGATGATGTCGTCGCGCTACGCACCAAGTATGCCAACCCGGTGTTTGGCGATGTCCTGGTGTGGGACCTGGTGCAAAAGCTAGCGCTGGTCGTTGACCCGAGCGACGAGAACCTCGGCACCACGAATCAGCTTCTGCACGCGCTTCAGGTTGCCGATGCCATGGCAGCGCATGGAATCGACGATGGCGATATGTTGATCGCCGCGCTCACGCACGATCTCGGCAAGCTTTTGCTGTTAGTGGGCGAGGCGCCCGAAAATGTCGTCTGCATGAACGAGCCGATCGGTGACTACGCGCTGGGGGTTGGACTCGACAATTGCACATTCCAGTGGAACCACGATGAGTTCGTCTACACACGCCTGAAAGACCATGCGCCGGAGCCGACAGCATGGCTCCTGCGCTATCACAGCATTCACGTGGATCAGTGCGCACCCCTCATGGACGAAAGAGACCGCGCGTGCACCCAATGTTATCTGCGCCCCTTCCGACACTACGACCAAGATTTCAAGTCGCAGTTCTCGATACCTCGACGATCGATCGAACACTATCGCGACCTGTTGTTCGATCGGTTTCCCCGCCCGGTCGCTTTCTAGGGTGATGCGATGGCCGCGGTGACCATCGTCGGCGCAGGCTTCTCCGGAAGTGTCGTGGCCGAGCAGCTGGCGGCGGCCGGGATCAAGGTATTGGTCGTCAAGAAACGCCCGCACGTCGCGGGTAGCGCCTATGACGAGTTCGACGACCACGGCGTTCTCGTCCACCGCTACGGCCCGCATATCTTCCACACCAACGCCGAGCGAGTCTTCGCCTATCTCAGCCGGTTCACCGAGTGGCGCGATTACGAACACCGGGTGTTGGCGAACACAGGGGGGCGTCTGTACCCGATCCCGATCAACCTCGACACCATCAACCGCTTCTTCGGCGAGCGCCTCGATGAGGCCGGCGCGGCAGCGTTCCTAGAGCGCAAGCGCGAGCGGCGCGAACCGGTGAAGACCAGCGAAGATGTGGTGGTGAACACGGTCGGGCGCGAGCTCTTCCAGGCGTTCTTCGAGGGCTACACGCGCAAGCATTGGGGTATGGAGGGCTCGCGGCTCGACGCCAGCGTCACCGCGCGGATCCCAGTGCGTACCTGTCGCGACGATCGCTACTTCGGCGATACGTTTCAGGCCATGCCGGCCAACGGCTATACCGCCCTGTTTAGGAACATGCTCGATCACCTGTCAACGGCGTCGTAAAAATGTACCGGCGCGACGGCGTAAAAATGTACTGCGGGCTGGGTGGTAGCTTGTCCCCGTAGTCCACGGGAGGGACCCGCGCGCGGGTCGACGCGCCCTCTGTGCGCGGCTGGCGGCGGGCCGCGCGTGGGAGGGGCTGTGGGCCGACGGGGACAAGCGGGGGGTTATTCGGACGGTTGCCGGCGTCGTGACCGGCTCTGCTTGAGGCGGTAGCTCTCGCCGTTGATCTCCAGGATATGGCCATGGTGGGTGATGCGGTCGAGCAGCGCGCCGGTGAGGCGCTCGCTGGCGAACACCGTCGTCCATTCCTGGAAGGGCAGGTTTGAGGTCACGATGGTGGCGCCGTTCTCGTAGCGCCGGCTGAAGACGTCGAACAGCAGCTCGCTTCTGGTCTGCGACAGGGGCCCGTAGCCGAGCTCGTCGACGATCAGGAGATTGACCCTGGCGAGCTGGGCCTGGAGGCGGAGCAGCCTCTTCTCGTCGCGCGCCTCGATCAGCTCGTGGACCAGATGGGAGGCTGTGGCGAAGCGCACGCCGAGGCCCTTGTGGCAGGCGGCGAGGCCGAGGGCGAGAGCGACATGGGTCTTGCCGACGCCGCTCGGGCCGAGCAGGATTAGGTTCTCGCGGCGCGCGATATACTCGCCGCGCGCGAGATCCAGCACCAGCATCTTGTTGAGCGCCGGGATCGCCTTGAAATCGAAGCTCTCAAGCTGTTTGACGACAGGGAACCCGGCCTGCTTGATAAGCCGCTCGACGAGGCGGCGCTCGCGGTCGATCAGCTCCATCTCCACCAGCCGGGCCAGGAACCGCACATGATCCAGGCCCTCGGCCGCGCACCGGCGCGCCAGTTTCTCGTATTCCCGCAGGAAGGTCGGCAGCTTCAGCCTCTTCAGGTGATGTTCGAGCAGGATGCGGGGGGCCTCAACCATGGCCGGCCCCACCGGCCAGCGGGGTGGCGTAGTCGGCGCTCCGCGTGGCGGCGACGAAGGGCTGGGGCAGGTGCGGATAGCGCGACAGGTCGAGATGCACGGGCCGCCTCTCGATGCGGGCCAGCAGCAGGTGCTTGACGGCGTCGAAGCCGATCAGGCGGCGCTTCACCGCGTCGCGCACCGCGGCCGCCACCTGCGGTTCCGGGAAGTCTTCGTGCAGGCGCAGCACCTGGATGTATTCGCGCTTGCCGCGCGGCCCGAAGCGCGCCTCGAGGAGGCGGCGCAACGTGTCGAAGGCCGGATCGAGCTTCCACCCTCTCAGCGGCGCCGCCTGGTCCAGGGCGCCCGGCTTCTTCTCCAGCAGCGACAGATAGTGCAGCGGGTCGTAGACGACGTCGCCGCGGACATAGCTGCGCCGATGGCGGGCGACGATCTCGGCGCCGAGCGCGATCTCGACCCGGTCGACATAGCCCTTGACCGTCACCTTCTTGTGGGCGTGCACCGCCGGTGCCGAGTAGTCCACCAGCCGGTAGCGCACCAGGGCCGTCGACGAGACCTGGCCCGGCACATGCTCGCAGGCCTCGAAGGGAACCGCCGGCAGATCACGCAGGGCCTCGAGATCGGCGAGCAGCGCCGCCGCCTGCTCCCCTGCCGAAGCGGTCGCGGAACAGATAGTGCGACTGAAGATGTGAGAACGCCTGCGTCCTGAGGCGCGTGCCGTCGCCCAGGATCCGCGCCACCGCCAGGGTCGTGTTGTCGTAGAGGATCGAGCGCGGAACCCCGCCGAGGAAGGCGAAGGCGCTGACATGGCCGTCCAGGAATGCCTCCGTCGTCTCCCGGGGGGAGGCCTTCACGAACCAGACATTGGAATGGGGCAGGATCAGGCAGAAGAAGGCAACCTTCTCGCGCCGGCCCGGCAGCTCCACCACCGCCTCGCCGAAGTCGACCTGGGCGTGGCCCGGCGGGTGATGCAGTGGAACGAAAGCCTCGCGCGTCGACTGCCGCCGGGAACGCACATAGTCCTTCACCATGCAGACCGTGTGGAAACTCTGGGTGGCGGGGGATTCCGTCCGTCTCATGGCGATGTTAGGGTCCGCCATGAGACACATTCCTGGCGTTGACCGCTCTCAGGTTCTGCTTCTGCCGGAAGCAGTGGACGATTACGTGGGCCGGGATAACCCGGTCCGTTTCATCGATGCCTTCGTGGATGGTTTGGACCTAGCGGCCGCTGGTTTCGAGCGCGCCGCGGCGAAGGCGATAGGTCGTCCCGGCTACGATCCGGCGGACCTGCTGAAGCTCTACATATACGGCTATCTCAATCGGGTACGTTCGAGCCGCCGGCTGGAGGCAGAGAGCAAGCGTAATCTCGAAGTGATCTGGCTGTTGCGGCGTTTGTCGCCAGACTTCAAGACGATCGCCGATTTCCGGCGGATCAATCGGGCGGCCTTCCGACAGGTGTTTCGGGAGTTCGTGAGGCTATGCCGCGAACTGGAGCTGTTCGGACGCGAGCTGGTGGCGGTTGACGGTACACGGATCAAGGCAGTGAACAGCCGGAAGCGGAACTTCACCAAAGCGAAGCTGGCGAAGGCGTTGGCCGAGAGCGACGAGAGGTTGTCGCGTTATCTCGACCGGCTCGACGAGGCCGACGAGCAAGACGAGGGCGGCACCGGCGGCGGCGAGGTGGAGCATATCCAGGAGAAGATCGCTGCGATCCAAGGGCGGCGTGAGCGGTTTGAGGAACATCGAGACGCGCTGGCTGCGAGTGGCGAGGACCAGCTCTCTTTGACGGATCCGGACAGCCGGGCGATGTACGCCGAGACCCGGGTCGGTGTCGGCTACAACATTCAGATCGCCGTGGACGCCAAGCACAAACTGATCGCCGAGCAGCAGGTCCATAACAAGGTCAGCGATCTCGGTCTATTGGCCGAGACGGCGGTGGTGGCCCGTCGGAACCTGGCCGTCGATCGGATCGACGCGGTCGCCGACGCGGGCTACTTCAAGATCGAGGATATCGAGGCCTGCGAGAATGCCGGCGTCGTGCCGCATGTGCCCAAGCCCCAGCGCGGATCCACGGTGAGCCAGGGGCTCTTTCCCAAGGAACGCTTCCGCTATGACGGCGGCGAGGACATTTACATCTGCCCCGACGGCCAACGCCTGGCGCTACACAGCAAGCGCAAGCGCCGCGATCTCTTCTTCGCCAGTTACGCCAATCGCGCCGCGTGCAAGGAGTGCCAACTCAAGTCGAAGTGTACGAAAAGCGCCTTCCGTCGGGTCCTGCGCTATGTCGACGAAGCGATCCTGGAGCGCATGGCAGAACGATTGGCGGCCCGCCCGGAGCTGCTCGATGCGCGCCGTGAAAGCGTCGAGCATCCCTTCGGCTCAATCAAACAATGGATGGGCCAGGGTGCCTTCCTGACCCGGCGGCTGGAGAACGTGCGCGGCGAGTTCAGCATCACGGCGCTGGCTTACAACATCCGCCGCGCGATCTCGCTGGTAGGTGTTCCCGCCTTGATCGCCGCCGCGAGGGCATGAGACGGGAATCAGGCCAAAATCGAGCGCCGCACATCGATCCACGGAGGCCTGGAGCCCCTTCCACAGGGCTACCGGCGCCAAACCGCCAGATTACGTGGGATCGCCGCAAATCATGGTTACCTAAACCTCCATCCCCGCCACCCAGAGTTTCCACACGGTCTGCATGGTGAAGGACTATGTGCGTTCCCGGCGGCAGTCGACGCGCGAGGCTTTCGTTCCACTGCATCACCCGCCGGGCCACGCCCAGGTCGACTTCGGCGAGGCGGTGGTGGAGCTGCCGGGCCGGCGCGAGAAGGTTGCCTTCTTCTGCCTGATCCTGCCCCATTCCAATGTCTGGTTCGTGAAGGCCTCCCCCCGGGAGACGACGGAGGCATTCCTGGACGGCCATGTCAGCGCCTTCGCCTTCCTCGGCGGGGTTCCGCGCTCGATCCTCTACGACAACACGACCCTGGCGGTGGCGCGGATCCTGGGCGACGGCACGCGCCTCAGGACGCAGGCGTTCTCACATCTTCAGTCGCACTATCTGTTCCGCGACCGCTTCGGCAGGGGAGCAGGCGGCGGCGCTGCTCGCCGATCTCGAGGCCCTGCGTGATCTGCCGGCGGTTCCCTTCGAGGCCTGCGAGCATGTGCCGGGCCAGGTCTCGTCGACGGCCCTGGTGCGCTACCGGCTGGTGGACTACTCGGCACCGGCGGTGCACGCCCACAAGAAGGTGACGGTCAAGGGCTATGTCGACCGGGTCGAGATCGCGCTCGGCGCCGAGATCGTCGCCCGCCATCGGCGCAGCTATGTCCGCGGCGACGTCGTCTACGACCCGCTGCACTATCTGTCGCTGCTGGAGAAGAAGCCGGGCGCCCTGGACCAGGCGGCGCCGCTGAGAGGGTGGAAGCTCGATCCGGCCTTCGACACGTTGCGCCGCCTCCTCAAGGCGCGCTTCGGGCCGCGCGGCAAGCGCGAATACATCCAGGTGCTGCGCCTGCACGAAGACTTCCCGGAACCGCAGGTGGCGGCCGCGGTGCGCGACGCGGTGAAGCGCCGCCTGATCGGCTTCGACGCCGTCAAGCACCTGCTGCTGGCCCGCATCGAGAGGCGGCCCGTGCATCTCGACCTGTCGCGCTATCCGCACCTGCCCCAGCCCTTCGTCGCCGCCACGCGGAGCGCCGACTACGCCACCCCGCTGGCCGGTGGGGCCGGCCATGGTTGAGGCCCCCCGCATCCTGCTCGAACATCACCTGAAGAGGCTGAAGCTGCCGACCTTCCTGCGGGAATACGAGAAACTGGCGCGCCGGTGCGCGGCCGAGGGCCTGGATCATGTGCGGTTCCTGGCCCGGCTGGTGGAGATGGAGCTGATCGACCGCGAGCGCCGCCTCGTCGAGCGGCTTATCAAGCAGGCCGGGTTCCCTGTCGTCAAACAGCTTGAGAGCTTCGATTTCAAGGCGATCCCGGCGCTCAACAAGATGCTGGTGCTGGATCTCGCGCGCGGCGAGTATATCGCGCGCCGCGAGAACCTAATCCTGCTCGGCCCGAGCGGCGTCGGCAAGACCCATGTCGCTCTCGCCCTCGGCCTCGCCGCCTGCCACAAGGGCCTCGGCGTGCGCTTCGCCACAGCCTCCCATCTGGTCCACGAGCTGATCGAGGCGCGCGACGAGAAGAGGCTGCTCCGCCTCCAGGCCCAGCTCGCCAGGGTCAATCTCCTGATCGTCGACGAGCTCGGCTACGGGCCCCTGTCGCAGACCAGAAGCGAGCTGCTGTTCGACGTCTTCAGCCGGCACTACGAGAACGGCGCCACCATCGTGACCTCAAACCTGCCCTTCCAGGAATGGACAACGGTGTTCGCCAGCGAGCGCCTCACCGGCGCGCTGCTCGACCGCATCACCCACCATGGCCATATCCTGGAGATCAACGGCGAGAGCTACCGCCTCAAGCAGAGCCGGTCACGACGCCGGCAACCGTCCGAATAACCCCCCGCTTGTCCCCGTCGGCCCACAGCCCCCTCCCGTGGACTACGGGGACAAGCTACCACCCAGCCCGCAGTACATTTTTACGACGCCGCGCCGGTACATTTTTACGCCGCCGTTGACAGCCCGGCGGAGTCGCCTGCGATAATCGCTTTGATCGCGTCAAGCGCCAAGATGTAGGAGCGGATACCGAGGCCGATGATCACGCCATCGGCCGCGCTCGCCGTGGCCGAGCGCATCCCGCGGCGATCGAGATTGGTCATGTGCACCTCCACATACGGCAAGGACACGCCTTTGAGGCAGTCACGCAGCGCGTATGCAGCGTAGACGAAGCCGCCGGGGTTCATTACCAATCCACCCGCCTCGCCGCGATCCGCCTGATAGATCCAACCGATCGCCTCTCCCTCGAGGTTGGTGTAGCGGATGTCGAGGCTCATCTCGCGTCGCCCCGCCTCTTCCATCAGCAGCCGGTCGAGCTCCTCGGCCGTCATCGTCCCGTAGTGCTCGGGCTCGCGCCTGCCGAGGTACTCCATGTTGGCGCCTTGAATCAGAAGGATGTTCATGGTTGCTCGCTCCGATGGTGCGTCGGTTCGCTCTCTTTCTCGCTCTCCTCCGCCTGCCCGGAGGACCCGACGGAGAGGATGATCTTCCCTTGCGCGTGGCCATCGTGGAGAAGGCGCAACGCATCGGCGTATCGTTCGAGCGGCATGATCTGGCTGATGTAGGGATCGATCTTGCCGGCGCTGGCGAGGGCGAATATCTCGTCTTGGATGCGGGCGACCCAGGCTGGGTCCCGCTCACGGTAGTCGGACCACTGCAGGCCGAGCGCCGATATGTTCTTCACCAGCAGGTAGTTCGTCGCGATGCGCGGTATGGCGCCGGCGGCGAAGCCGATGATCACGATGCGCCCGCGCCAGGCCAGGCAGCGGAGCGCCGCCTCGGTGACCTCCCCGCCCACCGGATCGATGACGATATCGACGCCCCGACCGTCGGTAATCGTCCGGACCTCATCACGCAATCCGTCGCGGAGATCGTTCATCCCGAGATCGACGACGCGATCGGCCCCGGCTTGCCGGGCCACGTGCACGCTCTCCTCACCAAGTACGCCCGCGATCACCTGGCCCGCCCCGAGTGCTTTCGCCAGCTGCACGCTCGCGGTCCCGATCCCGCCCGAGGCGCCGAGCACGAGGACGGCTTCGCCCGCCGTAAGACGCGCGCGGTCGATCAGGGCGAAGTGGGCCGTCTGATACACGAGCCCCAGCGCCGCGCCTTGCTCGAAGCTCAGCGCCTTCGGCATTGGGTAGCAGTTCGCCGCCGGCGCGCGCACCTTCTCGGCGTAAGTGCCGTACTCCACCTGGACCGCGACCTTTTCGCCTGGCCGCAGGCCGCGAACGCCGTCCCCGACCGCCTCGACCACACCCGCCCCGGCCTTTCCCGGCGAGAAGGGAAGCGGCGGCTTGATTTGGTATGTTCCTTCGATCACGAGAATGTCGGGATAGTTCACCTCCGCGGCGCTGACCGCGACGATGACCTCCCCGGTGCCCGGCACCGGATCGGGCACCTCGCGCACCGAGGCGCGGTCGAATTGTGAGAACTTCTCGACGACGACGGCTTTTATGAGAGCGGCTCCTCGGGCTCGGGCCCAAGCGCCGTGACTAGGGACGCAGTCAGGGACCCCGGCATCACCGCCGCTCTCGCGCCTTGGCGACGATGGCGCGACGGGCCGGCGCATAGGCAGGCGTGCCGTACACCTCGAACAGCGCGCGCGTAGCCTCGTAGTGGTGGATCGCGCCGCCGCGTTCGATACGTTCGATGAGGCCATCGGGATAGCCGAGCCCCAGCCGGCAGGTGAGATCCATGTCCTCCACGCTCGCAAGACCTTCATCGAGGAAGCGCAGCGCCGCGTTGTATTTGGGGCGCACCAAGCGATCCACGATGCGGCCGGCTTGATCGCTGCACAAGGCGACCGCGAAGCCGGCGGCCTCGAAAACCGCGCGCGCCGCATCGATGGCAGACGGCAGCGAATGCGGCTGGCAGACCAGCTCGATCAGATTGGACGGGGCATCTTCGCCATTGCGATAACGCGCAAACCCCAACATGTTGGAGCCCTCTGTCCCGGCCACTTCGCCCGTGTGAACGCCCAGGCACTCCGTCCCGAGCTCGATCAGGATGGCCGCCTTGGCCTCCTCGGCAACCGGCGCCGCGCCGAGGCAGATCACCACGTCCGCTATCTCGACCGCTGCCGCGAGGAACGGATCGTCATCGGGGAAGGAGCGGCTTTCGCCCTCACTGATGATCTGGTAGCGCATCGGCCTATCCGCCGTACATTGCGCTGCCGTCGTAGGCATAGAAGCCGCGGCCCGATTTGCGGCCGAGCCGGCCCGCGGCCACCATCCGGCGCAACAAGGGTGGGCTCGCCACGCGCGGATCCAAAGTCGTGGAATAGAGGGCCTCGCACAACCGGATTTGCGTATCGAGGCCAATCAGATCGACCAGTTCCAACGGCCCCATTCGATAGCCGAGACCGACCTTGATCGCCGCGTCGATGTCCGCGGGCGTGGCGAGGCCGGCTTCGACGGCGCGGATCGCGTCGTTGTTGAACGGGACCAGCAGCGCATTGAGGATGAAGCCGGGCCGATCCTCGGTACTCACTGGCTTCTGGCCGGCTGCCTTGGTCCAGGCCCAGGCCGCGGCCATGGCCTCCTCCGAGGTGTTCAGGCCGGCGGACATCTCGATCAGTTTCATCAGCTGGGCGGGCAAGCAGAAGTGCATGCCAACCACCTTGTCCTCGCGCCCACAGCCTGCGGCGATCTCGGTAATCGACAAGGCCGAGGTGTTCGATGCGAAGATGGCATGTGCGGGGCAAACCGCGTCCAACCGCGCGAACAGTTCCTGCTTGGCGCCGAGGTCCTCGAACACCGCCTCGACGATCAGATCGCACGCGCCGAGCCTATCGAGCTTGGTCGTTGGCATCATGCGGTCAAGGGCCGTGGCTCTCGCCGCGGCGGTCATCTTGCCGAGCTCCACCGATTTCTCAAAAAAACCCTCGGTCTGGCTGCGGCCCCGTTCCAACGCCTCGACCGAGATGTCGAAGCATACGGTCGCGTAGCCCGCGCGCGCGGCGACGATGGCGATGCCCGCCCCCATCGTGCCGCCCGCCCCGCACACCCCAACGGTCGTGATGTCCATGGTCATTTGGCCCTGAAGCTCCTGCCGATGAGCTGGCGGTGCACCTGATTGGTGCCCTCCCAGATCTGCGTAATCTTGGCATCCCGCATCAGGCGCTCGACCCGATAATCGGCGCAGTAGCCGTATCCGCCGTGCATCTGGACGGCCTCTTCGCTCATGCGCATGGCGAGGTCGGAAGCACGTAGCTTGGCGATAGAGGCAGCGATGCCGAAATCGGGCTCGTCGTCGTCGACCAGTTCCGCGACGTGGTCGAGCCAGCTTTCGACCAGCGCGAGCTCGCTGGCGAGGTCGGCGAGCATGAACTGGTTGCCCTGGAACTCGACGATACGCCGACCCGATTGGGTCCGCTCGTTCATATAGGCGACCATGTCCTTGAACGCGGCCCGTGCGATGCCGAGGGCATGGGCGGCGATGCTGGGGCGCGAGCGGTTCAGTGAGGCGAGCAGGATTTTCAGCCCATCACCGGGTGCCCCCAAGAGATTGGCGCGAGGAACGCGGCAGCCGTCAAACGACAGCGCGACCGTCGAGGATGCGCGATGCCCCATCTTGCCCTCCTTGCGCACGATCTCGAAGCCTGATGTCCCCTTCTCGAAAACCAAGGCCGAGAGCGCACCCTTGGGATCGTCTATCTCGGACCACTTGCCGAACACGAGGATCAGATCGGCAACATCGCCGCTGGTAATGAAGAGCTTGGCCCCGGTCACCACGATCGCATCGTCCCTGGGTTCGAACCGGGTCTTCATCGCCGTGGCATCGGACCCCGCTCCCGCTTCGGTGATCGCGAGCGATGCCAGCCCGCCCGCGGCAATGCGGGACAGCAGACGCGATTTTTGATCCGCGGTGCCGAAATCGATCACCGGCGTCATGCCGTGGCAGCTAGTCGCGTAAGTGATACCGGTCGCGGCGCACGCTTCGGAGATGATGGATACGCATTCGAGGTAAAGCCGATACCGCACCGGGGCGCCGCCATAGGCCTCGGGCACGAACATACCGTTCAGCCCGAGCTCGTTGAGCGCGCGGATATTGTCCCAGGGGAACTCCCCGCTTTGGTCGTAGGCCGCGGCATTCGGGGCGATGACCTCGTCCGCAACACGCCGGACCTGATCGAGGACGATGCGCTCCGCATCCTCCCAGTTCCGCCGGCGATCGAGTTGCTCGAAGACCTTCACCCGTGGCTCATCCCCTGGCCGCCATCGAGATAGATGGTCTCGCCGGTGAGGAACGCGTTGCCCTCGACGACCAATGCCGCAACGAGGCGTGCCACCTCCTCGGGTTGCCCGACCCGACCCACCGGAATGCGTTTCTCGGTCCACTGCTTGATGCTGTCGCGCGCCAGGAAATCACGGTTGAGATCGGTCTCGATGTAGCCGGGCGCGACATTCACGACGGTGATTCCCTCGCCCGCCCATTCCGCCGCCAAGCATCGTGTGATCGCCCCCACCGCTGCCTTCGAGGCGCTGTAGGCGAGGTTGTGGCGAACCCCCATTTTGTCGAAGAACGAACCCATGTTGACGATGATGCCGCCGCCCGCCGCCTGCAGATGGGGGTAGGCCTCGCGCGAGGCGACCATGACCGCGGTCGCGTTCAGCGCCATCACCTGCTCGAAATCGGCGGTTGAGAGCTCTGCGGCCGGCGCGCGCAAATGGAGACCGGCATTGTTGATCAGGCCGCTGATGGCGCCTGAGCGCGCCACCTCGGCCAAGGCCGCCCGCACGGCTATTTCATCGGTCATGTCGCAGGCGATGCCGTGGCCCGCGGGCGACGCCCCTGAGCGCGACAGGCACACCACGGCGCGGCCACGCCCCACGAGTTCGGAGGCGATCGCGGCACCGATTCCCCTGCTGCCGCCGGTCACGATGATCTGACCGTCAGGCATCCTTGAACTGCGGCTTCCGTTTCTCGTCGATACCTTCTGCCGCCCGACCTGCTCGGTTGTCGAGCGGCTCAGGCACGATGTCGCCGCGGTTCAGCATCTCGACCAGCTCGCGCTTGAGGATCTTGCCGCTGGCCGTCAACGGCAAGGCCTCTAAGGCAACGAAGTACTCCGGCATATCGTATTTCGAGAGCCCCTCGGCGCGAAGGAACGCCACCAGTACCTGACCGTCCGCTACGCCGGTCACGGCAAGGCAGGCCTTCTCTCCCAGCCGATCATCGGGCACCGGAAACGCCGCCGCCTTGTGCACGCCGGGATGGCGCAGGGCAATCGCTTCAATCCGAGCCGGATGGATGTTGTGGCCGCCGCGAATGATGAGATCCTTGAGACGCCCCTCGATCTTGAGATTGCCATGTGCGTCGAGCGAGCCGAGGTCGCCCGAGAGAAACCAGCCGTCACGGTTGAAGCTCGCTTCGGTGGCATCCTGGTTGCCGAAGTAGCCCAGCATCAGGCTCGCCCCACGACCCCCGATTTGACCGACTTGTCCCGGCCCCAGTGGCTTGTCGGGATCCTCGGAATCGAAGATGCGCACCTGATAGGCGCGCCCGCCGCGACCGCAGCTGCCGACGATGACTTGGGGCGTATCGTCGCGATGGGTGTACTGGTGCGATGAGTTCTCGGTCATGCCATAGACGTTCTGCGGTGCGATGCCCTGACCGGCGAACGCCTCGGCGACCGATGGCGGGATCGGTGCGCCGGCCATGTAGAAGACATCCACCTGGCCGATCCGATCCGCACCGCGCGCGTTCTGTTCCGCAAGGATGTCGATCGCGTGGGTTGGAACCCCCATCACGTAGGTCGCGCCCGTCTCAACGATCCAGTCGAATTTGGTGAGGCCGCCGGGTGGGTCGTCGGTGATCAATTGGCAGCCCGAGACCAACCACTGTCCGACGGCCACCCAGGCGATGTGGTGTGAGAGAGGGCTCAGGGTGAGGAGGCGCGTTTCGGCATCGAAGCCCCAGTCGGTGACCAGATCGCGCGCATTCGCGAGCAGCGTGTTGTCCGTGTGCATGACGCATTTTGGTGCACCGGTGGTTCCCGACGTGAAGGCCAGGTAGACGACCTGGTCGGCGTTGCCCGACGGCGCGCGATCCGACCCGTCGCCGGGCCTCGGGAAATCGTCCGGCTGCCACACCACCCGCAAGGATGGGAGATCGCCGAGCAACCGATCCAACTCGCCCTCGTCGCGCTCGGCCCCCCAACCCGGCTCCGTCACGAACGCGGCCGCCTTGAGCCGCGCCAGCAGTGTCGCGACCTCAGGGCAGGTGTACGTGCGGTAAAGCGATGGATTGCAAGCAAAGCCCTCTCGCGAGCAAGCAAGAAAGGTGATCACCGCCTCGAGGCGGTTTGACAACCACATCGATACCCGATCACCGGTTGTCAGCCCAGCAGCGCGCAAGGCGGCTGCCACACCGTCAACCCAGCGCGCGAGCTCCGCCCAGGTGAGGATGGCGCGACCGCTCCGCAACGCGACGGCATCGCCGCGCCGCGCCGCGTGCGCAACCATCAGGCTATGGAAGGTATCGTTCGTCCACTGGCCCGAGTCGTAATAGGCCCGCGCCCTGCCTGGATCATGGAGCGTCAGAAACGCGGGCACCGACCGCTATCTTCCAAACTTCGTCGGATCGGGCTCGCGGCGGTCGGCGAAGGCCGCCCCCAGCTCATGCGACTCGCTGCCGTCCAGATAGCTGCGCAACAACAGATCGTGCGCCATTCGCGCCAGTCCAGAGACCCCTCCGTGTCGCGCGTTGAAGGCAGCCTTGATCGAGGCCAGCGCGAAGCTACCGCGTGCGGCCACCTCGAGCGCTAATCCCATGGTCTCCTCTTGAAGCCTATCGTCCGGCACCAGGCGGTTGATCAGCCCGATACGGAGCGCCTCCTCGGCAGTGATCTTGTCATTGCAATACCACATCTCCTTCGCCTTCTTTTTGCCGACGAGATCCTCAAGGTACCAAGTGCCGTAGCCGGCATCGAACGACCCCATCATCGGGCCCACCTGGCGAAAGATCGCGTTCGCCTTGGCGATCGTCAGATCGCAGACCATCTGCAAAACATTGCCTCCGCCGACGGCGAAACCGTTGACGCTGGCGATCACCGGCTTCTGCAAGCGATCGATCGCCTCGTAGATCTCGAGCGTGGGAAGAACGCCGGCGTAGAGGCGGGTGTCCTCCAGCCCCTCCTTGCGCCCGCCGATGCAGAAAAACTTTTCCCCCGCGCCGGTAATTACGAGGACGCGGGTCCGCGTCTCGCGCCGAATCTCGTTGATGCAGTCACGAATTTCGTGACACATCTCGGCCGTGAACATATTGCCGTCGTCGGGCCGGTTGAGGGTGATTGTGCCGACCGGCCCGCATTCTTCGTAAAGGATGGTGTTGAACGACACCGCCCCTGCCTCCCTTCAGATTACGCCGGCATGCTCGAGCTCGACGATTCGTTCCTCGGAGTATCCCAGCAGCTCACGGCACACGCCGCGGGTATGTTGCCCGAGCCGTGGCGGCAGGGAGTGCGGTACCGCGGCGTGGCCGTTGACGTGGATCCCCAACCCTACCTGAGGCACCGCCCCGCTGGCACCATGCAGCTGGAAGAAAAGGCCGCGCTCGCGCAGAGCGGCATCGGCGACCACCTCCTCGATTCGATTGATCGGCCCCGCCGGGATTCGGTTCTCGGCGAAGATCTTGAGCCAATATTGGCGCGAACGGCGTCGCAGAACCGCCTGAATATCGACGACGATCGTCTCGCGTTGCGCGCGTCGGCCGGCGTTGGTCGCGAACGTTTCTGACATTCCATATTCCGGTTTGCCGACGGCCTTCCAGAAGCGTTGCCAGATCGCGTCCGTTCCAAGGCCCAGGGTAACGGGCTCATCGGCGGTCTCGAAGGCCTGGTAAATCGTGATCACGCTGTCCTTGCCGCCAGAGCGGCGCGGCGCCTCGCCCGAACCGAGATAGGGAACAATGCGGCAGGAGAGGAACCGGGTCATGCTCTCCACGATCGAGACGTCGATCAGGCACTGCCGCCGACCGCCGCGTCCGCGCTCAACCAAAGCAGCCATAACCGCCATCGCAGCGTCCTGCCCCGCCAACATGTCGGCCGCGGGCGCGCCCACCTTCTGCGGCTCGCGGTCCGGCGCGCCCGTAAGATCCATGACGCCGGAGTATCCCTCGGCGATGAGGTCGTAGCACAGGCCGTCGGCCCGAGAGCCGGTCAATCCGAAGCCCGTGATCGACGCGAACACGAGATCGTCCCTGATCGCTTTGAGCGTCTGAAAATCAGTGCCCAGCTTGGCCTGGACGCGCGGCGGCTGGTTGGTCACGACGACATCGGCGTGCTTTATGAGCTCTAAGAGGACCGCGTATCCCTCAGGCCTGGCAATGTCGAGGGCCACGCTCTCCTTGTTGCGGTTCACCGACAGGAACCACAGGGATTGATCGGCGAGAAACGGCGGTCCCCAGTCGCGCGAATCGTCCCCGCCCGAGGGTCGCTCGATTTTCACGACCCGGGCGCCGAAATCCGCGAGCAGCATCGTGGCGTAGGGTCCAGCGATCGACGTCGTCATATCGATTACCATGACGCCGCCGAGCAGATCGAGCCCTTGACCCGGCGTAACAGCCGGTAGCTCGTTCATGGGCAGCGCATCGTTTGCTCCACCCGGCGTGGGCGCTCGTCTTTCAGTCATCGCCAATCACCCCAGGCTTTTCGACTCCCCGGCCGTCAACACCTTCAGGGGCGACGGCAGCGGCGCGCCTACACTGCGCGCGCCAAGGCCTGGGGTGCAAGGGCGGCGGGGCGAGACTTCGCTATCAGCGGTCGGGTGTCGCCCCGCATCGCGTTCGTTGTCTTCGCGCAGCGGATCGGGCTGACGCTCGATGAAATCGGCGAGGCTCATGCAGGTGCACGGCTCCGAAAGCCTCCAAGACTCAACTTGGAGTGCTCGGAAAAATTCTTGCCTCAAAGCAGTGAGGTGAGCTCGGACTTCCACGTTTGCGCCGGTTCCGTCGTCTTTGCGCTCGAAAACAGACGTTCGTAGCTGCCCGAGGGAGCGGCAGCTGGTGACGTACTCATGGAGGCCCGCCTCGTTCAGTGAGCGGACCGCGCTTTGCAGACCTCGTCAGGAACGTCGAGAAAATGCAGAACTTGGAGAACGTTGGCGGTCTTCGCCAGTTCCTGGAGAGGCGCTCTCTGTTGGGCGTGTTGGCTGCGAAATCGAGAACGACCGAGACACTGGCGCGCAGGATCTCGGCGACATGCGGCCAGAGGATCGAACGGAGCCTCGATGACCGATCCGCGTGGTCGTCGACGGCGAGCCGGTCAATCTCGAGACCGAGAGTCGTCGTTCCCGGAGCTCGTGCGGCGCGCCGGGCCGCCATCCATCACGTTCAATGGGCTGCGGCACTCGTACCTGACTCACCTGCTACGCGCCAACGTTCATCCGAAGATCGCGAGCGAGAGGGCAGGGCACTCGTCGGTGGCCGTGACGATGGACATCTACAGCCACATCGTGCCGACGATGCAGCAAGACGCGGCAGACAGGTTGACGCCGCGCTCGGCGGAGCTTTCGAAAGTTGAGGGGCTTCGGTGCCAATCCGGTGCCAATTCCGAGTTTGTTCGCTCGGGCGTTTCTGCTAACTACTTGATTTCTCGGACCTGGAGGGGTGCCGGAGTGGTCGAACGGGGCGGTCTCGAAAACCGTTGTGCGCTTTGCGTACCGTGGGTTCGAATCCCACCCCCTCCGCCACCACTAAGTCATTGACACTACATAGTTATTCCGTGTTCGGCCTGGATCCGAATTTGTCACCAAGTTTCCGCGACTTAGGGCGGGTGCGCGATCTCGACGTCGATGGCGGAGACCCGTTCGGTGCCGCCACCGGGCGGATCTTGTCGTAAGAGTCTCCTGGGCGAGTTTTGGTGGTACGTCGACGCCGCGATGGTATGGCTCGTTTTGTGACCTGTCTCGATCCTAGGGGCTTGGTGCAGGCACGACGTGCCCGGTCCACGGCAGGCCGGGAAGGCATGTCGGTCGACGCCGTGGTTCAGCCGATTCCGAACCGAGCGCGCTGGTCGTCCCAACCGGGGGGCAGATGGGTGTTCGCCGCTAGTTTGTTGGCGGTGAGCTCGAATGGCTGTGTGCCCCGGAGAATCGCTTGGACGAGGTCGGGGGCGAGGAAGCCGACGCGGAGGACGCGGCTGAAGTAGGAACTGCCGACGCCGGCTTCGGCGGCCAACTCGGAGATCGTCTTGCCGCGGCCCAGCATGACCATCTCCCGAAAGCGATGGGCTTGAGCGATGAGCCGGATGAGGCTGCGGTCGGGCGTCCGCCGAGCATCCTCTCCGGCCGCGTCGATCTGCAGCCGGGTTTCCATGCCGATGCGTTTGAGGCGAGCGGGGACAGAGAGCGTGATGATCGCGTGGTCGTTCTGGGCGGGAGATTCGGTGTGGTCCTGTTCGTCCTCGTTCCAGGAGAGAGCCGGCACTTGCCCCGGCACGATGGTGATCTCCACAGCATTTGGTTTGATGTCAATTCGCTCGATCAAACGCATCAAGAGCTTGCGTCTGATCATGGGCGCGAGGGCCGGCCACCGCCGAGCGAGTTCGCCTGCCCGCGCCATCGCGGCGCGGCACGTTTCCACATTTGGCGCCGATGTCTCTAGGGCCGCGTGAACCGCGCCTTCGTCGCTGAGGAACCGTCTCAGCCGGGCGCCGACGAGCGCCTCCAGGTCGCGTGCCGGAACCCGCAGGCCGCGGGGGGCGCCGCGCCGGTTGCGGCGCACCAGACGGCTGGAGACATAGTAGCGATAGCGCCGGCCTTTCTTGGTGCTGTGGCTCGGGGTCATCAGCGCCCCAGCGTCGTCATGGACGAGGCCCATCAACAGGTTCGGGTGGTCAGTAGAGGTACCCCTCTTGCGATCGATCCGGTTGGTGGCGAGTTTCTGATTCACCTCCTCCCACAGGCCCTCATCGACGATGGCGTCATGCTCACCCGGGTAGTGCGTGTCCTTGTGGGTGATGCGGCCCCGGTAGAGGCGATTTTGCAGCAACAGGTGCAGCGCACCCCGTGACAGCAGCTGGCCGCCGGTCTGGCGCCCAAAGCGATCGATCCGCACCTTGCTGACAGCACCCTCACGGTCGAGCTCCTCTTTCAGGGCTCGGACCGAGCCCAGGTGGGCATAGCGCCGGTAGATATGGCGCACCGTCCCGGCCTCTTCGTCATTAATGACGAGCCTGCGGTCGCGGACGTCATACCCCAGCGGCACCACGCCGCCCATCCACATCCCTTTCTTCTTTGACGCCGCGATCTTGTCGCGGATGCGTTCGCCGGGGACCTCGCGCTCGAACTGGGCAAACGACAGCAGCATGTTCAAGGTGAGCCGGCCGATCGAGGTGGTGGTGTTGAACTGCTGGGTGACCGAGACGAAGGAGACTGTCTGGCGATCGAAGATCTCGACGATCTTGGCGAAGTCGCTCAAGGCACGGGTTAGGCGGTCGACCTTGTAGACGACCACGGTATCGATGCGCTGGGCCTCGGTATCGGCCAGAAGCCGCGTCAGGGCCGGCCGCTCCAGCGTGCCCCCTGAGACGCCGCCGTCGTCGTACATCTCGGGCAAGGCGATCCAGCCCTCATGCTTCTGGCTCGCAATGAAGGCCTCGCAAGCCTCGTGCTGGGCGTCGAGCGAGTTGAACTCTTGCTCCAGCCCTTCCTCGGAGGACTTGCGCGTGTAGATGGCGCACCGGATCTTGGCCCCACTCCCGGTCTTCGCCACCTTCTGGACCTAGCCATTGCTGGGCTCCCGGGATGGGAGGTCCGCTGATCCCGTGCCGTTGAGGCCGAAGAAGCGCGGACCCGACCAGCGTACGCCGGTGATGGCCCGGGCGATCGCCGACAGCGACCGCCACCTCTCGCCGCGCCATTCGAAGCCGTCCTCGACCACCACGACGGTATGGGTGGTCCCATGCCAGTCGCGGATCAGCGTGGCCCCTGGCCGTAATTCCTTCTTGCGGCTGCGCACCAGATCGTCATCCTGATGCAGTATCTTTACCAGCTCGGCGAGCCGCCGCTTGGTCGTGGCGCCGAGGCCGCCATGGGATCGCTCCTGAAGCTTCCACGCCACGCCCAACGTCAGAAGCTCGCGCGAGACCCGCGGCGGTGGTGCCACCCGGTAGAGCCGCCGCCACTGGTCGCGGAGGGCGATGTAGTCGATGTGTGCCAGGGCCTGGAGATTGGCGGTAGCCTCGGCGGCCGTGACCTCCCTTGAGGCCAGGGTTCGGCTGTCGGGTTGGTCGAGCGGCCCCAGCTCCTTCGCAACGCTGCTATCTGATCGACCCACGGCGGCCTCGTGATGGGGCGCCAGGCCGCACGGTCAGGTGGCTTCGACCTGATAGCGACCGAGACCAGCACCGTCCTTGGTCCGGACGATCTTGTGGCCGCGCTGGCGCCATCCCGTCAGCGCCGCCCGAACGCTGTGCGCCTGCCAGCCGGTGGCCTCGGTCAGCTCACCGATCGAAGCCCCATTGGGGCGCTCGGCCAGACTCAAGATCAGAGCGCGTTTGGTCGGACGTTGGCCGGGCCGCGATGCCGCCGCCGTGTCGACCGGGCGCTTCATCGCGCCCCCCGAGCCAGGCGCCCGCTTCCGCATTCTCGTTTGAGCCGGTTTGGCGGCCTCAGTTGCGGCGCGCTTAGCCGCCGCCTTCTGTTGTTGCTTGGATGCCATTTGCAGCCTCCGTTCGGTCATCGCGCCGGAAGGGCGCTGTCACCGCTCCAAGCCCCGTCGGTCATGGCCGGGTGGGGCTTGGGGTCGCCCGGAGGCTCAACGTCCGGGGCGCAACACGACTCCATGCACGCTCTGTCCGGCGTTGAAGTCCAGTCCGAAGTCGATAGGCGGGAGGCCTTGGTGGCCGCACGCCGCGCGAGTTCATCCGGGCCCGCGAGACTTGCGTGGGCGGCTGTTCGATGGCTGCCTCAGGCCGCGCCGGGTGAAGCGACGGCACGACGCGAAGTTGTTTGCGAGATCACCTGGTAGCTGGTGACCCGAATGGGTCGATCGTAATTGGGCGGCCACCACCGCCTGGCTCGAGAGCCGGCATCGCCCAGCGGCCCCCAGTCTAGAGATCGAGGTTCCACGGCGCATCAGGGCGGTGGGCCGCGAGCGGCTCGCCGATCATGAAGTGCTCATCAGTGATCACAACTGGCGATTCCCACCCGAGGTATTGCGAGACGCTATCGATCTGGTCCCAGTAGCGGCTGTTGGGGAACGGCAGCAACTCGCGCTGGAACTCGTCGAGCCACGGCGCGCTCAGTGGCAGGAACACATGGCCGGCCTCGATCTTGGCGGTCTGGCCATACATGCGGATAGCCTTGTCGCCCTCCGGTTCGATCGGCTCGATCCGCAAGGCGCCCTGTTGAGGCAGTTCCTGAATCAGCTGGGTGCCCGAGGCCTTGTCCTCGATCAGAACTGCGCCGGCGTCATACTGCTCAGCCATCTCCACCACGAGCTTCCTCAGCGCCGGATACTCGAGCCGTAGCCGGCGCACGTCGAGCAGGTAGTGGTCGTGACCACGGCGCAGCCAGGTGGTGCAGACCGAGTAGCTGCTAACATCGGTGCCCTTGGCCGCCGTATCCCAACTCTGGACGATCAGATCGCCCTCGTGCGGCTCGGGCAGCGCCTCATAGAACCTGAACCACGACCACTTGATCAGGCCGCCCTCGAGCGGCATGGGATCCTGTTGGTACTGTGCCGAGAAGATGGGCGAGCCTAGCGCTCGGCACAGCTGCTCCAACGTCTCGAGCGGCTCTCGCTCGGGGTGCAGCGCCTCACCCTCGCGCCGGCCGACGGCATGGCCATGGCCGAGATCGAACCACTGGTCCTCCTCGGCGATGGCCGGCAGGTTGAGATGGTTCCAGCCGCCCTGCTCCAACAGATGGCCCACTGGATCGTCAACGTGGAGGTGTTGCATCACCAGGATGATGACGCCGGTCTTCTTGTCGTCGAGGCGGCTCATGGCGGTATTGACGATCCACTCGACCACCGTCTGGCGGTGCGCCTCGGACAGGGCTTGATCGGCCTTCATGATGTAGTCGAGGATCAGGAAGTTGCCACCCCGCCCGGTCAGGGTGCCGCCCACCGAGGTGGCCAAGCGGAAGCCGCGTCGCGTCGTCGTCATTTCCTGCTCGGTGTTCTTGGCTCGATCGAGGCGGGTCCGCGCAAAGCTGTCGCGATACCATTGCGTCTCCATCACGGCCCGGCAGTCGCGGGCGTGTTTGAAGGCGAGGTCGCTCGAGTAGCTGGCGCAGATCACCCGGGCC
Organism: Alphaproteobacteria bacterium; assembly: GCA_965248765.1. Classification (GTDB taxonomy): domain Bacteria; phylum Pseudomonadota; class Alphaproteobacteria; order VGEJ01; family VGEJ01; genus CBDFKF01. The sequence goes on from CBDFKF010000004.1 coordinate 1,303,333, forward strand.
GCTGGTTGGTGGCCGAGGATAAAGGCGGGAAACGCCACCGAGCAGCAGATCGACTTCAGGCTGCGGGGCGGCACGGTAATGATGAGCCGGGTGATCTTCCCATCCAGCGCCTGTTGTAGGCGGTGGGCGATCACCTCGAGGTGCCAGTTGTGGAGATAGCGCTGCCCCGGCGAGACCGTCTGGTAGGTGCGATGGATGCAGGTCGCGAGGTCGCTGCGCGTAGCCAGCGCGAGGAGATCCGGTTTACTCGTCATGGTCATGGCTCCTCATGCCGGGTCTTCGTCGATGACCGGGCGGTTTGTTCGGGGGCGTGGAGCCCGATGCGGCCGTTGCCCCCAGTTTCGCCGACGCCCCGCGCGCGCTGGCGAAGCAGCTCGTAGACCTCCTGGTCCTCCTTGCCGAGCGGTTCGCCGGCCACGGGAGCCTCGTCGTCATCCAGCAACCGCAACATCATGTTGAGGACCGTGCTGGCAGCACGTTGGTCGCCCTGAATCGCCCTCGCCATTAGCGATTTGACAAGGGCGCGCTGTTTGCTGAGTGGCACGGCGCGCCCGTCCTCGCGAACCAAGACCCGCTCCTGATGCTCCTCACTGAGATCGGTTTTGAGGTTCTTCGTGCCCTTGGGCCGCCCGCGCGGGTTGCCCGATTGCCCCTTGGCAAAACGGCCACTACGTGGCGGCTTGCCGTAGCCGACCTCGTAATCACTCGGCATCCGCTGCCTCCATCCGCTCGGCGCGGGCCGCCGGGGCCTCGGCGATCGCATCGAATGACCGTCCGGTCTCGGCGTGCACAGCCGTGTCACCGCGCCACTCTTGCCAGCGGCGGAGGGCGACATCGACGTAACGGGGGTCCAGCTCCATGGCGAAGGCGCGCCGGCCGGTCTTCTCGGCTGCGATCACCGTGGTGCCGCCGCCGGCGAAGGAATCGAGGATGAGGCCACCATGACGCGAGCAGTCCTTGATCGCATCGGCGACCAGCGCCACCGGCTTCACCGTCGGATGCAGGGCCAGCTGGCTTCGATCATCCACCCCCAGCGAGCTCATGCCAGGATACTCCCACACGTTGCTGCGATTGCGGCCGTGCCGGCCAAGCTCCACATTGTTGATGTGCGGCGCGGTGCCGCTCTTGAACACCATCACCAGCTCGTGTTGGGAGCGGTAGAGGCTGCCCATACCGGCGTTGTCCTTGGCCCAGACACAGAGGTTCTTGAACTCGGTGTAGGCCGCGCGCGCGGCCCCGAGCGCCTCGCCGAGGTGACGCCAATCCATGCAGACGAAGTGAATCGCGCCATCGACGCTGTGGGTCCGCCTCGGCTCCGTGGTTCTCGATGACGAGGTCGGTCTCGGCGGTGGTGAAGCCGGTGATGGTGAGGTCGAACGCGGTCTCGATCTCCAGCAGATGCTGCGGCTCGATGGCCAGGATCTCGCGGTCCCAGCCGGCATTCTCGGCAAGCTTGTTGTCGGCCAGGATGTAGGCCCGTCGCTCGGCCTCGCTCAGATGCTCGAGGCGCACCGTTGGCACGTCCTCCAGCCCCAGGAGCTTTGCCGCTTCGACCCGGCCGTGACCGGCGATGATCCGGTCCTCGCCGTCGATCAGCACCGGATTGTTGAACCCGAATTGATCGATGCTGTCGGCGATCTGGCGGAGCTGACGGCGCGAGTGCGTGCGTGCGTTGCGCTCATGCGGATGCAGCTCTAGGATGTGCCGGTACTCTATCTTGATAACCGACATAGCCGCCCTACCTTATTTAGTGGCATGGCACATTTGATCATGGATTCGAGACCACCGATTAAGAGGCTGAAAGTCGCGGAAATGCTTGAGTTGGAGCAATGAGCAGGGGGATGCAGAAGCGCTGTCCGCTCACCGAGGTCCCGCTGGCGCGGCTCGATCGCGTGTCAGAGGAGTGCCTGACTGACGAGGGCTACGTCGACGTAGCTGAACGGTTTCCGGACAGCAACCTGTTCTGCGTGAGATCAATCGCCGCCGTGGGCGGGTTCCGCGATACCGCGTACTTCCGGGACGTAATGCTCTCGAACCCCGACTGCCCGATCCACGTCCACCGCCTCGTTCTCAAAGACGAGCTCACGGGGCAGAGCGCTGCCGAGGTCTACGCCACGCACCAGAACTCGGCGCACTACGGCGGTCAAATGTGGCACAAGCTGCAGCGTGAAGCGGCCCGAAGCAGGGCCACTCAGTGCAATAGCCTTCAGGCGGGTTAGGCAGGCGCGACGTCCGCTTTACCGTTCCTGACGTCAGCTTAGCGCCCGGGAGCGGACGTCAAATCACCCCTTCCCGCGAGGCCGCTGTGGGTCTTGGTTATGTAAGAACGCGGCGGCGTTGGCGGTCGGACGTAGCGGCCCGAGGCTGATGTGAGCGAGCCGTTCCATCTAGCTCAGTGGTCAACCTGAGTCATCTAAGAGAAGCTCGGGTCGGGCGGTCTGGCGTTTCGTGGGCGTTGGAGCCAGGAAGTTGCGTTTCCTATGCCCTGATGGCCGCGATCAGCAGCCCGGTGCCGAGGATGTTCATGACACGGGTGAGGTTATAGGCGAGTACGTGCAGCGCCATCTCGGTGCTGACGCGTTGTGAGCGTCTTCATCAGGAAGTGGGTTGCGCGCCCATCGGGGCTTTGATCGTGCCGAAGGGATGCTCGACCGTCTCGCGGCGCTGGCGCATCTTCTCCGGATGCTCGTCGAGCCGCCTCTGAACAGCCTCGAGAACATGCTCGTACTCGTGATCCGGCGCTCTCTGCCCGTGGTGCAGCGGTGCTTGATGGCGCAGCTCAGACACGCGTTGGTCCAGTAGCGGCGTAAGGCCAGGCCCTTTTCCTCAGTCGTGTATCGATACCTCAGCCTTTCGTTGGCCGGGCAGATGTAGATGTCCTTTTGCGCCACATAGCGGCCGGAGGTCTGCGGCTTGGGAAGCGTGACCGTGATGGCGGCGTCTTCGCACGCCAGGATCTCCGCACTGTTGAAGTAGCCCCGGTCGGCGACGACATCCAAGGTGTCCGCCCCCAGCGTCGCTTTCGTCTGCTTGGCCATGCGGGCGAGCTGGGACCGGTCGGTGCCGACGTTGGTCACCTCGTGGGCAACGATCAGATGATGCTTGGTGTCGACGGCGGCTTGCACGTTGTAGCCGACGACGCCCGACCGCTGGTCGCCATCGAGCGAGCGTCGGGATCGGTTAGAGAGATCTGCTGGTCCGGCCTCTCGCGCATCCGCGCCTCGAGCCCCTTGAGGCGCTGCATCTCTTGCCTGAGCCTGGCAATCTTCTCGTGCAGACGGACCGTCTTGGTCGTGCGTGCCAGAGACGGCTCTTGCCGGTCGGCGCTGTCCAGCTGGTGCAGGTAGCGCGACACGCTGATCCAGGCGCCGCGTCATCTTGGCTCGCGTGAAGTTCCTGTCTCGGTTGTTCACTGCCTTGAACTTGCTGCCATCGATCGCAACGCGGGCTTCGGCAAACAGACCGAGCGTGCGGCACAGAGCGACGAACCGGGCACAGACCTGACGGATGGCGCGACCATTGTCCTTGTTGCGGAAGTCGGCGATCGTCTTGTGATCGGGAGCCAGGCGGCCGGTTAGCCACATCACTTCCACGTTGCGCCCGGCTTCCCGCTCAAGCCGGCGGCTCGATTGGACCCGATTGAGATAGCCGTAGATGTACAGCTTCAGCAGAACCGACGGATGATACGCAGGCCGGCCGGTATCCTTCGGCGCGACACGGCTGAAGCCAAGCTCAGCTAGATCCAGCTCCTCGACAAAGACATCGATCACCCGAACCGCATTGTCCTCGCCAATCCAGTCGTCCAAGCACTCCGGGAACAAAGTGCGCTGCCCGCGATCGGTCCCTTCAACGAAACGCCCCATACGATCTCCCCGCTCAGACCACCGAAGAATCATATCAGGCAAGCGTTCTTACACAGCCAGGGTCATAAGCGGACTTGGCGATCTCGCGCGCGCCAGTCCGGTTGTGGGTGATTAGCGGACTCGCCGACGTCTGCTCGTGGGCCAGCATAGGGTGGAATCAAACGCCCTCACCACCAGGGGCGAATTCGGTGATGATTCCCTGTTATTCCCTGCTCCTTATCGTCGCCGACACGCTGCAAACGCGCCGAGAACAAAGGATTCCCGGCACAGACCAACGCCGCGCACGGCCACGATGCGTCCAAATTCCCTGTATTTTCCCTGCAAAACAGGGAATGTGGATGGAGAGACGAGTTCGCAATGGACTGCCCGCACCGCCATGATTTGCGTGACTCTCGCTCAATCCGCCGTGCGCGCTGACCCTGCCGCCACGCAGTCCGCCGGCCGCGTAGCCGCCAGCCCAATCGGTCGACCAGCACCACCGCGCCACCGTGACCGCTTTCCAACTACGTTGGGTCGGCTGGTACGACCGCTGTCGCTTCGATCTCGACTTTTGCACATGCTTCGAGCAACCCGGCGACCTCAATCAGGGTCATGGCCGGATAGTTGTGGCCGATCAACTCGACATAGATGCGGCCGAGCTCCTGTCGCCGGGTGAGATACTCCGCTTTATCAACCACATACCAGGTCATGCGGACGAGGTGAGCGGGGGGCGCGTCGGCCTCGGCCAGCACGGCGATAGTGTTGGCGAGCGCTTGACGCGCCTGGTCCACAAAGTCGTCGCTTGCGAACGTCTCGGTCGACGGGTCCCAGCCGACCTGGCCGGCAACGAACACGAACCGGCCCTCGGCGAGGATGCCGTGGGCATAGCCCCGCGGGCGTGCCCAACCGTCAGGTGCAAGACTTCTCATTTCGCGGTCGCCCGTTCGCTCTCGTCCCGCAGGTACCCGGACATCGCCGCGCGTAGCTCCGTCGGGATGGGGCGCGATCGCATGTCGGCAAGAGAGACGTAGACAAAGACAAGGATGCCCTCAAGCCGCTTCTCATCGCCGCATGTCGCGCCCACGGATATGGTGACGGCGCTGCCGCCGATCTCCCTAACGCCAAGCGTAAACCGCAAGAGATCGCCCAGTCGGCACGGTTGGAGGAATTCAGCTTCGACGCGTACCGCCGGGACCCCGCATCTGAGCTCCCCGTGCAGTTGCCTGAAGCTGCAATCCAATCCCCGGTCGAACCACTCCTCGATCACTTCGTTGAACATCTCGAAATAGCGGGGATAGAAGATCAGGCCGGCCTGATCGACATGCGAGAAGCGCACGCGGATATCGACGACGAAAACGGCCATGCGGCGCGCTTCAGGTTTGCTCAGCGTGACCGGGGGCAGCCCTGGCGAGCTCGACCTCGCGCTGGCGTAAGACGAATCGCTGGATCTTGCCGGTGCCCGATTTAGGCAGCGCATCGAGGAACTCGACAGCGCGCGGATATTTGTAGGGTGCGATGCGCTGCTTGACGAAGTCTTGCAGTTCAGCCGCGAGGTCCGCATTCGCAGCGCGGTCCTGAGCCGCGATGACGAACGCTTTGACGATGTGTCCTCGCTCGGTGTCCGGAGCCGCCACCACGGCGCATTCGGCGACGCCCGGGTGCTCGAGAAGTACTGCTTCAACTTCCGGGCCAGCGATGTTGTAGCCGGCCGAGACGATCATGTCGTCAGCGCGCGCTTGGAACCAGAAGTACCCGTCCTCGTCCATCCTGTAGGCATCGCCGGTGACATTCCAGCCGTCAAAGACGTAGCCTTTTTGGCGCTCATCCGCGAGGTAGCGGCAGCCCGTGGGCCCGCGAACGGCGAGTCGCCCCACCGAGCCGGTAGGTAGCGGTCGACCGTCGTCATCGAGAACGCGTGCCTTGTAGCCCGGCACAACTCGGCCGGTCGCCCCCGGCCGGATCTCCGACTCGGGCGAGGAGATGAAGATGTGCAGAATCTCTGTCGCCCCGATGCCGTCAATGATCCTGATGCCGGTCGCGTCCTCCCACGCCTGGAACACTGGTACAGGCAGGGTCTCGCCGGCGGAGACGCATTTGGTGAGGCTCGACAACTCCGCCGAGCTTGCCTGCGAGAGCATGGCCCGGTAGGCGAGCGGCGTTGAGAAGCAGACCGTCGCCTTGAACCGGGCGATCGCGTCCGCCAGCAGCTCGGGGCTCGCCCGCAATATCGAGCGCGGAAAACAATCGCAGATCGCCATCACGTCCCGATGGAAATGTAGGGTCCCCTTGGGCACCCCAGTCGTGCCGGAGGTGAAAGCGATCAGCACCACATCGTCGGAAGCTGTATCGCAGGCGGTGAACGTGCCGTCCTTGGTCTCCATCAAGCGTTCCAGCTCGGCCTCGGGCCGCCCGAAGGGGACGAGGCGGCTGAGCACCGGCGCGCTCGTCTGCGCCGATGCGAGCTCCTCACACAGGTCCTCATCGCACAGCGCCAGTCCGACCTGTGCCTTGTCGATGATCGCGGCGAGCTCGCGCGCGCGCAGAAGCGGCATAACGGCGACAACCACGCCGCCGGCCTTAGCGACGGCCAGCCAGCATGCCGCCATCATCGGATTGTTCGCCGATCGGAGCAGAACTCGGTTGCCGGGGACGAGACCCAGATCGTCGACCAGAACGGCGGCGATACGGTTCGTATGGTCGAGGAGATCGGCGTAGGTCCAGCTCACGCCGGGTGCCCGCAGACATGGCTTGTCGCCGAGACCCCGCTCAACGGTCCGATCGAGGAGCTCGATCGCGCAATTGAGCCGGTCTGGATACTGAAGCTCCGGTCGATCGAACAGGAACTCAGGCCACTCGGCCTGGGGCGGGAGGTTGTCGTGTGCGAAGGTGTCGCGATGGGCACTGGGCGTCACGCCGAGGTACTCCCGCGAGACGCTGCATGGGCGGCGAGGGCCTGCCGCGCGATGATGAGCTTCTGCATCTCCGACGCGCCTTCATAGATTCTGAGCGCACGAATCTCGCGGTAAAGGCGCTCGGGCACAGTGCCGACGACCACGCCGAGGCCGCCGAACAGCTGCACGGTTCCGTCGATCACCCGCTGCGCCGCCTCAGTGGCGTGGAGCTTCGCCATCGAGGCCTCGCGGGTGATGCGGGCGGCGCCCGAGTCCTTGGCCCAGGCGGCGCGGTAAACGAGAAGCGCACTGGCATCGACGTCGAGCGCCATTTCCGCCAGGCGCGCCTGCGTCATCTGGAGGTCGGCGAGCGGCGCACCATAAAGGCGGCGGTCGGCCGCGCGGGCCAGCGCTTCATCGAGCGCGCGCCGCGCGAATCCCAGGGCCGCCGCGCCGACGGAAGGGCGAAACACATCGAGGGTGGCCATCGCGATCTTGAAGCCCTCGCCGGCTTCGCCGATTCGTCGGCTCCCTGGGACGCGGCACTCTTCGAAGGCGAGGGTGGCCAGCGGGTGCGGCGCGATCAGTGGGACGCGCTCGCGCACGGACAGGCCCGGGGTCTCGGCATCGACGACGAATGCGCTGAGGCCCTTCACGCCCGGCGCCTCGCCGGTGCGGGAGAACACGATGTAGAAGTCCGCGATACCGCCATTCGATACCCAGGCTTTGACGCCGTCGAGGACGTAGCCCCCGCCGTTTGGGCGCGCAGTAGTGGTAATCGCGGCGACATCGGACCCAGCATCGGGCTCGGACAGGGCAAAGCCGGCGATCCGCCGCCCCGCAGCCACGTCCGGCAAATACTCGGCACACAGGGCCTCGCTACCGAACAGTGAGATCGCGCCGCTGCCCAGGCCCTGCATGGCGAAGGCGAAGTCGGCCAAGCCATCGTGGCGCGCCAGCGCCTCGCGCACCAAGCACAGAGAGCGTACGGCGAGCTTCGCTGACCGGCCTCCCATCCCAGCGACGGCGTGAACAAGCCATCCTGACGCGGCCAGGCGCTCTACGAGGTGGCGGCAACGGTCATCAACGTTCGTTTCGGGTGGATCAGGGGCCAGCTCAGCGCCCGCCCAGGCGTCAAGGTCGCGGGCGAGGTGACGGTGTATGTCGTCAAAGAAGGGCCAGTCGAGATAGCTCCGGTCGGCCATCAATCGCCCTCGAACACCGGTTCGCGCTTCTCGACAAATGCGCGAAAAGCACGCTCGAAGTCCTTAGTTTGCATGCAGATGGCCTGGGCTTCCGCCTCGGCGTCAATCGCCGCGTCCAAGGCCATGTCCCACTCCCGGTCGAGCATGGTCTTGGTCATCATGTGGGCGAAGGTGGGCCCGCGGGCCAGTTGCCGGGCCAGGCTCATTGCCTCGTCAAGAGCCGTGCCCGCCGAGCACAGCCGATTATAGAAGCCCCAGCGCTCGGCCTCCTCTGCCTCCATCATGCGCCCGGTAAACAACAGCTCGGCGGCACGACCGAAACCGACGATGCGCGGCAACATAGCGCAGGCCCCCATGTCACAGCCGGCGAGGCCGATCCGCACGAACAGAAATCCGACCCGACTTCCCGCGGCGCCCACCCGGGTATCGCAGGCCATGGCGATAGCCGCTCCGGCGCCGACGCAGACGCCCTCGACAGCGGCGATGATCGGCTGCGGACACCCGCGCATAGCCTTGACGAGAGCGCCTGTCATGCGCGTGAAATCGAGCAACCCCGGCGTATCGCGCCCGACCAACGGGCCGATGATTTCGTGCACATCGCCGCCTGAGCAGAAGTTCCCACCGGCACCAGTGACGACCACCGTGCGCACGTCGCTCGCGCCACGAAGTGCTTGGAAACAGTCGCGCAGCTCGGCATATGAATCGAAGGTGAGCGGGTTCTTCCGCTCCGGTCGATTGAGAGTGACCGTGCCCACGCCATCGCTCAGCGATCATCGGAAGTGCGTCGGTCTGTAGTCCCGCATGCTTGTCATATCATCTCCGCCTCGCCGTGCTGCTCGATCGCCCGCCGTGTCTTGTCCAGCGAGGCGATCAAGTCCGCGACGTCCTCCTCCGCGAGCGGTCCCAAAAGCTCGCCGATCCACGCCTCGTGCGCCTCGGCCATGGTCGTGAAGGCCGCCCGTCCCGCATCGGTCAGTGCCACGATCGAGGCACGTCGATCGTGATCGGGCGACCAGCGATGAACCAGGCCGCTCTCGACCAGCCTCGCAATCAGACCGGTGAGATTGCCGTTCGACACCATCAACCGTGCCGACAGCTCGCCCAGCGTCAAGCCGTCCGGAGCGCGGTCGAGAGCGGCCAGCGCGTCGAACCGCGGCAGCGTCGTGGCGAAGCGCTCCCGCAGCCGCGTGCGCACCTCGCGCTCAACGAGCGTCGAGCACATCAACAGGCGTAACCACAGCCGTAATCGCTGTTTGTACGCGTCTCGCGCGCCGTCATCGGCGGTCGCCGCTCGCGCTCCAGTGAGGGATTCGTTCAACATTCCTCCTAGATATCGATGGCCATCTCGGCCGCCCGGCGCAGGTTCCGTTCGTACTGCTCGCGGCCGTGCAGGTAGGGCGCCGGCCATTCGATGCCCTCATATCTCTGCTGTGCCGCCGCGTGCAGCGTCCAATAAGGATCCGCAAGGTGGGGCCGCGCCAGACAGAAAAGATCGGCGCGGCCGGCAGCGATAATGCTGTTGACATGGTCGACCTCGAAGATATTGCCGACCGCGAGCGTGGGGATGCCCGCCTCGTTGCGGATTCGGTCGCTTAGCGGTGTCTGGAACATGCGGCCATAAACGGGCTTGGCCGCAATGCTGGTTTGGCCCGCCGAGACATCGATGATGTCGGCGCCCGCGGCCTTGAAGGCGCGGGCGATGTCCACGGCCTCAGCGGCGTCGACGCCGCCGGTGACCCAGTCGGTTGCCGAGATGCGAACCGACATCGGCTTCTCGGCTGGCCATGCGGACCGCATCGCAGCAAACACTTCGAGCGGGTAGCGGAGCCGCTCGGCAAGGTTGCCGCCATAGCGATCACGGCGAAGGTTAGTGAGCGGCGTGATGAAGGCCGACAGTAGATAGCCGTGCGCGCAGTGCAGCTCGATCATGTCAAAGCCACAGCGCTCGGCCATCTCGGTCGCCGTGACGAAGGCGGCGAGGACAACCTCCATATCGGCGCGGGTCATCTCCCGCGGCACTCGATGCGCCGGCGACCACTGCACCGCCGAGGGGCCCGTCACCTGCCAGTTGCCGGCTTCGAGCGGCTCGTCCATCCCCTCCCAGCCGAGCTTGGTCGAGCCTTTGGGGCCTGAGTGCCCGAGCTGAAGGCCGATCTTGGCCGGTGCTTGCTTGTGCACGAAGTCGACGATCCGGCGCCATCCGGCGACGTGGGCCTCGTCGTACATGCCGGCACAGCCCGGCGTAATTCGGCCGTCGGCGGTGACGCACGTCATTTCGGTGAAAACCAGCCCGGCACCGCCCTGGGCGCGGGCACCGAGATGCACGAGGTGGAGATCGCCGGGCACGCCATCGGCTGCGCTGTACATCGCCATGGGCGAGACCACGACACGATTGTCGAGCTCCATCGACCGGAGCGAGAAGAGCAGAAACATCGGCGGGACAGGCGATTGGCGAGCGCGGCCTGAGGCCTGCCCGCCGAGCCACGCCTCGACGCCTTCGAGCCACCCCTGATCGCGTAAGCGCAGGTTCTCGTGGCTCACGCGTTGGCTGCGCGTCAGCAGCGAGTAGGCAAACTGAGTTGGCTCGAAGGTAGAATAGCGGCCGACGCTCTCGAACCACTCGGTGCTGTTGCGCGCAGCATTTTGTAGCCGCAGCACCTCAACGCCCCGCTCGTCCTCGTAAGCGGCGAACGCTTCGGCGAGCTGGCCATGGTCGGCGAGCTTGTTGGCAAGCGCAATTGCATCCTCGAGCGCAAGCTTGGTGCCTGATCCGATCGAGAAATGGGCGGTATGGGCGGCATCGCCGATCAGCACGGTGTTGCCGTGAAACCATCGCTCGTTGCTGATGCGCTGAAAGTTGAGCCATGGATCGGCCAGGTGCGGCGCGTTGCTCATGAGCTCGTGGCCGCACAGGTGTTCCGCGAACAAGTCTTCGCAGAGCCGGATGCCATCCGCTGCGGCCATGCGGTCCACGCCGAGACCGCGCCACACGACCTCGGGGCATTCGACGATGAAGGTGCTCGTGTCCAGATCGTAGCGATAGGCGTGGGCTTTGATCCAGCCGTATGCGGTCTCTTTGAAGACGAACGTGAAGGCGTCAAAGACACGGCGGGTCCCCAGCCAAACGAACTTGTTGCCGCGGACGTCGATATCCGGTTTGAAGTGTCGCGCACCGGCTTGGCGAACGCGGCTGTTCACGCCATCGGCGGCCACTACCAGATCGGCGTCCGCGAATGCCCTGAAGTCCTCGACTTCGTGCTCGAACTCGAGCGAAGCGCCTAATGCCCGTGCGCGCTCTTGAAGGATGTGGAGAAGGCGCTGGCGGCCGATGCCGGAGAAGCCATGGCCGCCCGAGCTAACGACGGTGTCCTTGAAATGGACGTCGATGACATCCCAATGAGCGAAGCTGTCGGCGATCTCTTCCGCCGTGTCGGCGTCGTTCGCGCGCAGATTGTCCATGGTCTGATCCGATAACACGACGCCCCAGCACGACAATGTCGTGCTGGGGCGCGCGACGCTTCATCGAGATCGCGAAGTAGAGTCCCGCGGGACCGCCGCCGATGCAGACGATTCGCATCTGTTGGCTCCGTACAGGTATTTTATACTTGAAATAAATATCTACAAGGGGCGAGGCTCCGTCACATTTTCTCTGTGGTGTTGGCGTCCTAGAGCGCGGGCCGGCGATCGCGCCACGGCGTCGCGCGCTCGTAGGCGTGGGCGGCACGCAGTACCGCGGCCTCCTCGAATGGGCGGCCGGCGATCTGCATGCTGAGAGGCAGCCCGTCGTCGGTGAAGCCGCAGCAGACAGCGATCGCCGGGGTCCCGGTCACGTTGAACGGTGTGCTCAACAAGGCCCTGGAGAAAATAGCGTATCCCTTCACCTCTTCGAGTAAGGGAGCGCCGCCGTAGGTCGCCGCGGTCAACAGGAGATCGAAGCGCTCGTGGGCCCGCAACACCTCGGCGACCAGCTCGCGACGGAAGCGGGTCGCCTCGAGGTAGTCGGCGGCGTCGATGATGCCGCCGGGAATCAGCTTCTCGCGCATGATCTGGCCGTACTCGCCCGGCCGCTCTTCGAGCCAGGTGCGGTGCGCGGCGAACCCCTCGGCGAGGAGAATGACCATGCAACACGCTTGATAATCATGCAGGCTGGATAGACCGACGTCATCGACCCGCGCGCCCAGCTCCTGAAACTTGACGATCGCGGCGTCCATGGCATCGATCGTTGCGTCGCTGGCCCGCTCGTCCTCCTCATAGAAGTGACGGACCACGCCAATGTGCACGCCGGACAAATCCTCGGTCAGGGCGGCGCCGTAGTCGGGTACGGACTGCGTGGCTGCCGTCGGATCACGGGGATCATCGCCCGCAATCACCTGTAGCATCAGCGCATTGTCCTCGGCGGTCCAGGTCAACGGCCCGGCAGTATCAAGCGAATAGGCCAACGCGAAAACGCCGGCACGGCTGACCCGTCCGTAGGTCGGTTTCAGGCCGGCGAGCCCGCACATGGCTGCAGGCACCCTGATCGAGCCGCCAGTGTCGCTGCCGAGGGCGCCCATGCACAGCCCGGCCGCGACCGCAGCCCCGGCGCCGGTGCTCGAGCCGCCGGTGAAGCGCGTCGTATCCCACGGGTTGCGTGCAGGCGGAAACGGCAGGTCGTACGACGGACCGCCGAAGGCGAACTCGTGCATCGCCAGCTTGCCAAGCAGGACTGCGCCGGCTTCCGCCAATTTGCGTGCCGATGTCGCGTCCTCGGTCGGCACGTGATCCAGCAGGATCCTGGAGTGCCCGGTGGTCGGAATGCCTTTCGTCTCGTAGAGGTCCTTGAGCGCGATCGGGATGCCATGCAGGGGTCCACGGTAGTTGCCGGCGGCTATTTCCTGTTCGGCCCGCCCCGCGTCCTCCAACGCCCGATCGGCAGTGACCCGGGCGTAACTGTTGAGCTTGTGGTCGACGGCGTCGATGCGGGCAAGGAAGGTCTTCGTCAGCTCCACTGGCGAAAGCTCTCCGGCAGCGATGCGGCGTGCAGCGGCGGCGATCGTGAGGTGGTGCAGCTCGGACGTCATCGCCCCGGCTTCTCTTCAAGGGTGAACACGTGCGCCGGCTCATCCTCCAATGGTCGCGGGCGGCGCACTCTCATCACGTACTCCTCGACGTAGCCGAGGACTTCACCCAAGGTCTCCTTCGCCGCGCCCTCGGTTTCGAGGCCCACGGCCCGCGCGAGTTCCGTCAGTCGCTCGAGCTTTGCCTGCGAGCTCGCCATCGATGTTCCCTTCTGGTTGAAACAGCAGCCATTTGCCGGCGGGCCAGCGCCGTGGGACGACCTTGAGCCCGACCTAGATCGACAGTTTGTTGTGGGCGTCGAGAGCCGCTACCTTGTAGCACTCGGCGAGCGTCGGATAGTTAAAGACGGCTTCGAGCAGGTAGTCGAGCCCCCCGCCCAATGCAATCACCGTTTGACCGATATGTATGAGCTCGGTCGCGCCGGTGCCGACTGCATGCACGGCGAGCAACCGCCTGTCCTCGCGATGCACCAGCATCTTCAGGAAACCGCTGTCGTCTCCGAGGATCTGACCGCGCGCAATCTCTCGGTACCGGGCAACACCAGTCTCATAGGGGACTTTTTCCTGAGTCAACGTCTCCTCAGTAGGGCCCACCATCGAGACCTCTGGGACGGCATAGACACCGATCGGAAAATGCTCGGCCATGTGATTGGCCTCCACGCCGAATGCGTGACAAGCGGCGAGCCGTCCCTGTTCCGAAGACGTGGCGGCCAGGCTTGGGTAGCCGACGACATCACCGCCGGCGAAGATGTGCGGCACCTCTGTGCGAAACGCTGCATCAACCTCCATTCGGCCGCGTTGATCGGCGCTCAAACCAGCCGCCGCGAGGTTCAGGTCATCGGTCGCGCCGACCCGCCCAATGGCGAACAGCGCCATCTCCGCGACGATTCGTTTTCCGGATTCAAGATGAACCAGGGCGCGGCGGGGGCCTTCCTTTGTCACTTCGATCCGCGCGACACGTTCGCCCAGTCGAAACGTCACATTGTTGCCGCGCATCTGATGAACAAGCTCGTCGACGATCTCGGTATCGAGGAATTCGAGTGGGCGATCCCTACCGTCCACCGTCGTGACATCGACGCCGAGCGCGCCGAAGATGGACGCATACTCGATGCCGATGATGCCGCAGCCGATCACCGCCAGCGTGCGCGGCAGCTCGCGCATGTGTGGAATCTCGTCGCTGGTGACGACACTTACCCCGTCGATCGGGACATCATCCGGCCGTGCTGCGCTGGCGCCGACACCGACAAAGATATTCGCACCCGTAATCTCGACGTGACCGTCCACGCGGACGGCGTGGGGTCCGACAAACGAGGCGGTACCGTTGTAGATCGAGATGCGGTTGCGCTCTAGCTGGTCCTGGATGACTGCCCCTTCACGCTGCGCGATCTCCGCGACCCGATCGAAGAGCTGCTCGGCCGTCGGCCGATTCGCCTTGCGCATGGATCGACCGGCAGTGAACGGGTTGGCCCCGGCCGTCACGTTCATCACGGCCTCGCGGAACGTCTTGCTCGGCACCGTGCCCGTGTGGATACACACCCCGCCGAGCGTGTCTTTCTCTACGACGGCAACGCGACGGCCAAACTTGGCCGCCTGGACCGCCGCGCGCTGACTGGCGGGCCCGCTACCGATGCAAATCAGATCGTAGGTGTAGCTCTCAGCCACGACGTTCAAGGGTGCTCAGATCAACGTTGGGCCTTGGCGTCGGCCCCGCGAGACACCAGCTAACTCGCTGCCTCGTTGAAATACGTCCGGGCCACGGCATCTGCGTGGCTCAACATCTCGTCGAGGCCACCCTGTGCCTCCAGCTCGGCGAGAAATTTTTTGTGGGCGTCGACGGATGACCATTTCTCCAGAAGAATGACTTCATCGGGTTTCGTCGTATTCACATAAACATCCATGCCGGCGAAGCCATCGACATCGTTGTCAGGCGGCACCGGCTGTATCAGCTCGCTAAGCGCCTTCCCGTGTCCGGGCTTGCCTGAGATGCGCACTATTAGCATGACGCTCATCTGCATCGTCCTCTGATTTGCGGTGCTCAACACCTCGGGGACATCGTGGACGGCGCCGGGATGCTGACATACCTTAGCCGCTTCGACAATCGGACACAGGCACTGGGCAGCCGCGTCTCATCGGCACATCGATGCAAGCCGGCTGAGCCAAAGGGCCGGAAATGAGCGACATCCCCCAACCAGAGCAAAAGATCGTCAGAAAAGGCGATGTAACCGCCCAGTCTGGCGAACTTCTCGACGTCATCAGTGACGGCGGGATCGCGATCGTCGGCCTGGATGTCACCTACGCCATCGTCGGCCATACCGAGGCCGCGATCCGGCGCATGTTCGCGGCCAAGGAACGCAGCTTCGAGAAGCCTTGCGGCATGTTCAGCAACTGGGATCTGTTCAACGAGGTGCAGATCGTGGGACAGCGCGAACGCGATGTCCTGCGCAGCGTCATCTTCGATCACGATCTGCCGATGTCGACGGTGGCACCGTTCCGGGCCGATCATCCGATCTTCCGCGACGTGGCACCGTTCGTCCTCGCGAACTCGACCAAGGCAGGCACCATTGACATGCTGTTCAACGCTGGCGACTTCCACAACGAGATGACCCGGCAGTCGCTCGAGCGGATGACGCCGATCTTCGGCTCCTCGGCCAATGCCTCGCTCAAGGGAAGCAAATACCGCCTCGAGGACATCGAGGCGCCTGTGCGCGCCGCCGCCGACATGCTCATCGACGGCGGATTGTCGAAGTACCACAACACGGATGGCCGGGCGAGCAGCATCATCGACATGCGCACCTTCAAGACCGTGCGTATTGGCGTCTGCTATGAGCGACTCTGCGAGATATTCAAGAAGGAATTCGCGATCGATCTCCTCGAACTGGGCATGGCCTAGCCGCGATGAGCCTCCCTCTTGCCGGCCTCAGACTCTTGGCGCTCGAGCGTTTCGGCGCCGGCCCTTACGGCTCGGGCCACGTCGCCGACATGGGCGCCGATGTTATCCGAATCGAGCATGCCACGGCCGGGCACGATGCCTCGCGCATCATCGGCCCCTACTTCCTCGGCGAGAACGACTCGCAGTTCTTCCAGGCGTTCAACCGCAACAAACGCTCGCTCTCGCTCGACCTCAAGAAAACGCGCGGGCGCGAAGTGCTTGAGCGTCTTGTCACCACCGCCGATGGCCTCATCAACAATCTGCGCGGCGATCAGCCGGAGAAGCTCGGCCTGACCTACGATCATCTCAAGGGGCTGAACCGCCGCATCGTCTGCTGCCACATATCTGGCTATGGCCGTGACGGCGCACGCCAGAGCTGGCCCGGTTACGACTATCTCATGCAGGCGGAGGCCGGATTTCTCTCGTTGACGGGCGAGCCGGACGGCCCGCCCGCTCGCTTCGGTCTTTCCATGATCGACTTCATGACCGGTATGACGGCGGCCTTCGTCCTGGTCTCGGCCATCATGGCGGCGCGCGAAAATGGCGAGGGCCGTGACGTCGATGTCTCGCTCTACGACGTGGCGATGCACCAGCTGTCCTACCCGGCAGTGTGGTATCTCAACGAGGGGTTGGTGACCTCGCGCGTTCCCCGCTCAGGCCATCCCTATGTCGCGCCATCGCAGCTATGCCGGACGGCGGATGGTTGGATCTTCATTATGGCCCAGACCCAGAAGTTCTGGGAGCTCCTGTGCGAGCGGCTGGGACGGCCCGAGCTTGCAGACGATCCCCGCTTCAGGAGCTATGAGAAGCGGCACGCAAACCGAGATTCTCTGACCGAGGTCCTCGACGAGGTCCTGACGCGCCGCACCACTGCCGATTGGCTCGAGACGTTCGCCGGCGCCTTGCCGTGCGCGCCGGTCAACGACATCGCCCAGGCGCTCGACAATCCGTACTTTCGCGAACGCGATGGCGTGCAGACGGTCGATCACCCCGACCGGCCCGATCTCAAGTTGCTGGCGAGCCCCATCCGGCTGGATGACGCTGTGCCAAATCGCCCCGGGCCCAAGCTCGGCGCCGATACAGACGCGATCCTGGCCGAGCTCGGCTATGATGACGACGCGATCGCGGCGCTCAAGAAAGAAGGCGCGGTCTAAGGCACACCCCGTTTTAGGAGAACGCCATGAAGCTCGAGGGAGTTCGAGTCCTCGACCTCTCGCTCTTCCTGCCCGGCCCATTGCTCACCCAGATGATGGCTGACCACGGGGCCGAGGTCATCAAGCTCGAACCGGCCGGCGCCGGCGAGCCGACCCGCGAGATCGACCGCAAGCGCGACGGCGTCTCGGCGTTTTTCTCGAACGTCAACCGCGGCAAGAAATCGATACAGCTCAACCTGAAAACGGACGCGGGGCGCGAGGTCGCCCTCCGGCTCGCCGAGCGTTGCGATGTGATGATCGAAGGCTTCCGGCCCGGTGTCGTCGATCGCCTCGGTATCGGCTATGAACAGGTGCGGGCGCGGGCACCGCAGATCGTCTATTGCTCGATCTCTGCCTTTGGCCAGACCGGCCCCTATGTGCGCCGGCCGGCCCACGACCTCGCCACCGAGGCGCTCGCCGGGATATTGAGCATCACCCTAGGCCCCGATGACCAACCGGCCATCCCCGGGATCGCGGCCGCCGACATCTTGGCTTCGACCATGGCGCTGTCGGCCGTGCTGATGGCCCTCCTGCGGCGCGAGAAGAGCGGCCGCGGGGACTACATCGACATGGCGATGATGGATGCTCTGATAGCTGCGGTACCCAATAACATGGGCCCGGTATTGGTGGAGAAACGCGCACCGGTCATCAAACACGAGCGGCCGTGGGGCGGCAACGCCATGTACCGGATTTATGCAACAAAGGACGGCCGTCACATCGTTCTCGGTGGTGCCGAAATGCACTTCGCGAAGAACGTGCTGGACGCGCTCGGCCGGCCTGACCTTGTCGAGCTGTGCAAGCCGCCCCCCGGGCCTACTCAGGCCCCGGTCAAGGAATTCCTCACCGAGGCATTCCTGACCCGATCCCAGGCCGAGTGGGTGACATTCTTTGCCGATATCGACTGTCCGTTTGCGCCGGTCCAGGACATGCGCGAGGCGGTCGATGATCCCCAAGTCCGCGCCAGAGAGATGATCGTCGAGGACGAGCGCGGGTGGGAGCATATTGGGACCCCGCTGAAGTTCCGCGATGAGCCGGGGCGGCCCAACTTCACATTCCCGAGGCTCGGCCAGCATGGAGAAGAACTCATCCGCGACCTCGGCTTCGACGATGCCGAGATCACAGCGATGCGCGAGAACGGCGTGTTGTAACTCGGCCTGCGGTGCGCTCGCCGCTAGGCCTTGCTGACGCCAAGGATGCTGGACGCGACGGTCTGCGGATCGCGCAGGCTCCAGCGGTCGGCTTCGACCGCCGAAATGAAATCCGCCGCGGCCGCGTTGAATGCATCGGGCTCTTCCAGATTGATGGTGTGGCCCGACCGCGGCAGGACGACAAGCCCGGCCGCGCGGATGATCCGTTTCAGGAAGATCGCCGGTAGCAAACAGGGCTCGTCCTCGTCTCCCGTCACGATCAGGATCGGCACGTTTAGGGCACGCAGCTCCTCCTCGAGGTCCCACAAGGAGGGCCGCTCCTTCTGCACCCCGCGCATGGTATTGGCTGACCCGCGCGCCGAGTGCTCGCCCAGGGATTCGGCAAACTGCTGCCAGCCGCGCCGGTCTTTATTGCGGAACTGTAACCTCGTTGGACCCACCGCGTATGTCTCGGCGAAGGCCTTGGTGCCCCGCGTCTCTAACAGGACCGCCGTCGCCTCGGCTTCCTCGCGAAAACGCGCGCGCTGATCCGGCTCGGCACCGTAGCCACAGCCAGCGACGACTGCCGAGTGGGTGAGTTCGGGAAAGCCCAGCGCGAAGTGCAGAGTGGCGAACCCGCCCATTGACAGGCCGACGATGTGCGCCCGGTCGATGTCCAAGTGATCGAGCACGGCCTTGATGTCGTCGCGCGCGTGGGCCTGGGAATACTGCGACAGATCGTCTGGAACGTCGGACGGGGGATACCCGCGCGCGTTGAACGTGATGCAGCGATAGTGGGACGCGAAGTGCGCGATCTGCGGCCTCCAGCTGCGCCCGTCGCCGGCAAACTCGTGCACGAAGACGATGGGCTCGCCCGATCCCGCCTCCTCGTAGTGGAGACGCACTGAGTCCGGGGTTTCGAGGAGCGGCATGAAGGCAACGGTACCGGATGAGGGCGCGCACGCAAAGGTGGCTCCTCCACTCCGCTTGTCCCGGCCCTGCAGCGGTCCTAGCATCGGCGGAACTTCAGAGACTTCGAGCTACGGGGCGAAATGCCATGACGTCAAAACCGGAACGCAGGGCCGAGCTTGCGGCGCACATCCGGCGCAAGGAATTCGTGACCGCACCTGGGGTGTTCGAGATGATCTCCGCGCGTATTGCCGACGGATACGGCTTTCCCGCGCTGTATATGACCGGATACGGAACGGTCGCCTCCCACCTCGGTCTCCCTGATGCGGGCCTCGCCACATACAGCGACATGGTCGGACGAGTTGCCCAGATCTGCGACATCGTGACAACGCCGTTAATCGCGGACGGCGATACCGGCTATGGCGGCATTCTTAACGTGGAGCACACGGTTCGCGGTTACGAGCGGTCGGGCGCGGCCGCGATCCAGATCGAGGACCAGCAGTCTCCCAAGAAGTGCGGCCACACACCCGATCGCCCGGTGGTGCCGCTCGAAGACATGGTAGCAAAGATCCGTGTCGCGGTGGCCTCGCGCGATTCACACGACTTCCTGATCATCGCGCGTACCGATGCGCGCACCAATCACGGCCTCGATGAGGCCCTACGCCGGGCCGACGCTTTTGCCGAGGCGGGCGCCGATGTGCTGTTCGTCGAAGCGCCGGAATCGGTCGATGAGATGTGCGAAATCGGCCGGCGTTTCGATCTGCCGCTGCTGGCCAACATGGTGGACGGCGGCAAGACGCCGGTGTTGAGCCGCGCCGAGCTAGAGGATATCGGCTACTCCATCGCCATCTTCCCGGCGACCGGCTTCCTCGCCATGGGGGCGGCTTTGCGCGGTGTCTACGGTTACCTGGCGGATGAGGGTTCGAGTGCCGGGATAGAGACGCCGCTCGACGACTTTGGCGCCTTCAGCAAGCTAATGGGGTTCGACGCCGTGTGGGCGTTCGAGCGCCGCTGGGCAGACGAGAGCTGACGCCGGTCCCGCGGGCGACTCAGGCCGCCTTGCGCAAACGCTGCATCACCCGCTCGCTGGCGGCCACGTCCGCGTACTTCTGCTCCATGTCGAACAGGTTCGCTTCGTGGGGCCCGTGGGCGCGGTCGCCCACGCAGTCGCTGACGACGATAGTGCGGAAGTTATGACTGCATGAGTCGATGACTGATGCGCGGACGCAGCCCGATGTCGTGCAGCCCGTAACGAGTAGCGTGTCGACCCCGCGCATCGTAAGCCACGGCGCGAGGCCCGTACCGAAGAACGCGGACGCCTGGGTTTTGCGAACGATGTGCTCGCCCGCGCGCGGGCTCAGCGCTGCAACGATCTGGCTCGCCTGCGCTGTCTCCGTGAGGGTCTTGAGCGCCGGCACCTTAAGGCAGAACGTCCCCACATCCGATCCGTCATCAGCGTAAACCACGCGGGTGAACGCAATCGGTATCCCGACGGTCCGCGCATGCTCGAGGAGTACCTGCGTCCGTTCGATCGCAGCGCCTATGTTGCCGCCGCCGAACTGGTCGGCGTCGGTGAAGCCGTACGTGAAGTCGATGATCAAAAGGGCGGGCGTCTGACCGAAACCCACCTCGTGAGCAAAGCCCTGTCGGCGATAGATATCTAACTCATCCACCGTGCTCTCCCTGCGCCGGTGTAACCGATACTAGTGCATCGGACGCATCGCGCCCAGATCGGGCGTGCGTGCGATCGATTTGGCATCGGGTGTTGCGCAGGCTAATTTCCGTCCGCTTCTTTTTTTGTTGCTCACCGCCCGCGAGCAAGCATGGACGATCGATCGACCGTTTTTCTTGAGGTCATGATCGGGATCGCGATTGTCGGTCTCCTGGCCTTCCTCATCCTGCTCGTGGCGAGACGCGTGGGCGGCTCGTCCGAGCGGGGCAGCGAGCAAGTGCTCGGAGCGCCGCCGTGGTGGGCGTTTCTCCTGGCGGTCGGCCTGTTGATCATCGTCGCGTTGGTCGTCCTGTGGCAGTTCCCGCCGCTCACCGACGAAGTCGGCGCTGGAGGTTGGCGTGAAGACACCGGCGCGCTCGTCTTTTTCGTAGTGATGCTGGTGGCCGCCGGCCTCGGCCTGATTACATATCTGGTCTTTCTCTACGCTGGTACGCGCAGGCCGTTGTCGCGGGACCGAACGGCCGTCGATGCGTCCTCGGACGAGACCACCGCGGCAACGGCTTCGGGAGTAGGGCTCCTGGGCGTGCTCGCGCTCGGTGTCGCGTTCTTGATCTTGAATTGGGCGTACGTCGCGAGCGACTTGCAATACGCACTGATGCGGAACCTCCTTTACCCCGCGAGCTTCGCCGTCGCCCTGGTCCTATTGTTCGACAAGGCGACGCGCGCATGGAGCGCGAAGGGCGGGATCGCTACGGTCCGCGAGTGGCTGCATTGCGACTGGATCGTATTCCTGCTGGTGCTCGGTTATCTCAACCTCGTGGAGTTCAATAACCCCGGAGAATACGACGCCGTACTCTGGGACATCATCCATCTGGCCCTGTTCTTCCTCGTCTTTTGGCTTCTCGATCGGACGGTGAGTCGGTACAGATTCCTCGCGGCCCACGGTTATCTGATAGTGCTGCCTGTGCTCCTCCTGATCGCGACGCCGGCGGCCGAGCCCCCTGCGGAGGACGCAGCGGAGGCGATTGTGGAAGCGGTGTCATGGTGGTCCACCATCTGGCCGTTCTTCTTCTTGGCAGTGATATTCTTCGTCCTCGAGATCATCACTTTGGTGGCAAGGAGGGAGGGCCCCGCTGGAGCCGTTTCCCTTGTCAAGGATGTCGTCTTCGTGGGCGTCTACGTCATCTTTTTCATCGTCGCGATCCCTTAGGCGCGGCGACATCGATTGGCGACCCATGACCGTGAATGACGCGGTGGTCAGCGGCCTGAGGAAGATTTGCGTTCCCCGGCGGCAATCGGGTAGTAAAGCGCTCACCAGTGTCGCTCAGCCGTGCGGACCCGGACCCGAGGGATCTATAGCCAAATGACAGGATGGCAGTGGTTTTGGACGCTGGTCGGCTTCCTCCTCTACATCATCGCTCTGATTTTCCTGTTCTACTACGAGCCGTTCGAAGAGCTTTTCAATCTCGTCATCTACGGCATCAGCTACGACAGCACGATCTTCTGGGTCGCTTTGATCGTCGGCATCATCGGCTTCTGCAGCTTCCACTGGCGCGCCTACCGGCTGTACGTCGCGCAACAAAATGCGGTCGAAGCCATGGTGCTCGCCTCACTGCGCGGCTCGGCGTTCATCGCAATCCTGCTGAGCGCCGGCGCGACGTTGCAGGCGGTCCAGATCCTGTGTATTCACCTCCTACGCGCGGATACCGTTTTGAACGCGGGTTTTGGTCAGCGCCTTGCCGCAGTGGTGCTCTTGGGGCTTCTGACTGGCGTGTTCTGCGTCATATTCTGGCTGCTGAAGATGATCCGCCCCGCTCGCGCCGCTTGAACGCGCGCAGCGCCCACGCCGCGAGTGCGAGCGCGCCGGACGCTTCGGCTTGTTAGTCCTCGCCGCCAGCGGCGGCCGCCCCGCCCCCCCTTACCTCCAGGCTAAAAGACCTCGTCTCGCCGATCCGATGGCATCGTTGCGTGCAGGCCGCCGTATGGGCCGCGACGCATGAACATGCCGTCGCCCGCGCGGCCGCCGTACTCCCCTCGGTCGATGATGATCTTGCCACGCGACAGAACGGTCTCGGTGAAGCCCCTAATCTGCATGCCTTCGTAGGCGTTGTAGTCGATGTTCATGTGGTGGCTTCGGGGATTGTGAAGACTGATCGTCTCCTCATGCTCGGGATCGAAGACCACGATGTCGGCATCGCTGCCGACGGCAATCGTGCCTTTGCGTGGGAACAGGCCGAAGATCTTGGCCGGAGCGGTCGAGGTCAGCTCGACAAACCGGTTGAGGCCGATGTGGCCGCCGCGCACGCCATAATGGTAGATCAGGCTCATCCGGTTCTCGATGCCCGGGCCGCCGTTCGGGATCTTGCTGAAGTCGTCGATGCCCAGCTCCTTCTGGTCCTTCATGCAGAACGGGCAGTGGTCGGTCGCGATCACGTGCAGATCGCCAGTGCGCAGCCCCCGCCATAGCTCATCCTGGTTCCACTTCTCGCGGAGCGGCGGCGTCAGCACGTACTTCGCCCCGTCGAAGTCGGGCTCATCGTAGGCGCTGACGTCGAGTAGCAGATATTGCGGGCATGTTTCGCCATGGGCCATCACGCCGCGAGCCTGGGCATCCCGGATCTCCTTGAGCGAATCGTAGGCGCTCATGTGCACGATATAGATGGGTGCGCGCGCGACCTCGGCGATGGCCAACGCCCGATGGGTGCCCTCGGCCTCCAGCCGGGTAGGGCGGGTGGTCGCGTGATACTTGGGCGCGATGTGGCCCTCAGCAAGGGCGATCTTGACCAGCTCGTCGATGACAATGCCGTTCTCGGCGTGCATGCATACTAGCGTGCCGTCCTCACCCGCCTTGCGCATCGCGCGGAAGATCGTGCCGTCATCGGAGAGCAACAGGCCCGGATACGCCATGAACAGCTTGTAGCTGGTCACGCCTTCGTCAGAGAGCCGGCGCATCTCGTGGGTGCGGGATTCCGGCATGTCGGTGACGATCATGTGGAAGCCGTAGTCGATAGCGGTCTTGCCGGCCGCCTTCTCGTGCCAGATGTCGAGCGCCTCGAGCGTGGAGGCCCCCTTGGTCTGAATCGCGAAGTCGACGATGCACGTGGTCCCGCCGAACGCCGCGGCACGGGTTCCGGTCTCAAAGGTATCCGACGTCTTGGTTCCGCCAAACGGCATCTCGAGATGAGTGTGCGGATCTACACCGCCCGGGATCACGAGCTTGCCCGTAGCATCGATCACGTGGTCCGCCTCGATCACCAAGTCGGCGCCGATCAACGTAACAGTCGATTCATTGATGAAGATATCGGCGTGGTAGTCGTCGGTCGCCGTCACCACCCGGCCGCTCTTGATGAGTACGCTCATGCCGCCGCTCCCTTTTTTTTTTGAGTTCTTGGGCCGAGGATTCTAAGGTAATATGAAACACAGGTCTCTTGCGGGAAATATCTAGCGATTTCTGCACGATAGCGGCCGAGCGATCGTCCCACGACGTCGTGCGGCCAAGAGTACTAGGAACAAAACAATACGGAGGGAGCATCACATGCGGGTCAAGGAAACGACAAAAAACGCCGGCAAGCGGAAGAACGGGATTAGTCGTCGTCGGCTCATGGGCACGACGGCAGCGGTGGCGGCCGCCGGAGCCATCAGCGGATTCCCGAACATCGTGCGCGCCGCCGACGATCTACGCACCGTTGGTCTCGGCGTCAGCATCATCAACGAGATCCAGGGCCAAGCGTCGGAGGATCTCGGATTCGGTGTGCGCGGGCAGGCGCTGGGTTACGGCGCCATGATCGGCAAGATGCTCAATCAGAACGACCAGTACGACATCGCCGAGGGCTACTACAACGACATGGACATCATGTGGCCCGCCGGCGTTTGGCAGCCGATCGATACGCAGCGGATCACGGAATGGGACAAGATCACGAACCTTTCGAAGACGGGCCGACTCACGCCGGAGTCCAACCCCGGCCAGGGCGATGCGCCATTCCGCCAAATGTGGCTCGACGACAACGGCAATCGCGTAGCGGGACCGTCCCGCTACGTCACGATGGTTCCGGGGTGGCACAATGCCGATTCCATTGGCTACAACCCGGACGAGACCGGTCGCAAGATCGAAAGCTGGGCGGAGCTGTTCAG
Source organism: Alphaproteobacteria bacterium (assembly GCA_965248765.1). Classification (GTDB taxonomy): domain Bacteria; phylum Pseudomonadota; class Alphaproteobacteria; order VGEJ01; family VGEJ01; genus CBDFKF01. The sequence continues at coordinate 1,328,289 of CBDFKF010000004.1, forward strand.
CGACGATTTCAGAGGCCAGGTGGCGCTTCTGAACGTGCCTCAGATCGGCGTCATGGATGCCGCCTTGGGCGTCGAGGCGTTGGGCCTGCTCACATTCGGCGACAAGGGCAACATGACCACGGAAGAGATCGATTTCCTGATGGATTTCCTGATCGAGAAGAAGAAGGCCGGGCATTTCCGGGCCTTCTGGGAGACCTTTGGCCAGTCGGTCAACCTTATGGTCAGTGGCGAGGTCGCACTGGAAAGCATGTGGTCACCGGCGGTGACCGCCATCAAGGCCGAGGGCGTGCGGTGCGTCTATGCCTTCCCCAAGGAGGGCATGCGCGGCTGGCACGGCGGTTGCGCCATCTCCGCCGAGGTCACCGGCAAAGCGCTCGATCAAGCCTATGAGTACATCAACTGGTGGCTGAGCGGTTGGCCCGGTGCGTTCGTGGCCCGTCAGGGTTATTACATGTCGGTGCCCGAGAACGTGCGGAAGCATGTCGAGCCGGACGAGTGGGACTATTGGTACGACGGGAAAGCCGCCGCCAGGGACCTGCCCGATCCGTTCGGCACCATCATCGTGCCTGAAGGCGAGATCAGGGACGGCGGATCCTACTGGGACCGGTTCGGCAACATCGCCGTTTGGAACTCGGTGATGGACGAGAACGACTATTTGGTGAAGCGCTGGACCGAGTTCCTGACCGCCTGATCACACAGCTTTTCGATCTTCTTCACCATGGGACGGACGCGGCTGGGCCGCGTCCGCCCCTGTTTCCTTGAACGCCGCCCACTTGCCTTTGCCGCAGGACCTGGGCAGGGACGTTCCCCGATCGGCGATCCATTCCGCTAGGTCCGCCACACGCAGATGACCGAGTCCTTGCACCATTCGGGCCTCATCGGCACACAACCGCTCGCTCCTGCCGACGTCGCCGCCGCTGCCGGAAAGAAGATCCGACGACAGCCGGGGTTCTCCACGGGCTGGCTGATCGCGCCGGCAAGCCTATGGCTGCTCGTGTTCCTGGTCGTTCCCCTTGCCAGCATCGCGATTTTCAGTCTGTGGACGTCCACCGATCAGGGCATGTCCGCCGAATTCACGCTCGGACACTACGGTGCCTTTTTCGAGGCCGAGGGCTTCTTCGATCCGTCCACGGACGAATTCCTCACCCCGAACGTGTTCAACAGGACGTTGGCGACCACGGTCATTTTCACTCTCGAGGTCATGGTCCTGTGCCTTCTGGTGGGCTATCCGATTGCTTACTTTCTTGCGATGCAGGTGCAATCGTTCAAATGGCAGATGGCGTTCTTCCTGCTGGCCCTAGTGCCGTTCTGGACAAGTTATCTCATTCGCGCTGTTGCTTGGCTACCGATGCTGGGACGACGCGGGCTCCTCAATAACGTGCTGATCAGCCTGGACATCATCGACAAGCCGACGAGCTTTCTCTTGTATTCGGAGTTCAGTTACACGATGGCGCTGGTCCAGCTGTACGTGGTGCTGTCCGTCGGCCCGATCTTCTTCTCGCTGGCCAAGATTGATCGCGCGATTCTCGAAGCCGCGCGCGACATGGGCGCCTCGGCCTTCAGCATTTTCCGCGAGATCATCCTTCCGCTGTCGCTGCCGGGCGTCGCCATCGGCATGGTCTTCATCTTCGTCATGATCATGGGCGAGTTCGCGACGGCGGTCGTGGTGTACGGCGGTAAGACCTCGACCACTGGGACCGTCATCCTCAATTACTACGCCATCGCCAACTACCCGTTCGCCGCGGTGAACGCGGTCATGCTGATGCTGGCGATGATGATCGGGGTTGTCGTCATCTTGCGTATCGTTGACATCCGTAAGGAGCTTTGAGGTGGCCCGCTGGTCCCGGGAGAGGAAGCGCAAAGCCGCGGTGAAAACCGGCTTTAGCGCCTACTACGGGATCTTTCTGGTGTTCATTTACGGACCGATGATCGCCATGTTCATCCTCTCCTTCCAAGGAAAGAGAGGCGGCACCAGCTTTCCGATGCGAGGCTTTAGCTTCTACTGGTGGGAGAAGCTGTTTCAGCCCTCGTCGGTCGGCGACCTCCAGGGTGCCATGTTGCGCTCGCTGATCCTCGCGCTGGTCGTGATGGTAATCACGGCGTTGTTCTCGACCATGCTGGCGATGGCCTTCCGCAAGCGCTTCTTCGCCTCGGATGTCCTGTTCTACACGGTCATGGCCGGCCTCATGGCGCCCGGAATCCTGCTCAGCTTGGGGCTCGCAACGCTCTTGCGCGAGCTCGGCATCCCGCCGGCATGGTGGTCCTCGGCGCTCGGCGTGCACGTCGTGTGGACGCTGCCGTTCGGCTTCCTCGTCATGATGGCAGTGTTCAATCGGTTCGACGCCAGCCTCGAGGAGGCGGCGCGCGATATGGGGGCCGATGAGTGGACGGTCTTCAAGGAGGTAACCTTGCCCCTGATCACCCCCGGCATCGTCGCCGCGGGGCTGTTCGGGTTTACGCTGTCCTACGATGAGTTCGCCCGCACCACCCTTCTTGCCGGCGAGTACAACACGCTACCGCTCGACATCAACGCATCGATGACCCAGCGCATCCGGCCGACCCTGTTCGCGCTGGGCACCGCATCGACGCTGTTCTCGCTTTCGATGATCGCCCTGTTCGTGGTGATCTATACCATCCTCTACCGACGCTTCCGCTGACGGTTATTCATCAAGCAGCACGCCGGCCTCGGCGGGCCAGCATATCGTCTCTGATTCGCCCATGTCGTAGACGCGATCGGAGATGTTGCGGTGCTGCTCGACATGGACAAAGAAGCCGGGCGCGACCTCGAAGACGTCGGTTTCGAGCGAGCCACGAAACTCGGTGGTGATGTAGCGCCCTTCCACGCGGTTCGCCATCTGCGGCTGTTCGCCGGTGTGCATGGAATCCGCCCGCACCGAGAAATACACCTCCTCGCCGCTCCGCACGCGACGGACGTGCTCGGGCACCTGGACGTAGAACAAGTTGCCATCGGATTCGACGAACACTATCGAGCCGCTGCGCGATCTAATGGTCCCTTTGATGAGATTGTTGTTGCCAATGAACTCGGCCACGAATCTGGTCCGCGGATTGTTGTAGATCTCGCGTGAGGTCCCGACCTGCTGGATCAGCGCATCGCTCATGACGATGACTTTGTCGGCCATCGACATCGCCTCCTCCTGGGAGTGAGTAACCATGATGAAGGTGATGCCGAGCTCGCGCTGGATCTTCTTGAGCTCGATGATCATGGATTGGCGAAGGTTGTAGTCGAGCGAGCCGAGCGGCTCATCCAGAAGCAGGACCGTGGGTCTGCTGATCAGCGCTCGGCCCAGCGCCACGCGCTGCTGTTGCCCGCCGCTGAGATCGCCCGGGTGGCGCCGGGCTAACTCCGTGAGCCCGACCATTTCGAGCATGTCCGAGACAGGCTTGGCTCGCTCATCCTTCGACTGACCCTGCATCTTGAGGCTGAATTCGACGTTCTCGGCCACCGTTCGGTGAGGGAACAACGCAAAGCTTTGGAACATCATCGAGGTGTCGCGCTGCGCCGGCGGGAGGTCTGTCACGTCCCTGCCGGCGATGAAGATCTTGCCGGATGTAACCTCCTCGAGTCCGCCGATCATCCGCAGCGTGGTCGTCTTACCGCAGCCGCTCGGGCCGAGCATCGCGACAAACTCGCCATGCTCGATCTCAGCGTCGAAGTCGATCACCGCCCGGACGTCGCCCGGGAACGTCTTGTTGACCCTGGTCAGAACGACGTCGTATTCGGGCATCGGGCAATCCCGTCCGACCTAGTCCGCTGTACGCGCCACCGCCCTCAGGAGGCTCCACACCGTCCGGAACGGGACACCCCTTAGGTCGTCCCGCTCGCCGAGGTCCTTCAGCAGACCGACCGCACGGATCATCGCCTCGTCCTCGCCGGCCGCCTCGGTCAGGGTCGCGACGGCCTGAGCGAGCGGCACTTCCTGCTCATCTCGACCGCCCATCAACTGGCTCACCAGCACATCGAGCTGTTCATAGGCCTGCTGGACGGAGCCGCCATCGTGAGGTCGGCCGAAGATGCCGCGCACGCCATTTGCAGCGAACCGCCGGCGCAGGCCCTCGGGCATCGACTGCGCCACCCCCTCGAGGACCTCGCCGATGCCGAAGCCAGAGGTGAACATGCCGCGGACGGTATCCATGGTGCCATCGCCGCCACCGTACATCCGGATCTGGGCGTTCTGCAGGGCATTGCCCATGGCTTTGGCCTGGTCGATGTGAATGTCCCGCTCAGCCTCGATGTAGAGCTTCGACAGCTCGAGAAACGTAGCCGCCTCGTTGTATTTCTTGAGCGCGGCTGCCTTGGCCTCCATACCCGTGGCCTCGGCCTCCAACTGGCGCTGGGAGTTTGCTACGCGAAGCGCTTCCACCTCCATGTCGGCCCGCCCCACGGCCCCCGCCTCGCGTTCGATGCCCTCAGCGCTGATTTTCTGCGCTTCGCTCGTCGCGGCGGCCCTCACCCGTGTTGCTTCGGCCTCTAGCTCAGCCGCCTGGCGACGGGCCTCAGCCTGAGTCACCATGTGCATACGGTTGATCTCGGCCTTTCTCTCCTCCTCGATACGCTGCGTGTCCGCGAGCTTCTCAGCCTCGATGCGCTCGATCTCCTTGGCGCGCTCGGCATCGGCGACTGGGCGCACTGATTCCATCTCGTGCTCCGCACGCTCCCTCTCGGCGGTGGTCTTGAGACGCTCGGCCTCCGTTTGCTCGAGTTCGCGGGCCTTCTCCACCAGTACTATCTCGCGATCACGCTCCTCAAGCTCACGGGCAAGAAAGCGCCGGATGTCGACCCTCTCGCGCTCCTGCTCCTTAGCGATAAGAGCGATCTCGCGTTCGCGCTCCTCGAGTTCGACCGCCAGCGTCCGGCGCACCTCGGCACGCCGTAGAGCCTCCTCCTTGGAGAGCTCCTCCTGTTGCACCTCCCAGCGGCGGTCCAGCACGTAGCGCTGCTTCTCCCCGAGAATTCGTGCCTTCTCGTTGGCAACCTCTTGCTCTTGCTGGGCCTCGGCAACCGCCTCGTCCCGGTCCATGTCCAGCGTTGCGAGCGTCGTTTCCAGCTTACGCTGCCGCATCGCCAGGGTGGACCCCTCGGTCGCTTCGTGACGAGCGTTGCGCGCCGTCTGTTCCTCGGCGGCAACAGCCGTCGCACGCTGGATCTCGACCAGCTCGCGCTCCTTCTCCTTTTGGATGAGCTGGATTTCCTTTTCCTTCCTCTCTTGCTCCAGGGCAAGAGACTTCTGAATTTCGATGGCCTCGCGCTTCAGTGCTTCTTCCGTCAGCGCAACTTCGCGGCCGGTACGCTGGCGCTCCAGCGCCACGTCATTGCCGATCTCCTGTTCCTCGACCGCCATTCGCTGATTGAGGACAAAGACCTGCTTCTCGCGCACCTGTTGGGCCTGCTCATTCGATACAGCTTTGTCCTGATTGGCGCGAGCGAAGGCCTCCTGTCGTTCGATCTCAAGCAGCTCCAGCTGGGTATCCAAGTCCTTTTGGCGGATGGCGACGGCGGTCCGCTTCTCGGTATCGTGCACCACGCGGCGCGCGCTGGACGTGATGTCGGTGATGATCTTCAAACCCTCGGCGTCGAACACGTTGTCGGCCTTGAAGTACTCCTTACCGGTTTGTTCCATCGTGACGATCGTCACCTCTTCGAGGATTAGGCCGTTGGTCTTGAAGCTCTCTAGCACGCCAGCCTTCATCGCCTGGGCAAAAGCATCCCGATTCTCATGGAGCTCGGACAGCGTTTTAGTGGCGGCATAGCTGCGCAGCGCACTCACCACCTTGGCTTCGAGTAAGTTTCGCACCTGCTCGGAATCGAACGTCTTGTCGCCCAGGGTTCGGCTTGCGGTTAGCAGGTTCTCAACCGTGTGTCCGACGTGCGTATAGAGCTCGGCGGTGATATCGACACGGATCTTGTCCGACGTCAGGATCGCCTGATCGCGCGATCGGCTCACGATCAGCTTGATCGTCTCCAGCGACACCCACGTGATCTCGTGGAAGACCGGAAGAACGATAGCGCCCTGCCCGAGGCACACCTTGGTGCCCAGCGAGCCGGTGCGGATGAACCCCATGTTCGATGGCGCCCGCTTGTAGACCCAGATCGAGAGGATGTAGATAATCGCGATAACGATGATCGCGATGACCAGCGCAATGATCACGTATTCGAGCATGCTCGCCGTCCCTGTTGGCTTTTTTGGTTAGAACCAGACGTTTCTCAAAGACAATCCAGCGCCCGGTTGCACTTGCGATGCGTTAGGCGATCGGCCACTCGCCGTTCCCAGATGGCCGCTCGCCAAAATCGAAGACCGGTAGGTCCTTGCGATTGCGCTGCATGGTCCTGCGTAGCTCTTGCGTTGCTCTTTGATCGATGTCAAAGCGGCGGCCAACAAGCACTACGCCATACTCGTTCCTTGCCGTTTCCGACGTCATCAGGTTGCGCGCAACGTCGTTGCGAACGAGCACCGAGTCGCGCTCCAGCGCATCGCCCCAACCGCCACCGCCAGCAGTGCGGAAGACGATGCGATCGCCGCGCACCACCGTGACGTTGTCGACCTTGGAGGGCAGCGGCTCGCGGCTGCCGTCCTCGCGCACCAGCCATTTCTCTGAGCACTGGCCCGGCTTACCCCCGAGAATGCCCCAGGGTTGGGTGAGATGCCGGTCGTCGTGGATGGAGATCTCGCCCGCCTCGAGCAGCAAGTAGACCTTTTCGATGCCATTACCGCCCCGGTGTTTGCCGGCGCCGCCGGTGTCGGCGACGCTGCCATAGCCCTCGATCACCATCGGGTAATAGCTCTCGAGGTACTCGGACGGGATGTTCTCGAACAGCGGCCACCAGGAGTGACCGTCCAGGCCATCGCCAACTGGGCGGCCGGGGATGCCACCATAGAGAATCTCCATCAGCTGGAAGCTCCGCCCGTCGCGATCGACCCCCGAGTACAGGAAGTGCGGGCTGGAGCCGTAGCCGGCCGCGGTGGCCATCTCCGGCGCGTGGCGGCTGAGGGCACCGCCCAGCACGTCGAACTGCCGCGAGAGCGCGTGGGTGCGCCCGCCTAGAGCTGCCGGGAACTTCGGCCGCACGAGCGATCCCTCAGGCATGGTGACGTGGATGAGGTCGTAGAAGCCGTCGTTGAAGAGGATCTGGGGGTCGAACACCATGATCATGTAGACCCCAATGAACATCTTAAACATGCCCTCGTGGAGGTAGAAGTTGATGGGCCCTGGCGACTGCGCTGCCGTACCGGTCCAGTCGAAATAGGCGTGCTCCCCCTCGCGCCAGACCGTGAGTTTCATCTTAAACGGCCCGTTGCCGCGGCCGTCGTCATCGACGTAGTCCTCGAACGATTGCGGCTCCTCCGGCAGGTTCTGGACGATCAGCTGGCGCATGGCGCGGTTGGTACGCTCGAGCAGGGCCTCGCAGGCCTGCATGTAGACCTCTTTGCCAAAGCGCTCGCAGATCTCGACCACCCGCCGCTCGCCAGCGCGGCTTCCAGCGATGATCGCCATGAGGTCGCTATAGTTCATCTCCGGCGTGCGGGTGTTGTTCATGATCAAGTTGACCGCCGAACTGTTGAGCTCGCCCTTCTCGTAAATCTTAATCGGCGGGATCTTCAACCCCTCGCCGAAGATCGAGGTGGCGGCGGTCGGCATGCTGCCCGGCACCGGTCCACCGACGTCCATGACGTGGCCGAACATGGAGCTGAATCCGACGAGACCCCCTTCGTAGAAGATCGGTATCAACACCATCCAGTCATTGATGTGGCTGACCGCCCCGCCGCATTTGTAGGGATCGCTCTGCAGGATCACGTCGCCCGGGTGGAGTTCGAATTGCTCGGCTGCCAGCATCTCCGAGACGTACGAGCCGAACTGGCCAACGATCATGCGGCCCTTGGGATCGGTGATCATCGGGAACTCGTCATGCTGCTCGCGGATGACCGGCGACATCGCGGAGCGAAACAACACCGCGTCCATCTCGTGCCGGGCGTTCCGTAAAGCGTTCTCGACGAGGTCGAGCGTAATCGGGTCCAAACGCCCGCCCCTGCGCGGGCCGGGCTCGGCCGCGACCGGCGCGGCCTCAGGTCCACCGTTGGTGGGCAACGTCCGCGCTCCGGCCGGTGTGGGCGGCACATCGGTGGGCGCACGCAGCGTGGGAGGATCGCCGAACAGCTCCGCGCACTTCTTGAGCGCATCCTCAGTTGCGCGCTGCAACGCAGCGCCCTCGTCGCCGTGAATGCGCGCTGATCCGAACTGCGATTTCGTGACACCGTCGACCTCAAGCTTGCAGAGGACGGTGACCATGCGGCTGTCAGCGCGCCGGTTAACCACTTCGCACGACCAGCCACTGCCGAATTTGGCATTGAGCAGCGCGGCGACGCCGTTGCTTCCCTCGGTGTCCATTGCCTCGATGCTGGCTGAGGCCAGATCCTGCTCGGTCGGCGGGCGACGCGTGACGCCGAGCAAACCGAAGTCACGGTTCTGGGCATTGAGGATCTTGTCGAACTGCTGCTTGTTCGCCTTCAGCAGATCGTCGAGCGAGACGCTGCTGGTAGGGGGGGGCACATCCGACATGGCTAACTCCTCTTACGTTCCCGAGGCGACCGAGCGCGGATCGTCCTGGGGGTAGATCAAAATGTTCAAGTACTCGTCGACGTCCCCCACGTGATCGGGATGGATAACCGTAGTCGTATCATCCTGCAAGATGACCGCCGGGCCCGCCACGCGATTGCCTGCGCCCAGCCGTTTGCGATCATAGATGTTGGCGGTGAGAAAGCTGCCGTCGAAGTAGACGCGATGCTGATCGACCACCGCCGCTGAGCCATCCTCGGCGTTCTTCTCAGAGCGCGGGATATTGACTTTCTCCACCTGTCCCGTCCCTACCGCCCGTAGATTGACGAGTTCGACCGGCGCATTTAGCCGGAAACCATAGAGCCGTTCATGCGCGGAGCCGAAGCGACTCTCGACATCACCGAGGCCGCCGTTGGTGAGCGCATCCGGGTTGATGTCCAGCGAGAACTCATAACCCTGACGGAAGTACCGCACGTCGACCTGGTATTGCAATTCTTGACGGGATTCGTCGACGCCTTCCTCGCGAAGCCACGCCTTCGCCTCGCTGCCGAGCTCCGTCAGCAGCTCGCTCACCTGGCCTGGATTGGTGTCGGCAATGTTCCGAATGAACGTGCGCGCGAACTCGTTTTTGACATCGGAGTAAAGAAACCCGAGTGCTGACAGGACCCCCGGGGTTGTCGGCACGATGACCGGGAAACACCCCGCCAAGCGAGCAACGGCGTTACCGTGCATGGGTCCCGCCCCGCCAAAAGCCACCAAGGCAAAATCACGCGGGTCCAACCCTTTTTGCACGCTGACCAGGCGTAGCGCGCCCAACATATTCTCGTTGACGATATCGAGGATGCCTTGGGCGGCCTGATAGACGTCAAGGCCGAGCGCGTGTCCGATCTTTGCAACGGCGGTCTCCGCTGCGCCTGCGTCCAAGGCCATCTCGCCGCCCAGCAAGCTCGGCGGTAGGTGCCCGAGAACGACGTTGGCATCGGTCACCGTGGGCAGCTCGCCGCCGCGGCCATAGCACGCGGGCCCCGGCACCGCCCCCGCGCTCTCGGGCCCCACTCGTAGCGCACCGGTCATCGGCACATGCGCTATGGAGCCACCGCCGGCGCCCACGCTGTGCACCTCGACCGACGGGACCTTCACCGGATAGTAGCCGAGCGAGGTCTGACGGGAGATCGTGGGCTTGCCATCTTGTATTAGCGAGACATCGGTCGAGGTGCCGCCCATGTCAAAGCCGAGGGCGTTCGGCTGGCCCGCCAGCGAGGAGATGAAGGCCGCGCCGGATACCCCGCCCGCCGGACCCGAAAGCATCGTATGGACGGGAAATTCGCTCGCGCGCTGCACGCTCATCAGCCCGCCGTCGGAGCGTACGATGTTCACATGGGGCGAGAATTGGATCTCGTTCAGCCTTTGCTCGAACCCCTCCAGATACCGACGTACGCTGGGTCGTACGTAGGCGTTCATCACGGCGACCAACGTGCGTTCGTATTCCCGGAACTCCGGCAGGATCTCGGACGAAAGAGAGACCGGCAGCTCGGCATCCTGCTCGCGAATCAAGGCCTTCACGCGCTCCTCATGTTGGGAGTCGGCGTAGGAGTGGAGGAGTGAGACAGTAATCGACTCGACCCCCAATTCGAGCAGTTCGCGGATCGCCGAGCGTGCCTGTCCCTCGTCCAACGGTTTGATGACGTCGCCGCGCGCTGTTATTCGCTCGGAAACGCCGCGTGTGGCTTCGAGGTCTGCCATCGGCTCGGGCTTGATCATCGTGATCCAACCCGCCAGCGGACCCGGCGTTTGTGAGCGCGCCAGGTGCAGGACCTGCTCGAAGTTCTCCGTCACCAGCAAGCCGACCCTCGCACCTTTACCCTCGAGGACGATGTTGGTCGAGACCGTGGTTCCGTGTAGCAGCGTCCGAATATCCGGCGGCGCAACGCCCGATTCGGCGACGATCTTTTTGATGCCCGTGAGAATGCCCACAGACTGATCTTCCGGCGTAGACGGCGTTTTCAGCAGGTGAATGTCACCGGTGGCTTCGTTGAACAACAAGAGATCCGTGAAAGTGCCACCGACGTCGATGCCGAGGCGGCTGCTCATGACCCGGTTTGTGCCGCCAAGCACCGAATGCGCGGGGGAAAGCCGCCACGCCCAGCCAAAACGCTTGTCGCGCTCTCGGGCTTTGCTATATTGCCGTTCACCGCGTCGCCCAGTATAACTGCATCGGTCATGGCACAAGAATCTGTAGGCCTGCGCCCACCAAGATTCCTGATAGTCGTTGTCGGGATCATTATACTATTGATCTTTCTTTACTTTTATCGTCCATTCGAAACTTATTTTACCGAAAGTATCCAGGACATTGACTCGTCCAACATTGTTTTTTGGTTTGCTTCGCTCATTGGAGTACTCGGCTATGTCGTCTCCCATTGGCGGTCTTTTCGTCACAACATTTTCCGCAGCGTCACAGACCTCGACATCGAAACTCTCGTCTTCGACACGCTGCAGATCGCCATTTTGATCGCGGTCATCTTTTGCGCAGGTGCGATCCTTCAAGAAATCGAGATGCTGGCTGAGCACCTCATCGAACGGGGTACCATCATCGGGCCATTTTTTGGCGGCAGATTGCTGTCAATCATACTGCTGTTCCTCCTAGCGGTCGCCTTCTACCTCCTACACCGCATGGTGCGCGCCTTCCGCATCGGGTGGCGTCCCGACAGGGTACCCCCGCGGGCTTCCTCCGCTAGCGGCCGCTCTTGATCGCGGCCCGGCGACCTGTCGCCAGCGCAGTACGGCGCCGCCATGCCTCCTAGCTAGCCGCGGCGCCCGCCTCAGCCTCGAACGGATGGCGGGCGATGAAGTCGTCGGCGATCTCGTCGAACGTGCACCAGCGGGCCGCGGCGTGGCTCGAAATGTACTCGATCATGCGCTCGATCACCGACAATACCTGCGGTCGGCCTGATATGTCGGGATGGATCGTCAGCGTGTACACCGCATAATCCATCTCGCGATAGACCCAGTCGAACTGATCGCGCCACCACTCCTCGATGTCGCGCGGGTTCACCCAGCCGTGGCTGTTGGGTACGGTCTTCATGAACATCAGCGGCGGCAGGTCATCGAGGTACCAACTGGCCGGAATCTGAACCATGGGCACCGTGGTGCCGAGCTCCATCGGCTTCATCCAAGTATCAGCCGGTTTCCCGTAGTCGATGAGCGTCCACACCTCGTTGATTCGCGTCCAAAAAGGCGTGAAGTCGTTGTGCATCTGGCTGTGGTCGTACTTGATGCCACGATCCAAAAGGAGATGCGGTGTCGCTTGGCTCATTTCCCACCAGGGTGCGACATTGCCCGTCGGCCGGCGACCAGAGATGTCCGTGATCAGGCCGATGCACTTGTCGAGGATGTCCGCCTCCTGATCCGGGGTCATCTGCACGGGGTTCTCGTGGGTGTAGCCGTGCAGACCGATCTCGTGTCCTTCATTGGCCACCCGCCGCATCATGTCCGGCCAGGTCTCTATCGTGTGTCCGGGAATGAACCAACTCGTGCTCAGCTCGTAACGCTTGAACAATTCCAACATGCGCGGGGTACCGACCTCGGCGGAAAAGACGCCGCGGCCGATGTCACTTGGCGAGTTGCCGCCCCCATACGAGCCGATTTGCCCGGCAACGGCATCGACGTCGACGCCGATGCCGCAGAGAATTTCCTTGGTGCCGCCGCCGGCCGCAGGCCTCGCCGCTGGCCGCCCTTCCGGCCGGCTTGCACGCGGTCCCGCACCGGCACGCGTCGCCCCAGACGGTGGCGAAGCCGTTGGCCGCGGGCGGTATCGTTCACCGATGACATCGTCGGGGCTGGACGCCGCGGATGCGGATCGCCGTGGATGCCCACGGAACTCGGAGTCGGAACGATCGCTCATCGTCTCACCTCCCGTGCTGATCGTTGACTTCTTGGCGCGCCGATCTCGGCTCAGCCCGCCTCCGTTTGATACATCCCGCCCCGGCATCGATCAACCCGGATGACGATCGGCTTCGAGGCGTGCCGACCCACGGTGGGCTTCGTTGATCGCCAGCTGACCACCGGCTATCGTCCCCGGGTGCTAGCCAGACAGCGCGCGCCGGGAGGACGACATGGACGATTGGCAATCACACACGCGCAGGGACTACGAGCGCAAGGGCTTCGCGGTCCACGCCGGCTACGGTGCCAAGCCGGTCCTACTGCTCGTCGATTTCATTAACGGCTTTACCGATCCTGCGACACCGCTCGGCGGCGATCTCACAAGCCAGATCGCGGTAAGCAAAGAACTCATGGCCGCGTTCCGCGCCAATGGTTTGCCGGTGGTGTACACGACCATCGCTTACAAGCCGGATCTCAGCGACGCCGGCATGTGGATCAAGAAGATCCCGTCGCTGGAAATCCTGGCGAAGGGCTCGCCCATGGTCGAGATCGACGAGCGGCTCCGTCCCCTGCGCGGCGAGCGCGTGGTGGAGAAAAAGTTCGCGAGCGCCTTCTTCGGGACCAATCTCGATGCGTATCTTCGCGGCCAGGGCATTGATACGATCATCATGACGGGGTGCACGACCAGCGGCTGCATTCGCGCCTCGGCCGTGGATTCAATCCAGTACGGGTACTACACGATCGTCGTCGGGGACGCGGTCGGCGACCGCACCGAAGGCCCGCACGAAGCCAAACTATTCGATATCGACGCCAAGTATGGCGACGTTGTCGCCGGTATTGCAGTGTTCGATTACCTGCGGTCACTGATGCCCTCGGGAGCGTTTGCCGCAAGAGCCGACTACGATTTCCGCCGCTGGTGGAGCGACGATTCAAGCACGGCGGAGGACCGGCGCTATGGCTAACGACGCCGACCGGCTGTCCTCCCCGTTCGATGAGATGCTCGCCAACAATCGGGAGCAGTTCGACGCGCTCTACGGCGGCGAGCAAGGCGGGCTCGCCGGAGCTAGGCGGGTTCAGGCGTCAACCGCCGAGCGCCAAACGGAACGCGCCGGACCTTCCGGGCAGCAGGCGCCACTCACCGTCCCTTCCTCGGATTTCAATGCACGATCCACCCCATCCGCCGGTGTCCTAGACGAGTGGTTCGGCGATCGTTGGCGTTTCGAGATCACGGACCAGCGTCGCGATCGCGACGAGATCGTCGTGGTGGGTCGCGTAATCGTCGCGGATCAGGGCATTGAGATGACCGGGATCGGGCGCGCCACCGCGGCAGGCGCAACGCCACGAGAGGTGATCGAGGGAACGGTTGCCGGCATCGCTTTCCAAGCCACACCGGGCGGCGGCTTACACAATGCGACCGCCGTTGATACGGAGGAATCTGGATTCAAGAGAGCCGCCGTGGCAGCCCTGGCGCAGTGCGTGCAGCTACCCTGAACGCCGCTCAGTCACTTCGCCCTTCTGACCGGTGGTTCCTGCAGCTGAGTGCGCGCGCTACGGGCGGCGTTAGCTAGTCTGCTGGTCCGCCTCGATGCGCTGCCAGAGGTCGCGGATCATGTCCTTCATCATCAGCGTCTCTTCCCAGCGGTCGGAAAGCTCGTAGCCGTCGGCGCCGGTTATTGCGTATTCGCGCGGGCCTAGCTCGCACAAGAAGGTCAGTGTCGCGTCTGCGTGCGCGCGTCGCCGCCAGCTGCGGAACCCGTATTCCCACCAATCCATGAACAGATCCACCCAGTCCTTGTGATGGCGGAAGCTGATCTGGATCTGCACCTGCTCACGGCTGGCGACCCGCCCGTGAAACCCCCAGCAATTGTCGAGGATGCGGTGCATCAGTGCGTGGTTCTCATCGGAGATCGGCCAGGCAAACTCACGCCCGACGAGAAAGTGCGAGATATCGCCGGTGAGGCGAAGATCGGGGAAACGATCTAGGAGATGGAGAGTGAAGAATAGATCCGTCGTCATCCGATCCCGGTGGGTCTCGATATGCACCGGGAACGGCGCGTCGGCGGCGATGCGCTGCCAGCCCTCGACGATCGGCACCGCCTCTTCCAGGGCATAGGGCTTGACGTCAGGTTGCACGTTGAGGTGGTCGATCACAGGTCCGAACGCTGCCACCTGCTCGATCATCGGCTCGAGCTCCTCGGCGGTCTTCGGAAAGCAGAACGCCGCGCCCGTCATCCCATTCGTCCGTAAGAATTCGGTTACGACCTCTGCTGTCGAGGGATCATGGAAGCCGACGCCGTTGAACCCGGCATCGCGGATCATCTCAAGCTTCTGATCGAGCGGCCATTCCTCGCCGTCGGGCTGCCGCCGCTCCATCGCCCACATGGATTGATAGACGAGCAATTTCTGCATGAACTCCTCCCGCCGCGTGCCGCTCAGGCGTCCAGCTCGACCTCTGACTTCGCAGTCAGCGTCACTTGATCGTGGGGATGATCCTCAGGATGCATGAAACGCCTAGCCCTGCCGGCACGCACGTGACCGCGCTCCTTGACCGCGCTGTCCGGCAGTCTCTTGAGCGGCGTGTAGCGCGGCATGTGGTGCTCTTTGTACGGGTCGTTGCGTGCAGCGTTGTAGCAGCATAAGAGGACGTCGCGGTTACGATCCGATGTGTTCTGGTCCGAACCGTGCAGCGTGTTGCAGTGCAGGAAGAGCGCATCGCCCGGCGCAAGCTCGCCATGGACGACATCGAGCATCTTCAGCGCGTGCTCGACGCGCTCCGGGTCGGCCGTGGTCTGCCCTTCCACCAGCATGTGGTCCTGGCGCCCCATCTGGTGTGAGCCCTTGAGCACCTGCAGACAACCGTTGTCACGGTTGGCATCGGTGATCGCGATCATCACGCTCAACATGTGGGGGAATAGGTTGCCGTTGAAGTACCAGTAGCCGTAGTCCTGGTGCCAGTTCCACGCACCGCCAGTGCGTGGTGCCTTCAACGTCAGCTTCGAGTGATAGTGGTACACCTCGCCGCCGAGCAGGAGCCCGACGCCGTCGACCATGCGCTGGCAGCGAGCGATCGCCCCGAAAAGATCATCGCCAGGCTCCGTCCATAGGATGGTGTCCGTGGTGCGCCCCTGGCCGTCGAGGATCGCCATATTGTTGGCATGATCGCCAATCCCCTCGTCCTCCAAAAGCGCGTGCCGCATCAGCTCGGCTTCTTCCTCATCGAAGAAGGCCCGCTTGATCAAGAACCCATCCTCATTGAAACGCGCCGCCTCTTCGGCGGTCACCCGGGGATAGCCCATAACATCGCTCCCTTGAGGCGCAGCCGCGCCCCTCAGTTTCCCAGCTCAGCCTCCGATTTCACGGTCAGGCTGACTTGCTCGTCGGGGATGCGGTCGGGGTGCATGAAGACCCGAGCGTTGCCAGCGCGAACATTGCCGCGCTCCATGACCGCGCTGTCGGGCAACTTGTCCAGCCGCGTATAGCGCGGGAAATGGTGCTCCATGTACGGGTTGTTCCGCGCCGCGTTGTAGCAACACAGGAGCACGTTACGGTTGCGGTCTGAGGTGTTCTGGCCGGAGCCGTGCAGCGTGTTGCAGTGTAGGAATAGCGCATCCCCCGGCGATAGCTCGCCGTGGACGACATCGAGAACCTCAAGCGCGTGCTCGACACGCTCGGGATCGGCCGTTGTTTGGCCCTCCACCAACATGTGGTCGAGCCGGCCCATGTGGTGCGAGCCCTTGAGCACCTGGAGACAGCCGTTCTCACGGTCGGTTTCGCTGATCGCGATCATCACGCTCAGCATGTGCGGGAACAAGTTGCCGTTGAAGTACCAGTAGCCGTAATCCTGGTGCCAATTCCACGCCCCGCCGGTCCGCGGCGCCTTGAGCGTCAGCTTGGAGTGGTAATGGTAGACCTCGCCGCCGAGTGCGAGCTCAACGCCATTGACCATGCGCTCACAGCGCGCGATCGCACCGAACAGGTCATCACCGGGCTCGGTCCACAGGATCGTATCGGTGGTGTGACCCTGGCCGTCGAGGATCGCCATGTTGTTGGCATCGTCACTGATGCCCTCGTCCTCGATGAGCGCCCGCTGCATCAGCTCGGCCTCTTCGTTGTCGAAGAAGGCCCGCTTGATCAGAAACCCATCCTCGTTGAAACGCGCCGCCTCGTGGCCAGTCACCGTCGGGTAGCCCATCGCATCGTCTCCCTGCCGCCAGGCCATCGAGCGCCGTTGGCAGCGCCCAATGATATCGTGCCGCACGCCACGCTATGACGCAAATTGCCTACGTCACGGCATCGTGGCGAGCCTGTTGTTGACTCTTTGGCCTTGTTGCGGAACAGTTCGGCGCCGGAATAACCGCTTCGGCAAGGACTTTCATAGGGATGCCCCAGGGAGGGAGTTACATGAGCGAACGCACAAGCAAAATGAAAACCACACGCCGCCAGGCGCTCAAGACCGGGGCCGCGGGCTTCGCGCTCACGGCGGCCGCCGGAATCGCGCCGAAATACCTTCTGCCGCGGGCGCGGGCTGCCGGTTTGGCGCCGGGCATGGTCGGCGGTCCGACCGGCTTCGAGGGCGCCGAGCGCTATCAGTACGACGAATCGAACGCCGCTTGGCGGGCTGCCGAGGCGATGCGGAAGCTCAAGGCCGAGGGCAAGGCGCCCGAGAAGATCGTCATGGCGTGCCTCGACGGCGCGGTTGGCCACTTCATCAACCCGAACCCGCCGGGAGCACCGACCACGCTCGACCTCTGGGAGCAGGAAACCGGCGTACCGGTCGAGGTGGTCGGGGTGTCGCTCGACGACGCGTACGTGAAGATGCTGCAGGACGTGACGACCGGGGCCGGTCAATACGACATCTACGCCCTGCTCGTGAATTACTAT
Source organism: Alphaproteobacteria bacterium (assembly GCA_965248765.1). Taxonomy (GTDB): domain Bacteria; phylum Pseudomonadota; class Alphaproteobacteria; order VGEJ01; family VGEJ01; genus CBDFKF01. Next base: position 1,345,620 of record CBDFKF010000004.1, read on the forward strand.
GGCGACTTCTACGACGCCGGCGGCCTCGTTCCGCTCGATGACTACGTCGCCAAGCACAAACCGGATTGGCGCGATCCTGAAAGGGGCGTGCCGAACGACAAGGTCTTCGACGTACTCTACAAGTACGATGGCAAGATCGTGGGCCTGTCGTTCGACGGCGATTTCTACACCTGGGTCCACCGCAAGGACCTGTTCGCCGACGCCCAGCACCAGAAGGCCTTCGGCGACAAATACGGCTATGCCTTGCATCCGCCGGACACGTGGGACCAGGCTGATGACGTCGCCGAGTACTTCAACAGCACGGGGATTAATGGCCACACCCAATACATGGGCACGGTGTGGGGAATATCGACGTGGTTCAAGCGCTTCATCACCATGGACAAGCCCAACCTGTACCTGTTCGACTTGGAAGGTAACCCACAGATCGATACCGATATCGGCATCGAGGTCACCGAGAAGCACCTCGAGTACGGCAAGTATTCGGGCAACGGCGCCTCCTACACCTGGAGCTGGTTCGAAGCCTACGGCAGCATGGCCGGAGGCACCTCGGCGATGATGGATTCGCCGCCCAATATTCCCAAATTCGCAGACCTTCCGGAGGACGAAGCGGTGAACTGGTTGCCGACGAAGGTCGGCGGCAAGCTCGACTGTCACCTGCCAATCGGCCGTCAGTTCGGCGACGATTTGGTGCGGCGGTCTTGTCTCTTCGGCAGCGCTACCATGGGCATCTCGACCCAGAGCGAATATCCCGAGGCGGCGTACCTGTTCGGTCAGTGGGCGAGCTCAACCACGCTCTATCCGTGGCTCAGCGCCAACCCGGCCGGCTACATGGATCCCTTCATGACATCCACGTTGGAGGATCCGCTGATCCGGGAGGCGTATAGGCCCTACGTGGCCGATATCCTGCCGGAAACGATCCAGCGGGCGGCGCCGATGTTGAAATTGTCAGGGACCGGCGCGATGCACCAGATACTCGATGAGAATCTCCAGCGGTGCTTCGCCGGCCAACAGACGGCCGCGGAGGCGATGAAGGTTGTGGCCGGGGAGTGGCGGCGGATCATTCGCAAGAAGGGCGAGACCAAGATGATCGATGCGATCATCGCCGACCGCGAGGGCTGGCCGACGATCATCGACAAGATGCCGACGTAATGCATCGTTCCGCGAACATCAAAGCAGAAAAGGGCGGCGCAAAGCCCCCGCGCCCGGCTCCCCAGACGATCAGCTTGTCGGCTTGAGGCAGGCGGTGAGTGACTTGGCGAGGTTACGCATCAGCACGAAGTAGGCGTCCGCGCCGGGCTCCAGATCTGCGCCCATGGGGTCGAGAACGCCGGTGCGCGCGCCGCTCCCCTCGATGACGGTTCGCACGACCGCGGGCCTGAACTCTGGCTCGGCGAACACACATGTCGCGCCCGTCTCGAGGATCTTCTTGCGCACGTCGAACAGCTTCGCGGCGCCCGGCATGCGTTCCGGACTGACCGTGATCGAGCCGGCCGGCTTCAGACCGTAGCGCGCGTCGAAGTATGGGTAGGCGTCATGAAAAACGATATACGATCGGTCCTTGATCGACGCGAGCTCGCGTTCCAGTGTCACGTCTAGTTCGGCAAGGCGCGCCCGCACCGCGGCCCCATTGGCCTCGTACGAAGCCGCGTTGGCCGGATCAGCATCGCTCAGGGTCGCCACGATCTGCTCCACAACCGCCATCGCGTTCACGGGATCGAGCCATAGGTGCATGTTGATCGCGCCGCGCGCGTGTTGGTGATCGCGCGCATCGCCGTGGTTTTGACCTTGGTCCTTGCCACCCTCGTGGCGAAGCTCGTCCCCTTCGTCATGGGCGCGCGTGCCCCAGTCGTCACCTTCGCGAAACGCTAGTAGCCTGACGCCAGGCACTTCGTGCAGCGCCACCGCGCGGGCGCTGCGCGGAAGCGCCGCCAGGGGCCGTTCCAGGAAGGTCTCCATCTCCGCGCCGATCCAAAAAACGACGTCGGCCCGTTGCAACGCCGCAGCTTCCGACGGCCTGAGCGCGTACGTATGCGGCGACGCGCCACCCTTGACCAGTAGTGTCGGCTCGCCAACGCCGGCCATGACGCCAGCCACGAGCGAGTGAACGGCCTTGATGCTCGCGACGACCTCCGGCGTCTCGGCAGCGGCGGCCTCGACTGCGGACGTCCACAGCGCTAGTCCGGCGCCTATCGCGCAAAACGTTCGGAACATTGCGCCTCCCGCCCGCTCCCGTCTTCTTCGCTGCCTCACCAGGACGTGTTATAGTATAACGTCTCAACAGCACTGCGTCGCAGGTCCACCCGCCACGGAACGCGAGGCAACTCCATGCAGCCCTTCTCCACCTTTCCGAGCGCGCACCACAACCATCAGAGCTGCGTTGCGGCGATACTCGCCGACGCCGAGGACCTTTGCCATGACCGCAAGGTCCGCTTCACGGCCCAGCGGCGCCGTGTGCTTGAGGTCGTCGCGGAGAGCCACGCCGCCATCGGCGCATACGAGATCATGGAGCGACTCCCCCACGAGGGACGACGGCCGGCACCTATCACTGTTTATCGCGCCCTCGATTTTCTAATCGAGCAGGGCTTGGTGCACCGCCTCGCCAGTCTCAACGCTTACGTGAGCTGCCCGCGTCCTGGCGCCGCGCACGGCGCTCAGTTCCTGATCTGCCGGCACTGCGGCGTAATCGGAGAGCTCACCGATCCGGCTGTCGATCGGGCGATTGCCGGCGCAGCCACTGAAGTCGGTTTCGAAGTTGCCTCGCCGGTCATCGAGATCGCCGGCGTGTGTGTCAATTGTCGTGGGGATACCGATCGTGGCGCGGCGGTGTGAGCCGACGTCGGTCGGACAAGTCGGGGGCGCCGCACCGCCGGCGCTGATCGAGGCGAAAAGGCTCACGCTCCGCCACGACCGCCACACGCTAGTCGATAACGTCGACTTGGCCGTGGGTCCCGCCACCATCATCACCATCATCGGGCCGAATGGCGCCGGTAAGACAACTTTATTGAAGCTACTGCTCGGCCTGCTCCGCCCCACGGCCGGCAGCATCCGGCGGCGCGAGGGGCTTCGTGTCGGCTACCTCCCTCAACACCTCCAACTCGACCCGGTCCTGCCGATCACGGTGGCGAGGCTGATGACGCTGACGGTGAGGCGCCCGCGGCACCGCGTCGAAACAGCTCTTGGAGAGACCGGCGTCGCCCATCTGATCGATGCGGCTGTCCAATCGCTGTCCGGCGGCGAGCTGCAGCGCATGCTGCTCGCGCGCACGCTACTCGCCGATCCTGATCTCCTGGTCCTCGATGAGCCGGTACAGGGCGTCGACTTCGCCGGTGAAGCGGCCCTTTACGAGCTCATCGGTGAATTGCGCCGGCGCCGCAGCTGCAGCGTGATCATGGTCTCGCACGACCTCCACATGGTCATGGCGGCCACCGATCACGTCATCTGTCTCAATCGCCACGTGTGCTGCGCCGGCACGGCCGATGCCGTGGGTCAGGACCCTGAGTACGTCCGACTGTTCGGGCCACGGGCGGCCGAAGCGCTCGCCGTCTACACCCACGATCACGATCATACACACACGGTATCGGGCGAGGTCGTTAATCTCGACCAACTTGGCGCCGAGGCCGCAGATACCGATAGCCCGGGGCGGCGGGGCGCGTGATGCTCGCCGATTTCTTCGTGCGCGCTCTGATTGCTGGCATCGGCGTGGCCGTCGTTGCCGGCCCACTCGGCTGCTTCATTGTCTGGCGTCGCATGGCATACTTCGGCGACACGATGGCGCACTCTGCACTGTTGGGCGTCGCCCTCGGCTTTCTGCTTGATGTGCATCTCACTATTGGCGTCGTCGCCGTAACACTGCTGGTCGCGTTGATGCTGGTCTCGTTGCAGCAGCGACCGTGGCTGTCGGCAGACGCTCTTCTTGGCATTTTGTCTCACGCGTCGCTCTCGCTCGGGCTCGTCGCCATCGGCCTCATGGCCTGGCTGCGCCTTGACCTCTTGGGCTATCTGTTCGGCGACATCCTCGCCGTCACACGGGCCGAGATCCTGTGGATCTATGGTGGCGGCGCCGCCGTGCTCCTGGCCCTACTCGCCATCTGGCGGCCACTTCTCGCGGCGACTGTCCACGAAGATCTCGCCCGCGCCGAAGGAGTGCCGACGTTCCGCGTGAGGATCATCTTCATGGTGCTCATTGCGCTGGTCATTGCGCTCGCCATGAAGCTCGTCGGCATCCTGCTGATCACATCGCTGTTGATCATTCCCGCGGCCGCCGCCCGGCGTTTCGCGCGCACGCCGGAGCAAATGGCTATCGGCGCCGCGGTAATGGGGGTCATCGCCGTGGTCCTTGGGCTCCACGCCTCGCTTGTGCTCGACACGCCCTCGGGGCCATCCATCGTGGTCGCGGCTGCCGCTCTGTTTGCCGCGAGCTTGCTTCCCATCCCGCACCGCCTGGACGGCCGGCGGATGTAGACCGCCGCTAAGCGGGGTTGATCGCGCGAGGCGGCGGCGCTGGTGGCGAACCGAGACATGCTCGGCAGGATCGTGCCGAAACCCTGAGCCCGGTCAGCCCAAGACTTTCTTTTCGGCCCGCCTCAGAAAGGCAATCGTGGTTGCGATGGTTTCGTCGGGAGCCTCGACCAGATCGGCATGGCCGATGTTGTCGTAAACCTTTAGTTCGCAGTCCTTGATATTGTCGGCCACCCATTGTGCGCCGGCACCGGAGGGCGCCGTGAACATCGGCGTCAACGTGTCCTTCGCCGCGGTGATGACGAGGGTCGGGCTCTCGATCCGTTTGCTGATCCCGTTGGCTTGAACCTTGGGCATGGCGTCCTCCCTCTCTCTCAGCGCTTGCCGAGCCCTCGTAACCAGCCAGGGATTTCCAAAACCGCCAACCCCCCGGCCCACACGGCATTGCTCACCAACGTGCGGGCGCCCCAGGCCTTGCCAGCCGGCACGTTGACTCAAGCGGGCAGCGGCTCGATAGTCCAAGCACGTGCTTAGCCCGTTCACGGGTGGTTTCCAGAGGCCGAAACGGCCCTGAGCGCGTGATTTGGAGGGAGAATCGGCAATGTCTTATCGTCTGGGTGTCGATGTCGGGGGTACCTTCACCGATCTACTCCTGATCAACGAATCCAGCGGCGCAACCCACATGGCGAAAGTGCCGTCGACGCCCGAGGATTCCTCGATCGGCGTTCTCGCCGGCATCGACAAGGTCTGCCGGACGGCCGGTATCGCTTCCGAGGAGATTACCCATGTGATGCACGGCACGACGGTCGCCACCAACACCATATTGACCGGCGCAGGCGCACGCGTGGGTTTGCTCACGACCAAGGGCTACCGCCAGAACTTGCAGATCGCACGATCGTTCGTACCCGGCGGCCTGGGCGGCTGGGTCATCTACAACAAGAGCGATCCGCTGGCACCGCTGGAACTGACGGTCGAGGCCGACGAACGCGTTGGCGCGACAGGCGAGGTCGTGCGCGACCTCGATGAAGCGGACCTCAGGAAGAAGCTGCGGTACCTAAAAATACGCAAGATCGAGGCGCTCACCGTCTCATTGATCAATTCGTTCGCCAACGGAGATCATGAACGGCGAGTCCGCGACATAGCCCTCGATGTCATGCCGAAGGTACCCGTGTCTATTTCCTCGGATGTGGTTCCCGAGATGCAGGAATACGAGCGCACACTAACCACGGTGGCGAACTCGTACGTGCGTCCGGTGGTCTCGGAATATATCAAGAGCTTGCAGCGCGACCTCAAGCGGCGCATGAAGGACATACAGCTTCATGTGCTGCGCTCTGACGGCGGTCTCGCCTCGGTCGGGGCGGCCGAGAACTACCCGGTAAGCATGCTCATGAGCGGACCGGCCGGAGGTGTCGCCGGCGCCCAGTGGATCGCGCAGCAGGCCGGTTTCAAGAACCTTCTCACCTTCGATATGGGCGGCACCTCGACGGACGTATGCCTGGTACAAAACGGCGTTGCCCGCGCCCGACGGGAGACGACGGTCGGCGATGTAACGGTAAGGGCGGCCTCGGTGGATGTGCGCACCGTGGGCGCTGGCGGCGGCTCGATCGCGCATGTGCCCGAGTTGACCGGGGCGCTGCGTGTGGGTCCGCAAAGCGCGGGCGCCTCACCGGGGCCCGCGGCCTACGGTTGGGGCGGAGAAGAGCCGACCGTGACCGACGCCAACGTCGTGCTCGGGGTCCTGCCCGATACCGCTCGCCTGGCCGGCGAAATGGCACTCAATCGCGACAAGGCTATTCAAGCCGTACAAAAAATCGCCGATGGCCTAGGACTGCCGCTCAAACTGGCCGCCCAGGGCGTTATCGACATCGTTAACGAGAACATGTTTGGTGCGTTGAGGTTGGTTTCGGTGGAGCAGGGGTTCGACCCCCGCGACTTTGCCCTCGTTGCTTTCGGCGGCGCCGGTCCAATGCACGCGAACGCACTCGGCAAGCTCATCAATTCTTGGCCGGTGATCGTACCACCCTCGCCTGGCGTCCTGTGTGCCTATGGGGATGCGACCACCCGGTTGCGGGACGAAGCATCGATGACCTTCATCCGGATGTTCAAGGACGCCAGCAATCGCGAGGTCCGGCGGGTCCTCCAGGATCTGCAGAAAAGCGCAGCCAAGGCGCTCGATGTCGAAAACGTGCCGCGCTCCGACCAGACGGCGCACTTTCAGGTCGATGTCCGCTATCACGGCCAGGGGCTCGTGCTCACCGTCGATGTCGAACTGCAGTCGTTCAACAAGAATGGTCTCGAAGCGGTCGCCAAGAGTTTCGACAAAGAGCACACGCAGATGTTTACGTTCGCACTCGATGTGGAACACGAAATCGTCAATTTGCGTGCGGTGGTGCAGGGAAACGCGACCACAGTCAAAGCAAAGCGAGTCCCGAAGGGCCACGACACGCCGCCAAAGGAAGCCAAGCTGGGCAGCACTGAACTTTACGTCGAGAGCAAGAACCGAAAGGCTACGGTTTACGATCGCAGCAGGCTAAGGGCCGGCAACAAGATCGTCGGCCCCGCCATCGTCACGGAAATGGACTCCACGACACTGATCCTGCCCAAGCACTACGGGGAGCTTGATCGTGTCGGGAACATTCTGATTCGGCCGGTTAGCTGATGTAACGGAGAGCGGATATGCCAGCCAAGATCATCGAGCACAACAGCAAGAAGTTCAAAAAGGTAAAAGTCGATCCGATCACCCTCGATATCATCGAGAGTTCGCTCAGATCGACGCGCCTCGAGATGGACGCCGTTCTGTACCGCACCGCCATGTCGCCGGGAATACGGGAACAGAACGACGAATTCCCAATGATCGCCAACCGCGACGGCAAGATGGTCGTCGGTCAGTTCGGCTCGTTCATTCATGGCTTCAAAAAAGCCTATGACGGCACAATCGAGGAAGGCGACATCATCCTCACCAATGACCCCTACAGTTGCGAAGCGGCCGTCAGCCACCTTCCCGATTGGCTCGTGCTGTTGCCCGTCTTCAAGGACCAGCGTCTTATCAGTTGGGTCGCGATGTTCGGTCACATGACGGACATCGGGGGCAAAGTGCCGGGCAGCCTGCCCACGGACGCTGAGCAGATATACGAGGAAGGCATTCAGATTCCGCCTACGAAGATGTACAAGAACGGCGTCCTGCAAGAAGACATTCTGAATCTCATCCTGCACAACTGCCGGCTGCCACAGTGGAACCGCAGCGACTTCAACGCCATCGTCGCCGCCTGCCGGTTGGCGGAAAAGCGTGTGCTCGACCTGGTGGAGCGCTTCGGCGATGACGTCTACCACACGACGCTCGAACTGGTGCTGGACCGTAACAAGCGCGCGATGCGCCACCTCATCATGACCAACATCCCTGAGGAGAAGCAGTACTTCGAGGACTACATTTGCGACGACGGCATGGGCATGGGCCCGTACAAGATCGCCTGCACGATGTGGCGCGAGGGCGAGAAACAGATCTGGGACTTCACGGGCACCGATCCTCAGTCCATGGGTTCGGTGAACTTCTATCTCAACGAAGAGCTGTTCAAGATGTTCGTTGGTGTCTTCATGATCAAGGTGTTCGATCCTCAGATTCTCTTCAACGACGGCTTTTATGACCTGTTGGAGGTGCGGATCCCAGAGGGGACACTGCTGAAGCCCATCAGACCGGCGGCGCTTTCGTGCCGCACGCATGCGCTTGGGCGCATTTTCGACGTCATGGGTGGTCTATTGGGCCAAGGCGCGCCCGACTTCCTCAATGCCGCCGGGTTCTCAACCAGCCCGCACTTCATGTATTCGGGCTACGACAAGAAAGGCGAGTGGTTCCAGCTCTACCAGATCGGCTTCGGCGGCATACCGGGCCGTCCCTCCGGCGACGGTGCGGACGGGCATTCGCTCTGGCCCGATTTCACCAATGTGCCGAACGAATACCTCGAGGCCTATTTCCCGCTCCGGATCGACACCTATGAGACGATTCCAGACTCCGGCGGGACCGGCCTGCACCGTGGCGGTAACGGTATCACCACCGGCTACCGCTTCCTCGAGCCCGGCAAAATCGCCATCCACGACGATCGTTGGCTCACCTATCCCTGGGGTGTCAACGGCGGATCGCCCGGGATGCGCAGCACCAAGCTCATGGTGCGGCGTGACGGCAGCCAGGAGCTCCTGCCTTCGAAATGCGACAACATAACGGTGGAGGAGGGGGACATCCTGTACTTCAACACCTGGGGCGGCGGCGGCTGGGGCGATCCCTATAAGCGCGAGGCGAACCTGGTCGCACGCGATGTCGACCGCGGCCTCGTCACCGTCGAGGGCGCCAGGCGTTACGGTGTGGTGCTCAACGATGACCTTTCCGTCGACAAACAAGCCACCGAGGCGTTGCGGGCCAAGCTGTCGAAGGAGCGCGGCGACCCCAAATTGTTCGACTTTGGCGGAACCGTCGATGAGTTGAAGGCGCGCTGCAAGGCAGAAACGTCGTTCGATCCGCCGAGCCAGCCCCGGTTCGACCGCCGGGCCACGCGTCTCGCCGGGCAGGTGGCGAGGGACGACTGGGCGAAGGCGGCGGAGTAACGTCCGACGACACCGACGGCCTAGCAGTCCTGCGCGGGGCTCAGTCCCGGTACCAAAGCTGGGAGAGTACCAATGATCGGTACAGGCTCACACGCGAAGCGGAAGACGTGATAGCGGATGCGAATTCCTCGCTCAGGGAATCGCACCGCAACGGGTTGTGAAGGCGGGGCTGACGCCGAAAGGCGGTTGCGAGGGGCGGTCAGGTCAAACTTTGTTCGGGGCGCCCGCGCACGAGTTGCGACAGCGTTACCGCCATCACCAGCGCGGCGCCGTTGAACAGGTTCTGCACGAAGGTGTCGGCGCCGAGGAAATTCAGGCCTGTAATCCCGGTCAACAGGAAAAACACCGCCAGGATTGAGCCCAGCGGGTTGAACCGCCCCGGGACAATGCTGGTGGCGCCAAGAAACGCCGCCGCGAACGCCGGCAACAGCAGCAAGTTTCCCGATAACGGGTCGGCACCGCCAGTGGTGCCGACATTGAGAATGCCCGCCATCGACGCAATCAACGACGATGCCGCGAGACTTACGGCCCTGACCCGGCCCACCCGGATCCCGCTGAGCCGCGCGACCTCGCGTCCCCGCCCCACAAACATGAGCTGCCGGCCCATCGCCGTGTATTCGAAGATGTACCAAATGACCGCGCCCAGAGCCATGGCGTAGTAGAACGCGAGCGGAATGCTGAACAGCCGCCGCACGATCACCCATTCGATCAGTGTCGACGAAATCCCGCTGAGAGTCATCGAACTGCTGATCCAGAATGTCAGGCCCTGAAGGACCGACGCGGTTCCCAGTGTCACGATCAGCGAGTGGATGCGGAAAAAGACGATAAAGAAAGCGTTGATGAGGCCGACCGCCACGCCCACCGCCAGGCACACCAGCATCGTGGGAATCAAAGGCCACTCGAAGCCGCCGCCGGTTCGGTTGAGAACAGCGAACAGCATCGCCGAGAAGATCAGGACATTGGCGATGGAAACGTCGAAGTCGCCCGATGTCAGCGGAATGATGAGGCCGAGCGTGAGCAGCAGCAGGACTGAGTTGGACCCGAACACGATGGTCGAAAATGTCTGCCATTTCAGGAAGGACTCGGGACCGACGATGCTGAAGAAAACGATGACCGCGATCCAGGCTAGGATGAGCCCGTAGCGTTCGGCCTGCGCGACCCAATTGAATCTGGCGCCGCGCCCCTCGCCAGCGCGCACGGTCGCCGGTACTTCGTTCTGGGACGGCTTTAGCTCCGGCATGATTTTTCCGAACTACGCGCTCCTTGCCGACATGCTGAGAAGCGTCGTTTCGGCGATGCGGTCCTTGTTGACATCGGATCCTGCTAGTTGCTGGACGATCTTGCCACGCGCGAGAATCAGCACGCGGTCGCAAATCGCCGCCAACTGTTCGTAGTCGGTGCTGGCGCAGATCACCATCGTGCCGCCTTTCGCAGCTTCCGTGATCGCCTTGAACACTTGCTGCCGCGCGCCAACATCGACCCCTTGCGTCGGCTCGTCGAGAAGCAGCAACGAGGGCTCGGTCTGAAGCCACTTGGCGAACAGCACCTTTTGTTGGTTGCCGCCACTCAGGCTCTGAAACTGCATTTGCGGCGCGTTAGGCCTGACGTCGTGTTTTGCCCCGAGATCGCGGGTCGATCGCTGCATGGCCCCGCGATCGAGACCAAATCCTCTAAAAAACTTGCGCAGAACCGGCAGGGTTACGTTGTCCGAAATCGACAGGTCGCCCACGCCGCCGGCGCCCTGACGGTCGGACGGCAGAAGGGCGATGCCGTTTTTCATGGCAGCTCCGGGCGACGTGTGCTCAAGGTCGATGGTCTTGCCGTTGAGGCGAAGTACGCCCTCCGTTGCCGGGGTAGCGCCGAACACCAAATAAAGAACATCGTCGAATCCCGAGCCGATCAGGCCCGTCAGGCCCAGCACCTCGCCTTTGTGAAGTTCGATGCTTACGTTCCTCACGCTTCCGCCGGTCAGATTGGTGATCGCGATGTCAACTTCTTGCCCTGTGTGATCGAGGGCCTCCGCCAGAAAGGGTTCGACACGGCGACCCAGGATGGTCTCCACGAAATCCTGTTTCGTCGCGTCCGCCGTAACCAGCGTTCCCGCGACACGGCCGTCACGCAAGACCGTCGCACGGTCTGTCAGCGCCAAGACCTCGTCAACGTCGTGCGAGACGAAGATCACGCTGGTCCCCTCCTCGACGATGCCGCGCACCAGATCGATCAGCTGCTCGACACCCTGTTTGGGTAGGAAGGGCGTGGGTTCGTCGAGAAACAGGATGCCCGGGTTTCCGTGCGCCTCGCGCTCGGCGCGGATGTCCTGGAACGCTCTCACGATCGCCAGCAATGCCCGCTCGACCTGCGGAATTTCGTCGACCCGGACGGTCGGGTCGATGCTCACCCCGAATCGGGCAAACGTTTCTTCTGCTTTGCGCCTCTCTGCATCCCACGCGATGTGAAGGCTGTTGTGGGACACGAAGTCCCCGATCTTGAGGTTTTCGAGCACGGTAAGGGACGGCACGAGTCCGAGCTGCTGGTGCACGAAGGCGAGCCCCAATTCGCGGAACCGACCTGGCGCGAGCGGCAGCGGCACCGTCTTGCCGTAGATTTCGAGGTAGCCGCCTGGGTCAGGGGCATGAAACCCGGACAGCACCTTGATGAAGGTCGACTTGCCCGAACCGTTCTCGCCCACGAGACCATGCACTTCGCCGCGGCGGGTATTAATCGTGACGTCGTCCAGTGCCCGTTCGCCCCCGAAGCTCTTGGACAGATGCCGCGCCAATAGAGCTGGGGCGCCGGAATCCGGCGCCCCCTCGATGGCCTCGGCCGTGAGGGTCACTTACTCGAGGCCCCACAACTTGCGGAAGCCGACGACGTGTGTGTCTCCGTAGCCGCGGTCGTAGTCCGCCGGGGTGCCGGCGTCCTTCGCGTTTGCTTCCGTGAACAAATAGAACGGGACGTTCAATTCATCGGGCTCTTCAAGGCCGCACAGCGTACGCATGTGCGAATCGATAATCGCGCGGCCGATCCAGCCGAGGCTTTCGCCTACGTCCATCTCGACCTCGCCCTGTTGGATCAAGTCGATCACGAAGGGTGTCCCGTTGAAGGTGGCAATCTTTACGTTTCCACCCCGGCCCGATATGCGCACTGCAGGGACCACGAACTGCGACATCGAATCGTAGATTGGAATGATGTAGTTGATGTCCGGGTTTGCGAGCAATGCAGACTGTACGCTCGATTGAATCTTGGTCGACCATTCGGGCACCGGCGCGTTGATGTAGCCAACTTCTTCGCATCCCGGGCAATTCTTCGCCAGTTCATCCCGGATGCCCGCGACGAAGGGCGCCGTGGGCACGATCTCATCCGAACCGATGATCAGGACGTTGGCATTGCCGTTGGTCTGGGTGATGGCCCAATTGGCGAGTATCCGTCCCACCCGGTTGAAGCTCAGGGGTACGACGCCATCGATGCCGACGGTCGTGTAGATCGGCTCTTGGGTAAGGTCATAGAAGTGAGAAGTCTTGACCTTTATGCTGGCGTCACGCGCCGCCTTGATTTGCGGCCCGATCACCTTTGGGTCGACTCCGCCTAGCAGATCGATCAAGTCGAAGCCTTCGTTGATCGCGAAGTTGATCCCCTGCACCCATTGGGTCGGTTGGGCTTGGTTCTCCCATTCGACTACTTCAAAACCCACCTCTTTACCCGCTTCGATCATCGCCAAGGCGATGTTCTTGGTGAACGGATTGGCGCTCGAGACGGGTATGGTCATGATCCGTTTTCCGGCCATGCATGCCTGGGCGTCGAACGCAGGACCCGGGGCTTGGAATCCCGGCAGGGTTTTGTGGGCCTCCACCATCGCGCGGGCAGCTTCGAGATCAGCCTGCGCGGCGACGGGCGCGCTGTGGCCGAACCAAACCGTAGCCGCCACGGCAACCGCGGCAGCCGAACCGATTGGTACTCTGAACATTGCCTGTCTCCTCTCCTGTATGATTATGATTCTGGGCTCCCCAAAGTGTGGTCCGCAACCGCGAACCCCACGAGTGCGTGAGGCATCGTACTGCGCTTCAGGCCCCAGAAGAGGCGGCTTTTTCGCCTACTTCCATCGTTGACGATAATCTTCTACCGGGCCTCCTCGACTTGAGCCTCGTTTCGGCGCGGAACCCGCGGCACAAGGGCCGGCCACATCGTCGGCCGGCATGCTCCCTCCCAACCCATCTTGTTGCGAGCCGGAATGGCTGATGCTCTCTCTCTACGGCAAGTTCTCTCACACGGCACGGAGGGTCAACTCCAGATTTGCTGGCGCCGCAGCAGATGCCTACTCTAGAGTGACAATTACCGGCTCTGTGACATTCCACCAGTCGGTGTCGCGCGGGCCGCCGGCCTCTCACATCAGGACTCCGAACTCGCCGGCCGTGCCGATCGTTGCCAGAGGGTGGTGCCAGGTCCCCACCGTGTAGTTCACGCCTTGGTGACCCTGGACGATGAAGGCTTGCAACCGCGACGGATCGGGGGCATCGGCGCCGATTCCCGGGGCGACGATGACGAGATATCGCTCGGCGCGGAGCGGAAAAAAGGTCTGAGACGAAAACGGATGGCGTTCCAGATCGGTCACCGTCAGCGGGAACGACGCGGGGCTTGCCCGCACCAAGCACACATTGATCCTGGCCTGATCACGTAAGTTGGCAACCTGCGCCGCGTGATCCAGCCGGTTGCCATCGCCCGAGCTCTCCAGCACTTGGCCAAACGGGGCGAAGGCTTCCGCGTCGATGGGGTGCGCGACAATCTTCACGGCCTGTTCCTTCTCAACTCGCGGAGAACCCCATGGTCCTGGCGGGGGCGCAGCGGGTCAACCGTTGACGCCACTGACTGTCACTAACACACGATATGTCCGGTTTATGTACCAGACGATCTGTCCGGATTTAGAAGCTCTCCAGGCTATGGAGGGTTTGGATGCGCCGGACAGAGCAGTTGCAGGGACTGAGATTGATGAAGTTCGAGGAGGTTTACGGCCGCACCCATCGGGGTTGCTTGAGCCAAGCCGAGGCGGCGGAGGTTCTCGGCGTTTCAGAGCGCACCTTCCGGCGCTGGCGCGACCGCTATGAGGCGGACGGCGCGGAAGGGCTCTACGATCGCCGTCTGGGCCGGGTCTCGGCGCGGCGCGCGGCGGTCGACGAGGTGACGGCGCTGTTGGCGCTGTTCGACACCCGCTACTGGGACTTCACCGCCAAGCACTTCCACGAGAAGCTGGTCGCGGACTATGCCTTCAAGCGCAGCTACAACTGGGTGCGGCTGAGCTTGCAGGCCCATGGGCGAAGACGGGCGGCGCCCAGGCGCGGGGCGCACCGGCGCAAGCGGCCGCGCCGCGCGCTGCCCGGCATGATGCTGCATCAAGACGGCTCAAGCCACGCGTGGGTCCCCGATCAGTGGTGGGACCTGATCGTCACCATGGACGACACCACCAGTGAGATCTACTCGGCCTTCTTCGTCGCCGAAGAGGGCACGATGTCGAGCTTTCAGGGGGTGTCCGAGGCGATCCGGGCCAAGGGGCTGTTCTGCTCGCTCTATGCCGACCGCGCCGGCCACTACTGGCACACCCCTGAGGCCGGCGGCACGGTCGACAAGGACAATCCGACCCAGTTCGGCCGCGCCCTGGCCCAGCTCGGCATCGAGCTGATCCCGGCCTACTCGCCCGAGGCAAGGGGGCGCTCGGAACGCATGTTCGCCACCCTGCAGAAGCGCCTGCCCCAGGAGCTCAGGCTCGCCGGCATCACCGACATGGCCCAGGCCAACCGCTTCCTCAAGGAGCTCTACCTGCCAGGCCACAACGCCCGCTTCGCGGTGCCGCCGGAAGCCGAGGGCACCGCCTTCGTGCCCTTCGCCGGTACCCTCGACGACATCCTCTGCGTGCAGCAGGAGCGCACCGTCTCCAACGACAACACCGTGCGCTACAAACGCCTGGTGCTGGCGATCCCGCCCGACCGCCATCGCCGCCACTACGTCAAGGCAAGGGTCCGGGTCCACGAATACCCCGACCGCACCCTCGCCGTCTTCCATGGGCCGCGCTGCCTGGCCCGATACCAGGCCGACGGATCGCCCATCAACACAAGCCACAGACAGGCCGCGTGATCCGCTTCGACGCGACCGGCCAGTGGATAAGGGGACGGCCCCTCCGCGCCCGACCCCTTATCCACTGGCCCAACAACCACAACTGAAGCGGTCAATTCATATGGTACATAAACCGGTCAATTCAGTTTGTTCTCGACATCGTTGACGCCACTGACGACCGGCTCCATCCTGGTGGGTGTGCGGGCTCGCCTCCAAACGCCAGAGCCTCGTGCGAACCCCGGCTTGCTCGACGCCTTTGTCGGTAGAATTCCGGAGATCACGGCCGGCGCACGATGCCTCGTCGCGCCTTGTCGCGCGACTTCTGAGCCTTTCGCGAACCGAAGAGGATCCCGCCGTGCCAAACGCCCCGACCACCGCGGTTGCGCAGGCCCGTGCCAACCTCGACCATATCCGGCGTTACAACGAGACGGTCAATGCAATCATGACCGTGACCGAGGATGCGGCCCTGGCCGAGGCCGAGCGGGCGGACGCTGCCGCCGCCGACGGACGGTGGCTCGGCCTCCTGCACGGCATGACGGTCGCCGTCAAGGACAACATCGATACAGCAGGCGTACGCACCACCAGCGGCGCGACGTTCCTGGCGGACCGCATACCGAACGCCGATGCCCCGGTCGTCCAGCGCTTGCGCACCAATGGTGCCGTGATCGTCGGCAAGGCCACCATGCAGGAACTCGCGTTCGGCATCCGCTCCGAGAATCCGGTGGCCGGCGTCTGCCGCAATCCCTGGGCGCTCGACCGCGTGCCGGGCGGTTCAAGCGGCGGGTCCGGCGCTGCCGTCGCCACGGACATGTGCGTCGGCGCGCTCGGCACCGACACGGGCGGATCGGTGCGCCTCCCGGCCGCGATGAACGGTGTCGTAGGCCTGCGCCCGACCCACGGACGCTTGTCGATCAGCGGCATCCTGCCAGTCAGCGTAACCCACGATACGGTCGGCCCGATGGCGCGGCGGGTCGAGGACGTGGCTCGTCTGTTCGCCGCACTGGCGGGCCACGACCCACTGGACGCCCAATCGCAGGACGGCGCGCTGGAGAACTTCCTGCCGAGGCTCGGCGACGGTATAGAGGGGAAACGCGTCGGGATTCCCAAATTGTTCTATTTCGAGAACTTGGACGCCGACGTGGAACATGCCGTGCGCGCCGCCGCCTCGGTACTTGAAAGCCTCGGCGCGGTCCTCGAAGAGGTTACCCTCGAGGGAGCCGATCGCGCGCACGCGTGGGCCCAGACGATTATCTATTCGGATATCTGCGCCGTGCACGCGGACAGACTCGAAAACCATCCCGAGCAGTTTTCGGCTTCGGTCTACGAGCGCATGAAGCCCGGATTGGACTACACCGGTGTCGACTATGCCCGGGCGTTGCGGGCACGCGAGGCGTGGCGCCAGACCTTGCGGCGCGTCTTCGAGCAGGTTGACATGGTGTTGATGCCGACCACACCGGGCGAACCGCCTCCGCTCGACGATTCACGGACCCTCAAGGCCGCTACCCACGACGCTACGCGTTTTACGTATGGCGGCGGCCTCGCTGGAGTGCCGAGCCTGTCCTTGCCCTGCGGCTTCACGAGTGGCGGTCTTCCCATCGGGGTAATGCTCGAGGCGGCCTTGTGTGGGGAGCCACTTCTGCTGCGCGCGGGATATGCCTACCAGAGCGTCACCGACTGGCACCGGCGCCGACCGCCGATCCTGGAGGCACGCTCGACCACTTGAAAATGACACTGGTCGCCGGCCTCATCATGAGGGCGTCCGTACCTCCGCACCTGATTGGGGACCACTCCCCTATGCGCGAGCAACCGCGTCCTGACCGGTCACCCCGGGGGCTTGCCCGCTCAGACTTCGAACTCGTGGTGGTGCTCGTTCCACCAGTTGGCGATTTCGAGGCGAGTGGCGAACCAGACGGCCCCCTTTTTCTGCGCATAATCGATGAAATCGCTGAGCGCCGACATACGGCCAGCCTGGCCGATCAGGCGCGGGTGCAGGCCGATATTCATCATGCGGGGGTACGTCGCGCCTTCCTCCCAGTAATAATCGAAGCCGCGTTTCACGAGATCGTAAAAGTCATTGGGGCCCCCGAAGCCCTGCGGCATGACGTAGCGGCCGTCATTGTAAGTGAAGGTGTAGGGCAAGATGAGATGCTGCTTGCCTTTGACATCGACGTAATAGGGAAGATCGTCGTTGTAGGCGTCCGAGTCGTAAACGAAGCCGCCCTCTTCGACCAGCAGTTCGCGGGTGTGAACCGACGGGCCATAGCGGCAATACCAGCCAAGCGGCCGCTGTCCGCAGGTTTCCTCAAACGATATGATCGCCGCTTCGATGTGGGCCTTTTCTTCTTCGCGCGACAGAAGCCATACTTCTTCCCAGCGCCAGCCGTGGCTGCACGGTTCGTGGTTGCTGTCGCGCAACCATTGGGCGACTTCGGGGTTGCGTTCCAGCGCCACCGCGGCGGCAAAGAATGTGACCGGAATTTTCTTTTGGTCGAATAGGCGCTGTAGCCGCCAGATGCCGGCGCGCAGACCGTATTCGTAGACCGATTCCATAGCCAGATCGCGATAGCCCGGAGTCATGGCGTAGGAAAGTTCCGCCAGGCCGGCCTCATTCTTGCCATCGGCCGCCATGTGAACTTCGGAACCCTCTTCGAAATTGATGATGATATTGACGACGACGCGCGCATCGTTCGGCCACACAACCTTCGGGATGTTGCGGCCGTACCCGATGTAGTCGCGCCTGGGGCCCGGTATTTCCTTGTCGGCGATCTTCATGACCCTCTCCCGGTGAATGTCGTTTTCGAGCACGTGGGTTCACTTCGGATCGAGTGGGACCTACTTGAACCAAAGCGCCGCATCGCGGCAGGGGACGTCCTGATCGCGCCTATACGACGCCCTTGTTGGCCAATTCCTTGAGACGGGCCGCGTCGAGGCCGAGCAGATCACCGTAGACCTCGGCATTGTGCTGGCCCAGGCTCGGGCCCAGTCCGCGAACCTTTCCCGGAGTTTTGGTCAAGCGCGGGACAACGTTCGGCACTTTCAAAGTGCCGACACGCGGGTCCTCCACGGTCAACAAGTTTTCGCGCGCCGCGTAGTGCGGGTCTTCGAAAATTTCGTCGATCGCATAGACAGGTCCGGCCGGCACCTGTCCCTTGTCGCACGCTGCCAGAATCACATCGCGCGTTTGCGCGCGCGTCCACTCGCTGACCCAAGCGTCGACTTCGTCCCGCTTGCTCCAGCGCTTTTCGAATGTGCCGTATTTGCCATCACCGGCCACCTCGGGCTCGCCCATGGTATCGGCGAGGCGGGCGAAAATCTTGTCGGTAGTGCAAGCGATCGCGACCCAACGCCCGTCGCCGGTGGGGTAATGGTTGTGGGGGCAGACGTTGACGGTGCCGGGACCCATTCGCTGGCGCACGAACTTGGTCTTGTCGTAGGCCGGGACGAGCTCGTCGAGGATGCGAAAGATCGATTCATAGAGCCCGATGTCGATCACCTGGCCTTCGCCGGTACTCTCGCGGGCACGAAGGGCGAGCATCACGCCGTAGGCGCCATAGAGACCCGAGAGATAATCGGCAAGCGTTGCCGAGCCCGGGATGACCGGGGCCCGGTCGGGGTAGCCCGCCAAGAACGAGATGCCACCGAAGGCGTTGGCGACGCGGCCGAAACCCGGTCGGTCGCGGTAGGGGCCCGTTTGTCCGTACCCGGAAATGCGCACCATGATGAGGCCGCGATTGGCACTGGCCAAAACGTCGTAGCCGAGGCCCCATCGCTCCATGGTCCCGGGCTGGTAGTTCTCCACCAACACGTCGGCCTTAGCCGCAAGCTGGCGCAACATTTCGGCGCCATCATCCGTGCGCAAATCGAGAGTCACGCATTTCTTGTTGCGGGATTCGCTGAGCCAGGGGAGGGTTTCGCCGCACTCGATACGGGTGCCGAAGTTGCGCAGGGGGTCGCCCACACCGGGGAGTTCCACCTTGATGACATCGGCGCCGAATTCGGCCAACTGGGTGCAGCAATAGGGGCCGGCAATATAATTTGACACCTCGATGACGCGCACGCCGGTCAGAGGCTGGATGATGTCTTCAGGGGTACCGCTCATACGCGGTCACCTCGTCGCTGCCGAACGTTCCGCCGCGGGCGCGGCCGTGTGATGCGCCGTATCGCGCTCAGCCAGCATGTGGGCGAGCGCGACAATTCGTTCGGCCTTTTCCAAGATGGAATAGTCGACGAAAATGCCATCGACCGTAATCGACGCGGACCCCCGCTCAAGTGCCTCGTTAAACGCCTCGATCACTCGCCGGCAAAACGCCACTTCGTTGGCCTCCGGTGCAAACAGGCGATTGGCGATCGGGACCTGCGCCGGATGGACGCAGATCTTCCCTTGATACCCGAGCTTGCGAGCGACCCGGCAATCCTCTTCGAACTCTTCCGGATCGCGTATCGCCAGATAGGGGCCGTCGATCGGCCGCGGCAATCCGGCGGCACGGGCGTCGTAGACCAGCTTGCTACGTGCAAAGGCGATCTCGTCGCCGCTGTTGTCGCGCCGGATCGTTGGCAGGTCGAGATCGAGCGTAAGATCGCCGCTGCCGAACGCGACGGTAACGACCCGATCGGAGTCCGCGGCGGCAATCGCACTGCCTTCGAGAATGCCGTGACAGCTTTCGATCGTGGGGAGGATGCGTATCCGGCGTGGGGGCAGACCTTCGCCCGATTCGGCACGCGTAATGATAGCGTCGAGGCGTACGATCTCATCGGGCCGCTCGACCTTGGGAAGCACAATGCCGTCCAGGCCCGCGGCGACGACGGCCTCGACGTCGCCGTCGGTAAGGCCGGTCTCGAAGCTGTTGACCCTCACCGTGACGAAAGGCCCCGCCAGGAGCGGCAGCGCCGCGCGCACCATTTGCCGGGATTCGATTTTCTTGGCCTCCGGTACCGCATCCTCGAGGTCGAGGACCACGCAATCGGCGCCGAAAGAGGCCAGCTTGGAGACCTTGCGCGGCTCGTTACCAGGGGCAAACAGGACCGAGCGAAGCGGTATCGGCCGCCCGTCGTGCGCGGCGGTGGAATCAGCCTTCGTCACGTCTGGCGATCTTTCGTGCGGCAACAGGTGCCCCGGGTGCCGAGCCTAGGGCAGAGGGAGCAACTGCACAACCGCGCGCCGCCCTCTCATGGCCCATGGCCGTACGGTCACGGATTCAACAGCATGCGGCCGAAAAATCGGCGGCTTTGCATGACCCGGTGCGCCTTCGCCGCGTCCTTCAATTTGAATTTGCGATGGATGACGGGCGTCAGCTTGCCGTCGGCGACGAGGCCCAGCACCTCGGTGGCAATGGCCTTGGTCGAGCGGCCGCATCCGTGCAGCGTAATGTGCTTGCGGAAGAATTCGATCAAGTCGATGTTGACCTGCTCACCGGCATGAGCGCCGACTGTCACCAGCCGGCCGCCGGAGGCGAGGGCCTTGATGCTCTCGAGAAGGACCTCGCCACCGACCATGTCGAGCGCCGCATCGACGCCGATCCCTCCAGTATGCCGTAGGACCTCGCGGGAGATCGATTTCTTCCGGTAGTCGATTGTGTGATCGGCGCCGAGCTCCACGACCCGTTTCAGCTTGGCAGGCGAGCCAGCCGTCGCGATGACCTCGGCGCCCGCGAGCTTTGCCACCTGTACCCCCGCCGAACCGACGCCGCTGCCGGCCGCGTTGATCAAAACCGTCTCGCCGGGCCCCACCTTGCCCGTGGTGATGAGCGCCTCCCACGCCGTCGCGAAGGGCACGTAAGACGAGACCGCGTCATCGAATGAAAGCCCGTCTGGCAGACAGACGAGGTGGTGCTGGCCAACTTTCACATATTCGGCATAGGTGCCTAAGGTGGTCGCGCCCAGGACGGCGAAGCTGAGGCACATGTTCTCGGCTCCCTTGAGGCAACTTCGGCAGATGCCGCAACTCAGGATGAAGTGCGGCGCGACCCTGTCTCCCGGCTTCCACATCGTCACGCCGTCACCGACCTCGGCCACCTCGCCGGCGGCATCGACGCCCAGGATGTGCGGGAAATTTCCCTCCATTCCCGAGATGCCGTTGCGGATATCGATGTCGACATGGTTGATGCCGGCGGCCCGAACGAGGACAACGACTTCGCCCGGCCCGGGCCGCGGCGTTTCGAACTCTTCGAAGTGGAGGACGTCGGGGCCCCCGTTGCGATGGAGCACGATGGCTTTCATGGGCTGACTACCGATGGACTCGTGACGCGGTCAGCGCAAGATCCGGCGGCAACTTGGCAGTGCCGGGGAATCGCGCGATTCAAATGGCCGCCGGCAGTGTGCGGCGCAGTATCGTGCCGACGATAATCATGTCAGGAATGCGAGCGACAAATGCGTCAAGCGATCCGGCTATGGCGCGCCTGGACCTTGCATCAAGGCGCTCCGGCTGCGATGGCGCGGTGGCGACCCGGCTCAATGTCGCCGCGGCTTCAACGCGCGCGTGCGTGCGAACCTCGGCGGCGGCGCGCTCGATCTCTCCTGACTGGTATCGCGGGCCAAGCGCCTCCGGCACCAAGCGCAGGAAAGGAGGCCAATTGGCGAGGTGGCGGTAGAGGCTTGGCACGATCGAGGCGCCGTCCCTCGATCCAAGGCTCGCCAGCGACGCCGTTAGACCGGCAAGCTCTGGGCTAAGCGCCTCCACATCGACCATCGGAGGGAGGGAAGTTAGTTGCGCCAAGCGTGGACTCCTCAGCGGCGCGTCGGCTCGTGCATGTAGGCGCCCGCGCTGTCCGGTATCCGCCAGCGCGCCGCGAAGGACGGTTACCGCCACGATGTTGATGGGGTTCGCACGATTGTAGGTATCGAGCACATTGGCGATACCTTGTAGCGCCTCCGGTCGAGGACACCGGCACCGAACAGATCGGAAGATGCGGCGGGGACCGCTTCTCGCACGCGCTCTGCGCGCGCCGGCAACTCGCCCGAGTCCATGAAAGGTCCGATGATGCGCCACGCCCATTCGAGGCCCTCAGGCAACGTTGCGAGATGGCGGTAGATCAGCGGAACCAAAGGGGCAGCAGTCGTGCGGCGGATCGCGGCGTAGATTTGACAAACGGCGCCCGCCGCTTCGTTCTCTGCGACCTCGGCCAAGGCGGACGGCTCTGATTGCACGGCCAGGAGGATAGCGGGCGCTCGTCGGCAGGGTCAACGCGCGAACCCACAGGCTCTTCATCGATGAGCTGGACGTGGATTCTCACCCGGTCGGCGCCGCAGCCCACGGAGCCTGACCATGGCCGCCGATCCGTCCTGCGGACTGTCACATTATGTCTGACAATGCCCCGATATCTGACTGGTTGGCGGTGGGAACGATACCGGGGTCAAACCGTCTCCGATTTCATGAACGCACGGACGGAGAAGGTTCTTGACTGTGACCGCACAGCGACCGGCACCGGAATCCAACTCTTGAATTCTCAAGGGTCGGTTCGGATTTTCAGAGGTGCCTCATAACCTGAAGGTCGTAGGATCGCGGTAGGGACCTGGGTTATCCGTATCCACGATCCAGTGCATCTCGCGCCGTTCGATTCCGTAGGCCAGGGCATCGAGCGCATCATGCGCCCCGCGCGCCGGTCGGAATCCATAGCCGAACCCAAGGAAAGCCGCCTCGTAAATCGGCGTCAGAAGCACATCGACCACGGCCCTTTGAACAATCTTGTCCTCAAGTGCCGCGATCCCGAGCGGGCGTGTGCCCCCGTCCGGCTTCGGGATGTTCACCCGCCGGACCGGCGTCGCTCGATAAGCGCCGCTGTGTACACGCCGGTGCAGATCGAGCAGTCGCTCGTCCAGCCCCGTGGCGTACACTCGCCATGTCACGCCGTCGACCCCCGGGGCCGCGTCTCGCTTCAACGCAAGATACGCCTCCCCCAGCGCCAGGGGCGTGATGTGGTGCAGCAGCGCCGTCAGTCGCTCCCGTGGCTTCCTCTTGACGAATTGCCGTATCCGCTCGATCGACTGGGACACAGGGGCCCAACTCAGTGTTTGGTCCGTGTGCCGATCTCCCGTATTCCCGTCGGTCCCGGCCCTTGGCTCCACCAACTTCTCAACGGCTTGCACCGCTTCGTTCGCCGGCTTCTTCGCTACTATGGCCGAGTCTGACTTCTTCCCGTCGTTCATCATCGGTGTCGGATTACCTCCTTTCCGATGCGGTCCCGGGCACACCCAGGACAACGAGAAGACCTCTCAGGTCCCGACAAAGGACGTACGTGCGTGCCTGGGTTCTTCGACGCCGCGAAGCCCGACCGTGCCTGACCGTCGCAGCACAACCGGTGTTGCCTTCAACCTTTGAAAGAGTCTCGGCACTTCGAATGCGTAGGTTTCGGCGCTCAATAGCCCCGCCCACACGCGCCGCTACCGACGCTTCACCGACAACCTCGCGGCGGCCGGCGCACGGCTCGCGGAGAAACGTGGATCGGCTCATCCTTCGTTCCGGAGAACTTTCATCTCCTGTCCTTTGTCAGTTAGCCTGACGCACTTCAAATCCTACCCCCCGCAACCAAATAAAGCCCGCTAAGTCAATTACTTAGCGGGCTTTCTATTTTCCGATGGTCAGGGCTAATTTAGCGTGTGGACCCACTGTGGACCCATGAGGGAGCGAAATCGTGCGCGTGTCCGGGAGGCCGTGCGCGCCGCAGGCCGTGGCGCCAGCAGGTTTCTCACATTGTGACGCTAGTCCTATAGCCGTGCGGCACGCCAAAACCTCCTCTTCGATACGGCGAATGGTCTGCTCGCTTGAACAGTCACGCGGGTCGGAATAGGCTTTTCCGATGTCAAAGCGCACCATCACACGTCGGATCGCCCTGGTTTCCGCCGCCGCTGGTGTCGCGGCGCTGCCGTTCGTGATTTTCGGTCGCTCGAGCACTTTGGGCTATTCGTTTTCAGGCCCGGCCGCCGATCGCGTCCTGGGACTCGCCCCGCCGCTCGCGTGCACGCGCGCCAAGCGGAGCGAGACCGAGGGACCGTACTACACGCCGCAGACGCCGCTGAGGGCCGACTTGCGAGAACCGGATGCGCACGGCCAGCCGCTGCTCGTCCTGCACGGATTAGTGCTTACCCCGGACTGTAACCCCGTCGCGGGTGCCGTAATCGACATCTGGCACAGTGACGAGGATGGCCGCTACGACAACTCGGGCTTTCGTTATCGTGGCCATCAATTCACCGACGGCGCGGGCGCGTTTCGTTTCGAAACCATCCGACCGGGTCGCTACCCGGGGCGTACGCCGCATATCCACGTCAAGGTCCAAGGCGCGTCCACGCGCCTTCTCACCAGCCAGCTCTTCTTTCCCGACCTGCCGGACGAGAACGCCCGAGACGGGATCATTCACGACGACCTCCTGCTCGGCCTGAGCCGAGGCCCGGAAGGCTGGCTCGGACGCTTCGACTTCGTGCTCTCTCCGGCCTGATACCGGGAACCCGAACCGCGCCTTAGAGCACGCATCAAAGAGCCTACCGCGGCAATGCCGGGCGAATTGGCGTTGACGCACCAGATGCGGTGTCGGCCGCATCGAAAATCAACGACCGCCGCTTGTGGGCTTGAACATGCGAAGGGCGATGCCGCCCTTATCGAAAATTGCGTGTTTGGCCGCTCCCGGAATATGCAGGGCAAGCAGAGGTATGAACAGATGTCCGGAGACATCGTGCACCTCTTCCATGAGCTCGTGAAAGGTCCGGCTTGCCGCCATCGGTGAAGGAATGGCCACGCCAAATACGTCCAAGGGACGGCCCTGCGACCAGGGCAACAGGTACCCGGTAATCACCGCGACGACGATGGCCACCAGAAACCCCCACTGCACCACCCGCGCGGCGGCATTGAGCAGGAATGCCGGATCCGGCAACCCTGGTCGCCATCGTCGGCGGCAAGACCGTCACCGACGCAGGCGCCGTCATCGCCCGCCTCGACAAGGCCAAGGCCAAGTACGCCGACATCATCCTCGTCCACGGAGGCGGCCCCGGCATCGAGCGCATCGCCGCCCAGTGGGCCGAACGCAACGGCGTCCACCAGGTGGTGTGCAAGCCCGACTGGAACGCACACGGACGCGCCGCTCCGTTCCGGCGCAACGACGAGCTGCTGAACCTCCTGCCCAAGGGCGTCATCGCCTTCCCCGGCTCCGGCATCACCGACAACCTCGTCGACAAAGCCGTCAAACTCGGCATTCCGGTTCTCCGGGCGGCGTGCGCCGCATGAGCGATGCGCGTCACCGTCCACGGCCGGTCCCCATCGCGGGATCGGCCGTTTCTTCTTGCTTCCCCTTACGAACGCGGAGACCGGCGTGCAACGCGCCCCGTATATCGTCTCCGCCGTCCGCGCGCTCAAGCGCCGCGCCGGCTCCGGCTCACATCGCTCGCCGGACCCGATACCTCCTCGCTTCCCCTCGACATCGTGCCTTTATAGCGCCTGTGGGCGTGGATTCGTCACACCCGACGCAGCTCGCTGCAGTTCTCGCCATGCGCGCGCGGGCGTGCCCAGTGACCGCCTTGAGCCGTGACAAATCAGAATGAATCACAGCCCTGTCGTGCCGGGAATAGTGCGTCGCTTTTTGCGTCGCTCTCCTCAAGTGGATGATTTTACTCGGACATTCCAGGTAACACCGCATCCCCTCAATTTTTGAGGTTGCAAATTGGTTGCTGCCTGGCCTGCGCCCCATGTTGAGAGCATTCATTTTGCGTGCTGCTCCCGCTGCACGATTTTCGCCGCGCCGTGGCCTGTTACCTGGAGAATTCTTACTCGAATGGACTGAAACCGGCACCGATTCGTGCGGAAACTCGTGATTAAACGCGCAGCAATAGGAGACAACCCACGCCATGCCCACGACGCTTGCCAAGCAAATTCGGATCGATGCCGGTCAGTGGGAGCGAATTGAGACTGCCGCCAAAGAGCGCAAGGTTACGGCCAATCAGCTCGTCGTCGACCTCGCCGTAGGCACGCTCAACCTCCAGGAATGGCCACAGACCGACTTCGAAATCCACATGCTCCGGTCCTGTCTCTTCACGACCCAGGCCATCGCATGGGACATGATCGCCGCCCGACGCGAAGAGGAGCCCGCGAAAATCCGCCGGTGCATCTCGCAGGTTTCCCCGGAATTGCCCGACGAGTAGCTGAAACTCGCGCCCGGTCCCGCGCCCTGGACGGGTTGCACGGCCGATGATGCTTGGATTCTCACCCCCAATTCACGCGTAATGCGCGTTGAAATCGCCGTGTCAACGCCGGTTGAAGATTCGGCCAAGGGGCGGCGCAAAAGACTGCCACCTGGGCTGGTGGGCTGAGCTTGGCGTGAGACTGGGATTCGGAGATGCGGTGCGAGGGTTTTTCGGCGGGAGCGGGCAGCGGAGCCATGCAGAGCTCAAGCGGTCCGCGCCCGCCGGCCGCCCGCAGGGCGGCACGGTTTGTCGGGTTGGGGTCAGTCTCGCCACCCGGGCCTTAGAGGCGCGTTGCCGGCCGGGGCCGATCGGTGGCGCGCCGGAGTTCAGCTATCGGCGCTGTTTCTGCGGGCGCGGCTCTGGCTGAGGCGGTAGCTGTCGCCGTTCATCTCGAGGATGTTGACGTGATGGGTGAGGCGGTCGAGCAGCGCCCCGGTCAGGCGCTCGGAGCCGAAGGTCCCGGTCCATTCGTCGAAGGGGAGGTTGGAGGTGATGAGCGTGGCGCCCCGCTCGTAGCGCTGCGAGATCAGCTCGAACAGAAGCTCGGCGCCGGTCTTGCTCAGCGGCACGAAGCCCAACTCGTCGATGATCAGCAGCGTGCAGGCGACCATCTGCTTCTGGAGCCGCAGGAGGCGGCGCTCGTCGCGGGCTTCCATCAACTCGTGCACGAGCGCGGCGGCCGTGGTGAAGCCCGTAGAGAGGCCCCTCTGGCAGGCGGCCAGTCCGAGGCCCAGGGCGACATGGGTCTTGCCCGTGCCGCTCGGGCCCAGGGCGATGACGTTCTCGCGCCGCTCGATCCACTCGCAGCGCGCCAACTCCAGCACCTGCGCCTTGTTCAGCGCGGGGATGGCCTTGAAGTCGAAGCTGTCGAGGCTCTTGGCGACCGGGAACTTCGCCGCCTTGATGCGCCGCTCGACCGTGCGCCGTTCGCGATCGATCAGTTCCAGCTCCACCAGCCGGGCCAGGAACTGAACATGATCCAGGCCCTCGGCCGCGCATTGGCGCGCCACTTTCTCGTATTCCCGCAGGAAGGTCGGCAGCTTCAGGGTCTTGAGGTGGTGTGCCAGCAGGATGTGGGGCCTGTCCGTCATGCCGCGTCCTCCGACAGCAGGCACATGTAGCTGGCGGCCGAGGTCCTGCCGACAGTGGCCTTCGGCAGATACGGGTAGACGTCGAGGTCGAGCTTCGGCGGGCGCTTCTCGACCCGGCACAGCACCAGATGCTTGACCGCGTCGAAGCCGATGGCGCCCAGGCGCAGGGCGTCCTTCACGGCGCCGTGGAGATCCTCCAGCCCGAAGCTCTCCAGCAGCCGCAGGACCTGCACATACTCCCGCCGCCCCGCCCGGCCCGAGCGCGCCTCCATCAGGCGGCGCAGGGTCTGGAACGCGGGCGGCAGGTCCCATCCGGCGAGCGGCGCCGCCTGATCCAGCGCGCCGATCTTCTGCTCGATCAGGGGCAGATAGTGGATCGGCTCGAAGATCGTGTCCTCACGCTCATAGGACCGGGGATGGCGGGCAATGACCTCTCCGCCGCAGCCGATCACCACCCGGTCGACGTAACCGCGCACCCAGACGTCGCGATGGCCATAGGCCACCGGCACCGAGTAGTCGTTGGTCTCGTAACGGACCAGAGACTGCGAGCTGACCTGTCCGGGAGCCTGGGCGCAGGCCTCGAAGGGCGCCGCCGGCGGCGCGGACATGGCCTCCAGATCCCGCACCAGGCGCTCCCCGATGGTCTCTCGGTGCCCGCGCAGGATATCGTCCTGGCGGCGGCGGCACTGCTCCTCGAGCCGCAGATTGAACGCTTCCCAGCCGGCAAAGCGCGGCAGCGGCACCATGAAGTTGCGCCGGGCAAAGCCCACCAGACCCTCCACCGCGCCCTTGTCGTTCCCCTTGCCCGGGCGCCCGTAACGATCGCGCACGAGGTAATGCGACAGGAACCCGCCGAAGAGCCGCGCCCGCCTGCGCGTCCCGTCCGCCAGAATGCGCGACACCAGGCAGCGGTCGTTGTCGTAGAGAACCGATTGCGGAACCCCGCCGAAGAAGGCGAAGGCATGCACATGCCCGTCGATCCACGCCTCTGCCGTCGCCGCAGGGTAGGCCCGCACATAGCAGGCGTCGCTGTGCGGCAGATCGAAGACGAAGAAGTGCGCCTTGCGCGCCACACCCCCGATCACCGCACGCGCCTCGCCGAAGTCCGCCTGCCCATGGCCGGGTGGATGGATCAGCGGCACGAACATCTCCCGCCGCCGGCGGTGATGTTCGCGCACATAGTCCTTCACGATCCAGACCGTGTGAAAACTCTGGGTGGCGGGGGATTCCGTCCGACTCATGGCGATGTTAGGGTCCGCCATGAGACACATTCCTGGCGTTGACCGCTCTCAGGTTCTGCTTCTGCCGGAAGCAGTGGACGATTACGTGGACCGGGATAACCCGGTCCGTTTCATCGACGCCTTCGTGGATGGTTTGGACCTGGCGGCCGCTGGTTTCGAGCGCGCCGCGCCGAAGGCGATAGGTCGTCCCGGCTACGATCCGGCGGACCTGCTGAAGCTCTACATATACGGCTATCTCAATCGGGTACGTTCGAGCCGCCGGCTGGAGGCTGAGAGCAAGCGTAATCTCGAAGTGATCTGGCTATTGCGGCATTTGTCGCCGGACTTCAAGACGATCGCCGATTTCCGGCGGATCAATCGGGCGGCCTTCCGACAGGTGTTTCGGGAGTTCGTGAGGCTATGCCGCGAACTGGAGCTGTTCGGACGCGAGCTGGTGGCGGTTGACGGTACACGGATCAAGGCAGTGAACAGCCGGAAGCGGAACTTCACCAAAGCGAAGCTGGCGAAGGCGTTGGCCGAGAGCGACGAGAGGTTGTCGCGTTATCTCGACCGGCTCGACGAGGCCGACGGGCAAGACGAGGGCGGCACCGGCGGCGGCGAGGTGGAGCATATCCAGGAGAAGATCGCTGCGATCCAAGGGCGGCGTGAGCGGTTTGAGGAACATCGAGACGCGCTGGCTGCGAGTGGCGAGGACCAGCTCTCTTTGACGGATCCGGACAGCCGGGCGATGTACGCCGAGACCCGGGTCGGTGTCGGCTACAACATTCAGATCGCCGTGGACGCCAAGCACAAACTGATCGCCGAGCAGCAGGTCCATAACAAGGTCAGCGATCTCGGTCTATTGGCCGAGACGGCGGTGGTGGCCCGTCGGAACCTGGCCGTCGATCGGATCGACGCGGTCGCCGACGCGGGCTACTTCAAGATCGAGGATATCGAGGCCTGCGAGAATGCCGGCGTCGTGCCGCATGTGCCCAAGCCCTAGCGCGGATCCACGGTGAGCCAGGGGCTCTTTCCCAAGGAACGCTTCCGCTATGACGGCGGCGAGGACATTTACATCTGCCCCGACGGCCAACGCCTGGCGCTACACAGCAAGCGCAAGCGCCGCGATCTCATCTTCGCCAGTTACGCCAATCGCGCCGCGTGCAAGGAGTGCCAACTCAAGTCGAAGTGTACGAAAAGCGCCTTCCGTCGGGTCCTGCGCTATGTCGACGAAGCAATCCTGGAGCGCATGGCAGAACGATTGGCGGCCCGCCCGGAGCTGCTCGATGCGCGCCGTGAAAGCGTCGAGCATCCCTTCGGCTCAATCAAACAATGGATGGGCCAGGGTGCCTTCCTGACCCGGCGGCTGGAGAACGTGCGCGGCGAGTTCAGCATCACGGCGCTGGCTTACAACGTCCGCCGCGCGATCTCGCTGGTAGGTGTTCCCGCCTTGATCGCCGCCGCGAGGGCATGAGACGGGAATCAGGCCAAAATCGAGCGCCGCACATCGATCCACGGAGGCCTGGAGCCCCTTCCACAGGGCTACCGGCGCCAAACCGCCAGATTACGTGGGATCGCCGCAAATCATGGTTACCTAAACCTCCATCCCCGCCACCCAGAGTTTTCACACGGTCTGGATGGTGTAGCCGCCGGTGAACCCGTACTCGTCGCGCAGCCGGTCGAAGATACGCTTGGCCGTGTGGCGCTGCTTGCGGGGCTGGTCGGGATCGTCCTTCAGCCACTGGTCGATGATCTCGCTGAACCCGTCCAGCTTCGGGCGCCGAACCGGTGCCGTCCGCCGATAGCCCGGAGGCACCGAAAAGCACAGCATCTTCTTCACGCTCTCGCGCGAAATCCCGAAATGACGCGCCGCCGCACGCTCGCTCATCCCGTCCCGGCAGGCGAGACGGACCTTCCGATAAAGTTCCACGGTATGCATGCCCCCGCCCTCCCCGTCGCCGCGAAGGGCTCAAGTGGCAGAGTTTTGCTCCGCCCGCAGCGAGACAATCCCGCCGCTACCGTGGACTAATTTCGCACCGCCGTTCCCACGCCGCTTCCGTGAAATGGATCGTATCCAGGCAGGCCCTATTGGAGCAAAGCCGCGCTCCAAAATCTCAGGATCGAACAGTGGAAATCGCCCCGATGTCCACACATCTTGAAGAACTCACACGTGGGCAGGGCCAGACATTCTCCCGTGCGCGAATAAGCTACGATGACGAAACCCGGCAAAGCCAGGTTCGATATTCATCCGCTACCGACCACATCGCTGCGCCGGGTTGACGGCAAACGGTGGCTTCGTGCAGTCCTTGGGCCGTATGCTCTGAGCATACGGCCCAAGGACTGCCCAATGAATTCAATGGGATGAACCGTATTTCAAAGAGCATACGCCCGACCCAGATCGTGTCCCGGCGCGTGGTGTAAGAGCGTTGCGCTCTACGCGGCTCCCGGCGGGTAGGGCCGGGACGTTCAGGCTGCCACGGTGGGCAGCGTGATGGGGACACCATCGCTCAGCGGAGCGATTGATTCCAGCGTCATGTATCTCCTTGAGACGGCCCACTCGTCGTTCTGCTCGAGAAGGATGGCGCCGACGAGCCGTGCGATGGCGGCTTCGTTGGGAAAGATGCCGACGACGTTGGTGCGGCGCTTGACCTCGGCATGGAGCCGTTCGATCGGGTTTGTGGAGTGCAATTTCTGGCGGTGCTCCTTGGGGAAAGTCATGTAGGCGAGGACGTCGTGCTCGGCTTCGTCCATGAGAACTGCCAGCTTGGGCACCTTGGGCCTGAGCTGGTCGGCGACCTGACGCCACTGGGCCTTCGCGCTGTCGGCGTCCTCCTGGGCGAAGGCGGTGGCGACGAAGGCGGAGACGACGCGCCGGCCCTGGCGGCCGGCATGGGCCAGCAGGTTGCGGGCGAAGTGCACGCGGCATCTTTGCCAGGTGGCGCCGAGGATCCGGGTCGCGGCGGCCTTCAGACCCTTGTGGTCGTCGGAGATCAACAGCTTCACGCCACGCAGCCCGCGCCGGGCCAGCGAGCGCAGGAACTCGGTCCAGAAGGCCTCGGCCTCAGACGCGCCGATCGCCATGCCCAGGACCTCGCGGCGGCCCTGGTCGTTGACGGCCACAGCCACGGTCACCGCGACCGAGACGATGCGCCCGGCCTCGCGCACCTTCACATAGGTTGCGTCGAGCCACAGATAGGGCCAGTCGCCCTCCAGCGATCGATCGAGGAAGCCGTTGACCTTATCGTCGACCTCGCCGCACAGCCTGGAGACCTGGCTCTTGGAGACGCCCGACATGCCCATGGCCTGCACCAGGTCGTCGACCGAGCGGGTCGACACGCCCTGGATGTAGGCCTCCTGGATCACCGCAGCCAGCGCCTTCTCGGCCATCCGCCGCGGCTCCAGGAAGCCCGGGAAGTAGCTCCCCTTCCTCAGCTTCGGGATCTTCAGCTCCACCGTGCCGGCCCGCGTCTCCCAGGACCGGTCGCGGTAGCCGTTGCGATGGGTGATACGATCCGCCGAGCGCTCGCCGTGCCCGGCGCCGGTCAGGCCCTCGACCTCCAGTGCCATCAGCCGCTCGGCCGTGAAGCCGATCATCTCGCGAAGCAGATCGGCATCGGAGCTCTTCTCCAAAAGCGCGCGCAGGGTCATCATGTCCTGGGTCATCGTGGTTCTCCTTCGGGTCAGGTTGGTTTGCACTAGCCCAACCCTAAACCGGAACCGCGATGGCCTCCGCTGTGGATAGCCGGCTTGCCTACGCCAGACTCTCGGCGGTCGCTACGGCAAGCCGCCTACCCACAGCTAACAGAGGCTCCAACAACTCCTACACCACGTCCTGGGACACGACCCCGACCCATGATGCTCGAGGCTGACACTGGCGCTCAATGCGCAGCCGACAGACGACAATCGTGCGATGGCAATAGGGGCGCTGGAAGCGCGTGGGGTGTGAGAACTTAATGCCGAACGGCGTAAAAGATGCCCGATGTCGCGAGGCGGAGATTCGGTGTTGTGTTCGGCGAGAATCGCGAGCCGAAGCCGTTGCGGCGATTGAGCAAGGGGCAGGGCCGCGGCGTCGGGTACGGCGGTTCCCTTCGTATGCCGTTTGTGGACGACGCGTGCACGCCGACTATCCGGCCGCTCGGCGGACGAAGCTACTCGGTCATCCGCAGGTCTTCCAGGAACTCCGACGCCGGCTCGACACCCGTCACGAGAAGGTGGTCGCGAGCGCGTGTGCAAGCCACATAGAGAAGGTGCCGCTCGGTCTCGTAGGTGTCCGCAAGATCGGCTTCATCGGCGATGCTTTCGATTCTGGATTGCAACGGCAGGATCTCGTCGTCGCACGCCGCGACCGCAACGGCGCGGAACTCCAGCCCCTTGGCGAGATGCATCGTTCCAACCGCGACGCTGCCGGTTGCGGCCTCCGAGCGTTCGTCCAGTAGAGTCGCAAACATTTCGGCGGCGCGGACGGCCTTGATTGCCCGTTCCGTCTCCGCGTCGGACCGGACGAACACGCCGATCTCGTGCGGCTTGTATCCCTCGTTCTGCCGCGCCGCGAGCCACTCGGCAATGGCTGCGCATTCGTCATCCGGCGATTCAAGGATTCTGATGTGCGGCTCGGGTCCGTTGAACACCGAGACTGTGCCGTCTCGCCGATCGGCGATGCCATCGACGTCGGCGAGCTCGCTTGGAAGAAGTCGATCTGCCTGCCGACGAATCTGGTGGGAGGTCCGGTAGTTGATGCGCAAGGTGTGGGAGCGTCCACGCACGTCCACGCCCAGCGCCCGCCACGAGAACGGGGTCTGGAAGATTCGTTGACCCAGGTCGCCCGCGAAAAACAGACGGCCGGGCCGATCAGCGTCCAGCGCAGCAAGAAAGCGGAGCTCGGGCACGCCGATATCCTGAGCCTCATCGATGACGCAGAAGTCAAACGGCGAAGGTCGGCCCGCCGCGAAGTGCCGCTCCAAGCGACGGAGCAAGCCGGGCTCCGTGAAGCACTCCCGTTCGTCTAGGGCGGCACGCAGTTTGGAAAAGATCGACCACAATATGGCCCGCTGCGGTTCGGCCAAGCGGGTCTTGCGGCCAAGCCGTGCGACATCCCGGTAGTCCTCCCAGGCCTCAAGCTGCCAGGCATCAACCACTCTGTTCCATTCAGTCCAAAGGAAATGCGGGCTGAACTTATGTCCCTCCACTTCGGCAGCCGCCCGGGCAAGCAGCTCTCGAACTTGATCGTCGGCCGCCAGATTGGGCGAGCCGAAGTTCGCTTCGTAGAGGCGCTGGCAGATCCCGCCCATCGAGTGTACTTCGAGGCGTTCGCCAATGTTTGGTTGGTTGCCGATCAGGCGTCTCAGCTTGACTCGCAACGCGTTCGCGAGCGTTTCGGAGAAAGTGGCGAGGAGAACCCGAGCGTCTGGATGCGCCTGGGCGACGTGGACGGCCCGATGAAGTGCGACGATCGTCTTGCCGGTTCCGGCCGATCCCGAGACTCGGGCCGGGCCGCCGAAGTCGCGCTCAACGATCCGAAGCTGTGCCGGGTGAAGGAAGACGGTCCACTTCTCCCACGGGTATTCGAGCGCGCGTTCCAGCTCTTCCGCCTTCGTCATGACGCGGAACCGGCGCTGCGCGTCCGGATGGGTGAACGGATCCGCGTCGGCGCCCGCTTGTAACGGCCGACTCGGAACGCCGCCCGTCGCAAGCTCCAACAACGCCTCGGCCGCCTCGGCCGGTAAATGATCGGTGAGGTCGAAGAGGGTGTCTTCGGTGGCCTGCTTTACGTCATCGAGCCATTCCGAAGGCACGCCGAATTGCAATAGCTCGTCGTCGCCGACTTGCGGGAACAGCAACGGCTTTTCCGGCTTGGATGCCGCGGCCTCAACAGGCCGCTGCACCCTAATATCTTCGACCCTTTCCCGCACTTCGACGAGCTGGGCGGCGCCGGTCTTGGGGTGTCGCTCGATCTTGCGTCGCTCGGCCCAGCGGTAGGCGTCATCGTGATGATCCACGTAGCACAGAAGGAGGCTCGACGCGGTCCGATGAACGATCAGACGAATGTCCCGGTTCACGCGAACCGACCAGAAGCTCGGATCCCGGGCATGATCGAGACGATGGAACTTCAGGCTCGGGTTCGCGGGGTCGAGCTGGAGGTCGAAAGCGGTGGTCTTGACCGCCTTCTGCTCCTGTCCTGTAAGCTTGGCGAGGCTGTTGGTAAAGGTGGCGGCGAGCCGAAATTCCATTGCAATCGTCCAGTCAATCTACGGAATTTACGAACTCCGAAAAATCAGCGAAGTACACCCACCGTGCATCCCTAACATTTTTTCTCGACAATAACTGACGCCATTTGGTCATGATCGACGGATCTGGATCGATAACGGTAACCGTTTCAAGCTTGTTATTCTTAAATTCTTTGAATAGGGATGCAGCAAGGGCATCAGTCGGGGGTAGGGAGTAGCCGCAAACGTAAAGCTCTCTGCACTCATGCAGATACTCACACGCTCTGGTCCAGAGGAATCTGAATAAACTGATGGAGGTAATTGGCTTCGCTTCGATGGGAGGAATAATGCATGGAGAAATAGCGTCATCCGGTCCAGGACATCCTGTCTTTCTGAACCAGATGTCTTCAATGAAATATGGACTCTGTCCGTCCCAGTCCTGCGTGATGATCTTTGAGAAGTCTCCGGATGGGCAATTCCAATTCACGGAACCGTGAAGCTTGAGTAGAAGCGGGAATTCCGAGCCGCCTAGTTCGACCTGTCCACTCTGCGACGGTTTTATCTGGGAAAAGTAGATGTCTTTATTGGAGAAATTCCTCGATAGGACGCAGTCGAGTACATCATCATAGTTGAACGTAATGATACGGTTTCTTGTTTCGTCGTTTGAAAAAAATTCTTCTACGAATTGATCGTAAACTCTAGGCGTTCCTTGCCGGGCTCTTCGAAGATAGAATGCAATAAGGTGAACAATATGATTCATGAATGTTTCGAATTCAATCGAGTTCCTCCGTCTTCGCGGGCGTATCGCGCTAGCAAATTTCATATTGGCTGATTGTGTTAAAACAGCCTCCTCTAAGCCAAGTCCAGAGAAATCGATATGGTCGCGCCAAGATCTTTTTATAGCCTCGACGGAATTATTTACCCATGCGCTTTGTCGGCTTTCCAACTTTGAGAGAACCCCTGTGAAGTGTTTGTCGAGC
This sequence comes from Alphaproteobacteria bacterium, assembly GCA_965248765.1. Classification (GTDB taxonomy): domain Bacteria; phylum Pseudomonadota; class Alphaproteobacteria; order VGEJ01; family VGEJ01; genus CBDFKF01. Next base: position 1,381,430 of record CBDFKF010000004.1, read on the forward strand.
GGTGTTTGTTTTTGAGGAGGAAACTCGGACGTATAAGTGGCATTAGGGCGGGTGGCGGAAAACGATGCACCTGCGCCGAGAACGAATAGCTTATCTACGGGTAGTCGTCTCTGCTGCGTCCTCATCCGTCACTTTCCCCTAAATCCGGAACACCTTCATCACCTCGTCGCCGAGGTGGTTGATGACCTTGACCGCGATGCGGCCGGATTGTGGGCGGTCGAAGGGCCGGGAGGTGTCGCTGTTGAGCGTCCCCCAGGCGTCCGGGTCGATCTCCGCCTTCAGGGTTGTCTTGAGCGCCTTGTAGGGGTCATTCGCGCCGAGGAAATAGGCCTGGCGGACGAAGAAGCTCTCCTCGTTGTAGTCGATATCGATGAACCAGCAGGCGATGCCCTCGGCGCCGTCGCTCCGTACCTCGCCGGTGTTGGGGTGGAAGACATCGACGCCGTTGATCTTCACCTGGATCTGCCCATCGTCGGCGTTCAGGATGTCGATATCGGGCTCGCCGAAGATCACGAACAAATTGCCCTTGCCGGTGTTCTTGAGGTCGCCGGCCATGTGGAGATCGGCGTTCATGCGCGCCTTGAGGACCGGAATGCGCCCCAGTTTCTCAAACTCGGCGGAATGGGCGTCGTAGCTGAAGGCGCAGGCGATCAGCACGTTGAAGCCGGCATCGACGGCCTCGCGCGCCGCGGCGACGAGGTCGGGCCGTGAGACCGTACCGAACTCGGGACCGATGAAGACTGCGGCGCGGCGCTTGATACCGGTCTCGTCATCGCCCTCCACGTAACGCCCTTCGGCGCAGACATAGTCGCCGGGCCAGGGCGCGAGCGAGGAGAAGGAGATGCGGTCTTCCTTGTGCGCCTGTTGGACGCCGGCCATGGCCAGGTGCTCCAGGACCATGGCGGCGAAGTCCTGTGACTCGCCATATCCGAGCTTCTTGTCGGCGAACTGACTGAAGACCTCGTCGTTCTCATCGACAGCCAGCATCCGATGCGGCGCAAGACTCTCGACCGTGAACGGGCCAGCGACGCGGATGCGAGAATTGTCGTTATACGGCTTGTCGTAAAGATACTCGTAGTCCGCCTTGGCGGCGATGGAGGCGTCGATCTCCTTCTGGCGGGCGATGCGGGCTGCCCACCAATCGCGGTGAGCCTTTCTCGCCTCGCCCGCCCATTCCTCCGCCGCGTCGCGCGGGATCTGCCACTCCTCCCAGCTCTCTCCGAGCGCCGCATTGAGCCGCGCACGGAACGGTTCCAGCGTTTCCTGGCACTTCTCCCAGATCACGTCGATTTCCGAGTTGTTGGCGATGGACTTCAACGTGACATGCGGCACCCACTCGTAGACGAAGCCTTGCCTGATATCGCCGTGTGTCGGCGCCTCGGACGGCGCCCTGCGACTGGTCTCAGCTTCCTTCCGCTGCCCCTCCGGACTGTCGGCGAGCAGGTAGTAGGGGTAACGCGCGCCCATGATTTGAGCGCGGGCCAGCGCCAGGGCGATGCGGGACGTGTCGATCGTGATCCAGCGCCGGCCCCACTGTTCGGCGACATAGGCAGTCGTGCCGGAGCCACAGGTGGGGTCGAGCACGAGGTCGCCGGGGTCGGTCGTCATCAGGATGCAGCGTTGGACAGGTCTGCGCCCAGTTTGGACCACATATGATTTGAACGATGGTGGTGCCGTATCAAGCCAGATGTTGTGAAGAGGTGACACCGGATAGTCGTCGAGAAAAAGACGGTACCGAATAGTATCACCAGAACGGTATGGTTCGATCCGGCCCGCCATATCCAGACGGCGCATACCAGACCGAGGAGATTTCCAGGATCGTCCAACGGGGGGATTGTACTCACGACCTTGGAAGGGGAAACTGAACACTCCTGTATCAAAGGGACCGGTCGGATAGAGTGCAGTGAGCTGATAGAAACGAGCTCCACGAGTTACGAGAGCGTGATTCCTAATTTGCTCTGACGTCAATTCGAGGATCTGATCATCTCCAGTTAGAGCGCGATTCCAATGGTTGTCTCCTTGGATGTCTGTCTCTCGAAACAGCTTCCGGTATTTGAGCGAATCGATCCGCTTCGAATACCACAGGAGCGTGTCGCAGACGCCTTCGAGGTATCTTCCACCCAGCGTCATGTTTTTTGTTCGGTAGGAGATCGTTTCTACAAAGTTTTCCTCCCCAAACACCTCATCCATCACCGCACGCACACGGTGGACGTTCTCATCTCCGATCTGGACAAAGACCGACCCACTGTCTGTCAAAAGCTCCCGCGCCACGGTCAGCCGATCGCGCAGATACGTCAGGTAGGAGTGAATGCCGTCGCGCCACGTGTCGCGGAACGCCTTTACTTGCTCGGGCTCACGGGTAATGTGTCCGGCGTTGCCGTCCTTCACGTCGCGGCTGGTGGTCGACCACTGGAAGTTGGAGTTGAACTTGATGCCGTAGGGCGGGTCGATGTAGATGCACTGCACCTTTCCCCGCAGACCCTCACGCTCGGCCAAGCTCGCCATGACCTGCAAGCTGTCGCCGAGGATCATTCGGTTCGACCAGTTGGCATCGTGCCGATAGAACTCGGTCTTCGCGTCCTCGCTCGGCAGACCGTTGAAGTCGGCGAACAGGTCCGGCGTTTCAGGCGCATCCCGTTCCGCCCGCGCCTTCGACTCCCTCAGCAGGTCGTCGATCAGCACCTTGGGGTGAACCTTCTCTTGGATGTAGAGTGGCGGAGCCTGGACTACGAGATCGGACCAGTCCTGAGTGTCTTTGCCGCGCCAGACAAGTTGCGGATCGAGATCGCGGTTGCGGCGTTCGTGGGCAACGCGGATCGGCGCCTTGTCCTCATCCGGCAGCACCGGATGGTACTCCGCCGTCGGGATGTTGCGCCGCGCCGCCTGATCGTGGATCAGCGTTTCGACACTCTTCGCCTTGCTCGGCTTGCGCGCCACGGATCAGCCGGCCTTTGTCGAGCGCAGGGGCAGTGCCTCGGTCTCCAGCGTCGACAGATCGAAGCGCCGGGAAGCGTGGTCGATGTCGAACCCGACTACTTCTCCGGCGGCGTCGAGATCGACATTGAGTCCGTCGGAAACCTCGCGCGTCTCTGCGCCCGGCCCGGTCTTGAGTTCGACATAGAGGCTGTCGGTCTCGGGGTAGTAGTGCAATTTCATGGCTGGCCCTTATCTGTAGCCTCGGTCAAAGAAGGCATTGTGGATCGTCTCACCGTCATCGAGCGTTATCACGCGCAGGATGCGCGGGACGGTTTCGCCGGGACGAGCGACCTCGCCCCAGAAGCGGATGCGGCCATCGGGCTGCTCCTCCCTCCGCAGCGGCGCGGCGATGACCGCGACGCACCACGCCGGATCGATGTACGGGCGCTTGCGCCGCACCTGCTCGTCGAAATAGCGCATGGTCTTCATGCCGCGGCATCGTGAGACGTGAAGTCGTCGATGAGCGTGCCGAATGCGGCATCGATCTCAAACACATCGGTGAACTCCGCGAAAGCCCAGCGCCCGTAGGCGCCGAGCCGATTCACGCCGGGTACCCAGTAGGTGTCCATGGTCTCTTTCTTGTCTTTCGCGTCCTCCCGTCGATACCCCTTGATTTCGACGATCAGGTGTAACGGGTCGTCATCCCCGTGACCATCGTCCACCAGCACGACGAAATCCGGGATGTAGGTGCGGGCCGAGGAACCGCGGCGATAGGGCACCTCCAGACCCAGGCCCTGGTTCTTGACGTAGGCGCGGACCCGAGGATGCGCTTCGGCGACGCGGCAGAACTCAGCTTCCCAGTCTCCGTCGCAGACCACCCAGTTGACGTGACAGCGGCGCGGATCGGTTTCCCAAAGGGTTTTCTTCGAGGTCGTGAACCGGACATGCATCGTCGAGCCGTCCGGGTTGTAAGGGTCGAGAACGGCCTTGACCGGGCGCTCGTCCACATGCGCCTCGACGATTCCGTTCGTGATGCGTTCGCAGGCCATGTCTGCGAGCTCCTGATACATGAGCTGCGCCGGGTAGGTCCCGCCCTTGCAGATGAGATGGCCGGTCAGCCATTGGCGCGTGATCCGTTTGAGCTGGCCGAAGAGGAAGAGCTTCGGCTCCTCGCCAGGATCGCGCCACTTCGTCTCTATCAGTCTTTTCGTGAGATGAAACAGGAGCGTCGAGAGGCGCAAGTCACCGAGGTGCTCGAGGCTCAAATTCACTCCCTCTCCGATGATCCCTTCGTTGCGGGTGATCGAGGGGCCGACGATCTCGGGCGTCAACTCCAGCGTCGAATCGTCGTCGAACCTGGCTTGCAGGCGCTCCTCGGGCAACTCGATGCGGTAACCGGCGACGCGCGGGAAGCGGATCTCGCATGCGTCGCGGTCCGGGCTGATCGCTTTAACCTGCACGATCGGGCGTGGCGGTTGCGGCAGGGCGACGACCGGCTTGGCTGTGAAGTCGAATGGGATCCCGAGCACATCGGCATATTCCACGTCCAGGCGGTCTTCTTCGTTCAGGTCGTAGGATTGCCGCCGCAGTGCCCGGCCGATTACCTGCTCGCAGAGCAGTTGCGTGCCGAAGGCGCGCACGCCAAGGACATGGGTGACGGTGTTGGCGTCCCAGCCTTCCGTCAGCATCGAAACCGAGACGACGCAGCGGGTTGCACCGCCGAGCCTACCCACCTTGCCGACGGTGTTCATCACCTCGCGGAGCAAGTCCTGGTCAGAAAGGTTTTCCGCCTGTTGGCGGTCGCCGGTGCGCTCGACGATCTCGCGGCGGAAGCGCTCGATCTCGTCGGCGGCCATGCTGCGGAAGTTTCCGTCGAGAGCCTGCCCGGATTCGAGTTGCTCGCTGTCGATGAGCAGAGTGTGCGGGCGGGCGAGCGGATTGCCGTACTCGTCGAAGTTCCGGAACAGTTCGAGGCGGCCGCTCTCCAAGGTCGTGGAACCGTCGCGGTTCTCGCGGACGAAGCCGGAGATGTAGTCGTAGACCAGCTTCGACGTCGACGTGTTGTTGCAGACCACAATGAAGCAGGGCGGGACATCGATGTCCGCGTCTTTCCACAACTCGAACGTCTTCGCGTAATGCCCGTAGAGGGCTTCCAGTGCCGTCTGGAGCGTGACGGGAATCTTGAGCGGATCGAGGTTAGGTGCCTTGCCGCGGCCTTTCTTCGGCATCTCCTTGCCGATGTGATCCCACAGGTTCCGGAATTTCGGCATGTCGCCGCCCGGGATATTGTCGGCTACCGGCACCCGGGGTAGCTTGACGATGCCGCATTCGATCGCATCCATGAGCGAGAAATCGCACATGGTCCAGGGGAACAACGTTCCTTCGGCGTAGCCTGAACCGCGTAGGAAAAACGGCGTCGCCGAGAGATCGATCACACGATTGAGGCCGAGCTTCCGGCCGACCGCCTCCAGCCCTGATATCCAGAGCCGGGCCGCTTCCCGGTTCTTCTCGGCTTCCTTGCGGTCGTCGCCTTTCAGGTCCCCTTCGTCGTCCTCCCCCGGTTTCTCGCGGTAGCAATGATGCGCCTCGTCGTTCAGCACCATGACGTTCTTCATGCCCATAAGCTCGGGCATGACGCGCTGGAGCATCTGCCCGATGGTCTCCAGCGAGCGGAACTCGGGACCTCTTCCTTGGAGAAGGGCGCGGCCTCCCTTCGAGACGGACATCGTCTCCCTGGGCTTGAAGGCGTGGAAGTTGGTGATGACGATCTTCGCGCGGTCCAGATCGCCCAGCATGTCGTCGGGAACCAGTTCCCGACTCTTATAGTAGCTGTCCGGATCGTTGGGCTGCAGCACGCGGAGCCGATCGCGGATGGTGAGCCCCGGCGTCATAACGAGGAAGCCGCGCGTATACCTTCGGCTGTTCGGACGGCGGACCGCATTGATCGTCTGCCAGGCGATCAGCATCGCCATGACGGTGGTCTTGCCGGTGCCGGTGGCGAGCTTCAGCGCGAGTCGGGCGAGATCCGGGTTCGCCTGCTCGTTCGCCGCACCCAGATGTTCGAGAAACCGCTTTCCGGCAGCTCCCAGATTGGGCGCGACCTCGGTCAGCCAGATCACCGTCTCCACGGCTTCGATCTGGCAGAAGAAGGGGCGGAAACTGTTGAATTCGTGATGGCGCCAGTGCTGGAGCAACCGAGCCGTCTCGGGCGTCACCCGCCACTGGGCGGTATCCGGCAGCGCCCGCCACGCATCAACGGCGTGGCGCACGCTGTTGATGATCTCCATCAAATCGTATTGCTGGCTCTCGGTGGCGAGCTTCTGCGCGGCCTCGTCGAAGACCAGCTCGCGCTGGTTCCGTTTACGCTTTTTCGGCTTTGGGATCGGCGTGATGAACGCGACGCGGCGACGCCTATCGAGGATCCGGTTTGTGGGTTGACCGCCGTCATCGAGTTCCCAATGGCGTGATGGATACTCATACGGTGAATTGAGGATCGGGCGGTCAAAGAAGCTGTCCGTCATTAACGTAGTCTCCGATCCTCCGTCACGCCGCCGGCGAAAGCCGCTCGACTTTGATCCGGTTCGCCTTCTTCATCGCTTGGGCCAGCTCGTAGGCCGATTGAAGTCGGTACCAAGTTTCTGCGCCGCCACCGAACGCCTTGTCGAGGCGAATCGCCATTTCGGGCGAGATGCCAGAACGGCAGTTCACGATATCGGAAAGCTGCTTGCGACTGACGCCGAGCTTGCGCGCCGCCTCCGTCACGCTGAGCCCCAAGGGCTCCAGACAATCGTGACGCACGGACAAGCCCGGATGGGGTGGGTTCTTCATCAGCATGTTCCGGTCCTCCTAATGATAGTCAACCAGATCCACATCCCTGACGTCCCGTCCCTCGAAGCGGAAGACGATGCGCCAGTTGCCGGACACACTTACCGCCCAATAACCCGCCAGATCGCCTTTGAACGGGTGCAGTCCGAAACCCGGCACGTTCATGTCCCCTGTGACGAAAGCCAAGAATCATCCGCGAATATGTAACCTATCACCGGTCAGTTTACAAACCGAAGCGGTGATGGTTATTCCGCCATTTCGGCGATCCTGCTGGCGATGCGATTGGCTGCGGATTTGATGGGATCGTTGGCGAGGTGGGCGTAGCGCGCGGTCGTCTGGATCTGAGTGTGCCCGAGCAACTTCCCGATCATCGGCAGACCTTCACCGACCAGCAGCCCGCCACTGGCGAAGCTGTGACGAAGATCGTGGATACGCACGTCGTCAAGGCCGGCGCGTGCCCGGATGCGCCGCCAGGGGTGCTGCAAGTCGGTCAGATGGCTCTCGGGCTTGCGGCCCGCGATCACCCAGGGATTGTCGTCTTCCTGCTTGATACCACGCAGAACGACGATAGCGGGCTCGCCGAGATGCACCACCTTGGCGCCGGTCTTGGAATCAGGGAGCCGCAGCTCGCCGGCTTCGAGATCGACATGCTCCCAGCGCAGCTTCTGGATCTCCGATAGCCGGCACCCGGTCAGCATCAGGAGCCGAACGGCGGCGATGGCGGACGGCGTCTCCGAGCCTTCCTGTTCGATCTCACGGAGCGCCGCACCAAGACGCTGGTATTCAGCATCCGACAGGAACCGCTCGCGCTTCTCCTCCCGGAACCGCTTCACGTGCCGGCATGGGTTCGAGCCGTCCGGTCTCAGGCCCCATAGCTCGGCCAGGTTGAAGGTCTTCGAGAGAATCCCGAGTGTCCGGTTGGCCTGATAGGGCGTCGCCCGCATGTCGTGATGGAGCGCCGCGATATCGCTCCTCTGGATGTCGGGGACCCGGCGCTTGCCAATTTTGGGATCGATGAACAGCTCCACCGAGCGGCGATATTCGACCTGGGTGCTCGGCTTGCAATGAGAAGGGACGTATTCTTCAAGGAATCGTTGTCCCAACTCGCGCATGGTGGGCGCCTTGGTTTCCTGCCGGTTCCGTTCTGCCGGGTCCTTGCCCGCCCTGGCGTCGGTGATGATCTCGGCGGCGCTGGTGCGGGCATCGGCGGGGGTGATCGCTCCGTGGGGGCCGATCGTCACCTTCACGGCCCGGCCGCGATAGCGGGTCTTGGCGACGTAGACCTTGCGGCCCGTGGGATGGATACGTACCCCGAAGCCCTTGAGGTCGTCGTCCCAGACCACTCGCTCTCGGTCACCCGCCACCAGGGCATCGACAGTCCGTTTGGTGATCTTTGCCAAGGCGCCTTTCCTCTTGCTCTCCGGGATCAGGTACCTTATAGGTACCTAGTGAGAGAAAATCAAGGCGCATCGCAGCACATCGGAGCGCACCGAATCAGGACATAACTAACTGTTTTACCGTATTATATACAACTTCAGCGTATTCCTGTCGTCATCTACTAACCAAACTCATAACCTGAAGGTTATAGGTTCAAATCCTACCCCCCGCAACCAAATAAAGACCGTTAAGTCAAAGACTTAGCGGGCTTTTGCTTTGTCGGCGAACATCCCAAAATCGGCCCATGGAATCACTATGGAATCATGAGGGAAAGAAAATCTGCGCGTGTCCGGGAGGTCGTGCGCGCGGCAGGCCGCGGGAAACTGGCGAATGACGTTTCTGTTCGTCGCGGCCCAAAGGTGGCAATTCGACTTGCTGGTCGGCCTCACCGACCTGCGCCACAGCTTCGCCTCGGGCGCTGTGGCTCTTGGCGAAAGCCTGCCGATGATGGGGTTGTTGAAAAAGCCCGGCGGCCGTGATTCTCTGTGCCCATATCTTGTGTTGGATTCTGGGACGCTACGAGATGTTGGGACGCAAGGCTCGCGACCAGTTGGAACTGTTCATTGCCGGGTCGCTCGATCAGCTGGTGCCCGAGGATCATGTCTTGGCGCGCGTGGGTCGTGTTCTCGACCTTGGGTGGCTGCTCGAGGAAGTGGCGGACTGCTACTGCGCGGACAACGGCCGGCCGGGCATCGATCCGGAGGTGGCGGTGCGTCTGATGCTCGCCGGCCTTCTTCTCGGCATCGTGCACGACCGCAGGCTAATGCGGGAAGCTCAGGTCAACATCGCGATCCGGTGGTTCATCGGCTACGGGTTGCACGAGCGTCTGCCCGATCATTCGAGCTTGACGCGGATCCGCCAGCGCTGGGGCGAGGCGAGGTTCCGGAAGATTTTCCAGCGTACGGTCACGGCCTGTCTGGATGCGAATATTGCCACGGCCGAGGTAGTGCACGTCGATGCCTCTCTCATCCGTGCCAATGCGAGCTGGGAGAGCTTGGTCGAGCGACATGCGGGAGATGTGATGACGGCGAACCCCGGCGATCGGGAGATTGAGGCCGGGGGGAAGAGACGCCGGGGGCGTGGCAAGTCCGGGAAGGTGAGCCTGACCGATCCGGACGCGAGCATGGCGACCTCGGCGGAGAACCGGCGACTTGAGCCCTGTTACAAGCAGCACACGGCGGTCGACGACGGGCGCGGCGTGGTGCTGGACGTAGCGGTGACGACCGGAGCGGTGAGCGAGCGCGAGACGATCGAGGCTCAGGTCGATGAGGTTCGGGCGATCGCCGGCCGCGAGATCAAAACGGTGACGGCCGATGCCGGTTATGCCTACGCCAGGGTTTACGGCGGGCTCGAGCGCCGCGGCATCGACCCGGTGATCCCGGTGCGCAAGGACCCGTCCAGGAGCCGGGTTCCCCTGCGGCGCTTCCGTTACGACGCCAGCAACGACATCCTGAAGTGCCCGCGTGGAAAGGTCCTGCGCCTCCTGCGGGTCACCGGGCGCGGACGCTTCTTCAGTTCCAGGACCAGCGACTGCGCGCGCTGCCCACTCAAGGGCGACTGTCTGCCGAAGACACGCATCAACAAAGAAGTGGTGATCCCGCATGATTATCCGGCGCTGCTCCGCGCTCGCCGCCGGCATGCGCGATGGGGCGAGGACGATCGGCGGCTATATCGACGTCACCTCTGGCGCTCCGAGGGCTACCACGGCGAGGCGAAGACCTGGCACGGGCTCGGGCGCGCGGTCCGGCGCGGCCTCGACAACATGAAGATCCAAGCCTACCTCACCGCCGCGGCGATCAATCTCAAGCGGATCGCCGCCGCTCTTCTTGACATCCTGTGGGCCATCTGGACGTCTCGAGCCGTCGAGAAGGCTCTACCGTGCGCCTATCATGTCCACGCACTCCGAACCGACCTCCGGACGACTGCCGCCGTCTAATATTGCACGCGCCTCGAACGGAAATCGTGTTCTTCAACAGCCCCATGATCGGCAAGTTGCTCGGCCACACTCAAGTCCAGACGACGGCGCGCTACGCCCACCTCGCCGCGGACCCGGTCAAGGCCGCGGCCGAGCGGGTGACGTCCAATATCGCGTCCATCCTCGGCAGCGGGCAATATCAAGACACCGATGCCGCGGTGACTTGATGGTCTATAGTGTCAGCGTCGGACGTTGCCGGGAGATCAGCCGCAATGTCGGCACGGAATTCAAGATTCATAATCGCGACGGTCGGATCGGCCTGTCTGACTTGCACGGGACATCAAAGGCTAAGGTGTGCAGCTATCGTTTCAGAGACAAGTTTGTTTTAGGAGTGCAGCGCTGCAACCGGTTAGGCACGAGAAATCAATGCGTTATTGGACCGGACCGTGCCAAGTTTGCGCGCCGACGGACCATTGCCATTCGTTGAGCTGACATTAAGGCATATCCATTTCAGATAGCTGGCTAGCGGCAAATTCGCGAGGGGGGCGGTGACCATTTTTTTGGCAGGGACCAAGCGGGACTGGGAGGGGGTATTCTCCGCGTGGTCCAAGCCGCCTGGCAAGACAGAGCAAGAGCGGTGCGATCGTGCAGTGCGGGCCATCAAGGATGCGATAGTGGCAGACCCGACACTTTCGGTCAGGAGCGTGCGTACGTTCCCGCAGGGTAGCTATCGGAACCGCACCAATGTTCGGCAGGACAGCGATGTCGATGTCTGCGTGCTCTGCGAGAACACGTTCTGTTATGACCTGCCCCCCGGCATCTCCGCACAGAATGCTGGAATCACTCCGGCTACCTATAAGTTTGGCAGCTACAAGAACGACGTCGAGCGGGCACTGGTGAACAATCTCGGACGGTCCAAAGTCCAGCGTGGCAACAAGGCGTTCGACGTTAACGAGAGTTCCCGCCGTGTCGACGCTGACGCCGCCCCCTGCTTTGTCTATCGGCGATACGTCACCAGCTGGTCGGGCGGGCTGCAATATCATGAGGGCACCGCACTGATCGCGGACGACACCAGGCGCCGTATCACCAACTTCCCACAGCAGCAGTACGACAACGGCGTGGCGAAGAACGAAGCCACCAATCGCTGCTTCAAGAGGGCGGTGCGCATCGTGAAGAAGCTGAGCCATGAGATGGAAGATGCAGGCGTCACATCGGCAAGGGCCGTGGCCTCATTCCTGATCGAGAGCCTAATATGGAATGCGCCGGATTCTCTTTTCGACACAGTGTCGCTGCGCGATATGACCCAGGGTGTCGTCGCTCACCTCTGGGAGCACACACGAGAAGACGCCACATGCCAAGCATGGACAGAAGAGAACGGGATCAAGCTCTTGTTCTACGGTTCGCAGTCGTGGACACGCCCCCAGGCCAATCAATTTCTTTATGACGCCTGGAACTACGTGGAAAACGGATGATTGATCGCGTTCAGGTCAGTGCGCTCATTGTTGTACCACTGGCTTCGGTGGCGGTTTCGCTCTGGCTTGCCGGAGAGCCTCTGTCTTGGACTTGGTTGAAGTCGTTCGGCGGCGCCGTGAGCGCGACAGTTGGTGCGATGGCGCTATTTGACCGCTGGGCGTGGAAGCAACCGTTGTTGCAGGGCTGGCTCGTGAAGCGGCCGATCTTGGTAGGGGACTGGAGATTCGCAATCAGATCGCTCTGGACCGATCCGCAGACCAACTGTCGCCCAGATCCGATTGAGGCCAAGGTCACCATCCGGCAGACATACACCAAGCTCCACTTACGCCTTGAGACGCCAGAATCCTCTGGCGACTTCGTTGCCTCGAAAATTGTCGCCAAGGACGACGGCACCTACCAAGTTTCCGGGATGTTTCGAAACCAACCGCGTATCTCGGTTCAGGATCGCAGCCGGACACACCTGGGAGCGCTGGTACTAGACGTGATCGGTGAGCCGACCTCGCCCAGCGAACTCAAGGGTCACTACTGGACCGACCGAGGCACAACCGGAGAGATCCGAGGTGAGCGAATTCGATGACACCTGAGCAGAAGCGGAGACCATCTGTGTGTGCTGATCGAGCGCCTTGAAGTACAGCGGTCAGGTGCTGTCATGTGTCCGGCCTGTTGGAAGGGCCGCTGACACAGGCCGGTTGCTCGCACCAATCACTTGAGGTTTCGCCTACAACATGCCTGCGAATCCTGCCTGAAAAGGCTAAGATTCACCTAATCTTTGGCTGCAATAAGCAACGATTTGGTGCAAGTGCGACAGCCATTGGGGTCGTGTCCCAGGACGTGGTGTAGGAGTTGTTGGAGCCTCTGTTAGCTGTGGATAGGCGGCTTGCCGTAGCGACCGCCGAGAGTCTGGCGTAGGCAAGCCGGCTATCCACAGCGGAGGCCATCGCGGTTCCGGTTTAGGGTTGGGCTAGTGCAAACCAACCTGACCCGAAGGAGAACCACGATGATCCAGGATATGATGACCCTGCGCGCGCTTTTGGAGAAGAGCTCCGATGCCGATCTGCTTCGCGAGATGATCGGCTTCACGGCCGAGCGGCTGATGGCACTGGAGGTTGAGGGCCTGACCGGCGCCGGGCACGGCGAGCGCTCGGCGGATCGTATCACCCATCGCAACGGCTACCGCGACCGGTCCTGGGAGACGCGGGCCGGCACGGTGGAGCTGAAGATCCCGAAGCTGAGGAAGGGGAGCTACTTCCCGGGCTTCCTGGAGCCGCGGCGGATGGCCGAGAAGGCGCTGGCTGCGGTGATCCAGGAGGCCTACATCCAGGGGGTGTCGACCCGCTCGGTCGACGATCTGGTTCAGGCGATGGGGATGTCGGGCGCCTCCAAGAGCCAGGTCTCCAGGCTGTGCGGCGAGATCGACGATAAGGTCAACGGCTTCCTCGATCGACCGCTGGAGGGCGACTGGCCCTATCTGTGGCTCGACGCCACCTACGTGAAGGTGCGCCAGACCGGACGCATCGTCTCGGTCGCGGTGACCGTGGCTGTGGCCGTCAACGACCAAGGCCGCCGCGAGGTCCTGGGCGTGGCGATCGGCGCGTCGGAGGCCGAGACCTTCTGGACCGAGTTCCTGCGCTCGCTGGTGTCAACGGAGCCGATTTGGCGTGTGGACCCACAGTGGACCCATGAGGGAGCGAAATCGTGCGCGTGTCCGGGAGGCCGTGCGCGCGGTGCCGGGCTCGTCGAGTCCCTTGCTGGACCGCGCGGCCCTATTCAAGGACGCCGACGGCGCGGCCTGTCTCGTCTGGGACCGGCGGGAGGAACTCACACCGTTTGAGCGTCTGAATGTAAGGTTCACGCTCGGCTGATCGTAGGCATTGCCCTCGGCCAATGGAACGTAACGGTCCAGGATCATAAGGAGCGGCCGAGGAAAGACATCGAAAGCGCCATAGCGCTGATCGCGGCGTCCGAGAATTCAGGACGCCGGCCAGCCGCGTCACAGCACCGTACCGAGGGCCACGGTGACCCGGTTGAACCCGGCGAAAGGCAGGGAGCGGATCCTACTTCTTCGTGCTGCCCGACTGCATTGCCATCGAGGCCAAGAGCACCAGGGCGGCCTCCTTCTGCTCATCCGATAGCGTTCGATACTTGTCGAGAAAGGCCCGTTCTCGTTCGTCGAGGACGTCGTCTTCCGCGAACAGCAGATCCACCGGACGGCAATCAAGGGCTGCGGCAATCCGCTCCATCCACTCCGGGGACAGGCCGCGCTGGCCTCTTTCCAAAAGGCTGATCTGCCGGTCGCTCGTACCGACGCGCTCAGCGAGCTGCTTCAAGGTCAGCTGGCGCGCCTTGCGTACCTCGCGGATCTTGTTACCCATGGGCCATAATTCAACGTTGAGCGCGATTTGGCAAAGGCACCGTCGGCCGTGCTGACCGTTTCATTCGATGTCAAGCCCCGACATAGAGCATCGCCTCCGCCTCCCGCCGCCGCACAAGCCCCTTGAGCTTGCGCCCGCCGGCCCACACCCAACGCCGGAACTCGGCCGGCACCGCGTCGTGCTCCTCGCGGTTGACCTTGCGCCGGAGCGTCGAGCGTTGCAGCGCGCCGGCGCCGAGGTTGAAGGCGAACGAGCCGAGCGCGTCGAGCCGGCCGTCCTCGAGCGGCACCCGGATCAGCCGTAGCACGGCCCGCTCGGCGGTCTCGACATCGCGGCGCAGCAGCGCCTCGGCCGTCGCCTCGTCGATGCCGTCCGTGAACCGCTCGCGCTCATCGTTCCGCACCACATGGCCGTATCCGATGGTGGGCCAGCCACCGGGGCAGATGTAGATCTCAGGCGCGAAGCCCTCGAAGCGCTTGATCAGGGCGAGGCCCTCGTTGGTGAGATGGCGCATGGCCTCAGCGCCGCTCGCGGAGCTTCGAGAGGGTCCGGTTGCCGAACCAGAAGCTCATCACCGCGGCGAACAGCGCCTGGGTCTCGGGATCCCAGATGCGCGGCAGGGCCTCGGCGATGAGCAGCCCCTCGACCGCGATCAGCAGATAGAGGCCGGAGCCCTTGACGGCCGCGAACAGGATGAAGAAGGCGTAGGTGATCAGCGGGCGAACCGAGGCTCGCAGTCCGTCCACCCATCGGCTGCTGCCGCCCAGCGCTGCATCGTGCTTGTAGAGGGCTTTGGATTCGGCGATGTCGGCCTGGACCTCGATTTCCTCGAGGCGCTGGTTGTGGCCGAGCCGCATCTGCTCCATCTGGCGGTCGAGCACCGCGAGCTCATGCGCGCGGTCCGCGCGCTCGCGGAACAGGGACATGATGTCGGGAATGGCGCTGGTGGCGAATCCCAGCAGACTGCCCAGCAGGGTCAGCATGACGACCTCCCATTGGGTTGAGCGTGAAGACGATCCCGCCCGCTCGGCGCGCGGACGGCGGCGTCAGCTGGACGGCCGGCGGTGGGATCGGTGTGTGAGGGGAATGGTGCGGCGCGCGGCGGCCGCGAACGGCCTCAGCCGAAGAGCGCCGGCCAGAACGCTCGTGTGGCGACGGCGAGCATGCCGCCGAGCACGATGTAGAGCAGGCGCGTGTTGCGGTTGTGGAGCGCCTCGATCTTGGTGAGCTGCGCCTGGAGCTCGCCGTAGCGCCGCTCGCAGGCGATCTCATGCTCCGCGAGATGCCGCGCCGCTTCCGAGCGCACCCGCTCGATCTCTATCAGATGGGTTTCGTTCACGGGTACGTCTCCGATACTGCAACGCCATGACAAACAGCCCGTCCCGGAGGACGGGTCAGTTGGCGGCGGATATCCTTCGTGGTGTGGTCGGCGGCTTCGGCGGCCCGGTCGGCCTCGTGCACGCGGGCATCCTCGCCGACGGCGGTGATCTCGACCTGCTCGCCGCGCGGCCGCACGGCCATCACCCGGGCGCGCAGGCCCCAGGCGTCGCCCGGGCCGAAGGCGAAGTGGGTGCGTTCCTCGTCGGCGCCGGTGTAGGGCACGGGATCCGGATCCTCGCTCAGCACGACGGTTCTGTCATCGGCACCCGGTTCGACCGGCCAGGGACCGCTCAGGCCACCGTCGCGGCGGCGAAGCGCGAGGTAATGGACGGGTGGCTCGGCAGTGGCCGCAGCCGTCTCGTCCACCGACTCCCATTCAAGCGGCTCGCTCAGGGTGAGCGTCCGGCCGTCGACGGCCGTCACCTCGCCGCCCTGGCCCCAGCGCGGCAGGTCGTGGGTGATCGCAATGAGATCGCCGTAGGTTGGGATCAATCCTTCGAGCTCGGTGCGGAAAGTGACGATGCGCCGGCGGTAGCGGTTGGCGGCGGCCATGTAGAGGCCCTCGCGCAGGGCCTGTTCCGGGCCGGTGCAACCGAACAGATCGACTGTGGCGGGCTTGTCGGCGGCTTCGGTGGCGCTGTCCGGCAGGGCGGCGACGACCTCGTCCGGGGTCCAGGTGCGCTCCGAGAAATAGGTCACGGTCACCGCGTCGGCGGTGTCTTCACCGGGCATGACGTATTGGACGCGGAAACTACCCTTGACTATGTTGCGCGGCCCGAACAACGCCACCGGAAGGGTGCGCGGCGCGTCGCGGGCGATCCGCAGGATCCCGCCTTGCAGGAACGGAAGGGCCCGGCCGCAGCGGGCGATCCGGGTCAACGCCTCCCACACCGTGAGGCTTTGGTCGAACACCGCATCGAAGCGGTCGCCGCGGGCCTGCCAGACGGCATCGAGCGCATGGAGCGCCGCGAGGTCGATGCGGGCGTCGTCGAGCCCGGCGCCGTAGCGTGACCTGGCGGCATCGGCGAAGGCCGAGGCCAGCGAGCGCGTGGCCCGAGGCTCGGACCAGCCGGCCTCGGGATCCCAGACCGGCAGCTTGCGGGTGACAATGCAATTGATCATGCGCGCCGAGCGCTGGGAGAGATTGTCGGTGGCCCGCATCCTGACGGCGAGCAGGGTCACGCCGCCGAACTCGGGCGCGTCCTCGAGGAAGGCCTTGAGCCCGCCCCAGTGAATGACGTGGCCGGCGCGGGCACCGCCGCTCTTGTCGTTGGTGCGCCGGACCCTCACCTCGTAGCGCCCGGCATCGAGGGCGTAGCGATAACTCTTGCGCTGCGGCGTGTTCTCGGCCGCGGTCACGCTCTCGGACGCGACCGCGATCCAGCCGCCGGTGGCTTCACCGTCGTCGTCGACGGCGCGGGCCTCGACCTCCCATTCGACGGTGCGATTACTGAAGCTGCCGTCGTCATTGGCGTAATAGAGCCCGCGCGGCATCACCACATCGATGCCGATCCCGGTGGCATCTGTGCCCGCCGGGTTGGCGGTGAAGGGACCGATCCAGCCGTCATCGCCTGCCTCGCGATCATTGACGCCGATCAACTCCTGGCCGGCGACCTCGGGTGCGGTCACCACGTCGGCCTCGAACAGGGTGACGCTGCCGCCGGGCGGCACGAACTCGGTCTCGACCTCCTCGAAAGAAGCGATCGGCGTGTCCTCGATGCGGACCTGCTCGAGGTCGTATGCGCCTTGGCCGATGCAATGCAGCTGGTGCAGATACTGGTCGTTGTCGGCGTACTCGGTCCAAGGCGCGGCGGCGAGGTCCGGAAAAACCCGGTGGCGGCCGTAGATCACCGGGATCGGCTGCAGCAGCCTCGCCTGGTTGCCGTGGGCCTGCAGCGAATAGGTCGGGCTCGGCGCCGGCGCGTTGCCGAACCCGGAGAGCGCCGGCTTGGGCGGCGGCAGCAGGACATTGACCAGGGTCGCGCCCAGCAGCCCGACGCCCGCCGTGATCAGTGAGATGCCGATGGTCGAGGTGACGCCCAGGGCACTGGCGATGACGCCGCCGAGATAGGGAGCGACGACCATGACGGCCAGCATGAGGATGGTCCGGAGCGGGTTCTTGCCGCCCCCGCCGCCCTGGGGTAGCGGCACGAACACGACGAGATCGCCGTCCACAATGAGCGTCTCGTCCCAGCGCTCGCGCAATACCGGCTCGGCGTTGCGCAAGCAGATCGTCGGGCACTCGAAGTCGTCTTGTGGTGTCCCTGTCCGGGCTTCGCCCGTCCCCGCCTCTTGGACACCGCGAGCGTCGAGCCATTCGCGGATCGAGACCGGCTCGGCGACCAACACTACGTCCCGGTCCCGCTCGGGGCGGAACGGGTTCCTCAGCATCACCACGGTGCCGGGCATCACGCATCTCCCATAAACCGGTAGGTGCCCTCGACGCGCCAACCGTGGGTCGCGAGATCGGCCGGGCTCTGGAACACCGCACCGATGTCCCGGGCGGCGTGCAGCACGCCGCCGCCGTCGACGGCGAGCCAGATCCCGACATGGACCGGATGGCGCGACTGGCGCATCAGCACCGCATCGCCCTCGCGCGGAACCTCGACCGCTTGCCAGCGCCGGCGCTCCGGGTGATGGCGGAAACCGGCGAGCACGGCGCGCAGGTCCCCGGCATCGACCGGGATCTCCGGCACCTCGATGCCGAAGTGCCGATCCCAGCACCAGCGCACCAGGCCCCAGCAGTCGAAGGCATCCGGTCCGCGCCCGCCCGCTTCCCAGGGGCGGCCGATCAGCTCTTCCGCCCAATGCATCTAGCGGGTGAGGCCGGGGAACCGCGTGGCGGTATAGAGATCGGCCGGGAAGGCCCTGTTGCCGATATCGAGCATCCGCGCCCGGCCGGTGGCGCGGAACACGTCGACCTCGACTTCGGTGAGCGTCAGCGTGATCGGCGGGTCCATCTGCGGGCCCTCGAGATCGGTCGAGAGATAAGGCCGGTAGGTGACCTCGATGCGCTCGAGGCTGGTCGCCGCTTCATCGAGGTGGCGGACGATCTCGCGGCTGACATTGTCGAGCGTCACCGCGATCTCGGGCACCGGCGCGGTGTCGACCGGCGGCAATTCGAGATCGAAGCCGAGCGCCACGAAGCGCACCCGTTGGCCGGCATCGAGCGGAGCGTCGGTCTCGAGACGGGCATTGAGATCGGCATGATCGCGCACCACCCGGATCGCGGTCGGCTCGCCGTCGTCGTCGACGAAGGCGGGATGGCGCAGCTCGAGGGTGTGCAGGATGACGGTGTCTGCGGGCGCCGAGGCGTAGGCCTCGCGGATCGCCTAATCGAGCGCCGGATCGGGCATTTCAGCGCCCGCCGCCGTCGGGCAACCGTGGGGCGGGCACGGTGTCCGGCTTATCCGAATCGGGCACCGGTTCCGGTCCCGGCAGCAGGTCGGGCTTGGGGTAGGCGCGCTTGACCGCGAGCCAGGAGCCGATGAGGCGGTCCATCTCGGCGGGCAACCGGGTGCCGTCAAGGCGCAGCTGGTTCAGCGCCTTAAGGATGGCGTCGAGCTGATCGCCGAGCGGCATCTCGCGGGCATAGCGTTCGGCGCGCAGCCGGCGCGCCTCGATGCGGTCGATGGCGTGAGCGTCCAGCTGGCCCGCCAATTCGGGTTCTTCGGAGAGATCATGGACCGTAAGATCGGTGCCGGTGGCCTGATCGCCGTAGTCGAGGGAGGCGACGCGGGCATAGTCGCGTCCGTCGAGTTGGCAGAGCCAGGTGAAGGCGCCGTCGGGCCAGTCGGTGGGCGGCACGAAGTGCGCGCCGATCTCCGATTCCACATAGCTGATGAGATGCACCCCTTACCCTCCCTAGTAGAGCTCGACCCGGGCCATCACCGAGGGGTAGTGACCGCCGCCCTCGACGCCGAGCTTGTTGTTGGCATTGCGGCCGGCGGCCCAAACGGTGCCGCAGGCCGAGCGCACGAAGAAGCCCACCTCGGAGGTATAACCGTGCGCCACCACCTCGACCGGTTGCCACTCGTCGGGCGAAACCGGCAGCGGCCATTGCAGCGGGGTCGCGGTCTGACCGGTGCCCCAGGCGCCGTAGCGGCCGTAATGACCGCAGGTGTAGACCCGGCCGTCGGAGCCCAGCATGACGGTGGAATGGCGATGATAGGTGCCATCGAAGGCGCCGCCGGTGGAGATCATCCGCGCGGTGACGCCGTCCGGCAGGGTGACCCGCGTTGGTGTAGTGATGGTCCCGGTGGTGTTGCCGATGCCGAGCTGGCCGACCTCGTTGCAGCCGCAGGCATAGGTGTTGCCGTCGTCGCCGTTGAACCAGAGTTGGGCATATTCGCCGCCGGCCCAGAGATCGGTGGCGGCGGCCACCCCGGCCGGCAACGGCAGCTCCTCGAAGCTCTCGCGGTGGCCGGTGGCGCCGTTGCCGTGGAAGCCGTGCTCTCCATTACCGGCGGTCCAGATGCTGCCATCCTTAATGAGCACGGCCGTGGCCGCGCCGCGCGACGAGCCGCAGGGCGTGACTTTCCGGATCACGGCCCCGCCCGGCAGGCCCACGACCTCGGTGAAGAGGTGCTTGTCGGTGGTGCCGTCGTCGACGCCGAGCTTGCCCCAGCTGTTATCACCCACCGCCCAGAGCGTGCCGTCGCGGGTGAGCGCGAAGCAGGCGTTGCGATTGCCGTGGCCGGGCCAGAAGTCGATCACGTCGGCGAGCGGCACATCGCCGGTCTTCTTGCAGCGCACCGGCTTGTAACTGTGGCTCCTGTCGCCCTGGCCGAGATTGCCGTAAGAGCCATGGCCCCAGGCCCAGAGGCTGCCGTCCCGGCAGAGCGCATGGAGGGACGACGAGTTGGCCGGAGAGCCCCGCACCAGGTCGAGCTTGATGACGTCGCGGCCCGGAATGCCCGAGGCGCGGCCGATATCGCTCGCATCGATCGAGCGCGCGATGCCGTTGCCGGTGGTGTGCCCGCGGCCCTGCTGGCCGTGGCCGTTATGGCCCCAGGCGACGACGTCGCCGTCATCGGTCAGCATGGCGACGGCGCTATAGGAGCCGACAACGTAGCGCGGACGGCCCGTGACCGGGTGATCGGCGTCGGTGCGGTTGTCCCAGACCAGGTAGTGCAGATGCTGGGGACTGTAGGTGTTGCCCTCCATGGCGAGTTCGTTGTTGTTATTGGTCCCGGACATGCGGACGGTGCCGTCGGCCATGACGAAGGCCATGTAGTAATATGTGATGTCCGCGGCGCAGCCCTTGCCCGGATACGAGGCCTCGCCGTTCAAAAGCCCGATGCAGCGCTGGCTCGCCGGCAGTTTTGTCGGGCGCGGCGGCGGCCGGCGGCGCGGCAGATCCGCGGTGACGGTGGAGTTCGCCATCAGTAATCGCCGCCGAACAGGGTGACGTGAACGTTGCCGGTGGCGGTCCCGTTGGCGTTTTGCGGCAGACGCGCCGCCAGCGCCGTCGTCGGCAGCAGCCAGCGGTCGCCGGTGGCATCGAGCCAGGGCATCTGCCCCGCATCGATACCCGCGCAGGCCGGATAGCCGTCGTAGCCGGCCCGCGCGGGCACCGTCGCCGACCAGATCGGCCGCCAGTGGTAGATGGCGGCGTCGATGCCGGTGGCCGCGGCGATGGCGTTGCCGGGCGTGTTCTCGAGGGTCAGCACGGTATCGGTCCGGGCGCTGAGCTTGTAATCGCCCCGGTTCGCCACCGCGCCCTTCGAGAGCGTCAGCACCAGACCGGTCTCGAGCGCCGGCCAGGCGCCGCTGTCGCGCGTCACCGTGAAGGGATCGGTGTCCGGCGCGGTGCCGGGTGCGATGTCGACCTCGACGTCGTCGCCGACGACGTCGTAGGCGCCGAACTCGACCAGCGCGGGCACGTCGCCGTCATTGGCGAGCGCGATGGCGTGGATGCGGGTGCCGTTGGCGCCGGGCGTGAACAGGTCCTGCGCCTGGTTGGCGCGCGCGGCGGCGAGGGTCGCATAATCCTGACGCCAGGCGGCGACGAATATCGGTTGATTGGCCATGGGCGGCTCCTGTTCTCGAATAGGGAAGACCGGCGTCAGATGAACGCTTCGGCGAGTGCGATGAGGGCACCCGCGTTAAGCTGCGGGGTGACGGCGAAGCGGAGGCGCTCGTCGCCGCCGGCCTCCTCGATCGCGGTCTCGAGGCCGTAACCGGGCCGGAGCTTGACCGAGAGCTTGTCGGCCGTGGTGTCGGTGGCGGAGACCAGCACGCCGCCGGCGGCGGCCTGGGCCGCATCCCGGGCCTCGATCGACGCATCGCGCGCGGCCTCGCTCGCCGCGACACCCTCGGTCACGACGGACGCGGCCACGGCAACGCCCGCCTCGACGTCTCCGATCGCCTTGGCGACGGTCTTGACCGGACCGCCCTCGGTGTCGACGGTGGCGGCCGCATCGCCGTGGACGATCTCGTGCAGCAGACGGCTGTCGGTCTCCGCGCGGGCCGCAGCCTCACGCAGCTGGGTCTCGATGTTCATGAGTAGACTCCGGTGTGTTGCACGCCGGCCGGCAATCGTTGCGTGGGACCTGGCATGTGTTGCGCCCGGATAGGCGCCGGTTGCGGCGCTACCAGGCGTGGGGTCCCGGCAGGGTCTCGTGGACGAGGGCGCCGAGCGCATCGATGCTTGCGTTGAGAGCCGGCATATCCTCGGTGAGCAGCAGACTCATGGCGCCTTCGCTGAGCGTCGGCCGGGCCCGGATTTCCAGTTCGCTGGTCACTTCCCACAGCCGGCCGCGCCAGGGCCTTGCATCGAACTGGCGGGTGAAGCGGGCTTCCTGCGGCAACAGGCCGAGGCCACCCAGGAGGTCCATTTCGAACCAGGCGCCGCCCTCGGCCGCGACCCAGCGGTACCAGGCCTCGAACAGGGCGAACCGATCGGGCCGCAGCACCCAGCGCACGGCGATGCGGCTCGGCACATCGGTGAAGCGCCGGCGCTGACGCGCCGGGCCCGCCTCCATCTCGGTGCGCAGGACCGCCTCGCCGGGCTGGACGCCGTAGCCCTCCAGCGTCGGTAGCGGCAGGCGATCGGGCCAGCGGGTGGTCATCGCAGACTGCCGGCGGCCGGATTGAGGCCGTAGCGGCGCTCCAGGGTCGGCGCCAAACCCTCGCCGCGGCCGATATGGCGGGCCATGCCGCCCTCGATCCGCTCGATCATGATGTCGAGGGTGAGATCGCCGCCCGGCTCGCGCCGCACGTCGGCGGAAGCCCGGGCGCCGGGCGCGGTGTTACGCACGTTGACCGCGACATTGACCACGGGCCTGGCGTCCGGGACCGGGGCCAACGCTTGCATCTGCCCGGGCGTGAACACGCCCTCACCGCTACGGGTCACGATCGGCACTTCACCGCCAACGATGCCGCCGCGGTGGTAGCGAGTTGCGGTGTCGAACGCCCTTGGGTCGACCATGCGGGCCGGGAAGGCGTCGCGGCCGATCACGCCGCCGCCATGGGCGAACGCCGTGGGTCCCGAGGTTACCGGGAAGTCGCCGATCATCGGCGTGCCGGAGGACGTGGTTGCTGCCCCGCCGGCGATGCCGCCGCCGATGGCCCCGAAGATGCTCCCGAGGATGTTGTTGAGCGGGGCCGCCACCGCCATGCGGTAGGCGGCCCTCAAGGCCTCCTCGGCGATGGTGTTGAACAGGTCCTTGGCCGAGAACTTACCGGTCATGGCCCATTCGACGAAGGCGTCCTCGCTCGCCTTGAGGGCGCGTGTGGTCGCCTGCTCGAAGGTCTTGGCGGCATCGGTGGCCTCGTCGAGATAATCGCGGATGGCGCGCCGCACGCCGTCCGACCATTCGCGGCTCGATTGCAGCATGCGGTCGTCGGCCTGTTCCGAGGCCCGGGCAAAGGTCTCCTTGTCGATCGCGCCGGCGTCGAGGAGTTCATTGAGCCGTTCGATCTCGTCGGCGTAAGCCTCCTCGGCCGTGCGCAACTGGTCGGTCAGCGCCTTGCCCTCGGCGCGCAGCTGGTTCTCCCTTTCCCTGGCTTTGTTCGTGTCCTTTATTTTCTCCTGTTCGTCATGGAGCGCGCCGGCCAATCGTTCGACTTCCTTGCGCTGCTCCGGGGTTGCCTCGGCCGACAACCTCCTGAGCGCCACATCGACAAAGCGTTGCCGCTCGGTCTTCCTGAGCGCCTCCAGCTCGAAGCCCAGACTCTCGGCAACGCGCTTATTGGCCTGGGCGCGCCGGTCGGCGATCTCATCCTCGCGCCGGGCGAGCTGGGTGAGCTTGTCGTCCTGCACCGCCGCCGCGCCGAAGCGCAGACGCTCGATCATTTCTGGATCGGCGCCGGCCTTGCCTAGATTCTTCAGCTCGTTGTCGAGTTTCCGGTACTCCTCGCGGATGCGATCGGCGCCCTGGTAGCGCAGCTGGAACAGTTGCTGGTTAAGGCTCTTTTGGATCTGCAACAGACGCCGCGCCCGCTCCTGGGCCGCCGCGATGTCCTCCGGGGACTCGGCCGGGTCGCCCTCGGAGGGGTCCTCGGTCTCGGCGGCAGCCCGCTTCTCGCGACGCTTGCGCTCTTGCTCCAGTTCCCACTCGAGCTTCGCCTTCCACTGCCGCCAGTTGGCGACGACCTCGTTCAACTCCTCGATCTTGCTCTCGCGGTCCGCGCCGACGAGCCGCGCCGGTATGTTCGCGAGGAAGTCCAGTGGGTCCTCGAAGAAGGCCGGCGGCGTAATGTCGGGCATGGCGTTGATTTCTCTCGCCAGCTCGACCATCTCCTCCCTGAGATCCTCCACCTGGCGTCGCGTGGCGCTGAGGCTGAGCCCCTCGAAGTTGAAGTCGCCTTCGGCGATGAGCTTGAGCTTCTCGTAGGCGTCTCCGGCCGCGCTGGCGAGATCGGACAGTTCCTTGACCGCGACGCTAACGCCAGGCGCCAGGTCCGCACCGATGGCCCGTGCGAGGGATTTGATGTTGTTCCACATCACCTCGGTTTGATTGTTCAGGCTTGCGAACGCCCTTGCCGCTTCCTCGTTCAACGCGGTGGCGTTCCCGGTTTCGCGGTTGGCGATTTCGAGTGCCTGGGCAAGGAGATCGGCGCGATTCGCCAGCACCGGGATGGTCTTCAGCAGACGCTGGTCGGCCAAGCCCAGCGCCGCCATGGCATCGGCCACCGAGCCGCCGGCGTCACCGATCCGTTTCAGACCGTCGATGAACAACGCGAACGCAGCCATCGCATCCCTCTGGAACAGCTTCTCGATCTCTTCCGCGGTCCGGCCGGTGATCTGCGTAAGGATGGCCAGATGTTCGCCTCCGCTACGGATGGCGGCGTCGATCATGCGCAGGATGCGGCCGATGGACGTGCCCGCGACCTCCGACTTGACACCGACGGCGGCCAGCGCCGCGGCCAAGGCCGAAGCTTGAGCGGAGCTCACCCCGAATACGGCGGCGCCGCGCGCGACCTCCGTGGCCATCTCGGCGATCTGGCTTTCCGTGGCGGCAAAGTTATTGCCGAGAGCGACGATTACCGATCCGAGCACGTCAACCTTGCCCAGCGCCTCGCCGGTGACATTGAGAATGCGGGCGAGCGCCATGGCCGCCTGGTCGCCACTGAGATCCGTCGCCGTCCCGAGCTTGGCGACGGTCTCGGTAAACTTCAGGATGTTGTCGGAACCTTTGACCCCGAGCTGGCCGGCGCTTTGGGCGATGGCGAGCAACTCGTCCGTGGCCACCGGCATGCGCTTGGAAAGCTCATCGATATCCTTGCCCAGGGCTTCGAGCTCGGCCCCCGACAGGTCCGCCGTCTTGCCGACGCCGATCAGCCCGGTCTCGAAATCCGCGTACAGCTTCACCATCTGCTGCAAGCCGCGGCCGACGGCGGCGGCGGCGATCACACCGCCCAACAGCCGCATGTGGCGGCGGAGAGCGGAGGCACGGTCGCTGAGCGTGCCGAGCCCGCGCGAGG
Source organism: Alphaproteobacteria bacterium (assembly GCA_965248765.1). GTDB lineage: Bacteria > Pseudomonadota > Alphaproteobacteria > VGEJ01 > VGEJ01 > CBDFKF01. Next base: position 1,406,678 of record CBDFKF010000004.1, read on the forward strand.
CCTTGTCGGAGGCGCGGTCGATCTTCTTGATCGAGCGCTCGCCGCTGGCGCCCACAGACCTCAAATCGGCCTTGACCCGATTGCCGCCCTCGACGGCAAGGCGGACCGCGTAGGTATGTTTGGCCTTGGCCATCAGTCGCTATCCTTCTCGTTCATCGCCTCGATCAGCCCAGCCTCGGCCGCCTGCAACAGCTCTGAGATGACGCTCTCATCGAAGCCGCGCGCCCGGGCGATGCCGAGCGCCGCGGTCATGTCGATGCCCACGACCCGGCCCGATGCCACGATGCGGAGCTGCCCGAGCGATGCCGTCAGGACATCCCAGGCCTGGTGTTCCTCCAACGCGACCGGCGCGTGTTCGCGGTAGGGACAGGGCTCGCCGTTCAGGCCGAGGCCGCCTTCGGCGCAGGGCGCGTTTTCCGTTACGCAGGTTTCGCAGTATCCGGGCCCGCCGCCTGGCTGGAGGTGCCATCGGCAGAGGGCCCGAATGCGTTTTTTGCTGACGTCAGCAGCACCTGTCTGAGGGTGAACTCCTGAATGAACCGCTCGCCCACCGGGTAGAGGTCCATCAGCGCCGCGACGTTCTCGCGGCTCACCGGCGGATCGTCCTCGATGCCGGACCAGGCGGTGATGTGGCGGGCCGCGAGCGCGTGGATGAGGAGCGCCTGGTATTGCCCCTCGCGGGCGCCGTCGTCCGAGAGATCGGGCAGCCCGTCGAGGGCGAGCCCCGACTCCTTCCGTTCCCTCGCCTGCGCCTCCAGGCTCTCGAGACGCTTGCGCGCCTCGGCCTGCGCCGCCGCCATGGCGGCGGTGGTGAGCGGCGTCACCGTGACGCTGACGCCGTAGGGCAGCGTCAGCTCGTAGGGTTCGGTTTCCCGTTCGAGTGAGATCATGCCCAACTCCTCATGAATAGTCGCTCCCGTCGAGATCGTTGATCAGCGTCGCGGTCAGCATGCGACCCTCGGTCTCGTTGCGCGCACCCTGGAAGTCGAAGCGAGCCGAGACCCCGCCCGGCCCCTCGACCGTGAGCGCGGGCTTCGGCAGATAGACCTCGTGGGCCTCGAAGGCGATCTTGAGGCCGCTATCGATCGCATAGGCGAATTCCAGATCGACCGGGGCGCCGTCGGAGGCCAGATCGATCAGCGTGGTGTCGGCGAAGCGGACCTCGATGGAACCGGTGAGTGCGGCGACGGTGGGATCGGCGCCATCGATGAGACCGTCGGAGCGGATGGTCTCGATCTTCTCGAGGTTGTTGGCATAGGTGAGCGAGCCGGCGGTGAGGTTGGCAACCGCCGTGCCGCCCCGGCTGATCGAGCCCTGGAACTGGCTGATGCGGCGGAAGTCGAGCTTGGTGGGCGTGCCGCCCTGGCTGGCCGCGAACCGCTCTTCTCCTCGCGCGACGCACTGGATGGTGGCGGCGGCCGCGCCCGAGCGCGCGAACTCGAGCGCGATGGAATCGAACACGACCCCGGTATGCCGGAAGTAAGCCGGCACCTGGGAATGGCCCACCTCGATGGTGTAGCTCGGCAGAACGTCACTCCCGGAGGCGAATACGTGGGAATCCCCGCCGCCGGTGAGCGTTGGGCCGCTGACCATGGCCGCCGACGCCGCGAGGGCGAAGGCGTTGCCCGTGGCGCCCGCCGTATCATGGGCAACCAGAAGCCGCTGGGTACCGGCCGGGCGGCTATAGGTGGCGTCGGAGACGTTGGAGTCCGCGGAAGCATTCAAGTCGGTGACCAGCCGGTCGATGGTCTGGGTCGCCGTCGCCTGGATCTGCGTCTCATCGCCGGAGGCTGCTCCGGTGACGAACGTCCAGACCGTGCCGCCCAGGGTGACGGTGTCCTGATCGGACGGATTGATCGCGAAGTCGATGTATCCGCTGGCCGCGACCGTGCTTGAGGCGGGATCGCCGAACAGTCCGGTCAGCCAGAGGCCTATATAACGCGGATCGACAGGGACGACGATCTCGCCCTCGTCCATGATCGCGTCCTGCAGCGGCGCATAGGGATCGCGCCCCTGGCCCAGCACCGGATCGTCGATCAGCCCCTGCTCGGAGCCCAGCGTGCAGCGGTTGAAGGGAATGCGGATGTAATCGCCGGCCGCCGCCTGCCCGTAGGCGAGTTCGCGTTTGAGCAGCAGCGTGGCGCTCGAACCATAGGCTCGGGCCATGATGGTCTCTCCTTCGTGTCTGGTGGTGGCGGGGAATTCAGCCGAGCGGCGTTGCGCTCTCGTACTCGATGACGCACTCGACGATGCCGGTCTTGATGGCGGGGGCGCCGATCACCGCCTCGGTGTCGATCCCGGGCCGGGCAGTGGTCATGCCGAAGGCAAGGCCGCCCAGGGTGGGATCGGCATCCAGCACCGCACCGATGTTCCGGACCAGGGCGTCGAAGGCCGCGTCCCTGGCCGCCGCCTCGCCGGTTTCGACATAGACCTCGATCTCGACCGCGTGGCTGTAATAGACGTTGCCCACACCGCCGAGCGCCTGCTCCGGTTCGCCCGGATCGCCGTCGCGCAGCACGATCAGCCCGCCCTTCGGAATACGTTCGGGCGCCGCGGTGTTGCGCTCGACCCTGGCCCTCGGCACCGCGCGCAGCCGGGCCGTCAAGGCAGTCAGGACTTGTTCGGTCTTGCTCGCCATGGCGTCACCGTCGTGCCGTTGCCCGTACCTGCCGGCCGATCAATCTCGGCAGCCTGCGCGCCCAGCTCTCCGCCGCGCGGGCGACATTGAGCCGCTTCTTCAGCTTCACCCGCGGCACCAGCACGAACATCGCGACCGTGGCGATGCCCTGCTTGTAACCGCCCGATTTGGTGCGCCCACCGCCCTTGGCCTGCCGGCCGACCCGGCCGCTCTGGGCGCTCACCCGCACGCCGTCGACCACCAGCAGCGCCGAGCGGCCCGACCGGCGGACCATGCGAAGCGGCCCGTGGCGGGCGGTCGGGAAGGTGGCCGGCGTGATGCGCTTGCCGTTCGTTCCCCGCTTCGGCGCCGCCGGCGTCGGAATGGCGAGCCAGTTGCCGCCCTTGCCCTTGATCACCACACCTTCGTCGAAGGCGCGAACGATCTGCGCCGCCTTGGACCAGACCAGGCTTGCGGCGTTGTAACCCCGGTTGACATAGGTCTTGCCGCGCCAGGTGCGTGACAGCCGCGCCCCGAGGCCGGCGGCGATGACCTGCTTGCGCAACGATCCCTTGAGCCCGTCGCCCGCGGCCTTGACGCCGTCCGGCACCGCGCGCTCGATACGGCGGAGTTCCGCCTGCATGTCGGCCTTGAGCGAGCCGACCATGGTGGCGGTGAGCTTCATGCCGGACAAGCCCCCGCCGGGTAGGCCTCGAGCGTCCAGACCAGGCGCTCGGTATCGCCGACCGGCTCGCCCTGGACGAGATAGTCCTCGCCGTCGACGCTCAGCCGGTCGCCGGCACGCGGCTCGGCGATCTCCGAGACGCGCACGTCCAGCAGCGCGGTGCCGGCATGGATGCGGGTCTCGCCGAGGCCGACGATCTCATCGGGCCGCTTGGCGATCACCCGGACCGTGACGGGCTCGCCGCCGTCGGCCGTATAGACCGCGTCGCGGCCGAGATGCCGGAAGCAGTCGTCCACCGCGGTGGCGATCGCGATGGCGAAGGGGCCTTCCACCTCACTCGGCCGTCAGCTTCACCAGCACGCCCGGGCGGTGGCACATCGGCAGCGGGTTGGACTGGGTGTGCAGATCGGTGCCGCGCTCGAACTTGCGCGGCTCCTGCTTGGCGTAGAGCTGCTGACCCAGGGTATTGGCGGTTTCGTTGAAGTCGGCCGGCGCGAAGTAGGATGCGAAGGTCTCGACGGTGCCGAGCGGGAAGGCGTGGCCCTCGTTCTCGGCGATGAACCGGCGCACCACGCCGTCCGGGTCGGTGGCCTGGCCGCGGTACTCCTCGAAGGTGATGCCGCCGAAGGTGAAGCCCGCGCGCAAATCGTCGCGCAGCGCCGCGCCCTCCATCCAGCGCTCGTAGGCCTTCTCGACCTTGGCGTGGCCGGTCAGCGCATCGAAGAACTCGGGACTGACGAGCGCATGGACCCGGGTCATGAACTCGCCGCGCAGATTGTCCTCGATATGGCGCAGCACCGAGATGCAGCGGTTCTTGACATTGGTGTTGGCGTTGCCGAGGCCGAAGGCGACGGCCTTCGCCTCGATGCCGAACTCGGCATAGAGGTCGTAAAGGGCCGAGCCGTCGGCATCGAGGATCACCCCCTTGAGCGCCCCCATGCGCAGATGCTCCAAGGTGATCGCATGCTTGTTGCGCATCGATTGGAGGTGATCGGCCATGACGTCGGCCAGCGCCTGGGATTCGTTCTCCGAGCCGAAGGCGCGAATACCCTGGACTTCCTCGGGCAGCACCACGTCGTCGTGCGGGATATGCGGGATGTTGAAGCTGCGGAGCTTGCGTTTGCCGCGCTCGCCGACGGTGCCGGGCGAGCCGATCGGCAGGGTCGGCAGCAGGTTCAGAACCCCGTTCTTCTCCTCGACGGCGATCTGGCGGAAGCGCACCGGCCGGGGCGGCATCAGCATCATGCGTTCGAGCCGTCCATAGCTGTTGGGCAGGATGTTGATGGCCGCGGTCAGCGCCGTCACGTGGAAGGCGGGGGTATCGAAGGGATTGTTCATGGGCATGGAAAAGCTCCTCCGGCGCCGGCAAAACCGGGCCGATCAGTCAGAGTTGCGATTGGGGTGGAGAGTGGGGCTCAGGCGGCCTTGCGGACGAGGATGCCGCGGGCCTCGAGGTCGGCGATCGCGGCCGCCTTGGCGGCCTCGTTGATGCCGTCGGGCCAGACGATCGCCCGGTCGGCGAGGACGGCGTCGCGCAGGATCGCCGTGACTTCCGTGTCGGTTCCGTCCGGCGCGGTCACGTCGAAGGCAACGATGCCGATGGCCTCGGCGGTGCCGTCGACGGCCGCCGCATCGAGCGCGACCGCCTTGCCGTCGCCCGATACCTCGATCGCGAACGTATCGCCCGCGACGAAGTCGGCGGCGCCGTCGGCGACGGTGAGGTTGAGATGATCGCCCTCATAGGCGGTGCCGACCGTGAGGTCGGGAAGCACGTAGCCCTTCGGGCTCAGCACCTGGAAGGTGCCGGCCGCACCCGCCGTGATGCAGGCGAGCCGGTAGATGCCGGCTTCGGCCTTAGCCCCGAGCGCCGGATCGGCGAGCGTGGCCTCACCGTCGCCGGTGTTGCCGTCACCGGCGGTCACCGTGACCTCGGAGCGGCTTCGCGCGGCGATGACCGCGCCGGCCATAAGGATGCGCTCGGCGCCGCTTCCCGCAAGAACCGTTACCGTGTCGCGGCTGTAGAGGTTCGGCGCCTCGTATTTGAGGACATCGCCGAGGTAAGTGGACTCAGAGTAAGCGTTCATGGATCAGACCTCCTTTGCTGCGGCAGCCCGGGCGGTCGCCGCCCGCACCACCGGATTGTCGTCAAGACTGGCGGGAGCGCCGGTCCCTGTGCCGGGGAGCACATGGTTGTGCACCTCGGCGTCCGCGCCCGCCTTCAAGTTCAGTAGTTCCCGGCGCACGGCGTCGGCCGAGAGCCCCTTGGCGAGCATGTCGGCGGTGCGTTCGGGCATGCCGGCCAGCGTGCAGAGCTCGGCGATGAGCCCGGCCTCGGCCGCACCCTCGCCGCGCGCTTCGGCCCGGACCGCATCGAGGTCGACCACCTCGGCGGTCGTCGGCTCGGGCTTCGCCGCGACCTCGGGAGTGGGCGGCGTTTCGGCTAACTCCAGTTGCGGCGGCGCCGTGCCGTCGGCATTTGTGGTTTCGATGACGGTATCGTCGTTCATGACGTGCTCCTTTCGGTTGCTTGGCTGGTGGGATGCCGGGCCCGGCAGAACGGCCGGCGCGGCGATGATCGATCGCGGTGCGGCGAGGTTGGCGGCGAGCGCCGCCAGAGCGTCGCGCAGGGTGCCGACCTCATCGGCGAGCCCGGCGCGGACGGCGTCTTCGCCGAAGAAGAGCCGGGCCTCGGTGGCGCGAACGGCCTCGGCAGTCAGGCCGCGGTTGCGGGCCACGGTGTCGACGAAGAGCGCGTAGACGCGGTCGACCTCGACCTGCAGCGTCCGGCGCGCACCGTCCTTCAGGGTCTCGTGCGGGTTGAAATCGTTCTTTCGGACGCCGGCATAGACGGTGGTGGTCCGGAACCCTTCCATGGCGTCGCGCGCGGAGCGGTCGACATGGACGGCGACGACGCCGATCGAGCCCAAGCCTCCGGTGCGCGGCACGAACAGTCGCTCGGCGGCGCTGGCGATCGCATAGGCGCCGGAAAACGCCTCCTCGTCGGCGACCGCCCAGACCGGCTTGAGGCTGCGCGCCTCGTGGACGAGGTCGGAAAGATCGAACACACCGGCGGCCTCACCGCCCGGGCTGTCGATGTCGAGCAGGATGGCGCGCACCGCCGGGTCGGTCGCGGCGTCCATGATCCGGTCCTCGAGATGACCGTAGGAGGTCAGGCCCGAGGCCGCCTCGATGGCGCCGGCCCGCTTGACGAGCGTGCCGAACACCGGGATGACGGCGATGCCCTCGGGCGTCACCAGGTAGGCACCGTGGCGGCGGCCGGCACCGTCCATGACGGCGGGCGCCGGCAGGCTTTCGCGATTGGGAATCATCCCCAACATGCCGGAGGCAGGAGCCTCGATACCGATGCGCGGACCGATCACGGCGAGGATCGCCTCGAGCTTCGCCTGGCCGATCACCAGCGGCGTGTCCAGCACCCGGCTCGCGATATGGGGCAGCATGGTCATGCCGGCCTCCTCATCTCGTTCATGGGTTCGTTCTCCCCGCTGTCGGGTTCCCGTTCGATCTGTTCGTCCCGTTCTCGCTCCGCGCCGGACTCGGCGTCCGGCTGGGCGGCGCCGGTGCGCGCGACCCTGCGCGGATCGCTATCGAGCACCAGGCCCAGCGCATCGGCGCGGGCGTTGTCGGCGGCGATCTCGCGGTCGATCTCCTCGGCGTCGTAGCCGAAGGCCGAGATCGCCTCCGACCGGCTCATGAGACCGGCCCGAATGGCCAGCACCACCGCCTTGAACTCCTTCTCGGGATCGACCCATTGCCAGCCCTGCGGGATCCACTTGGCGGTGAGATACCGAGCCGGGTCGGCCGCGAACCCGGGTGCTTCCAGGGCGCCGGCGAGCACCGCCGTCGACATCCACTCGCGCCACACCGGCCGGCACAGCTGGTGGACCACCACCGCGTGCTGGATGGTCTCGCAGCGGCGGCGGAACTCGAGCAGCCCGGCGCGGATCGAAGAATAGTTGACTTGCGTCAGATCGCCGCTCAGCTGCTCGTAGGTGACGCCGGCGGCGGTGGCGACGGCGCGCAGCTGATTGCGGAAGAACCCCTCATAGCTCGACCCGGCGTCGGCCGGTTCGGCGAAACGCACATCCTGGCCGGGCCTCAGCCGCTGCATGGTGCCGGGCTCGAGGCTGGCTTCGACGACACCGTCCTCGTCCGGCTCGTCGCCGCCCATGACGGCGTCCTCGGGATCGGGCGAGACGACGAACCCGGTAAAGAGCGCCGCGACCTTGGCCTTGACCAGCGCCGCGTCGTCGTATTGGTCGAGCTCGTCGAGCTTGACCAGCGCCCGGGCGAGCCAGGGCTCGCCCCGGATCTGCCCGGGACGGAGCGGCCGGAAGAGGTGGGCGATGCGGTCCGCCGGCACCCGCACCAGGTCGTGGTCGCGGGGCCGCATCGCCGGATCGCCGGGATGGACGCGGGTCAGGTGGTAGGCGACCCTTCGTCCCAACCGGTCGAACTCGATGCCGCCCCGCACCAGGTTGCCGCTCGGCAATGTCGTGTTGAAGGTGAGCGGCACATGCTCGGCCTCGAGCAGCTGGATCTGCAATGGCACCGCGAGCCCGTCCTCGGGCCTGCGCACCCTGAGCCGCACGAAACACTCACCGCCCTCCAGCATGGCCCGGCAGGCGAGCGCCTGGAGGCCGTAGAAGTCGGTGACGCCGTCGGCGTCGGCCTCCGCGCACCAATCCCACCAGAGCGCATGCACGGCTTCGCGGAACGCCGCGTCCGTCGTGATCGACTGGGGCTTGATGCCGGTGCCGATGCAGTTGGTGACGAAGGCGTCGACCGCGCTGCCGGCCCAGGCGTTGCGGCGCACCAGATCGCGCGACTTGACCCGGAGGTCGTGGCCGGTGGCAAAGGTCGTCGCCAGCGCGCCGGGGTTGCCCGGCCGCCAGGCCAGCGAGCGCCGTCCCGAGCCCGCGGCCTCGTGGATCGGCCGGCGGGATGGACCTGCGCCGGTGCGGAGCGCGCGCCAGGAGGAGGCGGTGCGTGCGAACCAGCCCCCGCCTTCGCGAAGATTGCTTCGGCGGGCGAAGAAACGCATGCTCAAAACCCCTTGTTGCTGACGATGCGGATCTGGCGCACCTGCCTGCCGGCGTCGCGGCCGCGGGCGTTCTCGATCTCGGCGAGCGCCGTCTTGATCTCGTCCACCGACCGGTAGGTGACACTCTTGCCGTCATAGCTGACGGTCAGCACCCCCGAGGTCAGCGCCTCGCGCAGCGCCCGCACCTGATCTTCGGTGTACGTCATGTCCGCCATGTCTCAATGTCCGCCATGTCTCAGCCCATCCACTTGCTGCGGGTCACGCGCCGGCGTCCCGCCGGGCGGGAGCCGGGATGATCCGGCGCCGCCGCGTCTTTCGTGCCGGCCCGTTCGGGACCCGTGTTGCCGGCCAATGCCGCTTCCATGCGCCGCCAGCGGCGCTCCGGAAAGCGATCCGCGCCGGCGATCCAGGCGGCGGCCCGGGCATAGACCCGGCAATCGAGCGCCTCGTTGCGCTCGCGCAGCTTCTGCCATTCGAGCCGGGCGAAGCCGCGCCGTGTGCGCACTGTCACCAGCTGCTCGGCGACGAACTGCTTGAGCCATTCGTCTTCGACCCAGTGCGGCAAATGCACGCTGCCGGGCGGATACGGTTTGCCTTCGGCGCGCTCCTCGTCGGTCGGCCGTTCCAGCCGCAGGAACCGGTAGGTCTCGGCCTTGAAGGTCGACACGGCCACGGTCCACAGCCGCGCGCCGCGGCGCAGCCGCCTGCCGCCGTCGGACGCGTCCACATAGGTCGGACCGGAAACCGGGCTCGACCGGTTGAAGCCGTCGGCGCCTTTGACCGGCGCGACCTGCGCGACCCCGGCGCGCCGCGCCCAGCCGTAGACGGCGGTCGGCTCGTAGCCGGTGTCGATGGCGAGCTTCGCCAAGCCCAGCGCGGTGCCTCCCTCGTGCGGCCAGACCTGTGAGAGCAGCCGGTCGAGCGCAGCCCAGGGCTCGGTGCGCTCGGGCCCGCCCTCGATGACGATGTGGTCGATCAGCCAGCTCTCGAGGCCGCGGCCCCAGGCCCAGACGTCGACCTCGATGCGGTCCTTCTGAATATCGGCGCCGGCGGTCAGGAACAGCCCGTCCTTCGGCACCGTGCCCGCGGGCCAGCGTTCCCGGCGGTCGTAGAGCCGCTGCCAGTCCGGCGCCTCGCCGCTCTCGACCCAGGTTTCGCCGAGAATGGTGTTGCGAAAGGCGCGGATCGCTTCATCCGAGCCCTGTGCCGCCACCCAGGCGCGGGCGATGGCCTCCCATGACAGCCAGCCGACCGGCGAGTAGAGCGCCGACAGGTGGAACCCGATGGTCGACGGATCGGCCGCCGTTCCCGTGGCCCGCCAAACACCGGCCGCCAGCATCGCCGTCTTGTGGTGCTCGGCGACCGGCGTCTCGCAGGATGCGCAGTGGTAGGCCGCCGTTTCCGGTTTGCCCGTGTCCCACTTGAGCCGCTCGAAGACGAGCACCTGCGCGTGCCCGCAATGGGGACAGGGCACGAAATACCGACGCTGGTCCGAGGCCTCGTATTCGCGCTCGATGCGCGAGAAGCCCTTCACCGTCGGCGTCGAAATCAAGAGCACCTTGCGCCGGTGGGCGAAGGTGAGCGAGCGCGCCTCGGCGAGGGTTACCGGATCGCCTTCCTCATCCGCCGACGCCGGATAGGCATCGACCTCGTCCAGGAGGATGTAACGGGCCGGGATCGAGCGCAGACCGACCGCCGAGTTGGCTCCGGTCATGATCAGGATGCCGCCGGCGAACTCCTTCGACAGCATGGTGTTGCCGGAATCGCGCGAGCGCGCCGGCCTCACCAGGCTCCGGAGCGCCGCGCTTTCCTCGATCAGCGGATCGATGCGCTGGCGCGAGTTCCGTTTGGCGAGCTCCACCGTCGGCTGGACCGCCAGCATCGGGCCCGGCGCCTGGTGGATGACGAAGCCGATGAAGTTATTGGCTCCTTCTGTGGCGCCGACCTGAGCCGCCTTCATGAACACCACCCTGCGGCACGGATCGGCCGGCGACAGCGCATCCATGATGGTGCGCATGTAGGGCGTGCGCGCGATGCGGTAGCGCCCCGGCTCGGCCGAGGCCCGCGCCACCAGCATGCGATGGGTCTCAGACCATTCCGAGACGGAGAGCAGCGGGTCCGGTGTCAGACCGTCGCGCCAGGCACGGACGATGTCGTCCATGCCGGCGAAGGGCTCGGCGGAGCCTTCAGCGAAGGTCGGGCCGGATCTCGGCGAGCTCATTGAGATGCTCTCGGACATGGGCCTCCAGGACCTTCTGCATGGTGTGGGGCTCGACCCCGAGATCGGCCGCCATCAGGGCGGCGACGCGGGCCGGCCAGTTGACCCAGGCGTCGCGCTCGCGCCGTGCGAGCCGGAACACCTCGGCGGTCGCCTGCGCCCGGTCGACCACCTCCTCGCGCAGGCGCTGCACCTGGATGCGCGCCCGCTGCGCCTTGGCGATCTCGTGCGCGGTGCGCGCCTGGGTGAAGCTGGCGCCCCCCTGCGTTGCCGGCTCGGATGCGGGCGTCCGTTCCGCGTGGGGCGGCTCAGCCGGCGGCGGCTCAGGCGACGCGCCCTCGGGCGATCGCGCCGGGTCGGTGTTGGCGTCCCATTGGGTGTCGGCCTTGGCCGGATCGAGGGTGCCGTCGGGCTCGGGCGTGAGACGGCCCGCGCGGATCGCCTTCATCACCGCGACATGGCTCACACCGCGCCGGCGCGCGTATTCCCGCAGCGATACGCCCATGCCCGTGGAACCTCGAATAATCTATTTGATTCATTAACTTAAGCGCTTGAACTCGGGCCGGAACAGAGCGTGTATGACCTCGCAATCGAACGGAGGAACCCATGACCCAGACCCTCACCGACAGCGAACGCGACGCGCTCACCGCCGCCGCCAGGCGCCCCGATGGGCGCATCCACCCGCTGCCCGAGGGCGTCGATGTCGACTTGCTGGTCGGCGGCCTCGTCGTGCGCGAGATGATCGAGCAGGCGCCCGACGAGCGCCCCGGCTTCGAGCCCTTCCTGCGCATCACCTACGCGGGCCTGAAAGCGATTCACGCCGACCCGAACGAGCGCGCGTCGGACGGCAAGACCGCCCGCGAAACCTTCATCGCCGGCCAGTACGAGTTCGACGACCTGCTCGAGCGGCTGAGGGCCGCGTGCGGTGTTCACTTCAACGTTGACCCCGAGCGGGTCGATTGGGCCGACGTCGGGACGCTCTACATGCGCCTCGCCAGCCTGCGCACCCTTTGCGACCACGTCTTCAAGGAAGGCGAACACGCCGAACCCGCGGGCGGTCACGACGGGCACGCCTACAACCGGGACGGCCGCAAGGTCGCCGTCAGCGTGCCCACCGACTGAGCGGGTCCCACTCCCCTCCGGCCCCGACCGGGTCCGCCCGGCGGGGCTTCGGGCGGTAGCAGCGCCGCGATGGTCGCGGTGCGCTCACCCGAAGGAGGGACCCATGAAACTCACCGATATCCAGATGGTCGTGCTCTCGGCCGCCGCCGGGCGCGACGACGGCTCGATCCACCCACTGCCCAAGACCCTCAGGGGCGGAGCCGTCACCAAGGTCACCGGCGCGCTCCTGCGCCGTGGCCTGATCGCCGAGGCGCCGCGCCGGAACGGTGCCGCCATCGGCGAGACCAACTTCGCCATCACGGCCGAGGGCGCGCTCGCCATCAACGTCGAGCCGGCCGAGTGTTCCCATTTGGCCGACACGGGTGCACAGGCGGTCGACGGCGGCCGGGAGGCAGAGCCGGCGGCGGACATCCCGCCCAAGGCGAAGAAGGCCGCCACGGGTCGCGACACGGCGAAGGGGCCGGTCAAGGTCCGCACCGGCACCAAGCAGGCTCTCGTGGTCGAGATGCTGCGGCGGCCCGAAGGCGCGACCGTCGACCAGATCATGGAGGCCACCGGCTGGCAGCGCCACACCGTGCGCGGCGCCTTCGCCGGCGCGCTCAAGAAAAAGCTCGGCCTCACCGTCACCTCGGAGAAGGTCGAGGGGCGCGGCCGCGTCTACCGCGTGGCTGGCTGATGGGTTTCACCGTGAAAACCATCAAAATCAGCGACGCCACCAATCGGGCCATCGCCGACGCCGCCATCTATCCGTTCCACTCGACGGCCAAGCGGCTGCCGGACGGCGACTGGGTCGTCCCGGTCGACGATGAGGTCTATCAACGGATCGAGGACAACCGACTGCCGGGCGAGTCCGATGACGACGTCATCCTGCGGGTGCTGCACGTTCATTCCGGCCGGCCGAACAACTGAGGCCGGTCGCTCGACCGACGCCGCCGTCCCTTTGGGGCGGCGGTGTCATGTTCGGATGCCGCCGCGCACACGGATCGCCTCGAACAGGCGCCGCAGCGTGTATCCACGAGCGATGGACACGATCGTAAAGGCGGCGCCGATCAGGAGATGATCGCGGAACGCAATGGAAATCCCGAACAGCGGAAACACCGCCATCTGAGCGAGCACGGCGATGGCATAACCGACGGCCACGTTGGTCACCGCCTCGACCAGCGACATCGTGCGCGACTGGCGCCTCATGCCGCCGCCCGCTCGGCGCCGGCCGCGATCGCGTCGAACGTCCGCTCGTCGCCGTCGAGGGTCGCGGCCTTGCCCGTCCAGTCCTGCCAGCGCCGGACGACGACGTCGCAATAGCCGGGATCGAGTTCCACCAGCCGCGCCGTGCGCCCGATCTTCTCGGCCGCGATCGCGGTCGAGCCCGAGCCGGCGAAGGGGTCGAGCACGATGTCGCGGCTCTTCGACGAATTGCGCACCGCGCGCTCGATCAGTGCCACCGGCTTCATGGTCGGATGCAGATCGTTGCGCGCCGGCTTGTCGACGAACCAGACGTCGCCCTGATCGCGGGCGCCGCACCAGTAATGATCCGTTCCCTCCTTCCAGCCGTAGAGGATAGGCTCGTACTGGCGCTGGTAGTCGGCGCGGCCCAGCGTGAAGGTGTTCTTGGCCCAGATCACGAAGGTCGACCAGTGCCCGCCGGCCTCGCGGAACGCGCGCTGCAGCGTCGGAAGCTCGGAGGACGACATGCAGATGTAGGCCGCGCCCTTGGTGACGGTCAGGATGTTGACGCAGGCGTCGTATAGAAAGCGCTCGAAGTCCTTACCCAGATTGTCGTTGCGAATGCGGCGTTTCTTGCCGCGCATCCTGTCCTTGGCGCTGTTGCCGTAGTCGACGTTGTAGGGCGGATCGGTGAAGCAGAGATCGGCAAGCCCTCCGTCCAGCGCCCGTTCGACATCGCCGAGCACGGTGGCGTCGCCGCAGAGCAGGCGGTGGCCGCCCAGCAGCCAGAGATCGCCGGGCCGGGTGATCGGTTGCTCCGGCGGCTCGGAGACTTCGTCGTCGTCGTCGATGTTGCCGGCGGGATCGTCCGCCTGCAGCAGGCGCTCGACCTCGTCGAGCTCGAAGCCGGTGAGGTCGAGATCGAAGTCAGCCTCGCGCAGCTGCTCGAACTCGACGCGCAGCAGCTCGTCATCCCAGCCCGCGTTCTCGGCGATCCGGTTGTCCGCGATGCGGAAGGCCCGGGCCTGTGCCTCGCTCAGATGCTCGAGCCGGAGCACCGGCACGGTCTCCAGCTCCAATTGCCGGGCGGCCAACAGCCGGCCGTGGCCGGCGATCAGCACCCCGCGCTCGTCCACCAGGCAGGGCACGTTGAAGCCGAAGGCGGCGATCGAGCCCGCGATCTGCGCCACCTGGTCGTCGGAATGGGTGCGCGCATTGGCGGCATAGGGCAGCAGCCGGTCCAGCGGCCAGTGTTCGATCGTGAATTCCATCAGGCGGCCTCGGCGATGATCTCGCCTTCGCGCGCGAGCCTCTCGCGGGCGATCCCGGCGTAGTCCGGATTGAGCTCGATCAGGATCGCGTTCCGGCCCAAACGGCTTGCCACCAACCCGGTGGTTCCGGCACCGGCGAAGGGATCGAGCACGGTGCCGCCCTTCGGGCAGCCCGCCGCGATGCACATCTCGGCGAGCCTCGGCGCCATGGTCGCGAAGTGGGCGTGCGCGAAGGGCTGGGTCGGGATGGTCCAGACGTTCCTCAGGTTGCGCCGCTCGGGGTTCCCGACCGCGCGCTTGCGGCCGATGGCCGAGGCGGCGTTGGCCTTGGAGAGCGGATCGACGAGGTTCTTGTACTTGCCGCCGATGCGGTCCCGGGCCTCGCGCATCTTGCGCCGGTCCGAAGGGCCGCTCGTGCACGGCTCGCTGGCCGCGGCGCGGTCGTAGAAGTAGCGCGCGCTCTTGGCCAGCAGCAGCACCTCCTCGTAGGCCATGCTCGGCCGGTCGCGGACGCTCTCCGGCATCGGGTTGCCGGACCAAGGGCCGAAGCTCGCACCCTTGGCCCAGACGATCCGCGAGCGCACCCACCAGCCGTCGGCCTGGAGTGCGAGCGCCGCGCGCGAGGGGACCATGATCAGGTCCTTGGGCTTCAGGCCGGGAACGGTGGCGCCGGGCGGGCGGCCGCTCCAGCCGCCGTCCCCCTCGTAAGCCCGCCGGGGAAAGCGTTCGGAGGCGCGCGATCGCTGCCGGCCTTCCCGCGCGCCGTAGTTGCCCCACGATCCGGCGTAACAATCGCCGAGGTTGAGCCACACGGTGCCGTCGCCCCGGAGAACCCGGCGTACCTCGCGGAACACCTCGACGAGGTGGGCGACGTAGAGATCGGGATCGGGCTCGAGCCCGAGGCAGCCGAGCCAGGCGCCGCACTTGCCGCACCAGGCGCCGGCCGCGTGCTTCTGATGGTTGCCGTTGAAGCGGCGCGATGGCGACCCGTAACAGCGGTCCGTGGTCCGGCTCTTGCCGGCAATCGTCGTCTCGCGCTCGTCATGCGCCTCCCGCCATTCGCCCCACTGGTGGTCGCAGGCCGGATCGCCGCCCCAGACCGAGGGCGGGACGCGGTAGTCACGGAGCGAATAGTAGGGCGGACTCGTCACCGCGCAGTGGACCGAGCCCTCGGGCAGCTCGCGCAACCGCTCACGGCACTCGCCGATGAGAATGCGGACGCTCATGGGCCGGCGCCGAGCGAGATCACATGCATGATTGTCGGGTGCTGGGTCATGGGTCTCCCATCACGAAAAGGCCGCCCGCGCCCTGGGAGGCGGGACGGCCGATGTCCATGTCTCGTTGGTGGGCGGCGCACCGCGCCGGCCGGTGCCGATGACGCCGATCTGACGCAAGGTCAACGGTGGTAACCAAGGGTGGTAACCAAGCGGTCTGGTTACCAGGTGGTTACCACCCAGGTTACCACCCCGATATGACGCTAAGTCTTTGCAATAACGTGGTTTTCCGGCTTCGACGGGGTGGTAACCGGCGAGCCGTGGTTACCACTTGGGTTACCACCCTGGTTACCACCTCCACTCGGGACGTAAGTCGTTGATATAGCGTCCTTATTCCGTATGGTCGGAGCAGTGGCCGGCGGCCGGTGGTAACCTCGGTTACCACCCAGGTTACCACCCTGATCCGTCTCTAAGTCTTTGTAACAGCGTGGTTTTCTCCGCCGGGCGCAGGTGGTAACCGGTGGTAACCCAGTGGTAACCCAGTTTTTCGCCCTGTCGCTGGCGCGATTTCGCGCAAAGCCCGCCCACTTGCGTTTGCCGCCAGGAAGGACCCGCAATATCAATGGGTTAACATGGTGTCCGGTCCCGAAAGGGGATCATCATGCCGCCCGCGCATCGCCATCGAACCGAGCCTTGAGAGTTCGCCACGCATGCGCGGCAACCAGAGGGACCACGCCGTTGCCGCAGAGCCGAAGCCGGTCCACCCGGCAGGCCAGAGCGAGGCCTCGAGAAAGACCGGGACCGCGGGACGACGGCACGGCCCCGGCAGTTACAGCGAGGACAGACTCGCCGATATTGCCGATGCCCGGCCCCATGCCGGACACCCCCACCTCAGACGCGGGCGGTGTTGGATGCGGAGGCGGGACAGGTTTGCCCCACAGCACCTTCAACGAAGTCGCGCGGCTCATGGGCCGCCTTCTTTTGGCAACAAAAAATATGAAGATACGATTGTGTCGTTTTCTCATCCGGATCGGGTTTCAATCGAAGATCCGTTGACAGAAGTGCTTCGGTTGGCCAGCCTTGAATGTTTGCAGGGGGTAATCTCGGGTCGCCGAGAGGCGTCCTGATCCAAGGCGCACGTCCATGAGAACGATCTTGAAGTTTGTGGTGTGCATCCCGGTGGTGGGAGCGATATTGGCGTGTGCGCCGCCGTCGGTGGCTGAAGACGCACTCACTGATTGTCTAAATGCTGATTTGACGGCGGAGATGCGAAGCGCGGCTTGTCGTGTGGCCGCTGAGCAGGGACACGCGGAGGCAATGATCCAACTCGGTCGCATGTATCAGATGGGCCACGGTGTTCCCCAAGACGATGTGGAGGCGGGGGTTTGGCACCGTCGCGCGGCCGAGCAGGGAGATGTGTTCGCACAGACATCCCTTGGGTTTATGTACGACACCGGTCGTGGCGTTCCCCAAGACGACGCGGAAGCCGCCGCCTGGTACCGTCGCGCGGCCGAGCAGGGACATCCGCCCGCCCAGGTATTCCTTGGTGGTATGTACGACACCGGTCGTGGCGTTCCCGAAGACGACGCGGAAGCCGTAGCCTGGTACCGTCGCGCGGCCGAGCAGGGAGATGTGCTCGCACAGGGATCCCTTGGGTTTATGTACAACACCGGTCGTGGCGTTCCCCAAGACGACGCGGAAGCCGCCGCCTGGTACCGTCGCGCGGCCGAGCAGGGAGATGCGCTCGCACAGGCATTCCTTGGTGGTATGTACGATACCGGTCGTGGCGTTCCCGAAGACGACGCGGAAGCTGCCGCCTGGTACCGTCGCGCGGCCGAGCAGGGAGATGCGCCCGCACAGGCATCCCTTGGTTTGATGTACTACGAGGGCGGGGGTGTTCCCCAGGACTACGCGGAAGCGGCGGCTTGGTTTCGGCGTGCGGCAGATCAGAAATATGCGCCCGCCCAGGCATTCCTTGGCCTGATGTACACCGAGGGCGAGGGTGTTCCCCAAGACTATGTGCTCGCCCATATGTGGTTGAACCTCGCCGGAGCGGGTGGCCATGAAGAGGCGAGAGAAACGCGGAACAAAATCACCGAAAAGATGTCGCGCGAACAGGTGGAGGAGGCTCAACGCTTGGCGCGGGAGTGGAAACCTGGCAAGCCCTAAGCGCTTTCTCTTTTGATCCTTAATTCCTAACCGAGCGGCAACGCTTGAAGCTCCGCCGTCAGCTGGCGGCGGAGCGCGGCGCGCTCCTCGATGACGCGCTCGGCGAGGCCGGTGCGGCGCCCCTTGCGTCCGGCGCGGTGGAGTCTAAGTTCAGTCGCGGCGGCGTCCAATTCTTCACGCGATTTACGCCAGGTGAACAGGCGGACGGCGACAACCCTGCCCCACCCTGCGGCAGCGTTTACGGCGCCGACTGAGCGAGGATAACACCGACGGCCACCCCGGCTCCGAACACGACCAGCGCCGCCCAGGTCTTCCAGGCGATTACGAAGCGCAGGTTGCCCAGGAGGGCTTTCAACGACGTTGCTCGGCTCATGCAGGCCTCCTTCAGGCAACAAAAAACCCGCCGCGGCGATGCCGGAGCGGGTCGGGTGCGGACGCACCTGTGAGATGATGGCGCAAACCTACATCTTGTGGCCTGCCACTGTCAACACCCCAGATGCAGAATTCTTTCCCGCCGTCATCCAGCCCGCCTCGGCCGCTCGTAGCCGTAATGGACCGCGAGCATGCCGAGCGCGGAGAGCAGGATTCCGCTGGCTTCACCGCGTCGGAGAGGCCTTCCGTTCCAGCCCTGACGCAAAGCCCACTCTCGCAAGGATGACTGCAGACCCACGACATGCCAGACGCAGCTGCCGCCGGGGCTCGCCATGCCGCCCAGCGCGTCGAGCGCATCGTGCACCCGGTCGCGCGCCGCGATCTGGCGCACCGTGACATCGTCGTTCCAGGTCATCTTCTCGCCGCGCAGCCGCCTCACGCGAACGATCGAGGCGGTGGCCGTGGTGTCGTAGGCGGCGATGGTGAAGTGGGCCTGGAAGTCACGCGCGGCCTGATGCATGGCACGCGTGATGGTGCCGGCCTTGCGCATGCGCGCCAGGGTGTCGACGGTGCGGACAAGGGTGACCGGCCGGCCCTCGGGGTCCGTCACGCGCACCGTCTCGAACGTGCGGCCGCCGGGCAGGCGCATGGCCTCCGGCTTGGCGTGTTGGGCCCGGGCCTTGCCCTTGGGAGCGCGCTTCCTGCGTTTAGCCACGCGCCGCCCTCGGCTCGGCGGGCCGCGGCCCGTAGAGCTTCTCGCCGAGCCTTCGGACCAGCTCGCGCTCGGGCCAGGTGAGGCGGCCGTCCGCGGCGGCGATTACCAGGATGCCCTGCTCGCGCCAGCCCTCGCGTTTGATCTCGTCGGCCGGCCGGCGCTCGCCGCCATAGCCTTTCGGCAACCACCTCACCGGGTGATCTCCCGGAGGCAGGCGCCGTATCCGAGAACGTCGACGAGGCTGTCGAGATGCTTCGGGTCGTGGGCGAGCCGGGCCATCTTGAGGTCCATCAGGCAGACCGCCACCTGGGCCGCCGTGACCCGGATTCCGAGCACCTGCGACCAGCGGGCGGCGACATGCTCGAACAGGTCCTCGGGCGCGCCGTAGTCGGTCCGGCGTTTGTCGACGACACCGGCGGCGTGTTGGAGCAGCATGGCGCCGTTCATCGCGCACCCGCCCGGGTCTCGATGGCCCACAGCAAGAGCGCGATGGCATCGGCCTCGTTGTCGTCGGCGGGCGCGAAGCCGCGCGTCCTGACGGCCGCGATCACCGCATCCTTGGACGCGTTGCCCTTGCCGGTGACGTGGCGCTTGATGGTGCCGACCGGCACGCCCTGATAGGGAATGGAATGGTGCTCGCACCAGGCGGTCAGGATCGCGAGCCAGCCGCCGTAGATCTGCGAGGCACTGGTGCCGGCGTGGCGGCGGACCTCCTCGAGATAGACCGCGTCGATGCCGGTGGCGGTGTTCTTGACCTCGGTCAGCCAACCCTTGAAGCGCAGAAATCGCATCCCGCCGCCGGAGAACCGGTCGGGCCGGAACGACACCGTGCCGCTGGTGATGGCGCCGTATTCGTCATGGAGCGCCCAGCCGGTCGCTGCGCCGAGATCGAGGGCGAGCACGGCGCCGGGACCGGACACGCCGGCGTCGTTGGCGGCCGGCACCGACGGTTCGGCCCCCGGACAGGCGACGCCGGCATTGCCGCCGTGCCGTGCCGCCGGAAGCACGGCGCGGTTCTCAAGCGGTGGTTTCTTGGGCAGAGTTACATGAGCCATGGTGATCTCCTTCCTTGATCGGGGTTGTCGTGGTCAGGGTGGCGGCGGGGAACTTCCAGGAACGCCGCCGCCACCCGCTCTTGCGCGTTGGGTGGCGCAACACGCGGTGGGCCGGTCGGCGCGGCGGCGCCTCGACCCGGCGAAGCTGGCGTGCAGTGAGGGTGGGAACGTCGACGGCCACGTTCCCCGGCACGTTCCCACACCCAAGCCATTGATTTATTGGGCGAAGGGGAACGTGGGGAACATCGGGAACCTTTTCCGGGCTCTCCCCTCGCGCGGATGCGCGTGCGCGTGTGTCCCCGCGCGCGTGAAGGGGCGGGAAAACGTTCCCCACGTTCCCCACGTTCCCCAACATATTGATGCAGCATGACTAATTCGGGGGAACGTGGGGAACGTGTATCCGGGGTCAGATTTTCGAAGTGGGAACGTGGGGAACGTGCATCCGCGCTCTCATTTCCATGGGAACGTGGGGAACGTGTATCCAGGGTTTCATTTTCAGGGGAACGTGGGGAACGTTGATCCGGCCCTTGATTTTCTATCGTGAGCCGCCAGCGCTGCGCCTGATGACGCACGCCGGCCACCCTGACGCATACCTTGACCTCACCGATCGCGAAGACGCGGTCGCGCAACCGGCCCAGCGCCCGGCCGAGCCGGGTCCGCTGCGAGCGCTCTCCGCCGTCGCCGAGCGGCAGCGGCGGCTCGCAGGCGAGCGCGAGGTCGTGCAGCTCGGCGGTCCCGACCTCGGCGGTGCCGTGGCGCTCCCACCACGCGGCCACGAAGGCGCGCCAGACCGCGCCCTCGGCGTCGGCCGCCTCGTACATCTCGTCGAGATTGGCGAGGAAGCCGGGCACGCCGGCGGCCTCGAGGATGCCGCCCATGATCCCGGCCCAGGCCTCGAAGCTGCCGAGCATGGACCCGTGGCGTGGGCGACCGGCCGCGATCCAGGCGCGCCCCAATGTGAGGCAGGCACCGACCAGGGCCGCCCGGTTGGCCCGTGTCCAGGCGAGCAGGTTGGCGTGGTGGAAGTTCTCGCGCCGCCACGGCTGGTCGACATGGGCATCGAGGCGGATGCGCACCAGGCGCCGGGCAAGCTCGTTGGAGAACTGCGGATTGTTGCCGGTGGCGATCCAGGTGCAGCGGATCGGAAAGCGCACCGTCTCGGACTTGCCGAGGATGCGGTCCTCCCACCAGGGCGCGGTGAGAGCGGCGGCGAGAGGCGCTGCGTCGAGGCGCCGGCGCAGATTGTCGATCAGGACGATCGAGGGGATCTGCCGGAGCTTCGCCGTGAGACGCTTGCGCCATTCCTCGTCGTCGCGGCCTTCGACCATGACACTGGCGCTCACCCCGGTGGTGACGACGGCGATCGCGTCGATCATCAGCGTGGCGCCGGTGCCCGGCGCCGGCTTTTCGATCAGATGCAGCGGCGTCGGCCCGTCGATCAGGGCGCGCATGAAGGGCAGCAGGATCAGCGCCAGCGCATGGGCGCGCTCTGCCTCGCCGGTGAAGGGGAAGTCGCCGAGCAGGCCGTCGAGGAGAAGAGTGCGCGCCGCGTCGATCTCGGCCCGTGTCGGGCGCTCCGGAACCGAAGGCAGCCGGAACCCCGGCGGCGGCTCATAGAGAAGCCGTGTCGCGGCGTGATAGCCCGGTTCGGTGACCAGCGAGCCGTCCCCGCCGAACACCGGCGCGGTGACGATGGCGGCGAGCACGGGAAGCGCCGGGTCCGGGGTCGCCAGCAGGTTCTTGAGGAGGACCGCCGGCGGGTGTGCCGGGACCAGATCGCCGCTGCGCGAGGTGCGCCGCCAGTCGGCGAGCTGGGCCAGCGCATGGCGCATGCGGTCCTCGGTCATGGCGTGGGCGATCGGCCGGCCCTCGTCGTCGCGCTCGACCCAGGACGGCCGGCCGCCGCAGCGATAGAGCCAGGGCGGCAGATTGGCGGCCTTGAGCAGGTCCCAGCCGCGCGCCGTGAGCCGGGCCAGATCGCCGTCATCGGCGCGCATTCGGGTGGTCGGCGCGTCCGGTGCCGAGAACCCGACCGGGCGGTGGCCGCCGACCTCGACCCGAGCGGCCGCCGGCGCGGTTGCCTCGGACGGAGGCGCAGCCACCTCGGACGTTGGTGTCCATTCGGCGGCCGCTTCGACGGTCTTGCGGACGGCGTCGGGGCCGGCGCGGCAAAGCAGATCGTTGAAGTCCTCGCCCGCCCGGTCGGGCATGGCGATCCAGACCCGCCGTCCCTCGGCGGCATGGCGTTGGGCGGCCCGCCGGGCGGCGCGGATGCCGGCGCCTTCACCGTCATTGTCGGCGAGGATGACGACGCGCACGACCTCGGGTGGGAGCGCTATCTGCGCCAGATTGCCGGCCGCGAGCGCCGCCCAGACCGGCAGTCCGGGGCAGGCTTCCATAACGCTGAGCGCGGTCTCGATGCCCTCGGCGAGGCCCAGCGCGCCGTTCTCGCCGAAGGGCGCCAGCCGGACGGCGCCGCCGGCGACGGGTCCCAGCATCATGCGGGGGCTCGGCAAATCGGCCTTTGCCGCACCGTCCGGAGCGAGATAGGTGCGATGGATCCCGATGACCCGGCCGCCGGCATTGCGCACGAAGGCGACGAGGCCGGGATAGCCGGTGCGGGTCTCCCAATGAGTGAGATCGGGATGGAACCTGAGTTCGGGCGTGTCGGGCACGGCGAGGCCGCGGGCCGCGAGGTAGGCCTCACCTGGCGTGTCGGCGAGCGCCCGGCATCTCTTGATGACGATCTCGATCTCGCGGCGGGCATTCTCCTTGCCGCGCGTCTCCGGCGCGGTTCCGGATGCGGACCCGGGGCCGTCCTTCGGCGGGACGGGCGCCGTGGTGCGTATCGGCGCGGTGCCGGCGAGCACGGCGGCATAATCGAACAGCGCCCGGCCTGAAATGCCTGTAGTTTGTTCCAGCACGCTCAGCGGCCCGCCGCCCTCTCCGGTGTCGAAGTCGATCCAGTCGCCGGCGTGCGGACCCTTGAGCGCGATGACGCAGGAGCCGTTCTTGCGCGGCGCATCGCCGCCGATGTTGGCGAGCCGCCATTCGTCGCCGTTGCGGCGTCCGTTGGGGAAGTGCCGCGGCACCCAGTGCTCGGCGGACTCGCGCAGCCGGCCGACGATGTCGTCGAGATCGTGGCGGACGGGTTCGAGGCCGAGCGGGCGGGTGTCGTTCAGATCAATCAAGGATCACGAGCCCCCGCTCGGCGCGGGTGATCGCGGTGTAGAGCCAGCGGGCGCGGTCCTCGGGAGTGCGCCCGAGACCGTCGTCATAGACGAGCACATTCTCCCATTGGCTTCCCTGCGATTTGTGACAGGTGACGGCCCAGCCCCAGACCGCCTCGATCAGTCCGCGCCGGGTCCAGTGGTCGCGGCGGCCGCGGTCGGGATCGGCCTCGACGTGGTCGTCGAAATGGCCCTTGTAGATGAAGTGCCGTTCGGGCTTGTCGGCGCTGCCGCCGACGAGGTCCCCGTCCTCGGTGCGAATGGTGGCGGAGAAGGAGGTCTCGTTCTCGTCGCGCACCTCGCCGAGGGTGAGGAACATGCCGTTGACGATGCCGAGATCGTTGCGGTTGCGGAGACAGATGATCTTCTCCGGCGTCCCGCTGCGAACCTCGCCCGTGGGATAGACGCTCTCGTAGCCGGCGGCGCGCTTCATGGCGTTGTTGAGCTGCAGGCGGGTGGCGTTCCTGCCGCAGATCACCTGGCCGCCGCGCAGCATCTGTTCCGGGCCCACATCGCTGCGGCGCATCTTCCAGACGAAGGCGTCGTGCCGGCCGTAGGGGATGGGCCGGCCCTCGCGGGCCATGGTGGCCAAACGAATGACGGCGCTGTCGCCGGCCTGGCGGTGGATCTCGGTCAGCATCACGTCGGGTTCGGCCTCGGTGAAGGCGCCCTGGCCCTTGATCGGCGGCAGCTGGCCGGGATCGCCCAGCACCAGGATCGGCTTGCCGAAGGCCAGGAGATCGCGGGCCATCTCGTCGCCGACCATGGAGACCTCGTCGAGGACGACGAGCTTGGCGTCGCGGACGGCGGACTGGTCGTTGAGGACGAAGCGCGGCTTGTGGGCGTCGTCGAGCCGCAGCTCGAGCGAGCGCAACCGGGATTCCTCGAGGAGCCGCGCGGTCGAATCGAGGCCGGCGAGCCTGGCCTTGATCCCGGCGATGTCTTGTCTGACCTTCTCGATCTCGGCCTCGGTCGCCTCCGAGACGCGGTAGATCAGGCTGTGGATGGTCGAGGCGGGCGTGCCCTTGCGGGTCATCACCAGCGCCGCCTTTCCCGTAAATGCTCCATAGAGCACGCCGCCCGAGCCTTCCTCGAGGCCTAGCTCGGCGATGGCGTAGCGGGTGATGGTCGTTTTGCCCGATCCGGCATAGCCCCAGACGCGGAACACCTGCCGGTCGCGGGTACGATGGTTGAACCAGTCCGCGATATCGGCGATCGCCTTGGCCTGGGCGTCCGAGGGCGTGAAGTCGTCGGTCATCGGTCGGTCTCCCAGCAGCGTTTGGCGTATTCGCAGAAGCGGCAGAGATAGAAGTCCGCATTGGCGGCGATACGCGGCGGCAGCTCGCCCGCCTCGGCGGCGCGGATGACCTGCACGGCCTTGTCGGAAAGCGCTTGCGCCGCGGCCGCATCGAACGGTACGGCCTCGTGATAAAGCGCCTGGGTGTCCTTGTTCATGGCCGTGAACAGCGTGAGGCGGAGCGTCATGTAGGCCATGTAGAACTGGGCCTGCCCGTAATAGACCGGCTTGGACGCACGCAGGCCGCGCTTGACGGTGTCGGTCCAGGACTTGGCGTTGAGCGCCTTGTGTTCCCAGAGCGCGGGCCACGCGATCCCGACCTCGGGTCCGGCGACGATGACGCCGTCGATATGGCCGCGGATGCGCCCGCCGGCGGCCGAGAAGCCGAACTGGCCACCGCCCTTCCGCTCGGTGCGCAAATCGAAGCCGGCGGCTCGTAGCCACTCGACGGAAAGCGCCTCGAACCGGTGGCCGGCGGCGAAGACGCGCAGCAGCGCGCCGTCGAATTCCTGGCCCTGGTCCTTCGGCGTGTGGGTGTATTCGTAGACCAGCTTGCGCGCGCAGGGCTCGCCGATCCGGCTCGCGCCGAGATAGTCGCGCGGACGCGCCGCGCGCTCCGCCGCCTCGAGCGCGGTATCGATCGCGGCGTTGATCTGCCGCCCCGCATCGGTAACGGCGGAGGGCCGCAGATAGACGAAGCCCGAGCCGTGGTTGAGATCGATCACCGTCATCGCCCGCCTCAACACGGAATTTCGTCGTCGAACGGCACGGCCTCGGCGGCCTGGCGCTGCATGGAGTCCTGGAAGCCGTCGGCGCAGGCCTCGATGATCCGGTCGATCTCTTGCGCCGACCGGTCGTGGAACGGCGCCAGGAGACCGAGCTCGCCCAACGCCTCGGCGAAGAACCGCCTGGCGTCCTTGATCGCCCGCTTCTCCATCGCGGTCTTGTCGATCACGCCGTGAGCCCTCCCGGCGAGGGACGCGCCGGCGTCGAGGCAGCGCATGGAGCAGAAGCCGTAATGGGGATAGCGGTCCCATCGGAGCCGGAGGCAGAACCCGAAGCCTCTGGCTTCTCGTCCGCAAAGGGCACAGGGCCGGCGGTCATCAAGAGGCGGGCGAGCTCGCCGTCCCGCTTCGGGTGCATCCCGATCCGCTCCGAGGCCAGCACGATGAAGCGCGCGATCGCGTTCTCCGCCATCGCCTCGAGCTCGGGCATGGTCAAGGAGCGGATGGGCCGGTGAAGCCTTCCCCGCGCCTCGAGCCACGCGCCGACGGCCCTTGCGGCTTCGCGGGTGACGTGGGCCTGCCATTCGTCGTCGGTCATCATCCGTTCAGCCAGTCGGGCCCGGACGGCACCGGAGCGGGCGCGGGCTGTGCGGCCGACGGCGCCGGCTGCGCGCCTTCCCCCGCGGGTGCGGCCGCATGCCCCTGCGGGGCCGCCTGTGTGGCCGCCTGTGCCGCCGTCTGCTGCCAGGCCGGGGCCGCGGAGGCTGGCGCGGGCTGGGCTTGCGGCTGTTGCCACGCGGCCTGGGTCTGGGCCGGCGCGGGCGAAGCGGTGCCGGTGCCGCGGGACCGCGACGGCGCCGGCGGCACCGCCTCGCCGTTCATCACCGCCCGCCATTCCTTCTCGTTCGGCAGCACCGGGCGATCGAGCCGGTTGCGGTCCGGGTAACGCGGATCGTTGTTGGGCTCGACCATGATCCTGGCAACGAAGGCGATGCCGTTCAGATCGGCGAGACCGCGCAGCTGACGCTTCTGCCGGGCCGCATCGCTCATGTCCTCCGGATCGAGGCCGAGCGCACTGTCGATCATCGCGCGGACCATGCGCTTGGAGATGTTCCAGCCGATCGAGGCGCCGTTCTCGTCGACCTTGCCGCCGGCGGCGGTGAACAGCTGCCAGAATTTTCGGCGCGCATGCGGGCCCTCGGCCACGGTGAACTCGCAATCGAGCGAGAGCACGTCGCTACCGGGCGTGTTCGAGGCCTTCAAGAGGCCCTTGTCGTGCCCGCCCTGGCCGTCCACGCCGCCGGGGCGGACGGTCATGACGACCTTGGCGAAGCTGCCGTCGGGGATGAGATCGGTGCCTTGGTGGGGCTCGACGTCGTTGAAGTTGTAAGTCATCGCGATTGCTCCTTTGTCAGCTGGGTTGCGCGGGCGCGGGCGTCGTGGACGTGGACGCCCGGTTGATCTTGTCGAGCAGCGCTCCGAGGTCGGGCGGCTCTGTGACGTCGAGGCGGCCCGAGCGGTCCTTAGCCGGCAGGCGATAGGGATTGCCGGAGCGGCAGACCAGGCGGCGGGTCTCGCCGCTCTCCGGCGCGTACCGCCAGCCTTCGCCCCCCGAACCGGCATCCGCTTCGAACAGACCCATGGAGATCACCTGGTCGACGATGCCGGGCAGCTCGCGGGCGGCCTTGCCGCCCTCCATCTGCGGGCGCCAGTGCTCGCGGTTGAACTCGTCGGCGACGCGCTCGAGGATGCCGACGAAGATCGCGGTCTTTGCGGTTGCGTGCTGCAGGTGCTTCAGGAGGCCGATGACCTCGCGGGCGAGCACGCCATAGGCGCCGCGGAGATCGGGCTTACCGGTCTTGTCGGAGACCGATTCGGGCCGGTTCCTGGCCCAGGCCATGGCCTGGCGGGTGAGATCGGTGATCGAATCGACGAAGACGATGCGCTTGCCGGCAACCACCGGTACCAGCGCGGCATAGACCTGAGAGACGTGGCCGTAGTGGCCCTCGGAAAAGAAGCCGTTGGGATCGGCCGCCGGATCGACGCCGCCGACGAGGCAGGCGATATCGAGCGCGTCGGCGAAGGTGCGCACCGGGATGCTCATGCCGGGCCAGTCCTGGACCGACTTCATGCCGGCCTCGAGATCGATGCACAGCGTCTCGTCCGGCGGCAGGGTGCGGAGCAGCGAGGTCTTGCCGACGCCCGACGGGCCGAACAGTGCGACGGTGGTCTTGCCCCGGGCCTCGGCGAAGCGCTCGTCGGCGGTGATGATGCGCAGGCTCATGATCTGCCTCCTCTCATGCGCGATGGCCGCCGCCGGGCGCGGATCGCGATGTAGCTGTAGTCGGCGTCGCCGTGGCGCTTCTGAACCAGATGAACGAGGCCCTGCCCGGAGGCCTGCATCGCGCGGCCGGCGAGGCGGTCGAGCGCGGCCCGCGTCTCCGCATCCGCCGCGTCCGGCCGCTTCTCGCGGTCGACGCTGAGATGGCCGCGGTGGAAGGTGATCCGGCTGCCGGGATGAGCGGCCCGGAGCCACGCCGCGAAGGCCTCCGCATCGATGACAGGCTCCGGCGCCGGGCGCGGCGCGACGGCGTTCATGTCGCCGCCTCCTCGGCGGCCGCCTCTTCGTCCAGCAACTCGCTGCGATAGACCGCAATCAGCGGCGTGCCGTCGCTGGTCGTGCCTGCGTCTTCCAGGTGATAGTCCTTGCCGGTCTCCAGGAGCTGGGCCAGCTCCCAGCGCCGGAACAGTCCCGGAATGCGGTAGAGCTCGGACGGCAGGAGGGGGATCGGTATGGTCATGTTCGTTCTCCCGATGTCCGGACGCCGGCCGATCCGGCGCCTCTATGGGGGAAACGCCACTTTCGGAGGCGTTTTGTGACAGGGGGCCGCAAATTTTTTCCCTGCCCTCGCGGGATCGCTTCACGGCCATGGCGTTCTCCCGATGTCCGGACGCCGGCCGATCCGGCGCCTCTAAGGGGTAAACGCCACTTTCGGAGGCGTTTTGTGACAGGTGGTCGCAAATTTTTTCCCTGCCCTCGCGGGATCGCTTCGCGGCCATGGCGTTCTCCCCAAGTCCGGACGCCGGCCGATCCGGCGCCTCTAAGGGGTAAACGCCACTTTCGGAGGCGTTTTGTGACAGGCGCTCAGAATTTTTCTTCGAACAGGTTCCGAAGCCGTGCGAGCGCGCGCCGGTAGCGCTGGCGGACGGCCGCCGGGTCGATCCCGAGACGGGCCGCGATGTCGTGGGAGCGCTCGCCATGAATGGCGATGGCGATGACGATGTCCGCGTCCCCGCCGAGCCAGGCGCTGAGACGCTCGCCGAGCAGCACCGTCGTGGCGTCGGCATCGAGGCCGGTGGGGAGACCGAGAAGCGCTGCATCCGGCAGGGCCGGCGGTGCGATGTCGTCGACGGGCTCGTCGCTCCGCCGTGCCTCATCCGCCCAGGCCGCCTCGAGGGCGCGGCCGACATCGCGCTCGACATTGCGCACCAGCGTCGCCGCGACGCGGCGGACGCGGGAGAGATCGAGACGGGCGATCTCGGCCGTGAACCGCCCGGCGATCTCCGAGACCAGTTCCTCGGGCGCTTCGCGGAAGAACCGCGACTTTCGCCGATGGACGGCATCGAGCCCCGGCCAGAGCGCAAGCCAGAGGAGGGGCTGGGCGGTCTCGCCGGCGGCTTCGCCAGCCCGCGCCGCGGCCACCAGGGCGGCGAGCACGCGGTTCTTCCCGTCCGGCCCCGCCTCGCGGCTGTGCAGCCATTCGAGAAGGGCGCCCGGATCGTCGAAGAGACCGAGCGCGGGATGGGATCGTGTGAGAGCCCGGAACTGCTGTTGGAAGGTGAGGTCTTCGGTGCTCAGCACCAGCCGCTCGTGGAGCGACAACCAGAGAGAACGCATGGACGCCCGCCTCGCGGCCGGGCGTCTGGCGCCTCATGAAGGCCGGGATTAGGGCGTCGTGCGCCTCTCGGTGAATGAACGAAGGATCAGGGTGGACCCGAAACGAAGCCGCTCAGCGGTGTGACAGCGGCTCCTCGGCCGGCCGCTCCGGCGGCCCGGTGGCGCGGTTCAGGGTGCGGCAGTTGCGGCACAGCCCGGTGGCGGGAAAGGCCACCAGATACTCATGGCCGCGGGCGATCCGGAGATGCAGCAGGCCGCCGCGCACCAGGCCCAAGAGCCTGCCGCAGCGATCGCAGCGCCATTCTTGTTCGTTAGTTTGCGCCAATTGTTGAATCTCCCGCCCGAAGAAAGGGGAGCCGGGCTCCCCGTTCCCGTCGTTATCGTTGCGCCGCTACAAACCCTGCCCCCGGACCAAGCCGTACTTGCGTAGGCGAACGGCGATGAAGCCGGGCGACAACCCGAAGTCCTCCGCCAACTCGTAGACCGTGGTCTCCAGCTTGTCGGCATGGCGCCCCGTGAAGTCGGCCTTGCGGTGCACCGTGCCGGTACGCGATCGCTCCGCGGCCACCGGCACCCGGAATTGCAGGCACAGCCGGTGGAGCGCCCGGCGCAGCAGCACCGGCGGCGCGAGGAAGGCGCCCATGAACGCGTTGGCCCGGAACTCCGCCCAGTCCATCGGCCCGGCCGTCGTGCGGCTGTTGCCGAGGTGCTCCGGGCCCGGCGTCACCAGGCGAAACCGGCGATCGCCCCGGCTGTCGTCGCCCAGATCGAGCCGCCCCTGGCGGTTGGCGAGGACCCAGGCCGGCGCATCGAAGACGGCGTGGCCAAGCTCGTGCAGCACCGTGGAGCGCGCGAGATAGTTCCGCTCGGCGATCTCGCCCATGTTGACGTAGAGCAACGCGTGACCCGGCACCGCGAGATCGTATTCGCATGACCCGAGTGCCGGCGCCCCGGTCTCGTCGGCGACCGGCGACTCCAGATCCCAGTCCACCGCGACGTCGATGCCATTGACCGAGAGACGCGGGACGCGCGCGATCAGGTCCCTGCAATCGACCTTGAGATGGTGATCGGCGTAGCCGAGCTGACGGCGGAGCGAGGCCGCCACCCGAGCGATGTCGGCCCGGCTCACGTAGTGGGGCTTCGCCGTCGCCCGGCTGTGGCGGTAGGAGAGTTCGGGCACGTGCATCGTCATCGCCTCACTCCCTGTCCCCAAGCCGGCGATAGAGCTTGACCACGCTCTTCGCGTGCGGGCGCAGGTCGGGCGGCAGACGCCGCGCCGCGGCGAAGGCCTCGTCCGCATCGAGACCAAGGACAGTGCTGATCTTCTGGATGAGCTCGTCCTTGGGCGCGTTCTCGCGCTCGCGCTCGATGCGCGAGAGATAGGCGATCGAGATGCCGAGCCGCTCGGCGACCTCGAGGAGGGTGAGCTCGCGCTCCTCGCGTTTTTGCCTGAGATAGCCGCCGAAACCCATCGGTCCCGCTCCGTCTTGTGTTCACGCGATTGCGTGATTGCTTGGAGCCAAGAACCATCCTATCCGCCCTCCCGGGGCCGCGTCAATGTTTTTGTTCTCTGAATGTTCTCACGCGCGATAGGCCGAGTCGAGTCCCGATTGGCGGCGGCCGCCCAAATTTTTTTCACGTCCGATGTCACAATCCGCCGCCGAAAGTGGCGTTTCCCCCTTGAGAGCCCGATCCCGTCCCGCACGGGCGCCAGGAGGAAGCGCTGCCCATGACCCACAACGCCCTCGATCCCGATCGCATGAGCGCCGCCGAGCGCCTCGACGAGGTGGCCGCGATCCTCGCCGCCGGCATCGCCCGGCTGATGCGCCGGCGGGATGGCGGAAAGGCTCACGATTCCAATGGATTGAGAGAAGGTTCGCTGGACTTCCCGGCCGACCAGAGCGTGTATGGCCTTCCAACCCGAGAGAACGGAGAAGGCACATGAACAGCCCCATCCTGAAGCAGATCGCCGAGCTCCCGAGCCTGCCCCAGACCCGGCTCAAGGAGCTGTGGCGGGAGTATTTCGCCGAGGAACCGCCGGCCTATCGCAAGGGGTTCCTGGTGCGCGGTATCGCTCACCGCATCCAGGAACTCACTTACGGGGGCCTGTCAGCCAACCATCGGGCGCGGCTCGACGCGCTCATCGCCGATGAGGATGCGCCGGATGGCGGTCGAGCCAAGAGGGCGCGGCCGGAAGAGAAGCTCCTGACCGGCACCCGACTGATGCGCGAGTACCAGGGCGTCGAGCACTGTGTCACCGTGACCGAGGGCGGCTTCGAGTACCAGGGCCGGCCCTACAGGTCGCTCTCGGCGATCGCCCGCGCTATCACCGGCACCCGCTGGAACGGACCGCTCTTCTTCGGCCTGCGCAACCATGGAGGTGCACGATGAGCAAGACCCCGATCCGCAAGCACCGCTGCGCCGTCTACACGCGCAAGTCGAGCGAGGAGGGCCTGGAGCAGGCGTTCAACAGCCTCGATGCCCAGCGCGAGGCCTGCGAGGCCTATATCGCGAGCCAGAAGCCCGAGGGCTGGGTGGCGATGGACGAGCGCTACGACGACGGCGGCATCTCCGGCGCCACCCTCGAGCGTCCGGCGCTGGCGCGGCTCCTCGCCGACATCGAGGCCGGCCGCATCGACATCGTGGTGGTCTACAAGATCGACCGGCTGAGCCGTTCGCTCATGGACTTCGCCAGGCTGATCGGGGTGTTCGAGACCCACGGCGTCACCTTCGTCTCGATCACCCAGCAGTTCAACACCACCACCCCGATGGGCCGGCTCACCCTCAACATCCTGCTCTCCTTCGCCCAGTTCGAGCGCGAGGTCACCGCGGAACGCATCCGCGACAAGGTCGCCGCTTCGCGCCGCAAGGGCATGTGGATGGGCGGCCACCCGCCGCTCGGCTACGACGTGGTGAACCGCAAGCTGGTGGTCAACGCGGAAGAGGCCGCCCTGGTCGGCGAGATCTTCGAGCGCTTCATCGCCTGCGGCTCGGCGACCGTGCTGGTGAAGGAGCTCGCGGCCGAGGGCCGGACGACGAAGTCCTGGGTCACGGCGGCCGGCAAGCATCGCCCCGGCCGGCCTTTCGACAAGGGCGCGCTCTACCGCCTGCTCCACAACCGGGTCTATATCGGCGAGGCGGTGCACAAGGGCACGGCCTATCCGGGCGAGCACGAGGCCATCGTGCCCCGCGCGCCGTGGGACAAGGTCCATGCCATCTTCGCCGAGAACGGCCGGGTTCGCACCAACCGGACCCGCGCCCAAACCCCGGCCCTGCTGAAGGGCCTCTTGCGCTGCGCCGCCTGCGGCGGAGCCATGACGCCCACCCACACCCGCCGGCATGGACGGCTCTATCGCTATTACGTCTGCTCGAAGCGCGCCAAGGGCGGCACCTCGGATTGCCCGGTCCGCTCGGTCGCGGCATCGGAGATCGAGGGCCTGGTCACGGATCAGGTGCGCGGGCTTCTCCAGGCGCCGGAGATCGCCGCCCGCACCGTCGCCGCCTGCGGCGCGGCCGGAGGGGCGAACGCGGCGGCCAACGAGCGCGAGGCGACCGACGCGTTGGGGCGACTCGACGAGGTCTGGGAAGAATTGTTCCCGGCCGAGCAGGCGCGCATCACGCGCCTCCTGGTCGCCGGCGTCGCGGTCGCGCCCGACGCCGTCGACGTCCAGCTTCGCCTCGCCGGGCTGCATGGACTCATCGGCGAGTTGCTGCCCGAACCGGGCGGGGAGACGGCCGAGGGCGACGCATCGAACCTGGAGACGGTGGCATGACCACGAGATCCGGCCCGGAAGTGGACACCGTCACCATCCGCATTCCGATACGGCTCACGCGCCGCGGCGGGCGCAAGTACGTCATCGCACCCGAGGGCGCCGCCCCTGTGACCGCGAAGCCCGCCCGCAACGAGACCATGGTCCGGGCGCTGGTGAAGGCCCACCGCTGGCGGCGGCGGATCGAGAGCGGCGAGGCCAGGTCCATCACCGACCTCGCCGCCCAGGAGGGCGTGACGCTTGCCTATGTCTGCCGCCTGTTGCCGCTCACCTGCCTCGCCCCCGACATCGTCGCCGCGATCCTCGATGGCCGCCAGCCCAAGGGGCTCACACTCGCCGGCCTCCAGCGCGAAGTGCCGCTCGCCTGGGAGGACCAGCGCGCGGCGTGGGGCCGATAGGAAGTAGGGCCCCTTCCGAACCGTCGCGTCTCCAAACCACGCGGTTCGACATGATTTGCGCTCGCCCGAGCGAGCGGACTTCAAACCCTCGACCGGCGAACGACTGCTAAGTCCTTGATTCCTGGAGGTACAGTTCAACTGTACCAAATCGCCGTGGTTTAGTTGTGTTGGAGAATAGGCGCCGAGAGAGAACGAAAACGGGCAAAATCCGGCGCTCGCGGCAGGCTGGCGGTTTAGTTATTCCGGCCGAAATGCCCAAGGACCGCGCCGTTCTGGCGGTCGCGCCTGCCGACCAGAGAATGTCACTGACGGCAGGAATGGCGGAGGGGGTGGGATTCGAACCCACGGGACACTTTCGGCGCCCACACGCTCTCCAAGCGTGCGCCTTAAACCACTCGGCCACCCCTCCTGTGCTCGCGCCGGACTATAGCCACGGCGGCGGAGGCGAACCAGACGTTGCGCCCGGCGTCGCGTCTGCGGTAGTTGTGCCCGTGATGATCGTCGGACGCATCATCGCGTTGCTGTTCCTGGGTGTCGCCGCTGTTGCCCTGGCCGCGGACTTGGTGTCCTGGGTGTGGGAGGGCCGGTTCGCCGCCACGGCCCTCGGCCAGCGATGGTTCGATATCCACCGCGACAGCCTCGGGCTCGCACAGGCGGTGATTCAGCGCTACGTCTGGCCCTTCCTGTGGGACCCCATCATCACCACGATCCTGCGTTGGCCGGCGTGGGCCGTATTTGCGGTGCCGGGCCTGGTCCTCTGGATCCTGTTCAGGCGGCGTAGGCGTCGCGTGCATTTCCTGCGCTGAAGGGAGGCGCGCGCTGTTACCGCTCGTCGGTCCGCAATGCCGCGATGAAAGCCTCCTGGGGGATGTTGACCTCGCCCACCGTGCGCATCCGCTTCTTACCCGCCTTCTGCTTTTCGAGAAGCTTACGCTTGCGGGTGGCGTCGCCGCCGTAGCACTTGGCTGTGACGTCCTTGCGCAACGCTCGTACGCTTTCGCGGGCGACAATGCGACCGCCGATCGCGGCCTGGATCGCCACCTGGAACAGCTGGCGCGGGACCAGCTCCTTGAGGCGCTCGCAAAGAGCGCGGCCTCTGGCTTCCGCCCGTTCGCGGTGGACGATGGCGGCGAGTGCATCGACCGGCTCGCCATTGATCAGGATCGAGAGCTTGACGAGAGCCCCGGGCTCGTAGCCGTCGAGCTGATAGTCGAAGCTCGCGTAGCCGCGGCTCGCCGACTTCAGCCGATCGTAGAAATCGAACACGATCTCGCTGAGCGGCAGCCGGTAGACGACGAGTGCGCGATTGCCGGCGTAGGTGAGATCGATCTGGCGGCCGCGGCGCTCCTCGCACAGGCCCAGAACCGCGCCGAGATGATCGTCGGGGACGAAGATCGTCGCCTTGATCCAAGGCTCCTCGATGCGCTCGATCCGGGTCGGATCGGGCATGTCCACGGGGTTGTGCAGCTCGACCATCGAGCCGTCCGTCTGAAAGACCCGGTAGACGACGCTAGGTGCTGTCGTGATCAGGTCGAGGTCGAACTCCCGTCCCAGTCGCTCTTGGATGATCTCCAGGTGCAAGAGGCCAAGGAAGCCGCAGCGAAAGCCCAGGCCAATGGCGGCCGAGCTCTCGGTCTCATAATGGAAGCTCGCGTCGTTCAGGCGGAGTTTGGCGAGGCTTTCCCGGAGCCGACCGAAATCACCGGCATCAGCAGGGAAGAGACCGCAGAAGACGACCGGAATGCTGGGTTTGAAGCCGGACAGCGGTGCTGGCGCGGGTCGCCGATCATCGGTGATCGTATCGCCGACTCTGGTTTCCGATATATCCTTGATGGCGGCGGTGAGGAAGCCGATCTCGCCGGGTACCAAAGCGTCGACCGGGCTCGGTTTGGGCGTAAAAACGCCGACTCGCTCGACGAGATGGGTGGCACCGGTTGCCATCATTCGCACCCGCATGCCCTTTTTCAGAATGCCGTCCCGAATGCGCACGAGGATAACGACGCCGAGGTAGGGATCGTACCAGCTGTCGACTAGCAGCGCCTTCAGCGGTGCCTCCGCTTCGCCCGTGGGCGCGGGCAGTCGCGCGACGATCGCCTCGAGCACCTCGTCCACGCCGATTCCGAGCTTGGCCGAGACCTCCACCGCCTGACTCGCATCTAGCCCGACGACGTCCTCGATCTGGCGGCGGACGCGTTCCGGCTCGGCAGCGGCGAGATCGATCTTGTTGAGGATGGTCACGATCTCGTGGTTCACATCGGTCGCTTGATAGACATTGGCCAAGGTCTGCGCTTCAACGCCCTGGCTCGCATCGACGATCAGCACCGAGCCCTCGCAGGCGGCAAGCGAACGGCTGACCTCGTATGAGAAATCAACATGGCCCGGCGTGTCCATGAGATTGAGTTGGTACCTCTCGCCGTCACGCGCGGTGTATGAGAGGCGAACGGTCTGAGCTTTGATGGTGATCCCGCGTTCGCGCTCGAGGTCCATCGAATCGAGTATCTGGTCCTTCATCTCGCGCGCCGGCATCCCACCGCATTGCTCGATCAGGCGATCAGCTAGTGTCGACTTGCCGTGATCGATGTGAGCGATGATGGCGAAATTGCGAATGTGCGAGAGCATCGCTCTTCGCTACCAGATCAGATGCGCAAACTACCGCCGGTTGCCTTGCCGACCGCAACGACGATCTTCTTGGCGACCTTCTCGATCTCCGGGTCGGTGAGCGTCTTGTCGCTCGGCTGGAGCCGCACCGAGAGAGCGATCGATTTTCGGCCCTCGCCCAGCGCCTCGCCCTCGAACACATCGAAGACGGAGACATCGCTGATCAGTTCGCGATCGGCGCTGCTGGCCGCCCGGGCGACCGCGCCTGCTCGCACCTCCCGATCGACGACGAAGGCGAAATCGCGATCGACGGGAGGAAGGTCCGAGGCCTTAAGCGGCGGCCGGTTACGTCGGCCTACCGCCTTCGGTTGTGGCAGCGCGGCGAGGAATAGCTCGAAGCCGACGACCGTCCCCTCGAGGGCGAACTCTTCGAGGATGGCCGGGTGAATCGCGCCGAAGTGTCCTAGCACGGTCTTTGGCCCGAGCTTGAGCACTCCGGAGAGGCCGAGGTGATACCAGGCTGGGGCTTCCACCTCGATTTGCACCTTGTCGATCGGCGCGCCGTAGGCGCTCAAGGCCTCCAGGATATCGCCCTTGGCGTCGAAGACGTCGATTGCGCGCTCTTCCTTGAGCCAGTGGCGCGAGCCGCTGGTGCCAAGCCGTAGGCCAGCAGCCGACATACTCTGGCCGGTGGGGGTATCATCCGTATAGACCGGCCCTAGTTCGAACAGCCGCACCTCGTCGTGGCCACGGTCGACGTTACGCCGGCAGGCCGCGAGGAGACTCGGCAACGGGCTTGGGCGCATCCATTCGAGGCCTGCGCTGATGGGGTTGGCGAGCCGCAGCGATTCCTGGCCGCCGCCGAACACCTGCGCCTGGCGCTCGGAAACGAACGACCAGGATACCGTCTCGACGAGGCCGCGCGCGGCGAGCGCCCGGCGAACCATATTCACTCGACGTTGTGCGGGCCTAACCGCCGGGCGGGCCACAGCGGTTGCCCGCTCGAGCGGCACCGGCGGGATTCGATCGTAGCCCTTCACGCGGGTCACCTCTTCGACGAGATCGGCCTCGCCGACGATATCGCTCCGCCACGATGGCGGCGAGACCTGCAATGCCTCGCCGTTGGTCTCGATCTCGAAGCCAAGTGCGGTGAGCGTGTCCAACGTCTCGTTCTCCGGCAGCTCGAGACCGCCGAGGTGATAGACTCGCGATGGCCGAAATCGCAGGCTGCGCCGCCATTCGGCTGTGCTGCCGGCGACCACGACTTCGCTCGGCTCGCCGCCACACGTGTCGAGGACAAAGCGCGTCGCCATCTCGAGACCGGGCACCACGGACTCCGGGTCGACGCCACGCTCGAAGCGATAACGCGCATCACTCTCGATGTTGAGCTTGCGGCCGGTCTCGGCAGTTCGCACCGGGTCGAACAGTGCTGATTCGATGAACACGTTTACCGTCGTCTCGGTGCAGCCGGACGGTGCGCCGCCGATAATGCCGCCAAGCGCCAGTGCCCCATCGTCGTCGGCGATGACCGTTGCGCCATCATCGAGATCATATTCGCGACCGTTGAGCGCCGATAACGTCTCGCCCGATCGCGAGAGGCGGACGTTAATATTGCCAGCCACCGTGTCAGCGTCGAAGACGTGAAGGGGACGGGCGAGATCGTATGTGACGAAGTTGGTCATATCGACGAGCGCTGAGATCGGGCGCAAACCGATCGCTCGCAGCCGATCCTGCATCCAGCGCGGGCTTGGACCGTTGGTCACGCCGCGGATATGGCGGCCGCCGAACATCGGACAGGCGGTCGCGGTCGCGGCCGTGAAGTCGAGCTGGACACCGATTGGGCTCTCATACTGCCCTGGTATCGTGACGACCGCTCGGTCCGTGAGCGTGCCATGGCCGGCCGCGGCGAGGTCGCGCGCGATGCCACGAACGCCAAGGCAGTCCTGGCGGTTCGGCGTGATCGCTATCTCGAAGATCGGATCATCGAGCCCCGCAATGGTGGCGAACGGCGCTCCCACCTGCTGATCGGCGCCGAGTTCAATGATCCCCTCGTGGTCGTCGCCCAGGCCCATCTCGCGTTCCGAGACCAGCATGCCATTGCTCTCGACGCCGCGGATCTTGGTCGACTTGAGTAGCAACCCGGTGCCCGGGATCGTCACTCCGACCGGCGCGAAGACGCCCACCATACCCGTGCGGGCGTTCGGGGCGCCGCAGACAACCTGGGCCACGCCCGAGGCCGTCTCGACTCGGCACACCTTCAGCCGGTCGGCGTTCGGGTGCTGCGTTGCTTCCAATACGCGCGCCACGGTGAATGCCGCCAGGTCAGCGGCCGGATCGCTCAGCGACTCGATCTCAAGGCCGAGGGCGGTAAGCGTCTCGCTCAGTCTCTCCGAATCAACATCGGTTGCCAGATGCTCCTTCAGCCAGCCCAAAGTGAACTTCATTGCGCTTCGCCCATCATCGCGCGAACGCGCGCAACAGTACCGAGGTTCATCGGGCTAGCCCCATCGCCAGGCTGGGAACATCCAGCGGCATGAAGCCGTAGTGGTGCAGCCAACGGAGGTCGGAGTCAAAAAACGCGCGGAGATCCGGAATGCCGTACTTGAGCATCGCCGCGCGATCGATGCCCAAACCGAAGGCAAAGCCCTGATACTCGTCGGGATCGACGCCGACGTGTTCCAGCACCCGTCGATGGACCATGCCGCAGCCGAGAATCTCGAGCCAATCGTCGCCCTCGCCGATGACGATCTCGCCGGCACGCCGGTCACAGCCGATGTCCATCTCGGCAGACGGCTCGGTGAAGGGAAAGTAGCTCGGACGGAAACGCATCCGCAGCGCGTCGATCTCGAAGAACGTGCGGGCGAAGGTCTCGAGGCACCCTTTGAGATGACCCATGTGGATTGAACGGTCGATCGCCAGGCCCTCTATCTGGTGGAACATCGGTGTGTGGGTCTGATCGGAATCGCAACGGTAAGTACGACCGGGAGCGATGATGCGAAAGGGTGGCCGCCCTGTTTGCATCGAGCGGATCTGCACCGGCGAGGTGTGGGTGCGCAGCAACTTGTCGGTGCCGGCGAGGTAGAATGTGTCGTGCATCTGCCGCGCCGGGTGCTCCGGCGGGATGTTGAGGGCCGTGAAGTTGTGGAAGTCGTCCTCGATGTCCGGTCCCTCGGCGACCTCAAATCCCATGTCGGCGAAGATCGCGATGAGCTCTTCGGTGACCTGGCTCACAGGATGAATGGAACCTTGCGCGCTGGGTCTCGGCGCGAGTGTTACATCGGCCGCCTCTTCGGCGAGACGTGCATCCACTTCGGCGCGCCGCAGCTCGCGCTCGCGTACCGCTATGGCTTCGACCAGGTTCGTCTTGAGTTGATTGAGAGCCGGACCCGCGCTCCTCCGTTCCTCGGGCGCCATCGTCCCCAGCCTGTGCATCAGCTCGGTGACGCGTCCTTTGCGCCCGAGCGATGCCACCCGGACCTGCTCGAGTGCCCGGGAATCGCCCGCGCTCGCGATCGCGCCCAGCACCTCGCGGCCAAGCTCTTCAACCTCTTGCATCAAATTGCCCATGGCAGGTCGAGCCTGCGTGAGAGTCGTCGCAGGGCGCGGCCGTCTCAGGCTGGCTTTGCTGCGAGCGCCGCTTTGGCCTGGACGACCAGCGCGGCAAACGCTTCGGGATCGCGCACCGCGATGTCGGCTAGCACTTTGCGGTCAAGCCCGATACCAGCGCACTTCAGGCCGTTCATGAATCGGCCGTAGGTCAGTCCTTGCAGGCGGGCTGCGGCGTTGATCCGCTGGATCCACAAGCCGCGGAAAGCGCGCTTGCGGTTGCGACGGTCGCGATAGGCATATTGCAGGCCCTTCTCGACCTTCTCGAGCGCCACCCGGAAAGCAGAGCGCCCGCGCCCGCGGTAACCGCGGGCCATCTCGAGGACTTTCTTGTGGCGCGCGTGAGCGACCACGCCGCGCTTAACCCGTGCCATTCGAAGCCTCCGTCAGCCGTACGGCATGAACTTCTTGATGAGCTTCACGTCATGATCGGACAGGCTGGTCGTGCCACGCTTCTTGCGGATCTGCTTCGGCGTGCGTTTGATCATGAAATGCCTCTTGCCGGCGTGATTCCGGCGCACCTTGCCGGTCGCCGTGAGACCAAAACGTCCTTTTGTACTGCTTTTGGTCTTGAGCTTCGGCATATTGGCCGCCGTCTGAGGCCGGTCGAGGCGAGGGTTATAGCTATCGCCCTGGGCGAATGCAAGCAGACCGCGCCCTCGCGTCGTGAAACCCGGCGCGCACGGGTCGGTGCATCTAGAGCATGGATACACGCGCTCCAAGCCCCTCCCCGGGATTTCAGGTGCATCAGATTGAGGCGTCAGAATACTTTACACTTCACGAGGGCCGCCTCATCGCCGCAAAAGCGCAGAAATCAGGCGATTCCGCCGTCATCACACGGCAATCGCGCGAGGCGGGGTGTCAGAGTATTTTACAGTTTCACCATATGGCTCTTGCAGGTTCACCATATGGCTCTTGCAGGCGATCTGCTAAGTAACTGGAATTCATAGCCATTCATGGATGGCGCAGAAATTGCTATGAAGGCACCAACGGAGTGGAGTCTGTGAGGAGGAGCGTTCCCGCGGTGGCGACGGTCGCCGGTTTGTGAGGGCCGCGTTCAAGGGCGGCCCAGACATGTGATCACTTCGCGGCGCGCCCGAATGGGTGGCTCCGCGACGGCAAGACGGCGGCTATCGAAGCCGCCGTTTCCTTTGTTGTGGACTGAGCCGCCACCGCCTTCATGGTCTCAGCGCGGCGATATCACCATCGTCATCAACCGGCCTTCCATCTTGGGAAACTGCTCGACCTTGGCCAGTTGCAGTAGATCGTCGCGGATGCGCTCGAGCACAAGTTGGCCAAGCTCCTGGTGGGCGAGCTCGCGACCGCGGAAGCGGACGGTGACCTTGACCTTGTCGCCCTCATTGAGGAATCGGACCATCGAGCGCATTTTGACGTCGTAGTCATGGACGTCGATGCTCGGCCGCATCTTGATTTCCTTGACCTCGAAGGTCTTCTGCTTCTTGCGGGCAAGATTCGCCTTTTTCTGGGCTTCGTATTTGTATTTGCCGTAGTCGAGAAGCTTGCAGACGGGCGGCTCCGAATTAGGCGCCACCTCGACGAGGTCCAACGCCGCGTCCGTCGCGCGTCTGAGGCCCTCCTCAAGACTGACGATCCCTACGACCTCGCCGTCTGCGTTGATGAGCCGAACGTCCGACGCGTCGATCATCTCGTTAACACGCGGCCCCTTGGACGTCGGCGGCGGCGCTGCAAATGGCCTTCGTGCTATGTAGTCAGCTCCCTTGGCGCGGCGGTCATTACTGGCAGCTCACTCGGCTCACCTACCATCAAATAGCGGGCAATCGAGCTTCATCCGCAAGTCTAGCCACTGCCTCGTCAAGAGCAAGGCTTTCTTGCCCGCGGCTCCCCAGCCGGCGCAGGGCGACCGTCTGATCATCGGTTTCGCGTTTGCCGATCGCCAGAATGGCGGGGATCTTGGCAAGCGAGTGCTCGCGCACCTTGTAACCGATCTTCTCGTTGCGTAGGTCGAGGTCAACACGCAGGCCTGCGCTCCCCAGCCGCTCTGCGACGTCGCGGGCGAACGCATCACCGTCGCTTGTGATGGTGGCGACGACCGCCTGCAGCGGCGCGAGCCACAATGGGAAATGTCCGGCGTACTGCTCGATCAGGATACCGGTGAAACGCTCGAACGAGCCGAGAATGGTGCGGTGCAACATCACCGGCCGGTGTTTCGCTCCGTCCTCGCCGATATAGCTCGCATCGAGTCTCTCGGGCAGGACAAAGTCGACCTGCAAGGTACCGCATTGCCACTGCCGGCCGATCGCATCGGTTAGCACGAAGTCGAGCTTCGGCCCGTAAAACGCGCCGTCCCCGGGGTTGAGTTCATAGTCGAGCCCGATCGCCTCGACGGCATCGCGCAGCGCGCCCTCGGCCTTGTCCCAGATCGCGTCGACGCCGGCCCGCACCGGCGGCCGATCCGAAAACTTGGCCGACACCTCGTTGAATCCGAAGTCGCCGTAGACCCGTAACAAAAGCCGCACGAAGGCCTCGGTCTCCGAGTTGATCTGGTCTTCGGTGCAGAAGATGTGGGCGTCGTCCTGGTTGAAATTGCGCACCCGCATCAGGCCGTGCAGGGCGCCCGACGGCTCGTAGCGGTGACAGGAGCCGAACTCCGCCATCCGTAGCGGCAGCTCGCGATAGCTTTTGAGTCCCTGACGGAAGATCTGCACGTGGCCGGGGCAGTTCATCGGCTTGAGCGCGAAGGTCCGGTCCTCGGAATCCATGGTGTACATGTTCTCGCGGAACTTCTCCCAGTGGCCCGAGGCCTCCCACAAGGTGCGGTCGATAAGCTGCGGGGTCTTGACCTCGATATAGCCCGCCGCATCGAGCCGGCCGCGCATGTACCCCTCCAGGGTGCGGTAGAGCTGCCAGCCTTTGGGGTGCCAGAACACCATGCCGGCGGCCTCCTCCTGCTGGTGGAAGAGGCTCATCTCGCGGCCCAGGCGCCGGTGGTCGCGGCGCTCGGCCTCGGCCAGCCGGTGGAGGTAGGAATCCAGCTCCTTCGGGTCCCGCCAAGCGGTGCCATAGACCCGCTGCAGCATGGCGTTCCGCGAATCCCCGCGCCAATAGGCGCCGGCCACCTTCATCAGCTTGAAGGCCTTGCCGAGCTTGCCCGTAGACGGCAGATGCGGCCCGCGGCAGAGATCGACGAAGTCGCCCTGGCGGTAGAGGGTGATCGGCTCGTCGCGCGGCAGATCGGCGATGATCTCGGCCTTGTAATGCTCGCCGATCGATTTGAAGAACTCGATTGCCTCGCTGCGGGCCCAAACCTCGCGGGTGATGATCTCATCGCGGTCGACGATCTCGCGCATCCGCGCTTCCATCGTCTCGAGATCTTCCGGGGTGAAGGGTTCCGCTCGCGAGAAGTCGTAATAGAAGCCATCCTCGATCGCCGGGCCGATGGTCACCTGGATGTCCGGCCACAGCTCCTTGGCTGCCTCGGCGAGCGCATGCGCGGCATCGTGGCGCAGCAGCTCGAGCGCGTCGCCATCGGTTCGGGTGACGATCTCGACGGTGGCATCGGCCTCAACTTCGCGCCCAAGATCGCGGGGCTCGCCGTCGATGCGCACGGCCAGCGCTGCACGCGCCAATCCTGCCCCGATGTCGGCGGCGATAATCGCACCGCTCACCGGTCCGCCATACGTCCGCACGCTACCATCGGGCAGGGTGATCGCGACGTTATGGGCGGCTGCCTCGGACATTCCCGGCTCCTCTTAAACTTCCGGGCAACTTAGGAGCTTCGTGAAGGGTGTCAAGGAGCGCCCGCTCGTGCGGGCGACAAGCGCACGCGTTACGCGGGCCGCTCCGCGATGACTGTCGTGCGGTGGAGGTAACGATCGCCCTTATAGTCGACGATCGCCTTGTGCATCAGCGAGCGGTTGTCCCAAATCACCAGGTCGCCCGGCGACCAGTGGTGCCGGTAGATGAACTCCGGCCGCATCGCGTGATCGAACAGCGTTTGTAGGAGCTCAGCGCTTTCCTCGGCCGCAAGACCCTCGATCGCCGCCGTGAAGCCGGGGTTGACGAACAGGATCGGGCGGCTGGTCTCGGGATGGCTGATCACCACCGGGTGGATGCAGCGGTTTTGCCCGTCGAAGTCGCGCGCGTTGAGCTGGTCGGGGGTGTAGGTGCCGCTCGTTGCGGCCGCGACTGCGAAATCGTGCACCGCTCGCAACTCTCGAAGCCGCTCCTTCATGGTACCGGGGAGCGCCGCGTAAGCAGCGTACATGTTGGCGAACATCGTATCGCCGCCGTCCGCCGGCACCTCGAGTGCGTACAACAACGAGGCCTGGGCCGGGTGAGCGCGAAACGAGACATCGGAGTGCCAGTAATTGCCGGCCTTGGGGCGCCCTTGCGCCACGCCGTCCGCGACCTTGTTCGAGACGCGGAAGACCGCGGGCTCGCCGGGTAGGAGGTAGTGCAGCACCGTCTCCTGGAATTGATCGGCCTCGCCGAACAGCGGCCCGAAGCGACGGCTGAAGGCGACCTGCTCGCCCGGCGTCAGATGCTGTTCGCGGATGACCAACAGGCCGTCGTGATCGAGCCAAGCTTGGCGGATCGCCGCGAACGCCGAATCATCCAACGGCCGGGCGACATCAATGCCCAGGACCTCGGCGCCCAAGACCGGGCTCAGTCTCCTGACATCGAGATCGCTCTGTGCGCGCGCCATGGTCACATCGTAACGCGGCGGCGCGCCGCGGGCGAAGTCGAAACGGGATCAGGTCTTTGCTATGCGTCGCTGGAGGAGCCGCGCCATGGGCCGCTAACAACGGCGGTGGCAGAACCACTCGTAGTCGGTCCCGTTCCAACGCAGGCCCTCGTTACGGTCGAAGACGGTCTTGTACCCGCTTGCCGGGTCGATCCACACGTCCAGCATCTTGTATGTATGCAGCGCCGCTACCTCGATGCGGGCGCCGGGAGAGCCCTCGAAAATGCGCAGTGGGCAGTCCACGGCACATCCCAGCCATCTGTAGAGATGGACGAACAGCTCGAATTGGCCGTCGACGTTGACGTCGTACCGCCCAATGCCGACCAGCCCCATGTTCCTCACGAACTCCTCGGGCCCGGAGGTCTCGGCGACCAGCCGCTCGACCAAGGCGCGGTCCGGGCCGAAGTCCCATCGGTTCACCGCGATACCCTCGTGCACCTCGGGCGGTTTCTTGTCGCTGGCAACAAGGTTGGCGATCACCGGCGCCATCGCGTTCAGTTCGTCGGCCTCGCGGAC
This sequence comes from Alphaproteobacteria bacterium, assembly GCA_965248765.1. Taxonomy (GTDB): domain Bacteria; phylum Pseudomonadota; class Alphaproteobacteria; order VGEJ01; family VGEJ01; genus CBDFKF01. The sequence continues at coordinate 1,451,106 of CBDFKF010000004.1, forward strand.
CCAGATCAGGTCCGCCGGCGCCCGCGCCCAACCGCCGGCTGCGCCGCCTGCGGCCTCGCGCAGCCATTGCTTGAGAACGCCTGGCAGCTCAGCGTACGTCGCGGCGGCGGAATAGAGAGCCTGTCGGCCGCCCGCGTCGATGCCGACATGGGTCGCTGTGGCATCGTCCCGCAACACGACGATGACCGCCTCACGATCGCCATCAACGGGCTTTTGCCACCTTTGGTCATGACCGCCGCTTGCCACCAGGTACTCACCTCGCGTCGCACCGATGTCCCGTTCGCTGAACGAACCGAGGAGATACGAGAGCACCTCCGCATTCAGGCGCGCCCCTAGAAGATGTTGCACCGTAGGGTGATTCAAGAGCGTCTGCGCTGGGGCACTGCCTTCTATGTCCAGCAGCGCCTGCAGCTCGGCGGCTCGAAATCCCGTCCCGTCCCACAGAAAGATCTCATCCCCCCTCACCCAGCGTAGTGGTCGCACTTCGCGCTCCATCCAAACCGGCCCGTGCCACTTTCCGATCCAGGCGCTCAACGGTGCCGGCAGCTCGGCGAGAGATTGTCCCCCGCCATAAATTGTTACCGCGCCGGAAGACTGAAGGCCGACATGGAGCGTGCCGTCCCGAGCATCCAGCGCCAGCGCGCCCGTCTGCTCGCGGGCAAACATCCAGACCGGGATGCCGCTGGCGCCCTCCAGAAAAAGATAGTCGTGCTCGAATGTGATCTCCCACGTGTCCTGCATGTTATGGAGGAAGTATCCGAGTTGGTCGCCGAGCAACGATTCGAGCCGCGGCAGCACCGCCGGGTCAGTGATCACGGCGTTGATGTTGGACGTTCCGACGTGGCGAAGGAGGTGAGCCAGGGCACGGTCATCTACGCTGCTGGTTGGCGGATCGCGTGGATCGTCTAGATCGTCGTCGGCATGGTCCAAAGAGAGAAAAAAAGAGGCGTCGTTATTGGGGACGTCTCGGTATGCTCCGCCGTCCCATTCAAGAATGCTATCCAGCGCGTAGAGCACGAGATAGCCGTTGTGGCGCCGATCGCTGATATGCAGGTGTGTCCACGACCCGCCGATGTGTCGCCAGACCTCGCCGTCGCGTTGCAGGATGTCAATTGAGGGTGGCGCATTGCCAGTGAAGTTATTGGTCAGGATGAAGAAGATCTCATCCACCCCGTCATTGTTAAGATCGGCCGTCGCCACCTGTAGTTCGACGAAGCGGACATGCTCTCGGTGCTCGCCGAGATAATCGGTTTCGGCGAGATGATCGCGGAGATAATCCATCAGAAAGCCGGTGCGTCCGTCCGGTGTCCACTCCTCGAACTCGAGCCAACCCGGCACCTGTTGGGCCACCGCGGGGCTTATCGCCGCAGCCGCAAAGGCAATGTTGATCGCCGTACGCCGAGCAACTGCGATAAGCCAGTAGCCCCGCTCAACCATGGTCCATCCCCGCTCCGCCCGAGGACCTCACCATAGGCGGGCGACTATGGCCTAAATGGGGCCAAACCAAGGCGATTTCCGGGAAGCGTCTCACCGCCCGCGTCCACCGCCGGCGCATCGCGCCGCTTCCACTAGATCGGGTTCATACGGGTTCGTCAGCGAGCCTAATCCGCTGACTTCCAATCCTTAATATGGCTCAATTCGCGCAGGCGATACTCGACGGTCTTTCCTTCGTCGGGAATGCCCTCCTGGTTTTCGGTGTTCCAACCCTTGCTTTCGGCCCATTGCAAGTATTTCATTACATGCTTCTGGCCGAAGTGCATGGCTCCGATCAGCGCCGCCGGCGTCACGACGACATCGCCCTTTCCTGTGGTGATCCTAATTGGGGGCTTCCGCAGGTACCGAGCGTGGCCGAGCCTAGCGGCGTATCCTTCGTTCTTCCTCGCATAGTCCACCGCGGCGGCGACCTGCGCCGCCGGGTTAGCGCGGAGCTCCTCCCAGCTGTCGATTCCATACTTGCCGGTCCAGTTCCCCTGCATGTCCAGTAATCCGGCATCCTGAAGCGCTGGCGTCCGGAGATGAAAGCGCCCGTGTCCACCCGCGCCGCGTCCCTCCAGCGTTATGTCTTGCCAAGGCTCGGGCTGGCCCTGGGTTTCCAACGCCGCCAATCCCTCCGCATACTCCCAGTTGAGGTTCAGGTTCAGCAGGGCCTCTCGTAGGTCCACTGGTAGCCGTAGGTCCATTGGCTGCGTGTTCGGGGCCGCCAGGGCTTCCTTGACCACCTGCTCGCTGGTCTTGACTTCGGCGCCTCCAGACGCGCGGCTTTCTGAAGTTTGAACAGCGCGTTCCGCACTGTCTTGGGACGATGCAGTGTCTCCGACATCGTCGGCAATGGTATCGTCGCGGCTCTGGTCTGCGAACCTGCGCCAGGCGACGTGGCGCCGGGCCTCTTCCAGGAGCTCGGCGGCCCTGGGATCGTCGCGATCGCCGAACGAATGGCTGGTGCGGGCGCCGAGCGGGTCGTGTTCGGCCATCAAGCGCTCCGCGGCGCGGCGGCGGAGCACGCTCTCGAGGTCGTCGCTCGGCCGGGCGGCGCGGCGCGGCCGGGAGGGCGTCCGCTCGGGCGCGGGTAGCTGTTCGCTGTCGGTGCCGCCGGGCATGGCGACGTGTGCGTCGTGGTCGCGGTGGTCATGGTTGTAGTAGATGGGATCGGCGCGCACGGCATCGAGCTGGCGCCGGTTCAGCGGCTTGAGCATCGGGCATGTTCCTCATGAATGTGGGTTCCTAAGGAACATTGTAGCGGAGAATAATACACTATAACATGATTATGTTATATTGGTCCTGTGAGGTGGGGCCGCAGCCGTACGGTGCGCTCAGAGCGTTTCTTGGAAGCGGACTGGGGCGCCGGCCGGCGTCCCCATCAGCGTGCCGTCACGCACCACCACTCCGCCGCGGACGATCGTGGCGACCGGCCAGCCTGTCACCTCGCGGCCGACGAACGGGCTCCAGCCGCACTTGCTGGCGAGCCAGCTCTCCTCGATGCGGCGCCGGGCGCCGAGATCCACGAGCGTCAGGTCGGCATCGTAGCCGACCGCAAAGCGGCCTTTGCCGGCGATGCCGAACACGCGCGCCGGGCCGGCGCAGCAGAGGTCCATCAGACGGGCCAGGCTCAGCCGGCCGGCCGCGTGGTGGTCGAGCAAGAGCGGCAACAGTGTCTGCACACCGGGCATGCCCGAAGGGCTCGCCGGATAGACGGCCGATTTTTCCTCCAGGCTGTGGGGCGCATGGTCTGAGCCGATGACATCGACGGTGCCCTCGCGCACGCCCTGCCACAGCGCCTCGCGGTGCTCTGGCCCGCGGATCGGCGGGTTCATCTGAGCGCGAGTACCGAAGTCGTCGTAGCAATCGGGCGCCGCCAGGCTCAAATGTTGCGGCGTCACCTCGACCGTCGCGATATCCTTGGCCGTGGCGAGCAATGATATCTCGTCCGCCGTCGTGACGTGGAGGACGTGGATGCGCCGGCCGGCGGCGCGTGCCAGCGCCACCAGCCTCCGGGTCGCCTTGAGCGCGGTCTCGACATCGCGCCACTCGGGGTGGGCGTGGACATCGGCCGCGGTGACGGCGATTTCGCGGCGCTCCTGGAGGCGTTCCTCGTCCTCGCTGTGAACCGCGACGCGCCGCCGCCCGCGGCCAAGCACGCGCGCAATGTCCGCATCGTTCTCGACCAAAAGGTCACCGGTCGAGGAGCCGATGAACAGCTTGACCCCGCAACAGCCGGGCTCGCGCTCGAGCGCGCCGAGCTCATCGATATTGGCACGATCGGCGCCGATGAAAAAGGCGTGGTCGCACCACATGCGCCCCGCCGCTCGTGCGAGCTTGTCGGCAAGTGCCTCCGAGGATGTTGTCGTCGGCCGGGTGTTCGGCATCTCGAAGACGGTGGTCACGCCGCCGAGCGCGGCGGCGCGGCTACCCGACTCCAGATCCTCTTTGTGCTCGGCACCGGGTTCGCGGAAGTGGACCTGGCTGTCGATGATGCCGGGCAAGACGTGCAGGCCGCCGGCATCGATGATCTCCGCGGCCGGCGCGCGGCTGAAATCGCGAATGCCGACGATGCGCCCGTCGCGCACGGCGATATCGGCCAGGCCGATACCATTGTGACTGACGCAAGTGCCGCCACGGACGATCAGATCGAACGCGCTCATGCCGCCTTGGCGGTCACCTCCTCGAACAGCCGAAGGTACTGCGCGACCACCGCTTGCTCGGTGAACGCTGCCTCGTAGGCGGTGCGACCACCCGCGGTCAGCCGCGCCGCGAGCCCCGGTTCCTTGATCACGCGCCGCAAACCGTCCGCCAGCTCAACCCGATCGTCGATCGCGGTGAGGAGGCCGCTCACCCCGTCCTCGATCAGCGCTGCGGGTCCCTGGGCGCGCGCTGCCACCACCGGGGTGTCGTGGGCCCACGCCTCGATGATGACGTTGCCGAGCGGCTCGTGGCGCGACGGACAGACAAGCACATCGGCCGCCCCGTGCAGCGCCGCGACGTCGTCGCGCCAGCCCAACAGGTGCAACCGGTCCCCAAGACCGAGCGATGCGGCGGTTCTCTCAAGCTCCGTTTCGAGCGGTCCGGTACCGGCCAACCAGAGATGCGCCTCGGCGACCATGGCTAGGGCCTTGAGCAGGACATCGAACCCTTTGTTCCTGTGCAGCCGGCCGACCGCGAGGAGGAGCGGGACGCCCTCGGGTGTCGCGAGCGCCGCACGCGGCAGGGCCGGTGTGGTTTCGAGCTCGGCGAAGTTGGGTACGTAGTGCACTGGTCGGGTCCAGCCCTCGCGCCGGACGTAATCGGCAATATCGCGGGTGTTGGCGATGAGGTGCGCGCAGCCGCGATAGTACTTGAGATTGTAGTAGCCGCCGAGCCGGCCGATGTGGACGAACCCGTTCGCGCGCGGGCAGAACGCGCTCGCCCGGTTCATCCAGGTTAGCACGACGTCAGGGCGGAACGCCGCGGCCTCGCGGCGAAAGCGCCGGGCGCTGGCGGTATCGAGCCAGCCGCCGAAGGGTAGCGTGACCGGTCGCAGCCCGCCGGCCTCCAACCACGCGCTGCACGCGGCACCGTCGCGAACCAGTAGGCGCTGCTCGATGTGCGCTCGCCCAAAGGCAAGCGCGAGGCGGGCGAAGAATCGCTCGGCGCCGCCGCGGCGACGCCCGGCCATTGCCTGCAACAACCGCATCCTAGTCGGCCTCCAGCCGTGCCTTCAGATGCGAGATCAGAGGGTAGAGACCGGCCATCAGGGCGATGAGGAAGCCCCACGCCCCCTCGCGGTAGCCGCGGCGCTGGACGTAGCATTTGAAGAAGCGGGAGAAGAAGCGGCGGACGTTGCGCCTGAGCGAGCCGATCTCGCCAGTCTCGCGCAGGTCGTGCGCGCGCGCGGTGGAGTAGCGGTCGAGCCGGGCTAGCATGTCGGAGATGTTGCCATCGACGTGGTGCACGATCGGGCGCGTCAACCGCCGAGCCGGCCCGGTGAGCTCGAGCCGAGGATGGACCCGTTGGCGCCCCCAGCGCTTGGCGCCCTTGGTGAACAGGCGCGGTGCGGCGTTGACGCCCCACGAGGCGCCCCAGCCAAAGCGAATCAGCCGGCCGCCGACGTAGTTCTCGAACGGCACGAGGAAATAGCCAGGTGCGGCGGTCGCGATCGTGGCCCTGATCTCTTGCGCCACTGCGTCGGACACGCGCTCATCGGCATCGACCTCGATAATCCACTCGCCGGCACAGGCCTCGATGCCGGCGTTGCGGCGATCGCCCTCGATCGGCCAATCGCCCTCGATGATCTTGGCCCGGGTGTGCTCGGCAATCGCGCGGCTGTCATCGGTCGTGCGGTCGAGCACGACGACGACTTCATCGGCAAAGGCGAGGCGAGCGAGGCAGTCGGCAAGCTGCGCGGCCTCGTTGCGCGCCACCACCAAAGCGGAAAGCCGAGCGGTACTCACGGGTTGGCGCGCCGCCACAAACCGACCGCGGCGATCTCGACCGCCTCGACGCTCAGGCTGTCCATCAGCGTCGTCTGACGCCGGTGGTCAAAGCCCGGACCACCGACGATCTCGTCATAGGAGAGGGCCGTCCGCACGACGGCGGTGTGAGGTCCCCACGGCGCGTAGTGGGCCTCGCGGCTCGGCCCGAACAGGCCGAGCGTCGGCACCCCGCTCGCCGCCGCCAGATGCATGAGGCCGGAGTCGTTGCCGATGTAGAGGGCGCAGCGGCGCAGACAAGCCGATGCTGTGAGGAGATCGACCCGGCCGACGAGATCAATCCGCCGTGCTTCCGGAATGGCTTCGAGCAAGGGCGCGGCCGCGCCCCGTTCGTCGCCACTGCCGAGGACGGCGATACGGGCGGTGGGCAGGATGGATTTCGGGTCGGTCAGGCGCGCGACCACCTCGGCGAAGCGCTCAGCCCGCCACTGCTTGCCGCCCCAGTTGGCGGTGGGGCCGATCGCCAGCACCGGCCCGTCGTGGGGGATCAGCACCTCGGCGTCGGCGCGGTGGCGCTCGGCGATCCACACGTGCGGGGCGGCGGGCTCGTTCAGGCTGAGGACCCGCGCGAGATGGACCAGCCGGTGCGCCGGATCGTGCGAGGGGCGGAGCACCCGCCGGGAGCGCGCCGGCACCAGCCAGGCTAGCGCCGAGGCCCGTAGGTCGACCACAAGATCCCACATCTGCCCCACCGTCTGTCGCCACAGCCGGAACCAATGCCCCGACCACCGTGCCTTGGTGATGGCGATGATGCGCTCGACGTTGGGCGCGGCCTCGAACAGGTTGGTGGCGAGCGGGCCGCAGGCGATCGTGAGCCGCACCCCGGGGTGGGCGTGCACCAAATGGTCGACGAGGCCGGTCGACAGGACCGCATCGCCGATCCGGTTGGCGCTGACGAACAGGACCTTCATCGCCATCGCATCGCTTGCCAAGCTGCCGCCGGGCCACTAAGTGAGGGACCCAATGGCAGCACACTATAGCCTTCTGCCGGCGCGCGGCGCGCTGGCTGTAAGCGGCGAGGAAAGCCGGGGCTTCCTGCAAGGGCTGATCTCGAACGACGTCGCCAAGGTCGCGGCCGACCGGGCGATCTATGCCGCGCTGCTCACCCCCCAGGGCAAGTACCTGCACGACTTCTTCATCTCGGTGAGGCCGGACGGCGAGGGGCTCGTGATCGACTGCGAGGCGGCGCGCCAAGCCGACCTTCAGCGCCGGCTCACCATGTACAGGCTGCGGGCCAAGGTCGCCTTCGCCGATCTCTCGACCGAGCTCGCCGTAGCTGCGCTGTTTGGCGAGGACGCGCTGGCCACGCTCGATCTCGCGGCTGAGCCGGGGCTCGCACGCCCGCTCGGCGAGGGCCTGGTCTATGTCGATCCGCGACTGGCCGCGGCCGGGGCGCGGGCAGTGCTGCCGGCGGCCACCGCTGCCGCGAGCCTTGAGGCCGGCGGGTTCGTCGCCGCCGAGGGTGCCGCGTACGATGACTGGCGGCTCGGCCTCGGCCTGCCTGATGGCAGCCGCGACATCGGCGTCGAGAAGCAGCTGTTGCTGGAATGCGGCTTCAATGAGCTCCACGGCATCGATTATGACAAGGGCTGCTACATCGGCCAGGAGCTGACCGCGCGGACCCACTACCGGGCCAAGATCCGCAAGCGGCTGGTGCCGGTCGAGGTCGATGGGCCACTGCCGGCGCCGGGCACGGCGATCGAGAGCAGCGACGGGCCGGCCGGCGAGATTCGCTCAGGCCGAGACGGCCGGGCGATCGCGCTGCTGAAACTTGACAAACTTAACACGACCCTCCGGGCTGGAACGGTCGGAATCACACCAACACCGGCGAATTGGATGGAGCTTTGATCAACCGGTGGTAGCGTCGGCGGAGCGCTGTACCTGGGCCGGCGAGGATCCGCTCTATCTCGCGTATCACGATGAGGAATGGGGCGTGCCGCAGCACGACGACGGTACGCTGTTCGAAGCGCTGGTGCTCGATGGCTTCCAAGCGGGCTTAAGCTGGCTCACTATCCTCCGCAAGCGCGAGAACTTCCGCGCCGCCTTCGATGGCTTCGATGCGGCCAAGATCGCGCGGTATGGGGCGCGCAAGGAGGCCGCACTGCTCGCCGATGCCGGCATCGTCCGCAACCGCGCGAAGATCGCCGCGAGCCGCGATAACGCCCGCGCCTTCCTCGCCGTGCAGGAGGAATTCGGCAGCTTCGATCGCTACATCTGGGGCTTCACCGGGGGTGGCACGATCACCAACCGCTGGACCCGGCTCGACCAATTGCCGGCGGCGACGCCGGAGTCCCAGGCCATGAGCAAGGACCTCAAGGCGCGCGGCTTCCGCTTCGTCGGGCCAACTATCTGCTATGCCTTCATGCAGGCCGCCGGCATGGTCAATGACCACCTGGTGCGCTGCTTCCGCTACGACCAGGTGTGAGCGGGTGGGCGTGGGGCGGGAGATGAGCGCTCAGGTGTGATGAGCGGCCTGGACCTACGTCCCTGTGGCGAGGCCGACGTCGCGGCGATGTTCGCGGTGATCAACGACGGCGCGCAAGCCTATCGCGGCGTGATACCGGAGGACCGGTGGCACGAGCCCTACATGGCGGAGGACGAGCTGCGGGGCGAGATCGCCGCCGGCGTCGCCTTCACCGGGGCCGAGGTGCCGGTCACCGGAGAGGCTGGTGCCGGGGAATCGGGGGCTGAGTTGGTCGGGGTGATGGGGCTGCAGTCGGTCCAGGACGTGACGCTGGTCCGCCACGCCTATGTGCGGACCACGCACCAGCGCCGGGGCGTCGGCGCGACGATGCTGGGGCAACTCAAGGCCGAGACCGCGACGCCGCTCTTGATCGGCACCTGGGCCGCGGCGACCTGGGCGATCGGCTTCTACGAACGGCACGGCTTCCGCCTGGTTACGATGGCCGAGAAGGACCGGCTGCTCAGCCGCTACTGGTCGGTGCCGGCGGCCCAGGCCGCCGCCTCGGTGGTGCTCGCCGATGCCGCGTGGCGGGGACGTGGAGGCGAATAGGCCCGGGAGCCCCGGCGATACCGCCGTTCTCTACGGACCGGTCGAGGAGGCCGATGTCAGACCCAACCGGGCGCGCTGGGGCAGGATGCTGAGGAAGTTATCTCGCGCGACGCGGCGCGCAACATCAGGCGATAGGGCGTCCAGGAAGGGGTAGTAGCGCTGTACGTTTTCGGCATGCTTACCCATGCGCGCCACCGTATCGGAGCCGATCATCAATCGGGTAGGGAACTCCTCCGCCAAGGCGACCCAATCGGCGTCGGGGACGCCGTCGGGCGCCACATATTCCTCGTACACGACCCACGAGAGGTCGATCCAGAGATTGGGATAGCGGGAGAGCAGTCCGCTGAGGATCTCCATCATGTTCGGCACTTCGACGCGCCGACTGATCCCTGCGTGGCACCAGATGAACCGGGTGTTCGGGTGGCGCTGGAGAATGGCCTTCATCTCATTCACGAAGATTGGCTCGTGCTTCCATACCGAAGTGATGTTGTTGTGCAGAGACACCGGGAGGTCGCGTCGTCCGGCCAAAGCGTAGACCGGATCCAGTGCCGGATGATCGCCACGCGGCGTTTCGCCGTAGGTCAGGGCGGTCAGGTCATCGTGATGGCCGAACAGCTCACCAACCCCTTCCCAGAAGTTCGGATACCACTCGAGCAATCGCTCGACGTGATCCACCGCGTTCATGTCGGTGCTGTTGATGCCGGTGATGAACGGGTGAAGACGCCGGCGGTGTTCGGCTGGAAGCGTCAAGACCGCCCGGGCCACGAGGACGTCGGTTGCGCTGTACCAATAGGTACGCGAATCGTCGTCGAGGTAATAGCCGGGTTGGGTCGGATCGGCCGCATTCCACTTCTTGACTAGCGCCATCCCGGAGATCATCGAATGCTCGACGCCGGCTGCATCCATGGCCTCGATGACGCGGTCGATGCCGTCGGTGCGCTGAAGGAAGTCCACATAGTGGAAATGGGAATCCGACACCACGTACCGCACGGCTCCAGCCGTCTCCATCGTGGCCGGCGGCACCTCGACCGTCGCAACCTGCGCTGTGCATCCTCCGAGCAACGCCGCGAATGCGGCGATCCAGAGATACCTTCCTCGCATTGCCTTACCCCCCACTTGCCGGACGCGCTCGGTACGGTGTTGTCGCTCTCATGATTGGACTTCGAAGACTTTCGGCCAGGAAACGCCAGGAGGGCTCTCGCGGTATCTTCTGCACTTCTCGATCAGAATAGTTGACGGCTGGTCGTCGGGCCATGTCGCCGGAATTCTCTCGAAGATCGCGATTGCCTCGTCCCAATCCCGGTTCACGTATGCTTGAAACCTTTTTGCTCTCACCTGCCAGCGCGAAGGCGCCCTGCGCCGCCATTGGTCCCGTCTCCTCGGGGCCGGCAGCCATCAGTTCGTAGATCGCGACGCCTTCTGTTCTGCCTTTCAGCGCCACGATATCCAGGGGACGCAGGCAGAAGTGGTCAGAGACTCTCTCATGCAGGCCGTGGCTCACGCAGATACTGGTGCCGTAGCGTTTGTTGATTTCCTCGAGGCGCGACGCAACGTTGACCGCGTCTCCGAACGCTGTGTAGTTCATCCGTTCGGACGAGCCGACGTTGCCCACGATCGCCTCACCGCAGTGGAGTCCGAACCGCGTGAACAACGGAGGTTTGTCGACTGCTATCCATTTCTGGTTTATCTCCTCGAGGCGAGCGCTTGCCTCTAAGACGGCATGACATGCATGGCGTGGGTGGTCGTCATCCGGGACTGGCGCGCCCCAGAAAGCCATGATTCCGTCGCCTATGTATTTGTCGATCGTGCCATTCCAGCTCAAGATTATTTGTGTTAGCTCATCAAAGTACTCAGAGATGTGAAGCATGAGGATGCTCGGCGGCATTTTTTTGGAGACGGTTGTGAAGTTCCTCACGTCGCTGAACATGATCGTGACATCTCGGCTCTTGCCGCCAAGCTCTACACCCTCTCCCGTCTGTATCAGCTGCTGAACGAGAGCCCTGGGTACGAACTTGCTGAAGGCCTGTACCGCGCTCTTGGTTGTTGCAATGGAATCCGTGAGCGCATGGGTTTCGGCAATGCGTGATCGGACTTTGACCTCCGAATCGAAATCGAAGTCCCTGATCTTTCTGGTCTCGTCCGCCAAAAGCCGAATGGGCTGCGCGACGAGCTTAGAGACGATGCCGATGACAATGATCCCCGCGATCAGAACCGCCACCGCTATGACCAACGTCACGATGCTCGTCTCGGTGACGGTTTCAACGAATTCCTCGGCGGGCACGACGACCCCGATCGTCCATTGCCTCCCGAAGGTTGGCGGAAGTGTGGTGAATGAGGCCATGTACTCGGTGCCCTGCGCGTTGAACACGAGTTGCTCTGGGCTCGTTCCCGTGTAGTTGCTTACGGCGGTTCGGAGCCAAACTTCCTCAAGCTCGTCAACCAATACTGGTCTGGCGGTTTCTCCTTCGCGCGAGACGGTGCGCCTCGCATCCGGGAAGGCGACGAGCTGGCGCCGCGCGTTCATGATGAAAGCAATGCCGGTTTGGCCAATCCTCAGATCCGCCAGGAAGTCGGAGAGCTCACCGAGGGTCAGGTCGGCGCCCGCAATTCCCTCGAAGCCGCGATCGGCATCCGCGATCGGGAACGAAGCGGTTATGCCTGGCTCTCCCAGGCTGTAGTAGACGTAGAGATTGGTCCAATGGCTCGTCTTACCCTCCTTGGCTCCGCCGTACCAAGGCCGTGCTCTGGGGTCGTACATGACTGCTTTTGATTTGACGGTCGCCAACACACGCCCGTCGGGGCGCAAGAAGCGCCACGTTTCACTGGCGGCTTCTTGGCGACGGTCAATAACCCTCACCACGTACGCCTGCACGAAACTTCCGTCCTCGTATCCGACATAGACGCTGTAATACGCTGGGTTAACCCGCACGAGATCCAACAGGAAGTCCTGCAAGTTTGTTCGATGCGTATCAAATGGATTCCGCGCGGCATGCATGGAGACCATTTTTGCTGAATCCATGAGTGGACCCAGATGATCGAGCGTCTTTTCCACGACGGAGTCGCTGACTTGCCGAATGATTTGGTTCGAAAGCTGAGAGGCGGCGTCGGTGTGCGCCTGGTAGGTATACCAAGCAACGCCGCCCGCCGTGACGACGAAGAGGGAAACGAAAATCGTCGAGAAGTATGTATTGAGCGTCGGCCTCTTGAGCGGGTTCACGAGCTTTCTCGGGCGCACGCTCGGAGCCTCAATGGGGCACGTCTCCCGCGCCGCGAGGTGGCGGTGCCATTCATTGCCGTATACTGGAGTCTCGGTGGTGATCCACCGACAGCGGGTGGAGTTGCTCGATGCTCGGCAAGCCGTCCGATATGGCGATCGACCTTGGCACCGCCAACACGCTTGTCTACGTCAGGGGCAAAGGGATCGTCCTCGATGAGCCCTCGGTGGTCGCCATCGTCAACCAGCGCGGCAAGATGCAGGTGCTGGCGGTGGGCGACGAGGCCAAGATGATGCTGGGCCGCACTCCAGGCAACATCGAGGCCATTCGGCCGTTGCGGGACGGCGTCATCGCGGACTTCGACGTCGCCGAGGCGATGATCAAATACTTCGTGCGCAAGGTTCATCGCCGGCGCCGGATCGGCAACCCGCGCATCGTCGTTGCGGTACCATCGGGCTCGACTCCGGTCGAGCGACGGGCAATCCGGGAATCCGCCGAGAGTGCCGGCGCGCGACAAGCCTATCTGATCGAGGAACCGATGGCGGCGGCCATCGGTGCCGGACTGCCGGTGACCGAGCCGACCGGCTCTATGGTCGTGGATATCGGCGGCGGCACCACGGAGGTAGCGGTCATCTCGCTTGGCGGCATCGCATATGCGCGCTCGGTTCGCGTCGGTGGCGACAAGATTGACGAGGCCATCGTCGCCTACATCCGCCGCCAGCATAATCTGCTGATCGGCGAGCGCAGTGCCGAGCGCATCAAGATCGCCATCGGCACCGCCTCGCCACCGGAGGACGGGCCGGGCGAGGTCATGCAGGTAAAAGGCCGCGACCTCCTCTATGGCGTGCCCAAGGAACTCGCAATCAGCCAACGGCAAATCGCCGACAGCATTGCCGAACCGGTTGGCACCATTATCGAGGCGGTTAAGGCGGCGTTGGAGAACACCGCGCCCGAGCTGGCGGCCGACATCGTCGACAGGGGTATCGTTCTCACCGGTGGCGGCGCCTTGTTGGGCAACATCGATCGCATGATCGGCTATGCCACCGGCTTGCCGGTGGTGATCGCCGAGGCACCGCTCACATGCGTGGCGCTGGGAAGCGGGCGCATTCTCGAACACCCACGCTCGCTCCGTCATATCCTCCAGGACGGCCGCTAGACCGTCCTGGAGGGCGCGCGCCGGCCACCTCAGGCGGCCATGGCGCTTGACCAGACCGAGCTTGGTCAGGCGCTCCACCTCTCCGGGAATGAGATCGAACTCGAGCTGACCGTCGGGAAACAGGACGTGCTCGCGCCCATCCTCTTCGCTGCCGAGGGTAACGATGCCGAGCCCTTGAAGTCATAGTGTTAACGGTGGAGGAATAATGCAGCACGCGGAGCGGCTGGGCGGTCCGGTCGCGGCGGCGCAAAATTGCGCCACCTATAGCCCCTTGTCGGTTGTGGTGAGGGGCATGAGATGTACGGCGTGGAGCTCTATGCGGCGGTTCGTCTGGCGGTTGTCGACGAGGGTCTGAGCCATCACGATGCGGGCCGTCGGTTCGGCATCGACCGCCGGACGGTGAAGAAGATGCTGAGCTATTCGGCGCCGCCGGGCTACCGGCGGACGGCACCGGTTCGGCGCCCGAAGCTGCACGGGTTCAGCGAGATCATCGACCAGTGGCTGAAGGAGGATCTGAAGCAGCTGCGCAAGCAGCGCCACACGGCCAAGCGTATCTTCGACCGGCTTCGCGCCGAGCACGGGTTCACCGGCGGCTATACCATGCAGACCGTGTGGAAACTCTGGGTGGCGGGGATGGAGGTTTAGGTAACCATGATTTGCGGCGATCCCACGTAATCTGGCGGTTTGGCGCCGGTAGCCCTGTGGAAGGGGCTCCAGGCCTCCGTGGATCGATGTGCGGCGCTCGATTTTGGCCTGATTCCCGTCTCATGCCCTCGCGGCGGCGATCAAGGCGGGAACACCTACCAGCGAGATCGCGCGGCGGATGTTGTAAGCCAGCGCCGTGATGCTGAACTCGCCGCGCACGTTCTCCAGCCGCCGGGTCAGGAAGGCACCCTGGCCCATCCATTGTTTGATTGAGCCGAAGGGATGCTCGACGCTTTCACGGCGCGCATCGAGCAGCTCCGGGCGGGCCGCCAATCGTTCTGCCATGCGCTCCAGGATCGCTTCGGCGCTTGCGCTTGCTGTGTAGCGCCAGGCGTTGGCCGTCGGGGCAGATGTAAATGTCCTCGCCGCCGTCATAGCGGAAGCGTTCCTTGGGAAAGAGCCCCTGGCTCACCGTGGATCCGCGCTGGGGCTTGGGCACATGCGGCACGACGCCGGCATTCTCGCAGGCCTCGATATCCTCGATCTTGAAGTAGCCCGCGTCGGCGACCGCGTCGATCCGATCGACGGCCAGGTTCCGACGGGCCACCACCGCCGTCTCGGCCAATAGACCGAGATCGCTGACCTTGTTATGGACCTGCTGCTCGGCGATCAGTTTGTGCTTGGCGTCCACGGCGATCTGAATGTTGTAGCCGACACCGACCCGGGTCTCGGCGTACATCGCCCGGCTGTCCGGATCCGTCAAAGAGAGCTGGTCCTCGCCACTCGCAGCCAGCGCATCTCGATGTTCCTCAAACCGCTCACGCCGCCCTTGGATCGCAGCGATCTTCTCCTGGATATGCTCCACCTCGCCGCCGCCGGTGCCGCCCTCGTCTTGCTCGTCGGCCTCGTCGAGCCGGTCGAGATAACGCGACAACCTCTCGTCGCTCTCGGCCAACGCCTTCGCCAGCTTCGCTTTGGTGAAGTTCCGCTTCCGGCTGTTCACTGCCTTGATCCGTGTACCGTCAACCGCCACCAGCTCGCGTCCGAACAGCTCCAGTTCGCGGCATAGCCTCACGAACTCCCGAAACACCTGTCGGAAGGCCGCCCGATTGATCCGCCGGAAATCGGCGATCATCTTGAAGTCTGGCGACAAACGCCGCAACAGCCAGATCACTTCGAGATTACGCTTGCTCTCTGCCTCCAGCCGGCGGCTCGAACGTACCCGATTGAGATAGCCGTATATGTAGAGCTTCAGCAGGTCCGCCGGATCGTAGCCGGGACGACCTATCGCCTTCGCCGCGGCGCGCTCGAAACCAGCGGCCGCTAGGTCCAAACCATCCACGAAGGCATCGATGAAACGGACCGGGTTATCCCGGCCCACGTAATCGTCCACTGCTTCCGGCAGAAGCAGAACCTGAGAGCGGTCAACGCCAGGAATGTGTCTCATGGCGGACCCTAACATCGCCATGAGACGGACGGAATCCCCCGCCACCCAGAGTTTCCACACGGTCTGCATGGTATAGCCGCCGGCGAACCCGTGCTCGTCCCGCAGCCGCTCGAAGATCCGGTGCGCCGTGTGGCGCTGCTTGCGCGGCACGTCCGGATCCGTGTCCGCCTCCAGGATCGCGTCGACGATGCCGGTGAACCCATCCAGCTTGGGCCGCCGGACCGGCTTGGACCGCCGGTAGCCCGGCGGCGCCGAATAGCTCAGCATCTTCTTCACCGTCCGGCGGTCGATGCCGAACCGACGGCCCGCATCGTGATGGCTCAGACCCTCGTCGACAACCGCCAGACGAACCGCCGCATAGAGCTCCACGCCGTACATCTCATGCCCCTCACCACAACCGACAAGGGGCTATAGGTGGCGCAATTTTGCGCCGCCGCGACCGGACCGCCCAGCCGCTCCGCGTGCTGCATTATTCCTCCGCCGTTAACAGCCGCCACACCCACGAGGCCGAGGAGGTGGACGAGCAGACCTTCTTTTACAGCCGTGAGACCGGTGGCACGGTGGTCAGCACGGCGCTCGCCGAGATGCTGCGCATCATCGATGAACGTTACCCCGGTGACGAGTGGAACATCTACGCGGCACAGGCCTCGGACGGCGAAAACTACAGTGGCGATTCGGATCGGTGTCGCACCCTTCTCGAACGCGAGCTGCTGCCGTTGTGTCAGTACTTCGCCTACATCGAGATCATCGATGAGCGCGAGCGCGACATCCTGCTCGATTCCGAAAGCGGTGCCGCCCTGTGGCGCGCCTATCTGGCGGTCAGCCAGACTTCGCCCAACTTCGCCATGAAACGAATCGCGGGTCCCGGCGATATCTACCAGGTGTTCCGCGAACTCTTCGCCAAGCAGCCAGAGGCCGGCCGCACTGTGGTCGCCGCGCGGACATGATAACGGCACTGACCGGGCGACCGTTGTTCGAAGGCTCCGATTGGACGTTCGAAACGCTCCGCAGCGCCTACGCGGCCATCGAAGAGATCGCCCTCGACGATCTCGGCCTCGACATCTACCCCAACCAGATCGAGATCATCTCGGCAGAGCAGATGCTCGATGCCTATTCTTCGATCGGCATGCCGCTCATGTACCGGCACTGGTCGTTCGGCAAACGCTTCGCCCGCGAGGAGATCCTCTACCGCAAAGGCTACACCGGCCTCGCCTACGAGATCGTCATCAACTCCAACCCGTGCATCAGCTACAACATGGAGGAGAGCACCATGGCCATGCAGACCCTGGTCATGGCGCACGCGGCCTTCGGCCACAACCACTTCTTCAAGAACAATTACCTCTACCGGCAGTGGACCGACGCCGACGCGATCCTTCAGTACCTTGAGTTCGCCAAGGCCTTCATCGCCAAGTGCGAGGAACGCCATGGCGTCGCCGCCGTCGAAGAGATCCTCGATGCGGCGCACGCGTTGATGGACCAAAGCGTCTTCCGCTACCGCCGGCCGCCCAAGCTCACCGCCGAGGAGATGGAGGAACGCGAGCGCCTGCGCGTCGAGTACCAGGACCGGACCTACCGCGATCTTTGGCGCACCGTTCC
Source organism: Alphaproteobacteria bacterium (assembly GCA_965248765.1). Classification (GTDB taxonomy): domain Bacteria; phylum Pseudomonadota; class Alphaproteobacteria; order VGEJ01; family VGEJ01; genus CBDFKF01. The sequence goes on from CBDFKF010000004.1 coordinate 1,468,141, forward strand.
GCAAACGGATGAGGAGTCGGTCGGCACTACCGAGGAGCTGGAGGCCACGGCCGCCCACGAGGGACGCATGAAGGACCTCAAGCTCCCCGACCAGAACCTCCTCTATTTCATCGAGAAGAACAGCCCCAGCTTCGAGCCGTGGCAGCGCGAGATCCTGCGTATCGTCCGCAACATCGCCCAGTACTTCTATCCGCAGAAACAGACCAAGGTCATGAACGAGGGCTGCGCGACGTTCGTCCACTACTACGTCGTCAACGCCCTCTACGATGCTGGCCGGTTGGACGAGGGGGCGCTGCTGGAGATCCTGCACAGCCACTCGAACGTAGTCTCGCAGCCGAGCTACGACGACCGCCGCTTTAGCGGGCTTAATCCCTATGCGCTCGGCTTTGAAATGATGGCGGACATCAAGCGAATCTGTGCGCAGCCGACCCGCGAGGACGAGACCTGGTTCCCGGAGTTCGCCGGCTGCGACGACTGGCGGGCGGTGCTGCGCGAGGCGTGGGCGAACTTCCGCGACGAATCGTTCATCCAGCAGTATTTGAGCCCGCACTTGATGCGCAAGCTCAGGCTCTTCTTGGTCGCCGACGATGCCAAGGACTCGCATTTCACTGTGTCCGGCATCCACGACGAGCGCGGCTATCGCAAGGTGCGGACCGCCCTTGCCAGGACCTACGATCCCGGTGTCAACGAGCCCGAGATCCAGGTGGTCGATGCCGACCTGCGGGGCGATCGGCGTTTGCGTCTGCAGCAAACGGTGCTCGATGGAGTGCCGTTGGTCGAGCCGAGTCGCGACGACGTGATGGAGCTCGTACGCCGCCTCTGGGGCCATGAGGTGAGCCTCGTCGGCATCGACGCCGACACCTCCCGCCAGCTGTACGAAACCAGCACCGATTGAACCGGTACCGCACCGGGCGAATTTGCCCTTGCCGCGGCCCGGAGCAGCGACCACACTCACGCCACAGCGTACGCTATGGCAAATGATACCAAGGTGAGCAGGGCGCCCAGTGGGGCGCTCGACCATGTCGAGGTCTGGGTATTCGACCTCGACAACACGCTCTATCACGCGCGCTATAACCTGTTCTCCCAGGTCGCCAAGCGCATCAACGAATTCGTCTCTGCCGAGCTCGACATAGACCCCGACGCGGCGCTGCGCGTGCAGCGCGACTATTACCGCGCCCATGGCAGCACGCTGCGCGGCCTCATGCTCCGCCACGATACCGATCCGGGGGAGTTCCTAGACTACGTCCATGACATCGACGTGACCTGGTTGCCGCCAAACGAGGCGCTGGATGGAGCGCTCGCGCGCTTGAACGGCCGCAAAGTGGTGTTCACGAGCGGCTCGGGCGAGCACGCCGAGCGAATCATGAACCAGCTCGGGGTGCGTCATCACATTGAGGCCGTCTTCGACATCACCGCGGCCGACTTTGTGCCCAAGCCCGATCCCGAGACCTATCGACGCTTCGTCGATCACCACGAGGTCGACCCCACCCGCGCCATCATGTTCGAAGACATTGCCCGCAACCTTGCGCCTGCCGCCGCCATCGGGATGACCACGGTGTGGGTGCGCAACGACGAGCCCTACGGCCACGAAGGGGCTGACGGCGGCCACATCGATTACGTTACCGACGACCTGGTCGTCTGGCTCGAGGAGAACACGGGGCGATGACCACCGGCACACTGGCCATCACCATCGACGCGGCGTGGGAGGAGCGAGAGACAATCGGTCCCGATACGCGGGGCGAGGTGCGCGTAGCGGTCGAGACCGCGCTCGCCGGCCTCGATGCCGGCACCATGCGCGTGGCCGAAAAGCGCGATGACGGCTGGCGTGTGAACCAGTGGCTCAAGAAGGCCGTGCTGCTGTCCTTCCGGCTCAATGACATGGCGACGATCGGCGGCGGGCCCGGCGGCGATGCCCGGTGGTTCGATAAGGTCGCCTCGAAGTTCGCAGGCTGGGACGAGGCGCGCTTCCGCGAGGCCGGCTTTCGCGCCGTGCCGAGCTGCGTCGTGCGCCACTCGGCCTATGTCGCGCCCGGCGTTGTCTTGATGCCCTGTTTCGTCAACCTCGGCGCCTATGTCGATACGGGCACCATGGTGGATACCTGGGCGACAGTCGGCAGCTGCGCCCAGATCGGCCGCAACTGCCACATCTCGGGTGGTGCCGGCATCGGCGGCGTGCTCGAGCCGCTGCAGGCCGAGCCGGTCATCATCGAAGATGACTGCTTCATCGGCGCACGTTCCGAGGTCGCCGAAGGTGTCCTCGTCGAGCAGGGTGCCGTGCTGTCGATGGGGGTCTACATCAGCGCTTCGACCCGCATCGTCGATCGCGCCACCGGCGAGGTGCACCGCGGTCGCGTGCCGGCGTACTCGGTCGTGGTGCCGGGTACGCTCCCCGGCAAGCCGCTGCCGGGCGGCGAGCCCGGTCCGAGCCTCTACTGCGCCGTCATCGTCAAGAAAGTCGACGCGGGCACCCGCGCCAAAACGTCGATCAACGAGCTTTTGCGCGACTGACCGAGCGCTGCGCGCGGCGAGCGCGGTTGGCGGCATCAGCCTCGGCAAAGACCTCCTGGGCGACCATGGTCGCAAGTGAGACCTTGTTGAGGCCGGCAAAGGTCCCGGCCTGCAAAAGAGCCTCACGGATTGCGGTGCGCGTGCAGCCGAGGCGCAGAGCACCGCCGATATGGTGCTTCAACACGTCGCGTTCGCCCATCACCGTAAGCATGGCGAGGTTGAGGAGGATGCGGGTCTTCTTGCCGAGCCCCGGCCGGCTAAAGATCTCGCCCCAGGCGAGCTCGGTCACATAGTCTTGTTGATCCCGATCCGCCGCCCCGGCGGGGCCTTCAAGCCATAACGCCGCCGCCCCGCCGATCACGTCTTTGCGCGTCTTTTGGCCTCGGGCGAATGTTTTCGCGTTCATTGCCATCGTGCTTTTCCTCCCTCATTTTGCCACCGCGCGCTCAGCCAGGTTTAGTGGCCGCGGGCTTGCTGGCAATGACGTTGGCCGCGCTGCCGCTATCGTTGGCAACGACCGGGCGCGCCGCCGCCGCCCGGGCATCGCCGAGTTCCCGCTCGAGCCGATCTGTCCGGCGCCGGGCGGCACGAATGGCGCGGCGGGTCTTGCCGGCGCCGAGCCAGGTTGTGCCGCCGCCGATCACGGCGCCGACGAACAGCGTGCCGATCACCAGAGCGTACAACGGCAGTGTGATCACATAGCCAAGCGGCTCGAGGCTTAAGAGTACCAGCGAGCGGTTGGCGACGGCAAAGGCGGCGACAACGACCGCGACCGCGACCAGCAGGATCCATGAAACGATCTTCACACCGCCTCCCACCTCGACGTATCCGGGTTACCTAAAAGGGAACCCTCCGCTTCGGTCACAGCGGAGCCGCCGGGCCCGCCGCTCAGGCGGTGGCAGACGGTGTTTGCCGCTCTTCGTCGGTTATCGCGGCATTGAGCCGCTCGCGCAGCTCCTTGCCCGATTTAAAGAACGGAACGTGCTTGTCGGCGACGTGCACCGCAGCACCGGTCCGCGGGTTGCGGGCCATGCGGGCCGCCCGCCGTTTGACCGAGAAGGCGCCGAAGCCGCGTAGCTCTACGCGGTGCCCCTGCGCCAAGGCGTTCGAGATCTCATCGAAAATTGTCGAGACGATGCGCTCGATATCGCGCTGGTACAAGTGCGGATTCAGCTCCGCAAGACGCAGAATCAGTTCCGACTTGACCATCGAACTTGCTTCCCTCGGGCCTCAAGGCACGCGCTGGCAACCGTTCCCCACGACCGCCGATGGTGCCTTCTCAGAGGGCGTCAGGTTGCCAAACCGATACCAAGCCGTCAAGCATAAGTCTTTCAGAAAGCAATGTTTTTTCCGCTAGACCGAGGACGCGCCTGACCACCTCGGCGGTCGTATCCTCGCTCTCGACATCGCGCCCGGGCAGCCCAAAAGGCACGCCGTGTTCAGCCTCGAGCCACCGCCGCGCGGCCGGCTCACCGCCGATCGCATCGATCAGATTGGCCGCCAACGCCTGGCGGCCGGTGAACACACGACCGTCCGCGAGATGCTGGGCTTCGGCGCTACTAATGCTCCGCCGTTCCGCCAGCACGTCGACGAACCAGGCGTAAACGTCATCGACGACCGCCTGGGTCGAGGCGCGCGCCGCTTCGCTCATCGGCTCGAACGGTGAGGGCTGGCCCTTGAGCGGGGCGCTTCGGATCGTCTCGGTGCGAATGCCGATTGTTTCCAAAAGCTCTGTGGCCTCCGCCGTCTGCAGCATCACACCGATCGAGCCGGTGAGCGACGAGCCGCGGCCGACGATGTGATCGCCAGCCAGCGCCACGAGATAACCGGCCGAGGCCCCGAGCGTACCGATCACCGCAACCACCGGCTTACGCGCGGCCAGGCGGCGCAGTGCCTCGTACAGTGCCTCGCCGCCGACGGTCGTTCCACCGGGGCTGTCGATGTGGACGATGAGCGCCTTCGCCGAATCGTCATTGGCAACCAATTCGAGCGCCCCGATCCGCGCCGGATCGTCGACGATGATCCCGGTGACGTAGAGCTCGGCGACATGGTCGCGCTCGGCCAAGCCACCAAACCGCCCAGCCGCGAGGACCACCGCGCCGACCGCCACGACGATGGCGGCAGTGCGCCAAAATGCCAAGCGCCGTTTCAGGCGGCGGCGGTCGAGCAGTGCATCGAGTTCGAGCGACATGGCGGCTGGGCCGCGGTCTCCTCGGGCTCAGGCGCTCTCTGCCGGTGGCAGCACCGCCGCCCGCGTCAGGTAGTGTCTTCGCCGTCCGGAGGCGTCTCACCGCCCGAGGGCGCCTCGTCGTCCGGGGGTGCCTCGTCGTCTGAGGGCGCCTCGTCGTTCGAAGCCACGTCATCGTGCGACGCCGTCTCGCCCTCGGAGGCCGTCTCGCCCTCATCGCCCTCCTCTTCGTCTTCCTCGGCGCGGCGACTGATCGCCGCCCCTAAGATATCGCCGAGGCTCGCGCCACTGTCCGAAGAGCCGTATTGCGCCATCGCCTCCTTCTCCTCGGCGATCTCGAGCGCCTTGATAGAAAGGGTGAGACGGCGTCCTTCACGGTCGACGTTGGTGATGCGCGCATCGACGCGATCGCCGGCGGCAAAACGGTCGGGCCGCTGCTCAGAGCGCTCACGCGCCAAGTCAACGCGACGGATGAAGCCGGGAACGCCGTCGCTGACCGTGATGTCGAGACCGGTGTCCTTCACCCCCGTGACTGTGCAGGTTACGGTGCTGCCCTTTTTCAGTTCGAGCGTCGAGGCGAACGGATCGTCGGACAGCTGTTTGATGCCGAGACCGATGCGCTCACGTTCGACGCTCACCTCGAGCACCTTGGCTTTAACCGTGTCGCCCTTCTTGTAATTGGCGACGGCCTGCTCACCCGCCTCTTCCCAGCTCAGGTCCGAAAGATGGACCATGCCGTCTACCTCGCCCAGGCCGACGAACAAACCGAACTCGGTAATGCTCTTGATCTGCCCCTCGAGGATCTCCCCCACTGGGTGGCTGTCGATGAAGCTCTCCCATGGGTTGTCGATGGTTTGTTTGAGGCCGAGGCTGATCCGGCGCTTGACCGGATCGACGTCCAGCACCATGACCTCGACCTCCTGGCTGGTCGAGACGATCTTGCCGGGATGGACGTTTTTCTTGGTCCAGCTCATCTCCGATACGTGCACCAATCCCTCGACCCCCGGCTCGAGCTCGACGAACGCGCCGTAGTCGGTGATGTTGGTGACGCGGCCTGTGTATTTAGCGCTGACCGGATACTTGGCGTCGACGCCCTCCCACGGATCGGCCTCGAGCTGCTTGATGCCCAGCGAGATGCGCTGGGTCTCGGGATTGACGCGGATTACCTGGACCTTGACCGTCTGACCGATGCTCAGCACTTCGCTCGGATGGTTGGTGCGCCGCCAAGCTATGTCGGTTACGTGCAACAGCCCGTCGATGCCGCCGAGGTCGACGAATGCACCGTAGTCGGTGATGTTCTTGACCACGCCGTCCAGCACCTGGCCCTCGTATAAGTTCGAGACGATCTCCGCGCGCGCCTCGGCCCGCGCCTCCTCGAGAACGGCACGGCGTGAGACCACGATATTGCCGCGACGGCGGTCCATTTTGAGGATCTGGAACGGCTCGTTCTGCCCCATCAACGGCGTTACGTCCCGCACCGGACGCACATCGACCTGACTGCCGGGCAGGAATGCGACCGCACCGGAGAGATCGACGGTGAAGCCGCCCTTCACCCGGCCGAAGATGATGCCCTCCACACGCTCATTCTGTGCGAACGCGGTCTCCAGCTTTTCCCAGGCTTCTTCACGGCGCGCCTTGTCGCGGCTCAAGACGGCCTCGCCGTTACGGCTTTCCATGCGCTCCAGGAACACCTCGACGCGATCGCCGATCTTGAGGCCCTCTTGCTGCCCTGGCGACAAGAACTCCTTGACCGGTACCCGGCCTTCCGCCTTGAGTCCGACATCGATGACCGCCATGTCGCTTTCGATGGCGATTACGGTGCCCGGTACCACCGTGCCTTCGAGTCTCTCCTGAGTGCCATAGGCCTCCTCGAGGAGTTCGGCGAAATTCTCGCCCGTGGGCAACGTTTTCTCGCCACTCTCGGCGTTCGCGGAATCGGCGGTCTGATCGGTCATGAATCTCTCGTCATCTGGTTGTGCACCCGTCGTTGCCTTCCTCTCCAGTGATCCAACAGGCGAGGTCGGTCGCCTCGCCGCGTCAGTATAGTCGACGCCTCTCCCCTCGACGTTCGAATCGCAGCCCTGGCAACCGCACGCCGCCGCACCGGGTCTAACCGATCGGCACGAAGGCGGCACATTCGGGCTCGAGGCCTGTCGCACTCACCCAATTCGTTCGAGGATGAGTGATTCGGCGGCAGCAAAGGCGGAGTCTATATCCAAGTTCGTGGTATCGAGCAAGCGAGCATCCGGCGCCGGCTTGAGCGGTGCGGTGGCGCGGGCGGCGTCCCGGTCATCGCGCGCTTTGATATGGGCCCGCACAGCCACCGAATCCGCGGCCGTGCCGCGCGCGAGGAGCTCGTGCGAGCGGCGGCGTGTCCGCTCGTCGAGACTCGCCGTGACGAACAGCTTAACGTCGGCTCCGGGGCACACCACCGTGCCGATGTCTCGGCCGTCGAGCACCGCTCCCGCAGCATCGCCGGGGGGGCGCGCGGCGAACCGCCGCTGATAGTCGAGGAGCGCCGCCCGCACCTCCGGAACAGCCGCGATCTCGGAGGCCAAACGGCCAGTCGCCTCCTCGCGCAGCAAGGGATCGTTCAGATCGCCCGGTTCGATCGCCTTGGCAGCCGCGGTGGCGGCGGCGCGATCCGCGCCATTGCCGCCCGCCCGGCGCAACCTCACCGCGACCGCCCGATAGAGGTGCCCGGTGTCGAGATGGGCGAGACCGAAGCGCTCCGCGATCCGGCGCGCGAGCGTCCCCTTGCCGGCCGCCGCCGGCCCATCGATCGCAATGATCACGGGGCGACGACGGCCGCCGCTTCGAAACGGGCGCCGAGCGCGCCCAACACATCGACGAAGCCGGGAAAGCTCGTTTCGATCGGTGTAGCATCGTCAATGGTCACCGGGGCCTCCGCAGCCAGCCCGAGGATGAGGAAGGCCATCGCTATACGGTGGTCGTGGTGGACCTGAACCCGGCCGCCGCCGGGCGGCCGGCCGGCACAACCGGTCACGATCAGCGCGTCATCCTCGATCGCTGCCTCGACGCCGCACGCCGTCAGGCCATCGGCGATGCTTGCCAGGCGGTCGCTCTCCTTGACTCGGAGCTCGCCGAGGCCGCGCATCACCGTTCGACCCTCGGCACACGCGGCGGCGACCGCCAGGATCGGGTACTCATCGATCATGCGCGGCGCGCGCTCGGGCTCGACCTCGACCCCTTTCAGCACGCCGGCCTCGGCTGTCACATCGGCCACTGGCTCGCAGCCGTCCTCGCCCTCGGCTGCGATTCGGAGGTTGGCCCCCATCTCGACGAGCGTCTCGAACAGACCGCAGCGCAATGAGTTGTAGCCGATTCCGCGGGTGGCGATTCGCGATTCTGGCACGAGGAGCCCCGCAGTGAGCGCAAATGCGGCTGAAGATGGATCACCGGGCACATGGATGGCACGGCCAGTGAGCTCGGGCTGGCCGGTGAGGCCTATGCGGCGCGCGCCGCCCTCGGCGGGGCCGAGAGAAACCTCCGCACCGAACGCGGTGAGCAGGCGCTCGGTATGATCGCGGGTCGGCACTGGCTCGATGACTTCGGTCCGCCCCGGTGTGCTGAGCCCCGCCAGAAGGATCGCCGATTTCACCTGCGCCGAGGGCACGGGCAGCCGATAGCTGATCGGGATCGGCTCGTCGGTGCCGATGATCGTCAACGGCAGCCGCCCGCCGCTCCGCGCGATAATCCGCGCGCCCATCTCCTTGAGCGGCGCGGTCACCCGCGCCATCGGCCGCCGCCGTAATGATCGATCACCGGTGAATACAGTGGGGAATCCATGGGCGGCCACCGCGCCCATCAACAGGCGCACACCGGTGCCGGCGTTGCCGAGATCGAGAATATCGTCCGGCTCGGCCAGACCGCCGACACCGCGTCCCCACACCCGGTCCGTACCGTCCATGCCGACCTCGTGCCGCGCGCCCAATAGGACGAGAGCCGCCGCCGTGCGGCGCACGTCATCGGCCTGGAGCAAGCCGGTAATCGTCGTCTCGCCGACCGCCAAGGCACCGAGGATCAGCGCGCGGTGCGAGATCGATTTATCGCCTGGGATCGCTGCTTCGCCGCCCAGCGCGTGCGCTGGCAGGGCCGTTAGCGCTTTCAACGCATTCTCGTCATGGCTCCGTTGGCTCGCGCCCGGCTTATCACATTCATGCGGGCAGGGCCACGCGGGCGGGGCCGGCTGGCGCGATTGTGAAACCCTTTGGCTCAATCAGCGAAAAGCTTTTGACAGCCTATCCCGCTCGTGGCATTGGGGATTCCCGGACGACCGGACAGTCGTCTGGCAACGGAGGGATTTGTGGCAAAGCCGGAGTGGGGACAGAAACAAACGTGTCAGAGCTGCGTAGCGCGCTTCTACGACCTTGGTCGGACGCCGGTCGTCTGTCCCAAGTGCGGTGAAGCGCAGGTTGCGCAGCCGGCCAAGGCGCGTCGGCCACGTGCCGGCGAAACGGTTCCGGCGCGCGCGCCAAGCCCAGCAGCGGCCACGGCCGATGACGGCGCGACGGCGGAGAATGCGCCGGAGAACGGAGACGAGGATGACAAGGACGATGATGTGATCGAGGACACGTCCGACCTCGGCAAGGACGACGACGACATCTCCGAGGTCGTAGGGAGCGACGCCAAGGAGACCTGAGACGCGGCGCGCCCACGACAACGCGCTTGATTCTCCTGGGTCGCCTTCCTAGGTTGCGATGAGGCGCGGGCGAAGGCCCGGCCGGGCGGGGCCGTAGCTCAGTTGGGAGAGCGCTTGAATGGCATTCAAGAGGTCGGCGGTTCGATTCCGCTCGGCTCCACCAAGTTTTCCGAGGGTCTGGCTCGTGCTGTTCAGCCCCTTGAGCTGCCGCACACCGCATATCTGACGACGTCACCGGGGCGACCGGCGGCGCTGCCAGCGTCGCGCTGCACCCCTTACTGAGACAATGGAGGCGAGCCATGTCGCTGAGAATCAATGACGAAGCTCCCAACTTCACCGCTGAGACGACGGAAGGAACTTTGAGCTTCCACGACTGGGTCGGTGATGGCTGGGCCATCCTTTTTTCACACCCTAAGGACTTCACGCCGGTATGCACCACCGAGCTCGGCTATATGGCGGGCCTGCAGCCCGAGTTCGAGAAGCGCAACTGCAAAGTCATCGGCCTCAGCGTGGACCCGGTCGACAACCACGAGAAGTGGGCGAAGGACATCGAGAGCACCCAGGGCCACGCGGTCAACTACCCACTCATCGGCGATTCCCAACTCCAAGTCGCCAAGCTCTACGACATGCTTCCCTCGGGGGCCGGGGAGACTTCCGAAGGTAGGACGCCGGCCGACAACGCGACTGTACGTTCGGTGTTCGTTATCGGGCCGGACAAGAAGGTTAAGGCGACGCTGACCTACCCGATGAGCACCGGCCGTAATTTCGATGAGGTACTGCGAATCCTCGATTCGTGCCAGCTCACGGCCGAGCACAAGGTGGCGACACCGGTGAACTGGCAGCAAGGGGACGACGTCATCATCGTACCGACGGTCTCCGACGAAGAGGCGCGGCAGAAATTCCCGGACGGGTGGAAATCGCCGGTGCCCTACATGCGGATCGTGCCGCAGCCGAAGTAGAAAACACAGCACGCCGTCCCTCGGTGGACGGGTACCTCGCCCGCGGCCGGCTGACCGGACTAGCGTTTGCGCTGGTCCTGTCGTCGCTCGGCGGCAGCGCCGCTGCCGCCGGCGATCCGGCCTTCACCGATTTCGAGCAGCGTTGCGCCGGCGCTGGCGTGCTGCGCTGCGAGGGCTTCGATACCGAACTCCCGGGCGCACGCAAGACCACGGTGCTGCACGGGACCTACGGCAAGAGGGTACACCCCAAACTCGACGCCGAGCACAAGGCCTCGGGCAACGGCTCACTCAAATTCACGTACTTCAGCAAAAGCCCGGCCGGGGGTGCGGGTATGTACTTCAGCCGCTTCGCCGAGGACCCCAACGAGCGGGTCGCCGAGGGCGAGGAAATCTATATCCAGTGGCGTCAATGGTTCCCGCCCGAGTTTCTCGTCGTCCGCTGGCGTCACAAGGACAAACCGCGTTACGTAACGGGCTGGAAGCAGGTCATCATCGGCGAGGGCGACTGGCTCAACGAATCAGGGCGCGTGATCAAAGAGCGTTACTCCTGCGAGCAAGACGTCCATCTTGTGCTGCGCCGCTTTGGCAAGGCGCCAGGCCTTTACGAGGGCTGCGGACGCTATAATGGCATTGTTCGACGCTCGCGGGCGCGTGGCCTGAAGGACGTTCAGCCGGGCGGACCGGCACCCTGTGTAAAGCGCAGGACGCAGGTCCGCATGCCACTCCCCGGGGGGTGCGTCCCTTACGTTGCCGACGAGTGGATGACCTTCCAACTCCACGTCATGATCGTGAAGTGGAACGAACGTGCAAATACCGTGCAACTGTGGGTGGCGCGGGAGAACGAGCCCTCGATTCTCGCTATAAGCGTGGACAAGCAGTTCATGGGCAACCGGGCGCCGGGTTTTGCAGCATTCGGCAAGGTGTGGCTGCTCCCGTTCATGACAAACAAGGATCCCACCGAGGTCCACCCTGTGTACTCGACGTGGTATGATGAGCTCATCATCTCGCGCCAGCGTATCCCGGACCCGTCACCGCTGACCGAATGATGCGGTCTCATCGGCCGGACAGGCGCCTCTATTTGGTTAAGCCTGTGTAAATATTTCCACACCAGAATATCATCGTCGACGCATTGTCAGCTAAGCTGGGCGAAGGGCCGCGCCGTCGCCATCTGGTGGACGGGGGTTGAGGTGTGAATGATAGTCCGCGTACTGGTGCTTGGCTGTGTTTTTTGATGAGCGTTTGGCCCGCGCGAGCTGACCTCGACAGCGGCAAGCGCGCTCTCGAAATGGGCGACTACGGTGCCGCCTACCGTTCCCTCGAGCCGTTAGCACGCGCGGGAGAAACGGAAGCCCAGTACTGGATCGGGTATCTCCTCCACGGCGCCTATTGCGGCGCGGAAGATCCGGACACTGCCATCGGTTGGTTCCGCAAGGCCGCCGATGGCGGACATGCGACGGCGCAGCGCATGGTCGGCGCCTACTACGCCGCCGGGCGAGGCGGCCTCATGCAGGACTTCGCGGCGGCCGCCGAGTGGTACGCCAGGGCAGTAGAGCAAGGCGATGCGATCGCCCAGCGCGACCTCGGTCACCTGTACCAGGACGGCCGCGGCGTCGACGTCAATCTCGAACTCGCCGCCGATCTCTATGCCCGTGCCGCCGCGCAGGGCGATATCGAGGCGCGGCGCGACCTCGCCTACATGTACTACTTCGGCATGGGCGTGCCGTTTGACTACGCGGCGGCCGCCGAGCTCTTCTTGACTGCGGTCCAAGCCGGCTCGAGTGAGGCCGACTTCGATCTCGGACGGCTCTACTATCGCGGGCACGGCGTGCCCCTCGACCTCGAAAAGGCGGCGGAGCACTTCCGCGGCGCAGCCGAAGCCGGGCACGCGCGCGCCCAGATTTTCCTTGGCCGGATGTATTACCGCGGCGAAGGAGTTGAGCGCGACGCCCTCAGCTCGTTCGTATGGTTCCAGATCGCCAGCGGCCAGGAGCCGGACGCCGCGGCGCGCTATTTGGCTCCGCTGCGCGCGCGCCTCAGCGCCAACCAGATCGCCAAGGGTGAGGAGCAAGCGGCGGCGTTTGAACCACTGCCGACGATCGGCGATCTTGGCGACATCGCGCCGGCCGCCGGGCCGTCCACCGAAACGCCCGCCGCGTCAGCCTGCTTCCCCTGATCCGCGTCGTTTACCGTCGGACGCGGCTCGCCGCACGTCCCGAGTCGCTGACCTGCCGCAGCGTCTGTGTGATAGCATGGCGTGCTACCGCGAGTGGCCAGGGGACGACGCGTGGCGGAGGAGAACGGAGACCAACTCGACGCCGATCAAGAGCGCTACGAGGAGGCGCGAAGTTACGTTCAGAAGCTCAAGGGCTTCTACAGTCACCTCGCCGCTTATGTCGGGGTGATGGTGCTCCTACACCTGATCAACTTGTTCGCCTCGGGCAGCTATTGGGCGTTCTGGCCTGCGCTCGGCTGGGGCATCGGCCTGCTCGCTCACGGCAACAGCGTCATGCGCTGGGTCGATTACTTCGGCACAGACTGGGAAGAACGCAAGATCCGCGAGTACCTCGGCGGCGATCGCGGCAACAGCCGCTGAGGCGGCAGCGCGACGATCCTTACAGCACGCTGAAGTCCTTGGCGAACTCGAAATAGAGCGCCCGCGCCCGCGCGTAGATCGGCCCCGGCTGCACCTCGTGGTCCTCGATACGGGTGACGGGTACGAGCTTGCCAAAGTTGCCGGTGTTGAACACCTCGTCGGCGGCGAGCACCTCATCGAACGTGATTGCGCGCTCCACCACCTCGACCCCGTCGGCCCGCAGCAGCTCGGCGACCCGCTGGCGCGTGATGCCGTTGAGAAAGGTGCCGTTCACCGCCGGCGTATACGCCACCCCATCCTTACTGAACCACAAATTAGCATTGGCGAACTCGGCAACGTTACCGTTGGGATCGAGGACGACGGCATTGTCGAATCCGCGCTCGCGGGCATCGAGGATAGCGAGATAGGAGTTCGGATAGAGACAGGCCGCTTTAGCATCGGTCGGCGCCATGTCCCGCGCCGGCCGCCGCCGCGATGATCGGCACGCGGTGAAACCGCTGCTCGGCAGCGGCGCTTCGTGGACCGCGAGCGTAAATCTGGTGCTGTCGGGATCGGGCAGCACCATGCCTTCGGCCGCATAGAACATCGGACGGACGTAGAGCTCCGCATCGGCGGCAAACTTGCGGATTCCCTCGAGGCAGATCTCGTAGACCTCGCGCGGTGTCAGCGGCGGCTTCAGCCGCAGCGCCCGTGCCGAGGCCACCGCGCGTTCGCAGTGGCGGTCAAGGTCGGGCGCGAGACCGCCAAGCGAGCGACCTCCGTCGAATACTGCCGAGGCCTTCCAGAATGCGTGATGCATGGGCCCGGTGAGCGCTGCATCACCCGGCAGCCACTCGCCATCCGCGTAGACGATCGCCGTCATCTCAAGGCCTCCTCAGGAAGACATGCGTTGAGCCAGTGCCCGCCGGCCATGGCGCCGCGGCACCGTCAGGTCAGCCGATAGAGCCGGGCCGCAGTGTCGTGGAACAGCTTGCGCTGCTCGTCCGCCGTAAAGTCCTTCACAATCTCTTTAAAGGCGTTGTAGTGCGCATCGAACTCGCCATGCAGCCCCGCCACCGGGAAGTCGCTCGCGAACATACAGCGGTCCACGCCGAACCAGTCGATCAACGACAGCACGATGGGTCGGTAGCTGTCGACCGTCCAATCCGGATCGTAGGCGCAGAGATCGGAGATCTTGACCGCTACGTTGGGCGCGCTCGCGAGGTTCTCCATGCCGGTCCGCCAGCGCTCCATACTGGCTTCGTCACGGTCGATCGGGCTGCCGACGTGGTTGATGATGTTCTGTATGTCCGGAAAAGCGCGGGCGAGATCGAGTGCATCCGCGTGCTGGCCGGGATACATCATCATGTCGAAGCTCATGCCGAACTTGGCCAATAGGGCATAGCCTCGACGCCACTCCGGATTGGTCAGGTTGTCGGCGCGATCGACGAACTGATCGAAGCGTTTGGCGGGGTCCTCGTGCCAGCTCAAGATGTAGCGGATGCCGCGCATGTTGGTGTGGCTCGCGTGCGCCTCCAGCACTCCCTCGACCCGCGACTCGCGCAACGGCGCATCGCCGACGATGCCGTGGGGGAAGCCGTGTCGATCGGCAAGCCCCTGCAGCCACCGCGTCTCCGCGATCGGGTCGGCACGATCCCAGCCCGCCTGGATGTGCACCGACTTGACGAGGTTCTGGTTAGCGGCATCGCGCCGCAATTCCTCGACCACGTAGTTGCGTTGCAACGGACCGAAGTCGAAGGGTCCCTCCTGGTCGCCCGCCGGCGCAAGCCATGGATGACACCCCATGCTCAAATCCCACAGATGATGGTGGGGGTCGATCATTGGACCGTCATAGAGCGCCATCGGCGATCTCCAATTCTAGGCCCGCCCGGCGCATAGGGCGCCCCGGCGGGCACCACTCGCCGCGGCGCGGGTCAGGATTGTTGCAGCGTGAGCTTGAAGAACTCTTCGGGGTTCACCCGCAGCGCGGCTCCGGTGGGACAGGCGCGCACACAGGCCGAACCACCCGCGATGTCCTTGCACATGTCGCACTTGACGGCGCTCTTCTTCAGCTCTCCGTCGTTTTTGCCCGGCCAGTCGTGCTCGCCGGGACCAGGACCGGCGCCAAATAGCAGCCACTGCCACAGCCCCGGCTTGGCCGGCGGCTTGCTCGCCATGTGAATGACGCCGTACGGACAGTTGCGCTGGCAGTTGCCGCAGCCGATGCAGCTCTCGTCGACGAACACCTCGCCGTTGGGGGCGCGATGGATCGAGTTCGACGGGCATTCCGACATGCAGTGGGGATGTTCGCAATGGCGGCACGACGTCGGTACGTGCACGTTGGCGAAGGTCGGCCCGGCCTCGCGGTTAAGCCGCGAGGTGCCGCCGTGAGTCTCGGCGCACGCCACCTCGCAGTTGTTGCAGCGCACGCATAGCGATTCGTCGATCAGCAGAATGTCGGTCGCCTCGCCGGCCCCCTGGGCGACCAGGAACTCGATGATGCTCCCGACCTCGGGCTGGTTCTCCATCGCGATGTTCTGCGCCAGTCGCTCGTGGAACTTGGCCTCGAGGGCCTCGCGCAGCTCGCTGCTGCGCTCCAACAGCCGCTTGAAGGCGGCACCGTCCATCTTGAGCGCCTCGGTGGCGACCGCGGCTCGCACCGTTGCTGAGCGTTTGGAGTTGGTGAGCAGCGCCATCTCACCGACGTAATGCCCGGCCGGCACATAGGAGAGGACGATCTCGCGCCCGCCGATGCGCCGCGAGACGGTCACTGAGCCACGCCGGATTACATAGACCTCGTTGCCGTCGTCGCCCTCGCTGAATAGCGTCTCGCCGGCCGCCAGGTTCTCGAGCGTGGTCGACTCGACGACCTCCTTGAGGTCGTCCTGCTTGACGGTGGGCGCGATGTACATCTTGATCTGGCGGCGCATGGCCTCCTGATCCATCTCCCGCTTTACCGCCTCGACCGAGTTCATGAGCTTGATCATCGAGCGGCGCGGCGTTTCGATGAGGACGCAGTTGTCCTTTGCCGACACCGTGGCTGAGCGCCGGCGCCCCGAGATCAAGCCCATCTCGCCGAAGAACTGCCCATGCACCAGGGTTATCACCTCGGTCGGATCCTCGCGGTTCACCTGAATCCCGACCTTGCCGGCGACGATCGAATAGAAGCTGTTCGTGAAGTCGTTGAGCTTGAAGATCAGGTCGCCCGGTTTCGGCGTGTGTATGTCGCTGTCGATGAGGAACTCGCGCAGTTGCAGCGTCGTCAAACCCGACAGGATTGGGACATTCTCGCGGATCATGTCGAGCGCCGCCCCCACGTCCATGCCGAGATTCTTGAACTTGGCCTCCAACAGCGGCTCGTCGGCCGGCTTGACGTCGTTGCCGAGGATGAACTCGACGACCTCATAGCCCTGGTTCATCGCCTGCCTGATCAACGGATAACCGCCGAGAGCGCCGATGATGTACAGGCCGGGTACATTCGATTCGTAGGTCGCGCTGACCTCGGGCAGAGCGGCCGCATCCTTGTTCGGGAATTCGATGCCGCAGGACTCGACGAAGCGGCGCGGCGGGATCGCGCCCAGTCGGGCGATCACGCGGTCGCATTTGATATCGGCCTCGCCGTCGGCGGTCTTCAACACCAGCACCTTGCCGTTCTCGTCCTCGCGCACCTCTTTCGGGCTCGAGCCGTACATGCACGCGATGTCGCCACTCTCGATCGCCTCAGAGATGAGGCTGAGATTGCCCGTTTTGGCGCGCGCTAACTCGTCGCGGCGGTTAACGATGATCACGTTGTTTTGCTGGGCCAGGGCCACCGCGTTCTCGATCGCCGCATCGCCGGCGCCGATGACGACGATGGTCTCGTCCGCGTACTCCTCGGGATCGTCGAGCTGGTACTGGATCCATGGTTTGTCAGAACCGGGTACGTCGATCTTGCGGAGGTTGCCCTGCAGCCCGATCGAGAGCACCACGTTCTCCGCGGTAACGGTCTCGCCGCCCTGCAGCGCGATCTCGAAGTTGCCCTTCTCGCCGGTGATCGCCGTCACCTCGGATTTGTGGCGCACGCTGAGGCCCAGCTCCTCGGCACGCGTGTCCCAGCGCCCGAGCACTTCCTCGCGGCGCCCCGCCTCGAACTCGAAGCTCGAGCGCAACGGCAGCACCTCCGGGGTAGACATGACGTGCTTGCCCTTCTGATACTTGAAGATCGTATCGGAGAAGTGGTCGCTCTTCTCGAGCAGCACGTAGTTGAGCTTATTCTCGGTGGCGCGGCCCGCCGCACTCAGATCCGCCGGTCCGGAGCCAACGATGGCGATCTGGTAGTCAGCCATGTCGTTCCTGCCCTGTCGTGCCCCGCCTTGTACGCTTAGTATCGGCGCTCCGCGGCTCGCGCTGAGCGAAGGACGGGACGGAAAAGGCGCATGGGAGGGAGCACCGACTGATCATCGAAGCTATGAGCTTGGCAGTGCGCTGTCAATTGGGCCAAACCCCGCCGGGCGCCCGATCGTCGGCAGGTCCGGTGCGGGTTCTCCTGCGCCGCTTTCGAGTCGTGCTGGCAATGGCGGTAGCACTCGCCTGGGTCGATCAGCCGAGCTCGGCGAGCGAGGACCCAGCCGACCTCCAAGCCCGCGCTGAGGCCGGCGATCCAGCGGCCCAGTACGATCTCGCGCTGATCCTGCTTGAGCGATCGGCTTCGGCCGAGCGCGCGGCCGGCGTCAAGTGGCTGGCGCTCGCGGCCGAGGCCGGCGCGGCGCTGGCCCAGCGCGCACTCGGCCTCCTCTATCGCGACGGTATCGAGGTGGCTCGGGAACCCGCCGCGGCCGCCACATGGTTCCGCCGCGCCGCCGAACAGGGTGATGCCGAGGCTGCCTTGCTGCTAGGCGCGAGTTACGCGCGCGGTGCCGGCGTCGTGCGCGACGATGCCGAGGCTGTGGTTTGGTTCCGCGCGGCGGCCGAGCAGGGGCTGGCCGCGGCGCAATACAACCTCGGTGCGATGTATCTCGATGGTGCCGGCTTCGAGCAGGACCCGGCGACCGGTGCGGAGTGGATTCGCCGCGCCGCTGTCGGCGGAAACGCCCATGCGCAGTACGTGTACGCGGTGCTTCTCAGCGAAGGCATTGGCCTCGTCGCCGACGATCGGCACGCCGTGTCCTGGTACAAGCGCGCGGCCGACCAGGGCCACGTCGTCGCGCGCTTCGACCTCGGACTTCGTTTCCTCCAGGGTCGCGGAGTCCCCGTCGATCCGGCTCGTGCCGTGGCGCTCTTTGTCCAGGCCGCCGAGGCCGGCGATGCGCCGTCGCAATACAACCTCGCGCTCCTGTTAGAAGAGGGCGTTGGCACGCCGCGCGACGCCGAGGAGGCGCTGACCTGGTTCCGCGAAGCGGCGGCCGGCGGCCATGGTCGCGCTCAGCTCCGGCTGGGACGCCTGCTCGCGGACGCCGGTGACAACGTTGAGGGCTACGTATGGTTGTCGATGGCCGCAGCACAGAGCGTCGAGGGCGCGGCCCAGACCCGCGAAGCGCTGGTAGCGATCATGAGCGCGGCGGAGATCGAGACAGCGCAGACCTGGCTGGTGGACCAGCGCGCCGCAGGCAACCGCTGAGCTCTGCCGCCGCGTCCTTCGGGGGCGACAGACAGCCTCAGCAGCCCGCTAGGTCACCGGCCGACCGTCAGCGCCATCGATCGGCTGCGACAGGATCTTGAGCGCGACGTCGATTAGCGGCTGGGCGCGGGCGATGTCCTCGGCCGGGCAGGGCGGCGCTTTCGGCGCCCGCGTCGGAAAAAGATGGTTGTGCAGCTCGGCCCACACCACCGCGAACACGGCGGTTTGCAGCCGGCCGATCTCGGTATCGCTGCGCCAGGTCCGGCCGATCTCGCGAAACAGCCGGCTTACCGCCGGGCCTGCGCCGTAGCAGTCCCACGTGCGGCGCTCGGACCGTCCCTGCCGGTAGCGCCGGATGCCCTTGCAGGGGTTGCTGCCCTCCGGCCGGTAACCCCAGGCTTCCGCCTGCCGCATGATCACCGACAGGATCGGCGCCGAGCGGTTCGCGGCGGCCGGGGTTGCGTGGAGCGAGCGAAACCAGGACTGCACGTCCCCGCGGGTTATCGCTCCGATGGGCCGTCCCTCGAAGAAGGGCAGGATCTGCTGGCGAAGGTAGATCCGGTTCACCTTGAGGGTTCCCGGTTTCCAGCGGCGGCCGTAGCGAGCGAAGACTCCTTCGGCGACCGTCTCGAACAGGGCTTGGCCGGGTGCCTCTGCATCGGGATCCCTGCCGTCGCGGAGAGCGGCCAGCATCGACCGGGCACGGCTGCGCGCCTCGGCCTCGGTCACGGTCTCCGCGTCACCGACGATCTTCCAGACCCGCCGGCCCCTGTGCTGGGCATGGATGAAGTAGCGCCTGGCGCCGGACGGCATCACCCGGACGCCATACCCCTTCAGCACGGCGTCCCGGACATCGCGAACCTTGCGGCTCGGCCTGAGCGCGTGGACCCGGCGCTGCGTGAGGCGGACTCCTGGCATGATTGTGCTTCCCCGATTCTGTTGCAGCGGGGTGCGAAAACCGGTTGATTTTCGCGCCCGATGACAGTAGAAACGGAAAGATGTTCCAACTATATCAGACGGTTAGAACCGAAGGTGCGTCACGCCGTGTAGCCTTCTACCTCGAGCCGGTCGAAGATGCGGCACCGCATGGTGTCGAGATCGAGGTTCTGGCACGGGGTTGCACCCGGCTTCTGGTAGTGCGGCCAATCGAAGCGCGGGGCGAAGCAGCAGAGGCCATCGCAGTTGGCGCAATCAGGCCCGAGCCTGCTCGGCTCCGGGCGGTGGCCGGCGACGATCGGTTCGGCGATGCGATCGGGGACACCGGGATCGGGCGCGGGCATCCGCGATCTTAGCACCCTGGGCCGCATGGGCCGTCCCCGCCGACCTCTCCTCGAACTTCGCCGAAAAGGGGCGAGGCGGAGGACCGAAACGCAAGGCTTACGGCGCGGCTGCGCGCACTGGATAGAACTGGGTGAACACCCAATCGTCGGCGGCACTCGCCTCGTGGCAGGCGTTGCAGGCGTCGGCCGGGAAGGCGGTAGCCGTGCTCGCGGGCACGTGGCCGAAGCTGAAATAGGCCCAGTTGCCGGGTTCGTCGGGAAAATGCGCCTTGCTCTTGTAGGTGATTTCGAGCCCGGAGAACTCGCCTATGAAATAGCCGCGGCCCCTCACCTGGTCGGTCGAGCCGTCCTCGTTGGCATCCTCGCTCAGAACCAACGAAAGCTCCTTGGCGATCAACGTCCCCTCCCGGAACTCACCTGTCTTCGCGTAGTGCTCGTAGCTCACCGGATCAATGTAGACGCTGTGGAACTCTGGGAACGACGCCTCACCGTCGTTGAGCGCATTGGGCGTGAGGGGCGTACCGATGTAGACCCACCGGCGCCAACCCTCGGGACGAATCAGCGCGCCGCCCGCGGTGAACTCGGCCTCGTAGGCCGACTGCGCCTCGACATCCGGTGCCGGAGCAGTCGATAGCGCGGCGGCGCATGCGAGCACCGCGGCCGCCAGAGCTGAATTACTTTTCCAACTGATCTTCATCTTTCTCCTCCTTTTGCGCGCTCAGTTCGCGCGCAGATCCGCCGTGAGATGCGGTTCGCCCTGGTCCGGCGGGTCGGTCCGCGCGATGGTGAGGCGCGCCTTCATCGACGGATGGAAGCTACAGAAATAAGCGGCGACTTGAGTCTCCTCGACCACCATTCGCCACTCACCGCCCGGCTCGATCTCGCCGGAATCCCAGCTCCCGTCGGCGGCCGTGACCGTGTGGGGGACGATGTCGTGATTGATCCACACCACCACGTCGCCGCGTTCAGCACGCTCGCCGCCGGCGCGAACTTGAGGCTCCGGATCTCGATGACGACATGTTGCTCCGCGGCCAGCTTACCGTCGGGTCCGAGAAAGACGGCGATCGTGGCTGCAAGTGCTGCCACGATCAGCCTGGTTGATGTTGGTTGCCGGATCATCGACCTAGCTCGTGAGTGCGTTCACCATCATCTCGGCGTGCTTTTCATGCGCCTTGAAGATGATGAGCGCCTCCTCGAACAGCGCCTTGACTTGGGGGTGCTCGATATTGGGGATGAAGGTACCCCCGACGAGCGCGTTGACCGCCTGGTGATAGCCAAGCTCGTTCTCGGCATAGCGGCGATCGAAGGCCGCACCGCTCAACTGGCTCATCTCCGCGATCAACTGGTCCGCCTGCTCGTTGAGCTGGCCGCGGATCATGGTCCGGGCAAACTCGTGAATGGCCGGGTTCTTGGAGATCGCCAGCGCCAGATGGGCGTAGCGGATGTCGATCACATCAGCAGTGTAGGCGACGTGCGCGATCTCCAGATCGCTGAGATCGGCCGGCGATACCGCAACGGCGCTGACGGAAAAGGCCGAGACGAGGGCAAGCGAGGCAATCAGTACTCTCTTCAACATGACGGTGTTCTCCTTTTTGGCGATTCGGCGGGAAGCCCCCCGCCGTGGGGTGGCTATCTAGAAAAGCCGCGTTTGTTCGGTCGTCCGTGTCCGCCCCGGCGCGGCCCTGCATCGATCACGTAGCCTCCGGGTGACAGCGCCATCGCATAGGGCGCGACGGCGTGGCGCCCGGCGAGATCTCTGAGCAGATCGCCGCGCAGTTCGGTCGCGTCGCGCGAGTCGGGCATGGCCATGATGTTTCTCCCCCGGAAGGCGATGGCGACGGCTCTTGTCGCCAGTAGTTGGCCTCGGGCGAGGGCGACAAAGAAGTTTCTAACGGGAAGTAACGTGCTGTGCGGACCGGCTGCGAGAGCCGCATTGCCAATAGAAATCCGAACAAAAACATCGGCTTAAAGATGATGTAGCGTCAACATTCGGCAGCCGCGGCCCATGTCACAGAAACGTGAACCGGGCTGGCCGGCGCGCGGGCTACGCTCCCTCGGCAGTTTGGAATATCGGCTAATGGGGAGGAATATTTCATGAAGAAAATTGTAGGAGGGGCGTGCGCCCTCTTGTTCGTTCTGGTAGTGGGCTTTGCCGGAACCGCGATCGCACAGAGGAAGCACGCACCTGAGCCCGTGTGGAGCGCCATGCTGGCGGGTCTCAGCGACGTTCAGGTCATCACCGCGGCGTTGGCGGTGTTCGATATGCAGCGTGTCGCCGACACCGCGGATTCGCTCGCCGCGCGCGAGACCTACATCTCGGGCCTTGAATTCCTCCCCGAGGATGTGAGGAACCGCCATGGCAACGTCGCCAAGTTGGCCACGGCGCTGGCCGATGCGGCCCGGGCCGGCGAAGAGGCACAGATCGCGATGAAGATCGGCGAGGTATTGGCGGAATGCAGCTCCTGCCATTACAACGTTCGTGATGCGGAGATGCGCAAGAAAATGGAGTAGACGGCGGGTTTAGCCGCCACGTCCGCACAACCACGCATCGGGGCGCAGACGAAGACACCAACCTGCGGCGAGTCCTCGCACTTTCTTATTGTGGTTAGGCGGGCGGTGCCGGCGCACGGCAGCGCCCTTTCCCCAGTATGATGCCCGCCCGCACAAGCTGAAGCGGCCCATCCCGCCACGCGACAGTGGGTTATGAGCGATTCAGGACCCGATCCGGCCGCGCCCCCTCCGACCGCTCCGCCAGCGGATGAAGTCAACGCCCAGTTGGAGCGGCTTGTCAGCAGCCCCGACTTCGCACAGTCGAGTCGTTTGCAAAGATTCCTGCGCTACATCGTCAGCGAGAGGCTCGCGGGCCGTGCCGCGGCGCTGAAGGAATACGCCATTGCGCTCGAGGTCTTCGACCGCGACGAAGCCTTCGACCCCCAGACCAGCTCGATCGTCCGGGTTGAGGCGAGCCGGCTGCGGGCGAGGCTCGAAAAATACAACGCGACCGAGGGCTGGAACGACCCGCTGCACATCAGTCTTCCTCCCGGCGGCTACACCCCGACGTTCCGACGCATCGCGCACCCAGTCGAGACGGAGGCGCTGGATCAGACAGCGGCCTCTATGCCGGACGGTAGGTCAGCGGTATCGCCGCGGCGGGCGATCGCGCCCGCAGCCCTCTTTGTCATCATCGTCGCGGTGGGGTCGTTCCTGTTCGATCGCCTCTACGTCGAGCCGGCCGGCGACGGTGCGCCCGAAACGTCGTCCGGCGCGCCGGCGTACGCCGTCGCGGTCCTGCCGCTTCGGAACCTGTCAGGCGATCCCAAGCAGGACTATTTCAGCGACGGCTGGCCTACAAGAACGTCAGCCGGCCGGTCGCCGACATTGCCCGCGAGCTCGGCGTCACCCATGTGATCGAGGGTTCGGTCTTGCGAATTGGCGATCGCATACGGATCTCCGCACAGCTCATCGAAGCGGCAAGCGATGATCATCTATGGGCCGAAAGCTACGAGCGCGACGCCGCCGATACGCTGGCCATCCAGAACGAGGTCGTTGGAGCCATCGTCGCCGCGCTGCCGGAACTAGCCGCCACGACCGCGGGCGTGGAGACGGCGTCGGCCATCGATCCGGCGGCATACGAGGCGCAGCTCAAGGGCCGTTTCTTCCTTCGCAAGATGACCGCGGAGGGCTTCCGGAAGGGCATCACCTACTTCAAGCAGGCCATCGAAAGGGAGCCTGGGTACGCCGCGGCCTACTCGGGTATGGCGAGCTGCTACTGCCTGCTCGGCGGCCACGGCTTCGAGCTGGTAGAACCCGCGAAGGGCATGCGGGCGGCCAGGGAGGCGGTGATGGAGGCACTGCGACTGGACGACAGCCAGGCCGAGCCCCACGCCTTCCTCGGGGTCATCCGTCTGAAGTACGAATGGGACTGGCCCGGCGCCGAGGAGGCTTTCCAGCGCTCGATCGAACTCAACCCCAGCCTCGCCCAGGCCCGGCTCTTCTACAGCTTCTACCTCGAGGCCATGGGGCGGCAGGACGAGGCCATCCGCGAGGCCGAGGAGGCCAGGACGATCGATCCCCTATCTCCTGCCATAAATATGAACCTCGGTTGGCAGTATTTGCGCGCAGGTCGACTCGAAGACGCCAAGAAACAGTTCGAAAGCACGGGCGAGTTGAACTCCCACTTCTGGGGCGCCCATTGGGGCATGGGCCACTACCACCGGCGCAAGGGCGCGTATGACGCGGCGATTGCGGCCTTTCAGCGGGCGCTCGAGGTGCGGGGCGGCCACGTGCTGCCGCTGAGTGACCTTGGCTACACCTATGCGGTGGCGGGCATGCCCGGTGAGGCACGCGCGGCTCTGGAGCGCCTGCAGGCGCTCCAGAGAAGAGCTACGTCTCGCCCTACAACATGGCGACGATTCACGTCGGACTAGGTGAGCACGACGAAGCGTTCGTCTGGCTCGACAAAGCCTACGAGCAGCGTTCGCGATCATTAGCGTGGCTCAACGTCGCCGACGAGTACGACGGCCTCCGCGCCGAGCCCCGTTTCCAAGCGCTCGCGCAACGCATCGGCCTTCCATAAGCTGCCCGGGCCTACCCCGACCCGCGTGCTATCATCGCCCGGATCTCGACGAGGACGGGCATGGCAAGCTGCATATCACAGGGCGAGCCGGTTGCCGATTCGATGATCGGCGAGCTGTTCGATTCGAGCGCGCTGTTCCCTGACACCACCGCCTTGCAAGAGCGTTTCGCGGCGGACGGCTATCTGTTCCTGCGCGGCCTCCACGATGGCGCCGCGGTGATGGCGGCCCGACAGGAAGTGTTCGAGCGGCTCGAAACGGTGGGCGAGGTCAGGCCGCCGGCAGTCGAGGGTATCTTTACCGGCAAGAGCAAGCGCCGGGAGATGGCGAGCGATCTCGGCGCCTTCTGGCAGTCGGTGTCCGAAGGCCCACGGCTGCGCGCGGTAACCCACGGCACCCGCATTTGCGAGATCGTCGGCTGCGTCTTGGGTGAGCCAGCGCGCCCGCACGACTACATCTTCCTGCGCCCCGCCCCGGTCGGGCGTTCCACGGGGCCGCACTGCGACTATCCCTTCTTCACCCGAGCCACCGAGCAGGTCGTTACGGTGTGGACCGCGCTCGGCGAGGTCCCGCTCAGTGACGGGCCGGTGGTGGTCGTCGAAGGATCGCACCGCTTCGAGGATTTGGTCGAGGCGACCCGCGGTTTCGACGTCGCCCGTGATACCGACCGCAGTGCGACCCGGCCCGAGAGCCATATCGCCTTCGCCGGCGCGCGCGGCACGCGGTTGTTGAGTGCGGATTTCGGGGCGGGCGATATCCTCGTCTTCGGCATGTTCACCTGGCACGGTGCGTTGGACAACCACTCGCCGACCGGCCGCATCCGGTTATCGAGCGATGTCCGCTTTCAGCCGACAAGCGGGCCCGAAGATCCGCGCTATTTTGGCACCAACCCCGGCGGCACGACGGGCGCTGGCTACGGCGAGCTCAACGGCGCCAAGCCGCTGACCGAGCCCTGGCACACCCGTTGACGACACCGGCAGCGATGTCGAGAACAAACTGAATTGACCGGTTTATGTACCATATGAATTGACCGCTTCAGTTGTGGTTTGGGCCAGTGGATAAGGGGTCGGCCGCGGAGCGGCCGTCCCCTTATCCACTGGCCGGTCGCGTCGAAGCGGATCACGCGGCCTGTCTGTGGCTTGTGTTGATGGGCGATCCGTCGGCCTGGTATCGGGCCAGGCAGCGCGGCCCATGGAAGACGGCGAGGGTGCGGTCGGGGTATTCGTGGACCCGGACCCTTGCCTTGACGTAGTGGCGGCGATGGCGGTCGGGCGGGATCGCCAGCACCAGGCGTTTGTAGCGCACGGTGTTGTCGTTGGAGACGGTGCGCTCCTGCTGCACGCAGAGGATGTCGTCGAGGGTACCGGCGAAGGGCACGAAGGCGGTGCCCTCGGCTTCCGGCGGCACCGCGAAGCGGGCGTTGTGGCCTGGCAGGTAGAGTTCCTTGAGGAAGCGGTTGGCCTGGGCCATGTCGGTGATGCCGGCGAGCCTGAGCTCCTGGGGCAGGCGCTTCTGCAGGGTGGCGAACATGCGTTCCGAGCGCCCCCTTGCCTCGGGCGAGTAGGCCGGGATCAGCTCGATGCCGAGCTGGGCCAGGGCGCGGCCGAACTGGGTCGGATTGTCCTTGTCGACCGTGCCGCCGGCCTCAGGGGTGTGCCAGTAGTGGCCGGCGCGGTCGGCATAGAGCGAGCAGAACAGCCCCTTGGCCCGGATCGCCTCGGACACCCCCTGAAAGCTCGACATCGTGCCCTCTTCGGCGACGAAGAAGGCCGAGTAGATCTCACTGGTGGTGTCGTCCATGGTGACGATCAGGTCCCACCACTGATCGGGGACCCACGCGTGGCTTGAGCCGTCTTGATGCAGCATCATGCCGGGCAGCGCGCGGCGCGGCCGCTTGCGCCGGTGCGCCCCGCGCCTGGGCGCCGCCCGTCTTCGCCCATGGGCCTGCAAGCTCAGCCGCACCCAGTTGTAGCTGCGCTTGAAGGCATAGTCCGCGACCAGCTTCTCGTGGAAGTGCTTGGCGGTGAAGTCCCAGTAGCGGGTGTCGAACAGCGCCAACAGCGCCGTCACCTCGTCGACCGCCGCGCGCCGCGCCGAGACCCGGCCCAGACGGCGATCGTAGAGCCCTTCCGCGCCGTCCGCCTCATAGCGGTCGCGCCAGCGCCGGAAGGTGCGCTCTGAAACGCCGAGAACCTCCGCCGCCTCGGCTTGGCTCAAGCAACCCCGATGGGTGCGGCCGTAAACCTCCTCGAACTTCATCAATCTCAGTCCCTGCAACTGCTCTGTCCGGCGCATCCAAACCCTCCATAGCCTGGAGAGCTTCTAAATCCGGACAGATCGTCTGGTACATAAACCGGACATATCGTGTGTTAGTGACAACGACACCGGCAGCGATTGCCCGCTTTTCCGGGCACGCGTAGAGTCTCATCAAGCAAAGAGGGGGGAGCACCATGAGCGAAGTCCGCTGTGTGTTGGATGCACACGCAACGCTGGGCGAGGGGCCGGTTTGGGATGTCCAGGAGCAGGCGCTTTACTGGGTCGATATCCTGAGCTGCAAGTTCAATCGCTTCGATCCCGCCACCGGGGAAAACCGCACCTGGACCATGCCCGAGCACATCAGCTCGTATGGCTTGCGCGCCGGCGGCGGAGCCATCGTCGCCATGCGCACCGGCATTCACTTCTTTGATTTCGAGACCGAGGCGCTGACGCCGGTCGCCGATCCCGAGCCCAACACCGGCACCCGGTTCAGCGACGGCAAGGTCGATCGCCGGGGCCGCTTTTGGGCCGGCACTATCCCCTATGAGCAGTTCGATCCAATCTGCAATCTCTACCGCATCGAGACCGACGGCAGCTGGGAGAAGGTGCAGGACAACGTCATCGTTTCCAATGGCCTCGGTTGGAGCCCTGACAACCGCACCATGTATTACACCGACACCTTCGCCTATGAGCTGTACGCCTACGACTACGATGCCGAGTCCGGCATCATCAGCAACCGCCGCGTGTTTGCCGAGATCCCGAGAGACATCGGCTTTCCCGACGGCATGACGGTGGACTCGGAGGGCTATGTGTGGAGCGCCATCTTCGACGGCGGCCGCATCAATCGCTACGCGCCTGACGGCCGGCTTGACCGCGTGCTCGAGCTGCCGGTGATGGCGCCGACCAGCTGCATGTTCGGCGGCCCCGACCTCGCGACCCTCTTCATCACCAGCTCGGGCAAGGACGTGAGCCCCAAGGGCGAGGACTTCAAGGTCTCGCCCCACGATGGTGGCGTCTTGGCGTGCGAGGTCGGCGTCAAAGGCCTGCCCGAAACCCGGTTCGCCGGCTGAGGCGGCGCCTCAGCTCTCCTTGAGCTTCTGGACGAGATCCTTGAGCCACTTCACGACATCCCTCCCCAGCAGGAGGACGCCGAGATAGAACGCGGCCTCACCGGCGATGAAGAGCGCACCCATGACGCCGGCGATAGCCCCCCAGGAGAGATCGAGGAACGGCATGGCGAAGAAGGCGATGCCGGTGACCGCTGAGACCGCGAGCAGCGTGAAGGCCAGCGGCCGCCGCATCGATCCCAGTGCCTCCAACGTATCGGCCAGCCGCACGCTCATCCTCCCACGAGCCGCCAGAATAGCCGCGATCGCCGGTCCCGACAGCGTATCGGCGCCGACGGCCGCACGAAGACACGGCCGCCGCGCCACAACGACGCTGGAGTCATGACGTGAGCCCGTCCTCCTCGAGCGAACCGCAAACCGTAGCCCCCGCCCTGGCCAGACCGTCCCTGGTGGCGCCCGCCCTTATGTTGGCGGGCATCGGCGTCGGCACCGGTCTGATGTATGCGTTGAACCGCATCGCTACCACCAGCGGCATCCCGTTCATCCCCTACTCGTTCTGGACCGTCGTGCTCTCGGCGATCGTTCTGTTCGTCGCGAGCGTCATCGCCCGCGTCCCGCCGCGCCTGAGCGGGCAGCACGTGCAGAGCTACGCGACGATCGGGCTCCTCAACATGGCGCTGCCGCTGAGCGTGCTGACCTTCGTTGCGCCCAAGGTACCGGCGGCGATCCTCAGCCTGGGCCAACCGCTCTTGCCGATGATCACCTACGCTCTGGCGCTCGGTGTCGCGATCGAGCGGCTGCGTCTGATGCGCCTCGGTGGCCTCGTGCTCGGCTTGGTCGGGGTTCTCCTGATCGTCGCCCCCGATTCGAGCATGCCCGAGCCGGGCACGGCGGGCTGGGTGCTGATCGCCCTGACCGCCCAGCTCAGCATGGCCGTGGGCGCGATCGCCGCGACCAAGTACGCGCCGCCGAATGCCTCATCGCTGACGATGGCGGCCGGGGTACAGACCTGCGCCGCCTTGTTCCTGCTACCGGCGATGGCGGTCGACGGCAGCTGGTGGGCGTTCGACAGCGGCATTGGCAACGGTGAGCTCGCGCTACTCGCGGTCGCCGCCTTCTTCGTCTTCTTCTGGATCTGCTTCTTTGAGATCATCCGGTGCGCCGGACCGGTATTCTTCTCGACGGTCAACTACATCGCGACGCTCGCCGGCGTCGTCTGGGGCATCCTCATCTTTGGCGATGTGCTCAGCCCGTGGCTGTGGGCGGCGCTCGCCGTGATGCTGGCGGGCCTTTACCTGATGAACCGCCGGCTCGACTGACCAGCCCCTTCACCCTGGCCCTCTCCCGCAGGTGGGAGAGGGAGGGACCCGCAAGCGCGGCGAGCGGGAGGGTAGGTGATTGCCCCGGGCTAGTTCAGCGCACCCTCGTGCTCCAACAGCCAGCGTTTGCGATCAAGGCCACCGCCATAGCCGGTGAGCGTACCATCGGCACCGATCACACGATGGCACGGAATGACGATCGAGACGGGGTTCCGGCCATTAGCGGCACCAACCGCGCGCACCGCCCGCGGCCGGCTGATGCTCTCGGCCAGCGCTCCGTAAGAGGTGGTTGCCCCCAGCGGGATTCGGCGCAGCGCCGTCCACACCTCGCGCTGGAACGGGGTGCCGCCGCTATCCACCGTGATGTCGTCAAGCGCTGCCAAATCACCGGCGAGATAGGCGGTCAGACGGCTTGCATAGCCGCCCGGATCGTCCACCATCTGCGGCTCACCGGGACCGAAGCGAGTCGTCAGCGCCGTCATCACTCGCTCCTCGTGCTCGCCGAACTCCAGCACGCACAGCGCCCCGTGCGCCACCGCCATAACCACCGCGCCGAGCGGCGTGTCGAGTCGTGCCATTGTCAGCTCCATATCCCTCACCTCGCTGCATCGGTCCATAGATAAAGCACCGCGTAGGCCCGCCACGGCCGCCACGCCTCGGCGGCCTGAGCGACCGCCGCCGCGCTCGCCAGCCCGGCGCCGCTGCCGAGCGACCGTCGCAAGCCGAGGTCGCCCGCTGGAAACGCATCGGGCTCGCCCAGGGCCCGCATCGCGATGTACTGGGCGGTCCACGGGCCAATTCCCGGCAACTCCTCGAGTGCGGCTACCGTCTCGCTGAGCTCGCGCGCGACATCGAGGCGCAGCGTGCCCTCGGCAACCGCCTTGGCGAGCGCCGCTATCGCTCGCACCCGTGCGGCCGGCATCCGCAGCACCGCTGGATCGGCTTCGACCAGCGCCTCGGGGCGTGGAAACAGGTAGCGGAGGTCCTGCGCCACGGCGTTCTCGCAATCGACCGGCTCGCCATAGTTGGCGGTGAGCCGCGCCGCGAGCTTGGCGGCCGCGACCACGCTCACTTGCTGACCAAGGATCGCCCGCACGGCAAGCTCGAAGGGGTCCCACGCCCCGGGCACGCGTAGCCCGGGCGCCGCCGCCACCGCCGCTCCGAGGCGCGGATCGGCACCCAGGTGTGCGGCGATCACCGCCGGATCTGCACCTAGGTCGAACAGCCGCCGCAGCCGCTCTGCAGCACGGTGCAACGGCGGGTTGGCGCTGGTGAGCCGCAACCGAGCGAGCAGGTGGTTCTCGCCCGCCACCGGGCGCACCTCGACGATGCCGTGTCCGTCGCCCAGGCGCACCGTCCGGCGATAGCAATCGCCGTCGACGGCTTCGACCCCGGCGATGGCCCGCCCAGCGAGAAAGCCGGAGATGCCGTCCCAATCGAAGGGCGGTCGAAACGATAGCTTGATCTCGATGTCACTCGCGCTCAGACCGCCGGCGCCCGCCTTGTCGCGCAGCTCCCGCGGGCTCGCCCGGTACGCTCGGCGCACCGCGTCGTTGAAACGCCGCACACTCGAAAAGCCGGCGGCGAACGCGATCTCCGCAATGGGTAGCCGCGTTTCGTCGATCAGCTTCTTGGCGAAGTGGACGCGACGGGTCTGCGCCACCGCCAGGGGCGATGCCCCGAGATGGCGCAGGAACAGGCGCCTGAGATGGCGCTCGCCGACGCCCAGCCGCTCGGCCAGGCGGGCGACGTCGCCTTCATCCAGCGCACCTTCTGCAATCAGCCGCAGCGCACGGGAAACCGTGGCCGAGGTGCCGAGCCAGGCCGGCGTTCCGGGCGATGCCTCGGGTCGGCAGCGGCGACAAGGTCGGAAGCCGGCCTCGTGGGCAGCCGCGGCATGGGGTACGAAGCGACAGTTCTCGCGCTTGGGCGTCGGCGCCGGACAAATCGGGCGGCAGTAGACGCCGGTCGTGCGAACGGCGACAAAGAACCGGCCGTCGAACCGCGCATCGCGGGTCGCGAGCGCGCGGTAGCAGACATCGGGGTCGAGTGTGGTCGCGGTCATGAGCGGACATATAGCCGATCGCCCGTGTCGCGTCTGGCCGGAATCGGACTCCGATGTTGCGCGGCGCTGAGGACCGCGCAGGCAGGCGACTAAATCAGGCCGTCGGCCTTGAGACGAGCGATGGTGCGGCGGCTTGCCACCCGGAACAGCTCCTTGAGTGGCGTGCGCGGCCGGCCGCGGACCTCCCCTTCGGCGTACCAAATCTCGCGCCCCGACGCGACGTCGATGAGGCCGGCCCTGAACCGGGCGACTGGGCGGTACTCGACGCGCCCCTCCGTGAGGTGCGGCACGTCGAGCCGCCGGAACAGACCGTCATCTCCGACCAGGCGGTCGTCGATCACGCTCGGCACAAATCTCGGGGGCATGTAGATCGGCACGACGTCGCCGCCTATCAATGCCAGCCGCAATGCGGCGTCCGCCCCGCCCCGGTTGGCGAGCGCCACGACGGCCTCGATGCTCTCCGGCTCTCGCCCGCCACCGCTGAGTGTCACGATGCCGGCGTCGCCGGCCGCGGTCTGCAGCGCAGCCTCTATGGCCCGGCGGTCGGCCTCGCTGACGCCCGCACCGAACACCATGACCCGGTCGACGGCGGCATGCGGGGCGACAGCGGGATCAATCGCGCTTTCGAAAGCGGGCGGCGGCTTGGCACAGCCGCCGAGCAACCAAGCGGCGGCAAAACCAGCGAGGAGCATGCGCGCAACCATGCCCTTGAATATAGGGCGCGCGACGAAAGTGTCACGCACCGGCACCCTCGCGCGATCGTGAAGTCAGGTGCCTTGGGACCAGGCTGTACAGTTCGGCCATGGCCCGATGGGCGCTTCGGATCATCTGTGTGGCGGTGCTGTTGCCCTGGAGTGGGCTGCGCGCTGAGACAGGGCTCGTGCTCATCCCCATCCCCGGCGGAGCCTTCGTCATGGGCGATGCCGAGGGCGATGCCAACGAGGCGCCGAAGACCGTAACGGTGCAGCCGTTCCGGATCATGCGCCGGGAAGTTACCAATCGGCAGTTTGCCGACTTCGCCGCCGAGAGCGGCTATCGCTCCGATGTTGAGGAGCGGGGAACCGGCTGGGTGTGGAACCGCCGCTGGCGCCTTGTGAAAGGCGCGGACTGGCGCCATCCGCAGGGGCCCGCGAGCGACCTACGGCGGCGCTGGGATCACCCGGTGGTCCAGATATCGGCGCATGATGCTGGTGCCTTCTGCGCCTTCCACGGGCTTCGCCTGCCGACTGAGGCGGAGTGGGAGTTTGCCGCGCGCGGCAGCGACGGTCGCCGCTTCCCCTGGGGCGATGACCCGCCGCGCGAGGGCCGGCCACGCCGCGCCAACCTCGGCGCGATCAAGTGTTGCGATACCGACCTCGCTGATGGCTACCTGCGGACCGCGCCGACCGGAAGCTATCCTGAAGGCGCCTCGCCGTTCGGGCTCTTGGACATGGCCGGCAACGTCTGGGAGTGGACCGCCACGCCCTTCCCTGACCGCACCGACTGGGTCTCGCTTCGCGGCGGCGGCTGGGGCAACAACCCCTATTGCCTGCGGACGAGCTACCGCCACGGCAATCCGCCGCATATCGGCCTCGACATGGTAGGCCTTCGCTGCGCCGCCGATCCCGAAACGTGAGCCGGCGCGCGGCGCTCTGGCCCCTCGTCATGGCCGCCCTGCTGGCGGCAATTTCGGCGAGCCAGGCCGCCACGGTTTTTCTCGGCGCGACGGTGATCGATGGGACCGGGGCGCCGCCGCTCGACGATGGCGCCGTCGTGGTCGACGCTGGACGGATCGTCGCCATCAGGCCGCGCGCCGATGTACCGGGCCCGGCCGGGGCGGACATAGTTGATCTCACCGGCCGATGGATTATCGCCGGGCTCATCGATACGCACATTCACTTCTTCCAGTCGGGCGGCCTGTACACGCGTCCCGATATCATCGATCTCCGGCGCCTCCGCCCTTATGCGGCAGAGCGCGCGATGGCCTCTGCGACGATCGAGGCGACGTTCGCCCGCTATCTCGCGAGCGGGATCAACGGGGTCGTCGACGTCGGCGGGCCGATGGAGAACTTCGCGATCCGCGCCCGCGGCATCCGCACCGCACTCAGCCCCCGTATCGCCGTGGCCGGGCCCCTGCTTGCGACCTACGCGCCCCGTGAGCTTGCCGGCGACGATCCGCCGATCGTACGGATCAAGCGTGCCGATGAGGCCCGCGCGGCGCTGCGGCGGTCATGGGCAGGCGCGATGTCGGCACTCTGCGGCCCGGTAAACGGGCGGATTTCGTGATTCTCGACGGCGATCCCCTCGCCGACATCCGCAATACCCGCCGCATCGAGCGCAACGTCAAGGACGGCGTCCTGCGCGCGCCCGCCGCCATCATGGCAGCCGCGGTGGAATAGCTGGGGTTGGCGAGAGCGGCGGTCGGCCGCTCCTCAGCTCTGCGGCTCGCCTACCTTTGCCGCGACGCGTCCCGCCAGATCGTGGGCCGCGCGCTGCCATCTCAGGCCGGAGGCGACAATCCGGATCTCGCCGTCCGGCAGCCTCTCGACCAGTGTCCACGAGCCCCACCGCGAGGTGAAGAGCTCGACATGGTTGCCGTTGTCCAGCTCGCCAGCCGAGACCGGCTGCTCTGAAAACGCCCGATCGAGGTAGGTCACGAGCATGCCGTAGTCGAGTCCGCGGTCTGCGGCCTGGGCCGCGCCGAGGAAAACGACAAGCGAGGTCGCGACGAAGATCGTACGAAGCATTTCAACTATCTCCCGGGGCCGTCGCACAGCGCCAAAGGTGACGCAACCGGCCCGTCCCCGATGTGGGCACGACGGGCTGCGACTCCAGTCAAATGTGTTCACCTTATTGTGACGCCCACCGCGGGCGTCTTGGCGGCGCCGTCCTAGTGACGTACGGCCTCCGGTTGGTCGGCCGTGGGTCGCGGCCGCCGCGCCACTGGCGAGGCCTGGTGGTGGACCATTTTCCAATCGCCATTCTCCAGGACGAACGCGTTGGCGGCGACCAGATAGGACGGCTGAAGGATCTCGTGGCAGGTGACCAACGCCAGCTCGCCGTGGGCGTGGACCTCGGGATCGCGCAGCTCGATGGCGGGCGGGTCGGGGTTGGCGAAGATCACCTGCCAGCTCGCCATGATCGAGTCGCGGTCGGTGATGGCATCCCAGCCCGGGTGGATGCAGACCACCGGCGCGGCGGTGGCCCACTGCTGGTCCATCGCCGCGAGGTCACGCGTAGCGAACGCTGCGTAAAACGCTTCGTTCGCGAACAGGATGCGGGCGGTCTCGGCCATGGCCGGCGAGTGTAGCCGGTCGCCGTCGCGAACGGGAGGTCCGTTGACGGGTGCGCCCGCCTCTCGTAGCGTTTTCTGGGTCGGAACCAGGAGAGAATGTGATGATCTTTCGCCAGCTCTTCGATCACCAATCCAGCACCTACACCTACCTCATCGCGAGTCGCCGCGGCGGCGAAGCGTTGATCATCGATCCGGTCATCGAGCACGTCGATCGCTACGTCCAGCTCCTCGGTGAGCTTGACCTCAGGCTCGTCAAGGCGCTCGACACCCACGTCCATGCTGATCACATCTCGGGTCTCGGCAAGCTCCGCGATCGCACCCGCTGTATCACGGTGATGGGCCGCCAGAGCCACGTCGACGTGGTCTCGGTCCGCGTCGAAGAGGGCGATACCGTGGATGTCGAGGGCGTCGGCCTACGAGCCATCTACACCCCCGGCCACACCGAGGACTCCTACAGCTTCCATATGGACGATCGGGTGTTCACCGGTGACACCCTCCTCATCCGCGGCACCGGTCGCACCGACTTCCAGGACGGCGATCCGCGCGCCGCCTATGAGTCGCTGTTCAACAAGCTGCTCAAGCTCCCCGACGAGACGCTCGTCTACCCCGCCCATGACTACAAGGGCGAGACCGTATCGACGATCGGTGAGGAACGGGCGTTCAACCCGCGTCTCCAGGTCGGCTCGGCCGATGCGTATGCCGAGCTGATGAACGGCCTCAACCTGCCCAATCCCAAGATGATGGACGTGGCCGTGCCCGCCAACCTTGAGATCGGCGCCAATCAAATGGCGGCTGACCGTGAATGTGCGCTCTCCGTCGCCAATGCCAAGAACCAGATCGGCGGGACCGACGTCGTGCTCGTCGACCTTCGTGAGGACTCCGAGCGGCTGCGTCACGGCGTCATTCCAGGCTCGCTGCATGCGCCCTACCCCGACCTCGAGAAGTTTCTCGGCCCCGGCGGCATCCTGCGCTACGAGGGCCAAACGGCGGGCAAGCGCATCCTCTACTACTGCGCCTACGGCGAGCGATCGGCGCTCGCCGTCAAGACATCTCAGGAAGCGGGGCTCGCCAACATCTACCACATGCTGGGCGGGATCGATGCCTGGGCCCAGGCCGGCGAGCCGATCGAGCGCATCGGTTAGCTCGCCCTCGCCGCAAGAAAAAGGGGCGCGGTCTGAACCGCGCCCCTCGCCTAGTGGTCGCTGAGTCGTTTGGCGATTAGGTCGTGGACTCATAATGCCTGAGCCACAGACGTATGGAAGCAAGTGCCACGGCGGCGAGGAAATTTCTGGCGAGTTTGTCGTAGCGCGTGGCGACGCGTCTGAAGTGTTTGATCTTGTTGAAGAAGCGCTCAACGAGGTTGCGTTGGCGGTAGAGCTCCGGAGCAACGTAGCGTGGCATCCGTACATTGCTCTGCGAGGGGATGTGGGCGGTGGCGCCGGTGTTCTCGATCAGCTCGATGAGGCAGCGGGCACTGTAGCCGCGGTCGGCGATGACATCACGCGCCAGGCGCAGTCCTTCGAGCAGCACCGGGGCTGTGGTCTTGTCGGAGGCCTGGCCGGCAGTGAGCAGCAAGCGCACCGGCAGGCCCCTGGCATCCACCACCGTGTGGATCTTGGTGCTCAGTCCTCCACGAGAACGACCGATGGCGTGATCCGGACCCCCTTTTTTCCCCGGCGGCGTGTTGATGCGCGCGTACAATCGAGGAGTCGATGAGGTGAAGAGAGGCGGGCGATTTCTCGGCGAGAGCCTCGAACACACGCAGCCACACGCCGGCCTTGGCCCAACGATTGAACCGGTTGTAGACCGTCGTGTGGGGCCCGTAGCGCCTCGGCAGATCGCGCCACGGCGAGCCCGTGCGCAGGGTGTAGAAGATACCGTCCACCACACGGCGGTCGTCCACACGCGGCACTCCGCGTGGCTTGTTCGGAAGCAACGGCGCGATGATCGCCCACTCCGCGTCGCTCAGATCGAAACGTGCCATTCTCAAGCTCCCACAATTTGGGAACTTGGATCATATCTCCCCGTAAAGGGGAATCCCCTTTATGGGTACAAGACCTAGTCGCCGATGCCCTTGAAGACGAGCTGCAGCGGTGGCGGCTCCGGCAACTGGATCAGATCGACAAAGTAGCCCTTGCCGTCCTTGATCCCGAGCACGGCTTGCGGCCGCTCGAGGTTGATGTGGAGGTCCGGCGTGAATTTGGTCGGACCGACCAGCAGCTCCACCCCATCGAACTTGTTGTACTCGGCGAGCACCGCGTCGCTGTCGAAGGTGCCGGCCCGCTCGACCGCGATACCGTATGCTTCGATAACGCTATAGCCCGAGAGCGCGAACGAGCAGCACACGCGCTCGCCATATTTCTCGGCATAGCGATCGAAGAAGTCGTTGACCCGCTGACGCGGATCGTCGCCAAACGGCGAGGCATAGGTCCCCGTAAAGTGGTCGTTAAGACCGGGGATTCCTTCGGTCCAGTAATCGCCGTCCATCGAGTCGCCGCCCGAGATCGCCATGTTCAAACCGGCGCCGCGGAGTTGACGGATGGCGCTGATGGCGCCCGCGCCATAGGAGCACAGGTGGATCAGGTCGGGATCACCCTCGTCCGCCGCGACGTTCTTCAAACGCGTGATCTGCGAGGCGATCGAGGCGTCGTCCTGCTTGAAGTTATCGTAGCCCAGAACCTTGCCGCCGAGCTTTTCCCAGCGAACTCTGAAGCCCTCGCAGATGGTCTTGTCATACTCGATCGAGCTGTCGAGGATCAGATAGGCACTGCGCCAATTCTTACTGTTATAGGCCCACTCGGCGAT
Source organism: Alphaproteobacteria bacterium (assembly GCA_965248765.1). GTDB lineage: Bacteria > Pseudomonadota > Alphaproteobacteria > VGEJ01 > VGEJ01 > CBDFKF01. The sequence goes on from CBDFKF010000004.1 coordinate 1,505,267, forward strand.
GACGGCGCCACTGGTGAGCGAGGAGTTCGACATCGTGAAGGCATAGGGGCCAACACCTTGGGCGCCCATCTTGGCGTCGGAGGCGCACAGCGAGAACACGACCAGGCCTTCGTTGTTGGCGACCGTCGCGGCCGGACCGCCCATGTCATAATCGCAGGAGACGACGACGAACTGCGCGCCCTGAGCGATGACCTCGGCGCCGGCCCTGGCGCCCTGGGTCTGATCGGACTTGGTGTCGGACGTGACGACCTTGATCTGCTTGCCGAGGAGACCACCCTTGGCGTTGATGTCGTCGATCGCCATAAACGCGGAGCGCGATGGCGGTCCGTCGTAGGCACTCATCCAGCCGCTCTCGGCGATAGCAAAGCCAACGATGACCTCATGACCGTCAGCCTTGGCCGATTGCAGGCCGGCGGCCATCGCCATAACTGCAGCGGCCGCGAATAGCGGTAGTCTCAGCATGTTTCGCTCCCTGTCTTGGCCGGTATGACCCGTCTTACGGGTCGTGAAGGCGCAGACAGTACCACAACTCTGCGGACGCCAAGCCGTCAAAACCACCGTTCGTCGAGGAAGCGGTTCAACACATTCGCGGTCATCCGCGAGACGTTGTTGTCATAGCCATCGTGCGACAGGCTGCCGCACCAGCATTGCGAGCTGAACGAGAACACCGCGCCGCCGCCACCGGTCTCGTAGAACACGATGTCGGCGTGGATCAGCGGGTTCTCGGGCGCGTGGATGTTGGGCATCGTCGCCCCCATCTCCTCGACCACCAGCATGTAGCTTTCGGTGTGATTCTCCGAGCGGGCGACGTTGAGTGCGTGGGGCGGGGTGCCGTAGCGCGGCTCGACGCGGTCGAACTCGAGCCCCGCGGCACCGCCGCCGATCAAGCCGAAGTCGCCGATCAGCTCATTCTCGCCGATCCCTTCGAATGCGAATGCGACACGCGGATCGTGGCTTTCCGGCCGGCGCCGGAAGTACGAGGCGATGTCCATGCCCATCGAGACGACGCCCGAGCCGACCAGACGTTGTGGCGCCCGCCCAGCGTTGCGCCACAGCCCGGCGAACTCGCCATCGAGGCTCTGGTACTCCTCGCCCGGCTCGGTGACCCATGTGCGGCTGCCGCCGGCCCGCCGCATCTCGATCGCGCCCGGGGCACCATCGTTAAAAGCGATGCGCCAATAAAAGCCATTCCCGCCCATGTACATCAGTCGCCCGCCTTGACCGGTATAGGCCGCGATGGCGTCCCACATGCGCGTCGAGGTGTACTCGGGATGGGTGCCGGTCAGCACCGCCCGATAGGGGCGCAACAGCTCCAGGCCCTCGGCGTCGAGGTCCTCGTCGGTGATCACGTCGTACTCGTAACCCTGGGTCTCCAACCAATCGGTCAGGTGCGTATCGGCGCAGAACTCGCGCAGGCTTGAGCCGTGCAGGCCGAAAGGGCTGTTGTGCTTGGGCCGCATGTTGGTGATCGGCCGCAGGCGCGAGGAGAACGCGATGCCGCTGCCGTCCGAATGCAGTTCGTAGAGTGACTTGCCCCACTCCGGGTGGCGATAGGCCAGCAGATTGTCCGGATAGATGATCAAAAGCCGCGAGGCCCAGGCCTCTGATTCCGGCGAATACAGAGCGTTGAAATTGGCATACGCCATGTAGGTAGCGGTCGAGGCGAGGTAGGCTATCTTGGCGCGCGGGCGGCCGCGCGCGGGCCGCACGAAGAACGGGATGTAGTCCTCGACATCGCCGGCTTTCAGGCGCGCCGCATAGACGCCGCTCTTCAGGCGTGGCGGCACCTCGAGCGTAAAATCGGCCTCCCAGCCGGAGTCGTAGAGATCGTCGTCGTGAAAGTGGATTGCGCCGTATTCCTCCGGCGCATCGTGGGCCCGCAGGCAACTGCCGCTCCAGTTGTGGCCGGTCATCGCCCGGGTCGGCAAGTGCACCGTGTAGCCATCCAGCCGGTTAGTTGAGAGGTCGGTGATGGCGGTGCTCGCCATGTCGCGCCCGAGATCCCACCACCCGACAATCGTCGCATTACGCCGATTGGCCGGCTCATGCGCGCGGAAGGCGGTCATCTCCGCGCCGTCGAGCACCCGGCTGGCAAGGCGCGGCCGATCGATCTTGCCGTTGTAGTGATCGCCGAAAACCGTGCGCGCGCCGCGGGTGCGCCGGAAGCCCGCGGCCATCGAAAACGGTGCCGGGTTGTTAAGGCGCGGGCGCACCCGCGCGCGCCGCCGCACCTCCGCGTCGGTCTCGATGGCCGGATAGTCATTGCACAGGGTTTGGACGACGGTGACCTGGCCGCTGTCGCCATCATAGCTGGCGGCGATGAAGCACCACTCGCGACTCAGCAGTTCTAGACCAGTGCCGATGACCTCGGTGCGGCGCCCATCGCCGAGGAGAAGCGCGGCCGCTCCTTTGTCGTCGATGATTAGGGCGTAGCCCGCGCGCTGCCGTGCGGCCCACCGGCCGAGCACGATCTGGCGCCCGTTGGTGGGAGTCGTCGGCCAGATGAGGGCCTGGAGCGTGAAGCTCCCCAGCGCATCGAGGGCAGGCCCGGGTGGGATCACCGCGCACGAGCCCGGATAAGTCTCCTGCTTGCGGGCTCGGTAACGGCCGCTGATCGCCGTCCGTACCACCGTTTCCTTGAGTCCCGGGCCGGCCGGATTAAGATCGCCGTGGACGAGGCGGACGAGGTCGGCGCGGTATTCGTCGATCCCTTCGGCGCTCACGTAGAAACGGATGACATCGCCCGGCGCAACGCTCATCGGGTCTGAGTAACCGGCGATATAGGGGGTGGCCAAGGCTTGGTCCTAGCGCCGCGCCCGGTCGGCGAGCCGCCGCCGGAACACGAACCGCTGCGCCTCGAGCATGTCGTCGAAGACGTGGCGTTTGTGTAGCTTGATCGGGTTCTTCACCTCCCCCGTCAGACTCGCCAGCACCCATTCACGATAGGGCTTGGTGCAGACCAGAACGTATCTGCCTTCGGCCGGGTCAAGCCGCAGTTCCTCGAGAAGATGCCTCAGCGCCGGACTGTGATGCCCGATCGGATTGGCATCGAACTCCTCGATGAGCGCCGCCAACGCCGGCGATGTGTCTGAATGATCCACCGTGGAACCGGTGTGAGCGAGCCTACCAGCTGTTGCGGAGTTCGCGGAGCTTGACGAAGACCTCCATCGGCGACGGCTCGTCCGGCAAGTCGGGATAGGACTCACGCAGGCGCGCGATCACGGTCGGGTTGTGCAGCCGGAAAAAGGCGTTGATCTCCTTCTCCAGCCCCAGCGTCGTTACCAGCGGCTGGTGTGGATCCTGCGGCTTCACCTCCTTGAGTAGCTCGGCTGCTCGGGCATTGCCGGGCTCGCGGTCGAGCGTGAAGCCGAGGTTGTTCTCGATGTAGTCGTGGCCGGGATAGACCAGGGTCGTATCGGGGAGCTCAGCGAGCTGGCTAACGAACGTGTCGTAGAGCAGCTCGGGATGGCCGCCGCCGTGGCAGTTGCCGGCACCGGCATTGAACAGCGTATCCCCACACAGCAGCGACGGGTGATCGGCATGGGCCAGCAGACAGATATGGGCGCGGGTGTGGCCGGGCGTATCGAGGACTTCGAGCTCGACGGTCTTGCCGATCCGGACCTTGTCACCGGCCGAGAGCCCGATATCCATGCCCGGAATCTTGTTCTTGGCGCCGGCGTGGGCCAGCAACTTGGCGCCGGTGGCTGCCAGCACGGCATCGTTGCCGCCGATGTGGTCCTGGTGCTCGTGGGTATTGAGCAGCTGGGTGATGGTCCAGCCCTTCTCTTTGGCCCGGTCCAGACAGAGCTGCGATTCCAGGGGGTCGATGGCCATCGCCTCGCCGGTCTCGGCACAGGCGATGAGGTAGTTGAAGTTGCAATAGGCGTTGTCCGTGTAGATCTGCTCGATGAGCATGCCGTTACCTCCCTGCCCCGAACGCGCCTGGCAAGTCTAGCGCGGCGGCGGCAGCAACGTCATGGCATTTACCCCCAGGCCCCTGGAGGGCGCTTTCGGCGTCGAGCTAAGGGCTTATTTCGGTGGTGCCGAGCGAACGCTGGATGGCCGGGGGAAGCCAGCGCATCAAGCAGAGCAACAGGAGAACGCCTTCACGCCAACGCAGCGGATCGCGCCGGAGCGCGGCCCATAGATAGGCGCGGGCGTGCCGCCAGCGGCGTGCGCTCAGATGGGTTCTTCCCTTGAAGGCGTATTGGGTGGCTTCGCTCTTCCTGCGCAACGCGCCGCGCGCGGGCGCCGTAGCACCGCATGATCTCGGGGTCCGAGAAAACCGCTTCAATCGTCGGTACGCTCTCCGCGATGTGGGGTCCGGGATCGCCGCTCGCAAGCCGGCGCGCCGCGCTGCCTCGGCGAATGCGGTAGTCGATCACTGGCTCGGGGCCCATGTAGATGGACGTGCCGCGGGCGGCGAGCCGGCACCACAAGAGCCAGTCGGTCGACATCTGGGCTTGGCACGGCCAGCCTCCCACCTGCTCGACGAATCCCCGGCGAATGCACGCTTGACCCGGTGTAGTAATCGGCTGCCGTCGCAGCACGTGCGTGATCACGTCGCCCGAAGGGCGCTTGCCGAGCACCGCTCCGGTCGTCAGCGTCAGGCCCGCCTCCGTGATATAGGCGCGCTCGCCATAGACGACGCCAGCCTCGGGATGCGCCGCCAGGCTCTCGCCGAAGCGTTGCAGTGCCTGCGGGTGCAGCCTGTCATCACCATCGAGAAAGACGATCAGCTCACCAAGGCTCTCGGAGAACCCGCGCTGGCGCGTCGACTGCGCGCCAGCGTTCGCCTGACTCATCAGCCGTATCCGGTCGTCGGCATAGCGGCGGACGACGTCCCCGGTGCCGTCGATCGAACCGTCATCGACGACCACCAGCTCCCAGTCGGTGGCCGTCTGGTCGAGAACGCTCTGCACCGTCTCGCCGATGAACGCCGCGGAGTTGTACGCCGGGACGATCACCGAGAAGCGAGGGACGGCCGGGCGAGGTCTCTGTTGCTCTGACGCCATCATTTTGAGCCGGGGGAAACGCGCGGGCCATCCTATCGTGGCGGACGATGGACCGCGCGTGATACCCATCACGCCGGCAGCTGGCTCGGTCCCGACGCGCCCTACCGCCGGTCGCGCCGTATCGTGTTGAGCCCGGCAACGAACAGCCCGGTCACAGCCTCAGCCAGCGCTTCGTCGGTTTGACCGACGGCGACGCCCGGCGGCAGTTGCCGATCGGCCAGCAGGCTTGCCAGTCCGTGCACGTTCGCCCACGCCGCGATGGTCGCCACCTCCGCTTGCGCAGCCTCGCCGCCAACATAGCTGCCGATCGCCTCGCGAATCACCGACCACGCTGCAAGCGCCGCGACGCCGAGCGCCGGATGGCTTTCCTTGTCGGCACACTCGGGACCGAACATCAGACGCAAGGTCTGCGGGTTCTCGGTTGCAAAGCGGACGTACGCCATGCCGAGTGCCTGGATGCGCGCGGCCAGATCTTCGACGCCGTCGCCAGCGCCACGCATGCCAGCGGTGAGTCCCTCGAACCCTTGGGTCGCCACCGCGGCCAACAACGCCTCCTTGTCGGCAAAATGCCGGTACGGTGCGGTCTGCGAGACGCCGGCTGCCCGCGCCGCCGCCCGCACGCTGAGCGCACCGACGCCGTCCTCGGCCAGGATCCTACCTGCGGCGACAATCAGGGCGGCGCGCAGGTTGCCGTGGTGGTAGCCCCCGCGTTTCCGCCGCCCCGCGGCCCCCGCCTGTACTTTTTCTTCGGCGGATGTTGACATCGTCAATATGACTCCCCACATTAGCGCCAGATCAATGTTTACACCGTAAACATATCTCATGCAAGAAACCAAGGCGGCTTCCGTGAGAGCTGACTTACTATCTCGTTCAGATGCAGGAGGAAGGCCGATGATCGCTCGACGCAACACGCTACGGATGATGGGCGGGAGTGTCGCAGCATTGGCGCTGGCCGGCACCGGGTGCTCGCCGGGGCCGGCGGGGCCGGCGCTCGCCGAGGAGACAGACGAGCGCACCTGGCTCGCGCTGCTCGGCACCTTGCTACGAGAAGAGCGCGACTATCGGCCGCGGATCGAGGGACGGCTGCCGCCCGGCCTGCGCGGCACGCTCTACCGCAACGGCCCCGGCCTGTTCGACCGCGCCGGCTATGCCAAGAATCACCTGCTCGACGGTGACGGCCTGGTCCAGGCGTTCATCGTGGATGACACCGGCGTCCGCTACCGGAATCGCTTCGTGCGCACCGAGAAGTTCATCGAGGAGGAGCAGGCGGGCGCGTTCCTCTATCCGACCTGGACCACGCTGGCGCCCGAGTTCCTCGACAACGTGCCGGGCTTCCCCACCAAGTCCCAGGCCGGCATCACCACCTATGTCCATGCCGGTCGGCTATTCGCTCTCGACGAGGTCGGTGAGCCCTACGAGCTCGACCTGGCGACGCTGGAGACCAAGGGCGAGTTCCTGGTGGCCGGCGAGAACGGCCCCGGCAACTACAAGGCGCACACCAAGCTCGATGGGCGCACCGGCGAATGGATCATCCTCGGCCAGAGCGGCTTCAGGGAGCCCGAGCTCCACGTCATCGTGAGAAGCGCCGACAGCAGACTCGTGCGGCACCTTACGCTGGCCAATCCCCGCAACAATTACATCCACGACTTCTTCGCGAGCGAACGCCATATCATCATCAATCTCCATGCCATGGAGATGAGCCCGCTCGCCATGCTCGCCGGCCTCAAGAGCGTCACCGAGACCCTGCGCTGGAAGCCCGAGATCGGCAACAAGGTGATGGTGATCGACCGTCACGAGGAGGGCGAGCCACTGCTCCTCGACGCGCCGGCGGCATGGATGTGGCACGGCTTCAATGCCTACGACCGCGGCGATGAGATCGTCGCCGATTTCGTCGGCTACGAGGCGCCCGATCATTTCGTCGGCCACGACCCCGCGCTTGCCGCGATCATGGAGGGGCGCCTCGGCCGCGCCCAGTATCCGGGGCGCCTGCGGCGCTACCTCATCAACACCAAACGCCGCCAGCTCCGCGAGGAGATCATCGATCCCGAGAACCATGAGTTCCCGATGGTCAACCCGCGGCTCGCCTGCCACCGCCACCGCCTCGGCTACGTCACCACCTCGCGCGAGCGCACCATCTTCCATGATGGCATTGCCCGTATCGACCTGGAGACCGGGCGCCGCGACGAGTTCTATTTCGGTCCCGACTACCATGTCGGCGAGCCCGTCTTCGCACCGTGGCCGGACCACGACTACGACGGGAGCGCGGCCGGCGAGCCGGGATGGCTGCTGACCGAGGGCCTGAGCGGCGAGACCCGCCAGAGCTTTCTCGCGGTGTTTGATGCGGAGAACATCGCGGCCGGCCCGGTTGCCCGCGTTCTCCTCGACCACCACGTGCCGCTCTCGTTTCATGGTTACTGGCACGCCGCCTGAGGTGTAGAGTCCCCCGCTCAGGGGAGCCATCAAAAACCCGGTGCGATCGATCGCTTGCGGACGCGCGGTCCGCCGATCGCAATCGGGTGTTCGCGAGGGAGGAATCCATGAAAAAGATCATGCGCGGCGAAGTCACGCGTTACGCCTTTGATTGGCGCGATGAGGTCGTCTTGCGGGTCGAGCAAGACGAGAAGTTCCAGATCGAGACCGACGATGCCTGCAGCGGCTTGATCGTCGATGACAGCGACGACCCTGAGGTGCATAGCTTCCACGATGAGCACTGGCAGAAGCTCCAGGAGAAGTGGCCGCCGACCTTCAACCCGGTGGTCGGCCCGATTCATATCGAGGGCTGCGAGAATGGCGATCTGGTGGCGGTCACCATCGATTGGATCGATCCCTGGCGCTACGGCTTCTCCGGCATCATCCCCGGCCTCGGCCCCCTGCACGATTCGCGCAAATGGGAAGGCTGCGCCGAAGAGCATGTCCACGTCATCGAGCATTTCCCGGGGCCCAGCGGCCACACTCGTGACGGCACCGGCAAGTACTCGGACAAGCTCACGTGGGACCTCGAGCCGTTCTGCGGCACTCTCGCCACCGCGCCCGAGCGCGAGGTGTTTACCTCACTCCTCGGCCAAGGCCCGTTCGGCGGCAACATCGACTGCCGCGACGTCGCGCCGGGCCACACGATCTACCTCAACTCCTACCACGAGGGCGGGCTCCTCTATGTCGGCGACATCCACGGCAGTCAGGGCGATACCGAGTTCACCGCCATCGCCGATGAAACCCGGGCCACCATCCAGCTCAGCTGCAAGGTGATCAAGAACAAGCGCATCCCTTGCGTGCGCATCGACAAGCCCGACAGCGTCGTCGCCGTCGGCATCAACCTGCCGTACGAGCAAGCGGTCTACGATGCCTGCTTCAACCTGATGGAGTGGATGCGCGACGAGTACGACGTCAAGCCGAAGGACACCTATACCCGCATGTCGTGCGATCCGGCGTTCCGCATCCGCACTTACCAAATGGTGCGGGCGGTCACGATCCAGCACGTCGCTGGCGCCGAGTATCCGAGGGATCGGCTGTTCCCCGCCTTCTAAGCGGGGCCAGGGCATCAACGAGCTAGAGGGAGGGGAACATGGACCTCGGTCTAACCGATAAGGTCGCGCTCATCACCGCCTCGAGCGCCGGCCTCGGCAAGGCGATCGCCGTCGAGCTCGCCGCCGAAGGGGCAAAGGTCGCGATCTGTGCGCGCGGGGCCGAGACCCTGGAAGAAACCCGTAAGGAGATCGCGGATGCGGGCGGCGATGTTCTCGCTGTTGCCGCGGACATGACCAAGCCGGCCGACATCGAGCGCTTCGTCAAGGAGACGGTCGATCACTTCGGCCGGCTCGACATCCTCGTCAACAACGCCGGCGATGCGGTCATCGGCCGCACCATCGCCGATGCCGATGAGGAATGGCAGAAGATCTACGACGTAACACTGTGGAGCGCGGTGCGCGCGACCCGCGCGGCGGTGCCGCACATCAAGGCAACCGGCGCCGGCAACATCATCAACATCGCCTCGGTCTCGGGCCACACCGGCCTCGGCGGCATGATCGATTACAACTCGGCCAAGGCGGCGATGCTGTCGATGACCAAGACGCTGGCCCAGGACCTCGGCCCCGACAACATCCGGGTCAACGCCGTCAACCCAGCGCTGATCCGCACCCCGCTGTGGGAACGTATGGCCCAGGAGGTGTTCGTTCCCAGCCTCGGCAAGGACGTCGATGAGGTCTTCACCGCCCTCTCCTCGCAGAACCTTTTGATCCACCGCTTCGGTCGGCCCGATGAGGTCTCCGGCATCGTCGCCCTGCTCGCCTCCGACCGCGCGAGCTTCGTCACCGGCGCGTGTTGGAACATCGACGGCGGCTTCACAAAGTTCATCATCTGACGCCGCATCGATCCCAACACCCCTCACCCCGGACCCTCTCCCGCAAGCGGGAGAAGGAGGGACCCGCGAGCCGCGGGAGGGTGAGGGTCGGCCTCAGAGGTCGAGGCTGATGCCCCAATCGACGTTGTCGGGCGAGCCCTCGGCGTGGAAGCCGAGGCTCTCGCAGCCGCCCAGGCCCACAACAAGTGCGAGCACCAGGCCGACCGCTAGCACGCCGGCAAGCCGCCTCATGCAACCGCGTCCGGGTTGGCCAGCAGATAGAACACCGAGCGGCAGGGTGAGCTGACGTGCGCTCGCGTAACGTGAAGCTAGCGCCGACAAGCTTCGCCTCGAGGGCGGCGATGCCAAAGCCGCGGTAGCCCACCTCCCACTTAATGCGCCCACGAATCGGTCGGATCGAGACTGCGGAAGGTTTTGAGAAAGTTGAGCTTGCGGAACGCGAAGCGCTGACGCACGAGAAAGCGGTTGAGATAGAGCCGCCAGTCGATTTGGAAGCCCTGATAGGGCACCGAGATCACGACATAGTGCGCCCCGATTGGCGAAAAACCCGCAAGACGCCGTCGACCTCCCCCCACTGCAGGTGCTCGAGCATCTCGCAGCAAACGATGGCATCGAAACCGGCGATGTCCTCGGGATCGACCCGGCCGATGTCCACCACGATGTGAGCGATGCCCGCGCTCTGGTGGGGTGCGGGCGCGATGTCGAGGGTGGTCACCGCGAAGCCGACATTGCCGAGCATCGCCGAGACCAGCCCCAGCCCCGGCCCCACCTCGAGCACGCTCGCGACCTCGAGCCCGGCCAACAGGTGCACCTGCAGCCACTGATGGGTGATCCGCTTCTCCGAGTAGTAGCGGAACCACTCGGCCCGCCGCGCCGCCGCATTGCCGACGAACTGCGCTAGGTGCCCGCCGTCCAGGGGGACGGCGGGGGCAACGGTTGGTTGCGGCGCGTCAGCCAAGCCTGCGCGTGGCCTCAGTAGGCGAGGATGCCGGTCTTTTGCACCCAGCGGCCGTTCTCGACCTGGGCGATGAAGCCGTGGGAGCGCGGCAGGTGGCTATCCTTCGAGAAGCTCACCGGCGGACCGCCGAAGATGTCCTGGTAGCCGTCGATCTGCTCGAGGCCCGCCACCAGCGATTCCGGCGTCAGGTCGGGTCCGGCGTTGCGCGCCCCCTCGGCGAACAGGTGCATCGCATCGTAGGTGTAGGCGGCCTCGATGCCCGCCGGCTGGCCGAAGCGCTCCTCATAGCGCTTCATCCACTCCTGCACCGCGGCCGGCGCGGTATCGGCGTAGGGAATGGGCGTTTGCCCGGTGGCATAGAGCCCGTTCATCGCTTCGCCGCCGAGTGCCGCCACCGTCTGGGCATAGCCCGCGCCGCTCACCAGGAAATCGACGTCCCAGCCCATGGCGCGCGCGGTCTTGACCGCCCCGACGGTCTCGCGGATGACCGTGCCGAGCGTCACCAGATCAGCACCGTCGCTCCTCAGCTTGGCGATCTGGGTGGCGAAATCGGTGGCACCCCGCTTGTAGGTGGTCTCCGAGACCAGCTCCATGCCCATCGCGTCGAGCTGATCGGCCACCCCGGCCCGGATGATCTCGCCGTAGCCGTCGTCCTGGTAGAGGATACCCACGCTCTTGTAGCCGTTCTGCTCCACCAAGTGCTTCACGCCGAAGCGCATCAGGTCGTAATACGGTGAGAAGTACCCGAACTTGAGCGGATCGTGCGGCTTGAAAAACAGGTCGGCCGGTGACATCGGAAAGAGGTGTGGCAGTCCCTTCTTCAAGATCAACGGCATGGTCGCGGCGGAGGTCGGCGTGCCCAGCGAGGCGATCATCGCGAAGATATTGTCCCGGCTCAGCAGCTTCTGGGTCGCCAACACCGCCTTTTTGGGATCGTAGGCTGAATCCTCGACGACGATACGGATCATGCGGCCGTGGATCCCGCCGGCCGCGTTGATCTCCTCGGCCGCCATCTCCAGGCCGTTCTTCATAGGCACGCCGAAGAAGTTGATCGGACCGCTCAGGTCCTGGTGGGAGCCGAGCACGATCTCGGTGTCGGTGACTCCCTGGGTCTCGGCCGCCGCGGGCAAAGCCTGCCCTAGCAGCACGACGGCGGCGATCGCCGCCCACGCCGCGATTCTCATCCCGTTTCCCCCTGTTGTCGCCACACTTAGGAAGCGTCCTGATAGAGCGATTCTACCACGTCGCGATACTTCTCATTCACGAACTTGCGCTTGAGCTTCATCGTCGGCGTCAGCTCCTCGTCCTCGGGCGTGAGCTCGGTATCGATCAGCGCAAACCGCTTGACCGTCTCGACCCTGGCGAGGTCGTGGTTGACCGCCTCGATCGCCTCGCCGATCAGCGCCCGCACCGGCTCGGCCCGGGTGAGGCTCGCGAAGTTGGTGAACGGCACGCTGTGGTCCTGCGCGAACTTGGCGACGTTGTCATAGTCGATCATCACCAGGCAGACGAGGTAGCGCCGACCATCGCCGATCACCACGGCATCGCTGATGAACGGACTGAACTTGAGCTGGTTCTCGATCTCCGAGGGCGTGATGTTCTTGCCACCGGCGGTGATGATGATGTCGGACTTGCGCTCGGTGATGCGGAGGTTGCCGGCGGCATCGAGCTCGCCAACGTCGCCGGTGTGGAGCCAGCCGCCGCGCAGCGTTTCCGTGGTCTTTTCGGCCAAGCCGAGATAGCCCATGAACACGTGCGGGCCCTTCAACAGCACCTCGCCGTCATCGGCGAGGCGCAGCTCGGTGCCGGGCAGCGCCTGGCCCACGGCACCAATCGCCTGGGGGCCGCGGGCGTGAAAGGTGGCGACCGCGGTGTTCTCGGTCTGGCCGTAGCCCTCGCGTAAGTCGAGGCCGAGCGCGTGGTACCAGCGGATGAGATCGGGCGAGATCGGCGCCGCCCCCGACAGCAGCAGCCGCGCCCGGTCGAGGCCTAGCAGACGGCGCACGTTCCGCAAGACGAGTGTGCACCCGCACCAGTCAGCCAGGGCCAACCCGAACGGTACCGGCCGCTCGGCGCTCCGGTATCGTGCGGCGCGCTGGCCGAGCCCGAGCGTGAGCCGATAGGCCGCTTGCTCGAACGCCGTTCCTTCCGCGAGCGCCAGCACGATGCCGGAGTAGAGCTTCTCCCAGATCCGCGGCACCGCGAAGAACACTGTGGGCGCCACCTCGCGCAGGTTCTCCGGCACCGTCTCCGGGCTCTCGGCAAAATTCACGACCGAGCCGGTGCCGAGTGGCCGGTAGCAGGTGAAGACCCGCTCGACGATGTGGCTCAAGGGCAGGAACGAGAACAGCTCGTCCTCGGGACCCTCCGGCACCAGCTCCTTCAGAGCCTGCACCTGAAACAGGATGTTGCGATGGCTGATCATCGCGCCCTTCGGCGGGCCGGTCGTACCCGAGGTGTAGATCAGGATGGCGAGATCGTCTTCGCTCGCGGCGGCCACCGAGGATGCCCATTCGTCCGGATGAACCTTGGCGTAGTCATGCCCGAGGGCGATCAGGTCATCGAGGCCCATGACGCCGGGATCCTGGAGGCCGGCGAGGCCCTTGGTGTCGAACACGACGATCCGGACCAGGCTCGGCAGCGCATCGCGCATCGCGAGGCACTTGTCGAGCTGCTCCTCGTCCTCGGCGAAATAGACCCGGGCGCCGCAGTCGGTGGCGACGTAGCGTACCTGCGCGGCGGCGCTTGTCGTATAGACACCGACCGAAACCGCGCCGATCCCCAGCGCGCCGAGATCGGCGTACAGCCACTCGGGCCGGTTCTCGCTGCAAATGGCGATGCGCTCGCCGCGCTTGATCCCGAGGGCGCGCAAGCCGAGGCCGACCGCTTCCGCCCGCTCGCCGAACTCAGCCCAGCTGATACCGTGCCAGATGCCAAGGCGCTTCTCGCGCAACGCCGGCGCCTCACCACGCGCCCGCGCCGCCTCGAACAGGGCGGGGACGGTCAAAGGCTGTGCGGCGGGCATGCCCGCCGGCACGCTCGCGCGCTCGTCGGCCGCATCCTTTAGCGCCATTGCTTCTTCCGTTTCCAGCGTCGCTCGCCGCGTATCCCGCTTTCCCGTTGGCCGAGGTAGAACTCGCGGATGTCGGCGTGGGCCAAGAGCTTGGCGCACGGCCCCTCCATCGCCACCCGCCCGACCTCGAGCACATAGCCATAATCGGCGAGCGAGAGCGCCACTTGGGCGTTCTGCTCGACCAGCAGGATAGTCACGCCCTGCTCCGTACGGATGCGCTCGACGATGGCGAAGATCTCCTTGACCAGCCGCGGCGAGAGCCCGAGCGAGGGCTCGTCCAGCAGCAACAGCCGGGGCCGGGCCATCAGCGCCCGGCTGATCGCCACCATCTGTTGCTCGCCGCCCGAGAGCCGCCCGGCGAGCATCGACCACCGCTCTTCGAGCACCGGGAAATAGCCGTGCACAAGGCCGAGGTCGCGTTGTACGCCCTGCGAATCGCGCCGCAGATAGGCACCCATCATCAGGTTCTCGCGCACCGTGAGCTGCGGGAACAGCTCGCGTCCTTCCGGCACGTGGCCGATGCCGCGGCCAGCGATTCGGTCGGGGTCGGCGCCCTGGATCTCCTCGCCCGCGAAGGCGATGGTGCCCTTGGCCGGGTCCATCACCCCTGAGATGGTCTTGAGCACCGTGGTCTTGCCGGCACCGTTGGCGCCGAGCACCGTGACGATGGCGCCGTCCTCGACATCGAGGCTCACCCCGCGGATCGCCGCGATCGGGCCGTAGTAGGTCTCGAGATTGCGCAGGCTCAACAGCGCCATGGCCCCGCCCCGCCGGATTGCGAAGGCATTATACCCGTGCTGCCCGAACTGAGCGTGGCGCACAATGGTACAATCCTAGCCCAGGGTTGCGCTCGGCTAGACGCGCCATACGGGAAGCGATCGTTGGCTAACCCACCCATCTTCATCGTCGGTAACGCGCGGTCGGGAACCTCGCTCCTGCGACGCATCATCGGCTCGCACAGCGACGTCGTGATTCCCATGGAGTTGCACTATTTCAATCGCTACTGGCGCCGTGCCGGCCGCGATAACGCGTTGCGGAGCCCAGCCGCGGCGCGGTCGTTCATCACGCGTTTCCTGTCCGGGCCCGAGGTGGCCGGCATGAACTTCACGGCGGCGGAGCTGGCGGACATCCAAGGTGCTCTGATGGCGCGTGACCCGCTTACCCATGATGCCGTGCTGGGCACGGTGATCGGCGCCTATGCGGACCGCTACGGCCGCGCTCGGTGGGGCGAGAAGACGCCATCGCACCTTCGCTTCGTCCCGGTCATCGTGCGGGAGTTTCCCGCCGCGCGGTTCGTGTGCCTCGTACGCGATCCGCGCGATGTCAGCCTGTCGTGGCGCAAGACGGACTACAATCGCAGCAACGTCGTTCACCACGCCGCGCAATGGCGCCGGGCTACGGCGTCCATCCAACGCTACGCGGTCGCGTACGCCGATCGTTTCACGACCGTCCGCTATGAGGATCTCACGGCTGATCCGGCAACAGTGGTCGCCGGCATTTGTGAGCATCTCGATCTTGCCTACGAGCCGTCCATGCTGGATCAGGCCAACGATCCGAGCGGCGGCGGCACGCCGCTGCCCGAATGGAAGCTGCGAGCGTAACCACTTGGCGATCAGATGCAGCAATCGTCGGTCGCCAATGCGATGTTCCAGGAACCGAACTAACCAGCCTCTGGAGATCTCATCGAAGAAGCCGCGGATATCCGCATCCACGATCCAGTGCATCTCGCGCCGTTCGATGCCGTAGGCCAGGGCATCGAGCGCATCATGCGCCCCGCGCGCCGGTCGGAATCCATAGCTGAAACCCAGGAAAGCCGCCTCGTAAACGGCGTCAGAAGCACATCGACCACGGCCCTTTGAACAATCTTGTCCTCAAGTGCCGCGATCCCGAGCGGGCGTGTGCCCCCGTCCGGCTTCGGGATGTTCACCCGCCGGACCGGCGTCGCTCGATAAGCGCCGCTGTGTACACGCCGGTGCAGATCGAGCAGTCGCTCGTCCAGCCCCGTGGCGTACACTCGCCATGTCACGCCGTCGACACCCGGGGCCGCGTCTCGCCTCAACGCAAGATACGCCTCCCCCAGCGCCAGGGGCGTGATGTGGTGCAGCAGCGCCGTCAGTCGCTCCCGTGGCTTCCTCTTGAAGAATTGCCGTATCCGCTCGATCGACTGGAACACAGGGGCCCAACTCAGTGTTTGGTCCGTGTGCCGATCTCCCGGATTCCCGTCGGTCCCGGCCCTTGGCTCCACCAACTCCTCAACGGCTTGCACCGCTTCGTTCGACGGCTTCTTCGCTATTATGGCCGGGTCTGACTTCTTCCCGTCGTTCATCATCGGCATCGGATTACCTCCTTTCCGATGCGGTCCCGGGCACATCCGGGACAACAGGAAGACCTCTCAGGTCCCGACAAAGGACGTACGTGCGTGCCTGGGTTCTTCGACGCCGCGAAGCCCGACCGTGCCTGACCATCGCAGCACAACCGGTGTTGCCTTCAACCTTTGAAAGAGTCTCGGCACTTCGAATGCGTAGGTTTCGGCGCTCAATAGCCCCGCCCACACGCGCCGCTACCGACGCTTCACCGACAGCCTCACGGCTGCCGGCGCACGGCTCGCGGAGAAACGTGGATCGGCTCATCCTTCGTTCCGGAGAACTTTCATCTCCTGTCCTTTGTCAGTTAGCCTGACGCACTTTAAATCCTACCCCCGCAACCAAATAAAGCCCGTTAAGTCAAATACTTAGAGGGCTTTCTCTTTTCCGACGATCGAGGGCCATTTGGCGCGTGGACCCACTGTGGACCCATGAGGGAGCGAAACTCTGCGCGCTTCCGAGCGGTCGTGCACGTCGTTCCTGACCCCAGTTCGGCAAGATGCCTGGTTACACCCAAGTGCAGACCACGGCGTGCTGCGCACATGTCCGCGGCGAATGATGTTTCGGCCAATCTTGAGGCCGCTTTTGGATGATGGAGGGAACAAAACTGGGTTCGAACCCTCTCCGATTTGATCGCTGCACGGCAGGGGCGCCGTTCGCCGCCTCGCCGCGTCTCCCAGCCGGAGTCGATCTCGAAGCGGCCATCCAGGCGGCAGTGCCGGGACTCTCAGTACTAGAACGACAAGCCGCCATAGGGGCGGATTAGCGGCCGTCGCCGGATGCGCCACTGAAGTGCTCATTGAACGGTGGCGACGACGCTACAACCAGATCAGGCCTTCCCTGCGACGGTGTTCGTCTAACAAAAATGTTAGTATCGTTCGTTGGGACAATCCAATTGAACCCCAGGTCGAGCGGTATCAAACGGCTTAACTTTTTTATTCAATCGTCAATTCCGGAAGTGCTCGCACGATCTTCATGGTCTCCAGGCTGACCGTGATAACTCGCAGGAACAGGTCGAGCGGATAACGAGGTTCGCCGACCGTCTCTACTGCGTAGCGGTTGGCATCGCTCACGATTCCGCTCGCCTTGTCGGTCCTGACGCACTGGCGCTCCATGACCCAGGCGAGTGCGGGCTTGCCGTTCACGACGTAGTCCCAAGCCTGCTCGGGGATGTCGCGAATAGCGATGTGCGCGTTGTAGATGACCGTCGATCGATCCTTGTTCCGGCCCGATCCCGGTTGCCGCATCTTCGTGACCCGGTAGACCTCCTCCGGGGCCGTCATGAGCAGTTCACCATCGGTGTCGATGGAGGCCGGATGAGGATCGACAGACTCGTAACCGATATGCAATTCGCCGAGATGCTTCCCGGCGTCGCGAAAAGCGCGGTAGTCCTCCACCGGCTTTACGCACGGGATACGTGGCAACTCCTTGACGAGATTCGCGCTAAAGCGCCTGCGGTAATCTTCGGAATGAAGCAAACCGTAGACGTAGTGGAAGATATCCTCCCGCGTGACTGTCTCCGACGGGTACGCGGAGCAAAAGTGCCGCAGGCCATAGTCGGTAATCGCATCTAGGCGTCGGTAGCCTGAAACCCGTTCTCCGAGAAGATCGGCATCTGCTTGCTCGTCCCTTTCGTAGAGCCAGAACGGAAAGCACTGGCCTGTATCGATTGTGTGGAGGTTTGGCAATGCATCCATCATCAGCGCCGAGAATCCTGATCGCCCGCCCTTTCCCGTCACAGCGATGACCCGGTTGGGCAGCTCCCCGTTTGGGAAGATTCGTGGCATTTTATTGACCATCTCATTGAGTCGGCGGCTAAAGTATTGCCATCGTTTCGTGAAGGGGCGGTACATGCAGGGCACGAACAATCCATCGCTTAATTCAAGACCCTTTCCTTTCTGAACGTCCTGCTTGAGAGCACGGGACCAGCTGATCTTGGTGGGATCTGCGTCGATGAAGTCATCGACTCTAAGAGGCGTGTTTCCTGCAGATCCCGCACCGGTCTTTGCAGCCTGCCAGCGCGCCAACTCGCTATTGTAGAAGTCGATCGTCGATCCAACGTTGTCGCTTAAGGCTGTTCGGGAAGGATTGATACACCAGGGATCCCTGTTGGTGACCACGCCTAGAGAATAATTCTCGAACAATACTTTTCCGGCATCGTCCTTCTTGTCGCCGATCTTCGGATACACCTCGAAGCTCGAATCACGCTGGTCCAGCCAATCCCCATGCTTGTCGGGGATGATCCGGGTCCATTCGTTCGCTTTCCCAATCCAGCCGATGCTGCCGTAGCGCCTGACGATGTCGAACTTCTGTTTCAGGTTCAGATTATCTCCGATGTCATGGAACAGGATGCGTCCCTGGTCCACCGAATCCGGGTTCTTGACGAAGACGGAGATCGCAACACCTGTCATGCTTCCTTGTCCGAACACGTTTTCGCCTTCGCCTGCCAGACCGCCGGACAACATGCTTTTGCGGATATCGCCGCGAAGATGAAATACGTGGACGCTAGCAAACTCCTCGACCAAGCACTTGCGCAACCCATCGGCAAAGGCACGCTCGATCCAGGCGCTGCCGGAAACGAAAGCCATCACCCCAGCCTTCCCCAGCCGGTCGCTACCCCAGCGGATTGCCCGGATGTAGCTGTCGTAGAGATTTTGCAACAGGGTGGTATTGGAGCAATCCGCGTAGGTAGACCGGATCCTTTTGTCCAGTCGCGCATATGCCACGTTCTTCGCATTGTCGTTTTGGCTTTTTTGGCCCACGGAATAGGGCGGATTGCCGACAATCACTCGGATGTCGGTTGCCTTCTGCCGCTCCCGGCGATCGGTGTTGTCCTTCATGTAGAACGACAGTTCGTCGTCGCCTTCGTGCAGCGCAAAGGTGTCGGTCAGGCAGATTCCCGTGTAAGGCAGGTAGTCAGCGCGTCCGGCGGCATCGTGAAAGACGGTCTCGATATTGATTGCTGCGATGTAGTAGGCCAGCAACACAATATCGTTGGCGTGAATTTCCTCTTGGTATTTGCGCTCCAGGTCCTCGGGCGCAATCAGGCCCGATTGCAGTAATCGGGTGATGAAGGTGCCCGTGCCGACGAATGGATCGAGAATATGGACACCCTCGGAGCCGAGGGATTGACCGAATTCGTCTTGCAGCACCTCATTCACCGACCGGATGATGAAGTCCACGATCTCGACCGGCGTGTATACGATGCCGAGCATCTGCGCGGTGCGCGGAAACGCGCCCCGGAAAAACTTGTCGTAGAGTTCGACGATCAGGTTCTGCCGCGCCTGCGAATCGGTGATCTCGGCTGCTCGCCTGCGGACCGACGCATAGAAGCCTTCCAGCCTCTTCGCCTCGCGGTCGACCTGGGCCTCGTCGATCACCGAAAGAACCTCCGTCATCGCCACCGAGACGGGGTTCCTGTCGACGAAGGCATGACCTTCGAACAGCGCGTCGAACACGGGACGGGTGATCAGATGCTGCGCCAGCATCTCGATGGCGTCGTGCTCCGTAATGGAATCATTGAGATCGTCGCGGAGCTCCAGAAGGAAGTCCTGGAAGAATGTCCGGGCATCGCTTTCCGGTTGCTCCACAAGGCTGGCGATCCTGGTGACATGACGTTCCGCAATCTCGGCCACGTCTTTCGCCCAGTCTTCCCAGTAGTCGCGTGTGCCACATTTCTCGACGATCTTCGCCATGACGGCACGTGAGAAGTCATCGATGACCAGTGGTAAAGGCTCCTGATGATCGGTCGTGCCTTCGGAAGGGGTCGTTCCCGGCCCGCCGATCCCGGGACCTTGGGCCCGGGATCGGCTTGGCAGGTTTTCCACCTTCGCCGTTACCGCTTGGAGTTCCGCATTGTCGGCTGGTGCTCTGCCATCCAAAATTGCGATGCGGCTGCCACGGCGTCGGCCGCGTCCCACTTCTCGGGCTTGTCGGCGGGAGGATTGAGGACGGAGACCGCTGCCGCGCCGGCCGCGAGCACGGCCTGGGCGGCAGCGAGCGCGTAGTGCCGGCCGGGCTCGTCGTGATCGGGCCAGACCACCACCCGCCTGGCCTTGAGCGGCGACCAGTCGGTTTTCTCGACCGGGGCCGAGGCGCCGTTCATGGCGGTGGTGGCGCAGAGGCCCTGTTCAATCAGCGCCGCGGCGGCCTTCTCGCCCTCGACGAGGATCACGTCGGCGGCCGCCTTGATGCCGGGCCGGTTGTATAGCGGACGCGGATCGGGCGCCTTCTTCTTGCGCGCGAGCACGTCCAAGGGCCGGAACTGCTTGCCGCCGGGCGGATCGTAGCGATAAACGACGGCGATCAGCCGGCCGTCGTCGTCGAGATAGTCCCACTTGGCGGTGATCGGGCCGAGCTCATCGACCGGCGGCTTCTTTCTTCGAGGCTTGCCGGCCCGGTCTTCTTGAAGGGTCCGGGTGCGGCCCTCGAGCCAGGCGAGGATGTCCGCGATGACGGTTGGGAAGTCGATCCTGGCATCGCGCCCGGTGGCCGCCGCCCAGAGCCCGATGATGTCGCCGCCCTCGCCGGTCGCGAAGTCGTGCCACAGACCGGCCTTGCGGCCCTCGATCTCGACCACGAGGCTGTCGCCGGGATTGCCGTGGATGTCGCCGACGAAGAACTTGCCCCTCTGGAAGACGCCGCCCGGAAAGAGGTAGGAGAGCACGCCGCGGATGTTGACCAGCATGCGCGACTTGAGCTCGCCGGTGCTTTCGACGGCATGAGCGGGCCAGGCGCCGTCGAGCTGCTGGGGTTCGGCATCGTTGAAGTCGCGCCAGCGATTGATATCGACGATGTTGTCGGTGTCTGGAGCATCGCTATCTGGAGCGTTGGTGCCGGGGGTGTCACCGCTTTGAATGCCGTCGGTATCCGTGTCGTCGCTCATGTCTCGGTCCTCCAGCAGCGGTCCGCCCAGGGGCAGAAGCGGCATTCATGGAAATCGGCGGATTGGGCGATGCGCGGCAGCAGCTCGCCGGCCTCGGTCGCCCGGATAATCCGCACGCCCTTGTCGCTCATGCGTTGAGCCAGCGCGCCGTCGAACGGCACCGGCTCGTGATGGAGCTTGGCGGTGTCCTTGTTGATCGCGGTGAAGAGCGCCGGGTTGGTCGAGATCCCCGGTACGCTCGCCTCCATGTAGGCCTGGTAGACGGCGATCTGGGCGGCGTAGACGGGCTTCGAGACCGCGACGCCCCGCTTCGCGGTGTCCTTCCACGATTTGGCGTTGAGCGATTTGCACTCCCAGAGCGCGGGCGCGGCCGGGAGCAGGCCCTTAGGCGCGGCGGCGGTGATCCCGTCGACATGGCCGCGGATGCGCCCGCCGGCGACCGAGAAGCCGAACTGGCCACCGTCCGGCCGGTTGCCGCGGTTGGTGTAGAGTTCGAACCCGGCGGCGCGGAGCCAGCCGGCGGCGAGATCCTCGAATACATGGCCGGCCGCGAAGATGCGCAGCGTCTTGCCGTCGAAGTCGGCGCCGTCGTCCTTCGGCGCTTGGGCATACTCGTACTGGAGCGCGCGCTCGCACGGCACGCCGAGGCGCGAGCCGCCGAGATAGGCGCGGGGCGTCCGCGCGGCGTTCTCCGCTTCCAGGCCGGCGTCGATTAGCGCGTTGATGCCCTCGGCGAAGCTGGCCGAATGGTTGTAGTCCAGCATCAGGATCGATCCTCCCGGCAATAGCCCCGGGCGGCCGTTTCCGGCGGCAGATCGAGGCCCCGCAGCGCATAGAGCAGCGAGATGAACTCGGGTTCCGTGAGCCGGCGCTCATTCCCGCCCAGATGGCTCCGGGCGAGACCGTTGAGCGCCCGCACCCGCCACCATGAGAAATCGGCCGCGCGCACCACGTAGAAGGCGGGAAGGCCCGCCCGTTCGGCGAGGCGCATGAAGGCGCGCGCCGGCTTGCCGTCGAGGTCCCAGGGCTGGGCATGTTCCAGCTTGCATTCGATCAGGGCCACCGGCGCGCCCGCATGGAACTCCAGGAAGTCGATATCCATTGCCGGACAGTTCCAGCCCCAGCGGCGATGGCGCAGGGAGAGTTCCCGGTCGCGCCAGCCCGAGCGTTCCCGCCTAACCTGCATGGCGCACCTCCCGCAGGGTCTCCAGAAGACGGCCGCGGGCCTGTTTCACGGCCGCCCCGTCGCTGTCGGAGCCGATGAATAGGCGGTTCAGGCCGAGGGCCGCGACGCCGGTGGTGCCGCCGCCGAGGAAGGGATCGAACACCGTCTCGCCGGCACGGGTGAAGCGGCGCACCAGATCGGCCATGCCGCTTTCCGACTGCCCCCAATGGTGGAAACGCTTGTCGTTGTCGTTGGCATCGCTGCGCGCCACGTCGCCGACCCACTCGCCCGGGTATCCGGCGTCGTTTGGGTCGTTGACGAACCACAGAACCGGCTTCCAGAAGGTGTTGACCTTGCGCTCCCAGAGCTGGACCGATTGGCCGCCCGGGGTGAGGTAGGCCACCGTCCAGTGGTAGCGAAGGCGCTGGCTCGGGCCTACCTGACTCGGGCGATCGAGGGACCCGATGTGCCGGATGTGGTGCGTGAGCGGGTCGAGGTGTTCCTTGCCGAAATCGAGAAGCGGCTGTCGCCGTCTCAGCTTTCCGGCTCGATATACGGCGGTTGGCGCTATCAGACCAATGCGAATTCAGGGCCTGGCTCGACGGCGGTGCGTGCTGCGGGCTTCGATGCAGCGCTGGACGGGAACTTTACGTCGAAGGCGGACAACAACGCGTTCCTGAGTGGCACCGTGCGTCACATCTACGATGGGCAAGACCAGCTCGGTTCGGTCTGGGAGAGCAACGGCTTCGCGTACGGCACGCGGCACAACGACCAAAAACAGGTGGAGTTGTTCGTGCTGTCCCCCCGCGCGTTGCGTTCGGAACCGACCATATCCAAGGCGCGAGCGTCAGGCCGTACTTCATCACCGACCAAGTGTGGCTGGATAATGCCCATTTCCTGCAGTCGGCTGGCGTCGGGATCAACTTGGCCAAGGAATATGAGATCAACCTGAGTACCGAGGTGGACGTTCGGTGGCGGGTGCGCGATTTCAATGCGAATCAACTAGCGCCCGACGGCCGGCGAACAGAGCGGCTCCGAAGCACAGCTGCGGCTAGGTGCGCGTTACGCCGTGACAGCGGATTGGCTCGTTAGCGGTGCGGTGCTCTTTCGCAATCAGGATGCCAATACCGATCAAAACACTAACAAAGAGCTCGAATTCTCAGTAAGTGCCACCCACGTGTACCCCCAGCCCTTCCAAGTCGGCGAGAGCGGTGATCCCTGGACTACCTCGGCGACGTTGTCGCGCAGCACGACGCGTTTCGACGAACCGACCGTGCTTGTTGACCCGAACGTCGGGCGCCGGGATCGGGAGTATGAGTTCACGCTGTTCACGGCGGTGCCGGTAACGGACGCGGTCACCTTGATCGGCACGCTACAGCGCAACGTAACGGAATCCACGCTGCCGAACTTCGAGTTCATCAACTCAAGCGTCACGCTTGGCGCCTCCTGGCGCTTTTAAGACCCACCGGGCCTCTGTCTCACCGCGCCGTCCAAGTTGACGGCACTCGGCCGTTTGCCGACACTGCCCGTATGCAGCTCGACGATATGCGCGCGAACTCGCGCCGGGCCAGCCGCCTGTTGAAGGCGCTGAGTAACGAGCACCGGCTCCTTGTGCTATGCCAGCTCGCCGGCGGCGAACACTCCGTGGGCGAGCTCGAGCGCTTGGTAGGCCTGAGCCAATCGGCACTGTCTCAACATCTCGCGCGACTGCGCCGCGACGGCCTCGTCAGGACGCGGCGGGAGGCGCAAACGATCTACTACTCGCTCGCCGGCAACGAGGCGAGCCGCATCATCGATGTTCTCTATGACATGTACTGCGCGCGAGCGGCGCGACGCTCTGACCCGGCGTCGCTCATCGAGGCGTAGGCCTCAACTCATGCACGATCGGCGCCGTAGTACAGCATGACGCTGTGCTTGGCCTCAGCGAAGAACAGCCAGCGCTCGACCAGCAACCCTGCCATCATGCTCAGCGCAGCGATCAGCGCCAGGATCGCGGCGAGCCAGCCCGACACGAGGCCTGCGACCACCGTCGCACAAAGCGGAGCGATGAAGCCAGCGCTAATCGCCAGCCGCCTGAGCTTCGAGGCGTGCTTGCGGGCGATGCGAAAGCCCATCTCCTTCTGCAGGTAGTTTTCTTCCGTGTGCGGCGGGTCGAGGAGCCGTACTCGGCCGAGTTCTCCGAGGCCCGTCGCCGTTTCGGGCGTGGTGCGGCCACGGCTCGAATCGATGTAGCGCCAATAGCCGAGCTTGAGGACCAAGGCCGGGATCACGAGGGCGACCGCGAGCCAGCCCGTCCATCCTGCTAGGACTTCGAACGCAACCGCGAGAGCATGTAGCCATGCCGCGCCGGCCATGGCGCCAAGGGCGAGGTAGCCGGGCACGACCCAATCGTTGTGCCACTGATGAACCGGCTTGAGGCTGCGGTAGATCATGGCTGTCGCAATCGCCGTGATCACGCAAAGGAGAACCGTCGCCAGCGCGGCTACCCGTACCCATGCCGGCAGCGGGGCAAGTTCTCCCGACACGGGAGCGAGGAAGAGCCAGCCGATTGCCCACAGGCCAGCCACGGGATAGGTCGCGACCGCCAGCAGCCCCTCGCGCGATAGCCAGGAAGATCGCCATTGGCTCAGTGCGCGCCATGCACGCTCTGGATGACCGAGATGGAAGGTCGAGGAAAGGAGGCCGAACGTGATCAGCCCGAACGCGATCAACAGCGCGGTCCAAGCGAATCCGCCGCTCGCGGGAAGCGCGCCGGCCAGCCCCACCAAGGCCAGGCTGGCGAGAAGCCCGTAGCCGGTACCGGAGGCGACCGTGAAGAAAATGACGGAGTAGGCCGGGTGCATCCGGCCCGTTAGTGCGAAAACAAACGATCGACCCAGGCCAGGAACTTGCCCTCGGGGGTTGCTGCCGGTCGGGCCTCGGGAGTGGCCCGCTGCGCGCGCGGTCGGGGCGGCAGGTACTTGTTGGTCGGGCGATATCCCATCTCGGGCATGAGATCGTAGCCGCCGCGCTCCTCGACTAGCCGCGATACCGCCGAGCCGGGGTCATTAAGGTCGCCAAAGTGCCGGGCAGAAACCGGGCAGGTGGTGACGCAGGCCGGCACGCGGTCGATCTCCTCGAGGTTATCATTGTAGATGCGGTCGATGCACAGGGTGCACTTCTTCATCACGCCGGCATCCTGATCGAACTCTCTTGCACCGTAGGGGCACGCCCAAGAGCAGAGCTTGCAGCCAATGCATGTGTCCTCGTCGACCAGCACGATGCCGTCTTCTGCGCGCTTGTATGAAGCGCCGGTTGGGCACACCGTGACGCAGGCCGCGTCCTCGCAATGCAGACAAGATTTTGGGAAGTAGACTGTGCGGCCAGCTGCGCCTTCGCCGGCCTCGAAGCTATGGACCCGGTTGAACCAGACGCCGTCGGGCTGGCCGCCATAAGGGTCGAGATCGGTCAACGGCGCCGCGGCCCCGCCGGTGTTCCACTCCTTGCAGCTGACAGCACAGGCATGGCAACCGACGCAGATATCCAGATCAATGACGAGGCCCAGTGCCTTCGGCGCCTGGCCTGGGGTTGGTTTGGATCGGCGCTGCTCGGGTAGCGACGTCATGGCGATCCGCGCGGGGTCCGGAAATCGGCCCCGTATCGCAGGACAGCCATTGGCTCGGGAGCATTCGGCAGCTTCGGCAAGGTGGGAAAATGGGGGGCGGTTTCGGCGACCTCGTGCGGCCCGCACTTCTCGATGCGCACCCGCAGGTCGTACCAAGCAGCCTGGCCGGTGACCGGATCGCTGTTGGTGTGACGCCCGCCCGCGCCGCCGATCACGTCGGAGATGAGGTGATTGAGGAGGAACCCCTGTTTTGCTTCCGGTGCATCTGGGGCGAGGCCCCAGGCGCCGGCACGCTTACCGATCGCGTTCCACGTCCACACCGTGTCGGGCTGAACCCCGTCCATTAGCCGCACCGGGGCCTTGACGCGTCCGTGGTGGCTGATGACCCAGACCCAGTCGCCATCGCCAACACCAAGCTTTGCGGCGGTGCGCCCATGCAAGTATAGGGCGTTTCGCGCGTGGATCTGGCGCTGCCACGCGTTCTGGGAATCCCAAGCGTGGTACATCGCCATCGGCCGCTGGGTAATGGCATGCAGGGGATATAGCGCGGTGTCGACCCCATCTTCCTCGATCGGTGGATACCAGATGGGGAGCGGATCAAAATACTCTGCTATGCGCGCGCGCTCCGTCGCCGGAGGCTGCACCGGTCCGTGCCCCTCCGCGGCCAGGCGGAACGTCTGGAACACCTCGCCGTAGAGCTCCATCACGATTGGCTCAGGCTCGTCAAGGAAACCCATGTGCGTCGCATAGTCGAGGTAGCCTCGGTTGGCGTAGCGGAAAAACTGGATCTCGAGCGGCAGTTCGTCGCGGAAAAAACACTGGTGCGCAACGTAGCTGCGCAGCTGATCGGAATTGGCGGCGCCCCGCCCGCGAGCGGTGCCGTCGCGGCCGCGCCAGCCAGCCAGCAAGCCGATGCCGGGCGCTCGTTCGTGATGGACGATATAGTCGGGAAATCCCCCCGGGAAGAGAGGCTTGCCGTCCTCTCCAGCCATGCCGGGAAGGCCGAGGCGGGCGCCGAGGTCGAGCAGCACATCCTGGAACGGCCGCACGTCGCGGTCCGGCTTGATCACCGGTTGGCGGATCGCATCGGCCGACGCCGCGGCGCTCGATATCGGCCGATCGAGGAGCGAAATGCAATCGTGGCGCTCAAGATAGGTGGTGTCGGGCAACACGAGATCGGCGTAGGCGACCATCTCGGAGTGGAACGCATCGGAGTAGATGATGTGGGGAATGCGATACTCGCTCGTCGCAGGATCCTTGTCGGTCAGCATCTCGATCGTCCCGGCGACGTTCATGGCCGAGTTCCAGCTCATGTTCGACATGAACAGCAGCAAGGTGTCGATCGGATAGGGATCTCCGCTCCAGGCGTTGCGGATCACCATATGCATCAGGCCGTGCGCCGCGAGCGGTGCCTCCCACGAGTAGGCCTTATCGATGCGCTGGGGACGGCCCTCGGCATCGACAAGGAGATCCGCCGGGCTGCGGGGGAAGCCGAGCGGCGGGCCCGGCAATGGCTGACCGGGCCTCACCTCACCAGGCTTTCCCGCCGGCACGACCGCTGGCGGTACGGGCCGCGGATAGGGCGGCTTGAAACGGAAGCCACCCGGACAGTCGATGCTGCCGAGGAGCATCTGCAGAAGGTGGATCGCGCGACACGTATGAAAGCCATTCGAGTGCGCCGCGATCCCACGCATGGCGTGGAAGCTCACCGGTCGGCCCACCATCTGAGTGTGTTCCCGCCCAGCCCAGTCGGTCCACGGCTGATCGAGGACGATCTCCTCATCGAACGCAGTCGTGGCGATATCGGCAGCGAGGCGCCGAATGACGTCCGCTTCAATTCCGGTCTTCGCCGCTACTGCCTCGGGCGCGTAGGCCGGATCGAGGAACCGTCGCGCCATCAGCTCGAAAGCCGGGACGGCGGCGCGCCCATCCGTGAGTCGGCGCGAGCCCACCAGCGCCGGTACGGTCCCCGGCTCGAGTGCGCTTGCTAACGCCCCGGTCTCGGTATCCCAGGCCAACGGCTGGCCTTTGGCGTCGCGCGCAAAGAGACCATGATCGGGTGCGCCGGGCGCGTCGATTACGAGCCATGGCGCGTTGGTGTAGCGGACGAGATAGGCGAAGTCGACGCGATCAGCGAGCAGCAACTCGCGAATGAGCGAGAACACAAGCAATCCGTCGGTGCCTGGCCGGACCACAATCCACTCATCCGCAATGGCCGAGTAGCCGGTGCGCACCGGGTTGACCGAGACGAACCGGCCGCCCCGACCCCTGAGGGAGGCCAAGCCGATCTTGATGGGGTTGCTGTCGTGATCCTCGGCCACGCCGAACATCACGAAAAGACGGGTCCGGTCCCAATCGGGCTCGCCGAACTCCCAGAACGAGCCGCCAATGGAGTACAGTCCAGCAACCGCCATGTTCACCGAGCAAAAGCCGCCGTGCGCGGCGTAGTTGGGGGTGCCGAACTGGCTCGCCCACCAACCCGTAAGAGCCTGGCTTTGGTCGCGGCCCGTGAAGAAGGCGAGCTTGCGCGGATCGCTCTCGCGGATGGCATGCAACCAGCCCGTGGCGACCGCGAGCGCCTCGTCCCAGTCAATTTCGCGGAACGTCCCGCTGCCACGCTCGCCGGTTCTCAGCAACGGTCGCCGCAGCTTGGCCGGCGACATCTGCTTCATGATGCCCGCGGCGCCCTTTGCACACAGTACGCCGCGGTTGACGGGATGGTCCGGGTTGCCGTCGATGTAGCGAATCGTGCCGTCGCGCAAATGAACTCTGATGCCGCAGCGACAGGCGCACATGTAACACGTGGTGTGCTTCACCTCATCCGCGACCTCGGGCGAAGTTGCGACGACCGGCTCTTTCACCGCACCATCCTCTTTTGTCGTTCGCTGCCGCACATTATATTAGGCTGCACTAATACACTAGCGGCTTCGCATCCGCGATCGAAACGCGACCCGACCGCCGCAGTCCAGCGGGTGGGCCGGCGTCGACACTGCGCTCAGTAAAGGGACGGCTTCGGCTTCGCCTTCGCATGCAGATTTACCTGCCTATCGCGGAGATGTCCGTCAACGTTTTTCTGCTGCTCGGCATGGGCGGTGCGGTGGGGTTTCTGTCGGGGATGTTCGGCGTCGGCGGCGGATTTCTGATGACGCCGCTCCTTATATTCATCGGTGTGCCACCTGCGGTCGCGGTCGCCTCCGAGGCCAATCAGATCGTTGCCGCATCGGTGTCGGGCGTAATCGCGCATTGGCGACGCGGCAACGTCGATTTCAAGATGGGTGCCGTGCTGCTGGCCGGCGGTGTGCTCGGTTCTGCCCTTGGCACATGGCTGTTTCGAGCCCTCCGCGAACTCGGACAGATCGATCTCGCCATCTCGGTTGCCTTCGTGTTGTTCCTCGGCGTGATCGGGATACTGATGGCATTCGAGAGCGGGCGCGCCGTCATGCGGTCGATGGGCGGGCCGCGGCCGCGTCGCAAGGCTCACCAACACTACTGGATGCACGGGTTGCCGCTGAAAATGCGGTTTCACCGGTCCAAGCTCTACATCAGCGCCATCGGCCCGCTGGTGCTCGGATTCATCGTCGGGGTGCTGGCCGCGATCATGGGGGTGGGAGGTGGTTTCATCATGATTCCGGCGATGATCTACCTGCTAGGAATGCCAACGGGCGTGGTCGTCGGTACCTCGCTTTTCCAAATTATCTTTGTCACGTCCACAGTGACGGTGCTCCATGCGGCGACCAATCAGACCGTGGACGTGCTGCTTGCGCTCCTGTTGTTGGCAGGAGCCGTAGTCGGGGCGCAATTTGGCACCCGCGTGGGAGCGCACCTCCGCGGCGAGCAGCTGCGCGGCCTGCTCGCCATTCTGGTGTTGGCCGTCTGTGCGCGGCTTGCCTACGGGCTGTTCACCACGCCGATCGACATGTTCTCGATAGCGATCCCGCTTGGACATCCATAATGCGCGCGATAGCCGCTACCGCCGTCCTCGCGGTCACACTTGCTGGCAGCCATACCGGTGCGGCGGCCGAGAGAATGGTTGCGGATCTGTCCTCGAGAATCATTTCCATCACGTCGAGCTTCGCCGGCGCCGAGCTTTTGTTGTTCGGCGCGATCGAGGAGCCGGGCGACGTCGTGGTGAGCGTGCGTGGCGCCGAGCAGGAGGTGATCGTACGCCGCAAGTCGCGGCTGGCGGCCATCTGGGTCAATCGGGACTCGGTGCGGTTCGCCCGTGTGCCAAGCTATTTCGTCGTCGCCTCAAGCGCACCCCTGGCCGACATCCTTCCCGAAGCTGACCGTCGCGAACTGCGACTCGGGACTGACTACCTCGATTTCGAACCGCTGACCAAGGTAGTGCCAGGGGAACTCGCCATGTATCGAGAGGCGCTTGTTCGCAACAAAGCGCGCGAAGGCCTCTACCAAGAGTCGGAAGGCACGGTCCAATTTCTCGACACGATCCTCTTCCGTACGATGGTAGCCTTCCCCTCGAATGCGCCGCCGGGGGATTACAGCGTCGATGTTTATCTCGTGCGTGACCAACGCATCGTCAGCGCCAAGTCGATACCGCTCTTCATCAGCAAATCGGGGATCGAGCGCGCGGTGTTCGATTTCGCAAACGAAATGCCGATCCGCTACGGCCTCGTCGCGGTGACAATGGCATTGATCGCCGGCTGGCTTGCGTCGTTGGTCGCGCGCCGGCCCTAGCTCCGCTTTCCAATGCGGAAGCGGTAGACGCCGTCGTCCTGGTGACAGTCCAGCAAACCGTGACCGCTGCTCTCGCAGTAGGCCTTGAAGTCGGCAACCGAGCCGGGATCGGTCGCCACCACCTCGAGAACATCGCCAGCCGCGAGGCCCTTCAAGGCCTTGCGCGCCTTCAAGACCGGAAGTGGGCAACGCAGCCCCGTGGCGTCCAGTGTCGTTGTCAAGCCAACCTCCGTGCCCAGGCGACGCGGCCATTAGCGCGGCCCCGATCACGCGGCCCCGATCAGCGGCCACGACAACGTGATTCGCCTGCCGGTGGCAACCGGCCTATCTCTGCCCGGGCCAAGGCCATAGTACACCGGACATGAGCGGCTTGGAGATCTCCTACCCCGTGGCGGTCGGCGCCGGGGCCATCAGTTTTCTTTCGCCGTGCGTCCTTCCGTTGGTGCCGGCCTTCCTCTGTTTCGTCGCCGGGACCAGTTTGGATCAATTGACGCGCACCGACGCCGCGGCGGTCACGGCATCGCGGGTGGTCCCGCCCGCTCTCGCCTTTGTCTTGGGGTTCTCGACCGTGTTCGTTGCTCTCGGGGCTACCGCCTCGGCGATCAATGCCCTCCTCCTAGAAAACCTGGTGGTGATCAGCCAGATCGCCGGCGTTGTGATCGTCATTTTCGGGCTGCACTACATGGGTGTGTTCCGGATAGCGTTTCTCAATCGCGAAGCGCGCTTTCACCTCGAGCGCGTGCCGGGCGGCATCCTCGGCGCTTTCATCGTGGGTCTCGCCTTCGCGTTCGGCTGGACCCCGTGCATCGGACCCATTCTAGCCACCATCCTTGCCGTCGCTGCGAGCGAGGGCTCCACGAGCTTCGGCGTCTCGCTACTAGCCGCCTACGCCCTTGGCCTCGGGGTGCCGTTCATGGCAGCTGCTATGGCCGTCGGCCCCTTCATGAGGTTCCTCACACGCTTCAGACGGCATTTGCGCAAGGTTGAAGCCGGCGCCGGTGCGCTCCTCGTCATCACCGGTGTGATGATTTTCACCAACCGTCTCGCCGATTTCAGCTACTTCCTGATCGAGGCGTTTCCCGCACTCGCCACCATCGGTTGATGCGAGCTGCGGGCTGGATTGCGCGGCGTCGCGCGCCGCGGCCGCGGGTAGTAGCATAGCGGGCTGGATGGTGAGCCTAAGCCTGGGGAATCGCCATGAACATTGCACAACTGTTGTACAAGGCCGCCCTAAGCCACGGGGCGCTGTCGGCCATCGCGATTGGCACTAGCGTCGTCTGCGACTATGCAACGCTGGCGCGTCGGGTCGGGGTTATGGCCGGCAACCTGCGTGACCGGTTCGGTCTCGGACCAGGCGAGCGAGTGGCGATTGCCATGTCGAACCGGCCCGAGTATTTGGAGGTCAAGTACGCGATCTGGCACGCGGGGCTGGTGGCGGTTCCCATAAATGTCGGTCTGCACGCTCGCGAGTTTCAATACGTTCTGAACCATTCCGGCGCGCGGGTGTGCTTCGCCAGCCCGGAACTCGCGCCCACCATTGCTGCTCTCGCTGATGAGACCGAAACACTCGAGACCGTAATCTCGAGTGATGATCGAGACTACGCGGCCCTAGGCGACGGCGAGTATCGTCGCGTCGCCGACGTCGCACCAGAGGATCCAGCCTGGCTCTTCTACACTAGCGGGACGACGGGTCGGCCGAAGGGCGCCGTCCTAACGCACCGCACCCTTCTCGTTATGACCTTGAGCTACTTCGCAGACATCGAGCCGGTCCATCCCGGCGCCACCGTCATCCACGCCGCGCCGCTTTCACACGGCTCCGGTCTTTATGGCCTGCCGTTCGTTGCTAAAGCCGGGACCAGTGTGATTCCCGAGAGCGGGAAGTTCGATCCCGACGAGATGCTGCGGCTGATTGCCGCATGGCCCAACACGAGCTTTTTTGCCGTGCCAACGCTGATCACCCGCATGGTCAATGTCGATGCCGCCGGCGTCGCCGATACGCGCAATCTCAATACCATCGTCTACGGCGGGGCGCCGATGTACGTGAGCGATCTCCACAAGGCGCTCGCGCTCCTCGGCCCGAGGCTCACGCAGATTTACGGTCAGGGTGAAACGCCGATGACGGCAACGATCCTGACAAAGGCGCACCACGCGGACAGCGAGCATCCTCGTTACCTTGAGCGGCTGCGTTCGGCCGGCATCAGCCGCACGGATACCGAGGTGCGGATCGTTGATACGGACGACGAACCGCTGCCATCGGGCGAGGTCGGCGAAGTCGTGGTGCGCGGCGATGTTGTCATGAAAGGCTATTGGAACAACCCTGATGCGACCGCGGAGTCCTTGCGTGGCGGTTGGCTGCACACCGGCGATCTCGGTTCTATGGACGAGGACGGTTTCCTGACGATCCGTGACCGCTCGAAAGACATGGTTATCAGCGGTGGCACCAACGTCTATCCACGCGAAATAGAGGAGGTGCTACTGCGCCACAATGGAGTCCTCGAATGTTCCGTTATCGGTCGCCCACATCCAGACTGGGGCGAGGAGGTGGTCGCATTCGTCGTGCCGCGGGCGGCGACGAGCGTTACCGAGGTCGAGCTCGATCAGTTGTGCCTTGACAACATCGCCCGGTTCAAGCGGCCCCGTGCCTACTTCTTCATAGACCGGTTGCCGAAGAGCAATTACGGTAAGATTCTGAAGACCGCTCTGCGCGAACAACTGCGCGAAGAAGAAGCGGGGCCGCAAACGGGGTAGGGAGGCTGGGCTTTGGGAGAGCGTGTCAAGGACAAGGTGGTGCTCGTCCTCGGCGCTGGATCCGTCGGCCCTGGCTGGGGCAACGGCAAGGCCGCGGCGGTCCTCTATGCGCGTGAGGGCGCCAAAGTCATGGCCGTCGACCTCAACGCCGAAGCCGCCGAGGAGACATGCGGGATCATCGAAGCGAAGGGCGGCGAAAGCGTGGCGGCCGTCGCTGATGTCTCGAAGAGTGAGGACGTCAAGACGGTCGTCTACCGAGCACTCGATACCTTCGGCCGGATCGATATCCTCCACAATAATGTCGGTATAGTGTCCGTCGGCGGCGCGGTTGATCTTGGCGAGGAGGAGTGGGACCGCGAGTTCGCCGTCAACATCAAAAGCATGTTCTTGACGTGCAAGTATGTTCTGCCGCACATGGAGGCGCAGGGCGCAGGTTCGATCATCAACATCTCCTCGACGGCCGCGATCCGCTGGTATGGCGTTTCCTACATAGCCTATGCGGCGAGTAAGGCGGCGGTGGGCGGTATTACCCGCACCGTGGCCCTGCAGTACGCGGACAAGGGGATTAGGTGCAATTCCGTGCTGCCAGGGCTAATAAACACACCACTAGTGCAGGCCTCGCTCGCCTCCGCCTACGCCGGTGGCAACATCGAGGAAATGCTACGGATCCGCGACCAACAGAGCCCGACCGGCAAGATGGGGACGGCCTGGGACGTTGCCCACGCATGCCTTTTTCTGGCGTCCGATGAGGCCGCCTATGTCAACGGTGTTGAGCTTCTAGTGGATGGCGGCTTCACCGCTCGCTCGGCGTGAGCGTGGATCGAGCACCCGCGGTAACACCGAAATCACGTGCGCGCGACACAGACGGTGGCTCGGTTGATTTTTGTAGTACGTGCGCGCATCATCGATTTTGCCGTACATACCCTGAGGCGCCCGGAGACCAACCCGTAGGATGGCCCACACCCCTGATGACACGGCGCAGCCCGTCGCCGCCCGGGAAGGACAGATGGTCGAGCTGTCCCTTCAGTTTCCTCGAGGGACGGGTTCACCCACCGACATCGATATCGTCAACCGTTTGTTCGAGCATCGCCTCAAGCAGGACGATCTCGACCAGATCTTGGCGATCCTGTCCGAGACCGATCGCGATGTGCTTCTGTCGAAAGTCGGCGACCTGCTGCGCCGCGTCGCTGCGCTCTTGGACGTTCAGAACCAGCTGGCAGACACCCTTTCCCTCGACATCGTGCTCGCGCGACTCATCGAGATCATTACGGATGCGCTGAACGCTGAGCGCAGTGCCTTGTTTCTGATCGGCGGCGAGACCAACGAGCTCTATTCGCGGGTGGCGCTGGGTGATCTCATCAACGAGATCCGAATCCCCTGCACCGAAGGCATTGCCGGCCTGGTGTACACGACCGGAGAGCCCGTAGTCATACAGGATGCGTACGCCGACCCCCGGTTCAGCCCGCGCGTCGATCAGGAGACCGGATTCAAGACGAAGACCATCCTTAGCACGCCGCTTAAGAATCGCCAGGGGCGCGTGCTGGGGGTCAGCCAGATCCTCAACAAGCGTGACGGTTTGTTCGACGAGTCCGATTGCGCGTTGCTGGAGGCGATAACGGCGCAGGCCGCAGCGGCTCTGGAGAACGCGCAGCTGCACGAACGGGTGGAGCGCGCGCCGCGAGGAAGCCCAGATGCTCGAGGTCACCAATGCGATCTCGACTGAGCTAAAGCTTGAGCCGTTGTTGCGGAAGATCATCGGCGTGACGACTGAGATACTGGATGCGGATCGCAGTACGCTCTTCTTGTACGACGAGAAAACCGAAGAGCTATGGTCGCAGGTTGCGGAAGGCGCTGGCATGAAGGAGATCCGGTTCCCGTGCAATGCGGGGCTGGCCGGATCCTGCTTTCAAAGCCGCGAACCGATCAACATTCCCGATGCGTACGCCGATGACCGATTCAACCAAGAGGTCGACCGCCTTACCGGCTACCGCACCCGCAACCTCCTGTGCATGCCGGTGGTGAACAAGGCCGGCAAGGCGGTCGGCGTGACCCAGGTGCTGAACAAGCGCGGCGGTCCATTCGATGCCGGAGACGAGACACGATTAAGGGCGTTTTCCGCCCAGGCGGCGATCTCGATCGAGAACGCGAAGTTGTTCGAGGACGTGCTGAACGAGCGCAACTACAGCGAGAGCATCCTCAAGAGCCTCTCGAACGGCGTGGTCACCCTTGATGCCGAGCAGCGCATGCTCAAGGTCAATGAGGCGGCACAAAAGATTCTGCGCGCTGGCGAAGCGGATCTCCTCGAGCACTCGGCCGCAGATTTGTTCCACGACGAGAACACATGGATCAAAGACAGCCTCGCCAAGGTAATCGAGACCGGCGAGGTCGACATCATCATGGACAATGACATGACGGTGGACGCCGAGACAGTCTCGGTCAATCTGACCACGGTGCCGCTGATCGACACCAGCGAGCAGCCCATCCGCTTCATGCTGGTGTTCGAAGACATCACCAGCGAAAAGCGGGTCAAGGGGACGATGGCTCGCTACATGTCGAAAGACGTGCTCGACCAGGTGTTGGAAAGCGGTGAATCGATCCTCGGCGGCCGCGCCCAGGAGGTCTCGATACTGTTCTCCGACATTCGTTCGTTCACCAGCATCTCCGAGCAGATCGGCGCGCGCGAGACCGTGCTCATGCTGAATGAATACTTCTCAGAGATGGTGGACATTATTTTTGGCCACCGCGGTATCCTCGACAAGTACATCGGCGATGCCATCATGGCCGTGTTCGGCACGCCCTTCACCTCGCCCGAAGACGCCGACAACGCGGTGAAGGTCGCCAACGACATGATGCGGACGTTGCGTCGCTTCAACCAGGAGCGGTCGGACCGCGGCCAGGACATGGTGCACATCGGCATCGGGCTCAACACCGGCGAGGTCGTAGCCGGCAATATCGGTTCGCCAAAACGCATGGACTACACGGTGATCGGCGACGGCGTGAACCTGGCGGCGCGACTCGAGGCCGCCACCAAGTACTACGGTGCGGCCGTCATCATGAGCGAGTTCACTGTTGCCCGTATCAAGTCAGCGGGCCTGATCCGCGAGCTCGATTTGATACGCGTGAAAGGCAAAGAGCAGCCAGTTGCCATCGTCGAGACGCTCGATCATCACACCGATGAGTCGTACCCGAACATGGCTAAGGCGCTCAAGTCGTTCGAGCGCGGCCTCAAGCACTATCGTGCGCGCGATTGGGGGAAAGCAGCCACCACCTTTGAGGAGGCGTTGAACTTCCATGAGGAGGACGGCCCAACCCGCCTCTACCTCGATCGGGCACGCTACTACAAAGAGACGCCGCCGGCCGACGACTGGGACGGTGTTTGGACGATGCTGGAGAAGTAGACCGGCCTCGACGTCGCCCGAGCATCTCTGTGTCTTTTGCTCATCCTCACGTCCGCCGTGGCGGGCAGCCCGCTGACATCAGTTCTTGGGTGCAGGCGGTGCGGAGCCGCGCCTAATACGGGAGCTGCGCCATGCAGATCGGCGTACCCAAGGAGACGAAAATCCACGAGTACCGGGTCGGCATGACTCCGGTGAGCGTCCGCGAGGCGATTCACCACGGGCATGGCGTTGTGGTGCAGTCGGCGCTCGGCACTGCCATCGGGTTGGAGGACGACCACTACCGCGCGGCTGGGGCGACTGTCGTCGACAGCGCCGCCGAGGTATTCACTTCGGCCGAGATGATCGTCAAAGTCAAGGAGCCGCAGCCCGAGGAGTATGAGCAGCTCCGCGAAGGGCAGATCTTGTTCACTTATCTCCATCTCGCACCGGATCCTGATCAGGCGAAAGGTCTTCAGGAGTCTGGAGCCGTCGCCATTGCCTACGAGACGGTGACCGACGCGCGCGGCGGCTTGCCGCTACTCGCGCCTATGAGCGATGTCGCCGGACGCATGAGCATACAGGTCGGTGCGCATTGCCTGGAGTTGGAGCAGGGTGGTCGTGGCGCCCTTTTGGGCGGGGTACCCGGTGTCGCCCCAGCAAAAGTCGTGGTACTCGGCGGCGGCACCGTCGGCGCCCAAGCTGCCCGCATGGGAATCGGGCTCGGCGCTCACGTCACCGTCATCGACATTTCCCTGCCACGCCTGCACGAACTTGACATGCTCTACGGCCCGACAATGAACACGCTGGTCGCTACTGTGGATACGATCGAGGCTCAGGTCCTTGAGGCTGACCTCGTCATCGGCGCGGTGCTGGTCACCGGCGCCGCAGCGCCGAGGCTTGTTAGTGGCGAGGTGGTCGCGCGCATGAAGCGCGGGTCAGTCCTCATCGACGTTGCAATCGACCAGGGTGGCTGCTTCGAGACCAGCCAACCAACGAATCACGCGGACCCCACCTTCATCGTTGACGGTGTCATTCACTACTGCGTCACGAACATGCCAGGCGCGGTTGCGCGCACCTCGACGTTCGCTCTCAACAACGCGACGCTCCCGTTCGTGCTCGCACTTGCAGACAAGGGGTGTCGTCGAGCACTCGCCGAAGACCCTCACCTACTGGCCGGACTCAACGTGTGCCGCGGTCGGATAACGCATGGGGCCGTGGCGGATGCGCTCGGTCTTCCCCATACGCCGCCCCTCACCGCCATCGATGCCTGACGGAGGACGATCGTGAACGAGGACAAGTTCAACATAGAGGTGAGGAAGTTCCTCAAGCGCCTCGGCATCACCTCCCAGCGTGAGATCGAGCGCGCCGTGCGCGAGGCGATCGCGGCGGGCAAGCTCTCGGGCACCGAGAGCGTGGGGGTCAGCGCGCGTGTCACCGCCGGGAGCATCGCACTGGACATCGAGGTCAAGGGCGACATCGCGCTCGAGTGAGCCGAGGGACCCTAGCGACCGTAGCAATTCGTGTGGCTTGTGATGCCCGCGGCAAGGCAGAACCGCGCCGATCATGATTTGCCCGGACCACGATCGGGCGCTTTATCTAAAGCAACCCGAGCGACTTGAAGCTGGCGTGGCGGCCGCGGCCCACGACGATGTGGTCGTGCAGCGTGATGCCGAGGCTACGGCCGGCCTCGGCCACCTCGCGGGTCATGTCTATGTCGCCGCGACTCGGGGTCGGATCGCCCGAGGGATGATTGTGCACCATGATCAGAGCGCTTGCGCCCAGTGCTAACGCCCGTTTGACGACCTCGCGCGGGTACACCGGTGTGTGGTCGACCGTCCCGGTCTGCTGGACCTCGTCGGCAATAAGGGTGTTCTTGCGATCGAGGAACAGTATGCGGAAGTGCTCCGTGCCGTTGTAAGCCATACTGGCCTGGCAATAGTCGAGAAGCGATTGCCACGACGACAGCACCGGGCGGTTGAGTATGCGGGTTTGCATCAAGCGAAGTGCTGCCGCCTGGACCACCTTGAGGCTGGCGATGGCAGCAGTGCTAACATCGCTCACCTCCTCGAGCCGTTCGGGATCTGCACTGATGACCTCGGCGAAGCTCCCGAAGCGATCAATCAGCTGCTTGGCAATTGGCTTCACATCGCGCCGCGGGTACGCCGCGAACAGGACCAACTCAAGAAGTTCATAGTCGGCGAGCGCGTCCGGTCCGCCTCGCTGAAAGCGCTCGCGGAGGCGATGGCGATGGCCGTGGTAGTGCGGTTTCTGCTGCATAGCGGCCCGTCTCGACCGCGGTCACCTACGTAATCGGCGGGTGATGCCGGCCGGCAGGCGAGAGGGTGAAAATCTCACAACCATCCTCGGTGACGCCGATGGAGTGTTCGAATTGGGCCGACAGCGAACGGTCCTTTGTCACCGCGGTCCACCCGTCTTTGAGGAGCTTCACCTGCCATCGGCCGAGGTTGATCATTGGCTCCACGGTGAAGAACATGCCCTGCCGCAGCTTGATCCCGGTGCCAGAGCTGCCGTAGTGCAGAATGTTCGGAGCATCGTGAAACAGCCGGCCGAGCCCGTGACCGCAGAAGTCCCGCACCACCGAGCAACGCTCTGCCTCCGCGTGCGCCTGGATCGCGTGGCCGATATCGCCAACGGTCGCGCCCGGGCGCACGGCCGCGATCCCGAGCATCATCGCCTGGTATGTGACATCGACCAAGCGCCGCGCTCTGAGGTTGACCTCGCCGACGAAGAAGGTGCGATTGGTATCGCCATGCCAGCCGTCGAGGATGAC
Organism: Alphaproteobacteria bacterium; assembly: GCA_965248765.1. Classification (GTDB taxonomy): domain Bacteria; phylum Pseudomonadota; class Alphaproteobacteria; order VGEJ01; family VGEJ01; genus CBDFKF01. The sequence continues at coordinate 1,544,298 of CBDFKF010000004.1, forward strand.
GGTGATGTCGATGTTGAGGATGTCGCCGTCGCGCAAGACCTTGTCGCCGGGTATGCCGTGGCAGACGACGTGGTTCGCCGACGTGCAGATCGATTTCGGAAAGCCGCGGTAGTTCAGTGGGGCCGGTATTGCCCCGTGGTCGATAATGAACTCGTGGCACATCGTATCGAGCCGCTCGTTGGTTGCGCCAGGCACCACATGCGGCTCAATGAAGTCGAGGACCGCAGCGGCCAGGCGTCCGGCCCGGCGCATGCCCTCGAAATCGTCGGCGCTGTGGAGCTTGATTGCCCCCGTATTGCGCAAAGGCGCGTCGATCTGATCGATGTAGCCGCCGCTCATCACAAACTACCGCCTATAGGTTGAGGGCGATCGGGGCATCCACATCGATTGCCTCGACGCCCACGCGACAGCCATAGCATAGCACCTCGACGCCCGCGGCCCGCGCCCTTTGCAACGCCTGCGCATAGGTGGGATCGATGTCGGCGGCGATGGCGAAGCGATCGCAATCTTCGCGTTGCACCAGATAGAACATGATTGCGCGCGCGCCACTTTCAACCACCGCTGTCAACTCGCCGAGATGCTTGGTACCACGAGCGGTCACCGCATCGGGGAACTCCGCGAGGCGCGGGGCGCGTTTAAGGTGCACGTTCTTCACCTCAAGATAACAGGGCGGCAGATTGTCGCCCTGGAGCAGGAAGTCGACCCGCGAGCCGCGCCCGTACGCTACCTCGCGACGCACCTCACGGTATTGTTCGATTTCCGGGATTCCGCCGCCTCTCAGCACTTCCTCGACAATCCGATTGGCGCGCGTCGCGTTGATGCCGACTAGGCCGCCATTCGCGCGCACCAGTTCCCAGCCGTAATTCAATTTGCGCTTCGGGTCGCGCGCCGGCATCAGCCACACCTCGGAATCGGGGGTGTTGAGACCGAGCATGGAGCCGGGGTTGGGACAATGCGCGGTCACCACCTCGCCTGTGTTCAGACGGACATCGCTGAGGAATCGCTTGTAGCGACGGAGGAGGCGGCCGGGAATCAGCGGCTCGGGGAAGCGCATGGCAGGCACACTAGCGGGGGCGCCAACACCCAGGCAAACTGGCCGCTCGCTGGTTTCCGGGAACAGCGGAGTGGTATAAATCCCGGCTCTGCGCACGCCGCGCGGTCGGCACAGCCTTGAGCACAGCCATGTCCAAGCCATCCGAAATGCGTACTGCCGCCGTGATCATCATCGGGAACGAGATCCTTTCGGGGCGCACCAAGGATCAGAATTTTCCTTATCTCGCGGCGGCGTTGGATGAGATCGGCATTCGCCTGCGCGAGGCCCGCACCGTAGCGGATGATGAGGCCGGGATCGTCGCCGCCGTCAATGATTGCCGCGCCGTCTACGACTATGTCTTCACTACCGGCGGGATCGGCCCGACCCACGATGACATCACCGCTGGCTGCATCGCCAAAGCGTTCGGCGTCACGCTCTCTCTCCATCCCGACGCACGCAGGCGGCTTGAAGCCAACTATCGCGAGGGCGAGCTGAACGAGGCACGCCTTCGCATGGCCCACGTGCCCAACGGCGCAACGCTGATTGACAACCCGGTGAGCGCGGCGCCGGGGTTCCGCATGGAGAACGTATTCGTGATGGCTGGCGTGCCCAGCATCATGCGGGCCATGTTCGAGGGCGTTCGGCCCGACTTGAGGGGCGGTGCGATCATGCACTCGCGGAGCATCAGCGCCCATCTGCCCGAGGGGGAGTTGGCGGCGCCGCTGGCGGCGTTGCAAAACCGCTACGGCGATGTCGAGATAGGCAGCTACCCGTTCTTCCGGGCCAGCAAGCTCGGCTCCAGCATCGTCCTGCGCGGCACCGATACCGACCTTCTAATGGCGGCGACCGAAGACCTCAAGGAGCTCATGAGGGGCCTCGGCGGCGAGCCGATCGACGACGCTGCAGAATGAGCGAAAGCGCTGGTTCAGAAGGATAATGGTGGTCGGATGACCGTCGATATCCGACCGGCCACGTTCGACGATGCCGCGAGGCTCGGCCGCGTCCACGTCCAGGTCTGGCGCGCGGCCTACCGCGGGGTCCTCGCCGATGACTTCCTCGATTCCCTCTCGGACATCCGTTATGCGGCGTTTTGGGCTCGCATCCTTGACGATGAAGATCGCGCCGACGGCACTTTTGTGGCCGACAGCGATGAGGTGGGCATCGTCGGCTTCGCCGACTGTGGACCGGAGCGCGGTGGCCCGCCAGGATTCGGCGAAGTGATGGCCCTCTACCTCATGCCGGACTGGCAACACCAGGGCACCGGGCGCCGTCTGGTCAGCACCTGTGCGGTGCATCTCGCTGCCGCCGGCTTCACGGCGCTCGCCATCTGGACGCTTCGCGAAAACCCGGCGCGCGGCTTTTATGAGGCGCTCGGCGGCGAACCCGCAGAGGTACGCCAAACGTCGATCGGCGGCGAGATCATGGACGAGCAGTGCTATCGCTGGCCGGACATCGGCGCGCACTTGCCCGAGCTGCCGAATCTCCGATGACGCCCTTCCCGCCGGGAACACGTACACCGCTGTACAGCGCCACCGGCTTGGCCACCTGTCGTGGGGCGGTTGCCGTTGATATGATCCCAGAGCCCCCGTCCTCGAGGGGCGGCGGAAAGCCTGTCCCAGAGCTACGTGCCCGTCTGGCGGAATCGGTAGACGCAACGGACTTAAAATCCGTTCTGCTTCGGCAGGTCCGGGTTCGAGTCCCGGGGCGGGCACCAGGCCTTTTCAACGGTTTGGGGCTGGCGCGGCTGGTGCGTCCAACGCGGCGTCAGGGCGCCAAAGTGAATTCCTGTGCAAACGTGTCGCGAACGTAATGGCGCGGCGCCGGCATTTCGGTGCGCCTATCTGCGATCGTCTCGCTCGCGATCATTGATGGCGTGGCGCTTGAGAAAATCGATCAGCGCTATAGATGGGATGCAGGCACCACTGCCGGACTTCCGCTCGTAGCGCTCGACGACTGTGCTTGGCGGTAGGCGCGTGTCTCGAAAGGAAATCGAGTGGCGATCGGTTCAAACGGCTGGTCAGCCGATAGACTGGCGCGTCCCGGAAGTGCTTGTCGATCTTGCAGAATCTGCAAATATACGACCTGTGACGAACATCACAGGCAGCCCAACAACAAGCGTTTACGAATTGCCAACGGGGAGGAGGGACCCTCGGGAGGCTGGCAGACAGCTGAAAAGGGGTGTGAACATCTATGTATCAAACTGGCACCGCAGAGGGCCGACCGACTCATAATGACGAACCGCTCGGCGACCGCGACAGCGTGTGGCCCTGATGAGTGACGGTAGCCACCCGGTCGTTGAAGGGATGAGGTTTGTCCGCAGCGAGCGTAGCGAGGGGATGAGTTACGATCTCCTCGAGAGCGCATCTGGGCCTGTGGAGATTTATGTCGACGGCGTCGCGGCGACAGGCTTCTCAGCGGCCGTGTGTCGAACGGATTTCTTCGTCCTGAAGGAAGCCAAGCAAGAGGAGGGAGAGGAGGGCGAAACAAGGGTTGAGCAACGCGTTGTGAAGTTGCGTCTTATCATGCCGACGTATGCCATGCTCGAGATGTGCTTCAAGACATTGAACGGGGTTCGGGACCACGAACGGGTGCTGACAGGCGCAATTCACAGCATGGCTGCCGACGTCAAGAGATACGTGCACAGCGTGACTCCCGCTGAGGCGCGCGACGAAGAGGACGGCGAACCGTGAGCGAGACACTAGTGGCTACTGACACCTCGACACCGGGAGTGATCACGATCGCTGGCACTGGACACGGGGCTCTGGTAGCGGCTGTGGAAGATTTTCCGACGGCGGTGGTGTTCGAGAGGCGATTATTTAATCTTGCCTCCGTCGCGCCGCCGCCTTCAGCCACTAAATGGCACGCGTCCGCACTTGAGGATCTGGTAGAGGTTCAACGCGAAGCCGAAGCAGACGACGAACCAATCGAATCGTCGGTAACTACCTTCGCGGACGAGTTGCTTGAGCGGCTTGCTGACCGCGTCCCCATGCGACCAATCATCAGCTCGGACCGAGGACACCTGATTGTCGAGCTTCGCGACCGGGCGCGACGGTCCGCGCTTGCGATCGTTCTCAAGGGCACCGAGGCGAGCTGCTACTGGACGGTGACGGGACCCTCACCTTGGCGGACGCGCTTCACGAATGCTCGGGACTTGTTGGACGATGACGGCGATCTGATGCAACACCTAGCCAAGTATTTTGATCTTCGAGAGCGGACGTGGCACCAGTACCAGCTGCCGATCCGGTAAACGAAGAGAGGATCGGGCGGGGCATCTTCCAACGATCTTTCCGCAAACCGGCAGAGCGGGGCGACGTGCCCGCGAAGCTCTTCGTAGAACAGGAAGGGGCCGATCGCGTTTCGGTTGATCGGCTTGATCACGCACCTCTGGAAGAGATGACCCAACTAGGCAACCGAAACGCCGCGAAGCGCGACGCCAACCGGCGTTTCTATGGTTGGGCCGTTCTTACGGTCAGGGACGCCTCTCAGAATGGGAGATTGGTCGAGGCTGATCCGACTCTCGACAACGACTACCACGCCAATATCGTGCTCCCCGTTGTTTTTGGCTCAGACCTACTCGACGATGATGCCTTTCAGCACGCCCAGGAGCTCGCGCGGGCATCGTCCCTACTAGAGCCTGCTGGGGCCCGATGCTTGGCGGTGGCCGTGCAATCGGCGATATCTGGGCCTGAGGGTCGAGATCCGCTGCGAGAGCTGCGATCGCGTTAAGCGCCTAGAAACGACCAACCGTCGTCGGCCGACCGGCGGAAACTTCCTTGGACGAAAACGCCGTGATGCGAATAGCCCCTGAAGCTGGCGATCGTCCCCTCCAGAACCACGCGTCTTGTCCGTACCCGTTCGCTCAACACGGCGTTGATCAGGTTGCCATTGGCATCGATCTGGCCGACCAACCGGAAGACCCCGGGCCGACCGGATTCGGAACGTCCGCACTCGAACCCCAGCGGAACGATTACGTGCCCGGCGGTTTCGATCGTCAGCTGACACGAGCCGCCGGGGACGTGATCCGATGCCCACGTCAGTGTGCCCGTCCAGACACCATCGATGGGATCTCGCGCGACCTCACTCGGCGCGACCTCGGCCTCCACCGCGGCGCGCGATGGGATCTTAGGCGCTGGGGCGGGGGCTTCGACCTCGCTCGTTCCGTACTCTTTCGTCGCCGCGATCGGCAGCGTACCCGCCAGCAGGGTTCCCGTGCCGAACTCTCTTTGGAGGCGGGCAAACAGCTGGATGAATTCCTCCCTGGGCACATTCTTCCGGACCAGCAGCGCTTTGGTCTCGAGGCTCGCGCGCGTGCGATTGAGCTTCTCCAGCAGTTCTTCCTCCGTCAAACCGAGCTCGGCCGCGGCCTGGCGTAGATCGACCGCTCGCTCGAAGCGATCGGCCAGTGCCGAGATCGGCTCCCGCCCCTGACCATCGCGCCGGGCCGGATCGATCCCCGCACGGCTGAGCGCCTCGATGAACCGCTCCCTGTCTTCCTCCAGCAGTCCGTCGAATTCCGCCGCCGCCGGATAGAGCCCTTCTATGCTCTCGAGATCTTCCGCCGAGAACGCCGCCGATTCGTGCGCATACGGCCGAATTTCGTCGACCGCGGTCTGTATGCCATTGTCATGGCACCCCATACACGAAATGCCGTTGATGATCTCCGGCCGATCGGGGCGATTCCTGTCGGAGACGATGTTGATGGGCGCCGGGTCGTTGAGTCTATTGCCCCGCGCATTTACCAGCAGATAGCCCTGGAAGTGGTTCGGCAGACTGAAGGTGATTTCGCCGCCATCATGTTGGAAGCCGGCGGCGCCGCCGGGTCCAAGAGGATGCGCAAGGAGGTTCTTCCTCCCAGCGCCGCTGGCGAAGTCGTAGCTCTTCCAATAGGCCCCGTAGTTCGAATCGTGTCGCTCTATGAGGCGGTTGTTCCGCGAGACACCAGACACCGTTACCCCCGCCCGCGCGGCTTGGTGCAGGCGAATGTTGAGGTCGACCTCGGCGCCGAGAAGCGCCTCAAGCTGTCGCGCCGTATCCGGCAGCGCGAGAAGCTCATGATAGAGCGGCGGGCGAGACGCCTTGAACACGAACCAATCCGCCCGGACAAAGGCCAGCGCCGTGCCGGGAAAATTGCGCACCATGTTGTAGAAGTTGGTCTCGTGCGCGACGCCGTAGGGGTTGCCCTCGATCAGCTTCTCCCACTGATCGGGCGTCCATCCAAGATCCTCCAGATGCACGCGATAAATGGTCTCGTACGGATCGATTGCGACCGGTCGCACGACTCTCCTCTTCCAGCTCAGGCTGTTGAGCAGCTTGGCCAAGCCGTCGCGATAGACCTGCAGGTTGGTGTCGCTCTCATGGTAGTTGTGGAGATGGGTGAGCGTGAAGTAACGCGCTGTCTTACCTTTGGTGGAGCTGAGGTTGCCGAGGTCGTTCACGATGTATTGCACGATCTCGCCGTCGGTCACGAACGGGCGCTCCGCCAGCCGTTGGTTTTGATCCCTGTCGTCTAGAGAAATGATCCAGCGCCGCACGAGCTCTTTCTCATCGTCGGGAACCGGCGGACGATCGCCGGCTCCGAACTCGTAGAGCGCGGCGCCATCCGGCATCTGGTTGGAGCGGATCATGCTGAAGAGGCGAGAGATTTGTGGCCGCCCCGGTACCACCAGTTTTGACTCGGCGAGCCGGTCGATATCGAGAACGTAGTCGAACCCGCCCTTCGCATCGGCGAATCGCCGCACTGTCAACGGCGGCGTAAAAATGTACCGGCGCGGCGTCGTAAAAATGTACTGCGGGCTGGGTGGTAGCTTGTCCCCGTAGTCCACGGGAGGGGGCTGTGGGCCGACGGGGACAAGCGGGGGGTTATTCGGACGGTTGCCGGCGTCGTGACCGGCTCTGCTTGAGGCGGTAGCTCTCGCCGTTGATCTCCAGGATATGGCCATGGTGGGTGATGCGGTCGAGCAGCGCGCCGGTGAGGCGCTCGCTGGCGAACACCGTTGTCCATTCCTGGAAGGGCAGGTTTGAGGTCACGATGGTGGCGCCGTTCTCGTAGTGCCGGCTGAAGACGTCGAACAGCAGCTCGCTTCTGGTCTGCGACAGGGGCCCGTAGCCGAGCTCGTCGACGATCAGGAGATTGACCCTGGCGAGCTGGGCCTGGAGGCGGAGCAGCCTCTTCTCGTCGCGCGCCTCGATCAGCTCGTGGACCAGATGGGAGGCTGTGGCGAAGCGCACGCCGAGGCCCTTGTGGCAGGCGGCGAGGCCGAGGGCGAGAGCGACATGGGTCTTGCCGACGCCGCTCGGGCCGAGCAGGATTAGGTTCTCGCGGCGCGCGATATACTCGCCGCGCGCGAGATCCAGCACCAGCATCTTGTTGAGCGCCGGGATCGCCTTGAAATCGAAGCTCTCAAGCTGTTTGACGACAGGGAACCCGGCCTGCTTGATAAGCCGCTCGACGAGGCGGCGCTCGCGGTCGATCAGCTCCATCTCCACCAGCCGGGCCAGGAACCGCACATGATCCAGGCCCTCGGCCGCGCACCGGCGCGCCAGTTTCTCGTATTCCCGCAGGAAGGTCGGCAGCTTCAGCCTCTTCAGGTGATGTTCGAGCAGGATGCGGGGGGCCTCAACCATGGCCGGCCCCACCGGCCAGCGGGGTGGCGTAGTCGGCGCTCCGCGTGGCGGCGACGAAGGGCTGGGGCAGGTGCGGATAGCGCGACAGGTCGAGATGCACGGGCCGCCTCTCGATGCGGGCCAGCAGCAGGTGCTTGACGGCGTCGAAGCCGATCAGGCGGCGCTTCACCGCGTCGCGCACCGCGGCCGCCACCTGCGGTTCCGGGAAGTCTTCGTGCAGGCGCAGCACCTGGATGTATTCGCGCTTGCCGCGCGGCCCGAAGCGCGCCTTGAGGAGGCGGCGCAACGTGTCGAAGGCCGGATCGAGCTTCCACCCTCTCAGCGGCGCCGCCTGGTCCAGGGCGCCCGGCTTCTTCTCCAGCAGCGACAGATAGTGCAGCGGGTCGTAGACGACGTCGCCGCGGACATAGCTGCGCCGATGGCGGGCGACGATCTCGGCGCCGAGCGCGATCTCGACCCGGTCGACATAGCCCTTGACCGTCACCTTCTTGTGGGCGTGCACCGCCGGTGCCGAGTAGTCCACCAGCCGGTAGCGCACCAGGGCCGTCGACGAGACCTGGCCCGGCACATGCTCGCAGGCCTCGAAGGGAACCGCCGGCAGATCACGCAGGGCCTCGAGATCGGCGAGCAGCGCCGCCGCCTGCTCCCCTGCCTCGAGCGCGTCGAGCCGCTCCAGGCAGCGCGCCATCAGCCGCTCGTTCAGGACCGACAGGTCATGCACCTTCGGGATCGGCACCATGAACCGGCGCCGTGCCGTCTTCACCAGGGCCTCGACCTTGCCCTTGTCGTTGCCCTTGCCGGGCCGGCCGAAGCGGTCGCGGAACAGATAGTGCGACTGAAGATGTGAGAGGAACGAAAGCCTCGCGCGTCGACTGCCGCCGGGAACGCACATAGTCCTTCACCATGCAGACCGTGTGGAAACTCTGGGTGGCGGGGGATTCCGTCCGTCTCATGGCGATGTTAGGGTCCGCCATGAGACACATTCCTGGCGTTGACCGCTCTCAGGTTCTGCTTCTGCCGGAAGCAGTGGACGATTACGTGGGCCGGGATAACCCGGTCCGTTTCATCGATGCCTTCGTGGATGGTTTGGACCTAGCGGCCGCTGGTTTCGAGCGCGCCGCGGCGAAGGCGATAGGTCGTCCCGGCTACGATCCGGCGGACCTGCTGAAGCTCTACATATACGGCTATCTCAATCGGGTACGTTCGAGCCGCCGGCTGGAGGCAGAGAGCAAGCGTAATCTCGAAGTGATCTGGCTGTTGCGGCGTTTGTCGCCAGACTTCAAGACGATCGCCGATTTCCGGCGGATCAATCGGGCGGCCTTCCGACAGGTGTTTCGGGAGTTCGTGAGGCTATGCCGCGAACTGGAGCTGTTCGGACGCGAGCTGGTGGCGGTTGACGGTACACGGATCAAGGCAGTGAACAGCCGGAAGCGGAACTTCACCAAAGCGAAGCTGGCGAAGGCGTTGGCCGAGAGCGACGAGAGGTTGTCGCGTTATCTCGACCGGCTCGACGAGGCCGACGAGCAAGACGAGGGCGGCACCGGCGGCGGCGAGGTGGAGCATATCCAGGAGAAGATCGCTGCGATCCAAGGGCGGCGTGAGCGGTTTGAGGAACATCGAGACGCGCTGGCTGCGAGTGGCGAGGACCAGCTCTCTTTGACGGATCCGGACAGCCGGGCGATGTACGCCGAGACCCGGGTCGGTGTCGGCTACAACATTCAGATCGCCGTGGACGCCAAGCACAAACTGATCGCCGAGCAGCAGGTCCATAACAAGGTCAGCGATCTCGGTCTATTGGCCGAGACGGCGGTGGTGGCCCGTCGGAACCTGGCCGTCGATCGGATCGACGCGGTCGCCGACGCGGGCTACTTCAAGATCGAGGATATCGAGGCCTGCGAGAATGCCGGCGTCGTGCCGCATGTGCCCAAGCCCCAGCGCGGATCCACGGTGAGCCAGGGGCTCTTTCCCAAGGAACGCTTCCGCTATGACGGCGGCGAGGACATTTACATCTGCCCCGACGGCCAACGCCTGGCGCTACACAGCAAGCGCAAGCGCCGCGATCTCTTCTTCGCCAGTTACGCCAATCGCGCCGCGTGCAAGGAGTGCCAACTCAAGTCGAAGTGTACGAAAAGCGCCTTCCGTCGGGTCCTGCGCTATGTCGACGAAGCGATCCTGGAGCGCATGGCAGAACGATTGGCGGCCCGCCCGGAGCTGCTCGATGCGCGCCGTGAAAGCGTCGAGCATCCCTTCGGCTCAATCAAACAATGGATGGGCCAGGGTGCCTTCCTGACCCGGCGGCTGGAGAACGTGCGCGGCGAGTTCAGCATCACGGCGCTGGCTTACAACATCCGCCGCGCGATCTCGCTGGTAGGTGTTCCCGCCTTGATCGCCGCCGCGAGGGCATGAGACGGGAATCAGGCCAAAATCGAGCGCCGCACATCGATCCACGGAGGCCTGGAGCCCCTTCCACAGGGCTACCGGCGCCAAACCGCCAGATTACGTGGGATCGCCGCAAATCATGGTTACCTAAACCTCCATCCCCGCCACCCAGAGTTTCCACACGGTCTGCATGGTATAGCCGCCGCTGAACCCGTGCTCGTCCCGAAGATACGCTTGGCCGTGTGGCGCTGCTTGCGCGGCACGTCCGGATCCGTGTCCGCCTCCAGGATCGCGTCGACGATGCCGGTGAACCCATCCAGCTTGGGCCGCCGGACCGGCTTGGTCCGCCGGTAGCCCGGCGGCGCCGAATAGCTCAGCATCTTCTTCACCGTCCGGCGGTCGATGCCGAACCGACGGCCCGCATCGTGATGGCTCAGACCCTCGTCGACAACCGCCAGACGGCCGCGCGCGCGACCGCACCAAACAGCAGCGACCAGTAAGCCAGCTCGTACCACCAGGCAAAGTAGCCCTGGACGAGATCACCGTGGTTGCCCGAGATGGAGAGGATCCACAGCGCGATGATCAGGTAGAGCATGCCGAGGGTCAGCGTGGTTTGGGCCAGCGACCATACCCGCGAGATTCGCGCGATTAGTCGCGAACGTGATCCCTGACCTGCCCTCTGATCGACGATTCGATGCCAAAAGCGAGGCAGCAGCAATTTAGTCCTCCCCCAAAAGACCCGATTCGGTAGTCAGTATCGGGACGGCGTGTCATCGGTGCGTACGCCGCTGCGTCAGATTCGCGTTAGAAATGCGTCAAACCAATTCTTACGACCGCGCGTACCGTTGCGCGCGGCGCGCTATGATCCCTACCTGCACCTCGCATGCGGGCATGGAGGGGCACGGCGTTGCGGGGGATGCCGAAACTTCAGGTAAACGTGTTAGGCGAGTTCCGTGCGATGCCCGAGGACGGCACCGACGTGCCGTTGCGCGGCAAAAATGCCCGCGCGCTGTTGGCTTTCCTGGTCTCCCATGCCGATCGAACCGTGCCCCGCGAACAGATCGTCACGCTGTTGTGGGGTACGCGGTTCGACGATCAGGGTCGCCGTAGTCTGCGCCAATGCCTGTTCAGTCTGCGCCGCGCGATAGACGACGATGGATCACTGATCGTTTCCGAGGGCGAGACCCTCAAGCTCAACGGGACCGCCGTTGCCAGCGATCTCGCGAGATTTGAGCAGCTAGCCTCGACGCACGCCCTGAGCGACCTCCGCGAGGCAGCCGAGCTTTACCGTGGCGAAATTCTGGAAGGGCTGGATCTCGACGAAGAGGCCACTGCCGATTGGCTGCGGAGCGAACGCCCGCGGCTGTCCGCGCGCGCCTGTGAGCTCTTGGAAAGGCTCGCCGAGTTGGCGCTCGAAGAGGGGCAAGCCGACGTCGCATCGGCCGCGGCCCAGCGCCTCGTGGACGTCGACCCGATCCGCGAGACCGGGCACCGGACGCTCATGACGGTGCTTGCCGATAGCGGGCGGCGTAACGAGGCACTCAGGCAGTACCGCACATGCTGTGAGATTCTCGAACGAGAGCTCGATACGACGCCGGAAACGCAAACCGTCGAGCTCTACAACAGGCTTCGCGAGCGCGGAGCGACTGGGAAGATCGAGCGCCTCAGCGCGATCACCGCACCGGAGTCCTCGACCACGCCGCAGCCCCCCGATCGACCCTCGATCGTCGTCTTGCCGTTCTCCAAATTTGGTGATGACGCGCAGCCCGACTACCTCGCCGACGGTATGACCGAAGACCTCATCACGGCACTCTCGCGCCTTCGCGGTTTCTTCGTGATCTCGCGACACACCAGCTTCATGTATCGCGGCAGCGCTGGCGACATCCCCAAGATCGGGTCCGAGCTCGGCGTGCGCTACGCCTTGGAGGGCAGTGTCCGGGGCGCTGGCGAGCGCATCCGGGTGAGCGCGCAGCTGATCGATACCGAGAGCGCGAGCCACGTCTGGGTCGATCAATACGATTGCACGCTCGCCGACATATTCGACGTTCAAGACGACATAACGCGGCGGATCACCAATGCCCTCGGCCCCGAGCTGATCCGCGCCGAAGCGCAGCGCTTGCTCCGGCGTCCGCCGCAGGACATGACCGCTTGGGGGCGGATCAATCAGGGCTTCACATCGTATTGGCGGTGGACCAAGGACGACCTCGCCCAAGCACAAGCGCGCGCTCGCGAAGCGCTCGAGCTCGATCCCGAGAACGCGGAGGGTTGGGCGCTGCTCTCGTTGATCCTGTGGGCCCAGGCCACCAGCGCCTTCGCGAGGCCCGGAGAGGCGTACCACGCCGAGGCCCTCGATGCTGTCCGTCACGCTGTTGGCCTCGATCCGCATTCGGCGCGCGCACACATCGCGCTGGGCGTCGCACTGCTGGTGCGCGAGGAGCACGACGAAGCGGTCGCCGAGGTCGACCAGGCCATGGACATCCTCCCGGGCTCCAGCGAGGCACTGGTGTGGAGCGGCCTGGTCCACGCCTTCGCCGGGCCGCAGGACTTGGCGATAGAGCGGATTCGCGAATCGATCCGTCTCAATCCGCGCGATCCGCAGATCTATGGGCGCTACCAGGCTCTCGCGACCGCATACTTCGGTGCCGGGTACGACGAGGATGCCGTCGAGGCTGCGAACCGCGTCATCCAGCTGCTACCTGAGCTGTTCGTGCCGTACACCATTAAGGCTACCAGCCTGGCGCACCTCGGTCTGATCGATCAGGCGGCGGAGGCGATCGCCATGGTGATCGCCGTGCAACCGCCGTTCTCGCTCGAACGCGCGCACAACTGGTTTCGCTATCGCGATGCGGCGCACAAAGAACGCCTGGTCGAGGGTCTTCGAATTGCCGGACTAGTCTGAGAAGTCAGGCGACAGGCTCGCTTGCGGTGAGCCCGCCGGAGCCTCGTGTGTCTAGCGTGGCGGGTTGCTGAACCGCGCCAGGTACCGCCGCCAGCAGCGCCTGCGTGTACGTGTGGCGGGGGTTGGTAAAGACCTCAGCTGCCGTACCGGACTCGACGATACGGCCGAGATACATCACCGCCACACGATCGCTGATGTAGCGGATCACACCGAGGTCGTGACTCACGAACACATAGGTGAGGCCGAGCTCGCGCTTGGTCTGCTTGAATAGATTGAGGATCTGCGCCTGCACCGAAACATCGAGTGCTGAGGTCGGCTCATCGGCCAACACCAGGGCCGGGCGCAAGATGATCGCGCGAGCGATCGCCGCCCGCTGGCGCTGACCGCCGGAGAGCTGGTGCGGGTAGCGCGTCGCAAAACTCGCATTCAATCCGACGAGCTCCAAAGCCTCGCCGACGCGAGCGGCGCGATCGCCACGCGTCCCAACATCGTGAACCTCGAGGGGCGCCGTGAGTGCGGCGCCGATCGACTGGCGCGGGTTGAATGACGAGCTCGGGTCCTGGAACACGGCCTGGGCGCGCCGCCGCATCTCGCGCAGCGACCGCCCTGAGAAAGTCGCCGCATCCCGTCCTTCGAACAGCACGCGTCCGCTCGTCGGGCGCACCAGGCGGAGGATCAAGCGCAAGAGCGTCGACTTGCCTGAGCCCGATTCGCCGACGATGCCGAGGGTCTCACCCGGCGCGACGTCGAGCGTCACGTCGGTGACCGCGTTGACCTCGCGGCGGCCGCGCAGCATGCCACCGGCATCGAATCGTTTGTGGAGCGCCTCGCAGCGGACGAGCGGATCAGGCATCGGGTTCCTCGATCAGCCAGCAGCGCGAGGCATGGCCGACTTCGACCGCGAGCAGCTCGGGCTCGGTCGTGCAGCGCGCGAAGCGCCTCTCGCAGCGATCGGCAAACCGGCATCCTTCGGGCAGCTCGAACGGCGAGGGGATCTGACCCGGGATCGACAACAGCTCCTCCTGCACCGTTTGCACGGTCGGCGTCGCGCGGAGGAGCGCCTGGGTATAGGGATGGCTTGGCCGCGCAAACAGTTGCGCCACCGACGCCTGCTCGAGGATGGCGCCTGCGTACATGACATAGACCCAGTCGCACAGCTCGGCGATGACTCCGAGATCATGGGTGATGAACAGGATGGCGGTGCCATGAGTATCGCGGATTTCGCGCAACAGCTTGAGCACCTGCGCCTGCACCGTCACGTCGAGCGCCGTCGTCGGTTCATCGGCGATCAACAGCTCCGGCTCCAGCGCCAGCCCCATCGCGATCATCGCACGCTGTTGCATGCCGCCCGAGAACTGGTGCGGATACTCGGTTGCCCGCGCCTCCGCCTGCGGCAGGTGCACCGAATCGAGGAGGTCGACGGCGCGGGCGAGTGATTCACCGCGCCCAAGCCCCCGGTGGAGCTCGTAGGGTTCGCCGACCTGACGGCCGACCCGCAGCACCGGGTTGAGCGCCCGCAGTGCATCCTGTGGTATCAACGCGACGCGGTTGCCACGCATCGCGCGCATCGCCTGCTCTGATTTCCCCGTCAGCGTCTCGTCCGCAAGCGAGATGACGCCCGAGGCGAGGTGCGCGCGTTTGGGCAAGAGCCCGAGCACGGACAGCGCCGTCATCGTCTTGCCGCTGCCCGACTCGCCGATCAGTCCGACGATTTCCCCCGGCCAGACTTCGATGTTGGCTTGGTCGACGACCCGCGCCGTGCCGCGCGCGCCGGCGAACTCGATGCTCAGGTCGTCGATCCGCAGTGTGGCGGGTCGATCGGCGCGGGCGTGTTGGCGAACGCGGCCGGTATCTTCGCTGCCGCTCATGCCGATCCCGCCGGGACCCAGGTCCGGTCTTTCCAGTCGTGCGCCTGTTCGTACGCTCGTGCGACGCGAAGGATGCTCGCCTCCGCGAACGGCCGCGCCGCGATCTGGAGGCCAATGGGCAGCCCCCTCGAATCAACGCCGCACGGGACCGTGATGGCGGGCAGGCCAGTCAAGTTGAACGGATAGGTCAGGCGCCAAGCTGCTGAGAGAATGCTTTCATCGTCCTCGCCAACACGCACGCTGTCCTCATCGACGCCCCAGGCTGTCACCGGCGTCGTCGGCATCACGATCACATCGACGTCCTCGAACGCATTGCGGAAATCCTCCATCAGCAGCCGTCGAGCCTGCTCGGCCCGGAGGTAGTCGGAAGCCGAGACGAACGCACCGAGTTCCAACAGCGTCCGGACATCGTTGGTCATGCGCGCCTGGAGGCCCGCGCGCAAGAGTTCGGCCTGCCCGGCCGTGCACGAGGCGAGCTCGATCGCAAGGATCGCTCCCAGGCCGTAGCGGAGGTGCGGCAGGTTCACGTCGACCAACGCGGCGGTGGCGCCAGCGAGGTCGCTGATCGCAGTCTCTACCGCGGCTTGTACCTCGGGCGCATTGCGATCGAGAAAGTGCTCGCGGCAGATTCCGATGCGGATATCGTCGATCGGCTGGCCGATGTCGCTCGGGTACGCCCGGCCGGTGAGAGCTTCGAGAACGAGCGCTGAATCGGCCACCGTTCGAGTCAACGTGCCGGCCACGTCCAGCGACCAGCTGTGGGTGACGATGCCGTCCTTGTCGATCAGCCCGAAGGTCGGCTTGAGGCCAACGCATCCGCACAGGCTCGCCGGGATCCGCACCGAGCCGCCGGTATCGGAGCCAAGGGCGGCCGTGCACAAGCCGGCGACCACCGCTGCGGCGGAGCCGCCGCTCGAACCGCCCGGGACGCACTCCGTATCCCACGGATTGCGGGTGGGCGGAGTGACGATGCCCCAGGCGAAGCCGTGCATGTTCGTCTTGCCGATGAGAACTGCACCCGCTGCGCGCAGCCGCCGTACGGCGGCCGCGTCGCGCGCGGGGAACGTCTCGGGTGGCAGGTTCTCCCCGAGGCGAGAGGGCATGTCGGCGGTGAGGTAGTTGTCCTTGAGCGCCACGGGTATGCCATGCAGCGGTCCGCGGTAGCGTCCGGCGGCGATCTCGCGATCGGCGTTCTCGGCCATGTCGAGCGCGCCATCATGGACGTGACGAAACGCCTGCAGCGCGCCGTCGTGGTCAGCGATCCGTGCCAGCACACGCTCGGTGAGTACGGCAGCAGATACCTTGCCGTCGCGGAGGTGAGGCGCTACAGCCTCGATCGACAAGGTGGCGATGTCCTCAGTCGTCATTGCGGTCGCGATAGACGCACTCGGGGTCGAACACCACGGCCGGCGGTACAGCCGCGAGATCGAGTGCGCGCAACCGCTTGATCTCGGCAAGCACCGTCTCGAGTTGTGGCGCGATTGCGCGCACCCGCGCGGGGTCGAGCTCGATGCCAAAGACCTCGCCGCAGAGTGCCGCCAGTGCCTCGGGCGCAACGCCGCTCACAACGGCCTTCAGGCGCTCTCGCCGCCGCCGCCGCCCCGCCGGTAGGCTGGAGCGACGCTCATGCTCGCCTCGATCTCCTCGGTGAAGCTGCCCAGCGGGTTGTCGCGCGTTGGCATCTGCGCGACGAACGGGATGCTCTGGTGCAGCGCAACCTGGTAGATGCGGCGGAGCTCGGGCACCGGGTTGCGATGATCATCTGCTCGCAAATCGATGTAGGGGTACTCTTCCTTCCAGTGGACCAGCAGCCCGGCTGACTGCTTGCCACGGGCATCGCCGCCGCCGGCTTGGCCCGCTTCCAGCGACAATAGAAGGCGCTCGGGCAAGTCGAGCGCCTCGGTGTTCTGAAAGGTGTCGGCCATCGCCGTGACGGTGCCCTCGCCGACCAGGATGTTGCCCTGAGCCGAGAAATTCTTGCCGTGGCTGTGGCCACACCAATGGCCGCAGTCCTCGCCCGTGTACGCCGCGCTCCCGCCCTTGGCATCGACCATGCCAACCTGGCGCACCGCGCGCCCAGGATCCTCGCCGATCAGCTTATCGAGCGTGTCCTTGGCCGACATCCCCTCGGCCATGAGCTTGAGCCCGTCGATGGCGAGGTAAGGGTTGACCCAGGACATTGTCGCGACGGCCCCAGCCTTGGCCCGGACGAACGGGCAGTAGCCGCCGACCCCCGGGGCCGCGGTGCATACCCCGACCCCCAGCATGCCGGTGCGCTCGCAGCGGCCAACGATGGTAAACGTGTTGAGGTGCATGATTCGCGTCCCTGCTGGCCGTCAGCCTACCTTGCCGCCGCCGCCCGGCCTGTCGGCCGGCCCGATACTCATGCTCTGGCGCATGTTGTCGCCGTAGGTGCCGGCCGGGTTGTCGCGCGTCGGCATCTGGGCAATGAACGGCAGACCCTGCAGCTTGGCTATACCGTAGATGCGCCGGAGATCGGCGATCGGGTACTTGTGCTCATCGGAGCGCAGATCGACCAACGGATAGCGCTCGGTGTGCACGACCAGGACCGCGGCCGACTGCCTGCCGCGAGCATCGCCGCCGGCCGCCTGACCCGCCTCGAGCGCCGCGATCAGGCGCTCGGCGAGATCCAGGGCCTCGGTCTTCGGAAAGGATTCGGCCATCGCCGTGACACAACCAGCGCCCATCAAGAGGTTGCCTTGCGTCGCGAAGTTAGCGCCGGTGATGTGACCGTTCCACGGCGCACATTCGTTTCCCGTGAAAGCGGCGCTGCCGCCTTTGGCATCGACGTAGCCGATCTGCCGGGTCTCGCGGCCCGGGTCCTCCGCCAGCAGTTTGTCGCAGACCTCCTGCGCGCTCATCCCCTGCTCCATCAAATCGAGACCGTCATAGGCGAGATAGGGGTTGCACCAGGATTGCGACGAGGCGGCGCCGACCCCGGCCCGGGCAAACGGGCAGTACGCGCCCACGGCCGGCGCCGCGGTCGATACGGCAGCCCCGAGCTGGCCGGTGCGCGCGCAGCGGCCGACGATCGAGAATGTGTTGATCTCCATCACTTCCTCCCTTGCGCGCTCAGGCGCTCTCGCCGCCGCCGCCGCCCGGCCGATAGGCCGGCGCGACGCTCATGCTGAGCGCCATGTCGGCACCGAAGGTCCCGAGCGGGTTGTCGCGGGTCGGCATCTGGGCGACGAACGGCAGGCTCTGGTATCGCGCGACCTCATAGACGCGTCGGAGCTCGGCGACCGGATAGCGATGCTCATCGGCCCGCAGGTCGACCAGCGGATAGCGCTCGGTGTGCACGACCAAGACCGCGGCACCCTGTTTGCCCCGGGCATCGCCGCCGGCAGCATCGCCCGCCTCCAGCGCCGCGATCAGGCGCTCAGCAAGGCCGAGCGCCTCGAGCCTTTGGAAGGTCTCGGCCATGGCGCTGACCGTCTCGCCACCCACCAGGAGGTTTCCTTGCGAGGCGAAATCGGGGCCGGTGATGGCGCCGTTCCATTGGGCGCACTCCGTGCCGGTGAACGCAGCGCTTCCCCCCTTGGCATCGACGTAGCCGACCTGCCGAATCTCGCGGCCGGGATCTTCCGCCACGAGCTTGTTGCACACTTCCTGCGCACTCTTTCCCTGTTCCATCAAATCGAGACCGTCGTACGCCAGATACGGATTGCACCACGATTGCGATGCGACCGTCCCAACGCCGGCGCGGGCGAATAGGCACATCGGGCCGACGCCCGGCCCGGCCGAGGCGACCGCCCCGCCCAGCTGGCCGGTGCGCGCGCAACGGCCGACGATCGAGAATGTATTGATCTCCATGAGCGTCCTCCCGTTGTCCCCCGTGTCCAGGGGTTGGCCCAGTCTAATCCCTGAGGTGGGGGTCGAAGAAGTCGCGTAGCCCATCGCCGAGCATGTTGAAGCCGAGCACGCTGATGAAGATCGCGGCGCCCGGCACGAGTCCGAGCCACGGGGCTATCGTCATCTGCCCGCGGCCTGAGTTGATCATCTCCCCCCAGGTCGGCTCCGGCGGCTGCGCCCCGAGCCCGAGGAAGCTGAGCGCCGATTCGACCAGCACGGCATAGGCGAAGCCGATCGCTCCCGCCACCATCAACGGCGTCGCGATGTTGGGCAGAATCTCGCGAAACAGGATGCGCGGCGTTGACATGCCGACGGTAAGCGCCGCCTCGATGAACTGCTGGCGCAGCACGACTTGCGCCGTCGCGCGCGTGAGACGGGCGTAGCCGGGCACGAAGATGATGCCGATCGCGATCATGGCATTGACCATGTTGGTGCCCAGCCCCGCCATGATCACAATCGCCAACAGCATGGCCGGGAATGCGTACAACAGATCCATGTTGCGCATGAAGATCATGTCCCAGGCGCCGCCGAAATAGGCCGAGCTGAGGCCGATCAGAATGCCGCCGATCAGCCCGATACCGACCGCCACCCCGGCCACCTGCACCGAGATGCGGGCAGCGAAGACGGTGCGCGAGAAGGTGTCTCGCCCGAGCTCGTCGGTGCCCAGCCAATGCACCGCGCTCGGCGGCTGCAACCGTTCCGGAACGTTGATTTCATAGGGCGAGAACGGGGCGATCCACGGCGCGAACAGCGCGGCCAGGATGAGGCAGAGGGTGATCGCGGCGCCGATCCACAGCAGCCCGACCCTCCGCCATGGAATATGCGCAAACATCGCTGCCGCCTCGCCTCAACTCGCCCCGGCGGTGCGCACCCGCCTTGGATCGAGCCAGGCGCCGACAATATCGACGATCAGATTTGCGGTCAGCACCACCACCGCGATCAACATCACGCTCGCAAGCAGGTACGGATAGTCCCTTTGGGTGATGCCGATCAACGCTAGTTGGCCGACGCCCGGCAGCAGGAAGATGTTCTCGATGATGACGACACCGCCGAACAGCAGACTGAACTCGACCCCGCCGACGGTGAGGTAGGGAATCAACGCATTGCGCAGCGCGTGCCGCCAGATCACGACACCCTGGCCGGCACCCTTGGCGACCGCGGTCCGGATGTAGTCCGAGGTGGTCACCTCGAGCATGCTGGTGCGCATGATGCGCAACAGCAGCGCCGAGGAGACGACGCCGAGCGAGATCGCCGGCATGATCATAAGGCGGAGGTTCTCGAGCGGTGCCTCTGCGAAAGGCACGTAGCCGCCGGGTGGCAGCCAGTGCAATGTCACGGTTAAGAACAGGATCAATAGGGTCGCCAACCAGAAATTCGGCAGGGCGCCCATCACGGTCGCGAGCAGAATGAATGCGTTGTCGGCGGGCCGTTGGTGGTAGTAGGCGGCGAGGCAGCCCAGCGGCACGGCGATCAGGTTGGCGATGAGAAAGGCGAGGACCGCCAGCTCCAGCGTGAGCGACAGGCGCGCCAACAGCTCGGGTCCGACCGGGCTTCCGGACAGCAGCGACGTGCCGAAATCGCCCTGCAGCACCTTGCCGAGCCAGTCCACGTACTGCTCGTGAAGTGGTCGGTCGAGGCCGTGCTCGCGGTTGAAACGCGCAATTGCCTCTGGCGTTGCCTTGATGCCGAGTGAAGCTTGAGCGGCGCCGCCGGGGATCACGTTGATAGCCAGAAACAAAACGATCGAGATCGCCAGAAGCGTTGGCACGAAGGCCGCCAACCGCGCAGCAATGAACTTGATCATGGCCTCACAAGCGTTGCCGAGGAGCCGAGCAGCAGCCAGCAGGTCACAAGAGAAAGCCCTGGAGAGCACGGCTCCCCAGGGCTTGTCTCGACCGGCTCTCGGCTACTCCTCGAACCAAGCGTCCTTGAGCGTCTTCAGGAAGCCGGTGCGCATGGGCTTAAAGCCCTTCAGCTTGTTGGTATGCGCATGGAGGATCAACGCATTCACCAGCGGCACCAGCGTCATTTGCTCCATCGACAATTCCTGCATCCGCCGGTAGGCATCCTTGCGCGCCTCCCGCGTCGTCGCCGACCGGGCTTCGTCCAGCAACGCATCCATCTCCTCGCTGCACGAGCCCTGGAAGTTCATCGAGCTGTCGCACAGATAGTTCAGCGTTGTGAAGTCGTCGGGATCGGCAAGCGGGCTCAACCAGTACATGTCGGTGATGTGGTAGTCGCGGCCCGTGAACACCTCGTCCAACCACTGGGTCGTGCCCATGGTCGAGATCTCGGCCTTGATGCCGACCGCCGCCAGATTGGCCTGGATCAGCGGCGCCATCGCCATCAGCCGCGGCCACTCGGTGCCGACCTTGAAGTTGAGCTCGAGGCCATCCGCGTACCCCGCTTCCGCGAGCAGCGCCTTGGCCTTCTCGGGGTCGGCACCAGTCGCGAAAACCTTGAGGTCCGGTACGTGGCCCCAACTCCATTCGGGAACCACGCCGCCCCGGATGACCTTGGCGAGGCCATAGAACACCGCATCGACGATAGCTTGGCGGTCCAGTGCGTGGGCGATGGCCTTACGCACCAAGGGGTTGTCCAGCGGCACCTCTTTGTTGTTGACGCCGAGCCAGAACCAACGACTACCCTCGACAGGCACTTTGGTCAGCTCCGGATTGGCCTCTATCGCCGCCCAGTCCTTCGCCGGGATTACGTTCGAGAAATTGACAACCCCCTCTTGCAGAGCGTTGGTGATCGCCGTCTGATCGGAGATGACTCGATATTCGAGGTTCTCGATGTAGGGCTTGTTGCCTTCGTAGTAATCGGGGTTGCGTGACAACTTGATGACGGTGCTGGGCTGGTACTCCACGAACTTGAAAGGCCCCGTCCCGATCGGCGTCGTGCCGACGTCATGCCCCGCCTCGGCGAGCGTCTTGGAGACGATCGCGTTGCCCGGGAATGCCAGGTTAACGAGGAAAGGGCCGTCCGCTACCGACAGCCGCACCTGCACGGTATGAGTGTCCAGCACGGTGACGCCCGAGATCGACGCGAGCTTCGAGACGTAGGGATACGCGGTTTCCTCGCTCATCAAATGATCGAGCGTGTACTTGACGTCCTCGGCCGTGAAGGGCGTGCCGTCGTGGAAGGTCACCCCTCTCTTGAGGTTGAAGGTGTAGACCAAGCCGTCGTCCGACACGTCGATCGTGGCGGCGAGATCGGGATAAGGATTGGCGTCGGAATCGAGTGCCGTCAGGCCTGAGAACACCTGCTCGATGACGGCATGTGACATGCCATAGGTCGCCTTGGCCGGATCGAACCCGCCGGCGTCGTGGTCGAATGCGAGCTTCAGCGTGCCGCCGACCTTCTGCGCCATGGCGCTCTGAGGAACCGCAGCCGCGGTGATAACGAGTGCGCCGGCGGCGAGGCCCGCGGCTATCAGCCGGCCGAGTCCTCGGCGCGTTACGCATGACCGTAGTCTCAACCGTAGTCTCATTTTTGCCTCCCTGTGAGCCAGCAGTGCTCTTGATTCCTGTAGGTGGCCTATACCCTAGCTGCCCATTCTCGCATCATCAACCGGCGCGTTGAGCGTGAGCGAAGCTGATCCGTGGCTAGCCGCCGAGCCCGGCGAAGCCCTTGCGCAGAATATCCACCGCGCGCTCCCACACCAAGCCCTTCCAATCGTCCGCATCGCAATAGAACGCATCGCGAATTTGGCGCTTGATCTCCCGCCCCATCGGCGTGGCCGGATCGCCATGGACGTAGAGCCAATTGTCGGCCCGCAACGCCTCGAGCACGTCGGTGACCGGCAACGTGCCGTACTCCAACGCGATCGCGGTCACTTCCGCGTCCGCGTTGAGATCAGCGAAGGCCGCGGCCACCACGCCCTGGACCGCCGAGGACGTAGAGTTCCCCGCCTCTGGCGCGGTCGCCTCATCGCCGTACCACTGCCGCGCCCGCTCGTACTGCGCCATATCGGGCCAGCTCAGGAACATGGGCTCGCCATAGCCGTAGGGCCCGAGACCGGTATGAAGATCAAGGAAGCCGACCCGCCGCCGCCCCGGCACGTACTCGGCCAACAGGCGGCGCCAGTTTTGGTTCGACCAAGTGGGCGCGTTGCCGCCGAAGAAAACACCATCGGCGTGGGCGTACTGGCCGCTGCTCACCGCGCTCTGATAGGCCGCAAAGCCGTGCTTGGCGACGTAGGCAGCGATCGCTTTGTCCGCCGCGGTGCGTGCCGGCCCGTCCCAGTCGGCGGGCAACAACAGCGGGTGGACCGCCTCGTACTCGGGCTTGTTCGGATAGGGCTGGTCGTGGTCGAGGAAGTTGCGGTTGAGATCGACGTTCTCCTCGTTGACCCGCCGGACGTGGGCGAAGCCATAGGGGTTCATCGCATGAATGAGGACGAGGCAACTCCCCTCGGGCCGCTCGGCGTAGAGCTTCTCGCGCAAGAACCCGATTTGGCAGCCTGAGCCCAGGAACCCTTCGACCCCATGGGTCGCCGAGGCGACGATGAACACAAGCTCAGCATCGGCCGGCCCGAGCCGCGCGATGTCGGTATAGAGCTCACCGCCGTCCGGCCCCTTGGCGTTGGGGTTGAGGTGGTGGGTGAGCACCGCGCCCGCGCCCGAACAGGCCTCGAGAAACTTACCGCGCGCCTCCGGATAATCCGCCGAGAAGTAGCTCACTACCGACATATGCTCAACCGGTGAGTTTGATAATTATCCACTGGAAAGGCTCGCCCCATATTCATCAAAAAGATTGCGACAACTGAAGTCCTTTCGCACATGAATCTTAATGTCCTCAGCCTCGTAGCCCAGGAGTTCTAATATGCGCTGTTTCATAACTTTACAATCTGTCGCGGAGAGATCGTATCCCGTTGAAAGAACCATCTTCGCATTTGCCTTACTGGTAGGCTTCAGGAGCGCCATATTCTGCGGATGAAACGCAAATCCTAGAAACACCACGAGCTCCGCTTCCGAGACGGCTCTTCTTATGTCCGCGATCGCTTCTTCGTCCTCAACGCGTTCGGTGAATGTCTTGATCTGGTCTACCAAAGGTAACAGCTGCTGCGGGTACCGAGGGCTGTCACCGAACGCGGTTCCCCCACGGGCTTGCCACGGCAGAGCACCGACCTTGCCATATGGATGATAAACGGAGAACGTATCCATTAGGCTCTGCGCCTGTTCGGTCCCAACAGTGAAGTAGGTTTGTATTGCGTGGTATGAGAAATGTTCAATGCAGCGATCATAATTGAAGGTGATAACTGATACGTTGTCGAAAACACGTTCGATGTCGCCCGTATTTCTCTTTTCGCCTAGAATCCTGATGAACGGGATGTATCAAGATTCTTTAATAGACTCGTAATTCGGCGAGGGAAGGTGTCCTCGAGGGTAAAGCCGGCTCTTCTTTTCAGCTTCCAAAATGCTCTGAGCGATCGCGAGTTTGCCGCAGAATTGGACCTTCTCATCCGTGCCTTGGGTGTGAATATACTCACCTATGGAGACGTGTACCGGCATTGCATCGCTAATTTGCACGGCGGCTCGCCGAAATTGGTTGAAGTCACCACCCGCCATCCGCGCGTAGTGCGACAAAGCGTCACTGATCGCGCTGTCCCCGCTTATCAACTGGTTGCCGCCGGAGTCGAATTTGATATCGAGTTTGTGAGCAATCTCGTTCTTTAGGTCTGGTCCTGCGGGCAGTCCAACTTCGTGGCTTGCACCCGCGCCCACGACAAAAAGGGTCTTTGACGCAAGCATGTCTATGAGAAATTGGGCGCTTGCTTCAGTCGAAGATGGAAGAGCGCGCGAGCGCACTGGCGGTCGCGCCGTCTCCTAATTGCCGACACTCTAGCCCTTGAGCTTGGCGACGGCCCGGCCGATGCGCTCTACCGCCTCGCGCAGGCGCTCGACCGGCTCGTTCGAGAAGATGATGCGCACGTGCCCGACCGCGGTCGACGGGCCCCAGGTGCCCATGGGCGTCACCGCGACATTGACCTCCTTCAGCAGATAGTGGGCGAACTTCGGATCGTGCGCCTCGAGCGCGCGATGATCCAACAGGAACCACCAGCCGCCTTCCGGGGCAACGCAGCTCAGGCCGGGAATGGCGTTGAGACCCGCTGCGGCGGTGCGGCCCCGTTCGGCGAGAATATCGGCGCACGTGCGGGCATAGGCATCGGCGCCGGCATGGTCCTTCAACAGCGCGATGACCCCGGCTTGGGCGAAGGCGCTGGTCAGCGTCCCGTTGTACATGTGCGCCTTGCCGATGTGCTCGATCACCTCTTTGTCGCCGACGGCCCAGCCAATCCGCCACGCCGTCATGTTGTAGTCCTTGGAGACGCCATCGAGGATGATCGTCCGCTCCCGCATCCCCGGCCATGTCGCGATGTTGGGTGCCCGGTCGACATCGAACGTCAGTCGCGAGGTCGGTGCCACATAGATGATCCAGAGGTCGCGGCGTTTCGCGAGGTCGGCGATCGCGTCGAGCTCTTCTTTGGTGTAGAGCGCGCCGGTCGGCATGTTGGTGGCGTTGAAGACGATTGCCTTGACGCTGGGGTCTTCCCCCTGGCGTTCGAGCTCCTCGAGGTCGAGCCGCCAGCCCTTCTCCTCGCGCAAGCGTACGAACTTCGGCACCCCGTGGGCGAGCCGGATACGGTTGATGATGCCGGAGTACGCCGGCTCGGGCATGATCACCCCATCGCCGGGGTCGAGCAGCGCGAGCAACGTCGATAGCGTGCCCTCCTGGGCCCCGTTGGTGATGATCACCTCGCTCGGCCAGTCGTAGTCGAGGCCATCCTCGCGGCGCAGACGCTCGGCGACCGCTTGGCGCAGGTCGCGCAGGCCCACCAGCGGCAGCCAGCTGTTGTATTCGTCCTTGCCGACCGCGTTGCGCGTGGCCTGGACCGCGATCTCGGGCGGCGGGATGTCGCTGTCTGCGTTCTCGAGTCGATAGGCGCGCTCGCCGCCCGCTTCCATGTCCCGCTCGTCGGCGAGATCGCCCATGATGTCGAGACCGATACGCGGCAGCGCTCGCATACGCTCGGCAATCTGCATGCCGTTTTTCTCCCTGTCGGCTGGCTTGGCGGGGCCGCGATTATCGGGGGGCGACGTTTCTCTGTCGAGCCGCGCCCGCGGCCCCTTTCAGAAATCCCGATCGGCGGCGAAGCGCCTCAGCACGTTGCCGGTCAGGCGCGAGACGTTGTTGTCGTAGTTGTTGTGGGCAAGGCTGCCGCACCAGGCCATCGAGCTGAAAGCAAAGACCGCGCCGCCGTTCGGCGTCTCATGGAACACGAGGTCGGCGCGGATCTGATCGTGCATGGTGCCGAGCTGATCGGGCATCGGCACCAGGCTCTGCTCGGGCACCAGCATGAAGGTATCGCTCAGTTCATCGGCGCGGGCGACCACCAGCGCATGGCGCGGTGTTCCCAGCGTGCGATCGGCGCAGTCGACCTCGAGTCCCGCCGCGCCGTTGCCGATCAACCCGAAGTCGCCGATCGCCTCGTTTTCGCCGATGCCCTCAAAGGCCCAGGCAATGCGCGGATCGAGGCTCGCCGCCGTGCGCCGGTAGCCGATCGAGAAGTCGAAGCCTTGGGCAGTGAAGCCGGCGCCGGTCAGAATGTTCGGCGTCCGCCCCTGATGGCGAAGCAAGCCGCCGTACTGGCCGGTGAAGCTGTGGTAATCCTCGCCGGGATCGGCCTTCCAGGCCCGGGTCGAGCCTTCGGTGCGGCGCACCTCGATCACCCCGGGTAGGCGCGGGTGATAGGCGATGTGCCAGTAGAAGCCGTTGCCGCCCATGTACATCAGACGCCCGCCTTGGTCCGTGTAGGCGTGGATGGCGTCCCACATCGCGGTCGAGACGTACTCGGGATGGGTGCCGGTCAGCACCGCCCGATAGGGCTTGAGGAGCTGGGCACCCTCGGCCTCGAGGTCCTCATCGGTGATTACGTCGAAGGCGAAGCCCTGGGCATCGAGCCAGTCGGTGAGGTGGGTATCGGCGTTATAGCCCCACAGCTCGGAGCCGGTCGCGGCGAGCGAAAGCTTGGCCTTGGGCCGGTGGTTGATGAGTGGTCGCAGCCGTGAGGAATAGCAGATGCCGCTGCCGTCGCTGTGGCACTCGTACATAGAACCCGCAAGCTCGGGGTGCTTCTTGAGGTGCTCCTCCCACGGGTAAATCGTCAGCACCCGGTCGGTCAGCAGCTCGACCACCGGGAAGTCGAACACGAAGAGGTAGTTGCCGTAGGCCATGTACGAGGCGGTCGAAGCGAGGAAGGCGATCGTCGCCGTCGCGGTGCCCCGCGGCGGTCGCACGAAGAATGGGATGTAGTCCTCATCGCCGCCAGCGCTTAAGCGCGCGGCGTAACAACCGCTCCGCATCGTGCGCGGAATGGTCAGCGCGAAGGACTCCTCCCAGCCGCAGTCGTAGAGGTCATCGTCGTGGAAGTGGATCGCGCCATACTGATCGGGCGCGTGCTTCCAGCACATCTCGCTGCGGTCCCAGTTGTGCCCCGTCATGCCGCGCGCGGGCAGGTTGACCGTCTCGCCGTGGAGGCAGTTGCCCGAGACATCGCGCAAATGCCCTGTCGCGATGTCGCGCGAGAAATCCCACGCGCCGACCACGGCGTACCTGAGATCGCCGACGAGCGGCCCATGTTGAAGCGCCATCATCTCGGCGCGGTCGAGAACGCGGTTCGCCAAACGAGGCGCGTCGATCTTGCCGTTGTAGTGACCGGCGGTCCGCAGCCGGCCCTTCAGGCTGCCGCTGGTGTGCGCCGCGAACATCAACGGCGCGGTGCCGAGATCGTCGAGCCGTAGCCGGACCTTGGCCGCACCCTTCCCAACCGGCGTCTCGAACGCCCGCCGCACCTGTGCTTCCTGGCGCACCGTCACCGCGCCGGTTCGGGAATCGTAGGACGCTGCGACGAGGTACCACTCACGTTCCAGGAGGGCTGTGCCGGTGCTGACGGTCGCGACGGCGACCCCATCGCCAATCCTGAGCGCAAGTGCTCCCCCCGCATCGATCAAGAGCTGAAAGCCGCGCCGCTCGCGCGCCGACCACTTGGCGATGATCGTCTGCTCGCCCTTGTGCGGGGTGGTCGGCCAGATCATCGCCTGGACAGTGAAGCTCGCGATGTCGCTGAGCGCCGGTCGGTGCTGCACCACACCGTAGGAGCCGATCAAGATCTCCTGCTTGCGTCCGCGATAACGTTTATTGGCCGCGGTGCGGACCACCTCCTCCTTGTAACCCGGGCCGGCCGGGTTCTCATCGCCGCAGATGATTCGCACGATGTCGGCCCTATAACTCTTCGGCCCATCGCAGCTCACGTGGAAGCGAATGGTCTCGCCCGGCGCGACGCTGATCTCGTCGGCATACCCGATGATCTTCATGACGCGCTCACTGCTCCTCAAGCGGGTTGAGAAAATGCACCCACTGGTCTTCCGGAATAAAGAACAGATGGTCGTGCTCGTCGCCGGCAGCGATGTGGCATTCGCGGCAGTACTCGACACGCTCTGAGTTCTCACCGCCGGTCGTGCCGAACAGCCGGCCGTCGGGGGTGATCATCGTGTAGCGCCAGTCGCGGCCCTCAGCGTGGAACCCGGGCGCCATCTTCTCCATCAACGCTAGAGGCCCGATCAGCACGTCGCCGAGCTCGGTCACCTCAAAGGAATCCTTGGCGAGCAACGATCCGACCGGCAGGGTGCCAGCGCTTTCGCCACGGCCGTAGGCCCTGGCTTCGGCACTAGCGTAGTTATTGACGTAGCGGTTGCCGTGGGTCGCCGACAGGTACGGTGTCCGGTTGTAGCGACGCCACGTTCGGTACACCCATGAGGCGGCTATAGCCGAGACGTCCGCCGCCAGGATCGCGGCCAATCGGCGGGCATGGCGCTCCCCCGTCATATCGATCCTCGCGCCCCGGGAAGAGGCGGCCACACCTTAGCGATGTTTGCCTAACTTGGGGACCAACGCGGCTTGAGCGAGCCGGCGGCCGGCGCGCTTGGCAATCGAGCGTGCTGCCGCCAAAGTTGTTCGAGTCGGCGGCCGTGCGTGCCGCCTTGGCAAGGGAGGGATCGCATGTCCAAACCATCCATCGTCAACCTTGAGGAGGTCCCGTTGGTGGGCCACTTCGATGGTTTTGAGGATTTCGCCGGGCCGATGCCGGAGCCGGCACGGGGCGGGAAATGGGGCAAGGTAAGCCAAGCGCTCGGGGCGCAGAAGATCGGCTGCTCGCTGACCGTGGTGCCGGCCGGCAAGACGATGTTTCCCTACCACCGCCACCATGCCAACGAGGAGATGGTCTATGTCCTCTCCGGCAGCGGCACCCTCCGCTACGACGGCGAGGAGCACGCCATCGGCGAGGGCGATATGATCCTCTTCCCGGTCGATTCGGCACACCAGATCCGCAACACCTCCGACGCCGAACTCCGCTATCTCGCGTTCAGCACACTGATCTTCCCGGAAGTGTGCGAATACCCCGATAGCGGCAAAGTGAGCGCGATGCCGATGCCCGATCGCAATCGCTTCCACATCTCGCACACCGCCGACAAGCGGCCTTACTGGGAGGGCGAGACGCTCGAATAGACTGGCTTTGCGTCACGCGGCGCGCAGCGTCGCCTCGGCGCGCCGGCGTGCCGCCTCGGCCTGCTCTTCCTCGCCGAGACCGGCGAGCGCCCGTGCATACTCGCGCCAGGCCTTGGCACTGAACGGCCGTTCGGCCAAGCGCTCCGCCAATAGCGCCCGCGCCTCGGTGAAGCGGTCCGCCTGGAGCGCGGCGGCAATCAAGAGCTGAGCGAACAGATCGCGTTGGGCATCGCTGCCGCCGATTCGCCATAGCTCGTAGCGCACGGGTGCCAGCCGTTCGAAAGCGCCGGCCGATCCCCTTGGTGGAATGTGCAGATCGCTTCGGCGAGCGCCAGCCCGGCCGTCGCGATCACACGTGCCTGGCTCCCGGTTCCGTGGGCGGCCGCCTTGGTTGAGGCGAGCATATCGGCCGCGGCCGGTCGGCCCGTGCGCGCGAGTGCGATGAGGTAGTGCGCATCGGCGAACGCGAGGAGGTGGTGATCGATGCGATCTTCGCAGAGGCCCGCGAGCTCGTCCCAGCGATCGCCGACGTCAAGTCCCCGGTCCTCGAGCCGCCACAACGCAGCCACTGCGTTGCAGATGTCGAGATAATGGTCGGTGCGCTCCTTGCGCACCCAGCCGTCATAAACGTCAAGGGCTGCTTCATGCTCGTCGAGCTCGAGGTGGAACAGAACGCGGTGCCACCAGACGTGGTAGGCGAAGTTGTTGATCGCGCCCCAGTCAGCCTCGAAACCGCGGATCCAGTCGATCCCTTCGCGGTGGCGGCCCGCATCTCCATGACGTGGGCCACGGCGTGCGCCGCCCAGATATCGCCACGGTTATGGTCGACGGCACGCCGGCCCTGTTCCTCGGCCCGTGGGAAATCGCTGCACTCCTCGAGCCCGAAGGCGTACATCCCGTGCACGAAGCCGACACCAGGGGTCGCCTCCGACCACGCGGGTAGAACGCGGGCAGCGGAATCGCGCATACGGCGCGGATCGCCGCTGTAGAAATGCGTGTAGTGCGCCAGCCTCAGCGCCAGCACGTCCGTCGGATGATCGAGGAGTATCCGCTCCCAATTGTCGGCGGCTCTGCGCCAATCACCATCGCACCAGGCGCTGAGTGCGCAGGCATGGTCGCGTTCGTGGTCGTAGGCTCCGCGCGCGGTGATCGAGGCCTCCGCCGCTTCAAGCGCCTGTCGCGCTCTTTTCTCGAGCGCGGGCAGGGCGAACAGCTTGAAGAAACATCCCCTCGCGATGTGGCCCATGGCGAAGTCGGGGTCCGCTCCAAGCGCCGCCTTGAGGTGCTCGCCGGTATCGAGCCCGAAGCCAAGGTAGGCATCGACCGCCGCCTCGAAGTGCCGGATCGCCTCATCGCTGTCGGCCGTGATCGGAACGCCGCGCTTGTCCATTGTCATCGCGGGAACCTCGGATCGGGGCTTCCCTTGTAAAGCCCTGCCCGCCTTACCACAATGAAACGGCGGAGAGGCTGCGCGGCGGGGCCGAGGGACCGACCATGACTGTTCAACTAAGCGACGAGCAACACCACATCCGGGGCCGTGCCCAAGAGCTTGCGCAGGGCCATGTGAAGGCTCGTGCGGCCGAGGTTGACGACAGCGAGGCCTATCCCTGGGACACGGTGAAACTCATGACGGAGGCCGGTTTCTTCGGTATGACGATTCCGTCCGCCTACGGTGGTGGTGGCCGATCCTATCTGGATGCGGTGCTGGTGATCGAGGAGCTGGCCAAGGCGTGTGGCGTTACCGGGCGAATCGCGGTCGAGGCCAATATGGGCGCAGTCAGCGCGATCATGGCCTATGGCACCGAAGATCAGAAGCGGCTCGCCGCCAACCTCGTGCTGGCGGGGGATAAACCCGCCATCTGCATAACCGAGCCGGGCGCGGGCAGCGCAGCCACGGAGATGACCACGCGCGCCGACAAGCGCGGTAACCGCTACGTCCTCAACGGCCACAAACACTGGATCACCGGTGCAGGCGTTTCGCAGCTGCATCTCATTTTCGCTCGTGTGTTCGACGAATCGGGTGAGGAGGAGGGGATAGGCGGGTTCATCGCGCTCCGCGAGGAAACGGCGGGGCTGCGCATCGGCAAGCGCGAGCCGACCATGGGCTTGCGCGGCATGCCCGAGGCCGAGCTCTTTTTCGAGGACATGGAGCTTGCGCCGTCAGCATTGCTGCTGGCGCCGCGAGGGTTGCGCCGCGGCTTCGCCGATCTGATGGATGCCTACAACGCCCAGCGTGTCGGCGCCGGCACGGTGGCGTTCGGCATCGCCGAGGGCGCCTACGAAGATGCCTTGGCGTACAGCCAAGAGCGCGAGCAGTTCGGCCGGCCGATCTGCGAGTTCCAAGGCCTGCAATGGATGCTGGCCGACATGAGCATCCAGATCGAGGCGGCTCGCGGCCTCCTTTATGGCGCCGCCGTACCTGGCGGCGATGGCTTCCCCGACTCGCTGGCAGCGGCCCAGGCCAAGGTGTTCGCCTCCGAAATGGCGATCAGGGTCACCAACGAAGCGCTGCAGATTTTCGGCGCCAAAGGCTATTCGCGAAACAGCGGCCACGAACGCCGGGTACGCGATGCACGCATGTTCACGATCGGTGGGGGTACGGCGCAAATTCTGCGTACCGTGATCGCTTCCCGGCTCCTCGGGCGTAAGCTGCCGCAAACCCGCGATGGTCATCTGAAGCTGGTGCAACGCGAGGCGGCCGAGCGGTAGAAGGCAGCCGGACTTCGTTCACACCTTGATCTCGGCCCAACGGCGACCGCGCCACAGGGCGCCGAAGATGGCGGCTTGCAGGGTGCGAGAGCCAACCTGGCAGGCCCAGATGCCGAACAGGCCCCAGCCGAAATATGGTCCTGCGAGCCACGAGAGCGGCAGGCCGATCAGCCACTGGGTTGACACCGAGACTGTCATGACCTGGCGCGCGGCACCGGCGCCGAGGAGAGCGTTCATCAGCACCAGAGTCACTGCTTCGATCCCCATGCTCACGCCTACGAGCTGCAGAGACAGACGAGCAAGTTCGATCACTCGCTCATCGTGCAGGAAGCCCGAGAGTAGAAGCTCCGGCAGAATCAGCGCCAACAACCCGAGCGATGCCATGATGGCAAAGGCGATCTTGACCACATCCCATCCCCAACGATGGGCATCCTCCGGATCGCCGCGTCCAAGCGCCTGGCTGACCAGCGAAGTGGCGGCCAGCCCGAGGCCGTTGCCCGGGAGATAGGCAACCAGCAGCAGGTTGATCATCACATTCGCGGCGGCAACCTCGGCTGTTCCCACTTGGCCGATGATCCAGAACAGTGCGCTGATCCCGGTCGCGAACAGAAACATCTGCAGACCCGCCGGGACCGCGAGCCGCAACATGGTGATGATCGTCTCCCAGCCGGGCAGCTCGCGCAGGAAACCGTTGGGGCGCGCGCGGCGCATGCCCATCCAGACGTAACAGGCCGTGCCGATATAAAGCGCGATGGTCGTGCCGATACCGGCTCCGACCGTACCGAGACCCGGCCAATCGAAGGCTCCGAAAATCAGCACATAGCTGATCGGTATGTTCGAAATGTGCATGATCAGGACCACGCGTAGGTAGACGCGCGACATGTTGATGCCATTCCAGAAACCGCGGAACGAGAAGTTCATCCCGATCGCGAAGATTCCCCACAAGCGCGCTTCGAAGTACGGCGTGCCCTCGGCAATCACCGCAGGATCATCGATCAGGATCCCGATCACGGCCGGCGCGAGCCACAGCAACACGACCAAGATCGGAGCGGCGATCGCGACAGCGAGCAACAGGCCGCCGTTGAGAGGGACGGCGGTCTCGCTCTCACGACCTTGGCCGTTGCGACGTGCCGCCATGGTCTGGACGCCCGAGGAGAGCCCCATCACGAAGGCCATCGCCATGAAGTTGGCAAAGCTCGCAAGCCCGACCGCCGCCAGGGCTGTCGGACCGAGAGCGCCGACCATCGCCGTGTCGACCAGATTCAGCACGTTCTGCGAGGCCATCCCGCCCATGATCGGCAGCGAGATATCCAGGATGGTGCGCAGTCGGTCCCGGCCGATCGTAGGGGTGTTGCTCTGTGCGGTCATGGGGTTGGACTTGAGCGTCCCGTCGGGATCAGGTCAAGCACGGGCGCCGTTCGTCGCGACTGCATGATTTCAAGCCCCGCCGGATGCGTCCCACGGGGCTTGAAACCGCATCCACCATCCTTACATCTGAAGAGCCGGGTGCCCCTAAGGGGCCCGGAGGGCTCGGGCCGGATGGCCGGCCTGATACCGATCTGCATATTGCTTCCTGAGGAGGATGTGTAGCCATGACCCGAATCGATTTCTCTCCCCTATTCCGTTCGACCGTTGGCTTCGACCGCATGACGCGGTTGTTGGATGCCGCTGCCGGTTGGGAGGAGACGGCTAACAACTACCCGCCCTACAACATCGAGAAGACCGGAGAGGATACCTATCAGGTCACCCTCGCGGTCGCCGGCTTTGCCGAGAAGGACGTCGATGTCGAGCTCAAAGAGGGCGTGTTGACCGTGAGCGGCAAGCGCCCCGATGAGGATGGCAAGCGCGCCTATCTCCACCAGGGGATCGCCGAGCGCGCTTTCCAACGCAAGTTCCAGCTCGAGGAGCACGTCGAGGTGTTGGGCGGCAGCCTGGTCAACGGCCTCCTGAAGATCGACCTGGCGCGACGTCTGCCCGAGGCGATGAAGCCACGCCGGATCGAGATAAAGAGCGCGCCGCAGCACCTCGTCGAGGGCTCCAAGGCCGCCTGAACCAGCCGCGGGGTCGGCGCCGGGGGAGCCCGGCGCCGACGCCCCAAAGACACGCCCCTGTCGGGCGGTAGCCTAGGCCAGCGCGGCGTTGAGCACGCGGGCCACGTGTTGCGCTTCGCGGCCAGTGCCATGATCGATCTGCTGGCGACAGCTCACGCCATCCGCGATGATCAGGCTGTCGGGCGCGGCCGCGCGCACCGCCGGCAGCACCCCAAGCTCGCCGATCTGCATCGACATGTCGTAATGCTCGCGCTCGTAGCCGAACGAACCGGCCAGACCGCAACAGCCGGCCTCGATCGCCTCGACTGCGAGATCCGGTATGAGGCCGAGGGTGCGCATGACCGCCGGCATCGCGCCGAAGGCCTTCTCGTGACAGTGCCCGTGGACCAGCGCCGCACGGCTCGAGAGCGGCTTGAGCTTGAGCGCGAGACGGCCGTGGTCGGCCTCGTCGGCGAGGAACTCTGCGAACAAAAGCGCCTGGCTCGCTAGCCGCTCGCTCTCCGCGCCAGGCAGCAGCGCGCCGAGCTCATCGCGCAACGTCAACAGGCAGGCCGGCTCCAGGCCGACGATCGGGACACCGCGCTCAGCAAACGGACCGAGTGCTGCGAGTACGCGCTTAGCCTCGACGCGGGCCTCATCGACCAGGCCGGCGGTGAGGAATGTGCGCCCACAGCAGAGGGGTCGCCTTTCGCCCTCGCCGGCAACAACGACCCGGCGGTCCGCGGCCTCTAGCACCGCACGTGCCGCGCGCACATTCTCCGGTTCGAAATAGCGATTGAACGTATCCACGAACAGAACGACGTCGCTGCCTTCGCCACCACGTGCACGCGTGACAATGCCGCTGCCACGCCAGGCCGGCAGCGCTCGTCGTGCCGAGATCCCCAACAACCGTTCAGTCAGAGCCGGCAGCCCGGGCACACGGTCGCGCAGGTTGAGGAGTGGCCCGACGCGTGCGGCCAACGGACCATAGCGCGGTAGATGGGCGATCATGCGCTCGCGCAACGGTACCCCGCGGCGGCGGCGATAGTGGTACAGGAACTCGGTCTTCATCCGCGTCATGTCGACGCCGGTGGGACACTCGCGCCGGCAGCCCTTGCAGCCAATGCACAGATCGAGCGTCTCGTAGACCGCATCCGAGCCGAGCCCGTCGGCGTCGAGCTGACCGCTGATCGCGAGTCTGAGCGCGTTCGCCCGCCCCCGTGTCAGGTGCTTCTCATCGCCGGTGGCGCGGTACGAAGGGCACATCACGCCGCCCACAGCCTTGCGGCACGCACCGTTGTTGTTACACATCTCGACCGCGCCGGCGAAGCCATGCCAGGGCGACCAGTCGAGCGCCGTCTCCCCGATCTTCGGCCGATAATCCGGGCGGTAGCGGAACAGAGAGCGGTCGTCCATGCGTGGCGGGTGGACGATCTTGCCGGGGTTCAACATTCCGGCGGGGTCGAACGCGCGTTTGACCTCCTCGAACGCTGAGACGATGCGTTCGCCGAACATCGCGGCATGGAATTCTGAGCGCACCAGGCCGTCGCCGTGCTCGCCTGAATGCGAGCCCTTGTACTCGCGCACCAGGGCGAACGCCTCTTCTGCGATCGCCCGCATTTTGTGGACGTCAGCTTGGTCCTTCATGTTGAGGACCGGCCGCACGTGCAAACAGCCGACCGAGGCGTGGGCATACCAGGTGCCGCGGGTGCCGTGGCGCGCGAACACCTCGTTGAGGCGCGCCGTGTAGTCGGCGAGGTCGTCCAGCGCGACCGCGCAGTCTTCGATGAAGGAGACCGGCTTTCCATCGCCCTTCATCGACATCATGATATTGAGGCCGGCCTTGCGCACCTCCCAAACATCGCGGATGAAGGCCGCATCGGTCGCTTCGACCAACGAGTCGGCTCCCGCCAGGGATGCCATCAACTCACGCAGGGAGTCGAGTTTCCGTCGCAGCGGCTCATCTTCGTCGCCGGCGAACTCGACCAGCAGGACCGCCTCCGAGGTGCCGCCGAAAGCGCGATCCACGGTCGGGCGATAGATCGGGATGTCGCGTGCGAGATCGATCATCGTGCGGTCCACCAGCTCGACCGCGTCAGGGTCGAGCTCGATCAGCTCTTTGGTCGCCGCCATAGCGCCGTAGAAAGTAGGAAAGTGGGCGATGCCCAGGACCCGGCGCGCCGGCAGCGGCTGCAGCTCCAGGGTCAGGCGGGTGAACACCGCAAGCGTGCCTTCCGAGCCCACCAGCATGCGCGCGGTGTTGTGGCCCTCAGGCGAGACGCTGTCGAGATTGTAGCCGCCGACGCGCCGCAGAAGCTTGGGGAACCGCCGCTCCATTTCTTCGCGCTCCGCCGCGGCGACGGCGCGCAGTCGCTCGACGAGATCACGATAGCGTCCGGGCGGCAGAGCTGAGAGGTCGCCGGGCACGGCGGCAAACTCAGCGCGCGTGCCGTCGGCGAGCAGCGCCTCGATCGCCCGAACGTTGTGCACCATGTTGCCGTAGCGGATCGAGCGCGCCCCACACGAATTGTTACCGGCCATGCCGCCGATAGTGGCGCGGCTCGCGGTCGAGGGATCGATCGGGAAGAACACCCCGTGCGGTTTGAGCTGCGCGTTCAGTTGATCGAGCACGATGCCCGGCTCAACGGTTGCTGCCCACATACCCTCCTCGAGGTCGACGAGCCGATTGAGATGTTTGGTGAAATCGATGATGAGCGCTTCGCCGACCGCCTGGCCGCCTTGTGACGTGCCCGCGCCGCGGGCCAGCACCGGAACGCCGGCTTCCGCCGCGATGCTCACCGCCACCTGCACGTCAGCTTCGGTATGCGGGACGACGATACCGATCGGCTCAATCTGGTAGATCGAGGCATCGGTGCTGTAGAGCCCGCGGCTCAGCGGATCGAACAGGACCTCGCCCCGGATCTCACGCTGGAGGCGCGCGGCCAAGCCCGGATCCCCCCGCGCGGTCATGCCGGTGCGGGCGCGGCCCGCGCCTCGGGCAGCAAAACGGCGGCGATGCCGCTGACGATCAGCGCCAGTGCGCCCAACTCTTGCCAGCCGACGGGCTCTCCGAGAACGACGGCGCCACTGAAAACCCCGACGACGGGGACCAACAGCAAGCAGTACGCGGCGACTCCGGCCGGCAGCCACGTCAGCACCTTGAACCATGCCCAATAGCAGAGGATGAAGCAGACGACGATGAGGTAGAGCAAAGCCAGCAGCGGCCACAGGCTCACCGGGCCTATCTCTCCCGTCTCGAAAGCGAGAGCGCCGATGTAGATGGGGACACCGCCCAGGGCCAATTGCCAGCCGGCGAGCACGATGGTTGGCTGCGAGAACCGGTGGTATTTGACCAGCACGGTGCCAATTCCCCACGATACCGCCGCCGCCAGCATGAACAGGGCGCCGACAGGGGCCGTCTGCGCGGCAAGGAGGTCATCGCCGAGGAGGACGACCAAGCCTGCGAATCCGATCGCCAAGCCGGCCACCTTGTAGCGGGTGATGGCCTCATTCAGGAACAGCGCGCTGAAAATCACCGCCCACAGCGGCATGGTGAAGGCGATGATCGCCGCCCGCCCCGACGGCAGATCGTAGACCCCGTAGACCGAGAGCAGATTCCAGCCCGTGACGTTGAAGAGCGAGAGCAGCAGCAACGGACCGATCTTGCCGCGCGCTACGTGCAGCGAGGCACCCGAAAGTCGCGCGATCACAAGGAGGGCGAGCCCGCCGATGCCGACGCACAACGAGCGGAAGGTCCAGAGCGGCACCTCGGCGAGCGCGATCTTGAACATCGGCCAGCTCATACCCCAGCCGAAGCTGACGGCCACCAGCAAGCCGACACCAATCCAAGGCAGGCCGGGCGTCGCCGCCGACAGCGTCGCGGCGGGCTGCCCGCGCCTCGTTCCGTGAGCCCGTTTCGCGCCGCCGAGAGCCATCGGCATCGAGTCTAGGGTCGGGCCCCGGCCAAGTCCATTGACCGGGCCCCGGGCGCCAAGGCTGATTGCGCTCGGCGGGGCCGGGCGATAGCCTCCGTCACGTCATCGGCCAGCTACCGCCGACATGATGGGAGGACGGTCAAGGCATGGAACTCGGCTTTTTCACCATGCCGCTGCACCCGCCTGATCGCGACTATCGCCAGACGCTGCGCGAGGATCGCGAGGCGATTCTCCTTGCCGAGAAGCTCGGTTTTCGCGAAGCCTTCATCGGCGAGCACGTTACCGACCGCGCTGAGACCGTCACCTCGTGCCTGATGTTCATCGCGAGCCTCGTCCACAGCACCAGCTCGATCAAGCTGGGCAGCGGCACCGTCAATCTTCCCAACTGCCACCCAGCCGCGGTCGCCGCTCAGGTGGCGATGATCGACACGATGCTCGAGGGACGTTTCCTGTTCGGGATCAGCCCCGGCGGTCTGCCCTCCGATTGGGAGGTGTTCGGCACGCTCGACAAAGACCGCCGGGCGATGTTCCTGGAATCTATCGACATGGTTCTCGCACTGTGGACCACCGCGGCCCCCTACGATCTCGAGGGTGAGTTTTGGACCATCAGCACCGCGCGTACGTTGTGGGAGGAGATAGGCCAGGGCGTTATCCTCACGCCGTTCCAGAAGCCGCATCCGCCGATTGTGATCACCGCCGTCGAACCGTTCTCCAAGAGCGTGATGTTGGCTGCCAAACGGGGCTGGTCGCTGATCTCGGCAAACTTCCTATTGCCGCAGTGGGTCGCCTCGCATTGGCCGACCTTCGCCCAAGGCTGTGCCGAGGCTGGACGGCCGGCGCAGACCTCGGACTGGCGGGTGGCAAAGAGCGTGTTCGTCGCCGACGATGAAAGAGTTGCCCTTGAGTACGGCAAGGGCACGGACGGGCCGTATCACTTCTACTACAACCAACTCTCTCGCAAGCTGATCCGCGCCGGTCGTGCCAATCTGTTCAAAGCCGACCCAGACCAGCCCGACGACACCGTGACGACCGAGGGCATCGTCGATTCGGTCGTGATCTGTGGCACCGTCAACAGCGTCGTCGATCAGCTACTCGCCTTCCGCGAAGAGACCGGCGATTTCGGCACCTTGATGTACGCCGGGCACGACTGGGTCGATCCCGTGCTCGCGCGCCGGTCGATGGAGTTGATGGCCGAAGAGGTGCTGCCGTGCGTCAACGCGGCCATCCGCTGAGCCGCGCGCTTCGAAATGACTACGGCCACACACGATCCGATCGATTTTGAGCTGTTCAAGAACGGGATCTTCGCGGTCGCCGACGAAATGGCGCTGACCATCGTGCGCACGACCTACTCGGGCGTCCTCAAGGACAACATGGACTTCTCCACCGCGCTCTGCGATGCCGACGGCAAGCTGGTGGCGCAGGGACTGACGCTGCCTGGGCATCTCGGTTCGATCCCGACCGCGCTCGAGGCGGTGATCACGCACTATGGCGAGAACATCGCGCCCGGCGATGTGTTCGTGTTGAACGATCCGTTTGAGGGCGGCATGCATCTGCCCGACATTTTCATGTTCAAGCCGCTCTACCACGACGGCCGTCGGCTCGCCTTCGCCGCCACCATCTGTCACCACACCGATGTGGGCGGGCGCGTCGCCGGCTCGAACGCCTCCGATTCGACGGAGATCTATCAGGAGGGACTGCGCATTCCGCCCCTCAAGCTCTACGAGGCCGGGCACCGCAACGAAACGTTGTTTGGCCTCATCGAGCGCAACGTGCGCTTGCCCGTCAGGGTGTTTGGCGATCTCCGGGCGCAGCTCGCCGCGTGCCACATCGCCGAGCGTCAGTTCGAAGAGCTTATCGCGCGCTACGGCGCCACCACCGTCGCTGACTATCTCGCTGAGGTCATCGATTACGCCGAGCGTTTGACCCGGGCGGCGCTCCGCGATCTGCCGGATGGGGAGTGGTCGTTCGAGGATTGGATCGACGATGATGGCATCGATCGCGATCGGCCGATTCGGCTGTTCGTCACGCTCACCAAGAAGGGCGATTCGATGAGCGCCGATTGGACCGGTACGGCGGCCCAGGTGAAGGGCGCGATCAACGCGACGTTGTCCTGGACCAAGGCGGCGACGTACACAGCGATTCGTTCGATTCTGCCGCCCGGCATTCCCAACAACGAGGGCGTGTTCCGCGCCATTCCGGTGGTCGCCCCAGCCGGCACTATCGCCAACGCAGTCCTGCCGGCGGCCTGCGCGGCGCGGGGGCT
Organism: Alphaproteobacteria bacterium; assembly: GCA_965248765.1. GTDB lineage: Bacteria > Pseudomonadota > Alphaproteobacteria > VGEJ01 > VGEJ01 > CBDFKF01. The sequence goes on from CBDFKF010000004.1 coordinate 1,584,483, forward strand.
CACCGGCTTTCGCATGGTCGATTGCTGCTTCGGTGCGCTTGCGATGATGCTGCCTGACCGCGTGTTCGCAGCCGGCGATGGCGGCAACACCGGCATCACCATCGGCGGTTACTACCCGGACCGCTCGCCCTTCATCTATGTCGATTTTACGGCTGGTACCTGGGGCGGTCGGCCCTGGGCGGACGGCCTCGACGGCAACTCCAACCTGTTCGCGAACATGGCCTCGCAGCCGGTCGAGGTGACCGAGGCTGAGCAACCGATCGAGATCCTCGCCTACGAGTTCGTGGCGGATTGCGCCGGTGCCGGGAAGTTCAGAGGTGGAACACCCTACCGCCGGGACTACAGATTCACGGCCGATGAGGCGATCCTCCAGGTGCGGGCAGATCGACACACCATTCGGCCCTACGGCCTCTATGGCGGCTATCCCGGGCACCCTTCGCAGAATGCGCTCAATCCCGGCGCCGATGGCACGGCACTACCGTCGAAAGTGACGATGACAATTCGTCGGGGCGATGTGTTCCACCATCAGGTGGCGGGTGGTGGTGGCTGGGGCGATCCACTCGAGCGCGCGCCGGCAGCGGTGGCGCGCGACGTGCGAAACGAGCTGTTGAGTCGGGAGGGGGCGCACGCGGACTACGGTGTGGTCATCGCCGAGGGCTCCGCCGAGGTGGACGTCGGGCAGACTGCAGCGTTGCGGACCAGTCGCAAGGCTGCCAACGGGGTAGCCGAACCGCCCGCGGTCATGTGGCAGAAACCGCCGGCGCCAGCGGTAGCGAAGCCGTAGGCGTGCCGGCACCAACGGCGGCGGCCACGGCCGGTTTCCAGCTCGCCATCGACATCGGAGGCACGTTCACCGACATCGTGTTGCTTGGCGCCGACGGTACGGTGTTCACCCGCAAGGTGTCATCGAGCGTCGAGGACTATGCCCGCGCCATCATCGCGGCTGTCAGAGACGTGTTCCGCGAGACCGGCCTTACACCCGCCGACGTCACCGAGATCCGCCATGGGACGACGGTTGCCTCGAACGCGATCCTTGAGCGCAAGGGTGCCCGCATCGGTCTGATCGCCACCGAGGGCTTCCGTGACGTACTCGAAATCCGCAACCTGCGTATGCCGCGGCTTTACGACCTCACGTGGGAGAAGCCACCGGTCCTGATCGAGCGGCACCTGCGCCGCCCGGTGAAGGAGCGGGTGAGTGCCGCCGGCGCGATCCAGGTGCCGCTCGATATCGCAGGGGTCGAAGCGGCCGTCGACGCGCTGCTCGATGCCGGTGTTGAGGCGATCGCGGTCTGCCTCATCAACGCCTACGCCAACCCAGTGCATGAGCGGGCGATCGCCGCGATCGTCGAGAAAAGAGCCCCGTCGTTGCCCTGTTGCATCAGTTTCGAGGTTCTGCCGGAGATCAAGGAGTACGAGCGGACGTCGACGACCGTCATCAATACATACGTCATGCCGATCGTCGGTCGTTATTTGGAATCGCTGCGCCGCGAGCTCGATTCGACAGACATGGCCGCGCCGCTCCTGTTGATGCAATCGAGCGGTGGATTGACCACCGCCGAGGCGGCCGCCCGGTTGCCGATTCATATTGTCGAATCCGGTCCGGCCGGCGGAGCGATCGGCGCGCAGGCGCTGGCGGCGGCTGTCGGTCTCGGCAACATCGTCAGCTTCGATATGGGCGGTACGACCGCCAAGGCCGCGCTTATCGAGAATGGCGAGATCAGCCGCTCGCAGGAATACCAGGTCGGCGGCGGTATCATCGCTGGCTCGCGTTTGCTGACGGGGGCGGGCTATCTCCTCAAAGTGCCGGCCATCGATCTGGCCGAGGTTGGCGCAGGTGGTGGCTCGATCGTCTGGATTGATGCGGGTGGGGGCTTGCAGATTGGGCCGGAGAGCGCCGGCGCTGAGCCCGGCCCGGTCTGCTATGATACCGGCGGCACCCGGCCGACGGTGACCGATGCCACGGTCATTCTCGGCCACGTCAATCCCGAGTATCTGGTCGGCGGCGCCCTGCGCCTCAACGCCGATCGCGCGCGCGTGATCTTCGCCGAGGCGATCGCCACGCCGCTTGGTTTGAGCCTCGAGCGCGCCGCCCACGGTGCCGTGCAGATCGCCGCGGCCAGCATGATTCGGGCGATCCGCGCGGTCTCGACCGAACGCGGGCGCGATCCGCGCAACTTTGGCCTGTTCGCGTTTGGCGGTAATGGCCCGGTCTTCGCCTGGGCCATGGCCGAAGCGCTCGGCATGAGGCGCATCTTGGTACCGCCGGCACCGGGTCTGTTCTCCGCCTTCGGCTTCCTCTACGGGGATATCGAGCACCACGCTTCGCGCACTTACCGGCGCCTGCTGCGCTCGCTCGATGCTGACGAGCTGAACAGGGTGTGGGCCGAGCTCGAGGACGGCGCCCGGGTCCAGCTCGTCGCAAGCGGGGTTGCCCCAGAGCGGACCCAGATCGAGCGCACCGCGAGCCTCCACTACCAAGGCCAGACGTTCGAGCTGACGGTGCCTGCGGCGCCTGGCCCCCTCGATGCAGCCGCGCTCACCGCGCTCGAAGAGGCTTTCGGCGTTGAGCACCAGCGGACCTACGGTCATCGCGCGGGACCGGACGAACCGGTGGAGCTCGTGACACTCCACGTCATTGGCCGCGTCGTCGCCGACGATCGGAGCCAGCCGGCGCCGGTGCCACCAACGGCGGGGCGCGACGTCTCGGCTACGCGCGATGCCTACTTCGGCCCGGAGATCGGCTGGCAAGCGACCCCGATCCTGGCCCGCGCCGATCTGGCCCGCGCGACGGTCGGGCCCTGCATCATCGAAGAGTACGATGCCACCTGTGTCGTCCCACCCGGAGCAGCCGTGGGGCTCGACTATTTCGGCAACATCGTCATCGATCTCGCCTGACGATTCGGCCGCGGCCGGCTAACAGTCCGGCCACAACCCTCGCGATTTCGTGACCCGATGCCGGCGGGTGGCGCCGCGCGCTGGCTTGGCAAGCGTGGCAGCGCGCCCCATATCGGCATCGAGGTCGATACCATGAAGACGCACCACCACACCAGTTATCGGGGTCTCGGGCGACGGCGCGGTGCGGCAGCGGTGGTACTTCTCTTGCTTCTCGCCGGCTGTTCGCCGTCGGTCTCCTCACTGATCCACGACCCCGCCTACAGCTATGAGGAGTTCCGCTACGCAGCCGGTAACAAGTCATTGCACACGAGCGTGTACGGCAACCCGTTCAAGGTGCCGGAAGAGGACGTGACGCAGGCTGTCCTGTTCGCTATGTCGCGTCTGAACTCCAGCCGGGACACGGCGCTCGCCCCTAAGACTCGGTTCACGACCGGTCCCGGTGCGCGGCCCGAGTACCATGTTGAGGTCGTCCTCAATCCAACGGCTGAGACGACGACACCCTGCACCGAGCCCCAAGCTGTCGCGGCGCCCCAGGACGATGTTATCCGCGCTCGGATGGTGTTTTGCCGCGGTGCCTACCTGTTGTCGACCAGCGTCGGGGCGATCGATCGCGTCGACCAGCCCGAGGATCCGATGTTTCAGCGCATGATCGCGTTGATGACCCGTGAGCTCTTTCCTGAGCGCGGCCTTCGGCGTGGCACTCTTTTCGACTAGGCCGCGTACTCACAATGGGGCACGTTCGCGACGATTGGGCACGGTGTCCGAAGTTCGCCGAAAAGCTGCCAGCTCCAAGACTGCTTCAGACGAAGAGAGTGTGCCAACTTCCGCCGATCAGCGAAGCAAATTCTGGCATGCGGACGACGCGGTCGTTCGCCGCTTGAACGGAAATCGTTTATGACGCGTACAACGCGGGCGGTCACTAGAGACGGTTTTCTCGGTCGCGAAGTAAATCCTTACGGTCGTGTCCCTTTGAGGGGTGTAGGAGCTGTGGGTCCGCCCCAAGGCGCCCAAGCTGGCAAACCTCATGGACCAAGCCGAGCCCGACGTGCTGGCCTATATGAGCTTCCCCAAGGAGCACCGCACCAAGCTCCACTCGACCAATCCCCTGGAGCGCCTCAACGGCGAGATCAAGCGCCGCACCAACGTCGTCGGCATCTTCCCCAACGAGGCCGCCATCACCCGACTGATCGGCGCTATCCTCATGGAGCAGAACGACGAATGGGCGGTGCAGAGGGCGCGCTACATGACCCTGGAAACCATCGCGCCGGTGAGCGACAATGCCCTCATCAAGATGCCTCCCGAGGCCGCTTGAGCGATCCGGCTCAGCCCGCCGGACACCGCGACCCGCTCGCGGCTCTTACACCACGTCACGGGACACGATCATCCCTACGCCTCACTCAGTCCGCCAACAGTTGCGCTCACTGCCGGGTAGGCTTCATCAAGCAGGGGTTCTCCATGCGCGCTGAGCAGATGGCAAAATTCCAGCTTCAGAATCCGTTTGATATCGTCGAGTTTCGGTTCTGCAAACTTGCGCCACCCGGGTCCAATAACGGCTTTCTTGAAGAAGCCGAGCCGCTCTTTGGCCTCGGTCGCGACGTCGTTGAAGTATTCGTCCGGACCCAGTGCGTTCTGAAAACTGTCGCAGGTTATCAGAGTGCCGCCGTGCCGCCTCAGGTGAAGAATGGCTTCGGGCATCTTTGGGGTATAAAAGACAAAAGTCGTCGCATCCGGGCCGGGGCCGGGCTGGCCGTCCGTCAGAACTTTGTCAGTGGTTTCGCCGCGCGCGTAAGCCATCTCGGGCGGGGCCCAAAGATCAGCGCCATACCGGTCGATGTAGAATGCGTCATCACGCCCGTGATAGGAGCCAAGCCTTGCCAGGTTGCGCACTGTGCCCAGTGCGTCAAGCGCCGCGAGACCGGCGTCGTCTAGGTCGTGGACTCATAATGCCTGAGCCACAGACGTATGGAAGCAAGTGCCACGGCGGCGAGGAAATTTCTGGCGAGTTTGTCGTAGCGCGTGGCGACGCGTCTGAAGTGTTTGATCTTGTTGAAGAAGCGCTCAACGAGGTTGCGTTGGCGGTAGAGCTCCGGAGCAACGTAGCGTGGCATCCGTACATTGCTCTGCGAGGGGATGTGGGCGGTGGCGCCGGTGTTCTCGATCAGCTCGATGAGGCAGCGGGCACTGTAGCCGCGGTCGGCGATGACATCACGCGCCAGGCGCAGTCCTTCGAGCAGCACCGGGGCTGTGGTCTTGTCGGAGGCCTGGCCGGCAGTGAGCAGCAAGCGCACCGGCAGGCCCCTGGCATCCACCACCGTGTGGATCTTGGTGCTCAGTCCTCCACGAGAACGACCGATGGCGTGATCCGGACCCCCTTTTTTCCCCCGGCGGCGTGTTGATGCGCGCGTACAATCGAGGAGTCGATGAGGTGAAGAGAGGCGGGCGATTTCTCGGCGAGAGCCTCGAACACACGCAGCCACACGCCGGCCTTGGCCCAACGATTGAACCGGTTGTAGACCGTCGTGTGGGGCCCGTAGCGCCTCGGCAGATCGCGCCACGGCGAGCCCGTGCGCAGGGTGTAGAAGATACCGTCCACCACACGGCGGTCGTCCACACGCGGCACTCCGCGTGGCTTGTTCGGAAGCAACGGCGCGATGATCGCCCACTCCGCGTCGCTCAGATCGAAACGTGCCATTCTCAAGCTCCCACAATTTGGGAACTTGAATCATATCTCCCCGTAAAGGGGAATCCCCTTTATGGGTACAAGACCTAGGCGAATCGTGTTCACAAGTGCCAGGGAACGACTGTCGCGAACGACAATCATGTTGCGGCTGAATTCATGGGTTTGGTCAGCCTCAATCCGAATTTGCCCTTTAACAACAAAGATATCGGGCAAAACCTCTTGCAGCGTGCCATGGGGGAGCAGGGCGGGAAACTCTGTCATGATGGGGGCCCTCACATCGTTTCGGATATCTTGGTTCATCTCAACGCCGTAAAGGCAGATATGGGGTTTGCCTACCTCTTCTGCTTTGCTTGCGGACGCAAGGCCAGGGCTCGCTCGCCTTCCTGAGGCAACCACCGAGAAGACGATCGCCGCCTGGGTTCTTGCTCATCCCGACTTCATTGCTACCGAGCGGGTTCGAGTACGTGTCCGGTATCTCGTTGATGCGATTTCTAAACATGAAAGCCCAATCCGCGGGATCGATACGAAATAGAGACAGCTGACCGCTTTCCGCTCGATCCAGTCGACGTCCGATCGATCTGGTTAGGCGTTTAGGAGTCCACGCCGTGGATCGGTGAAGGTCCGCTTGATGGCCGCCGAGCCCTGGGGCGACTGTCGTGCTTTAGATCGGTCGGTGACCGCGCTGCGGCCGGCCGTGGTTGACATCGACGGGCTCCAGCGTATCGTGCGCGCCGGATCGAACGGAGGCACGTCATGGCCAAGCCGGCGGTTGTGAAGATCAAGCTCGTGAGCAGCGCGGGCACCGGTTTCTACTATGTCACCAAGAAAAACCCGCGCACGCAGACCGACAAGCTCGCCCTGCGAAAGTACGACCCCGTGGTCCGCAAGCACGTCGAGTTTCGCGAGGCGCGCATCAAGTAGCTCCCGGCTGCGCTGGCGCCCGATTCTTCGGGCGGGCCGTTTAGGCGGCTGACGGGCCACTCTCAGTGTAGTGATGGCCGCTCCAGACCTCAGCCCGGCTCTGCGCCGGCGCGGCATCACCGGTGCCATCGCCTGCGTCGCGGTTTTCGCCTTCACCATTGGCCTCACCGTACCGCTGGTCTCGTTGATCCTCGACCGCGACGGCTGGGACGCCACCACGATCGGCCTCAACGCGGCGACTTACGCGATAGCCATGTTGGTGGTATCGCCGGTCGCGCCGTGGCTGGCTCGCATCGTCGGCACCGCGCGACTGATGGCCTTAAGCCTCGCCGTCACCGGCATCAGCATCATCTTGTTCCCGATCTTCACCGACCTCGCCGTCTGGTTCGTGCTGCGCTTCGTCATGGGTCTCTCCGTCAGCATCCTATTCATCGTCAGTGAGGCTTGGATCAACGAGGTCGCTGAAGATCGAACCCGTGGACGCGTGGTCGGCCTCTACACGAGCGTCCTGGCCGCCGGCTATGCCTCGGGCCCGCTGGTCATTCCATTCACCGGGATCGACGGTTTCTTGCCCTTCCTTGTTGCCGTCGTCGTGGTGACCTCCGCGGCCATACCGCTCCTATGGTCGGCCAGCGCCGCGCCGACCTTTCACGGAAGTGTGTCCATGCCGGTGCTCACCTTCCTCCGAGCGGTGCCACTTCTACTGGCCGCGCTAGTGGTAATAGGGGTGGTGTTCGGCGCGTGTGAGGCGCTCCTACCGGTCTACGCCGTACGCGAGGGCCAAAGTACCGCGATCGCCGCCCTCATGCTCTCGGTGTTCGTCTTCGGCAACACCGCCCTCCAGTACCCGCTAGGTTGGCTCGCCGATCGTTCCGACCGCGAGACGCTGTTGATCCTGTGTGGCGCCGGCACGTTCCTCGGTTGCCTCCTGCTGCCGGTCTTGATCCATACGCTGTGGTTGTGGCCGGTTTTGTTCGCCTGGGGTGGCGTGACGCTTGGCCTCTACACGATGGCGATGACGCTGTTGGGCGAGCGGTTCACCGGTTCGGATCTGGTGGTGGGCGGTGCCGTGTTCAGCGTCGGCTACGGCTCGGGCAGCATGATCGGTCCCATTATCGCCGGCGGCGCGATGGACATTTGGGGGCCAGTCGGCATGCCGCTCGTCCTGGCCGCCGCCAGCGCCCTCTTCGTGATAGCGGCCACCATGCGCCGCCGTGCCGCGGCAGCGCTCGGTGGCTGAGCGGCGGAAAGACAGCGAATCCCGGAACAGCGATAGATTTTGACAGGAGAGAATCATGTCTGCTGACATCGAAAGGCGCCTGAAGCGCCTGGAAGACATCGAGGAAATCAAACAACTGATCGCTCGCTACGCCAAGGCGTGCGACCACAATGGCGATCCGGTCATGATGGCCCCCTGCTTTACCGAAGACGCAGGGTGGAACTGCGAAGGAATCGGTGGCTGGAAAGGGCGCGATGCGGTCGTCCAGGCCCTGCACGAAACCAGCACGATAAAGCTACCCTGGGCGCTTCACTACATGACCCAGCCTACGATCATCGTGGCCGACGACGGCAAGACGGCGGAGGGTGAGTATTATCTCTGGGAGCTAGCGAAGGCCACGAAGGAAGGCGGAGGCGCCACCGAGGACACGTGGATCGGCGGCTGGTACGAATCCCAGTTCCGTAAGGAACAAGACACTTGGCGGTTTAGCCATATCGAACTCATCCTGAAGCTCCTGAGCGCGACCGAGAAACCGAATTGGGAAACGCCTATTCCGCCGTGGAAGGGATAAAGGGCAAGCGCGACGAGCCACTTTTTCGGTCAAGCCGATCTTAAGTCGGCTGGATGTATGACGGGCGACCCAAGCCCGGTATTCGATGGCTCGCGTGCGTGGGGGAAGAGCCTCCAGCCGCCTTGGTCCCCCTTCGCTTCGGCTCTCTCGCCACCGGCTCCGCTACTTCGTCCCGTCAGCCTCGCTCGGCCGGCGTCATCCATCCGATCATGGCGCCGCCTGGTTCCTGAATGATGGCAATACGGCCGATGCCCGGAATGTCGAAGGGCGGCCGCGTGATTGTCCCGCCATTGGCCTTGGCCTTTTCGACCATCGCGTCGATGTCGTCGACATCCAATGTTCGGGGACACCTTCGAATTCCGGTCCGCTCATGGGGAAGATGCCGCCCGCCGGTCCGCCCGCGGCCAAAGCGATCCAATAGGATGGTCCGTCGCCCATCTTCATTTCATCGAAAGTCCAACCGACACATTCGGCGTAGAACGCCTTGGCCTTTTCCGTGTCGCGGGCCATCAGTTTATTCCAATAGAATTGGCCGTGTACCGTCATAGCAACTCTCCCTTGTCGCAATTCCCACCCGCAACGGCAGGGCGCATAAGCCGTCTAGCCCGATATCCCCCAGAGTACGGCCTTGTCAAACTCCATCTCAGGGCGCAGATGACAGGATCACCAACGAGCGCCGCCGTCGCTGGTTGCCGTCTCGCCGCCCTAACGCCAGCCTCACCGGCCATGGTCCTCCGCTACACCCCAGTGCACGGGCAGCACATCGACTAGGCAATTCAGACTGATCGGGCGCGAGATTCCGGAACCGTCAGCGAGCAGAACCGCTGACACGACTACATAGGAAATACACATGCGGCCGAGCCGGAGCGGGTGGGTTCTCCGGTCGTTCGGGCAGGTCTTGCTTTCTCGACAACGACTTAATTGTGGTAGCGGGGGGCGGACTCGAACCGCCGACCTCCGGATTATGATTCCGCTGCTCTAACCAGCTGAGCTACCCCGCCCCACGTGCGCGCCCGCGCCCGTCGCCTATAGAGCACCGCTCCCCGCGGCGTCAAGCGGCGGCGGGCGACCGCGCTGGTGGCGCCATCAGGCGAGCCGCCTCGCGCAGACGATAGACGTGCGTGAAGAGCCAGCGGTTATAGCCGCCCCGGTCCTCTTCGCGCACCCAGGCTTCCACGGCGCCCGCGTTCATCGGGCTGCTGCCGAGCAGGAAATCGCACTGGCGTGTGTCGGTCAGATCAACCTGCGCCATCTCATCGGAGCTCGCTGGCACATAGATCTCCTGCCATGCCGGCACGGCGAGTCCGGTGAAATCGAGATCGATGTTCTCGAAATCAGCGGCGTGGCGGCTTGGGTGCACGATGAGCGGCGGGACGTGATAGGCGCGAATCGCCAGATCGGCTCCGTCACGCTCGATGATGTTAGCCGGCCAGGTGGTGAACTCAGGCGCATCGCGAAAGGACTGGCGCGTGAGCGGATGCAGTGCGCCGGCTGCGGTCGCCGCGAGCCAACGGCTGGATAGCGCCCCCTCGGCGGCGATCCGCTCATGCGCCGCCTGCTCGAAGGTCTCCTTGATGACGCGGGGGCGCGGCAGCACGACCGAGCGCCAGCCACGGCGGAGACGGCTTAGCGCGTTCCTCAGCGTGCCGTCGGCCATCACCGTATCGGGAGGCAGGAACAACAGGGCGGCCTCGGCATCCCAGGCCTCCCGTACGGCCATTTGGTACAGCGACCACATGCCGTAGTAGCCGGTTTCGACGCTGCCCACTTTCGCGAAGTGCTCGTACGTGCGCAGCACAGTCGGCTCGATCTGCGGGAATAGCGCGTGGTCCGCTACCGTCCGCCAGTCGGCCTCGGTCGTGAAGAAGCGCCAGCGATCGGGAAGCGTACCCCCGAGGTTGCCACGGCTTAACAGACTGGGGAGCACGGTCTCGAGGAACGTCTTCGTGTAGGTCTCGCCCCAGAGAAAGGTGATCGCGTGAATCTGCATCTACCGGCGCCTCACGCTGCGGCACGCACCGGCTCGGCGCGTGCAATCCAGCCGCCTCCTAGCACCTGCGCGCCGTCGTAAAAGACGCAGGCTTGGCCGGCAGCGATACCGCCCTCCGGCTCGTCGAGGAGGACCTCGGCGCTGCCGTCGGTGCCCGGGCGACAACGGGCGGGGGCGCCCGGATGCGTGGAACGGAGGCGGACTACGACCGCGACCTCGCCGTGCGGCGGCACGCCAATCCAATTGACGTCACGGAGTGCGATGCGCGGGCAGATCAGCGCCTCGCGCGGCCCCACGACGACGCGCCGGCACTCCGGCTCGATGCGCGTGACATAGAGCGGTGGGCCGCCGCCCAATCGCAGGCCGCGGCGCTGGCCAATCGTGTAATGGATGATGCCGTTGTGGCGGCCGACGACGCGGCCGCCCAGGTCGACGATGTCGCCCGGCTGTGAGGCGCCCGGCCGCAGCCGCTCGATCGCGGCGGCATAGTCACCGTCGGGCACGAAGCAAATATCCTGACTGTCGGGCTTCGTCGCCACCGGCAGCGCGAAGTGTTCGGCGAGCGCTCGAGTTTCGGCCTTGGCGAGGTCGCCGAGTGGGAAACGCAGCTCGGCCAGTTCCGATAGCTGCGTTGCGAACAGGAAGTAGCTCTGGTCGCGATCCGTGTCCTGCGCCCGATGCAGCTCCGGACCGCCGCTCCCCACGCGCCGTCGCACGTAGTGACCGGTCGCAAGAGCGGTGGCGCCGAGGTCGCGCGCTGCTGCCAGCAGATCGCGGAACTTGACCGTCTGGTTGCACCGAATGCACGGAATGGGGGTCTCGCCGGCCAGGTAGCTGTCGATGAAGTCGTCGATCACCGCAGCGCGGAACCGGCGCTCGTAGTCGAGCACGTAGTGGGGAATATCGAGAGTAGCGGCCACCGCACGCGCATCGTGGATGTCGGCGCCCGCGCAACAGGCGCCGCGGCGGCGGGTTGCGCCGGCATGGTCGTAGAGCTGGAGCGTTATGCCGATAACCTCGAAGCCCTTCGCCTTGAGGAGAGCTGCCACCACCGAGGAATCGACTCCGCCCGACATCGCTGCGACGACGCGCGCGCCAGCCGGAAGATCGAGAGTCACGTCATCGAGGTCGGGTGCGCCCATGGCGGCGGAATATAGGCCTTGTCCATTTTCCCGCAACTGCTGGTCGGCCGTTGCCACGGCTCATTCTTCGGCCAGATGGGTGAACCAGGCGCGGGTCGCTTCAGCAATCGAATCGGGAGTCCAGACCGGGGCCTCGCGCCAGTACTCGATATCGTCGAGTAGCGAGCGAACGCCCTCCTCGATGTCGATCCTCGGGTGCCACCCTATGGTCTCCCCGATCTTGTCGACGGCGGCAAAGGTACAGTCCGGCTCCCCCGGCCGTTTCGGGATGTTCACGACCTCCGTGGCACCGAGCAGCTCGGCGATGTGGTTGATGCTAACCGTGGCGCCACTGCCGACGTTGAAGAAATCGCCGACAATGTCGGCTGCCGCGACGGTTATGAAGGCGCCGACGATATCGGTGACGAAAGTGAAATCGCGAGTCTGCTTGCCATCGCCGACAATCGTCAGCGGCTTGCCGGCGAGGAGCTGGGCGAGGAAGACACCGAAGACGGCGCCGTAGGCACCCGAGGTGCGTGCGCGCGGCCCATAGGCGTTGAACAGACGCAGCGAGACGACCGGCAAGCCGAACACCTGACACCAGTGCAGGGCGAGCTGTTCACCCAAGTGCTTGGTGAGTGCATAGGGGTATTGCGGGTCGATCGGCGCCGTCTCGGGTGTCGGGAAGCCCTCGGGAATGCCGTAGCAGGAACTCGATGCGGCGTAGACGAAACGTTGGATGTCCGCTGACCGCGCCGCCTGCAGCACGTTGAACGTCCCGGTTACATTAACGTCGACGTAGTCGCCCGGACGCTCCATCGATGGCACGATGTCGGCAAGAGCGGCCAAGTGGAACACACGATCGGCATCGGCGATGGCTGATGCGACCCCTGCACGATCGCGGATGTCGAGCTCATTGATCTCGAGCTGCGGATTGTTGTCGTGCTGGCTAAGGTTGCGTCGATGACCGCTTGCTAGGTTGTCGATCACGCGCACCGTTCGCCCGGCTTCGAGCAGGGCATCGACGAGGTGCGAGCCGATGAAGCCGGCACCGCCGGTCACGACATCGAGCGTCGACGAACCCGGCTCGGCCATTCGGTAGCGCCCTCACGCGGCTAGAGGAAATTAATGAGCGACAGCGAGGTCAGGCGACTATAGACCTGGAACGAGGCTTCGAGCGCGATTTGATCGAGGTTCAGCTGCGAGATCGCCTGGGCCGCGTTCACGTCTTCGATATCAGATATGAAAATGGCCACGAAGGTCAGGTTCTTGTCCTGCCGATCCTGGGTATCTTCGAGCGTTGCCTGGTTCAGTCCATTCTGCGCGGCCGCTTGATTGAGTGTATCGAATGCCGCTGTTGCCCCCGCCAGCTCGTTAGTCAGAAATGTCCGCTGGTTGCCGGTCAGCGGCGTGGTGAACGGCCCGTCGGAGATCTCGCCGGTGGGCACATTGGCGATGTCGGTGGGATTGTTTCCGGCATCGAACTGCATGATCCGCCGCAGCACCTGCATCAGGTCGGCGGCGACGTCGTCGGCGCGCACCCCGAAGTCGAGCGTCAGACCATCGTCGATCTCGGCCTGGCGGACGATCTGGTTGTTGTCGAAGATGCCGGCGATGCTGGTAACGACGGCAGGGTCTTCGAGCTGGTTTGGACTGGAGATGTTGACCGGCGCGGCGTCGGTGCGCGTGCCGCCGAAGATGAAGCGGCCGTTGTCCTTGGTATTCAACAGGCTAATCACTTCGTCGAAGATGACGTCGAGCTCGGCGCGCAAGCCAACCGAGGAATCGACAGCGAGCGCGCCGATGACGGCCTGGCGCACTCGCTGCGCGGCGTCGCCCAGCGCCAGCAGTGTGACGTCGTAGATATCGAGGCGGCGCTCCATATCGAGGTTCGCCTGCTTGAACTGCTCGAGGCGCGACTGGGTCGTCTTGGCCACGCTGAGGGTGCCGATGTCGCGGGCGATACCTCGGTACTCGTTGGTCTTCAAGCCGCTCGCGACCTGCTCTTGGTCGCGGAATAGCCGCTCCTCGTTGCGCAGTGTCTCGCGCAACAGGATTGCGTTCTGGGCAAAGGTCGAGACGCGGGTCGGCATCGCTTATATCTCTTCTTTTCGCATTAACCGGTGATCTGCAGCAGCACTTCGAACATCTCGCGCGCGGTCGTGATCATGCGTGCCGCCGCATTGAAGGCGTTTTGGAACAGCACCATGTTGCCGAGTTCCTCGTCGAGGTTGACGCCGGAGATCTGACTGATGCGGACCTCGAGCGCGACTTCGAGTGCCTCGGTGTCACTTTCCAGCGAGCTGACCTGCTCGGCGCGCACGGCGATGTCGGAGATGACGTTGGTGCCGTAGTCGGTAAGGCTGCCGGTGAACGCGCTCAGATTGCCGCCCGCTTTGAAGCTCACGGCTTCATCGGCGATCGCCTGCAGGGCCAGCGCCCCGCGGCCGTCGCCGACCGTCAGGGCCGGCTGCCCTGTTGTTACGTCGAGCTTGGCCAGCGAGAACAGGTTGGTGTTGGTGAAGAAAGCATCCTTGACCTTCACGTCCGACGCCGCATCGGCGATGAAGTTACGGCCGATCCCGAACAGCGTCGTCGCGGACACGCCTGTGCCGCCACGGTCGGTGGTGTCACTCACGACGGCCAGGTTGAAGTCGAGATGCGTCGTTGCTGGCGTGAAGACCAGAGCCCCGTCGGTATAGAGTGCGAACTGGCCGACCCCTGTGAAGTCGGTGTTGAGCTGGTTCAGGATGTCCTGAAAGGTGGCGCCGGCGAGCGGGAAGGTGATGGTGGAGTCGACGGCGATCTCGCTGTTGGGCCCGAGAAGCTGAAGGCGAAAGGCCTCACCGGCGGTAAAACCGTGCGCTTCGGTCGCGCTCAAGCCGGTGTCGGAATGCGAGTTGACGGTGGCCTCCACCAGATCGTTGAGGCCGAAGAAATGGGCGAAACCGCGGCCGCTACGGCTGCTCGGTGTCGTCGCATCCTGCAGCGTGGCCACGCCTGTGGACCCGGCTGGGGCCTGGAAGGTAAGAACGCCACCGACCAGCAGCATGCTGCCCGCGCCGGCGAGGCCGCTGCCGTGCTGCCGCCGGCGCCGGCGGTCTCGCTTTCGGCGTCGCTGCTGGGCTTGGTCGAAGGTGCGCGCCTCGAGGCGGTTGTCATCGCCGACGGCGGCGCCGGTCATCCGGTGCTGCAAGCGCCCAATGCGACATTCGTTGCCGACACTGCTGTGCCACTCGCTCCCGGTGCCCGCCTCGCGATCCAGGTCGTCGGCACGGGCGCATCCGTGCACGGAGTGATCGTCTCAAATGATGACGCGGCTCTCCACCCGCCGAGACCCATCGATCTGATCCTGACAAGCCTCGGTACGCCACCCGGAGCGGCCTCCGTCGAGCGTGCTCATCATCCGCCGACCGGTCCCCTGGCGCTGGCCGGCCCGGCAATCGGCGTTACGGTCACGGCGCAAGCCTTGGGGGCGGTCGGTGCTCCAGCTGCCGGCCCGGGGCAGCCGTGGATCCCCATCCCTCGAGCCCGGCACAGAGATTGGTGCTGCGGGTACTCGGGCTCGCGGTGCCGTCGGGACCGGCCGGCACCCGCGGACTCGTCAATGTCGCGCCGGAGGCGCTGGCTGCTGCACAGGCGATAGCCAGCGGCCAACCGGCCGCCACCGCCGCTGTGTCCCGCGGTGCCGCCGCTGCTGGCCCGAGCCCGGGTGGGATCGGCCAGAACGCGGGGCAGGGCGGGCGAGCCGCGACGACGCTGACCGCGACGAGCAGCGCGCCGCCGCCGGTCCCCTCAGCGACGGGCGAAGGGCCAACTGGGCCAGGCGATTCATTGACCAGGGTGCCCACGACACCCGCCTCGACGCTCGCGACAACGTTGGCGGCCCCGGGCCAACGGCCTTCGACGTCGGGAACGGCGCCTGCAGTGGGCACCGAGACTGCAGCGCCTGGCAGGGGCGCGTCGTCTCCCGCCGGCGCCGCCGGCTAACAGCCTCCGGTCTCGGGTGCCCCGCCGGCAGTTGGCTCGGAGGCTGCTGTGGCTGGCCGGGGCACGCCGCCTCCTACAGGTGCCGGCGTGGCTGCGGGCGTGGTCGGCCGATCGGCTCCCGGCGCGGGCGGCGAAGCCCGCGCGGAGTTTGCCGCGGCCCCAAGTGGCGGTGCAGCTACGCCGCCTGCCGCCACTCCAACCACACACGGGCCATTGCTATCCGGCCTTGTCATCGCCGAAGGGGCGGAAAGGCGTACGCTCGTGCGCACCCAGGCCGGTCTGATCTCGGTCGACACCGAGCTGGAGCTCAAGCCTGGCACCAACATCAACTTTGAAATCCTGCAACGCGCCGCGCCGGCCACGCCCGCGTTGCCGGCAACGGCGCCGCCGGGCACTGTGCTGACGGCGTTCGCGCACGAGTGGCCGGCGCTGAGGGAGATGGCGGAGTTGGTGCAGGCCGCTAACCCGCAGGCCGCGAGCCACTTCCTGAGCAACGTGCCGACGATGAACAGCCGCCTTGCTGTCAATGTCCTTTTCTTCGTCGCGGCGCTGCGTGGCGGCGACCTACGCGGCTGGCTCGGCGGCGAGGCTGTGCGCACGCTGGAACGCCTTGGGCGCGGCGCGTTGGTCACCAGATTGAGCGAGGACGCGGCGCAGCTCGGCCGTCTGCTCGATGAGCTCGTCAGCGGCGACTGACGTGCGCTCCTGTTCCCCTTCCTGCATGACGATCGGCTCGAGCAGGTCCGTATGTTCATGCAAAATCGCCGCCGCGATGACGGCGACGCACCGGAGGAAGTTCGCTTCCTGATCGACCTTGATATGAGCGCGCTGGGGGCCCTGCAGCTCGACGGGCTGGTTCACGGCAAGCGCTTCGATCTGATGGTGCGCAGCCACACCGACATGCCCGAGCCCGTGCGGATCGAAATCACCCGTATTTTCGAGGAAGCCATCGCTGCAACCGGCATGACGGGGAGCATATTTTTCCAGACGGTCAGCGAATTCGCGGTTTCGCCGTTAGACGACGTCAGGCGCCAAGGCAGCGGCTCCGGCGAGGTGATCGCGTGAGGCTCTTGCCGAGTTGATCGCTGACCGCGATCGTCGCGCGCGACTGAAAACGTGCGTCTTAGCGCGCGGTTTCGCGCCGGGACCGGTTGTGCATGACCAGGCCGATTTCGTCGAGGAGAGCTTGTTCGCGGCGCGCCGCCGCGAGCTCGGCGCGCGCCTCGCGAAGGCGGGCGGCGGTCTCGTAACGCTTGAAGTCGCGATACGCTTCGTTGACCTCGTTGCGGGCGTGGCCCACAGCCACGTCCGTCTCAGCCAGCGATGTCTCAATGCCGTCGCGCCGCTCGATCGCCGCGGCGGCGTAACTGCTGTAGATGAATGCCGCCTCTTCCGAACTTGCCGCAACTCGTTGTTCAGCGGCAATCTCTCGTTCCAGATCGCGTACCTCGGCCAGAAGCTCGGCGTGGCGCCGCTCGGCCGCCGCGAGCTCCCGGCGCCGCTCGTCGAGTCGCCCCTCATGTAAACGAATTAATCCGGTGAGAGCCTTCACGCGGCGTCTCCGATGTTCTCGCTGCACTCCATCATCGCCAAGAGACGGTCAAAGCCGTCGGCCAGCGAATGGGTCTCGTCAGGCGCCTGCTTTAGGAAGTCTTCCAACAGCGGGTGATAGCGTATTGCTTCGTCGACGGCGGGATCGGTTCCGCTGCGATAGGCGCCGAGGCGGATCATCTCGGCCATATCCTGATACGAGGCCATCAGTATCCGCGCGCGGGCGATCGCCGCGGTCTCGGTCTCGCCGTTGTAGCCCGGCATCGTGCGCGACAAGCTCCGCAAGACGTCGATCGGCGGGTATCGACCGCGCTCGGCGATAGTGCGATCAAGGATGATGTGCCCATCGAGGATTCCGCGCACGGCATCGGAGATCGGCTCGTTGTAGTCATCGCCCTCCACCAACACCGCGAAAACGCCCGTGATGGTGCCGCGATCGACGCCTGGTCCGGCACGCTCCAGGAGTTTTGGTAGCTCGGCGAAGACGGTGGGCGTATAGCCTTTGCTCGCTGGCGGCTCGCCGCCCGAGAGGCCGATCTCACGCTGCGACATTCGCGAACCGCGTAATGCTGTCGATCATGCACAACACATCGGCGCCGCGGTCGCGGAAAAACTCAGCGAGGCTGAGCGTGAGGTAGGCTGCTTGGCGGCGCATCAGCGCCGATTCGTCGGATGTCGCGACCACGACGAATGCTACGGGCCATGCCTTCGGGTCCGAGGATGTCCTGAATGAACTCTTGGACCTCGCGCCCGCGTTCGCCGACCAGGCCAACGATGGTCACATCCGAGACGGTGTTGCGCGCGAGCATGGCCAACAGCACCGATTTGCCAACCCCAGAACCCGAGAACACGCCCATCCGTTGGCCCCGGCAACAAGTGACGAAGGTGTTGAGCGCCCGCATGCCGAGATCGATCCGTTCGCGCACGCGCTGGCGTTGATTGGCTGGCGGCGGGGTGCCGCGAAGGGCATAACCGTCGATCCCCTTCTTCAGCGGGCCGCGCCCATCCATCGGCTCGCCCATGGCGTTGACGACGCGCCCCAGCCAGCTCGCGTCGGTACGAAGCGGCCACCGCGTCCGAGGATCTCGCGCCGCGAACCGATGCTGACGCTGTTCTCCAGTCCCGCGACCTCAACCAGCAACCCCTGGATCGACGCTACGCGCTCGTAGCGTACATAGTCGGGCAGGCGGTCTAGCTCCGCGGTTATGCTCTACACGGTAGTGCTCCTGCGCGTCGTCCGACGTGCGCCGGCAGCGACGGCAAACCCAAGGCGCTGGCTTGACAGTGGGCGGTTATGATTAAGGAATAGTGAATAGTCGCCGAAGCGCTGGCGTCGCGCATGTGACCGCGTTGCAACCCTTTGTTAACCCGCCTAGATTACCTTTACAGTTAACGTCCTTCAAATTACGAGGCGCGTCATGCGCGTTCTTCTGGTCGAGGACGACCTACCCACCGCACGTAGTGTCGAACTCATGCTCACGGGCGAGGGCTACAACGTCTACACCACCGATCTCGGTGAAGAAGGGCTCGATCTCGGCAAGCTCTACGACTACGACATCATTCTGCTCGACCTCAACCTGCCGGACATGCACGGCTTTGACGTGCTGCGCAAGCTCCGGCTGGCCAAGGTACAAACGCCCATACTGATCCTCTCGGGGCTCGGCGAAGTCGAGGACAAGGTCAAAGGGCTGGGGTATGGGGCCGACGATTACCTCACCAAGCCATTCGACAAGACCGAGCTGGTTGCCCGGATCAACGCCGTTGTGCGGCGCTCGAAGGGCCATGCCGAGTCGGTGATCCGGACCGGACGGCTTGACATCAACCTCGATACGCGCGCGGTAACCGTTGACGGGCAACCACTGCACCTGACCGGCAAGGAATATGGCATCCTCGAGCTGCTGAGCTTGCGCAAGGGAACGACGCTCACCAAGGAGATGTTCCTCAACCACCTGTATGGCGGCATGGACGAGCCGGAGGTCAAGATCATCGATGTCTTCGTCTGCAAGCTTCGCAAGAAGCTCGCGGCCGGAACCGGCGGCGACCACTACATTGAGACGGTGTGGGGTCGGGGCTACGTCCTGCGCGATCCAGTCCCACAAAGCGAAGAAGACGTCGCGGTGGCCTAAGCGCCGCGACCGGACACTCCTGCCGACATATCAGATGAGCTGAACGTTCACGCCGGTGGCCACGAACGTGATGCTGTCTTCGGCGCGGTCCACCCGGATGTCGCCACCCAGTGCCCGCGCGAGAAGGCCAGCGTACAGGGGTTGAACGAGTCGCGCGTCGCATTCTTCGATAGCTACCTCGCCGTGCAGCGCGCGGCTGGTCGCCTCCTTCAGGCGCGCGCCAGGTCCCTCCGCCGCGATGACGATGTCGAGCACCTTGCTCGCCGAGGTGGTGACGGTTACCCGGCCGCCCCGCGGCACCGCCTCGATCGCCAATAGAACCATGTTGAGCACGAGCTTCACGGCATCGGCGCTAACCTCGGCGGGCTCCCCTTCTGGCGGCCATTGAAGTTGAACTCGGCTGCCCTCGACCAAGCTGGCGGCGGCCCGCCGTGCCACCCCCAGATCGCCTGGGGCTCCGATGCCGCCAGAACCGCCGAAGGCGAGGCGATGGAACTGGACACGGCGCGATGCCTCACCCGCGCTGAGCGCGATCAACGCGAGCGCCTCGTCGCCATCGCTGGTATCGCGCTGCTCGGTGAGAAGCTCCACGCCATTGGCGACGGCGCTGATCGGGCCGATAACATCGTGGCACAGGCGTGAACAGAGAAGCGCGGCGAGCCTCATGTCCGGGGCGGATTCTATGTCCACCTTGCACCCCGCTTCGAGGCTCCGCTACACACAGAGGACATGGTGCCGCTCTCCCCATCTATGCTCGGCCTCAGGTGATCGGGTGATCCCCTTGGCGCCCGGAATGCTGGTCCGCCACCCTACCGAGGCCGACTGGGGTCTCGGCCAGGTGCAGTCGGTCATCGGCAATCGTATCACCGTCAACTTCGAGCACCAGGGCAAGCGGACGATCAACGGGGATGCGATCGACCTCGTCGTGGTAAGCGATCCCGCATCCGAGCCCGACCGGCCCTAGGTCTTGTACCCATAAAGGGGATTCCCCTTTACGGGGAGATATGATTCAAGTTCCCAAATTGTGGGAGCTTGAGAATGGCACGTTTCGATCTGAGCGACGCGGAGTGGGCGATCATCGCGCCGTTGCTTCCGAACAAGCCACGCGGAGTGCCGCGTGTGGACGACCGCCGTGTGGTGGACGGTATCTTCTACACCCTGCGCACGGGCTCGCCGTGGCGCGATCTGCCGAGGCGCTACGGGCCCCACACGACGGTCTACAACCGGTTCAATCGTTGGGCCAAGGCCGGCGTGTGGCTGCGTGTGTTCGAGGCTCTCGCCGAGAAATCGCCCGCCTCTCTTCACCTCATCGACTCCTCGATTGTACGCGCGCATCAACACGCCGCCGGGGAAAAAAGGGGGTCCGGATCACGCCATCGGTCGTTCTCGTGGAGGACTGAGCACCAAGATCCACACGGTGGTGGATGCCAGGGGCCTGCCGGTGCGCTTGCTGCTCACTGCCGGCCAGGCCTCCGACAAGACCACAGCCCCGGTGCTGCTCGAAGGACTGCGCCTGGCGCGTGATGTCATCGCCGACCGCGGCTACAGTGCCCGCTGCCTCATCGAGCTGATCGAGAACACCGGCGCCACCGCCCACATCCCCTCGCAGAGCAATGTACGGATGCCACGCTACGTTGCTCCGGAGCTCTACCGCCAACGCAACCTCGTTGAGCGCTTCTTCAACAAGATCAAACACTTCAGACGCGTCGCCACGCGCTACGACAAACTCGCCAGAAATTTCCTCGCCGCCGTGGCACTTGCTTCCATACGTCTGTGGCTCAGGCATTATGAGTCCACGACCTAGTCACGTGAATCTAAAGTTCGTGGCATAAGTTTTGTTCGACCCTGAGGCAGAAGCGTTTGACGGCGGCGAGGATGTAGTCAGCGGACTTGGCCCACTTGAAGGGCTTGGGGTCTTCGTTGTGCTTTTCGACGAAGGCCCGGATGTCGGCTTCGAGTTGGCGGGTCGAGGTGTGCACGCCACGCTGCAACTGCTTGCGCGTCAACTCGGCGAACCAGCGTTCGACCTGATTGATCCACGACGCAGAGGTCGGCGTGAAGTGGACATGCCAGTGCGGCCGCCGGGCCAGCCAGGCCTTGACCGCCGCCGTCTTGTGGGTGGCGTAGTTGTCCATGACGATGTGGATGTCCAGATCGTCAGGCACGCGGGCATCGATCAGCTTCAGGAAGTCGAGGAACTCCCTGGCCCGGTGGCGCCGGTAGCACTTGCCGATGACGGAGCCGGTGGCGACATCAAGGGCGGCGAACAGCGAGGTGGTGCCGTTGCGCTTGTAATCGTGGGTGCGCCGCTCGGGCGCGCCCGGCAGCATCGGCAGGACCGGCTGGCTGCGGTCGAGCGCCTGGATCTGGCTTTTCTCGTCGACACAGAGCACCAGCGCGCGGTCCGGCGGCGACAGATACAGGCCTACGATGTCGCGCACCTTGTCCACGAAGTGCGGATCGCTGGACAGCTTGAACGTCTCCACCCGATGAGGCTGCAAGCCGAATGCGCCCCAGATGCGCCAGATCGTCGTGTGGGAAAGTCCGGTCTCGCCGGCCATCGAGCGCAGCGACCAATGGGTCGCGTCTGCCGGTCTCGTGGCGAGCGTCCGCTCGATCACCTCGGCCACCTTGCTGTCCTCGATGGTCCGCGGGCGCCCCGGCCGGGGGTCGTCCGACAATCCGTCGATGCGCTCTCTGACAAAGCGCCGGCGCCACTTGCCCACGGTATGCGCGCTTACGCCGAGCTCAGCCGCCACTGCCTTGTTGCTCAGACCGTCCGCGCAGCGCAAGATCATGCGGCAGCGATCCGACATCGAGCACGCGACCCGGTGCCGACGAACCTGTGCCTCCAGAAAGGACCGCTCCTCATCGCTCAAAACCAGCGCCGCCAGCGGCCGGCCCATACCGCGTGCCATCGCAATGACCTCCGTTGTCACACCCCGATGGCCACTATAACTGAAACTTACTTCAGTGCCAGGTGACTAGCGGCTTGGGCTGGTGTGTGGGTTGTGCGGCCCGGCCCGCCCTTGCAAGATGTGCCCCGTCCTGGCACCGGCTTGGATAGTGTCATAGGCAGCATGGGCGATCGACGGCGATGAAGAACAAGATGCGCCACCCCGGAGCCGGGCGCGGCAAGGGCCGGGCCCATGCGCGGGGACGTCAGGTCGAGCCTGAGGCCGCTGTCGAGATAGCGGACCTGCTGGGCGCGCGCCCGCGCCGGCGTGATGAGCTTATCGAGTACTTTCACCTCATCCAGGATCGTTACAACTGCCTGTCGGCGGCCCATCTTGCGGCGCTTGCGGCCGAACTCAACATCCCGATGGCCGATGCATTTGAGGTGGCCACCTTCTATGCCCATTGGGACGTGGTGTTAGAGGGCGAATCACCGCCGCCCGTGCTCACCGTGCGGGTCTGCGATTCGCTGACGTGCGAGATGTTCGGCGCCCAGGCGCTGCTCCAGAGATTGGAGGCGACAGCCGGCGACGGGGTCCGTGTCGTGCGCGGCCCGTGCATGGGGCGGTGCGAGAACGCACCGGTAGTCTGCGTGGGCCACAACCACCTCACGCGCTGCACCGTCGATAGCGTGACCGAGGCGATTTCCGCCGGAGCGACGCAAGAGTCGATTCCGCCCTATGCCGATTTGGACAAGTACCGTGCCGCTGGTGGCTACGAGGTACTGACGGCCTGCCGGGCGGGCAAGCGCACCATCGATGAGGTAATCGAGACGGTCGAAGCGAGCGGGCTGCGCGGTCTCGGCGGCGCTGGCTTCCCGACCGGGCGCAAGTGGCGCTTCGTGCGCCAGGAGCCCAAGCCGCGATTGATGGCGGTCAACGCTGACGAGGGCGAGGTGGGGACCTTCAAGGACCGCTACTACATGGAGACCGATCCCCATCGCTTTCTCGAGGGCACGCTGATCGCGGCGTGGGCGGTGGAGGCCGACGACGTCTACATCTACCTTCGCGATGAGTACCCGGCGATCCGCGAGCTCCTCGAGGCCGAGATCGGCCGCATTGAGGCCGCCGGCCTCGTTGGAGATACCCGCCTGATCCTGCGCCGCGGCGCTGGCGCCTACATCTGCGGCGAAGAATCGGCGATGCTCGAGAGTATCGAAGGCAAACGCGGCTTGCCCCGGCACAAGCCGCCATTTCCTTCGCAGGTCGGGCTGTTCGGACGCCCGACGCTGATCAACAATGTTGAGACGCTCCACTGGATCCCCGACATCATCGAGCGCGGTCCGGACTGGTTTGCCGACCAGGGTCGTGACGGCCACAAGGGGCCGCACTCTTTCTCGGTCTCCGGCCGCGTTAAGGAGCCAGGCGTCAAGCTTACCCCCGCCGGCATCACCGCCGCGGAGCTGATCGAAGACTATTGCGGTGGCATGGCCGAGGGACACCGCTTCAAGGCGTATCTGCCGGGTGGCGCGTCGGGCGGCATTTTGCCTGCCACGATGGCCGACCTGCCGCTCGACTTCGGCACCCTCGAGGCGCACGGCGCCTTCATCGGATCGGCAGCAGTGGTGGTGTTATCGGATCACGACAGCGTGCCGGCCGCCGCCCTCAACCTCATGCGTTTCTTCGAGGACGAGAGCTGTGGCCAGTGCACGCCCTGCCGGGTTGGTACCGAAAAGGCGGTCAAGCTCATGGGGGGTGCGCGGTGGGACGGCGACCTCCTTGGTGAGCTTGGTCGCTGCATGGCTGACGCCTCGATCTGCGGCCTCGGCCAGGCCGCCCCCAATCCGCTCAACCACGTCATGACTCACTTCCCGGAGGAAGTCACATGAGCGATCCGGTCAGCTTCACCCTCGATGGAGTCGAGGTGACGGCCGCGGCCGATGAAACCATCTGGCAGGTTGCTCACCGGCGCGGCACCGAGATCCCCCATCTCTGCTGGTCGACGGCTGCCACCTACCGGGCCGACGGCAATTGCCGGGCTTGCATGGTCGAGATCGATGGCGAGCGCGTGCTTGCCGCCTCGTGCATCCGCAAGCCGACCGCGGGGATGAAGGTAATCACCGGGAATGAGCGCGCGGTCAAGGCGCGCCAAATGGTGATGGAACTCCTGCTCGCCGATCAGCCGCCGCGCGAATGTTCCCATGACTCCGATTCGCGCTTGTGGCAATGGGCTGAAGCCCAGGATCAACTATCGAGCCGCTTCCCCAGCCGCCTCACACCTGGGCCCGATCCCAGCCATCCGGCGATGGCGGTCAATCTCGACGCCTGCATCCACTGCAATCTCTGCGTCCGCGCTTGCCGTGAGGTCCAGGTCAATGACGTGATCGGCCTCGCCTACCGCGGCCACGAGTCCAAGATCGTCTTCGACTTCGACGATCCGATGGGCGAATCAACGTGCGTCGCCTGTGGCGAGTGTGTCCAGGCCTGCCCCACCGGCGCCCTGATGCCGGCCGGCGAGGTCGGCAAGCTAGCGATCGACCGCCAGGTCGACAGCGTCTGCCCCTATTGCGGCGTCGGCTGCCAGATCACCTACAACATCAAGGACGACGCGATCGCCCATGTATCGGGGCGCGAGGGTCCGGCCAACGCGGGCCGGCTGTGCGTCAAGGGCCGCTACGGCTTTGATTATGTCTCGCATCCCGGCC
This sequence comes from Alphaproteobacteria bacterium, assembly GCA_965248765.1. Taxonomy (GTDB): domain Bacteria; phylum Pseudomonadota; class Alphaproteobacteria; order VGEJ01; family VGEJ01; genus CBDFKF01. The sequence continues at coordinate 1,609,146 of CBDFKF010000004.1, forward strand.
GCCTCCTCACGCCGCTGATCCGCAAAGAGGGGGTGCCTAAGGACGCCGCCTTCGACATCGATCCGATGAACCCGCTGACCCATTTCCGCGAGGCGAGCTGGGAGGAAGCGCTCGACGTCGCCGGTGCCGGCCTCGCGCGTATCCGCGATGCTCACGGCGGCACCGGGCTCGCCGGCTTCGGCTCGGCCAAGGGCTCAAATGAAGAGGCGTATCTGTTCCAAAAGCTCGTGCGCACCGGTTTCGGCACCAACAATGTCGATCACTGCACACGGCTGTGCCATGCCTCATCGGTCGCGGCGCTGATGGAGACGATCGGCTCCGGCGCGGTCACCGCGCCGTTCACGGCCGCCGAGCACGCCGACGTGATTCTGGTCACCGGCGCCAACCCGACCGAGAACCACCCGGTCGCCGCCACCTTCCTCAAGAACGCGGTCAAGCGCGGGGCCAAGCTCATCGTCATGGACCCGCGCGGCCAGGCGCTGAGGAAGCAGGCGACGCACATGCTGCAATTCAAGGGCGGGGGTGACGTCGCGCTCTTGAACGCGATGATGCACGTGATCGTCGCCGAGGACCTGATCGACAAGCAGTATGTCGAGGGCTACACCGAGGGCTACGCGGCTCTCAAGGCGCATCTGCAGGCGTTCACGCCTGAGGCCATGGAGCCGATCTGTGGCATCTCGGCCGAGCGTATCCGCGAGGTGGCGCGCGTGTTCGGCACGGCCAAGTCAGCCATCATTTTCTGGGGCATGGGTATCTCCCAGCATGTCCACGGGACCGACAATGCCCGTTGTCTCATCTCGCTTGCGCTGATGACCGGGCAGGTCGGTCGCCCCGGCACCGGCCTGCACCCGCTGCGCGGCCAGAACAACGTCCAAGGCGCTTCCGACGCTGGTCTGATCCCAATGGTCTTTCCCGACTACCAGAGCGTAGAGGATCCGACGATCAGGGGCTGGTTCGAGAACTACTGGGGCGCCAAGCTCGATCCGAAGAGCGGCCTGACCGTGGTGGAGATCACCAACGCCATCCACGAAGGCGCTATTCGCGGCGTCTACATCATGGGCGAGAACCCGGCGATGTCGGATCCCGACGTGAGCCACGCGCGCGAGGCGTTGACCAAGCTCGATCATCTCGTGGTCCAGGACATCTTCCTGACCGAGACCGCCGCTTTCGCGGATGTCGTACTACCAGCCTCGGCATGGCCGGAGAAAGACGGCACCGTCACCAACACCAACCGCCAGGTCCAAATGGGTCGCACGGCGCTACCGCTGCCGGGCGATGCTCGGCAAGACTGGTGGCTGATCCAAGAGATTGCCCACCGCCTCGGGCTCAGCTGGGACTATTCCGGGCCGGCCGAGGTGTTCGAGGAGATGCGCGGCTGCATGGACTCGATCAAGGGCATCAGTTGGGAGCGGCTTCAGCGCGAGAGCGCGGTGACCTACCCGTGCGATCACGAAGACCAGCCCGGTCGCGAGATCATGTTCGGCGAGGGCTACCCGACGGCCTCGGGCCGCGGCAAGTTCGTGCCGGCCGGCATCGTGCCGCCCGACGAGGTGCCCGACGAGGAGTATCCGATGATTCTGACGACGGGACGCCTGCTCGAGCACTGGCACACCGGCGCCATCACCCGGCGCGCCTCGATCCTCGATACGCTCGAGCCGGAGGCGGTGGCAAGCCTCTCGACCCAGGACCTGCGTCAGCTCGGGGTGGCGCCCGGCGAGTTCCTCTCGGTCCGCACTCGGCGCGGCCAGATCCGCATCAAGGCGCGTGCCGACAACGCGGTGAGCCCGGGGACGGTTTTCATCCCGTTCGCGTTCGTCGAGGCGGCGGCGAACCTATTGACCAACGCGGCGCTCGATCCGTTCGGCAAGATCCCTGAGTTCAAATACTGCGCGGCCCACGTTGAGAAGGCCGCCGCGGCCGCTGAGGCCGCACAGTAGACAAAAAGTAGGCAAAAAAAGGCGGCCCCCAGGGCCGCCCAGTCGAGCGCATCGAGCTGGAAGTTGATCTGGTTGGCGGCCGTATCGCTCAGGCGATTGGTCACGGTCGCGGTGCCGCCCGGCACGTTGACGACTCTGTGGTGGCTCGCCGGTTTCGGCGCGCCGAAGGTAAGGATATTGGTGCCCGCTCCGGCGATCCCGAGGGTGAGCTGTGCATCGAAGCCGGTGCTGCCAAAAGCGGGTAGATCGAAGACCACTGGGCTCTGGCCGGTCGCACCTCCCGCGGAGCCGAATCGGGCCTCGGCGCCGTTCAAGGGATCGGCCCCACTCGTCGGCTCCCACTCGTAGCTGATCGTCTGGCCGAAATCGAAGCCGTGCGTGCGGGTGCCGCTGCCGGAGAGGTTGGCGGGTGTGTGGATCCAGGAATAGAGGCCCGCGCCAGCCTGGCCGTTCGGGACCTCGCCGATGTGCGTGACCGGTACCGCGCTCGTCGGTCGGGTCGTTCCCAAACCGCAAAGGGCTGCAACAAGCAACACGGGGATTAGGCGCTTCATGAATCCGACCACTGAACTGCTGGGATGTTCCGTGGCCAATAGATGGGGCTAGGGGCCGGAAATCCGTGTAACGCCGATCACGCAGTGGCGTGCAAAGATCGGAAAACGCTGCGATGTGTGATGGACGACCCGCCGCCCTCGGAGCGGCAGCCGGGCCGGCCTATGACCTCCTGACGGGCACAGCGCTATGGCCTAGGCTATGCCATCTGTCCGCGCCCCCGGCGGGCGCTTGCGGGAGCGAGCCGATGACCGACATCACCCTAGAGCAGCAGGTTGACCGCCTCGCCTCAATCGAGGCGATCAAGCAGCTCAAGGCCCGGTACTGCGCCTATTGCGATGCCGGCTACGATGCCGACGGGATCTGCTCGCTGTTCGAGCCCGATGGCGTCTTCGACGCGGGCGATCCGTTCGGACGTCACGAGGGACACGCCGCGATTCACGCCTGGTTCACCGGCGTCCCGAGCCGCTTCCTGTTCGCCGCACACTTGGTGATGAACCCGATCATCACGCTCGATGGCGACCGCGCGAACGGCAAATGGTGGCTCCTCATGCCCTGCACGTATCGCGACGACGGTGCGCAGGCCGAAGGGCGTTGGTTGCTGTCCCAATACGACGATTATTATGTGCGCCGCGACGGCGTCTGGCGGTTTCAGACGATGCGCGCGGACCTCAAGTACTTCGTCCCACACCTTGAGGACTGGGCCCGACACACCATCGCCAGCGGCGGCTAGCGCCACCCGTCGCCCCCCGCGTAGCTCACCGGCCGCCGGAGCGGCCGGGTCCAGCCAGCTTCGGTCACTTGTGAAATGCAGGAGCGGCGCGGACTACGGTGCGGCGGAAGCTGCTGCGGCGATGATGCCGGAGGCCTCGTAAGTCCCGTTGACCACCTCCCAGTGCGCCCCGGCCTCTGCGGCAACGCTACCGCCACCCTGCATGAACGAACCGCGCATCGACCCGGTAACACTGTTGTGCACGCCCTGTCCAATGAGGGCACCAGTGAAGATATTGTTGCCGGCGATGCCGCTCAGGGCCAGGCCACTGCCATCGTCAACGAAGCTGCCGCCGTCGAAGTCGGTGATGCTGAAGGTCGAACTGCCCGGCGCGCCGAAATTCACCGCCATGTTGAAGTTGCCGACCGCTGTGTAGATATCGCTACCGTTCTTCACCGTCGCGATGGCATGCCCGGCGTAGGTCGCCGTACCCGATAGCACGCTGATCTGGGCATCGCTCGCCACCTTGCCGGCCACCCACTGCGCCAAGTGGACGCGCGCATCAGCAAGGGGGCTAAAGGTGCCGATGTCGGTGCCCCAAAAGCCCCAGGCGAGGAATTGGCAGGCGCAGAAGCTTACGCCGCTCGGTAAGAAGCCGGAGTGATCGAGGCGGTCAAACGTGGTCAGATACTGTATGGCCACTGCTCCGACTCCGTTGAGCTCGGACGTATTGGTTACGTCGGTGATCGTCCCAAAAGTGTCATCGTCGACAAAGAGACTGCTCGCGATGCCGTTGCCGCCCTGGTGTGATTCGATCTGCGGGCCGGGGCCATCGACGTCGATGACGGCGGTCAGAGAATCCGAGGTGGGATCAGTGACGATCGCGATGTCCAGAGGGTCACTGTTGGTGTTCTTAAAGAAGTCGTTGGCATCGACGCCACCTGTGGAGTTGATGTCCTGCGAGAGTCCGCCCGAGTACCCGTTGATGGTTCGCGCCGTGCGGCTCTCGGGCAGGGCTTCGGGCCCACTCTCGCTGATAGCGATCACGTTCGGCCGGAATTCCACAAACGGGGTGCCCAAAATGGCGCTAACTACGTCCACATCAAACTCTGCCGCGCCGCTCGGGTTGCCGAGCACGAACGCGTTGGGCGCCGAAACGCCATAGAACGCCGCACCGCTCGTGCCTAGTCCATCGCGGATGGTCAGCGCGTCGCTACCGAAGGCCAGTGAACCAGTGTTGGCACCGTTGGCGGCGGTCATTGAAGTGCCGGTCATACCGCCGGAGATCGAGGCCGTCTCTATGGCATCATCATCGAAGATGCGCCCGCCGATCACTGTCGCTGCCGATTTCTGGCTCGAACCCTGCCCCTCGATGAAAACCCGCGCTGCACCGAAGTTGTTGCCCGTAGAGCTATTCTACAGGATCGCGCCTTCGGTCGGGCCGTTATCGCCAATGTCGCCGCCACTGCGGATAAACGGGAAGTTCGAGTTCAAGACGAAATCGTCCTGCAGGTCGTAAAAGGTGACCTGCCGTGTCGTCGGGAACGCGCTCGGCTGGGTCGGGACGCCGGCCCAAGCCACCACCGTGTGACCCGGGAAGTTCGATTCCTCGAACTCGGCGAAGCCGAAGTCCTGGGCGGCGTTGACGAAGCCGGTGCCGAAGATCGGCCCGAACGGCGAATCCGTGCCGCCGGGGCCGAAGCTGAAGGTGCCGACCTGCAGTCCTGGAATGGTCAGGAATGAGGCGAGTTGAACGTTGAACAACCCGCCCACCACGCTGCCATCGTCAAACACGATGTCGAGGAGCGAGTTGCCATCGTCCGTGCCGAACGTGTTGTTGCCCGACAGCGCGACATGGCGATAGCGCCCGCTCACGCCAGCAATGTTGCCCCCTCCCGTCCCCTCGGTGGCGATGTCCTGTTGGGTTTCACTCAGCTCGGCCGTCTCTTCCGCTTCATCCGTCGCCCCGCCCACATCCAGCAGATCCTCCGGCGTCAGCCCATCGCTCGGCGCGATTTCACTGGGGTCATTCTCCGAGCCCCCTTCGCCGATACCGCTCTCTGCAACATCCGAATCATCCGGCGGATCCTCCGAGCCACCGCTCGCCTCGCCACTCGACTCAAGCGAGTTGAAGGCCGCCTCCATCGCCGCCGCGTCGATCAGCACCGGCGGCGAGGGCGGCTCGCCCGGCACCACCGTCGAGCCATAGCCCGGCCGGTCGATGGTGACGCTCACCCCTTCGCTCTCCACCGTGGTCTGGCCAAAGCCATTGATCGTCTGCACGCTGTCATCGCCGACGATCGTGAAGTTAATGCGCCGCGGATGCCGATCGTTGCCGTCGGCGTCTTCAGCAGCACCGGGTTCTTCTTTGAGATCTTGCCTCCGACCAGGCGGAATACGCCCTTGGTGGCATTGATCACCAGCGAGCCGGTCTGGGCGTCCGGGTCGTAGACGAACTCGTCGAGCACCATGTCGGAGTTGGGGCCGATGGTCAGCGCTGATTCATCGAGGAACAGCATCTGGGCCTGGCCACGCTCGCCGGTGACGATCCGCTCCTGGGTGAACACGTTGGTGCCGACCGTCAGCACCCGCTCATCCTGCGCCGGCGGCGTGCCGGTGGCCGCCGGGTTCACCGCCGCCGCCACCCCGATCTCGGCATCCTGCGCTTTGGGCGGAAACAAAAGCCGAGAGCGCGATAGCGGCCCCGGCCGACAGAGAAACGAAGCGACTAATCATGTGGTGAGCCCCTGGCCCCAACGCGACCGCACACATTAGCGCGTTGATGCCGAGTCTGCTTGGGGGAGGCGGGCTACGATGTCCGGAACGGGGTCAGAGGCGGACATCGTGCCGGGCCTGCGGCCGCTTCGTGGGGGCAAAGCGGCCCCCCAGAGGCCTCACGTCTCTTCTTGGGGCAGTCCGGACGTAGCTCACTGGCCGCCGGCAGCGGCCGGGTCTAAGGCCAGGAGCGGTCATTGCCACCATCGACGCCGCGGCACTTTACGTCGTCACTTGTCTGACCCCACTCCGCCGAGAGAGGCGAGTTAGCCGGGCGTGCTCGGCTTGGTACACGCAACCGTCGTCCAGTAAGGAGGGGTTCGCCGCGCACGTTGAGCAACATATCGGGCCGAAGCTGCTTATTCGCCGCACCGGCCGCGTGGCGACAGCTGGCGGCCTGAATACCCTCAGCACGGCGGCCTTCGCAGGCCGGCCTCGGTTACTCTGACGATGCCCAGGTGGCTTACGGCCTAGGTCGAGATCATCTTTTTCTCGACGCCGACGCCCGCGGCAACAGCGCGCTCATATTCAACGGGCACGGTCGCCGAGTCCTGAAGCGCGATCCCGGTCGAATCGAACACCGTGACTTCGCTCTCGGAGGTTCGGCCCGGTTTCTTGTCCGCCACCACTTCGCCGATTTCACCCGCGATGTCGTCCTCCTTGAGAAGCCCCTGCTGGAGCGGGACATTGATCTCGCCGTCGGTCCGGCATTGTCGAATGTCGTCGACGAAGATACGGGCGCGCAGCAGGATTTTGGGATCGAGCTCCTGATCGCCGTCCTTGTCGGCGCCGACCGCGGCAATATGGGTTCCGGGCGCGATCCACTCATCCTTTACGATGGGTCCGCGGGCGGGCGTAATGGTAACGACCACGTCGGCGCCGGGCACGACGTCTTCCAGGTTGGTCGATGCGGTGATCGTCAGGTCCGGGTATTTGGTCTGTTCCGCGGCGAGGAAGTGGTCCAGTGTGGCCTGCGAGCGGCTCCACACCCGCACGTCCGTCCAGTCGAACACTTCGTTGCAGGTGGCGAGCACACCCTCGGCCATGTGGCCGGCGCCCACAATGGCGAGGCGCTTTGCGTCCTTGCGGGCGAGCCACTTGGCGGACACGGCGGCGGCGGAGCCGGTGCGCATCACCGTGTGATGGCTGCCGTCGCAAATGGCCAGCGGGAAGCCCGTTTCCGGATGGGTGTAGATGAGGATCGAGAACACTGTTGGCAGATCGAACTTGGCGCGGTTCTGCTCGCGGATCGACACCCATTTGCACGCTGCGGCCTCGGGCTCCTCGATATAGGACGGCATCGCCTCCCACTCGCCGGGATACTTGTCGAGAACGATGTGGGCCTTGGGCTCCATGTGGAATCTTCCTTCGCCGTGCATGCGGTAGGCCTGTTCGACGCAGGCGTTGTATTCCCCGGGCATCAGCAGCTCCATCATGTCGGTGCGGCCGAGGATCAGAGTTTTGCGATTTCTCCAGCTATCCACCGAACTTCCCTCCCGTTCTTGTTGTGCCGTCTAGTCCCGCGAGGGGAGGTATACCCGAATCTTGGTGATGGGGTGACGTGACGGCGGCGTATCCCGGCGATGATGAAGTCGCCGATTTCCCTGAAGGAAGGGTACGCCATGCACAAAGATACGGTTGTTTCGTTTCCCATCCAGACCGGGTTTCGATCGAGGATCCGCTGACGCAGGTGCCGCGCTCGGGCGCGCGGCGCCTGTTGGCCGAGGCGGTGGAGGCGGCCGTATCCGCTTCACCTCCGCCATCCTGCCGCCCTATCCCCGGCGACCATCGGGACGCGCGGACACGACCGATTTTCTGGACCGGTTGGCACGCCGCCCAACCTCTTCCACGATCGGGCCTCTGAGCGCGAAGCTGGTCAAACAGCGCCTTTGTGTCTTCAAGTTGGCGGTATTAGAGGGCTGGATCTAAGGCGCGATCGTTTCCGAAAGATTGGAACGCACCATGATGCAATCAAGTTCAATAAGCATCGGGAAGTGACCTGCATTGTTCGGAACAAAAGCACTCAGGTCAAACCCACAATCCTCATAAAAGGATAGAGCTTCACGAAAATCAACCGAGTCCGCATATATTCCCTTGACGGCGAGCTCGCTCTGCAGGCCAACGAACTCAGAAATGATATCAATTCCACCACGGATGACTTTGACGTCATAGCCTTGGGTGTCCATTTTCAAGAACGGCCTGCTGAAGCCGTGGATTTCTTTAATCGGCGATAGGCCAACTCCAAAGTCTCGGTTTTGACCGAAACGTTTTTTTGATCATATTTTTCTTTTGGAATCTCCCCGACACGTCGTGGTCTGGGGAGCTTAATGAGGTGAATTGATGCGCGTTCATGATGTTCAATGTTTGCCAACCCGTCTTATCCGATAACGCTATATCCTCCACTATCCAATTGGGATCACGCTCGGACCTCGCGAGCAATACTTCAAGCACCTCCGGGTTCGGCTCAAAAGAAATGATCAAGTTTTTGTAGCCGGCGTATTTACGTAGAAATGTCGCATACTGGCCCTCGTTCGCGCCAACGTCGAAAACACAGTCGACCTGCAAATACGGCAATAGACGACGCAGATGGCGTTGTTCCCAAAGCGCGTGCGGCGGTCGGCTGGGGTATTCTTTAATCCTTTGCACAACGGCCGCTGGCAGCAATCGCCTCGCCGTTCTTCGAAGGAAAGGGTTCATGCTTCGACACTCGTCATCTACGTTAGAAAGATGGTGGGAGAAACATTGGTGATGTACCCATACAAGTGCCTTCCCTCGGGTCGCCACGCCACAATCATCCACCTTTGCCACTTCGCCGAGAAACCGGGCGCGCGCGGGCTCTCGAAATCTATGTGCGCCGAAGGCATCTGTTTATCCCTTCGGCACTCCCGGCCCCTGCGCGTTGGTGTCGGCACTGGTTCTCAATTCTGTTTGCTAGGGAAGGCCTAAGGCCGGCCATCAATGGCAGAGAGGTCGGTGGGAGCCATTCCTCCGAGCGCCGAAATCGCGTCGGCATATTCGGCGACCGCAGCGACTCCCTTCGAGCTTAGCGCGTAGACGCCAGTTCGCACGCGGTCGAACCAGCCGTAATGGTCATCTGCCATCAGCCGCCGCGCCTCCTTCACTCCTGTCCTCTTCGCCACCTCCGACGCCTTTGTTGGGCCGTATTCGTGGAGGAGTTGCACGCATCTCAGCGCGTCCTGGCGATAGGCCGTCATGAGGCCGCGCCGCGTGGATCCACCGGAATTGGGATCGCCGACCCGTCTTGCGAACTCCCGCAGCAGGCGCCCGCGTCGTGCTTTTGATTGACGCGGTCGGTAGGGTGCCGGGTCGCAATGGATCTGAACAAGGCCGTCCTCGGCGCGCACCGTGATCAGCCCCAGTCCGAGGCGGCGGCAGAGACGCAGGTTGTTGCGCAGCGCTTGTCCAAACGCCTGGCCAGCACCGTGCGAGACGGTAACGTAGACGGCGTCCGTCAGTTGCTGCCTGTCGATCGCCTGATGGAACAGTGACAGCGCAAAACCGGTCTTGAGTTCGACGACGACAGGATCGCCGCCGTCGCGCACGGCGACGACATCGGCCGTGCCGATCTCGCTCTTCACCTCGTAGCCCTGCCCTTCGAGCAGCCGCTTAATGGGCGGGTAAAGGTCGGTCTCTCGCCGTCTGGAGGCCACCATGCCGATCCATACCGCGCGGAACCACGATCCCGCAATCCGCATCCCTTTCGGCACGGATGCGCGCACGTGCTTGTCGGATGGGCAGAGAGTGAACCGGTTACCCCCGCATAGAAGCCTTCCTCGACCGTCCGTCCTGCCGGGGGCGAGAACCATTCGCTGCTTGAGATGGACCAACAGTCGGGCCGAGCCACACCAGTTTTGGGCTATGCCCGCCCGGTGGCCACGCACGGTGCCCTCGGCTACGCTACCAACGACAGAGGCAGCTGTACTTTTTCACCCTCGCGATGATCGAGAAAAACGGCCGCAGGACCGCAATTTGTGTCGCCCTGTTTGGCGTGCTCGTGCCGGCAGGTTTCGCCGCATGGGCCGAGATAAGCCCCATCACGCTGGTTCATCTGGCTCATGAGGACGGTCCCATCGAATACCTGTCCGCCTTCTTGTTCCTTGTTGCGTCGCTGGGGTTCGTGGTGGCGTCATTGCGCAGCGAGTTCTTGCGCAGGCGATCGTCTCGCTGGGCGTACTTCTTCACGCTGTCGTGGGCAGCGCTGATGGCAGTGTTTGTTGGCGAGGAGATCAGCTGGGGGCAGCGCATCTTTGACGTGGCCACGCCTGAGTTTCTTGACGCCGTCAACGTCCAACACGAGCTGAATATCCACAATACGACGTGGTTGGACGATTACCTTGGTGGCTCAGGCCTCTTGTTGGCAATAATGATGGTCTTCACCGGCCTCGTCATTCCCCTGGCCTCGCGCATCTCGTTGCCCGGACGTCTTTTGTAACGCTTGTGTTTTCCTGTTGCCCCGCTCCGTTACGTCACGCTGTTCATTGTCCCCCTTGCTTGGGCGAAGTACTACCACCTCGAATTCCGGGAAATCGGCTGCGACAACACGGCGTGGGAGGTTCGCGAACTGATCCTTGGCGTCGCTCTCGCGGCGTTTGCCCTCCACGGAGCTCGAGCGCCCGATGAGTTGTTCAGGGCTCACCGGCGTTGGACTGGGTAGCGTGCGGCTGACGCCGGCACGGGGTCCTCACGCACACACCGGGCGCCCTGCTAACACCGCCGTTTGGCGACCCGGTCCGTTCACGCGTGGCTCGCTAGGGGACGATGGCCCGGATGCGGCCGACCTTGCGCCCGCTCCAGTTGGTGATCGGAAGATCGAGGTAGCGGGCGAGACGCTGCCGCGCCTCGTCTTCGAGCGCGCCGATGCGATCGAGAATGCTCACGAGCGCCACCCCCGGCGGCACGGCGCGCCCCGTCGCGCGCCTTGAGAGCCAGGCCGCGCTTGAGACCCGGGATCGCGGCAACGAACACGCCCTCGGCGCCGGTCTTGGCCAGGATGGCACCATGGCTCGCCTCCATCACCTCGGTACACAGGCGTTCGTGGCCGCTGCCATGAACGGTTTGCCCGTCATGGCGCCGACGAGATGTTCGACGGCGCGCCGCCGCGCGGGCGCGAGGCGTTGCGGATCGGCGAGGCGAGCGGCTGCTCATACTTTGATGGCCGCTCTCGGGGCTAAACCTGCCGTCGAGTCGCGATCGCTCAGAGGGCAGCTGATAGCCTTGGTTGTGTAAGAACGCGGCGGCGTTGGCGGTCGGACGTAGCGGCCCGAGGCTGATGTGAGCGAGCCGTTCATCTAGCTCAGTGGGCAACCTGAGTCATCTAAGAGAAGCTCAGGTCGGGCGGTCTGGCGTTTCGTGGGCGTTGGAGCCAGGAAGTTGCGTTTCCTATGCCCTGATGGCCGCGATCAGCAGCCCGGTGCCGAGGATGTTCATGACACGGGTGAGGTTATAGGCGAGTACGTGCAGCGCCATCTCGGTGCTGACGCGTTGTGAGCGTCTTCATCAGGAAGTGGGTTGCGCGCCCATCGGGGCTTTGATCGTGCCGAAGGGATGCTCGACCGTCTCGCGGCGCTGGCGCATCTTCTCCGGATGCTCGTCGAGCCGCCTCTGAACAGCCTCGAGAACATGCTCGTACTCCCAGCGGGTGATCCGGCGCTCTCTGCCCGTGGTGCAGCGGTGCTTGATGGCGCAGCTCAGACACGCGTTGGTCCAGTAGCGGCGTAAGGCCAGGCCCTTTTCCTCAGTCGTGTATCGATACCTCAGCCTTTCGTTGGCCGGGCAGATGTAGATGTCCTTTTGCGCCACATAGCGGCCGGAGGTCTGCGGCTTGGGAAGCGTGACCGTGATGGCGGCGTCTTCGCACGCCAGGATCTCCGCACTGTTGAAGTAGCCCCGGTCGGCGACGACATCCAAGGTGTCCGCCCCCAGCGTCGCTTTCGTCTGCTTGGCCATGCGGGCGAGCTGGGACCGGTCGGTGCCGACGTTGGTCACCTCGTGGGCAACGATCAGATGATGCTTGGTGTCGACGGCGGCTTGCACGTTGTAGCCGACGACGCCCGACCGCTGGTCGCCATCGAGCGAGCGTCGGGATCGGTTAGAGAGATCTGCTGGTCCGGCCTCTCGCGCATCCGCGCCTCGAGCCCCTTGAGGCGCTGCATCTCTTGCCTGAGCCTGGCAATCTTCTCGTGCAGACGGACCGTCTTGGTCGTGCGTGCCAGAGACGGCTCTTGCCGGTCGGCGCTGTCCAGCTGGTGCAGGTAGCGCGACACGCTGATCCAGGCGCCGCGTCATCTTGGCTCGCGTGAAGTTCCTGTCTCGGTTGTTCACTGCCTTGAACTTGCTGCCATCGATCGCAACGCGGGCTTCGGCAAACAGACCGAGCGTGCGGCACAGAGCGACGAACCGGGCACAGACCTGACGGATGGCGCGACCATTGTCCTTGTTGCGGAAGTCGGCGATCGTCTTGTGATCGGGAGCCAGGCGGCCGGTTAGCCACATCACTTCCACGTTGCGCCCGGCTTCCCGCTCAAGCCGGCGGCTCGATTGGACCCGATTGAGATAGCCGTAGATGTACAGCTTCAGCAGAACCGACGGATGATACGCAGGCCGGCCGGTATCCTTCGGCGCGACACGGCTGAAGCCAAGCTCAGCTAGATCCAGCTCCTCGACAAAGACATCGATCACCCGAACCGCATTGTCCTCGCCAATCCAGTCGTCCAAGCACTCCGGGAACAAAGTGCGCTGCCCGCGATCGGTCCCTTCAACGAAACGCCCCATACGATCTCCCCGCTCAGACCACCGAAGAATCATATCAGGCAAGCGTTCTTACACAGCCAGAGCCATTACCGGACATCCGCGTAGGACGCCCGCTAGTGCGGCTCGGCAAGGGCCTCGGACTAATCCGAACACCGTCAATGCGTCGGCCCAAACGAATGCGCTCCGTCGCCAACCAAAGTGAACGGCGCCCAGAACAAGGGGTGGGCATACGAGAAAACGGTCCTGCCCTCGTCATCTTGAAAGCCGGGTCCATCCATCAGTGCGAGTACGCTCTCCGCAAGGCTTCGGCGCGGCTGATGCTCGGGTCATCAGCCTGCCGGCGGAAAAGATCGATCATTAGCGACGTGGTGGCCTGAGAGTGCACTGGCCAGTTGCTTACCAGAACCGCCCGTGCGCCGGCATAGAAGAACGCGCGCCCGAGACCGGATACGGCTTCCGCGCCCTCGCCGCGCGCCGCGCCGGTATTGCAGGCAGATAACACCGCCCAGTCGGCATCGAGGCGCAAAGACAAAACATCTTCCATCGTCAGCAAGCCGTCTTCCGCACCGCCGGTCACTTCCGCAGACGATAACGCTAGCGCCGGCTGTAGTAGGCCGTTCAGGTCGCCGAAGACCAAGCCGTGTGTGGCAAAGCTCAGTATCCTGTAGTTGTCGAGCGGGGCACCTTTGACATTATCTTCGCTCGCTCGTCGACCGAGGAAGACGTCCGTCGCCAAGTCTGCGCCCAGCGCCTGTGCCACGCCCCGAATCTCGTCGGCTGTCTCGGGCAGGCGGGGCAGAGACCTCAATTCAGCCGACCCCAGACGACGGTTGGGGGCCGTGCGAAGCCCGATCGACCAACTGCGTAGCGCCGCCCGTGAATCGACCCGCTTTACCGTGGCCTTTCTGGCCTGGTCGGCCCAGGTTGAAATAGGGGTCCCCGAAGCCGGCAAAGGCCTGCCGGTCCACCGAGGCGGCGGGGATTCGCCGGAGCGCTGCGAGCGATCCAACCGAGGGCAGTGTAGTAATCGCGTGTGAGCGCAATAGCCAAGGAACGTCCCGGTAATTCGAGAACAGCGGTGGCGCGTCCGGCGCGAGCCTCGTGGGCGCGGTCGGCAACAAGGCGAACGGCAGTTGACCGAGCGAGCGGTGGGCGATCACATAGAGTGATCCCGCGTTTTGCCAGGCCGGCCTCACCGGTTCGAGCAGCGCCTGGTCCTGGTACAGGCCATAGGCGGTCGGCAAGTGGAACGCCGGGATCTCGCCCAGAACCGTCGTGTTGGGTTCCAGCGCCCGGCGTAGGACCATGGCCATGTGATCGATCGTGTCGCGATCGAGCGGTGCTGCCTCGAAGGCGGGCTCGCCTTCATATGGTATCGCCCACACGAAGGCCTGACGCTGCCCAAGGTGGGTGACGATGAGTGCTTCGCCTGGTCGCAGAGCACTGCGAGCCGCCTCTATCGTCACGGGCTGAGGGTCGATGAGTCGTTTGTAGTCGGGGAAGTCGCGGTCAATTGCCGCAATAAGCGCTTGGTGCGCGGCACGCAGTTGCTCGATCTCGCGTTGAAGGTCGGCCGCGGCTGAAGGATCCACGTCGCGGAGGCGCCGGGAATGCACATCAGCGAGGCGGCCGTACAGGGCATTGATTTGCTTCCGGGCGTCTTGCTCGCGACGGGCAAGGTCGCCAAGTGCCGGGTCAGTGGCCGCTGCGCGTGCCGCGTTCGCCCTGATCGCATTTTGCACCGATTGGCTTTGGGCGACGCTGGCGATCCGAAAGCCCTCCGCAATCGCATCGATCCCCAGATCTCGTATCAGCGAGCTATCGCGCTCGCTTAGCAACAGCTCAATGTATCCATCGAAGACCAGCTCGATCTGGAGCTCTTTTTCACTGCGCGTCTCGGCCTCGCTGTCCGCACGGCTGACCCGGTCGAGCAGGATGGGAACTGCCCTGTGATAGAGTTCTAGCGCCGCGCCTCGATCACCGGCCCCGGCAAGCGCCATCGCCAGCGTGCCGGCGCTGATCGCCGTGTCTGGGTGCCCATCGCCCAGGTTGCCGACGCTGTGCTCATAAGCGTAGCGAAGCGCGGTGACCGCATCATCGATCCGGCCGGCGCGAAGCAATGCTATGCCGCGGGCGGGCGTGTCGACGATCGGCCGAGACAACCCGTCTGAACCCACGATGCGGTCGTACACCGCCGCTGCTTCCTCCCAGCGCCCCTGTCCGGATAGAGACTGCGCGACATCCTTGAGCGCGTATCCGATGCCACTCGAGCCCTCCGATGTCTCTCGTTCGTAGATGGCGTGTCTCATACGGCTGATCCGCTCGGCATCTTCATAGCGACCCTGTCCGATTAACACGGTCGAAAGACCCCACATTACGAACGCAGTATTGAGTGAATCGCGCCCCTCGCGCCGTAACGTAGAGAGCAGGGCTTCGCGGCTCTCGATCTCGCCCTCCACCAATTTCCCGGCCCGGGCCAGATAGATACCGAGCACCTGTCGCATAAAATCGGCCCACGGGCCGTCTCGCACGTCGGTCTTCTCGACTGCCCTGAGGGCGTTGCGGATGTGCTGTTCCGCCTCATCGTACCGGCCCCCGGCATAGGAGATCGCGGCGCGTGCGTTCGATACGCTGGCGGCCCAAGCTGACTTCGTTGACGTGCTAACGCGCCAAGCCGCCGATTCTCGATGAACCGCAACGGCGGGCTCCAGGTGCTTCTCGGCGCTCGCGAGCTGACCGTGAACCGCATAGACGGTCGCGGACATCGAGTTGAGGCCGATCAACCAACCGCGTTCGTCCCTCGGGACCTGTGCTCGTGCTTCCTCAAGCATTGCCAAAGAGGCGTCTGTGTCCTCGCCTTTTCTCAAGAGAGCTCGAGCAAGGCGAAAGCGGATCTCGACGGGATGAATCCCCGTCACACCGTTTCGGACGGCATCGAGCGCCAGAGACAGGTCACGTCGAGCTTGGTCCATGCGTCCGATTTGGAGTGCCCGACCCTCTCTCAAAGTGGAACATGGCCAACTCGCGCCTGTCGTTCGTGGCCGGCACCGGCTGATCGGCGATGTCACGCTGCTTTGCGAGCGCCGGGGATACCTCCCGGTACTGCTCGAAAGCCGCCAGAACGTCGTCAATCGTCCGTGGAGATGTGGCGAGCGACGCGCCTTCAAACGAGGCGGCGACTTGCTTCGCCTCTTCGATGGTCAACGCCGGCGGGTCCGATTCCGAGGTGCAGCTCGCCGCAACCAGCAAACCAACGCAGATCATTGCGTAGCGCTTCATGCCGCCTCCAGAACGCCGTGGTAATGACCCGAGCGCTCGTCGGCACGCATACGAGCCTCAAGTGAGGCTACAGTTGCGGCGCGTTGAAGTCCATAAACGGCCCGCGAGACGTGCACCAGCCGACGGCGGCTTTGGGGGTCATGGGCGGACGAATTGAGCCCCTGCCATTGGCGGCCGCTTTGTGGGTAAAAGCGGACCACCAGAGACCTGAGGTCTGGTGTTGGGGTCATCAGCGGACTCATCGCTATACCGTCTTTGAGGTCGGTTCCTACGAGCGAAGCGGATATGACCGCCAAAGAGCGGACATTGAGCGCCGGCACGGTGTTCTCACGCACACACCCGGCGCCGTGCTAACGCCGCCCTCTGACGAGCCGGTCGGTTGACATGTGGCTCGCTTAAGGGGCGATGGCGCGGATGCGGCCGACCTCGCGCCCGCTCCAGTTGGTGATGGGAGGATCGAGGTGGCGCGCGAGACGCTGCCGCGCCTCGTCCTCGAGCGCGCCGATACGATCGAGAATGCTCACGAGCGCCACCCCGGCGGCACGGCGTGCCCCGTCGCGCACTTTCAGCGCCAGACCCCGCTTGAGGCCCGGGATCGTGGCGACGAACACGCCCTCGGCGCCGGTCTTGGCCAGGATTGCACCATGGCTCGCCTCCATCACCTCGGTACACAGGCGTTCGTGGCCAGCTACCATGAACGGCTCCCCCGTCATGGCTCTGGCGAGATGTTCGACGGCGCGCCGCCGCGCGGGCGCTAACAGCTGCGGGTCGGCGATGCGCGCCGCGGCCATCGCCAGCGCGTGCAACGGCAGCGAGATGGTCGGCACGCCGCACCCGTCGACCGCCCATACAGACTGGGTCAAGTCGCAGTCCGCCATCTCCGCTATGGCAGCCGCGATGCGTCGTTGGACCGGGTGATCAGGCGCGATGTAGCCGGCAGTCGGCTCGCCCATCGCCTTGGCGCCCAAGAGCATACCGGCGTGCTTGCCGGAGCAGTTGTTGTGGAGCGGTCGCGCCGGCTCCTCGCCCGCCGCCACCAGCGCACGCTGGGTAGGCTCGTGCATGGGCGCCGCGGGTCCGCATTCGAGGTCGTCCTCGCCGAGGTCGGCGCGGGCCAGAAAGGCGCGTACCGCGGCAATGTGGCGCGGCTCGCCGCCGTGAGAGGCGCAGGCGAGCGCCAGCTCCACCGTGCCGAGGCCATAGCGCTCGGCGGCGCCGGTCTCGACGAGGGGCAGCGCTTGAACCAGCTTGATGGCCGAGCGCGGAAATATCGGGCGCTCCACGTCGCCCCACGCAGTGTCCACCCGCCCGCTGGCATCGACGACCGCCGCATCGACCGAGTGCGTGCATTCTATCCCATCGCCGCGGCCGACCTCGACCAGGATGTGCTCGCGGGCGCTCATATCACCCGCCGCAGCATCAGGCCGCCTCGGCGCCGATTCGGTTGAAGGCCGCGAGGGAAGCCTCGATGCGCGCCCGGTCGAGATCGCGCACGATGAAGACGAGCCGCGAGCGGCGATCCGCATCGGGCCATGCCCCCAGGTGCATCGGCGGATGCACGACGTGCTGGACCGCATTGATCAAAACGGGCGCACCCGCGCCTTTGACGTTCAACAAGCCCTTGATCCGCAGGACGTCCTGGCCGTGGCGGTGTATGAGCATCGTGAGCCAGATACCGAAAGCGGTCCAATCGAGTGGCTCATCAAAGTTCATGGAGAAAGTGTGGATGTGAGCATCATGGCGGCTCCGGCTCTGGGTGCTACCGTGGTCGTGTCTGCCCTCGGCCTCCACCGCCAGCCAGCGCTCAACGTCGGCGCCCTTGGTCGAGGGATCGTAGACATCGGCCCGCAGCAGCGCGCTGACGTCGAGCTCGCCGAAACGCGTCGTAATCATCTCGGCGGACGGGTTGATGGCATCGATCCTACGTTTCAAGTCCGCGACCACCGGCGTTTCGGCGAGGTCGGTCTTGGTCAGCACGATACGGTCGGCCACCGCCGTTTGCTTGACCGCTTCCTTCTGGCGGTCCATTTGCTCCGCCCCGTTCACGGCATCGACTGTGGTGATCACGGTGCCGAGCCGGTAGTGGTGGCGGAGCGCCGGCTGCGACATCAGCGTGAAGAGGATGGGCGCCGGATCTGCCAGGCCGGTGGTCTCGATGAGCAGCCGCTCAAACGCCGGTATTTCACCGGCGGCGCGGCGGCGGTGGAGATCGAGGACCGCATCAGTAAGGTCGCCGCGGATGGTGCAGCAAATGCAGCCGCTCGCGAGCAATACCGTGTTCTCGTCGATCTTCTCGACCAAGTGGTGATCGAGCCCGACATCGCCGAATTCGTTGACGAGCACGGCAGCATTCTTCAACGCGGGGTGGCGCAGCATGTGGTTAAGCAGAGTGGTTTTGCCGCTGCCAAGAAAACCGGTGACGACGAAAACAGGCATCAACTGTGCGTAGACCGCCATCGCAATTTCTGGCCTTCAGGGCCGAGCCGGCGTTGAGAGCGCTGCGATCAGCTCGGGATCGAGCGGGTCAGCCGGTTTGCCCATCAAGCTCTCGAGTGCCAGCCACACTTGCGGCAAGCTGTCGATCAGCGCCGTGCGCCCCCCCGAATCGGTCAGCACGTACTTGTGCCCCGCCCAATCGCGCAAGCTGTAGCCATGGAAGCGAAGTGCGCGGTTCAAAAGCCGCACTCTGTAGTCACGCGCCAGGTGGCGCTCCCGAGCACTGGAAAGCGCCATGTCGGTCCGCGCCGCGTCACTACCGCCCTCGGTGAAATGGGGTGTATCGGCGAGGATTCCGCACAGGCCGCACATGGGCTCCGTCTCGCTCTCTGGCCGCTAAGCGGCTCGGAGTCTAGCTTTGGTCACCGGTCCTCGCGAGCGCTAAGATCGGCGCTCAAGCAAGGCCCGCAAGAGGTTCACCATGTCAGATCTATCCGCCGAGCTCCTCGCGGACCTCCGCCGCCACGACACGCCGACCATCTGCAATGGCCTCGAGCTCATCGATCCGACCTATCGCGGTCGCGGCTATACCACCGTGCCGTTCGTCTGCGCCCAAACGGCGCTGCCGTCGATCATCGGCTATGCGCGCACGGCTACCGTCCGTAGTGCCCAGCCGGCGGCCGTCTCGGGCCCGGAGGCCCGCACCATCCGGCTGGCCTACTACGACTATGTCGCCGGCCGCCGCACCCCACGGTCACGGTTATCCAGGACCTCGACGAGCCTCCCGGCACCGGCGCGTTCTGGGGCGAGGTCCAGACCAACGTGCACCTCGGCCTGGGATGCATGGGCACGCTCACCAACGGTGCGATTCGTGACATCGATACCGCGGCGCCCACGTTCCAAATGCTTGCGGGCTGCATCGCGCCGAGCCACACCCATGTCCATCTCGTCGAGTACGGCGTGCCGGTCCGCGTCCACGGTCTCGAAATCGACGACGGCGACCTCGTGCATGCCGATCGCCACGGCGCCGTGGTCATTCCGGTCGCGGCCGCGACGGAGCTGCCCAAGGCGATCGATGTTATCGCGCGCCGCGAAGCGCTGATCATCGAGGCTTCTCGGCACCCCGGCTTTTCGGTCGTTCATCGAGGCATCGCGGCACCCCAGATTCTCCGTCGCGGACATCCGCTGCGCCATGGCCGACGGCGACGACATCCACTGATCCGCCTCGCTTTCATCCCGTCCGCGCACCCCCTACACTCGGGCCAAAGCAACGAAGGGGAGGAGTTGCCCGCATGCCCATTCGCAACAGCATCGCCGCCGATCACGACGAGCTCGCCGCTTGGCGGCAGGACATCCACGCCCACCCTGAGCTCGCCTTTGAGGAGACGCGCACCGCCGACGTCGTCGCCACCAAGCTCGAGGGCTTCGGTATCGAGATCGATCGCGGGCTCGGGCGCACTGGCGTGGTCGGCACTCTCAAGGTCGGCGAGTCGAGCCGCAGGATCGGACTGCGGGCAGACATGGATGCCCTTCCGTTGCACGAGGCCAACGACATTGCCTATCGCAGCCGGAACGACGGCAAGATGCACGCGTGCGGGCACGATGGGCACACGACGATGCTGCTGGGTGCCGCCAAGTACCTCGCCGAGACACGCCAGTTCGATGGCACGGTCCACTTCATCTTTCAGCCGGCGGAGGAGCTTGCCGGCGGCGCCAAGGTCATGATCGACGACGGGTTGTTCGCGAAGTTCCCTGTCGATGCCGTCTACGGCATGCATAACTTCCCGGATCTCACGCCCGGCGAGTTCGGCGTGTGCACCGGCCCGATCATGGCTTCCGTCGATACCTTCCGCATCCTCGTCAAGGGCAAGGGCACCCATGGCGCGATGCCGCATCTCGGAATCGATCCGGTGGTCGTTGGCGCCCAGATCGTCACGGCGTTGCAGACCATCGCGAGCCGCACCCTCGATCCGATCGATTCGCTGGTGGTCAGCGTCACCCAGTTCCATGGCGGCGAGATCGACAACATCATCCCGCAGGAGGTTGAGCTGCGGGGTGGTGTGCGCGCGTTCAATCCGGCGCTTCGCGAGCTCGCGGAGCGGCGGATGCGCGAGATCTCGGAAGGCATCGCGGCCGCCCATGGCGCCACCGTCGATTTCAGCTACACGCGGGTCTACCCGCCCACCGTCAACACCGAGGCCGAGACCGCCATCGCGGCCCATGCCGCCCGGGAGGTTGCTGGAGCGGACAAAGTCGATCCCAACATGACCCCGTGCATGGGCTCGGAGGACTTTGCCTTCATGCTGGAGGAGAAGCCCGGTTGCTACATCATGATCGGCAACGGGGGTGCCGAAGGCGGATGCCTCCTGCACAACCCGCATTACGACTTCAACGACGACATCCTGCCGCTCGGCGCGAGCTACTGGGCCCAACTGGTCGAGAACGTTCTCGCGCAGAAGTCGGCGTGAGCGAGGGAGGCGCGCCGTGACCTGGTCGATTACAGCCAAAGACCCAAAGACCGGCGCCTTTGGCGTCGCCGTTACCACCAAGTTCTTCGGAGTCGGCAGCATATGCCCATTTGTCGCCGCCGGCATCGGCGCGGTCTCGACTCAGGCCTTCGTCAACCCGACGTTTGGGCCGCGCGGTCTGCGCCTATTGGCTGAGGGCCTGCCAGCGGAAAAGGTACTCGACTGTTTGATCGAGTCCGACGAGGGGCGAGCCCACCGCCAGCTTCATCTGATCGATACGCAAGGCCGGGTCGCCGCCTGGACCGGTGATGGGTGCATCGATTGGAACGGGCACCTGCTCGGCGACGGCTTCTCGGTGGCTGGCAACATGCTTGCCGGTGAGGCGGTGGTGGCGGACACCTTCGCCTCGTTCGCGGCCGGCGGCGAGAAGCCACTCGCCGATCGTTTCCTCGATGCCCTCGATGCGGGCCAGGCGGCGGGCGGTGATTATCGCGGCAAGCAGTCAGCGGCGATGCTCATCTACACGACCGAGGACTACCCCAGGTTGTCGTTGCGGGTTGACGACAACCCTGAGCCGTTGACCGAGCTCCGCCGTCTCTACGTCGAGAGCCAGAAGGAGCTCACGCCATTCTTGGACATCATGGCAACACGGAGCAACCCGGCCGGCTTCTATGATCCGGAGACCATCAGTGGCGTGATCGAGCGCCAGAAGGCCTTGGCCGCGGCTGCGGCCGGCAAATAGGGGGCTCACCGTGTCACCTTTGTACAGTGGCGGGCTGGTCTTCGACGGCGAGGCCATGCACGACGGCCACGGTGTGCTCGTCGAAAACGGACGCATCTCCCGTCTCGCACCCGCGGGCGAGTTCGATGGCTTCGCTGGCGAGCGGATCGACACCGCGGGCCAGACGTTAATGCCGGGCCTGATCGACTGCCATGTCCACATCTGCATCGGCGCCGAGGCCGACCTCTTGACCGTGCTGGGCCAGGTCTCTGGGCCCGAGCTCACCGTGCGCGCCCTCGAGAACGCGCAGGCCACGCTGCGCGGTGGCATCACCGCGGCACGTGACATCGGCGGCAAGGACTTTATCGAGATCACCGTTCGCGATGCGATAGACGCGGGCCGTCACCTCGGGCCGACACTCCACTGTGCCGGCAAGCTGATCTGTATCACCGGCGGCCATGGTTGGTGGCTCGGGGCCGAGATAGACGGCGTCGATGCGATGGTTCATGCGGTCCGCGCCAACATCAAGGCGGGCGCAAACGTGATCAAGTTGGTCGCGACTGGCGGCGTGCTGACGCCCAACGTCGATCCCATGCAGGCTCAGCTCAGCCTCGATGAGGTCCGCGCCGCCGTTAACGAAGCCCACCGCTTCGATCGCAAGATCACGGCCCACGCCCTCGGTGCGCCGGGTATTCGCAACGCCGTCGACGCCGGCATCGATTCAATCGAGCACGGCTTTCAAATCACCGAGGATCTGGTTGCCAAGATGATCTCGCGCGGGGTGCGGCTGGTACCCACGATCTCGGCGCTGCACGGCATTGTACGACACGCCGATGCCGGCATTCCGCAATATGCGGTTGAGAAGGCTGAGCGTTTCTCGGAGATGCACCGCGCCTCGATTGGTGCGTTCTATAGCGCGGGCGGCATCATCGCGATGGGCACCGATGCCGGGACGCCGTTCAATTACCACGGAGAGAACGCACAAGAGCTCGGCCACATGGTCGCCTACGGCATGACAGCACTCGATGCTCTCAAGGCCGCGAGCGTTCACTCAGCCGAGCTTTGCGGCTTCACGGATCGCGGCCGCGTGCTCGAGGGGTTTTGGGCCGATCTGCTGATCGTCAAAGGCGATCCGCTCAACGATATCGCCGCGGTGGCGGACCGCGCTAACCACGTCCGCGTGCTCAAAGAGGGCTTCGACGTCGGCGACCACCTCGGCCCGCCGATCTCAGGGCCGGCGGCGCGCCGCTTCGTTCATGACGAGCCCGCGTTCTAGCGATCCTCCTGGTCGGCGCCTCCCGGCGTCCGTCGTCACCGGCTTCCTTGGAAGCGGCAAGACAACGTTGCTCGCGTATCTTTTGCGCGAGCCGGGAGGTGAAAAGATCGCGGTCATCGTCAACGAGTTCGGCGATGTCGGCCTCGACCATGATCTCATCGAGCATGTCGCCGATGACGTGGTCCTGCTGAACACCGGCTGCCTCTGCTGCGTTCTGCGCACGGACTTGGTCGAGACAGTCGAGCGGCTGCTGAATCAGCGTGAGGCTGCCGCAGTGCCGCCGTTCCAGCGCATTGTGGTCGAGACCAGCGGATTGGCGGAGCCCGGGCCCGTCGTCCACAGCTTTATGTCGGAGGCGGGGGTCGTTTCGCGGGTCCGTTTCGACGGAGTCATTACGACGGTCGATGCGATCAATGGCGAATCTCAGGTCACCGCCCATGGCGAGGCCGCGAAGCAGGTTGCCTTCGCCGACCGGCTGTTGCTTACGAAGACGGATCTATGTGATGCGGCGCAGGTGCTTACCGTGCGGACGATGCTCCGGCGGCTCAATCCAGGGGCACCACTGCACGAAGTGATCGACGGTGGTATCGCGCGCGACCAGCTCTTCGATGCCGGTCTCTACGATCCCATCACCAAGACCGCTGACATCGAGGGCTGGCTGCGGGCCGATGCGGTTCAGGAGCGTGGGCCACACGAGCACTTGAGCGGTATCACGTCATTCTGCGTCGGCCTCGACGCACCGCTCGCGGTTGCCGATCTCACCCGATGGCTTTTGTTGCTGAGCGCGTTGCAAGGGGAGGACATCCTCCGCATCAAGGGCATCGTCGAGGTCGAGGATGACCCCAGGCCGCTCGTTGTCCACGGAGTCCACCACCTGTTCCATCCACCTGCTTTTCTGCCCGACTGGCCCCCCGGGCCTCGGCAGAGTCGCATCGTGTTCATCACCCGAGAGATCGGCGAAGCGGAGATTCGCGCGAGCATGGCGGCGTTGGTGGACCGTGGGACGCGGCCCGGGACGACGCTGTCAGAAACGGTCGATGGTAAGGCCGGTCAGGTCGATCTCGGGCGGCTTGCCTGAGAGCATATCGGCGATCACGCGCGCCGAACCGCACGAGAGGGTCCACCCCAGGCTGCCATGGCCCGCGTTGATGTAGAGGCCGCGATAAGGCGTGCGGCCGATGATGGGGGCGCAGTCGGGGGTCATGGGCCTGAGACCAGCCCATTTCAGCGCCTTGGCCGGGTCGCCGGCGCTCGGAAATACCTCCATCGTCATGCGCAGGATCGCATCTGCTCGGCGCGAATCGAGACGGGTGTCGTAGCCCGCGAACTCGGCTGTGCCTCCCGAGCGCAAGGAATCTCCGAGCCGGCTCATCGCCAGCTTGCGGCCACGGTCATAAATGCCACGGGTGGGCGCCCCATTGTAGCCCGCGGTCGGCACCGTGACCGAGTACCCCTTGACCGGGTAGATCGGTGGCCTGATGCCGAGCCGGCGCAGGAGCAGCGGCGCGTAGCTTCCCAAACAGACCACGGTGGCATCCGCGTCGATGGTGCCGTAGTCGGTCACGGCACCGCGAACCTCATCGCCCTCGCGCACGAGCCCGCGCACGGCCACGCCATAACGGAAGGCGACACCGTCGCGCTGAGCGCGCTCAGCAAGCGCAACCGAGAACTTGTGAGCATCGCCTGTCTCGTCGCCGGCGACGTGCAGCGCGCCGGCGAACAAATGGCGGCCTGGTTCCAGCGCTGGTTCGAGGCGGACGCAAGCGTCGATGTCGAGGACCTCGGGCCGAAAGCGCGGATCCTCCTCGCTCGCGGCCAGCGTTGCCGCCGTCTCGAAGCCAACCCGGGTGCGGTACATGTTCAGGGTGCCTTCGGCGCGCTGATCGTAATCGATCGCCTCCACTTCGCGTACCGCCTTGAGCGCCTCAAAACTATAGATCGAGAGTCGGTTCATATGGCGGAGCGTGCGTTGGAAGGCCTCGGGTGTGCACAAACGGAGGAAGCGGATGGCCCACGCCCATAGGGCTGGATCGAATCGCAGATGGAACAGAAACGGCGCGTCTATGCGGCCGAACTCCCTGATCACCATCCGCGGCACACCGGGGGCAGCCCAAGGCTGCGCGTTGTAGGCGGCGACTTGTCCAGCGTTGGCGAAACTGGTTTCCAGCGCGGCACCGTCTTGCCGTTCGACGACGACCACCTCATGCCCGGCCTTCGCGAGGTGATAGGCGGTGGTAACTCCGACCACGCCGGCGCCCAAGACGAGGATTTTCATCGGCCGTGCCCCTGATCGCGCTGACGCTGGTGATCGCCGGTGGCTGACACCATGTTAGAAATGCTCGCCCCGGACGCGGGTGGCGTGACCGGCGGTAAAACAGGGAGAAGACAGGCGTGGCGACCATAACACCCTATCGTTTTGCGGGCGCAGCACTGGCGGCGGTGGTGCTGTCGTCCTGCGCCCTTCTAACGCCGCTGCCGCCACGGACGTCACTGTCCGACCGCCTCGCTGCCATGCCACGCGCCGGGCTGTCGCTGACCGCGCCGGTCACAATCCACTGGAACGACAATCAGGTCCCGTTCATCGAGGCCAAGAGCGACGAAGACCTGGCGTACGCACTTGGCCTCGTCCATGCCCACCTGCGCCTCGGACAGATGGAAGTCATGCGGCGCATCTCGCAGGGGCGCATTGCCGAGATGGGTGGTCCCATCGCCACGGATATCGATCATTCGCTGCGCATCCTCGACGTAGGCCGTGCCGTGCCGGAGATCGTCGCCACCATGCCACCGGAGAGTCGCCGCTGGCTCGCTTCCTTCGTGGCTGGCGTCAACTACTATCAAGCACAAGTAGATCCGTTACCGCACGAGTTCGCCGTGCTTGGCTTCGAACGCGAACCGTGGACCGTCGAGGATGTCATGACCGTGGGCCGCCTCGCTTCGGTCGACGTCAACTGGCTCGTCTGGTACAGGCTGCTCGCCTTGCGTAACCGTCCCGACTGGCCGGCATTATGGGCGAGGCTCCTCGAGGAGGGGACCGCTTCGCTGCCGAGTTATGCCGCGGACGAGCCGTCCACGCTCACGGCGCTCACCGACATCCTTGGCGGCATGAGTCGATCGGGTAGCAACTCGATTGCAGTGGCGGCCGGCAAGAGCGCGACCGGCGGAGCGCTGATTGCGAGCGATCCGCATCTCGGGATTTCGCTTCCCAACTTGTGGCTGATCGCCGGCTACAAATCGCCGTCCTACCACGCTGTCGGACTAATGATCCCGGGCGTCCCGTTCATCGCGGTAGGCCGCAACCCACGGATCGGCTGGGGTGGGACCAACATGCGTTCTGCCAACTCCGACCTCTACGACGTCTCAGGTCTGGATCCGGCGACGTTCACCGAGCGCTCGGAGCGCATCGGCGTGCGCTGGTGGTTTGAGCGCAAAATCAACATCCGAGAGACGCCGCTCGGCCCGGTCATCTCCGATGCCCCGGCCCTGACCGTGCCGGACGGCGATACGCTAGCGCTGCGCTGGATCGGGCATCGTCCAAGCGATGAGCTGAGCGCCATGCTTGCGGTCAACCGGGCCGGCGACTGGAATGAGTTCCGCGAGGCGTTGGCCGGCTTCGCGATCTCGCCGCAGAACATGCTTTATGCCGACGCCGAGGGACACATTGGCTTAATGATGGCGACCCACTTGCCGCGCCGACCGCTGGGCCCGCCAGCCGATCTCGTACAAGACCCGACAGAAGCCACGTATTGGGACGAGATAGTCACCGGACTCGATCTACCGGCAAGCTTTGACCCCCAGAGCGGCTTCCTTGCCTCGGCGAACAACCTTGCCGCGGAGGCCGCGGTGCCGATCGGCTATTTCTTCTCTCCCAACGATCGCATTGGCCGGCTGAGCGAACAGTTGACCGCACTCGACCGTGTCTCGATAGAGGATCTCGCCGCACTTCAGCGAGATGTCTATATGGAATCGGCGGTGGTCCTGCGTGATGCATTCCTTGAGCGTACCGCCGCGTTGCCGGTGGCGCCAAAAGCGGACGAACTGATGGCCGCGTTACGTCAGTGGGACGGCCACTACCGCGAAGACTCGCAGGGCGCCGTCGCCATCGAACTCCTCACCTACTACTTCGTCGAGGCCTACTACCTCGAGGAGGACAAGGGCGCGTTCGGTGCGACCGGTCGGCTGCTAGCACATATCGCACGCGATTTGCGCGCAGGCGAGGATCCCAGGGTGCAGGCTGCGCTTGCCGAGGCCGTACCAGCGGCTGTGGAGAGCTTCTCGCGCTACGATTCATGGGGTGAGATGCACCGCCTCGCGCTCGCTCACCCACTGCGCTTCATCCCGGTGATCGGCAGTCGTTATCGCTTCGGCGATTATCCGACCGGGGGCAGCAGCGCCACGGTGATGAAGACGGCGCACGGCCTCACGGATGAGCGGCACTACACCGGCTATGGCTCGAACGCGCGGCACATCTCGGATCTCTCCGATCCCGATGCCAACTACTTCGTGTTGCTCGGCGGCCAGGACGGCTGGTTCCAGAGCTCGACGTTCCTCGACCAGTACGACCACTGGCGCCGCGGGGATTATGTGCGCGTGCCGCTGCGGCTTGAGACTGTGCGCGCGGAGTTTCCCCATCGGATGGAGCTGAAGCCGTAAGCGACTCGACGCCGCGCCGAGCGTTAGCTCTGGCGACGCCCTCCCGGCGGAAGTCTTGATGTTCGATGCGACGCCGTTTCTACGGCTTTACGCGGGTCATAGGGCCCGACGCCTAGCACTTGAGGACGGCGCTCAAGTCCAGGAGCGGACGCTGCTGAAACTCGTGAGGCGGGCTGCCGACACGCGTTTCGGCAAGGAGCACGGATTTAGGGAAATTGAGGACGTCGCGGGCTTCCGGGAACGCGTGCCGTTGCGCCGTTACGAGGATTTCTGGAGCGTCTATTGGCAACCTAGTTTCCCGCGCCTGACCGACAACACTTGGCCGGGAACAATCCCGTTCTTCGCCGTCACCTCTGGCACTACAACGGGCGCCACCAAGTACATCCCCTGTACGCCGGAGATGCTGCGCTCAAACCAACACGCGGGTCTCGACCTGGTGGTGCACCATTTGCGCCACCGTCCGCGCAGTCGCGTTATGGGCGGAAGGTTGTTCATGCTGGGTGGCAGTACAGCGTTGGTCGAGGAGGCACCGGGCGTTCAAAGCGGTGACATCAGCGGCATCGCGATCAGCCAGATTCCATGGTGGGGGCATGCGTTCTACTTCCCACCGCCAGCGTTGGCGCGACTCACCGATTGGGAGGAGAAGGTCGCCCGCCTCGCTGTGCGTTCGCTCGAAAAGGACATCCGCCTGTTCGGCGGCACGCCGAGCTGGGTCCTTTTGTTCTGCGAAGCGCTGGCCACCTTGAGGCAGGGGTCGCCTCGCTTCGCCGAGCTCTACCCGAACCTAGAACTGCTGGTCCACGGCGGTGTCAATTTCGCCCCCTATCGACCGCGCTTCGAGTCGTTGCTGGACGGGAGCCATGCCGAGCTGCGCGAGGTCTATCCGGCAAGCGAAGGCTTCTTTGCGGTGGCCGATCGGGGCGAGGGCGAGGGCCTGCGATTGATTCTCGATCACGGCATCTTCTATGAGTTCGTGCCGGTCGCCGAGCTCGATAAGGCGGTGCCAACCCGCCATTGGATGGGCGACATTGAAACAGGCATCGACTATGCGCTCGTAGTCAGCACTTGTGCCGGTGCTTGGGCATACTTGGTCGGCGATACTGTTCGCTTCGTGGAACGTCGCCCCCCGCGCCTCCTGGTGACCGGTCGCACGACGTACACGCTATCGGCCTTCGGCGAGCACTTGATCGATGCGGAGATCGAGGAGGCGGTAGCGGTGGCGGCCGACGCCATCGGCGCGGACGTTACAGATTATAGTGTCGGGCCCGTCTATCCGCAGAACCCCGGAGAGCTCGGTGGTCACCTGTTCATCGTCGAGTTCGCTGTCGCGGTGACAGACCGCGCGCGGCTAGCGACGTTCTCTAGGGCTTTGGACGCGGCGCTCTCTGCCACCAATGCCGATTATGAGGCCCACCGGTCGGGCGACTACGGACTGGATGCGCCAGTGGTGACGGCGGTTGATCCGGGCACGTTCGCCGCTTGGATGAAACGGCGTGGACGACTCGGCGGTCAGCACAAGGTGCCGCGCATCATCAACGACCAGCCGTTGCTCGACGATCTTCGCGGGTTCGTCAAGGCGCGTGGCGACAGATAACCGCAGCGTTGCCGCGAACGCAGCGCCTCACTACCTTGATCGGAGCGCGCAACAATAAGGGAGGGGGGTGGCGTGACCTACACCATTATCGGGTGCTGCGAGCGGACCAGGCAACTCGGCCTCGGTATTGCTACCTTTTCGCTGGCTGTTGGGAGCTACTGCCCTCTCATCGAACCCGGCTTGGCTGCCCTCTCCAGCCAAGCCTACGTCAACGCCCAGCTCGGAGTGCTCGCTATGGGTCTGTTGGGGCTCGGCTATTCGCCCGCCAAGACCCTTGCAGAACTTTCTGGCGACGACCCGCATATCGAATATCGGCAGGTTGGGATCGTCGACCATGTCGGTACCGCCGTCGCCCACAGCGGCTCGGAAGTGCGCCGATGGGCAGGGCACATCACCGGCAGGGGCTATGTCGCAATGGGCAACGCCCTCGCGGGGCCCGAGGTCACCGCGGCCATGGCCGCAAGCTATCAGGAGGCGCCGGAACGTGACCTCGACGAGCGTCTGTTGCGTGCCCTGGAGGCCGGCCGCGACGCGGGTGGTCAGCGTGGGGACGCGGACGAGCGCCTCGACGAACGCTCCGCCGTGGTGAGCGTCTATGCCCGCGATAGTTACCCGGAGCTCGACCTCCGCGTGGACGCGCACGAGGCGGCCGTCGACGAGCTGCGTCGCATCCATGGTCTGTACAAGCCCTATCTGCCGTATTACCGCCTGCGCGCGAAGGCGCCACAGGAGATGCCAGCGCAGGAGGTATGGGCGCGCGAGAACCTCGGTACATGAAGAACGCCGCCGCTGCGACAAAGCGACTTTGCTGAGCGGCCCGGCCTGCTAGGATCGTCCGTGTTTACCCTTTGGGTTCATCGCCGGTTAGCTCCGCTCGGTCAGGCTGGAGCGCCTAAGCCACCTGGCGATGGAGGAGCCCCATGGTCCGAGTTACAGCACTGAGTATGTCCCTGTTCGCCCTGCTCTCGGGCGCCGCACTGGCTGATGAGGTGTCCCGAACGGACGAGACCGCGGCCATCGACGACCCGAAGAGGATGGAGGCCCCCGTTTCCGCGGAGCTAGCGGGCCGCGCGTGGGCCGCCATGGAAGAGAGCGATATGGCTGACCTGAACCGTGCCGTTGAGGCGATGGCGGAGATGGATCCGGATGGCGAGATGAGTGCCGAGTCCATGGCGCGCCTAGCGGAGATTGCGCCGGCCGCTGGTCCTGTCGACGTCAATGCGGCCAAGGCGACAGTGCAGGGCCTCGGCAACGATGCCGTGGCGGTGTTGGCCGCGAACGGTGCGGACGAACGGGCACGGGTACGCGACTTCGATATCCCTTTGATCGCGCGCTTCGCCCTCGGCCGCTATTGGCGCAGCACGACCGCGGCACAGCGCGAGGCCTACACGGCGGCGTTCGCCGATGCCATCGTGAGCGCGTACGCACATCGGCTCAGCGACATCGAGCTCGATCGTTTCAGAGTCACCGATGCTGAGCAGTCCGGCAAGCACGATGTCCTGGTCCACAGCCTCATCACCCGCCCCGGTAAGGAGGCGGTACGCCTGATCTGGCGGGTGCGGGCTCGCGACGACGGCCGCTATCGCGTCATCGACGTCGTGTTCGAAGGCATTTCAATGGCGCTTACAAAACGCGAGGAGTATGCGGCGATCATTCAGGCGAGCGGTGGTCGTGTCGATGCGCTCATCGAGAAGATGATCGCCAAGGAGAGCTGAGTCGGGCAGGCCCTCGCGCAAACGTGAGGTGCCCGGATAATGTCGAGAACAAACTGAATTGACCGGTTTATGTACCATATGAATTGACCGCTTCAGTTGTGGTTGTTGGGCCAGTGGATAAGGGGTCGGGCGCGGAGCGGCCGTCCCCTTATCCACTGGCCGGTCGCGTCGAAGCGGATCACGCGGCCTGTCTGTGGCTTGTGTTGATGGGCGATCCGTCGGCCTGGTATCGGGCCAGGCAGCGCGGCCCATGGAAGACGGCGAGGGTGCGGTCGGGGTATTCGTGGACCCGGACCCTTGCCTTGACGTAGTGGCGGCGATGGCGGTCGGGCGGGATCGCCAGCACCAGGCGTTTGTAGCGCACGGTGTTGTCGTTGGAGACGGTGCGCTCCTGCTGCACGCAGAGGATGTCGTCGAGGGTACCGGCGAAGGGCACGAAGGCGGTGCCCTCGGCTTCCGGCGGCACCGCGAAGCGGGCGTTGTGGCCTGGCAGGTAGAGCTCCTTGAGGAAGCGGTTGGCCTGGGCCATGTCGGTGATGCCGGCGAGCCTGAGCTCCTGGGGCAGGCGCTTCTGCAGGGTGGCGAACATGCGTTCCGAGCGCCCCCTTGCCTCGGGCGAGTAGGCCGGGATCAGCTCGATGCCGAGCTGGGCCAGGGCGCGGCCGAACTGGGTCGGATTGTCCTTGTCGACCGTGCCGCCGGCCTCAGGGGTGTGCCAGTAGTGGCCGGCGCGGTCGGCATAGAGCGAGCAGAACAGCCCCTTGGCCCGGATCGCCTCGGACACCCCCTGAAAGCTCGACATCGTGCCCTCTTCGGCGACGAAGAAGGCCGAGTAGATCTCACTGGTGGTGTCGTCCATGGTGACGATCAGGTCCCACCACTGATCGGGGACCCACGCGTGGCTTGAGCCGTCTTGATGCAGCATCATGCCGGGCAGCGCGCGGCGCGGCCGCTTGCGCCGGTGCGCCCCGCGCCTGGGCGCCGCCCGTCTTCGCCCATGGGCCTGCAAGCTCAGCCGCACCCAGTTGTAGCTGCGCTTGAAGGCATAGTCCGCGACCAGCTTCTCGTGGAAGTGCTTGGCGGTGAAGTCCCAGTAGCGGGTGTCGAACAGCGCCAACAGCGCCGTCACCTCGTTGACCGCCGCGCGCCGCGCCGAGACCCGGCCCAGACGGCGATCGTAGAGCCCTTCCGCGCCGTCCGCCTCATAGCGGTCGCGCCAGCGCCGGAAGGTGCGCTCTGAAACGCCGAGAACCTCCGCCGCCTCGGCTTGGCTCAAGCAACCCCGATGGGTGCGGCCGTAAACCTCCTCGAACTTCATCAATCTCAGTCCCTGCAACTGCTCTGTCCGGCGCATCCAAACCCTCCATAGCCTGGAGAGCTTCTAAATCCGGACAGATCGTCTGGTACATAAACCGGACATATCGTGTGTTAGTGACAGTGAGGTGCCCGGATAATTGCTAACAACCAGCGGCCGTGCTAGCGTTCGGCGTCAGCCGGCAAACCGAGAGGTGATCATGCGCGAGCTTGTTCTTCCCGTTGTCGCGCTTGTGGTACTCGCGTTCTCCGGGTCCGCGATCGCGTGCCCGTACATGAAGGAAACGACGGCTCAGATCCCGCTGGAGACAGTGTCCAACGAGAAGCCGTTGCAGACGCCGAAGCCGCAAAGCTGAGGATTACGGGTACCGGCCCGTCGGGTCGGGACGGATGTGGGCCGCGCGGCCAACGGTGGCGCGGCCCTTTCCATTGAGCGGTGCCGCCGCGGTAGCGGGGCTGATACTGACGCTCTGGGCGCTGCCGGCGGCTCCGCAATCGGTCTGATCGGCTATGGCGAGCGACTCTGGTTCTCGAACAGCGTCCTCTTTACTAACTACAACTCGGCCGATGTCTACTCCTACGATCCGGCGACCGGTGGGGTCCGCTACGAGGCTCACCTGTTCACCCAGGCCGTCGGCGATCCAGCGGTCCTGAACGGCCTGCTGTATTGGCCCTTTGAGGATCCGCGCTCTTCGACCGGCCGGGCCGAGTTCATGGTCACCGACGGCGTCCGCTGGAACTGGCTATTGATCCCACATTGGCAGGCCTTTCATCTGCACGCGCTGCACGAAGACAATGGCACGTTTGTCGCGGCGACCTCAGCCTGGCGCGGCGTGCTGCACCGCTCGCACGATGGAGGGAGCACGTGGGAGACGATCTACGAGCACCCTTCCCCGTCCCGACAGGTAAGCCGCTTCACCAGCCTTGCGGCGTTCAAGGGTGATATCTATGCCGGTCTCACCGCCTGGCGCGAGGCGGGCATCAAGCTCTATCGCGTGAGTCTCGCAGGACTCGAAACGGTGCCCGGCTGGCCCGAAGGGCGCTCCGTCACCGCGCTCACCCCTTTCGGCGGCTGGCTGTACGCGCTCAACGGCAGCGCAAACGAGCTTGCGCTGTGGCGCACCGATGGCACGCGTGCCGAGCGCATCACGGCCCTCGACGGCCAGCGGGTGCGCGCCCTGGCCGCCGACGAAAGGCTGTGGGCCGTCGCGATCCGCCCGGGAGGCGGCGACCTGTGGGCCAGTGACGATGGCCTCGCCTGGAGGCGCGTCCAGTCTTTCGAGGGCGCGGAGCCCGCTGACATCGCTGCCTATGGCGGGCGTATTTATGTCGGCATGATCGAGGACGGTGGGGGGAGCCTCTGGAGGCCCTCCCCGCCGGCGCCGGTCGAGCCGGTGGCGAACGCGCCCGAGCAGCTTCCTGCGACGGCCTCGGATGAGGACGCGGCGCAAAACGGCCTCTCCGATCTGGCCGATCTCCTGGCCGATGCAGGCGCTTATAAATGGCATGCGGGGGGATTGCGAGAGCGGATTCGAACGGTGGGCATGAGCAGCGACCCCACGGTCGGAGCGGCGCTTACCATGCACCTCGATGCGCCGGCACCGGATGACCTAATGCCGCTGTTCGGTGGCGCGGTGACCGTGCCGGCGGCTGTGGTGGCACGCTGGTACGTGTTGTGGGGGCTCGCCTTTAACGGCCACGGCCAGGTGTCCCCCGAGTTGATTTCGGTACCCTGGGGCGCCGAGACCAATCGGTCCGAGAAGTATCTTGAGCCGGCCCCGATGGCGATGTGGGCCGCGGCCCGCATCGGGCGGCGTGATGATGCGTTGATCGCCGCCTTGATCGAAGGCCTCGGTCGCCCCGGCGAGCCGAACTGGCTCGACGGTGATCGCATAGGCGCGCTGACGGCGCTCACGGGTCAGCGCTTCGGCTACGACCTCGGGCGCTGGCGTGATTGGTGGGCGGCAACCCGCTAGTCTGGGATCCCGGCCGCGCGCAGCCCGCTAAGAAACCCCGCCTGAACCGTCGCGTCCTTGAACGGTACGACCCGTCCGGCCCAATCGAGGCTCAGCGACGAGACGATGCGCTGACAGTCGGCCGCAGCCGCGGCCGCTTCCTCAGTCCGACCCAACTGACCATAGCTCGCCGCCAGGCACAGATTGGCGAACAGGAAGTTCGGGTTGCTGACCGTCGCCTTGCGGCACGCGTTCACCGCATCCTCGTAGTGTCCCAGTGAGAAGCAGGCATTGCCGAGCGCCCACAGGTACCAAAATGGCGCCGCCGGATTGAGCCGCATCGCCTTGGCGACGGTGCGCACGCTCTCCTCCGTCTTGCCGGCAAAACCGAGCGCAATAGCGCGGTACATGTGGCCATCGGCATGGTTGGGGTCGAGGACGAGGCCCTTTTCGACCTCGCCGATCGCCTCGTCATGGTCCTTACGCCACACGTTTATGAACCCGAGGACAATGTGCGCTTGCGCGAGGTCGGCATCTACCTCGACCGCCCGCTGGGCGTAGCCGAAGGCACGGTCGAGCGCCTCGTCCAGAGAATCAGCCCAACCGTGGTTGCGGGCTTGGACGTGGACCCGAGCAAGCTCCGCATAGGGAGCGGCATAATCGGGGTCTAGCTCGATCGCGCGCTCGTACATCTGCCGCGCCTCGTCATTGGCCTCCTTGGTGAAGCGCAGGTAGGAGTGCTTGCCTCGCAAGAGAGACTCGTAGGCCTCCAGGTTCTCGGTCCCCTTGTCGTGGAGATGCTGCTCTTCGCCTTCGGTGAGCTTCACCTCGAGGGCACTGACGATCCGACGCGTCACCTCGTCCTGGACTGCGAACACGTCTTTGAGATCGCGATCGTAACGCTCGGCCCATAAATGACCGCCCGTCTGGGCATCGATGAGCTGCGCGGTGATGCGCACACGCTCGCCAGCGCGCCGCACACTGCCCTCGACGATGTAGCGAACCCCGAGTTCGCTGCCCACCGCTTTGACGTCCGGTGATTTGCCCTTGTAGACGAAGGTCGAGTTGCGGGCGATGACGAGCAGTCCGGAGACCTTCGAGAGATCGGTGATGATGTCCTCTGAGATGCCGTCCGAGAAATATTCCTGGTCGGTATCTCCGCTCATGTTTTGAAACGGCAGCACGGCGATCGACGGCCGATCGGGAAGAGCGGGCGGCGCGTCGGCCACGCTTCGCGCGGCGGTCGGCACACCTTTGCTGCCGGCGACCGGTACACGATAGACATGGACGACTCGTGCGATGTTCTTGACCGAGTGCTCGCCGAGATCTTCGAAGTCGATCTCCATTCGATCGCGGACATGGTCGAAGACGGTCCCCGAGATCGTCACTCCGCCGGGCTCGGCCAGCGCCTCGAGACGCGCCGCCACGTTGACGCCATCGCCAAAAACGCTCTTCCCGTCCGACATCACATCGCCAAGGTTGATTCCGATGCGAAAGATCATGCGCCGATCGGGCGGCAGCGCCCCGTTGCGCTGCTTTAGTGTCTTCTGGATTTCGACGCCGCAGCGGACGGCCTCAACGGCGCTGGCAAACTCCGCCAGCACGCTGTCGCCCGCCATATCTACGACACGCCCATCGTGGCGGACGATTAGCGAGTCGATCTCCGTGCGGTATGTGTTGAGGGTCTTGAGGGTCGCTTCTTCATCGTCGCCCATGAGCCGGCTGTAGCCGGCGACATCCGCGTAGAGAATGGCGGCGAGCTTGCGCTTTACCTCGGGTGAATCCATGGCGCCCTCCGTGGGCCCCGATTCGACCCCCGGTACGGACCGAGTCTACGCTCGGCCAAAGGGCAAGTCTATTTGGTGGCGATGACGCGGAGTGGCCAGCTAACCCGACCGCAGCCGGCATTCTCCGATATCGGCGCTAGATCAGGAACTGGGGACGCTCGTGGCGATGATATCGCGGTGTAGGCGCCACTCGC
Organism: Alphaproteobacteria bacterium; assembly: GCA_965248765.1. Taxonomy (GTDB): domain Bacteria; phylum Pseudomonadota; class Alphaproteobacteria; order VGEJ01; family VGEJ01; genus CBDFKF01. The sequence continues at coordinate 1,645,282 of CBDFKF010000004.1, forward strand.
CGTCCTCTTTCTTCCAGACCACTACATACTTACCCCGGTCGGCGGTGGCTCCGCCCTCGGCCAGCATATGATAGGTGCCGACCTCATTTGCCGTATCGCCGAGCACATCGAGTTCGACGGTCGCGAGCTCAAGTCCCTTGGCGCCGCCACCGATCATCTGGCTGAACCCAGCCTGGATTGCCTCTCGTCCCCGCAGGAAATCGGCGCCCGGTAGCATGAAACACGCATTCGTGGTGTAGAGCCCGGCACATGCCCCGGCATCGCCCGCCGCCACGGCATCACATAGCTTGACGTTCGCCGCATCGATGGCGGCGCGCACATCTTCTGACATCAGGGCCTCCCCTTGGATTGTTTGTTGATCAGCCGAGTATCGCAGCCGCCACTTTGTCTTTCAACCGACGGTACCGCAACGGCGGCAGGCGGGTGCTTCAGTCCTCGTCGGGCTCAGACGCGTATCCGCCTGGAGCGATGAAAGCATCAAGGTCCTTGTCGCGAATCCGCCAGATCTCGCCATGGCGATACGCGGCCAACCGCCCACTCTCGATCCAGCGGTAAACGGAGCCGACCGGAACACGCAAGAGGTGCGCGACCTGCTCGGCGGTATGCGTGATGTTCTGTTGTTCCATACCCTGGCCTGTTGCGGGCACAAAAGTAGCGTAAACCCAGGCGTTGCACACCGATCCCATGGCGGCCGCATTTATCGGCGCTTGAGACTGGCGTATAGTCGGGTCAAGCAGAGCACTGCCGTTCAGGGAGGTCAATCGTGCAGCTTACCCGAGACAAACTTCTCAAGGCCTATCGCAGCATGCGCACGATCCGCGAGTTCGAGGAGCGGGTCCACATCGAGTTTGCGGCGGGCGAAATGCCAGGGTTTGTCCATCTCTACGCGGGCGAGGAGGCCTCGGCGGCGGGCGTTTGCATCAACCTCGATGACAACGACACCATCGCCAGTACGCATCGCGGCCACGGCCATTGCATTGCCAAAGGGTGTGATGTGAAGGAGATGATGGCGGAGCTGTACGGTCGCTCCGGCGGCACGTGCCACGGCAAGGGCGGCTCGATGCATATTGCCGACCTCACCAAAGGGATGCTGGGGGCGAACGGTATCGTCGGTGGTGGACCTCCGTTGATCTGTGGCGCCGCGCTCACCGCGAAGACACTCAAGACCGGCGGCGTCGCCATTGCCTTCGTGGGGGACGGCGGCTCGAACCAGGGCATGACGCTCGAGTCCTACAATCTCGCGCGGGTGTGGGAGCTTCCGGCGGTCTTCGTCGTTGAGGACAATCAGTATGCCGAATCAACCGCGAGCAGCTGGGCTGTAGCGGGTAGCCAAGTAAAGCGAGCGGAGGCCTTCGGCATGCCTGGCTATCAGGTCGATGGCCGTGACTTCTTCGCGGTGCACGAGGCTGCCAACGAGGCCATCGGCCGTGCCCGACAGGGCGGCGGGCCGAGCCTGATCCACGTCGAACTCGATCGCTACTACAACCACTTCGAAGGCGACGCCGGGACATACCGCGGCGCCAACGAGGTCGAGGAACTTAGGAACAACAATGACTGTCTCAAGCGCTTCCGCGAGCGGGTCGTCGAGGGGGCGCTCCTCGAGACCAGCCAGCTCGACGAGATCGACGGTGAGGTCTTGACCTTGATCGACGATGCGGTTGGCGAAGCCCAGTCTTCGCCAAGACCGACGGTCGATCAGGTTCTGACCGACGTCTACGTCACGTACTGAGGAGATCCGTCATGGCAAGAAAGACCTTTCGCCAGGCGGTTCACGAAGCACTGGCCCACGAGATGCGGCGCGATCCCAAGGTCGTGGTGATCGGCGAGGACGTGTCGGGCGGCCTCGGTGCTCCAGGAGAGCAGGACGCATGGGGCGGTCCCCAGAGCGTGACGAAGGGATTGATGCCGGAGTTCGGACGCGAGCGGGTGCTGGACACGCCAATCAGCGAGAGCGCGTTCATCGGCGCCGCGGCGGGTGCGGCGGCGACCGGGCTCAGGCCTGTAGCGGAGTTGATGTTCGTCGACTTCATGGGCGTCTGCTTCGACCAAATCTTCAATCAAGCCGCCAAGTTCCGCTACATGTTTGGGGGCAAGGCGGTGACGCCGTTGGTGATCCGGACCATGTACGGGGCCGGCCTCCGTGCCGCCAGCCAGCACAGCCAGAGCCTGTATCCCATGTTCACCCATGTGCCGGGCCTGAAAGTGGTCCTGCCTTCGTCGGCCTATGAGGCCAAGGGTCTCCTAATCCAAGCGATCCGGGATGATGATCCGGTCGTCTTCTTCGAACACAAGGCGCTGTACGACATGGAAGAAGAGGTGCCGGACGAGGCCTATACGATCCCCTTTGGCGAAGCCAACCTGACCCGCGAGGGCGACGATGTGACGATCGTCGCGTTCGGTCGGATGGTGCATCTCGCCAACCAGGTGGCCGACGAGCTCGAGAAAGACGACATCGGCTGTACGGTGATCGATCCGCGTACGACCTCGCCGCTGGACGAAGACGCAATCATCGAGGCGGTGGAGGATACCGGCCGGCTGGTGATCGTGGACGAGGCGAGTCCGCGCTGCAACATGGCGGCCGACGTTTCCGCGCTGGTCGCCCAGAATGCATTCTCCGCGCTCAAGGCTCCGATCAAGATGGTGACCCCGCCCCACACGCCGGTGCCGTTCGCGCCGGAGCTGGAGGATGCATATATCCCCAGCACCGACCGCGTTGCCGAGGCAGTGCGATCCGTCATGGGCGGCAAGTCGTGAGCGAGGATATCCGGGCCGTCACCATGCCCAAGTGGGGACTGTCGATGACCGAGGGCATGGTCGCCCAATGGAACGTGGCTGAGGGAACGGAGGTCAAAACAGGCGACGAGATCGTCGAGATCGAGACCACCAAGATCACCAACGTCTACGAGAGCCCGGTCAGCGGCACTGTGCGCCGCCTGGTCGTGGCTGAGGGCGAGACCGTACCTGTGCAGGCGCTGCTTGCGGTTGTGGCCGAGCCCTCCACACCCGATGCCGACATCGACGCCTACATCGAGAAGTACCAGGCAGACTTTGGCGAGTGGCTCGCGAAGGCCGACACCGGGCCCGAATATCAGACCGTCGAGGTGGCGGGCCTAAATCTCCGTTTCCTCAAGCTGGGCGAGGCTGAAGGACCGCCGTTACTGCTTCTGCACGGCTTTGGTGGCGATCTCAACAACTGGATGTTCAACTATCCGGCGCTTGCGGAAACGCACACTGTCTATGCCCTCGATCTCCCAGGGCATGGTGCTTCGAGCAAAGGGATCACGGCAGGCGACATCGCGACGATCGCGACGGCTGTCCTCGGTTTCATGGATACTGTGGGGATCGGCGCCGCCCACCTTATCGGCCACTCCATGGGCGGCGGCGTAGCTCTAAAACTCGGACTCGATCATCCCGATCGCGCGGCCTCACTGACGCTGATCTCCCCGACCGGCCTCGGCGCCGATATCAACGTCGATTACATCCGCGGCTTCATCGAGGCTAGCCGCCGCAAGGAGATGAAACCGGTGCTTTCCCAGCTGTTTGCCGATGAGTCATTGGTCAGCGGGGACATGGTGAACGAGGTTCTCAAGTACAAGCGTTTAGATGGCGTGGTAGCGGCGCTGAAAACGGTCGCGGCTGGCGCCTTCGCTGAGGGCCGGCAGGTGTTGGTGCTGACCGACCGCTTGGGCGAGCTCAAAGTCCCTGCCCAGTGCATTTGGGGCGGTGATGACCGGATAGTGCCGCCGGAACACGCAGGCGCGCTGCCGGAGGTCATTGCAGTCCACACGCTCGCGGCGACCGGCCACATGGCGCACATGGAGAAGGCGGCCGACGTCAATCGATTGATCGAGGAGTTTGTGGGTGGCACCTGAGGCATCGAGGCGCCCGTGGGGAAAGACATCGTGCGCGCCATCATCGCCATCATCGCCGAAAAGAAAGAGATCGACCCGAGCTCGATCGCGCTCGATACTAAGCTAACGGACCTCGGCTTCGATTCCTTGGACGTCATCGAATTTATCTTCGCGGTCGAACAACGCTTTGATATCGACGTTCCCTACAATCCGAGCGATGCAGACGCGCTCGAGTTCGACACCGTGAGCCAAGTGGTAGGCGCGGTCGAGAAGGTGGTGACCGAGCAGCGCGCTGCCGACTGAAGAGGACGCTCCCCGCCCGCGGTCCCGTGCCAGCCAACACATCCAACTCCTCGAACGCGCTGCCGGCCTCTACACGGAGCCCAGCGTAGACGAAGACCCCGGTGACGACAGTGAACAAGCGCGTGGTAGTGACGGGGATGGGCGTGGTCTCGGCACTCGGCGCCAACGCGGAAGCGTTCGCACGGGCCCTGTTCGCCAACGAAAGCGGAATCGGGCCGATTGTTGAGATCCCGACCGAGTATCTCAACGTACGGATGGCGGCCGAAGTGAAGGGTTTCGTGCCGCGCACCCACTTTCCGGGGAGCCGCAGCAGCCTGCTCGATCGTTTTGCCCAGTTCGCGCTGGTGGCGGCGCACGAGGCCGTTGAGCAAGCCGCACCGCCCTTCGCTGATGGTCTCGGCGCTCGGACGGCCACCGTCGTTGGCACCGGCATCGGCGGGCTTGGCGCCCAGGACGACAATTTCCACAAAATCTATGCAGAGGACGTCAAACGCGTACACCCCTTTATCATCCCACGGGTGATGGGAAGCGCAGCGGCGAGCCACATCAGCATGGAATGGGGATTGACGGGGCCGGCCTACGCGGTCTCCAGCGCGTGCGCGTCCGCCACGCACGCGATTGGCCAGGGTTTCCACATGGTGCGCTCGGGACTCGCTAAAGCGGCCGTCGTCGGCGGTGCGGAAGCGTGCATTACGTTCGGCGGCATGAAGGCGTGGGAGGCAATGCGCGTGATGAGCACCGACACTTGCCGCCCCTTCAGCCGCGACCGCAGCGGGATGGTGCTTGGCGAGGGGGCTGGCGTGTTCGTCCTAGAAACACGCGACGACGCGCGGGACCGCGGAGCCCGCATCCTTGCCGAGATCGCCGGTTTCGGTATGAGCGCCGATGCCGGCGACATCGTCCAGCCCGCGGTCGACGGTGCGGCACGGGCAATGCGTGCGGCGCTAGACGACGCCGGCCTGGCGCGACAGGAGGTGAGCTATATCAATGCCCACGGCACAGGGACGGCGAGTAACGATGTGACAGAAACGGCGGCCATTCATGCCGTGTTCGGCGACCATGCCGAGCGCCTCGCTGTTTCTTCCACCAAAGGCGCGCACGGGCATGCACTGGGTGCTGGCGGCGCGCTCGAGCTCGCGGCGACGATTCTTGGGATCACCCACGGTCTGCTGCCGCCCACGGTTAACTTCACCGAGCCTGATCCGGCGTGTGACCTAGACTACGTCCCCAACCAAGCACGCCCGGCGTCCACAACGGCCGCGCTCTCCAACTCGTTCGCTTTCGGTGGTCTGAACGCCGTGCTTGCGGTCCGCCGATACGACGGTTGAGGCTATTGCAGCCCTACGAGCCCCATGGGTTCAGTGTGACGGCTTCCGACCGTAGGCCCGGGCCATCGCAAGCTGGCGCTGGCACAGATCCAGGCTACGGCGCGCTCGCTCACTCCACTCGCTAGTCGAATCGAGGGCAAGATAACGCTCGAAGCTCGCGACCGCCTCGGCGTATGCGCCCTCACGGACGTGCAGCTCAGCGAGGTTGAAGACCGCGTCGGCGTAGCCGGGATCGGCAGCCACCGCTTTCTCCAGCGCCTTCTTGGCTCCCGGCGCATCGCCGCCCGTGTCCTTGAGATCGGCGAGGTTGTACCACGCCTCGGCGTAATCGGGATCGAGGGCCAGCGCCCGCTCCAAATTAAGCCGCGCCTCCTGTGGCTCGTCGCGGTCCCGCAATACATTCGCGAGGTTGAACAAAATCGTTGAATCCGAGTGGTCGATGTCGAGGCAGCGCCGATACAAAGCCTCCGCGCGATCGAGATCGCCGTCTTCCACCGCCGTCTCGGCCGCGGCGAAGAGATCGTCCACACGCGGGCCGTCGCCTTCCGCCATTGGCAACCGCAGTTGGCCATCCAACTCAGCATCGGCCGTGCCGAGTTTCATGACGAGACCGCCGACCTCCGAACGGGTGAGCCTGACTTGTGCCAGGTGGGGACCCGCCGCGCGCTGGTCGCGCAGCCGCAGGACGTAAAGGCTGGCGAGGATGTCGGAAATACTAACGCCCTCGTCGACGAGGCGCGCTACCTCCCGCGCGGCCACAAGGTCGCGAAAACCGCACACTTGATCGACCGGCTCGATCACATCGAACAGTGCGAGCAGGCGGGCGGTGTCCTCATGGAGGCCGGCTTGAGCAGCCAGCGTGTCAAGCGGTATCGATCGTTCTACTGTCGGCAGCGGGTCGCGGCGGCCGATCGCTCTCAGGAAAGCGTTCTCGCTCATACAATCGATGCCGCGATCGCCGGCCGTCTTGAGCCACCGCCCAACGCGGCCGGCGAGTAGGCGATGGGCGCCGTGGCCCACCACGGGAACCTGTGTACGGCGGCTGACGCCGCGGCGGACCGTGCCGCTGTGCGCCGCTACGGCTTCCGAAGCCTCACGACGCGATATGGCCGCCAGGCGACCAAGGAAGACGACGACCTTGCCTTCGAAGGCCACGCGGCCCGGATCGACGATGCTGAGCGCTTGCATCGAGCGACCCTTCTGTACCCCTTAAGCCGATCGGGCGCGGCGCGGTTTGGCTTTGGCGGTGCGCGATGCCGCCGCGCGGCGTTTGCTGCGGGCCGGCGGCTTCTTCGCCGTGCCCTCCTCGAGGCTCTTTTTGAGCGCATCCATCAGATTGATGACTCTACCACGCTCCGGCGTCTTGGCGATGACGGGGCGGCTTCCCTTAAGCTTGGCCTTGACGACCTCCAGAAGCGCCTTTTGGTATGCATCCTCGAAGCCGGTAGCATCGAAACGGCCGCCGTTCTGATCGATGATCTGCTCGGCGATGCCGATCATGCTGGGATCGAGCGGCTCATCGCCGATATCGCTGAAATACTCCTCGTGCGCCCGTACCTCGTTGGCCGCACGCAGCGTCGTCATGACGAAGCCACGATCGCGTACCGTTAGCACGACTTGACGTTCACGCCCGGATATGACGACGCGTGCGAGCGCTGCCTTGCCTCGCTCTTTCATCGCGTTATGGATGACCCGATAGGTCTCCTCGGCGACCGGTCCGTCGGGCGCGAGGTAGTAAGCGGCATCAAGAAACATCGGATCGATTTCGTTCGCGTCGATGAAATCATCAATCGTTATCGTCTTTGAGCTCTCGATCTGGATCGCGTCTAGATCCTCATCATCAACGATGACGTACTGATCCTTCTCAAACTCGTAGCCGCGCACAAGATCGCCGCGCTCGACCTGGCCGAGTTCGGGGTCGTGCGGCTTGAACTGCACGCGGTTATGGCTGTCCTTGTGCAGCATGTTAAAACTGATGCGGTTGACCGTAGTGGTCGCGGTGAAAAGCCGGACCGGGCAAGAGACCAGCGACAGTTTGAGATAGCCCTTCCAACTCGCACGCGGCGCCATACAGTTTTCTCCTCCGGCTCTTCCCTAACGCTTTACACTTACACCGTTCCGTAGCTGTTTGTTAATCCCCAATTTTCTCTCGAGGTCTCGAGTGATTGGGGCGGCGCTGTCGGCTATGCCCTGCCACGGATCGATCGTGAGGGCCGATAGGCGCTCAGGCACGGTCCGGTAGTCCAATGCTCGGGGGTCATCGAGATCGGCAAGTTCCGGCCAATCAAGCGGTGTTGCTACAGGCACACCCTTCCGGGCACGCAACGAATACGAGCCAACAGCCGTAGCGCTGCGGGCATTGCGCAGGTAGTCAGCATAGATGCGGCCGCGGCGAGCTGCCTTGGCGGGCGAGGCGGTATATCGCTTGGGGTGCTTCTCGGCGAGCTGTGCCACGAATCCTAGCGCTAATGCCTTGGCCGTTGGCCAGCCATGGCGGCGCTTCACTGGCACAACGACGTGGAGCCCCTTGCCGCCGGTGGTGCGTACGAAGCCGATGAGGCCGATTCGCCCGAGTTCGTCCCGGACCTCCTGCGCTGCTTGAACCACCGTGCGCCAGTTGAGGCCCACGTCGGGGTCAAGATCGATGACGATGCGGTCAGGCCGCTCGGGCTTGTCGACCCGGCATCCCCAGGGGTGGAACTCGACAACTCCGAATTGCGCTAGCGTGAATAGGCCTTTGGCGTCAGCGATATAGATGAAATCCGCACGCTCCTCCGACTCCGCTTCATGGAGCGGTATGCGATGGATGTGTTCGGGCATGCCAGCTGTGGCGTGGCGCTGGTAGAATACGTCGTCGATCTTGCCACTGGGGCAGCGGACAAGGGTGAGTGGACGATCCACGATCTCCGGCACCATCCACTCGGCGACCTTGGCATAGTACAGCGCCAGATCCAGCTTGGTCGGCCCGTCGCGGCCGAACATGCGGCGGTCGGGATTAGTGATCCACACCGCGGCGAGATCGGCATCGCTGACATGGCGCCGTGGTCCAGCGGTCGCGGCTGCTGCAGCGCGCGCCCCGGGCCTGAGGCCTTTGTAGCGTCCGGCCCGCAATCGTCCCTCGCTGGTGCGCGCGCTGTATTCGATATCGGCGATTCGCCGTGGCTCGACCCAGGTAGCGGCGCGCTTGTCTTTGAGGCCTTGCAGGGTAAAGACGGGTTGGTCGCAGCGGTGCGGCTGCAGCTCGTCGCGAAGTCGCTTGGCCTCGCGCGCCGAGAAACCTGTGCCCACACGCCCGACGTAGCGCAGGCCTTGGCCGAAAGGCTCGGCGAGGAGTAGCGATGACAAGCCACCGGCTGCAGCCGATTCCGCGTAGCCGACGATGACAAAATCGCCGCGTGCCGCGCACTTGACCTTGATCCAGCTCTTGGAACGTCCAGGCGTGTAGACCGATCGCGCTTTCTTGGAAACGATGCCCTCGAGGCCAAGGCGCTGCGCTTGGTCGAGGAACTCGGCGCCGCGGCCGACGATGTGCTCGCTGTAATGCAGCGGTCCGTGGTCGAAGATGACCGGGTCGAGCAGCGCCTGTAGTGCTTTCTTGCGGGCGATGAGGGGACTGCGACCGAGGTCGCGACCGTCGAGATACGGAAGGTCGAAACAAAAGAAAACCAACTGCTCGGTCGCGGATTCGGCGAGAGCGTGCTGCAGCGCAGCGAAACTCGTCGCGCCACTGCCGACCTGGACGCAGACCTCGCCGTCGATAACCGCCGACCGGCAAGCGAGCGCACCGAGCTCCTCGGCAATAGGCGCGTAGCGTTCGGTCCAGTCATGGCCATTGCGAGTGAACATGCGGACAGCACCGTCGGCGATGCGCGCGAGGGTGCGGTAGCCGTCGTACTTGATCTCGTGGAGCCACCCTGCATCTGTCGGAACGCTGTCGATGAGGCTTGCGAGCTGGGGGCGTGGCCGGCGCGGCAACGGTGCCTCGCGCGCGTCAGCGATTCTGGAGGCGGTCGGTGCGCGCAAACGACGGCGGCCGGCCTTTCGCGCGGGCTCGGCTCCGGCTGCAGCGGCCGCAATCTCCTCTAGATTGCGACCGGTAAGCAAACTCAGTGGCTCGTCCTCCGTGACTATACCGTCCGCCTCGGCGCGCGCGTAAATGTCGCGTTCCTTGATCAGAAGCCAAGCGTTGCCCTTTTGATCGTCCGCATTCTTGAGGCGCACCAACGTCCAGCCGCCCTTTAATTTCTTGCCGTCAAGGCGGAACTTAATCTGGCCCTTGCGGTAGTCTGCCTCGACGTCGCCCATGGGCACCCACGTCCCACGGTCCCAGACCATGACCGCCCCACCGCCGTATTGACCTTTCGGGATGTTGCCCTCGAAATCGGCGTAGTCGAGCGGATGATCCTCGACGTGAACCGCGAGTCGCCGCACCTTCGGATCGAGGCTCGGACCCTTGGTGACGGCCCAGCTCTTGAGGACCCCACCGATCTCGAGGCGGAGATCGTAGTGCAGCGCGCGAGCGCCGTGTTTTTGGACGACGAATACATCGCCACCTCGCCCGGCCGGGCATGGCACCGGCTCCGGCGTCCGCGCGAAGTCGCGCTTGCGGCGATAGGAAGCGAGCTCGGTCTCGCTCGTGGTCCTGCCGGCATTCCGGTTGGCGGTGGCTTTCGCCATGGCGGCCGATACTATCCCTCCGTTGGGGCGATCACCACGGGCCGAGCCAGTGGTAGGCTGAGCATGTTATCTCGTGGCGTGATGCCGATCACTGCGCAGGCTGCGGGGATGGGCAGAATCGGCCGACGACACCTGATCTCCGCGCGATGCCGCCGGGGGCGGATCCGCGGGTTGACCTAAGGGGTCGGTTGAGCGGTAGGCTGACCCTGGTGACGCACCTCGATACTCGCATCTCGCGCTCTGTCTTGTTCCTTGCCGGACCAGACTGGACGCCGACCGCGAAGCACGCTTCCGCGCTCGCTTTGCCGATCGCTCGATTCCCTTCCTTCGCGTCGTCCTGCCGGTAGCAATCACGCTTTACCTATTCTTTCTGTTCTGGGACTACGCGATCGACCCGGGCGAGCTCCGCAACACCTTGGCGATTCGCCTCTATTTCGGTGTTTTTGCCCTTGTGGTGTTCGGCCTTACGTACGTCGCGTTTTTTCGCCGCTGGCTCCAGACCATTATGTGCGGCACCGTCATTCTCGGGGCGACCGGCATAACTCTCGTTTTGTTCTTGATGCCCGAAGGCTTCCGGCTGGGCACCTCGGCGATCGTGATTTCCATCATGTTTGCCTGCGGCTTGGCACGGCTTCTGTTCTGGCCGGCGTTCGTCGCGTGCGCCTCGATCCTCGGTATCACCAACGGTCTAATGTATGCGCAAGGCGCGACCGCGTTCGATTACTTCAACACAAACTTCTTCCTGGTCATCGCTTCGATCATCGGCCTCACCTATGCCGGCATGCTCGAGGCGACCGAGCGGCGTGGCTTTACCCTCGAGGGAGCGGAGCGCGATGCCCGCCGGCGTACCGGAGCAATCCTGAGGCGCCTCTTCCCAGCTCGCATCGCCGAGAAAGTCCGGGAGGGCGAGAGCAATATCGCAGAGTCCTTCATCGAGGGGATCGTGATGGTGGCCGACATCGCCGGCTTTGTCAGCCTGAGCCAGCATTTGGCTCCGGGCCACGCAGTGGAGATCCTGAGTGCGATCTTCAGTCGGCTCGATGAGGTCGCGCGGCACAAGGGGATCGAGAGCATTCGCACCTTCGGCGACCGCTATGTGGCGATCGGGGGCGTCCAGCGTGCTCACGGTCGCGGCGTAGAGACGTTGGCGGAGTTCGCCATCGAGGCACGTGGCGCGGTCGAGAAATATCTCCAGGAGCAGGAGCTTCCCCTACAGGTCCGTGTCGGCCTTGCCAGCGGTCCGCTCATTTCCGGGATCGTGCGCTCGGCTGTCCCGGTTTTCGAATCGTGGGGCGAGACTCTTGACACCGCGGCACGGCTCGCGACCGACGGCCCCGGGGGCACCATCCAGGTCTCGGAAAGCGTCTATTGGCGGCTGCGCCAGGATTTCGAATTCGAGGAGCGGGAGACGATCACCCTGGGCGGCGAGCGAACAGTGACGGCTTATCTTCTGACCGGGCGTAAGATCGTCAGTCTGACGGATCGCCAGGCGCCGCCCGGCGGGCGGCGGTAGTCGGGCCGTCGGCTCGACGTAGGCCTTGCCGCTTCCCGCTAGAGGAGGCGCAGAAGATCAAGATCGAGAGCGAAGATGATGAGCCCGTAGCCAGCTACGCCTGCCGCGAACAACGAGGCAAGCACTAGCGGTTGCCACCAACCATGCCGCTCGACGCGGGCGGTCTCGGGGGAAACCACTGGCTCGATGGATCAACGTGTCGACAGTGACTTCTTCAAGGAGTTGGGCCGTGTCCTGGCGCATGTGAACATCCTATCGCCGGCGGGGCGTCGTGGCAGTGATGGACATCACCGGGCCGCATTGGCGCACGTGATAGTCATCACAGACGCTCGTGATTCAGCGACGCGTCCAGCGGGCTTGGGCCGCACACCGGCATCTGATACGCTCGCAGCAGTTGGGAAACCCTTTCGTTCTGAAAAAGAAGCGGGAGCACGGCAATGGGTATTAAGATCGATGAGCAATGGATTAGCGAGCGGGTCCGCCGCTACAAGCAGCTGAACTTCGGTATCGATCAGTACCTCGACACCAAGATTCCCGGTCACTCTCGCTCGCAGGCGAACTTGGTCGGCCACGTCTCGACGTTCAGGACCGGAGACCCGGATTACGACGGGTGGATCCCCGATGATTCCGAGTTCTGGTCGGTGATCATCAAGCTGCCACCGGGGCGGGTAGGCGCGCTGCATGATCATGAAACCACGGAGATGTTCATGCCGCTCGACGGTAAGGTCGTGTTGACCCTCGGCGATGACGGCGAGCATGAGGTTGAGCTCGACATCCACGATGTCGCCTCGTTCCCACCCGGAGTCATGCGCGGCTTCCGCAACCCCGGCGACAAGGAAGTGAATTTCCTGGTGTGCGTGGGCGGTCCCGAGATGGGCATGATCAAATGGCCCGCGGGGGTGGTCGATGAAGCGAAGCAGGTTGGCTGGCAGGAGGACGAACGCGGCAAGATCGTTGCGCTGGAGCTCGAGCCCGCCGAGTAGAGCGGTCTAACTAGTTCGGACCTGAGGCGCGGGCATTGGCCCGCGCCTTTGCGTTCATGGAATGGACGCAGGCGCGCTGTGCACGACTTCGTTTACCTGGCTAACGCGGCGCGCGTGATATTCGGCGCCGGCGCGCTTGTGCGCCTCGCCGACGAAGCCGACCATCTAGGCATTAGGCGCGCACTTGTGCTCTCGACTGCGGGCCAACGTGACCACGCCGAGACCGCAGCCGGCCTCTTGGGAATAGCCGCCGCGGGCATCTACGACCAAGCGATGATGCACGTCCCTATCGAGACGGCGGAGGCAGCGGCTGCCGTGGCACGACGCGTGGGCGCTGATGGAACGGTCGCGATCGGCGGTGGCTCGACCATAGGCCTTGCCAAAGCGATTGCGCTACGCCTCGAACTGCCCATTCTCGCTGTGCCGACGACCTATGCAGGGTCTGAAATGACCCCGTTCTGGGGGCAGACGGAGGCAGGCGTGAAAACCACCGGCCGCGACCTCCGCGTCCGCCCACGTACGACAATTTACGATAGCGAGCTGACGATGGGTCTCCCTGCGAAGGTATCCGGTCCGAGCGGCATGAACGCGATCGCACACTGCGTCGAGGCTCTCTATGCCGAGAGCGCAAACCCCATCACGTCGCTCATTGCGGAAGAAGGAATCCGCGCTTTGGGCGCGAGTCTCCCACGCGTGGTTACGGACGGCGGTGACCTCGAGGCTCGCAGCGAAGCGCTGTATGGGGCGTGGCTAGCCGGTACTACGTTGGGCTCGGTCGGTATGGCGCTGCATCACAAGCTTTGTCATACACTCGGCGGTACTTTCAAACTGGCTCACGCCGAGGTGCACACAGTGATTCTCCCGCACGTCGCTGCCTATAACAGTGACGCGGCCTCGACGGCCATGGCGCAGGTTGCGCGGGCTCTCCGCGTCGCCGATGCAGCGGCCGGGCTCTACGATCTGGCTGAATCGCTGGGTGCGCCGCTGTCGCTTGAGGCGATTGGCATGCGCCGGGACGATCTCGACCGCGCTGCCGATCTGGCTGTCGCCAACCCCTACTACAACCCGCGCCCGGTAAGCCGCGAGAGCGTCCACCGGTTGCTTACGGATGCGCACACCGGACGACGGCCAGAGGGATGATCGCAAGTCACGTGACCTGATACCGGGCCTCAACTAGCTAGCTGCGGTGGACGGCCGGTAGCCGCGTACCACCCGCAACAGGCCGAAGAACGGGATCAGCATAATCACGGCCATCAACACCTTGACGCCGTAATCTCCCAAACCCCAGGTCACCCAGGGCAAGCCGGTTCCGGCGAAGGCCAGTGCAAAAAAAAGCGCCGTGTCGACTGCGGAGGCGATGAACGAAGAGGCGAAGGGCGCGCGCCACCATGTGCCTTCGCGCAGTCGGTTGAAGATCTGGATGTCGAGCAGCTGCGCGACCAGGAACGCGCTACCGGAGGCGAGCGCTACGCGCGGCGTGGCAAGCACGAGCGAGAGCACCACCGCCGCCGCGAAAGCCGGCGTAGACCACCTGGCGCGCGCGTGCCGGCCCGAGCCCGCGGTTGCAGAGGTCGGTCACCAGGAATGAAATCGGGTAGGTAAAGGCGCCCCATGTCAGCCAGTCGTTGATCGGGTACTGGACGAGAATGTTGGCGGCGGTGACAACTACCGCCATCGTCGCCGCGCCGAGCGCAATCCCCTTCACAGCCGGGGTCATTTTCTCACCAGCGACGGCCGGCAGGATGGCCCATGGGCCTCGATCAACCTCATCATGCCCCTCCCCCTCAGTCGAGCTCGAAGGCGTCTTTATAGTCACGTTTGAGGACCGGGTCCTGGCCGTCTTTGTGCAAGACGCAGTTGCCGATGGCGAGTTGCTCGATCTCGGTTCCCATGAAGCAGCGGAATGCCTCTTCTGGCGTGCAGACGATCGGCTCGCCGCGCACGTTGAAGCTCGTGTTGACGATGACAGGACAGCCCGTCCGTTCTCTGAACGTTTCGATCAGGCGGTGATAGAGCGGGTGGTTTCACGATGCACGGTTTGGATACGGGCCGAGTAGTCGACATGGGTCACCGCCGGGATGTCTGAGCGCGGTACGTTCAGCTTGTCGATCCCGAACAGCGCCTCCTCGGCCGCCGTCATCGCCCGCCGTCGCTCGTGCCGGACCGGGCTCACCAGTAGCATGTAGGGGCTGTCAGCATCGAGTTCGAACCACTCGCTGACATCCTCGCGCAGCACCGCCGGCGCGAACGGGCGAAAGCTCTCGCGGTACTTGACCTTGAGGTTCAGGAGACGCTGCATCGTCGGCGAACGGGCATCGCCGAGGATCCAGCGGGCACCCAGCGCCCGCGGACCGAACTCCATGCGGCCCTGGAACCAGCCGACCGCCTTTCCGGCTTCCAACGCTTCGGCGGTGGCGGCGAGCATGTCATCCTCGCCATGGACCTGGAAACGGGCACCCTCGGCCTCGAGACGGCTCTCAATCTCGGATTGGGCGAAGGCGGGCCCGAGGTAGCTCCCGCACATGGAATCGGCGCCGTTGACGGAACGCGGCTGGCCCTTCAGTCCGTGATAGGCCGAGAGTGCCGCGCCCAGCGCACCGCCCGCATCGCCGGCTGCCGGCTGCACCCATATCTGCTCGACGCAGCCATCGCGCACGATCTTGCCGTTGGCGACACAGTTGAGCGCAACCCCGCCCGCCAGACACAGGTTGCCGAGTCCCGTCTCCTTCACCACCGCGCGGCTTAGGCGAAGCATGACTTCCTCCGTCACTGCCTGGACCGAGGCGGCGAGATCCATGTGGTGCTGTGTTAGCAGCTCGTCAGGTTGTCGTGCCGGGCCGCCGAACAGGTCGTCAAAGCGCCGGTTGGTCATGCGGAGGCCCGTGCAATAATCGAAGTAGGACACATCAAGCCGAAACGACCCGTCATCCTTGAGATCGATCAGATGGTCGAGGATGCGGTCGCGGTAGCGCGCCTCGCCGTAGGGGGCGAGCCCCATCAGTTTGTATTCGCCTGAGTTCACCTTGAACCCGGTATAGTAGGTAAAGGCCGAGTACAAGAGGCCGAGCGAATGCGGGAAGTGGATCTCGCGCAGCATGGTCAGCTCGCGGCCGCGGCCGACCGCGAGTGAGCTCGTCGCCCACTCGCCGACTCCATCGAGGGTCAGCACCGCCGCCTCGGCGAACGGCGAGGCGAAGAAGGCGCTCGCTGCATGGCTCTGGTGATGCTCGGCAAACACCAGCCGGTGCTGCCAATCGAAGTCGGGCGCAAGCGACCGCAGCTCACGCCCGAGCAGGCTCTTCTGAAAC
Source organism: Alphaproteobacteria bacterium (assembly GCA_965248765.1). Taxonomy (GTDB): domain Bacteria; phylum Pseudomonadota; class Alphaproteobacteria; order VGEJ01; family VGEJ01; genus CBDFKF01. The sequence goes on from CBDFKF010000004.1 coordinate 1,661,245, forward strand.
AGTTTCTCCCGCAGCCACAACGGCATCGCCTGGGTGAACGATCGAAAACCGCGCGGGGCAAACGCGGTGTAGGTCTCAAGCAATCGCTCGAACTTCAGAAACGGCTTGTCGTAGAAGGCGACCAAGTCAACCGCACCCAGGTCAACCCCAGCCTCGCCGAGACAGTACGTGATCGCCCGTCGCGGGAACCCCGCGTCGTGTTTCTTCCGACTGAAACGCTCCTCCTGGGCAGCGGCGACGATCTGGCCGTCCTCCACTAGAGCTGCCGCGCTGTCATGGTAGAACGCAGAAATCCCGAGAATGCGCATGGGGCCTTAGAGCATTGCGTACAAGGACGACGCCACCGAGGAAAAGCTGGTGGGCCCGGCAGGACTCGAACCTGCAACCAGACCGTTATGAGCGGCCCGCTCTAACCAGTTGAGCTACGGGCCCTGCGGGATCAAATGTCGGATGCCAGCATCAAGGGGGCCAATCAGCCTCGCCTCACGCCTCTGATCTCACGTGTCGAGGAAACTCCTGAGCCGCCGTGAGCGGCTCGGGTGTTTGAGCTTGCGCAGCGCCTTAGCTTCGATCTGGCGTATTCGCTCGCGAGTCACCGAGAATTGCTGGCCGACCTCTTCGAGAGTGTGGTCGGTGTTCATGCCAATGCCGAAGCGCATCCGCAGCACCCGTTCCTCGCGCGGGGTGAGGCTTGCGAGAACGCGCGTGGTTGCCTCGCGCAGGTTGAGTTGAATGGCCGCATCGAGCGGCAGCACCGCATTCTTGTCCTCGATGAACTCGCCGAGGTGGCTGTCCTCCTCATCGCCGATCGGCGTCTCGAGGCTGATCGGCTCCTTGGCGATCTTCAACACCTTGCGCACCTTTTCGAGCGGCATGCCGAGCTTCTCGGCGAGCTCCTCCGGCGTCGGCTCACGGCCGATCTCATGGAGGATCTGGCGCGACGTGCGCACGAGCTTGTTGATGGTCTCGATCATATGCACGGGAATACGGATGGTGCGCGCCTGATCGGCGATGGATCGGGTGATGGCCTGGCGGATCCACCACGTGGCATACGTCGAGAACTTATAGCCGCGCCGGTACTCGAATTTGTCGACAGCCTTCATCAGGCCGATGTTGCCTTCCTGGATCAGGTCCAGGAACTGAAGGCCGCGGTTGGTGTATTTCTTGGCGATCGAGATTACGAGCCGCAGATTGGCCTCGACCATCTCCTTTTTCGCTCGCGCTGCTGCACGCTCACCCCGCTGGACGGTGTGGACGATGCGGCGGAACTCCTCGACCGGCAAGCCGGCGTTGGTCGAGACCTCGGCGATCTGATGGCGGACGTCGCGGATCTGCGCTGATTCGGCCTTCGCGAACTCAGCCCAGCCCTTTTCCTTGAGCCGTCGCACGCGGCGCAGCCAGTTCGGGTCGAGCTCGTTGCTAACATGCTGCTTGAGGAAACTCTCTCGCTTCACGCCGTAGCTCTCGGCGAGCCTGAGGAGCCGACCTTCGAGGCCGATCAGCCGCCGGTTCATCCCGTAGAGCTGGTCGACCAGCGATTCGATACAATTGTTGTTGAGGTGAACGCCCTCCATTAAGTCGATCAGCTCGTGCTTGAGCTTCTCGTAACGGCGTTCTTGGGGGCGCGTGATGGCGTCGTTCTTGAGCGCAGCCGCGACGCGCAGTTCCTGCAGCCGATGGAGCTTTTTGTAGGTGGCGGCGATCTTATCGAACGTCTCAAGTATCGCCGGCTTTAATGCGAACTCCATTGCGGCGAGGGAGAGGCTGGCTTCCTCGTCCTCATCCGCCGCTCCGCTACCGTTGCGGTCCCTCTCATCGCCCTCGGCTTCGCCGGTATTCTCGGTCGAATCCGTCGAGGACTCGTCCTTCGCCGCGCCTTTCGCCTTGGCTTCCGGCTCACCCGGTGTCTCGCCCTTGCCGTCGGCGCCGGTGACTTTGGTCACTGTGGAAGGCGAGGACTCGCCGGGGCCACCGCCGTAAGTCGTTTCCAGGTCGATGATATCGCGCAGCAGAAGAAGCGATTCCTTGAGATCGCCACGCCACTGTACGATCGCCCGCATCGTCAGCGGGCTCTCGCAGATGCCGCCGATCATTTGCTCGCGGCCAGCCTCGATCCGCTTGGCGAGCTCTATCTCGCCCTGGCGCGACAACAGCTCGATCGAGCCCATCTCCCGCAGATACATCCGCACTGGGTCGTCGGTCCGCTCCGTCTCCTCGGAGGTCTCGCGGACCGCAACGGCGGTAGTCGTGCGCTCGCTGATCTCTGTGCTCGGCTCCTCCGAATCTTCCGACTCGACGACGTTGATACCCATCTCCGAGAGCATCGCCATCGTGTCCTCGATCTGCTCCGACGACACCCGATCAGGAGGCAGGGCGTTGTTCAGCTCGTCATAGGTGACGTAGCCCCGCTCTTTGGCCGCCGCCAGCATCCGCTTCACACCGTGAGTGGTGGAATCGAGAAGCGGGCTGTCGGAGGACTCTTCGCGTGTTTCTTCCGATTCCGCTGTGCTCGCCAATTGTGTTGCCATTCGACCGGATTCTCCCGCGCCTGATCGCACTCTGCGCACGCCAACGGTGGGGCCGTCGCAGGCGCCCACCCGTGAATATTTTCTAGCTAGCCGGGTGTCCCCGCGTGCGGTGACCCAGCGTCGATGTCGACTTCATTACCTTCCCCAGTCTCCCACTGCGCCTGCAAGGCGCGGAGGCGTGCCAACCCCTGATCCGTCATGCCCTCGGCCAGCGCCGCAACGGCCTCACGACGTTCCGTCGTCACAGCGACCGCTAAACGATGCCGTGCCAACACGTGGCGCCAGCCCCGCTCCGCTTGAGCCTCATCCGCATCCGGCCGGGCCCACGGCTCCAAAACGCTCGACCGCGCGCGCTCCACACGATCGATCAACCCGCCCAAGCCGCGGTCACTCAGGTGGCGTCTGACCCCTGAGAAGTCAAGGGAACCCTCGCCCGCGGCCACATCTAGGAGCGCCTGGGCCAAGCTGTCAAGTTCAGGAGTCACAAAGGCCGCCGTCGACAGCTCCTCAGCCACATCGGGCAACAGCCCCGGGTGGTTGAGGAGCGTGAGTATGAGGAGGCGCTCACGAGCCGCGGAGTTCGCAACCTCGCCGGAGCCGAGGGCTTGACCACGCTGCAACCGGGCGCCGCGGGCCCGTGTGGATCGGGGCTCCTGCATACGCCCGGCCTCACCGCGCGAGCCGAACAGGTCGGCAAGTCGGGTCTCGAAGAAATCGCGGTAGTACGCGCGGACCGTAGCATCGCCGATTCGGCCGCTGAGTTCGGCCAGGGATCGGCGCACCGCAGCCCTACGCTCCGGCGTATCGAGGACGCGATCGCCTAAGGCATCCTGCCACAACACCTCGGACAAGGGCACCGCGGCCTGTATGCAGTCCGTGATTGCGCCCGGCCCGTGCTTGTGCGCCAGGCTGTCGGGATCCTCACCCCACGGTAGGAAGGCAAATCGCAAGGAGTGTCCTGGACGCACCAGCGGCAGGCAACGATGAGCTGCACGCTCGGCTGCTCGCCGACCGGCCGCGTCTCCGTCAAGGCACAGCACCGGCTCGGGCGAGAGCCGCCACAGCAAACCGATGTGGTCCTCGGTGAGGGCGGTGCCGAGCGGCGCGACGGCGTTCGCAAAGCCGGCCTGATGCAGCGCGATCACGTCCATGTAGCCCTCGGCCACCACCACCGTGCCTGCCTCATGCGCCGCCTTACGTGCGCGAGCGAGGTTGTAGAGCACCCGCCCTTTGCGGAAGAGCGGCGTCTCTGGAGAGTTGAGGTACTTGGCCCGGGCCTCGCCTAGTGCACGACCGCCGAAGGCGATCACACGACCGCGGGCATCGGCAATTGGGAAAATTATGCGATCGCGGAAGCGGTCAAAGCTCGGACCACTGTCCTCGGGCGCGATCAGCAGCCCGGCCTCGACAAGGAGCCGTTCCTCGATGCCGGCGCTCAGCATTGCCTCTTTAAGCGCGGTACGGCGGTCCGGTGCCAAACCAAGGCCGAACTCAGCGATTGTCGCTGGGCTCAAGCCCCGGGCCTCGAGATACTGACGGGCACGGAGCCCCTCTGGCCCGCGAAGCCGCTCGGCGAACGAGCCCGCAGCTTGCTCCACCACACGGTAGAGGCTCGTTTGTTGCGCCTCTCGCGCGCGAGACTCGGGTGTGGAGACCGGCATTGGCACCCCGGCATCGGCGGCGAGTCGCTCGACCGCCTCGGGGAATCTCAGGCCCTCGGCCTGCATGACGAAGTCGAAGTGCGTGCCGTGCGCGCCGCACCCGAAGCAATGATAGAAGCCCTTGTCCTCGTTCACAGTGAACGAGGGCGTCTTCTCCTTGTGGAATGGGCAGAGGCCGACATGCTCGCGCCCGCGCTTGCTCAGTCTGACCCGGCGCCCGATCAGGTTCGCCAGGCCGATGCGCGCACGTACCTCGTCGAGAAAATCGGAAGGGAATGCCATCCGGTCTGCCTGACCAAACTATAACAAGACCTGAGTGCCCGCGCACCAGCGTCGACCGTCCGGGTGCGACGTCTAGTTGGCGGTCAAGAGTTCCTTGACGATGCCGCTCGCCTTGCCGAAATCCATGCGTCCGGCATAGCGTTCTTTGAGCTGACCCATTATGCGGCCCATATCCCTTATGCCGGACGCGCCGACCTCGGTGATAACCTCCCGCGTGACAATCCGTATCTCGTCTTCGTCGAGCTGTTTGGGCAGGAAGCCCGAAATGATCTTTGCTTCCTCTTCTTCCTGGCGCACTAGGTCTTCGCGCCCGCCTTGGTGATACAGCTCGATGCTCTCGCGCCGTTGGCGCACCATGGTAGAGAGCATATTGACGATGTCGTCATCAGTGATCGTTTCCCGCCCACCATCGCCGCGCGCCGCGATCTCGCGATTCTTGAGGGCGGCCAGGATTAGGCGCAACGTCGATATGCGACGTGCATCCCTCGCTTTCATCGCCTGCTTGAGTTCGTCGCTGAGCCTTGTCCGGAGCATGCCCTTGTCCGAGTCCGGCGTGGGCAGTCATGCTACTCGATGCCAAGGTGTCCTGGCAAATCCAAAAAATATTATAACCTGCTGAAATTACACAATAATATCGTCCACCCGGGGTTGACGATGGCACGCTATTTGCCTATGTTCCGCCACAACCCTGCCCACCCGAGCCGGTTTTGACCGGCCTTGAAGGCACGGTGATCTCGTGCCCTGCGGCCCGTCTCCGGGGAGTCAACATGCCTGAGCGCGCCAGCCCGTCGATAGCGGCTTGCCCCACCGGTGCGAGCGCCGCATTGGTGCTGGCCGATGGCTCAGTGTCCTGGGGCGCGGGCCTCGGCGCCGTGGGTACCGCTACCGGCGAACTATGTTTCAACACCGCGATGACGGGATATCAGGAGATCGTCACCGATCCTTCGTACGCGGGGCAGATCATCACGTTCACTTTCCCACACATTGGCAACGTCGGGGCCAATGAAGAGGACATCGAGGCTCCGGCGCCGGCGGCACGCGGCATCGTGGTACGCATGCCGATCACCGAGCCGAGCAGCTTTCGTGCTGCCGAGGGACTCGACACCTGGCTGAGACGCAGCAATCTCGTCGGGGCGAGCGGCATTGACACCCGTCGCCTTACCCGACTCATCCGTGACGGCGGGCCGCAGGCCGCGACGATCTGTCACGCGCCGCGCGGGGGCATCGATACTGCCGCCCTTGTCGAAGCGGCGCGCGCCTGGCCTGGGCTCGAGGGCATGGACCTTGCGCGTGAGGTGAGTTGCACACAAACCTACCAGTGGCGCGAAAGTCGGTGGCGGCTCGGTGCCGGTTACGGTGGGCAGGATGCGCCGCGATTCCGTGTGGTCGCCGTCGACTATGGGGCCAAGCGCAACATCCTCCGCTGTCTTGCCTCGGCTGGATGCGAAGTCACCGTAGTTCCCGCAACGGCTGAGCCCGATGACATCCTCGCCCACGAGCCGGACGGGGTCTTTCTTTCCAACGGGCCGGGCGATCCTGCGGCCACAGGTGCGTACGCGATCCCCACCATCCAACGCCTACTGACGACCGGACGCCCGATTTTCGGCATCTGCCTTGGCCATCAGCTCCTGGCGCGTGCGCTCGGTGCCGAGACGACAAAAATGCATCGCGGCCATCGCGGCGCGAACCATCCGGTGAGGGACCTCGACACCGGCCGCGTGGAGATCACGAGCCAGAACCATGGCTTCGTCGTTGAGGCTGACTCCCTGCCGTCTGGCGTCACCGCGACCCACACCTCGCTGTTCGACGGCAGCCTCGAGGGCCTGCGCCTCGACGACAAGCCGGTTTTTTCGGTCCAGTATCACCCCGAGGCCTCGCCGGGCCCCCAGGACAGCCACTATTTGTTCGACCGCTTCGTCCGGCTGATGGAGCAATACCGGTGATGCGATCACGCCCCCCGGTCGTGCAATCGGTTCACCGAATCCACTCCAATGAACTAGTGGCGGCACACCCAGGTCGCGTACGGCGCGATGCCTAAGCGGACCGATATCAAATCAATTCTGATCATAGGCCCCGGGCCGATCGTCATCGGCCAAGCCTGTGAGTTCGACTACTCCGGCACCCAGGCCTGCCGCGTGCTCAAGGCCGAGGGCTATCGCATCATCTTGGTGAACTCGAACCCGGCGACGATCATGACTGATCCGAGCATGGCGGACGCTACCTACATTGAGCCGGTCACTCCTGAAACGGTGGTCCGCATCATCGAAAAGGAGCGGCCCGACGCATTACTCCCGACCATGGGCGGCCAGACCGCCCTCAACGTCTCGGCCGCCTTGGCTGCGGATGGCCATCTCGGTCGCGGCGCGGTAGAGATGATCGGTGCCTCCTACGAGGTCATCGACAAGGCGGAGAACCGCCTGCTGTTCCGCGAGGCGATGAGGAACATTGGACTCGAATGCCCGCGGAGCCGGATCGCCCACTCGGTCGAGGAGGCACGCAGCGCGCTTGAGCAAGTAGCGCTCCCGGCCATCGTCCGGCCGTCCTACACGCTGGGCGGCCTTGGCGGCGGCATCGCCTACAACCGCACTGAGTTCGATGGCATCGTCGCCGCCGGGCTCGACGCTTCGCCGGTCAACGAAGTGCTGATCGAGGAATCTGTGCTGGGCTGGAAAGAGTACGAGATGGAGGTCGTGCGCGACCGCAACGACAACTGCATCATCGTTTGCTCGATCGAGAACGTCGACCCCATGGGTGTCCACACCGGCGATTCCATTACCGTCGCCCCGGCGCTGACCCTGACCGACAAGGAGTATCAATTGATGCGCAACGCCGCGATCGCGGTGCTGCGCGAGGTCGGGGTCGAGACGGGTGGTTCCAACGTCCAGTTCGCCGTCAATCCGGACGACGGGCGCCTGCTGGTCATTGAGATGAACCCGCGGGTCTCGCGCTCGTCGGCGCTCGCCTCCAAGGCGACGGGCTTTCCGATTGCCAAGGTCGCTGCACTTCTCGCCGTCGGCTACACGCTCGATGAACTCGACAATGACATCACCGGGGTGACGCCCGCCTCGTTCGAGCCGACGATCGATTACGTCGTCACCAAGATTCCGCGGTTCACCTTCGAGAAGTTCCCGGGGGCAGAAGCTGTCCTTGGCACCTCGATGAAGTCAGTTGGCGAGGTCATGTCGATCGGCCGCAGTTTTGCTGAGTCCTTGCAGAAGGGTCTGCGCTCGCTCGAAACCGGGCTCACCGGATTGGCCGAGGTCGATATCCCCGGCCTCGGCGGTGCCGCTACCGCTGCCGATCGGCGCAGCGTAACACGCGCAGCGCTTGCTGAGCCGACGCCCAATCGCCTGTTGATCATCGGCCAGGCATTCCGGGTCGGGCTCTCGATCGACGACGTGTGCGAAGCCTGTGGGTACGACCCTTGGTTCCTCGAACGGATAGGGGAGCTGATCGAACTGGAGAACGAGGTCGCGCGGCACGGCTTGCCAGCCGAAGCCGCGGCATTGCGCCGGCTCAAGCAGGCCGGGTTCTCCGATGCGCGGCTCGGCGAGCTTGCTGGTTGCGACGAGGACACGGTCGCGGACCGACGCCGAGCGCTAGACGTCCACCCGGTTTTTCGTCGTGTCGACACCTGCGCCGCAGAGTTCGAATCGCGCACGCCCTACATGTATTCCACCTACGAAGGGGACGGCCTCACTGTGTCCGACTGCGAGGCCGAACCCAGCGAGCGGGACAAGATCATCGTCCTTGGCGGCGGGCCCAACCGTATCGGGCAGGGAATCGAGTTCGACTATTGCTGCGTGCACGCGGCGTATGCCCTGGCCGAAGCCGGCCTCGAGACGATCATGATCAACTGCAATCCCGAGACGGTCTCGACTGATTACGATACTTCCGACCGCCTCTACTTCGAACCGCTCACGGTCGAGGACGTCGGCGAGATCGTGCGCACCGAGCAGCGCAGGGGCACGCTCAAGGGTGTGATCGTGCAGTTCGGTGGGCAGACCCCGCTTAAGTTGGCGGCGGGCCTCGAGGCGGCCGCGATTCCGATCCTCGGCACCTCGCCCGATGCCATAGATTTGGCTGAGGATCGCCAACGCTTCCAGGCGTTGATCAGCCAGCTCGGCTTGAGCCAGCCGGCCAATGATATCGTCGATTCGGTGGAGGCCTCAGCCGCCGCAGCGGCGCGAATCGGCTACCCCGTACTGGTGCGGCCGTCGTACGTACTTGGCGGGCGCGCCATGCGTATCGTCCATGATGAACATTCGCTCCTACGCTACATGGGCGAGGCAGTGGAGGTCTCGGGCAAGAGCCCGGTGCTGATCGACGGATATTTGCGCGATGCGATCGAGGTCGATGTAGATGCCATCGCTGATGGTCGCGAGGTCTTCATCGCTGGCATTATGGAGCACATTGAGGAGGCCGGAATCCACTCGGGCGATTCCGCTTGCGCGTTGCCGCCCCACTCGCTTTCTCCGACCATCATCAATGAGCTCACTCGCCAAACCGAGGCGCTCGCCACGGCGCTGGATGTGCGTGGGCTGTTGAACGTCCAGTTCGCGGTGAAGGGGATGACGTCTATGTCCTGGAGGTCAATCCGCGGGCCAGCCGCACAGTGCCCTTCGTGGCCAAGGCAGTGGGCCTGCCAATTGCGAAGATCGCCGCGCGCGTCATGGCTGGCGAGCCGCTCGCGACGTTCGGGCTTGAGTCTCCCGAAATCAACCACGTCGCGGTCAAGGAGGCGGTTTTCCCGTTCGCGCGTTTCGCCGGCGTCGACATCATACTTGGCCCTGAGATGCGCTCGACTGGCGAGGTAATGGGCATCGATCGCGATTTTGGGCATGCCTTTGCCAAATCTCAGATCGCGAGCGGCACGCTGTTGCCCGAGGGCGGGACCGTGTTCATTTCTGTACGTAACGCGGACAAGGTGGCGATGCTCGACGCGGCGCGACGCCTGATCGAGCTCGGTTTTCGAGTGATGGCAACTCGCGGGACCGCCGCCGCCTTGGGTCAGGCGGGCCTAGAGGTCGACATCGTCAACAAAGTGCAAGAGGGCCGGCCGCATGTCGTTGACGCGATGACCAACGGTGATGTGCAGCTCGTCATCAATACCAGCGAGGGGGCACAGGCGATCGAGGACAGTTTCACGCTGCGGCGCACTGCGTTGATGCTCCACATCCCTTACTACACAACTGTCGCGGGGGCCAAGGCCGCGCTAGAAGCGATCACCTCACTGCGGGAAGGTGCACTTGATGTCAGCCGGCTTCAATCCTATTCTTTTACAACGTTCTGAGGCTCCGCCCGACGAAAACGCGTCGGGCGTGGCTGTTAGCGAGTTTCCTAGCGATGAAGAATGAGCCCATGACCGCTAAGGGCTTCAACAGCCTTGCTACGGAGCTGAAGCGGTTGAAGACGGTGGAACGGCCAGCGGTGATCAAGGCGCTGTCAGAGGCACGCGAGATGGGAGACATCTCGGAGAATGCGGAATATCACGCCGCCAAGGAGCGTCAGAGCTTCGTTGAGACGCGGGTGGCTCAGATTGAGGAGAAGATCAGCCTCGCCCGTGTGATCGAAGTCGACAAGCTCACTGGTAAAGAGGTGAAGTTCGGTGCGACGGTCGGCCTAAAGGACGAGGATACCGACGAGTCGCTGCGCTACCAGATCGTTGGTGTCGATGAAGCCGACATCCGGGAGGGCCGATTGTCCGTTACCGCGCCGCTCGCTCGCGCTCTGATCGGCAAGGCCAAGGGCGAGAGCATTGAGGTCACCACGCCGGGCGGCTCTAAATCGTATAAGATCGTCTCTGTCGCATTCAAGTGAGCGCGGCGCGCGCGCGCAGCTACTACGGTCATGAGCCGGCCCGCGGGGTCGTTCGTCGGGATGTTGCCGGGTGAGCGAGCCGTCATGTTGGGTTCTCACCGACGGTAAGGCTGGCACCGAGAACCAGTGCATTGGCCTGGCCGAGGCGATCGGCCTCGATCCGTTAATCAAACGCGCGCGGCCTCGCCCGCCATGGACGTGGATGCCCGTGCGGCACTGGCCGATGCCGTTCCAAGCCTTGCCGGTCGACGGAGGTCCGTTCGCTCCGCCGTGGCCGGATCTCTTGATCGCGTCGGGACGGCGCAGCATCCCGTATGCACTTGCCATCAAACGCGCCAGCGGTGCGGCCACGCTCACCGTCCAGATCCAGGACCCGCGTGTTCCAACACGTTTGTTCGATCTTGTAGTACCGCCCCGGCACGACCATGTGCGCGGCGCCAACGTTCTCGAGACACGAGGTGCCTTGCACCGCATCACGCCGGCGCGCTTATCCGAGGCGGCGGCACGTGGCGCCGCGAGCTATGCGCGTCTGGCACGTCCGCTGATCGCCGTGTTGATCGGTGGTTCTAGCCATAGCTATAGGATGACGCGTGATCGCATGCATTGGCTGGGGGAGCGGTTGGCGGTCATGGCCGCCGCGGGCGCCGGCTTGGCTGTCACCGCCTCGCGCCGCACCAGCGATGAGAATATGAGCGTGTTGCACGAGGCGCTCGCCGGCACCGCGGCGGAGATCTGGAACGGGGTCGGCGAGAATCCGTATTTTGTTTTTCTCGGCCTTGCCGATGCGATCGTGGTTACCTGTGATTCGGTCTCCATGACATCCGAAGCTTGCAGCACGGGAAAGCCGGTTTATGTCGTAGAGCTAGTGGGCGGTTCTCGCAAATTCCAGGAATTCCACGAGAGGCTGCGCGCCGACGGGCTCACTCGCCCGTTCACCGGCGTGCTCGATCATTGGTCTTACGCGCCGCTTCGCGACACCGAGGAGGTGGCCACTGAGGTCCGGCGATGTCTTGGCTTGGCAGAGCGCGAAGACGGGGTTGCGAATCGGATGAGCGGCTGCATATAACGGGGCGGGAGGAGCGCCAGACCAATGGCACCCGCTAGACACGAATGTCCGAACAGCACCACAGCAGAGTCCTGATTCTCGGTTCGGGACCAGCCGGGCTCACGGCAGCCGTTTATGCTGCGCGAGCTGGCCTTGAGCCAATGCTCGTCCATGGGATGGAGCCTGGCGGGCAGATGACGATCACCACCGATGTCGAGAACTACCCGGGGTTCGCCGACGTCATTCAGGGTCCCTGGCTGATGGAGCAGATGCAGCGCCAGGCAGCTAACGTCGGCACTCGCATGTTCAATGATCTCGTTCTCTCCGTAGATCTCTCGCAACGGCCTTTTTGTTGCCTCGGCGATTCGGGCGATCAGTATCTCGGCGATAGCCTGATCCTTGCCACCGGCGCCCAAGCGCGCTGGCTCGGATTGGAGAGCGAGGAGAAATTCAAGGGCTTCGGCGTTTCCGCCTGTGCGACGTGCGATGGCTTCTTCTTTCGCGGCAGGCGGGTCGCGGTGATCGGCGGCGGCAACACGGCGGTCGAGGAAGCGATCTTCCTCACCCACCATGCTGACCGTGTCGATCTCGTCCACCGCCGCGATGCGCTGCGCGCCGAGAAGATCCTGCAGGAGCGGTTGTTCGCGAACCCGAAGATCACCGTGATCTGGGATCATGTCGCGGAGGAGATTCTCGGCGAGGCTGATCCGCCCACCGTTACTGGATTGCGCCTCAGGGACGTAAAGTCGGGCGCCGCGCGCGATCTCGCTCTTGATGGTGTTTTTGTCGCCATCGGACACGATCCGACGACCGCTATCTTACGCGGACTCCTGGACATGGATGGGGACGGCTATATTCGGACTGCCGCCGATTCGACGAGCACTAGTGTCCCCGGCGTGTTCGCGGCCGGTGATGTGCAGGACAAAGTATTCCGCCAAGCCGTGACCGCGGCGGGAACGGGTTGCATGGCCGCGCTGGAGGCGGAGAAGTTCCTCGCCGAGGGCGTTATCGATAGCGCGGCAGCCGCCGAGTAGCTGGAAAACTCGGCATTCGCGTCGTTGCAATGGCGGACGTGGCGGCGGCGAAAGCGGATGCTGCCGGGTGCCGATATGGACTGGGACAAGCTCCAGACATTCCACACGGTCGCCGCGATCGGGAGTTTCACGCGGGCGGTCGGGCTTCGTCTAAACCATTACGAAGATCGAGGGTCCGGTATCGCGGTTGTAGCCATCGCATGATAATGCGGCTTTTGCATACCAGACTTGTCCGCGCTGGGGTGGTTTTTGTCGGTCTCGGCCTTACATAGGGACCATGAGGCTCCAGTTGCTGTCGGAGCTTCGGCTTCGGGTCGCAAGATCGGAAGCCGGCATTTCGGAGAATCCCCCCTCTCCGAGACGTCATCACGTCTCCTAGACGTACTTCCTCCCTGTTAGACTGGCCGGAGCGTGACGCTCCGGCCATTTTTCTCCGTTTTCGCGAATGTGGTCATCGCGCGCGGGAATCGTTGGGTCATTCCCAATTAGCGGAAACATGGGCCGTGAATCCAACCGACGCCCCCGTAGCGCGTGCCACGGGTCACCGGCGCCACACGGTGCGTCTGGAACGCCGGGAACACGATGAGGCTGCCAAGCGCACGCATTTCCAGATGCGCGGTGTCGACACCCATGAACTCGAGGTCGCCGCCCTCATAGTCCTCAGGGCGTGACAGCTGCAGCGTGAAACCGAGTTTTCGCGAGGCATTGACGCCGGTGCCAACATCGATGTGCCAATCGTAATGATCGGCCTTGCTCGCCTCGTATCGCATGAGCCAGGGCTCGTCGTCGGCGACGAACCCGGTGAGGTCGAACCCGTAGCTCCGCGAATTGATATTGCTGACCTCCGTCGAAACGATGCTGAGCGGAAATCCGTCGTTGCGCACCCGCAGACGCTGTTGCGTCATCGAACGCATGGTGGGGACTGCCGAAAACTCGCCGCGGCCGCCATGACCTGCGACACGGCCTTCTCGCCACCCGTCGGGCAGCGCGGAATCGAGGATTTGTCGACACTGCTCGGCCGTCAACGCCTGCTTCACGTGCACATTCGTGATGGTTGGGTTTCTCAGGGGTAGCGTCGGGAAGACAATCATGAATGAGAATCACCATGGGCTGCTGTAATTGTCGCGGCTGCAGAGCCGGCTTCCCCCTGGTAGCCGAATTCGCGAACGAACCGGTCGATGTGCGGGAGAATCGGGCCCAGGTGATCGCGATAATGCCGCCAACGGCCCACTGCCCGGTCGTGGAGCGCTCGGCTCACCGCGTCGCGGCTCGGTGTGGCAACGAGACGTCCCTGAGCGCCGCGCTCGTGGCGAAGTACCTCGGCGTCCCATGGCTCGCCAACGAAATCCAAAACGCGGTGCATCGTTGTTTCGGGGTCGCGGACGAGATCCTCGTAGCGGTACTCGAGGAATTGCGATGGCATGATCTCGCGATAATGACACCAGAGGTCCATGACGGCGGCGTAAAAGCGGGCTGTGCCGTCAAGATCGAAGAAGTTGACCATGGCGGCGTTCTGCTCGAATTCCTGGACATAGCAGCTGAGGCAGACATCTCGGGGGTCGCGAAGCGCTACAATGATCCGAGCGGCAGGAAATATCCGGGCGATCAGCCCGAGTTCGATGATGTTGAGCGGATTCTTGTCGACTAGGCGGCGTTCTCCAATGGCGGGGCCGAGGTTCGCCCGCGCGCTCTCCCAGAAGGCGAGCTGCAGCGCTTCGATCTGCTGCGGCGTGAGGTCGGCAAGCAGGGCCGGATAGTCGGCGCGCGCGCCCACAAGCTGCGGCAGCGCGCCCATAACCGCAGACAGGGGGCTGCGTTCACCCGTCGTAAGAATGTTGGGGTGCGCCGCTAGCATCTGCTCCATGAGCGTCGTGCCGGAGCGCGGGAAGCCGACGAAAAAGATCGGAGGTGCCGAGCCGTTGGGGCCCACGGCGGTCCACGCCGCCACGCGCTCCGCGGTAAGCCAACTCCGGTAGCCTGCGATGGTGGTGTAGACGCGCTCCGGTTCACGCTGCCGGGCCGCCGGTAGTCGCGCACGGAGCTCGTTGCCCTGGTGAAACGCAGCAAAGGCCGCTTCGTAGTCGCCGAGACGATCGAGCACGTGGCCCAGCTCGAGATGTGCGCTTCCCGTCGTCGCGGCGTCGACATGTTTCGACCCGAGAAGTCCGAGAAGCCGATCGCGCGCTTCATCGAGCCGCCCCGCGCGGCGGTCCAGCGTGGCGAGGAGCAGATGAGCAGGCGCATGTCGGGGGTTCAACCCCAGTGCGCGCTCAGCGAGCGTCCGCGCCTCGACAAGCGCGCTCGTCATTTCCAGCGCCTTGGCAAGATTGCACAAGGCATCCGTGTGCTCTGGCTGCAGTTCGATCAGACGGCGCAGACACGTGATTGCCTCGTCGCTTCGTCCGTCTGCCAGAAGTAGCGCCCCGAGGTTGTTCCACGCCTGGAAGTAGTCGGGCTGAACGGCAACCGACCGCCGATAAGCGTCTACCGCCTCGGCGTTGCGGCCCGACATCGCGAGCGCGTAACCAAGATTGAACAGAATTTCCGCATCGTCCGGCCGCGCCTCGGCTACTCGCCGATAGCTTGCGGCGGCGTTCTCCGGTTGAGCTGTGGCGAGCTGCGCACCGGCCAAGCTCGTTTCATATTCGGGGTTGCCCGGCTCCTTGGCGACCGCCGCGCCCAAGAACGCAAGGGCGCGGTGGGGATCACCTCGCTGCAACACTGCGACCCCGAGGAGATGGTTGGCTATCGCGTGGTCAGGGACCTTCCTGAGTACCTGATGGTACGCCTGCTCTGCGCGCTGAAGCTGTCCAGCTTGGTGGTAACGCTTCCCGCGCGCGATCGTGACATCGATATTCGACAAATCCTCGCGTCCAATCCGACGGATTTTCTGCGCCGGCGCGATTAGAACATGGCCTAGGGACCCGGACAATCGCGTGCCCCCTCGACCACCCGTCGCACAAACGCCAGCTCGATGTCGGTTGCACCGTGCTCGAAGAGGTCGTTGTGCCCGGCGGCAGCCGGAAAGACTCCTTCCTTGGGTTTCGGCGCCGCGTCGAATAGGCGGCGTCCCAGGTCGACCGGCACAGTCCGGTCTCTCTGTCCGTGCACGACAAGGAGGGGCACAGAAATCGCGCCAATTCGCGAGAGCGAGTCATAGCGGTCTTTGAGCAGGACGCGCACCGGCAGAAACGGGTAGGAGCGTTGGCCCACGTCTGTGGCCGACGTAAAAGGCGCCTCCAGGATGAGTGCCGCGAGAACGCGTTCAGCGGCCAGTCGCACCGCCACTCCACTCCCGAGTGATTCGCCGAGGACGACGATCCGTTCGAGCGAAATGCCATTGGCGTTCAGGAACTCTAGAGCTGCACGGCCGTCGGCATAAAGCCCTCGTTCGCTTGGCCGGCCCGGGTTGCCGCCATAGCCGCGATAGCTCAGCAACAGCAGACCATGACCGGCTTCAAGGAAGGGCCGGACCTTGTGCACCCGACCGGCGATGCTGCCCCCGTTCCCGTGCAGATAGAGGATTACCGGACAGTCGGCTTGCGACGGTCGCGCGTACCACGATGCCAGGTCGTGGCCGTCTGCGGTGTGCAGCATGACCACCTGCATCTCCGGCGCTCCCGCGGCGCCTGGAGTGGGAAGGCTTGGTGCCGGAAAATACATCAGCGCGCGCTGTCCGAAGTACGCCGCGGCGACGACGACACCGTAGCCTACGGCGCATGTCGCCAGGACGCTGATTAGCCAGGACATCGTCTGTCGTCCTCGACGTACGAGATTGTCCACTCCGTCGGCGCTATGCTAGGCGATCGGCAGCGGCTAGACGATTGGGGCGGCGGTGGTCAGGCTGGAAAACAAGGTCGCGATCATCACGGGCGGCGCATCGGGGCTCGGCGCCGCGACCGCGCGGCGCTTTGTGGCCGAGGGCTGCCGCGTCATGATCGCTGATGTGGATGTCGAGCGCGGTGAAGCAGTGAGCCGGGAATTAGGCGCCGAGTGCGCATTTCACCGCGGTGATCACAGCGACCGCGATGACAACGGGGCGGTCGTGGCCGCTGTGCTCAAGCGCTGGGGTGGTCTCGACATTCTTCACAACAACGCTGGCACGCCATTCGCGGGCGAAGTTGCCGATGTTGACGATGACACGCTCGCGCGCGTCTTCGGTGTTAATCTCATCGGACCCTACCGCATGACCCAAGCCGCGCTGCCGGCCCTACGCGAGCGGGCCGCGCAGGCGTCTGATGGCGCTGTGATCCTGTTCACCGGCTCGCTGCAGGCCTTGTTGGCGCGGCCCAAGTTCACCCCCTATACCGCAGCCAAGCACGGCATCATTGGTCTGATGAAGGGGCTCGCGCTCGAGCTCGCGCCAGACAACATACGGGTCAACGCGATTTGCCCCGCCGCGACCGACACGCCGATGCTGAAGCACTTCCTGCCCGGGATGGCTGACAACATGGCGGAGGCGAAAGCACGTTTTCGAGCGACAATCCCGCTCGGACGCATGCCCGAACCGATCGACACCGCGAACGCAGCTTTGTTTCTGGCGAGCGCCGAGGCTCGATCGATTACCGGCGTTGCCTTGCCGGTGGACGGCGGCAGCACTGCCGCCTAGCGGAAGCTTCACCAGAGTGCGCTCAGATCCCTAGGCATAGAGGCGTTCGTCCTCCAAGCCCTCATAGAGGTGGGCGACGAATTCGCCGTAGCCGTTGAAGATCTGCGTTGGCACCCGTTCATCTGTCCCGAGGACTAGCTCGGTGGCCTGGCTCCAACGCGGGTGTCGCACCGCCGGGTTGACGTTGGCCCAGAAACCGTACTCGCTCCCTTGGATCTCTTCCCAGAAACTGACCGGGCGCTCATCAGTGAACGTGAAGCGCACGATCGATTTGATCGACTTGAAGCCGTACTTCCAGGGCGTGGCAAGACGCAATGGCGCGCCATGTTGCTTGGCGATCGACTTGCCGTAGATCCCCGTCGCGATGAACGCTAGCTCGTTGGTCGCTTCCTCGATTGTCAGGCCCTCGATATACGGCCACGGATACCAGAATTGGCCTTGGCCGGGCGCGATCTCGGGGTTTTGGAAGGTTTCCATGCGCACGTATTTGGCTGATCCCAACGGCTTGGCGAAGCGCACGAACGCCTCAAGCGGAAAGCCGCTCCATGGCACTGCCATCGACCACGCCTCGACGCACCGGTGCCGGTACAGCCGCTCTTCAAGGGGCATCTTCGCCACCAGATCGTCGATGTCGATTGTTAGCTCCTGCTCCACCATGCCATCCACGGTGACGGTCCATGGCCGAATCGGCAGCTCCTGGGCTAGCTTCCAAATGGTCTTGTGGGAGCCGAATTCGTAGAAGTTGTTGTACTTGGCGGCGACCGCCTCGTCAGTGATCTCACGATCGAGTGTGTAGCGTGGATTGCGTTCGACCGGATAGAGGTGCGCCGAGGGGTCCTCTTCCTCAGCCGCTGACGCGACCACCGAGCCGCCGGCCACGAGGGCGGTGGCCAGACCCATCGTGGCGACGAGTTCGCGACGGCTGAGATAAACGCCCTCGGGCGTTGTCGCAGATTCGGCAAGTTCCCACCCACGTCGGCGTTTGATCAACATCCGCGCTACCTCCTCGCTAGTTTATGGCCGCCTGGATCCCGTGAGCCAAGCAACAAGTTTGTGAACGACTTCGCCCTAGTCCGCGAACTCGATCGTCACTGTGCCGAGATCGCCGAAATCGCCGAGTGCGCGGTTGCCGCCTTCGATTCGGATGATGTCAGCGCAGCTGCCGGTCGTCACGATCTCCCGGGCCTTGAGGCTGAGCCCGCTGCTGGCCATGTCGTTGGCAAGCCAAACCAACGAGTTCAGGGGATGGCCGAGCACCTGCGCACCCGTGCCGTTGGAGACGGCCTCGCCGTCAATCTTAATGGATACAGAGTGCCTGGCGAGATCGGTGTCGCGCCAGGCAGTAACCGGCGCACCCATGACAAAGTGCCCGCCGACGGCATTGTCGGCAATGAGCTGCAACACGCCCTGCTCGATCCAGTCCTGATAGCGGCTGTCGATAATCTCGAAGGAGGGGACCAGCGCCTCCACGGCGGCGGCGACGCTGTCGCGATCGTGCGGCGCATCCAGTGCCGCCAGATCACTACCCAAGCGAAAAGCGAACTCGATCTCGATCATGCACATCGTCGTGAAGTCGTCGCCGACGCTGAGCCGCGCTGGACTATCGTGACATCGGCCCTCGATCAACCGTCCGCGAAAGGGCTCATCGGTGCCGAGCAGCTCCTGCGCGCCCTTGCCCGTGGCGCCCACCTTCCAACCGATCGTCTGACCCAGCCCCCGTACGACTTTGTCCTGGATCGCGTAGGCCTCTTCTGGGCTCTTTGGCCGGCATCCGTCGGGCAGCCCTGGCAGCGGTTCTTTGCGTCGGCGGGCGGCGCCGATCACCGCGGCGGCGCGGGTCGTCGCGGCATCGTCCATCATCGCCTAGTCCTCCGTATGTGCAGTCACGACATCGTCAGCAAGGCGGCCGTGAAGCTCTTGCAGATGATCGAAGCGCGCGGTGTAGGTGCCGACACCGACCGTCGCCGAGCGCAGCTCGATGATCAGCTGCTGGATCTCGCTTTGCGGGATCTGGGCGTGCACCACGTCCCAGCCGTCCCAGCCCTCGCGCCCTTCGAAACCGAGAATCTGTCCCCGGCGGCCGCTCACGATGCCATTGACCTTGGCCGTGTATTCCGAGGGTATGACGACGTCGACCAGAAGGATCGGCTCCAGCAACACCGGGTCGCACTTCGGCATGCCCTCGGTCATGGCGATACGCGCGGCTGTCTTGAATGCCAGCTCGGAGCTGTCGACCGAATGGTATTGCCCGTCGGTCAAGGTCACCGCGACATCGACCACGGGAAAACCAAGCGGTCCTTTCCGCAGGTACTCCTCGACCCCGGCGCCCACCGCCGGGATGTACTGCTTGGGGACGACGCCGCCGGTGACGCTGTCGTCGAAGTTGAACCCGGAACCACGCGGCAACGGCTTAATATCCAGATGCACGTCGCCGAACTGTCCATGGCCGCCACTTTGGCGCTTGAAACGGCCATGCTGTGAGACCGACTTGCGGATCGTTTCCTTGTACGGCACCCGCGGCCGCTCAGTTTCGACCGCGATGCCATATTTGTTTTTGAGGCGGGCCACTGCTACCCGCAGGTGGATCTCGCCCTGGCCGTGCAGCAGAAGTTGGTTTGTCTCGGCTGACTGCTCGTAGACCACCGACGGGTCTTCGTCGCGAAGTTTGGCGAGTGCACCCGAAAGTTTGACCTCGTCGTCACGGTTGGCCGCCGAGATCGCGAGCGAGTAGACCGGCGGTAGCTCGATGGCTCTCGGCAGCGCCTCTCCCTCCTTGCCCGGCCGCACCGTCTCTCCTGTTCTGATCGCCTCGAGCCTCCCAAACGCGACGATCTCACCCTCCTCCGCCGTTTGGAGTTTTTCGGTGTGCAAACCCCGCAGGTGCGAGATCCCGGCGATCCGTGCGCCGTTGACCGTCATGCCGTCGCTGAACTCGCCGCGCCAGATGCGCGCGGCTGAGAGTTTGCCCCCGTGAAGAGTGACGTAGGTTTTGAGGATCTGAGCCAGCGGCTCACCGTCGGCCGCCACCTCCAGCTTCGCTGCGGCTGCCAGTGCGCTCGGCGCCTCGTGGCGCAATAGCTTCAGCAAACGGCGCACGCCATGCTCGACCTCGCCAGCTCCGAAGATCACCGGCACGATAGCGCCGGACTGGAAGTGGCGGGTGAGTTCGCTGAAGACTTCGTCGTTGGGCGGATCAACCTCGTCGAGCAGCTTCTCCATAAGCTCCTCGCTAAAGTCCGACACTTTTTCCAGCATCCCGTACCGCGCCGCGGCTTTGGCGTCACCGAGTCCCTCCGGCATCTCGACTTGCTCGGATGCTGTATCCGGCCGATAGCTGAACGCGCGGTCGCTGGCGAGGTCGAGGTACCCCGTGATGCTCTCGCCATCCCCTATCGGCACTTGGCGTAGGACCAGCGGTCGACTCGAGTAAGCCTCAAGCGCATCGACCACTGCGTTTATGGCGCTTCCGGGACGGTCGACTTTGTTGATGAAGACGATCGTGGGCAGCCGCCGCGCTTCCAGATGCTTCATCAAGGGGCCAATCATCAATGCCCGCTGGGCGTCCGCTTCGCAGACGAGCACCGCAGCGTCGGCGCCGACTAGCGCGTTGTGCGTCTCCTGTGAGAATTCTACCGAGCCCGGGCAATCGAGGAACGTCAGCTGATCATCAAGGAAGCTGGTCGTCGCCACGTTGAGATCGATCCCCATGCCACGTTCGCGCGCCTCCTGCGAGCTGTCGCCGACCGTGTTGCCTTCGCTGATCTTGCCTTTGCGATTGACTGCGCCGGTGATGAACAGAATGCCCTCGAGAAGAGAGGTCTTGCCGCTCAGATAGGGCCCCACAAGCGCAATCGCGCGCGGACCGACCGTCGACTTCTCGCTCATCCGTCCCCCGTGATGGTCAACGCGGGCAATGGGGCTCGCCCGAAGACGGCGATTCTTGACGGCGTACCCCTGCGTGGCAAGGAAAATCCCGGCAGCGTCGGCCCGATCAGGTGACTTCGTGCCGATTGAGTGGTCCGCTGCAGCAATGGCAACCGCTTCGGACCGCTTGATGGCTCTGTCGCGCTCTCCTAGTCTGAATTGGTAGTGCTGGGGAGTAGAGCAGGATAGCTCGGACATGGCGTGTGGCCCCGATGTTGCGGCCCGCCGGCGCGAAGCGGCCGAGTATACAGCGGCTTTCTCTGACTCCCGACCTCCGCTCGATCGCCCCCGGGCGCTAGTCGACGCGGCCCGATGCTACTTCTGCTTCGATGCGCCCTGCATCGAAGCCTGTCCGACTGGTATCGATATCCCAAGCTTCATCGGCAAGATCTCTACCGGCAACGTGCGCGGCGCAGCGCTCGACATTCTCGAGCCGAATATCTTCGGCGGGATTTGCGCCAGGGTGTGCCCAACGGAGATTCTGTGCGAGGAGGCCTGTGTGCGTACCGCGCAAGAAGGAAAGCCGGTGCGCATAGGCTTGCTCCAGCGCTACGCCACCGACGAGTTCGCGGCGAGCCACGAGCATCCGTTCGCGCGCGGGGACGATACCGGGAAACGAATCGCAGTGGTCGGCGCCGGTCCCGCGGGTCTGGCGGCGGCACACCGCTTGGCTCGGCTAGGCCATACTGTCGTGGTGTTCGAGGAGAAGGAGAAACCCGGAGGCCTCAACGAGTACGGGATAGCCGCTTACAAGGTGCCGGACGATTTCGCGCAGAAAGAAGTGATCTTCATCCTCGGGATCGGCGGCATCGACGTCCGCTACGGTAAACCCCTGGGCCGCGATGTTACGCTTGGTGGCCTGCGGCGAGAATTCGACGCGGTATTCATCGGCACGGGACTCAGCGGCGTACGGGCGCTCGAAGCCGAGGGTGCGGAGCTTGACGGAGTATGGGCCGCCGTCGATTTCATAGCCGAACTTCGGCAAGCTCAGGATGTGGGTGCGCTGCCTATGGGACAGCGCGTCGTCGTGGTCGGTGGCGGCAATACTGCCGTTGACATCGCCACCCAAAGCAAACGCCTGGGTGCTGAGGATGTGACGATTGTATACCGGCGGGGGCCTTCGGCGATGGGGGCGACACAGCACGAACAGGAATTCGCGCAGACTGACGGCGTTAGGATCAAACACTGGGCCCAACCCAGTCGACTGGTTGGTGCGGACGGCCATGTAGTTGCCGTCGAGTTCGAGTACACGCAGGAATCGAACAGCGGATCGCTCGGAGGCATCGGGGAAAAATTCACACTGCCTGCGGACATGGTGTTTGCGGCGGTCGGACAGGTGTTCGTACAGGATCCCGTCTCTGGGGACGGCGAGGCGCTGGAGGTGGTCGACGGGCGCATCGCCGTCGGTCGCGAGGGCGCGACCTCGCTCGCCGGCGTGTACGCCGGTGGCGACTGCGTTGTCGGTACGGATCTTACGGTTCAAGCGGTCGAGGACGGAAAGGTCGCCGCCCTTGCCATCGATCGCCGTTTGCGTGCGGCAGCGAAGGGAGAGAACGATGGCTGATCTCAGAGCCGATCTTGCTGGCATCAAATCGCCGAACCCGTTCTGGCTCGCTTCGGGCCCGCCGGCCGACAAGGCATATAACGTCGCCCGCGCATTCGACGCCGGATGGGGCGGCGTCGTGTGGAAGACTCTCGGCGATCCGATCGTCAACACCGCGGCGCGGTACGGGGCGACGGACTTCAATCAGGGACGCGTTTCCGGCTTCACCAACATCGAACTCATCACCGACCGGCCGCTCCACGTCAATCTGCGCGAAGTCAAGGAGATCAAGCAGGCTTGGCCCGACCGCGCGGTTGTCGTCTCGGTAATGGTGCCCTGCACCGAGCCCGATTGGGAGGCGATGGTGAAACAAGTGGAGGACACCGGGGCCGACGGCGTCGAGCTCAACTTCGGTTGCCCACATGGCATGTCCGAGCGCGGGATGGGAGCGGCCGTCGGTCAGGTGCCCGACTACGTCGAGATGGTCACCCGCTGGGCCAAGGCCCACAGCACGATGCCGGTGATCGTCAAGTTGACGCCTAATATCACCGATATCCTCGCGTCGGCACGGGCGGCTTCAAGAGGGGGTGCCGATTCGGTATCGCTGATAAACACGGTCGCGTCCATCGTCGGCGTCGACCTCAACACCATGTCACCGTTGCCGAGTGTCAACGGCAAGGGCAGTCACGGCGGCTACTGCGGGCCGGCAGTGCGACCGATCGCGCTGCGCATGGTCGGCGACATCGCTCGAGAGCCGGACCTTGCCGGCCTTCCCGTGTCGGGGATCGGCGGTATTGCTACCTGGCGGGACGCCGCCGAGTTCATCTCTCTCGGGTGCGGCACGGTTCAGGTCTGCACCGCCGCCATGCACCATGGCTTCAAGATTGTCGAGGATATGATAGATGGGCTCGCCAACTGGATGGATGAGAAAGGGTACGAGCGCCTCGACGATTTCCGAGGGGCGGCTGTGCCGAACTACGTCAATTGGGAGCACCTCGACCTGAACTACGAGATCGTCGCGCGCATCGATCAGGAACTCTGCATTAAATGTGGGCTCTGCCACATCGCGTGCGAAGACACTGTCCACCAGGCTATCCGCGCGACCCGCGACAATGGATCGCGACGCTATGAGGTAATGGACGCGGATTGCGTCGGCTGCAACCTTTGCGCGCTCGTCTGTCCGGTCGACGGTTGCGTGAGCATGGCGCGCGTGGAGAACGGCAAGCCTTACATGTCGTGGGCTGACGATCCACGCAACCCGGCGAACGCCGACGCGGTAGAGTAGCTGATCTCGCGGCTAGCCGCGCCGCGGGGTGTGGTCCTCAAAGCGCGGGATGACGCTCGTGCCACGACGTCGCGCGCTCGTAGGTGTGGCCAGCTCGCAACAACGCCGCCTCCTCGAGGTGGCGGCCGACAAACTGAAATCCGAGGGGCAGGCCCGCATCGCTGAAGCCGCAGGGCAGCGACAGTGTCGGACTGCCCGAGGCATCGAAGGGCGCCGTGTAGCGAATCAGATAATCGACAGCGCCGGGGCGTTCCAGAATAGTGGCGAGTCGCTCGAGCGTCGGTGTCGGCTCCGCCATCGCCGGCGCGATCACCAAGTCCACTTCCTGGAAAAGAGCGGCGAGCGCACCTGCGAACGTTAGCCGGGCGAGGTGATACCGCGCGTAGTCGGGTCCGGTCAATGTAAGGCCGCTCTCGATCAAACCGCGCAGCACGGGGCCGTACTCATCGGCCCGAGCGGGGAAGGTCTCCGCATGGGCCATCGCACAGTCGGCCCCGCACAATGGCACCCAGGCCTCAAGCACTTCCTGATAAGGCGGAATGGTGATTGCTTTGATCTCGGCGCCCTCGGCGCGCATCACCTCGGCCGCCGCGCTGACTGACTCCGCTACGACGGAGTCCACGTCGTCGCCGCAGTAGCGCGCATCGAAACCTATGGTGAGGCCGCGAGCCCCCTCTTCGAGCGCCTCAAGGTAGTCGGGTACCGGCGCTGCGAGCGAAGTCGGGTCGTTGGCATCGAGGCCTGCGAGTACGCTCAACATTGCGCCGGCATCGGCGACGCTGCGCGTCATTGGACCGATGTGGTCTAGCGAATCCGAGAGCGGCAGCACTCCGTATCTGCTGACTCGGCCCCAGGTCGGCTTGAGGCCGACGACTCCGCAGGTGAGGGAAGGAAAGCGTATCGAACCGCCGGTATCACTGCCGAGCGACCCAAAGCAGAGTCCCGCCGCCGTAGCTACGCCAGAGCCGCTGGAGGAAACTCCGGGCCAATGGTCGCTGTGCCACGGATTGATTGGAGGCGTGATCTGCGGGTGGTGGGCGGCATATGCGCCTTCCGTCAACTCCAGTTTGCCCAGCAACACGGCGCCGGCCTCGATCAGCCGTGAGACCACTGTAGCGTCGCGGTCGGGTACGCGTCCGGCGAAGATCGGCATGCCACCGCAGGTTGCCACGCCCTTGGTGTCGCATAAGTCTTTGATCCCGAGCGGCACGCCATGGAGCGGGCCGCGATCGTTCCCGCTCACGAGTTCGGCCTCTGCCTGTTTAGCCTGCGCCATCGCCGATTCGGTCATGAGTCGTGCGTAGGCGTGTAGCTTGCCGTCGAGGCGCTCGATGCGCGTCAGAATGGCTTCGGTGAGCTCGACCGGCGAGATCGCACCACTGCGGATCATGCGGCCCGCCTCGATGAGCGTCAGATAGTGCGGATCAGCCTCACTCATACCCAGTTCCTCTGGGCCTCCACCGCCAGGCCGTTAGGAAAGCGTCGCGCAGGCCCGCTGAATGCGCTGGCACGCCTCTTCGAGTTCTGCTGCCGAGGTGGCATAGGAGACTCGGAAATGAGGTTCCAGGCCGAATGCGGCGCCCTGCACCACCGCGACGCCCTCGCTTTCGAGGAGGTACGTCACGACATCACTGTCGTTCTCGAGCGTTTGCCCATGGGGAGTCTTTTTGCCGATGAGGCCGGCGCAGCTCGGAAAGACATAGAAAGCACCTTGCGGAGTGGGGCAGCTCAAGCCTTTCGCCTGGTTGAGCATACCGACCACGAGGTCGCGCCGGTCCGCGAAGATGCTCGCCCATTCTGGTAGGAAGGTCTGCGGCCCGGTGAGGGCCTCGACCGCCGCTGCCTGGCTGATCGAGCTTGGATTCGTCGTACTTTGGCTCTGCAGCTTGGCCATCACCTCGATGAGCTCAACGGAACCGCCGCCATAGCCGATGCGCCAGCCGGTCATGGCGTATGCTTTCGACACCCCATTCATGGTGAGTGCGCGATCCTGCAGCGCCGGTTCGACGGTCACGGGGGTAACGAACTCATGCCCGTCGTAGACGAGGTGCTCGTAGATATCATCGGCGAGCGTCCAGACATGCGGATGCCGCCTTATCACGTCGGTAAGCGCCTTCATTTCGTCGCGCGTGTAGGCAGCACCGGACGGGTTGCTTGGCGAGTTCAGAACGATCCACTTGGTCCGCGGGGTGATGGCCGCATTGAGGTCATCCGGTCGCATTTTGAAGTCGCTTTCCAGCGAGGCTTCGACGAACACGGGCGTACCACCCGCCAGCAGCACGATGTCGGGATAAGAAACCCAGTAGGGACGCGGAATGATGACTTCGTCGCCGGGATCGAGCGTCGCCATCAACGCGTTGTAGATGATCTGTTTGCCGCCGGTACCCACGCTAATTTGGTCTGGCGTGTATTCGATGCCGTTCTCGCGGGCGAACTTGCCGCAGATCGCGCGCTTGAGTTCGGGCGTGCCGTCGACAGCGGTGTACTTGGTCTCGCCGCGATCAATTGCCGCTTTGGCTGCCGCCTTGATGTGGTCGGGGGTGTCGAAATCGGGCTCGCCGGCACCAAGCCCGATGACGTCGCGGCCCGCCGCCTTGAGCTCCCGCGCTTTCTGGCTGATGGCGACGGTCGGCGAAGGCTGGATGCGACTCAGTTTCTCGCTTACGAAAGGCAACGTCACGGCTCCGCTGTCGGCGCCGGCCAGACTAGGCGTGAGCGCCGCGCACGGTCAAGCGCGCGGCCAACGCGAGTGGCGAACGAGGTTGGTGGAAGCCGGAGGCGTCTTGTGCGGTCGCTGGCCGGCTGGGCGAGGATCAGCTACCATCCGGCGCCAGCGAGGCCTGTTGCGGAATGTTCGTGGCGAACAAGATACCTGTTGGGCTGCTCGCCGCAGTGATGATGATGCCCTTAATGCTGGCTGGATGCGGCTTTGTCTACAATGACGCCCCGGCCCTCGCTCCTGAGACTGCCGCGCTCGACCTGCCGCCGATATTCTCGAGCCGATCCGCGGCGATCGCCGACCCGCAGTCCCATATCGACGCTGCCGACTGGACCAAGGCCCGGCGGCTCAGCGTAGTCATGGTAGACTACGCGTTCGCGCCGAGAGAGATCGTTCTGAGGGCCGGCCAGCCCTACCGCCTGCGCATCCGTAACCTTGGCGACCGTCGGCACATCTTCTCGGCCCCGGACTTTTTCCGAGCGGTGGCGGTGCAGAGCGCGGAGCCGCGCGGAGCCGACTCCCCGGCCGCGAATCCCGATTCGGCCGATCCGTCCACGTACACAGGCATCACCGGCTTGGAGGTCGCCTACCTTCCCGTCGCGGCCGCGGAGAGATTGCGACGCCCGCGCCTGTTCGCTGAGCCGGATGCGGACAGTGCGGAGAGCGAGGTGGACACAATGGCGGACACACAATGGCGGACACACCCGAAACGATCGCACTCGCTACCATCCAACGACCATTGCAGGCGATAACCCTGGAGCCGCTACAGGTTGCCGAGGTCGCCTTCGTTGCCGTGCAATCGGGCGTCTACTATGCGCGCTCGGGTTTTGCTGATTTCCGGGGCATGCGCGCGCGTATCAGGATCGAGTGAGATCGTCGGCACCGCCGCGGCGATAGACCAGGTAGTAAACCAGGGCGACGAGGATGCTCCCGCCCACCACGTTTCCGAGCGTTACCGCTACAAGATTGTGCAGGAATCCGCCGAATGTGAGCGCCTGAAGCGCCGCCGGCTCGAGGCCCGAGCGCGCGGCCGCCAGCGGCTCAATCGCGGCAACGATGCCGATCGGGATCATGTACATGTTCGCGATCGAGTGCTCGAAGCCGAGCGCCACGAACGCTGAGATCGGCATGACGATGGCGAGGATCTTGCCGGAAACGGTGTGCGCGGCGTAACAAAGCCACACCGCCAGACAAACCAGCGCGTTGCACATTAATCCGCGAAAGAACGCCTCGATCAGCGGTAACTGCGCCTTGGCCACTGCGATACCGATCGCCGTTGCGCCGACCGCGTGGCCCCCGAGATCAAGGGCGCCGGAGAGCCACATCAGGACAGCTGCGCCCAAGGCTCCAGCGAAGTTGCCGACATAGACCACCAGCCACAGCTTTACCACGGCCGCCGCGCCGATGCGCCGGTCTGCCCAGGCCATCGCCACGAGGTTATCGCCCGTGAAGAGTTCGGCGCCGCCGACGATGACCAGCACCAGGCCGAGTGAGAAGGCGAGACCGCCGAGTAGCCGTGTGGGGCCGAAACCGAGGCCCGTCTCTGTGATGACGACTGTGTAGAACATTGCGCCGAAGGCAATGAAGGCGCCCGCGAGCAAGGCCAGGACCAGCGTGCTGAGGAACGGCGCCTGTGTCTTCGCGATGGCGGCCGCCTCTACGCGGACGGCGATCTCCCGCGGTGCATAAGCATCGAGGGCATCTCTTGGGGGAGTGTCCATGATGGAGGGAGGCCGCCCCGCTCAAGCTCGACTCTTTTTCCGTCGGTCGCGAGAGACTAAGCCAAAATACGCACGCGGGGCACCCAGTCTGAGCGGCGCTTTGCTGCGACCGGGAAATCCCATAAGCTTGCCTGCAATGCGAAGACTGCTTGCGATATTGTTGGCGCTTATCCTGTGGATGGCGCCCGCGGGCGACGTATCAGCGCGCCAGGACGATCCTCGGCTCGAGACGCTGTTCGAAGCGCTGCAGGACCTGAATCGCCCGAGCCAGCGCGAGGTGCGGGCGATCGAGGTGCAAATCTGGATGATCTGGAGCGAATCCGGCAGCGAGACGATCGATCTCTTGTTCGCCTCTGGCATCCAGGCGATGCGCGACGGGCGGCTTGCTGATGCCGTCAACGTGTTCGGCGAGATCATCGTTCTCGATCCGGGTTTCGCCGAAAGCTGGAATAAGCGCGCCACCGTACACTTCGTTCTTGGTAACTACCCGGAATCGATCGCCGACGTGGAGCGGACGCTCGCTCTCGAACCGAGACACTTCGGCGCGCTAGCGGGACTGGGTCAGATCTATATGCGGCTGGAAAGACCCGAGGACGCGTTGGCGGCGATGCGCGAGGGGCTCGAGGTACACCCTCATATGAAGGCGGTTCGTGATGCCGCGGAGGGTCTCCGGAAAGTGATAGAAGGCGACAGCATTTGATCTAGCCGCGGCGCCCGACGTAGGCGACGTGCAGGATGTTGGTGGCGCCCGGCGTGCCGAACGGAACACCAGCCGTGATGACGATGCGATCGCCGGAACGGGCCAGGCGCTCCCTCAGCGCGATGCGGCAGGCGCGCTCGACCATGTCGTCGAAATCCTTGGCATCCTCGGTCAGGACGCTGTGAACGCCCCAGGCCAGGACTAGGCGACGGGCGGTCTCTGGACTTGGGGTCAGACTCAGGATTGGCACGCTCGGGCGCTCGCGCGCCGCCCGGAGCGCGGTTGAGCCCGAGGTCGTGTAAGTAGCGATCGTCGCCGCGCCCACGGTTTCAGCAACCTGGCGGGCGGCGCGGCTGATGGCATCGGCGTTGGTGGCTTCGGGCGCGGCGCGTTCGGCATCGGCGATGGTGCGATAGAGTGGATCGGCTTCGACCTCGCGGATGATCCGAGCCATCACCGCCACCGACGCGCTCGGGTGGGCGCCGATCGCCGATTCCGCCGAGAGCATCACCGCATCGGCGCCGTCGTAGACCGCGGTCGCCACATCGGAGACCTCGGCGCGGGTCGGCACCGGCGCGTGCACCATCGATTCGAGCATCTGCGTGGCGACGATCACCGGCTTTCCCGCAGCGCGGGCGGCGGCGATGATTCGCTTCTGCAGGCCCGGCACCACCTCGATCGGCAGCTCTACCCCGAGGTCGCCGCGGGCCACCATGATGGCATCGCACAGCTCCATGATGCCGTCGAGGCGCTCGACCGCGGCCGGCTTCTCGATCTTGGCGACGATGCCGGCGCGGCCGGCGATCAGCTTCCGCGCCTCGGCGATGTCCTCCTCGCGCTGGACGAAGGAAAGCCCGATCCAGTCGACCCCGAGGTTGATGCCAAACTGAAGGTCGGACTGGTCCTTCTCGGTGAGCGGGCTGAGCGGTAGGACCATGTTCGGCACGTTGACGCCCTTGGCATCGGAGAGCAGCCCGCCGGTGATCACCTCGGTCTCGGCATGATCGGCGCGCGCGGTGGTGACGCGGAGGCGGACGCGGCCATCGTCGAGGAGCACCTCGCCGCCGGGGCTGAGGGCGGCGAAGATCTCGGGGTGGGGGAGCGGCGCTCGGCGCTCGTCGCCGGGGCTCGGATCGAGATCGAGGCGGAACGGGCGGCCGGCGTGCAGCTCCACCGGTGGCGCGGCGAAGGCGCCGAGGCGGAGCTTCGGGCCCTGGAGGTCGAGGAGGATGCCGATCGGGCGCCGCCGGCGCGCCTCGAACTTGCGGATGATGGCATGGCGCGCGGCGTGGTCCTCGCGCGAGCCATGGCTGAAGTTGAGGCGGAAGACATCGACTCCGGCCTCGACCAGTTCACGGATCGCGCTCGCGGTCGAACTCGCCGGACCGAGGGTGGCGACAATCTTAACAATCTTAACACTGCGCCCCGGGGGAGAAGTAATCGACGATTGAGTCATCCGACCAGAATTACTCGTAAATCGTTCACATTGGTGCGGCTCGGCCCAGTCACCACGAGATCGCCGATCGCCGCGAAGGCGCCATAGGAGTCGTTATCGCCAAGGTGGGCGGCAGGATCAACACCCGCGTTCGCCATGCGCGCGAGGCTGTCGGGTGCGATCAGCGCGCCGGCATTGTCCTCGCTGCCGTCGATCCCGTCGGTATCGCAGGCGATCGCGGAGATGTCCGGCGCGCCGCCGAGCGCAAGACAGAGCGCGAGCGCGTACTCGGCATTGGGCCCGCCGCGCCCCCGGCCGGCGATCGTCACCGTCGTCTCGCCGCCCGAGAGAATGGCGCACCTGCGCCCGGCCGCGGCGTGTTCGCGGGCCAAGGCAGCGTGCTCGCCTGCCACCTCGCGCGCCTCCCCTTCGATAGCATCGCCGAGAATGATGGGCGCGTAGCCGGCTTGTTCGGCCGCAGCTGCGGCCGCGGCCAGGGCATCGCGGGCGGCAGCGACGATGACATGGGCGGCACCGCTGAGGCGGGGATCGCCCGGCTTCGGCGTCTCGTCCTCGGCTCGGGAGAGATGGCGGGCGATCGCCGCCGGTGGGGTGATGCGGTAGCGCGCGAGCACGGCTTGCGCATCGGCAAACCGGGTCGGATCGGCCACGGTCGAGCCGGAGGCGATGACGGCATGATCATCACCGGGGACGTCGGAGATCATCAAGGTGAGCACTCGAGCCGGCGCGGCGGCCGCGGCAAGGCGCCCGCCCTTGATGGCGGAGAGGTGCTTGCGGACGGTGTTGATCTCCGAGATCGTCGCGCCGGAGCGCAACAGAAGCTCGGTGGTCGCGCGTTTGTCGGCAAGGCGCAGGCCCGGCGCCGGCAGAGCCAAGAGCGCCGAGCCGCCGCCCGACAGGAGGCACAGGACAAGATCATCCGCCTCCAGCTTCGCGACCATTGCGAGCATGCGGTGCGCCGCGGCTTCGCCGGCGGCATCGGGGTATGGGTGCCCGGCTTCGATGACCTCGATGTGCTCGGTCGGCACGCCATGGCCGTAACGGGTGACGACGAGGCCAGCGATCTCGCCGTCGAGGCATTGCTCGACCGAGGCCGCCATGGCGGCGGCGGCCTTGCCGGCGCCGACCACGACGATTCGCCCCTTTGGCCGCAGCGGCAGGTGGGCGGGGAGACAGTGGGCGGGCTGGACCCGGGCGACCGCGGCATCGAACAGGCGAAGCAGGAGATCGCGTCGGCTGTCGGTACCGTCGCTCATCCGTTAACGACGACCTGACGGCCGTGGGTCTCGCGCAGCCCGAACGACAACAGGATCGCGATGCCGAAGCATGCGGGGTAGACGAGGAATGCCTGGCGGAAGACGCCGGCCGCATAGACCGGGGCGCCATCGACGATGGTGCCATCCCAGCCGAGGTCGAGCAGCCAGCCGACGAGCGGCTGAAACAGGGCCGGGCTGAGCATGCAGATGGTGTTGAACAGCCCGGTCGCGGTGCTGCCGAGCCGCGGTTGGTTGTGCTCGCGCAGGTAGGCGAACATCACGCCCATCGTGCCGGCGGCGACGCCGAGCACGAACAACAGCGCCTGGAGCAGGAAGAGCGGCATGTCGGGCGCCAAGGCGAGCGCCAGCCAGACCACGAGCCCGACGATGCCGCCCACCACCATCGGCGCCTTGCGGAGCCGCAACCGGTCGGCGATCCAGCCCGAGGCCGGCGCGCCGATCGCCCAGCCGACCATGACGATCGAGGTGGTCGCCGCGGCGCTGGGCCGGCTCATGGCATAGGCCTGCATCAGGTAGGCGACGCTCCACAGGCTCAAGAAGGAGAGGATCGGGCCGGCGATCATTGCGCCGTAGAGCGAGATCAGCCAGGTCTGCCGGTTGGCGGCGACGGTGCGCAAGTCGCGCCAGAAAGCGCGCGGCGGGCCGGACGCCGCTTGTGCTGCCGGGGTGCCCGGCGCCGCTGGCCGGCGATCGCGGACCGTCAGCCACAGCATGACCGCCCACAACAGCGCCGCGAGAGTCAGCAGGTAATAGATGAGGCGCCAGTCGACGACATCCACGATTGCGGCGAGCGGCGCCTGGCCGAGGAAAGCGCCGGCCATGCCCGAGAACATGATCATGCCGGTGACGAAGGCGAAGCGTTCGGGCGGCAGCCAGGCGCGGGCGATGACCAGCGCGCCGACGAACGGCACGCCGGCACCGGCGCCGATCAGGAGCTGGCCGAGGGAGGCGGTGGCGAGGGAATCGGCGACAGCGAACAGCACGCTGCCGAGCGCGCAGCAGAGGGCGGCGATGGTGAGGACGGCGCGGGCGCCCCAGCGGTCGAGCACGATGCCGAGGGGGATCTGGAGGCCGGCATAGGAGTAGAAGTAAAAGGCCGAGAGGTTGCCCAAGAGGACCGCGGTGACGCCGAGATCGCGCATCAGATCGTCGACCATCACGTTGGGCGCGACCCGTTGGAAGAAGGCGTAGGTGTAGAGCGAAGTGGCCAGCGCGAACATGAGCCACGGAAGGATCTGCGCCGATGGCCGGGCGGCGATCGAGGTCATGGCGCCGGTTCGCGCCGCTGTGCGGGCACCGCGCGGCTGGCGCGCGAGACCAGCGCAAGGCCGGCGAGCACCAACAGGGCCATGTCTCTCGGTGGCAAGGCGGTCTTTCGTGTCGACGTGGGTTGGGGGTGGGGTGGGCGGCGTTCTTCGAGGTGGCGCCACGGGAACGAGAGCGGGAGCGCCAGAAAGAGACGGTGGAAGACGGTGGCGCTCGGCCCGGGCTCGCTTAAGCGCACGAAGATGGGCGCCGAGCTGACGGTGAGCGCGCTCGCGCGCGGCGCTACGAGGCTGGCGCGGGCGGCGCGTTCATCAAACACGGCCGAAAGGGAAGGGCGGAGGGGCACCGGGCGAGGTTATAGGCCAGCGCGCCCTATGCTCCAAGCGAACCCCAACGCGCAGGCGGGGTGCGGCGCCGGAGGGCGCGCAGCCGGTGCCACACAGTCCTGGCGGCGAATGTCCGCTCTTCGGCGGGCATGTCCGCTTGCTCCCCTCAAGAGCGGACCTAGTGAGGAAGCCCGCCGGCAAGAGCGACCACGCCTATTGGCGATTCGCGGCCACGCAAAGAAACCTCGCCAAGGTCTTCCGTCTCAATACCGGCAGGCGCCCCGAGCCGGTCAAATAGATCGCGGGAGATCAGAATGTCCTGGTTAACCTGCTTCGCGTGCTCTTCCAGACGCGCCGTAACGTTCACGTTGTCACCAAAATAGCCGATCTGTTGCTTGGTGCGGCCGACCTCGCTGACGACCACGCGCCCGCAATGCAAGACCGCCCGGAACTGGGGCACGACCCCGAACTCGCGCGTGTAGCTTCCACCCAGGGCGTCGATATCGTCGGGTATCGCTTCTCGCAGACGCGGGTACCGGAACCCGCGACCCTCGCCCTCTTCGCATTCGGCCGGATCGTGTCCCGGGACGTGGTGTAAGAGCCGCGAGCGGGTCGCGGTGTCCGGCGGGCTGAGCCGGATCGCTCAAGCGGCCTCGGGAGGCATCTTGATGAGGGCATTGTCGCTCACCGGCGCGATGGTTTCCAGGGTCATGTAGCGCGCCCTCTGCACCGCCCATTCGTCGTTCTGCTCCATGAGGATAGCGCCGCTCAGTCGGGTGATGGCGGCCTCGTTGGGGAAGATGCCGACGACGTTGGTGCGGCGCTTGATCTCGCCGTTGAGGCGCTCCAGGGGATTGGTCGAGTGGAGCTTGGTGCGGTGCTCCTTGGGGAAGCTCATATAGGCCAGCACGTCGGGCTCGGCTTGGTCCATGAGGTTTGCCAGCTTGGGCGCCTTGGGGCGGAGCTGGTCGGCCACCTGGCGCCACTGGGTCTTGGCGGCCGCGGCGTCCTCCTGGGCGAAGGCGGTGGCGACGAAGGCGGAGACCACGCGCCGGCCCTGCTTGCCGGCATGGCCCAGGAGGTTGCGCATGAAGTGCACCCGGCAGCGCTGCCAAGTGGCGTTGAGGACACGAGCGGCGGCGGCCTTGAGGCCCTTGTGGTCATCGGAGATCACCAGCGTGACGCCGCGCAAACCCCGTCTGGCCAGGCATCGGAGGAACTCGGTCCAGAAGGTCTCGGCCTCCGAGGCGCCGACCGCCATGCCGAGGACCTCGCGCCGGCCCTGGGTGTTGACGGCGACGGCGACGATCACCGCGACCGAGACGATGCGCCCGGACTGGCGCACCTTCACATAGGTTGCATCCAGCCAGAGGTAGGGCCAGTCGCCTTCCAGGGGCCGCTCGAGGAAGGTCCGGACCTTGTCGTCGATCTCTCCGCAGAGCCGCGAGACCTGGCTCTTGGAGATGCCGGTCATACCCATGGCCTGGACCAGGTCATCGACCGATCGGGTCGAGACGCCCTGGATGTAGGCCTCCTGGATCACCGCCGTGAGCGCCTTCTCGGCCATCCGCCGGGGCTCCAGGAAGCCGGGGAAGTAGGAGCCCTTCCGCAGCTTGGGAATGTTCAGCGCGACGCTGCCGGCGCGGCTCTCCCACACCCGGTCGCGATAGCCGTTGCGGTGGTTGATGCGCGCCGGCGAACGCTCGCCGTGGCCGGCGCCGGTCAGGCCCCGGACCTCCAGTTCCATCAAACGCTGGGCGGTGAAGCCGATCATCTCGCGCAGCAGATCGGCGTCAGAACTCTTTTCCAGCAAACTACGAAGCGTCATCATGTCGTCGGTCATCGTGGTCTCCATTGGTTCCAGGTTGCGTTGCCACAACCCAACCCTAAACCGGAAACCGCGATGACCGCCCGCTGTGGATAACCGGCTTGCCTAGGCCAAACTCTTGGCGGTCGCTACGGCAAGCCGGTTACCCACAGCTCCTACACCACTCAACGCACCTTCGGTGCTAACTCTCTGAAACAGGGTCGTTTTTTCTCCTGGCAATTGTTGCAGCGGAACGGATTGCGCAACTCCCGCTTCCCCGGCTGCAACCGCAATCGGGAGAAGGTTCATGCCCAAGGTCATGCTGACCGACGCCCGCGTCAAGGTGCTGCGGCCGCGCAGGACCGCCTACGATATCCGCGACGGCAAGCTCAGGGGCTTCGGTGTCCGGGTGCTGCCCTCCGGCCGCAAACGCTTCTTCGTCCATTGCCAGCACCGGGGAGAACGCGTTTGGAAGATCGTCGGCGACGCCACGGCCATGGGTGTGGGCCAGGCGCGGTCCTGCGCGGTCCGAACGCTCGCCGCGATCCGGCGGGGAGAGGGCCCGCCCCGCGATCCCGCCGAGACCCTCTTCGAGGCCGTCGCCGAGACCGTATTCGAGCGCTACCGGAGGCTCTGGAAGCCGGGAACGCTCGATGTCAACCGGTGCTACCTGAAAAACCAAATCCTGCCCCACTTCCGGGGACGGCAAGTCGCCGACATCGACCGGCGGAATGTCCGCGACTGGTTCGCCTCGCTGCGCGCCACGCCGGTTGCCGCCGACCGGTCCATGCCGGTGCTCTCCGTCATCATAAGGGAGGCGGAAGCCATGGGCCTTCGACCGGAGGGTTCGAACCCCTGCCTCGGCATCCGGCGCTACCGCCGCAAGGGGCGGGCGCGCTTCCTGTCCGACGACGAGATACGCTGCCTGTCCGCAACACTGTCGGCCCATGTGGACACATCGCCCCGGCAGGTCGCCGTGGTCCGGCTCCTCCTGCTCACGGGATGCCGCAAGAGCGAGATCTTGACCCTCCGCTGGTCCGACTACCGCGAGGGTCACCTCTTTCTACGCGACAGCAAGACCGGGTCCCGCACCGTCTGGCTGTCGCGGCCGGCCCGGAACGTTCTCGACGGGCTGGACCGGACCGGACAGTGGGTGTTCCCGGCGGCGCGCGGCAAAGGGCCGAGGAACAAGGGCTGGCTCGAAGGGTTCTGGGACACGGTTCGTGCCGAAGCCGGGTTGCCCGGCGTTCGCCTGCACGACCTCCGCCACACGCATGCCAGCATCGCCCTGCGGCAAGGTGAGACCGTCCTCACCATCGCCAGGCTGCTCGGTCACCGGAACCCGGAGACGACGCTCAAATACACGCATCTGGCCGACACAATGGTTCGCGAAGCTGCCGAGACGGTCGGCGCCGTGCTGGAGGGCTGAGGCATGGCAAGCAAGGAACGCATGCGGCTTACCGACGCCGCCATCGCCCGTCTCCGCCCCCGCGAGCGGGAATACACGGTCTGGGATAATCATGTCGCCGGCCTCGGCGTTCGGGTTCGGCCCTCGGGCGGGCGGAGCTATATCCTGCTGAAGAATGCTGGCGGGCGATCGAGACGGGTCTCTCTCGGCCCGGTGTCGCTGAAGACCGTCGCGGAGGTCCGCCGGGAATGCCATGCGCGCAAGGCGGAACCGGAAGTGGCCGGAGCGCCCAGGCGCGCGGCTCCGCTGTTCCGGGACTTCGTCGAGGACGCGTGGAAGGAGGCCCATTTCGATGGATACAAGCCGTCCACGAAAATGGCCGTCCAGTCCCTGCTCGACCGCCAGCTCCTGCCCGCCTTCGGATCGAAACCGCTCGACCGCATCACCACGGCGCGCATCGGGCGCTGGTTCGATGCCTTCAGCCGGACCGCGCCCGGCAACGCCAACCACGCGCTCGATCTTCTCCGGCAGATCATAAACTTCGCTGTCGCCCGCAGCCATGTCGAAACCAACACCGCGCGAGCCGTGAAAAGGAACCGGCGGCCGGTGCTCACGCGCTTTCTGTCACGGGAAGAGATATCCCGGCTCCATAGGGTGCTGGACAGGCAGACCCGCCATAGCAGGCGTGAGCAGGCGGATATCATCCGGCTTCTGCTCCTGACCGGATGCCGCAGAAGCGAGATCCTCCGGCTGCGCTGGTCGGAAGTCGATCGCGACAGGCTGGTCCTCGCCGACGGCAAGACGGGGCCCAGGATCGTTCCCCTCAATACCCCGGCCCGGCGTATTCTCGAACGCCGACCGCGCGGCGGAAGCCCCTTCGTATTTCCCTCCCCGAGCGATCCCACCCGGCCCCGCAGCCGCAACCTTGGGTTCTGGTATCGCGCCCGGCGCGAGGCTTGCATTGAGGACGTTCGCCTTCACGACCTCCGCCACACGCATGCCAGCCACGCGGTGATGAACGGCGTGCCGGTGCCGGTGGTCTCCCGCCTGCTCGGCCATGCCAGCGTAAGCATGACGCTGCGCTACGCCCATCTCGGGGACCGGGACGTCGAGGCGGCGGCCGAGAGGGTCGGGCAATCCATCGCCGCCATCATGGGCATTTGACCGTGCGGTTGCCGGTGTCGATCCAAGCGATTCCTCGAACGGTTGTGACCATTTGCAAGATGATTGATCGTTTGGTTGGCAGCCTCCGTTTAACACTCAGCCTCATAACCTGAAGGTAGTAGGTTCAAATCCTACCCCCGCAACCAAAACAAACCTCTGAAAATACTGTTTTTTTCAGGGGTTTTCTTATGTCCGAGTAGGCCGGGTAATCTCTTTCCGTAAGCATACCGTAAGCGGATTCATTATAAGTTCTGTGCAATGTAGCGCAGTTCTGGTGGGGTTGGCCTTCCCGAGTCGCCCAGCCACTCGTCGAGCTTCGACCAGCGCCGCCGCCCCGAGACGTTGCGTACGGCGATGGCCACCGCATTCTTCTGTCCGACCAGCACGACCATGGAAGGCACGGTCGCGCAGTCGATCATCGATGTCGAGAACCCGAAGACGGCGCTCAGCGTGACCGGGCGGTGAGCCGCAGCCTCGCTTGGGTAGAGAAGAACGCCGTCGAGACACGCTTGAAGGACCCGGAAACCGGCCGCATGGTCCGTGTCGGGAACCAGAAGATGGTCGCGGCGACCTTCCGCCACGACACCTCGCGCAATCTCGACCCGCAGCTTCACACCCACGCCGTGATCGCCAACATGGTCCAGGGCGCCGATGGCAAATGGCGCACCATGGCGAACGAGAAGCTCTATGCGTCGAAGATGCTGATCGGCGCGCTTTACCGCAGCGAGCTCGCGCGGGAACTGACCAAACTCGGCTACCGCATCGAGAAGACCCATGCCGACGGCCGCTTCGAGATCTCGGGCGTCTCCCGCGAGGTGATCGAGGCGTTCTCGACACGCCGCGCCGAGATCGAGGCGTCGATGCGCGAGCGCGGCCTCGGAAACCCCGCTGCCAACCCGCGCATTGCCGAGCGCACGGCCCTGATGACCCGCGCTCACAAGTGCGATGTCGACCGGGACGCGCTGCGCGGGCATTGGGAGAAACAGGTTGCGGATCTCGGCTTCAATGCCAAGGCCCTGGCCGGCCAGGCCGTGCAACGGGAGGCCGGAATGGCGCTCGCCGCCGGCACCGCTTCCCCTACCGGCCAGCCGGGTGATGGCGAGCGGAGCGTCGAGAGTGACGCGGACCGGGCGGTGGCCTGGGCGGTGGCTCATGTCTCTGAGCGCGAGGCGGTGTTCTCCCGCACCCAGCTGTTGGCCGCGGGCCTCTCCTGGCAGCCCGGTTTGGTGGCGATCGAGGATGCCGAGCAGGCGGTCGCGGGGCTCGAGAAGGCGGGAACGCTGCATGCGGCGAACCTGCCGGTGGCGGGAGAATCGCTTACCACCGACAAGGCGATCGCCGATGAGAAGGAAACCATTGCGCTGATGCCGAGCAGCGAAGGACGAGGAACGCCGGTGATGCGCGCGAGGGAAGTCGACAAGGCGCTCAGAAACGGGCCGCTCACGGCAGGGCAAAAGGAGGCGGTCAAGCTCATTCTGACGGAGAAGGACCGGGTTGTGGGCGTGCAGGGCTATGCCGGGACGGGCAAGACGACAATGTTGAACCGCACTCGGGCGCTTCTCGAAAAGCGCGGCTTTGTGGTGGCGGGTCTCGCGCCTTCGGCTTCCGCTGCACGGACTCTGAACGTGGAAGCAGGCATCCGGAGCGAGACCTTGCAACGGTTCCTTGCACGGCATGCGGACATCACGGAGGGCCGGCTTACTGACAAGGGGGAGCGTCAATTGCGCGGAGCCTTCAAGAAGACCGTCCTGGTGGTGGACGAAGGCTCGCTCGCCTCGACCGTTGAGGCACGCGACCTGCTCAAGATCGCGGAGGTGCTTCGGGTGTCGCGTGTGGTGCTGGTGGGCGATGCCAAACAGCTCGATGCGGTCGATGCCGGCAAGCCGTTCGCGCAATTGCAGCAGGCGGGCATGAAGACGGCGGTAATGGGTGAGATCATGCGGCAGCGCGAGGTCAAACTGACCCGGACATTAGCCCAGGATCTGCTTGACCGTGTCCAGATCACATACCCTTAGCCCCGCATCCCTAAGCGCCACGAAACCCTTGAACTGAAAGCGCTTCCGCCATCTGTGCAAGCCCGTGCGTTTACCAGGTATTGAACCCACAGCACTCTCTTACACAAGATATCGGACAGTCTCGCCGCGGAAATGCAGCAAATAGAGCCAGCGCCAACCGCCGGCGCGCTCGCCGCTCTCCAGCGTCAGCAGCCACCATTCCCTTCATCCGGCGATCGGGCAACTCCGGCGATGGGTAATCCGGAGGATTGCTCGGTGGCCTGCCCCTCGTCCTTGGAAAGCCGAACCAATCGATCAAGGCGCAACTCCACTGGCGGATGCGAGCGCTGGTAATAGTCCATGATGGTGCCGCCCTTATAGACATCCTCACCAGAGATTGTCTCCAGGAACAGCTGGAGGCCTCTTCCTCCTTTCATATCGAATGCAAACCGATCCGCGCGAAATTCAATCGCTCTGCTCGTCATCCCGAGGATATACCACGCAATTTTTGCCGGGACTGCACAGATCCATATCATACCGACGAAAATCCAGGAGAGAAGGTAAAAGGGTATTCCGATGATTGGAATGGAAGCTGGTATTCCGCATAGATAGATCATCAAACGCGCCGCTAAACTAAAAGGTGAGAATGACCAAAGCAGCGCCGACATCCATAGAACCTGTGAAGTATCTCCGTAGTGAATATGCCCCACCTCGTGAGCCAAAATGCCATAGAGCATATGTTCGCCGTCTTCACCATTTTCATTGGTAACTCGCAACAACTGGTTTGACACGACAATCCACCTTGCCGGAAACGCCATTGCGTTCAGTTCTTTGGCATCGACAACCTGCCAACTGAGTCGTGGAAGACGCCGACCATTCAGTGTTTCGTATTCTCTATGCAATCTATCGCTCGCGTGTTCGAACTGAGCCAGTTCGCGACCAGATGGGTTTCGCGCCCCATGGCGGATCTTGACCGACCAACCAATGACCCCGGGTAACAGCAGCGCCGCTATGCCCACGAGATACCCCACGAACAATACAATGGGGAAAAGTTTGTCCCACCACTCTGGATTGGTGTTTCCGACGATAATTCCAGGAATCACCACAACCAAGAATAACCAAGCGACAAAGCCGGAGATCAAGCACAAGCATAGCGCGACGACTCGACCGACCATGATCATGACAGGAATCCTTTCACCCGGGATTCACCATATGGGTTCCTCCGACACTGTTTAGCAGGCTGCTGAAAAAGTCACTGGAGTGATTCTCGGTGTCGTGATTCTCTGATCCAGCGGTGATCGGTGCTGGAGGTTGGGATGCGGGGCGAGGACGAACGCGGCGGCGGGCTGTTCAGCTACGTGGATTTGGAGGCGCGGGTACCGGCGGACCATCCGTTGCGGCTGATCCGGGCTCTGGTGGACGAGGCGCTGGCGGTTATGTCGGCGGATTTCGAGCGGCTCTATTCGCA
Organism: Alphaproteobacteria bacterium; assembly: GCA_965248765.1. Lineage (GTDB taxonomy): Bacteria > Pseudomonadota > Alphaproteobacteria > VGEJ01 > VGEJ01 > CBDFKF01. The sequence goes on from CBDFKF010000004.1 coordinate 1,702,282, forward strand.
GACGGGCCGGCCCTCGATCGCGCCGGAGAAGCTGCTGCGGGCGCTTCTGCTGCAGGCGTTCTACACCATTCGTTCGGAGCGTCAGCTGATGGAGCAGCTGGACTACAACCTGTTGTTCCGTTGGTTCGTCGGGCTGTCGATGGACGACCCGGTGTGGGTCGCGACGGTGTACTCGAAGAACCGCGACCGCCTGGTGGCGGGCGAGGTGGCGGCGCGCTTCCTTCAGGCGGTACTGCAAGGCGAGCGGGTCCGCCGCCTGTTGTCGGAGGAGCACTTTTCGGTCGACGGCACGCTGATCGAGGCCTGGGCGTCGATGAAGAGCTTCCGCCGCAAAGACGGCGGCGACGATGACGCGGCGGGCGCCGGGCGCAACGCCGAGCGCGACTTCCGCGGCGCGCGGCGTGCGAATGCGACCCACGCGTCTGCGAGCGATGCCGATGCCCGGCTCTACCGCAAGGGCGACGGCCAGTCGAGCCGGCTGTGCTTCATGGGCCATCTGCTGATGGAGAACGGCAACGCTCTGATCGTCGATGCCGCGCTGACCCGGGTCACCGGCACCGCCGAGCGGGAGGCGGCGCTGGCCATGCTGGGGCGCCGCAGGAGAGGGCGACGGATCACGCTCGGCGCCGACAAGGCCTATGACGTGGCTGACTTCGTCGAGGCGTTGCGCGACCGCGCCGTCACCCCCCACATCGCCATCGACGGCCGCCTGAGCAAGACCGGCAAGCGGCGCAAGACCCGGATCGACCGGCGCACCACCCGGCATTCGGGTTACGCCGCGAGCCAGCGGCTGCGCAAGCGCATCGAGGAGGGCTTCGGCTGGATCAAGACCACCGGCGGGCTGGCCAAGACCCGGCATCGCGGGCTCGACCGGGTGGGCTGGATGTTCACCCTGACCGCCGCCGCCTACAACCTGGTCCGGCTGCCCAAACTCATCGCCGCGGCGCCGACCTGATGCCCGACAGCCGCCGAACCCCATCCCATCCACGCCACGATCCGACCTCGAACCCCTAACTACGCCACCAACAACCCGCCCAAACCACACAACCCGGCTATAACTGGCCAATTTTTCAGCACCCTGTTAGTCGGGATTCCCCAGATTGCTCCTACTGATCGCCGACAATGGTAACACAATGAGCATCCGACCGCGACACCGGCTCTGAGCTGTCACGATAGGCTGTGGTCCGATCTCGATCGGGCTGATTTAGCGATGAGAAAGCCGGCCCCGTGACCATTTCGCACTGTGAGGGCGCACTTCGACCTGCGCCGCACACACCTGTCCTGTCGGGCGACCTGGATGCTACGGGATGGAATGCCGTCATGGCGGCAAAGGGGCCGGCTGCAGCCCATCGATGAGGCGGAGGACTTGTCGGAACAGCTCCCTCGGCACCGCAACTTCCGCCAGTTGGAAAGTGATATACCGGCCGTGGCTCACGACCTTGGCGCCAATCTTGATAACCCTTGATCGGCTTTGCCGCTCAAGCCCTGAGCGTGGTCCGAGACCAGTGCTCCACCGCCTGCGGCAAGGCCAGCGTCCGCATGACGTTGCCGAGGTTGTAAGCCAGGGCGTGAAGCTGAAGCCGGACCTCGTTGTTGCGGAACTTCCGGCACGAGAGGCGCGTCCACCGGATGGCGTTCTTGCCCTCCTTGATGTGCTGCTCCGCCGTGCCCCGCTGGTTGTAAAAGGCCACCACGCGTTCGGCGGGCCGAGCCAGATTGGTGACGATGAAGCCGACCCGGGGATACAACTCCCCTGGGTGCCACTCCACCTTGGCGACGACCCGGCGCTCCCTGTCCCACGAGCCTGCCCGATAGCTGAAGCTGGCATGGAAGCGGCGAACATGGTTTGGCGGACGACCGACGGGACGGGAGAGCAGATGGGCGATGCTCTCCTGCAGAACCGCGTTGGCTTTGAGACGGATGGCGTAGGTGTAGCTCTCGGCTTCCAGGAACTCATAGATGTCCGGTGAGGCGAAGGCGGCATCCCCTCGGAAGTAGCGCCGCAGCTCCCGATCCCGATCCCGGGCGACAACCGGCTCCAGCACGTCATGCCAGCCGTGGGCGCTATGCACGTTGCCGGGCCGCAAACTGCACCGTGTCAATCGGCGTTAAACCGTGACCCCCGATCGGCGTGCAACATTGACCCCTCTGGGGATGCATGTTGGAGGTCGTCCAGGTAGTCCATAGGAGGGACCCGCGCGCGGGACGACGCGCCCCTCACGCGGCTGGAAGCCGCCCGGCAGCACTCCGTGCCCAGCGTCGCCTGCCGGCTCGCCTGTTCCGAGCCCGTCGCGGGCGACCGCATCGCCTGGACCGAGGCCGCCGGCCGGAACGGAGAGGTGCGGACAATCGAGGCCGTGGTCGCCACGCGGATCGAGACCCCCGACGGGCACGAGATCGCGCTCCGGGTGATCCGCGCCTTCGGCCCCGGCGCGCCGGAGCCCGGCGGCTCGATCCGGCGGACCGCAGGAGAGCTCACCGCGCGCGGCTGCTTCCGCGCCGCCTGGTCCGACGAGGCCCGTCGCGTGCGCGTACTCAACCCGTCGAAGGAGGTCCAGGAGCAGACCCCGACACTGCACCGCGGGCGCTCCCACCGCAGAGGCATCAGCATGTGAGGTGCGGCAGCCAGGGTTGGCGCCTCCGCCTCGCCGTCCGGGGACGATCGCAGCGCCGGTCAACCGAGCAGCGGCGGCTCGCTCTCCATCCACTCCCGGAACTGCCGTTCGACGACCGGCCCGTCGTCGGCGCCGAACGCCGCCACCAGCAGCGGCCCGAGTTCGTGCTCGCGGCCCTGCCGGACAAGGTCGCGCAACGTCGTCATGAGCAGCAGTTCGACCGACTGCCGCAGCCGTTCGATCGAACCCCCGGAGGCCGCCGACAGCATGCTCTCGGCCAGGCGGTCCACACGGTCGAGCAGCCGGCGCTGTTCCGCCTCGCTCAGCGCTAAAGCCGGCGCGTCCGTCTGCGCGGGGTCGAGCTCCACGTTCAGCCCGGCCGAGATCATGAGATCGTTGATCGACATGCCGCGCAGATCCGCGACCTCGCGGATCCGTTCCCACTCCGATTCCAGGCACGAGATCGCAAGCCGCGCCCGGGGTGTCGCGCGCCGCTCCGCCATCACTTGCCCTCCCGGCGCGACTGGACCGCGCGCTGCATGAAGGCGATCGCCCCGATTACCGAGAGCTTCGATCCCGGAAGCGACTCGCCCAGCGCGCGGCGCACCCGGTCCATCTCCTCCACCCGCTCGTACAGGGTCCGCTGCTGTTCTTCCGACAGCACCAGCCGCGGCTCGTCACGGCGCGGCCCGCCCGCGTCCTCGTGCAGCGCGCAGGCAACCAGGTATCCCGAGACATGCATGCCGAGCGCGGCCGCGCGATCCCTGATCTCGGCCCTCTCGGCTCGGCTGCAGCGTAGCGTGCGGCGCACCACGCTCGCCATCGCTCAGGACCGCGGCGCGGGGCCGCCCTCGGGATCGGCGCTGCCTGAGACCGCCCGCCAGCGTTCGGCGGCGCCGTGATCGGTCAGCCGGTCGAGCTCCGCCTCCCGGTCGAGCCACGTATCGACGGCATCGCCGAGCGCCTTCCAGCGGTCCTCCAGCCCCACATCGGCCATCCGCTGTTCCTCGATCCTGGCGAGCAGCAGAAGCTCGCGTACCGCGCGGCGCAGAACCGTATCCGGCAGCGGGTCCGGCACGGTTGCCCGGTGCACGATGTAGCGCGAGATATCCATGCCCGCGTCCGCCGCCAGTTCGCGAATGCGCGCCCATTCGCTCGCAGTCGCCATCACCGCGTGCTGGGTGCGGTGCTCCGCCGGCCGGCGGCTCATGAGGGCGCCCCGGGGACCTTGCAGCCCGGCCTGACACCCCCCGGCGGACCCGCATTCTGGCCCTTATCACCTGCAAGAGTCCATATAATATAGGTAACACCGCCCCATCCGGATACGTCGATCCTGGTCACCGCCTTATGGCCTCTATCCAAACGTATGTCCACCGCATCCCCTCCGCCAAGACAGATCCGTCAACTCAGACACACGCATTTACTTCCCAGATTGCAACTGTGCTCCCCCATGCCTCCGTCTCTTACATCAGCACAGCACCGCCACAATCCTCTTGCGCAAATCGGTAACTACCAGTAACATAACACTTAATCAGGAGACAAAACGACCCGCCCCAAACCGTTGACTCACTCCAACATTTTTTGTTTTCAGCTTACACCCCTCAAAGGGACACGACCTCGCTACCCAGCCAGCGACGGGCGGTGGTCGCCATGGCTCGCTGCGCATGCGGCGGCGCTGTACCTCGCGAGCGTGGTCGAGTACGCACGGACCCGCGACCGCCGCTTTCTCCGCGGTGCGGAACTGGCGCGACGCTAAGTGTTGCCACCGATCAGCGCGTTTCGGCCCCGGCGCTAGAAGATCCCCAAGTCCAAGCCCGCGGCCATCGCCGCCCCGAGCTCCTCGCACTGGTCTGCGAAGACCTCTTGCCACTCGCCGCGACACATGAGCGGCTCCTGCACCGCCCGCCAGCGTAGGCCGGTGACGATCGTCTCCACGCCGCGCCGGGTACCTGTGCCGTCGTGACCGGCACGTACATAAAGGCAGTATGCAAGCCCTTGGGTTTTCTCAAGGCACGGGTAGTAGGTTCTGTCGAAGAAGTCCTTGAGCGCCCCGCTCATGTAGCCAAGGTTTTCGGTCGTCCCGAGTATGATTGCGTTGGCGGCCAAAACCTCCGTCGGCCCCGCGTCGAACGGGCTGAGCGCCAGCACCTCGACGTTCTCGGTCTCGCCGCCGCGCGCCCCGCCGACCACGGCGTCGAACAACCGCCGGGTATTGGGGGATGGCGCGTGCGCGACGATGAGGAGCTGTTTTTTCGTCATCGTCAGCCGCCGATATAGGCGCGCACCACTTCGGGGTGCTCCTGCACTTCGGCGGGCGTTCCACTCGCCAGTACCTTGCCGTCGTTGAGCGCCAACACCCGGTCGGAGACGGCCGAGACCAGGCGCATGTCGTGCTCGATGATTGCGACGGTGATGCCGAGCTCATCGCGGATGTCGGTGATCCAGAACGCCATGTCCTGGGTCTCCTCGACGTTGAGGCCGGACGACGGCTCGTCGAGCAGCAACAGCCGCGGCTCGGCGGCGAGCGCCCGACCGAGCTCGACCACCTTCCGCACCCCGTAGGGGAGCTCGGCGATCCGCGTCTCGCGATGGTGGGCAAGCTCGAGAAAATCGATCACCCGCTCCACCGCCTCACGCATGGCAATCTCCTGGCGCCGCACCGCGGGCGAGAACAGGAGTTCGGCGAGGAGCCCGGTCCGCCGGTGCGGGTGGCGCGCGAGCATCAGGTTCTGCAGCACGCTGGCGCTCTCGAACAGCTCGATGTTCTGGAACGTCCGCGTTATCCCGAGGCGCGCGATGCGGTGCGGGCTCAAGCCAGTGATATCGCTGCCGGCGAAGCTCAGGCGCCCGCCGTCCGGCTCGTAGATCCGGCTGATCAGGTTGAAGATCGTCGTCTTGCCGGCACCGTTCGGGCCGATGATGGTGAAGATCTCGCCGTCCTCGATGGCGAAGCTCACCCCGTCGACCGCGCGGATGCCGCCGAAGCTCACCGCCAGGTTCTCGGCGGCCAAGAGCGCCATCAGTGACTCTCCCCCCTGAGATAAGTTTTCTGGCGCTTGAAGGTGGCCTTCCGGTAGAGCGGGAACAGCCGCCCGTAGTGGCGGAGCTTCGCCCAGATGCCGTAAAGGCCCATCGGCTCGAACAGGATGAAGAGGATCAGCGCTAGGCCGTAGGCGCCGCTCTCCAGTCCCGGCAGCTCGGCGATCGCGGGCGGCAACAGCTCACGCAGGATCAAGACGAGCTGGGGCAGCAGGATCACGAAAGCAGCGCCAAACACCGCGCCGTGCAGCGAGCCGAGGCCGCCGATGATGACGATCAGCAACAGCTCGATCGAGACAAATATGGTGAACTGCTCGGGGCTGATATAGGTGAGCTTGTGGGCATAGAGCGCGCCGGCGATGCCGGTCAGCGCCGCGCTCAGAGCAAACGCCGTGGTCTTCGTGGCGGCGAGGTTGACGCCCATGCTCTGGGCCGCGGTCTCGCTGTCACGCACCGCGATCATGGCCCGGCCCAATGGCGCCCGCAGCAGGTTGATAGCGCCGAGCATCGCCACCACCGTGAGGCCGAGCGCGAGATAATAAAAACGCGCCTCGGAATCGATTGCCAGCCCGAGCAGGCTGGCATCGTCCAGCAGCATGCCGTTGTTGCCGCCGGTCAGACCGGCCCAGCGCGTCAGCACCTCCTCGACGATGAAGGCGAAGGCGAGCGTCGCCATGGCCAGGTAGATCCCGGTCAGTCGCAGCGCCGGCAGCCCGACCACCACGCCCAGAAAGCCCGCCACCAAACCTGCCGCTGGCAGGGCGATGATGAAACCGATGCCCTCGGCTTCGAGGATCGCGGTGGTGTAGGCACCGGCGGCGAGGAAGGCGGCGTGGCCCAGCGAGATCAGTCCGGTAAATCCCGCGAGCAGCATCAGTCCGATGCCGGCGATCGCATAGATGCAGACGAAGCTCAGCTGCGAGAGCCCGTAGTCGTCGAGATAGGCCGGTGCGGCAAGCAATATGACGCCGAGCGCGCCGTACCACAGCACATCGCCACGGTGGCGGACCAAGGTGAGATCCTGCGCGTAGCTCGTTTTCTTGATGAAGCGCATGGTCAGACCCGCCGCCGGGTCGAAACCCCGAACAAGCCCTGCGGCCACACGATCAGCACCGCGAGCAGTACCACGTAGGCGGCGACATCCTTGAATCCCTCCGGCAGGTAAAAACCGGCCAGCGCTTCGACGATGCCGATGATCAGGCCGCCGGCAATCGCCCCGGGGATACTGCCGAAACCGCCGAGGACGGCGGCCGGGAAGGCCTTCAGTCCGATGAAGCCCATGTTGACGTGGACGAAGGCGATGGGCGCGAGCAGGATGCCGGCGAAGCCGGCGACCGCCGCACTCAGGCCCCAGATCAGCATGAAGACGTGCTTGATCGGGACGCCCATGTAGGCGGCGGCCAGCTGGTTCTGCGAGGTCGCCTGCATCGCGACACCGAGGCGGGTGAAACGGAAGAAGAGGGCGAGCACCGCCACTAGCAGCACCGTCGCGACGATGATGGCGAGGTACTCTTCGCTGATGGTGAGGCTGCCCAGCCCGACCACGCGATTGGCGAAGGGTGTCGCCAGCGCGTGGGTCTCGGTGCCCCAGCCCGGCACCACGCCGACCACGCTGCGCGCAAGGATGCCGATCCCGATGGTCGCCATGAAGATGGCGAAGGCCGGCTGGCCCACCAGCGGCCGGATGACGATGCGGTCGAGCACCATGCCCAAACCCGCCATCAGCGCCACGGCGACCAAGGCCCCGGCCCAGTACGGCCAGCCGGCAAACTCGATGAAAGTGAACGCAAAGAAGGCTCCCACCATCATCAGCTCGCCCTGCGCGAAGTTGACGACCTCTGTCGCTTTGTAGATGAGGACGAAGCCGAGGGCGACCAGCGCGTAGACGCAGCCGATGGCGGTTCCGCTGATGATCTGCTGGGCGAACTCGACCACGGGGCGGGACTACAGGATGCGGGCGGCCGCCGTCAACGCGTGACCGCGATCATGGCGGGGACCCGGCCCGCCGCGCGGCGGGCGGCTAGTTCGGCTTGCGGATAGTCAGGAAGTGGTCGTAGCCGGTCGATTCGGTCCTGAGCTCGACCGCGGCGGCGCCGAGCGGGGCCGCCAGCGCCCGCATCTCCTCTGGCGTACGGTAATTGAGCGACCAGTCCTCGATGAACTCGAGCGGCCAGATCATGTCGGTCCCGGCCTTCATGTTGCCGATCACCAGGAGGCCACCTGGCGCCAGCCGCTCTATACATCGTAGCCATCAGCTTTTCGCACCGGCTGCGGCGGAAGTAATCAAACAACCCGACACTGTAGATAAGGTGCTGGTTCCGCACGGGGTCGCCGAGCCGCTGCTTGTTGGCGTGTTCCCACACCGATGCGTGCAGCGGGACGATCTCAAGCGGCGCGCCGTGGCGCGGCTGAAACGGGGCGCAGTTTTCCAGCGCATCGTCGAGCGCCGCCACCTCGTGATCGAGCAGGCTGATCCGCAGCGGCACGGGCGCCAGACCCGCCTTCAGGCACTCGACCACTTCACGCGCCGGCCCGCAACCGAGGCTCATGATCTCCATCGGCACGCCGCTGGCGGCGCGCTCCTCGACGGCGGCGGTGATCACGTCCCGCACCAGTTCCATCCGGGTGCGAACGAAACGCCCGATGTCGACGCCAAGCGCATGCACTAGCCGCGCAAAGGCGGTCTCGCCGACCACCTTGCCGTTGTTGGCGTTGTCGCCGTCATAGATGTAGTTCATGACCTGATAGTCGCCGGGGTAACCGAACGGTTTGTCGTAGCTCTGCCGCCAGATCGGCCCGCGAATCAGCTCTGGCGTCACCACCGCCTCGGTGAACTGCTTGGTCGCGCGCACCATCGCCGGGTCGTCGAGCACCGGTTTCAGGCCTTGATGCGCAATCCGCCACAGCGCTCGCCACTCCGGCAACAGCCGCTCGAGACAGGCGAACACCAACTCCTCCAACCGCTCACGCCCCGTCTCACCGTCGCCGGTCATGTGACGTTCGTAGGGATCGAGGATCGAGCGGAAGCGGCGCAGCAGGAAAACGGCGTCGTAACAGGCGTTGCGGTAGGCGAGCGGCACGCCGTTGATCGCCGCGGCGTCCTGTTCGCCGGTGAGCTCGATTTGGGCCGGGTCGTAGGCGGCGATGATGCCCGGTACGTCGAGGGCGCCATCGATAATCAGCCCGACGCGGGCGCCGTGAGCCGTCGGCTCGATCCCTGATATCGTGGCCCGCCCGGCGTAGAGCACCGTCTTGCCCGAGACGAGGTTCACCGGCAGTTGTCTGCCCGGCCGCACCGAACGGTCCGAGGCCGGCGCGAAGAAGCCGATGTTGCGAGCGCCGTAATTGTAGACCGGGTAGGACCGACGCCAGATGCGAACACTCAGCGGCGGCTGGTGTCCCAGTTCCCGCCGCGCGTGCTCGTCGACCGAGCTCAACGCCCCTACCCCGTGTCGCCGGGCGCCCCCGCCCGGCTTGATCGGTCCAGTTCAATCATGTCCTGGAATCCCCCACTGGTATTCGGTTGTTATCGTTACGGCCGCCGTTCTTTTGTTATCGGTCAGCCGGCATCGAGAAGCCGCGGTGGAGAGGTGGCGCGTAACTGCGGCAGTGACGCTGTCCGCCCCTTGATTCGGCGCCCCACCAGAATGTAGGCCTTGACGTGCAGATCGCCCTTGAGGTGGATCTCGCCACGCTCCTCGAACTCGAAGTCCTGATGCAGCCGCCAATAGGTGCTCTCCGAGCACTGGATGGCGCCGACGATGTCGTGGGATTCGAGACGGCTCGCCAGGTTCACGGTTTCGCCCCACAGATCGAAGATCGGCACCTTGGTGCCGATTACGCCGGAGACCAGCGATCCGGTGGCGATGCCGATCCGCACCTTCAGCGGCAGCTCCTTCTCACGGGAGTAATTCTCGATCACCTCAAGCGCATCGATCGCGAACTCGGCAACCGCCTCGGCGCTCTTGGGCGAGGGGTTCTGCACCCCGCCAACGACCATGTAGTTATCGCCGATGGTCTTGACCTTCTCGACGCCGTGCGCTTCGGCCGCCTTGTCGAGTGCGCCGAACACATCGCTCAGAATCTCGACCAGGTGGCCCGGCGCGAGGCGCTGGGTGAGCTGAGTGAAGCCGACCAGGTCGGCAAACATCACGGTTGCCTCGCCGACGGCCTCGGCGATGTTGTCCTCGCCGTCCCGCAGCCGATGGGCGATGCGGTCGGGGATGAAATTGCGCAGGATCGATTCGCTGGTGAGCTTCTCGTCGCGCAGTGCGATCTCGAAGCGGAACGCGCGCCGCTCCATCCACTCGAGCAGGCCCGAATAGCAGAGCCCGATGGCCGAGGCCGACACCAGGAAGAAGTTGGTGTTGAAGTACGTGAAATAGTCGTTTGTACCGGCAGCAAAAAAGAGGTTCGTCAGCACGATGATGCCGCCACAGGCGATCAGCGCCGGGCGCAATTACAGGCGGATGAAGCCGCAGGTGTACATGACGACCAGCAACAGGCCGCCGATGCCGTATGTGAATCCGTCAGGCAGAATCATCAGCACCAGCAACACGCCCGCGGCGCCGGTGATCACGGTGGCGCACAGGATAGCCTGTGCCCACCGCTCGAAGAAATCGAGGAAGGTCAGCCCGAATACCGTGATGGCGATGATGCAGAACGAGATGCGGACCGCCAGCGTCAGCCCGATCTGGCTCGGATCGATAGCGTGATCCCAAAACAGGAAGAACAGATATAGCGTGATGGCAACAGGCAAAAAAAAACGGATGAACGGAATCGAACGCTCGGCATAAATGGGCCTGAAAGCGCGCTTCCGTTTCCGGCTCAAACCGGTGCACTAGGGTCCACATGCTCGTCCTGGGCTCTCCCTTTCCCGGGGCGATTTGTTGGGCTCTTGCGAGGTCTCGCGTGTTGGTACTTATTCTATCTCGTGCCGCGACGCAATTAAGGCGATGTTCCTGTTATGCCCCGCAATGAAGTATTCGAAATGCGGATCGGACTCTTGACAGTTGAGCACGGTAACAGACCGTGCCGTTCCCGACACAACGGTAGTGATTTGTTGAATAGAGTCACCACGACTCCCCACCGACCTAGGGATTTCCCTTGCATGCAGGGATGAACCCGGTCGTGTCCCTTTGAGTGGTGTAGGAGCTGTGGGTAACCGGCTTGCCGTAGCGACCGCCAAGAGTCTGGCCTAGGCAAGCCGGTTATCCACAGCGGGCGGTCATCGCGGTTTCCGGTTTAGGGTTGGGTTGTGGCAACGCAACCTGGAACCAATGGAGACCACGATGACCGACGACATGATGACGCTTCGTAGTTTGCTGGAAAAGAGTTCTGACGCCGATCTGCTGCGCGAGATGATCGGCTTCACCGCCCAGCGTTTGATGGAACTGGAGGTCCGGGGCCTGACCGGCGCCGGCCACGGCGAGCGTTCGCCGGCGCGCATCAACCACCGCAACGGCTATCGCGACCGGGTGTGGGAGAGCCGCGCCGGCAGCGTCGCGCTGAACATTCCCAAGCTGCGGAAGGGCTCCTACTTCCCCGGCTTCCTGGAGCCCCGGCGGATGGCCGAGAAGGCGCTCACGGCGGTGATCCAGGAGGCCTACATCCAGGGCGTCTCGACCCGATCGGTCGATGACCTGGTCCAGGCCATGGGTATGACCGGCATCTCCAAGAGCCAGGTCTCGCGGCTCTGCGGAGAGATCGACGACAAGGTCCGGACCTTCCTCGAGCGGCCCCTGGAAGGCGACTGGCCCTACCTCTGGCTGGATGCAACCTATGTGAAGGTGCGCCAGTCCGGGCGCATCGTCTCGGTCGCGGTGATCGTCGCCGTCGCCGTCAACACCCAGGGCCGGCGCGAGGTCCTCGGCATGGCGGTCGGCGCCTCGGAGGCCGAGACCTTCTGGACCGAGTTCCTCCGATGCCTGGCCAGACGGGGTTTGCGCGGCGTCACGCTGGTGATCTCCGATGACCACAAGGGCCTCAAGGCCGCCGCCGCTCGTGTCCTCAACGCCACTTGGCAGCGCTGCCGGGTGCACTTCATGCGCAACCTCCTGGGCCATGCCGGCAAGCAGGGCCGGCGCGTGGTCTCCGCCTTCGTCGCCACCGCCTTCGCCCAGGAGGACGCCGCGGCCGCCAAGACCCAGTGGCGCCAGGTGGCCGACCAGCTCCGCCCCAAGGCGCCCAAGCTGGCAAACCTCATGGACCAAGCCGAGCCCGACGTGCTGGCCTATATGAGCTTCCCCAAGGAGCACCGCACCAAGCTCCACTCGACCAATCCCCTGGAGCGCCTCAACGGCGAGATCAAGCGCCGCACCAACGTCGTCGGCATCTTCCCCAACGAGGCCGCCATCACCCGACTGAGCGGCGCTATCCTCATGGAGCAGAACGACGAATGGGCGGTGCAGAGGGCGCGCTACATGACCCTGGAAACCATCGCGCCGGTGAGCGACAATGCCCTCATCAAGATGCCTCCCGAGGCCGCTCGAGCGATCCGGCTCAGCCCGCCGGACACCGCGACCCGCTCGCGGCTCTTACACCACGTCCCGGGGCACGATCGGTGGGCCTGATGTTTCATCGTGGCGCGGAGATTCCTGGCAGCCATCCAAGCCTGGTCGGTGGCGGTGGAACCGTGAAGTACATGTACTTTGCAGATTTGCGGGACGTCGAGGCGCAGACCTCGGCGATCGAAGCGGTGATACGCGCCTGGTGCGAGATGAAGGCGGATGGGTGAGCCGCGAACCGTACACCGGCACACCCTCCCCCGCAGGCGGGAGAGGGAGCGACCCGCGAGCGTAAGCTAGGCGGGAGGGTGATGGCGGATGAACGTCAGTCTTCGTCGCGGTCGAGGCCGCCTTCTTGGACCCAGGCCCAGGTGTCATCGAGGGCCTTGGCGTAGCGGTCGAACATCTCGTCCATCTCGGCGTGGGTGATGATTAGCGGCGGGGCGAACACCGTGCGCTCGAACATCGGCCGGGCGATCAGGCCATAGAGCTCAGCGAACTCGGTGACCTTGGGCGCGACCTTGCCGGCCGGCTCGAAGGCCTTCTTTGTGGCTTTGTCGGCGACGTACTCAACCCCGCCCATCAGCCCCACCCCGCTGGTTGTGCCGACCATCGGATGGTCGGTGAAGGCGTGCAGCCGGTCCTGGAAGTGGGGGGTGAGATCGCGCACGTGGTCGACGACATTGCGTTCCTGATAGATCTCGATGGTGCGCAGCGCCACCGCCGCCGGCACCGGGTGACCCGAGTACGTGAACCCGTGGGCCAGCGTGCCGACCCGGTCGGATTGGGCGGCGATCACCGAGTAGAGCTCCTCGTTGATGGCGAGCGCCGAGATCGGCATGTAGGCCGCCGACAGGGCCTTGGCCATGGTGATCGTGGCCGGCTTGAGATCGTAGGTCTCGCAGGCAAACATGTTGCCGGTGCGGCCAAAGCCGCAGATCACCTCATCGACGCAGAACAGGACATCGTGCTTTTCGAGGACCGCCTGGACCTTGTCGAAGTACGTCGCAGGCGGGGTCAGCGCCCCGCCGGCACCGATCACCGGCTCGGCGATGAAGGCGGCGACGGTCTCAGGCCCCTCAGCCACGATGAGCTGGTCGAGCTCGTCGGCCAGGCGCGTGGCATAGTCCTCCTCCGATTCGCCCGGCCGCCCGCCGTGATAGTAGTCGGGGCAGGCGGTGTGGAGGATGCCGTCGAGCGGCAGGTCGAAGTCGCGGTGGTTGACGGCGAGGCCGGTGAGGCTGGCGGCGACGAGCGTGACGCCGTGGTAGGCGCGTTCGCGCGAGATGATTTTCTTCTTTTTCGGCCGGCCCTTGGCGTTGTTGTAGAAACGGATGAGCTTGACCAGGGTGTCGTTGGCCTCGGAGCCCGAGTTGGCGAAGAACACCTTCGACATCGGCACCGGCAGGACTTCCTTGATCTTCTCGGCCAGGTCGATCGAGGGGGTGGACGATTTGTGCGCGAAGGTGTGATAGGTCGGGAGGATCCGCATTTGCTTGATCGCGGCCTCGATCAGCGCCTCCTCGCTGTAGCCGAGCGAGGCGCACCACAGCCCGCACAGGCTCTCGATGTACTCCTTGCCGTTCTCGTCGTAGATGTAGATGCCCTTGCCGCCGGAGACCATGAATGGCCCCTTGCGCTGGTGGGCGACCTGGTTGGTGTAGGCGTGCATGACGTGCGCGATATCACGCGCGGCCGCCGAGTTCGGTGCGAAGTTCATGGCTCTCCCCGGGATGTCTGGTGTCGAGTGTAGGCGGCGCGCGGACCCGAGTCCATTTGGTGGGCAGGGGCGGTTTGCCTCGGGTTCGAGCAGATCCTACCGCAGTGGCTGAACCCATGAGGCTGTAGCTCCCTCCCCCTCGACGACCCTCGATGGGGAGGGTCGGGTAGGTGGGGGTGAGCTGCCGCTCGAAGCCGGCGACTGGACGACGCGGCGGCCACATCATGATCCTCTGGCCCCCTTCCCCCTACCGCGCTGGGGGAGGGGGAGAGAAATGGTGCGAAGCATCACGTGAAAGGTATCTCTCCCCCTTTGCGGGGAGGGTTGGGGTGGGGAGGTATGCTCGGATCGTCGCAAACGAGACGGCCAGACGCTTACGATCTGCGCCAACGGAGGTCGAGGCCCTACTGTGGCGGCAGCTCCGACGAAGGCAGCTCGATAGTCACCGCTTCCGCCGTCAGGCGCCGATCGGCCCCTACATCGTTGATTTCGTCTGCTTCGAACGCCGGCTCGTTGTCGAGGTTGACGGCGGTCAGCATGCGCGTCGAACCGCTCGCGACGAGCGTCGAACCGGATGGCTTGGGGAACGCGGCTTTCGCGTCGTGCGGTTCTGGAACAACGAGGTCATCGAGAATACCGAAGGCGTTCTCGAGACCATTGCCTCCGAGCTACGCAGGGTTCTCTAGCCCGCTTCGCCCGCGTCCTCCCGCGCGGGGTATTCAAGAGTGCCACGGCGCCGGAGTCCATTTGTCGGGCGGGCGCGGTTATGCTGCCTGGAGGCTTTCTTTCGGGGAGGGTTGAGATGCAGGGCCTGATGATGGAGACCCCGTTGCTGGTCTCCTCGATCATCAAACACGCGGCGCTCTATCACGGTGAGCGGGAGATCGTCTCGCGCACCGTCGAGGGGCCGATCCACCGCACCACGTACGCGGGCCTTGAGGCGCGCGCCAAGCAGCTCGTCCATGCGCTGGAACAGCTCGGCGTCAAGCCGGGCGATCGGGTGGCGACCCTGGCCTGGAACGGCTATCGGCACCTCGAACTCTACTATGCCCTGTCCGGCATGGGCGCGGTGCTGCACACGCTGAACCCGCGGCTCTTTCCCGAACAGCTCGCCTACATTCTGAACCACGCCGAGGACCAATACCTGTTCCTCGATACCACCTTCTTGCCGCTCGCCGAGGGCCTGGCGCCCCACCTGAAAACGGTCAAGGGCTTCGTCGTGATGACCGACGAGGGGCACCTGCCGGAGACCAAGCTCAACGGCGCCATGGCCTACGAGGCGCTGATCGCCGGCGAATCAGCCGATTACGACTGGCCGGTGTTTGACGAGGGGACCGCCTCGAGCCTGTGCTACACCTCCGGCACCACCGGCGATCCCAAGGGGGTGGTCTACTCGCACCGCTCGACGGTGCTGCACAGCCTGGTCGCCTGTCAGACCGACGTCATCGGTCTTGGCTGCCGCGATAGGGTCATGCCGGTGGTGCCGATGTTCCACGTCAATGCCTGGGGTATCCCGTACGCCGCCGCCATGGTGGGGGCGAAGCTTGTCTTCCCCGGGCCGCGCATGGACGGCGCCGGCCTGCACGAGATGATCGAGGGCGAAGGCGTGACGATCACCGCCGGGGTGCCGACCTTATGGCTAATGCTGCTCGCCCACCTCAAGGAGACCGGCGGGGGCTTAGGCCAACTCGAGCGCGTGGTCTCCGGTGGCTCGGCGGTGCCGCGCTCGATGATCGAGACCTTCGAGGAGCAGTACGGGGTAAGCATGATTCACGCCTGGGGCATGACCGAGATGAGCCCGCTCGGCAGCCTCGGCACCTTTAAGCCGGGCATGGCCGAGCTCCCCGCCGCACAGCGCTATGACATCCAGGAGAAGCAGGGCCGGTGCGTCTACGGCGTCGAGATGAAGATCGTCGACGATGCCGACCAGGCGCTCGCTCGCGACGGTGAGGCCTTCGGCAACCTCAAGGTGCGGGGCCCGTGGGTGTGCCGCAGCTACTACCAGGGCGAGGGGGCCGAGGCCTTCGATGAGGGCGGCTGGTTCAACACCGGCGATGTTTCGACTCTGGATGGCCACGGCTTCATGCACATCGTCGATCGCACCAAGGACGTGATCAAGTCAGGCGGCGAGTGGATCAGCTCGATCGCGCTAGAGAACATCGCCGTCGGCCACGCGGAAGTCGCCGAGGCCTGCGTCATCGGCATCGCGCATCCCAAGTGGGACGAGCGGCCGCTGTTGCTGGTGGTCCGCAACGAGGGAGCCAAGCTCGACCGCGACGCGATGCTCGGCTTTTTCGAGGGCAAGATCGCCAAGTGGTGGCTGCCCGACGACGTGGTCTTCATCGATGAGCTGCCTCACACCGGTACCGGCAAGCTGCTGAAGGCCCAGCTCCGCGAGACCTACAAGGACCACGTCCTGCCGAGTGCGTGAGCAACTCCCATCCTTCGAGACGCGACACTTCGTGTCGCTCCTCAGGATGAGGTGGTTCCACATTCAAAGACCCACCCTCGTGCCGAGGAGGCGCGACGCGCCGTCTCGAACCATGGCGTAGCGACCGGCGTAGGGCGGCGCAACGAAAGAAGGCCCGCCGGATGGCGGACCTTCCCATAGCTGATTGAAGCAGGTCGCGTTAGTCGAGTAGAGCGAGGTTCGCCGCCGCGCTCTTACCGTTCTGGCCGCGTTGCAGCTCGTACTCGACGCGCTGGCCTTCGGCTAATGCCGTCAAGCCGGCGCGCTCCACCGCCGAGATGTGGACGAAGGCGTCCTTGGTGCCGTCATCGGGGCTGATGAAGCCGTAGCCCTTGATCGAGTCGAACCATTTCACGGTTCCTTGAATCATGTGTCGTTCCTTAATCGTATGGTTGCCATCGCCCGCGCTCCGTGCGCGAGCGGGTCTCAGCTCTTCGAACTCTCTGGGGATATGCCGGCTAGGTCGGCGTGACGAAGCAGGATACGCCGGGTTGCCGAGAACTGATGCGCTCAACATAAGCGCGGGCAGGTGGGATTACAATCGCCGGCCAAAAACAGACTCGGCCGTGGGCGGACCGTCGCAGACGATGCGCCCGCTCTCCACCAAATGGATGAGATGTGCCAGCACCGAGCGCGCAGCGGCCGGGTGAAGGGCCGGCGCAACATCGGCATATATAGTCGCCACCATGCCGGGGATGGTGGCGATACCCCGCTCGAGGCAGGCCAGGATTTCGGCCTCGCGGGCGCGGCGGTGGGCGATGAAGGCGCGCACGTGCGGCTGCGGCGCGGTGATTGGCGGCCCGTGCGTCGGCCAGTAGATGCGGTCATCGCGCGCGGCGAGCTTGTCGAGACTCTCGAAATAGGCGCCCATGTCGCCATCGGGCGGTGAGATGACCGACGTCGACCAGCCCATCACGTGATCGCCGGAGAAGAGCGCGGCCTCCTCGCGCAGGCAGTAGCAGAGATGGTTGGACGTGTGGCCCGGGGTATGCACAGCCTCGATCGTCCAGCCGTCGCCCTCGATGACATCGCCATCGCGCAACGTCTCGTCGGGCGTGAAGTCGTGGTCGGCCCCTTCCTCGACCGGTGCATCGTCGGTGCGCTGGTGGCCGTGCGGGCCGAAGCCATAGATCGTTGCCCCGGTCGCGGCCTTGAGCGGCCGTGCTGCCGGAGAGTGGTCGAGGTGGGTGTGGGTGATCAAGATGTGGCTGAGGCGGGCGCCCGAGATCGCGGTGTTGAGCGCGGCGATGTGCGCCGGGAGGTCGGGACCGGGATCGATGGCGCAAACCGCCTCCCGACCGATCAGATAAGTACCGGTTCCGAAAAACGTGAACGGCGACGGATTCTCAGCGATGACTCGGCGAATACACGGCGAAACCTGTGCGGGCACCCCGTATTCGAAGTCGAGTTCTCGGTTTAGCAGTAAATGATCGGTCATGGTCACGGGTTCATGATCGTGTCCCGGGACGTGGTGTAAGAGCCGCGAGCGGGTCGCGGTGTCCGGCGGGCTGAGCCGGATCGCTCAAGCGGCCTCGGGAGGCATCTTGATGAGGGCATTGTCGCTCACCGGCGCGATGGTTTCCAGGGTCATGTAGCGCGCCCTCTGCACCGCCCATTCGTCGTTCTGCTCCATGAGGATAGCGCCGATCAGTCGGGTGATGGCGGCCTCGTTGGGGAAGATGCCGACGACGTTGGTGCGGCGCTTGATCTCGCCGTTGAGGCGCTCCAGGGGATTGGTCGAGTGGAGCTTGGTGCGGTGCTCCTTGGGGAAGCTCATATAGGCCAGCACGTCGGGCTCGGCTTGGTCCATGAGGTTTGCCAGCTTGGGCGCCTTGGGGCGGAGCTGGTCGGCCACCTGGCGCCACTGGGTCTTGGCGGCCGCGGCGTCCTCCTGGGCGAAGGCGGTGGCGACGAAGGCGGAGACCACGCGCCGGCCCTGCTTGCCGGCATGGCCCAGGAGGTTGCGCATGAAGTGCACCCGGCAGCGCTGCCAAGTGGCGTTGAGGACACGAGCGGCGGCGGCCTTGAGGCCCTTGTGGTCATCGGAGATCACCAGCGTGACGCCGCGCAAACCCCGTCTGGCCAGGCATCGGAGGAACTCGGTCCAGAAGGTCTCGGCCTCCGAGGCGCCGACCGCCATGCCGAGGACCTCGCGCCGGCCCTGGGTGTTGACGGCGACGGCGACGATCACCGCGACCGAGACGATGCGCCCGGACTGGCGCACCTTCACATAGGTTGCATCCAGCCAGAGGTAGGGCCAGTCGCCTTCCAGGGGCCGCTCGAGGAAGGTCCGGACCTTGTCGTCGATCTCTCCGCAGAGCCGCGAGACCTGGCTCTTGGAGATGCCGGTCATACCCATGGCCTGGACCAGGTCATCGACCGATCGGGTCGAGACGCCCTGGATGTAGGCCTCCTGGATCACCGCCGTGAGCGCCTTCTCGGCCATCCGCCGGGGCTCCAGGAAGCCGGGGAAGTAGGAGCCCTTCCGCAGCTTGGGAATGTTCAGCGCGACGCTGCCGGCGCGGCTCTCCCACACCCGGTCGCGATAGCCGTTGCGGTGGTTGATGCGCGCCGGCGAACGCTCGCCGTGGCCGGCGCCGGTCAGGCCCCGGACCTCCAGTTCCATCAAACGCTGGGCGGTGAAGCCGATCATCTCGCGCAGCAGATCGGCGTCAGAACTCTTTTCCAGCAAACTACGAAGCGTCATCATGTCGTCGGTCATCGTGGTCTCCATTGGTTCCAGGTTGCGTTGCCACAACCCAACCCTAAACCGGAAACCGCGATGACCGCCCGCTGTGGATAACCGGCTTGCCTAGGCCAGACTCTTGGCGGTCGCTACGGCAAGCCGGTTACCCACAGCTCCTACACCACTCAAAGGGACACGACCGACCCACCTTCTTCTTGGTGTTGGGATTGATACTCGCGATGTTCCCTTGGAACGTGAAGGTCGGACTCTTCCATTTGATGCATTCTTCGACGCGCTGGTCCGATTGGAGGACGACCTCGTGGACCCGTGTGATCGCATCTTTCAGCGGATGATCGAAATCGTTCAGCCATCGCTGGACCTCAGCGCTCTCTGCCATGCCATCATGCTCCTTGGGTACCGCCCGCCGCCGCGCCCGTAGAATAACCCCGAGACGCATGACTGAGGCGCCCGTCGATGGCGACCAAGGGCACAAAACGCAAGCCACAGCTCAAGCCGGGCATGAGCTTCCGGGACTTCCAGACCTATTACTGGATGAAGGCCGATCTCATCGCCTTCGCCCGACAGCTCGGCTTAGGCACTCACGGCTACAAACCGGAACTGAGCGCCCGCATTCTGCGCGCGTTGCGCGGTCAGCCCGAACGCGAAAAGAAACAGTCGATCAAAGCGCCGCGCGACTCCGACAAGCCGCTGCACCGTGACACCCCAGTCCTCAATTACAGAAGCGACAAGAGAACCCGGCAGTTCTTCGAATCACAGATCGGCCCCAGCTTCCATTTCACCTACCACGTCAATCAATACCGGCTCGCCAACGATGGCCTCACCTACGGTGATCTCATCGACGAATGGCTGGCGGAGCGGGAGCGACGCCGTAGCAAGGACTACACGCCCAAAATCGTGGGCCACGCCGAGTACAATCGATTTGTCCGCGCCTACTTCGCCGATAGGGCGAACAAGGGAAAGACAATGCGCCATGCGGCCGCGGCCTGGAACGCGCTCAAACCCACAACGGACCGCCGCTACAGGCGCCGCTGACCTATCCCCCCTCCCCCGCGTGGTTGGGGGAGGGGTTCAGAGAACAATGGCGCATCCGCACCTCACCCCCCCAACCCTCCCCCATCGAGGGTTGAGGAAATGCTTTGATTCCAACCACCTGCCCAAAGGCGCGGGGAACCAAAAGGCTTTTCAAACGCCGCCCCGCACCTTTCTCGCCACTTAGTCTGATTTATTCCACCAGCCAACGCCCTTTGCCATGCGTTCGTGGCAGTTTGTTCGGGGGGTGTTCGCGCGCTAGGACTCGCCGCTCCCGACATCGCGCCGGCGACGCTCGCTGCGCCGATCCAGGACGATGACGGGGGAAATCGACATCTGGCGCGCGGGTGGCCGCTCGGTATTGGATGCCGCGACCTCGACGGGCAGCGCGGCTGGATGCGCATTCTCGCACGGCCGCGTCCCGATCAGCATGAGGTGTCCTGCAACCACGCCGATCAGAAGCGACGGCGAAGCATGATCTCGGCCCGGCTGCGCCGATATTCGTGAAGCGCGATGTTCGAGGCCCGGCGCTCATGGACCAGCGACAGCATGGGCGTGAAGCTCCTGTAGGCGGCTGCCCCATCGCCGAGCGCCGCCGCGATGCGGCGCTCGGATGGCCTCGGGCCCGGAGCGTTCGAGCGGTCAACCTCCGGCGCCAGCCACCGGAATTACTCGTTGGCACCCACAAACACGCCGACGAAGGCGCCCTCGCCGCCGTCGTCCTCGAAGGTTCCGCCGAGAGTTCCACCGACCCAATCGGGGGTCGTGTCCGCGTCATCGTTGTCGGAGAACACGCCGCCCCAGTTGCCCGAAGAGGAAGTAATGTCGGGGCCGACGATGGACAAAGTCCCCTTAAACGTTCCGTCGTCTGCGATCGGCGCGCCGCCGAGGGTAACTGAGCCGTCGAACCCGATCCCCTCACCATCCTCCAGGTCACTGAGGGCAGAGTAGTGGTAAATGCTTTCCACTCCGCCGCTGATGGTGCCGTCGTTGAAATCGGCGTCAAGCTTCAGGCCACCCGTCCAGATACCAAGATCGTTCTCCGTTCCCTCGTAGAGATAGGTGCCTTGCGCAGCGCCGGTATAGGCGGCGGTGCCGGTTGTCGGCTTCGTCCAGCTATCGCCATGATTGAAGATCGAACCGGCGCCCCAGTCGAAGAAGGCGCCGAGGTCAAGGTCCACCCCGCCGGCGCCGTCGTCCACGCCCGTCACCCAGTATCCGCCGGCTAGGTAATTCGTCGAGTCCACACTCTCCCAAGAGGTATACGCCACGGCCACTGTCGTCGTACCCTCCGTCTGCCGCGCCAGGACCCAAGCCCCTACGGAAACGCCGGGGATCTCCCCATCTTCCGCATACGCCGTGCCGATCAGGCTAGAATAGGTATGGTCCCGGCTGTTCAGGGACATAGCCGTCCCATCGTTCTCGTCCGTCACGGTCAGGGACAAGACACCGTTGTCGAAAGTTGTCTGGAAGGCGTCCAGTATTCGACCTTGTCCGCCGGGCGGGGAATGTGAATAGTCTCTGTGATGTCGACAAGGGGCGCCTCGATGAGACGGGAGACGAACGAGACGGCGCTCGCGATTTGGACCTTGAGCGCTTCTTCCCGATGCGATGCGGCCGGAAGCTCGGCCTTCATCTCCTCGAGTGAGACGACCTCAATCGCCTCCGTGGCCATGCCCGGACTCCGATGCGTCCACCGTCAGGCCGGGCGGTCGATCTTGCAGAACGCCTGCGGGCGGTAGATGACCAGCGCGACCCGCACCGTGCCGCGGATGCGCAGAATGCCCTTCAGGAAGTCGTCGTTGGACACCCCGACCTCGGTCAGGAAGTCTCGCCGGACGCGCAGGTTGGCGAAGTTGCGGAAGTCGCCGACCAACCCGTTGACATCGTCCTCGGCGGTGCCGTCGGACAGGGCGTCGCAGAGAACCACCGGAAGACCCCAGATACGCTCGCTGAAGTCCGCCATGGGGTTCCCTAAATAGTACCCGCCGGCGGACGACTCCGAGGTCGCCACTTCGTCCCACGTGGTGTGGTGCATGACGAAGTGCGAGGCCATCGCGCGGCCGCCGAGCGCGACCTTCGTCTTGGCTAATCGCATGGTCGTCATGGGCTTCGAGAGCGCATCCCCGGTACCGTGCGTCCAGCTCTCCGTCTGGATCTCGTCGCTCGCCGTGTAGTCCAGGACGCCTGTGAGGTTCGGCGCCGTGCCGTCGCCGAGCAGGATCTGCTTGTCGATGTGCTGGCGCATCATGAACATGAGTCGGTCGTCGAGGTAGAAGCGGCTCTGCGGTTCGTCCGCAAGCTCTTCCTCGGTGGTCGGGATCGAGACCGCGATCTTCGAGATCGGCATGTCCTGTTCCTCGACCTTCAACGTTGCCTCTGGCGCCAAAGCGGCTTCGGAGGTCTCCGCCGCCGCGTTGGTGAAGGTCGTTTCCTTCATGAACTTGACGGCGTTCTGCGTGGTCACGCTGCGCGGAATGATATCGGTGACCTGCACCGGGCGCTGCGGAGAGACCACATAGCCAGGATCGCGGATGACCTCGGGCGCCCAGCCATCGGTCGTCTGGAACAGCGTGTTCAGGATATCGTTGCCCGGAAGCTGCGATTCGATAGAAAGTCCGCCACCGCGCGATGCCTGGACGAGATCGAGCCCGCGCTCCCGCAGGTCCCGGTAGACGTGATCCGAGATCCGTGGCGGCCGGGGCTGGCGAAGCACCACCGGCTGCGCCGGGGCTGCCTCGGTCGGACCACCGCCGCGGTTTCCGTTGCGGATGTCCTGCGCGACCTTGTCGAGTTCGGTACGCTCGGCCAGCGCGTCCTCGAGGCCGGAAAGCCGGGAGTGAATCTCGACCAGGTTTTCGGCCTTTTCGGCCAGCGTATTGCCGCCGATGCAATCGATCTTCTCAAGGTCGAAATCGGGACCGGCCTGCTCGAAGGCGCGCGCCATGTCCCGCTCGACCGAGTCACGCTGTGTTTGAATGGAACTCGCGGGCTTGCCGCGCCACTCGTTGAACGCCGCCTGAACAATCGCCGGGTCAACCGATTTGACCGGGCTGAAGGTCTGTGGGCTCGTCATGCTGCTTCCTTTCGAAGGTTGAGCCGCCAATTCGCCAGCGTGCGGCGGGCGAGCGCGCGTGCCTGTGCGTCCTGCTCGACCTGCCCGGCCGAGGTGTCTTCGATGACCGCCGTCGCGTAGCCCGCCTCGACTGCCTCGTCGGGCGAGAACCAGGTCTCCGCCTTGAGCCACGCCGAGACCTGCTGGCGGGACTTGCCGGTGCGCTCGACCATCACGCCGCGCAAGGTCTTCTCGCCGGCTTCCAGCGCGACAAAGGTCTTCTCAACCTGCGCCCTCATTTCGGCTACGGTCCCAATCTCGAAACTCCACGACCACGGGTCGTGCACCATGAGCTGGGTGCCGGTGGATATGCCGCGTTCATCGGCGGCCAGGAACGGCAGCACGGTCGCCGATGCCACCACGCCGCGCGCCTCCGCCGTCACGGTGACGCCGCCACGGAGCCGAGCGCGCAGGTCGGCGTAGAGCGCCAAGCCGTCGGACAGGAATCCGCCCGGCGATTCGATCAGCAGGTGAATGGAATTGGGCTCGGCTGCGTCGAGGTCGGCGATCAGCGCGCGAACGTCGAAGCCCCAGAACCAGTCGAGCGGTCCCTGGATGCGGACCTGGACAGCGCCGTCGTCGTTCTCGACCGCAGTCGGAGCGGGCGCGTCGTCAACCTCCGGGTCGAGACACCGGAACGAAGCGCCGACGCGGTCCTGGACGGCGCGGTACGCCGCCGCGCGGCGGGCAATGAGAGCGACGAGCTCGGGATCCATGCCGCGAGAATTGAGTCGCGGCTAAGTCCTTGTCAATCCTGACAAAATGTCCTAGGGACAGAATGTCCTAGGCTCAATGGGCGCCCGTTGAAATTCCCGCCTCTTTCAGCCGAGCGATCAAGTATTCCTGGGGTCTGTCCCCCTTTGTCCGATTGCAGTGGCCGCATAGCAATTGCAGATTGTCTCGGTGGTCCGTCCCACCCCGCGACCTGGCAACAACGTGATCCACCTCGAAGAGCCTAAAGGGAAATTCAGTCTTACATCCGTTGCAACGTCCTTCTTGTCTTCCGAATAGCACGTGCTTGTTCTGACGGTAGGGAACGGGAGCATCAATGTCCGTCCGTTTCGGAATATCGGTACGGGCCGTCACCAGGGCGGCATGGAATAGGCTGCCCATGGACTGCTGCAACCGCATGTTGACCAACTCGACGGCTTTCTCGGACAGGTCGATTCCGACCCACTTGCGGCTTAGGTTTTCTGCGGCGACGCACGCCGTGGCGCAACCAGCGAATGGGTCAAGCACCATGTCACCCTCATTGGAGGATGCCATGATGATGCGCTCCAGCAGAGCTAGTGGCTTTTGGGTAGGGTAGCCGATGCGTTCTGATGACGTATTTGCAATCCTCGGAATATCCGTCCAAATGTCTTGTACAGGGGCGCCTTCTGATGCGTGAAGGTACTCCTTCAGTCCGTCTTTCCGAGGAAGACCGTCTCGGCGGCACAGAATTCTCCCCTCACCGTACAGCCGTTCCAGCTTCTCGAAACCAAACCTCCACTGACGATTGTTGCCCGGATGAACGCCACGCCATTCGACAGTCCGAGTGGGCGAAAAGTGGGGGGCCGTGAGCTGCTCGGCCTTATACACGCCACCATCGTCTTCGTACTTGTACCGTCGTTTCTGTGCATCAGACAAATCACCCATCACTGGGTTGAAGGTCTTCTGCCGTTCGCTCTTCGAGACATACAACAAACGATCCGCGATCCGCCCGAATTTGCTCGCATCGTTGTGGGCCGATGTGCGTTGCCATACGATCTCATTCTGGAATGCCCCTGACCCAAATACCGCATCCATGAGTAATTTCAGGTAGTGGCTAGCCGTGGGATCGCAGTGAAGGTAGATGCTGCCCGTGTCCTTCAACACCCGGCGCATTTCCAAGAGCCGCACGCCCATCATGCAGAGATAGGACTGCATGCCCTTGCCGTGCGTCAGCCCGGCGGTTTGTAGGACTTGGTACGTAGCCGGTTGTTCGTCGGCGATCAGCCCCATCCAAGCAACGTCCAGATCCGATAGCTTCCACGTATCCTTGAAGGCCGCTCCCGCCGCCTTGCTCCCCACCGGAGCGGCGTAGTTGCGATTGGAGTTGAACGGCGGGTCAAGGTAGATCAGGTCCGCCGACTCACTGTTCATCCCCCGCATAATGTCGAGGTTGTCCCCCGTCCACAGCGTTCGGCTCGCCCAATTGGCTTCCATCGCACCCCTTTCTCGGCAATGTGCTCGCCGTATTAGTAGCGACGCAACCCAAAACGCCGGTAGTGCCTTAGCAGCGTGAGTGGGACTTCTCCTTCAGGGCTTGAATGACGCACTCCCTATGATTGCTCAGCATCTTCTCCACCCACTTGGCGACCAGCTCCGGCACCGGTTGATCGCCGGACAGCCAGCGGCGGATGGTCCGCGGGTCGACACCAAGCTCAGCTGCCAACTTCGCCGCCGACAAGCCGAGCTTGTCGCGCGCCTCGCGGAATTCATGCGGCGTCATGCGGCGGTCGTCAGGCCGCTCGCTGCTCGTCGTCATCGCCCGCCGATTCCGTCATTGAACCCTGCGCCGGCGCCCCCTTCGGCTGAATGAGTCGGTCGCCGTCCTCACGTGGCGGCAGGCGCAGCCGTCGGCGACCCTCGTTAACCGTCATCACACCAGCCTTCGCGACGGCCTGGTCTACCGAATTCACCTGCTCGCTCCACGACCCCGCCCGGATACGATCGGTCGGAAGCCGGATGACGAGGCTGTCGGCCGTCTCCTCGCGCGAGAGCAGCTTCGCCGAGAGCTGCTCCTCGATCCGGTGGACGTGCCCGCGAAGAGACCAGCGCTCGAAATCCACTGCCTGCTGCTCGAACTGCGTCACGCGCTGGCCCTCGTAGTACTGGTGCAGAAGTCGAAGCGGCACATTCCACACCCGCGCGATGTCCTCGACCGACCACTTCAGAAGCTCGATTACCTGGATATCCACGGCCGACATGCCACCGGTCGATGCCGCGGTGAAGCCAGGCGGGAGCACGGGGACCTCGCCCTTCTCGCGGGCGTCTTGATAGATGCGCTTGAGCTGGTCGCGATACTGCTGTTGCTGCTCGTTGGAAAGCTCCAGCAGCGCGACATCCATTTGGATCGCGGTGCGCAGACCGGCGCCCCGCAGCAGGCGCCCTTCGTGGCCCATGGCCTGATCCATGACCTCGAGTGTGCGCCGCGCGGCATGCTGGACCGGACTCGGGCTCGCGAGGCCGTCGAAGCCTGGGCCGTGCAGGACAACGACCTCGCTGGCCGGTACGCGTAGCATTTGACGGCTGCCGCCGTTGTCGGTCACGCCCCACAGCGCCAGGTCGTATTCCGCGATTGACCCCTGGCTCCCGTCCACCCACTGACATCGGATGCAATCCGCCGGCACCAGCTCCACCGGTCGGCCGCGGGAGTCGCGCCGTATCCAGGAGTAGGCGTTGCCGAAGCCGAACAGGCACCGCAACATCCACTCCCAGAAGATCCACGGGTCGACCAACCGTGAAGGACGGCGCAACAGCTCCGACACCGGATGCTCCCGGTCGGCCTCCCAATAGTCGTCCAGCGGATCGTCGAGGCGCGCCACGGTGCGCGGCAGTTGCGCGAGCGTGGATGCCAGCAGTCCGATTGCGGCATAGGCGGCCGGGATCGCGGTGAGCGGCCCCGACGACTGCGCGTAGGTGTGAAATCCGGGCTCGTCGGGATCCGGCACGGGAAGCCGCCTGCCGCCGAATATGCGCTTGATCGCCTCGAATGCCATGTCACACGCTCCATGCTTCGAGCGGCTGTCCGCTCTGGTAGTGCTTGAGCAGGGGGTTCGCAGCTTCCGGCAATTGTGCCGTCGCAAAGCCCATTGCCATTGTCAGCGCCACGATCGCATCGATCTTGCTGAGCGCTTTCTTCTTCGCGAATCGCCGATTGTTCGAATTGTCCTCGACGACGACCGCGCCGTCAGCCGCCCAGCGCAGCGCGTAGTTGATTTCCACTTGGATTCGTCGTTCCAGGATCGCTTCCTCCGTCGCATCGATGCTGCGCGGCATGTAGAGCGGCGTGCGCAACGGGTCGGCCTGGCCGCGCGCCCCGGGCCCGGCGAGAAACCCCTGCGGGTGCGGCGCGAGCAACAGCCCTGCATCGCCGACGTTGCGCGTGGTGAGAATCCCAGCCTTGTCGAGTTCTGCTTCCAGAAGGTCCACCTTGTGCGGGTCGTAGGCCACCCCTCGCAAATCGTAGGCGTCCATCGCCTCCGAGAGCCACTGAACGACCCAGGCGTAGTCCATGACGGAGCCCTGTACCGCGATCAGGTGCCCGGCCTCGGCCCATTCGGGATAGGGTACGGAATCCCGGTCGGCACGTTGGCGGATCGTGTCGAGCGGGGTCCACACGCGTACCTTGGCGGCGTAGCGCTTTTCGTTTCCATCCGACAGATCCCACACGAGCGCCCCGGCCGTCAGGTCAGCCTTGAGTGCCAGATCGAGGCCCGCATAGCAGGGCGCCGCCTCGATCTCGGCAGGCAGGGTCTCGACTTCGATCGGCGTCCACATCTCGCGCGACAACCACGGCGATTCGGCATCCGTCCAGACACAGAAGTTCAGCCGTTCCACCAATGATTGCTTCGACGGCATGCCCCGAGCCTTCGCGACCTGGCGGCGGATGTAGTCATGGCCAGGGATCAGCGGCAGCGACGGATTGGACTTGACCCAGCACGATTCGTCCTTGAACGGATCGTCGCCGTCGTCCAGCGCACAGACATAGGCGAAATATTCGTCGTCTTCGGCCGTGCCCTTCGCCACACGCACCGCGTAGTCGTGCTCCTGACCGCACGGCGAGCCTCTTCCCGCGCCCGCGTTGGTGATGACCACCGTAAAAGGCTGGCGACGGTTCTTCGTGCCCGCGTCTAGAAATTCCAGCATCGCCGAAGTTTCGTGCTCGTGATACTCGTCGCACACGATCATGTGTGGCAGCGGGCCGGATTTCCCCTTGCCCTGCTTGTCGCTGGATATCCGCCGCGCGAACGACATGCTCTCGTGGTGGGCGATGTTGTAAGGCGTGTCGCGCCCTCCGAACACTCTGAGCCGCGCCGCGAGCGCCGGCGACTGTTCGACCATCGCCGCTACCGGCCGGAACGTCACCAGCGCCTGGTCGGCGGTGCGCGCCGTGACGTAGGCCTCCGCCCGGGGCTCGCCGTCGGCACAGATCGAGTACAGCGCCAGCCCGCCGGCGAGCGGCGTCTTCCCCGACCCCTTGGCCGTCTCGATATACGCCTTGCGGAAACGCCGCAGCCCGTCCGCGCGCTTCCAGCCGTGCAGCGAACCGACGACGAACTGCTGCCAGGGCAAGAGAACGAAAGGCTGTCCCTCATGTTCGCCGGCTGACAGGTGCAACACGTCCGAAAAGAATTCGATAACCCGCCGCGCCGCGCCCTCGTCGAACACCAGGTCCTCGCGCTCGATATCCCGACGGTGGCGCGCGCAGGCGACCCGCACGTAGGGTCCGGCGACTATCTCACCGGCGAGCACGGCGTCGGCATATCTGGTAACGGGATCGGTCATTGTTCTCGGGTGGCCGTGTGGCCGCCTTGACCCGTGCGCAGCTCAGTGATCCGGTTGCGTGTCATGCGAAAAACCGCTCCGCTGGGTCGTCCGCTTCGTGGGAAACGCAGCCCCTCACCCGCGCCCGGCTCGTTGCTGTCGCGCCCATTTCCGCCATCATCCGCAAGGCTGCGTCGCGGGCGCGATCTAGCATCTTCTGGAGCGCCGCGATCCGGTCGGTGTCGCCGTCGGCCAGCACCGTGCGCACGAGGCGCCGGTCGGCCACCACCATCTGGAACCACGCCCGGCAGTAGGTCTCTACCAGCATCCGGTCAGCCTTGCGGAGCCAGGGACACTCACGCCGCACCCGTGCCCACGTTGCCCGCTCCACCTCGGATAAACCCTGCGGCGCCCGGCCCAGCGGCTCGGTGCTCGGGTCCGGCAGCGGCAGAGGCCGGCGGCCCGGATTGCCGTCGATAACCCGCAACTCACGTGGCTTCGGTTTGCGGCCTATCGGCATTCGATCACCCTGTCGGTTGCTTCGATGCGGAACGTGTCGTGCCACCTGGCGATCGCTCGCGATGCTTGACCCAACCGTCCAACGTCGCCCCCGCCGAGTGTCGGTTTTCGCCGGCCGTTTTCCGCCAATGACACCGCCCGCACAGCGGCTGCAGGTTGCTTTCGTCCCATGCCAGATCCGGCCGATCCTTGACCGGCGTGATGTGGTCCAGTTCCTCGGCCGCGACTGTGTATCCGAGCCGCGCGCACTCCCGGCACAGCGGCTCGTCCCGCAACAGACGCTTGCGCAAATTCCTCCATTTCCAGCTTTCTTGAATTTTCGTCATTTCGCGCCGAAGATTTGCGAGCGGGCACATACGGTTGCGGCGATCGGACCGATTTCTACTTCGACCCTCCCCCCGTTGGCGCGACCCGGTCCGGGCTTTGGCGCGGCGGTTTCCTCACTCACCCTGTCCCCCACTTGCGCTCGATCTCGGCCTCGGTCACCCTCAGCCTGTCGCCACGGGAGCCGTGCCCGCCCGCTTCCGCTTGGCCCGGCGACCGCTGGAGGAACTCGGGAATGGCCAGCGGGTCTTCAGGGTCTGCTCCGCCGCCTTCGTCGCGCGGCTTTTCCGGTGGTCTGTCGTCTTTGCTGGTCCGTCTCTCCGCTTCGCACCGGTCCCCCCAGTTGGGCAACCACGTACCCGTTTCCCGGTAGACCTTCAGCCGGCCTTCCTCGACGCTGAGACGATCGGCGCCGTTGCCGAGGTAGTCCCGCCACCGTTGCTGGTGCAGCCAAGTTCTCGCTTGGCAGACGTGACGCGGTTCCTCGCCGGAAACCGCTTCGGCGTATCGCCGTGCCGCCGCGACGATGTCGCCAGGATCGGCCCCGCTCTTGATCGCGGTCCCCCAGGCTTGGCGTGCCGGATGTTTGGGATTGGCGTGACCCCCTCGGCTCGGATACGCCTCCCAGAATTCATCGAACCGACCGTATATGTTTTCTTTCTTCCCTGTCCCTGTCCCTGTCCCTTTCGGCATTGCGTCCAACACGCCTTCCGCATTGCGGTTAGCATCCAGTTCAGATGCGTTTGGTATGCGTTGCGCATCCACCTCAGATGCGTCACGCATAGCATCCGCATCCTCATCGCACTGCGCCTGCTCATGCCAACGCGCATCCGCGGCCGCCTTTGCTGTGGCTATTCGCTTCGCCTTTCTGTCGCGGTAGGCATGTTTCTCGGCCCAAGCCTCCACCGCTTTTTCGGCGACAACAGGGTGGTAGTAGCGACCATCGGAGCACAGCACCCACCCATGCAAAGCACCACTACGGACCCTCATCCACTCACGCACTGCTCGTCCGAACCCGGCGAGTCGGGCGAGCTCCACATCGTCATTCGGGAGAGAACCTGCGGGCCGCTGATGCCAACTCGCGCACGCCAGGAGGACCCACGCCATGAACTCGTCACCCGATGAGATGGCGGCAAGGCGGCTGTCGCGCAGCCTCACCACGTCAAGCGGCATGAACGGGAAATCCCGCAGATCGACCTCGGGCGGGACCAGGGGCTCAAGCGCTTCCATCACGCCCCTCCAAGCTCCCGAACTTCCCCGTCGCCATGTCGCCGAAGACGGCGATGGACCCGGTGGCGCCGTGGCGGTTCTTGGCGATGATGAGCTCGGTCTTGTTCGCCGCCTTGGCCATGGCTACCTCCCACTTCGACTGCGCCTCGCCGTCGCCCGGATCGGGCTGGTTCCTTTCCAGGTAGTACTCCTCGCGGTAGGCGAAGATGACCTGGTCGGCGTCCTGCTCCAGGGCACCGCTGTCGCGTAAGTCCGAGAGCATCGGCCGCTTGTTGTCGCGCTGCTCCACTTGGCGGTTGAGCTGCGACAGCAACAGCACCGGAATGTTCAGCGCCTTGGCGAGGTCCTTGCAGGCTTGGGTCGTCTCTTCGATCTGGTAGACCTTGGGGGCCTTGGCAAACTCTCGCGCCGGCCGGATGAGGCCGAGGTAGTCGATGATGAGAAGATCGAGGCCGCGCCGGCGCTTGAGCGCCCGCGCCCTGGCCGCGATCTGGGCAACGCCCAGACCCGCCTCGGTTTCGATGAGCAACGGCAGATCATCAATCTTATGGCGCGCGGCATCGAGCTGAAGGAACTGGTTGGCATCGATGGTGCCGCGGCGCTGATCTTCGAAGGGAATGCCCGTCCGCCGCGCCAGCAGGCGCATGATGATCTGCTGGGGCATCATTTCGAGGCTGACGAGCCCCACTGTATGGCCCGCCAGCGCGGCCGAGTCGGCGATGTGGATCGCGAGCGCCGATTTGCCCATGCTGGGCCTGCCCGCGAGGATGACGAGATCGCCCGCTTGAAGACCGCCCAAGCGCCGGTCGAGATCGCCAAGCCCGGTGGTAACGCCGGAGAGCGTGCCCTTGGTCTGGTAGGCCCGCTCGATCGCGGCCATCGTGGCGTCCGCGGCGGTGGTCACCAACGCAGAGCCGCCTCGCTGGCCGGTCGCATTGAGACTGTCCAGACGCTCTTGCAGTTCAGCCAGGATGTCATTGCCGTCGCGCGTCACCTCGGGCGTTTGGCAATCCTCCACCATCTGCTCGCCATAGGCGATGAGCTGACGGCGTAGGCTGAGATCGCGAATCGTCTTGGCGTAGTCGGGCGCGTTGATGGTGGTGACCGCGGCGCCGGCGAGCCGCGCGATGTAGCTGGCGCCGCCGACATCGGCAAGCGCGCCGTCGTTCTCGAAATACTGCTTCACCGTGACCGGCGTGGCGCTGCGCCCCTCCTTCCAGAGATGCGCGGCAGCCGCAAAAACCCGACCGTGAACGGGCTCGAAGAAATCGTCCTCGGCGACGACCCCGATGATCTCGCCGAGCGCGTCGTTGTTGATCAGGATGGCGCCCAACAGGGCCTGCTCCGCCTCGATCGAATGCGGCAGTGACGGACGGCCAACGCCGTCCTCCTGATCGCGCGCTTCGGCCGCCATCACCATGTCGCCACCAGCATCGCGATACCGACGGCCACCAGCCAGAACGCCACGACGATCGCCCATAACAGCACGCGCCCGCTCATGCCCCGATCTCCTGGATGCTGTCATTGAGGCTGGCCACGATGGCGTCGAGCGCGATATCAATCTCGTTGCCGTCGTGCTTGCCCGGCAGGCTGAGCGCGATCTTGCGGATACGGCGGGCCGCGTCGTACGAGACATGCGTGTACAACGTGCCGAGGGGCGTCGGCGTCTTCTGTGTAAGGCACGGCGCGCGGCTCATGTGGCCTTCCCGCCGTCCCGCCCCGTCCGCAGCAGCTTGCCGCCACCGCCCGCGCGGGCGATGCAGGCCCGCCCGGAGGGCGCCACCGCGACCATCGTCCACGTGCCGTGCGGCCCCAGGTACAGCACCATCAAGTGGCCGCCGCCGATCTCGCGCCATACCGGCGTCTCGGAGTGCTGCCGGCGCAGGATATCGTCCATCACCGTCAGCGGCGGGCAGGGCCTCGGGACGTTGGCGGCCGTCGGTGTCGATGGCGGATCGGCGGGCGCCGGCGGCAAGGACGCGCAGGCGGCCAATGCCAGCGTAGCAGCCAGGATAAGGCCCAGCCGTGCCATCACGGTCATTGTGTCGCCAACCGCTGTGTTACAGGCTGCTTGTGGTCCAACCAACTCACGTGGAGATCGCTGGTCAGGGACTCGACACGGATTTCGAGACGCGGCTTCCGCGCGTAGGCTTTGACCACACGGGCGTCGATCACCTGGGCGTCATCCCGAAAGACGATGCCGTTGCAGCTATCGAGCGCGGCTTTCAGATAGTTGTCACAATCCGGCCGCTTGGTCGGCTTGATCAACCCCGCCTCGGCCATGCGTTGCCGCTTGCCGGACCACGACGACGGGATTGGCAGATAGGCCGCGATGCTGACCCGCACCGGGCCTTCGAGCAGCGTGCGACCGCTCATCGCCTCTTGCGCGGCGAGACGCGCATGGGCCTCGTACTTGCGCGTTGCGGCCGGCGTGAAGGCCATCGCGCGGCCGTTGACGCTGCCGATCCGGGGCCTGCCCTTCGGCACCGGCCGACCGCAGACGACGATGGTGACGGACTCGGTCATACCCGCATCAGGCGTGCGGTTGCGTCCCTGCGACCTCGGTGGGCACCGGGAACAGATAGCCCTGGGAGCCGACCCCCAGCGCCTCGCAGCACAAGCGAATGTTGTCCAGCGTTAGGGAGCGTTCCTCGCCTTCGAGTTTCCACCAGCGGGCGACGGTGTTGAAGTCCGCCAGCTTGACCCCGTGCGCCTTGACCTTTTCGTGCTTGATCTCGTTCTTGCGCTCGCGCAGCTCCGCGATCTCGGCGTCGATCTTGCCGATCTCCTGCGCAGCCAGCATCAGGTCGCGCTTCACGTCACCCGCGTTATGACCGATCTCGGGAGCGCCATCGTCGTTCAGTTTGCGTGCCATGTGAGCTCCCTTCTCACCAATTTGTGTATGATGCTGCGTAAAACGCCTTGATAATCTGCTCAATAATGTGTATATACATACACAAGAGAAGAGGCCGTAAATGGAACGCAACAGCCGTAAACTGATCAAGCTCTTGGAGCAGGACGGCTGGGTTCGTGTGGCCGTGAAGGGCGGTCACTGGCAGTTCAAACACCCCACCAAGCCAGGCCGCGTGACCGTGCCTCATCCAAAACGGGACCTCAAACGCGGAACCGTTGTATCGATCTACAAGCAGGCCGGTTGGAAGTAGCAGGAGAACAACATGCGTTACATCGCATTCATTCACGCTGATGACGACCCGGGTTATGGCATCAGCTTTCCCGACTTTCCGGGGTGCGTCTCGGACGGCGGCACAATCGATGAGGCTATCTACCGCGGCGCCGAAGCGCTTGCCTTCCACGTCGAAGGCATGATCCAGGACGGAGAGGACATTCCGGCGCCGCGTACCGTTCAGGCGGTTGAGGCGGACCACAGCCTTGACGAGTGGCGCGAGAGCGCGGTCGTCTGCTTCGTCCCCTTGATCTTGGACAAGGGATCGCCACGACGGGTCAATGTCTCGCTGGACTACGGGCTGTTGCAGGCCATCGATGACGAAGCCAACCGGCGCGGCATGACCCGCTCGGCGTTTCTGTCCAGCGCGGCGCGAAACGAACTCGAAGGCCGGCATTAGACCTCCGGAGAAGGAGACCCCCGATAGCTGCCTGTAAGTTGCGGGCACCATCACCGCGCCCCCATCGCCCGCGCCTGGGCTTCGATCCCGCGCGACAGCTCCAAGAGCTTGGGCGCTGTCTCGGCACGATCTACGTGGCAGAACTTCCCGTCTCTCAAGCGTTCCAGAAGGTCGTGGGCAGCAGCGACCAGATCGCTCGCCATACCTCGGGGATCGGCATCGGCAACAGCCACACGCTCGACCCCGCCCAAGCCAGCAGGCGCCAGCAGTTCAGACGTGAACGCCGGGCCGAAGTGGCAGCACAGCCGTAGCATCGGGGTCCATAGCGGCATGGTGTCGCCGCCCCGCCACGACTTGACGGTGCGCGCCTGAACATCGATCGCATCGGCCAGATCGGCGATGCTGACCTTGTTCGGCCCCCGCCCGACCCGGCGGGTTCCATCTTGAGTTGCCGGCAAGCATCGGCGACCAGCAATACCAAGGCCCCTTCATGCACCGAGATGGCGATGACGATAGCAGCGCCGTCACCTTCTGGGGGAAGCGTGATCTGCGACGCGCGTTGCAAAAAGCCCTGGGGCTGCTCGACCAACACTACGAGAAGCGCGAGTCATGAGCCCCCTCCGTTGCGACGTATGCGGACGCTATATCGCCTACCGCGAGAGCGGTGCCGCGAGTCGCGAGCTTATCACGCCGGATTCCGAATTCACGCGCGAGATCTACGAGACGCTGTGTGCCTCTCACAAGCAAGAGTCCATCTATTCGATGTTGGAAGAGCTTTCCGATGCCCGCAAACTTTTCGCCACCAAGGACGATTTGCTTGACGCGCTCAAGATCGCGTTGGGGCACTACAGCGTGTGGCGGATCGGCGAGCGCGAGGTTCTGCGGCCCAAGTCCATCAGCTTCGCGGCGATGGACCAAGCCGCCTTCTCTGCCTTCTACGATCGCACCGTACAGCTAATCGTCGTGAATCTGCTGCCCGGCACCGACCGCGCCGACCTAGACGCGCGGGTGCACGAGATCCTGGACGGGCGGTCCGAGCAGGGAGAGGCGGCATGACGCAAGCCTACCCGCTCCACTGGCCCGAGGGTCACGGCCGAACACCGCGCGAGAAGCGCGAGGCCGGCCAGTTCAAGACGGGCCTTCGTGGCGCGGTGGAGTTCCTGACGAACGAGATTCGCCGCTTGAACGGGAAGAACCTCGTCATCTCATCCAACGTCTCCTTGACGGATGAGAAGCCGAAGGACCCGGGCGTCGCCGCGTACTTCGACTTAAACGGCGATCCGCTGTGCATCTACTGTGATCGCTACACGGTGCCGCGCGCCAACGTTCAGGCGATCGCGAAGACGATCGAGGCGCTGCGCGGGATCGCTCGCTGGCAGTCATCGGGGTTCGTGCGGTCGATGTTTCGCGGCTTCACGGCCCTGCCGCCGCCGGAGGAGCACCCCAAGCTCGCCCAGTCGTGGCAGTCGGCCCTCGGCCTATCGGCCGATGCGACGATCGAGCAAGCCGAGACGCAGTACCGCACGCTCGCCAAGCACGCGCACCCCGACGCCGGCGGCTCGACCGAGCAGATGGCCGCTCTCAATCGAGCGATTCGCGAGGCCCGCGCCCATGCCTGATCGCTGCCCGTGGTGCGATGGCGAGAGGAGGCCGCGTGATGGCGCTCACCTCTGAGTGGATCGACGGTCATCGCGAGCCGAAGTGCCTGCCAGATGCCGACTATCCGGATGGCAAGGACATCGACATATCGGGCGCTGTCGGGAGCACCTGTCATCTCGATCTAGAGTACCCAGCGCCGCGTTGCGGGATCTACGTCGTGACCTGCGATCGGTGCGGGCAGCGGGTCGCACTCACCACGGCGGGGCGACCGGATGATCCGCGGTCGATCACGATCGGATGCCTGCTGCATGCCTGATATCGCCATGTGCATGGACCACGAGTGCCCCAGCCGCGAGCGGTGCTGGCGGTATACGGCGCTACCGGATCACTACCAGACATACATGGAGTTTCAACGAGAGCCAGGTGCTGACCGATGCTCTCGCGCAGCCACGGCCAATCTTGGGCGATGACGGCCGCTCTCGACATAAGGCGCGCCCAACTGAAGGCGATCGCCGCGGCGGCAAAGGAGTCGGGCTGCGTCGTCGAGGTCGAGCGTGACGGAACGATCTATCGCATCATCCCGGACGATGCGCGTGACGCGAAACCCAGGCCCGTTGACTTCCCCGAGGAAATCGATCTCTGATGCCGGCCATGCGCCGGAAGCTACCGCCGTACGTCTACCGCGAGAAGACCCGCCACGGGCGCTGGGTGCTGTACTTCCGCCGCGGCAAGGGCCGGCGGATCAGGCTGCCGGACGCCTTCGGCGCGCCAGGGTTCGATGACGCCTACCAGGCCGCGCTGACCGGCAATGCGGCACCGTCGCCCAAGACTTCCCGGACACCGGCGCAATCTCTCAAATGGCTCGTGGATCGCTACCGGGAGGGTGCCGCTTGGCGGCAATACTCGATAAAGACGCGCAGAGATCGCGAGCTTCTTCTGCTAGAGGCCGTTCGCCGATCCGGCAACGCCCCTTTCCTCGCCATCACACAGGCGGATATCCAAAGGGCGGTCGATAGACGCATGGGCACGCCTGCACAGGCGAACTGCTTTCTAAAGGCGATGCGGGGTCTATTCGCTTGGGCTGCCCGCAATGGCCATGTCGATCACGATCCTACTGTCGGGGTGGGTCGCATCCGCCATAAGAGCGACGGGTTTCCGACCTGGACCATCGATGATGTTGAGGCGTTCCGGGAGCGGCATGCTGTCGGCACCAAGGCGAGGTTGGCGCTCGAATTGCTACTACTCACGGGCTTGCGCCGATCCGATATCATCGTCGCCGGCCAGCAGCACTTGCGCGGTGACTTGCTCGCCCTTCGCACGGCCAAAACTGGCACAACGATTACCGTCCGCTTCCCGAACTGGCTCATGACTTTGATTGAAGCCTCTCCCGTTGGGGACATGCATTTTCTTGTCAACAAACACGCCAAGCCGATGACTCAAGACGGCTTCAACAAATGGTTTCGGCAGCGTTGCCGCGAAGCCGGGATCAGCAAGAGCGCCCATGGATTGCGCAAGCTGTCGGCGACGCTGGCCGCGAACGGCGGCGCGGCGGCTCATCAATTGATGGCCCAGTACGGTTGGAGCACTATCGGACAAGCCGAAGTCTATACGCGCGGCGCGGACCGAGCACGGCTTGGTGTCGAAGCATCGGTGATCGTTGCGGGCGAAATCGAGAACAAAGCTCCCCGCACCCAGCTTTTGGGTGCGGGGAAATCCCGAAAACACAAATGAAATCAATGCTTAATATTTACTTCCCCCTCCCATCGAGGGGGAGGGAGGCGCTGTCGAGCGCAAAGAGTTCGTGGCATCAGCCGCCGTGCCTGAACCCACTACCCTCGCCCTCTTTGGCTTCGGCCTCGCCGGTCTCGGCCTGATCGCCCGCCGCCGTCGCGGCTAGCGGCACGGCAAAACGCCACCTCATGGTGAGGAGACGCTTCAAGCCGTCTCGAACGATCGGCCGCTCCTCGTCCTTCGAGACACTCGCTATCGCTCGCCCTCGGGATGAGGACATTAGAGCGGGGCGGCCCTCTCCCGCCCGGCGGGAGAGGGCCGGGGTGAGGGTGTGTCGCCGCCACTAGTCTCCTACGAATTGGGATTCCGGCGTCGCCATAGCCAAAACCCGCAGCGCCTCCACGGCGCCTACAACCCTCGTTTAGGGGTGTCAGGATTCTTTACACCATAAATAGTCGCTCTCTTCGTCCCAATCCCGCAGAAACCCTAGGATTTGGGCAACTCCAACCGGTGCCCCCGGTTTGCGGGTGTCAGGAAACTTTACAATTGCAGGCGCATCGTCAGATCCACCGCAACCTAACTCCTAGAAAACACCGGAAACGTTCGGCTGGCACACTTTGTGCTCCGGTTTGTGGTAGGGACGCAACGGGGGGACCGGTCGTGCACATACGCCGATTCGGACGGACTTTGGCCGCGGCATGCTTGGTGATAGCCGCGGCTGGCGTGGCCAACCGGGGCCACGCGGCCTCGTACCTCCTCGACACCTTCGAGGAGGGTACGTATCTCGATCCGAGTCTAGTTGGGGGGGACCCGCACACTGACGCGGTCACCCTTACGGGAATAACTGGCAGCACCGAGGGCCGGAGCTACTTCGTTTTCGATATCCCGGACATCGCAGGACGACTTGTTTCTGCGGCGACGCTCCGAGCGACGAACACCACGTACTTAAGCAGCGACCCCACGGAGACCTTCGTCGCCACGTTCGTGAGCACGCAAGTGAGCGCCCTTCTCGCTGCCACTTCACCGGCAAACACTTTCCTTGATCTCGGGACGGGGGGGAGCACTTACGGCAGCACCGTGGTCTCCGCACCGGCAACGCCGGTGGTGAGCGTCGCTCTCAACGCCACCGCGCGCAACCAGATCGAGTTCAAATTGGGGGCAGCCATTCGCGATCGGCAGTGCCTTGGGCACGATAGACCCCTTCGGCAGCAGTCAGTTCGTGGCCAATTCGGATACCGCAGCCAATCCGCGCAGCCAGCTCAGTTTCACGACGGCCGACCCCGTGCTCCAGGCCGGCAACACCAATTTTGCGGGTCTCAGCGAAGTGCGGGTCGGCACGACCGGCGACGCTAGTTTCTTCGTGCAGAACATAATAGGACCTGACGGGACGACGTTAATCGGTTCGGCGGAACTTCAGCCCGGGACACCAGAGCTGCAAATGATCGATTTCAACTTCAACCTACCCTTTCCCCGATACCTTCAAGGAGCAGGCGGTGAGTTACACGCCGACCGCGCGTGGCCCGGACTCGCGCACCATTGCGATCTTCTCCAACGGCCTTGGTTCGACAGACCAGAACGCGCGGACGGATCAGCTTGTGAGTGGCATCGGCGTCGGCCCGGTCTTCGACAGCTCGGTCGCGAGTATCGATTTCGGGCCGGTCGAGGTTGGGACGATGGCGACAAGCCCGCTCCAGATTAGCAATACCACCACAGATCTTAACGTTAGCTCCGATTTCGTTGCGAAACTTTCGATGACGCTGACCGGTTTTGACATCACCGGCCCGGACTCCTCCACCTTCGAGCTTCTTGGATTCACGCCGGGAACGCTTATCCATCCGACGTTCTTCGGCGCCCGCCGTTTCCAAGTTTCCTTGATCTTACGGTGAAGTATTCGCCGCTGGCGGCCAGCTTGGCCAACGCCACGCTGGTGCTCCACACCGACGTGGGGGGCCCCTTTCGGCGGCTCCGGGCAGTCGTTCTTTATCCCGCTCTCCGGCGACCCGTTCGTGAAATCGGCCGCGCTGCCTGAGCCCGCCACCATCGCGGTCTTCGGCTTCGGCCTCGCCGGTCTCGGCCTGCTCGCCCGCCGCCGCCGCCGCTAGCGGCCAACGACATCCTATCGACTCACGTCGAACGGCGGCCTGCCTCTAGTCGAGTGCGCGCCCATGGGCAGCGCCTTGCAGAATTTCTGCCAGCTTCGGCATCGCATCGCGGGCATCGAACAGCCTTGCCGCACGCGTGCGCGCCGCCACGCCCATGGTGCGGCGACGCGCTTCGTCGCCGAGTACGGCGAAAATGGCGGCGGCCAGGGACTCGGCCTCACCGGTCGGGACCAACACCGGCGCTGATGACCTCAGAGCTTCCTGTCGGACAGTCGGTTGCCACCACCGGCAGGCCCAGAAGCTGCGCTTCGATCAGGACGGTGGGGAGGCCCTCATAGTCGCTCGATAACACCAGCGTCTGAGCGCGGGCCATCCACGGATAGGGATTGGCGTGGAAGCCCAACAGGTGCACGCTTTCGGTCAAGCCGAGGGCATCGATCTGCCTGGCAAGGTCGTTGCGCAGGGGCCCTTCGCCAATGATGAGAAGGCGCGCATCGGCTTGCGCGCGCACTCGGGCAAAAGCCTCGATCATGATGTCGAAGCGTTTCACCGGGTACAACCGTGCCACGGCAACCAGCACCGGCTTGTCGAAGAGCGATGTATCGATCGGCGCGGCCGCCTTCTCGACGATGTCTTCGACGATCAAGCCGGTGTTCCACACCTGGATGCGTTCGGCCTCGATGAAGTCGTAGGTCGCGACGCTCAGGTCTTTCAGGTCGTGAGAGAGCGACAGGAAGCTGTCCATCACCCGGTAGGCCCGGCGCGCCCAGGGTTGCCGCCAACCCGGCTCCAACGCCGTGTTGGCGACGATCATGGCCAGGCTCGCGGGGCGCGCGGCCATCAGGCGCAGCGCCTCGCCCAAAACTAGGCAGGGGTTGATGGCCCCGGGGACGACGAGATCGGGCTTCACTGTCCTAAGCAGGCGCCTGAGCGCGAGGATGGCGGACGGCACCTGCCAGAACGCCCGCAAGCCAATCTCGTGAATGGTGACGTTTGCGGCTACCGGAAACGCAATGTTCGTACGATGCAGGGCGAGGTGAAGCTCGAAGACTTCGGGATCGAGGCAGCGCAAAACTTCGCTGAAGATGCGCTCGACCCCGCCGCTGCGCATGTCGTGGGTGATGAACAGAACTTTCGTTCGACCGGCCATGCCGCCGCTTCAGCCCTTGCTTCGAACGTGGGAGCACGCAGGATAGTGCGAGCACGCTCGCGGGTAACCTCTGATCATGATCTCGCCGCTCGCCGACCGCACGTATCGCCGGCTGTTCACCGCGCAGGTCATCGCGCTCCTCGGCACCGGCCTCTCGACCGTTGCGCTCGCGCTCCTGGCCTATGACCTGGCCGGTGAGGATGCCGGCGCCGTCCTTGGCACGGCGCTCGCCCTCAAGATGGTGGCCTACGTCGGCATCGCGCCCATCGTCGGTGGCTTCGCCCATCGCCTGCCCCGCCGCGGGCTTCTCATCGCTCTCGATATCGCGCGCGCCGGTTTCGTCGTCTGCCTGCCGTTCGTCACTGAGATCTGGCAGATCTATGTCCTCATCTTCCTGTTGAACGCCTGCTCGGCCGGCTTCACCCCGACGTTCCAGGCGACGATACCCGATGTCCTGCCCGATGAGGCCCGCTACACCCGCGCGCTCTCCCTCTCGCGGCTCGCCTATGACCTCGAGAACCTGTTGAGCCCGACGCTCGCGGCCGTGGCGCTCATTGTGCTTACGTTGGATGCCCTATTCGCCGCGAATGCCGTGGCCTTCCTGCTCTCGGCCCTGTTGGTTTTCTCGATCCGGCTGCCATCGCCACAACCGCACGAGCGCGAGGCCGGTGTCTG
This sequence comes from Alphaproteobacteria bacterium, assembly GCA_965248765.1. Taxonomy (GTDB): domain Bacteria; phylum Pseudomonadota; class Alphaproteobacteria; order VGEJ01; family VGEJ01; genus CBDFKF01. The sequence continues at coordinate 1,743,908 of CBDFKF010000004.1, forward strand.
GCACAACGTGAGCGCCGGCATCCGCACCTACCTCAAGACCCCGCGGCTGCGCGCCCTCCTTGCCCTGTCGCTGGCGGTGGCGACCGCCGGCGCCATGGTCATCGTCAACACCGTGGTCTACGTGCGCGAGCACTTGAGCGGCACCGAAAGCGATACCGCGCTGGCGTTCGCCGCTGCTGGCGCAGGCTCGATGATCGTTGCCCTGATGCTGCCCCGCCTCCTCGACCGGCTGCCGGACCGCCCCTTCATGCTGGGCGGCGGCGTGGTCTTGTGCCTCGGCCTCCTGCTCGGCCTGGCCGATCCTGGTTTCCTCGCCCTCTTGGTGCTGTGGTTCGTCCTCGGCGCCGGCAGCTCGCTCATTCAGACCCCGGCGGGCCGCCTCCTCCGCCGTTCCGCCCACCAAGGCGACCGGCCGGCTGTCTTCGCCGCACAGTTCGCGCTCTCGCACGCCTGCTGGCTCATCGCCTACCCGCTGGCCGGGTGGCTCGCCACCGCGCTCGACCTGTTCGCCGCCCTCACCGTGCTCGCGGTGGTCGCCTTAGGTGCCACCATCGCCGCTTTCATACTATGGCCGGCGGGAGACCCGCTCGAGATCGAGCACGAGCACGAGGCGATCGACCACGAGCACGTCCACCTCCACGATGAGCACCACCAGCACGACCACGAGGGCTGGGAAGGACCGGAGCCTCACCGCCATCCCCATCGCCATACGCCGCTCCGACACAGGCATGCCTTCGTGATCGATCCGCACCACCCGACCTGGCCGAGAACCTAGCTGGGCTGGTAGCGCTTGCCCCAATCGCGCAATGCCTTGAGCACCGGACCCAGCCGTCGCCCCTTCTCGGTGAGAACGTATTCTGCCCGCGGTGGATGGTCCGAGTAGAACCGTCGGGCGACGATCTCTTCGCTTTCGAGCAACTTAAGGCGCGCGGAAAGCGTTGTCGGCGCGATGCCGCCGAGCGACGTCAACAGCTCGTGAAACCGGCACGGGCCAACGGTTAGCAGATCCCGCAGGATGAGCAGGGTCCACCGTTCGCCGATCGCATCGAGCGTACGGGCCACCGGACACGAAGATCCGTAACCCTTTGCCATGTCACTTGTGTACGGCGTTGACTGCATTCAAGCAAGTGAGTATATAATATAGAGTGACTATCAAATACCAACGTTGTTGAGGGGCCCGCGATGTCTAGATCCGCCGCGCTGTCAGTTTTGACGGCCATCACGTTGGCGGCTTGTGCCCCGGCGTTGGATTTCTCCGAGCATTACGCGCGCTACGAGGAGGAATTTCGCCACCAGCACCCCCATGTGATCCACGCGGTCGATCGTGATGGTATGGCGCTCCACGCACGGGAATTCGTCCCGGGTAACCGCACCTCTGCCTCCGGTCCACCGATAATCCTCATGCACGGCTTTCCCGACAGCCTCCATCTCTACGATCGCCTCGCGCCCCTGCTCGCGACAAACCGTCGGGTCATTGCCTTCGATTTTCTCGGCTGGGGCAGCTCAGACAAGCCTGAGGGCCACGCCTACGACGTCGCCAGCCTCAGGCGGGATCTCGAGTCGGTGATCGAGCACTACGGGTTCACGGAGGTCGTCTTGGTGGTGCATGACGCTTCGGGCCAGCCGGGGATCGACTACACGCTCGACCATCCGAACCGTGTGGCCGAGCTGGTACTCCTCAACACCTACTACGGTCCGTCTGACAAGCTCGTTCCGCCGCCTGCTATCGATCGCTTTTCGAGCCCCGGTGTCCTGCGCGATCTCCTGGTGTTCGGGGCAACCCACAACGATGCTCGCTGGCAGAGCGGGTTCATGGATCAGGTTGGGCAGTTCTTCGAAGATGAAGAGGTCAGGACCATCTACTTGCCACTCTTTAGTCATCAGGCGCTCGGCATTCGCCCGGCATTTTTTGGTCTCAACCGGGTCCTGCGCGCCGAAATCGCGGCGCGAGCGGAGCGTCTCGATGCTCTGCGGGAGCTCGCGGTGCCCACAAAGATCATTTTCGGAGCCGCGGATCCGTTCCTGAACGCCGACGTGGCCCGGGCATTTCACCGGGACTTGCCTAACTCACAGCTCCATCTCGTGGACGGGGGCGCTCACTACGTCCAGCTCGACAAGCCGGCGATCGTGGCAAGCCTGATTCTGGCCGAGCCACCATCGCTGTGACGGTGTCCGAACACGCTGGCCCCGCGGCCTTTACTCGTTACCGGCCAAGCAGCGGTCGAGGTGCGCGAGCGGCACAAAAAAGCCGACCGTTCTTGCCTGCTCGCGCAACGCGTCGAGCTCCCGGCGGAGGTCCGCGCTTCGCTCGCCCCCCCCCGCCAGTCGGCAACCGATCTGCCCCAGCGAACGAAAAAGTCCGCCCACGGCAGCGGTTCGGGGCGTGTGAAGGCATCCAGAGCATCGGCATGTTGCTTCGCTTCCGCCCAGGCGCCGGCATCGAGGCTCGCCTCGATCGCGTATCGGCGAAACCACAGGTGGTTGTGGCCGATGCAATCCCCACCGAGGATCGCCTCCGCCTCGTCTGTCGCCTGTTGCCGGCGCGCCCCATCGGATGCGACCAACGCGAGAATCCCAAGCGCCCACGGTGCCATGAATTTCGGCGCCGTCTCCCGCGTGATCTGACACGCCTCCTCCACCATTCGAACGGCGTCGCCGCGCTCGCCTTCGCGGAAGGCGAGCATCCCCAGGTAAGAGGTGCCGAGCGCTTCCCATGCCCGCGCGCCAACGCGTTTTGCTAAAGCCAGCGACTGCTCGGCGGCAGAGCGCACCCGCATTTGGTCTTCGGTATCGCTGAGAACGATCGCTTCGATGGTTCGCGAGATCATCTGCCCACGCGAATTGCCCACGCGCTCCGCGATCTCGGCGCAAGCCGCGGCATCGACGGCACCGTCAGCCACCTCACACTTGTAGAGCCGGGTATGCCCCACGACGTGCAGGTTGGCGGCTTCGATGCCGCCAAAGCCGTGCTCGCGGTACAGCGCGACGCAACGCGAAAAGTGCTCCGCGGCGGTCAGCATTTTGCCTTGCGCGTAGTACGCATCCCCCAGGCCGCTCAGCGCACGCACCTCGTCACGTGGCGAATGAGCCTTGCGCGCGTAGTCCAGCGCGAGTCCGTGCTCGCGGTGGAACTCGGCGACTCGCCCCAGCGGGAACAACGCATTACCTCGGTGGTAGTGGATCTGCGAGAGCATCTCAGTGAGGCCATGCTGCTCGGCGGCGTCCTGCGCCTCCTCGAGCGCCGCGAATATCTCCTCGCTGCGGCCGCTGTCGCGCAGAGCGGCGGCCCGCCCGACGCACGCCCGGCACCGCTGCACGTCGGTTGCGGCCAGGGCTAGCGCCTCGTCGTAGCGCGCGAGCGATCGTTCTTTGTCGTCTAGATTCAGCAGGATGTCGCCCTGACGGCACAGTAGCTCGAACCGATCGCCCTTCGTTGTGGCGATCGACAGGCCTTGCTCGACGAGCTGGAGCGCGCGGTCGTGGCGGTAAGCCGCGACTTGGGCATCCGCCGCCGTTCCGTACGCCGCCGGCGCGGCGCCGCTGTCCGCCCGATCCAGGTGCTCGGCGTGCAGTATCGAGTCTTTGTCGGCGAACCACTCCGCGGCCTTGAGGTGCATCTCGTGCCGCCGCGATCGCAGAAGAGACGCGTAGGCCCCATCGCGCAACAGCGCGTGACCGAAAAGGAAATCCGCGCCCATGGGCTGTACCAGCATGTGCTCGACGAGGGTTGCGCATTCGTAGGCCGAATCGTCGACCAGATGCCGCAGCGCATCGACGGAGAACCGCTGACCGATGACCGCCGCGGCCTGCACCGCGACTTTATCGCGTGGCGCGAGCCGATCCATGCGCGTCAGCACGACGCTTTGGATCGAGCCGGGGATGTCGGCCGTTGCGTCCTGCGCACTCCGCAGCAGTTGATCGAGGAACAGCGGGTTGCCTTCGGCCCGCTGAATGCACGACACCGCAAACTCGCTCTGATCGTCGACATAGATACGAGCGAGTTCGCGCGCCTCCTCGGGGCGTAATGGCACGAGGTCGAGTGTCGTCAGCGGGCTGCGACGCATCGCCGCGCGCCATGCGCCTTCCATGGGATCGCTCTCGATTCGCGATGTGAGGACCAGGACGACGCGGCTCGCCCCCGCCAAGCTGGCAAGGGCTGCCAAATGCTCTAGCAACCCCTCGTCGGCCCAGTGCACGTCCTCGACGCGGATGACCAGCGGCGTTTGTTTGCTTGCTCTTTCAACGAGCTGGAGAAGCGCCTCGCGATAGCCGGCTAATCGCGTGGCACTGTCCATGGCGTCAAAGACGGCCAACAGCTCGCTTGGCTGCCGAACATCCAACAGGTCGTAGAGGTGAACCCGCAGCGCCTCGTCGACCACGTCCTCGCGCACGGCCCCATCCGCCGCGGCAGCGCGCGCAGCCCGTCCGCTGTCCGAGGGCAGCGACAGCAGGCTTCGCACGATCGAGCCGATCGCGTCCTCGCTGGCGCCGACGCCGAAATCGAGGACCAGGCCGCCATGGCAGGCGTAGCCCAGGCGTTCGGCCAGTTTCTGGAACTCTTGCAACAGCCGCGTCTTGCCGATTCCCGCCTCACCGCGGACATAGACGGTCTGGCCCACGGCCGAATCGCGGCAGGTCTCGAGGACGCCCTCGAAATGGCGGAGCTCAGCGACCCGCCCGACGAACGGGCCGGCTGGAACGATGGCATCCTTCGACCGCAATCCGCCCAGCCGCCACACCGGTATCGGCCGCTCGATCCCCTTGATGTCGACGTCATCGACCTTGGTGGCGACGATCTGCTCGACCACCGCATCGTGGACCGCCTTCGACATCAGCGTTTCGCCCGGCGCCGCGAGACCCTGAAGGCGCGACGCCAGGTTCACCGACTCTCCGGTCACGGTGTATTCCTGGTGCGCATCGCTGCCCAGGCCGCTGGCCACGACTTCGCCGCTGGCGATGCCGATGTGGACGATCAGCGGCGGGTCCAGCTCGCTCACGTCGCGGTGAATGTCGAGAGCGGCGCGAACGGCGCGCGCCGAATCATCGGTGTGGGCGATGGGCGCGCCGAACACCGCCATGACCCCGTCGCCGATATGTTTGTCGACGCGGCCGCCGTAGCGCTCGACGATGGCGTCGGCGACCTTGAAGTACTGGCCCAAGAGCGCGTAAGTCTCCTCGGCATCCCGATCTTGGGCAAGGCGCGTGTAGCCCGACAGATCGGCGAACAGGATCGTCACGTGCCGACGTTCGGCGACCGGGTGCGACGGCGCGGTAGCCGGCGCCTCATCAGCGGCGACGGACGGCGGGTCCGCTTGCCCGAGTTGATGTCCGCAACCGCCGCAAAAGCCGTCTTCCGGGTCGTTCTCGAATCCGCAGTCCCGACAGACGAGCGCGAGCTTGGCGCCGCAGGCCGAGCAAAAGCGCCTGCCTTCCCGATTATCCGTCTTGCATGCCGGGCATTGCATCGGCCCTAAACGTGCTGGCCGCCGTTAATGTGGATCTCGGCGCCGTTCACGTACGCCGACTCATCGGTGCACAGATAGTAGATCGTGCGCGCGACCTCCTCCGGCGTGCCGAGGCGGCGCAGCGGGATCTCGGCCGCCAAGGCCTCGTACTCGGGGCCGATCATCGAGGTCCGGATCTCGCCCGGCGCGATCGCGTTGACCCGCACCCCGTGCGGCCCGAAATCGGCGGCCATCTCGCGGGTGAGCGCGGCCAGCGCGGCCTTGGACGTGGCGTAGGCGGCGCCAGCGAACGGATGCACCCGGCCACCAGCGATCGAGGTCACGTTGACCACCGAGCCGGGCCCGCGCTTCAGCTCCTCGATCAGCGCGCGCGCGAGCACCACCGGTGCGTAAAAGTTGACGCGGAAGACGGCTTCCCACGTCTCGAGGTCCGTCTCCATACATCCGAACCGCCCGCCGTCCGCGCCCTTGGGCGAGATCGCCGCGTTGTTGACGAGCGCATTCAACGGCGCGCCTTTGAGGCGGCTGCGCAACACCTCGATGCCGTCCTCGATGCTGGCTGGATCGGCGAGGTCGATGACGGCATGGTCCTCGGGCCCGCCCTCCCACGGACAGTCTTCCGGGAATGGGTGGCGCGAGCAGGTGATGACGCGCCATCCGGCGGCGCTGAAACGTTTTACCGTCGCATGCCCGATGCCCCGGCTCGCCCCGGTCAGTATCAGCGTCTTCCGTGCATTCGCACGGTCGTCCGCGCTCTGGTCCGTCATGTCCGCCTTTTTGCCGGGCGCTCAAGCCCTCTCACTTGATTATAGCCCCGACCGCGCTGGTCAAGCCGCCCCATGCGCATTGCCATCTGTGCACACCGTCACCGGAGCATTCCCGATGATCGATCGCCAGGGCGGCAAAAGGATCAGGCAGCGGCCGGCGACAGGCCGAGATCGAGGGCAGCGGCGGCTATGTGGCGCACGCCTTCGAGCGGCCCGCTCGCATCGATCCGCCGCCATGTCACCTCGCCCAGGTCGTAGTCGATCTGTTGGTCGAGCACCGCCGCCGTCGCATCTGAAGCATCGCCTTCGCGCGCGCCGAGCCGAGCCGCCGCGACCGTGCGGGGCGCCTCCAGCCACAGCCCGGTGAACCAGAGCCCGAGCTGCTCGGCGACCGCGGCGATCGCGGCGCGTTCAGCCGGTGCGGCGTGCACCGCATCGGCGACCACGCATTGTCCGGCGTTGAGCGCGGTCGCCGCTTCCTCGCGCAAGCCGGCATAGACACGGGCCGTTAGTTCGCGCGTATAACCTTGAGGCCCGAGCGATGCCGTTGCCGGCACGCCCATCAACCGTTTGCGGATCACATCGCTGCGCAAGACCACGGCGCCCGGCGCCCGGCCGATTCCTGAAGCGAGCGCCATGGCGAGCGCCGTCTTGCCGCTACCCGAGAGGCCGCCGATGGCAACCAGCCGCGACGGCCGTGGCACAAGAAAGTCGATCGCGAGGTCGAGATAGCGCCGTGCCTCGACCTTTGCCGCGGCGGCCGCCGCCTCTTCGAACGAGGCCGCCGCGCTCGCCGTGACGTGGGCGCGAATGCCGGCCCGGCACGACAGGAACGACGGCATCAGGGCCAAGCCCTCGAGACCGCCCATGCGCCAGAGATAGCGGCTCAAGACCAGGCTGGCGTGGTCGCGCAGATCACGGTGCCAGAGGTCCATCAACAAAAAGGCGAGGTCGTAGAGCACGTCGATGTTGACGAGTCGCTCGCTGAACTCGATGGCATCGAACAGCGTTGGGCGATCCTCCACCAGGCAGATGTTGCGAAGGTGGAGATCGCCGTGGCAGTGGCGGACGAAGCCGGCGCGGCGTCGCTTTTCGACGAGGTCGCCCGTCTGGCCGATGGCCTCGCGAGCGCATGCATCGAGGTGGGCGGCGCGCGCGGGCTCGAAGACCGACTCGTGGGCGGCGAGCTGGTGGACGTTGATATCGAGCAGGCGTTGGAACTCAGACCGCGTGAAATCCTCGGGCCGGCGTTCCGCCGCCTCGTGAAAATCGATGACCGCTTCGGTCAGCGCCGCGACCTGGGACGCGGTCAGCTTGCCCGCGCCCGCCAGACGGTCGAACAGCGTTTCCTGATCAAAGCGTCGCATCTCGACCAGCCAATCGACCACCGCGCCCTCACCATCGCCCACGCCCTCGCCATCGATCGCCAGCGTGCCGTCGGCTCGGCGTCGCACCGGCACCGCACGACGATAGAGGCTCGGCGCGGTGCGCCGGTTGACGCGAATTTCGGCCTCGCATGCAGCGTGCCGTCGCGCCACGCTCGAGTAGTCCATGTACTCGAAGTACACCGCGCGTTTGAGCTTATAGGCCCGCTCGCCGACCAGGAACACGACCGCGCCGTGTGTATCGATCCGCTCGACTGCCGCTCCGCCGTGGCTTTCCGGCGCCGCGAGGAAGGCGATCGCTTCGCTCTGATCCTCGACGATCACGCCGGCATCCGAATCAGCCGAAGGTCGGGTGCTCTTCGTCCAGACCGGCCGGGTCCTGGTGGATGATCACCTCGGCCTCTGGGAAGCGCTGGTAGAGCTCGGCCTCCACCTCATCGGCGATCTCGTGAGCCCGGTGCAACGGCAGATTTCCGTCCATCTCGAGATGGAGCTGAATGAACGTATGGGTGCCCGACGACCGGGTGCGCAGGTCGTGCACCGCCTGCACCTCGGCGTGGGTCTGGGCGATCTCGATGATCTCGCGGCGTGTCTCCGGAGCGAACTCGCGGTCCAGCAGCAAATCGAGGCTTTTGCGCAGGATAGTCCAGGCGCTGTAGAGGATGTACGCGGCGACGCCGATCGCCAGGATCGGATCGGCGATGTGCCAACCCAGCTCCATCACCAGCACCAGCGCGGCGATAACGCCGAGGTTCATCAGGAGATCGCTGCGGTAGTGCAGCGAATCGGCCGCTATCGCCACCGATTCGGTGCGCCGCACGACGTGGCGCTGGAATAACACGAGCGCAAAGGTGACAACGATCGCCAACATCATCACGCCGATCCCGGTCGTCGCGTTCTCAACCGGTGCTGGGTGCAACAGCCGGTTGACCGATTCGAACAGCAGAAACACCGCCGAACCGGTGATGAAGGCCGCCTGCCCCAGCCCGGCCACCGCCTCCGCCTTGCCGTGGCCGAAGCGATGCTCGCGGTCGGCCGGAGTCAGGGCGTAGCGTATCGCCCACAGATTGACGAGCGAGGTCACCGCATCGATGCAGGAATCGACCAGCGAACTCAACATCGCGACCGAGCCGGTCTCGAGCCAGGCCGCGCCCTTGACCACGATCAACGTGACCGCGACGGCCACTGCGGCATAGGCAGCCAGCCGGCGCAGCCGCGCGCCGCGCTCGTCTTCAGTCGCTGCGCCGAGGCCGTTTGAGGCGGCGGTCATTACGGGAACAGCCTGCGGCTCGACCACACCTCGCCGGTACGGCTGTAGGCGATGCGTTCGTGCAGTCGGAACGGACGATCGCGCCAGAACTCGATCTCGCGCGGCGCGATGCAGAAACCGGACCAGAAATCCGGTCGCGGCACTTTGCCAAGACCGAACCGGGCGGTGTACTTGGCGACCCGTTTCTCGAGCGCAAAGCGGCTCTCCAGCGGCTGCGACTGGCGCGAGGCCCAGGCACCGATCTGACTCTCGCGGGCGCGCGTCGCGAAGTAGGCGTCGGCCTCCTCGGCGCTCACCGCCGCTACGTCGCCGACCACACGCACCTGCCGGCGCAGCGATTTCCAATGAAAGCAGAGTGCCGCTGCCGAGTTGGCCTCGAGCTCGCGACCTTTGCGGCTTTCGAGGTTGGTGTAGAAGACAAAGCCCCGCTCATCGAAGCCCTTGAGCAGCACCATGCGCACCGATGGCACGCCGTTGCCGTCGGCGGTGGCAAGAGCGACCCCCGTGGGATCGTTTAGCTCGCTTTTCTCCGCTTCGGCGAGCCACTCGCCGAACAGGGCAAACGGGTCGGCCTGTTCACGGTCGGTCATGGTTCAGCCTTCAGCGCGCTGCTCTAGCCTTCGGCAGCAGTCCACCGCCGTCAAGCCCCGCCCAAACGGGTCTTTCCGGGGCGGCCGGCGGCCACGGCCACTACTGGGCCACGCACACGGCTCGATCACGGTACTTTTAGGCTTCCCGCGGGCGCGTTCGTGACTATATATATAATGGATCGGGTCCCATCGGCCCGATAATGCTCATGATTCGTTCAACATGGGGCATAGACAGATGAATGCCATCAAGATTGCCATGGCTAGCTTGGTAGCGTTGGCGCTTGCCGCGTGCACCGGCAACAGTGGACCGAAACAGACGATCGGTACACTCCTCGGTGGCGTTGGCGGCGCGGTGGCTGGAGCACAGTTCGGCTCCGGCACTGGCCAGCTTGCGGCGACCGCTGCAGGCGCACTGCTCGGCGCCTACCTCGGCAACGAGATCGGCCAGTCGCTCGACCGGGCTGATCAACAAGCCATGCAGCAAGCGGAGTATCGCGCGACTGCGGCCCCGATCGGCGAGACGGTGCGCTGGGACAACCCGGAAAGCGGCAACTACGGTACGGTGACGCCAACCCGCGAGGGCCGACATACCTCGAACGGCCAGTACTGCCGCGAGTTCCAGCAGACCGTGACGATAGGCGGCGAAACCGAGCAGGCCGTGGGCACCGCTTGCCAGAACCCCGACGGGACCTGGACGATCATCTAGCCCGCTCGCTCGTCCCAGGCGGCGTGCGCCAGCCGCGCGGCGGCGCCTCCCGTACCGCTTGAGCACGCTCGGGCGTTCCCTCGCCCCACGCGGTGCTTTAGCATGCCGGCTCTGGAATGGCAGCAAAGGGACGGGGCGGTCGCGGTGACACGGCTTGTCGTTGCTTGGCTGGCCATCGTCGGCATGTGTTGCTCGGCGGCAGTGGCGGACGAGGCCGATTTCGACGCCGGTGTGGCGGCCTACGAAGGCGGGCGTTTTCGCACTGCTTTCGAGGCTTGGCGGGATGCGGCCGCCGATGGCGACCCGGCCGCCGAGCGCAACATCGGCCACCTCTATCGGAACGGCCTCGGCGTCCCGCAGGACTTCGCCAAGGCCGCAGATTGGTATCGGCGCGCGGCCGAGAAGGGGCTAGCGCGAGCCCAAGCCAACCTCGGCAACATGTACCTTCGTGGCCAGGGCGTGGCGCGCGACCCGGCCGAGGCCGTCATCTGGTTCGAACGGGCAGCCCGCCAAGGCCACGTCATCAGTCAGTACAATCTGGCGCTGTTGTACGAGACGGGGCTTGGCATCGAGGGTGACGAAGCGCTGGCGATGGGCTGGTATCACCTCGCCGCCAAGGCGGGGCACCGCCGCTCACTCGATCGCCTCTCCGGTCTCGTCGCGCGCGGCGTCCGACCGACCTCGGTCGAGGAGCTTGTGCTGCCGCTCAATGAGGGTGAGGCCGCCGCCGAGGACCCGGAGGTGCCGGCTGACGGGCCCATCGCCGACAGCGATCCCCCGACCGATGCCGGCAGTGAGACAGCGCTGACCGCCACTACCGATGCCGGCGTGGACGCAGCGCCGACCACTCCTACCGATGGCGAGGACGGTACTGTGCCGTCGGACGAGGGTCTCGTTGCCTGGTTGGCCGAGCTCGCATCGCCGGACCCGGCGCCCGCTTCGGCGCCTGTCCGCAACCGGGCGCGACCGCCGGAGGCCCGCGAAGGTCCTGACGGCCCCGATGCCCCCGATGCCCCCGATGCCATAGAGTGGTTTGATGATCCCGTGCGGCCAGACGCGTCGGCCAACGAAAGTGTTACCGCGGCGCTCGCCGCGGCACCGTCGGCTAACGAAGATGGTGCCGGACCGCTCGCCGCACCGTTGGCCAATGAAGACGGTGCCACATCGCCCGCCGATGAGCCGGCGCCAGAAGCGTCCAAGCCAGTGGTCGAAGCGGCCGAGCCGGCCTTCGCAGGGCTCTCCGTGGGGGAACGGATCGATGCCGGGCTCAGGGCCTATCGCGTGCGGGCCTACGATCAGGCCATGGCCGCGTGGCAGCCGCTCGCCGAGGGCGGTCATACCGAGGCGCAGTTCTTCGTCGGCGTCCTCCATCTCGAGGGCGCCGGAGTGCCACGGAGCGCCGCCACCGCCTTCTTCTGGTGGACGCTTGCCGAGAAGGAGGGCCACGCCAAGGCGGGCGAGATGCTCGCCCTCATCGACCGCGAGGTCAGCGATGATGACCACGATGCCATGCTGCGGCGGGTTGGGGCGTGGGTGCCGCTCGCGCCAGCCGCCCCGCCCGTGGCAAGCGCACCGGTCGTCGCCCTTCTCGCCCCGCCCATCGGCCTGCCGCAACCCCATGCCCCGTCGCTCGCGCCAGCAGACGTACCCGCGCTAGCTGTCCTGCTGAGTCCGTACGGCCCTGGTGTGCGCCTCGAGCCCGGCACCGAAGCGTTGATCTCGGACCAGCCGACCGGCGAGCGCGCGGCGACGGTGCGCCCAGTCCTCCCGGCACCGGCAGCAGTCCTCGCGGCGCCGCCGCCCGGCCACCCTGACCGCCTTTGGAGTGCCGAATCTGGGCCTCTCCGCGCCCGAGGGAACCGCCCTTGATGCCGGTCTTTCGGCCTACCGCCGAGAGGACTATGCCGCCGCGGTCACCGCGTGGCTTCCGCTCGCCGCTCAGGGTGATCGGATGGCCCAATTCTACGTGGGTGGACTGTATATAGAGGGCACCGGTGTCGTAGCGAGTCGGGTCCAGGCGCATCTGTGGTGGAGTCTCGCCGCCGCCCAGGGCCACGAGCTCGCGGCCGAGCTTCGCCTTATCCTGGCAACAGACATGAGCCCGACCGAACTGACCCAGGCCCAATACCTCGCCGATAGCTGGTTGCCCACCGACTAAATCCTGGGTCCGCCACGTGACCGGCGCATGTGGGCTTAACGCTTTGTTAGCCCTAAGGCATTAACCATTGCTGCCGGTAGACAAGGGCATGCACGATTCCTATCACGTCCTCGGAGTGAGACGCTCGGCGAGCCAGGCCGAGATCAAGCGCGCCTACCGGCGCCTCGCCAAGGCTTGCCATCCGGATCTGCACCCCAACGAAACCGGCCACGCCGAGCGGTTCAAGGAGATTTCGGCCGCCTACGATATCCTGGGCGACGAAGCCAGGCGCGCCCGCTACGACCGCGGCGGCATCGGCCCGACCAACGGCAACGGTAACGACCGCCACCGCCAGCCCGTCCATGGCGACGGCAGCGCCAGCGCCCCCTTTGAGGCCTTCTCGTTCGGCCAGGCGACAACCACGAGCGACCGCGCGCGGGGCTGGCAGGCGTTCGCACCCCGCGGGGCCGATGTCACCTGTGCGTTGGATGTCCCCTTCGAAACGGCCGCCACCGGCGGCAGCGGTCGCCTCGACCTACCAAGCGGCAAGCGCCTCGATGTGCGTATCCCGGGTGGCATCGATGACGGCGAGGTGTTGCGCCTGAAGGGCCAGGGTGAACGCGGCCTCGGGCTCTTGCGCGCCGGCAATGCCCTGGTCGAAGTGCACGTTCGGCCCCATCCGTTGTTCCAACGGCGCCAACGCGATGTGCTGCTCGACTTGCCCATCACCCTGCGTGAGGCGGTTCTCAGCGCCCGCGTTTCGGTGCCGACGATGGACGGGCCGGTTGCCCTTCAGGTGCCGCCGGGCTCGAACGCCGGCACCATCCTCCGGCTGCGCGGACGTGGCATCGTCGATCGGCGCCGCGGTGGCCGCGGCGATCAGCTGGTAAGCCTACGGCTGGTCCTCCCCACCGTGCCGGACCCCGACATCGAGCGCTTCGTCGCCGAAAAGTGGACGTCCACCACCGACTACGCCGTGCGCCCGGCCTTCGACTCAACGGTAGCGACGGCTTCCTGACCAGGCGTGCGGGCCGTCCGTAGGCTAGTCGCCGGTGACTAGCTTTGTCACATCATCGAGGCCGAGCGGTTTGCCGCCCACGCCCCACTGGCCGTCCTTGACTTCATCGATGATGACCCAGGTCGCATCGCGCAGCTTTTCGCTCGTCACCTCCGCGACAGTATCGGTGATCTTGCCGATCAGATCTTTGCATTGATCGGCGCTGAGTTCGTCCTCGAACACTTTCACTTGGATGAACGGCATGGGGTACTTCGTTTCTTCCTTGGGGGTCGGGGAAAGCTCCGGGCCGACGGCCAGGGCCGGCTCGGAGAGCGGCGTCATGCGGTCTTGATGCTCGCGAGATGGCCGAGGCCGAGCGCATCGACCACCTGCGCCTGAACCGGCGCCGTCGCCTCATTGAGAGCATCGGAGCCGAATGATGCGCCGACGACGGTGCGTTCGGCGCGCTGGCCCTTCGGCGTGGCAATCAGCGCCGCGACCGCTTCAGCCACGTCCTGTGGGTTCGGTGCGTCGGCGCCCGAGAACATGGCGGCGAACTGCTCGAACATAGCACCCGGTATCTCTCCAACAGCGCCGTACTCGCTGACCCGAGCCGTATCGGCCGGCTGTTGGGCGCTGCCGTACATCTGTGTCGGGTAGGCGCTCGGCTGCACTAGTGCGACGCCGAGCTGCGAGACTTCGTAGCGGTAGCTGTCGGTCAGCGCCTCGACCGCGAATTTGCTGGCGCCATAGAGCCCGAAGAACGGGAAGGTGACGCGGCCGACGATCGAGCCGATGTTGATGATCAGGCCGTCGTGCTGGCGACGAAGGGCCGGCAGCACCGCCCGGGTGACGCGATGCACCCCGAAAACGTTGACGTCGAACAGCGCGCTCGCCTGCTCGGCCGTGAAGGCCCCGGAGACGCCGGCGGAGGCGATCCCGGCATTGTTGACCAGCACGTCGATACGGCCCGCCTTGGCGATAACCGCCGCGACCGCGTGCTCGACCGAGTCGCTGCTGGTCACGTCAAGCTCGACGATGTCGGCGCCGGCTGCGCGCAGCGCATCCGCATGCGGGCGGTTCTTGCCCTGCGGGTCGCGCATCGAGGCAAACACCGTGTGGCCGGCATCGACCAACGTCTCGGCGGTCGCACGGCCAAAGCCGGTGGAGGCGCCGGTGATGAGGACTGTCTTGGACATGGTCTGTTCCTTTGCGGGTTGGGGTTGACCAGGAGAGCGGCCTACGCGGCCGGCTTCAGGAGAAGCGTCCGTGCGAGGAAGTCGCGCACGACCGCGGCGATTTCGCGGTCGTGTGTCTCCAGCGCGAAATGACCGGTATCGAAGAACCGGATCTGCGCGTCCGGGATATCGCGCTTGAAGGCCTCGGCGCCGGGCGGCAGGAAGAAGGGATCGTTCTTGCCCCAGACCGCCAGCAGAGGCGGACGGTGCTCGCGGAAATACGCCTGGAAGGTCGGATAGAGAGCGACGTTGCTGGCGTAGTCGAGCAGCAGATCGAGCTGGATCTCGTCGTTGCCCGGCCGCGCCATCAGCGCGCTGTCCAGGGTGTAGCCCTCCGGCGCGACCAGCGCCGGATCCGCGACGCCGTGGAGGTACTGCCACCGCGTGGTCGCGGGCGTCAGGAACTCGCGAAGCGCCTCCCGGTTTTCCGCCGTCGGCTCCTCCCAGTACCTCTGGATGGGGTTCCAGCCGTCGCTAAGCCCCTCGGCGTAGGCGTTGCCGTTTTGCGAGATGATCGCCGTGACCCGCCCGGGATGGCGGACGGCCAGGCGCAAACCAACCGGCGCGCCGTAGTCGAATACGAAGATCGCGTACTGACCGAGCCCGACGGCATCGGTGAAGCGATCGATCACGCCTGCGAGGTTCTCGAAGGTGTAGGCGAACTGCGCCCGATCGGGTGCGTCCGAAAAGCCGAAGCCCGGCAGATCCGGCGCGATCACGTGATAGGCATCGGCAAGCGCCGGAATCAGTTTCCGATACATGTGACTGGATGTCGGAAAGCCGTGCAGCAGCAACAGGGCGGGCGCGTCTCGGCGCCCCGCCTCACGGTAGAAGATCTTTTGTCCGCCGATATCGGCGGTGCGGTGGGCGATGCCACTCATGTCAGTGCCTCCGGTTGCGAACCAATGGACGGCGTAACCTCTCAACTATCATAATAACAGGTTAGCGTTAATCAGTAACTTGTAAAAAGAAGGAACAGAGGGTTATTTAAGAAGGGGCCGCGATTGGCTGATTGGGGGACTTCAAGGAGCCCAGTGACATGACCGAGACCGCCCGATCCTACCCGTACTTCCTCGCCGACGACCGCGCGCTGGATTTGCTGAACAGCGTCGCCGCGCCGAGGGGAGCGGAGATCGAGTGGCTAAGCGATGGTTGGGACTTGCTCGACTGGCTCGGACAGGCTGGCTTGGTGCCTCCCGAAGTGTTGCTGCGGTTCCGAGAGGAGGCCTCGCCAGGGGTGCTCGATGGCATCTCCGCCGAGGCACGCGAATTGAGGGAATGGCTGCGAGAGTTTGTTGCTGCCCACGCCGGCCGGCGGCTTGAGCCGCCCGACCTCGCCGATCTGGGCGGGATCAATCGGCTACTGGCGCGCGATCAGACCTACCATCAACTCGAAGCCCAGGACATCCGATTACCGGGCCCGCCCGAGGAGGCGCACCGATCGCCGCTCCGATGGCGCCGGCACCGGCGTTGGCGCACGCCCGAGGATCTGCTGTTGCCGATTGCCGAGGCGGTTGGCGACCTCATCTGCCAGGCGGACTTCGCGCGGGTGAAAAACTGCGAAAGCCCCACCTGCACCATGTGGTTCCACGACGTCAGTAAGAACCACACCCGCCGATGGTGCACCATGGCGGTCTGCGGCAACCGGGCGAAGGCGGCGGCGCACCGGGCAAGACAACGGCGCGCGCGCTCGAGCCGGCGCCCTTAGACTCGCACCGGCAGCGCAGGAGAGCAGGTAAGCATGCCGCAGGTATCGATTCATGGCGTCGAGGTCTACTTCCGCGACGAGGGAGAGGGGCCGCCGATCGTCCTCGGCCACAGCTCGACCGGATCGGGCGGCCAGTGGCGCGACCTGATCGCCCGGCTCTCGCGCCGCTTCCGGCTGATCGCCCCCGATCACATCGGCTACGGTCAGACCGGGCCGTACCCCGGCACCGTGCCGTTGATGGATCTCGAGGTCGCGGTGATCCAAGCGCTGCTGGACGTGGTCGCGGAACCTGCCCACCTCGTTGGCCATTCTTTCGGCGGCTCGGTTCTGGCGCGCACCGCCGTCCGCGTCCCGCACCGCGTGCGCAGCCTCACCCTCATCGAACCGACGTTGTTCCATCTCCTTCAGCAGAGCGGCAGGCACGCCGAACACGCCGAGATACGGGCGGTCGCGGATCGCGTCGCCCACCACCTCGGCGCCGGCGATGCCGAGCAAGCGGCCCGCGGCTTCATCGACTATTGGCTCGTCCCCGGTGGCTTCGATACGATGGAAGAGAGGGTTCGGAGGTCCGTCCTCGCCGGCATGGCCAAGCTCAATATCGAATGGGCGAGCGCCTTCGCCCCGTGGGGTGCCACCTCGGAGGCGCTATCGGCGCTGCGCATGCCGATTCTGTTGATGCGTGGGACAAAGACCACGTCGGCTGCCGCCGGTGTCGTCGACGCACTCGTGGACCTGTGGCCAGCGGCGGAACGCGCACGGATCGACGACGCCGGGCACATGGCGCCGCTAACACATCCCGCTGACGTCAATCCCATCATCGAGGGGTTCCTCGACAGCGTCCCCTAACGGCGGGTTGGTGCTAGGGCTCGAGCAGTCTGGGCGTAGTCGGCGATGGCCGCCGGGTCGGCGCCGATCTCGAACTGCGGAAAGAACGCCAGGCAACAGGGACGTCCTCCCGCCGGCCGATCGCGGCCTCCGCCAAACCACGGTACACTCCGCCCGTACCATCCCGCCAGAATGCGCGTGGCCGGATCGAGGAGCGTGCGATGGCCGAAACTCTTGCTGCACCCGACTCAACCGAGGCCCAGGCTCTCTACGCCGAGTCGGTGGTGTGGGATGGCGTCTGCCCCTACTGGCCCGAGGGCGGCAACGAGATCGACATCCTCGACTACCACCACGCCCACGGCTACACCGTCGCCTCGATCACCACCGCGGGCGACAATCACAACGTCAGCGAAGCGGTCCAGATGATCGCTCGGTGCCGCGCGTACGTGCGCGCCCAGCCGGACAAGTTCGTGTTCATCGAGACCGCGGAAGATGTGCAGCGGACCAAGAGCAGCGGCAAGCTCGGCATCATCCTGCACCTCGAAGGATCGGAGTGCTTCGAGCGCAACCTCGACATGGTCGAGGCGTTCTATCGCCTCGGCATCCGCCACGCCCAGCTCGTCTTCAACATCCCCAACGCGGCGGCCGGCGGGTGCGCCGAGGGCAACGAGGTCCCACTCTCGGCGTGGGGTCGCAGCCTGATCGCGGAAATGGAGCGCGTCGGCATCCTGCTCGACCTCGCGCACACCGGCTATCGCTCGACCATGGAGGCGATGGAGGTCTCGACCAAGCCGGTCATGTTCAGCCATTGCAACATTGGCGGCGTTTTTAAGCACTACCGGAATCTCCGTGACGATCAGATCAAAGGCTGCGCCGCGACCGGTGGCCTTATCGGTCTTTCGGGCAGCAGCGGCTACTTGGGCGACGCCGCGTCGGTCCAAGAGATGATGTTCCGCCACGTCGACTACGTGGTTCAGCTCATCGGCCCCGATCACATTGCGCTCGGGCTCGACACGGTGCTCGACGAGGACAAGGCGAACCGGTGGATCAAAGCGCGGCCGGAGGCTGAATGGCCGGGCAGCCGAGATCCCGACTGGCCGGGCTTTCGCTTCGCCCGCTCCGATGCGATCCCCGGCCTCATCGATATCATGCTCGCCCACGGCTATGGCGATGACGATGTACGCAAGTTCCTCGGCGAGAACTACGTCCGCCTGTGCAAAGAGGTCTGGGGCTGATCCGGGGGTCATCGTGACGCTCGCTTGCATTTTCCGCCCATGGGTGACTAAACCCGCCTCCTGATCAGACGCGCCGCGACCGACCCTGCGGCGGTGTACCGCCGTGTCGCAACCGCCGGTCGGGCGCTTCCCGAACAAAGGCCGCACGCTCGGAGCCGCAGAAAATGTCGGATATCGGTGCTGCTTTCTGGCTCGCGCTCCGGCTGATCGTCGGGCTCGATGCCGAGCTCGCCGACATCGTCGGTCGTTCGCTTTACGTGAGTTTGAGCGCCGTCGCGATCGCCGCGGTGATTGGCTTGCCGCTCGGTGCCGTGGTCGCCGTTTACCGGTTTCCCGGTCGCCGGGCCGTCGTCATCCTGCTCAACGCGCTGATGGGCCTGCCGCCGGTGTTCGTCGGCCTCATGGCCTATCTCATGCTGTCGCGCTCCGGCCCACTCGGCATCCTCGGCCTGCTGTTCACGCCGGGCGCCATGATCATCGCCCAGTGCGTGCTGATTACGCCAATTATTGCCGCGCTCTCCCGCGAGATCACGCGCGAGCTCTACATCGAGTACCGCGAGCAGTTGTGCTCGCTTGGCGCACGGCCGCGCGATGCCGTGCTGACGCTCCTGTGGGATGCGCGGGTAGGCCTCGTGACCGCTGTCATGGCCGGCTTCGGCCGAGCCAGCGCCGAGGTCGGGGCGGTGTTCATCGTCGGCGGTAACATCGCCCACGTCACCCGCGTGATGACGACAACGATCGCCTTGGAGACCAGCAAGGGCAATCTCGCCTTGGCCCTGGCGCTCGGTTTCATCCTGGTGCTGATTGCGGTCGGCGTCAGCGCGTGCGCCGCCGCGCTGGGCGGCATCTCCGCCTACCGCCGCGCTTGAGCACCTCTGGGCCCAGCCGATGTCGATCCTGCCGCTCATCCTCGAGGACGTGTCGTTACGCGGCGGTGGCCGTGCGCTTCTCGATGCTGTCTCGTTCGAGATAACGGCGGGACCGAAGACCGTCGTGCTCGGCCCCAACGGGGCTGGCAAGAGCCTGCTCCTACGACTGTGCCACGGCCTGATCCCGCCTTCCGCGGGAACCATCCGCTGGGCCGGGCCGGATGCTGGGGCTGCGCATCGACGCCAGGCGATGGTGTTCCAGAAACCCGTGATGCTGCGCCGCTCGGTGCGCGCCAACGTCACCTACGGGCTGGCACTGCAAAGAATACCGGTGGCGGAGCGGCGCACGCGCATTGACCGGGTGTTGGAACGCACCGGGCTGGCCGTTGTCTCAGATCGGCCTGCCCGGGTGCTCTCGGTTGGCGAGCAGCAGCGCCTCGCCCTGGCCCGCGCCTGGGCGCTCGAGCCGGAGGTGCTGTTCCTCGACGAGCCGACGGCCAATCTCGATCCCGCGGCGACCGGCGCGGTCGAGGGGATCATCGAGGAGATCCACCGTGCACGCACCAAAATCGTCATGACCACCCATGATCTTGCGCAAGCCCGCCGCATCGCTGAGGAGGTCGTCTTCGTCCACAACGGGCGGGTTACCGAACGCGGCCCTGCGGCACGCTTCTTCGACGGCCCGTCGAGCGAGCCAGCAGCCGCGTATCTCGAAGGTCGGCTGTTGTGGTGATGCGCGAATTGTCGATGCAGCGGTTGCCGCATGTGGTGCGGCTAGCCGTTGTGGCGATGTGTGTCTTCGTCTCCGGCCCCGCGGCGGCCGAGGACCAATTCATCACCCTCGCCTCGACCACGTCCACCGACAACTCGGGCCTCTTCAACCACATTCTGCCGGTTTTCACCGTCGAGACGGGGATCGCGGTGCGCGTCGTCGCGGTCGGCACCGGCCAGGCGATCAGGCTCGCCGAGAACGGCGATGCCGACGTCCTGCTCGTGCACCACCAGGAATCGGAAGAGCGATTTGTCGCCGACGGGTTCGGCCTCGCCCGCCACCAGGTGATGTACAACGATTTCGTCCTGGTCGGCCCGGAGCGAGATCCCGCGGGCATCAAAGGCACGGGCGAGGCCCGCGCCGCCCTTTCGCGCATCGCCGAAACGGAATCGCTCTTCGCCTCGCGCGGCGATGACAGCGGGACTCATAAGGCTGAGCGGGCCCTGTGGGACAGTGCGGGAGTCGATCCCGAGGCCGCCAGCGGAACCTGGTATCGCGAAATGGGCGCCGGCATGGGCGCGACCCTCAACGCCGCGGTCGCGATGGACGCCCATACCCTCGTCGATCGGGCGACCTGGACCGGCTTCGCCAACAAGGACGGCTACGCGATCCTGGTCGAGGGCGATCCGGCTCTGTTCAACCAGTATGCCGTCGTTCTGGTGAACCCCGAGCGCCACCCCCACGTCAAAGCGGCGGCCGGTCGCGCCTTCATCTCCTGGCTGCTCTCGACCGCCGGCCAGTCGGCGATCGCGTCCTTCGCGATCAATGGCCAATCGCTGTTCTTCCCCAACGCGCGGTAGATCGACTGCGCGCCGCGCGCCAGTTTAGGCGGGCAGCGCACTTCCGGGAACAATTCCATCTGCCCCGGGCAGGCACTCACCGCAGCTCGGGATAGCCGTACTGTTCGGCGATGGCCCGCATCTCCGAGATCGGCGCGTAGGCCAACGCTGGCAAAAACTCGACAGCATCCAGCAGCAGATCGTCCCGCGTCGCTGCGAGGTCCGCGGCGTGGAACGCCTCGAACAGCGCGGCCCTCAACCGCTCGATCAGCTCCTCGCTCGCCCCGGCACGGGCGACAAAGGGAACGGCCGGTGCGGCCGCGGTGTGGCACAGCACCCGCACGCCCGCCACCGCCTCCGGTTTATGCCGCGCGAGCAGGGCATGGGTGACGCAGTCGATCGCGGCGATCGCCGCCCCGCCCCGCGCGATCATCGCGATGCTGTCCCAGTGGGTGCCGCTCACTTTGACCTCGGCGAAAAAGCGCCCGCCCTCGCTCAGCGGCGCGACCAGGGCCCGCAGCGCGTTCATGCCGGAATGGGACTCGGGGCCGTTGATGACGCACACCGTGCCGCGCAGGTCCTCGACCCGGTCGGCAGCTGAGCCCTCGGCAACCACGACCAGGCTCGCGTATTCGCGGCCCGAGCATCCGGGTGCGGCATAGTGGGGCGTCGCGACCGGCCGCAGCCTCGCCGCGTGGCGATTCACCAGGTCGTAGCCGCAGCACTGGCTCAGGAGCAGCGCCGGGTCGTGCCACAGCGCCTGCAGGGGCCGACCGTGCACCAGCGCCAGAGGGACGTCGCGCACGCCCTCCCGCAGCAGGCACGACGCCACCCCCTTCCACAGCGCATCGAGCGCCGGGCTGACCTCGGGAAAGTCGTACATCGGCAGGCTGGCGGTGGCCATGAGTCGCATCCACGGGCGAGCCAAGCCCCGCGATGATACCACCGGGAGGTCGACCACCGATGGCTTGACTCCAGTGACGTCGCAGGCGGCCTAGGTTGGTTGCCGCTGCCGTACTATCAGCCCGAGCCCGGCGAGCCCGAGGGCGAAGATCACGAGCGTGGTCGGCTCAGGTACCGCGCTCCGCTCGGTCTTGGGGATCGAGTAGAGATCGCGCGCCCCGAGAATGTCGTCATCGGAAAGGGCGCGGAACGCCAGGTCCTTGTGGTCGTCAAAATCCTCCCCGGTCGCAGGTTCGCCATTCATGATGTCGTCAAGGTCTTCCTGATGGTCCAGGCCGACGATGTGGCCAACCTCATGGAGCGCGGTGGTGAAGAAGTCGACGGCATCTTCGGGAATATCCTCCCGCTTTTCGCCTGTGTACCAATTGACCTTGTTCTCCTCTAGTACATCGCGGAAACGCGCAAAGCGCAGTTCTTGACTGCCGGTGCCCCATTCGGCAACAGCGCCCGGCAAAAACGAGAAGGCCCGAACGCTAATTTCGGGGCCATCGCAGTCCTCGTCCTTGGCCGGATCGCAGTCGAGCTCGCGGAATGCCAATCCCATCTCCAAGTGTCCGGCATCATCGACGATGATGTCGGACCACACCGCAAAAGCCTTCCTCACCAGCGGTCTTGGGTCGAACCCGTTGCCTTTATGATCGAATAGCTCGAACTTCCGAAATCCCTCGTCGAAGTGGTACTCGGGCGTCGGCTTGGGCTTTTCGATGATGAAGCCGTGGCCGAAGAAATCGTCACCCCCATCACCGTTTTCATCGGGGCCGAAATAGCGATATTTCTCGTTTACCCAGTGCGCGTTGGCATCGTAGTCGGGCTCTTTGCGTTTGCCCGACAGCTCGTGGGCGACGTCATGGCCCTCGCGCGCATCGGGTTGCGGCGTCGTGTCATGGATCGTGTTGTGAAAGTGATGGTGGTGAAAGTGGGGGACGCCGTCGTCCCAGGCATAGTGGCCCGTGTGCTTGGGAATGCCGCCATAGTCGAATATCGACTCGCCGTGCGCTGTACCAGACAGGAAAACGGTACTCACAAGGCATACTGCTGCGACCGCGGCTGCCCGCGCGCGCCCTTGCGTTCCATCGTCGATCACGACGGCGCCCCTCCTCGCCGACCCACCCACGCCGTATTCGTGGCAAACGCCATGCCATGCCAAAGTTCCTGTGATTCCAGGGAGTTATGCGCGAGGGCTAGAGAGGCTCGGGCTGAAAATGTAAAGTTTGCTGACACCCGGGCCGGCCGATATCACGGGCATGCGCCGAGAGCTGTTTCGAAACAAGGGCTTACGGCTTCGCCGCAGTGTCAGCGTTTTTTTACAGCGCTGTTGCACCCTGCGCGTTCAGGAGAGTCACACTATGGACCTGCAATCTTTCAGAGCATCGCTTGACGACGACGCGCCGCCCAAGGGTGTGGCCGTGGCTCTTGAGGCCCTTTGGTATGAGGCAAAGGGGGATTGGCATCTCGCGCACCGGCTGGCCCAGTCGCAAAACGATGCGATGGGGGCGTGGGTGCACGCCTATGTGCATCGCCCGAAGGTGACGACGCCAATGCCGGGCATTGGTATCGGCGGGCCGGCAAGCCGGCCTCCAAGGCGCCGCTCCGGGCGGAATGGGACGAGATCGCCGCCGCCCTTCTCGGCGAGCCCTAACGCGCGCCGCCGGCCTCCCCTTCTCGCCTGCTGGAGACGGCCGAGTGCCCTGCAGAGAACTCCCTCTCCTGCTTTGTGGAAGAGGGTTGAGGGTGGCCTGGGGCGTACGCGAAAGTCGGAAGTTTGGTCAGGACATCAGTAGCCAAACCAGCTACGACGCTCGATCACCTTCCGGGTCAACTCAAAGAGGAGGGGACTGCGGCTCAGCAGATTCTTTGCCCAATCCATCCGACGTGACCGGCTCCCCCGTGCACGGGCGTAGGCCAGCAGGTCTACCTCGGCGAACCACCGCAAGAAGTTCTCTACGTTCTTCGGCATGTCGCTGACCGCCGCTCCGTCCACGACCAGCCGCGCGCGCTCTTGCACCGCCGTCCAATAGAAGATCGTGGTTGTCGCCTCCTTCAACTTCAGACTGCTGGACTCGAATCGTCCCCGCACCCGCTCGATGAACTCATCGTCGGACAAGGGGAAACCGAACTCGCGAAGCCTGCCGCCCGCCGCGAGAACGCCACTCATTGTCCGCAGACACTTCTCACACTCGCAGCAGTTCCGCTCCGTCACATAAGGGCGGCTGCATACCGCTAGCTCCGGCATCGGAAGGCCTTTCTCACGGCACTTCTTAACGATGTAGTCCAACTTGCCCTGCCGGCTGAATTCGAAGCCGTCGTGAACGACCGAAATACCGGCACAACGGACTCGCTCGTCAATGTTCGGAGCCGACCCGTGCGCTCCGTCGAAGCCGCCCTGCCAAATGGTCGATGCGATCCTGATTTCGCTCCCGCCCCAGTGCCACACAGCCGGCAGACAGAGGCCAAGCATGCCCATGCCGTGCTGAATATTGCGCCACCAAACAGGGATGTCCGGACCGATACGTTTTCGCCTGATGATTTCCTTGGCGTTGGTCTTGATGAAGAAGTTTTGATGCCCGTAGGCCTCTGCGAAACGCCGGCAATGGTCGCTGAGCACTTGCCACTTTTCGTCGAAGTCCAGTGCCGTCTCATTTCCCCAGGCCGTGATCAGGGTTTGCGGGCTAGGGTGGCGGCATAGGCTCGTGAAGGTCGAATCGACGCCGCCCGTGAACAGCATCGGCATGGGCCGATCGCTCGTTGCTGCTTCGGCAGGCGCCGTGCTGCGAACCAGGCGGTTGGCAACGAGTCGTCCGTCCCACCGACGCCGTGGATACAGGCGCTTCATCTCCTGCCGGAGGTCCTCGAGGCTCGCGGCGAGGTCGGCATCCAGGACGTCTATCTCGTAGACATCGTTGGAGAACCAGACGAGCGGGGCGACGTTCAAAAGAAACGGGGCAAGAGCAATGGCCCATTCCATTCGATCGAGCCCTATGTCCTCGCCGTATTCGACGAAGAAATCGCCGCTTAAGTACGCGCGCCGAATCGGCGCGGCAACAGTGATCTCCAGTCTCCTGGCGGTGACGTGAATGTTGTCGATCAGTTGCATGGGCAGTTCAGGGACTCGGTCTGCGCCCTGGTGCGCCAGCGCCATGAACATCGGTCGTCGCGTCCCCTTAACGCGGGGTGCGCGCAAACAGTGGGACGCTCTGAATGCGCCCCCAAGCCTGACCACAACGTACCGGGGGGTGGCACAACCCGTCTAGTAAACCCGTCACAGGGCCGCTAGACCTCTCCCGTTAGCGGCGGTCGATCGTGCTGAGCGGACCGATCACACGCGCGCGGTGCGTTTCACCAGCGGCAGCGTGTTGATGAGCTTCTTCGGCGCAACGGCGCGGCGGGCCGGCAAGCCGCCCTCCAAGGCGCCGCTCCGGGCGGAATGGGACGAGATCGCCGCCGCCCTTCTCCCGGCGATGGCGCGCTAGTTAACGTGCTCGGTCCGCGAGCGCTGTACTAACGCCTAAACCTAGGAAGACGACCCCACTGGCATACCGCGGCAGCGGCCCCTCCATCACGCGCGTGCCAAGCCAGCGCCGGAGGCTACCAGCCAGAACGGCGTAGGCGCTGTCAGTGAAAAGCGCCAGCACAACATAAAGGAGCCCGAGGAACAGAACTTGCTGCGGAACCGGTCCTCGGCTCGGCTCCACGAACTGCGGTAGGAACGCGAGAAAGAACACCGCTATCTTCGGATTGAGAACACTCACGACGATGCCATCTGTGAAGAGGCCATAGAACGAGCGTGGCGTGGCAGCTTCCGCGCCAGCCGGTGGATGGCGCGCGAGTAGCGTGCGAATACCCAGGTAGATCAAGTAGCCCGCCCCCAACGCCTTGACGATACCGAAAGCGGTCGCCGACGTAAGGAGAATGGCCGAGAGCCCAACTGTCGCCGCTCCGACGTGGACAATGGCACCGACCGATAGCCCTAGAACCGATACCAGGCCAGCCCGCCGCCCTTGACTGAGACTGCGCGCCACGACGTACAGAACGCCGGGCCCGGGAATCACCAGGACCACGAGTGCCGCAGCAACGAATGCCAACAACAAAGTGCTTCCCGGCACACAAACCTCGTGAGGACTGACGACTCGAAACTCCGGGCAACAGGATACAGATTCTCGCAGCAACCTCGCCCGGCGACACCGCGTCAGAGTAACGAATTAATCGCACACGGGGGCGCCAGGGTTCTCTACCTCACACGCTGCCGCCGGGTCTCCCTCTCCCGCCTGCGGGAGAGGGTCGGGGTGAGGGTGGTCCCGCATGCGTCTCGATCGACCGGTCACGCGCGCGCGGCGCCTTCGTCGGTGCGTTTCACCGGCGGCAGCGTGTTGATGAGCTTCTTCGGCGCAACGGCCCGGTAGCTCTCTGATCGATCCACGCCTTCAGCATGTCGAGCGGCGGTGTCTCTCCTGCCTCGAACGCGGCGGTAACCCAGCCGCTCTTACCCAGCCCATACCGGCTCGGCGAGACGAATGGCAGCGTCAGCGCCATCTCGCTCGAGATCGGCAACTTGACAGTCACCGAGAAGCCACCGCCCTCACGGGTGACGCCTGACAGAAAAACGAACACCTTGGCCCGCACTTTGATAACCGGATAGCCCCACGGGTGATCCTCGTGGGATTCCGGATAGCCGAGGGCAACGTCCCGCAGCACGGTCTGGTGATAGTCCAACGTTGCACCGGCCACAGCGCTCACCGACGACGCGTCAATTGGCCAACGTGCAGCGCCGGATTGGTCATGTCCCACTCCCTGACCGATTGCCTGTCCCTTCCGCACCGTAGTGCGCCTGGGGCGCCGGTCAACGGGCTCGGTTGACTCAAGTGTCCCCCCCGGTATCATTTCCCGATCGGGTCGTTGATCCGACCATACAGATGATCCCTGCGGGAGAGACCGTGCGCGTGGTGTCACCGCGCGGCGCCGAAGGAGCAACCGCCCCGGAAACTCTCAGGCCACCGGACCGCAGGGGGATGAGGCTCTGGAAAGCGGGTACGCGCAAGCGTGCCTCACCGAAGGGGTAAGCCGCGAGCAGGCTCGCGGTGACTCTCTCAGGTTCTCCGACAGAGGGGGCCGCCGCCGATCTAGCATCGGCGGCGCCGCCAGGTCGTGGGAATCGTGGGAGAGTTTGTGAGCGCACCACCAGACCAATCGCTG
Source organism: Alphaproteobacteria bacterium (assembly GCA_965248765.1). Lineage (GTDB taxonomy): Bacteria > Pseudomonadota > Alphaproteobacteria > VGEJ01 > VGEJ01 > CBDFKF01. The sequence goes on from CBDFKF010000004.1 coordinate 1,770,804, forward strand.
AAGCGCACGCCGCTCCACGATCTGCACGCTGAGCTCGGCGCCAAGCTGGTGCCGTTCGCCGGCTACCACATGCCGGTGAACTACCCGGCCGGCGTGCTCGCCGAGCACAATCACACCCGCGCCCACGCCAGCCTCTTCGATGTCTCGCACATGGGCCAGCTCCGGCTGTCGGGCGCCGATCCGGCGGCCGCGATCGAGACTCTCGTGCCGAGCGACATCGCGGGCCTCAAACCGGGTCGCATGCGCTACACCATGTTTACCAACGAGGCCGCCGGCATCCTCGACGATCTGATGGTGACGCGCTGCGACGATCACCTGTTGGTCGTCGTCAACGCCGCCTGCAAGGAGCGTGATCTCGCCCACCTGCGCGACGGCCTAGCCGGCCGTGCCGAGATCGAGGTGCTCGACAACCGCGCGCTCATCGCCCTCCAGGGCCCGGCCGCGGCCGCCGTCATGGCCCGCCTCGCGCCGTCGGCAGCCGAACTCCGCTTCATGGCGGCGGCAACGATGGCGGTGGCCGGCATCGAGGATGTCGTGGTCTCGCGCTCAGGCTACACCGGCGAGGATGGCTTCGAGATCTCGGTGCCGGCGGCCCGGGCCGAGGCGCTCTACCGTCTCCTTCTCGCCGAGCCCGAGGTCGCGCCCGCCGGTCTCGGCGCCCGCGATTCGCTCCGGCTGGAGGCCGGGCTGTGCCTCTACGGCCACGACCTCGATGAGACGACGAGTCCGGTCGAGGCGGCGCTGAGCTGGACCATCGGTAAGCGACGGGACGGAGGCTTTCCGGGCGATGGCATCATCGCCCGTCAGCTCGCCGAGGGCACCGCCCGACGGCGCGTCGGCATGCGCCCCGCCGACCGTGCGCCGGCGCGCGAGGGCACCGAGATTCGCGACACCGACGGCACCCCGCTCGGGCACGTCACCAGCGGCAGCTTCGGCCCGACCGTGGGCGGCCCGATTGCGATGGGTTACATCGACACCGCCGCCGCCGCACCGGAAACCGAGCTCAGGCTTTTGGTGCGCGGTACCGAGCGAGCCGCGCGCGTGGTCCCGCTTCCTTTCGTCCCACACCGCTATCTCACCAACTGAACGGATCGAGAGATCGCCATGACCGACATCATCAAATACACCAGCGAGCACGAGTGGATTGAGGTCGTCGACGGGCTCGGCACGGTTGGCATCACCGAGTACGCCCAGGAACAGCTTGGCGATGTCGTCTATGTCGAGCTGCCCGCGCTCGGCACTGTGCTCGAGCGCGGCGCCGAGACGGCCGTGGTCGAATCGGTCAAGGCCGCGAGCGAGATCTACGCCCCGGTCTCTGGTGAGATCGTTGAGGTCAACGAAGCGCTGGAGGACAACCCGGGGCTCGTCAACGAGAGCGCCACCGGCGAGGGGTGGTTCCTCAAGATCAGGCTGTCCGATCCGACCGAGCTCGATGAGCTGCTCGATCAGGAAGCCTACCTCCGATTAGTGGAAGGCCTGGACTGAGTCAGCCCCCAGCCCAGTCGTCGACCGCCCGCAGAGCGCGAGAGAGGCATCGCATGTCCCGAACCGAACACACCCTTGCCGACCTGGCACAGACCGCGGATTTCGCCTCGCGCCACATCGGACCGAGCGAGATCGAGGTCGCGGCCATGCTCGAGACCTTGGACCTCACCTCGCTCGCCGAGCTGATCGACCGCGCGGTGCCGGCCGCCATCCGCACCAATGCGCCGCTCGGCATGCCGGCCGGGCGCACCGAGGCCGATGTGCTGGCCGAGCTCAAGGACATGGCGGACGCCAACCAGGTCAACAAATCGCTGATCGGCCTCGGCTACTACGGCTGCATCACCCCGAGCGTTATCTTGCGCAACGTGCTCGAGAACCCGGGCTGGTATACCGCCTACACTCCGTATCAACCGGAGATCTCTCAAGGTCGGCTCGAAGCGCTCCTCAACTTCCAGACCATGGTGGCCGACCTCACGGCGATGGAGATTGCCAATGCCTCGCTCCTCGATGAGGCGACCGCGGCCGCCGAGGCGATGGCGCTCTGCCACCATGTCAGCCGCGGCAAGGCCCACGCGTTTTTCGTCGCGGCCGACTGCTTCCCCCAGACGATCGAAGTGGTGAAGGCGCGCGCCCGGCCGCTCGATATCGAGGTCATCGTCGGCGATCCGAGCCGCGAGCTTGGCGCCCGCCCGGTCTTCGGTGCCCTCCTCCAATATCCCTCCCGGACCGGCGCGATCGGTGATCCCGGAGCCCTGATCAATGCGGTTCACGAGGCCGGCGCACTCGCCGTCGTCGCGACGGATCTGCTCAGTCTCGTGCTGCTCACGCCGCCCGGCGAGCTCGGGGCCGAGGTCGTCATCGGCTCTACTCAGCGGTTCGGCGTGCCGCTCGGCTTCGGCGGCCCACACGCCGCTTTCTTCGCCACCGGCGATGCTCACAAGCGCGCCATTCCCGGCCGCCTCGTCGGCCAGTCGGTCGATGCGCGCGGCCGCCCCGCCTATCGCCTGGCTCTACAGACCCGCGAGCAGCACATCCGCCGCGAGAAGGCCACCAGCAACATCTGCACTGCCCAGGTGCTGCTGGCGGTCATCGCCAGCATGTACGCGGTCTATCACGGCCCCGACCGGCTTCGCACCATCGCGACCCGGGTCCACCGCACCGCTGCGGTGTTCGCGGCCGGTCTCCGCCGCGCCGGCCGGACCATCGCCAATCCGGACTTCTTCGACACGCTCACCGTCGCGGTGCCGGGTGAGGCCAACGCCATCGTCGGGCGCGCTGCCGCCGCCGGCTACAACCTACGCCGTGACGATGCCGACACCGTCGGTCTGTCCTTCGACGAGACGATGACCGCGGCCGACCTTCCGGCACTGTGGGCGGTCTTCTCTAGCGAGGGCGCGGGCGATCTCGACCTCGCCGCTCTAGAGGCTGAGGCGAGCGACGGGTTGCCCGCCGGGCTCAGGCGCACCAGCCCGGTCCTCGCCCATCCGGTCTTCCACAGCTACCACTCCGAGACCGAGATGATGCGGTACTTGAGGCGGCTCCAGGAGAAGGACGTCGCGCTCGACCGCTCAATGATCCCACTCGGCAGTTGCACGATGAAGCTCAACGCGGCAACCGAGATGATCCCCGTCACCTGGGGTGGCTTCGGCGCCGTACACCCCTTCGCACCGGCCGATCAAGCTCCTGGCTACCGCCGGCTTACCGCCTCGCTCGAGGGCATGCTCGAACGTATCAGTGGCTTCGATGCCGTGAGCCTACAGCCCAACGCGGGCTCCCAGGGCGAGTACGCGGGGTTGCTCGCGATCCGCGGCTACCACGACAGCCGCGGCGATGGCGCCCGCCGGGTGTGCTTGATCCCGAGCTCGGCCCACGGCACCAACCCGGCGAGTGCGGTGATGGCCGGCTGTAACGTCACCGTCGTCGCCTGCGATGCCGAGGGCAATATCGATGTCGACGATCTGCGGGCCAAGGCCGAGGCCCACGCCGATGATCTCGCCGCCCTGATGGTGACCTACCCCTCGACCCATGGTGTGTTCGAGGAGCGCATCGGCGAGATCTGCGACATCATCCACGACAGCGGCGGCCAGGTGTACATGGACGGGGCCAACCTCAATGCGCTGGTCGGGGTGTGCCGACCGGCCGAGTTCGGCCCCGATGTCATGCACATCAACCTGCATAAGACGTTCTGCATCCCGCACGGCGGTGGCGGCCCGGGCGTCGGGCCGATCGGCGTCAAGGCCCATCTCGCGCCGTTCCTGCCCAACCACCCGCTCGAGGCCGAGGCCGGGCCTGCCACCGGCATCGGCCCCGTGGCGGCCGCCCCCTGGGGCAGCGCAGGCATCCTGCCGATCTCATGGGCCTACATTGCGCTGATGGGCGAGGCCGGCTTGAGGCGCGCGACCGAGGTGGCGATCCTCAACGCGAACTACATCGCCAAGCGCCTCGCCGAGCACTACCCGGTGCTCTACACCGGACCCGGCGGGCTGGTGGCGCACGAGTGCATCATCGACGTCCGGCCCCTCCAGGAGGCCGCCGATGTCACCGTCGAGGACATCGCCAAGCGCCTGATGGACTACGGCTTCCATGCCCCGACCATGTCCTGGCCGGTGGCGGGCACGCTGATGATCGAGCCCACCGAAAGCGAATCAAAGCGGGAGCTCGACCGCTTCTGCGAGGCGATGATTGCCATCCGCGCCGAGGTCGGCCGTATCGAGCGGGGCGAATGGGACCGCGAGGACAACCCGCTCAAGCATGCCCCGCACAGCATCGCCGACATCGCCGCCGAGGCCTGGCCCCACGCCTACACCCGCGCAGAGGCGGCCTTCCCCGCGCCCGGCCTGCACCAGGAGAAATACTGGCCGCCGGTTAATCGCATCGACCAGGTCTACGGCGACCGCAATCTGGTGTGCGCTTGCCCACCCCTAGAGTCCTACCAGGACGCCACCGAGTAGAAAGGCAGCAACGCGCCGGAGACCTCTCCCGCCCGCGGGCGAGGGTGTGACCTCGCTGCCACTTCCGGGTACAGCCACAACCGGTTATCTCTGACCGGCCTTTGTGTTTCCAACTAATAAGTTGGTTATTCCAGCTATGTCGACGCATCTTGCTTCCGACGGATTGGTTTGAGGCGGAGCACCCAAGTTGGGCAGACCAAAGAGCTATGACCGTGAAGACGTCGCCCGGAAGGCGATGGAGCTTTTCTGGCAGCGCGGCGGTCACGCCACCTCCACAAAAGCGCTCGCAGACCACATGGGAATCAATGTTTACAGCCTGTTCGCAGAGTTTGACTCCAAACAGGGCCTGTTTGAGACCGCGCTCGCTCTCTACGACCGAGACGGTCGTGGCCAACTCCTTCGGTGCCCTGGAAGCTCCGGGAGCCGGGTTGAGGGAGGTCGTCGAGGTCATCGAGTTCTTCGCACGCTGGGCCGGCGGGCCAGGTGCCGAACGCGGCTGCTTGTTGTGTAACACGGCCACCGAGCGGGCACCCAGCGACCCCTCCAGCAAGGGCTTTGCCGAGGCCTACATCGAACGCATCCAGGGGGCGATCTGCCAGGCATTGGAAAACGCCAAGGCAAATGGTGAGTTGCGCCCCGAGGTCTCCTGCGGGGATCAGGGCCGGCTACTAACCTCTATGTTGCTTGGGTTCTGCGTACTGACGCGTGCAGGGGTCGATAGCGACGTCGTCGCCGGTGCGGCGCGCGCTGCGTGCGGGGCGTTGAACGCATGCCGCGTTGAAGGCGACCGTACCGGAACTAAGGCCAACCAACCGAGGACCCGTCACGGGGCCCGGCAGAAGTGAGTGGCTCCAAGAGGCGATCATACTTATAACTAACTGAACAATTGGAAACGAGGGAACGATGATTCACAATGAACGAACACGAGATGTGGACGCGACGCCTGAGGAGGTGTGGGCGGTTTTGGGGCGTTTCATGCATATCGACGCGTTCGCTCCGAGCGTTGTTTCCGTCGATGCCCTTACCGACGATGAGGAAGGCATGGGGTCGACGCGACGCTGCCATTTCAAGGATGGCAACTCGGTTGTCGAGGAGGTGGTCGAGTGGACAACCGATCGCCAGTACCGCGTTCGTCTGTCCGAGGTGAAGCGGATGCCGCTTGATGAAGCGTACGGAGAGCTATCCGTCGAGCCGCTGGGCAACGGGCGTTCGCGCACGAAGATGGCGATGGACTACCGAGTGAAGTTCGGCCCTATCGGGTGGCTTATGGGCCAGACCATGATGAAGATGATGATGGGCAAGATCTTCGACGAAGTGTTGAAGGGGTTAGACGATAAGGTCCGCGCCGATCGGGCCGCAACTGTGCCGGGGCAGGCGTCGCCGGAAGCGGGCTTCGGCACGGCTCCTCGGACCGGTCAGCCAGCAACTTCGCCATCCCCGACTTCATAGGTGCGACTGCGGCACCGCCTGCTCGCCGCTGGATTCCTACCGGGACGCCGCCAAGTAGGAGGCTGCTAGGCGCTTCGTTCCGCCGCGCGACGTCGGGCGCGCTCCGGTGCGGTCGCGAGGTAGAGTCCGACCAGGATCACGACGAGGCCGACCATGTGGTATGGCTCGAGTGCCTCGCCGAGCAATCCGACCGCCAAGCTCCCGCTGAGAATGGGCAACAGATAGTTGAACTGGCCGGCGACTGCCGGCCCAAGCGCGCGGACGCCAGCGTTGTAGAACACGAAAGCGATGACGTTCGGGAAAATCGAGGCATACCCGATCATCGCGGCGGTTTCCCAGGTGAGCACGAAGTCCATCGGCGCGAACAGCTCCGAGACATAGACCACGCCGTTGAGCGCGCTACCGCCGAGCGCGAAGATCCACAGGAACGCGAGCGGGTCGAGGCCTTCGGGCATGTAGCGTAGGAACAGGCTGTAGAGCGCCCACGCCGTGACCGCGCCGACGGTCAGAATATCGCCGATGTTGACGTCGAGCCCGACCAGCACCCCGAGATCGCCGCGAACGACGATGACAACGACGCCCAGGAGCGCAATAGCGGTTCCGGCCGCCCGTCGCCACGTGACGACATCGCGGTAGAGCAGCCACGACAGGGCGACGATAACGACCGGGACGGTGGCCAACACCAGGCTGGCGTTGATCGCGGTGGTGAAGGTGAGGCCGTTGAGGAAGAGGTGGTAGGAGAGGCTAACGCCAAGCGTGCCGATCAGCACGATCTTGAACCAGTGCCGCTTGACCAAGTCGCGCCGGGCGAGCACGCGTGGTAGCGCGAACGGCGTCAGCACCGCCAAACCAATGAACCACGACCAGAAGACGAGCGCCGCTGGCGGCACTTGACCGACGGCGACCTTCGAGACGACGTTGTTGAGCGCCCAGAAGCACATCGTCAGGAACAGCAGGAGGTAGGGCAGCGCAGCCGGCCCCCAGCGTGGTCGGTGACGCATCGAGACTCCTCTCGCGGAAATCAGGCGTCGGCGGACCGCACGAGAGTTGCCCCTCATGAAACCCGACAAAGAGTGACATTACGGTTGGCGCGATTCGGAGTCTACGCGATCAGCCTTCCAACGTCCGGTTCGGGAAGAAACGATCCTAAGCTGGATACAGGTGCGTGCCTCAGGCGCAGCGTCCGATTGGTTTGCAGCGTAGCGGTGGAGACCTTCGGGGTGGGTACACCGTCAAAACTCCGGCATGAAACCGCGCTCGAGGCAGGCCTCCCGAGGCTTGTGAACGACCAGCGCCCGCGGCGAGAACTTCCTGAACGGAATCACCACACCAACGACGTCGATATGCATCATGCCGCTGGTGCAGTCGACCGTAACGTCCATCACGTAGCCGGTCTTGCGCATGCCGGATGGCGTCGTTTCGACCGTCGTCCAGTCGACGGGCTCGCCCGTGTAGTCGGTATAGGGCGGCTCATAGCCACCGCGGGTTCGGTCAAACGACGACACATCGGCGACAATGCCGGCAGCGGCCATGGCGATGAGCAGAGCAGCCACAGCGATGAACGCCAGCTTTGTTCTCCGTGGACCGGCCGGGTTGGTGGTCATGATGAGGCCTCTTTGGGCGGAAGCCGAGAACGACCAGGTCGCGCTGTGACGACGTCGGATGGCCGGCCGGAGGCCCCGCCCGCCAGCGTCTGGACGGTACCGGCAATCATCGCGCTCCCGGCATCACAGAGCGTCGCCCAGCCTTGGTCGGTTTGCAGATCGAGACCGACGAAGACGCGCAGCCGTCGGCCGCGCGCGGCGAGGTAATTGGCCGCGGCACCCAAGAGGGCGAGCGCGGGGCCGACGCGACCGAGGAGGATGCTCTCATCGACCGCGAACCGCTCGGCAAGACGCCGCATCATCGCGATGCTCCGCATCTCCCGAACCATCTCCAGCGCCTCGGTCAGCGCGTTGCGATCCGACATCTCCCACGCGATGACCTCGAGCGTCACCGGATGGCCGCGCAGGAACGCGGCGTGGCGCTCGAAGACCAGCGTAAGCGCCGCGCTCAGACCCTCGGGCTGGTTCGGATCGGGCAGCGGTTCGCGCAGGATGTCGTCGACCTGCCACCAGAAATCGCCGTTCTCGCCATAAGCCGCCAGCAGACCCGGCAGGCCGCCGAAGTATCGGTAGATCAGCACCTTATCGACGCCGGCGCGCCGGGCAACCGCGCTGATGCCGACCGCGCCGAACCCGCCGTCAAGGATCAGCTCCTCGACGGCGGCCATCAGCTTGGCTTCGGTCGCGTCGCGATCGCGCTGTGTACCATTGGCCACGTGAAAACGCCCGGCGTTGTCACCTATCGGTGACAATCAAGCGCTGTTGTTCACGCTGGCCCGATCCTGGTAGCCCGCGCGAACACGCACATGAATCCGCACACAATGTGACAACTGCACGCTGACTCCGCGGCCGCCGCCTCCATATTCCACGCACAGGAGGGCTACCGCACATGCTGCCAACGCTATTCTTCAGTCGCTGCGACCGCTGGCTCCAGGACGGCACGCCGGTCGTGAGCTGCGTGATCTTCACGGAAAACCGGCGGATCGGCACCATTGTCGGACGCGAACAGACCCGTCAGATGGTGTTTACGCCCGAGCTCGAGGGTTTCCGTTTCTCATCCTTTGAGCGTCTCATGGACGCCAAGCAGGCCGTGCGCGATGCCGTGCTCGGACCCCAAGGGCGAGCGCCACTCGCCGCCTGATCCATCCCCGCGCCTGATCCATCCCAAGTGGCCTCTCCCGAGGCCCCGATCCGGCCGTCCGCTGCGCCGGCGTGGTGCTAGAATACGCCGACGCCTCGCCCAGGACGGGAGGATAGGATGACTCAACGCGCGCACGCCGAGACCGGCGAGCAACGGCGCAATCCGCTCGGGCTCGCCGATGCCAGCCTTTTTTGCGAGCAGTGCTTTATCGATGGCGCCTGGCGCGATGCCGACGACGGCGCCACCATCGACGTCACCAACCCGGCCACCGCCACCGTGATCGGCACCGTGCCCAAGATGGGCGCGGCCGAGACGGCGCGGGCCATTGCCGCCGCCGATGCCGCCTGGCCGGCCTGGCGCGCCCGCACCGCCAAGGACCGGGCGGCGATCCTGCGTCGCCTCTATGAGCTGATGATGGCGAACCAGGACGACCTCGCCATCATCATGACGGCCGAGCAAGGCAAACCGCTCGCTGAGTCGCGCGGGGAAATCGCTTATTCGGCCGGCTTCATTGAGTGGTTCGGCGAAGAGGGCAAGCGGGTCTATGGCGATACCATCCCCGGCCACCAGCCGGACAAGCGCATCATCGTCCTCAAGGAGCCGATCGGGGTCTGCGCCGCCATCACGCCGTGGAACTTCCCCTCGGCGATGATCACGCGCAAGGCGGGCCCGGCGCTAGCCGCGAGCTGTCCGATGGTGGTCAAGCCGGCGACGGCAACGCCCTATTCGGCCCTGGCACTTGCCGAGCTTGCCGTGCGCGCCGGTGTGCCTCAGGGCATTTTCAACGTCATCACCGGCGGCTCGACCGCGATCGGCGGTGAGATGACGTCGAACCCGACCGTGCGCAAACTCACCTTCACCGGCTCGACCGAGATCGGCAAGCTGCTGATGGCCCAATGCGCCGCCACTGTGAAGAAGGTCTCGCTCGAGCTCGGTGGCAATGCGCCGTTCATCGTCTTTGACGATGCCGACCTCGACGCCGCGGTCGAGGGCGCTATCGCCTCGAAGTACCGCAACACCGGCCAGACCTGCGTCTGCGCCAACCGCTTCCTCGTGCAGGACTCGGTCTACGATGCATTTGCCGACAAGCTTGCCGCCGCCGTCGCCGCGCTCGCGGTTGGCGATGGCCTCAAGGGCGAGACGCAACAAGGCCCGCTGATCGATACCGCCGCGCTCGACAAGGTCGAGGAGCACATCCACGACGCCCTGGACAAGGGCGCCAAGGTGGCGCTCGGCGGCAAGCGGCACGCGCTCGGCGGCACCTTCTTCGAGCCGACGGTGCTCACCGGCGTCACGCCCGAGATGAAGGTCGCGCGCGAGGAGACGTTCGGTCCAGTGGCGCCGCTCTTCCGCTTCGAAACGGACGCCGAGGCCGTGGCGCTGGCCAACGATACCGAGTTCGGGCTCGCGGCCTACTTCTACTCGCGCGACATCAATCGCATCTGGCGCATCGCCGAGCAGGTCGAATACGGCATCGTCGGCATCAACAGCGGTATCATCTCGACCGAGATCGCGCCGTTCGGCGGGATGAAGGAATCGGGGATCGGCCGCGAGGGCTCAAAGTACGGCATCGAGGAGTTCCTCGAGGTCAAGTACCTGTGCATCGGCGGCGTCGCCTGACGTATTGCCGCGCCGCTCACGAGCTGATCGCGACCGGCACCCGAACCACCGGGCCTGACAGCACCAACGCGGCCGTGCCCATCGCCTCGCGCGCCGCAATCAGCCGGCCGTCGCGGTCGAGCGCACGATCGGCCAGGGCCACCATGCGGCGATTGGGCTGCGCGTGCGGCGCATGCCGGCGCAACCATTGCGCAGCGGCCGCCTCGCGGCCCTCGTGGGCCATCGCCAACACGATCAGCGCCGCCGCCATCGAGCGGCTGATGCCGGCGAAACAGTGGACCACCAGCGGGCGCTCAGCCATCCAACCCGCGACGAACTCGACTAGCTCATCGACGTGGTTGGCGTGCGGCAGCACCAGCCCGGGCGCGGGCTCGCTGATGTCATCGAGGCCGAGCCGCAGGTGCTGGTCCGATGGGATCCCGGGCGGTGTTCCGGGGAGTTCCTCCGGCGGCAACAGCGAGACGAGGTGGCTCGGACGAGCGGCCGCAACACAACCCGGCATGTCGAACAGCGAGCAAACGTAGATCACGGCGCGGAGGCTGCCTTCTCCGGGGTCGCCATTCAAGTCTGTTGTTCCGCCGCTAGCGCCGCGGCGATCGTTGCCCGGACCTGATCCAAATCGGCGTTGGTCTGGCTCGCCCCGCGCTCATGAATGAAGTGCAACAGCGCATGGCCGTCGCGGCCGAAGATCATCAAGGTCGGGATCCGGCTGACGCCGCCAAAGGCCGCGGCCACCGCCTCGTCCCCGCGCACCACCGCGAACCGCGGGGCGGTTCGGCGCAGGAACAAGGCGAGGCGTTCGCCGTCGTCGGCCGAGCCGGTGAAGTCCTCGAACAGATTGACCGCGACGATGGCCACGTCATCGCCGGGAAACGCATCGGCGACCTCGTTGAGATGGGCGAACTCGACCGTGCACGGCGGGCACCAGCTCGCGAAGAAGGCGACGACCACTATGCGATCAGCCATCGCCAGCGGCCGCTCGGCGGCACTGTCCAGACGCGGCAAGGTCTGCAGCATCTGCTTGAGCGGTGAGGTCAGCGCTGGCTCGGCGCCGGCAGTGCTGCCAGCGACGAGCATGAGCGCGGCGAGGACCAGCGCTGCGGTACGTGAAGCCATTGGCATAGAGATAGGCCGATCCGGCTCGCGAATCACCCCGAGCGCCGCCATGCGCACGGACTCGTGAGTAACACTGAGCAGCCCCAGCCCCCAGCCCCAGCCCCAGCCCAATGTATGGACCGCCTTTTTTTTCGCCGACAACCTTGCGTTACGTTCTCGCGGCATGATGCACCCGAAGACTCACAGACACTGTTGAAGCAACACGCGCCCACCCGCATAATCCTCACAGGAATGTGATGGCCGCGATCGCGCTGGCGGTTCAGCAACGGCACTGTCGACTCATGGCGATAAGCGACATCAGCGAACTCAGCGGGCCCCAGAAGGCGGCGATCATGATGCTCGCCATGGGCGATGACCGCGCGGCGCGCATGTTCGGCATGATGGACGATGACGAGATCCGGGCGATTTCCGAGCACATGGTGAACCTCGGCGCCGTGGACTCCGAGGTCATCGAAGCGCTGATGCGCGAGTTCGTGGCGATGATGTCCCAGACCGGCGCCGTCGCCGGTACCTTTGAATCGACCGAGCGGCTGCTCGCCAAAGAGCTGGGCGAGGACCGCGTCAAAGAGATCATGGAAGAGCTGCGCGGGCCGGCCGGCCGCACCATGTGGGACAAACTCGGCAACGTGAACGAGGAGGTGCTCGCCACTTATTTCAAGAACGAATACCCCCAGACCGTCGCCATCGTCCTATCCAAGGTCAAGGGCGACCACGCCGCGCGCGTCCTGGGCTCGCTGCCCGAGGATTTCGCGATGGAAGTCATCACCCGCATGCTGTCGATGGAGCCGGTAAAGAAAGAAGTCCTCGACAGCATCGAGAAGACGCTGCGGAGTGAGTTCATGAGCAATCTCTCGAGCACCTCGCGGATTGACTCCCATGAGGTCATGGCTGAGATATTCAACAGCTTCGACCGCTCGACCGAGCAGCGCTTCATGGCCGCGCTCGAGGAGCGCAGCCGCGATTCGGCGGAGCGCATCAAGGCCCTGATGTTCACGTTCGAGGATTTGATCAAGCTCGATCCGTCGAGCGTACAGACGCTCCTGCGCAACGTTGAGAAGGCGACCCCGGGCTGGCGCTCAAGGGCGCCTCCGAGACCCTGCGCGATCTCTTCTTCAGCAACATGTCCGAGCGCGCCGGCAAGATTCTGCGCGAGGACATGGAGGCGATGGGGCCGGTGCGCCTGTCTGAGGTCGACGAGGCGCAGCTCAAGATGGGCAATTCTGCCAAGGACCTCGCCGCCAAGGGCGAGATCGTCATCGCTGACGGCAGCGGCGAGGACGAGCTGATCTACTAGCCGTGCCGGCGGCGCGCCGGGCCATCGCGTCGCCATAGCCCGAACCACCTCGATGTCAAGAACAGCGCCGCCCCGGCGGAGCCCCCCGGCAGAGCCCCCTGGCAGAGCCCTTGCCCTCAGTCGCCGGCCGCCTCGGACATCACCGCTTCGCGCAGATCGACGTTGGACCGATCGACGTCCGTAAGGTCGGCGCCGGTCAGCGTCGTCGGTAAGGACTTCCCTGTTTCCGCGCCGTCGGCCCCCTTGATCGGGATCTTCTTCAGCTTGGCCACCGCGAGGCTCGCCCCGCGCAGGTTCGCATTGGTGAGGTTGGCGCCCGACAGATCCGCTTGGCGCAGGTTCGCCTGGCTGAGGTCGGCGCTGGTCAGGTTCGCCAGTACCAGCGCGGCGTTCGACAGGTTGGCCCGGGCGAGGTTGCAATTGCTGAGATCCGCGCCGCCCAACGATGCGTAGGACAGATCGACCCCGCTCAAATCGTGGCCGTTGAGGACCGCTCGCCGCCCCTCCGCCCCGTTCAAATCGACCCATACCGCATGGTCGCGGAGGATCGCTTGGACATCGCCGGGCAGGCTCGCGGTCTTGAGGTTGACCGTCGCCCCACTCGGATCGGCGCTACCAAAGTCCGTCCCCGCGAGCAACGCGCCGCGCAGGTTGGCTCCCTGCAAAGCTGTGTGCGTAAGGGTCGCGCTCGCCAGGTTCGTGCCGACGAGATTCGCATCCTTGAGTTTGGCCGATGTCAGGTTCGCCCCGGACAGATCGGCGCCGCGCATGTCAACACGCCCCATCGAGGCTTCGCGACAGCTCGCCCTGACCATCGAAGCATTGCGTAGGTCCGCATCCGAGAGATCGGCCCGATCCAAGGTGGAGCCGTCCAGCTTGGCGTCAGAGAGGTTGGTTCGGCTCTGCTGGGCACTCGAGGCGACCAGGGTGTTAACGGCGGAGGAATAATGCAGCACGCGGAGCGGCTGGGCGGTCCGGTCGCGGCGGCGCAAAATTGCGCCACCTATAGCCCCTTGTCGGTTGTGGTGAGGGGCATGAGATGTACGGCGTGGAGCTCTATGCGGCGGTTCGTCTGGCGGTTGTCGACGAGGGTCTGAGCCATCACGATGCGGGCCGTCGGTTCGGCATCGACCGCCGGACGGTGAAGAAGATGCTGAGCTATTCGGCGCCGCCGGGCTACCGGCGGACCAAGCCGGTCCGGCGGCCCAAGCTGGATGGGTTCACCGGCATCGTCGACGCGATCCTGGAGGCGGACACGGATCCGGACGTGCCGCGCAAGCAGCGCCACACGGCGCACCGGATCTTCGAGCGGCTGCGGGACGAGCACGGGTTCGCCGGCGGCTATACCATGCAGACCGTGTGGAAACTCTGGGTGGCGGGGATGGAGGTTTAGGTAACCATGATTTGCGGCGATCCCACGTAATCTGGCGGTTTGGCGCCGGTAGCCCTGTGGAAGGGGCTCCAGGCCTCCGTGGATCGATGTGCGGCGCTCGATTTTGGCCTGATTCCCGTCTCATGCCCTCGCGGCGGCGATCAAGGCGGGAACACCTACCAGCGAGATCGCGCGGCGGATGTTGTAAGCCAGCGCCGTGATGCTGAACTCGCCGCGCACGTTCTCCAGCCGCCGGGTCAGGAAGGCACCCTGGCCCATCCATTGTTTGATTGAGCCGAAGGGATGCTCGACGCTTTCACGGCGCGCATCGAGCAGCTCCGGGCGGGCCGCCAATCGTTCTGCCATGCGCTCCAGGATCGCTTCGGCGCTTGCGCTTGCTGTGTAGCGCCAGGCGTTGGCCGTCGGGGCAGATGTAAATGTCCTCGCCGCCGTCATAGCGGAAGCGTTCCTTGGGAAAGAGCCCCTGGCTCACCGTGGATCCGCGCTGGGGCTTGGGCACATGCGGCACGACGCCGGCATTCTCGCAGGCCTCGATATCCTCGATCTTGAAGTAGCCCGCGTCGGCGACCGCGTCGATCCAATCGACGGCCAGGTTCCGACGGGCCACCACCGCCGTCTCGGCCAATAGACCGAGATCGCTGACCTTGTTATGGACCTGCTGCTCGGCGATCAGTTTGTGCTTGGCGTCCACGGCGATCTGAATGTTGTAGCCGACACCGACCCGGGTCTCGGCGTACATCGCCCGGCTGTCCGGATCCGTCAAAGAGAGCTGGTCCTCGCCACTCGCAGCCAGCGCGTCTCGATGTTCCTCAAACCGCTCACGCCGCCCTTGGATCGCAGCGATCTTCTCCTGGATATGCTCCACCTCGCCGCCGCCGGTGCCGCCCTCGTCTTGCTCGTCGGCCTCGTCGAGCCGGTCGAGATAACGCGACAACCTCTCGTCGCTCTCGGCCAACGCCTTCGCCAGCTTCGCTTTGGTGAAGTTCCGCTTCCGGCTGTTCACTGCCTTGATCCGTGTACCGTCAACCGCCACCAGCTCGCGTCCGAACAGCTCCAGTTCGCGGCATAGCCTCACGAACTCCCGAAACACCTGTCGGAAGGCCGCCCGATTGATCCGCCGGAAATCGGCGATCGTCTTGAAGTCTGGCGACAAACGCCGCAACAGCCAGATCACTTCGAGATTACGCTTGCTCTCTGCCTCCAGCCGGCGGCTCGAACGTACCCGATTGAGATAGCCGTATATGTAGAGCTTCAGCAGGTCCGCCGGATCGTAGCCGGGACGACCTATCGCCTTCGCCGCGGCGCGCTCGAAACCAGCGGCCGCTAGGTCCAAACCATCCACGAAGGCATCGATGAAACGGACCGGGTTATCCCGGCCCACGTAATCGTCCACTGCTTCCGGCAGAAGCAGAACCTGAGAGCGGTCAACGCCAGGAATGTGTCTCATGGCGGACCCTAACATCGCCATGAGACGGACGGAATCCCCCGCCACCCAGAGTTTCCACACGGTCTGCATGGTGAAGGACTATGTGCGTTCCCGGCGGCAGTCGACGCGCGAGGCTTTCGTTCCACTGCATCACCCGCCGGGCCACGCCCAGGTCGACTTCGGCGAGGCGGTGGTGGAGCTGCCGGGCCGGCGCGAGAAGGTTGCCTTCTTCTGCCTGATCCTGCCCCATTCCAATGTCTGGTTCGTGAAGGCCTCCCCCCGGGAGACGACGGAGGCATTCCTGGACGGCCATGTCAGCGCCTTCGCCTTCCTCGGCGGGGTTCCGCGCTCGATCCTCTACGACAACACGACCCTGGCGGTGGCGCGGATCCTGGGCGACGGCACGCGCCTCAGGACGCAGGCGTTCTCACATCTTCAGTCGCACTATCTGTTCCGCGACCGCTTCGGCAGGGGAGCAGGCGGCGGCGCTGCTCGCCGATCTCGAGGCCCTGCGTGATCTGCCGGCGGTTCCCTTCGAGGCCTGCGAGCATGTGCCGGGCCAGGTCTCGTCGACGGCCCTGGTGCGCTACCGGCTGGTGGACTACTCGGCACCGGCGGTGCACGCCCACAAGAAGGTGACGGTCAAGGGCTATGTCGACCGGGTCGAGATCGCGCTCGGCGCCGAGATCGTCGCCCGCCATCGGCGCAGCTATGTCCGCGGCGACGTCGTCTACGACCCGCTGCACTATCTGTCGCTGCTGGAGAAGAAGCCGGGCGCCCTGGACCAGGCGGCGCCGCTGAGAGGGTGGAAGCTCGATCCGGCCTTCGACACGTTGCGCCGCCTCCTCAAGGCGCGCTTCGGGCCGCGCGGCAAGCGCGAATACATCCAGGTGCTGCGCCTGCACGAAGACTTCCCGGAACCGCAGGTGGCGGCCGCGGTGCGCGACGCGGTGAAGCGCCGCCTGATCGGCTTCGACGCCGTCAAGCACCTGCTGCTGGCCCGCATCGAGAGGCGGCCCGTGCATCTCGACCTGTCGCGCTATCCGCACCTGCCCCAGCCCTTCGTCGCCGCCACGCGGAGCGCCGACTACGCCACCCCGCTGGCCGGTGGGGCCGGCCATGGTTGAGGCCCCCCGCATCCTGCTCGAACATCACCTGAAGAGGCTGAAGCTGCCGACCTTCCTGCGGGAATACGAGAAACTGGCGCGCCGGTGCGCGGCCGAGGGCCTGGATCATGTGCGGTTCCTGGCCCGGCTGGTGGAGATGGAGCTGATCGACCGCGAGCGCCGCCTCGTCGAGCGGCTTATCAAGCAGGCCGGGTTCCCTGTCGTCAAACAGCTTGAGAGCTTCGATTTCAAGGCGATCCCGGCGCTCAACAAGATGCTGGTGCTGGATCTCGCGCGCGGCGAGTATATCGCGCGCCGCGAGAACCTAATCCTGCTCGGCCCGAGCGGCGTCGGCAAGACCCATGTCGCTCTCGCCCTCGGCCTCGCCGCCTGCCACAAGGGCCTCGGCGTGCGCTTCGCCACAGCCTCCCATCTGGTCCACGAGCTGATCGAGGCGCGCGACGAGAAGAGGCTGCTCCGCCTCCAGGCCCAGCTCGCCAGGGTCAATCTCCTGATCGTCGACGAGCTCGGCTACGGGCCCCTGTCGCAGACCAGAAGCGAGCTGCTGTTCGACGTCTTCAGCCGGCACTACGAGAACGGCGCCACCATCGTGACCTCAAACCTGCCCTTCCAGGAATGGACGACGGTGTTCGCCAGCGAGCGCCTCACCGGCGCGCTGCTCGACCGCATCACCCACCATGGCCATATCCTGGAGATCAACGGCGAGAGCTACCGCCTCAAGCAGAGCCGGTCACGACGCCGGCAACCGTCCGAATAACCCCCCGCTTGTCCCCGTCGGCCCACAGCCCCCTCCCGTGGACTACGGGGACAAGCTACCACCCAGCCCGCAGTACATTTTTACCGTCGCCGTTGACAGACCATTCAGCGGGTTCGGACCGTTGCGTATCAATACGCCGTTGAGATCCCGCGGAAGAGCCCCGACGACCGGGGGCGCTGCGATGTCGACCTCATCGACGACGGGGGCGAGTGCGCCCTGGTTCAGATTGGGCGTGATCATCTGGGTCTCAAGCGCGGCTTATGGAGCTCCCAGGTCGTTGAGAAACCGCATCAGCGGCTCGCGCTCGACCGCGTGCAGCGGTAGCCGGGCGATCACGTCGTCCACCGCCCACTGGGCGTCCGCGAGCAGCTCGGTGCCGGCCGGCGTCAGCCGCGCGATACTGCGCCGGGCGTCGCGATCGCTCTTCTCGGTGGTCACGATGCCAAGCTTCTCCAGCGGTTTCAGCGCCCGGGTTACCGCCGAGGGCGTCAGTCCCACCGCGGCCGCCAGCTCAACCCGCATCGCCGCGCCGTCGTGCAGCTTCGACAGCGCGCGCAGCAGGTAGTACTCGCTGAAGCTGATACCGCGGGTGTGCGACAGGGCGAGGTCGAGGCGGCGCTCCACCCGGGCCGCCGTCTCGAGCAGGGTGAGCACGAGAGTCACATCGTCACGATTAGGAGCTTGATTCATACGTGAATAATACGTGAATAGTCATGTATTGTAACGCTAAAATCCGGCGGGTGCGGAGACAGGAGCCATGTGAGGGGGACGCTTGCGCGCGTTCCGGGCGGCGACTCAATGCGCCAATAGCACCGGTATCTGGGCCGCCGACAGGATGTGCTGGGTGGCCCCGCCGAAGATCATCTGACGGAACCGGCTGTGGGTGTAGGCGCCTTTGATCAGAAGGTCCGCGCCGACCGAGGTCGCTTCCGCCAGAATAGCCTCGCCGACCGTCCTGCCTTTGGCGACATCGACATGCCGCGCGGTCGCGCGGATGCCGTTGCCGATCAGATGGGAGGCGACCTCGTCGCCGCTCGGCCCGGCCACCATACCGCCCTCAACGGAGAGGACCGCGACCGACTCAGCAGCCTCCAGCAGCGGCATGGACAGGGCGATGGCGCGCGCCGTCTCGGTGCTGCCATTCCAGGCGATGACGACGCAGCGGCCAACCTCATCTGTCGGTGCCGCCGGCGCCAGCAGAACCGGGCGCCCGCTCTCGAACAACGCCGCCTCGCAGGTCGTCAGCCATTTATCGGGCGATGGGATCAGCGAGCGTCCCATGGCGATCATGTCAAAAAGGCGGCCGTGCGAGGCGACCGCCTCCCGCTCCAAGCCCTCCATCTCCTGCCAGCTCGCGCTCGGCCGCGCTTCTTCACCGGCCGCACCGACCACCGGTACGCCGTGGCGCTCGGCCGTGGCGCGGAATCGCGTCCTCGCGCCTTCGGCCTGCTGCTCATCTTCGTTTTCCTGCCATTCGATGTAGCCCGGCGGAATCGCCATCTCGCCGGCCGCCACGACCTGGGGCGGTTCGTGCACATAAAGCCCGGTGATGTGGCTGCCGAAACGCCGACCGATGGAAGCCGCCGCCGAGAACGCTGCCCCGGCCCGATCGTCGTCTTGAAACACCAGGAGGATGGATTTCATCATCGCCGGACATCCCCGCGCGTCCCCGAGTGCGAGAGAGAATACGCCTTTCGGCAAAGGCGATCACGCCCCGATCGCGATGCCGTGGGCAGGCCCGTTGTCGACCGATTGACCGGGGCCCGGTCGCGGTCCCACACTGGACTCTGCGAGGCCACCCGGACGCCACCATGACCACACGCGCAGACATCGACGCAGCGCGCTTCCAGCGCGACGGTTTCCTGTTTCCTATCGACATCATGAGCCGCACCGAGGCGGCCAAGCACCGGGCCGAGGTGGAAGGCTTGGAGGCGCGCTTCGCTACCGCCGGCGCGCTGCCGCGAACCACCGCCAAGTACTTCCGGATCAACGCGCACCTGGTCGTCGCGCGGGTGGCGAGCCTGTCGCGCGATCCGCGCATCCTCGATGCCGTCGAGGCGGTGCTGGGCCGGGACCTCCTGGTCTGGAGCAGCGAGCTGTTCATCAAGGAGGCGGGCACACAGAAGATCGTCACCTGGCACCAGGACCTGACGTACTGGGGCCTCGGCGCTACCGATGACGAAGTGACGGCCTGGTTGGCGCTGTCGCCGTCGACGCCGCACAGCGGCTGCATGCGGTTCGTCGCGGGCAGCCACAAGAACGACATTCTGCCGCACCACGACACCTTCGCCGCGGACAACCTGCTGTCGCGTGGCCAGGTCCTCACGGTCGCTGTCGACGAGGCGGAGGCCACCGACGTGATGCTCGAGCCGGGCCAGATGTCGCTGCATCACGGCCGCATGTTCCATTCCTCGGGGCCGAACCGCTCGGCCGAGCGCCGTATCGGTCTCGCGATCCGCTACATCACGCCGGCGGTGCGCCAGCACGTGGGCGATCGCGACTACGCAATGCCGGTGCGCGGCACCGATAGCCAACGCCATTTCGTGCACGTCGAGGGCGCCAGCGCCGATTTCGCGGCCGCCGATCTCACCTTTTACGAACAGGTGTTGGCGGATAAGGCCAAGACCTTGGGACAAGGCGCCGAGCAGGGCTTGAACCTCTACCGGCCGTCCTGACCGCGGTTTTCGTGCGGCGCATAAGAACCCCATGCGAGACCTGCTCGATCTCGACCGCTATCCGCTCCATGACCTGATGAGCCCTGCATTTCAGGATAGTCCGTATCCGCGTGAGGTCCGGCGCTTTAGCGTTCAGCGTCGCTGGGAGCCTGCGTTCGACGCGATCGGATGCCACGGAGAACTCCTGCCGCCGCGAATGTTCGCCTCGATGATGCCTCTATGCGCTATCCAGAGTCCACGCGATCAACGGCTAAGAGTCAGGGGCGGACCAACTGCGCGCCGTTATCTACGGCCGCTTTCGAGCGGAAAGCGGACTCCCGAGACCTAGAGGTCTGCTTGCGGCACTCTGGCTACAGATACCAACTACTTCGTGTACATCCTATATAACAGCCCCACTGACGCAGGCGCACCTCGCTTGCGAAAGACGACTTCCCTAGATCAGGATTCCACCGGTGTCGCGGGGTGGACCGTCAGCGATACATAACTACTATGACCCGACTGTCAACGTCCCAGTCATTTGGCGAGAAACGTCGAACGACGATGTGATTGAAATCAGGATCCGGGCGGCAAACAGGCGTCCCACGGCTTCCGGCAATACGGTGTCCACGGAAGATACCAAGACGCTCACCTTTACGGCGGCCGATTTCGGCTATTTGGACACCGACGGCGACAGCCTGGAGCACGTCAAGATCACCTCGCTGCCTGCGGATACCAGCGATGTGACGCAGGGCACGCTGTCGCTCGACGGTGCGGAAATCGCCAACGCCAGTGACGCCGATCCCGTGGTGGTGACGGCAAAACAGCTCACCGATGGCGGTCTGAAGTACAACCCGCCGATCGACACCACCGTCTCGGCAACGTTCGACTTCAAGGTTTACGACGGCTTCGACGACAGCACGCCGGCGACTATGTCCATTAACGTGACGGATGTCATGGACAACGTGAAACTGTCGGCGCTGAGAATCTCTGCAGGGACCCTGAACTTCGACGCGGATATCTTGAACTACACCGTCACCGTGGCGAACGATGTGGCCAGCGTGACGGTGACGCCGACTGCGGACGACAACAATGCGACGCTGACGGTCAACGGCACGGACGTGGTCAGCGGCAGCGCCAGCGACGAGATCCTGCTGACCAGGGATGGGACCACCACCATCACCGTCAAAGTGACGGCCGAGGATCGCGTGACCACCAGGACCTACACCATTGCGGTGGGCCGGGTGGCGAACGCACCGGCGCGTTTCCGGCGTCTCAACGCCGAGATTCTCTCCAAACACGCGCTGACCGTCGCCGATACCGCCAACCGGGCGATCGGCGTGCGCATGGACGATCCGTGCGGCAAACCGGCGGCCGCCTATAGCTTGGCCGGAGGATCGACACTCCATGACACGCTGCGATCGAACGCGCAGGCGATCGAGGACGGCACGCTCACCCTCGACGATGTGCTGGCGGGCTCGTCCTTCCGGCTGCCGCTCGCGGCAGCGAGCGACGGCATGGCGGTCGGCCCCGGCGGGCCGGTGGTGTGGGGCCGGGGCGAGCGGCAGGCGCTGGAGAGCACGGAGTCCGCCTTCGCTTGGGACGGCACGGTGCTGACCGGCCAGCTCGGCATCGACGGTTGCCTGCGCGACGATCTCCTGACCGGGCTGGCGCTGTCGCGCTCGATCGGCGAGTTCGACTATACCGACGCGACCAGTCCGACGCCGGTGAGCGGCGACTATCAGAGCCGGATGACCAGCGTGTATCCCTATCTCGGATGGTCGTCGCCGCAGGGTCTCGCTCTCTGGGCGACGCTGGGCTACGGCCGGGGCGGGATCGAGATCGACGATGCGCAGGCCGGCCGGCAAACGAGCGATACCACATTGAAGACCGCGGCAATGGCCGCGCGCGGGCCGCTGATATCCGACGGGTCGCTGATCGCGGGCGGCACGACGACGCTCATGCTCAAGGGCGAGGCGTCGGTTGCGCGGGTCGAGGTCGAGGGCAACGACGAGCTGATCGAGGAGCAGACGGTGAACGCCAACCGTCTGCGGCTGGCGCTGGAGGGCAGCCACGAGCGGACGCTGGCCTCGGGCGGGTCGCTGACGCCGTCGCTGGAGCTGGGTCTGCGTCATGACGGCGGCGGCGGGATCACCGGCACCGGCATCGAGATCGGCGGCAGCTTGCGTTATCGCGACCCGGCGGCGGGGCTGACGGTCGAGGGCAACGCACCTTCGCGGATGAACGGGGGATCGCGCCGGGTATCATCGTAGGGATGCTCCAGCATGCCGGTCTCGTTCCCTGGACCCATCTCAACGGACTCAAGGTCCGTTACCAATGGCAGGATGATTGACGATTCTCGTTCATATCGGAGGCCAACAATATGCCCTCAAGTGCCTTCCAAAAGTTCGAGCGCAATATGCTGGTTGACGTCGATCGGACAATTGAAGCTCACGCTAATCTAAATCATGACGGTCGAGGCAAGCGAGGCCTCGGACACATCACGCGTGGCGGCGTGCTCATTTTATGTACCGCCTGGGAACTATATTTGGAGGAGGTGATCCCTGAAGGAATTCGCTTCTTCATCGACAGAATTGAATCACCAATCGGACTCCCCAAAGATGTGAAAAAGGAGCTTGCACGGACCGTAAAGGCTTCAAAGCACGAATTGAAACCTCTCGAACTTGCGGGAGAAGGATGGAAAAATCTTTACCGGAACCATGCCAACGAAACTCTGGCCGGCTTAAACACGCCGAAATCCGAAAATCTAGATAGGCTGTTCAAAAGGCTCCTTGGCGTGCCATCTATTTCAGGGAGTTGGTCGGTAGGTGCGCAGACCATAAACGACTTCGTAAAAATTCGAGGCGAGATTGCCCACCGTGGCCGGGACGCCAGTTACGTGAATATCTTACAGCTCTCCGCTTTCAAGAAAGTCATCGTTTCCGCCGCAATTGACACCGACAATCACTTAGCCGGATTCTTGCGGGACAACACGCCAGGTACAGCTAGGCCATGGAATCGACGGCAGGGATGAGAGACTACGGTAGATGAACCACACCGCATCAAGGTGCTGTCGGCCGTGCCAACCGCTTCAGTTGATGTCGAGTCCGACATAGATCGCCGCCTCCGCCTCTCACCGCCGCATCAGCCCTTTGAGCCTACGCCCACCCGCCCCAACCACCTGCGGTCGTCGTCTTGATGCGATAGATTTTGGTCATGACCGAACCAATAACCGCCGCAATGCTCTACGACTTGGTCCAGTGCTTGCACCGGCCGGCTATGGACCTGTTCGCCGATCCTGCAAAGCACGATGAGATCGATCCGTTCGTCCGCCTGCTTTGGGAAAAGGGCACGGCCTATGAACACGAGGTGATTGATGGACTCGAGATTCCCTACCTCGATCTCTCGCCCTATGCCGGCGACGAGAAGGAACGCGGGACCTTCGAGGCAATGCAGCGCGGCGAGCCGCTGATTTACAGCGCCCGCATCACCGCGGACGATCTTCTGGGAGACCCCGATCTGCTGCGCCGCGAAGGGGGCGGCTATGTGGCGGGGGACATCAAGTCCGGATCGGGGGAGCACGGCGACGGTGACGACGTCAGGCTGAAGAAGCACTATGGGGTGCAGCTCGCGCTCTATACCGACATCCTCGAACGCCGTGGCTTGTCCAGTTCGAGGTGCCCGTTTGTGTGGGACATTCACGGGGAGGAAGTCGCCTACGATCTCGAGGAACCACAGGGGAGCCGAAATCCCTGGACGATGTGGGGCGTCTATCAGGAGACGCTGTCGCTAGCGCAGAGGATCGTAGCGCAGACAGAGCAGACTACCCCAGCATACAGCGCAGTTTGCAAGCGCTGCCACTGGTACACAGCCTGCCTCTCGGACCTCGAGGATTCGGATGATCTGACGCTTCTGCCCGAGCTCGGTCGTTCGAAGCGCGACGCCATGATCGCGCACATTCCGACCCTGACGGACCTTGCGGCAGCGAACGTCGACGGATACATCTCGGGGAAGAAGAGCGCCTTCAAGGGCGCTGGCTCCGGCACACTCCGGAAGTTCCAGGAACGGGCCAAGCTCATCAAGACGCCGGAGGCGCGTCCTTATCTCACCGCGCCGATGAGCTTTCCTCGTGCCGAGACGGAGCTCTTCTTCGACATCGAGGTCGATCCGATGCGGGACCGCTGCTACCTGCACGGCTTCGTCGAACGCCACGGCGGCGACAACGCCACTGAGCGCTACGTCTTCTTCACCGACAATATCAGCGCCGAGGAGGAAGAGCACGCGTTTGCCGAGGCCTGGCGGTACATCGGCGATAGCCAGCCCTGCGTTGTCTACTAACGAGCAGACGATCTGGCGCAAGCTTCAATCCAGGTATCAATCCGTGTGCACAGCCGGAGATATCGAGGATCTGTTCGATCCCGGCCAATCGGTCGACCTCTATACCGACGTCGTCCGGAAGGCGACCGAGTGGCCGACCCGGGATCACTCGATAAAGACGCTGGCGAAGTTCCTGGGCTTCCAGTGGCGGGACACGCACCCCTCGGGCACCGCGTCGATCGAGTGGTTCGACCGTTGGGTTCGGACAGGAGATCCCGCCGTCAAACAACGAATCCTCGACTACAACGAGGACGATTGCATCGCGACGCGGGTCTTGCTCGACGGAATTCGGGCTCTCTAAGCGGTATAGAGCGCTGCCTCCGCCTCCCGCCGCCGCATCAGCCCCTTGAGCTTGCGCCCGCGGGCCCAGACCCACCGGCGCAACTCCCGGGGCACCCCGCAGTGCTCTTCGCGATTCACCTTCCGCCGCAGCGTCGATCGCTGCAGCGCGCCGCCACCGAGGTTGAAGGCGAATGAGACGAGCGCGTCGAACTGCCCGTCCTCGAGCGGCACCCGGATCAGGCGGAGCACGGCGTGCGTGGCGGTCTCGACATCGCGGCGCAGCAGATCTTCGGCCGCGGCTTCGTCGATGCCGTCCGCGAACCGCTTCCGCTCGTGATCCCGAACCACATGGCCGTAGCCGATGGTAGGCCAGCCGGCCGGGCAGATATAGATTTCGGGCGCGAAGCCCTCGAAGCGCTTGATCAGGGCGAGGCCACTATCGGTAACGTGACGCATGGCCTCACCGCCGTTCCCTTAGCTTCGAGAGCGTCCGGTTGCCGAACCAGAAGCTCATAACTGCGGCGAACAGCGCCTGGATTTCGGCATCCCAGATGCGCGGCAGGGCCTCGGCGATGAGCAGACCCTCGATGGTGATCAGCAGATAGAGGCCTGAGCCCTTGACGATGGCGAACAGCACGAAGAAGGCGTAGGTGATCAGCGGGCGGACCGACGCTCTGAGAGAGTCCACCCAACCGACGCCGACCGGCGCGTCGTGCTTATAGAGGGCCTTGCTCTCGACGATGTCGGCCTTGACCTCGATCTCCTCGAGGCGCTGGTGGTGTCCGAGCTTTTGGACCTCCATCTGGCGATCGAGGATGGCCAATTCATGCTTGCGGTCCTGCCAGTCCTTGAACAGACCGAGCAGGTCGGGAAGAGCGCTGCTAGCTAATCCCAGCAAGCTACCGATCAGGGTCAGCATCGTGGTGTCTCCAATGGTTGGGGATGAGGGGGGTCGGAGGGTGGCGCGACCCGGTTGAGGTCAGCCGCCGAATAGAGCCGGCCAGAACGCTTTCGCGGCCACGGCGAGCATGCCGCCGAGCACGACGTAGAGCAGGCGCGTATTGCGGTTGTGCAGCACCCTGATCGTCGAGAGCTCCGTTTTCAGCTGACCGTAGCGGCGCTCGCAGGCGATCTCGTGTTTGGCGAGCGCGGCGGCTGCTTCCGCGCGCACCCGCTCGATCTCAAGGAGATTGGTGTCAGTCACAATGTCTCCTCCGCCCCGATCACCGGTACACAGCGCGACGCTCGGCAGCCACCTCGAGGGCGGCTTGATTCATCACAAGGGGCGTTGTTGAAGAGGGAGCCGTTCAGGCGGCCTGCTCAGCCTCGTGCACGCGGGCGTCCTCACCGACGGCGGTGATCTCGACCTGCTCGCCGCGCGGCCGGACGGCCAGCACCCGGGCCCGCAGGCTCCATCCCTCGCCCGGGCCCGGCCTGCTCCATCTGCCACTCGAGCTTGGCCTTCCATTGCCGATAATTGGCGACGAGCTTCTCGAGCTCCGCGTATTTGGACTCGTAATCGGTGCCCGCGAACCGCGACCACTGATGCCCCGTCCAGCCCAGCGGGTCGTCCAGAAACGCCGGGACGTCTTCGTCGGAGAGCGCGTTGACCTCGCGGGCAAGCGCGATCATCTCTTCCTTGAGGTCCGCCACCTTCCGACGTGTCGCGCCGAGGCTGAGCCCCTCGAAATTCCAGTCGCCCTCGAAGAAAAGCCGGAGCTTCTCATAGGCATCGCCGACATCGACCGCGAAATTGGCGAGTCCCGTCGAGGCGTCGGCTAGCGCCGGAGCGAGGCCGAGCACGGCGCGGGTCACGTTAGCCGAGATCACCGTACCCAGGGTGTCCATCTCATCCTTAGCCCGCTCGGCGTTTCGGATCAGCTCTTCGTCGAGCACGATACCGAGATCGCGGGCTCGCTCGCGCAAACGATCGAGCGATTCGATACCGTCGTCGATCAGGTTGGCCATCAGGGGTCCGGCGGTGCGGCCGAAGGCGGCGGCGAGCAGCGCATTTCGATCGAGGGTACTGCCCAACGCTGCGGCACGGCGCATGACGATCTCGAAGGCCTCGTCCACGGTGCGCGCGGCCTGCACGTTCTGGAGCAGTGCGGGGTCCATCTTCTGCAGGAGCGTGATCAGGGTGCCGGTGCCGCTCCGGGCCTCGCCCACCCGCTTGGAGAACGCCACCATGGCACCGTCGAGCTGTTCGGTGGAGACGCCGGCGAGCCCGGCCGCGTAGCGCAGCTCCTGCAGGGTGTCGGTGCCGACGCCGATGGCGCCGGAGAGCTTGCCGATGGAATCGGCCGCGGCGATCGACCGGTTGATGAGCAGCGCGATGCCGCCGCCCGCCGCAATGCCGGCGACCACACCGCCCAGGAGCCGCATGCGGCTGCGCAAGCCCGAGGCCCGGTCGCCCAGTGTGGACAGCCCGCGCGAGGCCTTGTCGGAGGCGCGGTCGATTTTCTTGATCGAGCGCTCGCCGCTGGTTCCCACCGAGACCAGGTCGGCCTTGACCCGGTTGCCGCCCTCGACGGCGAGGCGCACGGCATAAGTATGCTTGGCCTTGGCCATCAATCGCCATCCTTCTCGTTCATCGCCTCGATGAGCCCGGCCTCGGCCGCCTGCAGCAGCTCGGAGACGACGGCCTCATCGAAGCCGCGTGCCCGGGCGATGCCGAGCGCCGCGGTCATGTCGATGCCCAGCACCCGGCCGGAGGGGGCAATGCGGAGCTGCCCGAGGGAGGCGGTGAACACCTCCCAGGCCTGGTGCTCCTCAGATGCGAGGGGCGCATGTTTTCGGTAAGGGCAGGGCTCGCCGTTCAGGCCGAGGCCGCCTTGGGCGCAGGGCGCTTTTTCCGCCTCGCAGGATTCGCAGTATCCGGGCCCGCCGCCGGGCTGGAGGTGCCATCGGCAGAGGGCCCGAATGCGTTTTTTGCTGACGTCAGCAGCACCTGTCTGAGGGTGAACTCCTGAATGAACCGCTCGCCCACCGGGTAGAGGTCCATCAGCGCCGCGACGTTCTCGCGGCTCACCGGCGGATCGTCCTCGATGCCGGACCAGGCGGTGATGTGGCGGGCGGCGAGCGCGTGGATCAGGAGCGCCTGAAACTGCCCCTCGCGGGCGCCGTCGTCCTCGAGATCGGGCAGCCCGTCGAAGGCGAGCCCCGACTCCTTCCGTTCCCTCGCCTGCGCCTCCAGGCTCTCGAGACGCTTGCGCTCCTCGGCCTGTGCGGCCGCCATGGCGGCGGTGGTCAATGGCGTCACCGTGACGCTGACGCCGTAGGGCAGCGTCAGCTCGTAGGGCTCGGTCTTTCGTTCGAGTGAGATCATGAATAGTCGCTCCCGTCGAGATCGTTGATCAGCGTTACGGTGAGCATCTTCCCTTCCGCCTCGTTCCTCGCCCCCTGGAAGTCGAAGCGCATCTGGACACCGCCCGGCCCCTCGACGGCAAGCGTCGGCTTCGGCAGATAGACCTCGTGGGCGGCGAAGGTGAGCTTGAGGCCGTCGCCGATCCGGTAGGCGAACTCGAGATCGACCGCGGTGCCGTTGGAGGCCAGATCGATCAGGGTGGTGTCGGCGAAGCGGACCTCGATAGTCCCGGTGAGCGAGGCCACCGTCGGGTCGGCGCCGTCGATCAGGCCGTCGGAGCGGATGGTCTCGATTTTCTCGAGGTTGTTGGCGTAGGTAAGCGAGCCGGCGGTGAGGTTGGCGACCGCCGCGCCGGCCCGACTGATCGACCCTTGGAACTGGCTGATGCGGCGGAAGTCGAGCTTTGTCGGTGTGCCGCCCTGGCTCGCGGCGAACCGCTCTTCGCCCTGTGCCACGCACTGAATGGCTGCCGCCGCCGCCCCGGAGCGCGCGAACCCCAGCGCCAGAGAGTCGAACACCACGCCGGCGTGCCGGAAGTGCGCGGGCACCTGGGCATGCCCGACCTCGACCGTATAGCTCGGCAGGCTGTCCTTGCCCGAGACGAACTCATGGGTATAGGTTGCCGGGTCCGCGCCGTCGTCGGTGGTCGTGGGCGTGCCGAGCAGCCCGGTCAGCCAGAGGCCGATGTAGCGCGGATCGACGGGGACGACGATCTCACCCTCGTCCATGATCGCGTCCTGCAGCGGCGCATACGGATCGCGCCCCTGCCCCAGCACCGGGTCGTCGATCAGGCCCTGCTCGGAGCCCAAGGTGCAGCGGTTGAAGGGAATGCGGATGTAGTCGCCGGCCGCCGCCTGCCCATAGGCGAGCTCGCGTTTGAGCAGCAGCGTGGCGCTCGAACCATAGGCTCGGGCCATGGCGGTCTCTCCTTCGTATCTGGTGGTGGCGGGGAATTCAGCCGAGCGGCGTCGCGGTCTCGTACTCGACGATCACGTCGACGGTCCCGGTCTTGATGGCCGGTGCGCCGATCACTGCCTCGGTGTCGATCCCGGGCCGGGCAGTGGTCATGCCGAAGGCGCGGCCGCCGAGGGTGGGATCGGCGTCGAGCGCCGCGCCGATGTTCCGAACCAGGGCGTCGAAGGCCGCGTCCCTGGCGGCCGCCTCGCCGGTCTCGACATAGACCTCGATCTCGACCGCGTGGCTGTAATAGACGCCGCCGATGCCGCCGAGCGCCTGTTCCGGCTCGCCCGGATCGCCGTCGCGGAGCACGATCAGCCCGCCGCGCGGGATGCGCTCGGGCGCGGCGGTGTTGCGCTCGATCTTGGCCTTGGGCACCGTGCGCAGCCGGTCCGTCAGAGCGGTCAGGATCCGTTCGGTCGTGCTCACCGCCATCTTGAATTGTTCCCCATTTGTGATACGTTATCGCCGAAGGAGACATCTCATGGCCAAGACCGACATGATCCGCGCCCGCGTCGAACCGGCCCTCAAGGACGAGGCCGAGGCGGTGTTCTCGCAGCTGGGGCTCTCGGCGACCGAGGCGATCAGGCTGTTCTACAAGCAGGTGACGCTGCAGCACGGCCTGCCGTTCGCCGTGAAGATTCCGAACGCCGAAACACGCGAGGCGTTGCGGCAGGCCCATGAGCGCGCGAATCTCACCGAATACGACAGTCTGGACGACCTCAAGGCCGCGCACGGCTGATTCATGCGCCTGCTCACGACGAGCCGCTTCGAGCGAGACCTCGAGCGGGCCGGGAGACGCGGCAAGGACCTCGACAAGCTGTGGGCGGTCGTCGACCGGCTCCTGGCCGAGCAACCGCTCGACCCGCGTAACAGGGCCCATCGCCTGTCAGGCGAATGGTCCCGTTCCTGGGAGTGCCATATCG
This sequence comes from Alphaproteobacteria bacterium, assembly GCA_965248765.1. Taxonomy (GTDB): domain Bacteria; phylum Pseudomonadota; class Alphaproteobacteria; order VGEJ01; family VGEJ01; genus CBDFKF01. Next base: position 1,800,727 of record CBDFKF010000004.1, read on the forward strand.
AACCGGACTGGCTATTGATCTGGCACGTCGACGAAAACGATTTGGTGCTGGCCCGCACCGGCACCCATTCCGACCTGTTCGGCTGATGATGACGCGACTCAAACGGCCATGAAAACACTTCCCACCACGGTTTCGGCTTATGCCAAGAGTCCGGAATTCACCGAGGTGACGGTGCCGAAGAGCCTGCTCGAATCCCACCGCACCAAGGCCGGAACCTGGGCGAAGATCGTCGTCATGGAGGGAAAGCTGCGATATCGTATCCTTGAGCAGGAGATCGAAGAGAACGAGCTTTCTCCCGACCGCCACGGTGTCGTGGAACCGGACGTTCCACACCAGGTCCAACCGATCGGCGGCGTTCGCTTCCATGTGGAGTTCTACCGGTGACAAGCCTGCTCAATTCGCTGTTCCGCCCGTTGCATCGTCCCTGTTTTCACCGTGACCGCACCTGCCGCCGGATCAGGCCCGGCAGCCTGCGCGTCCAGCTCTCCGCCGCGCGGGCGGCGTTGAGCCGCTTGCACAGCTTCACGCGGGGCACCAGCACGAACATCGCGACGGAGGCGATGCCCTGCTTGTAACTGCCCGATTTGGTGCGCCCGCCGCCCTTGGCCTGCCGGCCGAGCCGCCCGCTCTGGGCGCTCACCCGCACGCCGTCGACCACCAGCAGCGCCGAACGGCCCGACCGGCGGACCATGCGAAGCGGCCCGTGGCGGGCTGTCGGGAAGGTCGCGGGCGTGATGCGCTTGCCGCCGACACCGCGCTTCGGCGCCGCAGGTGTCGGAATGGCGAGCCAGCTGCCGCCCTTACCCTTGATCACCGCACCCTTATCGAAGGCCAACGCGATCTGCGGCGCCTTCGACCAGACCAGGCTTGCGGCGTCATGGCCCTTGTTGACATAGGTCTTGCCGCGCCAGGTGCGCGACAGCCGGGCGCCGAGACCGGCGGCGATGACCTGCTTGCGCAAGCTCCCCTTGAGCCCGTCGCCGGCGGCTTTCACGCCGTCCGGCACCGCGCGCTCGATGCGCTTGAGCTCCGCCTGCATGTCGGCCTTGAGCGAGCCGACCATGGTGGCGGTGAGCTTCATGCCGGGCAGGCCCCCGCCGGGTAGGCCTCCAGCGTCCAGATCAGCCGCTCCGCATCGCGCACCGGCTCGCCCTGGACGAGATAGTCCTCGCCGCCGACGCTCAACCGGTCGCCGGGCCGCGGCTCGGCGATCTCCGAGGCGCGCACATCGAACAGCGCGGTGCCGGCATGGATGCGGGTCTCGCCGAGGCCGACGATCTCGTCCGGGCGTTTGGCGATCACCCTGACCGTGACGGGCTCTGCGCCCTCCGGCGTGTAAACGGCGTCACGACCGAGATGGCGGAAGCAGTCGTCCACCGCGGTGGCGACCGCGGCGGTAAACGGAGCCGTCACCTCACTCGGCCGTCAGCTTCACCAGCACGCCCGGGCGATGGCACATGGGCAGCGGGTTGGATTGGGTGTGCAAATCGGTGCCGCGCTCGAACTTGCGCGGCTCCTGCTTGGCGTAGAGCTGCTGACCCAGGGTGTTGGCGGTCTCGTTGAAGTCGGCCGGCGCGAAGTAGGACGCGAAGGTCTCGACGGTGCCGAGCGGGAAGGCGTGGCCCTCGTTCTCGGCAATGAACCGGCGCACGACGCCGTCCGGGTCGGTGGCCTGACCGCGGTACTCCTCGAAGGTGATGCCGCCGAAGGTGAAGCCCGCGCGCAGGTCGTCACGCAGCGCCGCGCCTTCCATCCAGCGCTCATAGGCCTTCTCGACCTTGGCGTGGGAGGTCAACGCATCGAAGAACTCCGGGCTGACCAGGGCATGAACCCGGGTCATGAACTCGCCGCGCAGATTGTCCTCGATATGGCGCAGCACCGAGATGCACCGGCCCTTAACGTCGGTGTCGTCGTCGTCAAGACCGAAGGCGACGGTCTTGGCCTCGATGCCGAACTCGGCATAGAGGTCGTAGAGGGCCGAACCGTCGGCATCGAGGATCACCCCCTTGAGCGCCCCCATGCGCAGATGCTCCAGCGTGATCGCATGCTTGTTGCGCATGGACTGCAGGTGATCGGCCATGACGTCGGCGAGCGCCTGGGACCCGTTCTCCGAGCCGAAGGCGCGAATACCCTGGACCTCCTCGGGCAGCACCACGTCGTCGTGGGGGATGTGCGGGATGTTGAAGCTCCTGAGGCGTTTGCCGCGCTCGCCCACGGTGCCGGGCGAGCCTATGCGGAGGGTCGGCAGCAGGTTCAGAACCCCGTTCTTCTCCTCGACGGCGATCTGGCGGAAGCGCACCGGCCGGGGCGGCATCAGCATCATGCGTTCCAGCCTGCCGTAGGAGTTCGGCAGGATGTTGATGGCCGCGGTCAGCGCCGTGACGTGGAAGGCGGGAGTACCGAAGGGGTTGTTCATGGACATGGAAAGCTCCTCCGGCGCCGGCGGAGCCGGGCCGATCAGGTGGGTTAAGGGGATGGATGGTCGGCGGGTGGAGCTCAGGCGGCCTTGCGGACGAGGATGCCGCGGGCCTCGAGATCGGCGATGGCGGCATTCTTCTGTGCCTCGGTGATGCTGGTGGGCCAGACGATCGCCCGATCGGCGAGGACGGCGTCGCGCAGGATCGCCGTGACTTCCGAATCGACCCCGTCCGACGCCGTCACGTCGAAGGCGACGATGCCGACCGCCTCGGCCGTGCCGTCGATTTCTGGCTCATCGTAGTGACCGAAGGGAACGAAGATGAGGCAGAAATCCATGAGCAAGAACGACCCGGCGGAAAGAGCTGTTCGGGATATTCGCCGCAAGACGCGCAAGCAGTATTCGGCTGAGGAGAAGATCCGGATCGTGGTGTCGGGCCTGCGCGGCGAGGACAGCATTGCCGAGCTGTGTCGCCGGGAGGGGATCGCAGAGAGTCTTTACTACAGCTGGTCGAAGGAGTTCCTCGAGGCCGGCAAGAAGCGGCTTTCGGGAGATACCGCCCGCCAGGCGTCCTCGGGCGAGGTCAAGGACCTGCGCCGCGAGATGCATGACTTCAAGGAGGCGCTTGCCGAACAGGTGCTGGAGAACCGGCTACTTAAAAAAAGCATGATCGGGGATGGGGGAGACGGCGCATGAGGTACCCCGCGTCTGAGAAGCTGGAGATCATCCGCCTGGTCGAACGCTCCCACCTGCCGGTCCGGCGCACCCTGGACAAGCTGGGCATTCCGGCGACCACATTCTACAGGTGGTACGATCGCTACCGGGCCTTCGGCGAAGCCGGCCTTGAAGACCGTACCGGTGGTCCCGGCCGGATCTGGAACCGCATCGCCGACGATGTCCGCCGCCAGATCGTGGACCTGGCCCTCGATGAGCCGGAGTTGTCGCCGCGGGAACTGGCGGTGACGTTTACCGATACCAAGGGCTACTTCGTCTCGGAAGCGTCCGTCTACCGCCTGCTCAAGGCCCACGACCTGATCACCAGCCCGGCCTTCGTCGTCATCAAGGCAGCCGATGAGTTCCGCGACAAGACCGCAGCCCCGAACCAACTGTGGCAGACCGACTTCACCTACCTCAAGGTCATCGGCTGGGGCTGGTTCTATCTGTCAACGATCCTCGACGACTTCTCGCGCTACATCATTGCCTCGAAGCTGTGCACCACCATGCGGGCTGAAGATGTCACCGACACGCTCAAGCTGGCCCTCAAAGCGTCAGGTTGCAGCAGCGCGGAGGTCGTTCACAAACCCCGGCTCCTCAGCGACAACGGCTCGTCCTACATCGCCGGCGATCTTGCAGCCTGGCTTGAGGATCAGGGTATGGATCACGTCCGCGGCGCACCGAACCATCCCCAAACCCAAGGCAAGATCGAGCGTTGGCATCAGACCCTGAAGAACCGTGTCCTGCTGGAGAACTACTATCTGCCGGGCGATCTCAAGGCCAGCGTCGGCACCTTCGTCGAGCACTACAACCACCGCCGCTACCACGAAAGCCTCGCCAACCTCACCCCCGCCGACGTCTACTTCGGCCGGGACCACGCCGTCATCTACTTCGGCCGGGACCACGCCATCATCGAGAGAAGGAGAAAGATCAAAAACCTGACCATCAAAAACCACCGCTTGGTGGCCCATCACAACCAAGCGGCTTAACATCAACCAGGATGAGCCAGAGCCTCCGTTAAGAAACAGGCCCAGATGTCCCAAATGTTTTGATGACGGACAGGTCGTGGCGAGCGCGTGCGTGAGGTCGCATCGGAGTTGCGGATGCCGAGCGGGGTCGCGTTCCGCGACGGAGCCCTCTACGTGGCGGCCGTCAGCACCATCCTCCGCTTCGACGAAATCGAGTCGCGACTGGACGACCCGCCCACTCCCGTGATCGTCAGCGACCGGCTCCCGTCCGAAGGGCATCACGGCTGGAAGGTGCTGGAGTTCGGACCGAACGGCCTTCTCTACTTCCCGGTGGGCGCGCCGTGCGATGTGTGTCGCACTGAGGGCTACCATGGCACCATCCTTCGGATGAGTCCGGACGGCTCGGGCATCGAGGTCTACGCACGAGGCCTCCGAAACTCGGTCGGTCTGGCCTGGCATCCGGTGACGGGCGAGCTGTGGTTTACGGATAACGGCAGCGATCACCTGGGCCCAGAGCTGCCGCCTGACGAGTTGAACAGGGCTCCCGGTGCCGGGCTTCATTTCGGGTTCCTGTTCTGCCATGCCGGCACGCTGCCCGACCCCGTCTTCAGCGGCGACGGGCGCTGCGCGGATACCGAGCCGCCTACCAAGGCACTGGCGCCCCACGTGGCGCCACTCGGCCTCGCCATTCATTCCGGAACCAACATGCCGAAAGCCTATCGGGGCGCGGTATTCATTGCGGAACACGGACCTGGGAACCGGAGCGGAACGATCGGCTACCGGGTCTCGGTCGTGCGCCTCGCCGACGACCACAGGACGGCGCTGGGCTACGCGGCATTTGCCCAGGGATGGTACGGAAACGGGCGGGCGTGGGGACGGCCGGCCGACATCCTGGAGGGACCCGACGGCTCAATCTTGGTGTCCGACGATCGGGCCGGGAGAATCTACCGGATCCGGTACGTGGGTAGGTAGGCTATCCATGTGCTGAAGACCTGGACGGCGTCGGACGCATTACCGAAAGGAGGACGCAATGGCGAAGGGTTACTGGGTAGGTTGTTACCGGGAGATCAAGAATCCCGCCGCGCTGGCGGAATACGCCAAGCCCGCAGGGCCTGCAATCAGGGCCGCCGGCGGCAAGTTCCTGGCGCGCGGCGGCCGTGTCCAAGCCTTCGACGCCGGCATTAGCGAACGCACCGTCGTTGTCGAGTTCCCGAGCTTCTAACAGGCGCTCGCCACCTATGAGAGTGCCGCCTACCAGGCCGCAGCCGCGAAACTCGAGGGCGCGGTGGTGCGCGACTTCCGGGTGGTCGAGGGAGTGGATTGACGGCAAAGGGCGGCCCTGGTGTCCTGATTGAGAAGTCTTTATTCAACTCTGTCATGGACGCTGAATGATGTTTGGCAGAAGCGCTTACGTGGCCCGCGAGATCTACCGCATCCTCGCCGCCCCACCTGCTGCTTGACAAACATGAGAGCGTCCAGGGATCGCAGTACACCTCGATCGCCTTCGGCAAGCGATGCCGGGACGCCGGCGTGCGCCCCTCCACCGGATCGGTCGGGGATTGCTACGACAATGCCATGTGCGAGAGCTTCTTCGCGACCCTCGAATGCGAACTGCTTGATCGCCGGAGGTTCCGGTCTCATGCCGAAGCCCGAATGGCCGTCTTCGAGTTCATCGAGGGTTGGTACAGTCCACGACGGCGCCACTCCGCCATCGGATATCTGTCACCCGTCAACTACGAAAGGAGCCAGCTACCCCCCGCTCGCCCAAATCCATAACTGTCCACGAAACCGGGGCAACTCCCGATCCGGAGGTAGCGGTGCGGTTGTCGTAGAGCTCCTTGGACCGGTAGAAGCTGCCCCGGCCGTAGCCCATCATCTTGCAGGCTTGGCTGGGGGAGGAGGTCGAGCCCGCCGGCGCCGGCGATCTTGCGCCTCGCTGCGTGAGTGATCTGATCGAGGAGGCGCTGTTCGAGCACATATCGCAGGTTTGTCCACGAGCGTTTTCCTTGCGCGCCATTCCACGGTCTCCCGCTCCTGGATCGCGGGATCGCCGCCGGGATTGAGTCCCAGGATGCAGTGCCTGCCCGGCTCCGAGAACGCGGTGCTGCCGGAATAGAACATCGACCCCGACTTGTCCCCGAGCTCTCGCGGGATGGCCCTGGCGAGGTGTTCGATCGCCGAGCGTCTACGCGGCGCCAACTTTGACGTCAGCGTGCTCCCGCCTTCCTTGCGGCCACGATCGCGGGGCGAGCCAGGCGGCACACGCTGCCGCTGCACGCCGAGGGCTACGGTCACGCAACCGCGATGGCGCAAACCCTCTCGAGCCGCGCGGCCTTGACGGAAACGGCACGCCATGAGGCGGCCGAGTGGCTCGACCGCGACCGGAGCTGGAAGGAGGAGCTCGCCTCGGCGCGGAAACTCACCGGAGCGCAGGAACAGGATGTCGACACGGCCAGCCTCCGCGAGGCCGCGCGCCTGCCCGCCGTGACGGCGGCCATCAGGCAAGAAATCGCCCGGCTCGCCCGGTCGCCGGCGCCGCACCACGGGATGGCGTGGACCGGTGACGAGCCGTTGGTCGCAGGCGACCACATCGCCTGGCGCGCGGGCGGGATGGAGCACCACGCGGCGGTGGCGTTCCCGGGGGACACGGGCGGCATGCGCGCGAGCGACACGCTGCTGTTGAGGATCGCGCGGCCGGCGGACGAGACCGCTCTCGACGACGCAGGCCGGATCGTCGAGATCCGCGCTCAGGCTCTGCGGGACGGCGGATGCGTCCGCGCCGCCTGGTCCGACGAGGGGCTCAGGCAGCTGGAAGCCGCCCGGCAGCACTCCGTGCCCAGCGTCGCCTGCCGGCTCGCCTGTTCCGAGCCCGTCGCGGGCGACCGCATCGCCTGGACCGAGGCCGCCGGCCGGAACGGAGAGGTGCGGACAATCGAGGCCGTGGTCGCCACGCGGATCGAGACCCCCGACGGGCACGAGATCGCGCTCCGGGTGATCCGCGCCTTCGGCCCCGGCGCGCCGGAGCCCGGCGGCTCGATCCGGCGGACCGCAGGAGAGCTCACCGCGCGCGGCTGCTTCCGCGCCGCCTGGTCCGACGAGGCCCGTCGCGTGCGCGTACTCAACCCGTCGAAGGAGGTCCAGGAGCAGACCCCGACACTGCACCGCGGGCGCTCCCACCGCAGAGGCATCAGCATGTGAGGTGCGGCAGCCAGGGTTGGCGCCTCCGCCTCGCCGTCCGGGGACGATCGCAGCGCCGGTCAACCGAGCAGCGGCGGCTCGCTCTCCATCCACTCCCGGAACTGCCGTTCGACGACCGGCCCGTCGTCGGCGCCGAACGCCGCCACCAGCAGCGGCCCGAGTTCGTGCTCGCGGCCCTGCCGGACAAGGTCGCGCAACGTCGTCATGAGCAGCAGTTCGACCGACTGCCGCAGCCGTTCGATCGAACCCCCGGAGGCCGCCGACAGCATGCTCTCGGCCAGGCGGTCCACACGGTCGAGCAGCCGGCGCTGTTCCGCCTCGCTCAGCGCTAAAGCCGGCGCGTCCGTCTGCGCGGGGTCGAGCTCCACGTTCAGCCCGGCCGAGATCATGAGATCGTTGATCGACATGCCGCGCAGATCCGCGACCTCGCGGATCCGTTCCCACTCCGATTCCAGGCACGAGATCGCAAGCCGCGCCCGGGGTGTCGCGCGCCGCTCCGCCATCACTTGCCCTCCCGGCGCGACTGGACCGCGCGCTGCATGAAGGCGATCGCCCCGATTACCGAGAGCTTCGATCCCGGAAGCGACTCGCCCAGCGCGCGGCGCACCCGGTCCATCTCCTCCACCCGCTCGTACAGGGTCCGCTGCTGTTCTTCCGACAGCACCAGCCGCGGCTCGTCACGGCGCGGCCCGCCCGCGTCCTCGTGCAGCGCGCAGGCAACCAGGTATCCCGAGACATGCATGCCGAGCGCGGCCGCGCGATCCCTGATCTCGGCCCTCTCGGCTCGGCTGCAGCGTAGCGTGCGGCGCACCACGCTCGCCATCGCTCAGGACCGCGGCGCGGGGCCGCCCTCGGGATCGGCGCTGCCTGAGACCGCCCGCCAGCGTTAATTAGGAGACAAAACGACCCGCCCCAAACCGTTGACTCACTCCTTCAACTTTTAGCGTTGGCCTACGCCACTCAAAGGGACACGACCCGGCTCTTCCCCGCCTCCGGGCTGGTCCGGCCGGCATCCGCTGCCGCGTTGGCCTCCGCCAGTAGCCGCGCTGCCGGCCCCTCAATGGCCTCGTGCAGCCGGGCCGAGAAGGCCCGGCGATCCAAGCCAGGCCGGATAGCCGGTTGGAATTCGAGCACGATGCTTCCGGGGCGCCGGATAAAGCCGCGGCGGGGCCAGAAAAGACCTGAGTTGAGCGCCACGGGCACGACCGGCAACTCCAGCGCGGCATAAAGGGCGGCGACGCCAGGATGGTAGGGGGCCTCGCGGCCCGGCGCGATGCGGGAACCTTCCGGGAAGATGACGATCGGGCGACCGGATTTGGCGATGGCGCGCGCATCGCGGACCATGTCCCTGAGTGCAGAGGCGCCCGCCTTGCGGTCGATGGCGATCATCCCCGCATGCCGGAGCTCCCAGCCAAAGGCCGGGATTCGATAGAGATCGCGCTTGAGGACGAAACTCGGATCGTCGAGGACCAGGTTGAAGATCAGCGTATCCCACACCGATTGATGCTTGGAGGCGACGATCACCGGCCCGGGCGGCACCCGCTCGCGGCTGCGAATCTCTATCCGCTGGCCGGTGATCCGCTGGAGCTTGAACACCCCCCGCGCCCAGACTCTCACCGTCCTCACGGTCACCATTCGGGGCAAGGCGAGCGCCGGCAACAACAAAATGGCAATAAAGCCGGTCCAGCAGAAGAAGGCGATGTTGAAGGCCAGGGAGCGCAGCCACATCATGCCGGCTCGCCGCCCGGCAGGAGGCTCAACACGCCCGCCCGGGCGAGGCTGACCAGGTACTTGGAATACTCGCGGGCCAGTAGGCTGGCGGTCCCCGGCCAGCTCCACCAGTCCTTGAGGCGGACGTTCGGTGAGGCAACCGGATGGGCGATCAGGCGCACGTCGGGCATGGCTCGGCCGAATTCAACCATGCTCCGCGGCATGTGATAGTTGGCGGTGACGACCCGCAAACTCCCATAGCCCTCGGCGAGCGCCCAGCGCGCGGTCTCGGCCGCGTTGCCGACGGTGTCCTGGGCATCGTAGTCGACGACGACGCAGCAGGCGAAGAGCTCCGGCAGCTCACCCGACATGGCCTCGATGCCATCGCGGTGCCAGCCGCGACCGGCACCTGACAAGAGTAGTTTGTCGGCTTTGCGGTCTATCAAAAGCGCGATGCCGGCCTCGATGCGCTCGGTCCCCCCCGTCAGCACGACGATGCCATCGGTGACCGTCTCCTTGTCATCGACGCTGCGCGGCAAAGACTCGACAAACCAAGCAAGGCCGATCAACCAAACGGACGCAGCGATGGCTACCACCGCGACCAGCCAGCCCAGCGCCCTGCCCCGCCGCGGGCGGCGCCGACGGAACACCGGACGCCGCGGTGCCCTACCGGATACGCTCAAGGCGTCGCTCCGATGATCGCATCGGCGGCTGCGGCAAGATTCTGATGGACCGCGACTGGCATGACCTCGGGCGGCAAGCCTGCGGCTTGCGTCGCCGTCCCGTTGCCGGTTCTAACCAGAACCCGCCGGCATCCGAGTGTAGCCGCCGCCTGCAGGTCGCGGAGAGAGTCGCCGATCATGGTGCTCTCGGCCGCTGCACCGCCGTAGCGGGCAAGCGCCTCGCGCAGCATCCCCGGCCCTGGTTTGCGTCGCTCGGTAGGGGTCCACGGTGGATCGGGGCAGTAGAGGATGTCGTCAAGCCGGCCGCCGGCCGTAGCAATTTCGGCCTGCAATCGCTCGTGGATGCGGCCCAACATCTCGTCGTCGATGATACCACGGCCGATACACGATTGATTGGTGACGACCACCAGTCGATGGCCCGCCGCGCCCAGCCTGGCGACTGCCTCGGCCGACCCGGTGATCATGTGGAGCTGGTCCGGGTTTTTGACGAAGTCGGCGCGCTCGTCGTTGAGAACGCCGTCGCGGTCGAGGAGGATGAGCATCGTGCGGGTTTGCCCGCGCTTGCCTTACGGAAGGCGCGCGAGCGTCCGCAGCACCGTGATGCGCGCCGTTAGCGTCGCGATCAGGCTCGCGACCAACGGCAAAGCGGCCAGAACGACCCACGCGGAGATCGAGAGGGTCAATACCGGCAGGTGCGGCGCCGCGAGCCCGTCGAGGAGGTACTGCAGGCCATAGAGCGTTGCCACCGCGAGTGCCAGTCCAAGCGCACCCCCCTTCAGCCCGTGCAGAAGCGTGTGGCGCTGGAACTGGCCGGCGACATAAGCATCCCGCGCGCCGATGATATGCATGATCTCAATCGCGTCGTGATGGACGGCCAGGCCGGCACGGGTGGTGAAGACAACCACGGCGACGGCGGCAAAACCTACGAACAGCACCACCGCCGCGGCCGCAAGCTGAATGGCGCGTCCCAGTCGTACCAGGCTGTCGAGCCACAGCTTGTGATCATCGATGCTCGCACCCGGTGCTGCCGCCTGTAATCGTTGGGCGAGGTTCTCGAGATCGACCCGCGCGCGCGGCCTGAGTGTCACATCGATCAGGCGCGGCACTGGCAGATCGTCGGTGAGATTGCCGCTACCGATCCATGGCTCGAGCAGCGCCTGGATCTCGCTTGGCGTCAGGGGGCGCGCCGTCGCCACGCCCTCGGTCGTCGCCAGAACGCCGAGAACCCGTTCCAGCGCATTGTCTTGCTCGCCGTGAGATGCCGCTTCGATCTGCACTGTCAGGCTACCGCTCAGGCCAACGCTCCAGCGCGAGATCGAGCCGTTGAGGATGATGGAGCCGACCAGGGCAAGCGCGGCTAGATACACCATGAACGCGATGATCGTGGGCAGAAAGCGCCCCGAGGCGTCTTGATCGAATGGCACATCCGAGCGCGGCCGCAACATCATGCGCTTTTGCGCAACGCCGGCTGGATGACGAGCCCCCCCTCGTCGAGCCGCAGCACCGGATAGTTGAAGCGCCGGATCATGTCCTCATCATGCGTGGCGATTACGACCGCGGTGCCGATTTTGTTAAGCTGCTGGAACAGATGCATCAGGCGCGTCCCCTGCGCCGCATCGACGTTGCCGGTCGGCTCATCGGCCAGCAACAGGTCGGGCCGGCTGATCACGGCGCGCGCGATGGCAACCCGCTGTTTCTCGCCGTCCGACAACGTCGCCGGACGTGCATCGATGTCGCGCGAAAGCCCGACCCAGCCAAGCAGCTCTGCAACGTGGCTACGGATCCGCTCTTTGCTGGCACCGGCGATCCTGAGCGGCAGCGCCACGTTGTCGAGCGCGGAAAGGTGATTGAGCAGACGGAAGTCCTGGAAGATGACGCCGATCCTGCGCCGCAGCGCCGCCTGCTCGTCCCGCAGCAATTCGGCGACGTCGCGGCCGAACATATCGATGACCCCCTGGGCGGGTCGATGGGCCAGATACATGAGTTTCAAGAGCGAGGTCTTGCCGGCGCCGCTCGGACCGGTCAGGAAGAAAAATGAGCCCGGGTCCAGCCGGAAACTGATGTTGCTGAGGATTTCCGGGCCAGCGCCGTAGCGCATGCCGACCTTGCGAAAGCGAACCAAGCATCGCCCTCCGCGCCCGCAGACCACCGACGGGCCTGCTTTATCGAGAATCGCACGGCGCGGCGGCGGCCGTCCAGTCTCCGACAAGGAAACCGCCGCAGCCAAATCGTGCGTCCCGCGGCAATCTTGCCTCGTTTCTGGCAACCGCCTATATAGGACGCACCCGCCACGTCGGGTCCGTGCACATGATTATCACCTGCCCCAGCTGCGAGACTCGCTTCAACGTTGATCGGGCGGCACTCGTCCCGAACGGGCGCAGCGTTCGCTGCAGCAAGTGCCACCATCATTGGACCGAGCTACCACCCGATGATGTAGATCCCCCCGCATTGGAGATCGACGACGATGACGACATGCCCGATATCGTCGAGCGGCCGGTGGTGCCCGAGCCAGGACCGGTTCGCCGGCGCAGTCGCGTCGCGACGATCGGCGGATGGTTGGCGCTGGTCCTGATCGTTGCCGCTGTCATCGGCGGCGGCTTGTTGGCGCGCGAGGCCGTGGTGGAGACCTGGCCGCCGGCAGCCAAGCTCTACGACCTCGTTGGCCTGACCGTGGAGGTCGCGGTATTTGGCCTCGAACCGCGCAACATCGTGTCGATGCAAGAGACCGAGGCCGACGGGACGGTGCTCGTCGTCAAAGGCGAGGTTGCGAATACCTCGGACCAGACGCTGCCGGTGCCGACTTTGCGCGGCGCGCTCCTCGATGTGCGCGAGCGCGAGATCTTCCACTGGATCTTCAACGCCAACGACGAGACACTTGAGCCGGGCCAGGTGACTCCGTTCAGTACGCGGATCCCCAACCCGCCCGTCAACGCCCGGCGGATCGCGGTCACCTTTGTGGCGCCCGAGTAAGAAACGGGACCGTCCGCTAGGCGGCCGACCTTGCCGAGCGAGGCCCAAGGGGAGGCCCAGCGAAAGCAATGGCTAGGATTCTCGTTGCCGAAGACGAGGACGACCTCGCCCGGTTCATTCGCCAAGCGCTGCAACGCCACGGTCACGACGTGACCGCCATCGCCGACGGCGCGACCGCGGCGCGGGTGTTGTCGGCCGCGCCTTTCGACCTCTTGGTCTCAGACATCGTAATGCCGGCAATGGACGGAATCGCGCTGGCACTCAAGGCCGAGCAGGAGTTTCCGGACCTGCGCATCATCCTCATTACCGGCTTTGCTCGCGAGGAACGGCGCGCCCACAATCTCGATCTGCTGATCGACGAGATACTGCCCAAGCCCTTCACGGCTGATGAGTTGGTGTCCGTGGTGGACCGCGTCCTTACCGGCGGAACCGGCGGCAGCCCTAGCACCGCGCTGAGCTAGATCGGGCCGGCTGAAGCGCGATCCGGCTAGAAACGCCGCAGCAAACGGTCGAGGTATTCGCGCTCCGCCGGGCTACGCCCCCGATCGCCAATGCGCCGGTGCAGCTCCTCGATGATGGTGCGGGCGCGTTGCAGCGCGCCGCGATCAGGGATTTCCACCTCACCGTCGGAATAAAAGCCGCCGTCTTCGCGCATGCCGCGACCGAGCGGATCCTCGCCGACGCCGAGCTGGCCCTGGCCGCGCAGCCCGAGCTCATCGCCGAGCTGCTCGAGCATCTCTGTGAGTAGTTCTGTAGCACCGCGCCGCAGCTGATCCACTGCATTGCTTTGGGCGCCCGCGGCACCCTCGTCATCGCCCTCGCCCAGGGCATCGCGCGAGGCCCGCATCGATTGCTCGGCCTGACCGAGCGAGCCGGGAATTTGGCTGCCGAGATCGCCAAGCTGGCCCATGATGTCACCGAGCATGCGGCGCAGGGCCTCCTGCTCGGCGGCCGAGGCGGCGCCATCCTCATCCCCCGGCTCCCGCCCGCGTTGGCCGCGACGGAACGTCTCATCGAGCAGGTTCTGCTGCTGGCGAGTCAGATCGCCAAGCTCGTTCAGCATGCGCTGCGCATCGTCACTGCCGCGCGGCAGCGCCATCTGCCGCGATCCCGGCCGCAAGTTCTCGAGCAGGCTCTGCAACTGAGACAGCAGCTCGCGCGCGCGATCGCGGGCACCGGTCTGGCTCAGCTCACGGATACGGTCGAGCATGGACTGCAGCTCCTCACTCGAGAGCATCATGGTGTCGGGATCGATAGGCACGAGCTCGCCCTCCTGCGCCAGCCGCTCGGCTTGTTCGCTCAGCGCTTCGAGAAAGCGGTCGAGCGCCTGTTGCAGGCGGTCCATCAAGGCTTCCAGCTCCGCATCCGGCGCGTTGCGGGCAAGCGCGTCCATCAGCGCCTGCTCGGCGCGGCGGAGCTCGGCCTCGGCCAGGCTGAGACCGGCGTCCTCGGTCCGCAACGCGGTGTCCCATAACTGGTCGGTGACCTCTTCCACCGCCTTGTCCGAATCGTCGTAACGCAGCCGCTTCGCAGCCGATTGTAGGTTGAGAAACACTGCCGCATCGTCGTTGTAATCCCGGCGCAATTTCGAGATCGCTTCAAGTGCCCGCGCGACATCCTCCCGCTTGTCAGGGTCCTCCACGAGCTTGCGACGCTGTTCGATGATGGCCCTGGCGACGGGATTGGTGAACACCTTCTCCGGCAGAATCAGGCTGACCGCCTCGCTCGCACCGGTCTGACCGATGCTGTCCGTCGCGATTAGCTGCAGGCTGACCTCAAGCCCGGCCCAGGGATGGGCGGTGAGATCCTGATAGCTTGTTTCCCGCAGGGAACGCTCGGGCCCAGCCAGCGCCAGCGGCACCTCCATGCTCCTACCCTCGTCGCGCTCGACCACCACGACGACGGATTCGACTTGATAGTCGTCGTCGGCCTCATAGGGGATGCGCAACGTGCTCCGTACGGTCGCGCCGGGCGGCTCGGCAAACGCCGCGCTCGGCGGAATGTCCGGCTTCACGGTGAGTGCCCAAACGCCGAGGACGGTCTGCCCCTGGCTCACCACCAGCAGCTGCCCGGCCGTGATCTCCCGCGCGATCTGGAAATCGCGCCCTGCGATCGTCTCAAACGGCACCTCGGCCCCGTCGATCGCAAGCGCGGGATTTCCGGCGCCGCCATGCACGCGCGCGACGACCTCGCTGCCGACCGGAACAACAAGTGCGAGCTCGTCCCGATGATCGCCGGGCTCGAGATAGAGCGGCGGCGCCCCGGTGTAGTCGGGCGGGCTGATCCAGGCCTCCAGGGCCGCCGGCTCGACAACCGATCCGCTGAAATCGGGAGCGAAGGCACGGGCGAGCCGCACGTCCCCCTCCTCGCCGCCGACGGCCACGCCTATAACCAGCAACAGCCCGACGACGGCCCGCAGGCCCAGGGGGTCCCGCCGGGCAAGGCCCGCACGCGGCCAACCGACGCGCAGGCGCCGCACCGCAGCGTGCAGCCGGGCCTTGTGGGCATCCCACAACGCGCGGGTTCCGGCATCTCTGGGATCGCCGGCCAGCTCGTCAACGAGCCCGGTAAGCGGGCGATGGACAAGTCCGCTTGCTCCCTCGAGCCGCCGCTGCGCGGCAAAGCGGTCGGGCCAGGTGAAGGCGCGGCCGGCCTGAACCAGCGCCGCGACCAACGCGAGCGCGAACGCCATCAGAAGCACGACGTGCAGCCAACCCGGCAGAGCCCACCACAGATCCATCAGCGAAAGGGCAAAGAAAACGCTGGCGGTGGCGCTCGCCGGCCACAGGGCCGGCCACAAGCGCTCCCATAGCAAGACGAGCCGCGCCAGCCGCACCCGACCCCTCATGCCGCACCCCGCGAAGCCGGCGCCGCCATCCACGGCGGCAGTATCTCGGCGGCAAGAGTCTCCTCGATAGAGGGTCGCGGCCGCACCACGGCGAAGCGTCCGCCCGAGACCAGCACCTCCGGCACAAGCGCCCGCCCGTTGTAGCCGGAGGATTGCACCGCGCCGTAGGCGCCGGCGCTCAAGATGGCCCACAGCGCGCCCGGCGCGGGCCGGGACAGAAGCCGCCCCTTGGCGAGGACATCGCTGGTCTCGCAGATCGGCCCGACCACGTCGATCGGCTCTACCGGCGCTTGCGGGCTCGCCTCAACCGGAACGATCTCGTGGTAGGCGTCATACAAAGCCGGGCGCAGGAGGTCGTTCATGGCTGCATCGACGACGGCGAAGGTCCGCCCGCGCGCCTCCTTGACCACCAATACCTCGCTGACGAGGACGCCGGCGTTACCGACCAGAAAGCGGCCGGGCTCGAGAATCGCCGCGCAGCCGAGGGCACCGGTCGTGGTGGCCACCAGCTCGGCGTATTCCGCCGGCGTAGGGCCGGCATCGAGGGCGGCTCCTGTCGCCGGATCGAAGCGGTAGGGGATACCAAGACCGCCGCCTAGATCGATGTGGACGATCTCGTGGCCATCGCCGCGCAGCGTCTCGGTGGCCGAGGCTAGCGATCGGAAGGCCGCTTCGAGCGGGGCAAGATCGGTGAGTTGCGAGCCGATGTGGACCGCAATGCCGGTGATACGAATCCCCGGCAGCTCGGCCGCTCGACGATAGACCTCCCGCGCCTCGGGCCACGGGATACCGAATTTGTCGCTCACCCGACCGGTCGCGATCTTGTCGTGCGTTTGGGCATCGACATCAGGGTTGATACGCACGGCGACCGGCGCCACCGAGGAGGCTGCCGTCGCCACCTCGTTCAGGTCCGCGAGTTCCTGCTCCGATTCCAGATTGAACTGCAGGATGCCCGCAGCGAGCGCTTCGGCGAGCTCGGCGCGTGTCTTGCCGACACCGGAAAAGACGATCCGATCGGCCGGAACGCCAGCCGTCAGCGCGCGCTTGAGCTCGCCGCCCGAGACCACGTCCGCGCCCGCGCCGAGATCCGCGAAGGTGCTGATTACACCGAGATTGGCGTTGGCCTTGATGGCGTAGCAGACGAGGGCGCGCTGATCCGCGAAGGCCGCCGCGAACAGTCGATAAGACCGCTCGAGCGCCGCGGTCGAGTAACAATAAAACGGCGTTCCAACCGCCTCGGCGATTCGCGCGAACGGCACGTCCTCGGCGTGCAAGACGCCGTCGCGATAAAGAAAATCCTGTTGCACGCTGCCGGCGCCCTGGCCCTCAGGAGTCGAAGCCGTGACCACGCGCGTTCTGCGGGTCAGGATCGTTCCACTCAGAGTCCGGCGGCGCCTCTAGATCGCCCTTCTTGCCGCATGCGGTGAGCCCGATGCCGGACAACGTTAGCGCGATCACCGCGATCAGCGCCCAACGGCTGACTTCGGAGGCTGCTCGGTTCATCCACTTCTCCTCGACGCGATCATACCGGATTCTGGAGCCATTGGTCGCGGGCCGCGGCAATCGCCTCGCGCACACGTGAAGGTGCGGTACCGCCGAAGCTACGGCGTGAATCGACCGCGCTGCCGAGACTCAGCACGGCAAGTGCGTCCTCGCCGATGCCGTTCTCCACGGACTTGAGATCGCCGAGCGAGAGCGCCTCCAGGCCGACCCCCCGCTCCTCGGCCATGCGCACGATGCGGCCTACCGTTTCGTGCGCGCGGCGAAACGGCATGTCGAGCACCCGCACCAGCCAGTCGGCGAGATCGGTCGCGGTGGCGAAGCCCTGGCCCGCAGCGGCTTCCATGGCGGCGGTGTCCACCGCCATGTCGGCCACCATCCCGCGCATAGCCTGGACCGACAGGATGAGCGTTTGTGCCGCGTCGAACACCGGCTCCTTGTCCTCCTGCATGTCCTTGGAGTAGGTGAGCGCCAAGCCCTTCATCGTCGTGAGCAGCGTGGTGAGGTCGCCGATCAGCCGGCCGGCCTTGGCGCGCACGAGCTCGGCTGCGTCCGGGTTTCGCTTTTGCGGCAGCATCGAGGAGCCGGTGGTGTAGGAATCGGACAGCCGGATGAACCCGAACTGCGGGCTCGACCACAGCACGATTTCCTCGGCCAGGCGCGAGAGGTGGACGCCGGCGATGGCGGCGAGCGCGAGGAATTCGAGGGCGAAGTCCCGGTCCGCGACCGCATCCATCGAGTTCGCGGCCGGCTTGTCGAAGCCGAGCGCCGCCGCGGTCGCCTCGCGGTCGATCGGAAACGCCGTGCCGGCGAGCGCACCGGCGCCAAGCGGACACTCGTTGAGGCGGACGCGGCAATCGCGCCCCCGCGTGCGATCGCGCCCGAACATCTCGACGTAGGCCAGCAAGTGATGGCCGAGCGTCACCGGCTGCGCCGGCTGCAGGTGGGTCAGCCCCGGCATCACGGATGCCGCATGGGCCTCGGCTTGGTCCAGTAGCGCCGCCTGCAATGCGGACAACGCGCCGTCTAGGTGTCCGAGCACATCGCGCACCCATAGCTTCAGGTCGGTCGCGACCTGATCGTTGCGCGAGCGGGCAGTGTGGAGGCGGCCGGCATCCTCGCCGATCAGCTCGCGTAGCCGCGCCTCGATGTGTGTATGGATATCCTCCAATCGCCGGTCGAAGTGAAGTTCACCGGCCTTGATCTCGGCTTCGATCTGATCGAGCCCCTTCAAGATCGCGTGACCTGCAGACGGCTGAATGATTCCCTGCTTCATCAGCATGTTAGTATGCGCTCGCGAGCCTGCGAGATCCTGCTGGTAGAGCTGCTGGTCGACATCGATCGAGGCGTTGATCTCCTCCATGACGGCGGCTGGCGTGCCCTCGAACCGGCCGCCCCATTGCGTGCCAGCCCGCGGCGATCCGGCTCCTGCTGGTTTGCCACTCATGTAGACCACCCTAAGAGGACGAAGTTGAAACCCATGTACGATAAGCGCCAGCCGATGCCAAGGGAGCGAGCCGCGTGGACACGGGGCGCGGCCACCGCGCTTGCGAGCCTGCTCATGCTCATCGTCATGGTTTGCAGCCCGGTCCGTGCCGACGACCAGGTTGCGGCGCTGCTCACCGGCTGGATGCAGAACTTTACTCCGAGCACCCCGGGGCGGCCAGCGCCAACGGCTGCTTTCGAGCATGTCGCGGGCGGCGAGCGGACGGTCGCCGACTACGCCGGCAGCATCGTTGTTCTCAACTTCTTCGCCACGTGGTGCGCACCCTGTGGGCACGAAATGCCATCGCTGGACCGGCTCCAAGCGGCGCTCGGCGGGCAGGGCGTGGTCGTTGTGATCGTCTCGGAGGACCGCTCGGGCTTTGGGGTCGTGACGCCGTTCCTCGCCGAGATTGATGTCAAGCACCTGGACGAGGTGCTGCTCGACAAATCCATGCGCGGCATGCGCTCGCTGCGCGTGCTTGGCCTGCCGACGACCATCGTCTATGGCGCCGACGGCGCTGAGCTCGGTCGACTGGCCGGCCCCGCTGAGTGGGACAGTCCCGAGGCGGTGGCCCTCCTGCGCCACTTCATCGCACGAGCCGACGTTAGCAGCTGAGCTGCCGGCCAGCGGTGTTCCGGCCGGCCGGTTCTGCCGGCCTCCATCGCAGTTTGTCAGGATTCTTTACACCGCGCGATCACGCCAACCGGGCGGAAACTCCAGGGTTTCCTGTGTTTTGGCGGGCTAGGCCATTTTCGGCGGTGTCAGGATTCTTTACACTTCTCCTGGCAAGGGTCCCTGGGCCATCCCGGAAGTGATTGAAAAACAACGCAACGGCCTACTGGCACGCCGCTTGCTCACCTTTTGATCAACGCGTGGACCGGAGTACATGATGACCCAAGCCACCATTCTGACCACCCGCCGGCCCGTCGAGGCCGCCGCCCCCGATGGCGTGGGATCCCGATCCATCGCGGCGCCACGCCGCGCAGCAGACAACGGCGACTCGCTCGCCGGGTCGCGGAGCAGCAGCCTCATCCTTCGTGCGGGCATGTACCTCTGGCGCCATCCGGGACCGGAGGCCTCCGGGCGAGACTGAGTTTCCTCACGATATCGTCATCGCCCCGCAAGACTGGATAATCTTGCCTATGGCCTCGCCCGTGCCCCGTCCGTTGGCGCCTGTGGTCGATAACACTCCGCCCGTCGGCAGCGCGTAGCGCTCATTCAGGAAATCGCGGACGGTCGGCATGAACAGGGGGGTCGGCACGTAGATGGGCGAAATCGCGATGCCGAGGGTGGCAGCGCGATGCGCCAGAGTCGATGCATGTTGGTCGTCGATGCCGGGAGTGAAACGATCGTCAAAGCCGCCAGGCAGTGTGTCGGTGATGAGGATCAAGATTCGTCGCACGCCGGCGAAGCGGCCCTGGAAACTCCCCTGTTGACGGCGGCCGGCCGCCGCTAGCCGGTTGATGACGGTGTTCAGTGCCTCATCTGATGCCTCGGGCACGCCGGTGCCGCCGCCGGTCGCGAGGCCACGGACGGCCGCGGCAATCGCCGCTTTCTTCGCGGCCGGACTAGGTTCAGCGTCGAGATCCTCGACCACGCGCACACCATCGTCGAAGGTGACCAGCCCCAGGCGGTAAGCGCCGCGCGAGACCGTTTGGATCAGCTCGAGAAGCCCCTTGATCTCGCGCTTCATGTCGGCGATGGCGCCGCCCATGCTGCCGGTGGTATCGACGACGAACACCACGTCCATGGCGTCGCAGCCAGGGGTTTCCGGCGTCGCAACGCCGTCGGCCGCGGCGGCCGGTGAACGCGCGAGCGCTGCGGCCAGAGCAACGGCAGCCACGCAAAAAGCGGCCCTTCGCGCCACCCATGCCAGCGCCGAGCAATCGCGCGCACGGTCGTTGTCCCTGTGCTCCCGTGCTGGCATGGTGTGTGCTTACGCTCTCACGCTGTAGGGGCGCGCGCACCAAGAGCGATTAGCGCCAACGAAGGGGAGTGGATCGTGAAAACCATCAACATCATTGCCCTGATCCTGCTGATCATCGGCGGGTTGAACTGGGGTTTACTAGGGCTGTTCCAGCATGACGTGATCTCGGGGATATTTGGAGGCGACGGTACGGCCGGCGCCGGTCAGATGGCAACGCTGCCGATTATCATCTTCATCGTCGTCGGGGTCGCAGCGCTATGAGGAATCTACATGCTCAGGGACGTGATGAGCGATTCAGGCCGGTCTTCCTAAGGGACCACACAGTCCGCCCATCAGCGAACCAAGTAAGCGGGCGGGCCGGCTAGCCGAAGCCGACCGCAACGTTGAGCATGAGCTGCGCGCGGGCGCGCGCTCAGCGCGTAGGCACCGGCTCATCGCCGGTGTAGTCATAGAAGCCGCGATCGGCTTTACGCCCGAGCCAGCCCGCCTCGACGTATTTCACGAGTAGCGGGCAGGGCCGGTATTTTGAATCGGCGAGGCCTTCATATAACACCTGCATGACTGCGAGGCAGGTATCCAAACCGATGAAATCGGCAAGCTGAAGCGGCCCCATGGGGTGCTTGGCGCCGAGCCGCATCGCCGTGTCGATCGCATCGACCGAGCCGACCCCTTCGTAGAGTACGTAAACCGCCTCGTTGATCATCGGCAGCAGGATGCGGTTGACGATGAAGGAGGGAAAATCCTCGGCCGCCACCGGCGTCTTACCAAGCGCAGTCGTCAGTTCGCGGATGGTATCGAAGGTCGGCTTGTCGGTGGCGATGCCGCGGATCAGCTCGATCAGCTCCATCATCGGCACCGGGTTCATGAAGTGCATGCCCATGAACTGCGCCGGTCGATCGGTAGCAGCAGCGAGCCGGGTAAGCGAGATCGACGAGGTGTTGCTGGCAAGAATCGCGCTGGGCTTCAAATGCGGGCACAACTCGCCGTAGACGCCGCGCTTCACGCTCTCCTCTTCGGTCACCGCTTCGATCGCGAGATCCACGTCACCGAACGCGCTCAGGTCGGTGGTTCGAACGATGCGGTCCAGCGCCGCCTTCTTGTCACCTTCGCTGATGGTGCCGGCGTTGACCTGGCGGCCCAGATTGCGATCGATGGTGCTGAGCGCCTTGTCGAGCTGGCTCGGATCGGTGTCTTGCAGGACGACGTTATAGCCGGCCAGACCGAACACGTGGGCTATGCCGCCGCCCATCTGGCCCGCGCCGACCACCCCCACTATCTTGATCTCGCTCATCACATCTGGGCCCGGGCTACGGCTCGCTAGCGAGCTCTCGTTCGAGCTCCGGCAGCGCTTCGAACAGATCGGCGACCAAGCCGTAGTCGGCGACCTGGAAGATCGGCGCTTCCTCGTCGGTGTTGATGGCGACGATCACCTTGCTGTCCTTCATCCCCGCCAGGTGCTGGATTGCCCCTGAGATGCCGACCGCGATGTAGAGATCGGGCGCGACGATCTTGCCGGTCTGGCCAACTTGATAGTCATTGGGGACAAAGCCCGCGTCGACGGCCGCCCGGCTGGCCCCGACGGCCGCATTGAGCTTGTCGGCCACCGCTTCCAGGAGCTTGAAGTTGTCGCCGCTGGCCATGCCGCGCCCGCCTGAGATCACCACCCGTGCCGACGTCAGCTCCGGGCGCTCCGAGACGGTCAGGTCCTGGCTCACGAACTGGGACAGCTCGGGATCGTCCGCCGCCGCGATAGTCTCGATCGATGCGCTCCCGCCCGTCTCGGCGGCCTCGAACTGGCTCGTGCGCACGGTGATGACCTTGATGCGATCGCTGGATTGCACGGTCGCGAGGGCGTTACCAGCATAGATCGGGCGAACAAAGGTATCGGCACTGACCACGGCTGAGATGTCGGAGATCAGCGCAACGTCCAACATCGCGGCAACCCGCGGCATCAGGCTCTTGGCGGCTGCGGAGGTCGAAGCGAGAACCGCGCCGTAGCCTTCTGCAAGTTGCGCGACCAGCAGCGCTACGCCCTCGACCAAGCCATGTTCGTAGCGCGCATCGTCGCAATGCAGGACTTTGGCGACGCCGGATACCGCGGCCGCTGCCTCGGCGACAGCACCGCTCCCGGACCCGGCCACCAGGACGTGTATCTCATCGTCGATCGTGGCGGCCGCGCTCACCACGTTAGAAATGGCCGTCGCCAGCGCCGCGTTGTCGTGATCGGCTACCACCAGAACCGCCATCAGATTACCCCCGATTCCTCGCGCAGCTTGTGCACGAGCTCCTGGACCGAGGCCACTTTGGTGCCGGCGAGGCGCGTTTGCGGCTCCTCCACTTTCAACATCGTGAGCCGCGGCGTCACGTCGACCCCCAGTTCCTCCGGGCTCAGCTCGTCGATCGGCTTCTTCTTCGCCTTCATGATGTTCGGCAGCGAGGCGTAGCGCGGCTCGTTGAGCCTGAGGTCGACGGTCAGCACCACCGGCAGGCTCAAGCTCAGACACTCGAGCCCGCCATCCACCTCGCGAGTTATCTCGGCACGGCCGTCGTTCAGCGCGACCTTCGAGATGTACGTACCCTGGGCCCACCCCAAGAGCGCGGCGAGCATTTGACCGGTCGCGTTGCTGTCGTCATCGATCGCCTGCTTGCCCATCAACACGATCTCGGGGCTTTCGCGCCTGACTACAGCCTGCAGCAGCTTGGCCACCGCCAGCGGCTGAAGCTCGGCATCGGTCTTGATCAGGATCGATCGATCTGCCCCCATGGCCAACGCCGTGCGCAGCGTCTCCTGGCACGCCTCGGGCCCGGCCGAGACCGCGACGATCTCACTCGCCGTCCCCGCTTCCTTGAGACGGATCGCCTGTTCAACCGCAACCTCGTCGAATGGGTTTATCGCCATCTTGACGTTGGCAAGCTCGACACCGGTCTGATCAGATTTCACGCGGATCTTGACGTTCGCGTCGACGACCCGCTTGACGGGAATAAGGATTTTCATGTGGAACCCCCATCGCCAGCCCGTCGGCGGCGCGCATCCTCGGGCCAACAACAGCGCACGGGGCGCCGCTTTTCGTGCGGGCCCCGTGCCCGGTGTGCTTCGAAACAATGTGGCGGGGCGACGATAGGATCAGTCCAAAGCCATGTCAACGCGACCCGCCGACCGTGTCACTAACACACGATATGTCCGGTTTATGTACCAGACGATCTGTCCGGATTTAGAAGCTCTCCAGGCTATGGAGGGTTTGGATGCGCCGGACAGAGCAGTTGCAGGGACTGAGATTGATGAAGTTCGAGGAGGTTTACGGCCGCACCCATCGGGGTTGCTTGAGCCAAGCCGAGGCGGCGGAGGTTCTCGGCGTTTCAGAGCGCACCTTCCGGCGCTGGCGCGACCGCTATGAGGCGGACGGCGCGGAAGGGCTCTACGATCGCCGTCTGGGCCGGGTCTCGGCGCGGCGCGCGGCGGTCGACGAGGTGACGGCGCTGTTGGCGCTGTTCGACACCCGCTACTGGGACTTCACCGCCAAGCACTTCCACGAGAAGCTGGTCGCGGACTATGCCTTCAAGCGCAGCTACAACTGGGTGCGGCTGAGCTTGCAGGCCCATGGGCGAAGACGGGCGGCGCCCAGGCGCGGGGCGCACCGGCGCAAGCGGCCGCGCCGCGCGCTGCCCGGCATGATGCTGCATCAAGACGGCTCAAGCCACGCGTGGGTCCCCGATCAGTGGTGGGACCTGATCGTCACCATGGACGACACCACCAGTGAGATCTACTCGGCCTTCTTCGTCGCCGAAGAGGGCACGATGTCGAGCTTTCAGGGGGTGTCCGAGGCGATCCGGGCCAAGGGGCTGTTCTGCTCGCTCTATGCCGACCGCGCCGGCCACTACTGGCACACCCCTGAGGCCGGCGGCACGGTCGACAAGGACAATCCGACCCAGTTCGGCCGCGCCCTGGCCCAGCTCGGCATCGAGCTGATCCCGGCCTACTCGCCCGAGGCAAGGGGGCGCTCGGAACGCATGTTCGCCACCCTGCAGAAGCGCCTGCCCCAGGAGCTCAGGCTCGCCGGCATCACCGACATGGCCCAGGCCAACCGCTTCCTCAAGGAGCTCTACCTGCCAGGCCACAACGCCCGCTTCGCGGTGCCGCCGGAAGCCGAGGGCACCGCCTTCGTGCCCTTCGCCGGTACCCTCGACGACATCCTCTGCGTGCAGCAGGAGCGCACCGTCTCCAACGACAACACCGTGCGCTACAAACGCCTGGTGCTGGCGATCCCGCCCGACCGCCATCGCCGCCACTACGTCAAGGCAAGGGTCCGGGTCCACGAATACCCCGACCGCACCCTCGCCGTCTTCCATGGGCCGCGCTGCCTGGCCCGATACCAGGCCGACGGATCGCCCATCAACACAAGCCACAGACAGGCCGCGTGATCCGCTTCGACGCGACCGGCCAGTGGATAAGGGGACGGCCGCTCCGCGCCCGACCCCTTATCCACTGGCCCAACAACCACAACTGAAGCGGTCAATTCAGTTTGTTCTCGACACGCGACCCGCCGACCGAGTCGACGGGTGCCGCCGGCCGCGACTTGGCGGCGGATATATCCCTCGCGGCCATATTGGGTTATGGGATAACCGGACGCCTCAGCGCAACGCCAAGGAGCTCGCCATCAAGGGTCTGCAAGACAAAACGGTGCTGGTGACCGGCGCGGCAGCCGGCATCGGCCAAGCGCTCGCCGCGCGCTTCGCCGAGGAAGGGGCGCGCATTGCAGTCAACTACCGAAGCAGTGGCAGTGAGGCCGAAACGCTTGCCTTGGTGCATCAGGCGGGGGCGCGAGCCGCGGGGTTCGGCGCCGATGTCTCGGTCGAGGCTGAGGTGATCGATATGTTCGCCGAGGTCATGCGCGAGCTGGGGCCGGTCGATGTCCTGATCAACAACGCGGGGATCCAGATCCCGAGCGCGGCGCATGAATCGAGCGTCGAAGACTTTGACCGAGTGATCGCCGTCAACGTTCGCGGGCCGTACCTGTGTGCCCGCGAGGCGATCAAGCAGTTCCTCGCCTCGGGCCGCGGCGTGATCGTGAACGTCTCGAGCGTCCACGAGATCATTCCCAAGCCCAAGTACCTGAGTTATTCGATGAGCAAGGGTGGCCTTGGCAACCTTACCCAGACTCTCGCGCTGGAGTACGCCGATCGGGGAATCCGGGTGAATGCCGTCGCCCCCGGCGCCACGGTGACGCCGATCAACCGGGCCTGGATCGACGATCCCAAGGCCCGCGCCGAGGTCGTGGCCCACATCCCGATGGGCCGGGCCGGTACGGCCGAGGAGATGGCCGCCGCGGCAGCCTTTCTAGCTTCCGACGAGGCCGCCTACGTTACCGGGCAGACCCTCTATATCGATGGGGGACTCACTCTTTACCCCGAGTTTCGCACGTCCTGGTCCTCGGGCGAGTAACCGGGAGCTGGGCGAATGGCCGCGATGCGCGTAGTGGTTGGCTTCCTTCAGGGCATGCGCAGCTTGGCATGGCCATGGCAGCTCTGGCTCGGCGTGCTGGTGCTCCTGAACGGCATCGTGCCGCTCGCCTACCTCGAACGTCCCGAGGCATGGGTGACGCTGCTGGTCTTCCTCACGGGTGCCAATGCTCTCCTCGTCATCCACTGGTTCTTAGGGTTCGTACGGCTGATGGGCATCGGCCATTTTGGCTGGTTCGCCCTAATCCCGTGGCTGGGGGTGCGCCTGGACAGCGTTGAGGACGGCAGTTTGTTCGCCGTCTGGATCGTCGCCGTCATATTGGTGAACGCGATCAGCCTCGTCATCGACGTGAGTGATGTCGTTCGCTACGCTCGCGGCGAGCGCGTGCCCACCATTACGTATGGCTCATCGCTCGTCACGAGAGCAGATGGGTGAACGCAACCTGAGCGTCGAGGAGACCCATGATGTCCGCCGAGGAACGCTACCCGAAGAAGCGCGCGGCCGTAGAGGGACACGAGATGGCCTATGTCGAGGTCGGCACAGGCGATCTCATCATCTTTCTCCACGGCAATCCGACGTCGTCCTACCTTTGGCGCAACATCATCCCGCACGTCGAGGCACTGGGCCGCTGCATCGCGCCCGACCTCATTGGCATGGGTGATTCCGACAAGCTCTCGCCGTCCGGCCCCGACAGTTACACCTTCGTCGAGCACGCGGCATATCTCGACGCGCTCATTGAGACACTCGGCGCCAGCGAACGCGTCGTCATCGTCGGCCACGACTGGGGCGGGGCGCTCGGCCTCCATTGGGCCCAACGGCACGAAGCGGCCGTGCGCGGCATCGCGTACATGGAGACGATCGTGCAAACGATGAGCTGGGAGGGCATGCCGCAATCGGTTCGCCCGGTGTTCGAGGGGTTCCGCTCGCCAGCGGGTGAGAAGATGGTGTTGGAGGACAACGTCTTCGTCGAGCAGATGCTGCCTGGCGCCGTCATGCGCGAGCTGACCGAGGCCGAGATGACCGTCTACCGCCGCCCCTATCTCGAGCCCGGGGAGAGCCGCAGGCCGCTGCTCACCTGGCCGCGGCAGATCCCGCTCGACGGCGAGCCGGCCGATGTTCACCGGATCGTCGCCGACTATGCCGCATGGCTCGCCGCCACCGAGATCCCCAAGCTCTTCATCGATGCCGATCCCGGCGCTATCATTCGCGGACCTGTCCGCGAGTTCTGCCAGGGCTTGAAGAACCAGACCGTCGTCACCGTGCCCGGTGTCCATTTTGTCCAGGAGGATGCGCCCGACGAGATCGGCACGGCGCTCAAGGATTGGCTCGGGACGCTCAGCTAAGGCCGTCGTCCCCATCAAAGGAACGCTCCATGACGCAAGTTGCACTGTTCGTCGATTTCGAGGCCATCCCCGAGCGGAGCCAGGACTTTAGCGCTCTAATCCGCCGCCACGCGGCCGCCACCCTCGAGGAAGAGGACGGCTGCCTTGCCTTTACCGTGGGCATAGATCGCGAGGCGCCCAACCATTTCTGGCTGTTCGAGCTCTATGCGGACGACGCTGCGCTCGCATATCACCGCAACTCGGCGCGGCTGCTCAAGTTCCGCGAGGATGTTAAGCCGCTGGTCCGCGGATTGCAGCGAGTCGAGGCCGATATCCAGACACCGTGAGTGCCGGTCAGCCCTCGCGCGAGCGCCGCCCTCGCGGCTTGAAGGTCATGATGGGCGAGCCACCGGCGTTCTTGCCGACCACCGATCGCTCATAGCGCCGTTTGTCATCGTCCTTGGCGTCGGTCACGCCATCCTCAGGAGTTACGTCGCCCGGCGCTTTGTGCGCAGGGGCCGCCGGAATCTTGTCGTCTGCCATGGGGTTTCTCCACGCCAACACGGTTGACTCTTGGTATACCCCAGGATCGCGGTATACCCCAGGATCGCGCCCGGCGCTGTGATAGCCGCCACACCGGTGTGAATCGGCCGATCCCTTTTGCGATCAGGCCGAGAGCTGGCTCGCCGTCGGCAGGCTCGGTCTAGCTCGCCCCGCGCCGGCCGGTCGAACGCCGACGCTTGCGCGCCGCGGGATACACCACGACGGTCTGGTTGTCGGTAACCTGGTTGCTCTTGGGACCGTAGAAGAAATTGGCGGGTACAGCCGGCGAATTGGCCGCGGCCCTCGGTAATGCGCCAGATCACCGCGCCGATGAGGAGCTTTCCATCCGGCCCGGGATGGATGCAGCCCGTCTCGTGGGTCGTGAAGGTCAGGCTGGTGCCGCCATCGCCATAGGTGAGCGTTCCGCTCTCAATGAAGCGATCGTCGCCGAGCAATGTCGCGACAGAGTTAAGTTGCGCTGCCTGTCCGGGGATATCCTCCCACGCGGCCGCTACCCCACCGCCACCAACCGTCGTTGTCACGCGATTGCTCGGAGCCGATGTCGCTGAGCGGAGGAGATCGGTCGATTCCTCCATCGGCGTCGCCTGACCCTGAAACTGCATGCGAAAGACAAAGGGTTTCGTTCCGCGCATGAAAGTTGCTCCTCGCTAACTCCCCTCCGCTGGGACGCTCAGCGGCTCGACCATGTGCGCCTCGGCGCCGCAGCGCAGCGCATCGGGTATGCGCACGCCCTTGCGCGCCGTGAGATCGAAGTGGATGGCCGCCGCCTCGTAGGTCGCCGCGAGTTCATCGGCCTCCGAGTTGTACATCTCCTGGAGGAAGCGGAACGAGGAGTTGCCGATGTGGGTAAAGCCCGACCTAATGTGCCAGAGGTCGCCCTCGCGCAGCTCACGCACATAACGGATGTCGGTGCGAACGGTAGCGATCCCTCGGTTCTCAGCGCGCATGTAGCTCGGGCTCATAGCCATGGCGTTCGCCAGGTGCCAGGCTGCATCAGAGAACGCGATCATGTAGAAGCGGATAGTCATGTGACCGAAGGAATCGATTTCCCAAGGATGCACCCCACCTCGGTTGGTCTCGACCCATCCCCCCATGTATTGATCTCCTTCGCACGCGCCGCCTTGGGCCGGCACTATGGCGCAAACTGTAGCGCCAATAAATGTGCGCCCGGTCCAACCGAATAGCGCTTGGGGGTCTCGGCGATTAGTGTGGCCCGGCCCCGGGGAGAGTTGCCGGTGCCCGATATCGAGCTGATTGTGGATGCGCGCCACGAGCTTGGCGAAGGGCCCGTTTGGGATCCAGTCGACGGTGTCCTTTACTGGGTGAACAGCCTTGATCCTCGGCTCGGCCCTTCGGTCAACCGGTACGATCCCCGCGATCGCAGCGTCCGCACCTGGCCGATGCCGCACGACATCGGCTCGATGGCGTTGCGCGAACAGGGCGGGGCGGTGCTGGCCCTGCGGAACGGTTTCTATACCTTCGACTTCGACAGCGCGCGCGCTGAACTGATCGCCGAGGTCGAAGCCGATCAGCCGCGCACGCGGCTCAACGATGGCAAGTGCGACCGCCGCGGCCGTTTTTTCGCGGGCGGCATGGACCAGCAGGAGACCGAATACCTCGCCGGCCTCTACCGCCTCGATCCCGACATGACGGTGACCAAGGTCGACGACGGCTTTCAGTGCTTCAACATGCCATGCTGGAGCCCGGACGACCGCGTCTTCTATACTGCCGAGACGTGGGAGACGATCTACGCCTACGACTACGACATCGATACCGGCGGCCTCGCCAACAAGCGTCCCTTCGTCGATCTGCGCAACGAGCCCGGCGGGTGCGACGGCTCGACCGTCGATGAAGAGGGCTACATCTGGAACGCCCAGGTGGTCTCGGGTCGCCTCATTCGCTATGCCCCTGACGGCACCATCGACTGCGACATTCCTTTCCCCATCCGCAACCTGACGAGCGTGATGTTCGGCGGTGAGCATCTCGACATCCTCTATGTCACGTCGCTGGCCCGGGTGGTGCATCCGCCGCACGGCCACTTCGTCAAGGAACAGAAGCCGGAGCCCCAGGCAGGCGGCCTGTTCGAGGTGCGGGGCTTAGGCGTGCGCGGCCTGCCCGAGCCGCGGTTCGCCGGCTGAGCAAGAGACGGCCCAAGGGAGCAAGCGCCCATGGCACGAAGCGCCAAGAAGACGGCGACGGTGCGTCGCCTCAACACATCGACCCGCATGGAGCGAACCGCTCGCGTGGAATTGGCCGCTTGCTACCGCGACTTTGTCCGCCGCGGCATGGACGATTCGATCTACACCCATCTCTCCGCCCGCATTCCCGGCACCGATCACGAATACCTCTTCATTGGGTTCGGGCAGCTGTTTGACGAGATGTCCGCATCCCGTCTGATGAAGGTAGACGTTGAAGGCAACAACATCGGCGGCAGCGCCGATCAGGTGAACCCAGCCGGCTGGATCGTCCACCGCACCGTTTACGAGGCCGTCGCCGAGGCGCGGTGCGTGATGCATCTGCACACGGTGACGGGTGTCGCCGTCTCGGCCCAGAAGGACGGGCTGCTACCGGTCAACCAGTTCGCTGTCACCCACGCCGGCAGCATCGCCTACCACGACTACGACGGCCCGGGTCTGCGGCCCGCCGAGCAGAAGCGCCTCGTCACGGATCTCGGCACCAAGCGAATGATGTTCCTGCGGAACCACGGTACGCTGAGCCTCGGGCGCACCATCGCCGAGGCCTACACGCTAATGCACTATCTCGAGCGCACGTGCGAGATCCAGGTGGCGGCGCTCGCCGGCGGCGGCAAGCTTGCCTTGCCCGACAAGAAGGTCATTGCGTGGACCGCCAAGATCGGCCAGGGCACCGGCGATCCGACGTTCGGCGAGATCGGCTTCAAGGCGATGATGCGGCGGCTCGACCGCGACGATCCGAGCTATCGCGACTGAACTTGAGACAAGGGAGAGAGGCACATGAAGATCAACGGCAAGACGCTTGCGATCGAGACCCACGGCGAGGGTGCCGAGACCATCATTATGGTCCACGGACTGGGCGGCACGTCCAACACCTATCATGCCCAAGCCGGGCCGCTCGCCCGCAGCTTCACCGTGATCCGCCCCGACCTCGAGGGCTCCGGCCGCTCGCCGCTCAAGAGCAAGAGCCTCTCGATCAAAGGCTTTGCCGCCGACATCGTCGCGCTCATGAAGGCGCAACAGATCCGAAATGCCCATTTGGTCGGCCACTCGATGGGCACGGTCGTCTGCCAGCACATCGCCGCCGCCCACCCGGCGAAGGTGAAGAGCGTGGTGCTGCTCGGCCCGCTCGCTGAGCCGCCGCCGCCGGCGCGCGGCGTCATGCGGGATCGCGCCAAGCTCGCGCGCAAGGACGGCATGGTGCCGATCGCCGATGCCTTGGTGCAGGTCGCCATCTCGAACACGACCCGCGCGCACAGGCCTGAGATCGCGGCCATGGTGCGCGAGATTCTGATGCGCCAGCCCGCTCGCGGCTATGCCGCGACCTGCGAAGCGCTGGCCGAGGCCAAGTCGGCCGCGCTCTCCAAGATCAAATGCCCGACCCTCCTTATCACCGGCGATGAGGACGGCGTGGCGCCGCCGGCGGCAGTGCAGAAGCTCGGGAAATCGATCAAGGGTGCGGAGGTGAGCATCCTGCCCGAGTGCGGCCACTGGACACCGATCGAGCGCCCAGCCGACGTCAACACGCTGATGTTCAACTTCTACTTCGGCTGAGCGCCGGACCCGGCGAGGCGTGCTAGCGCCTCGCCGTCGAGCTCGAGAATGCGGGTGTCCTCATCGCGCGCGCCGAGACGGGCATAGAAGGCGCGCGCCTCCCGGTTGGCCGAGCGCACTCCCCACCACAGCGACTGTGCTCCGCGCTCGACGCTCAGCCGGGCCACCGCGGCCATCAGGCGGCGGCCAATGCCCTCGCTGCGCGCCGCCCCAATAACGAACAGATCGCCGAGCCACGCGCCGCGTATCCCGTGATCCGCATTGTAGAGATCGCCGTACGCGGCAAAGCCGATCACCTCCGCATCACGCACCGCAACGACAACGGCGAAAGCCGGGTTCGATCCGAACACATCGTCGAGGATGCCTTCGGTGGAGTAGCTCTCGCTCGTTCCCTCAAAAACGCTGGAGGCGTTGGCAAGCTCAGCGAGGCGCTCGGCATCGCCGCGGGTCGCCGGCCTGATGACGACCTCGGCCATTCAGCCGAGTTGATCCAAGAGCGCCTTCGCCTCTTTCAGGTCGACGCTATCGAACCCCTCGGTGAACCAGCCATGGAGGTAACGGGCGATGTAGCCTTCGTGGCGCGCGATCGGCACGGCGCAGGCGCCTTGGAAGGTCCAGGTCACGTCGCGCAGCTCTTCGGGATCGAGCCGCTCGGACAACGCGGTCGAGCCGACGAGATCGCAGAACATGACGGTGAGTTGTCGCCGCTCAGCCTCCGAGGATGACGGCGCGGCCCGTTGGCTGGGCGCCGTTTCCCTATCGTCGTTCGGCTGTTCCTCGGGCGCCGGCGCATTCTGCAGCGCAGCGAGGGCCTTCTGGATCTGGACCCTGCGCCGTGGCCCGATCGGCAGCCCAAGTTCCTTGAGGTCCGCCTCGCTCAGCTGCGGCAGGATGTCGAGATCGACCTCGTTTTCCTCGAAAGCTGGGGCATAGCGGTCGAGCCCCAGTCCTCCGAGCCAGCGTCGAATCTCCGTGCTCACGGTACCCCCGCGTGGCTCGCCCTTTTCGACCATCTAGCAAGAGATACTTAGATCATCCGCGCCGTTCGGCCAACTTCGCCGCCGAGGCGACGCAGCCGGCTCAGACCGCGCGTAGTCGCCGCTTCTTCGGCGTCGGGCTCGACGCCGCGGCCACGCTCTCGCGGGTGTAGAGGTGGTCCCAGTTGCGAAAGCTGAACTCGCCCACCTTGCGCTCATTGTAGCTACGCGATGCGACCTCGACCGGCTCGCCGCCGAGCATCACCTGGCGCAGCCGATCCTGGTCGAGCAACACGGTGATATCGGCAAGCGGGTCGCCGTCCAATACCACGAGGTCGGCATGGCGGCCCGGTGCGAGCGCCCCCACGACATCGCCCTGGCGCAGGAAACGGGTGCTGCCCGCGGTCGCGCACCGCAAGGCCTCGGCCGGGCTGAACCCCAGATATTCGACGAAGATCTCGAGCTCGCGCGCATGCCACTCCCCATAGGGCGTGACGGCAAAGCCCGAATCGGTGCCGGCGATGAATGCGGCGCCGGCTGCCTTGGCGGCGCGCAGAGTCTCGCAGGCGATGTCGAACTCCCGCGCATTGGCGCCGGCGCGCCCCTTGCGGAAGGCCGGCTCATCTTCTTGGGTGAACTCGACGGTGTTGAGCAACAGCGTCAGCGTCGGGCACAGGGTGCAGCCGTTCTCGAGCACCGCATCGAGGCCCGCCTCGTCTATGTGCGAGGCGTGGAAGATGATGTCGACACCGGCGCGCGCGGCGTACAGCACCGCCTCCGCCCCACGCGCATGCACGACGACGAAACGCCCCAGCCGGTGCGCCTCCGCCACCATCGCGGTGGTCTCAGGCTGGGTAAACGCCGCCACCAGTTGGCCCTTGGCGTCGCGCTGCATGCCGTCCATAGCGATCTTGATGCCGTCGACCCCGTCCTTGACCTGGGTGCGGATCGTCTCGATCGCCTCGTCGGTGGACCGCACCAGCGTGCCGATGGCGGTCGACGGCACACCAATCCAGGTGGGGTACCAATCAGTCAGGCCCTGGCGCGAGGTGATATAGGGCCCGGTCGTCGTGATTCGCGGGCCGATGAACAAACCAGCGTCGATGGCATCGCGAATGGCCGGCGTGATGCGGCCGGCGTTCCCGGGATCGATCAGCGATGTGACGCCGGCGGCGAGCACGCGCTCGGCCATGAACACACCGCGCAAGGCGCGAAACTCGACCGAGCCGTACAGGTCCATGTCCTCGGCCGTCTTGGCGTTGCCGTAGGAGAGATGGACGTGCGAATCGATCAGCCCGGGCATGACGAACGACGCGCCGTGGTCGATCACCTCTTCGCCACGCCGGGGCTTGGGTGCATCGGCCGTCGGTCCGAGCGAGGCGATCCGCCCGTCGTCGTCGATGACGATGGTCTGTTTGGCGCGCGCCTCTTCCTCGAGGCCGGTGAAGACGTGTCCGCAGCGGAGGTGCTTGTGCATGGCCGTCCCGACAGGCTATGGCCTGACGCAGGAGCCTAAATCAAGTTGGGGAGGACCGCCAATGAAGCTCTCGACCGACCGCATCCTCACCACCCACGTCGGCAGCTTGCCGCGGCCGCCCGAGCTCGTCGATTTCCTGTTCAAGAAGGATAACGGCGAGGCCTACGACCAGGCCGCCTTCGACGCCTGCCTCACGCAAGCGGTGGACGACATCGTTCAGTGCCAGAAAGCGCTTGGGATTGACGTGGTGAGCGACGGCGAGATGGGCAAGATCGGCTATTCCACGTACCTCAAGGATCGGTTGACCGGCTTCGGCGGCGAGGGCGGCCGGCGGGTGCCCCAGGACCTCCAAGACTACCCCGAATACTCCAAGCTCCTGGTCGAGACCCGCAGCGTCCCGGTGGGGCTGAAGCGACCGCTCTGCCAGGCGCTTATCACCGTCAAGGACGATCAGGCGCTGCGCACCGATCTTGCGAACTTCCGCGCCGCCGTCGATCACCATTCGCCGGTCGAGGGCTTTCTCAACGCGGCCTCACCCGGCGTCGTCACCGTCTTCATGCGCAACGACTACTACCCCAGCCACGAGGCCTACCTCGAAGCGCTGGCCGAGATCATGCGCATTGAGTACGAGGCGATCGTCGCGGCCGGCTTCATCCTGCAGATCGACGCACCGGACATGGCGATGGGTCGCCACATGCTGTGGAACGATGAGAGCAACGCGAGCTTCGTCAAGATCGCCGCCGGCCAGATCGAGGCGCTCAACCACGCCACGGCCAACATCGCGCCCGAGCAGATGCGCATGCATATCTGCTGGGGCAACTACCAGGGACCCCACCACCACGACATCCCGTTCGCCGAGATCGCCGATGTGGTCATGAAGGCGCGCCCGGCCGGCTTACTAGTCGAGGGTGCCAATCCTCGCCACGAGCATGAGTGGGAGGTGCTCAACGAGGTGCAGGTGCCCGAGGACAAGGTGATCATCCCCGGCGTCATCGACTCGACCTCGAACTTCATCGAGCACCCGCGGCTGGTCGCCCAGCGCATCCGCCGCTATGCCGACATCGTCGGCCGCGAGCGGGTGATCGCTGGCACCGACTGTGGTTTCTCGACGTTTGCCGGCTTCCCCCAGGTCTATCCCGACATCGCCTGGGCCAAGTTCGAATCGCTGGTCGAGGGCGCGCGGATCGCCTCGGCCGCGCTGTGGTCGCGCGCAGCGTAAGTCGCCGCACCGGTGATCAGCGGGCCCAGGCGTCGAGCTGGGCCTGTACCAGATAGCTCGTCGGGTCGATCAGCGCATCGCAAATTTCGAAGTGATGCTCGCCCTCGCGCTCGATGGTGGTGAGCGGGTAGCCGAGCGCGCGCCAGCGCTCCGCCATCGCCCGGTTCTGCCGGTGGAACTTATCTGATTCGTCCTCGCCCGTGACGAGCATGAGCGGCATCGGCACCGGGAAGTCGGCCCGGATCGGGCTATTGCGCTCCGCCTCCGCCTCGTCCAGCCGCACGTGCTGGTTGAGATAGCAGAGCCGGATCGGCTGCAAATCGAACAGGCTGCTTGTCGAGCATCCGCCCTTGATGGGATTGCTCGGGAGACCAGTCTCGAACGCCGGCCAGTCGGTCGCAAGCAGCATACCTACCAGGTGGCCACCCGCTGACTGTCCGCAAACGTAGAGGCGGTTCGGGTCGCCACCGTACTCGCCGGCATGGCGGCCGAGCCAGGCGATCGCCGCCCGGTTCTGGCGTACGATCTCGTCCATCCGATAATCTGGTGCCAGCCCGTAGTTGACGATGACACTGGTAACCCCGTTCGCGACCATCCCTTCGGCGACGAAGCTGAAGTCGTCCTTGTGCAATGAGTACCAATAGCCGCCATGGATGAAGACGTGGACCGGCGCCTGCGCCGTCTCGGCCGGGAAGATGTCGAGGGTCTCGGCCCGGTCCACACCGTACGGGACGTTCAGATGGCCACGTAAACGCTCGCGCGTACGACCGCTCCACTCGGGCCATTTGTTGAAGTAGTCGATGTAGAACGGGAACCGCTTGCGGTTGTTGTACTGCGCGTCCAGCCCGTCCTGGTCGTAGTCGAGATAGACCCTCGGCCCCGCCACGCCCCTCACCGCGCCCAGACATCGAGCTGGGCCTGGACCAGCGCCGAGGCCGGCTCGCGCAGCTGGTTGACGATGTTGAAGTGATTGAGGCCGGGCAGCGCCACCCACTGATGCGGAAAGCCGAGCGCCCGCCAGAGCGTTGCCGCCGCCTTGTTCTGGCACTGGTATTCATCCGATTCCGGATCGCCTACCACGATCATCAGCGGCGTCGGCACCGGGAAGTCGAGGTTGAGCGGGCTATTCCGGGCCGCCTCGGCAGCGTCCATGCCAAGCGTCTCGTTGAGGTACGACAGCCGAATCGCCTCGAGCTCGAAAATGCCGCTGACGGTGCAAACGCCTTTGATGACATCCTGCGGCACCGCGAAGTCGAAATCGGCCCAATTGGTGCCGAGCTGCATCAAACCGAGGTGTCCGCCCGCGGAGTGGCCGGCGACGTAGATTCGTTGCCGGTCGCCCCCATACTCTGCCGCGTGATGCCACAGCCAGGCGATGGCGGCCCGGTTCTGGCGCACGATCTCGTCCATGCGATAGGCGGGCGCCAGGCCGTGGTTGGTCACGACCACCGTCACCTCGTTCGGCACCATGCCCTGGGCGATGTGGCTGTAGTCGGCCTTGTCGAGCGAGTACCAGTAGCCGCCGTGGATGAACACGTAGATCGGCGCATCGGCGCGCTCGGCCGGAAATATGTCTAGGGTCTCGGCCGGATCGTCGCCGAACGGCACGTCGAGGTGGCACTTCAGCCTGCCGCGGGCCTCCTCGCTCCATGCACTCCAGCTCGCGAAGTGCTCCTTGTACTCGGGGAAACGGGCACGGTTGTTGTACTGCGCGTCCAGCGCCGCTTGGTCGTAGTCGCCGAAGACCTTGTCTGCCACGGTGCCGACTTCATCTGCCCGCGAACGCGCTACGCAAGGCGGCGGTGCAGAGGTCAATCGCCTCGCCAGCGCCATCGACCACCGCGCCCCATCCGAAAAACCCATGCACATAGCCCTCGAAGGCGTGGTAGTCGACTGCGACCCCAGCGTCGCGCAATTGCTTGGCATAGGCCACGCCCTCATCGACCAGCGGATCGTGGCTCGCGGCGATGATGAGTGCGGGCGGCAACCCGCTCAGATCGGCCGCGCGCAGCGGCGAGGCGCGGAGGTCGGCCGCATCTTCAGGTTTTTCGAGATAAAGCTCGAAAATCTGCACCATCGCCGCGCGGGTCAGGTTGAACCCTTCGGCATAGCGCGCATACGAAGCGGTGTCGGTGCGCGCATCGAGCACCGGGTAGACCATGATCTGACGGGCCAACGGCGGACCGCCGGCCTCGCGCGCGAGCTGGGCGACGACGGTCGCTAGCGTGCCGCCGGCGCTGTCGCCGGCCACGGCGATGCGGGCAGGATCGGCGCCGATCGAGACTGCATTCGCGCCGACCCACTGCACGACAGCCCAAGCATCGTCGACAGCCGCCGGGAAACGGTGCTCGGGCGCGAGGCGGTAGTCGACGGCAACGACCAGGCAGCCCGCCCCTTCCGCGAGCGCCCGACACTGGGGATCGTGGGTATCGAGGTTGCCGAGCCGCCAGCCCCCACCGTGGAAGAACACCACGACCGGCAGCCCGGTCTCGGCCGCGCCCGACGGCCGGAACAGACGGATCGGAATCGAGCCGCCCGGCGCATAGATCGTGCGGTCGACCACTTCGGCGATCTCCGCCTTGGGCAGATTGGCGCTGGCAGCACGCTCGATGAAGGCGAGGCGGCCCTCGGCCACCGGCATGTCGGCTGGCGCCGGCTGCCCACTCGCCGCCGCGGTGTCCAGCACGGCTTGTATCTGTGGGTGAAGACTCATGTGCGCTCGGTCACCTCCGGTGGCACCTCTCGTCGCAAGGATAAAGGTCGTCCCGGGATACATCCACGGGGTTACTGCGACTCAGCCACCAGTAGCCGGGGGACGGCCCGTCCCTCGGAATCGAACAGATGGCAGGCATCGGGCGGAATGCCCACCGAGAGCCGGGCACCGCGGGCGGCGGCGACACGGCCGTCCGTCCGTGCCGTCAGGACCTGGCCGTCGGCGAGGCGCAAATGAAGGTAGGTCTCGCCGCCGAGCGGTTCGGCCGCCACCACCTCCGCGTCGAGGTCGTTTCCGTCTAAAACCAGTCGTTCCGGCCGCACGCCGAGGGTGACAGGAGTGCCCGCCCGCAGCGCGCTCGGATCTGCCGGCACCGTGAGCACGGCCCCGGCGAGGCCGACGCGGACCCCCGTCGGGCCCGCCTCAGCGACGTCCGCCTCGAGAAAGCTCATTTTGGGCGTGCCGATGAACCCCGCGACGAAGCGGTTGGCGGGAGCATCGTACAGCTCGAGCGGGCTGCCAACTTGCTCGATCCGGCCATCGCGCAGCGCGACGATACGGTCCGCAAGCGTCATCGCCTCCACCTGATCGTGGGTGACGTAGAGGGTGGTGGCGCCGATGTCCTCGTGCAATCGCCTCAGTTCGACCCGCACCTCGCCGCGCAAATCGGCATCGAGGTTTGAGAGCGGCTCGTCGAACAGGAACAGCTTCGGCTCGCGCACGATGGCGCGACCGATGGCGACGCGCTGGCGCTGACCGCCCGACAGCTCGCTCGGTTTGCGGTCCAACAGCGGGTTGATCTGCAGCAGGTCGGCCGCGCGCCGCACGCGCTCGCCCACCCCCGTGCGCCCCAATGCGGCGCGGCGCAGGCCAAAGGCCATGTTGTCAAACGCGCTCATGTGCGGATAGAGCGCGTAGGACTGAAACACCATGGCGACACCGCGTGCGGCGGGGGGCGAATCGTTGACGCGGACCCCGTCGATCTCGAGCTCGCCACTCTCGGCATCCTCGAGCCCCGCAATCAGCCGCAGGATGGTCGACTTGCCGCAGCCTGAGGGGCCGACGATCACCACGAACTCGCCGCTCGCGACAGCGAGGTCGATATCGTGGAGCACTTGTGTTGCGCCGAAGGACTTGCAGATCCCGCGCAGGACCAGCTCGGCCATGGGTGATGCCGCGCCTTCAGCCCTTGATCGCCCCGGCGGTCAGGCCGGCGACGATGT
The DNA here is from genome assembly GCA_965248765.1 of Alphaproteobacteria bacterium. Classification (GTDB taxonomy): domain Bacteria; phylum Pseudomonadota; class Alphaproteobacteria; order VGEJ01; family VGEJ01; genus CBDFKF01. Next base: position 1,839,846 of record CBDFKF010000004.1, read on the forward strand.
GGCGTTGGAACAAAAGGACGAGACCGATCAGCGGCACCGTGACGATGACCGAAGCCGCCATGATGTGCCCCCACGGCAGCTCGAAGGCGCTGGCGCCGCTGATCAACGCGATGGCGACCGGCACCGTTCGCATCTCGCTCGACAGTGTGAAGGTGAGGGCGAACAGGAACTCGTTCCATGCCGCGATAAACGCGAGCAGCCCGGTGGTCACCAGCGCCGGGCCCAGCAGCGGCAGGAAGATCCGCCAGATGATCTCGATCGGGCCGGCATCGTCCATGATCGCGGCCTCCTCGATCTCCTTGGGCAGCCCGCGCATGAATGCTGTCAACACCCACACGGTGAACGGCAGGGTGAATAGGAGGTAGGACAGCGCAAGGCCCAGTAGGTTGTTGTAGAGGCCGAGCCAGCGCATCAGCTCGAACATGCCGGCGAGCACGGCGACCTGCGGGAACATCGCGACACCCAAGATCACAAACAAGAGGACAACGGCGCCGCGGAAGCGGATGCGGGCAAGGACGTAGGCGGCCGTCACGGCGAGCCCGAGCGAGACCAACACAGTCAGGCCGGCGACGATCAGCGAGTTCAGAATGTTGCGGGCGAACGGCTGCTCGCGGAACACCTCGAGGTAGTTGTCCCAGGCGGGATCGGCCGGTAACGGACTGAGATCGAACAGCGCAGAGCCCGCCTTGAGCGAGGAGACCACGGCCCAATAGAAGGGAAACAACGCATAGAAGACGATGACTGCGATAAGCAGCCAGAAGCCGAGCCGCGCGGCGTTGCGGCGAACCGCGATCCCCATGGCGCTCATGCCTCCGGGGCGAGGCGCACGCCCGCGGCCTTCAGGTAGATGATCGCGAACAGCGCGATGATGAGCAGCACCAAGGTCGAGGCAGCCGAGCCGAGCCCAACGTCCTGGAAGTCCACCAGCACCTGACGAGCGTAAACCGACATCGTCATGGTCTCGCGGTTGTTACCGGTGAGCACGTAGACCAGATCGAAGATGCGCAGGGCATCGAGCGTGCGGAAGATCACCGCCACCGCAAGCGCCGGTTTGATCAGCGGCAGCGTGAGGCGAAAGAACACCTTGAGCGGATGGACCCCGTCGATCCGCGCCGCCTCATAGCATTCGATCGGCTGCATCTGCAGGCCCGCGAGCAACAACAGCGCCATGAACGGCGTGGTCTTCCACACATCGACCGCGATCAGCGCCGGCATCACCAGCGCCGGATCGGCGGTCCAGGCGACCGGCTCGGCGATCAAGCCAAGCCAGGCGAACGCCTCGTTCACGATCCCGAAGACGTCGTGGAACATCCAGCCCCACATCTGCGCCGAGACCACGGTCGGGATCGCCCAGGGGACGAGCACCGCGGCCCGCAGCAGCCCGCGCCCGGCAAAGCGCGCATGGAGCGCCAACGCGATGACCAGCCCGAGGACGGTCTCAAGGAACACCGAGACCGTCGCGAATACGATCGTGTTCCAAACCGAACGCCACCAATCGGGATCGACGATCAGGAACGCGAAGTTGTCGAGGCCGATGAAGCGACCGCTGCCGAGGTCGGCCAGGCTCGCATCGGTGAAGCCAAGGTAGGCGGTGCGCGCGAGCGGCCAAGCCGCGATCAGCCCGAGGATGACAAGGCTCGGGCCCAACAGGGCCCAGGCCGACCGAACGCGCTCCTGGGTGCGGGCCGAGCCGGGGGCCGGCCTCACCAACCGCCCTCGCCGCCGAGGCGTTCGAGCTTGCGCGCAAGCCGCGCGAGGTTGGCGGCAGCATCGCCGTTGCCGGAAAGCGTCGCGTGCGCGGCGCCGAAGAACTCGGCGCTCACCCGGTTGTACTTGGCGCCGGTGATCCGCGAGGGTCGCGCCACCGCATTGGTGAAGGTCGCCCGCAGACGCCCCATGAACGGATTGGCGCTCAGCACATCGGCATCGTCGTACAGGCTGGTGATAGTCGGGTTGTAGGCCCCGACGAGCGCCCGCCGCTTCTGCTCCGTCACCCCGGTCAAATACCGGACAAGGTCGACGGCGATCTCGGGGTGGCGCGAGTATCGGGACACCGCGAGCTGCCAGCCGCCGAGCGTGCCGGTGTGCTTGCCGCCCTCCTCACCCCGCGGCAGCACGGCGATGCCGATCTTGCCGCGCACCGGGCTGTCCTCGGCGTTGCCGAGGGCCCAAGCGTACGGCCAGTTGCGCATGAAGACGGCGTTGCCGGACTGGAACACCCCGCGCGCCTCCTCTTCGGCGTAGTTGAGGACGCCGGGCGGGGCGATGCTGCCGATCCAAGACGCGGCAGCATCCAGCGCCGCTGCAGCTTGCCCATTGTCCACCGTGATCCGGCCATCGCCATCGACGATCGCCCCGCCGCCGTGGGAATCGATCCATTCGAGCGCGTTGCAGGTCAGCCCCTCGTAGGCCTTGGCCTGGAACACGAAGCCCCACAGGCGCTCGGCGCCGGCAGCCCGCTCCTCTTTCTGAATATGCCGGGCAGTGGCGGCGAGCTCGTCCCATGTCTCCGGGACCGCCGCATCGTATTTCTCCAGCAGGTCCTTGCGGTAGTAGAGCAACCCGGCATCGGTGAACCACGGCACCGCCACCAACCGCCCGCCGACCCGGTTGTTGTCGACGATCGGTGCGAAGTGGCCGGCCAGCACCTCCTCGTCGACATGCGCATCGAGCGCGATCAAGTGATTGGCCAGGATGCCAGGCCAGATTACGTCGATCTGAAGTACGTCTATGGCGGCCGAGCCGGCCGCCAGTAGCTGCTGATAGAGGGCGAGCCGGTCGGTCGCCGAGTTGGGCGTCGAGACAATCTCGACTTCATGCCCGCTCTGTGCGGCCCACGCCTCGGCGCCCTCGCGGCAGATCTCGAGTTCGCGGCCAACCGCGCCGCACGAAATCGCAATCGTGGCGGCCGCGGCAGAGTGGGCGATCAACCCGAGCAGCAATCCGGCGACAACGCGGGCCAGCATCGATCCCCCCTGATCCCATCCGCCCGGTTCGGCGGTCATGGCGGCAATAATAGCGGGGTCTTGGGTGCGCCGCACAAGCCCCCGAGCCAGGAGCGTGCCGTGTAACCATTGTCACCATTGTCACGAGGCGGCCGCTCGCGCGTTGGTGATCGCTTGTGACTTGTGACAGCCCGGGCCGGGGCGGATAGTTCGACCCGGCATGCGATCCTCATTACTGGTACTCGCCCTCGGCCTCCTCCTTAGCGGCGCCCCCGCGCTCAGTGGAGACGCCGCCGCGGACGAGGCAGGCGGCAAGACCCACCTCATGATCGAGGATCCGGCGAGCCTGAGTGGCGAGCGGGCCGAAGGCGTCTATCGCAGCATCCGCTATCAGCTCAGCGCCGACTACGCCGAATCCGGCGATCCGGTCGCCATCCAATACCAGCGCTGGCGGCGCTACAACACATCGCCCTATCGCTCGCGCGCCCACGGCAACCAGTTCGTCAACAATTACGTCAACGACACCGGGGCCGCGTACGGTGCTTTCGAGGAGGTCGGCGTGCTGCCGGCCGGCACGATGGTCGCCAAGGACAGCTTCATCGTCACCGAGGCGGGCGAGATCAAGACCGGATCGCTGTTCCTGATGGAGAAGATGCCGCCAGGCTTCGCGCCCGAGGACGGCGACTGGCGCTACATGGAGATCGCCCACGACGGCTCGGTCGTCGGCTTAAGCGGCAGCCGGACCGCGAACGCCGTCGTCTTCTGTGCCACCTGCCACAACAAAGCCGCCAAGTACGACCGACTGTTCTTCATGCCCAAGGCCGTCCGCGCCAACTGAGGTGCCGGCGGTGACACCCGGTCGGCCGCTACCGGCCGTGGCCCGGGGCAAGCTGCGGCAGCCATTGCTTCATGCGTTGGCTGAGCGAGTATTTCTTGGTGCTGAACACCTTCCATCCGATCGGGGTGCGCACGGCAGCGTGTACTAGCGTGCGTTCAATCAGTGGCACTTTCGAGACCCTCATGCCTTCGAGAAACACCGCGTCGGCGAAGTCCCAATCGCGCCGCACCGCCACGTTCCGGAAATCGGTCCAGGCCATGTACAGGTAGTCGTGAACGATGCTGGCCTCGAGATGGAGGCCGATCGGCCCGACGATCGACCACAGCGCCTCCGGCACCGAGGAGAGGTCGGTATAGAGGCCGCGCGGCGCCGTAATAGTGAGCGAGTAGGCGCTGCCTTGTTTCGGATGGCCCCTCATACGCACACTGAAATTGGCGGAGAGCTGCCAAAGTGACTTTGGCGGCTTCTTGACGTGCACCTGTGCATGCCGCACGAACTTCAGCTCGTCCAGATACTTGAAGTGCGTGATTCTGGCGATCTTGGTGGGCGGAAACGGGTTCCCCGACGCCATGGCTATCCTCCGTGAGCGGGTGTTCTGCCAGCCCACGTCAGCCGTGGCGTGGACTCGTTTCTGGGGATCGCCGCGCACCAGCGCACGCTGGCCGTGGCGTGGTCAACCTATCAATTGTGGTAGATGCCGTGCCCGCGCGGCTCGGCCCAGGTTGAGAACCTAGCGGGCCGGCAGGGTTCCTCGCCTCCGTGCCTGAACGTGCGCGAGCCCAAACAGGACGGCCACCGCCCCCAACGCCAGAACGTGCCAACCCACGTCGAGGGGCCACAGCAAGGCGACGCCCAGGCCCGCGAGCACGGGCCGAAGATAGACCGCTATCGGCCTCTCGGCACGCCCCTCATACGCGGCAGCCAGACAGTAGAGGCCGACGGTGCCGAAGACGAAGATCTGGAGGGCCGTACTCCAGTCGCCGGACAGTAACGGCGTATAGGCGAACAAGAGCGGGATCACGTAGAGGCCCTTGGCGATACGCCAGGCGGTCAAGCCGGTCGCCATCGGCGGGGTCTCGGCGATAGCCGCCGCGGCGAAGGCGGTAAGACAGACCGGCGGCGTCACGTTGCTGTCCTGGCTCAGCCAGAAGATGATCATGTGGGCCGACAGCAGCGCTGTAGTCAGAAGTGCTGGGCTTAACGCCTGTTCATAGAGCTGTGTCGAGAAATCCTGAGGGACGAGAGCCACCAGCACCTCGGCCTCGGCCGCGCTCATCGGCGCGCTCAATGCCGCCTGCGCGTCAGGCGCGACCAGCATGAAGATGGCCTTGGCCGCTTCGGGCAATTGGCCGCTGGCAATCACCTCGATCAGATGCGCGTGCGAGATGAGCTCGTAAAGTGCGGGCGCGGACAGGGTGCCGAGCACGATGTAGGCCGCCGTGACCGGCAGGCCCATGCCGAGGATAAGCGAGGCGAGACCTATAAAAACGAGGGCGAGCAACAGGCTGCCGCCGGCCCAGTCGGCCATCAGCAGCGACATGGTGTTGCCGATGCCGGTCGTCGAGACGACCATGACGATGAGGCCGACGGCGATCAGCAACATGGCGATGGAGGCCATGTTGCGCGCGCCTAGGGCGAGCGCTTCGACGATGGCCCGCGGCCCCATTTGGTTCGGCGTCAGCCAGCTCGCCGCGATCACCGCGACGATGCCGCTGGCGGCGGCGTAGGTCGGCGTAAAACCATTGACCAGCATGGCTACCAGCACCCCGATCGGCAGCAAAAAGGTGATGCCGCCGCGCCGCATGATCTCGGTGAACCGCGGCGCCTCCTCCTCGCTCGGTTGCAGACCGCGCTTCTTCGCCTCGATGCGGATCCAAAAGGCGACGGTCAGGAAGTACATGATCGCCGGCAGTACCGAGACCGCGACGATCGTCAGATACGGAATCTGGGTGTAGCTCGCCATCACGAAGGCGCCCGCCCCCATGATCGGCGGCATGATCTGGCCACCGGTGGAGGCCGAGGCTTCGACGCCGGCCGCGAACCGGGCTGGAAAGCCGGCCCGTTTCATCAGGGGGATGGTGATGACGCCGGTGGAGACTGTGTTGGCGACAGCCGACCCAGAGACCGTACCGGTCAACGCCGAGCCCAAAACCGCGACGAGGCCGGGGCCACCGACCAGGCGGCCGGCCACGCTGCGCCCCAGGTCGATCACAAAGTCGCCGGCACCCGAGCGCACCAGGAACGCGCCGAATAGAATGAACATAAAGACGAAGGTCGAGGAGATGCGGGCAATCTGCCCGAACATGCCGGAGACCTCGAAATAGCTGCGGAACAGCGTGGTCTCGAGGGTCAGGCCGGGGAAATGGAAGATGCCGCCGATCAGATCGCCCCACCAGAAGACGTAGGTAAGACCGATCAGGCACAGCACCGGTATGAACCATCCGGCCGTGCGTCGGGCGAGCTCCAGCGCCAGCACGACGGCGAGCACCGAGAACACCCAGTCCGCGGCGATGAACCGCACGCCCCGTTCGTACAGTGGATCAAAGCCCAGGATGACGTAGACCGCGCATATCAGCGCGAGAGCGCCGACGAGCACGTCGATAGCAAGCGCCGCACGGCTATGGCGGCGGTGGAAACGTCGCGATGCCGGCAACACCAGAGCGCAAAGCCCGGCAAGCCCGCCCCAATGCAGCGCCGAGACCCACAGCTCGGGTAGCGTGCTCAGCGTATTGAAGTAGATGTGGGCGAGAGAGATGAGGACACCGCCCCAGAACACGACCTGATGCAGCGGCCCTTCCGAGGTGTCCCTCAGGCTCGTCCCGGCGTTGCTCGGTTCCTCGGCCACTGCGACCACGTCTGATTTGATCCGCCAATGCTACTGGGCGGTCAGGTGATCGGGGATGGCCACTCCGATCTCGGCGTAGTACCTGGCGGCGCCCGGGTGCAGCGGCGCCGGCAGACCGGCCAGGGCCGATTCAATGGCCATGGCGGTCGTCGCCTTGTGGATGTTGCGAAGGAACGGCAGGTTCTCGTAGATCGTCTTGGTGATCTGGTAGACGGCGTCCTCGTCGGTGTCGGCACGCACCGCCAAGAAGTTCGGTTGCGCGATCGTGTTGATATCGCGGCTCTGGCCCGGATAGGTGCCGGCGGGCACGACATAGCGGGTCCACAGATCACCGCCGCCGTTGGCGCGTCTGACCTGCTCGTCGGTGAAATCGAGCACCGCCACCCCCTCGCCCAACGACGCGAACGCGCGGATCAAGGCGCTGACCGGCGGTCCGCCGGGCATGTTGAACCCCTCGATGGTGCCGTTCTGGAGCGCATCGGCGCTCGGCCCGTACCCCAAGTTCACCACGTCGAAGGTCTCGCCAGGCGCCATACCGAGATTGGTGAGGATAGCGATGCCCGAGCCTTCGGTGCCGGAGTTCCTCTTGCCGATCGAGAACTTCCTACCCGAGAGGTTCTTCAGGTCCTCGATCGTCCCGGTCTTGACGTGGTCGGCCAGAACCACGAAGTGCTCGACGTTCTGCCACAGCATGGTGACCGAGCGCAGGTACGCCTGCGGTCCGTCGGCCGCGACCTTGCCGGTGCCGGTCCAGGCCCACCGGCCGTAAAGGCCCTGCAGGATGGCGAACTGCGCCTGGTTCTCGCGTAGCAGTTTGAGGTTCTCACCGGATCCCGCCGAGTTGATCGCCGACATGGCGATCTTCTCCGTGGGCTGCAGCTTGACCTTGACCAGGGTCGCGATCGCCACGCCGACCGGATAGTAGGTGCCGCCCGTGGTGGCCGTCGCCAGAATGTAGGAACGCTCTTCTGCGGCCCCTAGCGGTGCCGCGGGCACGGCCGCCATGGCCAAACCGAGAGCGGCTCCCAACGCAAGCGCCACCGTCCTTCTGCTCGTCGCACGGAAGTCCATGGATATTCCCCCAGTCACCGTCATTGCCACTAACGCGCGGGACAACGCGCCCGCCAATCCTACCGCCCTGTCGACGGACGGGTAACAGGGGGCACGAGAGAGTCGGACATCCAACTCTGTCCGAGTCGAAACATCCTCTGCAGAGGCGTATCAGCCGAGGCTATGGCCGGCAACGTGCCCGCCATCTACGTTAATCACGGTCCCGGAGATGAAGTCGTTGGTGGCGATCTGAGTCGCGAGTTCCGCCACGTTCTCAGGCTCGCCAATGCGGTTCACGAGGTGCAGGCCGGCAAGGCTGTCCGCGTCCTCGATGCCGTTGCGGGCATGGATCGGCGTTCGAATGATGCCGGGCGCAATGGTGTTCACGCGGATGTTGTCCTTACCGAACTCGGCCGCCAGCTGCACCGTCAGCGCGTGAACGGCACCTTTGCTGGCAACGGCCGCCGTGGCCGGCACTCCGCCGAGAGCATGATCGACCAGGACTGTCCCGATATTGATGACCGATCCGCCACCGGCCTCACGCATGTGCGGAATGACCGCCTGGCTCAAGAAGAACGTGCCCTTGAGGTTGGTGGTCAGAAAGCGATCTAGATAGTCCTCGTCCACCTCGAGGAACGGTTGGGATTCAAAGATGCCGGCGTTGTTGACCAAAACGTCGATGCGGCCGAAATGAGCCAAAGTGGCATCGACCAGACGGGCACGATCCGCGGCATTGCCGACATCGCCGACGACCGGCAAAGCCGCATCAGGCTTGCCAAGGGTTTCGTAGGCGGCGGTCAGGCGGTCGGTGTTCGACCCGTTCATGACAACGTTGAAGCCGCGCGAAAGAAAGGCCCTTGTCGTTGCCAGGCCGAGGCCGCCTGAGGCGCCAGTCACGATCGCAGTTGATTGATCATTGGGCATGCCACTCTCCTATTCGCATAAATGATTGCCGTAGCCGCAATGGCTGACACCGCGCATCAAGCGGCCCGACAGCCACTCGCACTACAAAATGTACGGTCACTGAGCCCTGTCGAGGCGCAATAGGCAGATACTCGCGATTTCTCCATGGCCGCCGAACATTTGGATCAAGCCGTGGACTGGCTCCGCCTGTCCGGGAATCAAGATGATATGCCTCGCGGTCTGCTTGCCCGGGCGGTGCTCCACCGAGTGCGCAATGACTTCGAACGAGCACGGTGAGACCTTGATGAGGCCATGTTGATCGCCGAACGCGGGGGGATGAAGCTACACCAGGCGGACGCGCACTTGGAGTACGCGCGGCTGCGCCTCGCGCTAGGCCCGAGGCGCGGCAGCATCTGGCCGAGGCCAAGGAGATGATCCAGCGCATGGGCTACCATCGGCGTGACGAGGAGATCGAGAAGCTGGAGGAGAGGGAGAAAGAGCAGCCTTAGGCTGTAAGACCTAAGCTGTAATACGGTCATAGAACCGCCATGCGAAAACCCATGCGACCACGGAGCGCCCTCTCGGCTGTTTCTGGCTTACGAACTGCCGTGTCAGACGATCGCCGTTTCGCCCGCTTGACCCTCAGCTCCGGACATTCAGCCTCTGACTTCCGGAGTTGGGGGCTGGGCGGCGGACCTGACCCTGGATCGGCCATGGTGGCCCGCACACTCCGCGATGTCCCGCCCAGCGGCCGAGATGGTTATGCGATACACGCACCGACAAGACCAAACGATCGATAGAGCGCTGGACAGGATGGGACAAGGAACGGTCGTCGAACATCCGAGCGCCCGTAACCGGGCCGAGTTCTGACCCGGTTGCACCAGAATTACTCACACAGACAGTTCAGCCTTGAAAGAATTGGCGCGCCCGGAGAGATTCGAACTCCCGACCCCCAGATTCGTAGTCCTTGCGCCCAGCCTTCTGCTTTCGTCCGCCGGGCCCATTCTCACCTAGATTCCAAGGGATTAGGGGAGATTGACGGCCGGCTCATCTCCACGCGCTTACTCGGACATTCCGCGAACGTCTGTGCCTGATTACACAGGAATTACACACGCCTCGCCGTGCCGCCCCAAACGCTCCACGCCGTCGACATCGAGCGCCGGGCGGCCCGAGGGGCTTCGGGTGCCACCAGTCCGGTAGGGTTTGCCCACACCGATCAGAAGACCTCAGCCCCCTCGCACAGATTGAGGAGCTGGGTGAGCGCCAGCATCTGCGGCCGCCGGCCGCGCCCCCGCCGCACGACCTTCAGTATGCCGTCGTCGCGGAAGGCGCGCAGCAGATTGGAAATGGCTTGGCGGCTGGGCTGGTAATCGCCAGCGATTTCGAGGCTAGTGCTGGCGAATATCGGCCGCTCGAATATCTGATCGAGCACCGGCACTGCGTACTGCGAGTGCGTGAGGAGAAGCGTCCGGTTCTTCAAGTTCGCGTACAGATCGATGATCGCCCGCGCCTTGTCGGCGTTGGCGCCGGCTTGTTGTTCGAGCGCGCGGAGGAAGAAGGCTATCCACGCGTTCCACCCATCGGGCGACGGACCGAGTGCCCTCAAGCCACGCACATAGGTGTCGCGATGCTCTTCGAGATAGGCAGAAAGGTAGAACATCGGTCGAGACAGCACACCTTTCTCATGCAGGAACAGCGGAATCAAAATGCGGCCGAGGCGGCCGTTGCCATCCAAGAACGGATGGATTATCTCGAACTGGGCGTGGATCACCGCCAACTGGACAAGAGGGTCGGTCGTGCCGGCGTGGTAGTAAGCCTCCCACTCTCCGAGCGCAGGTTTGACTAGGTCAGGCGCGGGCGGCACGAAGTCGGCCCGTTCGATTGGCGTCCCCGGCTCGCCGATCCAGTTTTGGACCGTGCGAAATCGGCCGCGCCCCTTGTCCCTGTCGTGGGTACTGTCGAGGAGGATGTCGTGTAGCTCGAGCAGGAGGTTTAGATTGAAGGGCTTGGCCTTAAGCGCCGTTTCGGCGCGCACAAGCGCGCGTCGGTAGTTGATGATTTCCATGTAGTCGAGGCGACGCGATTCGACCGCGGGCTGCTCGCCGGCCTCAAACTTGAGGACCTCGCCTAGAGTAGCTTGTGTGCCCTCGATCTTGGATGACAGCACGGCTTCCTGAGTCGTCATCGGCGACAGCAAGACGTCGGGGTTGGGCACGCCGTAGAGGACGCCGTCGTAGCGGGCGAGCGCGCGATTGGCACCGCCGATTAGCGGAATCAGCGGCTCCCAGTCGATCCCGGTGATGGGCGGTGCCTGGGGAACGAAGGGCTTCACGTTGCGTCACGGCGGTTAGACACAAAACATTTTGCGTAACGTAAAGCGGTCGGCCACCTTACACAAGTGAGCTTGCGTCAGTTGCGTCTTACACAAGCAGTGCCTAACACCAACCGCATTGGCTGAGCTTAACTAAATCGAGCCCAGTACTGGCGTCACGTGACGCCACATGACCCTACGCGCTCCGCTTCAGCCGCCCCATCCGACTAGCAGCCGCTACTCGTCGGATTCCTCCACATCAAAACCGAAGCTGCCAAGCATCGCGGCGAGTTCATCACCTGACGGCGGGCTCACGACCCCCACGACTGCTCGATGCTCATGACGTTCGGTGAACAGGTCGACGTGTTTCCCGAGCAGCTCAAGCGCCTTGTTCGCGACGCTACCTTGATAGGTGAACTGGCCTGTTGGCTTGCCATCGCGACCGATAACCGGCTCAACCTGCATGGATCGCTCGACGTTCTCGACGAGCCGATCTAGCACCCAGTCCTGGGTCACTTTGGTGCGCTGGGACCGTTCCTCCTGCGCAGCTTTGATGGCTGCGGCGACCCCAACATTCCCCAACAGCCGGGGGCCCTGTTGCTCGGCCGTCTTGGCGCTGTAGCCGGCACGAATGGAGGCTTGAGTGGCATTAAGGTCGACGAGGTACTCTTCCACGAACCGCTGCTGCTTAGCCGTGAGTGGGCGCACAGGCGCTGGTTCATCGGCTTGGGCGTTCGCATCCCATTCTTCGGCGGCCTTGATCCACTCGCCTTTCCCTGACCAGTCGCCGAGGACCCTCAGAGTTGGGACATCGCTATCGCCCTGCTCGCGGAGTGCCGCTTGCACCTTCCGCAGGGAGCGGCCCCCCTTCCCCAGCTCAAGGAATATCCGTTTGGCTTGGCTCTGTGTCGTCATCGTGGCTGCCACATAGGGTTCGTGCCCCCAACTAGGAGCGGCCTTCAAACTCTGCGGCAGCAGGAGCGGCGCGTTATCGGCCAGGGCGGCGCCACTTGAGTGGATATTGTACACCATCGCTATGCGTTCAATCTCGCCCGGGGACCACCCGCAGGCTGGGGCATGAAACGACCTGTGGGTACGACATTAACGACATTGACGACATAAGGTCGGATTCGGCGGCTTACTGCCGTTTTTGCGGAGATGGATGCCAACGACACCTCGTCGAGGGCCCGCAGGAACCGCGACCGGGCAATGGTCGATGCTTCACGCCAAGCCTTCTGCAGCGCAGCAAGCCCGCCCTCGCCGGCCGTGTCCATGATGTCGTCCGGTTTAACGAGGACCTCGCGAACCAATTCGGCGTCACCATCTAGGACCGCCCGCACCGCCGCACGCTGCTCGACAGGTTCGGCCGACGCGAGAGCATCAAGCTCGACCCCGACCTTCGCGATAGGCGTGCTAGCAATTACCTCCTGAACGTCCTCCGGGATGCGCTCGACGCGCCTTAGATCCTGGTTGACGGTGCGTTTCGGTATACCTGTGGCTGCTTCCGTCGCCGCGGCGAAGCCTGCCGGCCGGCCTCCGCTGGGAGGGGTTTCGGGCAGAGTCTGCCCACTACTCTCGTGCGCCTCCCACAGGCTCTTGCGTTTTTGTAGGTGCTGAGCGCGCTCGAGTGTCGAGAGTTCGGCCCGGCAAAGGTTCTCGTCAATCTCCCAGAGCTGCTGCTCCATGTCGCCCAGAGACGTGATGTTCGCCAGGATGTACTCCCACCCCAACTGTTCAACGGCATCCAGACGATGACGGCCTGCGACGAGCTCGTACACGTCGTCCAGCTTGCAGACCGTGATAGGGACTTGGAGACCGATCTGATCGATTGAATCAGCAAGCGCCAACACGTGCGGACCGCTCACTTCGCGCATCCGCGGCCCAACCTCGATTTTGTGAATCGCTACTTGCCGCACTGGCATGGGTCACACTCCTCCGGCGAGCAGTCGCCAGGTAGCTAGTCTTTCCGCTTGAGCTTCACCCCAGCCGGCAAAGCGCGGCAGCGGCACCATGAAGTTGCGCCGGGCAAAGCCCACCAGACCCTCCACCGCGCCCTTGTCGTTCCCCTTGCCCGGGCGCCCGTAACGATCGCGTACGAGGTAATGCGACAAGAACCCGCCGAAGAGCCGCGCCCGCCTGCGCGTCCCGTCCGCCAGAATGCGCGACACCAGGCAGCGGTCGTTGTCGTAGAGAACCGATTGCGGAACCCCGCCGAAGAAGGCGAAGGCATGCACATGCCCGTCGATCCACGCCTCGGCCGTCGCCGCAGGGTAGGCCCGCACATAGCAGGCGTCGCTGTGCGGCAGATCGAAGACGAAGAAGTGCGCCTTGCGCGCCACACCCCCGATCACCGCACGCGCCTCGCCGAAGTCCGCCTGCCCATGGCCCGGTGGATGGATCAGCGGCACGAACATCTCCCGCCGCCGGCGGTGATGTTCGCGCACATAGTCCTTGACGATGCAGACCGTGTGGAAACTCTGGGTGGCGGGGGATTCCGTCCGTCTCATGGCGATGTTAGGGTCCGCCATGAGACACATTCCTGGCGTTGACCGCTCTCAGGTTCTGCTTCTGCCGGAAGCAGTGGACGATTACGTGGGCCGGGATAACCCGGTCCGTTTCATCGATGCCTTCGTGGATGGTTTGGACCTAGCGGCCGCTGGTTTCGAGCGCGCCGCGGCGAAGGCGATAGGTCGTCCCGGCTACGATCCGGCGGACCTGCTGAAGCTCTACATATACGGCTATCTCAATCGGGTACGTTCGAGCCGCCGGCTGGAGGCAGAGAGCAAGCGTAATCTCGAAGTGATCTGGCTGTTGCGGCGTTTGTCGCCAGACTTCAAGACGATCGCCGATTTCCGGCGGATCAATCGGGCGGCCTTCCGACAGGTGTTTCGGGAGTTCGTGAGGCTATGCCGCGAACTGGAGCTGTTCGGACGCGAGCTGGTGGCGGTTGACGGTACACGGATCAAGGCAGTGAACAGCCGGAAGCGGAACTTCACCAAAGCGAAGCTGGCGAAGGCGTTGGCCGAGAGCGACGAGAGGTTGTCGCGTTATCTCGACCGGCTCGACGAGGCCGACGAGCAAGACGAGGGCGGCACCGGCGGCGGCGAGGTGGAGCATATCCAGGAGAAGATCGCTGCGATCCAAGGGCGGCGTGAGCGGTTTGAGGAACATCGAGACGCGCTGGCTGCGAGTGGCGAGGACCAGCTCTCTTTGACGGATCCGGACAGCCGGGCGATGTACGCCGAGACCCGGGTCGGTGTCGGCTACAACATTCAGATCGCCGTGGACGCCAAGCACAAACTGATCGCCGAGCAGCAGGTCCATAACAAGGTCAGCGATCTCGGTCTATTGGCCGAGACGGCGGTGGTGGCCCGTCGGAACCTGGCCGTCGATCGGATCGACGCGGTCGCCGACGCGGGCTACTTCAAGATCGAGGATATCGAGGCCTGCGAGAATGCCGGCGTCGTGCCGCATGTGCCCAAGCCCCAGCGCGGATCCACGGTGAGCCAGGGGCTCTTTCCCAAGGAACGCTTCCGCTATGACGGCGGCGAGGACATTTACATCTGCCCCGACGGCCAACGCCTGGCGCTACACAGCAAGCGCAAGCGCCGAAGCGATCCTGGAGCGCATGGCAGAACGATTGGCGGCCCGCCCGGAGCTGCTCGATGCGCGCCGTGAAAGCGTCGAGCATCCCTTCGGCTCAATCAAACAATGGATGGGCCAGGGTGCCTTCCTGACCCGGCGGCTGGAGAACGTGCGCGGCGAGTTCAGCATCACGGCGCTGGCTTACAACATCCGCCGCGCGATCTCGCTGGTAGGTGTTCCCGCCTTGATCGCCGCCGCGAGGGCATGAGACGGGAATCAGGCCAAAATCGAGCGCCGCACATCGATCCACGGAGGCCTGGAGCCCCTTCCACAGGGCTACCGGCGCCAAACCGCCAGATTACGTGGGATCGCCGCAAATCATGGTTACCTAAACCTCCATCCCCGCCACCCAGAGTTTCCACACGGTCTGCATGGTATAGCCGCCGCTGAACCCGTGCTCGGCGCGAAGATACGCTTGGCCGTGTGGCGCTGCTTGCGCAGCTGCTTCAGATCCTCCTTCAGCCACTGGTCGATGATATCGCTGAACCCGTCCAGCTTCGGGCGCCGAACCGGTGCCGTCCGTCGATAGTCCGGAGGCACCGAAAAGCACAGCATCTTCTTCACGCTCTCGCGCGAAATCCCGAAATGACGCGCCGCCGCACGCTCGCTCATCCCGTCCCGGCAGGCGAGACGGACCTTCCGATAAAGTTCCACGGTATGCATGCCCCCGCCCTCCCCGTCGCCGGGAAGGGCTCAAGTGGCAGAGTTTTGCTCCGCCCGCAGCGAGACAATCCTGCCGCTACCGTGGACTAATTTCGCACCGCCGTTCCCAGCTCGATATAGAGGGTCTTGACGCCGATCCTGCCGAGCCAGTCGCGGACGGCATGAGCGGTAAACTCTGAGCCGTTGTCGGAACGGATATGATCCGGGGGGCCATGTTGGACGAAGAGCTCGGTCAGACAATGGAGTACATTGTCCGAGTTCAATCTTCGCTCGACGACAACGGCCATGCACCGCCTGGTAAACTCATCGATCACGGTGAGCATGCGGAACTTCCTCCCATCGTGTGTTCGATCCATGACGAAGTCATAGGACCAGACGTGATTGGGCCAGCACGGCCGCAGACGGATGCAGGATCCGTCGTTGAGCCACAGCCTGCCCCGTTTCGGTTGCTTCTGTGGGAGCTTCAGCCCCTCCCGCCGCCAGATGCGCTGGACCCGCTTGGCGTTCACGTGCCAACCTTCGGTCCTGAGCAAGGCAGTGATCCGCCGATAGCCATATCTGCCATACTGGCTGGCCAAGCGGATGATCGCGGCCGTGAGTGCCTCTTCATCATCCCGACCACGGGGTCTCTTGCGCTGGGTTGAGCGATGTTGGCCTGCAACAGCACAGGCACGTCGCTCGGAGATTCCCAATTCGGCCTGGAGATGATCAACACACTGCCGGCGACGGGCGGGGCTTAGCAATTTCCCTCGAGCGCCTCTTTCAAGATCAGCTTATCCAACGTCAGATCCGAGATCGCCTTCCGGAGACGGCCATTCTCCTTCTCCAGGTCCTTCAGACGCTTGGCCTGGTCAGTACGAAGGCCGCCATATTCCTTGCGCCAGCGATAGTAACTCTGCTCCGATACGCCGAGCGTGCGACAAGCTTGACCAACGGACTGGCCCTGCGCCAAGGCCACCTCGGCTTCGCGCAACATGCTGATAATCTGTTCTGGGGTGTAGCGTTTACGGCTCATTTTGTCCTCCTTTCGAGGGGCAAAATGCGCCAAACTCTCTTAATAAATCTGGACCACTTTTAGGGGGTCACTCCACCGCAGTGACGCTTATTTCTCCTTTCATCCAATGGGTTATGGGTGACATGTCGTTCACCGTCGCATTCCACGAGTCACCGAAGTACAGTGAGCCTGCACTTACACTGCACTTACGGTGCATCGCGCCGAACGCACTTACAGGGTGAAAAACGTTCGTGCGATCGGTCATCGCCAACAGCCTTATCTCGAAGCTTAATCCGGGCGACAAGCCCTACGAAGTTCGCGATCTACGTCTCAAGGGCCTGTTGCTAAGAGTCCAGCCGAGCGGGTTGATGGCCTATTATGTCGAGTACGGCCGTGGCAAGCGGATATGCCTCGGGCGCGCCGACGCGGTGACGCCGAGTCAGGCCCGCGATGCGGCCAGGCGAGTCCTCAGCGATGCGAACGCGGTGGATTCGCCATTAGCTAGCCTCCTGCACTCTTCGCCCGGGCGCCGAAACCGCCCCGCGCGACCGTGCGGGTGCGCGCGCGGGGCTGGCCGACCTCAGACTTGGCGACTTGCGCGCGGCCGTCGCGGGACACGGTGCCAACGCCGGCGCCACCGCTGGTGTAGAACTGATTAGGGTCCCTGCTGGGGCGGTAGAGCGGTTGCGAATAAACGCCCGTCAAGCCGCGCGGCGCCAGCATATAGCCGACCATGAACGGAAGCCAGAACGAACCGGTGGAGGTCTGCTGTCGATAACACCGGTCGTGGCCGAACTCGTCGTAGCACGTTGAGGATGTCTGGTAACGCGGGGCGACCTCTTCGTGCAACGCCTTGGCCTTGTCCAATTCGGCGCGGCATGTCGATTCGTCCTGGACCCCGGCGGCGATGCACGCCTCTGCCGATTCGTAAGTGAGGACTTCTTCTTTCTTTTCGGGCCGGAACACAAAGAACAGCACGACCACGACAAGGCCAGCGCCAACCCACATCCCCACTTTCTGAAAGGTCACCCGTGAGAACTCCCCAGCCCGCCGGCGCTCGACAACCCTCGCCCCGCACCCGGTAGGTTAGCCGAAAATGCCTGGTCAGTGCACCTTCCAAATGGACGACGTCTTAAAGGATAGACGATTTCGCCGCCCGCGCTGAGGGCCAGGGCGCCCGCCCCGAGCTTGGCAATTTTGAAGGTGATCGAGCGTTTCATCGGACGCGCTGCTTTCTCACGGGGTCATGCTGGCGGCATTCAGGATGCCGGCCGCGAGCGACGAGGCGCCGAGCCAGATGCCGGCGGCGATCTCGTTGTTCTCGATGCGCTCTGATACCCGCGGCATCGGCAGCCGCACGAGGAGATATACGGCGATCTGCACGATCATCGCGACCACGCCCCAGATGATCATTTCAAAGATCGTGCGTGAACTGATCATGGCGCTCGCCAGCGGCAGGGCGAAACCGAACACACTGCCCGAAAAGGCGACCGCAGCGGCGACCGAGTTCTCCTTGATCAGCTTGATCTCGCTGTGCCGGGTGATACTGGTATAGACCGCGACGAATACGGCCATCAGCAAGAGGGAGACGACGAAGAACGCCAAGAATTCCGGCAAATCCGTCAAAAATCTGTTGAGTTCCTCAGCCATTCAAAACTCCTTTGCGGGCGGTCGAGCGTGTCTTGGGGACCTTCGTTCGGCCGCAGGTTCCCATCTTCGCGTCAAATGACTTTCACTGTGGGGAGATCGAGGTCCACGCCGACCATGAGTTCCACTGTCTTTTCCCCTTCGTAGGCCTCGACCGTGATCAAGAGGTACTCGTTCTTTTTCCCCTCTTCCAGGTTGCGGCCGAACAGCATGACCTGCTGGATGATGTCGTCCGCCTCCTCGGTTAGAGCATCTTTGTAAACTTCCTCGGCGAACACCACCGGATCGGCGTGGCCCGGCGTCGTGTCGAACCAAATACGTTCATACTCCGTGCCGTCGTCGAACCGGTAGGTGAGCGCGCCAATCTTGCCGCCCTTCGCGGTCCATTGCGCCCATTCGGCCTCGCTACCCGGATAGATACTCTCATGCGGCACATACAGGGTGATTTCTTTGACATGCCGGTCCTCGACGCCGTTGACCGTGACGACCTGGATCATCGTGTCGTCCTCGCCGTAATAGCGGTGCACGTACGCGTCGTCGCCGAGATCGACGAATCCCTGCGCGACGATCAAGATCGTTTCCTCCGGCAACTCAACATGCAGGTCATCGGCGTGCATGCGCAACGGCAAGGTATCGATATCGACCGCGGCGCCGATGCGCAAGCCCAACGGCGTCGGCAATTCATCGTCCTCGCCGCGTTTGGAAAATTTGTGCTTGATGTCGCGCACACCGCTCCTGAAGAGCGATTTCATACTGCCGCCGATCATGTCGACCATCCTGGCTTTGGCGTCGTGTTGTCGGTGCGAGGCACGGACTAACCTGCCTTTAGCGCCGGCCAATCGATCTCGCCTGGCTCGATCCGCCGCGCCGCCAGGAAATAGGCAATCGTTCCGGGATCGACCCGGTGACCCAACGGCGCGTTTAGGGTGAGGTCGTCGCCCAAGGCGCTTTCGGCGACGCCAATCAAGGTCGCGTCGTGTTTTTCCTTCAAGGTCGCGAACAGGGCCCCGTAACTCACCGCGCCGGCGTCCTTCGGCACCTTGAGACTAAATTGAGTCGGCCCTTCCAGGGTCGACAGCAACTGGCGCTGCACTCGGCTCGAACCGGGATCCTGGGCCGAGCGCACCATGAGCTCGATGGACAGAGAGACGTTGCATTCGGCGTGCGGACAATGGGCCTTGAGGAGGTCGGCGAAACTCTCGTGGTCGAAATAGGCGACGACATGGGCGTCGGGGTTAACCGCAGCGGCCCCCAAAGTGGCGGCGAGGGTCTCGCTGTCGTCATGGCCGAGAGCGATAATGTACCAAGCCGTGGCAACCCCGGCGCGAGTCAGCACGTCCGGCGTGTTGAGCTCGGCGCCGCGGACGAAGTGCACCTGTTCGGGCATCGGGTTCTCGATGTCCTGGGTCGTGCACAAGACGATTTCCCGGTCCTTTTCGCCAATATCGCCGCGGAGTTGATCGACCATCCGCTGGGTCCGGAAGCCATGCCAGCCGAGAATGACGATGTGATCCGACAGATTCTCGTAACTCGATTGTCCGCGCACGCTTTTCCTCCATCGGTCGGATACCTGTTGCACCGCCTTGGCGATGATCATCGTAAACAGCGCGATGCCACCGGGCATTACCCACAAGACGGTGACCAGTCGTCCGGCCCAAGTCGCCGGCGAGTAGTCGCCATAACCCACGGTGGTGGCGCTGGTGACGTAAAAGTACCAAAATATGCCGCCCTCGGCTATTTCCTCGCCGCCTGTAAGGGCGATCACGCCCCAAGATATGGCGAAATGGCAGGCCGCGAGGGCGAATATCGCACCCCAACCCAGCTTGGTGATCCTGGCGTAGATGCGTTTCGCGACTCTTGACAGTACGATGTGCATTCAAGTCAGCTGAGTAAAACGGCTCGCCTACCGCTGCCAACACGCGCCGGCATCTGGCCATAAGCCCAGTCGATGCACAATTCCGGCGGTTCCGTTCCGGCCAAAAAACGCTTGATTCCCATTTTACATGTAATATATTACATGTAAAGAGATTGGTTGGCGTGATGGCATCGAAAAAGTCGTCCTACTATCAGTCCCGCTACCGCGCGCGCTTGCGCGAGCGGGGCTTCGTCAAGCGCGAGATTTGGATTCCGCCCGAATTCGTCAAGGTCCTCAATGACTGTCAGGCGGCGCTCAGGGAGGGCGTTATTCCCTTCGTTCCAAAAACCGTTAGGGAGAGAACCATGAGCCAAGAAAATTGGACTACAGAGACCCTATGTGCGGCGTTGGCTCAATCGGAGCCCGCGTCTTCCGGCGATCTTGTCGTCGAACTTGTGGACGGTGCCGATCCGGGGATTCTCATCACCATGACGGAGTTCGGCGATCTGCCCCTCCTCATGAGCGTCAGCGGCGGCCAGATCCTGGTCGATACCCTGCTTTGGCCCGCGGCTGACGTGGCGGACCCCGCAGAATTCAACGCCATGATCCTGAAGAGCCACAAGCTCTTGGCGTTGTCGACCTTCGGCATTCGCGCGGGGCCCGACGGAAAGGATTACTACGAACTGTTCGGCGCGCTCAGCGCGGGTTCGATATTGGAGTCGGTCATTTTCGAAATCGAAACGCTGGCCGATAACGCGATGCAGGTCGCCGAGGCCTACCAAACGGACCTGAAGAAGGTCGCTTGAACGATTGCGTCGCAGCGCGCGCGACGAATCTAACGAAGGAGTAAGACATTTGAATATTTGGGCAAAAGTCGCGACGGCCGTCCGCGGCGGCGTCAACGAGGCCGGCGAAGCGATCGTCGACAGGCAGGCGCTGCGCATCCTCGACCAGGAAATCCGCGACGCCGACAACGAACTCATCGGCTCGAAGGGGGCTCTGATCGACATCATCGCTAAGCGCAAGCTCGCCGACAAAAAGATCGCATCCCTAAAGGCCTCGATCAAGGAATATGAAGATTACGCCATGCAGGCGCTCGACAAGGACGACGAAACCCTGGCGACGGAAATTGCAGACAAGATCGCCGGGCTGGAAGCCGAACTCGCCGGCGAAGAAGGCGTCGCCAAATCCTTCGCCGACAGCGAGGCGCAACTTCGCCGCGCCGTCGTCCAAACCGAGGGCAACCTGAAACGGCTCAAGCAACAGGTCGACACGGTCAAGGCGACGGAAATGGTCCAGCGCGCGCAGTCCGCCGTCGCTGCACGGCACTCCGGCGCCGATTCGAGCATGCGCAGCGCCGTCGACAGTTTGGCCCGGCTGAAAACGAAACAGACGGAACGCGCTGCGAAGTTCGAAGCCGCCAACGAACTCGCCCGTTCGACCGAGGAGGTCAGTCTCGACGACAAGCTCAAAGCCGCGGGGATCGTCGATGGCGGCGCGAAGGGCGGCGACGTGTTGGCGCGGCTGAGGGCGCAACGCGGCACGTGATCCGGCCGCGTCGCACCTGGCCGTCCGCGCTCGCTCCGCATGCAGCGCGTTCCTGTTGCCGCGCGCCCGGACCTAGATCGGACGGCGGTCGACCACGGGTTTGAACTCGACGAAGCGGGCGGCGTGCGCTATTGGGACGAAAGCGTGTATTACCGCTTCACCCTGAGCCAGATCGAAGACGACATCGAACGCTGCGCCAACGACGTGGAGGGCATGTGCCGCGAGCTGTTGGACCGAGCCGCGGTCGACGACACGGTCTTTCGCCACCTTCGCATTCCGGACGCCTATTGGGACTATGTCGCCGAAAGCTGGCGAAGCCGGGAGAGGGACCTTTACGGGCGCATGGACTTTTCTTACGACGGCGCCGGCGACGCCAAGCTGCTCGAATACAATGCGGATACGCCGACTACGCTATACGAATCCTCGGAATTCCAGTGGCTGTGGCTGGAGCAGGCCGCGGCTTTGGGCCTCATCCCCAAGGAGTCCGATCAGTTCAACGAACTCTACGAAGACCTTCTCGACGAGTTTGCCGATCTCGGCGTCGAGGGACTTCTTCATTTCGCCTGCATCGAAGACATCGAGGACGACAAGGGGACCGTCGACTACCTCAAGGAATGCGCCCGGGATGCGGGTCTCGAGACGCGCTTCATCGCCATGAAGGACATCGGAATCGACTTGCAGGGGCGCTTCACCGACCTTGAAGACGAAGTCATTTCCACGATGTTCAAGCTTTATCCCTGGGAATGGATTATGGGCGAGGATTTCGGGCACTACCTGCCGACGAGCGGGGTTCATTTCCTCGAGCCGCCGTGGAAAGCGGTCCTCGCCAACAAAGGCTTGCTCCCTTTCTTGTGGGAAATGTTCGAGGGCCACCCGAACCTGCTGCCTTCCTATTTCGAGGGCGATCCGCGGGCGGCGGACCTTTCGCCATATTTTGTCCGTAAGCCGTTGCTTTCGCGCCAGGGTTGGAACGTCGAGATCCATGGCGACGACGTAGCGTTTCGCCGTGGCGGCCCTTATGGTGACGAGGGTTACATCGTCCAGGCGTTTCACCCGCTGCCGGAATTCGACGGCGCTTACCCTTTGGTCGGTTGTTGGATGGTGGCCGGCGGTTCGGCGGGGTTGTGCATTCGCGAGGACCGAAACCGGGTGACGGCCCCGGATGCCCGTTTCGTTCCACACCTGATACTAGATTGAGGGTACGACTTTCACGACGCCCATCGAAACGCCGGCCTTCGTGATCGACCAAAAGACCCTGGAAGCGGCCTGGCTGCCAATCTCTCTTGGAGACAGTCGGACATGAAGGATAAGACGGAAACTATCGAGCAGATGATTCAGGCTCCGGAAAAGGTGGTCTATGGGTGGGAGCTGATTCTAGACCTTCATGGTTGTAATCCGTATACTTTCACTCGCGACTGCTTGGACAGATACTTCAGCCGGCTGTGTGACTTGATCGACATGGAAAAATGTGAGGTTCACTATTGGGACGATCTGGGACTCCCGAAGGAGGAGCGACAGACTTCGCCGCTCACAAAGGGCACCTCTGCCGTATGCTTTATCCTGACCAGCACAATCGTCGTCCATACGCTGGACGAGTTGAGAGCGGTGTACGTGAACATCTTTTCGTGCCAAGAGTTCGAGCCGGACTTGCCAGCAGAGGTCACCGCGAAATGGTTTGAGGCAGATTCCTGTGAGCGCACCTTCATCAGGCGCTCGTGACGACAACGAAGGGTTGGAGACGACAATGCTGATATTCGAAAAAGAGTTAGAAGTCGCCGCGGCACCGGGCCACAGGGACCTTCTCAATCACTTCTCGAGTGCACTGAGGTTTCGATTTACCGACGCTGCCATTCCCGTGCGGTTCGCGATCACGCGGTCAGGCGCCGAGCGTTACCATTGCGAGATTGGTATCCTGAAGGGCTTGGACCCGTCGTCATCCGATCGGCCCGACTCAATCTTCAGGTTTGTGCCTCGAAAGATTGAGAACACCGCCAACTTCAACGCTGCCTTTCTGGTCCCTACGGGGATCGGTGCCCACATCGGCGGGCACGCAGGTGACGCAGCGCCGGCCGCCAAACTGCTGTCTGAGACCTGCGACGTTCTGGTAACCCATCCAAACGTGGTGAATGCCTCAGATATCAACGAAATCCCTGAGAACGCCTTGTACGTTGAGGGCAGTGTCATCTGTCGCCTGCTGATGGGAACCGTGGGACTGCGGCCGGTTCGGGCGAATCGGGTTGTTGTCATCATCGATGCGCACCGGGACGAGCTTTTTGTCAACGCGGCGATCAACGCGGTGAGCGCCGCTCGGGCGTCCTATGGCTTGCAATGCCCATCGGTCGTGCAACTCGATCCGCCGCTTCAGATGAAGTCGAGTTACACATCGTCCGGAAGGGCAGCAGGCGAGATTGAGGGATTGGACAGGCTTTGCACGGTCCTCGATGAGCATGAGGGCGATTTCGATGCCGTGGCGATCTCATCCGTGATTGACGTGCCGCCAGAGTTTCACGCGGGCTACTTCGAAAGCCACGGTGACATGATCAACCCTTGGGGAGGCGTGGAGGCCATGCTCACCCACGCGGTTTCGAGCTTGTACAACGTCCCGTCCGCCCACTCTCCTATGTTCGAGTCTCGCGATATTGCGAACATGGACCCAGGCATCGTGGAACCTCGGATGGCCGCGGAAGCCGTTTCGCTGACTTTCTTTCAATGCATCCTGAAGGGACTACGGCGCAGCCCAAGGATCATTGCAGATCAGGACGCCATGAATCACCACGGTGTGCTGACGGCGGCTGATATCTCGTGTCTGGTGATCCCAGATGGATGCGTCGGCTTGCCCACCCTCGCGGCGCTTGAACAGGGGATACCGGTGATTGCCGTCCGCGAGAACAAGAACGTCATGCGGAATGATTTGACTGTGCTCCCCTGGAAGCTCGAGCAACTGCACATCGTAGATAACTACTTGGAAGCGGTTGGAATCATGACCGCATTAAGGGCTGGGATTCCGCCGGCGTCAGTGCGCCGCCCTCTCGCCGCGACGCAAGTGAAGAAAACCACGCAAACCGAGAAAAGGCTGACTCCCGGAAAGGGCCGATCCGCTACTACAGGCTGAGTAGCCCGCGATCCGGCTCACCGATCCGGTGCTTTTCGCTTCGCCGTCCTGAGCTTACGGAACTCCCACCACGCCCAGATGCCACCGCCAATTACCAGCACGAGTACAAGCACTATGATCGCCTTGATGAAGTAGTTCCAGATCAATGCGAACAAGACCAAGCCTACGACGATCCACAAACGATACATTTTTGGTCCCTTCTCTGCCGTTCCTGCGTTGGCCCTTCCTCAATCGGCAGACCGCTCGTGGACCGGATGGTTCTCGTAGCCTGCGGCGCCCGCACGCCCATGCGGCACCGTCAATGCGGCAGGCCAACGGCGGATTGCGTCCCCGGATGCGGGTCCTGCCAGCAAGCAAGTTCGTGCACTCGTTGAAGCTTATACACTTACGAGGAGGGATCAATGGCGATAGGGACTCAACGCAGCGAAGCCGCGCAGAATGGCAGTTTTCTGCGGCAACTGCTTCAGAACCGCCGCACTTTGGGTGGAGACTTTGGCCGGCATAATGAGGTCGGCGACCTGAGGATCAAGCGGCATTGTTACGCGGCCTTTGCTGGCGGCGACTCGGCGTCGCGCCTTGGCGGGCAGAGTCTATACGGCGGACGGGCTACGGTACGACGGATGACGTTTTCGGGCTACAGAACCAGGGGTACATGAGCAGGCGTTGGCGAATGCACAGCGCGCTGTCACACTTGACCCGAATGATCCGGAGGGTCTTATCGCTCTAACTGACGTGTTCCTTCACGACGGCAGGCCTGCCGAAGCCGCGGAAGCTATCGAAACGGCGATGCGGCACGATCCACACTACCCTTCGCGATACCTGTACCGGCTCGCACGTCGGGCCGTTCGCGTCAGCTCCTAGGGGTCCGGTTGTGGCTAATTCCGGACGAAGCGCACCGCCGCGCTCTATGTCTGGGATTGGCTCTCAAGCAGACATGAGCGAGGCAAGACCGAAACCTACCCACTGAGCGATGTTTGAGCACACTCCTTAGCCCGCATTTCCCAGGTGAACTTCGGCGTTGGACCCTTTGAACGCTGATTCTATGTTCGGTGTCATAGGGTTAGATGACGTAGAGGGCGGTTCGGATGTGGAACCCGGAGGGTGAATCGGATAGCAGCCCACTTCGGCCCTGTTTCGACCGCCGGCTGAAGCTTGAGTTCCACGGCTCGCGGGTCACCTCCGACGCCGGACTGCTCGCCTATCGTGAACTCGACGATGCCTTGGGGCTGACCGCATTGGCGGGCGATGTCCTGGCCGACAGCCGGACGGGCAAGAACGGCTGGCATGGCGTCGTCGGTCTGCTTCGCCAGTCTGTCTATGGACGCCTCGCCGGATACGAGGATGTGAACGACGCCGACCGTCTCGGGCGCGATCCCGCGATGCGGTGGATCGTCGGCGCGCTGGAGTGATGTCGGCTGGGGCACCGCCGAACACTGGATGCGGATGCAGCCGAGCGACGAGCTTGCGCAGGCGCGCCGGGACCGGGCCGCCGCTGAACGGCGCACAGGCGCACTGCAGGCATGATCCGGTCTCGCGCCCGCGCTGCGGGACGGGGGAGCGTCCCTGACGCCGCCGTTCGTCCCCATGCGCCGCTACTGGCCATTGGCAAACTGTCCCTCACGTGGCGCAGACCTGACGGCGAGAACTGCTGCACTAAATAGCTGAGCGGAAATGTGCGACACCGTGAACGCCATCTCGGCGCCAATTGCCGGCAGCGCGAGGCGATAGGATCAATTGATACCACGCAGTCATCGACGGACAAGCACGAATTCGGACAGATAATGTGATGCACCTGCGCCAATTTAACTGCGGATCTCTGCCGAAGAGTAAATTTGATCTGCATTTCCGCTCAGCTATTTAGTCGGCGGGGAGACGAAGCGCCGCAGATAATGGCATATCGAGCCAGAAGACCGTATTGTCGCTGAGTGTGGTGTCGACAGAAGGGCTTGCCTATGGCCAAGTACCAGGTGACGCAGATCGAGAAGCGGAAGCGTGGCCCTTTCGGGTGGGTGGTTGCGATCCTGTTTTACGGATTTAACGTCGTCATGATTCTCATGATGGTGTTGACATGGGTAGGAGTTGGCAATGTCGTGGAGAGCAATTATGACAACACTTCTGCCGCGGCAGTGGGCATTGTTGGCTTTCTCAGCACCGTTGCGTTTTTTTGGTTCTGGCTATTTGGCTCTGTGGCCCTTGGCATCATGATGTTATTTACGCGGGGAAATAAGATGATCTTAACCCGGGACGAAGAACGATAATGCTTCGATCAGGTTGGTTGCGCGCGGTTTCCTGCCTAACGGTGGTCTTTCTTTACATAGCTCAGGCAAAGGCCGAAGATCCCCTTGCGAACTCTGCGTGGTTGGTCGAGCGTAAGACGGATCCGATCCTCGACACAATCAATATTACGGCTCGTCTTCGGGAAACAGGGGTAAAAAAATTCTCGTCGTACGATGCTGGGAACGTAGGCTGGATGCGATTGTCGTCTGGGGTAGCTTTGGGGCGCTTGGCTTCTCCATACGCGAAAATAACGATGCCAAAGTAATTGTACGATTTGACTCTTCCAAGGCCAAGAAAGAGAACTGGCTTAAGTCAACCAATCACAATGCCACTTTTGTACCTGGGGTAGAAAGCTTCATCAAGTCGTTAAACATGCACCAAAAGCTTGCAGTACGCACCTTTCCAAAGGACGGCGGTTCGCTGACGGCGGTTTTTGATTTGAGCAAGGCTAAGCCGATTGTCGAAGAGGTAACGGCGGCGTGTCGCGAGTAAATTGCTTCGGGCCTTCGGTGGTGGCTGCCCTCGGCATCGCCCTAAGTATGCAAGTACTGGAACCGACGCCGAAGCGTCGAGTGCTGTCGATGAGTTCCGCAACTTGTACGCGGAATTTCAGGCCTTCAAGAACGAGGATAATTTCCGGAGGGTCGGCTACGGTCAGTGCTGCAAATGCCCATCTCGCCGATGAGCACGTCCGCAGTGCGGCGGGACGGATCGGCGGCATTGTCGGCGACGCCATGAGCGGCGGACGGAAGGAGGGGACGAACCATGGCGTGGCGTAAACCGAGAAAGGCGAGCCTCAGTCTCAAGGCCGTCGAGGCGGCAAGGCCCCATGGCTCCGAATACACCCTCTGGGACGGCACGCTGCCCCACTTCGGATTGCGGGTGCATCCTTCGGGCCACGAGTCCTACATCGTCCAGACCCGCGCCCATGGCAGGATGCGCAAGATCACGCTGGGGCGCTTCCCCGAGCTGGGGCTCACCGAAGCCCGGCGCGACGCGGCCGCCGTGCTGTCGCGTATCTGGAACGGCGAGAACGTGGCGCGAACGCGCAAGACCCGTCCGCCGCGCTTCGATGACTTCGAGGCCGTCTACCGCGAACGGAAGCGGCATCAGTGGAAGCCGTCCTCGTTGGAGACCTATGACATCTACATTCGCCACCGGGTGATGCCGGTCTTCGGCCGCTTCCGTCTCGTTGCAGGCGATTCATGAGTTACGGGTGTGTGGATGACACCGCTGCAAGGAGCGTCGGGCTACAACTGCTGTTTTCGGCAATGAGAAATTCTCGTCGCCGCGCGCCCTGAGAGATTGCGCCGGGGACGCGACGGTCGCTCCGCGCGCCGCGTGAGAGCCAGGACAGGCGTCCAACGCGAAGATCGACGATCACGCTACGGAAACAGGAATGAGCACGTCCAAGGATCAACAGTTGCTCTATCACTACACGAGCTTCCACGCCTTCGAGAGCATCATTCGCTCACAGGTGCTATGGGCCACGCACTTTTGGGGCTCTAACGATAAGACCGAATTTGTTCACCTGTCGAAACCGATGCGGGAGGCGCTTGCGCGCGTCATTGAACGGATAGCAATTGATCCTCGGTCCGATCGAAGGCTTCGGGACGCAATCGACCTGTGCGGGGATGCGCACAAATTTGTTCAATGCCAGGTCAAGCTCATTTTCGAGGTGGCGTTCGGTCCAGAACAACAGTCCGGCCCCCAATACGGGATGTCGCCTCCGTTCACTAGTTGCTTTTGCGATCACTCAAAGGATGACCGGTACACGCGGGAGAACGGTCTGCTCAGTATGTGGCGCGGATATGGTTCGAGCGGAGTCGCGCTCGTGTTCGACCGCGAGAAGCTGCAGGCTTGTCTCGATCGGGAAAGAGAGGAGGTCAAGTACTGTGGCTATGGTCAGTTGCTTAAGGTGGCCTACGGTTTGGATGATGACGCTTTCGAACAGCGCTTCGGCAAATTCGTTGCCCTTCTGAAAGGCAATGCGTTGAAGTATCTACTCGATCACAAATTTGACGCGGACTTCCACAAGCTGCTGTTTGAAGCAGCTGCGGGATACAAACACCGTGCCTTTGAAGAGGAGAGGGAAGTCCGTATTGCGCTCTTCCCCCATACTCAACATTGGGAGAAGGAGGACGACAGAGAACTAAAGCCGATCAAGATCAACGAGGATGGCTGCAAATACATTGAGATCTTCGGTGGGACGGAGAAGCTACCAATCACGAAGGTGATTGTCGGGCCGCACAAATATCAGGACGCGCGAGTCTCGAATGCAAGAGAAGTTCTCAGGGCGTATCCCGATGTTCAGTTTGTCCCCTCTCGAACTCCGTACAAGCCGGGCTGATCCGGGAAGAATCGAGTTGCGGCGATGCACGTCGGCCCGCCCGTCGCCGCTCCTTAGCGCGGGCCACCCGAACCGCTTTTGCCGATCCCCTGGCGCGAGCCAACGAATCCCTTCCCCTCCGGACCAACACCAGAATTGTACGCGCCACCAGACGCCAGGCTGACCGCTGTCGTCGCAGGGCCTCCGGGCATACTCCCCTGAGCTGCAATGGCGGGGTCGCTTCTCCCGGTTCTTGGGTCTATCTGTGCTGTTTGTGGATCCACCGCCTCCGCCGTAGTGGACGCCCAGTTCCCGCCGCCGTCCGAGTACGCATGGCCGACAAGCTTCTCTGCGGCCTCTCGCCCGACATACTTGGCCAGCTCCGCGACAACTTTCGTAGCGCCCCAAGTCGCGATGCGTGACACGCCGCCTGTTACTAGCGCGAGAGCACCGCCGAAGACGTCCCCGGCGTCGACATCAAAGCCGAGGTCTGAGCGCACATTCCGCCCACCAAGATCCGGGCCCCTCGCGCCCCCTGCCAACGTGGCGCAGCAACCGTGCCCGTGTTCTTAGGATTGAAACCAGTCGGCGTTGCGCTCGTCACCAGCGAGGGAGCGATATTCGAGGGCAGGCATCGGCTTCAGGCGCGACACTCTCGTTTTCGTGGGTAACGCGGGTAACGGCCCTCGTAAGCTCGCAGTTTTCTGGGCTTTTCGGTGACACTCCATCTGTTACCCAGCCGGGTAACGCTTGGGAAACACGGGTAACAGAGACCGATTGAGCGTCTGCATCGGTGTGCATCAGGCTGTTCGCAGCCCCTGGCGTTACCCTTGTTACGCGGCGATTCTGGGAATGGGTAACAACAGTATCGGTAGAGAAACTCGGGGATTCCTGCACTCTTCCGGTCTCCGTTACCCCTGTTACCCTTGTTACCCACGGTTTTGGCTTACCCGGAGTTCGTTTCACCGCGATATCGGCGAACCAGTCACGCATCGCTGCCCTCTTCTAGGATCGACGCAGCCAGCCGATAGCAGCGAGCTCCCTTCGTGCCCGGAAGCCGGTGAGTGCTTTGCGGCTTGTCGTCGCTACCGGGAATCAACAGGCCGCGTTCCATCAGCGTGTGGGCCAGCGCGCCGGCATCGAATCCGGCACACACTTCAGATCGCCAGACTTCCGGCAGCACGTAGTATTCAACGGCGCCGTTCCCGTCAGACTTGCGAAACCCGGCCCGATTGATGGTCGTGCGACCCTCGTCACTATCGAAACCCCACAGTGCGAAACGACCCTCCCCGTGCTGCTCAATGAACTTTCTCACCTGAGCGATGCCCGCCGTCACTTCGGCTGGCTCAACACCGCCACGCCCGTCGAGCCAGGCTTGGAAGCACCTCGCGGAGGCGTCGAACGCGTCACCTCGCTCCCAAGGCGCAATGCCGAGAGTCGTAGCAAGCTCGCCGGCGGCGGCCACAAGTCCGAACCGGTCGGCAACGCGACTCACTTGCCCATCTGCTTCTGACGGGCACTGTGTCCCGACGAACTCAGCCTTGAATCCCGCGATGGCACCCTGGATATCGGCTAGATCGGCGGTCAGTTGGGTGATGAACGCTCGCGCCACGACTCCGTAATTCTCGGCGGTGGCCTGCTTCAGGTGGCGGGCGAAGGCGTCGGCTGTCTCGAATCCATGAATGTTTTCGAACAGGCCCAGCCCGACCCCAGCATCCGCAGGAATGTCGATGACGCGGACCTGTTGCCCAGCAGCAATTTTCCGAACTCGCCCGTCCTCTGCCAATTTGTCGGCAAGGCCGATCTCGCCACTCGATAGAAAAAGCACTCGCCACTCGGCTGGTCGCCGACCCTCGCCGCCGCGCCCCGCGCGGGACTTGCCGACCTCATTCGCCAACATGTAAGCCGCCTGGCCCGCGGCCTTGGCGTCGATCTGGGATAGCTCATCCAAACAAAGCAGGGCATCGCTGTGGGCCTGGGCCACGGCCTCGAGACCGTTGTCCGTTGCCCGCCATTGCCGGACGTAGCCTTTCAGCGTGCCCCCACCCCAGACAGAGCCTGCGATCAAGAGCGCCGTCGTTTTCCCAATGCTGGACGCACCTCTGTAGTGAACTCCACCGCTTTCCGCTCCGGTCAACTGCAGTAAGGGCGCGGCGAACGCAGTCGACAGCGCGAAGAGCAAGCGCGAATTGCCGGCCGCTAGCCGGGCAACGTGCTTTTGCCAGTCTTCGAGACTCCCCCGCACGCGAAAGGCGTGATCGAGAACGCCAACAGTTTGTAGCAACACTCGTTCTCCGCGCGTGTCGCCTAGCGTTTCGTCGGGCAGCACGAACGCCTCACCATGCCATCCGACCCGGGTGACGCAGCGCGCCTTGGATGGTGGCCGCGTCGTTGAAAGAAGTTGGTGTAAAGCATCTCGGGCGAACCTACCCGGCGCCATCGTCAGCCCTTGCGACAACAACCGGCGGCGATATTCCTCGCCAGAACCGGCCAGCATTTCCATGGGCAGCGCCCATTCGTGCCGGGCGTCGTCACGGTCGGTGATGGCAAGGAGCCGCCCCCAATTCTCGCCATCGATATCGCGGGTCTCGGCTATGACCTCCAGCGAGGAACAGATCCAAACCCATTCGGAGATTGTCTCGCCGGTTGTCTTATTCTCCCGTTCCACCAGTCGGCGGACCCCGTCTTGCCCGGCTCGAAATTGCCGATCCTCCGTCTGTTTCTCGGTGTTTAGGGTTCCATCGCGCTCCGCAGCATTCGGATAAGGCTCAAAAAAGGCTGGGTCGGTACGCGCCTCCGCCACAAGATCGGGCGTCCAGCCATCGGCCAGCGCATTAGCCAAGTCCCACCCATTCGGAATATCGCCGTCGCGCGGAACGGGCTTGCCGTCGACCACGACGAACGCACCCAGTCGGTTGGGGGGAGCCAAGATACTCGTTCGGCTCCCGCGTCTAGGCATAAGCCGGCGACGTCATCGCCATACTCTGAGCCCGCGTCGTCGGCGTCGGTGGCTATGACAACGACTCGGCCTGCGACGTGAGTCCAATCGGCTAGGTGCGGCGACTTCGATCCGTGTGGCGGTGTTGTCGCCACCATATCCGGGAACAGCACGGCAGCCCCGTCTCGGGCTAACTCACCCTCGGTCACCAGTATCCATGCGTCTGGTGACGCGAGAATCTCGGGCATCCCGTACAGCGGACGTGGGGACGGGATTCCAGCCGAACGCCAGGCGCGTTTTCCATCCTCCAAATCACAAAACGTGACCGGCAAGATCAGCTTCGTCGGTTGACCATCGTCGCCCTCGAAGTCCCAGCGGCATACGTATCCAATAGGATCACCGGCCCCGTTATGGTAGAGCCAAGTGCGATTGGGCTCGCCACGTTTAGGGTGACGGAACCGCATGGGTGGCGCGTTCGGAGGGACCGGTATGATCGGTGTTTTCTTGACCTGCGGGGCGCCCTGAGCGGGCGTCGCAGCCATCTCGTCCGCTGACAGCGGTTCGAACGATATCTGTGCCGCGTCAGACATTCTCAATTCCCAACATCTTGGCCAAATTGCGGGCAGCCTCGATTTGCGTGGTATCGGTCAAGTAGGCGGCCAGGCTTATCGGATCTCCACCGCGGTCGTTCGTGGCGAAATCCGCCCACTTCCCGCTACGGATGTTGATTTTGAAGGAACCTGGGCGTCTGTCGTCACGGCGTGGGTTCGGGACAACGTACTCAACACCCTCGGCCTTACCGCCCGGCAGCCAGCGCCTGACCAAGGCCGGCAACGCGCTCAGCGCCGCCGCGTTGATTCTGGCAAAGTTGACGTGATCGCGTCGCGTCAAGCGACCGCCCTCACGATATCTGCCAACACCCGATGCTGGCGAGCCGACAAGCGGCCGGTCCGTCGATGCGCTTTCTGAAGACGAATGAACCACTTTTTTTGGCTGACGGTCAGCGAGCCGAACTTCGCCTGAATCGTGGTGATGAGATCCGTCGCCGAGGCGTTTTCATGCTCGTCAGTGGGCGAGTCCTCCACCGAGATGTCGGCACCCAGCGCGTTGAAGAATTGCTCCCAGCGCAAATAATGTTCGGCGAGTAACTGGTTGGCCTTGCGAGTGGCTGCCAGCGCCTCGCCGTCGAAGCTCGAATCGCTGAGTTCGAGCAGTTTGACCAACCGGGGGGTGAGGCTTGCCGGCGCAGAGAGCGCCGTGGACATCGCCTCAACCATCCTCGTGTGCCCTGGCTGGGGTTAGCCGCGGCGATGGACGCTGGCGACGTGGTTGGCTAAACTGGGGACGGTTGGAGTCGCAGCCGATACCATCGTTTTCTGAAGTCCCGCAGTCCATAGCTGCGGGACTTCGTCGTTTCGGCCAAGGCATCAGTCCACCTCACCGCAGATGAAGGCGTCGAGGTCGGCCTTGAAATAGAAACGACGGCCGCCGACCCGCGTTACTGTCGGCCCCTTGCCCGCCAGGGCCCACATAGACAGGGTTTTGGGCTTCAGGCCGAGATAGCGGGCCGCGTCCTTTCGACTGAGTCTTCCGTCTGGAAGAATCCGAACCCGCACCTCGTCGGTGGTGGCTTGCATCTCTTCGGGTACGCTCATCACAGCTCCATCCAATGCGTCATATATCCCGCGATAGATAATAGATGCCCTCAGCGGGCTTGCATAGAAACTTCTGCGGTATACACTACGCAGAAGAAATCAGACGTTTTTGGAGGGTTGAGTGACAGCGAAACGCAAAAAGAGGGGCCCGAAGCCACTCCCGCCTGACGAGGGAAAACGTCTCCCGTTGAACATGAGAACAACCAAAGAGGTCCGAGCGAGCATCGAGAGAGCCGCCAAAGAATCCGGACGCTCGTTGGCACAGGAGGTCGAATACCGCATCGGAAAATCGCTTCAAGACGAGGACCGACGCTACTCTGATTTCGGGGGCGAAGACGCCTACCGAGTCTGCCTGTTGCTTCCGCAGATAGGGGCGGTCATCGAGGCGGTGAGTGGGGGCAACGAAGGCCGGTCGTGGACCAAAGATCCCGCGACGTTGACGGCAACGATACGATCTTGGGTCGATCTCATGAGGGGCACCTTGGAGGACAGCGCCGGGAAGCACCGAGGGAATTATGCTCTCTTCGATGCAATGACGATCTGGCAACCCGACGAACCCGGCGAGGCGGAAGGCGCTAAGCTGGGGCGTGCTCTATTGCGGCTGCACGAGAAGACCAAACTACCGATCCAAGAGCTTCTCGATACAGTCCTTGATGCAGTTCGCGAAGAAGAGGCCGTCAGAATGCGCGGCACTGACGACTTGGTGAAGGAGGCAGTCCGAACGGCCAGGGGTCGGTAGGACAATGTCACTCAAGTTCGCCCGCCTAACGCGTGCCGCCGTTCGCAAGCTGAAGCCAAGCGAGAAGATCACTGAGCACGGAGTCGTAGCGCCGCGGTTGGATGATGGCGACATCCGCTTCTCGGTCGCCGTCATGGCCAACCGCCAGCGCGTCCAGCGCGTCGTTGGCTTAGAAAGTGACGGGACGACGCGGACCCAGGCGGAGGACTTCATCGCCAGCGTCAAGAAGGCGGCGAAGGAAGAGCGTCTCAGCGAGATCCTGCCCAAGGGCCGCAAGGTGCACCTGTCGTTTGCTGGTGCCGCGGATCTTTACCTCAGCATGCTGCGCGAGTCAGACGGCAAGGACTACCAGAACAACGAGCAACACTTACGGCTACACGTGGTTCCCTACTTCGGGTCAATGCGGCTCGAGAAGATCACGAGATTCACCATTGAAAAGTACAAGCGGCACTGTGCTGAAAAGGGCATCGCGGAAGGGACCATCAACCGCACACTCGCCACGTTTAGGCGAATGGGGCGGCTGCTTGCGGCCGAGGGTGTGACCCCTCAACCGTTCCCGACAGTGAAAATTCCTCGCGAGCGAACCCGCAGGACATTCGTGCTTTCGCCGACAGAGGAAACTGCGCTACTCGAGGCAGCACTACAGGACAGCAGCTCGTACGTCTGGTTGTTTGTCAAGCTGGCGTTGGCCACGTCGCTTCGACACAGCGAGATGTTGGGGGCTCGCTTCGAGCACTTCGATTCACACCGCCGTCGCTTGCGTGTCCGCGTGAAGGGTGGCAAATGGCGAGACCAGCCCCTGACTCGTGGCATTACCATCATCTTGGACCGCGAGAGGAAGATGGCAGCCGATCCAGAAGGCTGGATATTCCCGAACCCCGGCTCCGCGACCGGGCACACCGACCGAATGGTGAAGGCATTTCGACGGTGCGTTGTTCGTGCCAATTTAGACCCCCCGGTGGTGACCCCGCACATCTTGAGGCACACCGCAATAACCCGTCTCGTCGCCGCGGGGGCCGACGTCAAGACCGTCCAGGAGTTCTCCGGCCATGAGAGCATCGAGATGGTGATGCGCTACACGCACCGTCAGGATAGGGCGATTGATCGCGCCCTAGACCGGATGGAGGATGAAACGGTTGTAGAACATCCCGGGGCCCGAAAGCCTGCTAATTCCTGACGCGATTACACAGGAATTACACATTGTCACAACGCGGCTGCTGGAAATTGGCGCGCCCGGAGAGATTCGAACTCCCGACCCCCAGATTCGTAGTCTGGTGCTCTATCCAGCTGAGCTACGGGCGCGGGGCGAGCGACACTAGTCAAATAGCCCACACCAGGCAAGCGGGGGCGGCCGCGCCGCCGGCCCGGTCGGCCGGCCCCGGGCGAGGAGCATCGCCCGAAACCCGCTTGTCGGCCTGAGTCCCTTTCGTATAAGATCGCGGCGATCCCATGAAAGGCGGCTAAGTCGTCTCAATCTCTGCCAAAATTAGCGCGCGTTGGGGGGCCGATGCGTCGAGAACGCGGCAACAGCGACAAAGGGTGCCCATGGTATCGCCACTCGGACGGCGGGCTGTCGCTATGCGCCTGAGCCGCACGCTGGCAGTCCTTGGGCCCGCGATCCTCCTGGCGGGCTGCTCCTTTGCCACCGATTCGCTGTGGCCATCGCTGACCGGGGACGACCCCGCCCGCGGCGAGACCATCGACATCGCGCCGGCCGACGTCGAGTTCGCTGACGATCCGATGATGATGCCGGTGGAGCCACCGGCGCTCGGTACCACCACCTTCGAGCCGACCCAGGTGACCCAGGCGACGCCGACGGGCACGTTCGTCGGCGGCAAGGTCGAGCAGATCCGCCGTGAGCTCGGCTCGTTGCAGTCGCTAATCGTCAGCCGCAACGGCGAGCTCCAGCAGATCCGCAACGTCGCCGCCCAGAATTCCCAGCGCTATCACGGCACCGTCGCGGCGATTACGACGCGGCTGCAGATGGGGACGACCCCGGGCAACCCAGTGCTGGTGCAGCAGTGGAATGCCGCCCAGGTCGAGCTTTACCGCATCAGCCTCGACATCACAGCGATGAACGCACTCACCAACAGGGTGGCTAGCGATTCGGGGATGGCGGCCTTCCTGCTGGAAAGCGCGCGGGCCGCCTACGGCCTGTCCGGTGCCATCGACGAGGATCATCGCCAGCTCGCCATCCTTGAGGACGAGACCAACCGCACGGTCGTGCAGATCGATCGCCTGCTCAACGAGCTGACCGAGGATGTGAACCGCCAGACCACGTACGTCGGCAACGAGCGAGCGACCTTGACGACGCTGTCGCTGGCCATCCATAACGGCGAGATCTTCGGCCCGAGCCTTGCCAATCGGGCCTTCGCGAGCGCCGCGCCGATTGCCAGCCGCGCACCCGAGAGCGGCGGCCGATCGAGCTTCGCCATCGCCAACCGACGGCCACTGGTGGTGATCCGCTTCGACCGGCCCGACCCGCCGTTCGAGCAGGCGCTGTACAACGCGGTATCGCGGGCGCTAGAGCGGCGGCCTGAGGCAATGTTCGACCTCGTCGCCATCACCGCGGCGCGCGGGAGCGCGGGGCAAGCCGCGCTCACAGGCTCGAAAGCCAAGAAGTATGCGGGCGATGTGCTGCGCTCACTCACTCAGATGGGTCTGCCGGCCAGCCGGGTCACGCTCTCGGCGGCGACCAGCGCCGAGGCGGTCGCACCGGAGGTGCACCTCTACGTACGCTAGTCGGCCCGTCCGCGGGAAGGACGGCGCATTCACGAAATTCGGCCCTCGATACGCCTTGCGTTGATCACGCTGAGGCACCAACTCTCAAGGGTGTCCCGCCCCCACCCCGGCTGGGCCTGAGGGAAGAAGGCTTCCATGGACCAACACGTCGTCGAACGTAAGCTCGCGGCGATCTTGAGCGCCGATGTGGCCGCCTACAGCCGCCTTATGGGCGACGATGAGGAAGCGACCCTGCGGGCGCTGCATTCGTGCCGCGCCCTGTTCTACCGTTTTGTCGGCGAGGGGCGCGGACGAGTGTTCGGCGGCGCCGGCGACAGCGTGCTCGCCGAGTTCCCGAGCGTGGTCGACGCGGTGGAGTGCGCGGGCAACGTCCAGCATGCCATTGCCGAGCGTAACCGCGATATCCCCGAGGACCGCCGCATGCGTTACCGCATCGGCCTCAACCTCGGCGACGTCATGGTCGACGGCGACAATCTGTTCGGCGATGGAATCAACGTTGCGGCCCGGGTGCAGACGCTCGCTGATCCCGGCGGCTTCTGCATTTCGGGCTCGGTTTATGACCAGATAAAGAACAAGCTGGACCTAACGCTTGAGGATATCGGCGCCCAGGAAGTCAAGAACATCAGTGAGCCTGTCCGGGTTTATCGTGTGCGACTCGGCGACGAGAGGCGCCGGAGAACGCACCGTCGTTAGCCGGTGCTCTGGCGGGAGAAACGCTGCCGAGTAAGCCTTCCATCGCGGTGCTGCCATTCGAGAACCTCGGCGGCGACGATGAAGAGGGCTTCGCCGACGGGCTGACCGAGGACGTCATCACCGAGCTCTCGCGCTTCCAGGAGTTCCTGGTCAGCGCCCGCAACTCGGTCTTCACCTACAAGGGCAAGCCCGCCAAGGTGCAGCAGGTGAGCCGCGACCTCAACGTACGCTATGTGCTCGAGGGCAGCGTGCGCACCTCCCGTAACCGCGTCCGGTCTCGGCCCAGCTTATCGAAGCCGGCGGCGGGCACCACCTGTGGGCGGAGCGCTTCGACCGCGATCTCGACGACATCTTCGCGGTGCAGGATGAGCTCACACAGCGCATCGTCGGGCAGATCGCCAGGAAGCTCGAGGAAAATGAGCGGCGGCGGTCGCGCGACGCGGTAGAGACAGAGAATCTCCAGGCCTATGACCTCGTCTTGAATGGGCGCGAGCTGTGGTTGCGTTTCACCCCTGAGACCAATCTCAAGGCGCGCGAGCTGTACCAACAGGCGGCCGAGCTCGACCCGCACTATGCCCGCGCCTACGCCGGTATCGCCTGGACCTACCTCATGGAGACTGGCGAGAAGTGGTCCGAGGATCGCGAGGCGTCGCGGGCCGAGGCGCTCTCGTATGCGCGGCGCGCGGTTAGCACCGATCCGTCCTCACACTCGAACTATCTCACCCTCGGCCAGGTCTATCTGTGGGGCGGCGAGCACGACCGCGCGATCGAGGCATTCGAGCGGGGCATCGCGCTCAATGCCAACGACGCTGATGGCTATGCGTTCCTGGCGATGGCCGCGATCATGAGCGGCGATGGGCCGCGCGCGCACGAGCTGTTGGACAAGGCGCTGACCATCAACCCGACGCCACTAGACTGGCAGCGCAGCCAGTACGTGATGGCCCACTTCGCTTGCCACGACTACGAGGCGGCGGTGGCGACCATGAAGGCGCTCGACAATCCGCCCATGACCGCCTACCGCTGGGTCATTTCCGCGCTCGGCCACCTTGGCCGCATCGACGAGGCCAAGCCCTACGTCGAGAAGTACGTCCAACGCTACGAGGACTTCACGATCCGCAGCCATGCCAGCACGCAGCACTTCAAGCATGCCGAGGACCGCGAGCACTACCTCGAGGGGTTGCGCAAGGCCGGCATGCCGGAATAAGCCGGCCCGATCAGCTCAGCGTCCCGCGCTGAGCTGGTCCCCGTACAGCTCGCGATAGCTCGGCATATCGCCAAGGCTCTCGGCCTCGACAACGGCGCGCCCGATCGCCCGCGCGACGCAGTCCGCGGCGATCATGCCAAGCCGGCCGAGTGCGCGCGGCGCAATTGGCTCGGATGCCTCCAGTGTGCCGGTGGCGATCACAAACATCGTATCGCCATCGAAGGGAGTGTGGGCTGGCCGGATCGCGCGGGCGAGCCCGTCCTGGGCCATCATGGCGATCCGCGTCGCTTCGGCCTTGGTCAACTGGGCGTTGGTCGCGACCACGCCGATGGTGGTCTGTCCGCCGATCGCGGCATCGAAGGCGAACTCCTGATCGACCACGCCGGTCGCCGGCAGCGGCTGTCCCCCAAGCTCGTTTGCCAGCTCGAGCGGCCATGCCCACAACGTGCCCGTGCCCGGCATCGTGACGCTGCCGAAGGCATTGGCGGCCACCAGCGCACCGACCTGAAGACCGTGATCGTCCTCCGCCGAGACACTCCCCAAGCCACCCTTGAGCGCGCCGGCCCGCGCGCCAAAACCGGCGCCGGCCGTGCCGAGAGTGAAATCCGCGCCGGCTTCTTCGCAGGCACGGCGGGCAAGATCGGGATAAGGCGAGTGCGCGCCCCATTCCTTGTCGCCGCCGTTCAACAGGTCGAACAGGATAGCGCCGGGCACGATCGGCACCCGCGCCGGGCCAACGGCGAAGCCGCGGCCGCGCTCGGCGAGCCACGCCACGGCGCCAGCGCCGGCCTCCAGCCCGAAGGCCGAGCCGCCGCTCAGGACAACCGCGTCGATCCGCTCGACCAGGCAGGTCGGATTGAGGAGATCGATATCGCGCGTGCCCGGCGCCCCGCCGCGCACATCGACGGCCCCGACCATCCGCTCCGCACAGAGCACCACGGTCGTACCGGTGCGCACCTTTTGGTCCTCGGCATTGCCGACGAGAATGCCGTCGACATCGGTGATCAGGTTGCGCGGGCCCGGTCGGATCATCGAGCGCCCGCGATCTCGCCCGGCTCGTTTTCGTCGGCGCCGGAACGCGCGCGCCCGTGCAGATCCCAAAAACGAGTCATGGCAAGGTAGGTGAACGAGGCTGTCCACCCGATCAGGATCAAGCCGTTCAACGCTTCGACCCCGGCAATCAGGCGTATCGGCCCGTGCGGCCATACATCGCCAAGCCCTAGCGAGGTATAGGTCACGGTCGAGAAATAGACGTACTCCATGAAGTCGCCTTTGACATCCTTGCCCGCCAGAAAACCGAGATCGAAACGGTCGGCTACGACTGCGTAGACGATTCCATAGAGCCAGATCTCGATCGTATGCGCGACAAAGGCGCCGCCAATCACCACGGCGATCCGCAACCTCGGGGCGATGGTAAGACGCGGCAGGGCGTCGGACACCAATCGCAGTCCCTCGTAGTGGATCATCACCGTCGCCAATACCAACAGAACGGAAAGTACCGCTGCCGCCACCACCACCATTCTCTCCACGAAGTTGCCGAGTGGCCCGTCATAGGCGAAAACAGAGCCTTGCGGCAAACTGCCGGGTGATGACCATGACGAGAATGAATTACGTAGCCCTGACCGTGCGGGCATGGGTCCCGCGGGCGTGCGCGTGCCTCGCCGCTCTGCTCCTGTGCCTCGCCGTGTTCGCGCCGCGGCCCGCGGTAGCTGCCGATGCGCGCGCCGCGCCGGAGGCTGCGACAGCCACCTCCACTGCCACCGACCGCAAGCCGACGCGCGCCAATACTCGGATGGTGGTCTCTGCGAATCCCCACGCATCCCGGGCCGGCATCGCCATCCTCAGGCGCGGCGGCGCGGCGATCGATGCCGCCATTGCCATGCAGATGGTCCTGAACGTCGTCGAGCCGCAATCCTCGGGCATCGGCGGCGGCGCCTTCCTGCTGCACTACGCGCGGGCAGGTGGTGCGATCACCGCCTACGACGGGCGCGAAACCGCGCCGGCCGCGGCCTCGCCCGATATGTTTCTCGACGCGGGCGGTGCGCCCCTGCCGTTCTTCGAGGCCGTCGTCGGTGGTCTCGCCGTCGGTGCCCCCGGCCTCCTGCGCATGCTTGAGCTCGCCCACCGCGAACATGGCCGTCTGCCGTGGCGCGAGCTGTTCGCGTCAGCGATCCGGCTCGCGCGCGACGGATTTGCCGTATCGCCCCGGCTGCACGCCCTGATCGCGCGCGATCCCTACCTCGGCACGTTCCCCCAGACGACAGCGTACTTCTACGGTGCGGACGGCGCGCCCCGGCCGATCGGCTTTAGTCTGCGCAACCCGGCCCTCGCCGCGACCCTGGAGCTGATCGCGCGCCATGGCGCGGAATCCTTCTATACCGGAGCCCTCGCCGCCGACATCGCCGCCGCGGTGCAGATTGCCGATCCCCAGCCGGGACGGCTCACGGCGGCCGACCTGGCAGACTACCGCGCGGTGCGGCGCGAGGCGCTGTGCCGCCCTTATCGCGCGTGGCGGGTGTGTACGATGCCACCACCCACCTCAGGCGGGGTCACAACCCTCCAGATCCTCGGGATCCTCGAATTCTTCGGACCAGCTAGCCACCGTCCCGGCTCTGTCGATGCCGTGCATCTCGTCGCCGAGGCAAGCCGGCTCGCGTATGCCGATCGCGGCCGCTACCTCGCCGATCCCGACTTCATCGAGGTTCCGGTGGGCGGCCTTCTCGATCGCGACTATCTCGCGCGCCGGGCCGCCGTCATCCGCTTGGATCGCACCATGGGCCCTGCCTCGTCCGGCACCCCCGGCCGTCGCCAAGGCGCGCTCGGTGCGCCGCCGACGCGGCCTGAGCGCCCGTCGACGAGCCATTTGAGCGTCGTGGACGGCGAGGGCAACGCCGTCTCCATGACCTCGAGCATCGAGAACGCGTTCGGCTCACGCCTGATGGTGCGAGGGTTCCTCCTCAACAACCAGCTCACCGACTTTTCGTTCGTTCCCGACCAAGACGGCGCACCCATCGCCAACCGCGCCGCCCCTGGCAAGCGCCCGCGCAGCTCGATGGCGCCGACGCTGGTCTTCGACAGCGACGGCGGCCTCGTCATGGCGATCGGCTCGCCGGGCGGCAGCGCCATCATCGGCTATGTCGCCAAGACAATCATCGCGGTTCTCGATTGGCGCCTCGATATTCAGGCCGCCATCGACCTTCCCCATCACATCAACCTCAACAGCCCGATCTTTCTCGAGGCCGGCACGGCGCTTGAAGAGCTTGCCGAAGCGCTGCAGGCCCGCGGCCACGACGTGGTGATTCGCCCGCTCAACAGCGGGCTCCACGGAATCACGATCGGGCGTGATGGGTTAGCCGGCGGCGCCGATCCGCGCCGTGAGGGCATCGCCCTCGGTGACTAGCGGCCAGCGCTATTGGCCGACGATATCGCCCTGCATTGAGCCGATCAGCGTCAGCAGCTCGTTCTTCTCGGTCTCCGGCACGTTGAACTGGTCGAGCGTTGCTGAAAGGTGGCCACCGGTCGCATTAAACTGCTCGTTCGTGATGTTCATGCCCTTGTGGGAGGCGACCATATCGCGGCCGCTATAGGTGCATGGCCCGCCGGTCGCCTCGCAGATCTGCTCGGCCAGCAGCATCTTGAATTTGTCGAGGTCCGTGTTGGCATCGGCGAAGGTGAAGTTGAGAGTATCGGTCCGCCGCGACCCGGTTCGTGAATTCGGCCACCACTGCCTCGATCGCGGGCTGGCCGCCGAGCCGATCGTACAGGCTCTTCTCGGCCATCATCTTGTCATCGCCGCTCGCGCAGGCCGCGAGGCCCAATGCCACTGCAAGGACTATCGCCGCCTTGATTACACGTCCCTGAAACATGCGTTTCTCCCCGGTCCCTTTAGTGGCCGAACGCTTCGGCCGGCACCACCGCAAAGCCACCGCCAGATGGTGTCGCCCAGTGGAGCTGCAGGGCGGCGCTGCCCTTCTTCTCGAAATAGAGGACGCGGATGGGATACCAGCCGGGCTCACCGGCCGCGACCGTGCCCTGATCGCTGAACCGCGTCTTGTGCGGCCGATCGTCCTTCAGCAGCCGCTTGCCGCCGATCTCGACTTGGACGCCGTCGTTCGACAGCACCTTAAACTTGTAGGTCCCCGCCTCTGAAAGGAGGATCGCGCCGGTAATCTCGGCCCCAACAAGATCGTCGCGCGTGCTGGTCAACACCGTGCCATTGCTATCGGCATAATCGAGGCTCGGCAGTGGCGGCCCTGCCTTGCCCTTCTTGTAGTTCATCCAATCGCGCAGCTCGCGCAGCCGATCAAACTTCCGTGAGAAGTACTTCACGACAAGGCCGGGCGTCATCTGGGCATCCATCGCGGCGACCGGCCTCACGCCGCTGACGCTGTCGGCGTATCCCGCATCCGCGCACATCAATCCCGCAGCAATGATGCCAATCGCGAGGCCTGGCGCGAAAAAACGCAATCCCATCGTCGGCTTCCTCCCTCGGCCCGGCGCATCCCCCCGGTCGCGATCGATAGTTCCACTTCGCCCCGGCCAAGACAATCCTGAATCGGCCGACATCTCGGTGGTGGGCGTCAGCCGCCGAGCGGCGGCGCTTCCGGCGGGCGGCGCTCGTTGGTCTTGCCCATCGCTTCGGGGACGGCGTAGCAATCAACGTCGCCAAGCGTGTTGAAGCAATAGACCGGGTCGGCCTCGGGCGGCTCCTCGATCTCTTCGCACAGTGCGCCTTCGCCTCGGAGGACACGGGGAACGGAGCATTCCTGGGCGGTCACCGCCTCGGCCGCGTCCTCAAAGATTGTCACCGCCGCGGTGCCGCATCCACTCAGCAAGCCGATCAAGGCGATCGGCAAAATTAGGCGCACGAACAACGACATAGAGGAATTCTCTCATTACTTAGTGAAGATGTCGAGCGGGCGACCGCCGTCATGCGGTCGGGAGTTTGAGGCGGAACGTCGCGCCGGCGTCATCGCTCTTGGCCAACACGATTTCGCCGCCGTTGGCGCGCATCAGCTCCCTGGCGATGGAAAGCCCAAGCCCGGCGCCTCCCGATCGTGCCCCGCCGGCAAAGGGCTCGAACAGGTGTTCGCGCGCCGCCGCTGCCAACCCGGGCCCGTCGTCGGCAACTTCCATGATCACCGCGTCATCGCCACGCTCGGCGCTGACCGCAATGCGGCCGCGCGCGGTGGGACCACGCTCGCCGATCGCGTCGACCGCATTGCGCGCGAGGTTCAGAAAAACCCGGTAGAGCTGGTCGCGGTCGGCGTGCACGATCAGACCGTTGGCGATGAAGTTGTCCCAGGCGATGGGTCCTTCGCGCGTCAAGCCGAGTGAGGCTCCGACGTCGTCGACGATATCGCGCAACTGCAGGTCGTCGAGCACCGGCGCTGGCTCTTCGAGCTTGCCGAATCGCAGCGTCTGCGTGCACAGGTCAACCGCGCGATCAATGGCCTTGAACACGATCGGGGTGACACGGCGTACTTCGGGATCCTCGCTCTCCGCCAAGCGGTCTGACATCAGCTGGGCCGTCGACAGAATATTGCGCAGGTCGTGATTGATCTTGCTGACCGCGGTACCGAGCGCGGCGAGCCGGGTCTTCTGGCGCAACGAGGTCCGCAGATCCTCCTGCATGGCAGCGAGCTCACGGCTGGCAACGCCGATCTCATCGGCCCGCTGCGAGCGCGCCATGATATGGCGCTGGTCCTCGGGTGCCTTGCGAAACCCAACCATGCTCTGGGTAATCCGGCCCATGGGCCGGACCATCAGGAAATGAAGGCTCAGGTAGACCAGCCCGGCGGTGATCACCGAGATAACGAGCGAGAGGCCGAGAATGCGCGCCGAGAAGGCGTA
This sequence comes from Alphaproteobacteria bacterium, assembly GCA_965248765.1. Lineage (GTDB taxonomy): Bacteria > Pseudomonadota > Alphaproteobacteria > VGEJ01 > VGEJ01 > CBDFKF01. Next base: position 1,884,632 of record CBDFKF010000004.1, read on the forward strand.
CATGGCCGACTGCATCGGCCGTTCCTTCATGATGATGTCGACCAACGTGCCGGGCTCGTACACAGTGGGGCCGATCACACGGATGATCCGGTCGCTCGGCGCAAGCAGTGTCTCGAAGGCCTCGAGCATGAGAACGAACGGGTTGCGTTCTACCGGCGAGATGACCCCGAGGTCATACACCCCGTCGACTCTGGGCGGCGTGCTGTCACCCAAGACCAGCATGCGCGCTTCCTCGCGCTTTAGAACGACCGCGCTCACTTGCGCCTGGCTCAGGAGGCGGCGTTCGAGTTCGGGGCTGATCATGTGATCGGGTGATGCCTCCAACGAGAGCGTCGTCAGATGCGAGGCGGCGATTCGTTCCTCGAGGTAGGTGAGCCGAAAGCGGGCGATCGACGGCACGTAGATCAGTACCTCGGCGATCATCGCGAACACGATCGTGAGCCCGAGCAGGCGCACCGAAAGGCTGGTCATCGTGGACGGGAGGCGCATAGCCGTCCCAATTAGCCGAGCTTGCCGAGGAGGCGAACCAGACGCTTGGTCCGGTTGCTGAACAGCTTGGACATATAATAACTGGAAGCCGCGCGCTTGCCGACTTCGGCGAGCGTCGGATAGGGCACCACGGTGCGTGCCATGGCGCCGATCTTGAGCTTCTGATCGAGCGCCAGCACCCACGGCTGTATCAGCTCACCCGCGCGCGCCCCGACTATGCCGGCGCCGAGAATGCGCCCGCGCGGCGTTGCGATCACCTTGATCAGTCCCTCGCTCTGCCTCTCGGTCAGCGCGCGATCGTTCTCGGCGAACGGCCAACGCAACACCCGGATCGCGCCTGCCTGCGCGCGCGCAGCGGGCTCCAATAGCCCGACCTGTGCAAGCTCAGGGTCCGAGTAGGTCACCCGCGGGATCGCTTGCCCGTTGGCACGGGCCGGCAGCCGGAACAAAGCGCGGCGAATGACGATACCGGCGTGGTAGCTCGCGACGTGGGTGAACTGCAGAGGGCCGGCGACGTCGCCGATCGCGTAGACCCGGCGGTTCGACGTGCGCAAGCCAGTATCGACGGTGATGCCACGTGCCGTGTGGGCGATGCCGGCCCGGTCGAGATCGAGATCGGCGATGTTGGGCGTCCGTCCCGCGGCAACCAGCAGATGCGAGCCGTCGATCACCTCCTCGCCTTCGCCGCCCTCCGAACGGACGCGAATTCCGCTCTCGCCTGCAGTCTCCACGGCGACGACCCGTCGCCCCTCATACAGCTCCACTCCTTCGCCCTGCAGCCGCCGCCGCACGAACGTGACCAGTTCGGGATCGTCCGCTCCAAGGAGGTCGGCCATCTCGACCAGGCTGACCCGGGCGCCCAGGCGACGGTGGGCCTGGGCCATCTCGACCCCCACCGGGCCACCGCCCAGCACAACGAGATGGTCGGGGCGAGTGGTGTTGTCGAACAAGGTCTCGTTGGTAAGGAATGGCGTGCCGCTGAGGCCGGGAATTGGCGGCACGCGCGGCGAGGACCCCGTCGCGACGACGAAACGGCGGGCGCGTATCCGGTGATCGCCGGCCACTACCTCGCGCGGCCCCGTGAAGCGCGCGCTCGCCGCGATCACCCGTACGCCTAGCCCCGTGAAACGCTCGATCGAGTCGTTGGGCGCGATCTCGTCGATAACCTCGCGGACATGGCGCTGAACCCTGGCGAAGTCGATCTCCGGGACCGTTGGCCCGATTCCGAAAAGGCCGCCGCGGCGCATGCTGTGGGCGACATGGGCGGCGGCCAACAACGATTTCGACGGGATGCAACCGTAGTTGAGGCAATCGCCGCCCATACGGCCGCGCTCGATCAGTACCGTGTCGGCGCCAAGCTGGCTCGCCCCAGCGGCCACAATAAGCCCGCCCGAGCCGGCACCGATCACACAAATATCGGTCTCGATCAAACCCTCTGGCATAAACCTGGCCTCGTCCGCCGGCAATATGCGGCGGATTTGCCACCGTGGCGAGCTTCCCGCGTGCCGATGCATGATCGCCGGCCGCACCTAGCGACGCGAGGGCGCTAGTTTGACTTCAAGGAGTCCAGACCGTATACACCGGCCGATGCCGCCAGGCCCTGCGGACGGCCGGCGAATCGGCGGAGAGTTTCAGTGAAACGGACGTTTCAACCCAGCGTGTTGGTACGCAAGCGCCGCCATGGCTTCCGTAGCCGTATGGCGACCCCCGCCGGCCGGAGGGTCCTTTCGCGACGGCGCGCCAAAGGCCGCAAGCGCCTTTCCGCATAGACCCGATGCCGACGCCACTCGGGCGTCTCCGACGGAGATCGGAGTTCTTGCGCGTGGCCGCGGCCCGACGCAAATCGGCAGCCAAGGGGCTGGTCCTCCAGGCCGCGCCCCGCGATGCCGCTGGGGGCGCAATCACACTGCGCATCGGCTTCACCGTTTCCAAGCGAGTTGGCAAAGCCGTCGCGCGCAATCGCGCCAAGCGGCGCTTGCGCGCCGCGGCGGCAGCCATCATGCCTCTTCACGCGGCCGCCGACCGTGATTATGTGATCATCGGACGGGCGGCGACGCTACGCCGCCCCTATCCGGCTCTGGTGTCGGATCTTGAGACAGCGCTGCGGCGGCTTGGCGCTTGGTGCGATCGGCCCGGGTCAGCGCCGTCGTTGGCTGAGCCGACCGATGGAAAGACCGCATGAACCCAGCCGTTCTAGTTTTGAGGGTGCTGATACGCGGCTACCAGCTAGCGATTTCCCCGCTGTTCCCGCCGCGCTGCCGCTATCTCCCAAGCTGCTCTGAGTACACCGCAGAGGCCTTGCATCGCCACGGCCTTGTGCGCGGAGGCTGGCTCGGCATCCGCCGTATCGCACGGTGCCATCCATGGGGCGGTTCTGGCTTCGACCCCGTGCCCGACCCGCGCCCAACGGCTAGACGATGACCGATCAACGCAACCTGATCCTCGCGATCGTTCTGTCCATCGTCATCGTTCTCGGCTTTGAGTTCGCTTACAACTTCCTCAGTCCGCCGCCACCGCCGCGGACCGACACGAGCCAGGCGGTCGCTCCCGGCGAAGCTCCGGTCGCTCCCGGTAATACCTTGCGTGCCGACGGACCGCGGGCCCCAGGCGCCGAGGCTTCGAGCCCCGCCGCCGCGCCCGTCTCGCGCGATGAGATCATCGCTGGTGATCCGCGGGTCCAGATCGCGACGCCGCAACTGCGCGGCTCCATTTCACTCACCGGTGCGCGCTTCGATGATCTCACCCTGATCAACTATCGCGAGACGGTGGAACCCGACAGCCCCGAGATAGTGCTCCTGTCCCCTAAGGGCACGGCCATCTCGGGCGCCGAGCATGGGCAGTCAATGTTCATGCCGCGGAGCGAGGTCACCAATAGTGGACCGTATTACGCGTGGCTGGGATGGCTCCCACCCGAGGAAAGCGGGATCGCTGTTCCAGACGAAACGACCGTATGGCAGGCCGACCGCCAAGATCTCACACCGGATCGTCCTGTCACATTGAGATGGGACAACGGCCAAGGACTCCGCTTCATCCAACGCGTGCAGGTCGACGAGACCTTCATGTTCACCATCGATCGAAGCGTCGAGAACTACGGGACGACCGAGGTGGCACTATTGCCATTCGGCATCATCGCGCGGACCGGCACGCCGTGGATCTCCGGCTTCTACATTCTGCACGAGGGTCCGCTCGGCGTTTTCGACGGCACGCTCGAAGAGTACGACTACAGCGATCTCCAGGACGACGGCCGCATCGAGGCGACCACCACCGGCGGTTGGATCGGTATCACTGACAAGTACTGGCTGGTCACCCTGATCCCCGATCAGCGCGAGCGCTTCTGGGGGAGCTTCGCCCATTGGGTGAGCGGGAGTCTCGACAAGTTCCAGACCGACTACCTGCGCGAGGAATTGGTGATCCCGGCGGGCGGTAGCGTCGAAGTTACCGACCGCGTGTTCGCCGGCGCCAAGGTCGCCGAGACCCTGGCTGACTACCAGGACACCCTTGGCATCGTGCGGTTCGACCTCGCGGCGGCGTTTCGCTGGCTCTACTTCTTGGCCGAGCCGCTGTTCCACGTCTTGATGTTCTTTAACAACATCCTCGGCAACTTCGGGCTCGCCATCCTTCTTCTCACGGTGTGCGTCAAGATCGTGTTCTTCCCCCTGGCCAACAAGGCCTACCGCTCGATGGCCTCGATGAAGAAGCTGCAGCCCGAGGTCACCAAGATGCGCGAGCAGTTTTCGGGTGATCGCGCGCGCATGCAAAAAGAGATGATGGCGCTCTACAAGCGCGAGAAGGCGAATCCGATGATGGGCTGCCTGCCCATGCTGATCCAGATCCCAGTCTTCTTTGCTTTGTATCAGGTCCTGTTCGTCACGATCGAGATGCGCCAAGCACCGTTCTTCGGCTGGGTAACCGACCTCTCTGCGCGCGATCCCAGCAACGTCTTCAACCCGTTTGGGCTGATCCCGTTCGAGTATCCCGACATCCTGCAAATGGGCATATTACCGATTCTGATGGGCCTCAGCATGTGGCTGCAGATGCGGCTCAATCCGCAGCCGCAGGACCCCATTCAGGCCAAGATATTTATGTTCATGCCAATCTTTTTCACGTTCCTGCTCGCCTCGTTCCCGGCGGGCCTCGTCATTTACTGGACTTGGAACAACCTCCTGTCGATCCTCCAGCAGTGGGTGATCATGAAGCGCATGGGGATCGCGCGACCGGCCTCGTCCTGACGGCCGACGCCTCTCCGCCGACGGCAGAGGACCACGAGCGCGGGCGCCTGTTGTTTGCACAGGCCTGCCGTTTCATTACCGCCGCGTCGTCGCTGGCAAGCCTCCCGCCGCAAGGGCTGCCTGAGGTCGCTTTCGCCGGCCGCTCCAACGTCGGCAAATCGAGCCTCATCAACGCGCTCACCGGCCGCAACACGCTCGCGCGCACCTCAAAAACGCCGGGCCGCACGCGTCAGATCAACTTCTTCTCGCTCGGCGATCGCCTTCAGCTCGTCGATCTGCCCGGGTACGGCTACGCCCGCGCTTCGAAGACCTCTATCGGCGCGTGGACAACGCTGGTGCACCGCTACCTGGAGGGGCGCGCGAGTTTGCGGCGCGCCTGCCTTTTGATCGATGCGCGCCGCGGCATCGTGGCGACCGATCGCGCGATGATGGGCCGCCTCGACGAGGCGGCGGTCTCCTACCAGATCGTCCTCACCAAAGCTGATGCCTTACGCACGGCCGAGCTCACCGCGCGTATCGCGGCCGTCGCAACCGAGCTCGCGCGCCACGCCGCCGCCCATCCGGAGATCGTTGCTACCAGCGCACACAAGGGCTCCGGTATCCCTGAGCTGCGGGCCGCCCTCGCGCGCTTGGCGGGACCCCCATGATCTTCTATAACCGCCCGGCCTCTGAGGGCGCGCCCCAAGGGCGATGCCGGCTTTAGCCGCGGGTCGGGCCGCGACGGTCCCATGAACACGTCCAACCGGTCGGCGCTCCGGCGCTACCTGCAGACCGCGCACACGCTGTCCGAGGCGCTGCCATACATGCGCCAGTTCGCCGGCCAGACGTTTGTCATCAAGTATGGCGGGCATGCCATGGGCGACGAGGAGCTCAGCCTGAACTTCGCGCGCGACATCGTGCTGCTGAAGCAGGTCGGCATTAACCCCATCGTCGTCCACGGCGGTGGGCCTCAGATCGGTGCCATGCTCGAGCGCCTGAACATCGACAGCACGTTCATCGGTGGACTGCGCGTGACCGACCAGCCGACCATCGGAGTCGTCGAGATGGTGCTGTCGGGCAGCATCAACAAGCAGATCGTCACGACCATCGGAGCCGCTGGCGGCACCGCCATCGGTCTCTCCGGCAAGGACGGCCGTCTCATTGAGGCGCGCAAGCTGGAGCGCCGGCAGCGCGATGCGGAGACCGGCGAGGAGACGACGCTCGATCTCGGCTTCGTCGGCGAGCCGGTTAAGATCAACCCGACCTTACTCGATTCGTTGGCCGGGCTCGACGTCATCCCGGTGGTCGCGCCGATCGGCATCGGCGCCGACGGCGAGACCTACAACATCAACGCCGATTCGGCGGCCGGCGCGGTCGCGGCTGCGGTCAGCGCGCGCAAGCTGGTGATGCTCACCGACGTCGCCGGCGTGCTCGACGGCGACGGCACGCTAATGGCCGCCCTCCCGATCGAGAAGGCCAGGCGGCTAATCGCAGAGGGCACGATCGAGGGCGGCATGATCCCCAAGGTCGAGACCTGTATCGAGGCGATCGCCGGCGGTGTTGGCGCGGCGCACATCCTCGATGGCCGCATCCCCCACGTCCTCTTGCTCGAGATTTTCACCGAGCAGGGCGTCGGCACCATGCTCGACAGCGACTGAAGCGCGCGGCCTCAGGTCTCGAAGAACTCGATGTGCCAGGACATTTCGTCCTCGGACAGCAGGCAGTCCTTGCCCTGCGGTGCCACGTACGAGTGGGTCGGAACCTTGGCAAGCTTGCGCTGGAGCTGCATCGCCGTCGCCATGGTAAGCCCGGCGGTCCAGGCCAATGAAGTAATCGACTTGCCGTTCTTGGAATCGAAGATTTGCCGCACCAGCGGCTCCTTCACTTCGGCCATCAGGGCCAGCGCTTGGGTAATGAACTCGTGGTTCTTGAGCTTTATCTCGTCGACGATTACCTCGTCGTTCAGCTTGCCGTCGTTGAACATGAGCTCCGCACGGCTCGTCGAGAGCGCGTTCACGTCGGCCTTGCTCTCCTTCTCGAGCCGGCGCTCGACCGCCTTTTTGAGTTCCCGCGCCATCTCGTCGTCGAGGTCGCTGCGCTCCCTGAGGATCTGCAAGAGCGAGGACGTCACGAAGCCAGCGACGCGCTTGATCGCCCGCTGACTGAGGCTCGGTCGATTGACGATCGGCTCGTGCCACGATTCGACCTCGGCGGCACCATCGATGATGCTGTCCAAAGTCTCTTCCCGGATCTGCGCATTGGAGTTGGCGAGCAGCGAGCCGACAGCCGGGACATCTTGCGCGGCGGCGATGGCATCGGCCACCGGCTCGGCCACCCGTGAGCGCTTGGCGATTGCCGACATTGCTCCCTGAATCGGCCCGTCAACAAAGCCGGTTGACCACAGCCAGCCGTGCCAGATGGCATATTTTGTAGATCGGCGCCCGAACCCCAAGGACAAGAGTCTCGGTAACCGCCAGCGCTTCATCCGACGGGCGCGGGCCCACATCAAGGAAGTCGTCGATCGCTCGATCCGCGAGCGCAACGTCTCGGACGTCGCCGCCGGCGAGACCATCTCCATCCCGACCAAGGGAATCGACGAGCCCCGCCTGACCCATGCCAGCAAGGGCGGTCGCCGCGAACGGGTGTTTCCCGGCAATCGCGACTACATCGAAGGCGATCGCATAGCCAAACCGCGCGGCGACGGTGCCGGCGTGGGCGACGGTGACGGCAAGGAGGGCACCGACAGCGGCTCGGGCGAAGACGCGTTCCAGTTCGTGCTGTCGCGTGACGAGTTCCTCGAACTGTTTTTCGAGGACCTCGAGCTGCCGGACTTCGTCAAGACCACCTTGAAGGAGGTCTACACCGTGCGCCCACGGCGGGCCGGCCACACGGCATCCGGCACACCTGCCAATCTCAACGTGCTACGCACGATGCGCAACAGCTACGCCCGGCGGCTCGCGTTGAAGCGGCCTAGTCTGGCGCGGATGGAGGCGCTGGAATCGGAGATCTGCGACCTCGAAACGCTGGCCGATCTGATGCCGCTGGAACAGAACCGCCTGGAGAGCCTGCGCCGCGAGTTCGAGGAGCTGGGCGAAAACGGCGTTATGTCCCCTACATCGATCCCTTCGACGTCCGCTACAACCGCTTCGAGATGCGACCGGAACCCAATTCCAAGGCCGTGATGTTCTGCCTAATGGACGTGTCGGGGTCGATGGGTGAGCGCGAGAAAGACCTCGCGAAGCGTTTCTTCATGTTGCTCCACCTGTTCCTTGGGCGTCGCTACGAGCGCACCGACCTTATCTTCGTCCGCCTGTCAACGGCGGCGTAAAAATGTACCGGCGCGGCGGCGTAAAAATGTACTGCGGGCTGGGTGGTAGCTTGTCCCCGTAGTCCACGGGAGGGGGCTGTGGGCCGACGGGGACAAGCGGGGGGTTATTCGGACGGTTGCCGGCGTCGTGACCGGCTCTGCTTGAGGCGGTAGCTCTCGCCGTTGATCTCCAGGATATGGCCATGGTGGGTGATGCGGTCGAGCAGCGCGCCGGTGAGGCGCTCGCTGGCGAACACCGTCGTCCATTCCTGGAAGGGCAGGTTTGAGGTCACGATGGTGGCGCCGTTCTCGTAGCGCCGGCTGAAGACGTCGAACAGCAGCTCGCTTCTGGTCTGCGACAGGGGCCCGTAGCCGAGCTCGTCGACGATCAGGAGATTGACCCTGGCGAGCTGGGCCTGGAGGCGGAGCAGCCTCTTCTCGTCGCGCGCCTCGATCAGCTCGTGGACCAGATGGGAGGCTGTGGCGAAGCGCACGCCGAGGCCCTTGTGGCAGGCGGCGAGGCCGAGGGCGAGAGCGACATGGGTCTTGCCGACGCCGCTCGGGCCGAGCAGGATTAGGTTCTCGCGGCGCGCGATATACTCGCCGCGCGCGAGATCCAGCACCAGCATCTTGTTGAGCGCCGGGATCGCCTTGAAATCGAAGCTCTCAAGCTGTTTGACGACAGGGAACCCGGCCTGCTTGATAAGCCGCTCGACGAGGCGGCGCTCGCGGTCGATCAGCTCCATCTCCACCAGCCGGGCCAGGAACCGCACATGATCCAGGCCCTCGGCCGCGCACCGGCGCGCCAGTTTCTCGTATTCCCGCAGGAAGGTCGGCAGCTTCAGCCTCTTCAGGTGATGTTCGAGCAGGATGCGGGGGGCCTCAACCATGGCCGGCCCCACCGGCCAGCGGGGTGGCGTAGTCGGCGCTCCGCGTGGCGGCGACGAAGGGCTGGGGCAGGTGCGGATAGCGCGACAGGTCGAGATGCACGGGCCGCCTCTCGATGCGGGCCAGCAGCAGGTGCTTGACGGCGTCGAAGCCGATCAGGCGGCGCTTCACCGCGTCGCGCACCGCGGCCGCCACCTGCGGTTCCGGGAAGTCTTCGTGCAGGCGCAGCACCTGGATGTATTCGCGCTTGCCGCGCGGCCCGAAGCGCGCCTCGAGGAGGCGGCGCAACGTGTCGAAGGCCGGATCGAGCTTCCACCCTCTCAGCGGCGCCGCCTGGTCCAGGGCGCCCGGCTTCTTCTCCAGCAGCGACAGATAGTGCAGCGGGTCGTAGACGACGTCGCCGCGGACATAGCTGCGCCGATGGCGGGCGACGATCTCGGCGCCGAGCGCGATCTCGACCCGGTCGACATAGCCCTTGACCGTCACCTTCTTGTGGGCGTGCACCGCCGGTGCCGAGTAGTCCACCAGCCGGTAGCGCACCAGGGCCGTCGACGAGACCTGGCCCGGCACATGCTCGCAGGCCTCGAAGGGAACCGCCGGCAGATCACGCAGGGCCTCGAGATCGGCGAGCAGCGCCGCCGCCTGCTCCCCTGCCGAAGCGGTCGCGGAACAGATAGTGCGACTGAAGATGTGAGAACGCCTGCGTCCTGAGGCGCGTGCCGTCGCCCAGGATCCGCGCCACCGCCAGGGTCGTGTTGTCGTAGAGGATCGAGCGCGGAACCCCGCCGAGGAAGGCGAAGGCGCTGACATGGCCGTCCAGGAATGCCTCCGTCGTCTCCCGGGGGGAGGCCTTCACGAACCAGACATTGGAATGGGGCAGGATCAGGCAGAAGAAGGCAACCTTCTCGCGCCGGCCCGGCAGCTCCACCACCGCCTCGCCGAAGTCGACCTGGGCGTGGCCCGGCGGGTGATGCAGTGGAACGAAAGCCTCGCGCGTCGACTGCCGCCGGGAACGCACATAGTCCTTCACCATGCAGACCGTGTGGAAACTCTGGGTGGCGGGGATGGAGGTTTAGGTAACCATGATTTGCGGCGATCCCACGTAATCTGGCGGTTTGGCGCCGGTAGCCCTGTGGAAGGGGCTCCAGGCCTCCGTGGATCGATGTGCGGCGCTCGATTTTGGCCTGATTCCCGTCTCATGCCCTCGCGGCGGCGATCAAGGCGGGAACACCTACCAGCGAGATCGCGCGGCGGATGTTGTAAGCCAGCGCCGTGATGCTGAACTCGCCGCGCACGTTCTCCAGCCGCCGGGTCAGGAAGGCACCCTGGCCCATCCATTGTTTGATTGAGCCGAAGGGATGCTCGACGCTTTCACGGCGCGCATCGAGCAGCTCCGGGCGGGCCGCCAATCGTTCTGCCATGCGCTCCAGGATCGCTTCGGCGCTTGCGCTTGCTGTGTAGCGCCAGGCGTTGGCCGTCGGGGCAGATGTAAATGTCCTCGCCGCCGTCATAGCGGAAGCGTTCCTTGGGAAAGAGCCCCTGGCTCACCGTGGATCCGCGCTGGGGCTTGGGCACATGCGGCACGACGCCGGCATTCTCGCAGGCCTCGATATCCTCGATCTTGAAGTAGCCCGCGTCGGCGACCGCGTCGATCCGATCGACGGCCAGGTTCCGACGGGCCACCACCGCCGTCTCGGCCAATAGACCGAGATCGCTGACCTTGTTATGGACCTGCTGCTCGGCGATCAGTTTGTGCTTGGCGTCCACGGCGATCTGAATGTTGTAGCCGACACCGACCCGGGTCTCGGCGTACATCGCCCGGCTGTCCGGATCCGTCAAAGAGAGCTGGTCCTCGCCACTCGCAGCCAGCGCGTCTCGATGTTCCTCAAACCGCTCACGCCGCCCTTGGATCGCAGCGATCTTCTCCTGGATATGCTCCACCTCGCCGCCGCCGGTGCCGCCCTCGTCTTGCTCGTCGGCCTCGTCGAGCCGGTCGAGATAACGCGACAACCTCTCGTCGCTCTCGGCCAACGCCTTCGCCAGCTTCGCTTTGGTGAAGTTCCGCTTCCGGCTGTTCACTGCCTTGATCCGTGTACCGTCAACCGCCACCAGCTCGCGTCCGAACAGCTCCAGTTCGCGGCATAGCCTCACGAACTCCCGAAACACCTGTCGGAAGGCCGCCCGATTGATCCGCCGGAAATCGGCGATCGTCTTGAAGTCTGGCGACAAACGCCGCAACAGCCAGATCACTTCGAGATTACGCTTGCTCTCTGCCTCCAGCCGGCGGCTCGAACGTACCCGATTGAGATAGCCGTATATGTAGAGCTTCAGCAGGTCCGCCGGATCGTAGCCGGGACGACCTATCGCCTTCGCCGCGGCGCGCTCGAAACCAGCGGCCGCTAGGTCCAAACCATCCACGAAGGCATCGATGAAACGGACCGGGTTATCCCGGCCCACGTAATCGTCCACTGCTTCCGGCAGAAGCAGAACCTGAGAGCGGTCAACGCCAGGAATGTGTCTCATGGCGGACCCTAACATCGCCATGAGACGGACGGAATCCCCCGCCACCCAGAGTTTCCACACGGTCTGCATCGTCAAGGACTATGTGCGTTCCCGGCGGCAGTCGACGCGCGAGGCTTTCGTTCCACTGCATCACCCGCCGGGCCACGCCCAGGTCGACTTCGGCGAGGCGGTGGTGGAGCTGCCGGGCCGGCGCGAGAAGGTTGCCTTCTTCTGCCTGATCCTGCCCCATTCCAATGTCTGGTTCGTGAAGGCCTCCCCCCGGGAGACGACGGAGGCATTCCTGGACGGCCATGTCAGCGCCTTCGCCTTCCTCGGCGGGGGGCGACGGCACGCGCCTCAGGACGCAGGCGTTCTCACATCTTCAGTCGCACTATCTGTTCCGCGACCGCTTCGGCAGGGGAGCAGACGGCGGCGCTGCTCGCCGATCTCGAGGCCCTGCGTGATCTGCCGGCGGTTCCCTTCGAGGCCTGCGAGCATGTGCCGGGCCAGGTCTCGTCGACGGCCCTGGTGCGCTACCGGCTGGTGGACTACTCGGCACCGGCGGTGCACGCCCACAAGAAGGTGACGGTCAAGGGCTATGTCGACCGGGTCGAGATCGCGCTCGGCGCCGAGATCGTCGCCCGCCATCGGCGCAGCTATGTCCGCGGCGACGTCGTCTACGACCCGCTGCACTATCTGTCGCTGCTGGAGAAGAAGCCGGGCGCCCTGGACCAGGCGGCGCCGCTGAGAGGGTGGAAGCTCGATCCGGCCTTCGACACGTTGCGCCGCCTCCTCAAGGCGCGCTTCGGGCCGCGCGGCAAGCGCGAATACATCCAGGTGCTGCGCCTGCACGAAGACTTCCCGGAACCGCAGGTGGCGGCCGCGGTGCGCGACGCGGTGAAGCGCCGCCTGATCGGCTTCGACGCCGTCAAGCACCTGCTGCTGGCCCGCATCGAGAGGCGGCCCGTGCATCTCGACCTGTCGCGCTATCCGCACCTGCCCCAGCCCTTCGTCGCCGCCACGCGGAGCGCCGACTACGCCACCCCGCTGGCCGGTGGGGCCGGCCATGGTTGAGGCCCCCCGCATCCTGCTCGAACATCACCTGAAGAGGCTGAAGCTGCCGACCTTCCTGCGGGAATACGAGAAACTGGCGCGCATCCGAAAGGACAGCAGGGTCGTCCGCCTGCGGCCGGCCCTCGACGGACAGGACTGGAACGACACGCTCATGCGCGACCGCGCCGGCGAACCGCTCGGAACAGATGACAGGCCGCTCGACTGAAGCCCGCCAGGGCACCCAAACCGAATGCTCATGCCAGACCACTCCCCCGCTCACTACCAGCCGCGGAAAATGAGCAAATATCCGCGCTTTTAAGTGATCGCCAATACAGGATAACATGCTCCAGTCCATGACTGTGAGAAGGAGCGGTTGGGTGAGCATGTATGAGAAGCTTTCTGAAAGACTGATGGCTGCTCTGCATTTGGCGGTACCGCCGGTAGCGGTCAGTTTTCCAAGCCGAGCACCGTCGGCGATGGCCAGGCCGGCAACCCCGGTAGCGGCTGGCTGTGCATTCTGGGAGCAAGGGGCAAATCGAGCGGTAACTACTACCGCGAGTGACCATCGCTTCTGCTCTATCGGGATACACACCCATAACATCGCTGGAGCACCCGACTCCCAAGCGGGCGAACTGCAGGATGCGCTTGCGGCCATGCAGGGCTTGGACTATGTGCGGCCCGACGAGGTTGCAGCCCTTCCGGTTATGAAGAATTCGGTATCCTATGTTGTCTATTGCCCCTTGGGAGAGATGGCAGAGCAACCCCAGGTAGTGCTGCTGTTTGCACATTCCGCCCAGGGCTTGGTGTTATCCGAGGCATTGGCGCGGGTGGACGGCGCCGTGCCAATCGCCATGGGGAGACCTGCCTGTGCACTGATTCCCCAGGTTGCAAACAGTGCACGCTCGGCCGCGAGCTTGGGCTGCTGCGGCGCCCGAGCGTATCTCGACGTACTGAGTGATGATGTGGCAATGTGGGGTCTGCATGGTGGAAAGATCGAGCAGTATGTCTCGGAGATCGAGACCCTAGCCAAGGCTAACGCGATACTCACTCAGTTCCACGAACGACGGCGCAGCGACATAGAGTCAGGTGAGTTGCCAAGTGTCGCCGAGTCCTTGTCCCGCCTGCCCGGTTAGCCTCTTCTAAAGCGGATACGCGAGGCCATCCCCGTTATGAAGGTTGTCCTGATCAACCCGTATGAGCTGGGCCGCCAACCCTTCGCCCTCGCGCAGCCGGCAGCGTGGCTCAAGGAAGCGGGTCACCAGGTGTGCTGCCTCGAGCTGTCCTTGCAGCAGTTAGACGATGTTGCACTGGGCCATGCCGAGCTTGTTGCCGTATACGTAGGCATGCATACAGCAGCTCGTATTGCCGCGGAGGCTTTGCCCCGCATCCGCGCGCTTGCGCCCCAGGCGCACGTTAGCGTCTACGGTCTATATGCTCCGATGAACGATGGTCTATTCCGATCACTCGGTGCAAAAACCGTGTTCGGCGGTGAGGTCGAGCCACATCTATTGTCGCTAGCCGACCAGTTGAGTCGCGGTGAATCACCTTCCCAGGACGAGGCCCAGATCAATCTGTCCAAAGTCACGTTTAGAGTGCCGGATCGCTCGACCTTACCCGAGATCTCGCGCTACGCGCATCTGCGACTGGGAGACGGCGCCACTCGTATTGTCGGATTTGTCGAAGGCAGTCGCGGTTGTAAACACTTGTGCCGCCACTGCCCTGTGGTCCCGGTGTATAAGGGCAAGTTTCGTGTGGTACCGGTGGATGTAGTGATGGGCGACATCAGGCAGCAGGTTGCGGTCGGAGCTGAGCATGTATCGTTTGGCGATCCCGACTTTCTCAATGGACCTACCCATGCGTTGCGGCTGGCTCACGCGCTGCATTCGGAATTTCCCGCTCTCACCTACGACGCCACCATCAAGGTCGAGCATATTATCAAGCTGCAACGGGTGTTACCTGTTCTCAAGGAAACGGGTTGCCTTTTCGTTATTTCGGCCGTCGAAGCGGTCGACGACGTGGTGCTGGGTCATTTGGACAAGAACCATACCAACGCCGATTTTGATCGTGCGGTTGCTCTGCTTCGAGATGTCGGCATCTCATTTGCACCGACATTTGTCGCTTTCACACCATGGACGACGCTAAGGGGTTACATCGAGCTACTGGAGAGGTTGGTGTCACTCAGGTTAGTCGAGAGTGTTCCTCCAATTCAGCTCGCGATACGTCTGCTGATTCCGTTGGGCTCCTACCTGCTTCATATTCCGGGATTTGTCGAGATGGTTGAGACGTATGACGAGCAGCTCCTTGGATACCCATGGAAACACGAGGATCCGGCGGTGGACGAATTGCAGTGCCGAATTCAGGGGCTGGTGGAATCAGCGGAACAACTGGCGCTCGATCGCAAAGCCGTCTTTGCCGAGATATGGTTTTTGGCGCACAAGGCGTCGGGTGAACCTGTTCCTGCTCTCCCTGCGGATCTCGGTGATCCGATTCCTCACATGTCGGAACCATGGTACTGCTGCGCGGAGCCAACCACGCAGCAGCTGCAGCAATTTTAGGCAGAAACGGACGAAGCGGATTAAGGAGGACTTCCAGTTCTTCTGGGGCTACATCTCGCCGTACTGGGCTGGGCAGTTTGACATTGCTCCCGGATCCCGGACCAGGCGGTAAATTAAATACCGACCTGGAGGGACTGTCTGACGTCAGCGCCTTTGGGACAAATTGAGGTAATTGCATAACGGAGGATTTCTGGCTCATCGTAGTGACCGAAGGGAACGAAGATGAGACAGAAATCAATGAGCAAGAACGACCCGGCGGAGAGAACGGTTCGGGATATTAGCCCAAGACACGCAAGCAGTATACGGCTGAGGAGAAGATCCGGATCGTGGTGTCGGGCCTGCGCGGCGAGGAGAGCATCGCCGCCTTGTGCCGCCGCGAGGGCATCGCCGAGGGTCTGTATTACAGCCGGTCGAAAGAGTTTTTGGAAGCGGGCAAGAAGTGGCTCGCCGGCGACACCGGGCGCCAAGCGACCTCGGGCGAGGTTAAAGGCCTGCGCCAGGAAATGCGCGACTTGAAGGAGTTGGTCGCCGAACTTTCGCTGGAGAACCGTCTTCTCAAAAAAATGATCGGGCATGGGGGAGACGAGGAATGAGGTATCCCGCATCCGAGAAGCTGGAGATCATCCGCCTGGTCGAGCAGTCCCACCTGGGCGTCGGGTCCACTTTGGACAAGCTGGGCATTCCGAAGACCACCTTTTATCGCTGGTACGATCGCTTTCTGGCCTTTGGCGACGCCGGTCTTGAGGATCGCAACAACAGCCCGGGCCGGGTGTGGAACCCGATCCCGGATGATGTCCGGGGGCAGATCATCGATCTTGCCCTGGAGGAGACGCAGCTGTCGCCCCGGGAACTGGCCGTCAGGTTTACGGACACCAGGGGCTACTTTGTCTCGGAAGCCTCGGTTTACCGGCTTCTCAAGGCCCACGACCTGATCACCAGCCCCGCTTTCGTGGTCATCAAGGCAGCCGATGAGTTCCGCGACAAGACCAGGGCGCCGAACCAGCTGTGGCTGACCGACTTCACCTATCTCAAGGTCATCGGCTGGGGCTGGTTTTACCTGTCGACCATCCTGGACGACTATTCCCGCTACATCATTGCTTGGAAGCTCTGCACCAACATGACGGCGGACGATGTGACGGCAACACTGAAGTTGGCGCTAGAAGCCTCAGGCTGCAATCGCGCCAATGTCGTCCACAAGCCGAGGCTGCTCAGCGACAACGGCTCGTCCTATATCTCCGGCGATCTGGCTGAATGGCTCGAGGACCACGGTATGGATCACGTTCGGGGCGCACCGTATCACCCGCAAACCCAGGGCAAGATTGTTAACGGCGGAGGAATAATGCAGCACGCGGAGCGGCTGGGCGGTCCGGTTGCGGCGGCGCAAAATTGCGCCACCTATAGCCCCTTGTCGGTTGTGGTGAGGGGCAGGAGATGTACGGCGTGGAGCTCTATGCGGCGGTTCGTCTGGCGGTTGTCGACGAGGGTCTGAGCCATCACGATGCGGGCCGTCGGTTCGGCATCGACCGCCGGACGGTGAAGAAGATGCTGAGCTATTCGGCGCCGCCGGGCTACCGGCGGGTCTGCGGGTCTGGTGTTGGGCGCGGTGGCCGCTGCCCGCTTACGCGGGGCCGGCCGTGCGGCGGCATGGCCGAACAGATCGCCGGCCGGAACAAGCGCAGCGGATATTGGCACGACTGCCTGCCGCTGCGGCACATTGGCGGCGATAGCTGCAAGCAACCCGGCAGCGGTGGGGACGGATTCCCGCGCGTCGATCGGAACGCCGGATGCGTTCGCGCGATCGATTACGGTCAGCCGGGTATCGAAGGCCGTGCCGCGCCGTGCGTAGGCGCGCCCGGCGATGGCGATGGAAAAGACGGTGCGCGGCGGTGGATCGAGGCGCTCGAAGGCGCGGCTCCAGGCGGCATCGCCCGGGATGCAGCCGGCCGACGTGATAGCCACCAGCCGCCCGCCCGCCGGGAGCATGGAAAAGGCGGAACGGATGTGGCCCAAATCCGCCTCATGGCGGATGCGCTGGACGCCGGGGCTCGCCGAAAACGGCGGGTTCATCAACACCACGGTGGGACGCAGGCCCGGCAGATAATCGGCGATGGACTCCGCGTTGTGGCGGGTGACCGGCGCGTGCGCGAACAGGCCTGAGAGCAACCCGGCGCGAACGGCGGCAATCTCGTTCAGGTGCAGGGGATTCCCCGATCGCGCGCCATTGCTGCGCTTGCCGAGGGCGCATTCGGCCATGACGGCGAGCATGCCGGTGCCGGCCGAGGGCTCCAGCACGATGTCGCCGGGCCGGATGGCAGCGGCTTGCAGCGCGGCGTAGGCGAGCGGCAAGGGAGTGGAGAACTGCTGCGGGGCAAGCTGTTCCTCCGACCGCCTTGTCTGGGACGGCTCCAGCGCCGCCAGGGTCTCCAGCATGGCGAGCATGGCGGCGGCGGATCCGGGTCCGGCGCCGGCCTCGCGGCGCATGAGGCGGCCGTAACGCTGGATGAACAGCACCATCGCGGCTTCGGCCGCTTCGTAGGCGTCCTTCCAGACCCAGGCGCCTTGCGTGTCGCTGGCGCCGAAGGCCGCGCTCATGGCCTCGCGCAAGGTCTTTGCATCGAGCGCCCGGCCCGCCTCCAGGCCGGGAAGCAGAGCGGTTGCGGCGGCCAGCAACGCGGCAGGCTTGGAGCGGACGCCCGTGGTATCGGCAATCGCGGGGGATGGGTGAAGAGGCTGGATGGCGGGCGGACGCGCGGGCGCGATCGCCGCCGGTTGGGCGTCGAGCCGAACACCATCCTGCTCAGGCATTGAGCTTGCGATCTTCGCCGCAACAAAATGGGCTGTTGTGTGCTGAAACTGATCGTCGATGTCTCGGAACCTCTCAATCGTTGCCTCGTGTTCGGGGGTTGAGAATGTCCGAAGAACCTCGTCCTCCCCAATGATGGCTGCAGACCACCATGTGCAGTAGGCCGCTTCAAAGGTCTCCTTTATTGCGTCTCCCGAAACCCTTCCCTGTTCCAGTGCTTCAACAAGAGGTAGAAGATCGGCGTCGACGGCTTCCGCTCTACGTTTTCGCCAAGCACACCAGTCGCGCAGTTCGTTGCTCCGGGTCGAGATGGTATCCGCAGTCTCCCGAAGCTGCTCCAGGGCGTGGCTTGAAGCGGCGAACGCATTCTGCGCGGACGCACCTGCAACAGCCTCAAATCCCTTGCTAGCCTGATTGAAATCGTCGAACGAACTCCGGTAGGCGGCCGCTGCAAGCCCTATGGCTGCCTCCGGGGCGAGCAAGTCGTTACCTTCCAGGAGGAGGGAACGGACACTTGCACTGATTTCAGCCAGTGAATTCACGTCCTTGACGAGCTTGCCTACGACGAGACGCGCACGTTCGCCTAGACGGTGGAGCGATTCTATGGCTGACGGATCAGTCTCGTGTTCGGTCCATTCGTTGAAGTCGGAGAGCAGGTGATGCAGTAGGTCAATCGCCTCGCCCTCCTGCCGCAGCTGTTTCAGAATCTCGGCGTCTCTTGCAGGATCCGGCCTTCCCCGGGCGCCGCTCGCGCGCATTTCCTTTAGGATGCTGCGTCTCGCAAAGAAGCGCTGTGGCCACCGTGCTGCCGAGGCGGCCGCCCAGCGGTGGCTGATACCTTCACCGTCAAGCGCCCGCCAAGCAAAAGGTTCGTACCCGCAGCTCAGCGATGCCTGAGATTCGGCCTACGCTTTGAGCCTTGCAACGGCCTCTCCCAAGGCTTTGATGCGCTCCGGACCGTCCGGCTCAAGTGCATAAGCGGTCGGCTCTTGGTATGAATCTAGAAGCAGATCAGCCAAATCGCCGAGTGTATCCAGGTGCTCCAGGGACCAATCGGACATCGCGAAGTTGATTGCCTGACAAAAGTCATCGCGGCTGCGCTCTAAGCGCCTCGCTGCGGCAGATAGTTGGCCGGCCCGCTCAACGACTTGGGATTGCCATTGCGGCGACCATTCGCTGCGACCGATGAGTTGGAAGGGACTTGAGGAGATGTCTCCGACCGCTTTTGCCTGGATAGCGAGCTTCTCGACCGTGGCACGAATGGTCTTGAGAGCTGCTTCGTCGTGAAACTCCGCGGTAGGCCAGGACAGTGTGAGGAGGCTAGCAAGCTCCGCGTCCCGGATTTTCATGCCAATGGCGTCATGGGGTGTCAGCCCATTTCTGCACTTTCGGTGCAAACGACTGACAACAAGGTTCAGGCGGTCACGTAGTGCTTGAAGCTCGTCGGCCTGCGCTTGCCAGTTCTTGGGCGATTCCAGACCGGCCCAATTCCAGGCCCTACGCACCTGGTTGAGTACGTCGACTTTTCGAGCCTTGTTGGAATGGAGCTCTAGGCAGAAACGATCGAGACCGATTTCACTCAGTCGTCGATAAACGACCTCGAGCGCGGCGATCTTTTCGGAAACGAAAAGAACCGTTCTTCCTTTTTCGAGATTGTGCGTGATCAGGTTGGCAACCGTTTGACTTTTGCCCGTACCGGGTGGACCGATAATGATGAAGTCCTTGCCACGATCAGCGGTCGCGATTGCTGCCATTTGCGAAGAGTCAGTCGGCAGGGCCGTCAGTAGTTCGGATGGTTTGTATCGATGATCGAGCTCGGACGACGCAACAAAATCGATATCCGTGGTATATGGATCACGCGGCGTGTCGATGAGGTGGCAGACGACGGCGTTCTCCCGCAGGGCATCGAGTCGATCGACGAGGTCTCTCCACATCAGGTACTTGGCGAAGGAAAAGTGACCGAGAACAACGTCCTCAATGACCTCAAAACCGGGAGCGTCCTTCACCGCCCTTCTGACAATATTCCAAATACCGTCCACGTCGACGCCACTCTCATCCGCCGGTAATTCCCCGTCGAGGCTCTTGATATCGATCCCAAAGTTTCGGCGAATCATTTCAAGCAGGGTCGTGTTGAAACGCGGTTCGTCGTCGTGGGAGACCATACGTACACCACTGCGGACGGACTTTCTCTCGAGCATGACAGGAAGAAGAATTAGCGGAGCTCGGAACCTGCGCTCGTCCTTTTCGTCTCTTTTCCAAAGCAGGAATCCCAGAGCTAAGTAAAGCGTGTTGGCTCCGCCTTCCTGCAGCGCGGTCTGGGTCTTGCGATAGATATCGACGGTGCGTCTGGAAAGCTCTTCTTTCGGAAGATCAACAAGCACGCGACCATGTTCAAGCTCGTCGCGCGCGTACTCTTCGGTGATAAGTTCGCCCGTTCGCTGTTGTTGGATCTGCTGGTCTTGTCTCTCAGCAGAGGACTGGGGAACCGCAGCAATCTGGATGCGGGAGCCGTCGGCGATCTTGTCTTCGAGTCGGCCCGGTTCCGGGCAAATGATGCGTAAGCTGGTCTTGGTCGAACGATGATTTAGCAGACGATTTCTTAGCGTGAGATCTAAGAGTCGCCGCTGCCATCGTTCCAGCCGCCCCTCCGGCGTCTCAGGCTTCTCATCCTCGGGGGTCGGACCATCGAAATCGGGCAGCGCCGGCGCTTCTTCCAGTGCCGATTCCGCGACCGTGCTTGGTTCCTGGCCACTCGGTGCGGGTGCCTCTGACTTGAGGCCGAGAGGCGTGATGCTATGTGCCCGCGCCCGGCGGATATCAACAGCGGCAACGAAGGTGCTGTCGCTTTCAGGAAGAATGTTGCCTTTGGCCAGGTTGAAAGATTTGGAAAAGGGCGGAGCCGGGTTAGACGTCACGCAGGTGGTTTCGATGACCGTCAGTTCTCGAAGGTCAATACGCTTCCTGAGTGTCTCCGCTTCATCTATCACGACGGTGGAGAGCTCTTCCGGTTGGAGCCAGACGCCAACCAATGCGTGATCCTCAGGTAGAGCGACGACCGGATTTAGTCCTGCCTGCTCGAGCGTCGAGGCAAATAACATTGCTGTATCGAGACAAGTTGCCACCTTGCCGAGGAGCGCGGTTCTGTAGGCGCAGCCTC
Organism: Alphaproteobacteria bacterium; assembly: GCA_965248765.1. GTDB lineage: Bacteria > Pseudomonadota > Alphaproteobacteria > VGEJ01 > VGEJ01 > CBDFKF01. The sequence goes on from CBDFKF010000004.1 coordinate 1,905,594, forward strand.
AGCTCCATCACGATAGCACAGCGGTTCGCATCGCTGACAATCCCTCTACTAGCTCGGTGGGACAAGCCTTTCGTAGTGCAAAGTCACCCTGAGGCTGACCGACGCATCATCTGCCGCCTACTTTACCGGATCTACCGCGAGATGGGCGTAGCTGCACTCGGGTGCAACGGGGCATCCTGCCGATCTGGGTTCAGGAATAACGCGCACGACCTCCCGGACACTCGCACGATTTCGCTCCCTCATGCGTCCATAGTGCGTCCACGAGACCAATCACGTCTTTACCGCAAAAAGGAAAAATCCTGTAACTTATTGAAGCTACGGACTTTATTTGGTTGCGGGGGTAGGATTTGAACCTACTACCTTCAGGTTATGAGGCTGAGTGTTAAACGGAGGCTGCCAACCAAACGATCAATCATCTTGCAAATGGTCACAACCGTTCGAGGAATCGCTTGGATCGACACCGGCAACCGCACGGTCAAATGCCCATGATGGCGGCGATGGATTGCCCGACCCTCTCGGCCGCCGCCTCGACGTCCCGGTCCCCGAGATGGGCGTAGCGCAGCGTCATGCTTACGCTGGCATGGCCGAGCAGGCGGGAGACCACCGGCACCGGCACGCCGTTCATCACCGCGTGGCTGGCATGCGTGTGGCGGAGGTCGTGAAGGCGAACGTCCTCAATGCAAGCCTCGCGCCGGGCGCGATACCAGAACCCAAGGTTGCGGCTGCGGGGCCGGGTGGGATCGCTCGGGGAGGGAAATACGAAGGGGCTTCCGCCGCGCGGTCGGCGTTCGAGAATACGCCGGGCCGGGGTATTGAGGGGAACGATCCTGGGCCCCGTCTTGCCGTCGGCGAGGACCAGCCTGTCGCGATCGACTTCCGACCAGCGCAGCCGGAGGATCTCGCTTCTGCGGCATCCGGTCAGGAGCAGAAGCCGGATGATATCCGCCTGCTCACGCCTGCTATGGCGGGTCTGCCTGTCCAGCACCCTATGGAGCCGGGATATCTCTTCCCGTGACAGAAAGCGCGTGAGCACCGGCCGCCGGTTCCTTTTCACGGCTCGCGCGGTGTTGGTTTCGACATGGCTGCGGGCGACAGCGAAGTTTATGATCTGCCGGAGAAGATCGAGCGCGTGGTTGGCGTTGCCGGGCGCGGTCCGGCTGAAGGCATCGAACCAGCGCCCGATGCGCGCCGTGGTGATGCGGTCGAGCGGTTTCGATCCGAAGGCGGGCAGGAGGCGCCTCTCCACCAGATGGGTTGCGGTTCGCCGGGTCGATGGCTTGTATCCCTCGAAATGAGTCTTTCTCCACTCGCCCGCGACGAAATCCCGGAACAGCGGCGCGCGCGTGGGCCCGGACGCACTGTCGGGCTCGGGGCTCGCCTGGCGGGCGAGGCATTCCCGGCGAGCCTCTGCGACGGTCATCGTCGAGACCGGGCCGATCGAGACGCGCTTGGAGCGGCCTCCGACATCGCGCAACAGGACGTAACTCCGCCCGCCGGACGGCCGCACCCGGACCCCGAGACCGGGCACTCGATCGTCCCAGACCGTATATTCCCGCTCGCGGGGGCGATGGCGGGCGATGGCGGCGTCGGTAAGCCGCATGCGTTCCTTGCTTGCCATGCCTCAGCCCTCCAGCACGGCGCCGACCGTTTCGGCAGCTTCGCGAACCATTGTGTCGGCCAGATGCGTGTATTTGAGCGTCGTCTCCGGGTTCCGGTGACCGAGCAGCCGGCCGATGGCGAGGACGGTCTCGCCCTGCCTCAGCGCAATGCTCGCGTGGGTATGGCGGAGGTCGTGAACACGCATGTCGCGCAGCTCCACTTCCGCGCGGACCCTGTGCCAGAAGCGCTGCAGCCAGACGCCTTGCCGCGGCCGGTCCCCTCGCGGTCCCGGAAAGACCCATGGGCTCGTCCGCCCCAGCATGTCGAGGATGCGCCTGGCCGGGGTCGACAGCCACACCGTTCTGGGGCCCGTCTTGCTGTCGCGTAGAAAGAGGTGACCCTCGCGGTAGTCGGACCAGCGCAGGGTCAGGATCTCGCCCTTGCGGCATCCGGTCAGCAGAAGAAGGCGGGTCACGGCGACTTGGTGCGGACACAGCTCCGCATATGCGGCCAGCGTTCCGGACAATCGGCGGAGTTCGTCGTCGGAAAGGAAGCGCTCGCGCCCCTTCCGGCGATAGCGCCGGATGCCCCGGCAGGGGTTGGCCCCCTCCGGCCGAAGGCCCATCCGTTCCGCTTCTCTCATGATGACGGACAGCACCGGCATGGACCGGTCAGCGGCGACCGGCGTCGCGCGCAGGGACGCGAACCAGTTTCTGACATCGTGCCGCTCGATGTCGGCGATGCGGCGTCCGGCAAAATACGGCAGGATCTGGTTGCGCAGGTAGCAGCGGTTCACGCAAAGGGTGCTTGCCTTCCAGACCCGTTCGTGACGCTGGAACACGGTTTCGGCGACGGCTTCGAAGAGGGTTTCGTCGGGCCGGGGGCGCGCGTTCCCGTCCCGCCGGATCGCGGCGAGCATCCCGGCTGCTTGCGACCGCGCATCGCGGACATTCATCCTCGCGGCGTCGCCGACGATCTTCCAGACGCGTTCTCTCCGATGCTGGCAGTGGACGAAGAAACGCTTGCGGCCCGAGGGCAGCACGCGGACGCCGAAGCCCTTGAGCCTGGCGTCGCGAATGTCGTAAGTGTCCTTGCGAGGTCTCAGCGCCCTGACGCGGGCGTCGGTGAGGGCGGTTCCGGTCACACATCTTCTCCCGGTTACGGTTGCAGCCGGGGAAGGGCAGGTTACCCAATCCGTTCCTCTGCAACAGTGTTCGAGAGAAAAAACGACCCCTTATCAATGAGTTAGCACCGTAGGTGCGTGACGTGGTGTAGAGCCGCGAGCGGGTCGCGGTGTCCGGCGGGCTGAGCCGGATCGCTCAAGCGGCCTCGGGAGGCATCTTGATGAGGGCATTGTCGCTCACCGGCGCGATGGTTTCCAGGGTCATGTAGCGCGCCCTCTGCACCGCCCATTCGTCGTTCTGCTCCATGAGGATAGCGCCGCTCAGTCGGGTGATGGCGGCCTCGTTGGGGAAGATGCCGACGACGTTGGTGCGGCGCTTGATCTCGCCGTTGAGGCGCTCCAGGGGATTGGTCGAGTGGAGCTTGGTGCGGTGCTCCTTGGGGAAGCTCATATAGGCCAGCACGTCGGGCTCGGCTTGGTCCATGAGGTTTGCCAGCTTGGGCGCCTTGGGGCGGAGCTGGTCGGCCACCTGGCGCCACTGGGTCTTGGCGGCCGCGGCGTCCTCCTGGGCGAAGGCGGTGGCGACGAAGGCGGAGACCACGCGCCGGCCCTGCTTGCCGGCATGGCCCAGGAGGTTGCGCATGAAGTGCACCCGGCAGCGCTGCCAAGTGGCGTTGAGGACACGAGCGGCGGCGGCCTTGAGGCCCTTGTGGTCATCGGAGATCACCAGCGTGACGCCGCGCAAACCCCGTCTGGCCAGGCATCGGAGGAACTCGGTCCAGAAGGTCTCGGCCTCCGAGGCGCCGACCGCCATGCCGAGGACCTCGCGCCGGCCCTGGGTGTTGACGGCGACGGCGACGATCACCGCGACCGAGACGATGCGCCCGGACTGGCGCACCTTCACATAGGTTGCATCCAGCCAGAGGTAGGGCCAGTCGCCTTCCAGGGGCCGCTCGAGGAAGGTCCGGACCTTGTCGTCGATCTCTCCGCAGAGCCGCGAGACCTGGCTCTTGGAGATGCCGGTCATACCCATGGCCTGGACCAGGTCATCGACCGATCGGGTCGAGACGCCCTGGATGTAGGCCTCCTGGATCACCGCCGTGAGCGCCTTCTCGGCCATCCGCCGGGGCTCCAGGAAGCCGGGGAAGTAGGAGCCCTTCCGCAGCTTGGGAATGTTCAGCGCGACGCTGCCGGCGCGGCTCTCCCACACCCGGTCGCGATAGCCGTTGCGGTGGTTGATGCGCGCCGGCGAACGCTCGCCGTGGCCGGCGCCGGTCGCGCGGCGCGGCGCCTTCCGACGCGCCGTCTTCGCTCTTCAGCGGTTTGTTGGAACCGTCCGCTCCCGGGCTGCCGCGTCGATCGCCGGTGCCTTGCCGCTTGCACGAGGAATAGGCGGTTGTTAGCTTGGGACCGGGCGGAGTTAAGCGGGCCCGCGACGTGTCGGCCGCGGCACAAGGGCAGTGTGTTGCTGACGAGTCTCCCATGCGAAATGGGCGTTGCGCGATGAACCCTGAGAGCGACCGCGAAGGCCGCGGCGCCGGCGGTGCCGTGACCGTGTCGCGTTTCCGCACGGTGTGCCGTGCGTTTCTACCGTGGGTTGCCGCGGCAGCGATGCTTTTCGGCGGTGGGCTCGCTGCGCAGGCGGAGCCGGTCACACCGGAGTCCTCCCAGTGCACCGTCAGCGACAAGACGGTGACCTGTACCGGCAACCTGTCCGGTGGTGTGAAGGTCAATAGTCCGGACGACACCTACACCACGCTCAAAGTCAATACTCTGAACGGCGATATCGCTCCGGAGGCAGGGACAAGCGGGATCAATTTTAATACCCATAACGAAGCCACTGACACCTACGGTAATACCGACATCACCCTCACCGTCGATACCGGTGCCAACGGCATCACCACCAAGGGCACTAACGCCAGAGGAATCTCTGCAAGATCCGCTGGCGATGTGACGGTTACAGTGACGGGCAAGATCACCGCCAAGGGTCTTTGCGACACAAGTGATAACCAGGAGTGCAGCGAAGGGGTCTATGCAAGATCCGAGGACGACGGCGCTGTGACGGTTAATGTGACGGGCGATATCGAAACCGAGGGCGATCCCGACGAGATTTCCGGGCTCGGTACTACCAGCAGCGCAGGGATCTATGCAAATTCCGGTGGCGAAGGCGCTGTGACGGTTACATTTAGGGGCAATATCAAAGCCAAGCAAAGGAGCCGTGGGATCTATGCAAATTCCGATGGCGCTGTGACGGTTAACATGAAGAAGGGCAGCAATATCACCACCGAGGGCATTTCCGCCGACGGAATCTTTGCAAAATCCAATGCCGACGGCGACGGCGATGTGATGGTTACAGTGGATGGTAATATCAACACCTTGGGCGAGAGGCAGAGCAACGGGATCGCAGCAGAATCCCGGGGCACCGGCGCTGTGACGGTTACAGTGACGGGCAATATCAAGACCTCGGGCGAGGGCAGCGAAGGGATCTCTGCAGATTCCAGGGACGACGGCGATGTGACGGTTACAGTAACGGGCAATATCACCACTTCGGACGAGGGCAGCGGAGGGATCTCTGCAGATTCCGATGCCGACGGCGATGTGACGGTTACAATGACGGGCGATATCACCACCTATGGCAAAGAAAGCCACGGGATCTCTGCAGATTCCGACGGCGATGTGACGGTTGACCTGGAGGGCGATATCACCACCACAAAAAACAAAAGCGGAGGGATTTCTGCGTTTATCGACGACCAGAACAGCGCCGGCAATATTGATATTACGGTAGTGACGGGCGCTATCACCACCTCGGGCGAGGAGAGCGCGGGGATCTATGCAGAATCCTATGGCAAAGGCGATATGACGGTTAAAATGAAGAACGGCAGCACTATCACCACCTCGGGCGAGAGGAGCGCGGGGATCGATGCACGATCCTATGGCAATGGCGCTGTGACGGTTAACTTTACGGGCGACATCACCACTTCGGGCGATAACAGCACCGGGATCTATGTATTATCCGATAGCAATAGCGATACCGAAAATCCTAACAGCTCTGCTGTTGTTAAGATTAACGTGACGGGCGACATCACCGCCTCGGGCGATAACAGCCAAGGGATCTATGCACAATCCAATGGCGCCACCAGCATCACACTGCATGGCGGGACCATCACCAGTGTCCAGGACGCAGGCGTCGAAATTAGTAATGATACGACCAATACGCTGACGATCAGGGGTCCTGTAACGGTCCGCGGAGGCAAAATGATTCGGCTCAGTGACGGTACAGAACAACGATTTGACGACGTGCTGGGGGGCTCCGGCAACGAGACGATCGACAATTACGGCACGTTGACGACTCCCGGTACAATTAATCTGATTTCAGACCTCCTTAATTTTGTTGACGTTGCAGGAGCACAGACCAATGTCTTTAACAACCACACAGGTGCGACGTTCAATTCCGGCACCGCGGTGGTTCTCGGCAGCGACGGCGAAGACCTGTTCTCCAATGCGGGCAATCTGTCGCCGGGGCGCGCGAACGCCGTGCAGACCACCACTCTCACCGGCAATTTCGTGAATACCGAGGACGGCACCTTTACCGTCACGATCGACCCGACGACGGAGAGTGGTGACAAGCTCATTGTCACCGGCACGGCCACCCTTGATGGCGGCTCGGTGAGGGTCTCGGGCGTCACTTATGCCTATGACGGCCGCTATACGATCCTGGAAGCCGTCGAAGGCGTTGAGGGCCAATCCGACGACGTGATCGATACATTGTTCATCGACAACAGGCTGAGCTATGCCGACGACTATGTGGCGTTGTCTTCGGTAAGCAAGGGCGACAGCTTCTGCGACTTTGCCGGAACGGCCAACCAGCGGACGGTGGCCTGCGACGGGCTTGACGGCCTGCCGATCAGCGGTGACCTCCCACAGGCTGTTCTGGCCCTGACCACGACGGAGGCGGCACGGGCCGCCTATGATGCGCTGTCGGGTGAGGTGCATGCGTCCCTCAAGGGAGCGCTGGCGGAGACGGGCCAAGAGCGGGTCGCGGCCGTCAACCGCCGCATGAACGCGCGCTTCGGCGATCCCGGCGCCCGGACAACGACGGCGGCTTTCGGCAATCCGTCGTCGCCGGCCGATGAGCGCGGCGGCTTCTGGATGAGCGGCTACGGCTCGCGGAGCGAGACCGATGCCACGCTCGGCACGGCGCGGATGGAGACGGATTTGAGCGGTGCCCTCTTCGGCGCCGACGGTGCGCTGGACGACCACTGGCGCCTCGGCATCCTCGCCGGCTACGGCCAGACGGATGTGACCCAGCCGGCACGCTTGTCCTCCGCTTCGGTCAATACATGGTCGGTCGGCCTTTACGGCGCCGCCGAGGCCGGCGCTTGGGGCCTCGGCTTCGGCGCGCTGTATAACGGACATGCCGTGGACGCCCGTCGGTCTGTCCGCATCGGCGATTTATCCCAGCAGCTTTCGGCCGGCTACGACGCCAGGAGCTGGCAGCTCTTTGCCGAAGCCGGATACGAGGTGCAGGCCGGCGCGTTGATGCTGGAGCCTTTTGCCGGCGTGTCCTATACCGGTCTCGCCACGGACGGCTTCAGCGAAAGCGGCGGCGATGCGGCGCTGACGGCATCGTCGGATACCGACCACACGGCGTTCACGACGTTCGGCATGCGCGGCGCGGTGCAGGTGGATGACATGGTCCATGCACGCGGCATGGCGGGCTGGCGGCATGGCTTTAGCGACACCGACCCGTCGTCGACATTCACGATGTCGGACAGTCCAGCCTTCACGGTCACGGGCGCGCCGACCGCCGAGGATGCCCTGGTCGCCGAGCTCGGCATCGAGGCCGGGCTTTCGGACACTACCGTCCTCGGCGTGGCCTACAAGGGCCGCTATGGCGGCGGCACCGCTGCTCACGGCTTCAATGCCGGCCTCAAGGTGAGGTTCTAGCCCGGACTGACCGGCCGGAATGCAGGCGGCGGCAAGAGCGCCGACGGACGCCGCAGCGGGCCGCCGCTTCCGGCAGCGCGGCGCGACGCCCCCCGCGCAGATTCTCCATCTGTCGGCGCGCTGACCCGGCCTTCGCTATGGATGGGCTACCGCCGGATCAGCCCTTCCCCAAACCGTGCCAGGACTAACATAGGAACTGGTGCATAAAATGGGGCAGGTCAACAGAGATGCGAACATGCATTGGAGGTTCATCTACTAGCGGCTTGGCGGCGCTTGGTTTGCGACAGCTGAAATCAACCGAGCCCTCGACACGATGATCAAGGCCCATGAAGAAACGTGGGGTAGCGTCTGATCCAGCATTTTCGGACTCGACCCTGCTGCTCAAACAGCAGTCGCACATGCGCCGCTACCGGCTAGGCACGGATTGGCTATCATCTGCCCACCGCTGCATGGTGGGGGAGGAATTGGCGCCGAGTTTTCGGAGCCTGCCGCATAGAGACTTGCCTCCGCCTCCCGCCGCCGCACCAGCCCCTTGAGCCTGCGCCCGCCGGCCCAGACCCAGCGCTGGAGCTCGCGCGGCACCGCTCCGTGCTCCTCACGGTTCACCTTATGCCGGAGCGACGGTGCACGGGGGTCGAGCGGTTCAGAACGCTGATGTTGCGTCCTCTCAACCTCTTGAAACCGCTCATCGAATCCGTTTACAGGCGGCAAAAAGCCGTCATTTGGGCGGTCGAACTATCCGTTCTCCTTCGTCAGACTGGCGCTCGCGGCCTTGCATGGCCGTGCTGGCGCGGTGCCGCCACGGCGAGATTGCGGCGGCGGCATCGATGGGATCGGAGACCGCCGAACAGGAGGTCCGTTCGCCGCACGAACGGTAGCGGTCGATTTGGATGGGGACCCGGACCCGATAAGCGCGGGGACCGCAGGAGACGCCGCACGGTGGGGCGGATTGAGCGCGGCGGTGGGGATGGCGGCGAGCCTCGGCGATGAGCAGACCTTCGACCACGATCAGGAGATAGAGGCCGGAGCCCTTGACGGACGCGAACAGGAGGAAGAAGGCATAGGTGATGAGCGGGCGCACCGAGGCCCGCAGTCCGTCCACCCATCGGCTGCTGCCGCCCAGCGCTGCATCGTGCTGGTAGAGGGCCTTCGATTCCGCGATGTCCGCGTTGACCTCGATTTCCTCGAGGCGCTGGGTGTGGCCGAGGCGCATCTGTTCCATCTGTCGGTCGAGGACCGCAAGCTCGTGCTTGCGGTCCGCGCGCTCGCGGAACAGGGCCATGATGTCGGGAATAGCGCTGGTGGCGAATCCCAGCAGACTGCCGAGCAGGGTCAGCATGACAAATCTCCAATGGTAGAGCGTGGGAACGATCCGCCCGCCGGCACGCGGGGCAGCGGCGTCCGTAAAGGTTGGTGTTATTGGTGTGGGGGAGGCGCGGCGCGGGACGACCGCTCGGGCGCTCAGCCGCCGAACAGCGCCGGCCAAAACGCGCGGGTAGCGACGGCGAGCATGCCGCCAAGCAGGATGTAGAGGAGGCGCGTGTTACGGTTGTGGAGCGCCTCGATCTTGGTGAGCTGCGCCTGGAGCTCGCCGCAGCGCCGCTCGCAGGCGATCTCGTGCTCGGCGAGATGCCGTGCGGCCTCCGAGCACACGCGCTCAATCTCGATGAGATGGGTTTCGTTCACGGGCGTGTCTCCGATAGCTGCACCGCCACGACAAACCAACCGTCCCGGAGGATGGAAGATCACGGCGGGTGTTCTGTTGGACTTCGTGGCGCTCAGGCGGCTTGGTCGGCCTCGTGCACGCGCACGTCCTCGCCGACGGCGGTGATCTCGACCTGCTCGCCGCGGGGCCGGACGGCGAGCACCCGCGCCCGCAGGCCCCATGCTTCGCCGGGGCCGAAAGCGAAGTGGGTGCGTTCCTCGTCCGCCCCGGTGTAGGGGGTGAAGTCGAGGTCCTCGTTCAGCACGACGGATCGTTCATCGCCATCAGGCGCTACGAGCCAGGGCCCGCTCAGCGAGCCGTCGCGGCGGCGAAGGGCGATGTAGTGAGTGGGTGGCTCGGGCGCGTCCGTTTCCCATTCCAACGGCTCGCTCAAGGTCAGCGTCCGGCCGTCGACGGCCGTCACTTCGCCACCCTGGCCCCAGCGCGGCAGGTCGTGCGTGATGGCGATGAGGTCGCCGTAGGTCGGGATCAGCCCCTCGAGCTCGGTGCGGAAGGTGACGATGCGCCGGCGGTAGCGGTTGGCGGCGGCCATGTAGAGGCCTTCGCGCTCAGCCTGGTCCGCGCCGGTGCAGCCGAACAGCTCGACCGTGGCCGGCTTATCCGTGGCCTCGGCGGCGCTGTCCGGCAGGCTTGCCGTGATCTCGTCGGGCGCCCAGGTGCGCTCGGAGTAATACGTCACGGTCACGGCATCGGCCGTGTCCTCGCCCGGCATGATGTACTGGACACGGAAGCTGCCGCGGACGATGTTGCGCGGCCCGAACAGCGCCACCGGCAGAGTCCTCGGCGCATCGCGGGCGATCCTGAGCACGCCGCCTTGTAGGAAGGGGAGCGCCCGGCCGCAGCGGGCGATCCGGGTGAGCGCCTCCCAGACGGTGACACCCTGGTCGAACACGGCATCGAAGCGGTCGCCCCGGGTCTGCCACACGGCGTCGAGCGCATGGAGCGCGGCGAGGTCGATGCGGGCGTCCGCGAGGTCGGCGCCGTAGCGCGCCCGGGCGGCGTCGGCGAAGGCCCAGGCGATGGATCGGGTGGCTTGTGGTTCGGACCAGCCGCTCGCCGGGTCCCAAACCGGCAGCTTGCGGGTGACGATGCAATTGATCATGCGTGCCGAGCGCTGGGAGAGATTGTCGGTGGCGCGCATCTTGACGGCGAGCAGGGTGACGTCGCCGAATGCGGGCGGGTTCTCCAGAAACGCCTTGAGACCGCCCCAGCGGATCTCGTGGCCGGCGTCAACCATGTAGCGGTAGCTCCTGCGTTGCGGCGTGTTGGTCGCCTTGGTCACGCTCACGGATGCAAGCTCTGTCCAATCGCCGGCGGCGACGCCATCGTCGTCGATGACGCGGGCCTCGATCTTCCACGCGATGGTGCGGTTGCCGAGACTGCCGTCATCGTTGGCGTAGTAGAGTCCGCGCGGCATCACCACATCGATGCCGATCTCGGTCGCGCTGGTGCCGGCCGGATTGGCCGTGAACGGGCCGACCCAGCCGTCCTCGCCCGCATCGCGCTGGTTGGCGCCGATCAATTCCTGGCCGGCGACCTCGGGTGCTGTTACCACGTCGGCCTCGAACAGGGCGACACTGCCGCCGGGCGGCACGAACTCGGTCTCGACCTCCTCGAAAGAAGCGATCGGCGTGTCCTCGATGCGGACCTGCTCGAGGTCGTATGCGCCTTGGCCGATGCAATGCAGCTGGTGCAGATACTGGTCGTTGTCGGCGTACTCGGTCCAAGGCGTGGCGGCGAGGTCGGGATAAACTCGATGCCGGCCGTAGATCACCGGGATCGGCTGCAGCAGCCTTGCCTGGTTGCCCTGGGCCTGCAGCGAGTAGGTCGGGCTCGGCACCGGTGCATGCCCGCCGTGATGAGTGAGATGCCGATGGTGGAGGTGATGCCGAGCGCGCCTGCGATGACGCCGCCGAGATAGGGAGCGGCGACCATGACGGCGATCATGAGGATGGTGCGGAGCGGGTTCTTGCCGCTCCCGCCGCCGCCCTGGGGCAGTGGCACGAACACGACGAGATCGCCGTCCACAATGAGCGTCTCGTGCCATTGCGATCGCAGAACCGGTGAGGCGTTGCGGAGACAGATCGTCGGGCGTTCGAAGTCCTCGACACCGCGAGCGTCGAGCCATTCGCGGATCGAGACCGGCTCGGCGACCACGACCACGTCCCGGTCCCGCTCGGAGCGGAACGGATTCCTCAGCATCACCACGGTGCCGGACATCACGCGTCTCCCATAAACCGGTAGGTGCCCCCGATGCGCCAGCCGTGGGTCGTGAGATCGGCCGGGTTCTGGAACACCACACCGATGTCCCGAGCGGCATGGAGCGCGCCGCCGCCGTCGACGGCGAGCCAGAGCCCGACATGGATCGGATGGCGCGATTGACGCATCAGCACCGCGTCGCCCTCGCGCGGATTCTCGACCGCTTGCCAGCGCCGCCGCTCCGGGTGATGGCGGAAACCGGCGAGCACGGCGCGCAGGTTCCCGGCATCGACCGGGATCTCCGGCACCTCGATCCCGAAACGCTCGTGCCAGCACCAGCGCGCCAAGCCCCAGCAGTCGAACGCGTCCGGTCCGCGCCCGCCCGCTTCCCAGGGGCGGCCGATCAGCTCCTCGGCCCAGTGCGTCTAGCGGGTGAGGCCGGGGAACCGCGTGGCGGTATAGAGATCGGCCGGGAAGGCCTTGTTGCCGATATCGAGCATCCGCGCCCAGCCGGTGGCGCGGAACACGTCGACCTCGACTTCCGTGAAGGTGAGCGTGATGGGCGGGTCCATCTGCGGGCCTTCGAGATCGGTCGAGAGATAAGGCCGGTAGGTCACCTCGATACGCTCGAGGCTGGTCGCCGCGGCATCGAGGTGGCGGACGATCTCGCGGCTGACATTGTCGAGCGTCACCGCAATCTCGGGCACCGGTGCGGTGTCGACGGGCGGCAGCTCGAGCTCGAAGCCGAGCGCCACGAAGCGCACCCGTTGGCCCGCATCGAGCGGAGCATCGGTCTCGAGACGGGCGTTGAGATCGGCATGATCGCGCACCACCCGGATCGCGGTGGGCTCGCCGTCGTCGTCGATGAAGGCCGGATGGCGCAGCTCGAGGGTGTGCAGGATGACGGTGTCTGAAGGCGCCGAGGCGTAGGCCTCGCGGATCGCTTGCTCGAGCGCCGGATCGGGCATCTCAGCGTACTTCGCTGCCGGGCGACGGCGGCGCGGGCACCGTGTCCGGCTTATCCGAATCGGGCATCGGTTCCGGTCCCGGCAGCAGGTCGGGCTTGGGGTGGGCGCGCTTGACCGCGAGCCAGGCGCCGATGAGGCGGTCCATCTCGGCGGGCAACCCGGTGCCGTCAAGGCGAAGCTGATTGAACGCCTTGAGCATGGCGTCGAGCTGATCACCAATGGGCATCTCGCGGGCATAGCGTTCGGCGCGCAGCCGGCGCGCCTCTATGCGGTCGACCGCATAGAGGTCGAGCCGCTCGGCGAGCTCGCTCTCGGCGGCGAGATCGTGGACCGTGAGATCGATGCCTGGGTCCTGATCGCCGTAGTCGAGGGAGGCGACGCGGGCATAGTGGCGTCCGTCGAGTTGGCAGAGCCAGGTGAAGGCGCCGTCGGGCCAGTCGGTGGGCGGCAGGAAGTGCGCGCCGATCTCCGATTCCACATAGCTGATGAGATGCATCCGCCCCTCCCTAGTAGAGCTCGACCCGGGCCATCACCGAGGGATAGTGACCACCGCCCTCGACGCCGAGCTTGTTGTTGGCGTTGCGGCCGGCGACCCAGACGGTGCCGTCGGCGCACCGCACGAAGAAGCCCACCTCGGACGTATAACCGTGCGCCACCACCTCGACCGGTTGCCACTCGTCGGGCGAGACCGGCAGCGGCCATTGCAGCGGGGTCGCGGTCTGACCGGTGCCCCAGGCGCCGTAGCGGCCGTAATGACCGCACGTGTAAACCCGGTCGTCGGAGCCCAGCATGACCGTGGAGTGGCGGTGGGTGCTGCCATCGTAGGCGCCGCCGGTGGAGATCATCCGCGCGGTGACGCCGTCCGGCAGGGTGACCCGCGTTGGTGTAGTGATGGTCCCGGTGGTGTTGCCGATGCCGAGCTGGCCGACCCCGTTATAGCCGCAGGCATAAGTGTTGCCGTCATCGCCGTTGAACCAGAGTTGGGCATATTCGCCGCCGACCCAGAGATCGGTGGCGGCGGCCACCCCGGCCGGCAACGGCAGCTGCTCGAAGAGGTGACGATGATCGGTGGCGCCGTTGCCGTGAAACCCTTGGCCGCCGCAGCCGGTGGTCCAGATGCTACCGTCCTTCATGAGCACCGCGGTCGCCGCGCCGCGCGAGGAGCCGCAGGGCGCGACCTTCCGGATCACGGCCCCGCTCGGCAACCCCACCACCTCGGTGAAGAGGTGCTTGTCGGTGGTGCCGTCGTCGACGCCGAGCTTGCCCCAGCTGTTGTCGCCCACGGCCCAGAGCGTGCCGTCGCGGGTGAGCGCGAAGCAGGCGTTGTAATAGCCGTGACCGGGCCAGAACTCGACCACGTCCTCGAGCGGCGTATCGCCGGTTTTCTGGCAGCGCACCGGCTTGTAACTGTGGTTCGTGTCGCCCTGGGCGAGATTGCCGTAACCGCCGTGGCCCCAGGCCCACAGGCTGCCGTCTCGGCAGAGCGCGTAGAGGGCCGCATAATTGGTCGGGTAACCCCGCACCAGGTCGAGCTTGACCACGTCGCGGCCCGGGATGCCGGAGGCGCGGCCGATGTCGGCGGCGTCGATGGAGCGCGCGATGCCATTGCCGGTGGCGTGCCCCCGGCCCTGCTGGCCATGGCCGTTATAGCCCCAGGTCACGACGTCGCCGTCGTCGGTCAGCATGGCGACGGCGCTATAGGAGCCGACCACGTAGCGCGGCCGCCCGGAGACCGGGTGATCGGCGCCTGAGCGATTGTCCCAGACCAGGTAGTGCAGGTGTTGGGGGGCGTAGACGCTGCCTTCCATGGCGAGTTCGTTGTGGTTGTTGGTCCCGCTCATCCGCACCGTGCCGTCGGCCATGAGATAAGCCATGTAGTAATAGGTGATGTCGGAGGCGCAGCCCTTGCCCGGATAGGACGCCCCGCCGTTCAGGAGACCGATGCAGCGCTGGCTCGCGGGCAGCTTGGGTAGCTGCCGCAGCGGCACCCGGCGCGGCAAATCGGCCGTGATGGTGGAGTTAGCCATCAGTAATCGCCCCCGAAGAGCGTGACGTGCACATTGCCGGTGACGGTTGCGTTGGCGTTCTCGGGCAGGCGCGCGGGTCACCAGCAGCCAGCGGTCTCCGTTGGCATCGAGCCAGGGCATCTGCGCGAGATCGAGGCCGGAAACGGCGGAATAACCGTCGTAGCCCGCGCGCGCGGCCACCTTGGTCGACCAGATGGGTCGCCAGCGGTAGATGGCGGCGTCGATTCCGGTCGCGGCCGCGATGGTGTTGCCGGGGGTGTTTTCGAGGGTGAGCACCGTGTCCGTCCGGCTCGAGAGTTTGTAATCGCCGCGGTTCGCCGCAACGCCCTTCGAGAGCGTCAGCACCACGCCGTCCTCGAGCTCGGGCCAGGCGCCGCTCGACCGGGTCACGGTGAAGGGGTCTTCGGCCGCCGTGCTGCCGGGCGCGATATCGACTTCGACATCGTCGCCGACGACGACATAGGTCCCGAACTCGACGAGCACCGGCGCCTCGCCGTCATTGGCGAGCGCGATGGCGTGAATGCGGGTCCCGTTGTCTCCGGGTGTGAGCAGGTCCTGCGCCTCGTTCGCGCGTTCCGCGACGAGGGTGGCTGTGTCCTGACGGCAGGCTGCGACGAAGATCGGTTGATTGGCCATGGGCGGCTCCTGTTCTCGAATGGGAAGGCCGGGGTCAGATGAACGCCTCGGCGAGCGCGATGAGCGCGCCGGCGTTGAGCTGCGGGGTGACGGCGAAGCGGAGGCCCTCTTCGCCGCCGGCGTCCTCGATCGCGGTCTGGAGGCCGTAGCCCGGCCGGAGCTTCACCGAGAGCTTGTCGGCCGTGGTGTCGGAAGCGGAGACCAGAACGCCGCCGACGGCGGCCTGCGCGGCGTCGCGGGCGGCGAGTGCGGCATCGCGCGCGTTCTCGGTGGCCGCGAGGCCCTCGGTCACGGCGGTCGCCGCCGCCGCGACCGCCGTCTCCACGTCTCCGATCGCCTTGGCGACGGACTTCACGGGACCGCCCTCGGTGTCGACGGACGTGTTCGCATCGCTGTGGACGATGTCGTGCAGCACGCGGCTGTCGGCATCGGCGCGGGCCGCGACCCAGCGGTACCAGGCCTCGAACAACGCGAACTGATCGGGCCACAGCACCCAGCGCGCGGCGATGCGGCTCGGCACGTCGGTGAAGCGCCGGCGCTGGCGCGCCGGACCCGCCTCCATCTCGGTGCGGAGGATCGCCTCGCCGGGGCTGATGCCGTAGCCCTCGATGGTGGGCAGCGGCAGGCGGTCAGGCCAGCGGTTCGGCATGACAGGCCTTTCCAACCGTGGACGGGATCCCATACTTGGGCTACAGTGTGGCCCAAGTATGGAGGACGCTCATGAACACCGTCGTTCGCGCCCGCATCGACGACAAGATCAAAGACGAAGCCACGGCCGTGCTGAGCTCGATCGGCCTGACGGTCTCCGACGCGTTCCGCCTGATGATGGTGCGGATCGCCGCCGAGAAGCGGCTGCCCTTCGATCTTCTGGTGCCCAACGAGGAGACGATCGAGGCCATGAAGGCGGCGCGGCGCGGCGATCTGGTCGAGGTCGGCGGCGTCGACGAGCTGATGGCCGATCTCGATGCGGACGATTAGGCGGACCACCGCCTTCAAGCGAGACTACAAGCGCGAGAAGAAGGGCCGGTTCGACGGAACGCTGGACGAGACCCTCAGGACCGTCGTCGTCGATCTCGCGGCCGACCGGGCCTACCCCGGCGCTGCCACGACCACGCCCTGACCGGTTCATGGAAGGACTTCCGGGACTGCCACCTCCGGCCCGACCTGGTGCTGATCTACCGTAAGCCCGATGCCGAGCATCTGGACTTGGTGCGTCTCGGCTCCCACAGCGAGCTGGGTCTTTGAGCGCCACGGTCATCACCTTAGCGAGCCGGCCGCCGGATTGAGGCCGTAGCGGCGCTCGAGCGTCGGCGCGAGGCCCTCGCCGCGGCCGATATGGCGGGCCATACCGCCTTCGATTTGCTCGATCATGATGTCGAGGGTGAGATCGCCGCCCGGCTCGCGCCGCACATTGGCGGAAGCCTGGGTGCCGGGCGCGGTATTGCGGACGTTGACCGCGACATTGACCACGGGCTTGGCGTCCGAGACCGGCGCCAGGCTGCGCATTTGTCCGGGCGTGAACACGCCCTCACCGCTACGGGCCACGATCGGCATTTCACCGCCAACGATGCCGCCGCGGTGGTAGCGGGACGCACCGTCGAACGCCCTCGGGTCGACCATGCGGGCCGGGAAGGCGTCGCGGCCGATCACGCCGCCGCCATGGGCGAACGCCGTGGGTCCCGAGGACATCGGGAAGTCGCCGATCATCGGCGTGCCGGAGGACGTGGTGGCGATACTCGTCCCACCGAAGATGCTGCCGCCGATGGCCCCGAAGATGCTCCCGAGGATGTTGTTGAGCGGGGCCACCACCGCCATGCGGTAGGCGGCCCTCAAGGCCTCCTCGGCGATGGTGTTGAACAGGTCCTTGGCCGAGAACTTTCCCGTCATGGCCCACTCGACGAAGGCGTCCTCGCTCGCCTTCAGGGCCCGCGTGGTCGCCTGCTCGAAGGCCTTGGCCGCGTCGGTGGCGTCGTCGAGATAATCGCGGATGGCGCGCCGCACCCCGTCGGACCATTCGCGGCTCGAGCGCAGCATGCGGTCGTAGGCCTCCTCCGACGCCCGGCCGAAGGTCTCCTGGTCGATGGCGCCGGCATCGAGCAGCTCCCGGAGCCGTTCGATCTCGTCCGCATAGGCTTCCTGCGCCGTACGCAATCGTTCGGTCAGCGCTTCGCCCTCGGCACGCAGCCGGTTGGCCTCGCGCTCGGCCACGTTGCGGGCCTCGATGGCCTGCTGCTCGTCATAGAGCGCACCGGCAAGCGCGCGCACCTCCTGGCGCTGTGCCTCCGTCGCCTCGGCCGAGAGGCGACGCAACGCCTGTGAGATGAAGCGCTGGCGGTCGGTCTGGCCGAGTGCCGCCCGTTCGGCCTCCAGCTCGGCGACGGTCGCGCTTGCCCGGTCGCGGGCTTCCTCGGCCTGGCGCTCGTCGAACAGCGCGCCGGCCAGCGCCTCGACCTGGCGGCGCTGCTCCTCGGTCGCCTCGGCCGAGAGCCGCCGCAGCGCCTGTGACACGAAACGCTGCCGGTCGGTCATGGCGAGCGCCTCTTGCTCCGCGCGCAGGCCTTCGAGGATGCGCCGGTTGGCGCGGGTACGCCGGTCGGCCGTTTCCTGCTCGCGCCGGGCAAGCGCGGCGAGCTTGTCGTCCCTGACCGCCGCGGCGCCGAACAGCAGGCGTTCGACCTCATCGAGATTGGAGCCGTCCGGTTTGATCAGGTGCTGCAGCTCGGTCACCAACTTCAGGTGCTCGGCCCGGATGCGCTCGGCGCCCTGGTAGCGCAGCTGGAAGAGCTGGGTGTTCAGGCTCGTCTCGATCTGCAGCAGGCGCCGCGCCCGTTCCTGGGCCGCCTTCTCGTCCTCCGTGGTCCCGGCGGTCTGGCCGTCGCCGCCGCCGCCGGCCGCGCGGTCGGCGCGGCGCTTCTCGGCCTCCGCCTGCATCCAGGCGAGCTTGGCCGCCCACTGCTGGTAAATCGAGACCTTCTCCTGCAGCTCCTCGGTCAGATTCTCGCGCTCGGTTCCCCACAGCCACTCCCAGAACGACCGGTCGTCGTTCTCTTCGGGCAGCGCCTTGAGCTCGCGGGCGATCTCGATCAGCTCCTGTTTGCGTTCTTCCACCTCGCGGCGCGTCGCCCCGACGCTCAAATCTTCGAAGTTGAAGTCGCCCTCGGCGATCAGCTTGAGCTTCTCATAGGCATCGCCCGCATCGACCGCGACGTTGGAGAGCCAGGTCGAGAGGTCGGCGAGCGCCGGCGCGAGGCCGAGCACGGCTCGCGTGACATTGGCCGAGAGCACCTGGCCGAGGGTGTCCATCTCGTCCTTGGCCCGCTCGGCGTTCCGGATCAACGCCTCGTCGAGCACGATGCCCAGATCGTGGGCCCGCTGGCGCAGCCGGTCGAGCGATTCGACGCCGTCGCGAATGAGGTTGGCCATCAGCGGGCCGACGGTGCGCCCGAAGGCGGCGGCCAGCAGCGCGTTGCGATCGAGCGTGTTGCCCAGCGCGGAGGCGCGGCGAATGACGATATCGAAGGCCTCGTCGACCGTGCGTGCGGCCTGGACGTTGGCGAGCAGCGCCGGGTCCATCTTCTGCAACAGCGTGATCAGCGTGCCGGTGCCGCTCCGGGCTTCGCCGACCCGCTTCGAGAACGCCACCATGGCGCCGTCGAGCTGCCCGGTCGAGACGCCGGCGAGCCCGGCCGCGTAGCGCAGTTCCTGCAGGGTGTCGGTGCCGACGCCGATGGCGCCGGAGAGCTTGCCGATGGAATCGGCCGCGGCGATCGACCGGTTGATGAGCAGCGCGATCCCGCCGCCGGCGGCAATGCCGGCGACCACACCGCCCAGGAGCCGCATGCGGCTGCGCAAGCCCGAGGCCCGGTCGCCCAAAGTGGACAGCCCGCGCGAGGCCTTGTCGGAGGCGCGGTCGATCTTCTTGATCGAGCGCTCGCCGCTGGTGCCCACCGAGACCAGGTCGGCCTTGACTCGGTTGCCGCCCTCGACCGCGAGACGGACCGCATAGGATGTTTCGCTTTAGCCAAGATTGAGGTTCCTTTTAGGACCATTGAGGTCTATATTGGAGCCTCCCATCGTAGGAGGTTCGCCGTGGCGGTGAATGTCAAGCTGTCGGAAGATCTGGTCGCGGAGGCGAAGCGGTACGGTGGTCTCCATCACCGCTCGCTGCCGAAACAGATCGAGTATTGGTCGCGCATGGGCAAGATCGCCGAGGAAAATCCCGACCTGCCCTTCTCGTTCATCAAGGACATTCTGATAGCGCAAGCCGAGGAAACGGCCGAAGACTACGTCTTTGACTGATGGGACAGGGTAAGCCCTATCGCGTCGTCCAGACTCCGACGTTCAAACGATCCGTCAGGCGCCTTCACAAACAGCAGAAACGCGAGCTTGACGCGGCCGTCGGCCGCATCGCTGCCGACCCGACCGTCGGAGAGAGCAAGGTCGGCGATCTTGCCGGTGTTCGTGTCCACAAGTTCAGGATGAACCGTCAGTTGATTTTGCTCGCCTACGAGTTCTTGGCGGGTGAGGGGGTGATCAAACTTCTCGCGCTGGGCAGCCACGAGAACTTCTATCGAGACCTAAAGCGCTAGCGTTGCCTCACGCCGCTACGCGGCAATCCGCCCGGACCGCATGGCTGTGGTGGGTTCCGGCCCTCAGCTCTTCTCGTTCATCGCCTCGATCAGCCCGGCCTCGGCCGCCTGCAACAGCTCGGAGATCACGCCCTCATCGGAGCCCCACGCCCGGGCGATGCCGAGCGCCGCGGTCATGTCGATGCCGAGCAGCCGGCCCGAGGGCGCGATGCGGAGCTGCCCGAGGGAGGCGGTGAACACCTCCCAGGCCTGGTGCTCCTCAGATGCGAGGGGCGCATGCTCGCTATAGGGGCAGGGCTCGCCGTTCAGGCCGAGGCCGCCTTCGGCGCAGGGCGCGCTTTCCGCTTCGCAGGCTTCGCAGTATCCGGGCCCGCCGCCGGGCTGGAGGTGCCATCGGCAGAGGGCCCGGATGCGTTTTTTGCTGACGTCAGCAGCACCTGGCGCAGCGTGAACTCCTGAATGAACCGCTCGCCCACGGGATAGAGGTCCATCAGCGCGGCGACGTTCTCGCGCGTCACCGGCGGATCGTCCTCGATCCCTGACCAGGCGGTGATGTGGCGGGTGTTGATCGGCGTGGAATATTGCCCCCCTATCGGTGGTAATCGGCGTCCAAAATTGACCCCCCCATGGTTTGTTCCCATGAACGCGCCTTGTCATTGGACGGACGAGGTGAGGGGGAGATGCTGGTAGTGGAAACGATCGCACGGATCCGTCGGGATCATCTGGTGAGGGGCGTTCCGATCAAGACGATCGCCCGGGATTTGAGGGTTTCGAAGAACACGGTGCGCAAGGTGGTGCGGGGCGATGAGACCTCGTACAGCTACGAGCGCAAGATCCAGCCGATGCCGAAGCTTGGACCGTGGGTGGATGAGCTCGAGCGCCAGCTGAAGGCCAACGAGAAGAAGGCGCGCCGGGATCGGCTGTCTCTGCTGCGGATTCATGAAGACCTTGCGTCTCTGGGCTATGAGGGCGGCTACGACGCGGTGCGCCGCTATGCCAGGGTCTGGCGGCGCCGGCACCGGCTGTTGTCGTCGTCCGAGGCCTATGTGCCGCTGATCTTCGATCCGGGCGAGGCCTACCAGTTCGACTGGAGCCACGAATACGCGGTGTTGTCGGGCACGACGACCAGGGTGAAGGCGGCGCACATGCGGCTGTGACACAGCCGCATGCAGCTGGTCCAGATCTTCCCGCGCGAGAGCCAGGAGATGGTGTTCGAGGCGCACGAGCGCGCGTTCCGCTTCTTCGGCGGGGTCTGCCGGCGCGGCATCTACGACAACATGAAGACGGCGGTGAGCACGGTGTTCGTGGGCAAGAAGCGGGACTACAACCGCCGCTTCCAGGAGATGTGTACCCACCATCTGGTGGAGCCTGTGGCGTGCACGCCCGGGGCTGGCTGAGAGAAGGGGCAGGTCGAGAGACAGGTGGGTGAGGTTCGCGGCCGCCTGTTCGTGCCCAGCCCGCGGGGCCGCTCCTACGCCGAGATCAACGAGTGGCTCATGGATCGGTGCATCGAGGACGCCAGGAAGCATCCGCATCCGACGATCCCGGGCAAGACGGTGTAGGTTAGAAGTAAAAGCTGGAGGAGTGAGTCAACGGTTTGGGGCGGGTCGTTTTGTCTCCTGGTTAAGTGTTATATTACTGGTAGTTGCGGATTTATGCAAGTGGATTGTGGCGGTGCCTTGCTGATGTAAGAAACGGAGGCATGGGGGAGCACAGTTGCAATCTGGGAAGTAAATTCGTGTGTCTGAGTTGGCGGATCTGTCTTGGCGGAGGGGGTGCGGTGGATATACGTTTGGACAGAGGCTATAAGGCGGTGACAGGTTCGACGTATCGGGATGGGGCGGTGTTACCTATATTATATGGAATATTGCAGGTAATAAGGGCCAGAATGTGGTTCCGCCAGGGGGCGTCAGGCCGGACTGCAAGGTCCCCGGGGCGTAGTAATTAATCTTGTCAATCTCGACGCGGCTATGCTGCGGATTGCGGCCGCTTCTCGATTTGCTACAGTGATTAGGGCCGCGATGCAGACCTCCGCGTGCTGCGGATTGCGGCCGCTTCTCGATTTGCTACAGTTGGCGGCGAAGCGCGGGTCAGACAGGTGCCGCTGCGGATTGCGGCCGCTTCTCGATTTGCTACAGTCACCTGCTTAAGAGCCTGGCGCCAGATCTGGCTGCGGATTGCGGCCGCTTCTCGATTTGCTACAGTGCGCCGCCGCCGTGAGCCGCGCCGCCGCTCGCTGCGGATTGCGGCCGCTTCTCGATTTGCTACAGTCGCGCCGCCCATCTGCACCACGCCGTTCTGCTGCGGATTGCGGCCGCTTCTCGATTTGCTACAGTCCGCGGCCGTGAGCGACACCGCCAGGGCCGGCTGCGGATTGCGGCCGCTTCTCGATTTGCTACAGTCTGGCGGGTCCTCCGGCAACGCCAGAGTCGCGCTGCGGATTGCGGCCGCTTCTCGATTTGCTACAGTCTCGACCGCGATCGGCAAGCTCAACATCTTGCTGCGGATTGCGGCCGCTTCTCGATTTGCTACAGTCCAACAGATCGCTGAGCCCGTCGGCAGCGGGCTGCGGATTGCGGCCGCTTCTCGATTTGCTACAGTACCGAACAACCACCGCCACCACCTGCCATGGCTGCGGATTGCGGCCGCTTCTCGATTTGCTACAGTCCTGGCGCCAGGCGGCGCGCAAGGCGGCATGCTGCGGATTGCGGCCGCTTCTCGATTTGCTACAGTTGCCTGCGACGTAGGGTATTGAATGAACGTCGTTTTCGTCCGCCCACTGGTCAGAAAAACTCCAGTTGGGCGGGCGGATTCGACGGCGCCTTGCGGGTTTTTCCGACATAGGTCTCCATTCGGCCGAACTGTTTGTCGGTGATCGTCAGGAATCGAACCTCTCCCGCGGACGGAACGCGGCGACCCATTTTGGCCGCGTGAACCTTGGCGTTCTCGATCGATGCACAGTGCCGAATGTATACCGAGTACTGCATCATCGTGAAGCCGTCGTTGAGGAGGTCCTTGCGAAACCTCGCATAGGCCTTGCGCGCCTTTGGCGTGTCGGTGGGCAGGTCAAACATCGCGATTACCCACATGGTGCGCCAGCCCCACGGAATTGTTTTCACCCCCTGCCCCCGCAGCGGGCATCAACCGATCTCGGCGGCATCGACCAGATCGGGCTCAACCGGGAGTCCTTCGGGAAGCGCCATGGTCCGATCCCCGCCGGTGAGTGTTCGGCACAGGGAGGCGGCACTGGTATGGAGGGCAAGCAGCAGAGATTCCCGGCGCCCGCCCACATGGACGGTCTCGTTGAGCAGTGAAAGAAGTGCGGCGCGGGTTTCGCGTTCGGCCAGATCAGGTGCAGACTCTCCGTCCTCCCCGGCCATTTGACGGACCCGCCAGTCAACGTAAGGTCGGTACGGCTCCAGAAGATCATCCGCCAGACAGAACGGATTGCCGCGGTGGCGATGGTGCACACCGAGAGAGGGAATCAGTCCGGCCGCAACCACGCCGCGCGCCACCGCGGCCCGAACGACAGCGTAGCCGTAGTTCAGGAGCGCGTTCACACCCTCGGCCTCGCGGTCGCGGCGGAACGTCTTGCCGAACAGGCGCGGCCAGTATCTCTGCGCGGCCTGGGCTTCAAGATTGTCCGGATCGCCCGAGCGAACCCGGCGAGCCATCGGAGCGAGGCCGCCGTGACTTCCGGTGAAATGGGAGAGCACGGTGGCCTGCTGAACGATCTTGGCCCGCACGATCGCCTGCCAGGCGCGCTTGCGAATCGGCGCGCTGGTCTCGACCTGCGCCCGATGACGTTCGGTCTGGACGTGATGCGCGTCGAGCGGAAGCATCATTCCGGCGGGCAGATGATCGCGACCCGTGACCAGCACGGTTGCACCGGCTTCCAGAAGCGAGAGAAAGACGGACTGCGTGTAGGTCGCCCGGATGTCGTCCACGATGACCACGCCGAGATCCTCGATGGGGAGGGTCGCTTTCGGCAGGTCGGGCCGTTCGACCACGAGCTGGCCATGCGCGACGGAGAGCCGCGTGCCGGGCGTCGAAAACTCGACGGTCTTGCGGATCATCGCCGGGCAAGCTCAGTCGTTCGCGGGACGGACGCGACCGACCGGATCGACGGAGACTTTTCTGCCACCGCTCGAGACGATCGTCTTCGCGCCGGGGCGAAACACCGTTGCGCTCTCCGCATCGTCATGGTCGACCATGACGACCGGGCCTGCCGACCATACGCTCTCGACAATCTTCAGCCGGGTTTCTCCGTTCCTGGTGAGCTGCAACGAGTCGCCGGGAGACAGCGACATCACGAACTGCGCGCCGTCACCGCGCTCCCGCCTGACGACTGGTTCGTGCCGCGCCTTGCGCCGCGAGGCCTCCAGCAAGCTGACCACGTCGTAGTCGACGGTTCCATCGGCCAGCCGGTAGATCGCGACGTGATGATTGTTGCCCAGGTCGGCATAGCCCGTGGAGGCTTCCGTCATCAGTTCGATCTGCCGCTTCACCCGCAGGCGGACTCTGCGGATTTCGGGGCCTTTCCTGCCCCGCTTGGGATAGCCGTGCACGAACGCCGCGCTGGGATCGCCACCGTGCCTATCGACCCAGCTGCGGACGATGTCGCGCACGCCGTCATCGACGATGTCGATGATTCTGGTCCCGTTGAAGCACTCGGACTCCGAGTTCTTCAGTTCTTCGACAGCCTTGCGGCGGACGAAGTAGCGGTATGTCGTTCCGCGCCCGCCCGCGATTTCCTCGCCAGTATCGCGGTAGATCGTCTCCTTGTGGAGCTGTCCTGAGACCTTCCGGCGGACGCGATGGGACACGACGATGGCCGCGACCGCGCTTTCGGCGTCCCTTCGAATCGTTTCCCAGAGCGCGGGAAGGTGCGGCTGCGGCGCGCGCGGATCGTCCTCTTCCTGCCAATAGCGCGATAGTTTCTGCGTCATCCCCGGGTGGCAGCAAGCGACCGTCAGCGCGTCAACCGCGTGATGGCGATGATCGGCGCGGGTCTTCTCGCCGTCATCCGCCAGGATGTTGTTCAGGCGCCATAACCGGCGGAGATGTCCGGTCACCCGTCCGGATACGGCGAAGACCTTCACGGGCGCTTCCGGTCCCTGGTCCGGCCACAGCTTCTTGAGATAGGCGACCGCCTCGCGCGCGGCGTAACCGGTGTCGTTCAGCTGCCGGGAGGCGAAATCCTCGGGGATGGAGGGAGCCAGGAATCGCCTGATCTTGCCGGGAGACATGCCCGTTCCGCCCCTGGGGGCCTTCATGCCGGCAAGCCGGTTCGCAAAGGCATCCCACTCTTCCTCGTTGCTCCGGAAGAACTCGTACGGGGTCTGGTTGCCCTTCTGGAGGTTCACGTCCCTACGGCAGAGGGTCTTGTTCCTGAAGCTGTTGTCGAGCGAGCGGGATCTCGGCCAGATGTGCTCCACCTCGAATTCCCCGGTGCGGAACAGAGCGTCGAATGAAATCGAGTCTGCGGTGTACGGACAACGGTGTCCGCACTCTTCCCAGAGCATCCATTTTTCGACATCCGCGCGGGTTGGTTCCGCGATCCCGTTTTGCTGGAGCGCCTCGCGGGCCGCCTTTCGGCGCCGTTCCTGGCGGCGAATGCCGGACGCCTTTTCTTTGCGCTGGCGCTTGGAGTTGCCGACGGCGCGCGCGACTTCGACGCGAATCAGGTCCGGCTTTCCGTACAGGTCGATCAGATTGTTCACCACCTTGCGCAGCTCGTTGCGTGTGCGTGCGACCGTCGGGTTGCGCAGGCTGGCGACACGTTCCCTTTCTTCGTGTTCGGCTGGACTCGGAAGGCGATCGAACACTTCGCCGGTCGGCTGAGCGCGACCGGGAAATGTCTCGGCTCGCCAGTCCTCCCAGTCGGGACCGTTGACCAGTTCGCCGAACCGAACCCCGTCCTCAAGATGCGGCAGCATCGCCTGCAGCGCCTCAACGGAATAGGGCTCCCAGCCGGACGGGAGTTTCAACGTCTCGATCTTGGTCTCCTGAGCGTTCGACAGGCCGAAATCCGCGACAAAATTCCGCACAACCTCCGTCCTGCGCGCCGTTCGCTCGGCCTTGGGAAGAATGATCACGCGCTGATCGCCCACTTGTTCGTAGTCGGCCTGCCAGGTCCGCTGGGGAAGCGAATCCCGGATTTCTTGCTTGCGCGGATGCTCCTGCCAGTCGCTGCCGAAGATATCCGCGAGCTTCGCCTCGACCGGATTGCCGAGCAGTTTCTTCTCTCCGCCTTCCTCCAGGTTGAACTTGAGCGCCCTCTCCTCGCCGGGTTCGCCACGAGCCCGGTATAGCGGTGCGAGCGCCCGCCGAACGCCCGGCCAACTCATCGAGGCCTGCGTTTGCAGTCTGGAGTGGATCGCCTGGCGCTCTTCGGGGTCGAGAGGACGCTGATTGCCGCCGGCAAGCGCAAGGTTGTTCAGCTTCTCGAGCATGCGCCGCTGCTGCGAGAGCCAGGAACCCCTGGGACAGAGGCGCGCGCCGGGGACGAACCGACACTTGCCAAGCGTATTCAGTCGCCAGAAGACGGGCCGCTGGAGGAAGATCGCGTCCCGAACGGAGGAGCGGAATGGCTCCGGGACGCGCGGCATCCACACCGTTTCGAACTCATCCTCGACGATGTCTCGCGTGGCATGCTCGCCTCGCTTGCGCTCATGCGGTCCCCGTGCGGCGAGCCAGGCGCCGAGCGTCTTGCCCTCGCGATTCAACGCCAGAACGGTCTGCTCCCGCGCGGACGTCGCTTTCTTGTCGTCCGCGTCGTCGGCTGCATCATCGGCAGTGTCGGAAACCTCGTCGATATCGCGGCTCTTGAAGTGGCGGCGCTGTGCAAGATGATAGATGGCACGGCCGATTTCATGCGGAGACAGCGTCTCGCCTTCAAACGCGCGCCTCCGGAGATCGTAGGGATCGCGCTTCATGGCCCGATCCCAGTCGGACGAGTTGCGTGATGGCAGTAGTCCGGCCGCGTACAATTGATCGCCGAGCAAGCGCCGGCGCTCTCGCCGGCGGCGCAGTTGACGGCGGCGAAGGCGCGCCTGCCGCCGTTCCTGGTTCAATGGCACGCCCTTCGGATCGCGGGGGAAGATTCGCACGCCAAGACGGTGGATTTTTCCCGTGGCGAGCTCGGAATCGTGGTCGATCACGGCGAACCCGACCGAGGTTGTGCCGACGTCGAGGCCGAATACGAGCGGCATGCGTGTTGTTCCCCATTGCTTTATTTGCGCCGCACGCTAACATCGTCCTCGTAGCAAATCGAGAAGCGGTCGGTTTCCTTTCCGTAGCAAATCGATCCTTCGTGCGGGCTCGGTGTCCCAAGATCGTCCACCGGCATCTCAAGCCTCCGCCCCAGGGCGGAGGCTTTTTGCTTCTTCACGCACCGAATCTTCGTCGCGATGCCGGCGTTGTCAGCTCGTCCGGTGATCGGGCGGAGAGGTTGAGACACGCCCGGAACCTTCGGGAACAGGTGAAAGCTGCCTTCGGCCAAGGCACTCCAGCGCTGTCCGCCGGCCGGAGGAAGCATCGAATTGAGGACGATATCGGCGATTTCGGAGCGGCGGCCGAGGGCGATTTAGGGTAAGCCTCCGGCGTGTGCCGCCTTCTCGGTTTAGTGTGATTTGGCGAGGTTGTGCGATCGGGAGTGGACACCTGTTTGGTGTCCACCAAGGTCTAAGTGGACACGATCGCAGATGTCGGATGCATTGGAGGAGTTGGGGTCCGGGCGAGCGCGCCCGGTTTCTCGTGGTCGTCGGTGGAGCGAGGCTGACAGGCTTCGGATCGTCGCGGAGAGCTATCGGCCCGGGGTATCGGTATCGGTTGTGGCGCGGCGCAACGACGTCAACGCCAATCTGCTTTTCACCTGGCGGCGGCGGTACGGCAAGCGGGCTGCCGAGACCGTGTCGAGCGGGCTGGTGCCGGTGGTTGTGGAGCCTTCGGGGCACGGCCGCCCTTGGCGGATGCCGTCACGAGCGATGCGCCGGCGGCGGGACGGATGGAGATCGCGCTGGGCGATGGCTCGCGGGTGATCGTCGACCGGGAGGTGGACGGTTCGGCGCTGGCCCGGGTGCTTTCGGTTTTGGCGCGGCGATGATCCCGGTTCCGGGCGGTGTTCGTGTCTGGCTGGCGACCGGGGCGACCGACATGCGGCGCAGCATGAACACCTTGGCCCTCCAGGTCCAGGAGGATCTCGGGCACGATCCCCATGCGGGGGATCTGTATATTTTCCGCGGCCGTCGAGGCGATCTCGTAAAATGCCTGTGGCATGACGGAGTGGGGATCTCGCTCTACGCCAAGCGGCTTGAGCGCGGCCGGTTCCAATGGCCGACGACGTCGGGGGACGCGGTATCGATCAGCGCGACGCAGCTCGGCTACCTGCTGGAAGGGATCGACTGGAGGAACCCGGTTCGCAGCTGGCGGCCGTCGCGGGCGGGGTGATCCGCAGCGTAGCGACCCGCCCGGCGTGATTGTTTTAGCGCCGAATCGGGTGCTGTGATTCGCTGCCGGCGATGACCGGCGGGATCGACATCGACGCTCTGAAGGCGGCCCTCGCAGTGGCCGAGGCCAAGGCGTCAGACGCCGAGACCAAGGCATCCGAGGCCGAGGCTCGGGCGGCGAACGCGGCGGCGGAGATCGTCTTCCTGAGGCTGACGATCGAGAAGCTCAGGCGCGAGCTCTACGGCTGGCGCTCGGAGCGCAAGTCGCGGCTTCTCGACCAGCTGGAACTCCAGCTCGACGAGCTTGAGGCGAGCGCGACGGAGGACGAGCTGGCGGCGGCCGAGCTGGCGGCGGCCGGGACCACGCAGGTCAAGGGGTTCACGCGGCACAAGCCGGCCCGCAAGCCGTTTCCAGCGCATCTTCCGCGCGAGCGCGTGGTGGTGGTGCCGCCGACATCCTGCGCCTGCTGCGGCTCGGACAGGCTGTCGAAGATCGGCGAGGACGTGACCGAGACGCTGGAGGTGATCCCGCGCCGCTGGAAGGTGATCCAGACGGTGCGCGAGAAGTTCACCTGCCGCCATTGCGAGAAGATTTCGCAGCCGCCGGCGCCGTTCCACCCGACACCCCGGGGCTGGGCGGGTCCCAACCTGCTGGCGACGATCGTCTTCGAGAAGTACGGCCAGCACCAGCCGCTGGATGGAGCCGGTGAAGAAGGGGGTTCTCGACAGCATCGAGAAGACGCTTAGGAACGAGTTCATGGCCAACATCAGCCAAACCTCACGGGTCGATTCCCATGAGCTCCTTGCGGAGATCTTCGGCGGCTTCGACCGCGCTACCGAGCAGCGTTTCATGGCCGCGCTCGAGGAGCGTAGCCGCGATTCGGCCGAGCGCATCAAGGCCCTGATGTTCACCTTCGAGGACCTGATCAAGCTCGATCCCTCGAGCGTCCAGACGCTTTTGCGCAACGTTGAGAAGGGTGACCTCGGGCTGGCGCTCAAGGGCGCCTCGGAGACCCTGCGTGATCTCTTCTTCAGCAACATGTCGGACGCGCCGGCAAAATCCTGAAGGAGGACATGGACGCGATGGGGCCGGTACGGCTCTCGGAGGTCGACGAGGCGCAGCTCAAGATGGTCAACGCGACCAAGGCACTCGCTGACAGCGGCGAGATCGTGATCGCCGAGGGTGGCGAGGACGAGTTGGTGTACTGATCTTGGGCCAACGGGCCCGGGACTAAGAGCGCGCCCAGGCGACCGTAGACCTCAAACACTTCGGCACCACGCACTCACAATGTCTCCCCAGGGTTCGCGCCCGGCCGTTGATGCTCAGCCGGCGCAAGGTCCGCTTACGGGCTGAACGGGACTGGGGCAGGGCGCAAGCGCACGACAACGACGAGAACAACGTGGCGCGTTTGACCGGCAACGTGCCGAGGGGCTTCGATGACAACGGTGTCATTGATCTCGAAGGTGCTGAACACCTCGTTGGTCTCGGCGCTGGTTTTGACGAGGACATTGGGGGGGGGTCACCGTCGACGTTCTGGCTTTTACCGGAGCGAATCAGGGCGCCCACACCGCGGCCTGGCGGTGCGTCCGGCGGCCAGCTGCGCTAGGATGCGGCTCCCATCCTGGTCGTACGCGTGACTGACGAATCGCTGTCTTCTCGGCGTGGGCGCGCCGTGATCGTCGGCGCCGGCATCGTCGGCGTGGCCTGTGGCCTATACTTGCAGCGCGATGGGTGGAAGGTGACGCTCATCGACCGGGGAAGCCCCGGCGAGGGAGCCTCCAAGGGCAACGCGGGCCTGATCGCGCTCAGTCACGCGACGCCGATGGCGCTGCCCGGCATCGTTCGTCGCGTTCCTGGCATGCTGTTGGACCCGGATGCGCCGTTAGCCATCCGCTGGCGCTATTTGCCCCGGCTCGCGCCGTGGCTGATACGATTCCTGCGGGCGAGCACGGACGCCGAGGTGGAGCGCATTTGCGCGGCCCTGGCCAGTCTGTTGCACGATGCCCTCGATGCCTACAGGCCCCTACTCGAGCTTGCCGGCGCGGGCGATCTCGTCCATCGGCGCGGGCTCCTCTACGTCTACGAAAATGAACGCTCGTTCGCTCGCGCACGGGCCGAGATCGAGCTCCGGCGCCGCTTCGGTGTAGAGGTCGAGACGGTCGGCCCAAACGAGATCCGTCAGCTCGTCCCCGATCTTGCGCCGATCTTCAATCGCGGTGCCTTTTATCCCGCGTGCGGGCACGTGGTCGACCCCTACCGCTTGGTCCAGGTCCTCGCTCAGGCGCTCAGGCGCGAGGGCGGGACGGTCTTGTGCGAGGACGTCGTCGGCTTCGATTTGAACGATCGGGGTGTGCGGGCGGTGCGCACGACCGCCGCTGCCCATCCCGCTGAGGCCGTCGTCGTCGCCGCCGGGGCCTGGTCGCGATCGCTTGCCCGCGCGCTCGGGCTCCGCGTACCTCTCGATACCGAACGTGGCTACAACGTCACCGTCGCCGACCCTGGGATCGAACCGCGCCTGCCTGTGGTCTCGGGCGACCACCTCTTCGGCGTCACACCGATGCTGGACGGCGTGCGACTCGGCGGGACGGTCGAGTTCGCCGGGCTCAAAGCGCGCCCCCACCCCTCGCGCCACGCCCTTTTGATGAAGGTCGCGAAGCGGCTCTATCCCGGGCTCGACGTCTCGCGCCGGACCGAGTGGATGGGATTCCGACCCTCGATGCCGGATTCTCTCCCGGTGATCGGGGCCTCGCCGCGGTACACCAACGCCTTCCTCGCCTTCGGGCACGGCCACATCGGGCTGACGACGGCTGCGGCGACCGGCCGGGCAATCGCCGATCTTGCCGCCGGCCGCCCGACCGCCTTCGACCTCGCACCGTTCCGACCTGACCGGTTCTGACTCCCTTAGAGGGCGCGCGGACCGGCAGGGTCCATGTGCTCTCCACGCGTGCCGCGGCGAACCGTGCTTGAAATCCCCTAGCCGGGTGGCGCCTTCCGCCCCGATCCCTCGAGACGCAGCCCGTCGGGCTGCTCCTCGGGACGAGGGCGCTGCATGTTCGACAACCACCCTCACCCTTCGACTCGCCGCGCTCGCGGGTCCCTCCCTCTCCCGCCTGGCGGGGCTTTGCACGGGAGAGGGTATCGCAGAACAGCTCCCTCGCCCGCTTGCGGGAGAGGGTCGGGGTGAGGGTGTCCGAGATACCTCATGGTGAGGAGGCGCGAAGCGCCATCTCGAACCATGGAGTGGTCATACGAATAATGTCAGCTCCTGGGGGGCTAACCGGTCGCCAGCGCAGGCCAAACCGGATGGCTAGGTTTAAGCCACAAGCTGCCGTCCGCCTGCGGCCGAAGGCGAACAGCGCGAAGGTGGTGAGCTCGGGAATGCTGTGGCGGGGGCGGTGGGGGTAAGGACCACGCTCAGGATGTGACCGTGCTGTTGCACGACAGATCAAAGAGCGGGATCGGAGGCGGGAAGATCCAGTGCAAAGAACACATCGAAGAAGCTATCCGCGAAGAACGGGTCGCCGGCCCGCTGCGTGACAAGGCCGTCACTTGGGACAAGCACTGCCAGGTCCTCCATCAAGGCAGCGACACCCGCGGCGAGCGCGACATTGCGGCTCCTGCGCGGCAACGGATCCCGCCCGTGGCTCAGTACGACGGGTCCGCGCCCCCGCGCCGTTGCGCAAAAGGCCACGTGATCTCGCGCCCCCCAGTGAGGCCGCTCGGGCGATAGATCAGGATCAGCAGCATGACGACCGCCAGCCCCAGCTCTTGGGTGCCGCGTGGCGCCGCGATCAGCGTCTCGCCGACCTCGAAACCGCCTTCGAGATTGCGCAGGACCTCGATCAAAGTCGTGATCGCGATAGTGCCGATGACCGCACCCGCCAGGCTGTTCATGCCGCCGACGATCAGCATCACCAGCGTGATCACGACCATGTCGACATAGAAGGTCTCGATCGACACCGTGCCAATGAAATGGACGTAGATGGCGCCGCCGACGCCGACGAGATAGGCGCTCAACACAAAGGCGATGAGGCGCTGGGTGGGGATATGGATGCCGGCAGCCCGGGCCGCGACCTCGTCATCGCGCGAAGCCCTCAACGCCAGCCCGAGCCTGGATTCCTGGTAGGCATAGGCGATTACCATGGCAAAGACGCCCCAGCCGAAGCAGTTCCAGATGGTGAGATATTGCGGCTGTCCCATGATGGTGCTGAAACCGAGCGTCCAGTCCTCCCAGTTGGAATAGACGACGCGCACGATCATCAGGACGCCGAAGGTCGATATGCCGGCTGCGATGCCCACGAGGCGCGAGATGCCGAGCCCGACCAGCAACGCAAATGCGGCCGCGGGCAGACCGGCGAGCACATTGGCCGGCACCGCGCCGATATCGGCCTGAGCCAACGGGGGCCAAATGTTCGGCAGCGAGATTTTCTTGATATTCGGCGGGATCGTCAGCCACGCGGTCGCGTAGGCGCCCATCGCCATGAAGGCGGGATGGCCGAAAGAGACGACCCCGGAGTTGCCGACGAAGATGTAGAGGCCAATGACCACCACCATCTTGGCCAGCGCCTCGATGTAGACATCCTCGAGCACGATGTCGTCGATCAGCCGGATGACGACGGCGATGGCCAACAGGATCAGCGACAGCGAGATAACCGGCCACAGCCGCCGCAATAGGACGAGCGGCCCGCTGGCCGCCATCTATACCCGCTCCCGCATCGCCTGCACGATCAGCAGGCCGCCGGGCCTAAACACCAGCATGAGAATGACCAGCGCAAAGACGAAGGCATCGCGGAACGGGCGCAGGTCGACGGGGAGGGCGATCTGGAGGACAACGCTGACGACGCCGACGACGAAGCCGCCGAGCGCTGCGCCGACCAGGCTCCCCAGCCCGCCGACAACGGTTGCGACGAACGCGATGATGACCAACGGCAGTCCGGTTCGCGGGCTGACCGATCCGGTCTGCGAGAAATAGAGAAGCGCGACCATGGCAGCGAGGAAGCCGCCAACGGCAAAGGCCATGGCGATGACGACATTGGCTCTCACCCCGAGAAGCTGCGCCATGACGAAATCCTCAGCGGCCGCGCGCATGTTGGTCCCAACCGTGGTTCTCTTCAGAAAGAGCGCGAGACCCGCCATCAGCACGATGGTCATGGCGATCACCACGATGTTGATCTGCGGGATGCGCACCCCGAGGATCTCGAAAGGCTCGATCAGGTCGCGACCGAACGCCATCGTCTTCGGCCGACCCAGAAACACCACGAGGATGAAGTTCGAGAGGAAGTAGCTCAGAGCCACCGAGCCGATGAGCAGCGTCGCTGGACTGGCGCGCCGCAACGGCCGAAACACCAAACGCTCGCTGACCAGAGCCAGCGCCACCACCATCAGAATGGTCGCGACGATCATCACGACGACGTTTTGTTCCGCCACCACGAAGAGGGTGTAGCCGCCGATCATGATGAAATCGCCGTGGGCGAAGTTGACCAGCCGCATGATGCCGTAGATCAGGCCGATGCCGAGCCCGAGCAGCGCATACAGCGCGCCGAGGCTGATCGCATCGCTGGCGTGCTGGACGAAGATCGTCATCGCCGAGCCCCCCGCCGACTAACGCTGTGCCGACGGCCGTCGCGAACGACTACCCCCCAGCGAGGCGAGACCCCGCCTACGCGTGCCATTCCGAAGCCCCCTGGTCGGGTCGCAACGACAGCCCCGGGACGAGATGCGCCTCGCCCCGGGACTTCTTCAGCAAATAACTATGTACAGCCCTAGCGGGCGGCACCTTCAGGAAATCTTCCTACTCGATGCAGCAGTTGCACTTCGAGCAGAAGTCGCCCTCCGAGAACAGGCTCTCGACCTTCCACTCACCGGCCGTCCCGTAGTAGCCGCGCATGATCTTCTTGCCGTTCTGCACCTCCATGATCAGCATCGGCCGCTTGTTCTGGATGTGCTGATCGGCGGTGAAGCTCGACGCGCCGATCATCAACGGCACCTCATCGAAGGTCTCGAACGCCGCCAACACCTTGTCGGAATCGAAGGAGCCGGCGATTTCGACCGCCCTCTTGTAGGCCTCGATCGTGGCGTAGCCGGGGATGTAGAACGAGCTCTCCGGCTCGCCGCAGCACTTGCGGTACTCCTCCAGGAGCCACTGGTGATCCCGGTTCGGATCATCGTCGTGAATCGAGCCATAGGCGGTGTGCCACAGATCCGAGATATCGGGCACCGCATCGAGCCACCAGGACCCGTCGAGCGGCTCGCCGTGAAGGATCGGCAGGTCTATGCCGGCTGCCCGGATTTGCCGCAGCGCCGATGTCAGACCCGTGCCATACGAGCAGATCATTAGGTTATCGGGCGCCGGGCTGTTGTTTTTGATGCGGGTGATCTGCGAGGCGATCGAGGCATCGTCCTGCTTGAAGATGTCGTAGCCGACGATCTTCTCGCCACCCGTGATCTGCACCCACCGCTCCATGAAGCCCTGGCAAACGCCCTTGTTGTACTCGATGGAATCGTCCAACAGCACGTATGGCTTCCGCAGGCTCAGCTCCTTGTGGCCATAGTCGGCCAGGATGAAGCCTTCGCCCTGCGAGGCGAGCGCCATGGAAAAGACGTAACGGCCGATGCCCTGGACGCCCATTTTGGGATCCGAGGCACAGGTCGCCATTGCCACGACGCCAGCCGCTTGGGCGGTGAGCGCCGCCGGTCCACCCATGTCGTAATCGCACGAAACGACCATGAATTGGGCGCCATCGCGCAGTACCTTCTTGCCGGCCTTGGTGCCTTCGGCCCGGTCGGACTTGGTGTCGGCGGACACGACCCGGATCTGCTTGCCGAGAATGCCGCCTTCGGCGTTGATCTTCTCGATGGCGATCTGCGCCCCGTTGTAGGGGTGCCGATCGTAGAGCTCCATCCAACCGCTCAGCGCAATAGCAAAGCCGATGGTGACCTCATGACCATCGGCCCGCGCGTCGTTGGACGCGCCGACGGCCACGGCGAACACGGCCGCGGCGACAATCGTACACAACGTTTTCATTACCTACCTCCCTGCGCGTTGATCGCGTGTTCATTCAAGCACGCTGTGCCGATGGCCCAGCCGGTACTTCCGAGACTCTAGCGGCTGCCGCCGGGGGTGTCGAGAACGCGCGGCCCCTGGGCTCGGGTGCTGCTCCCCCCCCCCGGTGCGTATGCGATCGCTACAGGCGACGGCGCGCTCGCCTTCGGGCACGGCCACATCGGGCTGACGACGGCTGCGGCGACCGGCCGGGCAATCGCCGATCTAGCCGCCGGCCGCCCGACCGCCTTCGACCTCGCCTCGTTCCGCCCAGACCGGTTCTGACTCCCGCGAGGCGCGCGCGGACCGGCGGGAGCCCATGCGCACTCGACGCGTGCCACTGTCGAGAACAAACTGAATTGACCGGTTTATGTACCATATGAATTGACCGCTTCAGTTGTGGTTGTTGGGCCAGTGGATAAGGGGTCGGGCGCGGAGCGGCCGTCCCCTTATCCACTGGCCGGTCGCGTCGAAGCGGATCACGCGGCCTGTCTGTGGCTTGTGTTGATGGGCGATCCGTCGGCCTGGTATCGGGCCAGGCAGCGCGGCCCATGGAAGACGGCGAGGGTGCGGTCGGGGTATTCGTGGACCCGGACCCTTGCCTTGACGTAGTGGCGGCGATGGCGGTCGGGCGGGATCGCCAGCACCAGGCGTTTGTAGCGCACGGTGTTGTCGTTGGAGACGGTGCGCTCCTGCTGCACGCAGAGGATGTCGTCGAGGGTACCGGCGAAGGGCACGAAGGCGGTGCCCTCGGCTTCCGGCGGCACCGCGAAGCGGGCGTTGTGGCCTGGCAGGTAGAGCTCCTTGAGGAAGCGGTTGGCCTGGGCCATGTCGGTGATGCCGGCGAGCCTGAGCTCCTGGGGCAGGCGCTTCTGCAGGGTGGCGAACATGCGTTCCGAGCGCCCCCTTGCCTCGGGCGAGTAGGCCGGGATCAGCTCGATGCCGAGCTGGGCCAGGGCGCGGCCGAACTGGGTCGGATTGTCCTTGTCGACCGTGCCGCCGGCCTCAGGGGTGTGCCAGTAGTGGCCGGCGCGGTCGGCATAGAGCGAGCAGAACAGCCCCTTGGCCCGGATCGCCTCGGACACCCCCTGAAAGCTCGACATCGTGCCCTCTTCGGCGACGAAGAAGGCCGAGTAGATCTCACTGGTGGTGTCGTCCATGGTGACGATCAGGTCCCACCACTGATCGGGGACCCACGCGTGGCTTGAGCCGTCTTGATGCAGCATCATGCCGGGCAGCGCGCGGCGCGGCCGCTTGCGCCGGTGCGCCCCGCGCCTGGGCGCCGCCCGTCTTCGCCCATGGGCCTGCAAGCTCAGCCGCACCCAGTTGTAGCTGCGCTTGAAGGCATAGTCCGCGACCAGCTTCTCGTGGAAGTGCTTGGCGGTGAAGTCCCAGTAGCGGGTGTCGAACAGCGCCAACAGCGCCGTCACCTCGTCGACCGCCGCGCGCCGCGCCGAGACCCGGCCCAGACGGCGATCGTAGAGCCCTTCCGCGCCGTCCGCCTCATAGCGGTCGCGCCAGCGCCGGAAGGTGCGCTCTGAAACGCCGAGAACCTCCGCCGCCTCGGCTTGGCTCAAGCAACCCCGATGGGTGCGGCCGTAAACCTCCTCGAACTTCATCAATCTCAGTCCCTGCAACTGCTCTGTCCGGCGCATCCAAACCCTCCATAGCCTGGAGAGCTTCTAAATCCGGACAGATCGTCTGGTACATAAACCGGACATATCGTGTGTTAGTGACACACTCGACGCGTGCCACGGTGCGCGACGTTGGGAAAGAGGTACACTGGCAATTAAGGCGGGGGGTTGTCACCCAGTAATGGCAGAGGCACGCTACCGGATCGCCGCCGACATCGGCGGCACTTTTACCGACATTGCCTTCCTCACCGATGAGGGCGTGCTCGCCACACGCAAGCTCCCCTCGACGCCGGCGAACTACGCCGATGCGGTGATCGCCGGCATCTCGGACGTGATGGCCGAGCTTGAGCTGCCGCTCGCCGGCATCGCCGAGATCCTCCATGGCTGTACGGTCGCGGCAAATGCGATCCTAGAACACAAGGGCGCCAAGACCGCGCTCCTGACCACCAGGGGATTTCGGGACGTGCTGGAGCTCAGGCGGATCCGTACTCCCCGGCTCTACGATCCCCTGTACGTCAAGCCCCCGGCGCTGGTGCCGCGCCACCTCCGTTTCGAGATCGGCGAGCGCATGGACGCGCAGGGCGGTGTGGTCGAACCGCTCGACGTCGACGACGTCCGGCATGCGGTGGAACGGATCAAGTCTTCGGCCGTCGAGGCGGTGGCGGTGTGCCTCCTTAACTCCTACGTCAACCCCGCCCACGAGCGGGCCGTTGGTGAGATCCTCCGGGCCGAGCTGCCCCGGCACTTTGTCTCGCTCTCGGTCGACGTCCTGCCGCAGATCCGCGAGTACGAACGTACCAGCACCACGGTCGTCAATGCCTACGTGGGCCCGCCGGTCAAGGCCTACGTGCAGTCGATCTTATATCAGCTTCAGGCCGCGGGCACCGGCGGTCGGCTTCTGATCATGCAATCGAGTGGCGGCGTCCTGGATGCCGGTTCGGTCTTGGACACGCCGGCCCAGATCGTCGAGTGCGGACCGGCGGCGGGGGTGGTCGGCGCTCAGCACTTGAGCGCCGCCAATAGCTACGGCGACGTCATCACCTTCGACATGGGAGGGACGACGGCCAAAGCTTCGATCGTCGCCGACGGCGGTTTGATCACCGCCGATGAGTACGAGGTCGGCGGCGCGATGTCCTCGACCAGCAAGCTCGTCGGCGGCGGTGGCTACGCGCTGACCCTGCCGGTGATCGACATCTCCGAGGTTGGAGCGGGCGGGGGCAGCATCGTCTGGCTGGACAAGGCCGATTCGATCAAGGTAGGACCGCAGAGTGCCGGTGCGCTGCCGGGTCCGGCCTGCTACGGGCTGGGGGGCGAGGATCCGACAATCACCGACGCCAATGTCGTGCTCGGCTTTCTCAACCCTCGGGCGCTGGCGCGCGGTACGGTCCCGATCGATTCGAACCGGGCGCGGGCGGCGGTCGAGAGCCGCGTTGCGACGCCGTTGCGGCGCGATCCCGTAGAGACGGCGTACGGCATACATGCGGTCGCCAACGCCAACATGATCCGCGCGATCAAGGCGGTTACGACCTTCCGCGGGCGGGACCCGCGCGATTTCGCGCTCATGGCCTTCGGCGGCTCCGGCGGTGTGCACGCTGTGGCCCTCGCCCGTGAACTCAGGGCCCGGCGAGTCATCGTGCCCTCGGCCGCCGGCGTGTTCAGCGCCGTGGGACTTTTGTTCACCAACCTTGAGCTCAACCTCAGCCGTGCCTTTCCGGCCCAGACCGCAGATATGGATCTGGCCGGCGCCGAGCGCGCCTATGGGGCGATGGAGGCCGAGATCGTCGAGCGCCTTGGCCATCCGCGGGACGAGGTGAGCTTCACACGGTTCGCGGATATGCGCTATGCCGGCCAGGCCTTCGAGCTCACAGTGCCGCTGCCCGAGGGACCGCTGATCGCCCCCGCGGTCGACGAGCTCGGCCGACGGTTCGAGGAGCAGCACGAAACCCGCTATGGCCACAGCTTCGAGGGCACTTATTCCTTGGAGACCGTCAACCTGCGCCTCGTCGGGACTGTGGTGCCCGAGGGCCCGCGCGCCATCTGCGCCACCACCACGGCCGATTCGCTGCCGGCCTCGAGCCGCTACGTATACTTCGGGCCCGAGGCTGGGACCGTGGAAACGCCGGTCCTGAGCCGTGCGGGTCTGTCCGAGAGGCCGTGCCCCGGTCCGATGATCGTCGAGGACTACGAGGGAACCGTGGTCGTACCTCCGGAGTGCGAAGCGTGCTTGGATGGAGCCGGCAGCATCATCATCGAGCTCCCCGAATCGCCATGAACGAGGCCCTTAAGACCGGCCTGAGGCCCCACGAGCGCTCGGATCCCGACCCCTTCCTCCTCGAGGTCCTTAAGAGCGCCTTCGACACCGTCGCCGATGACATGGCGCTCATCCTCATGCGCACGTCCTATTCCGGCATCGTCCGCGATTCGATGGATTTCTCCACCGCGATTTGCGACGCCCACGGTCGAACCTTGGCCCAGGGCGTGACGACGCCGATGCACCTGGGGAGCTTCTACGACGCCATGCGCAAGCTGATGTCCGATTACGACGGCCGGGTCGGGCCCGACGACGTCTTCATTTTCAACGACCCCTACACCGCGGCGGGGCAGCATCTGCCCGACATCTACATCATCAAACCGGTGTTCGAGGGCGCCACACTCGCCGGCTGGGCGACGACCGTCGCGCATCACTCCGATGTCGGAGGCATCGTCGCCGGGAGCAATGCGCTCGGCGCCGCCGAGATCTTCGCCGAGGGCCTGCGCCTTCCAGTGATCAAGCTGATGGAGCAGGGCAGGTTGGTCCAGGTGGTCTGGGACATCATCGCCACCAACGTGCGGACCCCGGACAAGGTGTTCGGCGATCTAAAGGCGCAGGTCGCGGCGGCGACCACCGGCGAGCGCGAGCTGAAGGAGCTCATCGCCCGCTACGGCCTCGAGACGGTGAGCCGCTATGCCGAGCACCTGCACGACTACGCCGAGCGCCTGGCGCGGGCCGAGTTCACCGACATCGCCGACGGCGTCTACCGGTTCACCGATCATATCGACGGACTCGGCGCCGAGCCCGAGGAACTGGTCCTGGAGCTCGCGGTGACGGTCGACCGAGACAGTGTCGGGGTCGACTGGACCGGGACCTCGGCCCAGGTCGAGGGCGGCATCAACTCGCCCTTTCCCTTCACCAAGGCCTGCGCGTACACGGCGCTGCGCTCCATCATGCCGGCCGAGGTCCCCAATTGCCACGGCTACACCCGGGCGATATCGGTGGTCGCTCCCGCGGGGACCATCGTTAATCCGGTACCGCCGGCACCGTGCGGCGCCCGCGGGATCACGGGCTACCGCATGATCGACTGCCTGTTCGGGGCGCTCGCGGAAGCGGTTCCCGATCGCGTCACCGCCGACAACAGCGGTGGCTCGACTCTACCCACGATCTCAGGCTGGCGGGATGGTACGCCGTTCGTCTTCTGCGAGACCTTCATGGGAAACGGTGGGGCCACATCGTCACACGACGGACAGGACGGCGCCCCGCACGTCGGCGCCAATCAATGCAACGTGCCGGTGGAGATGATCGAATCCAACTATCCACTGCGCATCGAGCAATACGGCTTGGTGCCCGACACCGGGGGCCCCGGCAGGCACCGGGGCGGGCTTTCGCTCGTTCGCGAATACCGGATTCTCGCCGAGGATGCCGAGCTCAACGTCCGCTCCGACAAGCGCCGGCATCCGCCGCATGGCCTCTTCGGGGGCAAGGAGGGTGCGCCATCGTGGAACGTCATCAACCCGGGGAGCGAGGAGCGCATCCTGCCGGTCCTCCTCACGGTGCCGGAGCGGCTGAGGAAGGGCGATGTATTCCGGCACCTCTTGCCGGGCGCAGGCGGCTACGGCGATCCCCTCGAGCGCGAGCCCGAACGCGTCCTCGACGACGTCATTGCCGAGAAAGTCAGCATCGCGCGCGCCGCCGCTGACTACGGCGTCGTTATCCTCGCCGGCGATCCACCGGCGCTGGACGCTGCGGCCACGGCCGAGCTGCGCCGTCGAATGCGCCTCGACGCCGGTGCTGGAGAGGCTTGATAGGGAACCCTCCGCGGTTCCGTCCGACGACGACACTAGTGAGGTGGCCTCGGTTTGTCGGACAGCTTGGCGGCTTGGATTAAGGTGTATTCCAGTTGTCGTTCATGCCGCCAGAATCCCTTTGAATTGATCTCCTTGCCGTTGTTGTTGCGCCTGTGGGGGTGTGGGCAAGGCGCGTAGCGGCTTGTCCATCATATCCACAGGCGGGGCGCCGCGGTAGGCCTCGGCCGGCGTTTTCCCCCCGAGCGCCGAGTGCGGCCTCTCGGTGTTGTAGAAGTCGATCCACTCGCCGATGACGCGCCGGGCCTCGAAGCGCCTCAAGCGCGATCTTCGCCTTCAGCTCCCCGGAAAACCTGCGTCTCCTGCTCATCGCGTATCCCTCCTCAGTCGGGGAATACACCTTAAAACGCGCACCTTCGGTGCTAACCCATTGAGGAAGGTTGTTTTTCTCTCCCGTCAAAGCCAGCCGGGAACGGATTCTGCAACTGTCTGTTCCCCGGCTGCAACCGCAACCGGGAGATAAAGACATGCCCAGAATCACCCTCACCGAGGCCCGCGTCGAGGCGCTCAGGCCGCGTAGAATCGCCTACGACATCCGCGACGGCAAGCTCAGGGGCTTCGGCGTCCGGGTGCTGCACTCGGGTAAGAAGCGATTCTTCCTCCACTGCCAGCATCGCGGAGAACGCGTCTGGAAGATCATTGGCGACGCCGGGACCATAACCGTGACAGAGGCGCGATCCCGCGCCGCCGAAATGCTTGCAGCAATCCGGCGGGGCGAGGACGCACTCTCCCGGCCCGACGAAACGCTCTTCGAGGCCCTCGCCGCGACCGTGTTCGAGCGCTACGCGCGGGTCTGGAAGGCCGGGACGCTTTATGTGAACCGGTGCTATCTCCGCAATCAGCTCCTGCCGCGCTTCGCGGGATGCGTCATCGCCGATATCGACCCGCAGGACGTCCGCAAGTGGTTCGCCTCCCTGCGCGCGACGCCGGTCGCGGCGGACAGGTCGATGCCGGTTCCTGTCCGTCATCATGAGAGAAGCGGAACGGATGGGCCTTCGGCCGGAGGGGTCCAACCCCTGCCGGGGCATCCGGCGCTATCGCCGCAGTTCGAACGCTTATCGACGACGGTCATGAACGCCTACGTCGGCCCGCGGATGGCGCGGTATCTCGAGACGCTTCTGGGCCGCCTGCGGGATCTCGGTTTCACCGTCGGTCCCCACACCATTCATTCGAACGGCGGCATGATGTCGCTGGAAACGGTCCGCCGTTTTCCGGTCCGCACCTGTCTCTCCGGTATTGCGGCGGGCGTGATCGGTGCGGCTGAAGCGGCCCGGCAGGCGGAGTTTCCCAACATCGTGACCTTCGACGTCGGCGGCACAAGCACCGATGTCTCGCTGGTGCGGGACTCGGCCCCGCTGTTCACCACCCGGCGTCAAATCTCCGGCTTTCCCATAACGGTTCCGATGCTGGACATCCACGTGATCGGTGCGGGCGGCGGCAGTATTGCGGCCGTCGACGACGCCCGTGCTCTCAAGGTCGGCCCGCGCAGTGCCGGGGCCTCGCCGGGCCCAGTTACCTACCGACGAGGAGGCGTCGAGCCGACGTTAACGGACGCCAACCTCGTGTTGGGGCGCCTCAGCCCGCGCGGCCTGATCGAGGGAACCATGCCGATCGACCGCGAGGCCGCAGCGCGCGCGATCGAGGAACGCATCGCCAAGCCCCT
Source organism: Alphaproteobacteria bacterium (assembly GCA_965248765.1). Taxonomy (GTDB): domain Bacteria; phylum Pseudomonadota; class Alphaproteobacteria; order VGEJ01; family VGEJ01; genus CBDFKF01. The sequence continues at coordinate 1,948,317 of CBDFKF010000004.1, forward strand.
GGCCATCGAGACCACCGCCGCCGCCGCGGGCATCGTCCGCACTGCCGTAGCCAACATGACGCGGGCGATCCGTGCAGTCTCCACCGAGAAAGGCCACGACGTCGCCGATTTCGCGCTCTTCGCCTACGGCGGCGCGGGCCCCCTGCATGCCGCCGAGGTGGCCCGGGAATGCGGTATTCCTCGGGTCGTCGTCCCACCGGAGGCTGGCACGATGTGCGCGCGCGGCATCCTGATGTCGGACATCAGCCTCGACTTCGTACGCAGTGAGATCAGCGTGCTTTCCGAGGCAACGTGGACGGCCGTCCGCCGGCGAGTTGCGGACATGATTGAGGAAGCGCACGCCTGGCTCGAGATCGAACAGGTTGGCGTCGAGCGGCGACGCTTCCGCCTGGTCATCGACACGCGCTATCGCGGTCAGAACCACGAGGTTCGGGTCGATCTCGGCGACCCACTGGAGAGCCGGATCGAGGGTTTTCGCGAGGGCTTCGCGCGCGCGCACGAGAGCGAGTACGGGTACGTGGTGCCCGATCGCGATGTCGAGATCGTCAACTGCCGGATCCAGGCAATCGGCCCAGTGGTCAAGGCGGAGATCCGCCCGCCCATCGTCAGCGGTGGTTCGCCGCGGGCGCGCGAGGATCGGCAGGTTTGGTTCGAGGGCGGATGGCGCACGGCGCCGGTGTACGCGCGCAGCACCCTTGGCGCCGGCACGGTGGTTGAGGGTCCAGCCATCATCGAGGAGATGAGCTCGACGGCGGTCGTGTTGCCGGGGCAGTGCAGTCGCACGGATGATGCGGGCAACCTGATTATCGAGGAGCCGCGCTGATGCCGGACCGATGGGACGCGCCGTTGGACACCTCCGAGCGCCTCGTCGATCCGATCGCGATGGAGGTCTTCAGCAATCGGCTGATGTCGATCGTCGACGACATGCTGAGCACTCTGGTCCGCGCCTCGTTTTCGACCAACATCAAGGAGCGGCGCGACTGCACCGTCGGCCTCTTCGATGCCCACGGCCGGATCCTGGCCCAGACCGATCATGCACCACTGCATCTCGGCTCGCTGTTAGGCGCGGTCGAGTCGTTGCGCGCGGAGATCGATCCCGCAGCCATGCGCGAGGGCGATGCCTTCATCTGCAACGATCCGTACCTCGCGGGCGGCACCCACCTTCCCGACATTACCGTCATCACCCCGGTCTTCCGCGATGGCGAGCGCGCTTTCTTCACCGGCTGCATTGCCCACCATTCCGATGTCGGCGGCATGGTCCCCGGCTCTATCAGCGGCGGTGCTACGAGCATCTTTCAGGAAGGCATCCGGATTCCCCTGTGCTGGATCCGCCGCGGCGGGGAGACCGACGAGCGCCTCATCGGGCTGATCGCAGCCAACACCCGCGATCCCGAGGAACGCCGCCTCGACCTCGGCGTCCAGCTTGCTACCAATGACCGCGGCGCCACGATGGCCCACCAGCTCATCGATCAGACGGGGGCGGCGACGACGCGAAGAGCGATCGAGGACGTTCTGAGCTATACCCAGCGCCGCCTCGCGAACCGGATCGCTGCCGTGCCCGACGGCGAGAGCACCTACGTCGCGTTTATGGACGACGACGGCCTTGGCGGCGATCCCGTCAGGATAGTTGCATCCACCCGCATTGCCGGCGCGCGATTGGAAGTGGATTTTGGCGGCTCGAGCCCTCAGGCGCGGGGTGCGATGAACGTGCCGCTGAGCGCGCTGCGTGCAACGGTATACTACGTCGTGAAAACGCTCCTCGACCTGGGGCTGATGCCCAACCAGGGCCTGTTCGCGCCGGTTCACATCACCGCCCCCCCCGGGGACCATCGTCAATCCGCGGCATCCCGCGGCCGTCGGCGCTCGGAGCATCACCGCCAACAAGATTGCTCGCGCGGTGATCGGCGCGCTCGGCGAGCTGTTGCCGCAGGATCGGGGTTTGGCCGCGGGGCAGGACATCGTACCGGCCATCTGCTTCTCTGGGGAACGCGCCGGTAATGGCGGAACGTTTGTCTATCTCGAAACCGTGGGCGGGGGCTCGGGCGGGACGGCCGCCATCGACGGTATGGACGGCGTCCAAGTTCACATGACCAACACGTCTAACCTGCCAATCGAGGCGCTCGAGTACGAATACGGCCTGCTCGTTGAAGAGTATGCGTTGATCCCGGATTCGGGCGGTGCCGGCACTCACCGTGGCGGCCTGGGTATTGCTCGCCAGATTCGTGCAGTGGCGGACGGAATCGTCTTCTCCGCCCGCTCCGACGGGCACGTATTCCCGGCGCCGGGACTCCGAGGCGGGGGCGAAGGGCGCACTGCCCGGTTGATACGCAACCCAGGCTCGGACGGGGAGGAAGCGCTTTCCTCGAAGATCGCTGGCATCACCCTTGCGGCGGGCGAAAAGCGTACGCCTCGAGACTCCGGGCGGCGGCGGCTTCGGCGCGCCGCAAGCGCGCGATCCGACCTTGCTGGCCGCCGACATGCGGGGCGGCAAAGTGTCGGCGAAAGCGGCCGAGAATGACTACGGCGCGGACCTCCTGAACAAGGCGCGGAGCGCATAACGCCCAGCCTGGCAATACCGGGTCGGTAGGTCGTGTGAGGAGGCTCAGGTGGGGCTTGAGAGAGTGTACGAGTCGCCGCCACAGAGCCGATGGTCACGGACTAAGGGTCATTGCCAACGCGATCAACGAAGGTGTGAGCCGACCGGTTCCAGAACATGCACGTTGTCGTGGCGCCAACGCGCGATAACCGGATCGCCGACCGCCACCGGCTGATCAAAGAACTGCCGCTCGCTGACGACGATGTCGATTTCATCGGCGCCGTCGACAGCGATTCCGACCTGGACCCAGTGTCCCTGGTATTGCACCGTCGCCACGCGGCCGGCGATGGCGTTGGGCTCGTCCGCCCTGACGCCAACGCCCGCCTTGTCGATCGCGATGGCATCGCCGCGGACCGCGAAGAACACCTCCTCGCCCTGTACACCGTTCGAAGCCGGGACCAGGAAGGGCCCGAGCGGTTCGGCGTGGAGCTGACAATACGCGCCGTCGACCATTGCGACGCGCCCGGATAGAACGTTGTGGCCGCCGATAAAGCGGGCCACGAAGTGCGTCCGGGGAGTCCTGTAGACCTCGTGCGGCGTTCCTGTCTGCTCGATCCGCCCGTCGTTCATCACGACGATGAGATCCGCGATCGCCAGGGCCTCTTCCTGGGAGTGGGTGACGTGGATGAAGCTGATGCCGAGTTCGGTCTGCAACTTCTTGAGCTCGGCGCGCATGCGGACCCGGAGGAATGGATCGAGCGCGGACAGCGGCTCGTCGAGCAATAGCAAGCTAGGGCTGGTGATGAGCGCGCGGGCCGCTCTCGCATTGTCGAGCCGTCCGGGACGAGCTTCGCTCCCTCGATATCGAGGAGCAGTCTGGTTCCGCTGCCAATATCGACCCGCATCGTCCTCCCCATCTCGCTGGATTACCGAGCAGACCACCGGCGACCGCCCGCCGCGAGACTAACGTCAAACCAACCGGGGAGCTATCCGGGCACTTTTTGCGGCATGCCGATAACCGGGCCCCGTGGTAAGCTCATCGCATGTTTGCCGCTGCGCGCATGCTGCGAACGTTATCGGTGCTCGTGACGCTGGCCGCTGTTTGGGCAACCCACGGCGCGCGCAGCGAACCGACCCACTTCGTTGAGGGCCAGCTGTTGGTGGCGAGCCCGGCGATGGCCGACCCGCGCTTTGTGCAGACCGTGATTTTCATGATCAGGCACGATGCGACCGGCGCCATGGGCCTCGTCGTTAATCGCCAGATGGGATCGAGCTCGGCGGCGGAGATTCTACGCGAGTTCGGCATGGACCAGAGCGGAACGAGCGGCGATTCGAGCGAGTTGCGGGTGCACTACGGCGGGCCGGTCCAACTCGATGTTGGCTTCGTGCTCCATTCCGTCGATGTGCTGAGTGAAACTACGCGCATCGTCAATGGCGATGTGGGTCTGACGGCCGATATCGACATGCTGAAGACGATATCGGCCGGTGACGGACCCCGCCGGCGCTTTTTCGCGCTGGGGTACGCGGGCTGGGCGCCGGGTCAGCTCGAGGCCGAGCTGGCGCGAAGCGATTGGGTGACGGTGCCCGCTGACGACGAGCTCGTCTTCGGCGAAGATATGGAGAGCAAGTGGGAGCAGGCCATGGCCAAGCGCATGGTCGACTTATGACCCGGGCAAACGAGCGATGACGGCGATTGCGGCGATAGGCGTGGTCGGGGTGACGGGGCCGCTCGGTATCGTTGCGCGGTTTGCGAGCCCGACGAGTGCGCCCGTGACCTCGATTGCGCACCTCGTTCCGCACCGCCTGCCGACATCCATCGAGCCGGCCGACCTCGGTGAGCTGACCGAGGCGCAGCGCCTATCGGTGCGCCTCGCCGAAGAGCGCACGCGCCTCGCATCGGCTCGGGTAACGGCCGCCGGGGACGCCGTCCAAATGGCGCTGCTGGCCGCGAAGCGAGCGGCGCGCCTGGGCGATGGCGCGGCGGCGCATCAGGCGGCACGACGTGCCGCGGGGGCAGCACAACTGGCCCGCATCAATGCGGCGCAGGCGTCGGCTGCCGCCACCAGCGCGCGGACCGATGCCGCGCGTCAGACCGCGGCGGGCGCACAAGCCGCCGCCGGCGAAGTGGCCTCCGTCGCGCGATCCGCACAGCGCCTCGCGCACGAAACCATCGACCGGCGCCAACGGGCGCTCGGCCAACACGCCGCTAACTTGCCGAAGCGGCTGCGCGGCGTCTGAGGCAGACGGGTCAGCCGGCAGCGGCCGCGGGCGGCGCGGAGAGCCGCGCGCGGTCGTGGGGCCGGGTGAAGTCGAGGGCCGGCCCGTGCGGGACGATCCGGGTCGGATTGATGCTCTCGTGGCTGGTGTAGTAGTGGCGCCTGATGTGGTCCATATCGACCGTCTCGGCGATTCCCGGCACCTGGTACAGCTCGCGCAGATAGTTCGAGAGATTGGGGTAGTCCTCGATTCGTCTGAGGTTGCACTTGAAGTGGCCGTAGTAGACGGCATCAAAGCGGACGAGCGTCGTGAACAAGCGCCAATCCGCCTCGGTGATTTGGGTCCCGGCGAGGTAGCGCTGGACGTTGAGCAGTGCTTCGACCTCATCGAGCGCCGCGAAGAGCGCATCGAAGGCATCCTCGTACGCCCGCTGCGACGTCGCGAAGCCGCACTTGTACACGCCGTTGTTGATGTTTTCGTAGACCAGCGTATTGACCGCGTCGATCTCGACGCGCAGGTGCGCCGGGTAAAGATAGATGCCGTCACTGCCGAGGCCGACGAAACTCGCATTGAACATGCGAATGATCTCGGCCGATTCGTTGTTGACGATCGTCGCCGTGGCCTTGTCCCACAGGACCGGGACCGTGACGCGCCCCGAATAATCGGCTCTCGCCTTGATGTAGATCTCCCGCAGGAACCGGGCTCCGTTCACGGTATCCGGAACCGCGCCGCGCGCCTCGCTGAACTGCCAGCCATCCTCGCCCATGAACGGATCGACCACCGACACCGAGACCACGTCTTCGAGTCGCTTGAGCTTGCGCGCGACCATCGTACGGTGAGCCCACGGGCAGGCGTGCGCGACGTAAATGTGGTAGCGGCCTGCCGACGCCTCAAAACCCGAGGATCCGTCCGCGGTGATCATCCCGTGGAAGGCGGTCTGCGTGCGTTGGAATCGACCCTTGGGCCCGCTGCGGCCAACGTTCTCGGTGGTCCAGGTCCCGTTGATCAGCTGCCCCATCGGAATCCCTCAATCTGGCAAGCTGTGCCGGCGTCGCTGGCGCCGCACCACGGCGAGCCTACTGCACGCGCGCGGTATCCGTCGATTCGGGACCTCGCCCAAGACGGCAGTCCGCAAGCCATGCGTCGCGTTGCCGTCATAAAATCTTCATATGCCGGTAAGAAATCGGCAATCGCCCGAGCCTATAGGTGGCGTGTCCCAGGGGCCGGAAACGTCGGCCCGCCCACCGTGCACGACCTCAGAGAGATACGCCCATGAACAGCCTGGTGCTCGCCGGCGTCGCGGCCACGATGGCCCTGACATTGGCACTATCAGCGCACGCACGCGATCAAATCCGGATCGTTGGCTCATCGACCGTATTTCCGTTCTCAACCGCGGTCGCCGAGCAGTTCGGAAAGACCAGCGGTTTTAGGACCCCCGTCGTTGAGAGCACGGGCAGCGGCGGCGGGCTGAAGTTGTTCTGTGCCGGCGTCGGCACTGAGCACCCCGACATCGCCAACGCCTCGCGGCGCATCAAGACTTCCGAGGTCGAAACATGCGCCGCCAACGGCGTGACCGACATCACCGAGGTCAAGATCGGCTTCGACGGCATCGTGCTGGCCAATGCCAAGGGTGCCCACGACTACAACCTCACGCTCGCGCAGGTCTTCCTGGCCCTCGCCAAGGACGTGCCGATGGACGACAAGATGGTCGCCAACCCATACACGACCTGGAGCCAGATCGACGCCTCGCTGCCCGACGCCAAGATCGAGGTGCTGGGGCCGCCGCCAACGTCGGGGACGCGCGATGCGTTCGTCGAGCTCGCGATGGAGGGCGGCTGCAAGACCTCCGACGCCATCAAGGCCCTCAAAAAGTCGAACGAGAGCCAGTACAAGGCGATCTGCCATACGATTCGCGAGGACGGGGCCTTCGTCCAGGCCGGCGAGAACGACAACCTCATCGTCCAGAAGCTCGAGGCCAACCCGAATGCGCTGGGCATCTTCGGGTTCAGCTTCCTCGATCGTAACGTCGACAAGGTCAAGGGCAGCGTGATCAGTGGCGTTCAGCCCACCTTTGAGAACATCGCCTCCGGCAACTACCCCGTGTCGCGCTCGATGTACCTCTACGTCAAGAACGCGCACGTCGCCGCGATTCCTGGGATCAAGGAATATCTCGATGAGTTCACCAGCGAGATGGCCTGGGGTGATTACGGCTATCTGACTGATAAAGGGCTCATCCCTCTACCGCCTGAGTCGCGCCAGGAATGGCGCGACAAGGCGACCGCGCTCGCCCCCTTGAGCATGTAAGGGGCTGGCGTGGCCAAGGATTGTTAACCCGAGGACGGCGAGCTCGATCTTGCAGCGTGTCGAGAACAAACTGAATTGACCGCTTCAGTTGTGGTTGTTGGGCCACTGGCCGGTCGCGTCGAAGCGGATCACGCGGCCTGTCTGTGGCTTGTGTTGATGGGCGATCCGTCGGCCTGGTATCGGGCCAGGCAGCGCGGCCCATGGAAGACGGCGAGGGTGCGGTCGGGGTATTCGTGGACCCGGACCCTTGCCTTGACGTAGTGGCGGCGATGGCGGTCGGGCGGGATCGCCAGCACCAGGCGTTTGTAGCGCACGGTGTTGTCGTTGGAGACGGTGCGCTCCTGCTGCACGCAGAGGATGTCGTCGAGGGTACCGGCGAAGGGCACGAAGGCGGTGCCCTCGGCTTCCGGCGGCACCGCGAAGCGGGCGTTGTGGCCTGGCAGGTAGAGCTCCTTGAGGAAGCGGTTGGCCTGGGCCATGTCGGTGATGCCGGCGAGCCTGAGCTCCTGGGGCAGGCGCTTCTGCAGGGTGGCGAACATGCGTTCCGAGCGCCCCCTTGCCTCGGGCGAGTAGGCCGGGATCAGCTCGATGCCGAGCTGGGCCAGGGCGCGGCCGAACTGGGTCGGATTGTCCTTGTCGACCGTGCCGCCGGCCTCAGGGGTGTGCCAGTAGTGGCCGCGCGGTCGGCATAGAGCGAGCAGAACAGCCCCTTGGCCCGGATCGCCTCGGACACCCCCTGAAAGCTCGACATCGTGCCCTCTTCGGCGACGAAGAAGGCCGAGTAGATCTCACTGGTGGTGTCGTCCATGGTGACGATCAGGTCCCACCACTGATCGGGGACCCACGCGTGGCTTGAGCCGTCTTGATGCAGCATCATGCCGGGCAGCGCGCGGCGCGGCCGCTTGCGCCGGTGCGCCCCGCGCCTGGGCGCCGCCCGTCTTCGCCCATGGGCCTGCAAGCTCAGCCGCACCCAGTTGTAGCTGCGCTTGAAGGCATAGTCCGCGACCAGCTTCTCGTGGAAGTGCTTGGCGGTGAAGTCCCAGTAGCGGGTGTCGAACAGCGCCAACAGCGCCGTCACCTCGTCGACCGCCGCGCGCCGCGCCGAGACCCGGCCCAGACGGCGATCGTAGAGCCCTTCCGCGCCGTCCGCCTCATAGCGGTCGCGCCAGCGCCGGAAGGTGCGCTCTGAAACGCCGAGAACCTCCGCCGCCTCGGCTTGGCTCAAGCAACCCCGATGGGTGCGGCCGTAAACCTCCTCGAACTTCATCAATCTCAGTCCCTGCAACTGCTCTGTCCGGCGCATCCAAACCCTCCATAGCCTGGAGAGCTTCTAAATCCGGACAGATCGTCTGGTACATAAACCGGACATATCGTGTGTTAGTGACAGCGCGATCTTGCAGCGCTGACCGTCGTGCCTACATCGGTTATGATGCCCGTATGAGACGCTCGCATACCATCGGCTACACGCTACTGGTGCTCGGCGTGGTTGCGGTGGCATTCACCAGCGAGGCGGCCAACGCCTTTCGCTACATCAGCACTACCTACTCGCTGATTTACCTCGACTCCGCCGACCTCTTGATCGGCTGCTTCTAGCAGCCCCTCGCGCGGGCCCTAGCGGGGCGCGGCGCGGTCCTTGTCCTCGATCCAGCGCTCGGCGGCGGCATCGTCGGACGCGCGAGCGTCGACCCAACGGTCGTCCCCTGGCGATTCCTCCAGCTTCCAGAACGGCGCCTTGGTCTTGAGCCAATCGATCAGAAACTGGCAGGCGGCGAAGGCGTGCCCGCGGTGCGCAGACGCGGTTATGACCAGCACGATCTGCTCCCCCGGCTCAAGCCGGCCGTAGCGGTGAACGATGAGGCTCGCCTCGAGCGACCAGCGCTCGTTGGCGGTGCGATCGATCCTCTCTAGCTCGCGCCGGGTCATCGGCGGATAGTGCTCCAGCGTCATCGCCTTGACCGGCGCGCCATCGGCGGCATCGCGGACGATGCCGACGAATGTCACCACGCCCCCGATCGCGTGGTTCTCGCCGATCAGCGCCCGTAGTTCGGCACCAACGTCGAAGTCCTCGGGCTGCACCCGGATCATGCGGCTCCCCCCGTCACCGGCGGAAACAGTGCCACCTCATCGTCCGAGCTCACTGCCGCCCCGGGCTCGGCGTACTCCTCGTTGACGGCCACCCGTACGACACTCAGGTCGCCGAGCGCTTCGGCGTGGCGCGGGCTGCGCTCCTTCAGCCATTCGAGCAGCTTGGCCACCGTGTCGATCTCGGCCGGCGGCGAGACAGTCTCCTGGGCGATGCCGGTCTTGGACCGCAACCACGCGAAGTACAGCACCTCCATCACGTCACCTCGCTGAAGGGGAGAAAATCGACCATCGTGCCCGCCTTCAGCCGTGTCAGCTCCTCCGCGAGCTCGACGAGGCCGTCCGATTCTACCATCGAGGAGAGGATCCCCGAGCCGTCGCGCTCGAATTTATCGGCAACCAGCGCCCCGTCCGGCCCGACCGCGAGCCGCGCCCTGACCCACTCGCGCCGGTCGCGTTTCTTGCGATGGTCGAAGCCCGCGCAAACCCGGAAGAAATGGGGCGCCACCGCGGTGGCTCCGGCCAAGCGTAGAATGAGCGGCCGGGCGATCCGCACAAAAGTGACCATCGCCGCCACCGGGTTGCCGGGCAAGCCGATGAACGGCACCGCACAGACTTGGCCGAAGACGATTGGTCGGCCCGGTTTGATCGCAAGCCGCCAGACGTCCAGCCGCCCGAGGGCCTCGACAGCTGTGCGGACGTGATCCTCCTCGCCGACGGAGACACCGCCCGATGTCACCAGGAGATCGTGATCCGCCGCCGTATCCCGGAGCGCAGCGGTGATCGACTGCGGGCGATCGGGCAGGATGCCGAGATCGTCCACTCGACAGCCGAGCCCTCGCAGCAAGCCATCGAGGACGAAACGATTGGCATCGTATACCGCACCCGCTCTCAGCGGCGCGCCGGGCTCAGCAACCTCATCCCCACTCGAGAAGATCGCGACGCGTAGTGGCTTGTACACGGCGAGCGAGATGCGGCCAAGAGAGGCGGTGAGCCCGACATCCTGCGGGCGCAGGCGGTGGCCGCGTGACAGAACGACGGCGCCGCGCCGCACATCCTCGCTTGCTAGGCGGCGATTGTCGCCGCGTTTGAGGCCCGCGGGCACGGCGATCCGGTTGGATTGCGCCTCGCAGTCCTCCTGCATGGCAACGGTGTCACAGCCGGCCGGGACCGGCGCGCCGGTGAAGATGCGGACCGCCGCGCCGGGGCCGACCTCGCTGTCGAACGGATGCCCCGCCGCCGCACGGCCGACCAGCTCCAGGCTCGTCGTGCCGGTGCTCGTCATGTCGCTGAAGCGCACCGCATATCCGTCAACCGCGGAGTTGTCGTGGGGCGGAACGTCGCGCTCGGCGATCACGTCCTCGGCAAGGATGCGCCCGGCCGCCTCACGCAGGCTCACCGTCTCGGTTCCCGTTACCGCGACAATGCGCTCATCGAATAGCGCGAGCGCCTCGGCAACCGTCATCAGCGGGCCGCCGGCGGCGAAGCAATCGTTGGAGAGCTGCGCCACCGTCAGGTGCCGTGCGGGGTTTGATCAAGCCCGCAGTGGGCGACGATAAAGCGGGCGATGGCCGCCACATCGTCGAGTTCCAGGAGCGGCAAGTCGAGGTCGGCGAGCGGGCGGTCGCTTGCCACGGCTACGACGTGCGGGTCACTAGAGGCGAGCAGGGGCTGATCGCCATCACCTCGATGGATTTCGATCTTGTCGTGCGCATGATGCTTGAACCCCTCGACGATCAAGAGATCGACCGGGCTCATGCGCGCGACGATCTCGTCGAGACCGAGCTCCGGCGTACTCCGATTCTCATGCATGAGAGCCCAGCGGCTCTCCGACGAAACGAGGACTTCCGTGGCACCGGCGGTCCGATGCTGGTGGCTGTCTTTGCCCGGCTTGTCGATATCGAAGTTGTGATGCGCGTGCTTCGCCGTCGAGACTTTCAGGCCACGACCCACGAGTTCGGGCAACAGCTTGACCAGCAGCGTCGTCTTGCCGCTGCCGCTCCATCCGACCAAGCCGATGACCTTCATCGCACGCCCTCCACCGCCGTCGCTGCCCTAGCCCGTCCGAAGTGTGGTGTCGGGCTCCGCGAGCGTCTCCGCCGGCCGTCGGCCGATCACGTGCGGCAAGCCGGCTCGAACGTAGTCGTAGCCGGTATATAGCGTGAGCAGCGCGGCAATCCATAGGGCGACCGAGCCGATGGCCGCCGCCGGAATGCCGAGGGGGGCGGCAGCGCCGATCAGGAGGAGAGCGAGCGCCACCATCTGCAGTGTCGTCTTCCACTTGGCGAGGCGGCTCACCGGAACGCTGATGCTGATGCCGGCCAGGAATTCGCGCAGTCCCGACACCAGGATCTCCCGGCACAGGATGATGATCGCTGCAATTACCGTCGCGCCGCCGATTCGATCAACCGCCACGAGCATGACGATGCATGCGGCCACCAGCAGCTTGTCGGCAACGGGATCGAGAAAGCGCCCGAACCGCGATTGTTGTCCCCGGGTACGCGCGATATAGCCGTCGAAGAAATCGGTAAGGCTCGCTGCTGCGAACAGCCCGAACATCACCCAGTTCGCGAGATCCCCGGGCAGGTAGGACGCCGCGATCAACGCCGGAACGGCGATAATACGCGACAGCGACAGCAGGTTCGGTAGCGTCGTGATCATCGTGCGGCGGGTCGGCGGCTCGTTCGACTATAGCACCGGTTTCAATCACCCGTGTGAAAGTGGCGGTAGATGACGGTTGCGACGCCCTTGCTGATGCCCGCCGCTCTCTCGAGATCGGTCAGGCCGGCGCGCGCCACCGCCGCAGCCGAGCCAAAATAGTGCAACAGCGCTTTCTTGCGCTTGGCGCCGATGCCGGGCACGTCATCGAGGATGGACCGCACAATTGCCCGCGAGCGCTTGCCACGGTGAGCGCCGATCGCAAACCGGTGGGCCTCATCTCTGAGCCGTTGCAGGAAGTACAGCACCGGATCGCGGTCCGGGAGTTGAAAGGCCAACCGTCCCGCTAAGTGGAAGTGCTCACGGCCGGCGTTCCGGTTCGGTCCCTTCGAGATCGCCGCGAGCGCGACGCCGGTGACGCCGAGATCGGCGAACACCTCGAGGGCGGCATTGAGCTGACCAGCCCCCCCATCGACGAGCACGAGATCCGGCCACTGGCCGCTGCTGCGCGCCTCGTCCTCGCGCAGCAGTCGCTGAAAACGGCGCTTGAGCACCTCCCGCATCATCGCGTAGTCATCGCCCGGCGTGATCGTTTCATCCTTGATCGTGAACCGCCGATAGGCGCTTTTCACCAGGCCCTCGGGGCCTGCGACGATCATGCTGCCGACCGCGTGTCGTCCCTGGATATGGCTGTTGTCGTAGACCTCGATGCGCTGCGGCGACCCGTCGAGCCCGAAGGTAGCCGCCACCCCCTCTAGAACCCGGCGCTGCGAGGCGCTCTCTGCGAGCCGGCGCCCGAGCGCATCCTTGGCGTTGGCGAGCGCGCGTTCGATCAACAGGCGCTTGTCGCCTCGCTGCGGGCGAAGCAGGCGGACCCGGCGCCCAGCTCGCACGCCAAGCGCCTGTTCCAGGATCTCGTTCTCCTCCACGGGGTGGCTTAGCAGCACCAGCTTCGGTGGCTCTTTATTGGCGTAGAACTGGCCGAGAAAGGCCCTTAGGACCTCCTCGGCATCGGCATGGCGCGCATGCGCGGGGAAGTAGGCCCGGTTGCCGTAGTTCCGACCGCTGCGAAAGAAGAACACCTGGACGCAGGTCTGCCCGGCCACCTGGTGGGCCGCGACGACATCCGCATGGTCAATGCCGGCGACGTTGATCCCTTGGCGCGCCTGGATTTGTGTCAGCGCCCGGATACGGTCGCGGTAAACCGAGGCGGTCTCGTAGTCGAGGTCCTCGCTCGCCTGCAGCATGCGCTGCGACAACCGCTGTTGGATCTGGTGGCTGCGGCCAGCCAGAAAGGTGCGCGCATCAGCGACGATTCCCTCGTAGTCCTCGATGCCGATGCGACCCACGCAGGGCGCCGTGCACCGCTTGATCTGGAACTGCAGGCACGGCCTGGTGCGGCTCTCCAGGACGCTGTCCGAGCAGGAGCGCAACGGGAAGGCTCGTTGCAGCGCCGCCACCGTCTCATTGACCGCGCGTGCTGAGGCAAAGGGTCCGAAATACTCCCCTTTGATGGCCCGCGGGCCGCGATGCTTGGCGATCTGCGCCCAGCGGTGATGACCGGTGATGAGGATGTAGGGAAACGACTTGTCGTCGCGCAGGACAATGTTGAATCGCGGTTTCAGCCGCTTGATGAGGTTGGATTCGAGTAATAGCGCCTCGACCTCGGTGTGGGTGATCGTGATCTCCAGCGCCGCCGTCAGCGTGATCATGTGGCGAATGCGTATCGAATGCGGATGCTCTTTGGCGTAGGCGGTAACCCGCTTGCGCAGATCGCGTGCCTTCCCAACGTAGAGCACCTCGCCCTTCGCATCGAGCATGCGATAGACGCCCGGCGTATGGGGAAGGGTTCCTAGCGCGGCCTGAATGGCAGCGACGCCGCGCGGCCCGCTCTCAGGACTGTCGACCGTGTCGGCCTCGGATCTATCGTCGGTTGTGTCCGACATCGCCATTTCGCCTCGGATTGCGCCGCGCAGCTCCCGCCCGGTTCGGGATGTGGCGCGGTCCCGTCGCGCCGACGATCACGGATTGGTAACGAACCTGTAACCTTATCCACGATTGGTGTGGAAATCTCTGTGGGCAAGACAACGCCGAAGGCTCCGAGGCCAGCAAAACCGGTCTTTCCACCTTCTTGCCTAAAATTTATGCAAATTTGTTAAGCCATTGAAATAATGTAATAAACAGACTTCCTGCATAAAGGCCTACTCAGGACAAATGCGCAGGCCCATTAGGAGCACCAACGCCCACAGTGCGCGCACCGCCTGTGTACAAATACGCGTCCCGCGCGACCTCAATGATCGACCCTGAATCGCTCGATCTCCACCCCAACGGCCCCGGCCTCGGGAAGGACATTGAGCTTTTCGACCCGCACGCGGGCGACCAATACCCTTTTGTCGTTCAAGCAGCGGTGCGCGATTCGCTCCGCCAGCGTCTCCACCAAATTGATGTGACCCTCGGCGATGATCGAGCGTACGCCTTCGACCACCCGGCCATAATCGACCACGTGTTTGACGTCGTCGTCTATCGGACCATCCTCGACCGTAAGATCGATGTTGATGCGAACCGGCTGCGCCGCCTTCTTCTCGTAGTTGTAGACGCCGATGTTGGCGCCCAGCACCAGGTCACGGACGAAGACGTGGCGCACCGACCGCGCGGCGTCCGCGATCTTCAAGGTCTCGACCGTTCCCTGCGCAGAGCTCGTCATCGTTCTCAGGTTCTTGCCGATCCTATCAGATGCTGGCCACCGTCAAGCGCGATCATCTGACCTGTCATGGCCGGCGCCGACAGAATGAAACGCACCGCATCGCATATCTCAGCTGGCGTGGTGCGGCGGCCCAACGGCGTAGCGCGGGCCTGCGCCCGAAAGGCTTCGTCGGACTGCTGCTTGTTGGGCAGCGCGGGTCCCGGGCCGATGCCGTTCACCCGAACCTCCGGCGCGAGTGCGATTGCCAACGTTCGCGTCAAGGTCCACAACGCCGACTTGCTGATCGTATACGAAGCATAGGCGGCGGTCGGGCGCCAGACCACCTGATCCAGCAGGTTGATCACGTTGCCCGCGGCCCCCGGCGCCAGTTGTGCGGCGAACGCCTGGGTCAGGACCAACGGGGCGTGCAGATTGATCTCGAGGTGCTTGGACCATGACTCGGGCGTCACGGTCCGGGCCGTGTCGCGCTCGAATACCGAAGCATTGTTGATCAGACAGCTCAGCGGACCGAGCGCGGCGACAGCCTCCGGAACCACCCGCCCGGCCTCGTTGTCCAGCGCAAGGTCGGCGTGGACGAGCGCAGCACGACCGCCCGCGCCGGTGATCTCGTCGACGACTGCCGTCGCTTCGGCGTGCGAGCGGTGGTAGTGCACCGCCACCGCCCAGCCGCACCGCGCCAGGTCGACGGCGATGGCGCGCCCGATTCGGCGTGCCGCACCCGTGACCAGCGCCGCGCCCGGCGCCAGCGGCGACACTGCCTCACTCATCCTTGGTTCAGCCCCACGCGCCGTCGCCCGACATGTGGAATTGGGCGAGCACGAAGACTACGTAACCGGCCAGGAACACGACACCGCTCCACCGCCCGATAGCCGCATGGCGCATCAGATAGGGTGTCAGCAGCGCCACGCAGCCCAGCATGATCCAAAGATCGACGTCCAGCACCTCGGCCGGCACCTGCAAAGGCACGATAGCCGCGGTGGCGCCGATCACGCCAAGCACATTGAACATGTTGCTGCCCAGCACATTGCCGATGGCGAGTTCGCCATGGCCGCGGATGACGGCGATGAGAGAGGTGACCAGCTCCGGCAACGATGTGCCCACTGCGATCAGCGTCAAGCCGATGACGGCTTCCGAAATGCCGGCCGTGCGCGCCAACGTCACCGCGCCGTCGATCAGCACATCACCGCCGATGATGAGCCCGGCGAGGCCGGCCAGGACATACAACGTCGAACGCCACAATGGTCGCTGGTCGTCCTCGAGCTCGGCGACTTCGTCCGCATAGAACTGGCGTTGCTCGTTGTCCGCTCTGGCGCTGCGGTAGCACCAACCGAGGTAGGCGAGAAGCAATGCGAACAACACCAGACCCTGCCAGCGCTCGACCACGCCACTCAGGCAGAAGACGGCGAACAGCACGCTCGCGAGGATCATGGCGGCATTGTCGAATCGGACCGAGCGCGGACCCCAAGCAATGGGCCGGATGATGGCTGGCAGCCCGAGCACCAGCAGCATGTTGGCGACATTGCTGCCGACGACATTGCCGACGGCGATCGCCGGCGAACCTCTGAGGGCGGCATCGAAGCTGACTACGAACTCCGGCGCCGAGGTCCCCACCGCCACCACGGTGAGGCCGATGATCAAGGGGCTCACCGACAGGCGTTGCGCCAGCGAGACGGCGCCGCGCACCAGTATGTCGCCACCCGCCAACAGCACGATCATGCCCCCCACGACCTGGAGGTACATCATGGGCGCGGCGATCCACCGATCATGTTCGACGGGCCGGTCAGTCGGTCCTCAGGCGTCACGCTGTTACCCTCAGGCCTGCAGCCTAGAGTGGGCCTTCGGTTTGCGCGGCGTAACGCAGGACCATATCGCGCAACGTCACCAGCCCGCGGAGGTGTCCGCCGCGGTCGACGACGACGGCGCGTGAGAGATCGAAGCGGGCAAGCAGCCGGATGGCGTATTTGATGTCCATGTCCTCGCGAAGCGCCACCACCGGCTTCGACATGATCTCGTAAACGTTGACCCGGTCGGGCGAGCGCTTTTGGGCGATCACCTGCTTGGCGATATCGACGATCACGAGAATACCCAGCTCGTCATGATCGTTGCGGCGCTCGATCACCAGCGAGCTGACATGGTGCTCGACCATCGTATGCAGGGCCTGACGCACCGTCGCCATCGCATCGATGGTCTGGACCGTCCGCGTCATCACCTCGCCGACGGTCACGACGGGCTTTGTGTTCATACCTCGTCCTCGATCTCGTGGGTGATCGTCCGAAGCTGCGAGCCCAGGCCGACGGCGTCTTCGATCCCGACCTGGAACGCGATCCCGGCGCCGGGTTTCTGGTCGAATTGGCCCACCTGAGCAATCTCCTCCAGAACCTTGCGGCTGATCTGTTCGGCGACGAGAAACATGAGGAGATTGCGCTGGCCGGCGAGGTTGAGGCCGAAAAAGGTTTTGCCCGGTTGCAGCCCCTCACCGCGCGCGCTGGTGATGACGGTGCAACCGGTGGCTCCGGCCTCGCGCGCGGCCGTAAGGATAGCCTCCGTATCCTCATCGTCAACCAAGGCCATGATCAGCTTGAGCTTCATGTCCTCTCCTCCGGAATAGCGCGCCGCTGCTGGCGCCAGCTGCTGAGCTGGGCATAGCCCAGAACGGAGATGATCGGAAAGACGCTGGCGAACGCGATCAGACCGAACCCGTCGATCAAGGGGCTGCGGCCAGGGATGGTGGACGCCAGGCCGAGGCCAAGCGCCGCGACCAGCGGGACGGTCACGGTCGATGTCGTGACGCCCCCGGAATCGTAGGCGAGCGGGATGATTCCCCGCGGCGCCCGCAGCGTCTGCAAGATCACGATCAGGTAGCCGGCGATGATGTAGAGGTGGAGCGAGCCACCGGTCACGATCCGGTACGTACCCAGCACGAGGCCGACCGCCACACCGATCGCGACCGCCACCCGCAGCCCCCACACCCCCACCAAGCCCGCCGAGACGTCGCTGGCCTTGAGCGCGACCGCGATCAGTGCCGGCTCGGCGATGGTGGTGGCAAAGCCGATCGCCCCCGCAAACGCGAAGACCCAGGCGTAGTCGGTCCATATCACCGCCACCGCTCCATCGATCGCGGACGCCGAGGCGATGAAGTCGGGCGCCGTCAATTGCTGCGCCATGATGCGACCCAGTGGGAACAACGCGTGCTCGAGCCCAAGCGAGAACAGCGCGAGCCCGACGATCACGTACACCATCCCCACCAGCGCCCGCCGCCAGCGTGCCAAGCGGCGGCGCAGAATGGCGAACTGAAAGAACACAAGGATGATGGCAATCGGCAAGACATCGCGAATCGTCGCAAGGAGCACAGCTGGAAAGTCGGCGAGCATGGTCCGGTCAGCTCCCGCCCAGGGCCGCCCACAGCATGCCGAAGATCATAACGAAGATCATCGGCGTGAGGCTGGCGAAGGCGATCAACCCGAAGCCGTCAAACAACGGGTTGCGCCCGCGAATGGCGCTGGCAAGGCCGACCCCGAGTGCGGTGACCAGCGGTACGGTAATGGTAGAGGTCGTGACGCCTCCGGAGTCATAGGCCACGCCGACGATTTCGAGCGGCACCAGCGGCGTCATCGCCATCACGATGACATAGCCGCCAATGATCAAGTACTGGATGGGCCACCCTTTGAGAATACGCAGCACTCCTATCACCAGGGCGATCCCTACAGCAATCGCCACCGTCAACCGCAACGACAACGCATAGGCCTCCGCCGCGATCGGACCGGCGGCCAGCGTGCCAGCGTCCGCGGCCGCCCGTGCCGCCTCCCCAGCCACCGCGACCAGCGCTGGCTCGGCCGCCGTTGTCCCGAAGCCGAGGCAGAAGGCAAAGGCGAGCAAGAGCAGCACATTTCCCCGCTGCGCGAAGCCGAGTGCCAGCGTATCGCCGATCGGGAACAGGCCGATCTCGAGGCCCTGGATGAACAGGGTGAGCCCGATCAGGACCACCAGGAGCCCGCCGATCATCGAGGCGAGATCGGGAAACGGCTGCCCCAGCACCACGAGCTGGAAGAAGGCGACGACGAGGACTATAGGGGTGAGGTCGCGAACCGCGCTCAGAAGCAGGCGCAGGAGCTTAGGGAGATTTCCGGCCATTGCGGCGCTGGACCCTGAATGCGTCGGTGGCCTGGTGAGCCGGCTTGGGCTGCCGCCGTGTTTGTACAGACTGATCTGCGCGGCGGCAATCCCGAGCGCGGCCCCACCACCTACATGCGCATCGGCTTGCGCACCTTGCCGCGCAGCTGGCGCGTGCCGGCCCGGCCGGCGCTCGAGCGAGCATCCCGCCCCTTTCGGCCGTGCGTTCGGCCTTGCGGTTCGACGATGCCGAGATCCGTGCTCTGCAATCGCTTGATTTCGTCGCGAAGACCGGCGGCCTCCTCGAACTCGAGGTTGGCGGCATGCTCCAACATGCGCTTCTCGAGGTCGGCAATGTGCGTTTCGAGATTGTTGCCGATGAGATGCGGGCTCTCCTCGTCCCCGGTCCCCACCGTGGTGTAATCGGCCTCCCACACGCCCTCGAGGATATCGGTGATCGATTTCCGTACCGATTCCGGGGTAATGCCATTGGCGACGTTGTAGGCCTGCTGTCTCTCACGCCGCCGGTCGGTCTCCTCCATCGCGCCACGCAGGCTATCGGTCATCTTATCGGCGTAGAGGATTACGCGGCCCTCGAGGTTGCGCGCGGCCCGCCCGATGGTCTGAACGAGCGAGGTTCGCGAGCGCAGGAAGCCCTCCTTGTCGGCGTCGAGGATGGCGACAAGGGCGCACTCCGGGATGTCGAGCCCCTCGCGCAGGAGATTGATGCCGACGAGCACGTCATAGGCGCCGAGCCTGAGGTCGCGGATCAACTCGATCCGCTCGAGCGTGTCGATGTCGGAGTGGAGGTAGCGCACGCGGATCCTGGCCTCGTGCAGGTACTCTGTCAGATCCTCGGCCATGCGTTTGGTGAGCGTTGTGACCAGCACGCGATAGCCCTGCGCGGCCACCTCGCGACACTCCTCCATCAGATCGTCGACCTGGGTCTCGACCGGCCGCACTATGCACACCGGATCGATCAGCCCGGTCGGCCGCACCAACTGCTCGACGACGACTCCACCACACCGCTCCAGCTCCCACGGCCCCGGCGTGGCCGAAACGAAGACGGTCTGGGGGCGCATCGCGTCCCACTCCTCGAATTTCAACGGCCGGTTATCGACGCATGAGGGCAGCCGGAAACCGAACTCGGCGAGCGTCGATTTACGGGCAAAATCGCCGCGGAACATGCCGCCGAGCTGCGGCACCGTGACATGGCTCTCGTCGACGAACACCAATCCGTTCTCGGGTAGATACTCGAACAGGGTGGGCGGCGGCTCGCCCGGCTGACGGCCGGTGAGATAGCGCGAGTAGTTCTCGATACCGGCGCACGATCCCGTCGCTTCCATCATCTCGATGTCGAACAGCGTCCGTTGCTCGAGGCGCTGCGCCTCCAGGAGCTTGCCTTGCGCATTGAGCTCCTCGAGGCGCGCGATGAGGTCGCGCTTGATGCCCTTGATGGCCTGCTGCAGCGTCGGTCGCGGCGTCACGTAGTGGCTGTTGGCGTAGATCTTGACCCTCTCCAGCTCCGCAGTCCGCTCGCCCGTCAGGGGGTCGAACTCGGTGATCGCCTCGATCTCGTCGCCAAACAGCGAGACCCGCCACGCTCGGTCCTCCAGGTGCGAGGGGAAGACCTCGACGGTATCGCCGCGCACGCGGATGGCACCGCGCTGGAACGCGGTGTCGTTGCGCCGGTATTGGTTCTCGATCAGCCGCCGCAGAATCTCGCGGCGATCGACGCGCTGACCCGCTTCCAGCAGGATCGCCATATCCTGGTACGTCTCGGCGGCGCCGATGCCATAGATGCACGAGACCGAGGCGACGATGATGACGTCGTCGCGCTCCAACAACGCCCGCGTCGCCGAGTGGCGCAAACGGTCGATCTGCTCGTTGATCGCGGCGTCCTTCTCGATGTAGGTGTCGGTCCGCGGGACGTAGGCCTCGGGCTGGTAGTAGTCGTAGTACGAGACGAAGTACTCGACCGAGTTCCCCGGGAAGAACGCCTTCATCTCGCCGTACAGCTGCGCCGCCAGGGTCTTGTTCGGGGCCAGGATCAGGCTCGGACGCTGCAGCGCGGCGATCAAGTGGGCCATCGTGAAGGTCTTGCCCGAGCCGGTGACCCCCAGCAGCACCTGCTCGCGATCGCCGGTGCCAATGCCCTCCCTCAGTCCCGCGATCGCCTGCGGTTGATCGCCGGTCGCCTGGAAATCGGACTCCAGCTTGAAGGGTATCCCGCCTTCGCTCTTGACCGTCGTCTTGGCCGGATCGGGGGGCAGCATGCTTTCGGCGCGCATGCCCCTTTATATGCGCTCGGCGGGATCCTTTGCCAGCCGCGCGCCCTCACCCCCTTTGCCTCTCCTGACAGAATCGGGCGACGGCGCTCCGCGCCAGGTCGAGCGGCTCAACGGGGTGGGGGCGCTTCGGTCCTATCGATTGCCAAAAGCCTCAGCTGGCACGGCACGCAAATAACGCCAAAGCGCCTCGATCTCATCGTCGGTAAGCTGAGCGAACTGCTGCCAGGGCATTACCGGGTTGATTATCGATCCGTCTGGTCTCTCGCCTTGCCGCATGGCCTTGTCGAAGTCGTCCCTGCGCCATGTGCCGATGCCGCTCTCCGTGTCGGGCGTGATGTTCGAGGCGGGTGGCCACTCTGGTGGCACACCGGGGATTTGGCCGCCGGAGAAGGTTTCGCCGTGACAGCCGGTGCAGCCCACCGCCAAATACGCACCGTACGATCAGCCGCCCGAGATCCGCATCGCTCATCGGGAAGTATTCCTCTGAGGGCATGACTACCAGGGGTCGTCCGTCCGCGCCCACCCCGTGACGGATCGCTCGTTGCAGGGCTGGATCGTCGTACAGACCGGCGATGCCGCCTCGCCCGGCCGTCAGATTGGAACTATGGACGATGCCCACGGCAGGATCGTCTATGACGGCCGTGCCGCCCAGGTCCTCGCCATGGCAATCCAGGCAACCGCGCGTTACCGCGAGCCGCCTCCCCTCGACAACGGCCGCCGCGTCAGTCGGAATCGCGACCGGTTGCACGCGGACTTGGTAGCTGTCGCCAATCCACATCTCCGTCACGGCATAGATCGCCCCGACGACCAAGATCAGCACCAAGACCGCGACCGCCACCAGACCGATCAGCAGCTTTACCCAGAGCCGGTGCATGGTTCCCTCCTTTGAATTCCCCGTCCGAGCCGCCTCACGACCGCCCGGCTCGTGCCGCGCCCAGGTTGGTGAAGCCGAGGCCCACCAACATGACGACGAGGGCCACCCACACCCATACGCTCAGACCCTCGCTGAAGAGCGCGAGCGCCCACAAGAAACCGGCGCCCACGGTGATGTAGTTCATCTGGGAGAAATACACCGGGCCGGCCAGGCGAATGACCTCGAGGCCAGCGACGAACGCCACCGCCTGGGCCGCCGCGGCCCACACCATCGCCCACATGCCTGGACCGGCGACGTTCCAGAAACCGACCCCTCCGCCGCTGGCGAGCATGACGACGAACGTGATCGCCGCGGCCGACAGCATGAGGCCGCAGACCAACGACACCGTACTCGTCCGGGGCGGGCGCAGGTAGGCGATCACGATGATGTTGGTAGCGATCGACAGCGGAACCGCCAACGCCACGATCAACCATATCGCCGCCCCCGGCGCCGACAAGCTCTGCTCGGGCAGGACGATCAGCAGGATGCTGGCGAAGCCGAAGAAGACGCCACCGACGTTCAACCAGCGAAACCCTTCGCGCCGAAGGACAAAGGCGAAAACGTAGGTCAACGCCGGCGCCAGGCCGACCGTCAACGTAACCACCCCGGCCGGCAGCTTGTCGGCAATGTAGGTCAGCACCAGCACCGGAATGACGACGCCGAGGGTGCTCATCAGCACGTACTGGCGGACATGGGGGACGGTGAGCTTCGGGACATCTGCGCGAACGAGCGCGACAACGAAGAGGGCGAGGCCGGCGAACAGGGCCTGCCAGAACGTATAGGCGATGAACGGAAAGCCGGCCTCGATCGCGATCTTGTTGGCGGCGAACAGGCTGCCGAAGGCGATCCCGCCGACGATCAAGAGGGTGGCCGGAATCACCAGCGATTGGCGTGTTGGGGTCATGCGTTCAGACCGCTATCGGGCCGGCGCGGCGCGCGTTCCGCGATCGACGACGGGCAGCGTGCTGCCCTAGAGCAATTATGCCCGCGATCAACCGCAGAGCGCGAGCACGGACACGTGGCGAGCCGAGCCTCTGGGATTCAGGCGTTAGGAAGCGCCGAAGACGCGCCGCAGGATCTCGGTCGTGCGCTTGGCCGGGTCCTTGCGAATGGCCGCTTCCTCCTGGGCGACGTAGTGAAAGAGCCCGTCTAGTGCCGCATCCAGCACATGTTGGGTCAGATCGGCCTTGACGTCGGGTACCAGCGGCAGGTTCTCGTATTCGCCGATCGCCCGGTCATAGGCCTGGACCGCGCCAACCTCGGCAAGGCTGTCATCCACGACCGGCCGCATCTCGTCGGCCAACGGCTTTGACATCCTGCCCTGGAAGCAATGTGTGGCGGCATCGTCCGGCCCCTCATAGATGCGTTTCACGTCGTCGAGAGTCATGTCGGTGATGGCTTGCCAAAACAATGCCTTGGCCTTGGGTGTGGCGGTCTCGGCCGTGCGGTTGAGCCGCACCACGAGATCGTCCAGGAGCGATAAGAGCCCGACCCTTTCGAGGGCATCCTGAACCGTGCCGAGCGACTCGGGCAAAGGGATGTGAATGGTGGGATCGGCACTGAAACCGTCGAGCTGACCCAGCTGCCCGACCACGGTTTCGGTGCCGACTCGAAGCGCTTCCTTGAGGCCGGCTGCGATTTCGTCAGTGCTTAGGCCGACGGACGCTCCCTCGCTCGTCAGGTTACCGAGATCGTCGAGCGGCGATTCGCTCCCCAACTCGTCGAGCAGCTTCTTGCCCTTGCTCAGGAAATCGTCCTTGGCCTCGGCCGCCATTGACCACGCGACCGCCGCCACGGCCGCAATCCCCCAACATGCCAGACGATGAGACAGTCTCGCCCGCCGTGGCAGACTCTTTATCATCTGTTAACGGCGGAGGAATAATGCAGCACGCGGAGCGGCTGGGCGGTCCGGTCGCGGCGGCGCAAAATTGCGCCACCTATAGCCCCTTGTCGGTTGTGGTGAGGGGCAGGAGATGTACGGCGTGGAGCTCTATGCGGCGGTTCGTCTGGCGGTTGTCGACGAGGGTCTGAGCCATCACGATGCGGGCCGTCGGTTCGGCATCGACCGCCGGACGGTGAAGAAGATGCTGAGCTATTCGGCGCCGCCGGGCTACCGGCGGACCAAGCCGGTCCGGCGGCCCAAGCTGGATGGGTTCACCGGCATCGTCGACGCGATCCTGGAGGCGGACACGGATCCGGACGTGCCGCGCAAGCAGCGCCACACGGCGCACCGGATCTTCGAGCGGCTGCGGGACGAGCACGGGTTCGCCGGCGGCTATACCATGCAGACCGTGTGGAAACTCTGGGTGGCGGGGGATTCCGTCCGTCTCATGGCGATGTTAGGGTCCGCCATGAGACACATTCCTGGCGTTGACCGCTCTCAGGTTCTGCTTCTGCCGGAAGCAGTGGACGATTACGTGGGCCGGGATAACCCGGTCCGTTTCATCGATGCCTTCGTGGATGGTTTGGACCTAGCGGCCGCTGGTTTCGAGCGCGCCGCGGCGAAGGCGATAGGTCGTCCCGGCTACGATCCGGCGGACCTGCTGAAGCTCTACATATACGGCTATCTCAATCGGGTACGTTCGAGCCGCCGGCTGGAGGCAGAGAGCAAGCGTAATCTCGAAGTGATCTGGCTGTTGCGGCGTTTGTCGCCAGACTTCAAGACGATCGCCGATTTCCGGCGGATCAATCGGGCGGCCTTCCGACAGGTGTTTCGGGAGTTCGTGAGGCTATGCCGCGAACTGGAGCTGTTCGGACGCGAGCTGGTGGCGGTTGACGGTACACGGATCAAGGCAGTGAACAGCCGGAAGCGGAACTTCACCAAAGCGAAGCTGGCGAAGGCGTTGGCCGAGAGCGACGAGAGGTTGTCGCGTTATCTCGACCGGCTCGACGAGGCCGACGAGCAAGACGAGGTTGGACTGCCCTCGCAGCACCACGGCTCGACCCTGAAGACCTATGTGCTTCTCCGCTACGCACAGCGACCCGAGGAAGAAGTGCTTTGCGACGTATTCGCTGCCGAGTGTCTGCTTCCCTACCACCCGTTTGCCAACCAAGTCGCTGGCACGGACATCTCCCTGGATGCGGTTAAGTCGTTCGCGCAGGAGTACAAGGCATCATTGACCACGACAGGTTCCCGATTCGCCCTCAATGCAAATGAACCCTGCGCCTTCGTTCTCATTGAGGACGGCCGAATCCGGTATGTGTCCCGATCAAAATACCTGAATGAGATGAAGGGTTGGATCAACTTCAACGTCCCTGTACCGGAAGCCAGCGTTGCCCAGCGCTTGCTCCTCCTGCGAGAATGGAATCAGTGTCTTTCACTCATCTGGTTTGACGAGAGCCTAACCCCAGTCCGCGAGCGTTGGGACGAGGATGAAAACAAGGAACCTTTGCTCAAGGAACTTGACGGCACACTTCCTTGGCCCTCCAAAAGCCGACGCAGATAGCTTCGCTACCTCGGCACGCCACGAAGCTGCACTGAAGCATTGCGCACGATAGCGGACCACCCCCGGTACGAAACCCCAGCCGGCGGGCATTCGCCTCACCCCGCGACCCTGTGTAGCCGTCCGTCGCTCTTCCGGCGGTGCCGCCGCCCCAACTCGCTTTGGCTCGCGCGGATTCGTGTCAGCCTCGGCGTTGTCCGCTCGCGTCGACGTACCGTACAGCTCGATCAGGATCGCGCCATGGACGAGCCGGTCAAGAATGGCGTCGACGAGGGTAGACTCATTCAATTGATGATGCCAGTCGGCCACCGACAATCCCGGAGCCGCTCACCAGCCCAAGGGGAGTGCTGCTTAGGCGGGAAGCCGATTTGCCGCCTCAAGCTTCTCCAAGGCAATCGAGACCAAGCGCCGGTCGAAGATTTTCAACTTGCGCTGGCCGGCTTTCTCGCCTCCTGGCCAATCCTGAAGGCTTCGTCAAATTGTGCGAGTAAGGACCGTACTTGTTCGCCTGAAACATGAACTTGAGCGGATCGGCGACTTGGAACCTCCTGACACCGCGCTCAATGAACCATCCAAGTTTCTGTACTTCGAGGATCGAACAGTCGATTCCGAGCAGGCAGTACCGACGAACCATCTCGGCTACCAATGCACGCGCAGGCGTCAGTTTCTCGACCCCGGTGCGCTTGGCCACGTTCCGGTATTTCGACGTCGGTTCGTAGACGATGGCATTGACGTCTTCGACATCCTCCAATGCGGTCGCGATGAGTGGACCCACCTCACGCCAATCCAGACCCCCGTTGCCACAGCCAAGTGGAGGAATCGCTATTGAGCGAATATTATTCTCCACAATTGTCTGAACAAGATCCTTCAACCCTTCTTCAACCCATTCAATCTTTGTCTTTACGCGCCAATGGGTCTTAGTCGGGAAATTTATGATCCATCGAGGCCCGAAGAGTTCCTTGTTCTCAGTTACGTACATTTTCCCTAGGCGCGCTTCACCTGCGTCGCAGGCACGCGCATAAGCCTCAAAATTTCGCGGAAACTGCTCCTTGAACATCAGGGCAATTCCCTTGCCCATGATGCCGACAGTGTTGACAGTGTTCACTACCGCTTCTACATCAGCTTCGAGCAGATTGCCTTGAGTGAACTTGATCATCCGAAATACCACTTCGGCCGTGCCGCGATCTTGAGTTCGAGCCCGACCTCCTCCCGTTGCTGTTCAAGCGTTCGCTGTTCATTCTCACTCAGACAGACTATGCCCGCCAAGTGCTCGACTGGCAAGTGCCTGTGTACGAGGGCCTCCGCCTGGTAGCGGTCCGTCTTCTCGGGATCGTCAACGTTCCGCCTGAAGTCCCTCCTCTGCAGGATGCCCCAGTCGATCTTGTCCAGATCCTCCAGCGACGTGAAGAACTACGCAGTCTGCAGGTACGCGTGCCGATCGGTGAACACAGCCGCCACGCCACGCTCGGCCAGGCCCCGAAGTGACCGGCAAGACCCATCTCGCCGTCGCCATCGCGCGGTCCTGCATCCGCAAGGGCGCGCGCGGCCGCTTCTACAACGTCGTCGACCTGGTCAATCTCCTCGAGGCCGAGATCCGCTCCGGACGCCAGGGCCGCACCGCGGACCAGCTCACCCGGCGCGACTTCGTCATCCTCGACGAACTCGGCTACCTGCCCTTCGCCCAGGCCGGCGGGCAGCTGCTCTTCCACCTCATGAGCCGGCTCTACGAGCGCACCTCGATCGTCATCACCACCAACCTCGCCGTCGGCGAATGGCCGTCCGTCTTCGGCGACCCCAAGATGACCACAGCCCTGCTCGACCGCCTGACCCATCATTGCGAGGTCATCGAGACCGGAAACGAGAGCTGGCGCTTCAAGAACCGTTCATAGTCCGGCGCCGGCCGTCCCCGCGGCCCGGTTGCCACTCAGGGGGGGCAATATTGCACGCCGATCGGGGGGCAAACTTCAAAGCCGATTGACACGCCCGGCGGCTATCGCTACGTGCGCGGACCGTTTCAGTACTCGGGCGGGGCGGTGGCCGAGCCCGGTTTCGCCATCGAGCGGGTGCGCTTTCGCCGCCCAGTGCCCCTGACGGACGGCTTCCGCGCGATCGAGGCCTACCTCGAGGCGGTGGGACGGCCGTTCACCTCCTTCTGCGCCTGCGAGCTGCGCTCACCCGCCCCGTTCACCGAGGCCGGGTTCGTCGCCTTCAACCGTGTGTACGTCGGCACTTTGGAGCGCTGGGGCATCTATCGCGATGAGGAGAACCCGGTCGCGCGATCGAATGTCTGTCCGGAGATCGGCGCGCCCGCCGAGCCGAGCTTCGAGGCCTTTTGCTACACCGTGCCCGCAGCCCCCGGGAGCGGGCCGGCTAGCTTCGTCATCGCCGGCTCGGGCGAGGCCCCGGAAGGCGCCGGCAGCTATACGGAACGGGCAATTCGCCTGGGCGATACCTCAGCGGACGGGATGCGCGAGAAGGTGCGTTATGTGCTCGGTGCGATGGAGGCCGCATGGCCGCGCTCGATGTCGGCTGGGCCGACGTGAGCGCCACCCAGGTCTACACCGTCTACGACCTCCACCCGTTCCTGGCCGATGAGATCGTGGCGCGCGGCGCGGCCGCTGCCGGGCTCACCTGGTACTACGCGCGGCCGCCGGTCGAGGGGCTCGATTATGAGATGGATGTGCGCGGCGTGCCGACCGAGCGGGTGCTCTGAGCGGTGCCCCCTAGGGACGGCCGAGCATCGGTTGGAGCTTGTCCATCCACTCGTCGGTGCTCCATCCCGAGGAGACCTCGCCCGCCTCGATGCCGTTGATGAATACCGTCGGCGTGGTGTGAACCGCGCGTACCCGGTGGTATTTGACCGCCCACTTCAGGCGCTGGGAGACCTCGCCCAGGCCATCGTTGCCCTCCACGCCCTCTAGGCTCAGGAGCGATCCGAAGGCGCCGGCATCGTAGCCACTCGCGGCCGCGATACCCGCCAGCTTGGCGTACAGCTGAGCCTTGCTGAGATCCTTGGTTGCATCGTCGAAGAACTCGGTCTGCTTGGCGAATATTTTGCCGATGTAGGCCGGCGCTCTTGCTTCATCCAAGATGGTCGCCGCCATCACCGCATCGTGCATGCAACAGCTCTGGGCATGCCACGGTTGCGGCACGCATTGAAACAGAAACTCGATCTGGTCTGTCAGACCGCGCTCCTGGAGGGTGACGACAACGCCGGCGTACACGGTGCTGAACATCTTGTTCGAGAACGGGCAGCAGACGTCGTGGAACATCTCGACCACCACCGACGGCGAGGCGGCGTGCGTGAGCTTGATGCCGGGCGGTGCCGGTGGCAGCGGTGCGGGCATTTCGGACTCCCTCTCAACGATCCGCTAGGTGGCGTCAGGCGGCATGTTGGTCTTCTTCCAGGGTGGGACTCACACCGCGCACCCTGGTCTGGTGCATCCGCCGCCGGTAGCGGTCGGCGTCGTAGGGGCGGCCGCGATGGAGGAGGCACCGGTTGTCCCAGATCAGCAGATCGCCGACCTGCCAGTGGTGCCGGTAGATGTTCTCAGGGTCGACCGCCCGGGCGATCAGATCATCGATCAGGGCACGCCCGTCCTCGTCTTCCCAGCCGACCACAGAGCGGGCATGGGAGCCCACGCAGTAGTTGGCCTCTCCTGTTACCGGATTGGCCCGGACCAGCTTTTGCGGCACCGGCGGCAACGACGCGGCCAGCGACGGCGAGACGACATCGTCACCGACCTTGCTACGGGAGAAGACGTAGTCGTGGATGACGGTGAGGTCGGCGATGGTGCGCTTGAGATCCTCGGGCAGGCGCGCATAGGCGCAGCGGGTGCTGGCGAACTCGACCTCACCGCCCTCGGGCGTCACCTCGTAGGCGAACGATAGGGAGTACTTGGCCGGCACCGCGCGAAAAGAGGCATCGGAGTGCCACATCTCGTTGCCGGTGCCGAACACCACCCTCTTGTGCTTGGCCGGGAGCTGCTGGCCTTCGGTATCGACGTTGCCGATGGTCGCGACGTACTCGATCGTCCCGTCATTGCCATAGGCCACGTGGGAGAACTCGGGCTCGCCGAATCGCTTGGTCAGAGCGAGCTGCCGGGCATCGTCCATGGTCTGGCCGCGAAACAGGACCAACGAGTGGTTCTCGGCCGCCAGGGCGATGCGGGCAAACAGAGCATCATCGAGCTGGCGAGACAGGTCGATGCCAAGCACTTCAACCCCGAAATCGGGGTGCAGCGGGCGCGTTTCGAACTCCATGAGTCGACGTTACGCGATGGCGCATGGGCCGGGAACCC
Source organism: Alphaproteobacteria bacterium (assembly GCA_965248765.1). Classification (GTDB taxonomy): domain Bacteria; phylum Pseudomonadota; class Alphaproteobacteria; order VGEJ01; family VGEJ01; genus CBDFKF01. The sequence goes on from CBDFKF010000004.1 coordinate 1,977,876, forward strand.
CCGACGTCGCAGACCGACTCGATGCAAATCGGCGGGCTGTGACCGCGAACGCAGGCAGCGCGGTGCGGACCGCAGATACTGCGCCGGCAGCGGAGGCTCGGACATCGATGCGGGAAATGAGCGCGGCGGCCTGGTTCGCCGTACCGCGGCCGTGATAGCCGCGCTGAGCTGTTCCGCAGGCGCGTGAGCCGTACCAGTGTTGCGCTCAGGTACTCACCCCGGCGGATAATTCGATGGATCTGATCGACGACAACGAGATCAGCGGCGACCGCTTGGCCGTCACCGTCATTCGGCGTTTCGCCGCCGCTACCTATGGGACGATTTCGTCGTCAACCCGCGCCTGTTCGAGCTGGTGAAGAACGCCGTCGAGCGGCGGAGCTGGTTGGGCTACTGATTTTTGGTGGCGATGGGGGGCTGGGTGCTGCCCGTGTCACTTGCCATCAATATCGGTCTTCATCACCCGTGCGGGCGCGCCGTAGGCCAGGCACCTGTCCGGTATGTCGTCGATGACCAATGCCCCGGCGCCGACCACCGCGCGCTGGCCAACGGTGGTGTGGTCAATGACGATCGCGCTCATTCCGACATAAGCGCGGGAGCCGATGCGGCATGAGCCGGCGATGTTGGCTCCGGGCATGATACTGGCGAAGTCGTCGACCTCGGTGTGGTGGCCGATCAGCGCCCCGCGATTGACGACGACATGGCGTCCAAAACGGGTGTGGGCGCCGATGATGACACCCCCGTTGACCACACATCTCTCTGCAATCGCCGTCTTGGTTGAGACCCGCGCGGTGGGATGAACGAGGGTTGCGAACGTGGCCCCGAGATCCGCTACTTGAGCGATGTAGCTGGCGCGATGCGTTGTCCCCAGGCCGCAGACGACTTCGTGGCTCGCGATCAGATCGCGAAGCTCGTCAATCCAAATGATCGGGTGTCCGGCCAACGTTTGGCGGCACCGGGACCGGTCCACATTCTCGACGAAGGCCGCCACCGGTTGACCGCGCGTGGCTTCCGCCAAATCAGCCACTTCCGTGGCGAAATCGCTCGCGCCAAGGATCAATAGCGGTTTGACGGCGCGATTGCTGGACACGTCGCCAGTTTAGCGCAGCGAGCGGGGCCTGTGACGCCCTTACGACCGATGCGCACTGTGACCCCGATCACAGTCAGCAGGCCCACGCGGGGGCGTAGCCTTGCCATAGAGGCGCAATGACGATCAGGCCACAGAATCAGTCCGCGCGCGTCGGCGACGGTCTCGCGTTCGCCGGCCGCCCCGGCAAGGCCGTCGATTCGGCCTATACGCCCGGTCAGCGCACACGCGTGGTCTTCTGGGGTACCTACGATACCGGTAAGCCGCGCACGCGCATTCTCCTGCGCGGACTGCAAGAGGCGGGTGTCGAAGTCATCGAGTGCCACGTACCCGTGTGGTCGGGCGTCGAGGACAAAAGCCAACTATCCGGGTGGTGGTCGCGCCTTCGCTACATCCTAATGTGGCTGATCAGCTACCCGATCCTGATCGCGCGCTACCTAAGGCTTCCGGCGCATGATGCGGTCATCATCGGCTACATGGGACAGCTCGATGTGCTCGTCATGTGGCCGTTCGCGCGGCTGCGCGGCGTTCCCATCGTGTGGGATGCGCTCATGTCCCTGTACATTGCGATCGTTGTCGATCGGCAGCTGCTCTCGCCAAGGAGCCCGCTCGCGCGCCTGCTCTACGCGTGGGAGTGGGTCGGGACGAGGGCCGCCGATCTCATCATCCTCAACCACCAGGTGGTGGTGGATTATTGGGCCGAGCTGTTCGGTCTGCCCGCCGAGAAGTTCAAGACGGCGTACATAGGCGCCGAAATCGATGCCTTCCCGGCCCGCAAGCCTGGCCCACCAAAGCTGCCCGCCGAGCGGCCCTTGATCCTGTTCTACGGCACGCTGATCCCTTCGCACGGCTTCGAAACCATTGTTGAGGCCGCGCGCTTGCTTGACCATCAGCCGATCGACCGGGTCATCATCGGCAAGAGGCAGGGTGCGCCGGTGGTCGAGCACATGCTCGAAGAGCATCCACTGCCGAACCTGCGGTGGATCCCGTGGGTCGAGTATATGACGAGCTCGCCGGCTGGCTCCACCGTGCCACAGCCGCGCTCGGGGTGTTCAGCGCCGGCCAGCGGGCGGGCCACACCATTCCCAACAAGATATTCCAGATCCTTGCCAGCGGCACACCGTTGATCACTCGCGATTCGTCGGCGATCTGTCAGCTGCTGAGCCCCGAGATGCCGGGTGTGTACCTGGTGCGCGCGGGCGATGCACGCTCGCTGGCCCAGGCCGTTACCAAGTGCATCGCCGAGCGAGATGGCCTCGGAAGCATGGATCTGCACGCCAGTGTTCGTTACCGTATTAGCCCACGTGGCGTCGGCGATCGCATGACCGGCCTGATCGGCGCCGTGAGCCGGCGGCAATCCCCGCTGCACGCCGAACCTTGACCTGATCTTCCGAACACGCGGCAGCGCCGGCTATGGCCGATGCTGCGCCGCTTGCCGTGCGGCGCATGCTGGCGTTGAAAGGCGCACTTCGCATAGACGGCAGTGATGCCACCTGCCATGAATGGCGCAATGCAGCAGCTCAGCCGCGCCCAGCTCAAGACAGCCTATCGCTTGATGCGGACGATCCGCGAATTCGAGGAGCGTCTGCACCTCGAGTTCGAGACCGGCGAGATTCCCGGCTTCGTCCACCTCTACGCGGGCGAGGAGGCCTCGGCCGTCGGCGTTTGCATGAACCTTGGCGAGACCGACCGCATCGCTAGCACCCACCGCGGGCACGGCCATTCGATCGCCAAAGGCTGTGATGTCAAAGCGATGATGAAGGAGATTTACGGTCGCCAAGGCGGCCTGTGCCAGGGCAAGGGCGGCTCGATGCATATCGCCGACTTCGGCAAGGGGATGATGGGGGCCAACGGGATCGTCGGTGGGGCCCCGCCGCTTGCCTGCGGCGCAGCGCTGAGCGCGAAGACGCTTGGCACCGGCGGCGTGGCCGTCGCCTTCGTCGGCGATGGCGGTGCTAACCAAGGCACCACCGCCGAGGCGCTGTGCCTCGCCGCTGTTTGGCAATTGCCGGTGATCTTTGTCGTCGAAGACAACGGCTACGGTCAGATGGCCGCGAGCTCATGGGGGCTTGCTGGCGATGTCGTCACGCGCGCCGAGGGCTTTGGCATGGCAGCACATCGGGTGCCGGGTGACGACTTCTTCGCCGTCCATGAGGCGGCGGGCGAGGCGGTTGCGCGGGCACGGGCGGGCGCCGGGCCGAGCCTGCTGCATGTCGAGCTCACCCGGTTCTATGGTCATTTCGAGGGCGATGCCATGGGCTACCGGGCGCCCGGCGAGGTCGAGGCGGCAAGGGCAGGTCGCGACCCGTTGCAGCATTTCCGGGCACGGATGGTGGAAACCGCTCTCATCGAGGCCGGCGATCTAGAGGTGATCGACGATGAGGTCGCTGGCCTGATCGATGCCGCCGTGGCCGAAGCCAAGATAGCGCCGGCGCCGCCGGCTCGCGCGCTGTTCGACGACGTCTACGGCGACTACTGAGGGCGCCGGGAGTGCCCCGAAAATCGTTCCGGCAGGCGATCAACGAGGCCTTGGCTCAGGAGATGCGCCGCGACAGCCGTGTGGTGCTGATGGGCGAGGACGTGGCCGGGGGCATGGGTGCCGGCGGCGAACAAGGCGGGGTCGGCGGACCGCTCGGGGTAACCAAGGGCTTGATGGAGGAGTTCGGCCGCCAGCGGGTGCTCGATACGCCGATCACCGAGAGCGGGTTCATCGGTGCCGCCGTCGGCGCTGCGGCCACTGGGCTGCGACCCGTCGCCGAGCTCGCTTTCGTCGACTTTCTGGGCGTCTGCTTCGACCAGATCTTCAATCAGGCGGCCAAGTTCCGCTACATGTTCGGTGGCCAGGCCGAGATGCCCCTGGTGATCCGCACCGCCTTTGGCGCAGGTTTACGGGCGGCCGGCCAACACAGCCAAAGCCTCTATCCGCTATTCACCCACGTACCGGGTCTGAAGGTGGCGATCCCGGCTTCGCCGTATGATGCGAAGGGTCTCCTGGTCCAGGCGATCCGCGACGATGATCCGGTGATCTTCTTCGAGCACAAGGCACTCTACGACGACGTCGAGGACATCCCGGACGAGGCCTACACCGTGCCGTTCGGCGAGGCGAACCTCACGCGCGAAGGTGACGACGTTGCCATCGTCGCCTTCGGCCGCATGGTGAATCTCGCGAACGAAGCGGCGGATCAGCTCGCGGCCGAGGGCATCAGCTGCACTGTGGTGGATCCGCGCACGACCTCGCCGCTCGATGTCGAGACGATCTTCGAGGCGGTCGAGGAGACTGGACGACTGGTGATCGTCGATGAGGCGCACCCGCGCTGCGGCCTGGCCACCGACATCGCCGGCCAAGTCGCCGAGGGGGCCTTCGGGGCGCTCAAAGCGCCAATCAAGACCGTGACGGCGCCGCATACCCCGGTGCCGTTTGCGCCCTCGCTGGAGGATCTGTTCGTGCCTAGCACCGAGCGCATCATTGCCGCGGTCCGGGCGGTGCTCGACGCGGGCTAGCTGCCTTTCTTGCCCTCCCGCCCCACGCCCCCGTAGTATTTCCTCTGCCGCGCTTTCGTGGCACCGGGAGCACCGCCGATGACGATACGAGTGCTTGACGACGCCCCTTCGATCCGCGATTCGGTAAGTGCCGAGGAATGGCAGGCGCGGGTCGATCTCGCCGCTTGCTATCGACTCGCTGCCCGATTCGGCATGTCGGAGCTGATCCGGACGCATATATCGGCACGCGTGCCCGGCACCGCCCACGGTTTTCTGATGAAGCCGGACGGGTTTCTGTTCGATGAGGTCACCGCCTCGAGCCTCGTTGCCATCGACCCCAACGGCAACCCGCTCCGGCCGAGCCCGTACGATGTCAACCGCGCGGGCTTCGTGATTCACAGCGCTGTGCACCTGGCGCGCGAGGACGCCCAGTGCGTTCTGCATATCCACACACGCGACGGCACCGCGGTCTCAGCGCAGAAGGACGGGCTCCTGCCGCTGAGCCAACAAGCGCTAAGATTCTATGGCGATATCGCGTATCACGATTACGAGGGTATCTCGCTCGACCTCGATGAGCGCGAACGGCTGATCGCCGATCTTGGTGGGTGCTCGGTGATGTTCCTGCGTAACCACGGCCTGCTGAGCGTCGGCCGCACGGTGGCCGAGGCCTTCAATCGGGCCTACTACCTCCAGCTCGCCTGCCAGATTCAACTCGCGGCGCAGGCCTCGGGTGCCGAGCTGATCATGCTCTCGACGGAGATCGGCGAGCGGACCGCGGCGCAGGTCGCGAGCTTTGGGCCGCTCGGTGAGCGCGACTGGCCGGCCTTGATCCGGCTTCTGGATCGCGAGGCGCCGGGCTACCGCGACTGAGACCGGCCGACCTGTTGCTATAGAACATGACTCGGCCAACGCCGTAGCGGCGGTCACCGCCGAGTGCAGCTTCCCGGGGCTCGCGACAAGGCGCCGTTACAGCTAAGCTCGGAGCGCTCTCGGGTAGGGCGGGGACGGGCACGAGGAGAAGCGGATGGACACCAAAGAGCTGCACGGGCTGGCGGCGCGGCACCTCGTCCACCACGGGTTACTCTCGGACATCGTGCCGGCCGATCAAGGCCCGATCTTCGCGCGCGCCGAGGGCAGCCTGATCTGGGATACCGAGGGCGGGGAGTATCTCGACTTCAACTCTGGCCAGATGTGCTCGGCGCTTGGCCACAACAACCCGCGCGTGGCGCGGGCGGTCAGCGAGGCGATGACCACGCTTACGCATGCGAGCTCGGTCTACTACAACGTGCCGCAGGTGCAGCTCGCCGCCAAGATCGCCGAGGTCGTCGATCCGCCGCTTACCCGCTCGCTGTTCATCCAGTCCGGTGCCGATTCCAACGAGGTGGCCGTGCTGCTCGCTCGGCGCCACACCGGACGCAGCGGGATCGCTGCGTTCCACCTCGGCTTCCACGGCTACAGCGACCAGACTCGCGCCATGAGCTTCTGTGCGACCAGTCCGGGCTATTACGGCCCGCCGATGCCCGATATCCACGCGATCCCAACCCCGTACGCTTACCGTGCCGATGGCGCCAACGGCGATGAGTCGTGGTGGCGGTCGCTGCTGCAAACCAGCCTCGGCCTCCTCGATGCCCAGTGCCCCGGCAATCTCGCCGGTGTGATCGTCGAGCCGCTGGTGAGCGCCGGCGGCGTCATCGAGCTGCCCGCGGGTTATCTCGTCGAGCTTCAGCGCGCGGTCCATGCGCGCGGCGGTCTGCTGATACTCGACGAGGCACAGACGGGTCTCGCCAAGCTGGGAACCATGTTCGCCTACCAGCAGGAGGGGGTGGTCCCCGACATCATGACGCTGTCCAAGCACTTCGGCGGCGGCATGGCGCTGAGCGCGGTGGTGACCACCGACGAGATCGCCGTCCAGTCGACCGCCGGCGGCATGAGCTTCGGCCACTCGCACTCTTCCGATCCGGTCGCGTGCGCCGCGGGGTTGGCGAGCCTGGCGGAGATCATGGAGGGGGACCTGCCGGCGCGCGCGGCCGGCATCGGCCAGGCGTGGCGGGCGCGTATGGGCGATCTACAGCAGCGCTACGCCATGATCGGCGATGTTCGCGGCCGCGGCACGCTGCAAGGCATCGAACTCGTGCGTGACCGCGCCACCAAGGAACCGGCGAGCGAAGAGGCGCGGGCCGTCTTCCGCGCCGCGACGGCCGCCGGCCTATTGTTTTCGCTGCGTGGGCCCCACGGCAACGTGTTCCGATTCGTCATTCCCTTCACCACAACCGAGGCCCAGATCGACGGCGCGGCGGAGATCTTGGAACGGGCGCTCGGCGAGGCGGGCGCGACCTAACGCGGTTCGAGAAGCCGGGGTGTAAGGAATCCTGACACCTCGTTCGAGCGTCAAAACTTTGGAATATCAATACCTTAGCTAGGGGTGGGCGCGATGCACGTCCGCAGGGACTGTCAGGAATCTTTACAGTTCGTGTTGTCCGGCCGCCTGGGCCTAGAGCTAAGTGTTTGAAAAATATCATGTTTCTGAACTGGTACACGCTTTGCGTGATTGGTAGCAATGGCTCGGTAAGGCCCCCCACCCGGACCCGAGCCAGCTCCTGACGGCGATTCTTTTGGACCGCCATCTTTTCGTCTGCTCGCCAGACGATATCCAAAGGATCGCTGATCACCGCGCGCTAGGATGACGCCGCCGGGCGTCTATGTGTGCCAACAGCGAGGGAGGCGAGCGATGGACGATCTGCCCACCGTGGTGAGCGAGACCGAGCTCAGCAACAGCTTCATTACCGGGACCATCCAAGTCTGTGTCGTGGTCCGCGACCACCGGCAGACGTTGGAGGGCTTCGTGCGCGCCGGTATCGGGCCGTGGCGCATCTACCAATATCGCGACGCGCCGATGATAGCGGAGACCAAGTACCGCGGTGCCGATGCCACGTTCTCAATGACCCTGTGCCTAGCATGGACCGGCACGATGCTGTGGGAGGTCATCGAGCCGATGGGCGGCCCGACCATTTATCAAGACTTTCTCGACAGCCACGGCGAAGGGGTGCAGCACGTCGCGCTGGCGTGCGGCGATATGCCCTATGAGGACCAGATCAAGGAGTTCGAGCGCCGCGGCTTTCCCGTGATTCAATCCGGTGTCCTGCAGCGCGGGCGCGTCCCCTTCCACTACTTCGATACGGAGGATGCGATGGCCACCACCTTTGAGATCTACAACCTGCCGCCTGGGCCTCGGCTCGAGCCGGACGCGTGGTTCCCTGCCCCACCGCCGGGACGCTAGCTGGGCCGCGTCCCGTCTACTCGGCCGCCTGGGCGCGGGCGAGTTCGACCAAACAGTCGTCCGCCAGCGCCTCGATCGGGGCGAAGTCGCGGTGGGCGATCCACTCCGGCCGCTCGAAGCGGCGGATGTGGTTGTCGACACGGCAGAGCGAGAGATAGACAATCGTGCGGTCGTAGGGGCTGATGTTGGGCGGGCTTGCGTGCACCAGGTTGGAATGGAAGACGATCACCGAACCCGGCGCGCCGGTCGGCGCCACGATGCCGCCGGCATCGGCGAGCCGGCGCACGTTGGCGCGATCGAGGGTCCATAGCGGATAGCTGGTAGTCTCGAGGTCGTGGCCGGCCGGCAGGACGCCCTCGCGGTGGCTCTGTGGAATCAAAAAAAGCGGTCCGTTGACCGTGCTTACTTCGTCGAGGAACAGCGCGATGTTCATCGCCAGCGGCGCCGGCATGTCGTCGTCGCGCGCCCAGGTGCCGTAGTCCTGGTGCCATTGCCAGACGTCGCCGTCGAAGGCGGCCTTGGCGTTGATCTTGAACTGATGCATATAGAGCTTGCCGCCGACGAGCTGCTCAACCGGCTCGATCAGCCTGGGGTGGGCGCCGAGGCGGCGGTAGGCCTCGTTGTAGGTATGGGCGGCGAAGGCGGTGCGTGCAGCGCCCGAGCTCTCGCGCCATACCTCCTCGCGATCAAGCGCGAAGATCCGATGGGCTTCTGCGTGGAGAAGGCCGGCCTCCTCGGCCGAGAAGGCGCCCGGGCGAAACAGGTAGCCCTCGGTCTCGAAGGCCGCGATATCGGCATCGCTCAAATGCATGGCCGCAGGCCTCGCTGAACGCTCCCTAATTCAGGCACCCCAGGGGCGGGGGTCGAAGTAGCACTCGATGGCGCGGATCTTGCCATCCTCGACCGTGTAGTGCTCGGACATCCGCTGGTGACGAGATCGTACTGTGCGCTGACCGCGCCGCCCTCGGCGATCAAGGACTTGATGTCGACGCGCTCGTTGATCGGCTCGAGCATGCGGACGCCGGCCAGGAAATCCGCGGCGTTGTCGAACGTCATCATCGCGCCACGAAACGCGAGGTTTGGGTGCAGAAGCGCGCCCACCGCGTCGTAGTCCTTGGCCTCAAGTGCCGCGAGGTAGGCTCGTGCGACGCCCTTGGGATCGGTCTCGCTCATCTCGTTGCTCCCTTCTGCTGCCTAGCACCGATTTTAACATCACGCCCACTTGGCGCCGTAGCGCCGGACAAGTTCGTGCGGCGAGAACGCGGGGCTTTTGACGAAATCCACGAACTCGGCATCGGCGGCGAGAATCTTCTTCGCCTGCGATGCCACCCGGCCGGCGGCGGTCAGCGGAATGCTGATCAGTCCGTTGGCATCGCCGTGGAGAAGATCACCCGGCGCGATGGTGAGCCCGCAGACCGAGACCGTGCCGCCGATCTCGACGATGCGGTAGGTACCGCGGGACGCCACGGTGCTGGCGGCGAAGACCTGGAATCCGGGCGCGCGTTCGGCGATGCCGGCAAGGTCTCGCGCACCGGCATCGGCAACGGCGGCCACCGCACCGAGGCGTTGGGAGATGGTGCTGAAGGTATCGCCGAGGTGGCAAGAACGTAGGCGATCCTGGCCAACCGACTTCATGACGACGATGGCCGGCTTGGGCGCCGCCCTGATCGCCCGCACCAACGGCCCGAGGCCCATGGCGGCCTGACGCGCCGGGGTGGTGGTATCGACCGTGCAGGTGATGGCGAAACCGACCGCCGGCGGGAGATCGGGGAACATGCAGCGCAGCTCCAGCGAGGCGTAGCCCGCCGTCGGATCGCGCACGTCGAAGGCCTCCACCGCGTTGGAGATCGTCGGGGTGTCGATCGCGCGCAAAGCGTCAATCTGTTTGGTAGAGAGGTTTGGTCGTCGCGCCATCCGAGTTCCCTTCATTGGCTTACGCGCCTACAGCTCTGGGCGGCGGTGGGCCCAGGGTCGCGCCCGTTCCAGCTGGGCGGCCAGCTGGAAGAGCAGCGCCTCGCCGCCGAATCGGCCGGAGACCATGACGCCGACCGGGAGTCCTTCAGCCGTCCAGTGCAGCGGCACGCTCATGCTTGGCTGGCCGCTCAAGTTGAAGACGCTGGTGAACGGTGAGAACCGGCGCAGCGCCTCGACGAACTCGTCGAAATCAGGGTTGCCCATGCGCTGGGGGCCGAGCGGTACCGGCGGCTGGCCCAGCGTTGGCGAGAGAATCACGTCGTAGCGGTGGTGAAACGCCGCCATTCGCCTGCCGTGCCGATGCACCGTCTGGATGGCGCGCGGGTAGTCCTCGGGCCCAAGGTCGCGCGCATAGCGAACCGCCTGCCAGGTCACCGGTTCGACGTCGGCCTCGGTGATAGTGCGGCCGGTCTCGGCCTCGCGGTTGCGGATCACGAGATTCACCGCCGAGGCGGCGATCGCCCAGGTGGCAAGGCGGAGGGCATCGGCGTCGATCTCCGGTGCCGCGTCCGCCACGTGGTGGCCGAGGTCCGCGAACAACCGGTGGGCCTCGTCGAGGGCGGCCACGCAGTCGGCGTGAACCTCGACGCTCGAGGCCGGCGAGCGCATGAGCGCGACGCGCAAGGGGTCGGGGTCGTGCTCGATCTCGTCGCGGTAGGGCCGTTCGACCGGCGGCGTCCAGTAAGGATCGCCGAGGACGCACCCGTGGGTCGCATCAAGCATGGCGGCGCTGTCGCGCACCGAGCGCGTTAACACGTGCTGCACCGCGAGCCCGCCCCAGCCCTCGCCGACATCGGGGCCGGCGGTGATCCGCGCCCGCGTCGGCTTGAGGCCGAACAGTCCGCAGGCGGACGCCGGGATGCGGATCGAGCCCCCGCCGTCGCTGCCGTGCGCCATCGGCACGATGCCGGCCGCCACCGCCGCGGCCGCTCCACCCGAGGAGCCGCCGGCGGTCCGCGTGAGGTCCCAGGGATTGCGCGTCGGCCCGAAATGGCTCGATTCTGTCGAGGCCGCGAGCCCGAACTCAGGCGTGTTGGTCTTGCCGAAGATGACGAGCCCAGCGTCCTTGTAGCGGGCAACGATGGTCGAGTCGTGATCGGCGGGGCTGCCATCGAACAGGCGCGAGCCGCCGGTGGTGGCGGTGCCCTCAAGAAGGGCCGAGACGTCCTTGAGGAGAAACGGCACGCCGGTGAACGGGCCGGCCGGCAGGCCACGGGCGATGGCCGCGCGGCCGTGATCGGCGAGCCGCTGGGTCAGCGCATTGATACGGGGCTCAACGCGGTCGAGCCGCGCGAGCGCAGCATCAAGCAGCTCATCGGGCGAGACCTCTCTCCGCGCGACGAGGTCCGCCAGAGCGAGCCCGTCATGCTCCTGATAGTCTTCCACACGGGTGCTCTCCCATCGGCGGCGACCAGCGGTCACCAACAGGCCATTCTCTTCCTCCCCTTCTACCACCGAACATGGCGATAACATGGCGATAACGCGGCACTGCATGGCCGAGGGAGGTGATAACCCCGTGTGCCGCAGGCGAATCCGGTCGTCGGCTCTCTCGAGCGTGCCGGTGTGCCGCTCGGCTAGAGCTCGACCAGGTCGAGGGCGAGTTGGAAGGTGGTCGGCAGGAAGCCGGCGTAAAACGAGACCGAGTGGAGGAGCTGGTTCTCCTCGGTCGCCTCGCCCTCGAAGGTGACGAAGGCGCTCATGCGCACCCCGCTCTCGGGATCGGCGACGGTGCCGGAGAGGTAGCCAAAGGTGCCGCCGAGGTGGCCCCAGGCCTCGCGCCCGGCGTAGCCCCAATCGGCGACGCCGCGGCCCCAGGTCTCGGGGAACAGCCAGGTCGGCTCGGGCTGCCAACACTCGACGCGATGCCCCGTGAAGTCGGCGAACGTCAGGCCGAGCGGGTTGTCGGCATCGATCAGGACATTGACCCATTTGAGCAGGTCGTCACAGGTGGTCACCGTATCGCCCGCGGTCGAGGCCCACGTCATGTTGTGGGCCGTCATGTCGACCGGCGGGTCGGGACAGCCGGTGGGTGGCGTGTAATAGCCCTTGGCCATGCGCTCGGCTGGCCAGTCCTCAACGGCGGCGAAGAAGGTGTCGGTCATGGCGAGCGGCTCGAGGACCCGTTGGCGCAGGAAGTCCTGGATCGGCTGGCCGCTCACGTCCTCGACGATGCGGCCGAGAATGACGAAGGCCGAGTTGTTGTACTCGAACTTGGCCCCGGGCTCGAACTGCTTGCCGTGGGCGCGGGTGAGCACCATCAGGTCGTCGAAGTCGAGCTGGGGGAAGGGCCACGGGAAGGCGCCGGCGGGGAGCGTTCCTTCGAGGCTCTCGGTGAAGTTGCCGATGCCGCTGGTGTGACTGAGGAGGTGGTCGAAGGTGATGAGCGCGCCGTCGGCGCAGTCATTGATGCTCGGGAAATGGTGCGCGATCGGGCTCGCCAGATCGAGCTTGCCCTCGCGTGCCAGCAGCAGAATGGCCGCGGCAATGAACGACTTGGTCTGACTCCCCGCCTGGTGGAGATGGATCGGTGTTACCGCGATGGTGCGGGCGAGATCGACGTGACCGGCCGCGACCTCCAGGCGCTCACCGCCCGGCAGCAGGATAACCGCGACCGTCGCGATCTTGCCCTGGCGCACCAGACGCTCCGCGTCGCCTTGCAGCCGTCGTTTGGCTACCTCGATTCGTTTGCTGGCCATCGGTCCATCTCCGGTTCCTGGGTGCGGCCATGATAGTAGTGGCGCGCCGGACGCGGTGCACGTATCGAGGAAGCGAGCACTTGACCGGCACCAGCGGGACATCGTAGGGGTCGGCCTTTCGTCGAGGCGTTTGCCCATGTCCGCCGAGAAAACACCGTCGCCGGTGACCAGCAAGTACGTGCAGACCCTGGCGCGCCTCGCCGGCCTCGAGCTGGCGACAGGCCGGGCGGCGGCGCTTGCTCCCCTGTGTGGCGCGCTGGCCGGGGCCGACCGACGGCTGCGCCGGTTGCCGCTCGATCCCTTCGCCGCGTCTGGCCCACCGTGGGGAGCGGCCACCCGCGATGGCTGACACCGAGATCGCCTTCCTGTCGATCGCCGAGCTGGGCGCGCGCTACCGAAGCGGCGCGCTGTCGCCGACGGCGGTCACCGAGATCTGTCTCGAGCGGATCGAGCGCCTCGATGGCGCGCTCAACGCCGTGGTGGCAAGCCTCACCGACCAAGCGCGCGCAGCGGCCGCGAAGGCCGAGCAGGAGCTTGGCGCCGGGCACGACCGCGGCCCTCTGCACGGCGTTCCCGTCGGCATCAAGGACCTGATCGACATCGCCGGCACGGTCACCGGATTTGGCTCCGTGCCGGTGTTCGCCGCCGCGGCGACACGCGATGCTGCGCTCGTCCGCACTCTGCGTGAGGCGGGCGCAGTTCTGATCGCCAAGACCAACCTCCTCGAGTTCGCCTACGGCGCCGTCAATCCCAAGGTCGGCCAGACCAACAATCCGTGGGATACGGGCCGCACGTCGGGCGGCTCCAGCGGCGGCTCGGCCGCGGGCGTCGCCGCCGGCTTGTGCTACGCCGCGGCCGGTACCGACACCGGCGGCTCGATCCGCATCCCGGCCGCCTACTGCGGCGTGGTGGGGCTGAAGCCGACCTACGACCTCGTCCCGCTTGCCGGCGCGTCGCTGCTTTCCTGGTCGCTCGACCACATTGGCCCGATCGGGCGCAGCTGCGCGGACGCCGCGGCGATGCTCGGCGGCCTCACCGGGCGACGTTTCGACGCGACGCCGCGACCGCTGCGTGGTTTACGCTTCGGCCTCATCGCGGCGTTGCGGGATGCCGAGCCGGTCACGCGGGGCGTTCGTGCCGGGATCGAGGCCGCCTGCGGCGCGCTGCGCGATGCCGGCGCTACCGTCGAGGAGATCGGGATCGACGGTCTCGACGATTGCGCTGAGGCCTTGCTCCATGTGCTGCTGCCCGAGGCGAGCGTCATCCAGGGGCGGTTGCTCGACGCGCACCCGGAAGCGCTCGCCGAGCAGACCCGCGGCCAGCTCGAGCTCGGTTCGCGTTGCCGGCCACGGCCCATGTCCGCGCGCAGCAGTTTCGGCGTTTCCTCGGCCAGGCGTTCCTCGATCGTCTCGATCGCTTCGATGCATTGTTGTCGCCCTCGGTGCCATGGGAGGCGCTGGCGGAGGACCCGGACATCGATGCCGAGAGCGGCTACGGCGAGATGCTGTGCGCGGCGCCGACCAACCTCTGCGGCCTGCCGAGCTTGGCGATACCGTGCGGGCAGGGCAAGAACGGCATGCCGGTGAGCCTGCCGGCGTCTTCACTATGGTCCAGGCAGTTGCGCCCGGGATGAAGGGCGCCGGGCGCGGCCGAATCATCAACATCACGAGCGGCGCTGGTCTGCGCTATAGCCTGACGGGCATCCAGGGGCGGCTAAGGCCGGGCAGATTGGCCTCACCCGCCAGCTTGCTTTCGAGCTCGGGCCGTTCGGCATTACCGTCAACAGCGTCGCACCGGGCTTCGTTCGATCCAACCCGACGACGGAGCGGCAATGGGACGCGATGGGGGCCGACGGTCAGCAGGCCCTTCTCAAGAGCATGGCGACGCGACGTCTGGGCTCGCCCGAGGATATCGCCAACGCCGTCCTGTTCTTCGCATCTGACGATGCGGGTTGGATCACCGGACAGATTCTCTCGGTCGACGGGGGGCGGCTATGACGCCGGCGGCTTTTATTGAGAGTAACGCCGATCGATTCCTCAAAGAGCTCTGCGCGTTCGTCCGCATCCCCAGCATCAGCACCGACCCCGCTTATGCCGACAACATCGCGGCCGCCGCGCGTTTCGTGGCCCAGCAGATGGAGGCGGCGGGCCTCGAGAACGTGGCGGTGTTGCCGACGGACGGCCATCCGCTGGTGTGCGGAGACTGGCTGCGTGCCGGCGAGGCGCCGACGGTGCTGGTCTATGGCCACTACGATGTGCAACCGGCCGATCCGATCGAGGACTGGAAGAGCCCGCCGTTCGAGCCCGAAGTGCGTGACGATCGGCTCTACGGTCGCGGCGTGTCCGACGACAAGGGGCCGATGTTCATCCGGCTCAAGGTGGCCGAGGCCTTTCTGCGCGGGGAAGGGCGGTTGCCGGTTAACCTCAAGTTCGTCATCGAGGGCGAGGAGGAGATGGGAAGCGCCCATCTCGAGGCAGGGGTGCGCCGGTATCGCGACCGGCTGGGAGCGGACTTGGTGCTGTCGGCGGACGGCGCACAGTGGCGGCCGGACCTGGCGACGGTGAACATCAGCTGCCGCGGCGTCGTCACGCTGAACCTCCGGCTGACGACGGCCACCAAAGACCTGCATTCGGGCCGCTATGGTGGCACCGTCGCCAATGCCGCGCATGCACTGGGCCGCCTGGTGGCGAGTCTTCACGATGATGCGGGGCGCATCGCGGTGGCCGGGTTCTACGACGACGTGCGCGCGCCGGTCCCCTCAGAGCGCGAGGCGGTAGCCGCGATTCCGTTCGATGAGTCGGCTTACCTCGGCGCGATCGGCACGTCGGTGGCGGTTGGCGAGGACGGCTATACGACGCTGGAGCGCCAGTGGCTGCGCCCGACCCTTGATGTGAACGGCCTCGGCAGCGGCTATCAGGGTCCGGGCATCAAGACGGTGATCCCGCACGGTGCGCATGCCAAGATCTCGTGCCGGCTGGTGCCGGACCAGGACCCTGAGCGTATCCGCCACTTGCTAATCGAGCATTGCGAACGGTATGTCCCGGCCGGCGCCCGCGTTGAAATCATCGAGACCGGTGTGAGCATGCCACCGGCACAGGTGCGCGAGGATCATCCAGCCCTGGCGGCTATCGAGATGGTGCTGGAAGAGATTCGGGGCATGCGGCCCCTGCGCGTTCGCATGGGCAGCTCGATTCCGATCGGCGGCATCTTTCGCAGCGCATTGGGGATCGAGACGGTCTTCTTCTCGTTCTCGACAGCCGATGAAGACTTCCACGCGCCCAACGAGTTCTTCCGCCTGTCGAGCTTCCGTGATGGGCTCACCGCTTGGACACGGTGCTTGGGCCTGCTCGGCCAGCAGACCGCGGCGCACTATGCGCCGTTCCGCGAGGACATCTAGCGAAGGCGCGCTCTTCGCGGCGGCCGACATCGATCACTACGGAGCGCTGATATGGAGAGCCACGCACGGGTAGTCACCATCGGCGGCGGCGTGGTCGGGTGCTCGATTCTGTTTCATCTTGCCAAGCATGGGTGGAAAAATGTCGTCCTGCTGGAGCGGGCGGAGCTCACGTCGGGCTCAACCTGGCACGCCGCTGGCGGCATACACACGATTAGCTCGGATCCGAATATCTCGCGCCTCCAGAGCTACACCATCAACCTCTACCGGGAGATCGAAGAGATATCGGGCCGATCCGTCGGCATGCATGCCACCGGCGGTCTGTATCTCGCGTCATCACCTGAGCGCGTCGATTACCTGAAGCACGAACGTTCGAAGGCCCGCTACATGGGGCTCGATCAGGAGTTCATCTCGCTGAAGGAAGCTCAGGAGATGTTTCCGCTCATCGACCCATCGAAATATCGCGGCGTTCTGTTCGATCCGATCGACGGACACGTCGATCCTTACGGGGTCACGATCGCCTATGCCCACGCCGCGCGCCACTTCGGTGCCAATTACCATGTGCGAACGCCGGTGATCGAGACCAACGCCCGGCCGGACGGGACGTGGGACGTCGTCACCGAAACGGGAACCATCAACGCGGAGATCGTTGTCAACGCAGGCGGGCTTTGGGCGCGAGAGGTCGGCCGCCTCGCGGGTCTCGAACTGCCGGTGCAGCCGATGGAACACCACTACATCGTGACCGACAGGATTGCGGCGATCGCCGATCATGGCAAGGAGGTGCCGGCCGCCTTCGACTTCGAGGGCAACATGTACTGCCGGCAGGAGCAAGGCGGGCTGCTGTTGGGCACTTACGAGCCCAATCCCACCCCCTGGATGGTCGATGCGACACCGCTCGACTTCGGCCAGGACCTGTTGCCGCCCGATCTCGATCGAATCGCCGATCGCCTCGAATTCGCCTTCCAGCGCATGCCAGCGCTGGCCGAGGTCGGGATCAAGCGCACCGTTAACGGCCCCTTCGTTTTTGGACCCGACGGCAACCCGATGATCGGGCCGGTGCCGGGCATGACGAATTATTGGGTGGCGGTCGGCGTCATGGCAGGGCTCTGCCAGGGCGGCGGCGTGGGCCGCTGCATGGCGGAATGGATGATCGAGGGCGAGCCTTCGATCGATGTCTGGGCGATGGATATCGCGCGCTTCGGGGAGTTCGCGACCCGCGAGTACGGTACGGCCAGGGCGACCGAGAACTATGCAAGGCGGTTCATGCTCACCTACCCGAACGAGGAGCTAGCAGCCGCGCGCGAGCAGGTCACGACGTCTCTCTATCCCATATTCAGAGATCGGGGGGCGGTGATGGGCGCCGTGTTCGGGCTTGAGCACCCCTTGTGGTTTGCCGAGGCGCGGGAGGCGGCCCACGAGGAGCCGACATACCGGCGCTCCAATGCCTTCTCGCATGTTGCTGAAGAGGTCCGCTGCGTACGGGAGGGCGTGGGCGTCTTCGAGATCGCCAGCTACGCTAAGCATGATTTCGTTGGTCTCGGTACCGGGGCGTATCTCGATCGGGTTCTCGCGGGGTGTCTTCCGAAGATCAGGCGTATCGCTCTGACACCGATGTTGACGCCACGTGGCCGCCTTTACGGCGATCTCACCGTGGCGAGGCTCGCCGAAGGGGCGTTCATGATCGTCGGCAACTACGCGGCGCAGAACATGCACCGGCGTTGGTTCGCGAGCCACCTGCCCGCGCACGGGGTCACCTATAGCAATCGGTCACTCGAGTTAAACGGCCTGGCCATTGCTGGCCCTAAATCTAGGCAGCTGCTCTCACGCCTCACGCGGCTCGATGTATCGAACGAGGCGCTCAAGTTTCTCGATGTACGAGGCAACATGGTTGTAGCCGGCGTGCCGGTCACGCTCATGCGCATCTCCTTTTCCGGCGAGCTCGGCTACGAGCTCTACTGCGCGCCGCAGTACCAGCTGAAGCTTTTCGAGGCCATCATGCGGGAGGGCGCGGATCTCGGGGTCAAGCCGTACGGCGCCCGCGCGCTGAACAGCCTGCGCCTCGAGAAGAACTGGGGGATCTGGGGCTTCGAGTACAGACCCGACTACACGCCAATCGAGGCCGGGCTCGACCTATTCATCAAGCCGGACAGCAAGAGAGACTTCATCGGTCGCGAGGCTTTCCTTGCCGAGCGGGAAGGGGGTGCGACGCGGCGCCTCGTTGCGATGGTCGTTGACGTCGATGACACCGACTGCCACGCGGACGAAGCGGTCTTTCACAACGGAGAATGCGTGGGCTTCGTGAGGTCGGGGGGCTTCGCTCACCATGCGGGCAGGAGCGTCGCGTTCGCTTACATCCCCTGGGAACTGGCGGATGCCGACAACAGCTTCGAGATCGAGATCTTAGGAGACCGCCGTCCGGCCCAGCTCCAAGTGGCACCGCTCTATGCCCCCTCCGGCTCCCGCATGCGCGCTTGAGCGGCCATCAACGCGGCGCCGAGCCGCAGACCCACTGGGTGACAAAAGGTGTCATACCAGCCAGAGACATGAAGGCACGGCATGCCGATCCGCGCGATCCGCGGACCGGTCTCCCATTTTCGCCAATACTCGTCGTGACAAGGGTGCTCAAGGTAGTCGCGCAGAAACGGCATGACCGGCGGCTCGACCAGGAAGGGCAGCTCGCGCAGGGACTGCGTTGGGTGCCAATTGCCGCCGCATTGGCTCAGCTCACGGAGCTGAGCCAGCAGCGCCTCGTTATGGGTTCGCGCCGCCACGTCGCCGGCGAGAATCATCGCCCAGTCGAGGACCGCCGCGAGCCCGAATGTACCGCCGAGGTGAGTGAAGCCCTCGTACATGCCGGAGAGATAGAAGCCCGGCATTGTCGCGACGAGATGCGGTGGCCGCTCGGCCGCGGCGAGGAGATGGTTGACGCCCGGGTAGGAGAATCCATAGGTGCCGATGCGCCCATTGCTCCAGGGCTGGGTGGCGCACACTCGATCGGGATTGTGTGGCCCCGCCACATCCGCCGGAGAACCGGGCAGGAGTTGCCGTTTCCAGGCGGGGATATGGGACCGCAGTATCGTCTAGGTCACAATCACAGTCCCTGGAACACAAACCCTGTGAGGAAAAGCTCATGGCCGACAACAATGCCTACCGCGTCAAAACCGATCCCGATCCCTACGAGCCGTTCAAGATCGCGCTGGCCTACCGTTCGGGCAACCACGTGTACGTGTCGGGGCAAGCCGCAATCGACCAACAAAGTAATCTCGTCGGCGTCGGCGATTTCGATGCTCAGGCCGAACAGGTCTTTGCCAACCTCAAGCGCGTGCTGGACGCGGGCGGCTCGGCGATGGAGCGGATCATCAAGGTCAATATCTACCTGACCGACATGAGCAACTTTCCCAAGATCGTCGACCTGCGCGAGAAGCACTTCACCAAGCCTTACCCAGCCGACACGATCGTCGAGGTCAATTCGCTTGCCCTGCCCGAACTGATGATCGAGATCGAGGCGATCGGCCTCGTCGAGGGCGAGATCATCGACTAGAGTCTTGGTTCGCCCACGGCACGAAACCCGATCAGATGTAATCAACCGGTGCCGTGGCCGACGGCTGCGGGATCGGACGCCAGGAGGCTTTCCAGGGCATCGGTAAATTCGAACAGGTCCATACTGATTCCATAGGTCATATGACCGAAGATCGGCGCCGCGCCATCGGTGTTGACGGCGATGACGGTCTCCACGTCGTCACCTACCTCGACCCCGCGGCACCCTATCTCGTCTACACGACCGAAGGGCGCAACCTCGTGCGGAGATGCACGAAAAGGGCATCACCGAGTATCCGCTTCACTGGATCGAGAAGCTTGAGGTCGGCAACACCGTCAAGCTCACGATCTATTACATGCTGCGCGACGGCTCCAAAGCGCGGGGGCCCGGCTCCGGGCGGCCTGCCGCGCGCGGCAAGCTCCGAGACCAGCGTGATCGAGTGCGATACCGTCGTGCTGAGCACCGCGCGCGTGCCACGCACGTCGCTCTACACCGAGCTCAAAGCGCGCCGTTCAGAATGGGCGAAGGAGGAGCTGCGGGCGGTGTACAGAGTCGGCGACTGCTACGCACCGCGTATGATCCCCGAGGCGATCTTCGACGGCCATCGCCGGGCCCGCGAATTCGAATCGGATGATCCCCAGCAACCGCTTCCATATCTGCGAGAGCGCCCTGTTTGGGGCCAATCGCCGGTCGCCTAGTGATCGAGGGGTGGTGAGGCACAGCCCGAATATCGCTGTCGCGGAATCGCCCGTGCCGGTTGACCGAGAACGTCGAGTGGTCGGGCACCCGGTCCTCCAGCCCGAGCCGGCAGAACCACCGGTAGGCCAGGTCGAGCCCAATCGCCTGACACAGCCGGCGATCAGACCGGATCGAGTAGCAATAGCCGATCACCATCATCCGGATCATCAGCTCCGGATCGACCGAGGGGCGGCCGGTATGGCTATAGAAGGGCCTCAGCTCCCGGCGCAACCAGTCGAGATCGAGGACCGCGTCAATCGTGCGCAGAGGGTGATCGGCGAGGATAACATCTTCAAGACAGAACTTGTAGAAGAGCCGATCTTGGCGGTCCTTCCGCTCACCCATCATGCCAAGCCTCCGTCGCTATCAGCGCCGGGGCCAACGAATCACGCCGAGTGGATCCTCACAATGGGTTTTCAACAACCTCGGCTACGAACCGCCGTCAGCAGGTGCCACGATGTACGACCGCTATACCCCGAACTCCGGATATACCGCCGTTTGATGTCCGGTTTCCGGGGTAAAGCCGCCGCAAACTGCGATAGGTGATTACGGAGGATTTTGGACCCACAGCGGACTCTCGTGAGCCAAGCATGCCAATAGCGCGCGGCAGCCGATCACCCTAGGCGGAGGGAGGGGCCAGGCGGATCGGGGCGGTCATGGCGCGTGGCGTTGGCGAATGGCTTGAGGGGCTGGCGCCGGCTGGCGTAGGCCAACACCACAACGGAGTGAGAAACCTCGAAAAACGCTGCTGCCGCCAAAGCTACCGCGATCGCACCTGTTGGCTCTATGATGCCGCCATGCGGCCCCTTGTCTGGTCCGCGTATTAAACTGTAGCCGAGGGTAATAGCCGATCCGGCACTTAGGATGTCGGGAGAAAACCGGTATTCGGAGAAGTACTAGCTCGCCACGAACAGGCCTGCAGAAAGTCCTTCATCGGCAGTAACCACGGCACCGTACATCGGCTTACCAGTGACTGGAGAGGCGAGAAACAGAGCGATGTTGGCCATCTCCTCCGCCGTCGAGTAGTTGCGGCCTGACGGCGTTATCATCGTGATGAAGTCGAGCATCGGTTTCAAGTTTGGATCGGTGCGAATATCCTCGTTCATGGGCGTCGTCGTGTTTCCCGGTGCAATCGTGTTGACGTGGATTCCGCTGCGCGACAACTCCGTCGCGAGCGACTTAGTCAGCATGATAATCCCAGCTTTGGTCGCGCAATAGAGCGAATAGGCTGCGAAGCCACTTACGCCAGCGGCCGAGGCGAGATTGATGATGTTGCCGTACCCGCGCGCCTTCATATGCGGTACCACCGCGTTCACGACGTTCCATGTGCCCTTCAGGTTGACGTCGATCATACGGTTCATTTCGGCCGTCTTGGTCTCGCCCGCCGGGGTCGGATAGAACACGCCGGCGCTGTTGACGAGGATGTCAATGCGCCCAAAATCCTTGATCGCCTGATCCACCAGTTTGTTGACCTCGGTCGGTTTCGCGACGTTGGCGGCATAGGCCTTCGCGCCGCGCTTGACGGATCTCGCGATTTTCTCGGCCTTCTTAACGTCCGAACTCGCGACGATGGCGCACTTGGCACCGGCACCCGCGAACTTGTGGGCGATAGCCTCGCCAATCCCCTGCGAGCCACCGGTAATCAATGCAACTTGGTTACTGAGTTCCATTCCAAGCCCCTTGCAGTCGTTGCTGGCAATCGCAATGGACGGAGCTTTGGTTCAGATCAGCTCCGCGAACCACATTTACGGTGAAACATGTCAGAAACGTGCAATCCGGACTACCGAAGCGCAGGTCAACTAGGTCCGCTCCCAGCCTCGAAGCAGTCTCGACGGAAACCGAGCATACATCATGCGTGCCGGCCTATAGCTACAACGCGGTCACTACGTGTCGGAACGCTGGCAGACGTAAACCCGGAACGAACGCTGGGGTCAAAACCGGCTCAGCCCACACTGCTCCGCTAAAGCTGTGCTGGATGATGACGCCAACGACTATATCGCCGCCACCTTGAGGGTCCGCCAAGCCAGCTGGGATGCTGCCGACGTTCAGCTCCAGGCTATGCAGCATGCGTTGCGAGTAGCTGACAGCGGCCCCGCATAACATCCA
Organism: Alphaproteobacteria bacterium; assembly: GCA_965248765.1. Classification (GTDB taxonomy): domain Bacteria; phylum Pseudomonadota; class Alphaproteobacteria; order VGEJ01; family VGEJ01; genus CBDFKF01. Next base: position 2,000,163 of record CBDFKF010000004.1, read on the forward strand.
GCCGATTTGAAATCGAGTGACCGTGGTTGTCCGGCTTAGTGCAAGAAAGCGGCAGCGACTCACCGGCCGACCGAACGGCCGGGTCTAGCCCAAAAGCTGCCGTCCCCTCGTCTCGATTTACGTCCTGTCGGCTGCTCACAAGAGAAAAGCGGCTCCCTCCGGGAGAGCCGCCAAGATTGCGCTACGGTAGTCTGCGAGCGAACCGGGGGGAGACCCTCCAGAAACGCGCAAAAATGCGAGGGAGACAAAGATCATGAGTGGCTCACGTGACCATCAAGGACCCGGAGAAGTTCGAGGAATATGTTGCCGTTGCCGTCACCTCCATCAAGGCAGCCGGTGGCGAGCTGGTGATGGCCGGCCCAGTCACCGATGTGTTAACCGGAAGCCTCGATCACAAGCGTGTCGCCATCGCCCACTTCGCGAACTCACAAGCCGCGCGTGACTGGTACGCATCCGACGCTTATCAATCGGTGATTCCGACACGCGAGGAAGCCATTGACGCGGTATTCATCCTCGCCGAGGACCCGCCGGGGTAGGCCGTCCGCATCACGTCGTTTGATCGGAGCCAATGTCGGGAAGTGGCAAATCGGACTTAAGGCGGCACCGCTGATTCAAATCCACTCCACTATGTGAAGCGGGAGAAGCGGGTCGAAAAGACGTTGCCGCTTGAGGGTCGGCTCTGAGGGGTAAAGCGGACATCCGGGCGACGTGGCTCCAACCACCGCAGCTGTCGTGCTCGCTTCTCGGCTACATCCTTTCAAGTGCTCACGAGAAGAAGGCGACTCCCTCCGGGAGAGCCGCCCTTGAAAACGGAGTGCGATCATCGAAGGGGCTGGAAAGGGAAGATAGCCCGTGCCCTACAACACACTATCGTTGACGTACGAGAGCGCGATATCGCTACGCCGACTACAGCTGCCGCGTCGTCGATAGCCATGACCGAAGCCCCAGGCCGCTAGCTCAGGTCTTCAGGCCGAAGCCGGAGTTTCAGGACAGGGCGCACTGGAGTGGAATTTGGTAATAAGGTGGAGTTCCCCCGGTTTGATGGACACCTTTTGACTGAGAGAGGAGAGTGTCCCGATGCCGAGAACGAGGAACCGGTACCCCGCGGAATTCAGGGATCAGATCGTAGCGTTGTCCCGGACCGGAGGTAGCGTGGAAGATGGCCAGGGAGTTCGAGCCGTGCGCGGCGACGATCCATGGCTGGATCAAGCAGGCTGAACGCGATGGCGGCGGCCGCATCGACGGTCTTAGCAGCGACGAGCGCGAAGAGCTACGTCGGCTTCGCCGGGAGAACCGCCAGCTTCGTCAGGAGAGAGATATCCTGGCAAAGGCCGCAGCCTGATTCGCTCAGAGCGACGTGACGTCGTCTCGGTCTTCGAGTTCATGACGGCGAACCAGGCCATGTTCCCGCTGGCAACGATGTGCAAATCGTTCGGCGTCTCCCGCGCCGGATATTATGCGTGGCTCCGGCGTGAGCCGAGCGCCCGTTGCCGCGCCGATGTGGAGTTGAGCGTTCGCATCAAGGCGATTCACAAGGCCTCGAAAGAGACCTATGGGGCTCCGCGCATCCACGCCGAACTCCTCGATGAAGGGATCCGGCTGGGCCGCAAGCGCGTGGAGCGGTTGATGAAAGCGGCCGGTATTGTCGGTGTTAGCCGCCCGCACGACCTTCCGAGACGAGCGGGTTCGTCCCGCCAGCGACCTGGTTGACCGGAACTTCCATGCCGATGAACCGAACTGGCTCTGGGTCGCCGACATCACCTACGTGCCGACTTGGGCCGGGTTCCTGTACCTCGCCGTGGTACTGGATGCCTTCTCACGGCGGATCGTCGGCTGGGCGATGGGCCACGATCTGAAAACCCAGCTCGTGCTCGATGCCCTCAACATGGCGCTGACGCAGCGGCGTCCCGTCGGCGTGATCCATCACTCCGACCAGGGGTCGCAGTACACCTCGATCGCCTTCGGCTTGCGTTGCAAGGAAGCCGGTGTGCGGCCATCAATGGGGTCGGTTGGCGATGCCTACGACAATGCAATGTGCGAGAGTTTCTTCGCCACCCTCGAATGCGAGTTGCTCGACCGGCGGAAGTTCCGGACCAAGGCGGAGGCCCGCATGGCCGTCTTCCAGTTCATCGAGGGCTGGTACAATCCGGGGCGGCGGCATTCCGCGCTCGGATACAAGTCGCCCGTCAACTACGAGAGACAAGCCCGTGAGCAGCTGGAGTCTGTAAGCCCGTAACTGTCCACAAAACCGGGGGAACTCCAAGGCGGTAGGTTCGGTGACACTCCGTACCGGTCTGGATTTCAATCGACACCAACCACAAAAGGCTTGGAATGGAACTCAGTAACCAAGTTGCATTGATTACCGGTGGCTCGCAGGGGATCGGCGAGGCTATCGCCCACAAGTTCGCGGGTGCCGGTGCCAAGTGCGCCATCGTCGCGAGTTCGGACGTTAAGAAGGCCGAGAAAATCGCGAGATCCGTCAAGCGCGGCGCGAAGGCCTATGCCGCCAACGTCGCGAAACCGACCGAGGTCAACAAACTGGTGGATCAGGCGATCAAGGATTTTGGGCGCATTGACATCCTCGTCAACAGCGCCGGCGTGTTCTATCCGACCCCGGCGGGCGAGACCAAGACGGCCGAAATGAACCGTATGATCGACGTCAACCTGAAGGGCACATGGAACGTCGTGAACGCGGTGGTACCGCATATGAAGGCGCGCGGGTACGGCAACATCATCAATCTCGCCTCGGCCGCTGGCGTAAGTGGCTTCGCAGCCTATTCGCTCTATTGCGCGACCAAAGCTGGGATTATCATGCTGACTAAGTCGCTCGCGACGGAGTTGTCGCGCAGCGGAATCCACGTCAACACGATTGCACCGGGAAACACGACGACGCCCATGAACGAGGATATTCGCACCGATCCAAACTTGAAACCGATGCTCGACTTCATCACGATGATAACGCCGTCAGGCCGCAACTACTCGACGGCGGAGGAGATGGCCAACATCGCTCTGTTTCTCGCCTCTCCAGTCACTGGTAAGCCGATATACGGGGCCGTGATTACTGCCGATGAAGGACTTTCCGCAGGTCTTTTCGTGGCGAGCTAGTACTTCGCCGAATATTGGTTGCTCGGAAGGTCTCGAAGCGTATGGCAATCAGAGCCGTGGGACAGCGGCAATCACTTTTCGTATTCGACGTTGCCACAGACACCGATGAACTGACCGGTCACCATCCGGCTGTGATCCGATGCTAGGAAAATCGCCATTTCGGCAACGTCAATCGGTTCGACCATCTGTCGGAGCGATATGAACTGCGCCATTTCATCCATGAGTTCCTGCTCGGGTACGCCAAGCTCTTTGGCCTTTTCGATCATCACGCGGCGTCCCCGTTGGTTGTTGACCCAGCCGGGGAGGATGGCATTCACACGAATGCCATTCGGGCCCAGCTCGCGCGCCAGAGTACGGGTCATCTCGAGGACGGCAGACTTTGCAACGACGTAGGGAAGCCTCAGAGGCAGGCCGACGCGGGCGCTTCCGGAAGAGATATTGATAATGCAGCCCGCCCCGGCCGCCCGCATGGCGGGCACGACTCGGCGGATGGCGAAGAAGAACCCGCTGAGATTCACGGCGATCACCTTTTCCCAGTCCTCAACGCCGATGTTGTCGACACGGGCGGTGGGGCCCGCAATGCCCACGTTGTTGACCAAGACCTCGGTGGTGCCGTGCGCATTCTCGGCGTTGTCCAAAAAGGTGGTCAGCTGCCGAGCATCACCTGCATCAGCCTCGATGCAGAGAATGTTTGGAAAGGCTTTTCTCAGTGACAGAAGTGCCTCGGTATCGATGTCGCAGATGGCAACCGCGGCGCCTTCCCGTGCGAACGTCTCCGCCATCACGCGCCCAATCCCGCCGGCGCCGGCCGTGATCGCCACCCGTTTTCCTTCAACAGAAACCTGCATTCCCGCCTACCATCACGTGACGCACCAGGACCACTGCGACATGAACGAGAACGCTCGTTCAGTCGAAGCCGAATGCCCCTGCACGATTTGCACGAACTTAACCTAGAAGTCGTTGATGGCGCGAACAGCGTGGTGGCGGCCTCAGCGAACGGGCATAACCACGACGTGGCTCGCACTTGCGCCTGCGGTCGCGTAGAACAGGGGCGCCAAGCACGGCGTTCTCAGTAATGGCGCAGGGGGGAGCATGAACCAAGCCGACGGTGTACGCCTTGCGATCCTGAGCAATCGGTTCGAGGGGATCGCGCGGAAGATGGCCAACACGCTGATGCAAACGGGTCGCTCAGGTGTGCTCAACACTGCACGCGATTTCTCCTGCTGCGTTATCACACGCGAGGACGAGCTGCTGGCAACGGCCGAGAGCCTGCCGATCCACGTCTTATCGGGGCCGGATCTGATGGCGAAGTCGATGAAGGAATTTCACCCCGACTTCCGCCGCGGCGATGCGTTTTTGCACAACTCGCCGTATCACGGCTGCTCGCATCCGGCCGACCACACGATCCTGGTGCCGGTCATGGACGACCAGGGTGAACACCGCTTCACCGTGCTGGCGAAGGCGCACCAAGCGGACATCGGCAACTCGGTGCCGACTACGTACGTCGGCTACGCGCGCGACGTTTACCAGGAGGGTGCGCTGATCTTCCCCGCGGTCCAGGTGCAGAAGGACTATCGCGACGTCGAGGACATCATCCGCCTGTGCCGATTGCGCATCCGCGTGCCCGAGCAATGGTGGGGCGATTATCTGGCGATGCTGGGCGCTGCACGGATCGGCGAACGTGAAGTCCTCTCACTGGCCGAGGAGGTCGGCTGGGACGCGCTGCACTCCTACACCCGCGAATGGTTCGATTACAGCGAGCAGCGGATGATCGATGCGGTGAAGGCGCTGCCGGCGGGAAGGGCGACGAGAACCAGCACCCACGATCCCTTCCCGGGCACCGCGCCGGAAGGGATCCCGGTGACGGTCGCCGTGGAGATCCACAGCGACGAGGGCATCGTAGAGGTCGATCTTCGCGACAATCCGGACAACCAGCCGTGCGGCCTCAACCTTTCCGAGGCGTGTGCCCGGACGGCGGCGATGATCGGCGTGTTCAACTCGATCGACCACAGCGTTCCGAAGAATGCTGGCGCATTCCGCCGCATTCGGCTTCACCTGCGCGAGGGTTGCGTCGTCGGTATCCCAAAGCACCCGACCAGCTGCTCGGTCGCAACGACCAACGTCGCCGATCGGGTATCCAACCCGATCCAGTGTGCTATCGCCGAGATCGCCGAGGGCCACGGGATGGCGGAGTGCGGCGCCATCATCCCGCCCTCGACCGGGGTAATCTCAGGGACCGATCCGCGCACCGGTGAGCGGTTCGTCAACCAAATCTTCGTTGCAATCACCGGCGGCGCTGGCTCGCCGACCCAGGACGCGTGGCAGACCATCTGCCACGTCGGTAACGCGGGCCTCTGCATGCTCGACAACGTTGAGATCGACGAGCTGCACTTTCCCATGCAGGTGTACGCCCGGCGTGTCCTGCCGGACACCGAGGGGGCAGGCACCTATCGTGGCGCCTCGAGCATCTTCGCCGAATACGGCCCGATCAATGATTGCGTGATGGAGGTCGGCTACGTGAGTGACGGTAATGTCAACTTCGCCAAAGGAGCGCGCGGCGGCGGCGGCGGTGGCGGAGCCGAACAGCACCGACGGCGGCGGAACGGCGAACTCGAACCGCTCCCGGCCTGCGCCCAGGTGCTCCTTGAACCCGGCGAGAGCGTGATCTCCCATACGGCCGCCGGCGGTGGCTACGGTCCGGCCACGTGCCGCGATCCACAGCGCGTCCGGCGCGATGTCGAGGAAGGGTGGATCACGGCCGAACGGGCGGCGGCAGTCTACGGCGTCGTGCTCGATGGCGGCGGCACGGTGAACCCGGCTGCCACCGAGAAGTGCCGGGCCGAGATCGAGGCACGGTCCGACGCGTAAGCGGGGCAAGTGTGAGCGCGCGAGCGAGCGGGATCGCGGCCCGCATCCGTGAAGCCAACACGCTGCGGCGCCAAGGACAGCTTGCCGAGGCGCACAAAGCCTACCGCCGCGTTCTCACGATGGCGCCTGACAACGGTGAGGCGCTTGATAACTGTGGCATAGTCGCTTTTCAGCTCGGCCGCGCGGATGAGGCGCTCAAGCTGTTGACCGCGGCGGTAGCGGCCCGCCCGCAGTTCGCCGAGGGGCACCACAATCTCGCCAACGTCTTGCAAGCGCTTGGCTACAGCATCGAGGCCGCAACGGCCTGCCGACGTGCCATCGCTCTCAAACCCGACCTTGCCGCGGCGTACTTCACCCTCGGCAACGCGCTTCTTGAACTCGACCAGGCGGGGGACGCGGCCGCCGCCTACCGCCGCGCGACCGAGCTGCGCCCCGATATGGCCGATGCTCACTTCCAGCTCGGACTCGCCCTGCACGCAGCCGGTGACCTGTCGGCAGCGGTCGCCGCCCTTGAGCACGCCGCGGCAGTGCAGCCGACGAGCGGCCGGGCGCTCTATAGCCTCGGCAACGTTCTCCAGTCGGCGGATCGGATCGACGATGCCGTTGCCGCTTACCAGAGGGCGCTCACGATCGAGCCGGCGTTGGCCGATCAGGTCTTCGGCGTCGGCAAGCCCCGCCATGTCCATGCGCTGTTGTGCCGGGGCGATGCCCGGGGCGCACTCGACGCGTGCGAGAGTTTTCTCGTAGCGCACCCGGGTGACACATGTGCGCTTGCTCATCAGGCCCTCGTGCTCGCCGAGATCGGTGAGATCGAGCGGACTGCAAGCCTTTGCGATTTCGACCGCTTCATACGGCCGGTTCACAAGCGCCCACCCAAGGCCTATCGCGACATCCAAGTGTTCAACGAAGCGCTCGAGCGGCATATTCGCGGCCACCCGAGCTTGATCGGGGCGCCGGCGAGCTTCTCGGTCGAGGGCGGCCAAACAACCGGCGAACTCCTCGTCAAACCGCTCGGGCCGATGGCGCCGTTCAAGACGATCCTACGTCAGGCGGTGGCGGATTACATCGCGGCGCTGCCCGATGATCCGAGCCATCCCTTCATTGCTCGTGCGCCGCAGCGCTGGCGTGCGACCGTGTGGGCGATCATCATCGGGCCCGGCGGCCACCAGGTGCCGCACATTCACCCGTCCGGCTGGCTCAGTGCCGTCTACTACGTGCGCCTGCCGTCCTCGATTTCACCGCCCGGTGCCGACGACCACGGCTGGATTGAGTTCGGTCGGCCCTACCAGGATATTCCGCTGACCGTCGAGGCGCCGACACGCCAGTTCCGGCCCGAGGAAGGACTGATGCTGCTGTTCCCCTCCTACCTCTATCACGGCACGCTCCCCTACCCCGGTGAGGAGGACCGGATCAGCATCTCCTTCGACGTGCTGCCGGAGGCATGAGTCGCCTAGCTCGATCGGTCAAGGCGCGCGAACAGAACCCAGAAGAAGCCACCCATCAGCGGCAGGGTGATGGCCAGGATCACGGTCGCGAGCGAGAAGATGATCGGCACCTGGGACTGGTGCGAGGCCGCCATGGTCCAGTTGTAGATCGGCATCGTCGTCTCCGAGCCGCGCACAAAAATCGAGCGTAACAGCTCGTTGAACGACAGGAGAAAGCCGAACAGCCCGGCGCCGATAATGCCTGGCCGCAAGATTGGGAACTCGATGTCCCAGAACCGGCGCCACTTCGAGGCGCCGAGGTCGGAGGCGGCTTCGAGCAGGCGGTAGTCGAACCGAGTGGCTATCACCAGCACCAACAGCAGCGCGAAGGGAAGCGCCCAAACGATGTGGGCGATGAAGATCGACCACAGCCCCAGCCGCAACCCCATGTACGAGCGGATGAAGATGAACAGCGCTGCGCCCATCGTAAGCGCCGGTACGAACAGTGGCGTCAAAGACAACAGCAGCACGCCGTCGGGCCGGTGCATCTGCGGGATCGCACGTCCGACTGCCGTCGCCACGATCATGCAGACGGTACCGACGATGAGCCCGAGGATCACGCTCTCGGCCAGCGGCTCGCGCCACGCCTCATCGCCGAATAGGCTCAGATAGTTCTCGACTGTCAGCGGATAAGGCAAGCCCGAAAGCGGGCGCTCGCTGAACGACAGAAGGGCCAGCCAGAACAGCGGGATGTATGTGAGGATGATGACGAGCAAGCCGAGCCACTTGGCCACTACGGGCCAGCCTTCCCAAGACATCACTCGACGCCAGAACAGGACCGACTCACGGCCCATCTGCTCGTGAATGGTGGCCGAGACGTGCAGCGTCCGGTCGGTCATCGCTTCATCGTTTGGAAGATCTCGCGGAGTGAGCCGCGCCGCCGCGAGATGAGGACAAGGAACACGAGCAGCACGGCGAGCAGGATCACGACCAGTGTCGAAAGCGCAGCCGCCGTTGGATACTTGAGGTTGCGCAACGCGGCCTCAATGGAATCGCCCAACAGGTTGACGAACCCGCCGCCCAGCATGCCCGGCTCCACGAAAGCCGCCATCAGCGGCACCATCGTGAAGATGATGCCGGCGACGATGCCCGGCAGTGCAAGCGGCAGGATGACGTTCACCAAAGTCTGGCCAGGACTCGCTCCGAGGTCGCGACTGGCTTGAATGTACTCATCGTCGATGAGCGTCAGGACCAGGAAGATCGGAAACACCATGGTCGGGAAGTACGGTGCGAGCATCCCGAAATGCACCGCGAACTCCGAGAACAGCATCCACTCCATCGGCTCGGTGATGATGCCGAGGTCCATCAACACCGTGTTGATGACGCCATTGGTGCCGAGGATCGGGCGCCACACGATGATGCGCGATGAGGGGTCGAGGAAGAACGGGATCGTCAGCAGCGTGATCAGCGAGGCCTTGGTGATCTTTGATTTGCACCCCTTGGCCAGCCACAGGGCGAATGGGAAGGCGATCAACAGCTGAATCAGGGTCAGCGAGGTGGTGATCCTGAGCGTCCTGACAACCGCCACCCACCGCCCCGATTCGATGATCGACCACCAGGTCTTGAACGACGGGTCCTCGTAGTAGACCTGGTAGTCCTTCACATCGAGGAAGCTGAAGTACACCATGATCAAGAGCGGCAGGATCACCAGACAGACCCACACCACGACGAACGTCGGCACGACCCAGCCGGCGGACATCATGTTGGTGTACCAGCCCTTGAGGCCGCGGGACTCGGTGATCGCGTCAGCTGTGCTCATGGGGTGACAAAGTTCGCCCCGGCGATCGCGAGTGGTAGTACGCGCCGCGCCGGGGCGTGATTTGGCTCGACGAGGTCGGCGACCTCAGTTCCAGTGCCTCACGCGTTGAGGAAGCGTTGCCACTCCTCTTCCATCTCCGCCGCGTGCTTAGCGGCCGGCTTGCCGAAGAACGGCTTCTCGAACTTCTTGTTAACCTTCTTTTCGGTCCACTTGAGGTTGTCGATCTGCTCCTTCGACCAGCCGTTGGCTTCCGCGTACTCGATGCCGAGGTCCATGTTAGGCCCGGCGTAGCCACGCTGCTCGGCCTGATAAGCGCGATACTCGCCGCTCATGTAGTAGTTCAACACTGTGTAGATATTGTCGAGGTTATCGCCGCGTTCCACCGCGTCGACGTGGACGTACGCGCCATGGCCCCACTTGTAGTAGCCCTCGACGGTGAAGGCGTACTTCACGATGTCGGCGCCGAGCTCGAGGTTGGCGTTCTTGGTCGCCGGCTCCCAGCAGTTGATGATGTCAACTTCGCGGTTGGCCAGAAGCTGCACCTGCTCTTCGAACGCCGTGTGGAGCGTCCGGAACTGACCCGCCTTCTTACGCTCGATCGCGAAATTGGCGACTTGGCGCATTTCGGCGGCCGTCATGTCCGTCGCGTCCGCGATCTCCACCCGGCCGTGGTGTTTGAGGTAATGCCCCATCTCGCTGCCTGACAGGAGCCAGCTCTGGTCCGTCGAGCAGCGCCCGCGCGTGACTTCGCTCTCGTACAGCATCTCGAACGAGATCTCGTCCAGACCGTTCGGATTGGCGCCAATCTTGTCGGGGAAGTAACCGAAGCTATCGCCATTGCCGATGACCGGCACGCCATACTGCACGCCGGCCTCATCCTTGAGCAGGTCGGTACGCTTCCAATCATCCGAGGTGCGCTCCCACAGCGTCAGTTTCGGATGATCCTCCTGCAGAACTGAGTAGTAGCCCTGAGGGCCGAGGATATCCTCGGTGCCACCGTCAAAGATGAAAATGTCGTGGGTCTCGCCCAGGTCATTCGAGATGACGTCCCGCATGTACGTGCCGATGTCGGCATTCGTACCGGTCCATTTCATCTCGAGGCCGTTGGTGCGCTTCATGATGTCCCAGTCTTTGAGCTGGGATGTCGTGACACCGTAGCCGGTCACGGTGTTGCCAGCTGCAAACGCCTACTGAGCGCCCGGGCAAATGCTCGCCGCGGCGCCCACCGCCACGGTTACGGTTGCGCCCTTGACGACGTCCCGGCGCGTGAGATCTCTCTCGCTCATTGACTTCCTCCGTTGTTCGAAACTGCGGCCGCATCCTCGCCGGCGCGGCCGGCGGGGACGATAACACAATCGTCCTCCAGCCACCACACGTGGGTTACCGATCTGTCACTAACACACGATATGTCCGGTTTATGTACCAGACGATCTGTCCGGATTTAGAAGCTCTCCAGGCTATGGAGGGTTTGGATGCGCCGGACAGAGCAGTTGCAGGGACTGAGATTGATGAAGTTCGAGGAGGTTTACGGCCGCACCCATCGGGGTTGCTTGAGCCAAGCCGAGGCGGCGGAGGTTCTCGGCGTTTCAGAGCGCACCTTCCGGCGCTGGCGCGACCGCTATGAGGCGGACGGCGCGGAAGGGCTCTACGATCGCCGTCTGGGCCGGGTCTCGGCGCGGCGCGCGGCGGTCGACGAGGTGACGGCGCTGTTGGCGCTGTTCGACACCCGCTACTGGGACTTCACCGCCAAGCACTTCCACGAGAAGCTGGTCGCGGACTATGCCTTCAAGCGCAGCTACAACTGGGTGCGGCTGAGCTTGCAGGCCCATGGGCGAAGACGGGCGGCGCCCAGGCGCGGGGCGCACCGGCGCAAGCGGCCGCGCCGCGCGCTGCCCGGCATGATGCTGCATCAAGACGGCTCAAGCCACGCGTGGGTCCCCGATCAGTGGTGGGACCTGATCGTCACCATGGACGACACCACCAGTGAGATCTACTCGGCCTTCTTCGTCGCCGAAGAGGGCACGATGTCGAGCTTTCAGGGGGTGTCCGAGGCGATCCGGGCCAAGGGGCTGTTCTGCTCGCTCTATGCCGACCGCGCGGCCACTACTGGCACACCCCTGAGGCCGGCGGCACGGTCGACAAGGACAATCCGACCCAGTTCGGCCGCGCCCTGGCCCAGCTCGGCATCGAGCTGATCCCGGCCTACTCGCCCGAGGCAAGGGGGCGCTCGGAACGCATGTTCGCCACCCTGCAGAAGCGCCTGCCCCAGGAGCTCAGGCTCGCCGGCATCACCGACATGGCCCAGGCCAACCGCTTCCTCAAGGAGCTCTACCTGCCAGGCCACAACGCCCGCTTCGCGGTGCCGCCGGAAGCCGAGGGCACCGCCTTCGTGCCCTTCGCCGGTACCCTCGACGACATCCTCTGCGTGCAGCAGGAGCGCACCGTCTCCAACGACAACACCGTGCGCTACAAACGCCTGGTGCTGGCGATCCCGCCCGACCGCCATCGCCGCCACTACGTCAAGGCAAGGGTCCGGGTCCACGAATACCCCGACCGCACCCTCGCCGTCTTCCATGGGCCGCGCTGCCTGGCCCGATACCAGGCCGACGGATCGCCCATCAACACAAGCCACAGACAGGCCGCGTGATCCGCTTCGACGCGACCGGCCAGTGGATAAGGGGACGGCCGCTCCGCGCCCGACCCCTTATCCACTGGCCCAACAACCACAACTGAAGCGGTCAATTCAGTTTGTTCTCGACACACGTGGGTTACCGATCCCAGGTCGAGGCTGCGGTCCCATATGCGCGCATTTAGCGCACCGATATCGGTCTCGAGCCTCTGGTCGAGATACTTGCCTTTGTAGATGGTTACCCCGGCACGGCAAGCGATTTGGTTGGGCTCATCGCCGGCGCCGGCGGCGAGCCGGACCCGTTCGGCGCGGACACGGCGCGCCGAGCTGCGGCGGCTCATCGCTGCACCAGCGTCCGCGCACGCGATGCTCGCCGAGGCGCGCGGTGGCAGTGCCGTCGACCGTCTCCTCGAGCGCCCCTTCAACCAGGTTCTCGACCCCCATGAAATCGGCCACGAAGCGACTGGCAGGGCGATCGAACAGGTCACTTGGCGACCCCTTCTGCACGATCCGGCCGCGCCGCATCAGGATCACGCGGGTCGACATCGTCAGCGCTTCTTCCTGGCTGTGGGTGATGTAGATGAAAGTCATGCCAAGTTTGTTGTGGAGCTCCAACAGCTCGACCTGCATGTCGAGGCGCAACTTTTCATCGAGTGCCCCGAGTGGCTCGTCGAGGAGGAGAATCGCGGGCCGCGTGACCAGGGCACGGGCCAGTGCGACCCGTTGGCGCTCTCCGCCGCTCAGTTGGTGAACGCGGCGGTCGTATTTGTCACCGAGGCGCACAAGATCGAGCGTTTCGCGCGCCCGCTCCTCGCGCTCGCGTAGGCCAACCCCCCGCACCTTCAGGCCGTAGCCGACGTTCTCGCCCACTGTCATGTGCGGGAACAGAGCGTAGTGCTGGAAGACAGTCGTGCAGTTGCGATCAGAGGCGGATATTTGCGATACGTCTTTCCCGGCGATGCGCAACGCGCCCAGATCGCTCGGCGTCTCAAGACCGGAAATCACCCGCAGCAGCGTCGTCTTGCCCGAGCCGCTCTCGCCGAGAATGGTCAGGAACTCGCCTTGAGCCGCAGTGAGGGACACATCGTCGACGGCGACCACCTCGCCGAAGCGATGGGTGACGTTGCGGATCTCGAGGATGGGTTTGCTGTCTGCCTGCTGATTCGCAACAGCTGTCTCCGTCATCGGTCTACCGCCCTGCAGTTTTTTGAGAGTCGCGACAGGCTATTCGCCAGGGAACGCCGAGACAACGCGCTTTGTCTTCGGGTGCTCAGCCACGACTGCACCGGTGGTTATGACGAGGCCCGCTGCGGCGGCGGCATTGGCTAGGGCCGCGCGGACGACATCGACCGGATCGATAACACCGCTCTTCATCAGATCCCCGTAAGTACCCCGCCGCGCATCAAAGCCCCACCCCGGCTCACGGCGCTTGAGCACCCGAGCAACAGCCATCACGCCATCCTCGCCTGCGTTGTCTGCGATCCGCCGGAGAGGTGCTGTGAGCGCCCGCCGTACGACCTCGATGCCGGCCTGTTCATCGAGCGATGCTCCGGTGAGCGGTGCGAGGTCAGCGAGGCACGCCGCCAGCGCGAGCCCGCCGCCCGGAACGATGCCGCCGGCGATCGCCGCGCGCGTCGCGTTCACGGCATCACTCACCACCTCCTTGCGATGCTTCAGCTCAACCTCGGTATCGCCGCCCACGCGCACGACTGCGATCCCCCCGACCAAACGCGCGAGCCGTTTCTGCAGTTGCTCGCGGTCATAAGCGAGATAGCGCTCTCGCCCGATTGCGGCGCGCAGCTCGCGACAGCGGTTCTCCACCGCCTTCTTCGGACCCTGGCCCTCGATGACGATGGTGCTCTTGCCATCGATCACCGCCTTCGCGGCGCGGCCGAGCATGTCCGGCCGCAGCTTCTCGATCGAGCGACCGAGCTCGGGCGTGATCAGCTCGGCGCCCGTCATGAGCGCCATGTCCTCAAGCATCGCCTTGCGCTGGCGCCCGGCGCCCGGCGCCCGCACCGCCGCCACCTTGAGGTCGCCATCGCGAGAATTGACGACGAGCGTCGCCAGTGCCTCGCCGACGATGTCCTCGGCAACCACCACCAAGCATTTGTCCGATTTCGCGAACGCGCGCAGCGCGGGCTCGATGGCATCGAAGCTCGCGAGCCTGGCATCGCAAACGAGGATGAACGGCTCCTCCATCTCGACCACCATCCGCTCGGAATCGGTGACGAAGTGCGCCGATATGTAGCCGCCCTCGACGTGCATGCCGTCGCGAATCTCCAGCTCGGTATCCCGATTCGATCCCTCCTCGACGACGACGAAGCCGTCGGCGCCGATCGCCTGCGCCGCGCGTGCGAGCAGCTCGCCGATGTCGGCATCCCCGTTGGCGGAGATCGTCCCTACCTGAGCCAACTGGCGATGCGATGTGACCGGCTGGGCTCGTTGTTCCATCCCGGCGAGCGCAGCAGTGATTGCGCGATCAATGCCTCGCTTCACCGCAAGTGGCGCGAGACCGCCCGCGATCAGCTTGATGCCCTCGCACACCATGGCGCCGGTGAGGACGATGGCGGTGGTGGTGCCGTCGCCCGCGTCGTCGTCGGTTTGATACGCCACCTCGCGCACGAGCCGGGCGCCCATGTCGGCGATGCGATCACCGAGCTCGATCGAGCGGGCGACAGTGTGGCCGTCGCGGCTGATCTCGGGTTGAGCATGCTGCCTTTCGATGATGACGCTGCGTCCGCGCGGCCCGAGCGTCGCCGCGACGGCTTCTGTCATGATCGTCAGGCCATCGAGCATCCGTGCCCGTGCCGCATCGCTCGATGCGATTTCTTTGGGACCCGGGTCAGTAAGTCTTAAGCCTGAGGTCACGTCAGCGCTATCCCACGTGCGATCGTGATCGAGATGGCGACGTTGTGCCGCGCATCGGCTGCGCAATCAAGGTCCATCGCACCGATCACCTTGCCTATGATAGAATCTTGCGTGGTGCGGCTGGCTCGCGCTGTCGGCCGTCGGCCACAAAAGAAGCATGTATGGGAGGGGTCTATGTCTCAGAGATCAAGAGCTCACGTGTCCCGGCGCGGCGTCCTAAAGGGCGCTGCAGCTGCCGGCGTTATGGCGACCGCCGCAAGTACGCTCGGTACGGCGCAGGCCGCTGATGCGACTGTCCGGGTCTACGGGGTCAGCACCTCAACACTCAAAGCGGGGTGGGATGATTTCACCGCGCAGACCGGTCTGACCATGGAATACACCGAAACCACTGCTGACCTCGGCGTGTTCATCCGCGAAGTTGTCGCCAACGAGGTAGGCGAGGTGTACGACTTCTTCATCATCGACATCGGTATGCAACGCAAGCTCGGGCCCGAGGGCTATTTCCTCAAGGTCGACGTGAACCACCCGGAACTCACCAACTGGAAAACCGTCGAAGAGGGGTACAAGGGCTCGATCATGGTGGATGAGGGGGAAACACAGGTCCCCTATGGCATTCCCAACATGTTCAACGCAGACAGCTTCGGCTTCTGGCCGGAGGACCTCGGCGTCAAACCGCGCGACGTCCTCGACTGGTCCTACATGTTCGAGAGCGACAAGACGCTCGGCCGCTCCGGCGTCGATACCAGCTGGGCGCAGAGCATGACCCACATCGCCATGTACGTGAAGGCCACGGGCAAGGCGCAGATCAAAGACAACACCGACCTCACGGCCGAGGAAGCGAAGACGGTGATGGACTGGGCCATTGAGCGCAAGAAAGCCGGTCAATTCCGTACCTTTTTCTCGGGCTGGGACGAGCAAGTGCATCTTTTGGGCAGTCAGGAGGTCTCGTGCCTGAACTGTTGGGAGCCGGCGGTGCGCGAGGTCAACAACCAGAAGGGGGCGGATGTCGTCTTCTACGCCTTCGCTGACTTCTACTTCAAATGGGGCAATGCCATCTTCATCGCCAAGCAGGCGGCGGAGCGCGGCAACCTCGACAACGTCTACAAAGCTATCAACTACTTCCTCGGTGGCGAGTACCGTGCCCAACAGGCACGCGACCGCGGCTACGGCGGGCCGAACATGCACCTCGCCGTCAAACACGCCGAGGACAGTGGCTGGGCCAAGGCCGACATCGATGGCATCCGGCATACTTCCACGAAGATCAACCGTAAGTATGAATCGGAGCATTTCTGGACCAACCCGGTGCCCAAGAATGTGGATGTCATGGAGGAGGAGTGGGAGCGGTTCTTGAACGCCTGAGGACATCGCTCGCCCATAGGTGAGATTACCGACGCCGGCGCGCTTCAGCGCCGGCGTCGCCCCGGTTGGCCGCGGCCGCTATCGGATCAGCCCGAATGACACTCGGCCGACTAAGAGCCTGGTATACGCACGCCGCCTCGGCACACGCGCCAGTTACGGCGTTCGTGGTCCTGTGGTTCCTCCTGGTCATCGCGCCGCTTCTTCTGTTGCTGGTTTACACGTTCCTGCAGTCCAAGGGCTTCCGCGTCCTGTGGGAACCCACCTTCGCGACCTGGGATAAACTGTTCGAATCGGGGCGCTGGCTGGTGACGGTGCGGACACTCCGCATCGCCTTCACCATCACCGCCATCGAGCTCATCATCGCGTTCCCGTTCGCCCTGTGGCTCGCCAAGGGATGCCGTTCGCAGACAGTGAAGGCGGTGCTCCTGGCAGCGTTGACGATCCCGTTCTTCCTCGATCTGTCGTCGCGGACCATCGTCTGGCGCACGATCCTCGGCCGCCAGGGCCTCTTGAACACGGCGCTGTTGGAGCTCGGCCTGATCGATGAGCCGCTGGATTGGCTGTTGTTCTCCGAGTTCGCCGTCCATTTCGGCATGCTCGCCCCGTACTTCCCGACGATGGTCTTTCCCATCTTCCTCGTCCTCACCCTGATCGACGATGAGTACATCCAGGCGAGCCGCGACCTCGGGGCAAGCCCCTTGCAGACCTTCTTCCACGTCGTCCTGCCGCTGAGCCTGCCCGGCGTCATGGCCGGCATCGTGTTCACATTGGTGCCGACGATGGCGGAGTACGTCGTGCCGTGGCTGATGGGGGGCTTCAAGGTCAACATGATTGCCCGCTCGGTCGAGAACGCGCTCACGGTCCTCAAGTACCCGACCGCGGCCGCGCTCTCGACGTTCATCATCGTGCTCCTTTGCGTCCTGCTCGCTGCCCTCGCCATGCTGCTCCGCCGCGCCGGTGGGCTCGCCGGCGTGTTCGAGGCCCTGCGCCGATGACGAATGCGTTCCCGGCACGAGCGCCCCGCGCGGCTATCTTCCGCCGCCTCCAGACCTGGCCGCTGTGGACGCGCGCTGCGGTCTGCGCGGGACTCCTCGTGATCGTGATCACCTACATGCCGGTGATCTGGCTCGCCGCCATGTCGTTCAGCGTCGAGCCGCTGTCGGGCATCCCGCACCCGCTGACGATGCGATGGTACAACGAGATGGCCGCCGACACCCGGTGGGCCGCACCGCTCTGGGGCAGCATCGGCCTCGGTGTTTTGGTCGGCCTTTCCTGCATGATCGCCGCCACCGCGGTGGGCCGCGCGATTCCGCGGCTCAAGAGGCGCGGCGGCATTCTGCTGCTGGCCTTTCTGCCGATGTTCGTGCCGGGGCTGACGATGGGCGCTGCCTTGTTCCTGTACCTGCGGTCATATCTCGAGCTGCGCCTCGGGTTGTGGTCGGTCTTCTTCGGCCACCTGGTGTGGGCGCTGCCGTTTGGCTTACTGCTCGTCCTAGTGCTCGCGACGCGCTTCGACCATCGCCTCTTGGAGGCGGCCTCCGACCTCGGCGCCTCCGCGGTTCAGCGTTTCTGGCACATCGAATTCCCAATCATGCGTCCGGCGGTGATCGGCGCGGGCTTGTTCGGCTTTCTGCTCTCTTTCAACGAGCTGCCGCGCTCGATCTTCCTGCGCGGGACCTCGACCTCACTCCCTATCTTCCAGTGGGCGCAGGCCTCCTCGCACCAGTCGCTGGTCCCGATCACGTTTGCGCTTGCCTCGATCATCCTCGCGGTGACGATCCCGCTGATGGGTGTCTTTTTCTGGTTCTTATTCGCTAAGCTGGAGCGCAGAAGTTAGGCCAAGGGGGGAAGCATCGATGACCGCTATTCGCGCGATCGAGACCATCCACGTCGCGCTGCCCAACCGCCGTTCGCACAAGTTCGCAGGCCAGACCGAGGAGATCGGCGGCTATGTGATCACGCGGATGGAGGGCGAGGACGGGAATGTCGGGTGGGGCGAGGCGCCGGTTCTTAAAGACTGGGGCGGCGACCACGGCCGCTACTTCGGCGAGACGCCGACGACGACCAAGCTGATGATCGACCAGTACCTTGCCCCTGTGGTCATTGGCGTCGAGCCCGACAACTTCGTCGAGCTACACGCCCGCATGGACCACATGATCAAGGGTTATCCGTACGCCAAGGCGGCGGTGGAGCTCGCGGCGTACGACCTCGCCGGCCGCGGCCGCGGCATCCCAGTCTACAAGCTCCTCGGCGGCCGCGTGCGGACGCGCATCCCCATCGCCCACTCCATCGGTCTCATCCCGATCGACCAGGGCGTCACTGAAGTGAAGCAGGTGATCGGCGAGGGCGTGCGCACCATCAAGCTCAAGATCGGCGTCGACCCGGCCCGCGACATCGAACTTGTTAAACGCATTCGCGAGGCGGTCGGCCCCGATATCGACATCTGCGCCGATGCCAACTGCGGTTACCGCAGCCCGGGCGAGGCGATCCAGATCATCCGCGAGATGGAAAAGGAACGTCTGATCTACGTCGAGCAGCCGGTGGTCGGCGTCGAACGAATCGCCCAGGTCGCGCGCGTCGTCGACACTCCGATCATGGCGGACGAGAGCGCGTGGAACGCCCACGATGTTCTCGAGATCATCGAGCGCCAGGCCGCCGACATCGTCTCGATCTACACCACCAAGCCGGGCGGGCTCTATCGCGCGATGCAGGTGGCCGCGGTGGCCGAGGCCGCCGGCATTCCCTGCAATGTCAACGGATCGATCGAGACCGGAGTCGGCAATCTCGCCAATCTCCACCTGGCGGCCGCTGCGGCGCCGGTCACCTTCGATTGCGTGGTCCCGGTCTCGACGCCGGCCGAATTCCAGCGCGGCCAGCTCGCCGGCATCTACTACACCGACGACCTGATCAAGGAGCCCTTCGCCTTTGCCGACGGCGAGGTAGCGGTCCCTGAGGGCCCGGGCATGGGGATCGAGGTCGACACCGACAAGATCGAGCGCTATCGGGTCAAGCAGGGCGTCTAGAAGGGGAGGAGAACAATGCGCGCGCCGATTATCGAACGCCAGGTCAAGGCAATGGGCGAGGCGGGCCTCGACGCCCTGCTCGCATCGACACCGGAGAACTACGCGTATCTCACGGGCTTCGTCGTGCCCTCGCATCCGCTGATGCGCTGGCGGCACGCCATGACGCTCGTCACGCGCGATGGCCGGATCGCCATCCTCTCGGTCGACATGGAGGAGACGACCGTGCGCGCGCGCCTGCCCGATTCCGATATCCACGTGTGGGGCGAGTTCACCGACAACGCGATGGACGTGTTGTCCGACCTTTTGTCCGACCTCGGCCTTGCCGAGGCAAGAATCGGTGCCGAGACTAACCATCTCCCGGCAAGCGATGTCCAGCATCTGAAGGAACGGCTCCCCGGCCTGCGACTGGAGGCCGCACAGGATTTGTTCGATCGCATGCGCCAGATCAAGACGCCGGACGAGATCGAGCTCCTACGGCGACTCTCTCGCATCGCGGACAAGTCGATTGCCGATGCCTACGGTTCTGTGCGGACAGGCTCGACCGAGATGGACATTGCCGGCGCGCTCGTCAACGGCATCTACGCCAACGGCGCCGAGTACTTCCAGCTCATGATTATCGCGACCGGCGAGCGGAGCGAGTACCCCAACGTCGGTCCGACCGAGCGCAAGCTCGCGGCCGGCGATCTCTGTCGCGTCGAGATCTTTCCCATCATCGCCGGCTACCACGCCGGCGTCTGCCGCACCGCGATCGTCCAGGAGCCTGACCCGCGCTACGTCGAGATCTGGAAGAACCTGACCGAGTGCAAGTACACCTTGCTCGAACGCATCAAGCCGGGTGCGCGCACCAAGCCGATCTACGACGAGTTCATCGTCAAGCTCGCCGAGCTCGACCTGCCGCCGATCGACTTCGTCGGCCACGGCATCGGCCTCCATCTCCACGAGGACCCCTACATCGGCAAGTACGATGACCACGAGATCGAGGCCGGCATGGTGCTCGGGATCGAGCCGCTGACCTACGGCAAGGGCCAGGGCTTCGGCCTACAGAACAAGGACATGGTTGTGGTGACCGAGACCGGCTGCGAGCTCCTGTCCGATCACACCAACACCGATCAGCTCATCCGCATTCCTTAGGCACCACGCACCGACACCGGGCGGAGGCGCATCGGGCGCGGCGCCGGCTCGTGTCCGCTGGCGACAGCATCGGCGCCGATATCGGCAACCGTGCGCCAGCCGCCCATGGTCATGGCCCGCGCCATCTCGTCCCGCAGAATCTCCAACGCCCGCACCACGCCGCTCTCGCCGCCGGCGGCGAGGCCCCAGAGATGGGCGCGGCCGATGAGGCAGGCACGGGCCCCGAGCGCGAGCCCTTTGATGACGTCGGTGCCGCGGCGGATCTCGCCATCGAGGAAGACGGGCACCGATTCGCCGACTGCCGCGACGACCGGCGCGAGGCAATCGATCGTCGCCGCCGTGCCGTCGAGCTGACGACCGCCGTGGTTGGAGACATAGATGCCTTCGGCCCCGAGGTCGACCGCTCGGCGCGCATCGTCCGGATGGAGAATGCCCTTGACGACCAGCGGTCCGTCCCACGCCGACCGCAGCCACGCGAAGCCGTCCCAGTCCATGCCGGGATCGATCAGGCTGTTGAGATAAGCTCCCATCTCGACCAGCCCGGCGCCGTCGCCACGATCGAAGTTGGGAAAGCCGATGCGCGGCCCCCGCGCGATTCTGAAGAGCCACGGCAGGTGGCGCGGCAGATCTGCGATGCCTGCAACCGTCAGCCGCGGCGGGATGGTGAAGCCGTTCCGGATGTCGCGCTCGCGCTTGCTGATGACGGGGCAATCGACCGTGAGGCAGAGCGCCGCGTAGCCGGCTTCGCGCGCTCGGTCAACGATCGCGCGGATGAGGCCGCGGTCTCGGTACAGCATGAGCTGGAGCCATTTGGGGCCCGCCGAGGCGCTGGCGATCGCTTCGAGGGAGAGACACGAGGCGGCACTCACCGCCATCGCCGTGCCGGCGCCCGCGGCCGCCCGCGCCACCGCCGTTTCGCCCTCCGGCCACAGCATGCCCGACGAGCCCGTTGGGCTGATCATCACTGGCAACGACAGGCGCTCGCCGAGGACCTCGACGGAGAGATCAGGCGCGCCGGCGCCGGCGAGCACCCGCGGCCGCAGCTCGATGCGGCCGAAGGCTTCGCGGTTGCGCCCGAGGCTCACCTCGTCCTCGGCACCGCCATCGACGAAATCGAACAGCATCCGCGGCAGCCGGCGCTCCGCGATCGCTCGCAAGGACTCGATGCTGTAGGCGCGATCGACCGCCGTCACCTCACCGTCCTTCCTTGACGAAGCGGTGGATCTCCTCCGGCGTCTTCCCGCCGAGACCCATCTTCGCCAGCGTCAGTCCTTCGTGTCGATAGTCGATCTTGTTGGCCGCACTGGCAAGCGCGATCAAGGCGTCCATGACCGGCGTCGCGACGCCGACCAGCGCTCCGAACGCGGCGAGTGGGACGAGGCCATAGCCGACGTCCTCGTGGAGATAACGGTGGTCGAGCTGGGGCGGCGCCTTGACGGTTCGGTTGGGCGCACTCTCGCGACAGGCACGCGATACCGAGCCGCTTGCGAGTGCCGCATCGGTGGTGGAACCGAATTCATGGAAGAACTCGAGGAAGCTCAAGCTCGGGACTCCGAGAGCGCGGGCGATCTCCAAGCGCTCGCGATCCACGGCCTCAACGACCCGTCCCACCGATGCGGTGATGCCATCGCGGTAGAACAGGAACTCGCCACCGCTCTCCTCGATGTGGCCCGCGTTCATCAACACACCGGCCGGGTGGAACACGGTGTTGATGTTGGCGAAGGCGGTCTCAAGCACATCGCTCGCCGGCGCGATGGTTGGATAGAGCTCTTGCAGGCGGGGCAGGAGCCCGGCGGCGTGTTTCGAGGGCAGCGAGGCCACACGCAGCCGCTGCACGGTGTTGTAGATCCCCACCACACCCGGTCCCTCCATGCGGCAGACGTGGGTCAGCGTGACGGTCTCGCAAACACTCGCGGCCCCGTCGTAGCCGGCTTGGCGAAGCGCGTGAACGAAATGAAGTCCGCCGCCGGTATGGCCCGGGTTGAGGAACACCAGGTGCTCCTCGGTCAACAATGGGGCGAGGGCACGCGCATAGCCCGCGTGCGCCACTGAAGGCACGACCAGTATGATCAGATCGGCGCTTTCCACGGCCTTACCGATGTCCGTCGTCATCTCGGGCAGTGGCACGAAGCCCTCCCACTGCCCGCGCACCTCGATCCCGCCGGCGGCGATCAGCGGCGCCAAGCGCTCGGCGTTGCGCGACTGCACCCGCACATCGAAGCCGCGGTGGGCGAGGTCCGCGGCGACCGCGCAACCGCCGTGGCCGGCACCGAGCACCGCGATGCGGTCGAACGGTTGGTTAGGTCCCTGGCGCGTTCTCGTCTCAGCAGCGGCAACCTGGTCAGCGCACACCGATTGGCCTCCCTTGGTCAATCGGCTGAGCTTACCCGGCCGAAGCGCACACGCGAAGCGGGCCGGGGTCTCCGGATCCGAAGTCTGTCGAGAACAAACTGAATTGACCGGTTTATGTACCATATGAATTGACCGCTTCAGTTGTGGTTATTGGGCCAGTGGATAAGGGGTCGGGCGCGGAGCGGCCGTCCCCTTATCCACTGGCCGGTCGCGTCGAAGCGGATCACGCGGCCTGTCTGTGGCTTGTGTTGATGGGCGATCCGTCGGCCTGGTATCGGGCCAGGCAGCGCGGCCCATGGAAGACGGCGAGGGTGCGGTCGGGGTATTCGTGGACCCGGACCCTTGCCTTGACGTAGTGGCGGCGATGGCGGTCGGGCGGGATCGCCAGCACCAGGCGTTTGTAGCGCACGGTGTTGTCGTTGGAGACGGTGCGCTCCTGCTGCACGCAGAGGATGTCGTCGAGGGTACCGGCGAAGGGCACGAAGGCGGTGCCCTCGGCTTCCGGCGGCACCGCGAAGCGGGCGTTGTGGCCTGGCAGGTAGAGCTCCTTGAGGAAGCGGTTGGCCTGGGCCATGTCGGTGATGCCGGCGAGCCTGAGCTCCTGGGGCAGGCGCTTCTGCAGGGTGGCGAACATGCGTTCCGAGCGCCCCCTTGCCTCGGGCGAGTAGGCCGGGATCAGCTCGATGCCGAGCTGGGCCAGGGCGCGGCCGAACTGGGTCGGATTGTCCTTGTCGACCGTGCCGCCGGCCTCAGGGGTGTGCCAGTAGTGGCCGGCGCGGTCGGCATAGAGCGAGCAGAACAGCCCCTTGGCCCGGATCGCCTCGGACACCCCCTGAAAGCTCGACATCGTGCCCTCTTCGGCGACGAAGAAGGCCGAGTAGATCTCACTGGTGGTGTCGTCCATGGTGACGATCAGGTCCCACCACTGATCGGGGACCCACGCGTGGCTTGAGCCGTCTTGATGCAGCATCATGCCGGGCAGCGCGCGGCGCGGCCGCTTGCGCCGGTGCGCCCCGCGCCTGGGCGCCGCCCGTCTTCGCCCATGGGCCTGCAAGCTCAGCCGCACCCAGTTGTAGCTGCGCTTGAAGGCATAGTCCGCGACCAGCTTCTCGTGGAAGTGCTTGGCGGTGAAGTCCCAGTAGCGGGTGTCGAACAGCGCCAACAGCGCCGTCACCTCGTCGACCGCCGCGCGCCGCGCCGAGACCCGGCCCAGACGGCGATCGTAGAGCCCTTCCGCGCCGTCCGCCTCATAGCGGTCGCGCCAGCGCCGGAAGGTGCGCTCTGAAACGCCGAGAACCTCCGCCGCCTCGGCTTGGCTCAAGCAACCCCGATGGGTGCGGCCGTAAACCTCCTCGAACTTCATCAATCTCAGTCCCTGCAACTGCTCTGTCCGGCGCATCCAAACCCTCCATAGCCTGGAGAGCTTCTAAATCCGGACAGATCGTCTGGTACATAAACCGGACATATCGTGTGTTAGTGACACTTTTGCAGACGGGGGAGGGCTCAGCCCTCGCCCGTCTGTTGCGTTTGGGTTTCGGACCCCGGGCCGCGATTGCGTATCACGGAAAGATCACATCCCATGATAGCCAACCGTCCTCTCTTCGAGCTCGGCCGCTACGCGGCCATCCTGCTCGCGATCATCTTCGCGCTGATCCCGATCGCCTGGATGACATCCATGGCCTTCAAGTCGGTCTCGGAGTGGAACGTCGGCGGCGATGAGCTTACCTGGCTACCGCAGAACCCGACCTTCGGCACCTTCGAGCTCATCTTCACCGGAGTCAGCCAGGAGTTCCTCGACTGCTGTTCCTACCAACTCGACAAAACCGCGACCAGGCCACTCATCGCCAGCCTGATCGCTGCCGGACTCGGCACCCTGATCTCGACGATTATCGGCACGCTGTCCTCCTATGCCGTGTCGCGCTTCGGTGTGTTCAAGGCAGTGGGGCTGACGGTGCTGCAGCTCAGGCTGTTCCCGCCGATCGCGGTGATCGTGCCGATGATGGTGTTCTGGACCTACCTCGACCTTATCGACACGTGGTTCGGTCTCGCTCTGATTTACGGCATCGTATCGCTGCCGTTCTCGTTCTGGCTGATGAAGACCTTCTTCGATGAGGTGCCGAACGGGATCGAGGAGGCCGCGATGGTCGAGGGGTGTAGCCGCTGGCGAGTTTTCTATCGCGTGACTCTGCCGATGGTGAAGGCACCGCTCGCAACCTCGGCCCTGTTCGTGTTCATCCTGAACTGGAGCGATTTTGCCCTGGCGTTGTTCCTGACCACGAAGAACTGGGTGACATTGCCGGTGTTCATGAACGGTCTGTCCTCGCCGGCAACCGGCCAGATGTACGGCGCCAAGGCGGCGATGGGTCTGATTGCCGCGATTCCGCCGATCATCTTTGGGCTGCTGATCCAACGGCACCTTGTCCGCGGCCTAACCTTCGGAGCGATCAAGCAATGAGCGATCGGATTGACGCCGGTGGGGCGGCAGCAGTGGCGGCCGGCCCATCGCTCGACAAGCCGGCGGTCGACGATGGCAAGCCGCTCGGACGGTTGATGGCGAGCCCGCTGATCACGCTGCTCGTCTTCATCTTCACCTTCCCGTCGTTCATGCTGATCTATTTGAGCGTGACCTGGTGGACACCGCTCGACGGCGACTGGATCTACGCCTATGAGTCGCTGAATTGGTTCTACAACTTCGGCGAGGTGTTTGAGGACGAGCGGCTGTGGCAGTCGATTTGGCGAACGTTTGTGATCATCATCATCGCTGTACCCGTCGAATTCATACTCGGGCTCGCGCTGGCCAACCTGTTCGTCGATTCCTTTCCCGGCAAACGTGTGTTCTACGCCATATTACTAATGCCGATGATGGTCGTGCCGGCGGTCAGCGGCTACATGTTCTTCATGCTGTTCCAGGCGGTTGGGCCCATCAATCTGGCGATCGCGAGTATCATCGGCCAGCCCGTCGAGATCGACTGGCTCGGTCAGAGCGACCTTGCGCTCTTCACAATCATTCTCGCCGACATCTGGCAGTGGACCCCGCTGATGTTTCTGATCCTGCTCGCAGGGCTGCTCGGCGTGCCGCAGGATCAAATGAACGCGGCCACCCTTTTGGGCGCGGGCTGGGTGCAGAAGTTCGTGCGCATCGTCCTGCCGAAGATGCGCACGATTATGATCATCGCGATCATCATCCGCGTCGTCGAGGCCTTCAAGCTGTTCGACGTGATGTACGTAATGACCAAGGGTGGGCCGGGCGTCGCGACCGAAACGATCTCGGTCTATATGTACAAGCAGACGTTCGCCAACCTCGAATGGTCTTACGTTGCGGCGGTAGGGCTCGTTCTGGTGATCGTCCTGAGCCTGCTGGCGCTAGTCGGCCTCAACCTGATGACAAAGCGCAGCGGCGGGAGGTCGCCGCCTGAGCCTCTTCAGTCGCGGTAGTCGGCCATCTCCCGATCCAAAAGCCGGATCAGGGCCGGCCAGTCGCGCTCGCCGAGCGGCCCGAAGCTGGCGACCTGCGCCGCCGTCCGCTCGCCGACCTCGCTACTAGGGAAAACTGGGGTTTCGGCGGCGATTGCCGATGCGATGAAGGCCCGCTCGGAGCGCACCTGCATCGAACAGGACGATGTGGTGCGTGAACTAGCAAAGATCGCGTTCGCAAACCTCGGGGATTATTTCCGCATAGGACCGGATGGCCTGCCTGCGCTTGACCTTGCGAACATGACGCGGGATCAGGCGGCGGGACTTCGTGACATCGTCGCCGAGGAATACACCACTGGCCGAGGAGAAGCCGCTCGTCGGATTAAGCGCTTCCGCATCAAGCTCGGCGACAAACTCGCGGCGCTGGATCGACTCGGCAAGCACCTCGGCATGTTCAACACGGAGAGCCCCGTCACCATCCAAATGGGGAGCGACGTACCGGCGTATACAGACACTGAGAGGTTTCAGCGCTGGCTATGGCTCCTTACCCGAGGCGGAACGCGACCCATCGGCTCGGGTGATTGATTGAGGCGGTCCGGCCTTGCCCGACATCGGCGACGATGTCCGCTTTCCACTCATTTTCTTCTGCTTCACCCCTGAGAGCGGACGTTCTCGACCTTGCGCTCATCCGTCCGCTGTTGACCCTGGCTGTGTAAAAACGCTCGCCTTATATGATTCTTCGGTGGTCTGAGCGGGGAGATCGTATGGGGCGTTTCGTTGAAGGGACCGATCACGGGCAGAGCACTTTGTTAACGGCGGAGGAATAATGCAGCACGCGGAGCGGCTGGGCGGTCCGGTCGCGGCGGCGCAAAATTGCGCCACCTATAGCCCCTTGTCGGTTGTGGTGAGGGGCATGAGATGTACGGCGTGGAGCTCTATGCGGCGGTTCGTCTGGCGGTTGTCGACGAGGGTCTGAGCCATCACGATGCGGGCCGTCGGTTCGGCATCGACCGCCGGACGGTGAAGAAGATGCTGAGCTATTCGGCGCCGCCGGGCTACCGGCGGACCAAGCCGGTCCGGCGGCCCAAGCTGGATGGGTTCACCGGCATCGTCGACGCGATCCTGGAGGCGGACACGGATCCGGACGTGCCGCGCAAGCAGCGCCACACGGCGCACCGGATCTTCGAGCGGCTGCGGGACGAGCACGGGTTCGCCGGCGGCTATACCATGCAGACCGTGTGGAAACTCTGGGTGGCGGGGGATTCCGTCCGTCTCATGGCGATGTTAGGGTCCGCCATGAGACACATTCCTGGCGTTGACCGCTCTCAGGTTCTGCTTCTGCCGGAAGCAGTGGACGATTACGTGGGCCGGGATAACCCGGTCCGTTTCATCGATGCCTTCGTGGATGGTTTGGACCTAGCGGCCGCTGGTTTCGAGCGCGCCGCGGCGAAGGCGATAGGTCGTCCCGGCTACGATCCGGCGGACCTGCTGAAGCTCTACATATACGGCTATCTCAATCGGGTACGTTCGAGCCGCCGGCTGGAGGCAGAGAGCAAGCGTAATCTCGAAGGGCCCTCGGCGTGCGCTTCGCCACAGCCTCCCATCTGGTCCACGAGCTGATCGAGGCGCGCGACGAGAAGAGGCTGCTCCGCCTCCAGGCCCAGCTCGCCAGGGTCAATCTCCTGATCGTCGACGAGCTCGGCTACGGGCCCCTGTCGCAGACCAGAAGCGAGCTGCTGTTCGACGTCTTCAGCCGGCGCTACGAGAACGGCGCCACCATCGTGACCTCAAACCTGCCCTTCCAGGAATGGACGACGGTGTTCGCCAGCGAGCGCCTCACCGGCGCGCTGCTCGACCGCATCACCCACCATGGCCATATCCTGGAGATCAACGGCGAGAGCTACCGCCTCAAGCAGAGCCGGTCACGACGCCGGCAACCGTCCGAATAACCCCCCGCTTGTCCCCGTCGGCCCACAGCCCCCTCCCGTGGACTACGGGGACAAGCTACCACCCAGCCCGCAGTACATTTTTACGACGCCGTTGACAATGGGCGCCGCCCGGATCGCGCGGGCCAGGTTTTCCGCCTTGCCGAGCGCATCCTGGAGATCGCTCTGCGCGAGAATGACGCCGAACTCATCGCCGCCCAGCCGGCCGACGATGTCGGAATCGCGCACGTTGTGGAGCAGTGTGTTGGCAACCTGCAACAGCGCCGCATCGCCGGCAGTATGGCCGTAGGTGTCGTTGATGCCCTTCAGGCCGTTGAGGTCGAAGTAGACGACGCTATTCGACGTCCCGTAGCGCTCTGTGACCGAGATGTATCGCGTCAGCTCGCGGACGAAGGCCCGCCGGTTGGCGATGGGTGCGAGCGGATCCTGATCGGCCAGCCGCTCGAGGCTCGCCAGTCGCTCGCGGGTTCGGTCGACCTCCTTGCGCAGGCCCTCGACCTCGGCCATGAGCGAGACCAGCGCCGCCCTGACCTTCGCGGTCAGCTCGGGCTCGGGGATGCCCATCACCGAAACCGTATCGGCGATGTCGCGGGGGCCGGCAGGCTCCGCATCGGCAATCGCGCCCGATTCGGTTGAGCGCTGCACCCGTCGTGTCTCCACCGTGCGGCGGACCGCCGCCACACCGGGCGCCTTAGGGGTTTCGCTGACCGCCATGTTTCCCTAACTCAAGGCGTCTAACCATGCATCCCAGCCGCCGGGAGGGGTCAGCCACAGACTGAATCACCATACTTCACAACGGCTTAAGATGCACGTGCGCTAGCCCAGTCCGATCGTAGTCAGGCCCGCGCGCCGCCTGATTGGCCGCTCGCCGGCGCGCTCCTATAATCCCGCTTCCTGACGATGGTTGGTGTGATGGCAGACACAACGCCACGCGTTGGCATTCTCATGGGCAGCCAGAGCGACTGGGACACCATGCGCCATGTCGGCGAGGTGCTGACTGAGCTCGGCATCGCCAACGAGAGCCTGGTCATCTCGGCTCACCGTCGGCCCACCCGCCTCATGGAGTACGCTGGCGGCGCCCGCGAACGTGGCCTTCAGGTGCTGGTTGCGGGCGCAGGCGGAGCCGCGGCGCTGCCCGGCATGGTCGCGGCGCTCACCACCCTGCCCGTCTTCGGCGTGCCGATTCAAACCTCGGCCTTGGGTGGCCTCGACAGCCTGCTCTCGATCGTGCAAATGCCGCGCGGCGTGCCGGTCGGGACATTGGCGATCGGCCAGGCCGGCGCCGTCAACGCCGGGTTGCTTGCGGCAGCGGTGATCGCCGTTGGCGATCCCGCGGCCGCGGCCGCATTGGACGGGTGGCGTGAACGTCGCAACACCTCGCTCTCCGAAGACCCGGCTCCCGCCACCTAGCCGCTCACCCGATCACACCCGAGACCCCGCGAGCGATTCCTGTGGGGCCCCACGGATCACCAGAATTTCATCAGCGAAGGGCACGGGCGATGACCGCACCGGAATTCCAACTCGATCTGTTCGAGGGCCTCGGCCACCTCTCCTACATGTTGATTGCCGCTTCGTTTCTGTTGCGCGACATCCTGCTGCTGCGGATGGTCGCCCTGCTGCTGCGGATGGTCGCCGTCGTCGCCGCCGCCTGCAACCTGACGTTCGGGTATTTCGCGCCCGAGCAGCCCAACCTGATCGTCGTGTTTTGGCAGGCGGTATTCATCCTCATCAACACGACCTGGAGCGTCATCCTCATCCGTGAGCGCCGCGGCGTCCGCTTCAGCGAAGAAGAGCGCGAGCTCTACCAGACCATCTTCCGTGCATTCTCACCGCTCGAGTTCATGAAGGTGATGCGGATTGCCCGATGGGAGAACGCGCCGGTCGGCACCGAGCTCGCCCATACCGGCGACACCCTCGGCTCGCTGATGCTGATCTACAAGGGCGAGGCCGAGGTGGCCCGCCCGGATGGCGGCACGGTGCGGATCAAGGACGGCGCCTTTGTCGGCGAGATGAGCTTCATCCGCGGCGGCACCGCAACGGCGACCGTCGCGACCACCCAGCCGACCCGCTACATCGCCTGGCCCAAACCCGAGCTGCGCGCGCTTATCAACCGCAACCCATCGATGCGCTCGGCGCTACAGACTGTGTTCAGCGAAGACCTAGCGGAGAAACTGTTGCAAAGCTGATCAGGCCGTGCGCGAGCCTAACCGAAGCGGCGGGGCGCCAGCCCCTCGCGCAAGCGCCACACCGACGGCAGCCGATCGAGCGCCGCCTCCAGCCGGCCGCGCGCTTTTTGCACGCGCATCACATCCTCGATGCGCCGATCGAGAAAGGCCCATGTGTCCGCGGCATCGTCCGACTCGTCGTTGAGCCAGAACAGCACGGTCGAGGAGTACACCCCGGCCAGCAGTACGCGCTTGGTATAGAAGTTGTGGTCGGTTGAGGTATCGCCGATGGCGTACCAGATGGCATCGACCGTGCGATAGAGCGCCCGCGCGCTCCACACTGCGTAGGCCGGAGTCGCGGCGAGCGCGAGCGCCCGGCGTGCCGCCTCGCGCTTGGCTGATTGGGGTTCGATCCTGAGCCGGACGGCGGTCGCGATACGCTCGCGTATGCGCATCGCCTCGAGATCTCGCTTGGCAATGGCCGCTTCCATACGGCGATCGCCCTCGCGCGCATAGAAATCGAGAAGCTCGGCCGCGCCGCCCGGAAAGGCGATGCGGGCCTCAGCCTCGGATAGGTCGACATCGCGCGCAGCAGCGCTCAGTGCGCGCGCGCTCCAGCCGTCGAACGGCACGTGGCCGAGCGCGGCTTTCAACAGCGCCCGTTTGACCTGCTCAGTCGGCATTCTCGGCGGCGGCTCGTTCGTCGGCGTCGTGAATCAGATGCTTGAGTTCAGTCTCGAACACCAGCTCGGAGAGGTCCGTCATCCGCTGCGGATAAAGGATACCGTCGAGGTGGTCGCACTCGTGCTGGACCACGCGAGCGTGCATGCCCTCGGCGGTGTGCTCTATCGGCGTGCCGTCGAGCGAGAGGCCGCCGTAACGGATGCGGAGATAGCGCGGCACACGCCCACGCAAGCCCGGCACCGACAGGCAGCCCTCCCAACCCAGCTCCATCTCGTCATCGAGTGGTTCGATGACGGGGTTGATCAAGACCGTGAACGGGACGTCATCCTCTGCCTCGCCGGGTTCGGCTCCCTCGCCTGTGCCGGCCTCGCCACGTGCGTACTCCGCCGCGCGTTCGCCGGGAATCGCGAAGATCACCAGCCGCTTGGGTACGTAAATTTGCGGCGCGGCGAGCCCGAGGCCGTCGGCATCGTCCATCGTCTCGAGCATATGCGGCACCAGCCGCTGAACCTCGGGCACCAGTGGGTCGACGATCTCCTCGGCACGGCGGCTCAGCACGGGATGGCCCATGCGCGCGATCTTCAGAATGGCCATGCGCGACAATATAAACGCCGCGCTCCCGCGGCAAACGCAGGTCTGCGCCAGGTCTCAACCGGGCGTGTGCCTTCCCAACGGGCGGCAGTTGTGGTATCAACCGCCCTCTGCCGCTCCCCGCAACCAAGCTTTGACCCACGGAGGCAGCTCGGACAGTTGCAAGTCATCGTACGCGACAACAACGTCGATCAGGCCCTGAAGGTCCTGAAGAAAAAGATGCAGCGCGAGGGCATCTTTAGGGAGATGAAGTTGCGCCACCACTACGAGAAGCCCTCGGAAAAGAGAGCCCGCGAACGGGCCGAGGCGATCCGCCGCGCCCGCAAGCTAGCGCGTAAGCGCGCGCAGAAAGAACCCTAGGCGCAGCGACCCGCCGCCCCGGCGGCACTCACCCAAGACCGCCAAACCGACCGGCCAACACGCTGGCCGATCCCGCGCGCCCGCGCCGAATCTCCTTTCCGGCTGGCGGGAGAGGGAGAATTGAGGCGCCCGCCCACTCGATAACACCCTTCCCACTTGATGGAGGAGGGTTTGGGTGGGGGTGATCCTCGGCGGCAATGACGCCCTCTCCCGCGGGCGGGAGAGGGCTGGGGTGAGGGGTGAGGGTGGCCTCATGGTTCGAGACGGCGCTCCGTGCCTCCTCAGCACGACGCGACGTGAGCTCCCCTCATCCTGAGGGCGAGCAACGCGAGCGTCTCGAAGGATAAGGAGACTACGGCTCCCAGACGGCGCCGTCGTCGCACCGCCGCATGGAGGTATTCGCGCTACAGCGCCTTGACGATGCCCTCGGCCATCGCCTTGGCATCGCCGAACAGCATCATGGTGTTGTCGCGGTAGAACACCTCGTTGTCGATGCCGGCATAGCCGGGCGCCAGGCTCCGCTTCACGAACAGCACCGTCCGCGCGTTCTCGACATCGAGGATCGGCATGCCGTAGATCGGGCTCTGCGGATCTTTCTTGGCGGCCGGGTTGACCACGTCGTTGGCGCCGATGACGAACGCGACGTCGGTGGTGGCGAGGTCGGCGTTGATGTCCTCGAGCTCGAAGATGTCGTCGTAGGGCACGTTGGCCTCGGCCAGCAGGACGTTCATGTGGCCCGGCATGCGGCCGGCCACCGGGTGGATCGCATAGCGCACGCGGACCCCGGCCGCGGTCAAAAGATCCGCCATCTCGCGCACGGCGTGCTGCGCCTGGGCGACCGCCAGCCCGTAGCCCGGAACGATGATGACCGAGCCGGCGTTCTTCATGACGAAGGCGGCATCATCGGCACTGCCCGGCTTGACGTTCTTGTCGCCGATCGCGACCACGCTTGCGTCGGCCTCGCCGCCGAAGCCGCCGAGAATGACGCTGAAAAACGAGCGGTTCATCGCCCGGCACATGATGTAGCTGAGGATGGCGCCCGATGAGCCCACCAGCGCTCCGGTGATGATCAGCGCGGTGTTCTCGAGCGTGAAACCGATGCCGGCGGCGGCCCAGCCGGAGTAGGAGTTGAGCATCGAGATGACCACCGGCATGTCGGCGCCGCCGATCGGGATGATGATCAGGATGCCGATCAGAAAGGCGAGCGCGGTGACAACCCAGAACGCATCTGTCGACTGCGAAGCGCAGAAATAAATGACAGCGGCGAGGATCACCAGGCCGATCAGCAAGTTGAGCCAGTGCTGGCCGGGAAACACCACTGGCGCGCCGTTCACCAGCCCCTGCAGCTTAGCGAAGGCAACCACCGAGCCCGAAAAGGTGACCGCGCCGATCACCAGCCCGAGGCTCATCTCGATCAAGCTCGCGAGCTTGATATGCCCGACGGTGCCGATGTCGTAGGCCTCCGGTGCGTAGAGGGCGGCGGCGGCGACCAGCACCGCGGCCATGCCGACCAGGCTGTGGAACGCCGCCACCAGCTGCGGCATGGCCGTCATGTGAATGCGCAGCGCGATGACGGTGCCGATGGCGCCGCCGATCACCAGACCGAGGATGATCAGGTCGTAGCCGACGACCGCGGGGTTCGCCACCGTTGTCAGGATGGCGATGACCATGCCGATGATGCCGAACACGTTGCCCCGGCGCGCCGTTGCGGGCGAGCTCAGCCCCCGCAGGGCCATGATGAAGCAGATGGCCGCGATCACATAGGCAAGCGCGGAAAGGTTAGCCGACATGCGGCATCACCGCCTGGTCTTGTACATGCTGAGCATCCGCTGGGTTACAGCGAAGCCACCGAAGATGTTGATGGCCGCCAGTGCAATCGCCACGAAGCCGAGGATCTTCGAGAAGCTCATCTCGTCGGGCCCGGCAGCAATCAAGGCGCCGACGATGATGACGCTCGAGATCGCGTTGGTGACCGACATGAGTGGCGTGTGGAGCGCCGGCGTCACGCTCCAGACGACGTAATAGCCGACGAAGATCGCCAGCACGAAGACGGTGAGCTGGAAGAAGAAGGGATCTACCAATCCGGTTTCCATGGTCACCCTTGGGTTGGCTCAGTCTCTGGGCAGCAGGCTCGGATGGACGATTGCGCCCTCATAGGTCAGCAGCGTCCCTTGGACGATCTCATCGTCGCGATCGATCTTTAGTGACTTGCTCTCCTCGTCGAACAGCGCCGTCAGAAAGTTCAGCAGGTTCTTGGCATACAAGGCACTGGCATCGACCGCGATCCGGCTCGGCACGTTGCGGTGCCCGATGATGCTGACGTCGTGAGCAAGCACGACCTCGCCGGGGCGCGACAGCGCACAGTTACCGCCGTTCTCGACCGCGAGATCGACGATCACCGAGCCCGGCTTCATGTCCGTCACCATCTCCTCGGTGATCAAAACCGGCGCCTGACCACCGGGGATCAGCGCCGTGCAGATGACGATGTCCTGAGTCTTGAGCGTCTCGTGCGTGACCTCGGCTTGCCGCCGCCGGAACGACTCCGACATCTCGCGGGCGTAGCCGCCTGCGGTCTCCGCTGACTCTCCGGCCTCCGCCGGCACCTCAACGAAGCGCGCGCCCAGGCTCTCGATCTGCTCCTTGACCACGGGCCGGACATCGAAGGCGGAGACGATGGCGCCGAGGCGACGGGCGGTGGCGATCGCCTGCAGTCCCGCGACACCGGCTCCCAGCACGAATACCCGTGCCGGCGCGACGGTCCCGGCCGCGGTCATCATCATCGGCATCGCCCGGCCGTACTCGGCGGTAGCATCCAGCACCGCCTTGTAGCCAGCCAGATTGCTCTGCGAGGACAGCACGTCCATGCTCTGGGCACGGGTGATTCGCGGCAGGTACTCGAGCGTCATCGCGGTAATACCGGCATTGGCATAGCGCTCCACGAGGCCGGGCTCGGCATCGGGCGCCAGCAGGCCGATCAGCACCGTCCCCTTCTTCATCAGGGCGAGCTCATCGGCACTGCCCTCGCCACAGAGCGGCGCCTGCACCTTGAAGACGACGTCGGCCTCGGCGAACGCGGCGGCCTCTCCGGCGACCACGGATGCGCCAGCCTCGGCGAACGCCGAGTCGGGCATGGCGGCGGCCTTCCCGGCTCCCTGTTCGACCGTCACCTCGATCCCCATGCCGACCAATCGCTTGACCGTATCGGGCGTGACGGCAACCCGGCGTTCGAACTCGCGACGCTCCCTGGGAACACCGATTCTCATGGACTGTAGTGGGGCAGATGGAGGCTGTTGTTGATTGTTGCCTACCGTAACGGCAGGCCGCGCCGGGTCAAACGGCCGCGATGACCGTCGGGTATCAAGATCCCGTGAGGGCGCGCGGCTTAGAGGGTGATCAGCGCCAGCAGGACCATCACGATAGCGGAGAGGATAATGGAGATCAGCATGATGCGCGCGAAGGTCCGCCACATCCGTCTGTGTTCGGTGCTGTCCATCTGGGCCATGGTGGCACTCGCTCCCCGACTGCATGCACGTTGTTCAGACCGCTCCGAGGCTCCTTAGGGCGGGCCGGCGGCACTATATCAGAGCGCGATTTGGACGCCAACGAACGGTCTCCCTCGCGTGGGTCCCCCTCTCCCGCTTGCGCCCGCTTGCGCGAGAGGGCCGGGATGAGGGTGGGATCCCTGCCTCAGAACCGTTCGACCCAGGGCCTCAGCTCGACCTCCGGGGCCCAGGCGCTGCGCGGCTGAGCGTGGAGCTGATAGTAGGTCTCGGCAATCGCATCGGGATCGAGTCGTGCGTCGTTGGCGTCCTTGCCGATCCCGCCGTCGATCACGATGTGCGCGACGTGAATGCCCTCGGGATGCAGCTCGCGGGCCATGCTCTGGGCCATCCCGCGCAGCCCGAACTTGCCGACGGCAAAGCCGGCCGACAGCGCGAAGCCCTTGACGCTCGCAGTCGCCCCCGTAAACAGGATGGTGCCCCGCCCCCGCGGCAGCATCTGGCGCGCCGCCTCGCGGCCGAACAGAAAGCCGCCGAAGCACGCCTGGCGCCACGCCTGCTCGAACTCCTCAGCGCCGATATCGAGGAAGCTCTTGCGCACCCTTCCGCTCGCGTTGAAGACCGCGACCTCGATCGCGCCGAGGTCAGCCTCGACCTGGTCGAACAGCCCGACCACCGCGGCCTCGTCGGTGGCATCGACGGCATAGCCACGTGCGCTGCCGATCTCGCCTGCGATCCGATCCACCTTCTCCTTGGTTCGCGAAGCCAGGGCGACGGCGAAGCCTGCCTTGGCGAAGCGGCGCCCGAGCGCGGCTCCAAGCCCCGGCCCGACGCCGATGATAAGTGCGGTGCCGCCATCGGCCATGTGCTGATCTCCTGAGTTGCGAGTGAGCGGATCGGGCGCCTTACTCGGCGGCGCTGGCTTGCGGGGCGGGGCTGCGGAAGGCGTTCAACAGCTCCGCCTCGTGTGCCCTCGCCCGCCTCAGGTGCTGCTCCTTGATGTGGCCATAGCCGCGGATTTCCTCGGGCACCGAGGCGATCTCGACGGCGAGCCCGTGGTTCTCGCGGGTGAGCCCGGCCTCGATCTCGGCGATGGTCCGCTCATAATCGGTGATCAGCTGGCGCTCCAAGCGCCGCTCCGCGGTGCGACCGAAGATGTCCAAAGGCGTGCCGCGCAGGCCCTTCAGCGCGGCGATGACACGCAATAGGGGCAACACCCAGGGCCCGAACTCCCGCTTCTTCGGCTCACCGCTGACCTCGTCGCGCTCGGCGAGCAGCGGCGGCGCCATGTGGAAGCGCAGCTTGAAATCGCCCTCGAACTGCCGGTGCAGCCTGTCGAGGAACCGTCCGTCCGTGTAGAGGCGCGCCACCTCGTACTCATCCTTGTAGGCCAGCAGCTTGTAGTAGTAGTGCGCGATCGATTCGGCGAGACCGCCCATGCCCGGTGCGCGGTCGCGCTCGAGCGCCTCGATTCGGCGCACTAGCTCGACGTACCGGCGCGCATAGGCCGCGTTCTGATAGGCGGTCAGCTCATCGGCCCGGATCGTGACGATCTCGTCCAACGTGCGCGCCGGTGCCGGGCGCGCAATGCTCGCCATGCGCGGCCGGGCGGCGCTGCGCACGAACTCGATGTCGTCGGCGGCGCGCCGTCCCCAGGCGAGTGCCGCCAGGTTCGCCGCCACGGCCACCGCGTTGAGCTCGATCGCGCGCTGCAAGGCCGCGAGGCTCACCGGGATCCAACCGCGCTGAAAGGCAAAGCCCAGCACGAACATGTTAGTGGCGATCGTGTCGCCGAGGAGCGCCGTCGCCAGCCCCGTCGCCTCCACGAAATCGGCATGGCCTGCGCCGGTGGCATCGACGATCCGCCGCCTGAGCTCGTCGTCGTGGAACTGGGCATTGGCATCGAGGGTGAAGGCCGCCGTCGGCGTGAGCTGGGCGTTGATCACGGCATGGGTGCGGCCGGCCTCGGTCTTGGCCAATGCTTCGAAGCCGGCGGCCACCACAATGTCGCACCCCAGCATCGCGTCTGCCTGGCCGGCGGCGATGTTGGTCGCGTGCAGCATCTCCGCATCATCGGCGATGCGCACGTGCGATAGGACGGCGCCGCCCTTCTGCGCCAGGCCGGTGAAATCGAGCACCGAACAGCCGCGGCCCTCGAGATGCGCCGCCATTCCCAGAATCTGGCCTATCGTCACCACGCCGGTGCCGCCGATGCCGGTGACCAGGATGTTGTATCCCTCTGCGGCCGCCGGCAGTGCCGGCATGACCAGGCCGTCGGCCGGATCGCTGGACGCCGTCGCCGGCTGAGCCCGCGGCTTGCGCACCCCGCCGCCGTGGACCGTGACGAAGCTCGGGCAGAAGCCGTTCACGCAGGAATAGTCCTTGTTGCACGAGGACTGATTGATCACCCGCTTGCGGCCGAACTCGGTCTCCAGCGGCTCAACCGAGAGGCAGTTCGATTTGACGCTGCAGTCTCCGCAGCCCTCGCATACCGCCTCGTTGATGAAGGCGCGCTTGGCGGGATCGGGGAACGTGCCGCGCTTGCGCCGGCGCCGCTTCTCGGCGGCGCAGGTCTGATCGTAGATCAGCGCCGATACGCCCTCTTCTTCGCGCAATTCGCGCTGCACCGCATCGAGGGCATCGCGGTGATGGATGGTCACGTCCGGCGCGAACGCCGCCCCGACGGGGTATTTGTCGGGCTCGTCGCTGACGACAGCGATACGATGCACCCCTTCGGCACGGAGCTGGCGGCTGATATCGGCGACGCTTAAATGGCCTTCGACCGGCTGGCCGCCGGTCATCGCCACCGCGTCGTTGTAGAGGATCTTGTACGTGATGTTGGCCTTGGCCGAGACCGCCGCCCGCACTGCCAACAGGCCGGAGTGATAGTAAGTGCCGTCGCCGAGGTTGGCGAAGACGTGCGGTATGTCGGTGAACGGCGCGAGCCCGATCCAGCTTGCCCCCTCGCCGCCCATGTGCGTGAAGGTCTCGGTGTTGCGGTCCATCCACAACACCATGTAGTGGCAGCCGATGCCCGCCAGCGCCGTGCTGCCCTCGGGCACCTTGGTCGAGCTGTTGTGTGGACAACCTGAACAGAAATAGGGGGTGCGGGTGAGCGGTGCCTGGTTTTGGGTGAGGGCCGCTTCCTTGGCCTCGAGAAAGGCGAGGCGCTCGCGGATCCGCTCGCTGGTGAAGAAACGATCGACGCGCGCTGCGACGACCCGGGCGATGCGCGCCGGCGTAAGCTCTCCGGCTGACGGCAACAGCCACTCGCCGTTCTCATCGAACTTGCCGACCACGCGCGGCCGTGCCGTCGCGCTCCAATTGTAGAGCTGCTCCTTGAGCTGGTTCTCGATGACCGCGCGCTTCTCCTCGATCACCAGCACCTCTTCCAGGCCCTCGGCGAACTGCCGGACGCCCTCACGCTCGAGCGGCCATGCCATCCCCACCTTGTAGACCCGCAATCCGAGCTCGGCCGCCAGCGCCTCGTCGATGCCAAGGTCATCGAGCGCCTGGCGGACATCGAGATAGGACTTGCCGGTGGTGACAATGCCGAAGCGCGGGCGCGGGGTGTCGATGACCACCGAATCGAGGCGATTGGCGCGAGCGAAGGCGAGCGCGGCATAGAGCTTGTGCTCCATCAGGCGGTGTTCCTGCTCGAGGCGGTCATCGGGCCAGCGGATGTGCACGCCGCCCTCCAGCGGCTCGAAGTCGTCGGGCATGACAATCTTGATTCGGTCCCGATCGATGTCGATCGAGGCGGCGCTCTCGACCGTTTGGGTCACCAGCTTTTGGCCAACCCACACCCCGGCATAGCGCGACATCGCGAAGCCGAGCAGCCCGAAATCGATGATCTCCTGCACACTCGCCGGGTGCAGCACCGGCATCATCGCCGAAGAAAAGGCGTACTCACTCTGGTGTGCGGTCGTCGATGAGGCGGCGGCGTGGTCGTCGCCGGCGAGCGCCAGTACCCCGCCGTGCGGCGACGTGCCGGCCATGTTGGCGTGCTTGAACACATCGCCGCAGCGGTCGACGCCGGGACCCTTGCCGTACCACATACCGAACACGCCATCGTAGCGGCTGCCGGGGAACAGGCCGGTCTGTTGACTGCCCCACACCGCCGTCGCCGCGAGGTCTTCGTTAACCCCCGGCACGAACGTCACGTGGTGCTCATCGAGGAACCGGCGGGCCTGCCACAACGACTGGTCGAGTGTGCCGAGCGGCGAGCCGCGGTAGCCGGAGATGAAGCCGCCCGTGTTCAGGCCGGCGGCGGCATCGCGCTGGCGTTGCATGAGGGCAAGGCGCACAAGCGCCTGGTTGCCGCCTATGAAGACCCGACCCGAGGTCGCCGAGTACTTGTCGTCTAGGGTGACGGCGGCAAGCGGCATTCCCTGTTCCTAGGTGTCCCGATCCTCGGCCAACGGCCGATCCCGAAATATGTAAGGTCGACTGACCTACCTCGCCAGTCGGACCCCGCGTGACCGGCCGTCATTATAGGGGAATATGTACCGGGCGGCGGTCCCGGCCAGCCCGCCGCGTGATCCAGCGTTAACCATCCGCGCGGGGGATGATTTTCGCCCGGCCGCAGTCTAATGTGTCGGCGGTCGTGCGCGCCTCGTTTACTACCCGCGGAGCCCCCTGAATGCCCGTTCTGGTTACCGGTGCAGCCGGTTTCATTGGCTATCACGTCGCGGCTGCGCTGTTGGCGCGCGGCGAGGACGTGGTTGGGGTCGACAACTTGAGCGCGTATTACAACGTCTCGCTCAAGGAAGCGCGCCTGGCTGTGCTGGGGGAGCAACGTGGTTTTCGCTTCGAACGCGCTGATATCGCCGATCGCGCCCAGATGAAGGCGTTGATCGCCAAACACGATGGGATCCGCCGCATCGTCCACCTCGCCGCGCAGGCCGGCGTCCGCCATTCCCTGACCCACCCGTTCGACTACGCCGAGGCCAACCTCATCGGTCATCTTGTGATGCTGGAGCTGTGCCGAGAGCTCGCCGACTTTGAGCATCTGGTCTATGCCAGCTCCAGCTCGGTCTACGGCGGCAATACCAAGATGCCGTTCGCCGTCGAGGATCGGGTCGACGCGCCGATCTCGCTCTACGCCGCGACGAAGAAAGCCGACGAGCTCATGAGCACCTGCTACAGCCACCTCTACGGCATTCCCCAGACCGGCTTGCGCTTCTTCACCGTTTACGGGCCCTGGGGCCGGCCCGACATGGCCATGTTCATTTTCACCAAGGCGATTCTGGCGGGGGAGCCCCTGCATATCTTCAATCATGGCGACATGATGCGCGACTTCACCTACATCGACGACATCGTTGCCGGCGTCCTCGCCGCGCTCGACAGGCCGCCCGCAGCAGCCGACGACGCGCCCGCCCACCGCATCTACAACCTCGGCAACAGTCAGTCCGAGCCGCTTTTGCGCGTGATATCGCTGCTCGAAGAGGCGCTCGGCAAGAGCGCCGAACGCGTGCTCGAGCCGATGCCCCCCGGTGATGTAAAGGAGACGTACGCCGACATCGAAACGGCCCGTCGCGACCTTGGTTTTGCGCCGGCGACGCCGATCGAGGTCGGCGTTCCGCGCTTCGTCGCCTGGTACCGCGAGCACCATGGAGTCTGAGGCCAAGGCAGTTGCGCGCCCTGAGCTCGGCGCGCTACCCGAGTGGAATCTCTCCGATCTCTTTCCCGGCCCCGACTCCCCGGAGCTGGAGGGCGCGCTTAGCCAGGCGGCCACGGATGCCGGGGACTTCAACGCCCGTCACGCCGGGCGTATCGCCGCGCTTGACGGCGCGGCGCTCGGCACCGCCATCGCTGAGTACGAGGCACTCCAGGACCGCCTCGGCCGCATCGCCAGCTTCGCCCACCTCACCTACGCCGGCGATATGGCCGATGCGGCGACCGGGCGCTTCTTCCAGAATACCCAAGAGCGCCTCAACGACATCCTGACCCACCTGCTGTTCTTCACCCTTGAGCTGAACCGGCTCGATGATGGGAAGATGAGCGAGCTGCTCGCTGCGCCGGCGTGCGCCCACTACGGCCCGTGGCTGCGCGATGTCCGCGTCTTCCGGCCCTACCAGCTCTCCGATGAGGTTGAGCGGCTCCTCCACGAGAAAGAGGTGACCGGCCGCGCCGCTTGGGTCCGCCTGTTCGACGAGACCGCCGCGGGTTTGAGCGTTGGCATCGACGGCCACGACCTGACCTTGGAGGAGGGGCTCGACCGTCTCACCGATGAGGACGCGGCGAAGCGGCGGGCGGCGGCCCAGGCGCTGGGCGCCGTGTTCGCCGACAACGTCCGGCTATTCGCGCTGATCACCAACACGCTTGCCAAGGACAAGGCCATCGAGGACCGCGTGCGCGGCTACCCCTCGCCCGATGCGCCCCGCCACCTCGCCAACCAGGTCGAGCCGGAGGTGGTTGAAGCGCTGGTGACCGCTGTGCGCGAGGCCTTTCCCCGGCTGTCCCACCGCTACTACAAGCTCAAGGCGCGGTGGTTCGGCGCCGAGCAGCTCGACTATTGGGACCGCAACGCGCCGCTGCCCGAGGCCGATGAGCGGCTGTTCCCGTGGGATGAGGCGCGCGACACGGTGCTCGACGCCTACGGCCGCTTCTCGCCAGAGCTCGCCGCCATCGGCCGCGATTTCTTCGAGAAGCCCTGGATCGATGCCCCGGTGCGCCCCGGCAAGGCGCCGGGCGCCTTTGCCCATCCCACTGTGCCGAGCGCCCACCCGTATCTCTTGCTCAACTACCTCGGCAAGAGCCGCGATGTGATGACGCTCGCCCACGAGCTCGGCCACGGCGTCCACCAGGTGCTGGCCGCCGGCCAGGGGGCGCTGATGGCCGATACCCCGCTGACCCTGGCCGAGACGGCCTCCGTCTTCGGCGAGCAGCTCACCTTCCGGGCCTTGCTCGAGGGTGAGACGGATCCGACGCGCCGGCGCATCATGCTCGCCGGCAAGGTCGAGGACATGCTCAACACGGTCGTCCGCCAGACCGCCTTCTACGAGTTCGAGCGCCGCCTGCACGCCGAGCGTGCGGGAGGCGAGTTATCGGCCGAACGGATCGGCGAAATCTGGTTCGACATCCAGCACGAGAGCCTCGGGCCCGCCATCAGCTTCGGCCCCGAGTACGCGACGTTCTGGTGCTACATCCCGCACTTCATCCACTCGCCGTTCTACGTCTACGCCTACGCCTTCGGCGATTGTCTGGTTAATGCGCTCTACGCCACGTACCAGGAGAACGCGGCCGGCTTCGAGGCGCGCTATCTGGAGATGCTGCGGTCTGGCGGCCGCCTGCACCACCGCGAGCTCTTGGCGCCATTCGGGCTCGATGCGAGCGAGCCTGACTTCTGGTCGCGCGGGCTTGGCATCATCGCCGCCTTCATCGACGATCTTGAGGCTGACTCGGGGCGGTCCGAGCCTGCGAAGACATGAGCGAGCGGTCTGAGAACGACACCCTGACCGGCCGGATGCGCCGCTACACCCGGGTCTCGACCGCGGTCGGGGGGCTTGCCGCGCGCCTCGCCGGCGAACGCTACCTCGGTGTGCCGCTCGACAAGGGCCGCCACGCGGCCGATCTGCGTCAGGCCTTGGGGGGCCTCAAGGGGCCGCTCATGAAGGTCGCGCAGATCCTGTCGACTATTCCGCAGGCACTGCCCCGCGAGTACGCAGAGGAGCTGGCTCAGCTTCAGGCGAACGCGCCGGCGATGGGCTGGCCATTCGTCAAACGCCGCATGTCGGCTGAGCTCGGCCCCGACTGGCAGGGCCGGTTCGCCTCGTTCGAGCGAGATGCCGCCGCCGCCGCTTCGCTCGGCCAAGTGCATCGCGCGGTCGCGCATGATGGCCGGCAGCTCGCCTGCAAGCTGCAGTACCCGGACATGGCATCCGCGGTCGAGGCCGATCTCGGCCAGCTACGGCTGATATTCTCGATCTATCGCCGCTACGACCGCAGCATCGATCCGAGCCAGATTCACGCCGAGATCGGCGAGCGGCTGCGCGAGGAGCTCGACTACGAGCGCGAGCTTAAGCATGTCCACCTCTACCGGGCCATGCTAGCGCCGGAGACCGACATCCATGTCGCAGAACCGCTGACCGAACTCTGCACTCGCCGCCTTCTAACGACGACGTGGCTCGAGGGCCGGCCGTTGCTCAGCTTCAAGGAGGCCGATCAGGACGTCCGCAACCGCCTCGCGGAGCTCCTGTTCCGCGCCTGGTACGTGCCCTTCTACCACTACGGCGCGATCCACGCCGATCCCCATCTCGGCAACTACAGCGTCCGCGCCGATCACGCGCTCAACCTCCTCGACTTCGGCTGTATCCGGGTGTTCGAGCCGAAGTTCGTGCGCGGGGTGATCGACCTTTACCACTCGCTCGAGCGCGGCGACCGCGACCTCGCCGTTCATGCTTACGAAACCTGGGGCTTCACCGGGCTCTCGACCGAGGTGATTGATACGCTCAACCTCTGGGCGAAGTTCGTCTACGCCCCGCTCCTGGAGGATCGCGCCCGGCGTATCCAGGAGTTCGATTCCGGCACGGTCTACGGCGTCGAGGTGGCCGAACAGGTCCACCGCGGCTTACGCGAGCACGGTGGGGTGACTCCGCCCCGCGAGTTCGTCTTCATGGACCGCGCCGCCATCGGCCTAGGCGGTGTCTTCCTCCACCTCAAGGCCGAGATCAACTGGCACCGGCTGTTCCACGAGCTGATCGAAGGCTTCGACGAGGATAAGCTGGTCAAACGCCAAACCGCCACCCTCAAGAAGGCCGGCCTGCCGCTGCCTTAGTTCGCAGACCGCCTCTCACTCCGGCGCGGTCGCGGCACCGGTGTGCCGGCGATAGATTGTTGCTGGGCCCCTGATCGACTCGGTCGTCCCGATCGCGCGCCATCCTCGGCGCTCCAGAATGCGCTCGGCCGCGTCCGTCGAGGTGTAGACCGACTCGAAGCCAGGCGGGCAGCTTCTTCCTCAACGGCCTCAACGAGCGCCGTCCCGACACCCCTGCCTTGATGGTCCTTGCCGACCAGCACGGCCGCCAGCCAGGGGCCTGCGCCAATTTCACTGCCGACCGACTCGGCCTTGAGCGCCGCGGTGCCAAGCACTGCGTCATCCATTGTCAAGGCCACCAAGCAGAGCGGCAACGTGTCGCGGCTGCGACAAGCCGCCAGATCGGTCTCCGCGTCACCCCGGCCCTCGGGGCCATACCAAGGTGTCCACTCCTCGACGAACCACCGTGCGAGCACGGGCGCCACCTCGGGCACCTGCAACAGGTGCACGATGCGGATATCTTGACGAGAGGTCATGCCAGGCTACTTCGTGCACCGGCCTCCATGCGGCCATGGGCGCGCGGTATCCCGAGTCTACGTCCATCGCGCGGCTCGGATAATCTCCCTCTCCCGTCTGCGGGAGAGGGCCGGGGTGAGGGTGCGGCCTGGCAGCCTCCGCCCGCGCAGGGTCTCAGTGCTTGCCCTTGGCCGCCCCGGCCGCCTCGAACGCGGCCCGTTGCTCGGGCGTCGCCTCGGTTTGGTACTTCGCCTTCCACTCCGGGTACGGCATACCGTAAACGATCTCGCGCGCTTGTTCGTAGCTGAGCTCGAGGCCCTTGTCCTCGGCCGCCGCGCGGTACCATTTCGAGAGACAGTTGCGGCAAAAGTCGGCGAGGTTCAT
Source organism: Alphaproteobacteria bacterium (assembly GCA_965248765.1). Lineage (GTDB taxonomy): Bacteria > Pseudomonadota > Alphaproteobacteria > VGEJ01 > VGEJ01 > CBDFKF01. The sequence continues at coordinate 2,045,062 of CBDFKF010000004.1, forward strand.
CAGATCGATGTTCTGCACGTCTGGACGCGACCGCAGGTGCTCGACCAGCGTGCGGAAGGCCGCCGCCTCCAACTCGGTTCGGGTGTTCTGGTCCATCCTTTCCTCCATCCACGCGGTCCCGCGTAAAGCGATGTGGTGAGACTCTGCCTAGAATACCCTCAAGCCGCCGCCTCTGCATGGACATCGAGGCCGTGGGTCGTCTCCTCGATCAGCATATCGACAACATCGGCAAACGCCTCGCGCCGGTCCTTGCCGGCGCCCAGACTTGCGGCGAACACCGCTTGCTGGCGATGCGCGCTGGTACCGCGGGCGACGATATCGCGGGCATGCTCGACCTCGGCGACGCAGTCGAAGCGCTCGGCATCTTCGCGCACCAGCTCGATGATCTCCTCGACCAGCGCCGCGTACGGCACCCGCTCGCCCTTGCCGAAATCGACGAGCTCGCCGGTCGTGCCATAGCGCTGGGCGAGCCAGCGGTTCTCCTGGACCAGGCTCCGCTGGTAGACGCGCCAGCGCTGGTTCTCCCGGCGCAAGCGATAAAGCATGCTCAGGATGCACAGATAGAGCGCCGCGATCGTCACCGAATCATCGAGCCGCGTGCAGATGTCGGTCATCCGCAGCTCGAGCGTCGGATAGCGCGCACTGACGCGCACGTCCCACCACAGCTTGGTCGCATCATCCAAAAGTTGGGCGCCCACCAGCTGGTTCACGAACCGCTGGTATTCGCCGTAGCTTGAGAAGGTGTCGGGCAGGCCGGTGCGCGGCAGCCCGTCGAACACCGCGAGGCGATAGCTCATCAGGCCGGTGTCCTCGCCGCGCCAGAATGGCGAGGAGGTGCTCAACGCCAGGAGGTGGGGCAGGAAATAGGTCACCTGATGCATCAGATCGATACGCAGATCGTCATCGTCGATGCAGACATGCACGTGCAGGCCGCAGATGAACAGCCGCCGCGCCAGCACCTGCAGGTCGCGCGCGAGCATGTTGTAGCGCTCGGAGTCGGTGTGCTTCTGTTCGTTCCACTGCGCGAACGGATGGGTCGAGGCGGCGATCGGCGCCAGCCCGTGCTTGGCGGCGACGGCGGCGACCGTGGCCCGCAGGTGCGCGAGATCGGCCCGCGCCTCGCGCACCGATTGGCACACCCGAGTTTCGACCTCGATCTGCGAGCGCAGGAACTCCGGGCTCACCTGCCCCGTCAGCAGCGCTTCGCACTCCTCCATCATGGTCGCCGGTGGATCGGCGGCGACATCGCGGCTGGCGCGATCGACCAAGAGGTACTCTTCCTCGATGCCGATCGTGAACGGTGGTTCGCTTAAAGCCATTCTCAGAACTTCTCGATAGCGAACAGGTGTGCCTGGCGACCCAAAGTCGAGAAGGCAAGCCCCAGCCGATTGGCCCAGGTTTCCGCGCCGTGGTGGGTGTCGACCAAATCCTGGCGCAGCTCCAGAAGCACGTGCGGGATGCCTTGCCCGCCGCCGTGGTGGTGGATCGAGTAGCCGGCCGTGTCGCGGCCGGTATACGGCTCGTTCTCACCGACCACGAGATCGGTATTCTCGCTAAGGAGCGCCATCAGCGGTTTGGCGAGGCGGGGATCGCGGTTCCACAGGACGCCGATGTGCCACGGCCGCTCGTAGCCGTCCATGATCGGCGTGAAGCTGTGCATCGCCACCATCGCCGGTCGGCGCCCGCCGGCCCGGGCACCGTGGCTTTCGAGCACGCCGACCAGGGCGCGATGGTAGGGCTCGAAGTAACGCCGGACGCGGTCCGCGCGGTCCTCTGGCCCGACCTCCAGGTTGCCGGGGACGACGATCCCATCGCTCTCACCGGGAATCGAGGTCGGGTGATCGAGGTCGCGGTTGCAATCGACCAACAGCCGCGAAAAGCCTGCGAACACCGCGGTGGCATCGAGATAGGCCGAAAGCCGCCGGGTCACGTCGGCGGCGCCGATGTCCCAGGCGATGTGCCGTCTCAGCACGGCATCGTCCAGGCCGAGCTGGCGATAGCGCTCGGGGATACGGCGGCCCGCATGGTCGCAGGTGAGGACGAAGGGGCTGGCACCGTCGGGGTTCAGGACCTCAAAGGCGGGCCCCTCCTCGACCGCGCTCGACCGCCCCTCGTCTACGCCGCCCGGCTCAGCGCCGGCCGCCGTCGCAGGATCGCGATCCATCGCTAGATTATAGCCGGGTTTCCTCTCCGCCCGCGCCGGGACGCGGGCCAGAAGGCGCGTTTCGCGGGGGCTACCTCAGCGGGCGAAGCCGGCGACCTGCCCCATGTGCACGGCACCAAATCCCGCTAGCGCGGCCCGCACGTCGTCGCTCGGATTGCCATAGACGACGAACCCGGTCGGCTCGACCACGGCCAATAGCCGCTCGGCGAACTTCTCGCCGAACGTGGTGATATGGGCCATGACGGCAGCCGAATCGGCATAGCGCTCGTAGACGTTCACGGTCTTCCCGTCCCCGCCGACGAACCACTCGTAGTTGTGAGTGCCGGGCTCGTTCCGGGTCGACTCGACCATGTCGTGCATCACGGTTTTGAAATTCTCCTGCTGGCCGTCCTTGATAGTCGCCGCGAGCATCCAGTGAACCGCATCCGTCATTTTTCGTTTCCTCCCTGCGAGCAGATCCGCGGCAATTTAACCCCGGCCCCGCACCAAAGCGAATCTCAAGCCGACAGTCGCCAAGCGTTATCGGCGCTATCGCCGGCAATGGTCGTCCGCACCATGTGGCGTGCCTGATCGCCGGGGTAATCGTGGCCGCGATGCAGGACGCACCGGTTGTCCCACAGGATGGCATCGCCGGCGCGCCAGGTGTGCTTGTAGGTGCGCGGGGGTTTGCAGGCCTCGGCACACAGCCGCTGCAACAGGCCGCGGCTCTCCTCCACGTCCTCACCAACAAGGTGGCTCGTGTGCCGGCCGAGGTAGAGGCTCTGGCGACCGGTATCGGCATGGGCGCGGATCACCGGATGCTCGACCGGCGGCAAGGCGTCCCACTCGGCCTGGCTGAGCGCCCCGGTTCCGCCCACCAGACCCTGGCTGTAGGCGTAGCTATGGACCGCGATCTTGTCTTGGAGGTAGTCCCGCATCGCCGGCGCGAGCACATCGTACGCGGCGCGCATGTCGGCGAACTCGGTCTCGCCACCCTCGGCCGTTACGATCTTCGCCGCGAGCATCGAGCCCTTGGCCGGCACGTTCTTGTAGGAGCTGTCGGTGTGCCAATAGCAGTTCCCCTTCAGGAACAGGCCGTGTTCGCTCTCCGGCGGCCACACGCCGCCGTCGTCCTTGACGTTCGAGAGAACGATAACCTCTGGGTTGCCGCCAACGTTCTTCGCCGTAAGGCTGCGCTCGAGCGAACCGAACCGCCGGCTGAACGCGATCTGCGCCGCATCGGAGACGTGCTGTTCCGGGAAGATCAACACAGCAAAAGTGTGCCAGGCCGCCTCGATGGCCGCGAGCGCCCGATCGTCCAGCGTGCCAAGATCGACACCGCGAACGAACGCGCCGAGGCTCGCCCCCGTGGCTGTGATCTCAGGCGTCATCGCTCGCCGATCACCCCGACGCAGGCAGGAACCGCTCGACCAGCTTCACCCAATAGCCGACGCCGAACGGCAGGGACTCGTCGTTGAAGTCGTACTTCGGATTGTGCACGTGGCACGACCCTTCGCCATCGCCGTTGCCGATGAAGACATAACAGCCCGGCTGGTCCTTGAGCATGAAGGCGAAGTCCTCCGCCCCCATGATCGGCTGCATGTCGCTCTCTACCCGGTCCGCGCCGACGAGCTCAGTGGCGGTGGCGACGGCAAAGTCCTTTTCGTGCTGCGTGTTGACCAGCGCCGGATAGCCCCGCTCGTAGGCAAACTCGCAGCCGGCTCCGTTAGCGCGCGCGGTGCCCTCGGCGATCTCCTTGAGCCGCTTTTCGAAGATATCGCGCACCGCGTCGTTGAGCGTATAGACCGTGCCGCGCACGTAGGCGTGCTCAGGCGTGATGTGCACCCCCTGCCGGTCGTTGATCGGATCGCCGGACTGGAACTGCGTGATGCTCATGATCACTGGCTCGGCCGGGTTGATACCGCGCGCCTTGAAGCTGTGGAACGCCTCGACGATGCGCCCCGCGATGAGGATCGGATCGGGCGAAGTGAACTGCAAGGCCGGATGGTTGTGCTCGCTCAACACCTTGAACTCGAAGGTATCGATCGAGGCCAGCATCGGCCCCGCGCGCACCGCGAAGTGACCGAGTGGAATCCCCGGGAAGTTGTGCATGCCGAACACGGCCTCGACCGGGAACTTCTCGAACAGGCCGTCGCGGACCATGCGATTGCCGCCGCACTCGGCATCGCCGGTCTCCTCGGCCGGCTGGAAGATGAAGCGCACGGTGCCGTCGAAACGGCGGCTCTCGGCGAGATACTTGGCGGCACCCAAGAGCATGGTGGTGTGGCCGTCGTGCCCGCAGGCATGCATCTTTCCCTCGTTCTGCGAGCGGTGCGCGAAGTCGTTCTCCTCGCGTAGGAAAAGCGCATCCATGTCGGCCCGCAAGCCGATCGCTCTGCCGTTGCCGTTCGCCCCGCTGCCATTGATAAGCGTGCCGACGACGCCGGTGCCGGCGAGGCCGCGGTGGACCTCTAGACCGAAGGCGGCGAGCCGCTCGGCAACAAGATCGGAGGTGCGATGCTCTTCGAACGCGGTCTCGGGATGGGCGTGGATATCGCGCCGCCACGTGACCAGCTCCTCGCGCATAGCCTGGATATCGCCTAACACGTCCATCGCGGCCTCTCCCTTACCCGACGTTGTCCCCAGGATCACACGTCGTACGCGCGTGCGACAAGATCGATAAGACCGACAAGATGCGCGGCTCAGGCTCGGAGGCGCCGGTCGAACAGCGCGAACATCCGCTCCCAGTGCCGCTCCGCGGCGGCCTTGCGATAGACGGCGCGCTCGGGAAACGCGAAGCCGTGCTCGGTGTCGGAGTAGACCTCGATACGGTGGTCGGCGCCCGCGCTGATCAACACCGCCGGCAGCGTATCGACGATCGATTGCGGCACGTGAGGATCGTCTGAGGCAAACGCGAGGTACAGCTCGCCAGCGATCCGGTCGGCCACCAGATGCGGCGAGTCCTCGGCCTCGGTGATCAGGCCGACGCCGTAGTACGACGCGATCGCTACGAACGAATCGGGAAAGGCCGCGCCGGCCGACATCACGAACTGCCCACTCATGCAATAGCCGACACAGCCCACCGCGCCGTTTGCCGCGGCCCTGGCCTTGGCTATGAAATCCAGCATCGGCTCGGTGTCGGCGACGACGCCGGCGTTGCTCAGCGTGCGCATCACCGCGTACATCTTGGCCATCTCGTCATCGTCGATGCGGATGCGGCTCAAATCGAAGCCGTACGCCCCCTCGCGGCCGGACCGGTAGTAAAGGTTGGGCAGCAGCACGTGATAGCCGACCGTGCCGATCCGCCGCGCCATATCCCGCAGCTCCTCGCGGATGCCGGGCGCGTCCATGTACAGGATGACGGTGGGGAATGGGCCGCCCTCATCGGGATGACAGACGAAGGTATCCATCACCCCATCGGCGGTCCGGATCTCGGCCTCGTACTCGCGCACGGCATCCTCCCCTTTTCTTGCCCCGTTACTAAGGAAGCATCCTTGAGACCCGCCGACAACTGCGCTTCAGCCGGCGAGCCGGTGGGCGAATAGCGCCTCGTAGATCGGGCGCGCGGCGGCGACGATATCCTTAAGCTCCGGCGGCACGACCGGTGGGTCGCGCCGTGCTGGCGCGAACCCCGTCGACTGCGCGACCGCGCCGTACCAGTGCGCGCCCCACAGGCCGTCACTCGCTCGCCGCCCCGCCGGCCACGACAGCATCGCTGGATCGAAATCGATTCCCAGCGTGCCGCACAGCGCCGGCAGCACGGCCTCCGGCGCAGCCAGGACGTCCTCGGCATCGATCACCGGCGGGATGCGCCCGCTCCGCCCTCGCACGGTCTCGAACAGGCGGAGCTGCTGGGCAAAGCCGAGATCCTCCAACCGCACCGCGCCTCGCTTCGCGCCATAGGAGGCGGCGACCCGGGCCGGATCGCGGATCAGAAAGCAGTTCGCGACCTGATTGAGCCAATCAAGGCCGAGGTGCGGCAGCATGTGGTGGCTCATATGCTTCTGAAAGAACACGTGGGCCTCGCCGGGCGGCGGGCCCAGGACTAGCGCGACCACTTTGCGCCAGTCACGCTCGTAGGCGGCGATGATGTCCGCGGCCATGGGATGGTCGAGTCCGGTGTGGTCGAGGTAGTGGGCATAGAACGGCTCATCCCACACCGCCGTATCGGCCCGGTTCTCGAAGGCGCGCATCAGCGCCGTCGAGATGGTGCGCGGGCCCGACCACATGGCGATGCGCACGACCGCCGCCTTAGGCCCCTCGCTCACACGCCGGCCTCGCGGTCGATCGCCTCCCGATAGAGGTCCTGGAGGCGCACGGTGACCGGCCCCCGCGCTCCCGCGCCCATCGTTCGCCCATCGATCTCCACCGCCGGAATGAGCCCGGCGAACGTGCCGGTGACGAAGGCCTCCTCGGCACCGTAGACGTCGGTCAGGCTGAAGTCCTTCTCGAAGGCCGGGATGGCGTTGGCCCGACACAGGCCGAGCACGTTGGCCCGCGTGATCCCGCCGAGGCAGTACTTGCCGGTCGAGGTCCACACCTCGCCCTTGCGCACGATGAAGAAATGCGTCGAGTTGCAGGTGGCGACGAAGCCTAAGGGGTCGAGCATCAGCGCCTCATCGGCGCCGGCCTTGTCGGCCTGGATGCACGCGAGGATGCAGTTGAGCTTGCTGTGGCTGTTGAGCTTGGGGTCCTGCACATCCGGCGCCCCGCGCCGGACGTGCACGGTGTGAAGCCGGATGCCATCGGTCAGCACCACCGCCGAGGCGGTCTTGTACTCTGGGATGATGACGATGGTCGGCGGTCCGATGGTCACCTTCGGGTGCTGGTAGGGCGTCGATTTGACGCCGCGGGTCACCATCAGCCGGATGTGCACCCCATCCACCATGTCGTTGGCGGCCAGCGTCTCGCGGATGCGCGCTACCAGCTCGGCCGGCGTGAGGCCGATATCCATGTCGATCGCCTTGGCGCCCTCGTAGAGCCGGTCCATATGCTGGTCCACGAACAACAGCGTGCCGTGGTGCAGCCGGATGCCCTCCCACACCCCGTCGCCCAGCATGAACCCGGAATCGAAGACCGAGACCACCGCGTCTTGGCGCCGCGCGAGCTCCCCGTTGACGGAGATCAGGATCTCCGCATTGCGCGGATCATCGACATAGGTGTGCGTTCCCGTCGCCATGACGACGGTTATAGCGCCTTAACGCCGACCCCGTTACCAAGGCGACCGGTCTTGACCCTGGCTGTGTAAGAACGCTTGCCTGATATGATTCTTCGGTGGTCTGAGCGGGGAGATCGTATGGGGCGTTTCGTTGAAGGGACCGATCGCGGGCAGCGCACTTTGTTCCCGGAGTGCTTGGACGACTGGATTGGCGAGGACAATGCGGTTCGGGTGATCGATGTCTTTGTCGAGGAGCTGGATCTAGCCGAGCTTGGCTTCAGCCGTGTCGCGCCGAAGGATACCGGCCGGCCTGCGTATCATCCGTCGGTTCTGCTGAAGCTGTACATCTACGGCTATCTCAATCGGGTCCAATCGAGCCGCCGGCTTGAGCGGGAAGCCGGGCGCAACGTGGAAGTGATGTGGCTAACCGGCCGCCTGGCTCCCGATCACAAGACGATCGCCGACTTCCGCAACAAGGACAATGGTCGCGCCATCCGTCAGGTCTGTGCCCGGTTCGTCGCTCTGTGCCGCACGCTCGGTCTGTTTGCCGAAGCCCGCGTTGCGATCGATGGCAGCAAGTTCAAGGCAGTGAACAACCGAGACAGGAACTTCACGCGAGCCAAGATGACGCGGCGCCTGGATCAGCGTGTCGCGCTACCTGCACCAGCTGGACAGCGCCGACCGGCAAGAGCCGTCTCTGGCACGCACGACCAAGACGGTCCGTCTGCACGAGAAGATTGCCAGGCTCAGGCAAGAGATGCAGCGCCTCAAGGGGCTCGAGGCGCGGATGCGCGAGAGGCCGGACCAGCAGATCTCTCTAACCGATCCCGACGCTCGCTCGATGGCGACCAGCGGTCGGGCGTCGTCGGCTACAACGTGCAAGCCGCCGTCGACACCAAGCATCATCTGATCGTTGCCCACGAGGTGACCAACGTCGGCACCGACCGGTCCCAGCTCGCCCGCATGGCCAAGCAGACGAAAGCGACGCTGGGGGCGGACACCTTGGATGTCGTCGCCGACCGGGGCTACTTCAACAGTGCGGAGATCCTGGCGTGCGAAGACGCCGCCATCACGGTCACGCTTCGCGGCAGCCATCTATGGCGACTGGGGCACGGGGAAGACCTCGGCCATGCGCTGGTTGGAGGGCAGGCTCGGGCAGTGGAATGAATCCGCCAAGCAGCGGCCGAAAAAGGAAGACGCACGCGTTGTCCGTACGGCGTGGTTCTACCCCTGGAAATACCAGGAGCGTGAGGAGGTCTGGCGCGGGCTTGTGGCGGAGGTGATCCTGGCCTGCCTTGACGGCAAGAATTACACCCTCAAATCCTTCACCCGCGACGCCAAGGACCTGGGCCGTTTCCTGGGTCGTAGCATTATACGCATCCTCTCCAACGTGAAGATCTCAGGCGGCGGGGTGGAGGCACAGACGGCGGCGCTAAAAGACATAGCGCGCGACTTGGCGGACACGGCGGCCCCCGAGGCCGCCTACCTCAACGAGTTCGAAACCGTGATGCGTGACTGGGTGAAACGCTCGCTCAAGAAAAACGAGCGCCTCGTCGTCTTCATCGACGACCTCGATCGGTGCATGCCGGACGTGGCGCTCCAGGCGCTCGAGGCCTTGAAGCTCTATCTCAACATCGAGCGGCTGATGTTCGTGGTCGGGGTCGACAAAACGGTCGTAGATCAACTCGTCGTTGAACGGTACAAGCGGATGGGCGTCGACGAAACAAAGGCGTTGGATTGCCTGGCCAAGATGTTCCAGGTGGAGATCCCGCTCGCCCCGACGGAGTGGGAGGTGGAGGTCTTCTTCGCCGACATCGTGGCCAAGAACGAGACGTGGAAGAACCTGGAGCACCGGCAGGACGCACTGGAACCCGTCATCATGAATCTGGCCAAGCGCTCACCCCGCGAGGTCAAACGTTTGGTCAATAGCGCGATGATTCACGCCTCGGGCGTGCGCCGCTCCAAGCTCATAACGGCCACAGGGGTCGACGCGCCGAGCGGCGCGCAAAGCGTGCAGGTGTTTCTGGTCCGCCGCATCCTCGGTGCGCGCACCATGGAGACGCTCGCCGGTTCGAAGACGGGCACAAGATTCTTCCGGGCCTGGTCCGCGGCTGTCGCGCGAGACCCGGACGCGGCGCCCACCGTTCACCTGACGCAACACGACATCGACGCCTTGGGCCGAACGCGCGGCGACGGCGGGGCCCACCTCGAGCCGGCGGACGGGAAGCGCGGCGACACGCCGGAGGAGGAGGGCGCGAAGGTCCTCGAACAGGTGCCCTCGCACTTCCGCGAGCTTGTCGGCACCGCAGCCTTTCATTCGTATCTCCGCCTGCTCGGGGACGACGACCTCGGCGCCCTGATGCGCATTACCTATCCCGAGGAAGCGGCGGTCCTTGGCGGTCTCGGCGGCGCGGGCGAGTCACAGATTGTCCGCGAGGCGATCGCGCGCGCGCTTGCCAAACCGATCGATGATGTCACGCCGGCAGACTTTCCGCACGTTACGAACATGGGCCTCGGTAATAGCGATATTGAGGATGTGGCGCCTCTCGCGGCGCTCACAAGCCTGGAACTGCTCTCACTCGGCGTGACGCAGGTCCGCGATTTGGCGCCCCTGGCCGCGCTCGCAAACCTGAGTCACCTATACCTTCAAGGCACACAGGTCCAAGACCTGGCGCCTCTTCAAGGGCTGACGCGGCTGAAGCAGGTCGACTTGATTGACTGTTCGGTGCGGCCCGGAGACATCGACGCGTTGCGGAAGGCTCTCCCCGACGCGCGGATCAAGACCGGAGAGGGCGAACGGGAGGAAGTTCGTACCTGAGGCGGGCGAAGCCCAACTTACGCGAGCTCCACTCGGGTCCCGCGAAACGCGCGAACGTGACCGGCGCGAGCGTCCCGTGCAACCGGCCGGGTGGTGGCGTATAACCGCGGCGTGAGGGCGCATTGGGGGGCGCGACCGTGGGCATCCTGACCCAAGTGTTTCTGCCGATTTCGCTCGCCTTCATCATGTTCTCGATGGGCCTCGCGCTGAACCTCGGCGACTTCACGCGCGTGGTGGTTCAGCCCAAGGCCTTCGCGATCGGCGCCGTTGCCCAGGTCATTCTGCTGCCGGTCATCGCCTATCTCCTGGTCCTGGTCTGGTCGGTCGATCCGACGATCGCGGTCGGCGTCATGATCCTGGCGGCGTGCCCCGGCGGGGTGACCTCCAACCTCCTGACCCACCTTGCCAAGGGCGACACCGCGCTCTCGGTGACGCTGACCGCCGTGATCAGCGTGATTGGCGTCATCACCATCCCGTTCATCGTCAACTTCGCGCTGACGCAGTTCGCCGGCGCCACCGAGGATGTGGCGCTGCCCGTCGCCAGCACCATTTTCGGCATCTTCCTGATCACCACCGTACCGGTGGCCATCGGCATGGTGGTCAAGCGCTTTGCCGCCGGCTTCGCCGGTCGGTTCGAGCCCTACGCGCGGGCCATCGCCACCGCGCTGTTCGTGATCATCGTGCTCGGCGCCATCGCCCAGGAGTGGTCGAACCTCCCGCGCTACTTCGCTGACGCCGGCCCCATCACCTTGGTGCTGAACCTGATCATGATGCTCGTTGGCTTCTACGTCGCTCGCATTTTCGTGCTGGAGCGCCGCCAGAGGATTGCGATATCGCTCGAGGCGGGGTTGCAGAACGGCACAATCGCGATCTTCATCGCCGCGACCCTGTTGGGCGATGTGCGGCTCGCCATCCCCGCCGCCATCTACGGGCTCATGATGTTCGTCACCGCCGGGGTATTCGTGGTCGTCAGCGCGCGGGCCCATAACCGCTCGCCGGATCCGCAACTCAGCTCCTGAACCGAGGACGCGCTAGTAGCCGAACCAGCTCCGCCGCTCGATGGTGTTCTTCACGGTTTCGAACAGCCAGGGACTGAGGTTGAGCGTCTTCTTGGCCCGCTCGGTCCAGCGATTGCGGTGCTTGAATCGCTTGATGTAGTCCGGGATATCCAAGGTGCCGAGCCACACCAGGAGCTCGCGCACGCTCTCCGGCGCATCGCCTGCCCCACCATTCTCCAACATCCTGCGCGCGGATGGTTGCATGGACAGCCAATCGTCTTCGAGGGTCTCGTCGATCGATAGCTGCGTGGCGCGGTAGCGCGCCTGAACGCGCCGCGACACTTCGGCCGGCGATATCGGAAAACCGAACTCAGTCGGCGTGCCGCCGGCAACGATAATGCCGGTCATCGTGCGCAGGCACTTCTCGCAATCGCAGCAGTTGAGCGCGTCCACGTACGGCCGGTTGCACACCCGCAGCTGCGGCACGGGCAGGTGCTCTTCCCGGCATTTCCGGACCACGTAGTTCAGTTTTTCCTGTCGCGTTTCATCAAACGCCACATGAACTCCCGAGATGCCAGCGCAGCGCACGCGATCGTCGATCTCGGGCGAAGAGCCGGCGACCCCATGGTAACCGCCGCGCGGATAGGTCGATGAGATCAGGATCTCCTTCCCGCCCCAGTGAAACACGGGCGGGATGCACAAGCCGAGCATGCCCATACCGAGCTGGACATCGTGCCATCACACCCGGATGTCAGGGGCGATGCGCTTCCGCTTGATGATCTCCTTCGCGTTGGTCTTGATGAGAAAATTGCGATGGCCGAACTGCTCGGCAAACCTCTCGCATTGTCGGCTGAGCAGGCGCCACCTGTCTTCGAAGTCGAGCGCCGTCTCGTTGCCCCAAACGGTGATCAGATTCTGGAGCCGCGGATGGTGGCTGAGGCTCGAGTACACGGAATCGACGCCGGCGGTGAACAGCAACGAGATACGCTCATCGCCCGAGGTCGTGTTGGCCTCGTTGGTGACCAGGCGCGCCGGCTTGAGTTGGCCGTCCCAGGCGCGGCCCGGGATATTGCGCTTGATCACCTGCCGGATTTCTTCCAACGCCTGCGCGAGATCGGCGTCCAAGGCATCGATCTCGTAGGTCTCGCCGGAGAGCCAGACAAGCGGCGCGACGTTGAGAATGTTGGGCGCCAACGGCACGGTCGGGTCCATCCGATCGAGACCGATGTCGTCGCTATACTCGATGAAGAAATCATCCCACAGGTATCTCTCGCGAAAGGCTGGATCGGTTGTGACATCCAGGCGATCGCCCCGGACGGTGCACTCTTTAATCAGCTGCATGACTCGCCCTCGCGCGACATCGGCTTCCCGATCTGAGGCTGTGCCACCGCGCTACCAACTGAGGTACAGCCGCGGCCAACGTCCGACATAGGATTCCAAGAGCTCCGCATAGGCGCTCAGCGGCACCCGAATGTCGTCCGGTTCGCCGTTCACTGATGGCGCCACCTCGAGTGCCGGCTCGACCGTCGTCACGGACTCGTTCTCGCCGGTCCGAACCGTGAATACCGGCAGCAGTCGTGCCCCGGTACGGCACGCCAGCTTGACCGGTCCCAGGGCCAGCTCGACATGACCGTTGAAAAAGGGCACGCGACAGGTTTGGCGCGCCTGCGCTCCGACGGTGATCGATACCAGTTTGTTCTCGGCCAGCCGCTGGGTGATCGTCGCCATGACCGGGCCGACGCGACCGCTCTCGATGATCAGCCGCTCCGCCAGGAATCGGCGCTCAACAGAGGTCCAGAGGGGCGCGAACAGCCGGCGCCTCGTGAGGCCATGGGCGGGTCGGCTGAGATGGCTGATGGCATGGCCCGCTTGGTGGAAGGCCATTTTCGTGACGATGTCGCTATAGGCCATGGGCTGGGTCCACAGGATTGCCCCACGTCCCTGGGCCAGCGCTTCCTCGACGTGGTCCAGGCCATCGATCCGGATGTCGGGGTGCCATCGCCGGCCGCAATAGAACTGCAAGCAATGGAGCCGCGCCTCGTTATGGGCGATGCCTTGTTCCCAAGCGATGTCCGCGGCGTCGGCATCGTCATGGTAACCGCGCAGCACGCTCGCGATGTTGGCCGTGCGGCGGGAGTGACGCCCTGACAGCGTTCCGCCGGCGATCGCCAAGGCTCGGCAAATGCGCCGCCAGTGCCGGGACGGTACCGTTGCGGCTACCACCGCCATGCCGGCGAGATAGAACGGCAGAACCGCATCGGTCCACGCGAACGTCGGGCGCTGCGCCGAGTACGGCGCCGGCTCCGCGACCACAACGGCTTCGGCCCTGGCGGCCGTCATTTCGTCCTCCAACCTCGCTGTGTCGAGAAATCGGAGCCCATCGACCAAGCAATCTAAACGACAGACTTCCTGCGTACAGTGACACTGGTCACCCGTGAGGCGCTGAGCGTTTGCGCGCCCCTTCCGCGTCTTCACCATGGGTTTGGCCGGCCGTACCGCTGGGGTACGATTTCCCGATTCCCGTCACCTGCATCCGAATCTCGTCTCTACCTTCGCGGGATACCGGGATAGCCGGAAAAGGACGTCCCATGGCGCGTGACATTTATGTTCTGACGGAGGCCGACTTGCGCGACCTGCTCTCGCTCGACCTCGAGACGGTCGACGTTGTCGAGGGCGCCTTCGTGGCGTTGGCCGGCGGCACGGTGATCATGCCACCGATCCTGTCGATGGAGATCCCGGCTGCTCACGCTGAGGTCGATGTGAAGACCGCTTACATCCCTGGCCTCGACGGCTTCGCCATCAAGATGAGTCCCGGGTTCTTTGACAATCCGAAGCTCGGCCTGCCGAGCCTCAACGGACTCATGATCCTGTTTTCCGCCAAGACGGGACTGGTCGAGGCGCTGCTTCTCGACAACGGCTATCTGACTGACCTGCGCACCGCCGCCGCCGGCGCGGTCGCCGCGCGGCATCTGGCGCCGCAGACGGATACCGCGGGCGTGATCGGGACCGGGGTCCAGGCGCGCCTACAGATCGAGGCCGCCCATCTCGTCCGCCCGTTCACGAAGGCCTTGGTGTGGGGCCGCGATGCGGACAAAGCCCGGGCATGCGCTAAGGACCTCGGCGAGCGGCTGGAGATTGAGGTGCGCGCCGAGCCGGACCCGGCGCGGCTGGTGGCGGAGAGCCAGCTGGTCATCACGACGACTCCCGCCAGGTCCCCCGTTCTTCAGGCCAAATGGCTGCATCCCGGTCTGCACATGACCGCGATGGGATCGGACACGGCGGGCAAGAATGAGATCGAAGCGGACGCTTTCGCCCGACTCGACCGCTATGTTCCCGACCGCTTGAGCCAGTGCGAAACGCTCGGTGAGCTGCACATCGCGCTCGCAGCCGGGACCGTCACCGACACCAGCAGGTTCGCTGAGCTGGGACGCATCGTCGGCGAGCCGAGCCTCGGCCGGACATCGGCCGACGACATCACGCTATGCGACCTGACTGGGACCGGCGCCCAGGACACCGCGATCGCCAGCTTCGCCTATCGGCGCGCGATTGAGCAATCGGTCGGGAGCGTGATCCAGGCTTAAGCGGCCGAGGTCTGAGGCACTGTATGCCGAAGCCGAAAACCCATAAGGTTCCCGCGACGCGCCTCACTTGGCGCAACAGGTCTTGGGAGGCAATCATGAACCAATCGATCATGGATCTTGTGGCCGCGGCAAAGGCCGTGGTGCCGTCGATCACCGCCGAGGCGGCCGCCGAGCTAATCGGCCGCGATAACACGCTGTTGGTCGATGTGCGCGATGCCGAGGAGGTCGCCGCGAGCGGCAAGATCGAGGGCGCGCTGAACGTCTCGCGCGGCATGTTGGAGTTCCGCGCCGACGAGACGACGCCGTTCCATAACGACGCGTTCTCCAAGGATTAAGACCGTCATCCTCTACTGCGGATCGAGCGGGCGCGCCGCGCTCTGCGGCAAGGCGCTCTTGGACCTTGGCTACACCGATGTGCGCAACCTCGGCGCGTTCCAGCAATGGGCCGAGGCCGGACGGCCCGTCGAGAAAGTCTAAGCCCCCCGGTCGGATCAGATACCTCTCGCGCCACCGCTCTTCAACGTGGGCACAGGCGCGGCTTGCAAGAATAGTGCGCGCCCGTCGCGCGATCCCGTATACTCCGGCGCCACGCTCGCCGACTAATCCCGGCGCGTGCGTGCACCATCCCCGCCAACGGAGCGCGCGATGACCTTGAGAACAGGCGGCCGCCCGGTCGTCTCGCCCTACGTCCTGATGTTGCTGACGATGTGCTTCTGGGCGGGCAACGGTGTCGTTGCCAAGGCCGCCATCGCCGGTGTGCCACCGGCGGCGCTGGCCTTCTGGTCGTGGGTCATCGGCGTCATCGTGCTTACACCATTCGCTCTACCGCACGTGCTGGCGCGGCACGACCTCGTTCTGGGCAACTGGCTCAAGCTGGTGCTGATCGGCGTGCTCGGGATGAACGTCTTCTTCCACCTGTTCTACAACGCGCTCACTTTTACCTCGGCGATCAATGCCACGCTCATCGGCACCACCATCCCGGCGATGATCGTCGCGCTGTCATGGTTGCTCTATCGCGAAGCGATCTCGTGGCGGGCCGCCTTCGGCAGCATCGTGGCGTTTCTCGGGGTGGTCGTGGTTATCGTCCGCGGCGACATCGCCGTGTTGATGGCATTCGGCTTCAACAGCGGCGATCTGTTGATGGTTCTCGCGGTCGCGTCCTGGGCGTTTTACACGGTGCTGCTCCGGCATGCCCCGCCGGGGCTCAATCCACTGGCCATGCTGTGGGTCTTCGCGGTCGCGGGCGTGATCATCAACGGCGTGATCTACGCCACCGAGGTGTTCTCGCCGATGGCCTTCGCGCTCTCCTGGGGCAACGTGATGATGATCGCCTATGTGGCGATCTTCCCATCGGTGCTGGCCTTCGTCTTTTACAATGCCGGCGTCAAGGCCCTTGGTCCCGGCATCGCCGGACAGTTCCTATATCTGACGCCGATCCTGACGGCGATCCTGGCGGTGGTCTTCCTCGGCGAAACCTTTGAGCTCTACCATTTGGTGGGGCTTGTGGTGATCGTGGTCGGCCTCTATTTGGCGACCACGCGGGCCAATTTGCTTGGCCCGATGATCACGAGAATCATCACCAGCGGGCGTTGAGCACGGCCGGCGGGGCCCGCGGTCAGCCCGCTTTTCCACCGCCGCCGCCCGGCCGCTCGGCCGGCCCGATTCGCAGGCCCTCGCGCATGTCATCCCCGAACGCGCCCAACGGATTATCGCGGCTCGGCATCTGGGCGATGAACGGCAGGTGCTGCAGCTTGGCGATACCGTAGATCCGCCTGAGGTCGGCGATCGGATTGCGGTGGTCGTCGGCGCGCAGATCGACCAGCGGAAAGAACTCCGTGTGCACGACGACGACCGCGGCCGACTGCTTGCCGCGGGCATCGCCACCGGCCGCCTGCCCGGCCTCGAGCGCCGCGACCAGGCGCTCGGCGAGATCCAGGGCCTCGGTCCTCGGAAATGACTCGGCCATGGCGGTGACGCACCCCGCACCCATCAGAAGACTGCCCTGGGCAGCGAAGTTGGGTCCGGTGATGTGGCCGTTCCATGGGGCGCATTCGTTGCCCGTGAAAGCGGCGCTGCCGCCTTTGGCATCGGCGTAGCCGATCTGCCGGCTCTCGCGGCCCGGGTCCTCCGCCAGCAGCTTGTCGCAGACCTCCTGGGCGCTCATCCCCTGCTCCATCAGGTCGAGGCCGTCGTAGGCGAGATAGGGGTTGCACCAGGATTGCGACGAGACGGCGCCAACGCCAGCCCGGGCAAACGGGCAGTAGGCGCCAACCGCCGGTGCCGCCGTCGCGACGGCGACCCCGAGCTGGCCCGTGCGCGCGCAGCGACCGACGATCGAGAATGTGTTGAGCTCCATCACTTCCTCCCTTGCGCGCTCAGGCGCTCTCGCCGCCGCCACCACCCGGCCGATAGGCCGGCGCGACACCCATGCTCTTGACCATGTCATCGCCGAACGTCCCGAGCGGGTTGTCCCGGGTCGGCATCTGCGCCACGAACGGCAGGCTCTGATACTTCGCGACCTCGTAGACGCGTCTCAGCTCGACGACCGGGTAGCGATGCTCATCGGCCCGCAGGTCGACCAGCGGATAGCGCTCGGTGTGCATGACCAGGAGCGCGGCGCCCTGCCTGCCCCGGGCATCGCCGCCGGCGGCATCGCCCGCCTCCAGAGTTCCGATGAGGCGTTCGGCGAGGCTGAGCGCCTCGAGCCTTTGGAAGGTCTCGGCCATCGCCCGCACCGTCTCCGGGCCCACCAGCAAATTCCCCTGCGATGAGAAGTTGGGGCCGGTGACATGGCCCTTCCACTCGGCGCAGTCAGGGCCGGTGAACGCCGCGCTTCCGCCCTCGGCATCGACGTAGCCGACCTGGCGGATGGCGCGGCCGGGATCCTCGCCCACCAGCTTCTCGCACACCGCCTCGGCGCCCACGCCCTGTGCCATCAGGTTAAGGCCGTCCTGGGCGAGATAGGGATTGCACCACGACTGCGAGGCGACCGCGCCGACGCCGGGCCGCGCGAACAGGCACGTCGGGCCGATCCCCGGTCCGGCCGAGGCGACCGCACCCCCCACCTGGCCGGTCCGCGCGCACCGGCCGACGATCGAGAATGTGTTGATCTCCATGGGCGTCCTCTCGTTGTCCTCCCCGCGTCCGGGCATAGCCAGTCTAGCCCCTGAGTCTCGCATTCATTTCTGACTCCAACGGCGCCGGCCTGCGAACTATCATTCGCTCTCGTCCCAAGCACGGCGTATCGCATGAACGAAACCACCGATCCCGCATCCGCGATCTACCGCATCGCGCTTGAACCGGTGAACAGCCGGGTCGCCGCCGTCATCGATGGTGTGAACATCGCCGACAGCGCGGGGGCTGTGCTGAGCCACGAGACGCATCTGTCCCCGACGCCTTATTTTCCGCGGGCCGACATCGCTGCTGGCGTCCTGCAGCGCGGCGAGCGCCGCACCTTCTGTCCCTTCAAGGGCACCGCGACACATTGGTCACTGCGCTTGCCGGCCCGCACGATCGAGAACGCGACGTGGAGCTATGGGCGCCCGCTCGAGCACGCGGTACCGATTACCGGCTACGTCGCGTTCTATGAGGGCGTGATAGAGCGCTGGATCACCGAGCCCGGGGTGCTTGAGGGCAAGGCCGTCGCCCGGGAAGCGATCGCCGATCTGCCACTCGCCGACTGGATCATGCGCCACGCCTGGTTCGCCAAATCCGCGCGCGACTGTCGAGAACAAACTGAATTGACCGGTTTATGTACCATATGAATTGACCGCTTCAGTTGTGGTTGTTGGGCCAGTGGATAAGGGGACGGGCGCGGAGCGGCCGTCCCCTTATCCACTGGCCGGTCGCGTCGAAGCGGATCACGCGGCCTGTCTGTGGCTTGTGTTGATGGGCGATCCGTCGGCCTGGTATCGGGCCAGGCAGCGCGGCCCATGGAAGACGGCGAGGGTGCGGTCGGGGTATTCGTGGACCCGGACCCTTGCCTTGACGTAGTGGCGGCGATGGCGGTCGGGCGGGATCGCCAGCACCAGGCGTTTGTAGCGCACGGTATTGTCGTTGGAGACGGTGCGCTCCTGCTGCACGCAGAGGATGTCGTCGAGGGTACCGGCGAAGGGCACGAAGGCGGTGCCCTCGGCTTCCGGCGGCACCGCGAAGCGGGCGTTGTGGCCTGGCAGGTAGAGCTCCTTGAGGAAGCGGTTGGCCTGGGCCATGTCGGTGATGCCGGCGAGCCTGAGCTCCTGGGGCAGGCGCTTCTGCAGGGTGGCGAACATGCGTTCCGAGCGCCCCCTTGCCTCGGGCGAGTAGGCCGGGATCAGCTCGATGCCGAGCTGGGCCAGGGCGCGGCCGAACTGGGTCGGATTGTCCTTGTCGACCGTGCCGCCGGCCTCAGGGGTGTGCCAGTAGTGGCCGGCGCGGTCGGCATAGAGCGAGCAGAACAGCCCCTTGGCCCGGATCGCCTCGGACACCCCCTGAAAGCTCGACATCGTGCCCTCTTCGGCGACGAAGAAGGCCGAGTAGATCTCACTGGTGGTGTCGTCCATGGTGACGATCAGGTCCCACCACTGATCGGGGACCCACGCGTGGCTTGAGCCGTCTTGATGCAGCATCATGCCGGGCAGCGCGCGGCGCGGCCGCTTGCGCCGGTGCGCCCCGCGCCTGGGCGCCGCCCGTCTTCGCCCATGGGCCTGCAAGCTCAGCCGCACCCAGTTGTAGCTGCGCTTGAAGGCATAGTCCGCGACCAGCTTCTCGTGGAAGTGCTTGGCGGTGAAGTCCCAGTAGCGGGTGTCGAACAGCGCCAACAGCGCCGTCACCTCGTCGACCGCCGCGCGCCGCGCCGAGACCCGGCCCAGACGGCGATCGTAGAGCCCTTCCGCGCCGTCCGCCTCATAGCGGTCGCGCCAGCGCCGGAAGGTGCGCTCTGAAACGCCGAGAACCTCCGCCGCCTCGGCTTGGCTCAAGCAACCCCGATGGGTGCGGCCGTAAACCTCCTCGAACTTCATCAATCTCAGTCCCTGCAACTGCTCTGTCCGGCGCATCCAAACCCTCCATAGCCTGGAGAGCTTCTAAATCCGGACAGATCGTCTGGTACATAAACCGGACATATCGTGTGTTAGTGACACCAAATCCGCGCGCGACTTGACCGAGCAACTCGGCCGTAACCTGGCCGACGCCGGCGTACCGTTGCTGCGGCTGAACGTCGGCATCTGGACGCTGCGCCGCGAATGCCCTTGCCGATGCGGTCGATGAAGCGGGCGGTGAGCACCAAGCCGACCGAGCCGGCAAGCGGGAACAACGGCTTGGTGAGCGCGGCGAGGGCGTAGCCGATCACGGTCAGGAGTTTGCGTCGTCGGAAGTAGTCGCTGAGCGCGCCCGAGAAGACCTTGGTGATCGAGGCGGTGGCCTCGGCGATGCCCTCGACCAGGCCTACCGAGACGAAGCTCGCACCCAGCACCGAGACCATGAAAACGGGAAGCAGGCTGTGGATGAGCTCCAACGAGGCATCCATGAACAGGCTCACGAATCCCAGCGCCCAAATACTTCTCGGGATCGCCCGGAGGTTGGCCGACGCGGGTGCGACCCGCGGTACTCGGCCGCCTGTCATGCGATCCGTTGGTTGGTTGCCCGACCGGCCGGCCCGCGGGGCCTCGCGCCCGCGCCATCGATCAACCCGCTACGGACACCCATAGAGGAACGTTTAGACCCGCTCGTTGATGTCGGCAAAGGGTCTTAGGCGCCAACGAGATGCGCCGGCAGACGTTGCGGCCGCGTCGCGAGGAAAGCGTGCCTCCCGCGCCCCAAGGCTGCTCTTGGGGGAAAGCGGCAGTAGAAACGATCGCGCTTCATCGCTCGCGCATCGGCTAGCGATCTAGCCCCAATGCGACAGCCGCAACAGCGCCCGCCTGGAGCTTGCTGCACCATGGAGACCGATGCCCGTTCTGGGTATCACCTCCCTGAACTACGGCTCGGCCGAAAAACGGTCGAGCCTTTTTTCCCTCGGCCCGGCCCGCTCCCCGCGGTCTTCCGCCGCGTTCACGGCGCGCGAGCGCGGCCTTCACGATATGCTCGGTGCGGCGATTTGCCCCAAGGGCTCAGCCCAAGAGGTCAGCCCAGAGGGTCAACATTGGGGGGTCAGCATGCGCATGAACGGCAAAGTCGCGCTGGTGACCGGTGCCGGCAGCGGCATCGGCCTCGCCACCGCACGGCGACTGGCGGATGAGGGTGCCACGGTTGTGGCCACCATATTTGATGAATCGCAACGGCCGGCCGTCGCCGGTTTCGAGACCCTGGCGCTGGATGCGCGATCCGAGCCCGATTGGGATCGAGCGCTGGGCCATGTGGAAAGCACGTATGGCGGGCTCGATATCCTCATCAACAATGCCGGCCTCAACCGCCGCGGCACGGCGGAGAGCACCAGCCTGGAGACGTGGAGCGAGGTGATGGCGGTCAATCTCACCACCGCGTTTCTCGGCTGCAAAAAGGCGATTCCCCTGCTCCGCCGGCGGGGCGGCGGCGCCATCGTCAATCTGGCCTCTGTCGCGGCGCTCGCCGGCACGCCCAACATGGTGGCCTATTGCGCCGCCAAGGGTGCCGTCAGGAGCATGACCATGGCGCTCGCTGTCGACCATGCGGGCGAGAACATTCGCGTCAATTGCGTCTGCCCGGGCGCGATCGACACGGCGATGATCGCCGACATCCTCAGCGACGCAACCGATCCTGAGGCCGCCCGCGCCGCCGTGGCCCGCCGGCATCCGATGGGGCGCATCGCCAAGGCCGAAGAGGTAGCCGCGGTGATCGCCTTTCTTGCCAGCAGCGACGCCTCGTTCATGACCGGCCTCGCGATCCCCGTGGACGGTGGCCGCAGCGTTCGCTTCTAGCCAACGAGATTGTTCGCCGCGCGAGAAGTGGGCTACCGCCCCCCCCCCCCGACCAGGGAGAATTGAAGGAAGGCCATGCAGGTCGATATCTCGACCCTCTGCCAGGAGCTGCGGGAACGCCGGGCTGAGACAAATACCAACCGCAAGATGCTGCCCGTCATTCGCGACCTGCTCCGCGAATCGGCTACCCAGCGGATTCTGCAGCCGCCAGCGTATGGCGGCCTTGGCGGCCCCTTGAGCGAGATCGTTGATGTCTTGGACGCAAATCAGCGCGGCGTGCGGCTCTGGCGGCTGGTGCGCCGCGCAGTACGTCACGCACAATCACATGATCGCGCAATGGCCGATCGAGGGCCAAGACGCCGTATGGGGACCGGATCCGAAAGCCTTGGTCAGTGGCATCTTGATCCCCAGCTTTGTCGCTGGCCTTGGGTTACCGGCGTGGATAGTTGCGATTGGTGCATGGTTGTAGCCTATGAGCAGGATAAGCCGGGGCCTGATACCCACCGCCATTTCTTGCTCCACCGCCCGCAGATCGACGTCATCGATACCTGGCACGCCATCGGCCTGCGCGGCAGCGGCACGAACGACATTCGGATCGAACAGTTGTTCATCCCGCACCACCTCTCGCTCCCCTTGGCCGATTTGCGCGGCGGCGAGTCGCCTGGCGGCCATGGGTGCGACCACGCGCTCTATCGGCTGCCGGCCTACGCCACGTTCGGCATCGCCATCACCAGCGGCACGGTCGGGATTTCTCGCGAGATCACCGCGCAATACAACGCCATCGTTAGAAAGAAGACCTCGGTGATGAGCGAGCAAAGCGTTATGGATTTTTCATCCCAGCAGATCAAGTTCGCCGAAGCCCAATGTGCCGCCGACAGTGCGGCCGAGCTTCTCCGCTTCGCTGCCGACGAATTTCAAGCCATCGCCTCAGAAGGAGGGCGCCTACCCACGGACGTGGAGCGCGCACGCTGTCGGGCGCTCGCGACCTTCGCGGGTAAGACGGCGATGGATGCGGCCAAGCTGGTATGGGACCTCTCCGGAGCCAACAGCGTTCTCAGTGCGAATCCGCTGGCCGGCCTCTACACCGATGTGATCGTCGCCCGTCAGCACTTCACGCAAAACACCGACCCGAATTTCAAAAGCTATGGCCGCGCCCTCTACGGCCTGCCACTGGATAATTTGACGCTGTAGGTGGCCGAGACGAGCACCGCCGGGCGCGTCAGGCCGAGTGAGCCTCGCGACGGCAGACGTTAGCGGCGCGCCAACGGTCCGCGCAGCAGCTTTCCGGGCAGGGCGCCGGTGTGCTCGTTGTCGCGCAGGATTGTTTCGCCATTCACGACGGTGGCGAGGATGCCATCGGCGGTCTGTTTGAGCCGTCTTGCGCCGGCCGGCAGATCGTTGACCACTACCGGCATGCGGGCGCCGACGGTGTTGGGATCGAACACCACGAGATCGGCCGCCATGCCTTCGCGCACCAGGCCGCGGTCATGGAACCCCCAGTGGGTCGCCGTGTCGTATGTCAGGAGACGGACCGCTTGCTCGAGGGTGAAGGCCTCTCGCTGCCGCACCCACTGACTGAGGACATGGGTCTGCAGTGAGCTGTCCATGATCTGCGACACATGGGCACCGGAATCGGAGAAGGTCACCACCGAGCGCGGATGGCGCATCATCTCGAGCACCTGATCGTCGGATTCGTTGAACAGCGGCTGACGAAAGAACAGCGTGAGATCGTGCTCCAGCGCCAGATCGATCATCGCCGCCACCGGCGCGACGCCGCGCTCGCGCGCCACCTCGGCCACCGAGCGGTGCGGACCGAGCACCGTATCCATGACGTAGACCCAGTCCCAATCGGGCGGCCGCGCCTCGGCGCCGCGGACGGGTGGGCCGGTGTAGGGTCGGTTGGCGGCGGCGATCAGCCGGCGCCGGGTCTCCGGGTCGCGCAATGCCTGCTTCTGCCCCGTCAACGGCAAGGTACGAACCTCGCGCCACGCATCCCAGCTATCGAACGGGGTGCTCGTTTCGAACGACAGCAGCACGTTCAGCGCCCGGCTGTGCACCTGAACGAACAGCCTGCCGCCCTCCTCGGCCGCCTGCTCCACCAGCGCGAACCAGGGCCGCCAGGCGCCGGGGGCGCTCCGTGTACTAAACATGCCGAAGGTCACGGGTCGGCCGGTCTCGATCGACAGCGCCTTTAGCCCCTCGTAGTAAGAGGCCGCGGCTGCCGCATCGGCACCGGTGGGTTGGCCGGCGATCTCGAGGATGCCGGCACCGACCTCGCCCATGGCGCGCACCATGCGTGCGAGCTCATCCCAGGTCGCGACGCGGCTCGCCACGGGACGGTCGTCGGCGGTTTGGTGGTTGATGCTGCGCGAGCTGGAAAAGCCCAGGGCGCCGGCGCCGATCGCTTCCTTGACGGCGTCGGCCATCGCCCGCAAGTCGTCCTCCTCGGCCGGCTCCGTGAAGGCACGCTCGCCCATGACATAGGTGCGCAGGGCCGAGTGGCCGATGTAGCCGCTGTAGTTGATGCCCTTCGGCAGGGCCTCGATCACATCGAGGTAGTCAGGGTAAGTCTCCCAGCGCCACTCGATTCCCGCCAGCATCGCCTCGCGCGCGATGTCCTCGGCGCGCTCGAGGTTGCGGAACACGAGATCGGCCTCGGCCGCGCGGCACGGCGCCAACGTGAAGCCGCAATTGCCCATGACGACGCTGGTAACCCCGTGATAGCACGAGCAGGTGCCCAACGGGTCCCAGAAGACCTGCGCGTCCATATGGGTGTGCCCGTCGACGAAGCCCGGGCTGACGACGTGGCCCTCGGCATCGATCACGTGCGGCGCCGTGGCCGCTATTCTGCCGATCGTGGCGATGCGGCCGTCCTGGACGCCGACGTCGGCACGATAGCGCGGCATCCCGGAACCATCGACGACCGTGCCGTTCTTGATGATGAGGTCGTAGCTCAACTGCAGGTGCTCTCGGGCTGGCGGACGGCGTGTGCTGGTCGATAGAGACTAACACTGCCGCACCAAGTCGCACGTGACGATGGAAATCGTGGGCAGGGCGCCGTGGGACCCAGGGTTCGCGTGTCGTTCGGCTGCCATGGAAACCCAGGTGTGCCGACGATACTATCTTGCCGGGAGAGGATGCCGTGCGGCGACCTCTGCTATTCGCCGCCGATGTGATGGGTCCCGCCCGTCTGAAGGCCGCCGGGCCCTGCCTTCGTCGTGAACAACGGAGAACAGCGTGACCGGGGGAATATTGATCTATGGGGCGACGGGGTACACCGCCAAGCTGATCGCCGCGTTGGCGCGGCAGCGCGGTGTCAAACCCGTTCTAGCCGGCCGCCACGAGGCCAAGACTCGACGGGTCGCGGAGTCCTTCGACATGGACGCGAAGGTCTTCGGCCTTGACGATCGAGACAGGCTTGATGCCGCGCTTTCTGACGTTGCGGTCGTCCTCCATTGTGCCGGTCCGTTTTCGCGGACGTCGCGAGCCATGGTGGATGCCTGTATCCGAACCGGCTGCCACTACTTGGACATAACCGGCGAGATCGACGTCTTCGAGGCGTGCGCGGCGCGCGGTCCGCAGGCTGCCGATAACGGCGTCATGGTGCTGCCGGGCGTCGGCTTCGATGTCGTGCCGAGCGATTGCCTGGCCGCTCACGCGGCGTCGAAGGTCGTCTCGCCCAAACGGCTCACCCTGGCGATTGCTGGGCCAACGACGTTATCGCGGGGGACGGCGAAGACCATCGTCGAGGGCATCGGTCAGCCTTCGCGCGTGCGTCGCGGCGGCCACATCGTGCCATTGAAAAAGCCGATCCGTCGGGAGATCGACTTTGGCAACCGAAGCGTGCCCTGCGTGTCGATCACCTGGGGCGATGTCGCGATCGCGTATCACTCTATCGGCACCGACGACATCGAGGTCCTTTTTGCGTCGACCCCGGAGGTGGAGCAAGCCGTAAACCTCAATCCGTTATTGCGGTTCTTGCTCACCACCGGGTTCGCCCAAAAAATGATTAAACGTCGGATCGACAAACAGCCGGGGGGGCCCGATACCTCTGAGCGCGAGCAAGGCTCAAGTACTCTGTTCGCCGAGGTGGAAGGCGCCAACGGTGAGGTGGCAAGCGCCATGCTCCGAACCCCGGAGGCCTATTCGCTGACCGCGGACAGTGCGCTTACGATTGCCATGCGCGTCGCATCGGGTGACCACAAACCCGGATTTCAAACGCCCTCGATGGCGTTCGGAGCTGATTTCGTTGTTGATCTCGAGGGAGTGACGCGCGAGGACGTTCCTTGATGCCCGTCCGCTACCGATGGCCGACCTGACCGACGCTAGCGCTTGCATCGACTTTCATCGGCTCCCCCGGCTGCCGCGTCGAGATTTCCAGGGCGCCCATGACCGCGACCCCGGTTGCCGACGCCGTCGCACTCCACCGCGAGGTGAGGTGGCACGATGATGGCGATCGCTCCCATCACCATGGTGGCGTTGACTTCGGTGACGCCAGGACCGAACTCGGCTTCGCGAAAGTCTAGATCGATGCCGCCCATCACGGCGACCACACGCAGTTTCTTGGGCACGCGCCACGTGCCTTGACGTTGGATGCCGCTGAGGATCGACAGCACGCGCTGGCCCTCGCGAACGCCGGCCGCGATGGTGACCTGCCGCAGGATCTGCGGCGCTTCCCTCGTGCCGGTCGCCTCTGGGTCCAGCACGACCCGGTAGGCGCGCACGGGCTCGGCGATGTTCTTGACCCGCTGCGGACCAAGATCCTCGAAGCCCGGGGCGAGCTTGTCTCTCACGCTGTCGTAGACGACGCCGGAGACCGAGATCCCGCCCGGCGGCGCGATCTCCTGCATGCGGGCGGCCACGTTGACGCCGTCGCCGTGAATGTCGTCGCCCTCGACGATCACGTCGCCGAGGTTGATGCCGACGCGGAGAACGATCTGCTCACGCTCGGGCACGCCGGTATTGCGCGCGGCCATCGCGCGCTGAACCTCGGTAGCGCATCGCACGGCGTCGACGACACTCGCGAACTCGACGAGCAAGCCGTCCCCCATCAGCTTGACGATGCGGCCGTTGTGCTCGGCGATCTTGGGCTCGACGAGCTCGGTGCGATGGGCACGAAGCCGGGCGAACGTGCCCTCCTCGTCGGCGCGCACGTTCGTGAGGCCGGTCACGGTGTAGCTGTCGGTGCTCGCACCGCTGCCGCTGATGTCGCTCCAGTTGCCGTAGGCGCCCGCGCCTGTTCTCCGGCGATACTGGTACTTGGTGATCGTGTTGTTGCCCGGATCGCCCCAGGTCAGCGTCACCTCGGTTTCACCCGGCGTGGCCGAGAGGTTCGGGGCGGCCGGGGCCAAAGTGTTCCCCTTGACCCCGATCTGTATCGAAGTCGAGTACACACCGCCACCACCCTGCCAGCTCCCGGTTTCGCCGGACGGGCGCGTGTAGCGGTGATTGCCGATGCTCCACCCTATGGCCTTGCCGGAATCTTCGTTGTCGTTTGCCGTCAGGTTCCAACGAGGTCTGGTTCCGCTACCGCCAAAAGTTGTGTGCACGAAGTATCGGGTGTTTCGATTCAGATGGGCCCCGCCGGGAGCGGTGAACGTCTGGACTCCCGTCCCCACGTTGGTCGGGTTGTTTAAGGTGTATTCCCCCGACTGAGGAGGGATACGCGATGAGCAGGAGACGCAGGTTTTCCGGGGAGCTGAAGGCGAAGATCGCGCTTGATGTCAACGGCGGCGTAAAAATGTACCGGCGCGGCGGCGTAGAAATGTACTGCGGGCCGGGTGGTAGCTTGTCCCCGTAGTCCACGGGAGGGACCCGCGCGCGGGTCGACGCGCCCTCTGTGCGCGGCTGGCGGCGGCCCGCGCGTGGGAGGGGGCTGTGGGCCCACGGGGACAAGCGGGGGGTTATTCGGACGGTTGCCGGCGTCGTGACCGGCTCTGCTTGAGGCGAATGGACAGTGTCGCTGCGGGCAGCCATCGGCATTCCCCACACTCTCGCCGACCTCGGCGTCGCTGAGGCGGACATCGAGCGGCTGGCGCCGATGGCGGCGGCCGACGTGTGCGCCGGCGAGAATCCGCGCGCGCTGCCGCCCGAGACCTGCGCCGCCCTCTATCGTGACGCGATCGGCGGCCTTCTCCGCCTCTGATGTCATCCGCGCGGCCCGCCATCGCGGCCCCAGATGGCTTTGGCCCCAGATGGCTTTGGCCCCGGGCCGATTTCCGTGTAGGAGTGGGCGATGCCCGGGGGGGAGTGGATGCGCAGTGACGTGGCCGGCGAGGAACGCCGGTGAGCGCCGAGCAAGCAATCGCCTTCGCCGTCTTAGGCGCAACGCTCGTGGTCTTCGTGTGGGGCCGCTGGCGCTATGACCTCGTCGCCGTTTGCGCCTTGATCGCGGTAACGCTCGCCGGTCTGGTGCCGGCGGGCGAGGCGTTCGCCGGCTTCGCCCATCCGGCGGTGATCACGGTGGCGGCGGTACTGGTGATCTCGCGGGCGCTCAGGAACGCCGGGGTCGTCGACCTCGCGGTGCGCCTACTGGCGCCGCTGCGCGGCCGGCCGACCGTGCAGCTCGCCGCTCAGAGCTCGATCATCGCGCTCCTGTCTGCGTTCATGAACAACGTCGGCGCCATGGCTCTGATGCTGCCGGTAGCCCTGCGCAACGCTTATCGCGACGGCTATGCCCCGGCACTCGTCTTGATGCCGCTCGCTTTCGCCTCGCTCCTCGGTGGCCTCACCACGCTGATCGGCACCCCGCCCAACATCATCATCGCGACGTTTCGCGCCGAGCATGCGGGCGTGCCGTTCGCGATGTTCGACTATTCCCCGGTGGGGCTGGTGGTGGCGCTCGCCGGCCTGGTGTTCGTCAGCCTGATCGGCTGGCGGCTCATTCCGCTCGACCGCCGCGGTCAGAGCGACCCGGCCAAGCTGTTCGAGATCGACAACTACGTCGCCGAAGCACAGGTCGTCCAGGGGACCGAAGCGGTCGGCCAGTCGATCCAGGAGCTGGAGGCATTGGCCGAGAACGACGTGACCATCGCCGGCCTGTTCCGCGGCGAGCGGCGCAACCTGGTGCCATCGGGGTACGAACGCGTGCGGGCGGACGATGTGCTGGTCCTCGAAGGCGATCCGACCGCGCTGACCAGCCTGATCGAGGCGGCGAAGCTCAAGCTCGTCAGTAGCGACAAGCCGCTCGGCGAGGACCTGAGGTCCGACGATGTCGGCCTCGCCGAGGCCGTGATCATGCCGGGATCGTCGATCCTCGCTCGCTCGGCGCGCGCCGCCCGGTTGCGCACGATCCACCGCGTCAATCTGCTGGCCTTGGCGCGCCACGGCACGGAGATTCACCAGCGCCTGAGCAATGTTCGGTTCCAGGTCGGTGACGTTCTGCTGCTGCAGGGCGCTACCGAAACGCTGCCTGAGACCTTGCAGCAACTCGGGTGCCTGCCGCTCGCCGGACGCGGCCTGTCCATCGGCGCCCCACAGCGCCTCGTCTTCGCCGGCGGCATCTTCGCCCTGGCGATTGCGGCGACTCTCGTGGGCCTGTTGCCGGTCCACGTCGCCTTCGTCACCGCGGCGGCCGTCCTGGTGCTCACTCAGGTCATCTCGCTCGGCGAGGTGTACGAGGCGATCGATTGGCCGATCATCGTGCTGTTAGGCGCGATGATCCCCGTGGGGAGCGCCCTCGAAGCGACGGGCGGCGCGGCGCTGATCGCCAACACGATCGTCCAGGCAACCGCGGGCCTAAGCCCGGTGTGGGTGCTGGCGGCGCTGTTCATCGCCACTATGTTCATCTCGGACGTCATCAACAACAACGCGACCGCGGTACTGATGGCGCCGATCGCGATCGAGCTCGCCGAGCGGCTGAGCGTTGCCGTCGATCCGTTCCTGATGGCGACCGCGCTGGGCGCGAGCTGTGCCTTCCTGACACCGATCGGCCATCAGTCGAACACGCTGGTGATGGCGCCGGGCGGCTATCGTTTCGGCGATTACTGGCGCATGGGGCTGCCGCTCGAAGCGGTGATCGCGGCGGTCGGCATCCCAACGGTGCTGTGGATCTGGCCGCTGTGACGAGAGGACTGGGGTAGGTACTCATCAAACGGAGGGCCTGCTTACGGCGGCCCCCGGCGACGGCAGCCTCGGATTAAGCCACTATTGGCAACCTCGTGTTATGATGTTTGCTGGGGATGCGACATGTCGCTAACGAGATCGCGCCCTATATCCCAAGGCCGCTTTCAGTCGAGACACCATGTTGGTGGACGTGCTCGACCTCTCCAGTCTGCACCGTTGGTCAGCGCGTCGCGACGACAATCAAAGGGAGGTAGCTGCGATGGGTTTCAGCAGAATTCTCAAGAATGGGTATGCGCTCGGGGCGTTCGCAGCCCTGAGCCTCGGCTTGTTCGCGGCCGGGGCCTCGGCGGAGGACGACGTGATAAAGCTCGGCTTTCTGGGCTCTCTGACCGGCAGCCCGTTCACCGCGGACGGCACCGAAGGATTGAACGGTGCCGAGCTGGCGGTGAAGGAGATCAACGCGGCCGGCGGCGTGGCTGGCCGCAAACTCGAGCTGCTGGTCTACGACACCAAGGAGATGACGCCTGATGCGGTAATCAGCGCATTCAACCGCATCGAAGGTAACGATGAGATCAGCGCCACGATCGCATCACTGTGCAGCTTGACGAACTTCGAGATCGAGTACTTTGGCGAGCTCGGCATGCCCTACATGTTGGCGACGGGATCGCAGCAGACCCGCGATATCATTGCGCCCAATCCGGATGGCTACAAGAACGTCTGGAGCTTGACGCCGTCGTACGACGGCTACGAGACGGAGCTTCCGATCGTGCTCGAGGGCCTGATCGAGGCGAGAACGTTGAACCCGCGGGATCGCACGGTGGCGCTGATCGGTGCCGACAACCCCTACAGCATGTCGATCTACAATGGCTTGCAGAAGAGCTTCCCGGCGCACGGTTGGACAATCACCTTCGATGAGGTGGTGCCGCCGACCGAGGTCAACGATTGGCGTAGTCTATTGGCCAAGATTCGTGGCAACCCGCCGGTGGCCGTGGTCAACACCGAGCCATCATCGTCGAACGCGGCAACCTTCATGAACCAGTTTATGGAGGACCCGACGAACTCGGTGATGTTCATCCAGTACGCGCCCTCGGTGCCCGAGTTCAGCGACCTGACCAAGGCGAACTCGAGCGGTGTGATGTACAACCTGCTGGGTGGCGCGATCAGGTCGCCCAAGCATCCGCGCACCGCGGAGCTCGCAGCGAAATACCTGGCCGAGTACGAGATCGAGTCGGGCACCTACGGCTTCCTTTTGTACGAGATGGTCTACCTGCTGCACGATTGCTACGCCAACGGGGTCGATCCCAAGGATTGGACCGGGTTGAGCCAATGCCTGGCGGACACCAACAAGGTGCTGGCCAACGGCCGCATGGTGTTCGATCCAAAGACTCACCTGGCGACGCAGGACAACGATCACGTGCCGATCCAGTTCTATCAAATCTGGGAAGGCGAGCATGTGCTGATCTACCCGCCCAAGTTCGCGACGGGCGAGTACAAGCTGCCGCCCTGGATGACGAACTAGGAGCGACCGCCTTCGGCCAGCCGCGGCTCGCCTGGCGGTGAGCCGCGGCTGGTTTTCTCTGTTTCGATTCGCCGACTCGCTTCAGGCCTCTGGTCATCCGACGCGCCGTCTCGGCGAGGCAGCCGACGCCCGCTACGCGGGATCGGGTTGAAGCAACCACGTGCTGAGCTCGCCTTTGCCGGGGACAGCGAGGGAGCGCGGACCGATGAGCCCGTAGTCTCCGGCGAGGAGCTGCTTGGTGTCCTCGGAGAGGAGGACGGCGCCGGGCTGGCCAAGGGATTCCAGGCGCCGGGCCGTGTTCACGGTGTCGCCCCAGAGGTCGTACGAGAACTTGGCCCGGCCCATCACGCCGGCCACGGCCGGTCCGGAATGAACACCGACGCGGAGCTGTAAGCCCGGCCAGACCTCCTCCGCCAGCGCCCGAGCATCGGCAAGGATATCGCGCGCCATGCGAACGACACGGTCGGCGTGATCGGTCTGCACCTCAGGCGCGCCGCCGACCAGCATATAGGCATCGCCAATCGTCTTGATCTTCTCGAGGCCATGCTGCTGCGCCCGCACGTCGAAGCCCGAGAACAGCGCACTCAACCGCGCCACCACGTCTTCGGGCTGCATCGTCGAGGTTTGGGTGGTGAAGCCGACGACGTCAGCGAACAGGACCGTCACACACTCGTAGCGATCGGCGATGATCTGCGCGGAGGCATCTCCGCTTTCCTCGAGCCGGTAGGCGATGGCTCGCGGGAGGATGGCAAAGAGAAGGCGCTCGGCGCGCGCGCGGGCATCGCGGAGATCGGCCTCGGTCCGGGCAATGAGCTCGCGGTAAAGCAGCGGGGAAATGACGGCAAGGCCGACCGCGCCGACGATACTGGTGGCGAATAGGCCATCGAGGACCAGGTCGCTATAGGGGGCGACGAGACCTTCGTCAAAGGCCACCTTGATGTAGACGAACGCGGCGACCGACAGGGCGGCAATACCCAGCGGCACCGGCCATTGCCCCCCGCGGGTCATCCACACCGTGAGCCCGGCAAGCGGAATCAGGTAGAGCTGGTAGCCGGCCTCGCCGCCCAGGAACGCCGCCGGGATGGCGACGTTGGCGCACCCGGTCGCGGTAAGCAGCAGGGCCGTCCACGCCGGTGCGATGACGCTGCTGAGCCAGATGTTCGACGCGTAAATGGCGATGAAGACAACATTGGCGAGGACGAGCAGCGTGAGGCTGGAGCCGGCTGTGGCGAGATAGAAAACGGCGTAGCCGGCATTGAGCACGACGCCAATCATCGCGGTCAGGTTGACGCTGCGGACGCGGCGCGCTTCTTCTGCCGCCTCCTTTCCGGTCGTGCCGACATCGACGAGTCGGCGTACCATCGCTGGTAGAATCGGGCGCATTGCCGCCTCCTCTGCCCCCACCGTTCGCCTCCTTAGGCATCTGTGGGGCGTGTTTTACTCTATGGGAGGGATCTCGCGCGTGATATCGCGTCTTCGCACCGTGCTTCTCATCTTGGGCGTGCTCGCGCCGCCCATCGCTGCTGAGGCCCATGAGACCGCACCGACCGAGGCCGACCTCGCCGTCGAACGGCTAGTCCGGCAAGTGTTGCAACCCGATCCGCAGGTCCGCGGCGCGGCTCTGTCGTCGCTGGCCGAGCGCGGTAATTCCGACGTCGCGGCGGGACTGATTCAGGCGATGCGGTTCGTCAGGAGCGATCCCGCCATCGGCCGAGCGTTGGCCTCACTCACCGGAGTCGATCACGGCAACGACTGGCACGCGTGGATGCTGTGGCAGCAGGCTCATCCCGAGATCGTTCCCTTCGTTGGCTTCGACGCCTTCAAGGCAGACATTCTGGCCGCGGTCGACGAGAACTTCCGGCACTTTCTATGGCCAGGCATCGCCCACGAGATACGCCTCGAGGAGATCACCTGGGGTGGCGTGGTCAAGGACGGCATCCCCGCCTTGATCAATCCAACCCACATCGCCGCCGCCGAGGCCGACTATCTAACGGATGATGAGCTCGTGTTCGGGATCGAGATCAACGGCGATGCGCGCGCCTATCCGTTGCGCATTCTCGATTGGCACGAGATGGCCAACGACGTCGTGGGCGGCGTCCCGCTTGCGCTCGCCTATTGCACCTTGTGCGGCTCGGGCATCCTGTTCGAGACCGACGTAGCGGGGCGCGGGCAACCGTTCGTGTTCGGCTCGTCCGGGTTCCTCTATCGCTCCAACAAGCTGATGTACGACCACGAGACGCATTCGCTGTGGAATCAATTCACCGGCAGGCCGGTGGTCGGGCGGCTCACGGGCTCGGGCATCGAGCTTCCGGTGCGGCCAGTGGCGATCACGCGCTGGGCGGACTGGTTGGCGGCCAATCCCGACACGCGGGTGCTGTCCTTGGAAACCGGGTACGCGCCCGACTACCGACCCGGGCGACCGTACGGCGTGTACTTCGCGAGTCCTGACCTCATGTTCCCGGTCCTCGTGCCCGATGAGCGTCTTCAGCCCAAGGACTATGTATTCGCCTTGCGCGCCGGCGCTGACGAGAAAGCGTGGCCGTTGAGCGCCTTCGCGGGCGGGCGGGTGATCAATGATTCGCTGGGGGAGCGCGATATCGTGTTGATCGGCAATGCCGAAACCCGAACCGTGCGTGCCTACGAGGCCGGCGGGCGCGATTTCACCGCCGTACCCGAGACAACGCAGCAGATAGAAGGCGGTGGCGAGGTCTGGCAGGTCGAGGAGGAGGCGCTGGTCGGTGCCACCGGCACCAGGCTCGCCCGTCTACCGGGCCATATCGCCTACTGGTTTGCCTGGAGCGGCTATAAGGGCAGCGCCCCGTTCTACCAGGACTAGCGAACGACGGCCGCCGCCGAGCCGCGCCGTGGCCTAGCCTCGGCCCAGCCGGCGCGCCTTGTTCCAAGATCGCCGCCACTGGCGTACGCTTCGCCTGCAGGGTTGCGCACTAGAACAGGTAGCAATCTGCGCCGGGTAGGCCGTGGCCCGTTGCGGAGAGGGTGACTCCATGATGGTTTCAACGGAAAGCGCCGCCAACCTCATGCGGTTCAGAAAGCAGGAGCTGGTCGAGCGCGTCATTGCGCTGCAGCGCCAAATCGACCATCTGGGGAGAGCCGACAGCAGCTTTGCCCGCCCTGAGCGATTGCGAGCGGAAGCGCTTCTCCAAACTGCGAAGCAAGGGGTCGAGAGCCTCGCGCAGGCAAAATTGGAATTCGCCGAGGTGCAGCGCGAGCTGCTCGAGAGGTTTCCGACCGCGATTGTCATCAGCGCCGTGGACAGCGGTACGGTGCTGTTCGCGAACGATCCGGCCCGCCCCGACTACAACCTCGAGCCCGGCATGGGGCCGATCGGCGAGTACTACCGACATGCGGACGATCGACAAGCGTTTGTCGAACTCTTGAACAAACACGGCCACGTCAACGATTTCGAGTGCCAGTTTCGGCGGCGTGACGGTGGCTACGATTGGATCCTGCTGTCAGGGCGTCTTATTACCTATCAGGATCAACGGGCAGTACTGGGACAAGCCTCGATCATCAACCACCGTAAACAGGCAGAGGAGCTTCTAAAACAAGCAAAAGAAGACGCCGAGGCCGTCGCTGAGGCCAAATCGGCGTTCGCGGAACTGCAACGTAACTTGCTGGAAGCGAGCCCGGTGCCGACGGTGGTGAGCGCTTTGGACACCGGCGAGGTGCTGTTTGCCAACCACCTCGCACGTACCGAGCACGGCGTCGAGCTCGGCACGCGACCGATCACCGACGCCTACAAGAATCCAGACGATCGCCGTCGGCTCATGGAACTCCTGCGTCTGCATGGGCGGGTCGAGGATTTCGAAACGCAAATACGCGGGCCGAAGGGCACATACGATTGGGTTCAACTCTCCGTGCACCTGATCGACTATGAAGACCGGCCAGCGTCTCTCGGCGCCGCAACCATTATCAACGCCCGCAAGGAAGCCGAAGCAACGGCTCAGATGAAATCCGAGTTCGTCGCCATCGTCAGCCACGAGGTTCGCACGCCGATGAACGGCGTGCTTGGTATGGCCCGACTGCTGCGCGATACGGAATTGACGGCCGAGCAACGCGAGTACAACAACACGGTAATCAGGTCAGGCGAATCGCTGTTACGGATCGTCGACGACCTGCTCGATGTTTCGAAATTGGAAGCGGGGAAACTGGAGCTCGAAGAACTCCCCTTTGCGGTCGAGGTTGTCATCGAGCACTCGGTTGGAATTTTGTCATCGCAGGCCGAAGAAAAGGGGTTGGATTTGCGTAGTCGAATTGCGGCCGACGTTCCGCAGGTTCTGATCGGCGATCCGTATCGACTGGAACAAATCCTACTCAACCTCGTCAGCAACGCGATCAAATTTACCAAGCAGGGAGGAGTCGAAGTCGACGCGGCGCTGTCCGTCGAGCGCGAAGGTAGTGCCACCATCGCCTTCGCGGTGTCCGATACCGGACAGGGCATAAAGCCGGAAAATCGCGAAAAACTGTTCTCAGACTTCACCCAAGAATCGGTCGAGGTCGCGCGCAAGTATGGCGGCTCAGGCCTCGGTCTCGCCATATGTCGCCGGCTGGTGGCGTTGATGGGCGGTGAGATATCCCTCGAGAGTGAAGTCGGCCAAGGCAGCACATTCCGCTTCACCATCACCTGCCCGATCGACCGCCATACCGCGATCGCCGATCTGCGTGAGAGCAGCGACGCCGAGCAAACGTTGTCCCACCTCGCTATTCCCGACCGGCGCTTGCACGTTCTTCAGGTCGAGGACAACGAGGTCAATCGCGCCGTCGTCGAGAAAATCCTAACTACCGCGGGTCACGAGGTCATCAATACGACCAATGGTATCGAGGCGCTGGCGGCGCTCGATGTCGAGCATTTCGACATCATCCTTATGGACCGCCACATGCCGGAGATGAACGGCCTCGACACAACCGTGAGGATCCGTGCCCGGCGCGACGACAAATCACTGCTGCCGATCGTCGGCATCACCGCGAGCGCCATTCAAAGCGAGTTGGACGCCTGTTTGGAAACCGGCATGAACGATTGCCTTACCAAGCCGGTGGATAATCGAGAGCTTCTTGCAACGATCTATCGGCTGACTGCCGGGATATCCGAGGACACGGCGCCGGAGTCCCGTCTGCCGGTGCTGGTTGTCGACGACACGTCGATCAATCGGGTCGTTGCGAGCAAGCAGCTCGCCAAATTGGGAATCCCTTGCCAGACATCGGCTGATACTCCTGGAGCGCTGAAGCTGGCACAACGGCAGCGGTACGCGGCGATCTTAGTCGACATCGTGATGCCGGAACTCAATGGGATCGAATTCACCGAGCAGCTGCGGCAATGGGAGGAGGGTCGAGGGTACCGGACTCCGGTCATCGCAGTGACAGGACGTACCGACCCGGAGGATCGCGCGCGCTACCTCGCTGCCGGGATCGATGACGTGCTCGCCAAACCCACCTCCACCGAGCACCTGGAAGCCACACTGGCGAAGTGGGGCGCCGCATCGATGGTCGCCGCCACTGATAGCCTGCTGCCGGGGACGTCCGAGCCCCGAGCTGGTGATCAACCCCCGCCAGTTGATTTCGAGAGTCTCGCAGAGATCCTCGGCGAGGATGACGAAGCACCACTCTTGGCGATGCTGGCGCTGTTCGGTGACGAGTTCCCAAGCTTGCTTCAAAACATAAGCGATACCATCGCGACCAACGACACGCGGGCCGTTCATGATGCCGCGCACGCCGCGAAGGGCGCCGCCACCGCTGCCGCAACACCCATGGTGCATGTGCTTCAGCAGCTGGAAACCGACGCCCGCACCGCAGACTGGCAAGCGTTGCGGGAACGGCTCGAGCTACTTAAAGTTGAGTTTCATCACTTCGAAGCGTTTCGCGAGAGCCGCACCGTCAATACCTGATCGGCCATGGCAGTACGCGACCTTGCCGGGATGACGGTGGTGCTGGCCGATGATGTGGCCTTCACCCGCACTACTGTCGCGTGGTGGCTAAGGGATCTGGGTGATCCAACGGTTATCCAAGCAGCCGATGGTCGGCAAGCGTTTGGCATCCTGGCCAAGGGTGTCGATCTCGTCATCTCGGATTTCAACATGCCTGAAATGCATGGCTTGCAACTGCTCAAGGCGGTGCGGACCGGCGAACAAGGGGTGGACCGCGCCACGCATTTCGCTCTGCTGACGGCGTACTCCGACAAAAGCCTGGTCGAGGTGGCTTTGGCCCTCGATATCAATTCGTTCCTTGTCAAACCGGTTTCGAAAAAGGCGCTTGAGTCTCTCGTCAAGCAGATCCTCTTTCAGAAAAAGACCTATCGGTGGCTCAAGTCAGCCGCTGAGTACGCGACCATAAATGTCGATACGGCGGTGGAGTCGGTCCAGGGAGGCGGCAGCCGTAAGAAGGCGCCCAAGGTTTTTGAAGACGCCGCGAACACGCCTTTGCTGCGCGAAACGACGGTGCCGGTGGAGGAGTGGGGCGTCGCATCGAACGATGGGAACGACGATCACGACGAGCAACCGGCTTCGATCGACGATGTCCCCGACGACGCGATTCTGACGCGCGATATCGTTATGCCAAGCGGGCAACTTCTGATGAAGGCGGGGACCCTGCTGACGCCCCGGGTCGTCGCGCTTCTCATCGATCTCGAATACCTGCGCACCCCGGTGGGGAATGTCTGGATCACGGTCCTCAAATAGGCTCATGTGAGGCCAGGGCGGGCGTACTACCGGCGATACCGTCTAACACCCGGGTACGGGAATGGACCTACAAAAGATCACCATCCACTTCGCCCACGCCGCCTATCCACTGTCGGAGAGGTTTGCACACCGCGAAACCGGCATCCCCCATTTCCAGACCTGGACGCTGGAGGAGACGCGGGCACGGATCGGTGAAGCCGAGGTTTTGGTCATCTCAGGCTTTTGGCGCAACGATGTTCTGCTCGAGGCCCCGCAGCTGCGTTTCGTCCAGTCGTGCGCGGCCGGCTATGACCACTTCGACCAGGACGCGATCCGCGGCCGCGGCGTGCGCCTGGCGGCGGCCGGCGGGGCCAACGTCAATGCGGTGAGCGATCACGCCATGGCGCTGGTGCTCGCGCTGTCGCGCCAACTCCATACCGGCCGGGATAACCAGCGCGCCAAGCACTGGCGATCCATGATCTCCGAGATCGCGCAGCGCGAGGACGAGCTGCCCGGCAAGACCATGCTGATCTTCGGCCTCGGCAAGATCGGTAGCCGCATCGCTCGGCTGGCCAAGGCGTTCGACGTGACCGTCCTCGGCGTCAAACGGGACACCGCGGTGTCCGTCGAGGGGGTCGATGAGCTGCATCCGCCCGATGCGCTGCCCGCATTGCTGCCGCGGGCAGACTTCGTGGTGCTCGCCTGCCCGCTGACAGCAGCCACCCGCAACGTGATCGATTCGCGCGCGCTGGCGACGATGGCGCCGGGCTCGTATCTCGTCAACGTCGCGCGCGGTGGCTGTGTCGATGAGGGTGCGTTGATCGAGGCCCTGCAGAGCGGCGCGATCGCCGGAGCGGCCATCGACGTGGTGGCGGAGGAGCCGCTGGCGGCCGATTCGCCGCTATGGTCGCTGGAGAACTGCCTGCTGACACCGCATACCGGCGGTGAGACCCGCAAGTACGAGGAGAATGTCCTCGACATCCTGCTCGATAACCTCGACCGCCTGTCGCAGGGCACCGAGCCGCTGCGCAACCAGGTCGTTTAGAGCTCAGCCCTCACGCAGACGATCTGCTTGAGCGTGTGCACCACCTCGACCAGGTCCGCCTGGGCGGCCATGACGGCATCGATGTCCTTGTAGGCGGTCGATGTCTCATCGATGACGCCTGCATCCTTGCGGCGCCCGCGGTGGCGGCTTCGTGGTCATCGACGGTGAAGCGGCGCTTGGCCTCACCGCGCGACATGGCCCGGCCGGCGCCATGGGAGCAGGAGTGAAAGGCATCGGCGTTGCCCTTGCCACAGACGATGTAAGAGCGCGCGCCCATTGAGCCGGGGATGATGCCGAGATCGCCCTCGCGAGCGCGCACCGCACCCTTGCGCGTGACCCACACGTTGGCGCCGAAATGGTTCTCCCGGGTGACGTAATTGTGGTGGCAATTCACGGCCATCGCGGTGGCTTCGGTCGGCCGCACCGCCTCAGCGACCGCCGCCAGCACCTAGTCCATCATGAGCGCGCGGTTGATCGATGCATACTCCTGCGCCCACGCCACGGCGCGCACGTAGGCATCGAAATGGTCCGAGCCCTCGGGGAAGTAGGCGAGATTCTCGTCGGGCAGATGGATGAACCACCGCTCCATATCCTTCTTGGCAAGCTCAATGAAGTGCCGGCCGATCGCGTTGCCGATTCCCCGTGAGCCGGAGTGCAGCATCGCCCACACGCGGTCTTTCTCATCGAGGCAGATCTCGATGAAGTGGTTGCCGGTGCCGAGGGTGCCGAGATGCAGGGGGCCGCGCGGGGCGGCGCGTTTCAGCTTCGGGTCCAGCTCGGTGATGGTGTCGAGCCCCTCGGCGAGCGACATATCCTTTTCGTCGAGGCGCCCTTGCCACGCGAACAGCGCTGTTGCGAGCCAGCCTGCACGGCATGTGCTCACTGGAGGCCGCCGGTGCCCTCGCCGAACCCGCCTCCGCGCTGGTAGACACACTGGTCAGATACTATGTCGCCGGCCTGCGAAGTGACCTTGGCGATCGGGCTGAGGATTCGGCCAACGTGGGGTGAGTACCGGTCAACTCTTGTCCAGCAGACGCCTTGGGATCGATGGCGAAGCATTGTTATTGGACGCCGTATTTCACGGGCATCATCAGACGCCCTTGAAGGTGATCCCACTTTCGAGCTTGACCGCCTCGTCCGTCGTTGGAGTGGCGTGCCGCGTCGCGCGGCGCGCGACGATCGGGCCGAGCTGCGCAACCGCGATACCGAGGACGATAATACCGCCGCCTACCAGGACCGCGGTGTTGGGGCGCTCCCCCACCAGCAGCACGGCGAATATCACGCCGGCCACCGGCGCGCGGGAGTTGGCGAGGCACGTTTGCGAGGCGCGGGTAACGGCAATGCCCCTGAACCAGCAGAACTGGCCAGCGACGACGATGATCCCGCCGTAGACCAGCATCCATTGCCAGAGGAACGGCGAGAACACATCCTGGAAATGTTCGACACCGAACAGGTAGATGACCACCGCGAAGAACACCACGGTGCCGAGCGCGGTGCGGACGACCATGAAGATGCCGAGCGGCACACGGCGGAGAAAACGCCTGCTGAGCAAGGCGGCAGCAACCCAGGCAAGCGCGGCGAGCGTCGCCTGAGCCTCGCCCAGCCCCAATGGCATGGGGTGGGCGCCATACGCCATCGCGAAGACCACCAGGGTGTTAACGGCGGAGGAATAATGCAGCACGCGGAGCGGCTGGGCGGTCCGGTCGCGGCGGCGCAAAATTGCGCCACCTATAGCCCCTTGTCGGTTGTGGTGAGGGGCATGAGATGTACGGCGTGGAGCTCTATGCGGCGGTTCGTCTGGCGGTTGTCGACGAGGGTCTGAGCCATCACGATGCGGGCCGTCGGTTCGGCATCGACCGCCGGACGGTGAAGAAGATGCTGAGCTATTCGGCGCCGCCGGGCTACCGGCGGACCAAGCCGGTCCGGCGGCCCAAGCTGGATGGGTTCACCGGCATCGTCGACGCGATCCTGGAGGCGGACACGGATCCGGACGTGCCGCGCAAGCAGCGCCACACGGCGCACCGGATCTTCGAGCGGCTGCGGGACGAGCACGGGTTCGCCGGCGGCTATACCATGCAGACCGTGTGGAAACTCTGGGTGGCGGGGATGGAGGTTTAGGTAACCATGATTTGCGGCGATCCCACGTAATCTGGCGGTTTGGCGCCGGTAGCCCTGTGGAAGGGGCTCCAGGCCTCCGTGGATCGATGTGCGGCGCTCGATTTTGATGTTGTAAGCCAGCGCCGTGATGCTGAACTCGCCGCGCACGTTCTCCAGCCGCCGGGTCAGGAAGGCACCCTGGCCCATCCATTGTTTGATTGAGCCGAAGGGATGCTCGACGCTTTCACGGCGCGCATCGAGCAGCTCCGGGCGGGCCGCCAATCGTTCTGCCATGCGCTCCAGGATCGCTTCGGCGCTTGCGCTTGCTGTGTAGCGCCAGGCGTTGGCCGTCGGGGCAGATGTAAATGTCCTCGCCGCCGTCATAGCGGAAGCGTTCCTTGGGAAAGAGCCCCTGGCTCACCGTGGATCCGCGCTGGGGCTTGGGCACATGCGGCACGACGCCGGCATTCTCGCAGGCCTCGATATCCTCGATCTTGAAGTAGCCCGCGTCGGCGACCGCGTCGATCCGATCGACGGCCAGGTTCCGACGGGCCACCACCGCCGTCTCGGCCAATAGACCGAGATCGCTGACCTTGTTATGGACCTGCTGCTCGGCGATCAGTTTGTGCTTGGCGTCCACGGCGATCTGAATGTTGTAGCCGACACCGACCCGGGTCTCGGCGTACATCGCCCGGCTGTCCGGATCCGTCAAAGAGAGCTGGTCCTCGCCACTCGCAGCCAGCGCGTCTCGATGTTCCTCAAACCGCTCACGCCGCCCTTGGATCGCAGCGATCTTCTCCTGGATATGCTCCACCTCGCCGCCGCCGGTGCCGCCCTCGTCTTGCTCGTCGGCCTCGTCGAGCCGGTCGAGATAACGCGACAACCTCTCGTCGCTCTCGGCCAACGCCTTCGCCAGCTTCGCTTTGGTGAAGTTCCGCTTCCGGCTGTTCACTGCCTTGATCCGTGTACCGTCAACCGCCACCAGCTCGCGTCCGAACAGCTCCAGTTCGCGGCATAGCCTCACGAACTCCCGAAACACCTGTCGGAAGGCCGCCCGATTGATCCGCCGGAAATCGGCGATCGTCTTGAAGTCTGGCGACAAACGCCGCAACAGCCAGATCACTTCGAGATTACGCTTGCTCTCTGCCTCCAGCCGGCGGCTCGAACGTACCCGATTGAGATAGCCGTATATGTAGAGCTTCAGCAGGTCCGCCGGATCGTAGCCGGGACGACCTATCGCCTTCGCCGCGGCGCGCTCGAAACCAGCGGCCGCTAGGTCCAAACCATCCACGAAGGCATCGATGAAACGGACCGGGTTATCCCGGCCCACGTAATCGTCCACTGCTTCCGGCAGAAGCAGAACCTGAGAGCGGTCAACGCCAGGAATGTGTCTCATGGCGGACCCTAACATCGCCATGAGACGGACGGAATCCCCCGCCACCCAGAGTTTCCACACGGTCTGCATGGTGAAGGACTATGTGCGTTCCCGGCGGCAGTCGACGCGCGAGGCTTTCGTTCCACTGCATCACCCGCCGGGCCACGCCCAGGTCGACTTCGGCGAGGCGGTGGTGGAGCTGCCGGGCCGGCGCGAGAAGGTTGCCTTCTTCTGCCTGATCCTGCCCCATTCCAATGTCTGGTTCGTGAAGGCCTCCCCCCGGGAGACGACGGAGGCATTCCTGGACGGCCATGTCAGCGCCTTCGCCTTCCTCGGCGGGGTTCCGCGCTCGATCCTCTACGACAACACGACCCTGGCGGTGGCGCGGATCCTGGGCGACGGCACGCGCCTCAGGACGCAGGCGTTCTCACATCTTCAGTCGCACTATCTGTTCCGCGACCGCTTCGGCAGGGGAGCAGACGGCGGCGCTGCTCGCCGATCTCGAGGCCCTGCGTGATCTGCCGGCGGTTCCCTTCGAGGCCTGCGAGCATGTGCCGGGCCAGGTCTCGTCGACGGCCCTGGTGCGCTACCGGCTGGTGGACTACTCGGCACCGGCGGTGCACGCCCACAAGAAGGTGACGGTCAAGGGCTATGTCGACCGGGTCGAGATCGCGCTCGGCGCCGAGATCGTCGCCCGCCATCGGCGCAGCTATGTCCGCGGCGACGTCGTCTACGACCCGCTGCACTATCTGTCGCTGCTGGAGAAGAAGCCGGGCGCCCTGGACCAGGCGGCGCCGCTGAGAGGGTGGAAGCTCGATCCGGCCTTCGACACGTTGCGCCGCCTCCTCAAGGCGCGCTTCGGGCCGCGCGGCAAGCGCGAATACATCCAGGTGCTGCGCCTGCACGAAGACTTCCCGGAACCGCAGGTGGCGGCCGCGGTGCGCGACGCGGTGAAGTGCCGCCTGATCGGCTTCGACGCCGTCAAGCACCTGCTGCTGGCCCGCATCGAGAGGCGGCCCGTGCATCTCGACCTGTCGCGCTATCCGCACCTGCCCCAGCCCTTCGTCGCCGCCACGCGGAGCGCCGACTACGCCACCCCGCTGGCCGGTGGGGCCGGCCATGGTTGAGGCCCCCCGCATCCTGCTCGAACATCACCTGAAGAGGCTGAAGCTGCCGACCTTCCTGCGGGAATACGAGAAACTGGCGCGCCGGTGCGCGGCCGAGGGCCTGGATCATGTGCGGTTCCTGGCCCGGCTGGTGGAGATGGAGCTGATCGACCGCGAGCGCCGCCTCGTCGAGCGGCTTATCAAGCAGGCCGGGTTCCCTGTCGTCAAACAGCTTGAGAGCTTCGATTTCAAGGCGATCCCGGCGCTCAACAAGATGCTGGTGCTGGATCTCGCGCGCGGCGAGTATATCGCGCGCCGCGAGAACCTAATCCTGCTCGGCCCGAGCGGCGTCGGCAAGACCCATGTCGCTCTCGCCCTCGGCCTCGCCGCCTGCCACAAGGGCCTCGGCGTGCGCTTCGCCACAGCCTCCCATCTGGTCCACGAGCTGATCGAGGCGCGCGACGAGAAGAGGCTGCTCCGCCTCCAGGCCCAGCTCGCCAGGGTCAATCTCCTGATCGTCGACGAGCTCGGCTACGGGCCCCTGTCGCAGACCAGAAGCGAGCTGCTGTTCGACGTCTTCAGCCGGCGCTACGAGAACGGCGCCACCATCGTGACCTCAAACCTGCCCTTCCAGGAATGGACGACGGTGTTCGCCAGCGAGCGCCTCACCGGCGCGCTGCTCGACCGCATCACCCACCATGGCCATATCCTGGAGATCAACGGCGAGAGCTACCGCCTCAAGCAGAGCCGGTCACGACGCCGGCAACCGTCCGAATAACCCCCCGCTTGTCCCCGTGGGCCCACAGCCCCCTCCCGTGGACTACGGGGACAAGCTACCACCCAGCCCGCAGTACATTTTTACGACGCCGCGCCGGTACATTTTTACGACGCCGTTGACAGTGGTCCCGGTGGTTGATGTTTCAGGGACTCGATCAGTCTTTCCAAACCTTCGTGCAGAAAGACGGGATAGTTAAAGCCGAACTCGTCCCCCCATGTCTGCTTTTTGTTCCTAGGGGGAAACCAAAGGGTTTTCTTGCGCTTCGTCATCGCGCTTTTGGTGTCGAGCCTAGCCGTCGGACAGACCGGCTCGCTTGAGATCAGTGGGAGCGCCACTAGCGGCGCTCCCGTCGCGGCTGCGCGTTGGCGGGGCACCGGACGGGTAGCCTTTTCCGTGCCCCCGATACCCCGGTTGGGCGCGAAAGCGGTGGCTGGCTGCAGTGACCGGGCCCACAGCCGATCTACCCGCCTCTACTGGCCTCGCCGGCCTGCGTTTGTGCATGACCATTCGACCCGTGCCAAATACGTAACGCTCTGGCTTGCCAACGTGCGGACATCCTGCGGACACCCGCCAGGACAAATGTCTGTCGAGAACAAACTGAATTGACCGGTTTATGTACCATATGAATTGACCGCTTCAGTTGTGGTTGTTGGGCCAGTGGATAAGGGGTCGGGCGCGGAGCGGCCGTCCCCTTATCCACTGGCCGGTCGCGTCGAAGC
This sequence comes from Alphaproteobacteria bacterium, assembly GCA_965248765.1. Lineage (GTDB taxonomy): Bacteria > Pseudomonadota > Alphaproteobacteria > VGEJ01 > VGEJ01 > CBDFKF01. Next base: position 2,090,009 of record CBDFKF010000004.1, read on the forward strand.
GGATCACGCGGCCTGTCTGTGGCTTGTGTTGATGGGCGATCCGTCGGCCTGGTATCGGGCCAGGCAGCGCGGCCCATGGAAGACGGCGAGGGTGCGGTCGGGGTATTCGTGGACCCGGACCCTTGCCTTGACGTAGTGGCGGCGATGGCGGTCGGGCGGGATCGCCAGCACCAGGCGTTTGTAGCGCACGGTGTTGTCGTTGGAGACGGTGCGCTCCTGCTGCACGCAGAGGATGTCGTCGAGGGTACCGGCGAAGGGCACGAAGGCGGTGCCCTCGGCTTCCGGCGGCACCGCGAAGCGGGCGTTGTGGCCTGGCAGGTAGAGCTCCTTGAGGAAGCGGTTGGCCTGGGCCATGTCGGTGATGCCGGCGAGCCTGAGCTCCTGGGGCAGGCGCTTCTGCAGGGTGGCGAACATGCGTTCCGAGCGCCCCCTTGCCTCGGGCGAGTAGGCCGGGATCAGCTCGATGCCGAGCTGGGCCAGGGCGCGGCCGAACTGGGTCGGATTGTCCTTGTCGACCGTGCCGCCGGCCTCAGGGGTGTGCCAGTAGTGGCCGGCGCGGTCGGCATAGAGCGAGCAGAACAGCCCCTTGGCCCGGATCGCCTCGGACACCCCCTGAAAGCTCGACATCGTGCCCTCTTCGGCGACGAAGAAGGCCGAGCAGATCTCACTGGTGGTGTCGTCCATGGTGACGATCAGGTCCCACCACTGATCGGGGACCCACGCGTGGCTTGAGCCGTCTTGATGCAGCATCATGCCGGGCAGCGCGCGGCGCGGCCGCTTGCGCCGGTGCGCCCCGCGCCTGGGCGCCGCCCGTCTTCGCCCATGGGCCTGCAAGCTCAGCCGCACCCAGTTGTAGCTGCGCTTGAAGGCATAGTCCGCGACCAGCTTCTCGTGGAAGTGCTTGGCGGTGAAGTCCCAGTAGCGGGTGTCGAACAGCGCCAACAGCGCCGTCACCTCGTCGACCGCCGCGCGCCGCGCCGAGACCCGGCCCAGACGGCGATCGTAGAGCCCTTCCGCGCCGTCCGCCTCATAGCGGTCGCGCCAGCGCCGGAAGGTGCGCTCTGAAACGCCGAGAACCTCCGCCGCCTCGGCTTGGCTCAAGCAACCCCGATGGGTGCGGCCGTAAACCTCCTCGAACTTCATCAATCTCAGTCCCTGCAACTGCTCTGTCCGGCGCATCCAAACCCTCCATAGCCTGGAGAGCTTCTAAATCCGGACAGATCGTCTGGTACATAAACCGGACATATCGTGTGTTAGTGACACGCCAGGAGAAATGTCAGTACAGAAATAGTCTATGCGTATATAATTGAAATTATTAGTAAAATGGTGCCGAAGCGCGGATTCGAACCGCGGACCTACTGATTACGAATCAGTTGCTCTACCACTGAGCTACTTCGGCGCTGGGCGTGTCGGCGCGCGCCACCCAGGTCGCTGGTGCGGGCGGCGCTCAAGCTACTCCCCGCTTCGGCGCAGCGTCAATCGAGCGCGAACCGACCGCCGAGGCGCTAGGCGCATACGGCTTGGTAGGTGACCCGGCAGCGAGCGCCGGTAACAACCCCACGCCCGTTGCGAGACCGAGGTCTGGCGCGGGCGGTCCGTCGGCGGCGCGCCAAGCGAGCGTCCCGAGCCCATCGCAATGCGGGCACAGCGCGCTCAAGCGTGGCGCGATCTTGTGGCAGTTCGCGCATCGCCACGCGGGCGCCGTCGGCGCGGAAGCGGCCTGTACCAGCCAGTCCTTGGCCGCTACCGGATCGCCTAAGCCCTCCTCCAGCACCGCCATCAGGCGGCCAACCCGGGCTGAGGGCCCGGCCGCCACCAGCGGCTCGAGCTGGCCCCGTGCCAGTCCCCAAAGCTCCGCCGCCAGGGCCGCCTCGGCGAGCGCCAGTCGGCTCTCCGGGTGGGTCGGTGCACGCGCCGCCAGCCGTTCGAACCGGGCGGCCCGCTTGGTTCCTGCCTCGTCCGGCTCGAGCGCGGCATAGGCGCGCGCAAGCTCGGGATGGGGCGCGCTCGCCCAAGCGTCTTCGATCAGGCGACTAGCACGCCGGTCTTTGCCAGCGGCGGCGGCGAGTGCCGCTGCGTGAGCGACCAGCGGCGCAGAGTCTGGTTGCAGACCGGCTGCCTTCTCGGCCAGCGCCAGGGCCTCACGCGCCTCGCCAGCCCGCTCGCAGGCCTGTGCCCGCTCGTGCAGGAACAGCGCGTTGTTGTGGCGGGCCGCCTCGCTCGCCACCGTGCGGTGGCGCACTGCTGCCTCGAGTGCGCGCCCGGCCTCGGCCCAGTTACCGGCCGCAGATTCAAGGTCAATTAACGCGGTGATCACCCACGGCGTTCCCGGCCGCAACGCGTGGGCGCGCCGCGCGAGCGCGAGCGCGCCCACCGAGTCGTCACGGCGCACGGCCTGGGCCATCAGCCCGCGCAGGCCCAGGAACTCGGTCTCGGGGTGATCGAGCATGGCGCTGAAGGCGCGGCCAGCGGTTGCCTCGTCGTCGTTGAGCTGGGCCGCCTGGGCGGTCAGGAGGAGTGTTGCCTGGGGCTCCTCCAGCAGGGCCTCGGCACGCCGGGCGAGCTTGCGGGCGGCCTCGGCATCGCCGGCGGCTACCGCGGCCATCCCCTCGGTCAGTGTGAGATAGCCTCGCCGCCGACGACCCGCCTCGCGTCGGTTGCTCGAGAGCCAGCGGCCAGCCCGCAGACGCCGCCACAGCCGGTCGAGGCCGGCGGCGACCAGGAGCAGCCCCGCGAGCAACACGAGCAGTACCCAGAGCCGCGTCTCGACACGCCAGCTCTGCCACTCCAGCACGACGAGCCCCGGCCGCTCCGCGACCCAGGCGGCGATGGCGGCCACCACCGCGAGGAGGACGAAGACGAGGACGAGCCGGATCACGAGCCTTCGTCGATGTTGACGAGAACGTGGGCGATCAGCGCATCGAGTGCCCGCTCCGCCTCGAGCCGAGCCGCCGCCTCGGCCAGCCAGGGCGCGGCGGCGTTCGCCATTGCCGCTTCGAGAGACTCGAGCTCTGCCACGGTGGCGGCGAGATCACCGGCCGCCAGGCGCCGCTCGGCCCGCGCGACCACCGCCTCAGCACTGGCGCCGTTGACCTCGCCGATACGGCGTACGGTGACGATGCCGCGCAATCGGCCGACCGTCTGATCAACCCAGCTTCCGTCGTCCGCGCGTCCGGCTTCCACGATGCCGTTGACCACATCGGGAAACCGCGCCGACAGCATGGGCGTGGTCGCAATGCCAGCGTCGGCGTGGCGCGCGAGCGCGGCAAGTGCCTCGGCTGGCGCCGCCTCACCTGCTGTGAAAGTGACCGCGGCGAGCGCCTGCCGGTAGGGATCGCCCCGGTTCATCGCTTCACGGAGCTGACCGACGGCGAGCAGCTCGGCCGCCTTGCGCGAATCAACCTCCGCGGCCGCCTCAAGCGCGGCAAGTCGGTCTGAGGCCGTGGCCAGCATCGCCTGCTGCGCTGCGGCCGCCTCGGTGATCGCCCGGCGCAGATCGGCCTCGGCAGCCGCGAGACCCTGCGCGATCCGCGCCGTCTCGTCGCGCAGCCCGACCGAGGCAGCGCTCGATTCGCGGAGTTCGCCGAGCGCTGCCTCGAGCTGTGCGAGCCGTGCTTCCGATGCTTCGCCGCGGCGCTCGGCTATCGGTGCCGCGCTCGACACGGGTGCCTGCTCGAGCGCAGCAATGCGCTCATCGAGGTCGGCGAGCGAATTGGCGGTTGCCGCCCGGACCGTCTCGGCCGTTGCCACGCGCTGGCGCAGCGCTGCGATGTCCGCGGCCACGCCAGCAAGCCGCGCGCGGTCCTCCGCGGCGGTATCGGTGGCGCTTTCGAGGGCGCCGATCCGCTCTTCCAATTCGGCCACAGTCGCGGTCGCAGCGCTGAGCTCGCGCGCCACAGCCTCGGCAGCGGAAGCGGCGGGCTCACGCGCCTCGAGCGCGTCGAGCCGCTGCGCGAGCGCCCCGACATCGGCGCCGCCGGCTAACGGCACAAGCTCGGGTGCGACCCGGGGCAGCACCACCGGCCATAACGCGACGCCGGCGGCGAAGGCCAGCGCGAGCAGCGCAACGACGGCCAGCCCCAAGCGTCCGCCGCTCCGCCACGGCGGCTGTGGCGACTGACCCGACGGTGGCCTTGGTCGTGGTGATGAGGGCGGCGCCGGGTCGGCTTCAGGTGACGCCGGGCTGGCTACCTGGGGCGGCGGTAAGTGCCCGGCTCGCCGCGATGGTGTGGCCGCCGCCGGCTCCTCGTCTGGTGCGTCCTCCTGCGGCCCTTTTTTGGCGTCGAGGAGCGCGAGCAACGCGGTCTGATTGGGCCGCGCCGCGGTTCGTACCCGGCGCCACGGCAGCTCGCCGGCCGCGCGCGCGACCGCGGTGCTGTAACACAGGGCGTCGATGGTTTCGCACTGCGCCGCGAGATCGGCGGCGAGGACAAGTTGAACGAAGGCTTCGGCGCTACGCGGCGAGAAGAACAAAGCCATGTCCAGCGAGCCCGCGCGCAGCGCCGCTTCGCCGGCATGGGGGAGCGCTTGCGCCTGCACGGCCTCGTAGAGCACCACCCGGGTGACCGTGAAGCCGGCCGCTTCGAGCGCAGCCATCGGCTCGCCAGCGGTGTGAAGGCCAGCAGCGTGGAGGAGGGGGCCGTCGGCCGGATCCAGCATCGCCTTGACCTTGTCGATCAGCGCCGCGACGTCACCGTCGGCGTTGACGACGTCGCGGAAACCGAGCTCGATCGCCGCGCGGGTCGAGGCCCCGCCGACCCCGTACACCGGAATTTGGCGGGACTGGCTCGCATCAGCAAAGGCATGCAGACCACGAGCGCTGGTCGCGAGCAGCGCCTGGAACCCGCTCGCGTCCGGAACCGCTGCATTGGTTCGGCTGATTTCGAGCATCGGCGCGACGATGCCCTCGATGCCGTGGTCGACGAGCTCCTCGGCCAGACGCTCGGCCTCCGCACGGGGACGGGTGATGAGGACTTGCATCTACGGAACGTCGAAGAAGCCGGGCCCGGAACGGGCACCCAGCTCGGCCCCGAGGTCGTGGCCCATGACTTCGGCATCGGCGCGCCTGCCGCGCCGCTCGCCGTCGTGGCGTTCGCCGCCGTCGGGGCGGATGAGGCTGCCCCGCAGCCACAGCTCATCTGTCTGCATCTGCGCGAGCGCGGCGATCGGCGTGCGGCAGGACCCATCCAGCGCCGCCAGGAAGGCACGCTCGGCGGCGACGCAGACCGCGGTGTCCGCATCGTCCAGCACGGCAAGTCGCTCGCGCTGGCGCTTGTCCGCGGCTCGACATTCAATCGCGATCGCGCCCTGTGCAATGGCCGGCAGCATCTCCTCGGGCTCGAGCACGGTGCTCGCGCGGTCGCCGAGGCCGAGCCGGTTGAGACCAGCTTGCGCGAGCAATGTCGCGTCGACCTCGCCGCGTCCGAGCTTTTTGAGCCGGGTGTCGACGTTGCCGCGATACGGCACAATGTTCAGATCCGGTCGTTGGTGCAGGAGTTGCGCCCGACGCCTGAGCGAGCTGGTGCCGACAGTCGCGCCGCGGGGCAGCGCGCCCGGGGTCTTCACATGCGGGCTGAGAAACGCATCGCGCGCATCCTCGCGCGGTAACAAAGCGGCGACCATCAAGCCCTCGGGCAATACGGTCGGCATATCCTTCATCGAATGGATTGCAACATCGATAGCGCCGGCGCTCAACGCCTCTTCGATCTCCTTGGTGAACAGGCCTTTGCCACCGATGTCGGCGAGCGGTCGATCGCGGCGCGCATCGCCCGTCGTGCGAATGACGACAAGCTCTGCTCCTTCCGGCGGCAGCCCACACACTTCGCACAATAACGAGCGCGCCGTCTCTGCTTGAGCGCGGGCGAGCGCGCTGCCGCGGGTGCCGATGCGAATCGGGCGGTCGATCGCGACGCGCATACTTGTGGGGTCCGCATGGCGATGCTAGGGCTCAGCCCGAGTTATAACGAAAATCGCAAGGAGTTGCGCGGCTCGCCATGATCGTTCTCGGCATCGAAACGAGCTGCGATGAAACGGCTGCGGCGGTGGTCGGCTCCGATCGTCAGATCCTCTCCAATCCCGTGCTCTCGCAGATCACGGACCATGAGCCATACGGTGGCATTGTGCCGGAGGTCGCGGCGCGCGCCCACGTCGAACACCTCGATTCTGTTATCCGCCGTGCGATGGCGGAGGCAGGCGTCGACTTTGCCGCACTCGATGGCGTCGCCGCGACGGCCGGACCCGGTTTGATCGGCGGCGTGATGGTCGGCCTCGTGACCGGCAAGGCGATCGCGGCCGTTCGCGGTGTGCCCCTCGTTGCCGTCAACCACCTCGAGGGGCACGCCCTGAGCATTCGCCTGACCGAGGACGTGGCCTTTCCTTACCTATTGCTGCTGGTGACCGGCGGCCATTGCCAGCTCCTGATCGTCGAGGGTATCGCCGCCTATCGGCGCCTCGGCACGACCATCGACGATGCCGTCGGTGAGGCCTTTGATAAGACCGCGAAGATGCTGGGCTTGGGCTATCCCGGCGGGCCGGCAGTTGAGGATGCCGCTCGCGGAGGTGCCGCCGCGCGCTTCGATCTGCCGCGCCCGCTCCTCGGCCGGCCGGGGTGTCATTTTTCGTTCTCGGGCCTCAAGACCGCGGTCTGGCATCTCATCGAATCGCTGCCGCAACCGCTAAGCGGGGGAGACACCGCCGATGTCTGCGCCGCGTTTCAGGGCGCGGTGGGCGATGTGATGTGCGATCGCACGGCCCGCGCGATCGACCTCTTCCGAGCCCACCACGGCGGCGCCGGCAGGCTCGTCGTTGCCGGTGGCGTCGCCGCCAATGCCTACCTTCGCCGGCGTCTCGTCGAGCTCGCCGATAGTGCCGGCTTCAGCCTCCATCTTCCACCGCCAGAGCTCTGTACCGATAACGCCGCGATGATCGCGTGGGCCGGCATCGAGCGCCTGCGTCAAGGCCTGCGCGATCCATTCGATGCGCCGGCCCGTGCGCGCTGGCCGCTGGATCCGAACGCGCCGCCGGCGCCCGGGGCCGGCGTCAAGGCCTGACATGCCGTCGGCGCCGCTGGTCAGCGTGATCATTCCCGCATTTGCCGCTGGGGCGACGATCGCGCGGGCGGTGCGCAGCTTGCTGGCTCAGAGCTACCAGCAGTGGGAGGCTATCGTCGTCGCCGATGACCAGCGCACGTACCGCCCGCTTCTCGCCGAGGTGGGCCTCGACGATGCCCGCTTGCGGTATGCCTCGACTGGGCGCATCGCCGCTGGCCCGTCGGTCGCACGCAACGTCGGTGTTGCGGAAGCCGCGGGGGCCGTCGTGGCGCCGCTCGATGCTGATGACACGTATGCGCCCGAGCGCCTCGCCACGCTCGTGCCTCTCGCCCTCGAACGTGGCGCTGCCACCGATAATGTGCGGGTGATCGACGAGGCCACGGGTCACCAGCTCTCAACTGCGTTCGCGGTTGGAACCGCGACCGACGAGCTCGACGCGGCGCAATTTCTGGGTATGTCGGTGCCGCTGATGTTCGTTCTCGCCCGCGAGTATCTCGTGCCATGGGATGAGGACATCCCATTCGCTGAGGACATCGTGTTCAATGCCCGTGTCTACGAGCGGCTGGCGAGTGTCCCCATCAGCTGCCGCCCCCTGCGCGATTATTACGTCCGTGCCGGGTCGGCCGCTCACGCTCCCGACTCCGGCGCTCGCGCCGCATCCGCGTACCGCCATATCCGCGCTCGCCTCGATGGCGACGGTTTCGGTTTCGACAGCGACATATTGCGTCAGCAGCTCGCCCGGGCGATCGACCGTAAGATCGCGCTCAACACCGCCTTTGCGCGCGCCCATCGCGCTGGCGAGTGCGCCAATTTCCAAGAGTTCGTCGCTCGCCAAGGGGGCGCGCACGCCCTGCCGACTCGAGATGGAGCACGACCATGAGCCAAAACGTAACCGACGGCATCCAGGTCCGGGCCGCCTTTGCAACCCCCATCGTGACGGCCCTCTTGCCTGATGCGGATAGGACGAACGCGGTGTTTGCTCCCGTAATCCTCGAGCGCGAAACGACGCATCCCAGCACTCACCACAGCAACCTCGGCGGCTGGCAGTCGACCTGGGACTTTGCCAAGTGGGGCGGTTCGGCGGCGAGCGAGCTGTTGCGGGCGGTCGAGGCCATAGCCACGCGGCTCACGGCCGATCGCGAAGGCCGGCCGGTGCGGCCAGCCTGGAAGATCAATGCCTGGGCCAACGTTAACCGGAAGGGCCACGGCAACGAGTTCCACACCCACCCTGGCTCTTTCTGGTCGGGCACGTACTATGTCGACGACGGCGGCATCAGCCGCGAGCCCAACTTTGGCGGTGAGTTCGAGTTTCAAGATCCGCGCGGGATTGCGCCGGCGATGTACGCGCCCAACCTCTGCATCGCGGTGCCAGGCGGCGAGGCGATGGGCGTGAGCGAAACCCTGCGTCCGCGTGCCGGCCTGATCGTGCTCTTTCCGGCCTGGCTCAGCCACGCCGTTCGTCCGTACAACGGCGCGAGCCAACGCATTTCAATAGCCTTCAACCTGAGCGTCTAGGTCTTGTACCCATAAAGGGGATTCCCCTTTACGGGGAGATATGATTCAAGTTCCCAAATTGTGGGAGCTTGAGAATGGCACGTTTCGATCTGAGCGACGCGGAGTGGGCGATCATCGCGCCGTTGCTTCCGAACAAGCCACGCGGAGTGCCGCGTGTGGACGACCGCCGTGTGGTGGACGGTATCTTCTACACCCTGCGCACGGGCTCGCCGTGGCGCGATCTGCCGAGGCGCTACGGGCCCCACACGACGGTCTACAACCGGTTCAATCGTTGGGCCAAGGCCGGCGTGTGGCTGCGTGTGTTCGAGGCTCTCGCCGAGAAATCGCCCGCCTCTCTTCACCTCATCGACTCCTCGATTGTACGCGCGCATCAACACGCCGCCGGGGGAAAAAAGGGGGTCCGGATCACGCCATCGGTCGTTCTCGTGGAGGACTGAGCACCAAGATCCACACGGTGGTGGATGCCAGGGGCCTGCCGGTGCGCTTGCTGCTCACTGCCGGCCAGGCCTCCGACAAGACCACAGCCCCGGTGCTGCTCGAAGGACTGCGCCTGGCGCGTGATGTCATCGCCGACCGCGGCTACAGTGCCCGCTGCCTCATCGAGCTGATCGAGAACACCGGCGCCACCGCCCACATCCCCTCGCAGAGCAATGTACGGATGCCACGCTACGTTGCTCCGGAGCTCTACCGCCAACACAACCTCGTTGAGCGCTTCTTCAACAAGATCAAACACTTCAGACGCGTCGCCACGCGCTACGACAAACTCGCCAGAAATTTCCTCGCCGCCGTGGCACTTGCTTCCATACGTCTGTGGCTCAGGCATTATGAGTCCACGACCTAATCGCCTGGCACTGAAGTAAGTTTCAGTTATAGTGGCCATCGGGATGTGACAACGGAGGTCATTGCGATGGCACGCGGTATGGGCCGGCCGCTGGCGGCGCTGGTTTTGAGCGATGAGGAGCGGTCCTTTCTGGAGGCACAGGTTCGTCGGCACCGGGTCGCGTGCTCGATGTCGGATCGCTGCCGCATGATCCTGCGCTGCGCGGACGGTCTGAGCAACAAGGCAGTGGCGGCTGAGCTCGGCGTAAGCGCGCATACCGTGGGCAAGTGGCGCCGGCGCTTTGTCAGAGAGCGCATCGACGGATTGTCGGACGACCCCCGGCCGGGGCGCCCGCGGACCATCGAGGACAGCAAGGTGGCCGAGGTGATCGAGCGGACGCTCGCCACGAGACCGGCAGACGCGACCCATTGGTCGCTGCGCTCGATGGCCGGCGAGACCGGACTTTCCCACACGACGATCTGGCGCATCTGGGGCGCATTCGGCTTGCAGCCTCATCGGGTGGAGACGTTCAAGCTGTCCAGCGATCCGCACTTCGTGGACAAGGTGCGCGACATCGTAGGCCTGTATCTGTCGCCGCCGGACCGCGCGCTGGTGCTCTGTGTCGACGAGAAAAGCCAGATCCAGGCGCTCGACCGCAGCCAGCCGGTCCTGCCGATGCTGCCGGGCGCGCCCGAGCGGCGCACCCACGATTACAAGCGCAACGGCACCACCTCGCTGTTCGCCGCCCTCGATGTCGCCACCGGCTCCGTCATCGGCAAGTGCTACCGGCGCCACCGGGCCAGGGAGTTCCTCGACTTCCTGAAGCTGATCGATGCCCGCGTGCCTGACGATCTGGACATCCACATCGTCATGGACAACTACGCCACCCACAAGACGGCGGCGGTCAAGGCCTGGCTGGCCCGGCGGCCGCACTGGCATGTCCACTTCACGCCGACCTCTGCGTCGTGGATCAATCAGGTCGAACGCTGGTTCGCCGAGTTGACGCGCAAGCAGTTGCAGCGTGGCGTGCACACCTCGACCCGCCAACTCGAAGCCGACATCCGGGCCTTCATCGAAAAGCACAACGAAGACCCCAAGCCCTTCAAGTGGGCCAAGTCCGCTGACTACATCCTCGCCGCCGTCAAGCGCTTCTGCCTCAGGGTCGAACAAAACTTATGCCACGAACTTTAGATTCACGTGACTAGGGGCCCGCCCACGGATTCGGACCGCGGGCAAGGTCTTTACAGACGTACGTCAGCAGTCTTCAATTCAGCGAATGGGTCAGCCCAAGGGGGCATTATGCTTTACGTCGTCATCGGTCTCGACAAGCCGGGGCGCAGCCAGGTGCGGGCGGACCACCGGGAAGACCATCTCGAGTACCTCGACCGCGCCGGCGCTCAGGTGAAGCTCGCTGGTCCGCTCGTTGGCGAGGACGGCGAGACGCCGGTCGGCAGCATGATCGTCTATGAGGGGGCGACACTGGAGGAGGCCGAAGTTTTTGCCATCGGCGATCCATACCGCACCGCGAAGCTGTTTGATGCCGTGGTGATCAAGCCCTGGGCGTTGCGACGCAACAATTTGGGGAGCTGACCGTGGCCTATTGGTTGCTCAAGAGCGAACCTGGCACCTGGTCGTGGGAGGATCAGGTGCGCGAGCGCCGGACCTATTGGGACGGCGTGCGCAATTTTCAGGCGTCGGCGAATATGAAGGCGATGAAGAAGGGCGACCTGTGCTTCTTCTATCACTCTGGCAAGGACCGCGCGATCGTCGGCGTCATAAAAGTGGTCAAGGAGTACTACCCCGATCACACCGATGCCTCGGGGCGCTTTGGCATGGTCGATATCGAGACGGTCGGACCGGTCGGCAAGCCGATCACGATCACCGATGTCAAGGCCGACCCGGCCTTCGCCGACTTCAAGCTGGTGCGACAGTCCCGCCTTTCGGTGGTGCCGGTCACGGACGCACATTGGGAGCGCCTATGCCGGATGAGCGAGACGAAGGTCTGAGCCGTTCCGATTGGTTGCCGGCGCCGGGCCACGTCCTGTGCGCGGGCGAGGAACTGGCGGACGGCGAGGCGCGGACGTTCGTGTTCACCCGCGATTGGGAGCGCTACGAGATCTTCGTCCTTCGCCGCGGCGATGCCTTGGTCGCCTACCTCAACGACTGTCCCCATACCGGCGGTCCACTCGACTGGATGGGCCAGTTCCTCGACCGGGATAGGGCTCTGATCCGTTGCGCCGGCCACGGCGCCAAGTTCAGAATAGACGACGGCTTCTGTGTCAAGGGGCCGTGCGCTGGCAAGAGCCTGACTCCGGTAGCGGTCGCGGTCGCCGACGGCAATATCGTTCTCGCCGAGGACTGAGCACGTTTCCCTGCGAGCGTGATGATTGGGTTGGCCCGTTCGGCTAGAGTAGGGCCATCGTAGCTATCATCGTCCTAAGGGAGGATTCTGATGAGAAAGCTCGCATTGACCATCTTGGCGGCCGGAGTCGCATTACTGGCGACGTCGGCCGGGGCCGCGGATTTCCTGCCGGCCGTCGTCTACGACATGGGCGGCAAGTTCGACAAGTCGTTCAACCAGGCCGCCTACGACGGTGCCGAGCGCTTCAAGTCCGAGACCGGCATCGAGTACCGCGAATTCGAGGTCACCAATCCCTCGCAACGCGAGCAAGCCATTCGCAACATGGCGCGCCGCGGCGCAACGATCGTCATCGGCATTGGCTTCGCGCAGGCCGCTGCGGTCGAGAAGGTGGCGAAGGAGTTCCCCGATGTGAAGTTCACGCTTATCGACGGCGTCGTCGAGCTGCCTAACGTGCAATCGGTGATATTCAAGGAGCACGAGGGCTCCTTCCTCGTCGGCATGGCGGCCGCGATGGCGTCGAAGACCGGCAAGGTCGGCTTCATCGGCGGCATGGACATCCCGCTGATCCGCAAGTTCGCCCTCGGCTATGAGGAGGGCGCTAAATACGTCGATCCCGACATAAAGGTCTATCAGAACATGACCGGCACGACCCCGGCGGCGTGGAACGATCCGACCAAGGGCGGTGAACTCGCGCGCAGCCAGTTCGATCGCGGTGCCGACGTCATCTATGCGGCGGCCGGCGGGACCGGAGTCGGCGTGTATCAGGCGGCGAAGGACAGCGGCAAGCTGGCGATCGGCGTCGACAGCAACCAGAATTATATCCACCCGGGAACGATGCTCACCTCGATGATCAAACGGGTCGATGTCGCCGTCTACGACGCCTGGAAGACGGCGATGGACGGCGCGTGGCAGCCCGGCTTCAAGGTGCTGGGTCTGGCGGAGGAGGGCGTCGGCTATTCACTCGATGAGCACAACGACCACCTGATCACCGCCGCCATGCGCGAGCGCCTGGACAAGGCTCGTGACGACATCATCTCGGGCAAGCTCAAGGTGACCGATTACATGGAGACGAACTAGCAATCGGGACCGCCCACCGCGTTATCCCGGTGCGGGCGGGCCGCCGGCCAGTCGGTCCGCCCGTACCAGCCTATGAGCGAGCTTAATACGAGCGGCGCGGTCGCACCGGCAGAGTTCGCCAGCGGCGCCGCGCCGGCGCTTGAGCTACGTGGCATCGATAAGAGCTTCGGCGCCGTCCACGCCAATGCTGATGTTTCCGTGAGCATCGCCAAAGGAACGATCCACGGCATCGTCGGCGAGAACGGTGCCGGTAAATCCACACTGATGAGCATCGTCTACGGCTACTACCAGGCCGACGCTGGCGAGGTCCGGGTCGACGGTACACCCGCGGAAATTCGCGGGCCCGAGGATGCCATCGCCTGCGGTATTGGCATGGTCCATCAGCATTTCATGCTGGTGGACACCTTCACTGTGCTCGAGAACGTGATCCTCGGCGTCGAAGGCGGGCCGATGTTAGCCGCGAGCTTTGAGACCGCCAAGGCCGAGCTCGATCGCCTTGAGCGCGACTACAGCCTGGAGGTCGACCCCGACGCGCTCATCGGCGAGCTCCCGGTCGGTCTGCAGCAGCGGGTGGAGATTCTCAAGGCGCTCTACCGCGGCGCCGACATCCTGATTCTGGACGAGCCGACAAGCGTGCTGACGCCGCAAGAGGCCGACCATTTGTTCCGAATCCTGCGCGCGCTTAAGGACCAGGGCAAAACCGTGATCCTCATTACCCACAAGCTGCGCGAGATCATGGCGCTCACCGACAACGTGACGGTGATGCGCCAAGGCCGCGTCGTCGCGCACGTACACACCGCCGAGACAAATCGAGAGCAGTTGGCCGAGATGATGGTGGGACGCTCGGTGCTGCTTCGTGTGGAAAAAACACCGGCCTCGCCGGGGTCGGCGGTGCTCGAGGTCGACCATATCAGCGTCATCGATACGAGCGGCGTGCGCCGCCTCAAGGACGTGAGCTTCACCGTGCGGGCCGGCGAGATCGTCGGCATCGCCGGCGTCGCCGGCAACGGTCAATCCGAGCTCCTCGAGGCGCTGGCCGGCATTCGGCCGATCGATTCCGGTCGCATCGTGATCAAGGGCGCGGATACCGCAGCGACCGACAGCTCGCGCTCGGCGCGGGACATGCGCCAGCTCGGCCTCGGCCATGTGCCCGAGGATCGCCGTAGGATGGGGCTCGTCATCTCCTTCCAGGCGTACGAGAGCGCGATCCTTGGCCACCACGACCACCCGCTCTACACCAGGCGGATCCTGATGAACCGCAAGGCGATCCTCGAGGACGTGGCGCGGCAGATGCGGGACTTCGACGTGCGGCCGGCCGATCCCACGCTCCTGACCTCCTCATTCTCAGGTGGTAACCAGCAGAAGGTCGTGCTGACCCGGGAGATGGAACGTGATCCCGATATCCTGCTCGTCGGTCAGCCGACGCGTGGCGTCGACATCGGCGCGATCGAGTTCATCCACCGTCGGCTGATCGCCATGCGCGATGCCGGCAAAGCAATCCTGCTCATCTCGGTGGAGCTCGACGAGATCATGTCACTCTCCGATCGCATCCTGGTCATGTTCGATGGCACGATCGTCGGCCAAGTCGACCAGGCCGAAGCGACCGAGCGGATGCTCGGCTTGATGATGGCGGGCGAGCGGATGCCGATGGCCGGCTCGACAACACCGGCCGCCGAAAGCGCGCCGCCGCCTTCCAGCCCATGAGCCGTCCGGGTGCCGGCGGCGCGCCGCCGATCTGGCTTACTCACGCGCTCCTGCCCGCCGTCAACCTGGTCTTCGCTTTTCTCGTCTCGGGCGTGATCATCGCCATCATCGGTGAGGATCCCCTCGCGGCGTTTAATCTCCTGATGATCGGCGCTTTCGGCTATCCGGGTGCGGCTGGTTTCACGCTTTACTACACGACCAACTTCATCTTCACGGGGCTGGCCGTCGCCATCGCGTTCCACTGCGGGCTGTTCAACATCGGCGGTGAAGGCCAGGCTTACATTGGCGGCCTCGGCGTTGGCCTCGTGGGCTTGGCCCTGACCGGCTGGCCGTTCCCGGTGGTTCTGGTGGTAGCCATCGCCGCGGCGGCGCTGTTCGGCGGCGCCTGGGCATTTATCCCGGCCTATCTCCAGGCCAAGCGCGGCAGCCATATCGTCATCACGACGATCATGTTCAACTTCATCGCCGCGGCGTTGATGACGTATCTGCTGGTCGATGTGCTCATTAAACCGGGCCAGCAGGCGCCGACAAGTCGCGAGTTTGCCGACAACACGTGGCTTCCGTTCATCCACGAGATGCTGGCGGTGGTGGGGATCGAGGTCGGCGCCTCGCCGCTCAATCTTTCCTTCGTCATCGCACTGGTTTGCGCGGTTCTGGTGTGGGTCTTCGTTTGGCATACGCGATGGGGGTACGAAATCCGAACCGTCGGTCGCAACCAGGCTGCCGCGGTCTACGCTGGCATCTCGCCGTCGCGCAACATCATCCTGGCGATGTCCATCTCCGGTGGGCTCGCCGGCATGATGGGCATCAACGAGATACTCGGCGTCCACCACCGCCTTCTCCTCGACTTCACTGCCGGCTACGGGTTCGTCGGCATCGCCGTCGCGCTGATGGGCCGCAACCACCCGGTTGGAATCTTTCTGGCCGCGCTGCTGTTCGGGGTGCTCTACCAAGGAGGCTCCGAGATCGCCTTCGAGATGCCGACGGTAACCCGCGACATGGTGGTCGTTATCCAGGGCTTGGTGATCCTGTTCTCCGGTGCGCTGGAGCACCTGTTCCGGGTACCGCTTGTCGCCCTGTTCAGCGGTGGCCGGCGGGCGCCGGCGGCGGCAGACTGAGCATGCTCGAGTTCCTCACCCTGTTCATGCTGGTGATCGATGCGACACTGCGGGTCGCGACGCCGCTCGTGTTTGCGGCGCTTGCCGGTCTGTTCGCCGAGCGCTCGGGCGTGGTCGATATCGGTCTCGAGGGCAAGATGCTCGGCGCCGCGTTCGCCGCCGCCGCCGCCGCCGCTGTCAGCGGCTCGGCCTGGGTCGGCCTGGGCGCGGGCGTCGCCACCTCGGTCGCGCTGGCCATGATCCACGCCTTCGCCTGTGTCACCCATAACGGCAACCAGGTGGTCTCAGGCATGGCGCTCAACATCCTGGTCGCCGGCCTCGCGCCGACGCTCGGGCTCGCGTGGTTCCAAATCGGAGGACAGACGCCATTGCTGAGCGGCGAGGCGCGCTTTGGCTCGATCACCCTGCCGTTCACCGAGACGCTAGCCGACGTGCCGGTGATCGGCCCGATCTACGTCGAGGTCATCAGCGGCCACAAGCTACTGGTATACGTCGCTGTCGCGATGGTGCCGCTGACCTTCTGGGTGGTCTACCGCACCCGGTTCGGCCTGCGTTTGCGCGCGGTCGGCGAGAACCCTGAGGCGGTCGACACCGCTGGCATCTCGGTCGCCGCGATGCGCTACCGCGCTCTCATCGTTACCGGCGTCTTGTGCGGGCTCGGCGGCGCCTATCTCTCGACGGCGCAGAACGCGAGTTTCATCCGCGATATGACGGCCGGCCAGGGTTACCTCGCACTCGCGGCCCTGATTTTCGGCAAGTGGCGGCCGGCGCCGACGCTCCTGGCCTGCCTGTTGTTCGCCTTTGCCGATGCGGTCCAGGCCCGTTTGCAGGGCGTCGACATCCCCCTCATCGGTGTGATCCCGGTAATGTTCATCCAGGCGCTGCCCTACGTCTTGACGGTGCTGCTGCTGGCCGGCTTCGTCGGGCGCGCAATTGCCCCGAAGGCCAGTGGCATTCCCTACATCAAGGAGCGCTGATAACCCACATGGCCATCCTGGACGACATGATCGCCCTCGCGCGCGAGGCTCAGGGCCGAGCCTATGCGCCCTACTCGCGCTTCCACGTCGGCGCTTGCTTGCGTACGGAGAGCGGCCAGCTGTTCGCCGGGTGCAACGTCGAGAACGCGGCCTACCCACAGGGCCAATGCGCGGAGGCGATCGCCATCGGCAACATGGTGGGCGCCGGTGAAGCGCGTATCGTCGAGGTGGTGGTGGTGGGCGACGGCGCCGCGCTCTGTACGCCGTGCGGCGGCTGCCGCCAACGCCTCAACGAGTTCGCGGCTGGGACAACTCAGATCCACGTGTGCGGGCCCGACGGCGTGCGACTTACCGTGAGCCTCGGCGAGCTTCTCCCTTACTCGTTCGGCCCGGAGAACCTCTCGGAGCAGGGCGGGTGAACGCCGAGCCGCATGCTGCTGCCGGTGTGATTCGCGCCTGTGCCGGCGGTGCCGCGCCGCGCTTTGGCCTGATCCTCGGCTCGGGCAGCGGCGGGCTCGCCGCGCTGGTCGAGGAAGCGGTAACGATCGACTACGGCGAGCTGCCGGGCTTCCCCGTGCCGAGTGTCGAGGGTCATGCCGGGCGCCTGCTGCTGGGCCAGCTCGGCGGTGTCGCGGTCGCCTGCCTCCAGGGCCGCGCCCATGCGTACGAGGGCGCGGGCATCCAGGCCATGGTGGGCCCTGTGCGCACGCTCAAGCTGATCGGCTGCGAGGCGCTGGTGCTCACCAACGCGGCCGGAAGTTTGCGGCGCGAAGCCGCCCCAGGGGGTCTGATGTTGATTAGCGACCACATCAACCTCCTGCCCGGCAATCCGTTAGAGGGCCCCGACGATGAGACGTTCGGACCGCGCTTCCCCGACATGAGTGCCGCCTACGACAGCGACCTGCGGGCCGGGTTTCGCGCAGCGGCAGCTGCCATCGACCTCGATCTGCATGAGGGCGTGTATCTCGCGACGCTCGGGCCGAGCTTCGAGACGCCCGCGGAGATCCGTGCGTTTCGCACGTTGGGCGCCGATGCGGTCGGCATGTCAACCGTGCCGGAGATCATCATCGCCCGGCATTGCGGGCTCAAGGTCGCGGCGCTCTCGATCCTCACCAACCTTGCCGCCGGCATGGACGATGCGCCGCTGAGCCATGAGCGGACCCTCGAGGTAGCGGCTCGGGCCGCCGAGGATCTGGCCCGGCTGGTCGTTGCTTTTCTCGTAGCCAGGGCGCCGTGAGCTTCTTGCCCCAGGAGGTGATCCGCCGCAAACGCGATGGGGCGGAGCTGCCGCCGGCCGAGATCGCCTTCATCGTGCGCGGCATCGCCGATGGAACGATCGCGGACAGCCAGACCGCCGCCTTTGCGATGGCCGTCTTCTTCCAGGGAATGACGATGGACGAGCGGGTGGCGTTGACCCGCGCGATGACAGAGTCGGGTGCGACGATCGATTGGTCGGGCAGCGACCTCGCCGGCCCGGTCGTCGACAAACACTCGACCGGCGGTATTGGCGACAAGGTGAGCCTGGTGCTCGCGCCGATCCTCGCCGCCTGCGGTGCGGTGGTGCCGATGATCTCGGGGCGCGGGCTCGGCCATACTGGCGGCACACTTGACAAACTTGACGCCATCCCTGGGTATCGCACAGCGCCCGATCTCGCCCGGCTGCGCCAGGTGGTTGCCGCGGAGGGCTTGGCCATCGTTGGCCAGACCGGCGATCTTGCGCCCGCCGACCGGCGCCTTTATGCCATTCGCGATGTGACGGCGACCGTCGAATCGGTGCCGCTGATCACCGCCTCGATCCTCTCGAAGAAGCTCGCCGCCGGGCTCGACCGGCTGGTCATGGACGTCAAGGTCGGATCCGGTGCATTCGCCGCCACCATGGCTGTCGCGCGCGAGCTCGCTGACAGCATCGCACGCGTTGCGACCGCTGCTGATATGCCGTGTACGGCGCTAATAACCGATATGAATCAAGTGCTTGGCTACACGGCAGGCAACGCGGTCGAGGTGCGCGAGGCGATCGATTGGCTGGCGCACGGGTTGGTGGAGCCGCGGTTGCGCGAGGTAACGACGGCGTTGTGCGCAGAGCTCTTAGAGCGCGCGGGGTTGGCCGCCGATCAGACCGGCGCGTTCGCAGCTATCGATCGGGCGCTCGAGACCGGCGCCGCGGCGGAACGGTTTGCCCGCATGGTCGCGGCGCTCGGCGGTCCGGCCGACCTGGTCGAGGCCCCGGGGCGCCATCTGCCGGCAGCGCCGATCGTGCGGCCGGTACTACCGGCGCGGGCCGGGGTGGTGGCTGCCGTAGACGCCCGCACGGTCGGTCTCGCCATTGTCGGCCTCGGTGGCGGTCGCCGGCGGCCAGAGGATTCGATCGACCATGCTGTTGGCTTGGTCGCGGTACGCGGGATCGGCGAGACCGTCGGCCCGGACGAGCCGCTGTGCCTCGTGCATGCACGGGCCGATGCGGACGCGGAGACCGCGGCAGACGCACTCCGCGCGGCGGTCACGGTCGCGGACGAGGCGCCGGCGGTGGCACCCGTCATCCTAGAGCGGCTCCAGGGGGCGTGAGATGCCCCCCCCCCTCGCGCATGGTGACCGCGATAGAGCCGGCAATGGCGGACGGCGGCGGTTCCGGGACCTCGCTCCTTTGATTCCGCGCCGACTCGCACTATATTTACACAGTAACTGAGATCGCTTCCGCCTGCTGGCGTGTCTCGCGCAGTTCAGCGCGAGCCGGGCACCTCGGTGGATGAGCGTTCGGCCTGTCCGGCGTCCCCGTGCCAACGCGCACACACGTGGGAGGCACTAGCGTGTCGCCCGGCCGGAACGGTGCCATCTGAAGTGAGTGACGGGGATACCGGCAATGCACGGCAGCGAACAAACTACGAGCAAGATGAGTCGATACCGGCGACACCACCGCAAGCCGGTGGCGGATATGCCGGGTGATCGCCGCGAGCGTCCGTGTTTGATGTGCCACAAGCCGTTTATGAGTGAGTGGATCGGCGAGCGCATCTGCCGCTCATGCAAGGGATCGTCGCGTTGGCGCGAAGGTGAGCGGTTGGTCCATCGCGGCGAGCTCTAGCCGCCAGGTCCGCACCCGGGCCGGTGCCCCTCAGACGTCGTCCACAGTATCCGGCGATGCCGCCAATAGCCGGCTGAGGTCGCGAACGTCGTCTTCGACGCTGGCGCTCGCTTTCGATTCCATCACGCGATAGCGGTGGAGGACGTCGCGACCGGCGTCGGTCAACGAGGTCCCTCCTCCGCCCCGGCCGCCCGGCGCCGCGTCAACAAGGGGTCGGCGAAAGCACGTGTTCATCGCATCGACGAGGTTCCAGGCGCGGCGATAGGACATTTTCATGCTCCGCGCGGCGCCCGAGATCGAGCCCGTCTTTTCGATCGCTTCTAGGAGCGCCGCCTTGCCGGGCCCGATCGCGACCGGGAATCCGAGAAGAACCCGGAGCTGCGGGCTGCCGGGGTGGTCGTGTTTGGTCACCGCGGCGCCGCCGCCGTACGGAGCGATGCCCGGGCCTCGTCGAGGTCGCCGGGGTGGTTGATGTTGAAGAACGGATCCAGCGGCTCGGTCGGGAAAGCCACCTTGGTCAGGCGATGGCGCGCCGTCCAGATGTCGATCTTGCGCACGCCCTCTTCGGTCATTACCCGGCGCAGCTCCGGCGCCAGATGCACCGGCCACAGGCCGAACACCGGGTGGGCACGCCCGGCCGAGGTAGCGCAGGCAAGCTCGGCGCCTTCGTCTTCAATGGCGCGGCGCATGCGGGCGACCAAATCAGCCGGGAAGTAAGGAGCGTCAGTGGCAAAGGTTGCAATCCACGATGCGGCGGTGGTGCTCTGGTTTGCCCACTCCATCCCCGCCAGTACGCCGGCGAGCGGCCCGGCAAAGCCGGCGACCGCGTCTGCCACTACCGGAAGCCCATAGTCGGCGAACCGGGAGGCATCGCCGTTTGCATTAATGATCAGGCTTGCGACCTGGGGCCGAGCACCAGTGATCGCGCAGCCTAGTAAGGTCTCTCCGCCCAGTCGCAGGAGGCACTTGTCGCCGCCGCCCATGCGCCTTGAGAGCCCCCCTGCCAGCAGTACGCCAACGACGCCGTCCGATTCAGTCGACATCTTCCTCGAGGCTCGCCTTGCGCTGGATACGTCGGTTCTCCTCGGGCACGGCCGCCGGGTCGGCGTCGTAGACGATGCGCTCGGCGCCCGAGGTCACGATGAAACGCTTGCCCCTGGACCGTCCGATCAGCGTGAGCCCCGTCTCGCGCGCAAGCTCGACCCCCCACGCGGTGAAGCCCGAGCGAGAAATCAGAATCGGCACGCGCATATGCGCGCATTTGATCACCATCTCGCTGGTGAGACGGCCCGTCGTATAGAAGATCTTGTCCTCAGGCGTGAACCCATTGAGGAACATGTAGCCGGCGATCTTGTCGATGGCGTTGTGGCGGCCGACGTCTTCCATGTAGATGAGCGGCTGGTCGGCGCGACAGAGCACACAGCCATGGATGGCACCGGCCTCGAGATAAATGCTTGGCTGGGCGTTGATCTTGCGATTGATGGCATACAGCCACGAGGTGCGGACGATCGCGTCCGGGTCGAGCTCGACGCCCTCGAGCTTGTCCATGATATCGCCGAACACAGTGCCCTGGGCGCAGCCCGAGGTGAGTGTCTTCTTCTTGAGCTTGGCTTCGTAGTCCGTGCGACGGTCGGTGCGCACGACCACGGTGTCAATGTCCTCGTCGTAGTCGATGGCCGCGATCACGTCGTCGGGCAGCAACATGTTCTGATTGAGCAGGTAGCCGACGGCGAGGTAATCAGGGAAGTCGCCGATCGTCATCATGGTGACGATTTCCTGCTCGTTCAGGAAGAGTGTGAGCGGGCGCTCGCTCGGCACGGAGATCTCGACCGGGGCGCCGCCGTGGTCGGCCCCGCTCACCCGCTGCACCAGGCGGGGATCGCTCGGATCAGGCGTGACAGCGAATTCCTTCACGCGTGCGGCCTTTCGCTTGTGAGTCAAGGCGCTGGATTCAGGAA
Organism: Alphaproteobacteria bacterium; assembly: GCA_965248765.1. Taxonomy (GTDB): domain Bacteria; phylum Pseudomonadota; class Alphaproteobacteria; order VGEJ01; family VGEJ01; genus CBDFKF01. The sequence goes on from CBDFKF010000004.1 coordinate 2,111,665, forward strand.
CAGCGAAGGGTTATATACGAGGATATATAACGCTTGTCGCCGCGGCACACCACGTCACAATGATTGACCCCTTCGACCGACACATCACCTACCTGCGTGTCTCGGTGACCGACCGCTGCGATTTCCGCTGCGTGTATTGCATGTCGGAACACATGACGTTCCTCCCAAAGAAGGAAGTGCTGACGCTCGAGGAGCTTGAGCGCCTGTGCGCTGCGTTCATCCGCAAAGGCGTGCGCAAGCTGCGGCTCACCGGGGGTGAGCCACTCGTGCGTCGCGGCATCATGGGCCTCGTGCGCAGCCTGGGCGAACGGCTGGACGGCGGTGGGCTCGAAGAGCTCACGCTCACCACCAACGGCAGCCAGCTCGCGCGTCACGCGGCTGAACTCGTCGAGTGTGGGGTGCGCCGTGTCAATGTTTCGCTCGATACGCTCGATGCCGAGAAGTTCCGCGCCATCACCCGGTGGGGTCGCTTCGAGACGGTGATTGCAGGGCTCGCCGCCGCCAAGGAGGCCGGCCTCGACATCAAGATCAACACCGTCGCGCTCAAAAGCGTCAACGCCGAGGAGTTCGACGATTTGATCGCTTGGTGCGGCGAGCACGGCTACGACCTCACGCTGATCGAGACCATGCCGTTAGGCGAAGTGGACGAGGACCGCACCGATCAATACCTGCCACTTTCAGTTGTGCGCGGCCAGCTTGCCCGGCGCTGGACCCTGGACGACAGCGATTATCACTCCGGTGGGCCGGCGCGTTACGTGACGGTCCGTGAGACGGGCCGCCGCCTCGGCTTCATCACCCCGCTTACACATAACTTCTGTGAGAGCTGCAACCGCGTGCGTCTGACATGTACCGGGACACTTTATATGTGCCTCGGCCAGGAGGATGCCGCCGACCTGCGCGCGGCGTTGCGCGCCAGTGAAAGCGACAATGCCCTCGAGGCGGCGATCGACGAGGCGATCGGGCGCAAACCCAAAGGCCATGACTTCGTGATCGACCGGCGTGAGCAAGCGCCGGCGCTCGCCCGTCACATGAGCGTCACCGGCGGCTAACACGTGATACGCGTGCACCGCCGTGCGGTGCGACCGGAGCCGGGGTAGCACGGGCCCGCTGCTTCGCTATACTGGCCGCCCGTTTGCCGCCCTCCCCGCGAGATCGTCGCCATGCCGGACCTGAAGGTCGCCTTCGTCGCCTCGCGCGCGCCGGCCGCCCAGAAGGCGTTGAAAAAGCTGAACGAACGCTACAACGGGGTCCAACCGAAACGGGCGGATATCATCGTCGCCCTGGGCGGCGACGGCTTCATCCTCGAAACCCTGCATCTCTACATCGACGACGATACGCCCGTCTATGGAATGAACCGCGGTACCGTCGGCTTCCTCATGAACGGGTACCGCGAGAGCGGTCTCCTGAAACGGCTGGCGGCGGCACAACAGGTCACGCTTTATCCGTTGCGTATGAGGGCGGTCCAGCCCGCGGCCCGCGTCCACGAATCACACGCGATCAACGAGGTCTCTCTCCTGCGCCAAACCCGCCAGGCGGCGAAGATACGCATATCGGTGGACGGCGTGATGCGCATACCTGAGCTCATATGCGACGGGGTCATCGTCGCGACGCCTGCGGGCAGTACGGCGTACAACCTCTCCGCCCACGGGCCGATCGTGCCGATCGGATCGGACGTGCTTGCGCTGACGCCGATCAGCGCGTTTCGTCCGCGACGTTGGCGTGGCGCCCTGTTGCCGCGGGACAGCCACATCCGGTTCGAGATCCAGGAGAGTGCCAAGCGACCGGTGAGCGCGGTCGCGGATCACGAAGAGGTACGCAACGTGAGCCGCGTTGATGTCCACGAGGACCGCAGTCGCCGCTTCTACTTACTCTATGATCCCGAGCACAACTTCGAGGAACGGATCCTCAACGAGCAGTTCACACCGTGACCCGCGATGGCGTCGGAGCCGCGGGCGAGGTGCCGGCGCTCGAGCTTCAGCCCGTCGATATCACGCCATGGCGGGCCGGCAACACGGGCTTGGACTATGTGACGACGCTCGATTCCGGTCGGCCGGGCCCGCATTTGATGATCAACGCACTGACGCACGGCAATGAGCTGTGTGGGGCCCATGCGCTGAAGTTCCTGTTCGAGGCCGAGGTCGCGCCGCTGACCGGGCGCCTAACGCTGAGCTTCGCCAACATCGAAGCGTATGAAGCCTTTGAGCCGACCGCGCCGGAGGCCTCACGCTATTGCGATGAGGATTTCAACCGGCTGTGGGGAGCGGATCTCGCGAAGCCGCGGCGGCAGTCGCGGGAGCGCCGGCGGGCCAGGTCCATGCTGCCGGTCATTCGCGAGATCGACCACCTCCTCGATCTCCACTCCATGCAGGTCGATAGCCCGCCGATGTTCGTGGCCGGAGCGCTTGCCAAGAGCCGGCGGCTCGCCGAGGCGCTCGGCTACCCTGACGTCATCGTCGTCGATGGAGGGCACGCCGATGGCATCCGGCTGCGCGACTTCGGGCCCTGGGGTGAGGAGGACGCGGCGCAAACGGCAGCGCTGGTGGAGTGCGGCCAACATTGGCGGCGTGAAAGCGCTGCGGTCGCGATCCGGACGTGCCTGCGGTTTCTCCACCACTTCGGGGCGATCACCGCCGAGTTCGCGGCGCGGTATCCGGTGCCAGCGGAGCTGCCTCGGTCACGTGCGATCGAGGTGAGCGAACTGGTGCACGTGCGAAGCGGCCCGTTCAGGTTCGTTCGCCACTTCGCCGGCCTTGAGGTCGTGCCGCGCAAGGGGACGCTCATCGCCTACGACGGCGACCAGCCCGTGTGGACGCCGCACGACGACTGCGTCCTCGTGATGCCGTCGCGCGCGCTCACACCCGGACTGACCGCCGTCCGACTCGGCCGCTACGTTGATTGACGACAAAGCGGCCCGAGTAACGGCGGCACCGGTGACGACGTCGCTGACCGCAGCCCAACCGTTCGACGGCCGCGCCGTCGCGCAGGGTCTGGCCATCGGCGCGGCCGGCGGGGTGCTGTTCAACCTCCTCAACATGCCGCTTTCGTGGATGCTTGGGGCGATGTGCCTGACCACCGCGGCCTCGCTCGGCGGCATCAGAGTGCAGGTTCCGGCGAGCCTGCGCACCGTGATGATCGCGGTTCTCGGGGTGATGCTCGGCAGCGTTTTCTCACCGGAGGTATTCGAGAACCTGGCGCGCTGGGCGCACGGTCTCATCGCCGTTTTGATCTATCTGCTGATCGTCGCTGGGCTTGGCGTCGTCTTCTTCATGCGGGTGGCGGGCTTCGACCGAGTCACCGCCTACTTCTCCGCGATGCCAGGTGGCTTGAGCGAGATGGTGCTGGTCGGCGATGCCCTCGGCGGCGATGGCCGCACGATCTCGCTCATCCACACCGTGCGCATCCTCTTTCTGGTCGTCGTGATCCCGGTTTATTTCCGCTTCGTACAGGGCCTCGAGGTACCGGCCACGGCCCAGACCGGCTCGATTGCCGGGCTGGATGCCGTCGGCGCGGCGGTTCTGGTCGCTTGCGGTATCGTCGGTTATCTCGTTGCCCGGCGCCTCCGCGTGCCGGCGGCCGGGCTGGTGGGGCCAATGGTGCTGTCGGCGGCGATCCACCTTGGCGGCCTGACGACGTCGCACCCGCCGGCCGAGATCATCGCCATTGCCCAGGTCGGCGTGGGCGCGGCAGTCGGCTGCCGTTTCGCCGGCGTCTCGATCCGCCACGTTGCCCACATCCTGCGCTTGGGGGCGGGTAGCGCCGGGCTGATGCTGGTGTTGACCGCGGCGCTGGCGCTGGGCGCCGAGGCGTTGGTCGGCGCCGACTTCTTCGTCATGGTGCTGGCGCTGGCGCCGGGCGGCCTCGCCGAGATGAGCCTGATCGCGCTGGCGCTCGGCGCCGACACCGTGTTCGTCTCGACGATGCACATCGTGCGCATCGCGCTGATCATCACCTGCGCGCCGTTTGCCTATCGGCTGCTGCCGGGGCGTACGGCAGCACGCTAGGCAACAAATGGTTGGCCGGTCGGGCCCGCCTCCGTACAATCCCCCCGCCGCGTCACCGGGCGGTCTTGGCTTTGATCCGGCGATGCGAAGCAATAGGAGAGGACCAGGCCACGATGCGATTCGAAGCGCCCGATACACTCGATGCGGCGGTTGGCCTGCTCGCGGCGGCCGACGGCGCGGCTAAGGTGCTCGCGGGCGGCACCGACCTATTGGTGCTGCTGCGCTCGGGAATGATCAGCCCGGCGCTGATCGTCGATATCAAAAGCATCCCCGAGCTGATGACCATCGCCGCCGAGGACGGCGGCTTTCGCATCGGCGCCGCGGTGCCGGGTGCTGAGATAACCGAGCACGCTGCGCTCAAGGCCGCATGGCCAGGTGTGGTTGAGGCGATGGACCTGATCGGCTCGACGCAAATTCAGGGCCGCGCGAGCCCCGGCGGCAACCTCTGCAATGCCTCGCCGGCGGCTGATTGCGTGCCGGCGATGGTCGCGGCCGGCGCGAGCTGCACCGTCGTGGGCCCGGACGGGCGCCGCGACGTCGCGGTCGAGGATGTCGGCATCGCGCCCGGCCAGACCTCGCTCGGCAAGGGCGAGATGGTCATCGATTTCCGCCTGCCGGCCCGGCCGCCTCGTTCGGGCGATGCCTACCTGCGCCTGATCCCGCGAACCGAGATGGACATCGCGGTGGTCGGCGCCGGGGTAAGCGTGACCCTCGATGAGAGCGGCGTCTGCACCGCTGCCCGGGTGAGCCTCGGTGCGGTGGCGCCGCGCGTGATGCTGGTGCCCGAGGCCGGTGCGGCGCTGGTTGGCAACCGCCTTGATGAGGCGACGCTTGGGCAGTTGGATGCAGCGGCGCGGGCCGCCTGCGCGCCGATTGACGACAAGCGCGGTACTGTCGTGTACCGGACCAAGATCGCTGGTGTTTTGGCCCGTCGGGCCGCGACGCTCGCGTTCGAGCGGGCAGGAAAAGAGTGATGGCGAAGTACCACGTATCGACCACCGTCAACGGCGAGCCGGTAGAGTTCCTGTGTGAGCCGCAGCAGACGCTTCTCGATGTCCTGCGCGATGAGTTGGACCTCACCGGCAGCAAAGAGGGCTGCTCGTCGGGGGACTGCGGGGCGTGTAGTGTGATGCTCGCGGGGCGGCTGGTGTGCGCCTGCCTCGTGCTCGCCGCCGAGGCCGAGGGCCGGGCGGTTGAGACCATCGAGGGCATGGCCAAGGGCGATCACCTGCACCCGCTGCAGCAGAAATTCCTTGAGGAGGCGGCGCTGCAGTGCGGCATCTGCACGCCGGGCTTTCTGGTCGCGGCCAAGGCGCTGTTGGACCGCAACCTCAATCCCACCGAAACGGAAGTGCGCTATTGGCTGGCCGGCAACCTCTGCCGATGCACCGGCTATGACAAGATCATTCGTGCGGTGATGCTGACCGCGGCCGAGATGCGAGGAGAACAGGCATGAGCAAGGGTAATGGAAACGCCGGCGGCAACGGCGCCGGCAACGGATACAAGTGGGTCGGCAAGCGCCCGATCCGTCCCGACGGGGTTGATAAGGTGACCGGGCGCGCCCAATTCGGCGCTGATTTCTCGTTGCCCGGCATGATCATCGGCAAGGTGCTGAGAAGCCCCCATGCCCATGCCCGCATCCGCTCGATCGACACCACCGAAGCCGCGGCGCTGCCCGGCGTCAAGGCGGTGGTGACGGCCGCCGACTTCCCCGAGCTGGCTTCCGAGTTCTCGCCGGCCGGCGAGGTGCTGGTCAACTTCCGTGATGTTTCCCAGAACGTGATGGCGCGGGAAAAAGCGCTCTACGACGGTCATGCCGTGGCCGCGGTCGCCGCCACCTCGGCCGCGATCGCCGATCAGGCGCTTGGGTTGATCAAGGTCGACTACGAGGTGCTGCCGCATGTGATCGACGTGGTAGAGGCGATGGAGCCTGATGCGCCGGTGCTGCATGAGGACATGTTCACGATCGGCGTCGAGCCAACGCCGACCACGCCCTCGAATATCGCCAAGCGCGTCGAGTACACGCTGGGGGATACCGAGGCAGGCTTCAAGGACGCTGAGGTTATCGTCGAGCGCGAGTTCACCACCAAGCCGGTGCACCAGGGCTACATCGAGCCGCACGCGGCGGTGGCCAGCGCGGCGGAAGACGGCCAGTGCCAGATCTGGTGCTCGACCCAAGGCCAATTCACGGTCCGCACCTTCGTCTGCAAGGTGCTCGGGCTCGAGAACTCGCAGGTGCGGGTGACCCCTTCCGAGATCGGCGGCGGCTTTGGCGGCAAGACGGTAGTCTATCTCGAGCCGCTGGCGCTCGCACTCTCGCTCAAATGCATGCGCCCGGTCAAGATGGTGATGAGCCGCACCGAGGTCTTCCGCGCTTCTGGCCCGACCTCGGGCGCCCATATTTGGATCAAGATCGGCGCCACCAAGGACGGGCGGATCACCGCCGGCGAGGCGGTCCTTAAATACCAGGCCGGCGCCTTCCAGGGCTCGCCGGTGATGCCGGGCAGCATGTGCGCCTACGCGCCCTACGATCTCGAAAACGTCAAGGTGATTGGCTTCGACGTCGTCACCAATCGGCCCAAGGTCGCGGCCTACCGCGCGCCGGGGGCGCCGATCTCGGAGTTCGGCGTCGAGTGCGTGCTCGACGAGATCGCCAAGAAGATCGCCATGGACCCGGTCGCCCTGCGCGAGAAGAACGCGGCGAATGAGGGCACGCACGCGGCCTACGGCCCGGTGTTCGGACCGATCGGCTTTGCCGAGACGCTGCGCCAGGCGAAGGAGCACCCGCATTACCAGGCGCCGCTCGGCCCCAACCAGGGCCGGGGCGTGGCCTCGGGATTCTGGTTCAACATCGGCGGCGAATCGTGCGCGGCGCTGCACATCAACGAGGACGGCACCGCAACGCTGATCTCGGGCAATCCCGACATCGGCGGCTCGCGGGCCTCGCTCGCGATGATGGCGGCCGAGGTGCTCGGCATTGACATCGAGCGGGTGCGCCCGATCGTCGGCGACACGAGCTCGATCGGCTACACGTTCCTCACCGGCGGCAGCCGCGTCACCTTCGCCACCGGCATGGCGGTGATTCAGGCGGCCGAGGACGTCGTGCAGCAACTGCGCGAGCGGGCGGCGAAGATCTGGGAGATCGACGTCGAGGCGGTGATCTGGGAGGACGGCGAGGCGCGGCCCTCGGGCTCGAACGCCGGTGACTTTGAGCCGCTGTCGCTCGGGGACATCGCGGCAATGGCCGGCAAGACCGGCGGCCCGATCAACGGCCACACCTCGATCAACGCCCAAGGGGCCGGGCCGTCCTTCGGCACCCATATCTGCGATGTCGAGGTCGACAAGGAGACCGGCCGGGTCACGGTGCTGCGCTATACCGCGGTCCAGGACGCCGGCAAGGCGGTGCACCCGTCCTACGTCGAGGGCCAGATCCAGGGCGGCGCGGTGCAGGGCATCGGCTGGGCGCTCAACGAGGAATATATCTACGACGAGAACGGGCGGCTCGAGAACCCCGGCTTTCTCGACTACCGCATTCCGGTCGCCTCGGATGTGCCGATGATCGATGCGGTGATCGTCGAGGTGCCGAACCCGAAGCATCCCTATGGCGTGCGCGGGGTTGGCGAGGTGCCGATCTGCCCGCCGATGGCGGCCGTCGCCAATGCTATCGAGAGCGCGACGGGCCGACGCATGACCGATCTGCCGATCTCGCCGCCGCGGCTGTTGGAGGCGATCGACAACGGGGACTAACCGTTGGCGCGGGTCGTACTCACAAGCGGGGCGAGCCAGCGGTTCACCGGCGGCAAGACCGAGATCGAGGTCGCGGCGGGCGATGTCCGTGAGCTCCTGCGGGCCCTCGATGCGCTCTATCCGGGCCTCGGCACCGACCTTGGCACCGACACCGCCATCGCCATCGACGGCGAGATCTTTCAGGACCCCTACCTCGAGCCGATCGCCGCCGACAGCGAGGTCTACTTCCTGCCGCGCATCGGCGGCGGCTGACCGCAGCTCTCTTTAGCTGTCCGCGCCATCTCGGCACACCGCGTAGCAGTTGCCCATAATAACATTATGTGAATAGGTATTCCGGGTTGGTGAAATGTTCCTAGAGATGCCCATATTCATGAGGAACATGTCCGATGCTCAAGCCGCTCAGTCGGCGCCAGCTCGATGCCGTACGCGCCGATCCCATCTGCTATGACGGCGACCACCGCGATCACGACGCCTACGTCGCCATGGTCGGCGGCGAGTATCGCCTCCACTACGACCCCGATCTACACCGCAAGATGGCCGAGCCGAACCGGCCGCGCTTCGATCCCGCAAAGATCAAGTTGAACGGCGCGGTGGGGCCGCGCGCCAGCGCCAACAACTCTCACGACGAAAAGACGCTGGAAGATGCGTTCGCGGCCTTAAGTGCCTTCGGCTTCGGCTCGCGCGACGATCCTCGCGACGGCGGTGACTACGGGGTCGGGCGATCGAACCGGCTGCGCGTCGCCATCCGCGGCTTCCAGCGCGCCAACGGGCTGGAGCCCGACGGCGAGATGACGCCGAACGGCCCGACGGCCAACGCCTTGCGCCGCATGCAGGGCGATGCGGACGGCGTATCCCTGCGCCCGAGCCCATTGGTGCCCGGCGGCACCGACGGCGAACGGCTACCCGCGACCAGCACCCGACGGATAGACCCTGAGCGCCAGCTCCGGCTCCTCCATGCCGCGCGCACGCTGTCCCCGAAGAGCCAGTCGGCACCGGCCGACGAGATCATGAACGAGGCCCGGCTCCGCGTTCTCGGGCGCCGGTTCGCCGGCGACAGTCGCGACGAGACTCCGATCGGCGCCAGCGGAGACGACGTCCTGTCCGGCAGCCGCACCGGCGATGTTCTTGTTGGCAGCAGCGGCAACGATGGCCTTGCCGCCAGCCGGTCGCCTACCCCCGAGCAGTTCGCGCAGGAGAGCGGCGCGAAGGACGGCGACACGGGATTACGAAAGTTCCCCGGGTTCGATCGCAGCCTCTACGAGCTCCGAGAGGAAAAGAGGAGCCCCAACGTGAAGTAGTTTCTTCGCCACCCCAAGCCGCAGGCGCAGGTAAGGCCGGACATAGCGGCAAGATTGGACGATGACTTCCGCCTATCGCCGGCGTGGGTCGAAGGGTTGGCGAGATTAGAGACGGGTGGAGAAAGGAAGGACTCATGCTTTGGGTGGGGCGTCATTCGCGAGGACCCGGATGGCCTCGCGCGTGGTCGGCTCCAGATGCGCAAACCGGCGATGCGAGACGCCGGCATGATGGACGACCAAGGCAACTTCACCGGCAAGTACGGCATCCGCGGCGAGGACGACTTCATCGACAATCCCGCGCCGCACAGGCTGCGGCGTTCAAGGACTACGCGCGAAAGAACGAAAACTACTTGCCCCACTTCGGACTCGATGATTTCATCGGTACGACGATCAAGATCGTCGACAAGAGCGACAAAGTGGCAGACACCTTTGTCGTCACGCGTGGGAGCCTGTTGGCAGCAATGCACAGGGGCGTCCGCAACGTTCTCGACTATTTCAGTGACCTTCAGGAACACAGTAGACCCGCCGAAGGCGAGTCGTCCGAAGAACGTGAAGAGAAGGGGTGTTGCGGTCTCGTAGCGCGACGTTCCCGAAGGAAAGCGACTTCGTGAAAGTCGAGGAGTATCTGTACGAAATGCGGGACGTGTGGAGCAACAGACCGCAGGGCGAGTATCCCTGGCAACCACCGCGGACCGCCGAGGAGGTCAAACGCCTCTGCCGACAAAAGGCGCACGAAAAATGAGCTAGCCGCCGCAGTAGCGTTTTCAGATCAGCTCCGCTGGTTGGAAAACAGCGAGTCCTTGGCAGCGCCATTGTTTGGCCCAATTGAGAACATAATCGCCCGCCTATGGTGACGCTGTCGGAAAGGACAGGGGCGGGACGATGCTTACGCGGGCAGGCAACGCACTCCTCGACCTGATTTGGCGCTCGACCTATGCGTTTTTTCTTGGGGCAGCGCTGGGTGGCGGAGCGGCGGCGGAGGAACCGAGGGCGCGATCTCTTGAGTTCGAAGCGTGGACGCCGGACGGGCCCACCGACTTTCTCATGGACTATCTTTACGATCGTCTCGCCGAGACCTCGCCGCCTGCCAGAAGGGCCTCGGCGTGCGCTTCGCCACAGCCTCCCATCTGGTCCACGAGCTGATCGAGGCGCGCGACGAGAAGAGGCTGCTCCGCCTCCAGGCCCAGCTCGCCAGGGTCAATCTCCTGATCGTCGACGAGCTCGGCTACGGGCCCCTGTCGCAGACCGGAAGCGAGCTGCTGTTCGACGTCTTCAGCCGGCGCTACGAGAACGGCGCCACCATCGTGACCTCAAACCTGCCCTTCCAGGAATGGACGACGGTGTTCGCCAGCGAGCGCCTCACCGGCGCGCTGCTCGACCGCATCACCCACCATGGCCATATCCTGGAGATCAACGGCGAGAGCTACCGCCTCAAGCAGAGCCGGTCACGACGCCGGCAACCGTCCGAATAACCCCCCGCTTGTCCCCGTGGGCCCACAGCCCCCTCCCACGTGCGGCCCGCCGCCAGCCGCGCACAGAGGGCGCGTCGACCCGCGCGCGGGTCCCTCCCGTGGACTACGGGGACAAGCTACCACCCAGCCCGCAGTACATTTTTACGCCGCCGCGCCGGTACATTTTTACGCCGCCGTTGACACAGCGCGCCTGGTCGCAGGTCGGCCTCCTCGAAAACCGCCTCGACCATGTTCGCGCCATGGAAGCTAGCACCCCGCAGATCCGCGCGATGGAAGTTGGCCCGCGACAGATCGGCTTCCTCGAAGTTGGCCTCCGGCAGGACGCACTCTCGCAGGTTGATCCCGGCCAATATCGCGTTCTGAAGATTGAGCTTCGGCAACTTGAGCCCCGACAGGTCCTGCCCCCGGAGATCGGCGCGCTGGCCGCCGCGCTTGCCACCAACAAACTTGATGTGCGCCTTCAGGACGTCCAGTAGCTGCTCCGACCTCACGAGCGTTCCCTCACCGCCTCACCTCATGTCGCCTTGCGCACCGGTGTTGCGGACTGATCTTGGGGACCCAAAGACCCATGATCAATACACCAGTTCGTCCTCGCCGCCTTGGGCGATCACGATCTCGCCGGCATCGGCAAGTTCTTTGGCCTTGTTGACCATCCTGAGCTGCGCCTCGTCGACCTCGGAAAGGCGCACCGGTTCCATCGCATCCATATCCTCGTGCAGGATCTTGCCGGCGCGCTCGGACATGTTGCTGAAGAACAGATCGCGCACGGTCTCCGAGGCGCCCTTGAGCGCCAGCCCAAGGTCGTTCTTCTCGATGTTATGCAGCAGCGTCTGCACACTCGAGGGATCGAGGTTCATGAGGTCCTCGAAAGTGAACATCAGGGCCTTGATGCGCTCCGCCGAATCGCGGTTGCGCTCCTCGAGCGCGGCCATGAAGCGCTGCTCGGTGCCGCGATCGAAGCCGCCGAAGATCTCCGCCATCATCGCGTGCGAATCGACCCGCGAGGTGCGGCTGATATTCGCCATGAACTCGTTCCTCAGCGTCTGCTCGATGTTGTCGAGCACCTCCTTTTTCACCGGATCCATGGTCAACATGCGCACGACGACTTCCATCGAGAAGTCCTCGGGCAGCGAGCCCAGCACCCGCGAGGCGTGGTCGGGTTTCACCTTGGACAAGACCACCGCGACGGTCTGGGGGTACTCGTTCTTGAGGTAGGTCGCCAGCATCTCCTCGTTGACGTTGCCGAGCTTGTCCCACATCGTGCGGCCGGCCGGGCCGCGCAGCTCCTCCATGATCTCCTTCGCGCGATCCCCGTCCAGCCCCTTGGCCAACAGCCGCTCGGTCGATTCGAAGGTGCCGGCCACGGCGCCGGTCTGGGACATCATCCCGACGAATTCGCGCAACACCGCCTCGATCACCTCGGCATCCACGGTGCCGAGGTTGACCATGTGCTGGGAGATCTCGCGGATCTCAGCATCATCCATCATTCCGAACATGCGCGCGGCGCGCTCATCGCCCATGGCGAGCATCATCAGCGCGGCCTTCTGCGGCCCCGTGAGGTCGTCGACGCTGCTGACGGCCATGTCGTTTCGCTACCTCAGCGCTGGCCTGCAACCGACGGCTCTGAAAACGCGCGCCCCTAACCTCGCTCCCGCTCGCCAGCTCTTGATATTTCGGGTTACACCCGAATATTTATGGGGGGTAACCCTATATCTCCGGGGCGCCACCCCCAAGCCCGCAACCAGGCGGTCGCGGCCGCCATGCCGGCTACCTCTGAGCCCGCGGCTCGAGCAGCATCGACAGACCGCCGCGCGGTCTGAGCGTGATGTGGCCGACCGCCTCGACCCGGTGGCCGGGAACGAGCCGCAACCGAAAGGCCTGGGCTACGGCCGCAAGGATCAGACAGCCCTCCATCATCGCGAAACCGTTGCCGATACAGATGCGGGGCCCGCCGCCGAACGGCAGGTAGGCGTAGCGATGCCGCTTCTCCACCTGCGCGGGTGTGAACCGCTCGGGCTCGAAGCGCAGGGGATCGGGCCAGAGCGCGGCCTTGCGATGGAGCACATAGGGGCTGATGGTGACCAGTGTGCCAGCGCGAATGCGCCGGTGCTCGCCGGCGGCGAGCGGCACCTCATCGTCGGCGCGCGCCACTCGATTGAAGGCATAGGCGGGCGGAAACAGGCGCATCGCCTCCTCCAGCACCATGCGGGTGTAGCGCAGCGCCTCGAGATCCTCGAACCGCGGCGCCCGGCCGGCGAGCACGGCATCGACCTCGGCGTGCAGGCGGCGCTCGATCGCGGGGTGAGACGAGAGCAGATACCACGTCCAGGTCAGTGCCACCGCTGTGGTCTCGTGGCCGGCCGCGAACAGCGTCACGATCTGGTCGCGCAGCTCGCGATCGCTGAAGCCGGCTGCTGCTTCGCGGCCCCCCTGCTCACCGCGCGCCAGCAGCATGGCGAGGATGTCGTCGTTTTGTTCGCTGCCGTCCCCGGTGATGGCGCGACGGCCGGCAATGATCGCGCCGAGCTCGCGCTGCACCAGCGCGATGGCGCGGGCCGCTGCCGGATCGCGCCGCCGTGGCAGCCACTCGGGCAGGCCCAACAGGTCGAAGGGATGGGGCCTGCCGAGAGTGCCGATGACCGTGGTGATGGCGCGGCCGAGCTCGTCCGCTTGGTCGCCGAGGTCACGCGAGAACAAGGCCTTGCCCACTATCTCCATCGTCAGCGTCATCATCTCGTGGGCGATGTCGAGAGCGGAGCCACGCGCCGCAGCCGGCCGCCAGCGCTCGATCATCGCCGCCGCCGCCTCGGCCATTACCTCGGCCAGCCGAGCCAGCCTCCGATGGTGAAGAGCGGGCGCCAAAGCGCGCCGTTGGCGGCGCCACACCTCGCCCTCGCTGGTCAGCAGCCCCTCGCCCAGCAGCGGGCCGAGAATGCGGCGGGTCAGCCGCCCCTTCACATAGTTCGCATGGTTGGTCAGCAGCACGTGTTTCACCGCCTCGGGGTGGTTGAGGACGGCGAATCGCTGCAGCAGATAACCTGCCTCGGTGATGTCGTTCTCGAAGACGGCGCGGCCGAAGACGCCGAGCTCGTTCGCACGCACCTGCCTCAGGAAGGCGAGAGGCCCGAGCGGCCGCACCGGCGGGCTCGGGGTAACGCTCACATCGTAGCCGATCGCCGCATCCATGCTCGCAGGTCCGCTGTCCACCGCTGCCCTATCCTGAACCATATGCGATCACGCGACCGTCTTGTCGAGACGGAGGGCGCACACGATGCGATAGGATAGCGCCGCGCCGATCCGGCCGCGGGCAAAGCTAGCGCAGGCCGTCGTCTTGCCTCCTACACCCTCTCGGTCAGGCCGCGGACCTCATGAACTTCTGGTTTCCCTACGTGCACCACGGCGGCGGCTCTGATGTCTCCACGCTGCTGCTGGCCGGCGCCCTCCGCGAGCAGGGTCATCGCGCCGTTGTCCAGGCATTCGGCGGCCATTGGCGATTTGCCCATTGGCGCTTGCGCGCCTGGTCCGCCCCCCGCGGGGCACGCAGATCGTCGTCGTGACCACCGAAAGCGGTTTCGCATTTATGCGCCCCGGCCTCAGGTCGGTGGCCGTCGATCGGCTCTTTGTTCTGGACCGCAGCCTGCCCCAGGCGATCTACCACGAGACGCTGGTTCGCCGGGCCGTCTCGCGCAGTCTGCGGCAGGCCGACGTGGTGGTCTCGTTGAGCGAGTCGTCCGCCCGAAGCGTGCATAAGATGTTCCCGGACATCGACCCGACCGTCATCCCCAACGGCGTCGATACCGACTTCTTCACCCCGGCGCCAGAGCCCCCGGCCTCGCCGCCGGCAGACCGCGTGCGCGTCCTCGGCAATCTCCGGAAGCGTAAAGGCGCGGATCTCCTCGTCCCGATCATGGAGGAGCTGGGTCCGGCCTTCGAGCTCGCCTACACATCGGGGCTGTCGACCTCCCGGCGGCTACCCGACCGCCCCAATCTGATCTGCCTGGGCGGGCTCAGCCAGACCCAGGTGCGCGACGCGCTCCGCGCCGCGGACGTGTTGTTGCTGCCGACGCGGCTCGAAGGCATGCCCCGGGTGGCCCTCGAGGCATTCGCGTGCGCCACCCCCGTGGTCGCGACGGCGGTCTCGTCGCTGCCCGAAGTCATCGACGACGGCGTGACCGGTCGCCTGTGCGCGCGCGACGATCTCGGGGCGTTTGTCTCAGCGATCCGCGATGTGACGCGCCATCCCGTCCGGCTCCTGGTCATGGGCAAAAGCGCCCGCGAAGTGGCCATCACGCGGTCCAGCCTGACGACGATGACCAGGCGGTTCGTCCAGTTATTCGAGGGGCTTCTCGCCGACGGCGGCGAGGGCGGAATCGGGCCGGGCTAGGGTCGCACGTAGAGGTAGCACAGGCCGTCCCGTCTCACCTCGGCGAAGCCATCGTTGCGCAGGCGCCGCCGCACCGCGTTGGCGGCGCGCCAGCCGGTGATATGGGGATGTATCTCTACCGCGATCTTGCGGACCGTCGACAGATCCGCGCCCGCGAACAGCTCGGTTTCGGCACCCTCGATGTCGACGATCAGGAAGGTCGCGTGGGTCCGCGCAATCTCCGCTGCGAACGGCTTGACCGGCACTGTGACGGTGTGCGTTGCGTCGCCGCGCGAATGAACCGAGGACCCCCAGAAGTCCTCGGCGACGTGCAGCACAAGCTCGCCCTCGGTGCGACCCAGCGCGCCGATCGTCAAGTGCGGGCTGACGCCATTCAGTGCGTAGTTCTCATTGGCGAGCGGCTCCAGAGCCGGATTGGCTTCATAGCCGAAGACCCGCTCCGAGCCCGTCACCTGGGCACACATGATCGACAGCAGGCCGATCCCCGCCCCGACGTCCAGGACGACGTCGTCCGCGCGCAGAACGCGGCGGACGAGCCGGCGCTCCTGCTGCTCGTGTCGGCCGGTCGCAATGATCCGCAACGTCCTCAAGGACAACTGCTCGGCCAGGCGCACCTGGATGCCGTCGATCGTCACCGCCGTGCCGATGACCTGCTCTATCGCACTGTCATCGCGCCGCGCGGGCCGCGCAGCCGGTCGACCAGCCCGCCTAGCCACACGTGGGCGCGGGGAAACGCCGACCGAGACGCGCCGAGCAGGCGCCGCCGCCACAGGTGGAGCGCCATGCCGATGCTGCGCGCGGCGGGCATCGCTGTCGCGACGAGAAAGCTGGTTCGGGAGTTCACGACGCGACGGTACGGCGCCAGATCAGGCGCCGCAACGCGTCTAAGTCGATTGTGGGTGTGGGTATCGATGGAGCCGATGCGCTCAGCAGGTCGGCGTTGGTTGGGTCAAGCTGATGGTGCCGACCGCCTAGCCCGGACCACCTGGGCCGCCGTTACCGCCGCCGTTGCCACCACCACCGCCGCCGCCACCTATTCCACCGCCGGCACCAGCACCACCGCCGTTGCCGCCGCCGTTGCCGTTGCCGTTGCCGTTGCTCGATCCGGACGACGCACCGGCGTTCTGGCCGGAATTCCCACCGCCGCCGCCACCGCTATTCCCACCGTTGGGCAGGATCGCGATCACGTCTCCAAACTGCGCCTGGATATCGGCATCGGTGGCAACGGCCGGCTGTCCGGGCGCTGCCGCGGTGCTGGTTGCCGTGACCGTTTGATTGGCGACGTTCAACACCTGCGTGCCGCCGTTCGTGGTCACCGAGATCTCGCCGACGTGGCCGTCGGCACCGGCCACCAACGTCACGACGTTGGCTGCGCCCTCAGGCCCGGCGCGGCCGGCAACCTGAGTACCGCGGATGCCGATGGTCAAGACCGGGGTGCGAACCATCATGGCCTCGGGCCCAGTCTTGGCGATTTCGCCGCTGACGAAGCTGAAGACGCCCTCGAGCACGGTAAAGACCGAGCCGCCGGTCAGCGCATCGGGATCGAAGATGAGGGTGTCGAGTACCATCCGCCCGTCTTCATCGAGCGCAAACGTTGAGCCATCGATGAAGATCAGGCCGACCGTGGCGCCGCTCGCTGTCTCGAGCTCATCGCCGAGAAAGACCGGATCGCCTGCTTGCAAGAGCGCGCGGGCGCCGTCGGCGCGTGTCGCAACGACGTCTCCGCTCGCTGTATCGACATGACCGATGGCGGGAGCGAACGCGCGGCCGCCCGTCCATGGGCTGTTCGCGGCCGCGACGGCCTCAGCGAGGCCGAGTGCGAAAAAAGCGACGATTGCAACGAGCGCGAACACTACCTGTATCGTTCGTTCGCTGCTGGTCTGCGTGATCCGTGAGACCGTTTGCATTCTGCAACCGACCTGAACCCGTCCCGTTTTCATTTGTTTCCCGCCCGTTCGGTCGCGCGACCGACTTGGTTAATGATTCGTTAACAAACTGCATATGGGCGAGCGGGCGGGCCGGTCGTGTGACCGGTGTTACAGGGCGACTGGGTTAGGTGGACCGATTGTGTGATGCCTGTACGCGCAAACGGTTTGATGGTGATCCGGGAGCATTCAGGCGGTCCTGCGCGGCCGGCGCGGCGTGGCTCAGACCGCCGACAGCGCTCAGCCGGATACGTTCAGCGCGAGCTGAACTTCATACCAACTGCAGGAACCTCGTCGGCGACCAAACGCGCATCCCTGTAGCGGCGGTCACGCATTAACGAACGATTAACCCTTTGCGGCCGCGATTAGCCGCGCCACGTATTCCAGCAGACGCGATGCCCCATGGGGCCATCACACACAACGAAGAGGTGTCATCATGTATTTTCCATCCCTGGGGTGCCCTCCCGAACAACCCCGACGCGCGCGTCGGCACCCCGGTGGCGCGCAGCGCCCAGGCTCCCGTGGTCATCATCACCAGGCAGGTGGTTGCGGCGTGCGGCAAAGCTCTCGCCGCCGCGGTTGGCAGCAGCTACAGCGAGCCACCCTTGCGAGCCGACGGCCCGGCGGTGATGACACTTCAGTCGATGGGTGGCGAATCCTGCACCGCTGACGAGTAGTCAGCCCCGCGCATCGAACGCGATCTGCATTTCCGCGAGAATCCGCTGCGCCGCCGCCTTCCCATCGGGCTCGGCGAGAATAGGTCGGCCGACGACCAGGTAGTCCGAGCCGCGCCCAATCGCCTCGCTTGGGCTTGCAACGCGCCTCTGGTCATTGGCGCCCGTCCCGGTGGGCCGGATGCCGGGGGTAATGACTTGAAACGCGGTGCTCACCTGCTCTTTGATGAGGCCGACTTCCAAGCCCGAAGCGATCACGCCATCACAGCCCCAACCGCGAGCGAGCGCCGCGCGCTCGACCACGATCTCGGACACCGATTTGCCGTACAGGCGCTGGGCATCCGCATCATCCAAGCCGGTGAGCAGCGTCACGCAGAAGATTTGAGGCCAGCCGTCTAGCTTTCCTTCGATCGCTGCGCCGACCAGCTCCGCCGACAGGTCCCCGCTGCCCTGCATCGTGACGAAGCTGATCCCCCTGTTTGCCGCCGCCCGGATGTTCGCCTTCATCGAGGCGCCGATATCGGCGATCTTGTAATCGAGAAACAGCCGGTTGCCGGCCTCGACGACGTCCGTGATGAGTTGTTCGGTGCCGCGGATCAATTGAAGGTGGAGGCCGATCTTGTAGAAGCGCACCGTCCCTTCGAGATCGGCGACGATGGACCGCGCCTCCTCGGCCGAGGGCACGTCGAGCGCGACGATGAGGCGATCGGCTGCCTCCACCGTTGACGACCGATCGGCCGGAGTGGCGCCGGTGGTCATAATACCGGCGGCGGCTTAGGTGTCTTCGGCGGGCCAGGGCGCCACATCGACACGGGTATCGTTGTAGCAGGCGCCGCCGAGGTCGGCCTTGGTCGCCGGCGCGAGCGCGCTCACCGTCTGCTGGTTGTCCGAGGTTCGGAACCACGCCCCCTTGTACGAGTAGACCGAGCCGGGCCGAACCGCGGTGCTCACGCTGAGCGGCAGATGGACCTCGCCAAGCTCGTTCCAGACCCGAACCCATTCCCCGTCCGTGAGGCTCCGGGCCACGGCATCGTCGGGGTGCATCTCGAGCGGGGGCGTCCCGTCGCTCGACCGGAGGCCGCCAAAAGTCGAGGTGATGCGCGTGTCCGACGACGGTGTGACAAGGGTGAGCGGATAGTCCGATTCGAGTGCTGTGAACGAGGGCACAGCCTCATCGTACTTGTCGGCTAGATAGGATGAGTCGAGCTCGACCCGCCCCGACGGTGTCTTCGGCGTGATGTTCTTGAACAGCACCGCCTCCTCGCCGCCGAATTCCATCAATAGAGCCGTGCCGGGGGCGAGGTCGCGTGGCCGCGTCCCGTTCATGCGGGGATCATCGGCATCGAGTGCATCGTCGATCAGGTCGAGGTCGGTTGCCCGAAACGCCGGATCATCGAAGCCGAAGCGCGCCGCTAGACGGCGGAAGATCTCGGTGTTGGGCAAGGCCTCGCCGACCGGCGCCATGACCGGCTCGGCCCGCTGCAGGTAGTGATGCCCGTAAGAGACAAAGATATCGTCGTGCTCGAAGTGGGTGCACGCCGGCAGCACCACATCGCACAAGTCCATCGAATCGGTCATCGCCACGTCGCACCCGACGATGAAGACCTCCTCGCGCTCCAGCCCGCGCCGCAGGCGGTTCTGCTCCGGGTGAACGATCACCGGATTGTGGTTGTAGATAAAGACGCCGCGGATGGGCGGCTCGATATCGTCTTCGCTGAGGTGCCGGCCGACGTCGAGGATATCGAGCGTCCGGGTATCGGGCGGCGCAAAGTCGGGGCGGGTGAGCCGCGCCGGTGTCTTGGGAAACGCATGCCCGGCGCCCATGACCAGCCCGCCGCCCGGCACCCCGAACTTGCCGGCAAGCGCCGGTAGCGCGAAGACGGCGCGGATGCCGTTGCCGCCGTTGCGGTTGCGCTCGAGCCCATTGCCGATCGCGATCGCCGCCGGCGCGGCCGACGCGTACCAACTGGCGAGCGTGCGGATATCTTCTTCCGGGATGCCGCAGACCGCGGCGGCTGTCTCGAGCGGATAGGCACGGGCCTCCGCCATGAACGCCTCGAACCCGCGGACGTGCTTTTCGATAAAGGCGCTGTCGAGGTCGCCTGTCCGCTCGAGCTCGCAAGCGATCGCGAACGCCAGCACCGCATCGGTCCCCGGTCGTACGGCGAGGTGTAGATCGGCCTGCTCCGCGACCTTGATACGCTTGGGATCGACCACCACCAGCCGCGCGCCCTTGGCCTTTTTGGCGTCGTTGATCAGCGGCATGAGGTGGAGATTCGAGTAGGTGACGTTGTTGCCCCAGATGACTATCAGCTCGGCCTCGGCAATCTGCTGGGGCGGCACGCCGGGCACCGCGCCGAAGGTGCCCATCCAAGCCTCTGAGCGAATGCCCCCGCAGAGTGAGCCGCGGTACAGCTTCGATGCGCCGAGCCGGTGAAAGAAACGCTGATCCATCGAGGCATACGCCAGCAAACCGTGCGGACCGGCGTAGTTCAGCGGCACGATCGCCTCGGCGCCGTGTGCCGCAATGATCCTCTGGAACCGCTCGCAGATGGTATCGAGCGCCTCGTCCCAGGAGATGCGCGAGAAGTTTCCCTCGCCCCGCGCGCCGGTCCGCTTCAACGGATGCCGCAGTCGATTCTCGCCGTGCACGAACTCGGGGTAATAGCGCGCGACCTTGTTGCAGAGCGCGCTGCGCGTGAGCGGATTGGCGTCCGAGCCCCGCACCTTGGCCAGACGGTCGTTCTCCACCGTCACCGTCAGCGAGCACGTATCGGGGCAGTCCAGTGGACAGACGCTGGGGAGTTCCATGTTCATCGAACGCGCCTCGCTCAACGCTCATTCTCGGGGACCGGCCCACGCGCCGGTCACTCCATCGAGCCTACCCCTTTGACGACCACCTCGACCACCACGGATCCGGCCTGCTCGAACTCGAGGGTCAGCGGGAAGCGCTCTCCTTCCACCAGAGGCCGCGTCAGCCCCATGAGCATGATGTGCAGCCCGCCGGGCTCGAGCACCGTTGGCGAGCCCGGCACCACCTCGACGGCCTCGACCCTGCGCATGCGGGCGATGTCGTCCTCGATGATGTGGGTGTGGAGCGCTGCGCGTTCCGCTACAGGTGAGGCTATTCCGACCAGGCGGTCCGCCTGCTCACCAGTGGCCGCCAAACTCATGTAGGCGACCCCGGTCTTGCCCGCACCGGCGGTGGCGCGCGCCCACGGATGGTCGATCAGCAGGTCGCCAAAGATGAACTCATCGGCGACCCCCGCGCCGCACATGGCGCCAAGCACGCCGATCGTCAGCGCAAGCCGTACCAACCCAGCGCAAGCCGCACCAAACATTGACGGTCGTCGCGGTCAGAATGCTGGCGAACGCAAAGCAGCAACCCCCAGCATCAGGGCGCGGCGGAAGCCGCGGCCGCGATGATGCCGCCGGCGGTGTAGGTGCCGTCCGTGACCTCCCAGTGCGCGCCGGCCTCGGCGGCGTTGCTCCCGCCGCCCTTCGCGAACGAGCCGCGCATCGACCCGTCGACACCGGCATGCACGCCCTGCCCCAGAAGCGTGCCATCGAAGATATTGAGGCCGCCGCTCCCGCTGAAGGAGAGACCACTTCCGTTATCGTTGAAGCTTCCGCCATCGAAGTCGGTGATGCTGAACGTCGAGCTGCCCGGCGCGCCGAAGTTCACCGACATGCTGAAGTTGCCCACCGCGGAGTACACATCGCTGCCGTTCTTGACCGTGGCGATGGCGTGGCCGGCATAGCTGGCGGTGCCCGACAGCGCGCTGATCTGGGTATCGGTCGCGAGCTCGCCGGCAACCCATTGCGCGAGGTGAACCCGCGCGTCATCGACGCTGATGTTGTTGATGTCGATGCCCCAGAAGCCCCAGGCCAGGAACTGGCAGACGCAGAAGGTCACGCCCGAGGGCAGGAAGCCCGAGCTGTCGAGGCGGTCAAACGTGGTCAGGTAATCGTGGGATTCGGAGGTAAGGCCGCCGACCAGGGACGTTCCGTTCTCGATCGTCCCGAAGGTGTCATCGTCGACAAAAAGACTGTGTCCGAAGCTGGTCCCCCCCCTGAAAGGTTTCGATCTGGGGGCCGCCGGGCGAATCGACATCGAGCGTGGCGGTCAGCGAATCCGTGAGAGGATCGGTGACGATCTCGATGTCGCCAGGGCTGCTGCCTTCGTTCTTGAAGAAATCGTTGGAATCAACACCGCCCGTGCTATTGATGTCTTGGGAGAGGCCGCCCGAGTAGCCATTGAGCGTGCGTGCAGTGCGGCTTGAGGGCAGCGCCTCGGGCCCCGTCTCACTGAGGGTGATCACGTTGGGCCGGAAGAAGACCCCGGTGCCGCCCGCCTCGACGTCCAGCTCTTCCGCGCCCAGGCCCGCCGACGGCTGCAGTGAGCCGAGCACGAAGGCATTGGGGGCCGATACGCCGTAGAACGCGGCACCGCTCGCACCGAGCCCATCGCGGATCGTCTGCACATCGCTGTCGAAGAAGAGCGAACCGTTGGTGGCCCCGTTGCTCGCGGTCATCGAGCTGCCGCTCATGAAGCCCGAGATCGAGGCGGTCTGGATGTTGTCATCGTCGAAGATGCGGCCGCCGATCACGCTCGCCGCTGACTTCTGGCTCGGGCCATTACCCTGAATAAACACCACCGCCGTGCCGAAGTTGTCGCCGGTCGAGCCGTTCCACAGAATCGCCGCCTCGCCCTCGTTTTCGCCATCGCCGATGTTGCCGCCGGTGTTGCCGTTGGCGTCTTCAGCAGCACCGGGTTCTTCTTGGAGATCTTGCCGCCGACCAGGCGGAACACCCCCTTGGTGGCATTGATCACCAGCGAGCCGGTCTGGGCGTCCGGGTCGTAGACGAACTCATCGAGCACCATGTCGGAGTTGGGGCCGATGGTCAGTGCTGATTCATCGAGGAACAGCATCTGCGTCTGGCCACGCTCGCCGGTGACGATCCGCTCCTGGGTGAACACGTTGGTGCCGACCGTCAGCACCCGCTCGGCCTGCGCCGGCGGCCGCCGGGTTCACCGCCGCCGCCACCCCGATCTCGGCATCCTGCGCCTGTGCAGACATGACGGCCGCGAGCGCAACCGCTCCCCCGACCAGCACGCCAACGATACGACCAAACATCCGACGAGCCTCCAATGGCATCCAGCGCCGCCGACAACCTAATGCATATCGCCCGCAACGTTAACCGCCCTCACGGACCGCTTCGGTGCCACGCACCGATCGCGTGCCGACACCGCCCTCGGTCGAATGCGGCAGCGATGCCAGCAGGGGCGGGCTGGATCCACGCGGTAGCCGTGAAAAAGCGTCAGGTTAATGGCGCCCTTCCGGAACGTCGGCGGCCTGAGCCGTGATCTAACGAAAAACGGCGGCCAGAGCTGGCCGCCGTCATTGCGGCCGGGCGGCCGCATTGCCAAACCGAGACGCGTTTAGTCGGCCCCGCAGGGGTTGCACGGATTGCAGATCGCTGCTGCACACGGGTTGCATGGATTGCCGCCGCCCGAAATCCATCGCGCAGCCTGCGACCATGAGGCCAAACACCGCCGGCACGATCACGGTAGTCGACAGCAGCCGTCTCTTGTGCGCTCTCATTGGGTGATCTCCTTCAATGACACGGCGGCGGGATCGGCCGCCGTCATCGCGGCGGGGCCGCAGGGTCCGACTTATGGACCCGCATGATTCGGGTGCGCCTCGCTGCATGTCTAGTCACTATGCGCTCACATGTTTGTGAAATTCGCGGCGCCGGCGCCGGGCTGCTCAGGGGAGGGCGCGAATGGGTGCTAGCCTGAGCCAAGGCTGGACGCCAGCCCTCCGCCGGATGGGAATATGACGAGCAAAGGCGATGATAGCCCGTGTTCGGATGGTGGAAGCGACTGCCCGCGGGTTGCGATACGGCTGCGCGTAGACGGCGGTGTCTATCCGTGCGCCTAACACGCTTCAGGGCGCTGACCTTCGATTGCTACGGCACGCTGATCGACTGGGAGGCGGGCATCATCACCGCGATGCGCCCTTTCCTCATCGCGCACGGCCATGCCGCCACCGATGGGGATATCTTGGCCCGCTTCGCCGCCGCCGAGACCATCCACCAGCAACGCATGCCGTCCGCCCCCTACCCCGAGATCCTCGCCCACTGCTTCCTCGACATCGCGACGGGCCTCGAGCTGCCCCGCGATGAGGCGGCCGCGCAAACCTTCGGTGCCTCGGTCGCCGACTGGCCCCCTTTCCCCGACAGCATCGATGCGCTGCGCTACCTCAAGCAGCACTTTCTCCTCACGGTTGTCTCAAACGTCGACCGCGGCTCTTTCGCCGCAAGTCATGCCCAGCTGGGCGAGCCGTTCGATCTGATCGTTACCGCAGCCGATGTCGGGGCCTACAAGCCCGATCCCAAGCCATTTCAACAGGCGCTCGAGCTCTTGGATGCCCGTGGCATCACCGCGACGGAGATCGCCCACGTCGCCCAAAGCCTGTTCCACGACCACGTGCCCGCCAAACGGCTGGGCCTGAAGACGGTGTGGATCGACCGGCAAGGCGGTGGCACGGGGGAACGCAGGGGTGGCGGCGCAACTCCGTCGGCGGCCGATGCGCCGACCCCCGATCTGCGGTTGCCCGACCTCGCAGCCCTCGCCGGCCACGACCGGGCAGAGCGCGCCCAGACCGAGGCGGGCTGACCCGTTCCGGTGCGGCGCCTCACCCGACTCGACCGCCCCCCGGTCCCCTCCTATCATCGAAACAGGTTCGCAAGCGGGGGGCCCATGCAATGAACACGGCCATATCATGACCACGGGAAACGCGCCGACCGGCGCGCCGGTGCCCGAGCTATTCGTCGACGGCATTGGCCGCGTCGCCTTCACGGGCGGTACGGTTCGAATAGAGCTCATCTGTGCCTCGCCCTTCGATGCGGCGACGCCCGATGCGAGCGATCCGCCGCTGGTGCCGCGCCAGCGCCTGATTCTGCCGCTCGATGGCTTCCTGCGCTCGTTCGGAATTTTGCAGAACTTGGTCAACCGGCTGGCCGAGGAGGGGGCGGTTAAGCGGACCGAGCCGGCACCGGGCGCACCCGCCCCAAACGTACCGGCCTCTCCGGGCGGCCGCTGAGCCGTACCGCCGCGTGCCCCGCGAGAGCGGCGCGCTCAGCGCGTTCGCGCCGGCCAAGATCAATCTGTTTCTGCACATCCTCGGGCGCCGCGCCGACGGCTACCACGAGCTTGAGAGCCTCGTGGTAGCCGCCGATGTCGGCGATACGCTGAGCTTCACGCCCGCCCCAGAGATCAGCCTCACCGCCGAGGGGCCGTTCGCGGCCGACCTCTGCGCACCGGAGGACAACCTCGTCATCCGCGCCGCCCGCCGCCTCGCCGATTTCGGCGGCGTCCATGGCGGCGTGCACATTCACCTGGACAAACAGCTGCCGGTGGCGGCCGGGCTGGGCGGCGGCTCGGCCGACGCGGCGGCGGCGCTGCGCGGGCTCATGATGTTGTGGAATATCCGCCCCGACCCACCAGATCTTGATGCACTAGCGGGCGCCCTCGGCGCCGATGTCGCCGTTTGCCTCGCCGGCCGACCGAGCGTGGTTACCGGCCGCGGTGAGATCGTGACACCGGCGCCGCCGCTACCCCGTGTCACGTTTGTTAACTTTGTCATCGTCCACCCGGCCCGCCCGCTTGCCACCGCCGCCGTCTTCGCTGCCCACCAAGGGACCGGCCCGCCGACGCCACTGCCGGCCGAGGCCGTCGTCGATGCGCCCGCCCTCGTGGGCGCGCTCACCGCCCGCCGCAACGACCTCGAAGCCGCAGCCTGCCGGCTCTGTCCGGAGATCGCCGAGAGCATCGCGCTGCTGTCCGCCGAGGACGCCTGTCTGCTCGCCCGCATGAGCGGGAGCGGGGCGAGCTGCTTCGGGCTGTTCCCGACCGCCGCCGCGGCGCGCGCTGCGGCGGCGCGTCTCAGGACTCAGCAGCCGAGCTGGTGGGTGGTTGCCGCCGGCCTCGACCGCTCCGCTTGACCTCCTCGGAGCGGTCTGGTCTCGTGCGCCCGATGGCACCGGCACAGGCGTTCCTCGCGCCGCTCTGTCTCGTTCTCACCACCGTGTTGCTCGCGGCCTGCGCCGGTTCACTCCTTGGCGGCCGCGCCGACCTCGAGCTTACATTCGACCACGCCGTGATCGCGCTGCCGCCGACCCACCAAGGGGGAGCCGTCCGCCTCGGTCAACTCGAGGAAATAGCGGATCCGGACGCGATCAGCGGGCGACGGCCGGTCGTCATCTATCTGCACGGCTGCACCGGGATCGGCAACTACGGGTTCTTCAAGGTGTTGGCGGGCGCGGGCTACGTGGTGGTCGCACCAGACAGCATGGCCCGTCGGTTTCGGCCGCTCCAGTGCGATCCCCGTACCAACACCGGCGGCCACAACCTCTTCATCTACGACTTTCGGCGGGCGGAGATCGCTTACGCCCTGCAACGCCTCCGCCGTTACAGCTGGATCGACTGGTCGAACGTGTTCCTGATCGGCACCAGCGAAGGCGGGGTCGCCGCTGCGCTCTATCGCGGCGATGAGTTTCGCGCCCGGGTCATCGCCCAGTGGACCTGCATCGGCGGCGCCCTGGTCCGCGGCATCGCCGCGCCGCCAGAGACGCCGATCCTCGCGATCGTCCGCAACAACGATCCCTGGTACGACCCTGCGCGCACTGCAGGCCAGCGCGGCGATTGTGGCGCCTTCATGGCGTCACGGCCGGGCTCCCGCTCGATCGTCCTGAGCGGCAGGCAAGAGCACGATGTTTTCGGGGATCCGGAGATCGTCAGGGAGATTCTGCGCTTTCTGCAGGCGAATCGGTCCGGCTAGGAGCCGCTGCACCGAACAGCATCGTGCCATCAACTGAAAGCTCGACGAGATGAACCCGCACCGGGGCAATCACCGCTTCGGCCTCGAGGCGGACCGGAATCGGGGGCAGTCCGTCAACAAGGTCGGCGAGCCAGACCGTTGCCACCTCCGGATCATCGGAACGGGGCAACCACGGCCGTCGGGAGAAGCCGACGATCCGTTCGAGGACGATTTCCGCGCGCAGAGCAGGGCCGGCGTACGCCGGTCCGTCGGCGTCATCCGCTGTGACCGGTCCGATGTGAAGATCGTAGCGGCGTCGGCCGTCAAACACCGGCACGGTCAGCGGCAGCCCGCCGTCGCGCCCGGCCGCGCGGATGATCCGCAACGCGGCGCTTAGCGGGTCGAGCGTCGCCGGCAGCAGATGATCCGGTACCGGATCGCGATCGTCGTCGTGCCAGGGCGGTTCGACGCTCGCGGTGATGCCCGACCCCGACCCATAGTCTATGAAAACCTTGCGGTCTTCGCCGAACCATCTGTTGTCTGCTCGGTGCGTCTTCGGCACGACCTCGCCGTCTTTTACCGCCCCATCGCTCACGGCGTGCGAGAAAAAGCCAACGAATGTGTCGATGACACCCGCAGACTTCGAGTCACTGACAAGCCGATAGCTATCGCCTCGAACCTCGGCGACTACCTTTATTGCACTGCTTTGCAGGCCACCGAGGAAACCTTCGTAGACAAGTACAAGCCCCCTGTCCTCGGCCGCCGCTGCCGAGAAGCCCACGATCTGCACAAACAGAAGGCTGAGAAACAGCGATCGGTAGGGGCGCCGCATGGAAAGGGTGGTTGAGGACTGGACGAATGAGGACGCGAGAAGTCCCATAGCATGCGGCCAGGCCAGCAACAACGGCCTCACCGCTTTGCACGGGAAGGCACTTGTGTTGCCAATCCGCAACGGTGTCAAGTTCCCGCCACCGGGTCTCCCGCAAGCCATTGCGAAATGGGACAATTCGCAGTAAAAGTGATATTGACGCTCTGGTGGCGCTGCCGATGGGGATGGGTATCGGGCCAATCGCGTCGGACTGATTCTGCCCCTGTTTCCAACTTGCGGGGGCAGGGAAAGTCGCTAGGGTGCCGTTGGATTTTTGTCGGAGGTCCGCGAAAATGGTTCTGAGGAAAGAATTTACGGCTTTGGCTATAAGCGTCGCTTTAGCCATGTCGCCGGCGGTCGCGGTTGCGCAGTCGCAGGCCGACAAGACGGGCGTGGGGGCAGCGGCCGGCCAGGAAGAGGGCGCTGGGGCAGCCGGCGGAGTGTCCGCGGGGGTCGTGGCTGGTGTCGCAATCGCCGCCGCTATCGCGATAGCGGTCGCTGCCTCGATCAGCAGCGATGATGACGACGTCGCCGCGGCAACAACGGCAGCAGCGACGTCGCCGTAAACTCCGCTATCAACGACTTGTAAAGAAATGCGGTCCTTGGGCCGCATTTTCTTTGGCTGCTAGGCCGCTGGGCTACTAGGCCGCCGGCTTCAGGACGTCAATCTCGATCGGCGGAATGCCCCGCACGATGTGTTGGATGCTCTTCCAGACAAATCCGTCGTAGGCATCCACCCAGTAGTAATTGTCGTAGCTCCAGCGCATCGTTTGCGCTGTGTTGCGCTCGCGGGCGAGCATCGTCTCGAACTCGATCTCCAGAATCGTCAGGGTGACGGGCCCGAGGGGCTCGAATTCGGAGACGACGGGCATGCCGTAGGTGTTGGCCGCGTCGATGTCGACCGTGCGGACGAAACGAGTTGTTTCCGTGAGTTGGTGCAAACGTCCGGCGACGGGGTCGTCATGCGTGAAATGCGTGGCCTTGAGATTCTGGGGTAGACCAGCCGTCTTGACCAATCGGCCGTCACGCGTAACGACAGCCACGCGATCGGCCGACAAGTAGTGGAGATCGCGGCCGTCGTAGCGTCCGAGCACCAGGAGCGAGCGTGGTCCCTTGCCGATCTTTGCGGCTATCGAGGCGTATGGTAGCTTCGCGATGTCATCGCGTTTGAGCGGGATGTCCGGCTGACCGAGCACGGCGAAGCGCAGGGCATCCGGGAAATTGGCCAAAACCGGAACCTGGAACGAGTCGGTACACCCGGCAGCCAGCAGGCCGATCCCCCCCGCCAAGGCTTGGCGTCGCGTAAAGGTGGGACGTCGTGTCGCGCGCCTATACACCAGAGGTCATGTCATGTCGTGGAAGATGGGCTGGGCGGATATTAGCCGATCGTTGGCCATTGTGGTGCCCCTCATGCTGGGCACGATGATGGTCTCAGACGGTCTGGCGCAAACGGCGAGCACGCTCGAGGGCCTTCTCCAGCAACTCGATCAGTTACAACAGGAGGGGGCGCTGGGTCCGCTTCTCGAGGATCGACCGTCGCCGGTCGACAATGCGCGCCAGCGCGCATTGCAGGCGCGAGAAGCTGCATCCATTGGCGTTGAGAAACTGAGGGAGGGTGAGCTGATCGGGGGGTTCACGCCTGGTGAGCGCCTCCTCATTCAGGCGCACTGCGAAGGCAATGCGACCGAGGCGGATCGGGAACTCCTCCCATTGGTGCCACGGTTTTCGCCGTTGGAGCAGGACTACTGTGCGCGGGCGGGCGAAGTCGTACTGCAGTTCGGCTACGATCTGTTCGAGGGGTTTGGGGGGCTCAAAGAGTTAACGACCGGTGCCATTCGGGATGACTACGTTCTCGGCATCGGGGATGAGTTTGTGGTCACGTTTCAGGGTCAACAATCGAGAACGGTGACTACGCGGGTCGATCGCGAGGGGCGGCTCGTTTTTCCCAACCTCGGGCCCATCCCTTCGTTGGGTCGAAGCTTCGGGACGGTTCGATCAGACATCGAGGGGCGCACGGCGAGCGCCATGTTGGGCACCACTGTTTTCGTGTCGCTGGGGTCTGTCCGCGAGCTCTCGGTGATCGTCGCGGGCGAAGTTGCAGCGCCGGGGGCCTATCAGCTTACAGGGCTCTCGACCGTCTTGGATGCCTTAGGTCAGGCTGGCGGGATTCGCAAAACCGGGAGCTTGAGGCGCATTCAGGTCCAGCGGGCCGATCGGATCTTTTGGATTGACGCCTACGATCTCCTCCTGGGAGGAGCGGCAACCACCGACCTCTCGCTGTTCGACGGCGACTATATTGTCGTACCGCCGATTGGTCCCACAGTGGCACTCGCGGGGCGGGCTAAGCGAACCGGTATCTACGAGATGCCGGAGGGCGCCTCGACGATCTCACTTCACGATGTGTTGGAGTTCGCCGGTGGTGCTCTGCGGCCGCGCGGCAACCGATTCGTCCATATCACTTTCGACGATCTCGGCAGCGAGCAGGTGGCCGAGCTGCGCGACACGGGCATCAGCCTGCGCGACGGCGACATCGTCATAGTCAACCGGGCCGAGAATGTGCAGATCGGCGCGGTGGACCTCGTCGGTCATGTCAGGGTGCCGGGCAGCCGGCCCTTGGTCTCTGCGCCAACCGCGGGCGCCTTGCTCGGCAATGCCACCAGCCTCGGCAAGAACCCGTACGTGCTATTCGCAGCTATCGAGAGCACGGATCCAGCCACCCAATCGCGGCGCCTCTTCCCAATAAACCTATTGCGGGTACTCGCTGCGCAACAGGATTTCAAGCTGCGCGATCGCGATCGTCTTATCGTCCTAAGCAATGAGGATGTCCGGTTCCTGACCTCGCGTGACGTGCAGAACACGATCCTCGGTCTTGGCCTTGATGGGCGGCGGCGCCCGGAACAGGAGGGTGGCGATGCTGGGGCAAGGCGAAACACTGACGCAATCGGGCGCAACGGCACTCCCTCCGTCACCGATCTGCTGGCGAGCATCCGATCTGGAAACCAAGAGAAAACGGCGGAGCCAACCCCGCCGGGGCCCGAAAGCGCCGAGGAACCGCTCGGGCCTGTCTGCCTGGGGCTGCAAAGGCTGGCTGCGCTCGTTGCCGAGTCGCGACCCGGACGATTCTCCACTGCTATTCGTGCCGTCGGGTCGGAGCCTCGGGACATGGACTTTGTCCCTGCCGTGTGCCCTGACATCTACGAAAACTATCCGGACCTTCTGCCCCTCGCGCTAGAGCACGTCGCCGCCGTCAACGGCGAGGTTCGTAGCCCAGGCGCTTATCCGGTCCTGCCGGAAACGCCGCTCTCGCACATTTTGGCGGTCGTTGGAGGCACCACGAGAGAAGCGGATCTTTCACGTATCGAGGTACTACGCGGCTCTGCCGATGGCCAGGCCACGCGCGATCTGATCGATCTGGCGCGTGTAAACGCCAATACAGTCTCGCTCGGTCCCGGCGATTCGATTCGCTTCAATCAAGTTTTCACAAACCGCGATACCGGCCCCGTCGAGATCGCCGGCGAAGTGGTGCGACCCGGCTTCTACCAAATACGCCGAGGCGAGCGCCTCTCTGAGCTGGTTGAGCGCGCAGGCGGTCTGACGCCGCAGGCGTATCCCTATGGCGCAATCTTCACGCGCGAGCGAGTACGGGAAGCCCAGCAGATAGGCTTCAAGCGCGCCGCAAGAGAACTGAACGCCTCTCTCGCAGTGGCTGCCGCTCAGGGAGATGTAAACCCGAACGCCCTCCTCGCGTTCTTCGAGCTGACGCGCGACCTGAGCTCGGCAGAGGCGATCGGCCGGGTAGTGATTGAAGCCGACCCCACGGTCTTACAGGTGAGGCCCGAGCTCGATAGCGTGCTTGAGCCCGGCGACAAGCTATTCGTGCCGAAGCGACCCAACTCGGTTCTGGTGATCGGCGATGTGCTGAGTCCAGGAGCGCTTCAGTTCATCTCCGGGACGAAAGTGGACCGGTACATCAGCCAGGCCGGTGGGTTCCAGCGATCGGCAGACGAAGACCGCGTGTTCGTGGTCTACCCCAACGGCGAAGCACAACCGGTCTCGGTGAGCGTTTGGAACTACACACCGGTGCAGGTTCCGCCGGGTAGCACAATCGTCGTGCCTAAGGACCCGGCCCCGATCAACCTGTTCCAGATCACCAAAGAGTTCGCCCAGGTGGTCAGTCAGTTGGCGATCACGGCCGCATCGCTTGCTGTTATTGGCAATAACTAGCTGACCTGGCGATTCAGATGACCACGGCGGGCGGGCGTATCTGGGCGGTGTCTCGAACGCTCGCGGCGGTCCTTTTGTTGGAGACGATGCACGTCGGGCCTGTGGCAGCAGATGAATTCTATGCCCCGTCCGTGAATGACTTCGGCGGCGTCGGTCTCCTGCAGACACGCACCGCGCGCTTTGCGGCGGACGGTCAGTTGGAGGTTGGAGCTTCTGACATAGTACCCTACCGGCGCTACTACATAACGCTACAAGCCGTTCCGTGGCTCGAGGCTACGTTCAGGTATACGGATTTCGAGCTCGTCCCACTAGTAAGCGATACGTACAAAGACCGGGGTGCCGATTTGAAGTTCCAAATTTTGGAGGAGCGTCAGTGGCTGCCGGCGCTCGCAGTAGGTCTTCAAGACGGGGTGGGAACGGGCCTCTTCCAAAGCGAGTATCTCGTTGCCAGCAAAAGGTTTCTTGACCTTGATTTCTCTGCAGGCATCGCATGGGGAGCGATGGGAACGCGCGGGAACATCAAAAACCCGCTAGCAGTCGTAGGCAGCTTCGAGAAGCGTGAGCTGAGCACGGGTCTTGGCGGCCAATTCAGTCTCGGGAACTATTTTTCTGGTGAACGAGCGGCTCTGTTTGGTGGCATTGAATACTTCACGCCCGTACGCGGTCTCACTCTCAAAATAGAATACGAGGGCAACGACTATTCTAATGAACCGATCGACGAACTCGGCAACATCGTCAGAGCAGCAACTTCGCCGTTTAATTTTGGTGTCACTTATCGCCTTCTGGACTGGTTTGAAGTGGCTGTCGCCAGGGAGCGCGGGGGTGTCGAAATGGTTCGTTTCGGGGTGCGAACGAACCTTCACGCTGGCGGCATGACGAAGTTCGATGAGCCACCGATCACGCTGACTCCGAGATCCGCTGACGGGCAAGACAATTTGCGCGAGGGCGGCGCCAAACCGACCAGCGCATCGGCACAAGAAACCGCGGGCCAAGACGCGGGGGACGACGTGATTCGAACGATCGAGAGAATCAGTGATGCTTTGCACAAAGCAGGACTTGCTACCGATTCCATCGATTTCGCCGACTCCGTGGCCACCATCCAGCTCTCGCAGCCAACAGGGGCGCCATCAGCGGCTACGCTAGAGGCGGCCGCCCGTGAAGTTGCACGGACCGCTGCCGATTCGCTACATGCGGTCGCGTTTCTGGGTCTTGCCGCAGACGGCGGGCACGATTCTGCGACTTTCACGGTATCTGAACTCAACGAGCACGAGATCGTCGAATATCTGTTCGATTCGCTGGAACGGGGTGGGGGAGGAGTGACTGCCATCGACGTGACCCATCACGAGGCGACCGTCACCCTGGAAAATATCGTCGCGAATCCGGATCGTTTGCGCATGGCGAGTGCGCTCCTCGAGGCCCTGCCCATGCCGGTGAAGCACGTGACGTTCGTCGAAGGCGATTCTTACGCAGCCGAACGACGTGTGACGCTGTCGCGGAGGGAGGTCCTCCGGCGCTCTGCCATCGACGACATGTTCGACCGTCTCGAAATAGAAGGCTTTGAGGTCGAGTCGATCGACTTTGCCCAGCGTGTCGCTGTTGTAACGGTATGGGTGGAGGGGCACCACGCACCGGTTGATTACCGCGACGCTGGCTGGACAATCGCCAATTCGATGAGTGCCCTGGTGGACGAAGTGACCGTGGTGGGGGTTCGTGGCGGCCACGAGGAAGCCCGGGTAACGGTTTTGCCACATCGTTCCTATGTGACTTACGCGGGCGCCGAACAGGAGAGCACCACATCCGGCCCATCATCGCCCGCCGCAATCGATGTCGCAGAATCCATGTTTCAAACACTGGCGGATCAGGGCGTGACCGTGGACGCCGTACACTTCACGAGGACCCGAGCAACGGTTTTCGTCCAGCCTGGGCGTTACCGCCAGACAGCGCGCACCGTCGGACGGTCGGCCAGAGTAATCGCGGCCAACGCGCCCACAAGTATCGAGGAGATCTCAGTGGTGATCCTGGCCAGCGGAGTGCCAATCAACCAGGTCACCGTGCTGCGCCAGGACCTCGAGAATGCCGTCACGCATCAAGGCAGCTCGGAAGAGATCTGGGCTAACGCAACGCTTGAGAGTGGTCCACCGTACGTTTCTGACGAGGCCGTCCGCGATCCCAAACGCTATCCATCTTTCAACTGGAGTCTTACGCCACAGATCCGCCAATTCTTCGGCGATGCGTCCCAGTTCCTGCTCTATCAGGTGTATGCCAAGCTTAGCGCAAACCTCGACGTCGGGCGCGGCGTGAGTATCAACTCGGTTCTAAGCGCGGATATCTATAACAACTTCGACAAGCTCATCTCTGTGTCGAACAGCGAGTTGCCACGCGTACGAAGCGATATCGATAGATACCTAAGGGAAGGCAACGACAAAGTATTCAAGCTGGAGGGCAACTACGTCCTCGCGCTGGACGAGGACTTATTTGCACGAGTAGCGATCGGCTATTTTGAGGAGATGTTTGGCGGAGTGG
This sequence comes from Alphaproteobacteria bacterium, assembly GCA_965248765.1. Taxonomy (GTDB): domain Bacteria; phylum Pseudomonadota; class Alphaproteobacteria; order VGEJ01; family VGEJ01; genus CBDFKF01. The sequence continues at coordinate 2,145,606 of CBDFKF010000004.1, forward strand.
GAGGTGAACTTCTATATAGACCGTTCGGATCCCGCTGGGCAGTAGGCCTCGATGCTCACCGAGTGCGGCAGAGAGACTTCGAGGGCCGCTTCGGATTTCTCGACTACGAGGTAACCACGGGTCATGTCAACGTCTACTACGACACACCAATCTATGGCATGATGGCGGCGATGCACATAGGACAATTCCTCGCGGGAGATAGGGGAACTTCCTACTACTTGTCACGCCGGTTCGAGAGCGGCATCGTCGTGGGGATCTGGGCGACTCTGACGAACGTGACGGCAGATCGATTCGGCGAAGGCAGTTTTGACAAGGGACTCTTCATTTCAATACCCTTCGACCTGTTCTTGCTTGAGTCGTCACGTAAGCGGGGCTCATTTGCTTTTCGGCCGCTATCCCGAGACGGAGGTCAGATGCTGGGAGGCAGCAAGCGGCTGTATTCCAGGACTCAAGGCGGGAATCTTGGGGAAGTCGCTCGTGATTGGGACCTCTTGCTACAATAATATTATTTACTGCCGGCGCTCCTTCGCGGCTTCATACGTGATGGATCGTTGGGCGACTAATACCGCCGCTGTCACATAAATTCCGTCGCGAGGTAGCTGAAAACATGGCAAAACCGAACACCAGTGTCTGACCCGCACGCGGAATCTCAGCGCGCGCGCGCGGAGGAGGTTGTCGACCTCCGTTTGTTTGCAGACGCACTTTGGCGCGGCAAGTGGCTCATCTTGCTGGCTAGTATGATCGGCGCGGCGCTCGGCATTCACGATCTCCGTTCTGCCGTCCCCCAGTATGCTGCCTCAATGGTTGTTCTACCCGGGAGGACCGCGACGGCGACGGTGGGTCAAAGCAGCCGGTTGGCACAAATAGGACAAATATTTGGCGTGGAAACGCCTGGGAGCGCGAATGCTGCGACGTTCGATCGGCTAATCCTGTTGCTCTCATCACCTACATTTGCAGAACGGCTAAACAAGAAATACGGTCTGATCAAAGTGTTGTTCGGAGCTCAGTGGAACGAACAAGAGAACACGTGGATTCGGCCGGTTGGTGCGCGCTTCGTGTGGACACAGCGCATACGTGAATTCCTGCACCGGAGCACTTGGTCGCCACCAACCGAACAGACATTAGCCCAATATCTCGGCGATTCCATAAAGGTGGAAGAGACGCGCACCGGCTTTCAACGGCTCACGTACTCCCATCCCGAGCGTGATCGCGCGCTGGAGATACTAACGATGGTGTTTCGCGAAGCGGACAGCCTGGTACGCGAGCAAGATCGCGCAGCCGTGGATCAGAACACCGCGTACCTTGCAGAGCAGCTCGACGAGGCGACATCGATCGACGTACGGAGTGCACTGATATCGCTTCTCATTAGCGAGGAGCAGAAGAGAATGCTGCTCGAAGTAGGTGCCGCCTATTCGGGGCGAATCGTAGATCCACCATACGCCTCCAGTAAGCCAACGCTCGCAACGGCGATTGCTACCCTCGGACCACCCATGGGTATTGGATTTGCGGCGAGCGCCCTTCTCGTCTTGCTCATCGCCGTGTTCAGGCGCGAATCGCGCTAGCGTTCGAGCTCGAATTCGGACGTCGGCGTTCATGCATACTTCTGGGCGACCGTTAGTGTTCTCATGGGGCGCCCTCTTAGCAGGCCTTTGGCTTTATCGCTCCGTCTTCTCCGTGCTCGGCGAAACCTTCGTCATTCGTCTGACCGGAATCGCCGATACCGAGACCTACCAAACCCGAGACTTGTTCAGCTCGGTCTCCGCTCTTGGTGACATCGAGTTCGGTCTGGCGCTGCAGATGCAATCGCTCGCCACACTGTTCACCAAGATAGTCGGCGCCGCGTTCGGGTTCCTGTTTGCCGGCGATCGCATTCTCATCAATGTTGGCTATCAATCCATTGCGTTCATCGGCCTGTTAGCAGTTCTCCGCTCGGTAGACGGCGGTGCGCGGCTGGCACTCTTCGCTCTCTTCACGGCGCCTTCGTTCACGCTATGGTCGTCGATTGCTACCAAAGAAGCGCTAATCGTGTTCATGCTTGGTATCATGATGGCCTACATTATCAGGCTGTATCGCAATACCGCTCGGCTTCGATGGTATCATCCAGTTGTCCTCCTCGGTATTTACATTTTTAAGCCTCACTATCTAATCCCGATCGTCTTCCTTCTTGCTGTCACAACGATTGGCAACCGAGTACGTGAACACGCAACGGCAGCGCTAGTGGCGCTGCTCGCGTCGATGGGCGTTTTGTTTCTTTACGCCCCAGAGATCGATCAGTTCTCGCGCTCTGTGAACCTATGGATGATCGAGCTCGGAGGTCGCAGTACTCGGGAGATAATGCTTATCGAACCCAACGACACGTTCTGGAAAGCACCGACGGGAATGCTGTTGGCTTTTACCGGTCCATCACTCGAGGAGGCTCTCAGAGGGCACCTTTTGCACGTGCTGTCATTCGTCGAGAGCAGTTTGTTGCTCTGCGTCTTTTGCTTCCTGTTGATCAGGCGATTGCCTCGTATTCCCGTTTACAACTTTCTTGTGTTTCTGGGGACGGTGTTCTGGGTCATGTTTCCTAATTATCCACCTGGTATTTCCAATCCCGGCACGGCGATCCGCTATCGCACTGGCTACATAATGATCATTTTCATAGCCTTCGTCTTCTTGCTTTCTAGACAGATGTATGTCGGATGGCGGGCACCACGACAGCAGCCGGTCGGAGCATCAGCCGGCCATGCGGCCTTCGAGGCGTCCGGGAAGTAGAGGATACAAGACAACGTCAAAGCCCAGAATGCATAGCTCCTGGTCGCTTAGCGTGCGGAACGGAGCGGCCATCACGTGCCGGGCGGTGGGTGGTGTGCTCCAGCGATCGACTTGGACAACGTCTATGCCGAAGCCGACCGCACGAAAGTGCTCGAGCATCTCGGCGTAGCGAATGCGGTTGGTGTAGAACCCAGCGCTGGCCACGAGTGGGTGCTCCCAGAGGGCCTCGGCGAACCGCAAGTTGTTGAGCCCACCATCGAGATGATCACGAAGATCTATCTGGTGCGAACAAATCCCCACTGGGTGCAATATACGCATCATCTCGGCGCTGACAGTGGCGAAGTCTCGGCGGCGAACGTGTTCAAGAACCGCCACCGACCATATGAAATCGATCGACTTATCCGAAATTGCACGGAGCGAGTCGAGACCGTCAGTCAGGTATGTAGCATTGAGGCGTTCGAGAAGTTGCCCGCGAGTCTTCACCCCTCCCAGGTCAATCTCTGTGTGACCTCGCTCTTGTAGATAGCGCGCCATTGCCCGGTACCGCTGCATGTCATGCGTGGCGAAGTCGCCGACATCAACGAGCCAGCAGCTATCACCGCCGAAGGCGCGCACCAACATGGCAGAGAACACCGAATCGCCTGGGCCCAGCTCAAGCGCAGTGAAGCCGGCGCCGATCCCGCGATTCGACGCCGCGTCGTAGCGGCTTCGAAAGACGTCGTATGCGTAATGGGGTCGGTCCATAGCGCCATGTCGAAACACCGGGAGGCGACGCCACGCAGGGTATGGCAGCGGTAAACGTGCCAAAGCAAGCTTGAGAGCAATCTTGGCCCACCATGGCAGTTGCATCCGAGTCCCTATCGTTCGCCGGAACGCCGCCGCGGCTCGCTATGCCGGCGACCGGAGACGCCAGTTCGCTCCGAGCTCCCTCGCCCCGCCGCTTTGCCGGCACGCACGCGCGTCGCTCGCGCGATCAGCGGCGGCACAGGAAATGCCAGTAAGGTAGCCCGTCTGAGACGATGACCTGATCGAAAGTATCGCACAAGCCAAGGATGTCCCGGCGCGATACCCGTTGCTCGATCGGCGTGAAGAACCGGTCGTAGACATCTTGGCGGATCCGCTTGAGCCCTTTGCCGCCGTAGTAATCGACGAGCGGGATCCAATGCGCGCGGGAGACGACAGACGCCGCGCGACCGAGCAATACCAGCGGCATGTACAGCGTGATCAGGGCGAACCACGTGAAGGCCGCCCGGAAGATGGGGTTGGTGATGTGGCAGACCGCACGCCGTATCCCGGTCGCGACGGCGAGCATCACAGCGTAATGCGGTGGGCGAGCATCGAGGGAGGAGTAGAGGTAGACGAGCAGCTCCGGGGCCAAGCGTTTGAGGGCCCGAACCTCATCCAGCGCATCGGTCGGCAGGTGGTGCAGCACCCCGATGCAATAGATAAAGCCGGCGAAATCGTTGCGAAAGGGAAGACGCTTGATGTCGGCCATGAAGAACAACGCGTTGGCCGCATGGCGGAGGTTCCGCCGTGCCACATAGATCGCCTCGGAGAAGTCGACCAGCACGACCTCGCCGGCGCTCTCGCTCAGGAAATAGCTCCAGCGCCCGATCCCGCAGCCGAGATCACACACCCGCTGATCCGTCAGTACTTCGACATCAACGATGTCGAAGTACTGACGGAACTCGCTTTCGTGCTCGGGCAGGATCTCGGGGAACGTCATCCACTCGCGCCCGAACGTCTCTTGCACCGCCGGCGAAAAGGCCTCGGCGCCCGCCGCCGCGCCCCCTTGCTCCGCGCGGCCCGGGTAGTGAGCTTCATCCAAGAGGATGATGACATCGTCGACGATGCGGTAGGTCTTCCCGGCCACCGTCACTTGATCGGGCCGCAACGAGATATCCGCACATCCGAAAATGTCGCGGAGGCTATCCATCTTGTCGGCGTAGTACACGGCTTAGCGGGGCCCGCGGGTGAACGCGTGGGCAACGGGCGCGCGCGAATCCGACGATGTCGTCGCCTCCAGCCAAGCCTGGAACATCAGCACCGCCCACAGGAGATAGTGCCAGCTCCCGTGACCGCCCAAGTACTGCTCCCATTTCTCGCGGATCGGTCGCGGATCGAAGTAGCCCTCACTGGCCAACCGCCCCTCGTCGAGCAGTGCCTCGGCCCAGTCGCGTAGCTCGCCGCGCAACCACAGATGGATCGGCACGCCAAAGCCCTTCTTGGGGCGTTCGATTAGCTCCGGCGGGACGTATTGGTAGAGGACCTGCCGCAGCAGCCATTTCGTTTGCCCAGCCCGTGTCTTCATGTGCGGCCTCAGACCCCACACGTGCTCGACTACCCGGTGATCGAGCAACGGCACGCGTGCCTCCAAACTCACGCCCATGCTCGCTCTGTCGACCTTCGTCAGGATGTCGTCGGGGAGGTAGCCGACGGTGTCGAAGAACTGCATGCGCTCGACGAAGTCGGGAAACTCATCGGCCACCGATGTATCCCACAAGATGCCTTTCTGCTCATCGGCGCCCAACACGATCGTGTCGGGGTCGGCCCAGTGGGTCAGCATATGGCGATAGATGTTATCGGTGTCCCGGCTCCTCAGCATTTTCGCCAACTTGCGAGCGGCCGAAACGGGATCCCCGGGGCGCCGGTGCCGTGGCAACATCCGGATGCCGTGGCGCCAGATCGGTGCTGGAACGGACTCCATCACGGTGCCGGCGAGGCCCCGCAGGGGCGCCGGAATCCAGGAGAACCGTCGCACGATGCGCTCCGACCAGGCGTAGCGGTTGTAACCGGCGAAAAGCTCATCGCCGCCATCGCCCGAGAGCGCGACGGTCACATGTTGCCGCGTCAAAGCGCTCAGCATGTAGGTCGGCACCTGCGAAGAATCGGCGAACGGCTCGTCAAACAGTTGGGGCAGGGAAGGGATCACGTCGAGCGCATCGCGCGGGCGGGCGTAGAGCTCGGTGTGATCGGTGCCAAGATGTTGTGCGATCTCGCGAGCGTGGTTCGCCTCGTTGAACTCAGCCTCATCGAAGCCGATGGTGAACGTGCGGATCGGTCGATCGCTCAGGGCCTGCATGATCGAAACCACCGTAGACGAGTCGATCCCGCCGGAAAGGAAAGCCCCGATGGGGACATCCGCGAGCATGCGGTAACCGACGGCGCTGCGCAGGAGAGAATCCAGGTGCTCGGCCGCCTCCCCATCGGACGGGGAGCGGCGGTCTTTTTGCGCATTGGTCGCGATGCGACGGAAGTCCCAGAAGCGCTCGCGCGCAAGCGCGCCACCAGGTCCGATGGTGACCATCTCGCCCGGTTCGAGCTTGTGCACGCTACGATAAATACAGTGCGGCGCCGGCACGTAGGCGAACCGCATGTACGAGCTCAGCGCGGCCCGATCGACCTCGGGCTCCCAGCCCGGGTGCGCCCGCAGCGCCTTCAGCTCCGAGCCGAAGAGGCAGAGGGCACCGAGCTCGGCCCAATAGAGGGGCTTGATGCCCAATCGATCGCGGACCAGAACGAGGGTCCGTTCCTCGCGGTCCCATAGCGCAAAGGCGAACATTCCGACCATGCGCGAGACCGCGTTTCGGACGCCCCAGCGCGCGCACGCCTCGATCACCACCTCGGTGTCGCATCGGCCACGGAGCGAAACGCCGGCTTCCGCGAGTTCCTTGCGCAAGTCGAGGAAGTTGTAGACCTCGCCGTTGTAGGAGATCACGTAGCGGCCCGAAGCCGAGACCATCGGCTGGTGGCCGGCGGCACTGAGGTCGAGAATCGAAAGGCGCGCGTGGCCAAAGGCGATGCCGGCTTCCTCGTCGACCCAGGTTCCGATGTCGTCGGGGCCGCGATGGTGCAGGGTCCGCGCCATCGCCGAGGCGACCGCGGAGAGGCTTTCGCGCCCGGTGTCGCCGCGGCGCTCGATGAAGCCGGCTATGCCGCACATCTAGCGATGCCCTCCGGCCTGGCGCTGCAGGTTGCTTCGCTCGGCGAGGCGCTCATCGGCGATGGTCTCGTAGAGCTGCTCGTACTGCCGGGCGACCGCCCCCAGGCTGAAGCGATCGGCAATTCTCTCCCGGGCCGCTTCGCCCAGGCGCGCCCGCCCGCCCGCCTCGAGGTCGATCATCTCCCGCCAGCCGGCCGCGAGCGCAGCGGCATCCCCCGGTGCAACGATCCGCCCGGTATCGCCGACGATCGACGCGGCATCCCCGACATCCGTCGAAACGCACGGCACCGCGCAGGCCATGGCCTCGCCGATGACGTTCGGAAAGCCCTCACCCGATGACGAGCACGACGCGATGTCGAATGCGGCCGTCAGCCGAGCCACGTCGTTTCGTTCACCGAGCAGATACACGCGCTCGCTGAGGTCCAACTGCCTGATAAGGGCGCTCAGCGCATCGTTCTCCCAGGTAACCCCACGTCCGACCAAGACGAAGCGAACGCCGGGGAACCCGCTTTGGACCCGCGCCGCCGCCTTGAGGAAGTTCGCGTGGTCCTTCAGCGGATCGTGCCGCGCGATCAGACCTATCAGAACCGAATCGGGCGCCACCCCCAGCTCTGCCCGCACCGCGGCGCGCGCAGCGGGATCGGGACGGAAGAGATCGAGGTCGAAGCCGTTCGGGATCACCTGCCAGCGCTTGGGACGATGCCCAAGGGCTTCATGATGTCGCCGCCCCGCGAACGAGTTGGCGACGATCGCGGTCGGATAACGCGACAACCGGCGATGAAGGCCTAGAAGAAGGCGATATTTGCCGGTAGCGAACAGCGATCCGGTGTCGGCACAACGAATGTTCCAGACGATATCGGGAACCCTAACCAGAGAGCCGGCGAACAAGCCGATCACATCGGTCGTGTAGAGCCAGGTTTGCAGGACCTGGGGCCGGACCCGGCGCAAGAGACCTATAAGGCGGGCCAACGCCCCGACGACGCTGCCTTCCTTCCTCCAGCCGAGCGAGAAAAGCGGCAGGCCAAGGGCACGGATTCGGGGGGCAAGCGCCCCGCCGTCCTGCATTGCCACCAACGTGATATCGAACCGGGTCCGATCTATGGTGGCGTTGAGCCGGTAGTACGCCATCTCGGCACCGCCCACCGGCAGCCCATCGATGAGCTGTACGATGCGGATCACGCCGATCGACGGGTGGACGGCTCAACGCCTGCAATCGAATCCCCACTGGGACGGCGGAATACGTACTCGTTGCATCCGCTGCGCCTGCCGGCGCTCGTCATGCGGTCGAGGACGAGGCCGCGATAGGTGTGGTGTCCGATGATCCGGTTGGCGGACGCGACTTCGAACGGGTAGCCGCCAAGCCAGTCGATCATGTCGTGCCACAGCGACATGCCGCGCCCGGGCCGGGCCCGCCCGGAGAGGGACCGCACCACGAAACGCGCACCCACGAGGTAGGGGGCGAAGCCGGCAATCAAGACCAGCCGGGCGAGGGCGCTCGCGTTGTAGAGGCGCTTGACCACGGTCCAACAGCGGCTCTGGAGTCCCTGATCGTTGTAGATCGCGACCACCAGCGTTCCATTGTCGGCGACGAGCTTCGCAGCATTGTCGAGGGCGCACCGCATATCCCCGGTGTGATGCAGCACGCCCCAGGCATAGACGACGTCGAACCGCCCCAGCGCGCCAATGTAAGCGGGATCCAGGATCGAGCCCTGCTCGATCGTCCAGTCCGTATCGCCCGGCCGAAACCGCGCTCGCAATTCCTGGGTGCACGCGACGGACTGCGGATCATAATCGAAGGAGTGCACGCGCGCGCCGAGGCGCCGCGCCGCCAGGCTGAACAGTCCGCTGCCGGAGCCCACGTCGAGAAACCGTGCATCGGCGAGCACCGCAGGTCCCACCGCTTGGCTCAGCGAGTCCTCTGCCTCGGCAAGGCGCTCCGCGTCGAGGACGGCGAGAAAACGCCGCCAGTTCCTACCGAAACGAAAACGCGGGCCGGCTCCGGTCATGAGCGCTGCCGTTCCGTGCGTCGTGTCTTACTGGCGATTCCCACCGTCCGCGTCGACTTGCTCCAACCTCGCGAGGATGTAGTCGCCGTGCTCGACGCTGTCGGCACGCGGCGACAGGCCCAACGCTTCGAGTGGTGCGTAGCGCCTATCGAGAAGCAGGTGGGTCAGACCGTAGTGCGAGACGAAGTAAGAGATCGGCTCGCGCAAGACCGGAAAGAACGGCTCGAGCCGGTCGAAGCCATAGCCGTGAGCGCCCCACAGCACCGGTTTGTCGGCTTCGAACGCGACCCGCTCCGACAGCTGGATCGGCAGGCACAGCACCCGCGCATTTGCCTCACGCCGGATCACCTCGATCAGACTGGAGAGCTCCGATGAGACGCCGCCGAGCACCGCATCATCGTTGCGTCTTAGCGCCCGCACAATACGGGCGAACAGAAGGGCCTGCAGCAGAAAACAGGCCACGACGAGCGGCCAAACGACCTCCGCGGGCACCGAAACGATGGCGCTGGCGGTCAAGACCAGGGACGGCGGTAGCGCCAATTTGACATACTTGGTTCCTTCGCCAAGGCCCTTAAAGGCGGGAACGAACATGGTCAGCGCGGCCCAAACATAGGTGCCGGCGACCCACCAGGCACAGAATTCGTCCGTCCAACTAAGCGCGTCGGCCCAAAAGACGACGGCGAGCACGATAACGATCCACGGGTTGTACTGAAAAAGCCAGCGCGCCTGCCGCAGCAGATCGCGCACGCTGCCCTCGCCATGGAAGCCGCTGCCTCGCTTGGCCGTGCCGTAGATCGGCGAGTCGCGGACCTGATGCGCACCGACATGGCGCCAGTGGCGCGCCCAGAACCGCACGATATCCGCATGGGCCCGCACGATTTTGATAAAAAGAGGCGGTGCCACCAGGAAAGCGACCGCGTAGCTCAACGCCAGCGGTACGAGCCACGCGGCATCGGCATAGACCAAGGCCAGGAACGGTGCCAGGAACCAGAGCAGCTGCACCGTTAGCTTGTGGGTATAGACGATCAGCACGCCAAGAAGCACCGCGGCGACGATGGCCCACCCGTCGCCTTGCATCCACACCGCCCAGGCGAACATGAACGCCATGAACAGCGCGGTACCTAGCGCCCGGGCGTTGAGGGTGCTGTACTCCATCACGAGGTAGGGAGTGAGCCCGTAGGCTCCGCCAACGACCAACGCCGCCACGGCTCCGTGCCATTGGGCGACGACGATCACCAGCCCGATCAACACCGCGACGTCGATCAGCGAGCTGATCAGCCAGTGATAGCGTCTCAGCCAACCGTCGGGCACCACGCTGAGCACGATGGGAAGCCCGGGCGGGTACCAGTTCTCCGGTTGCTCAAGGAGGAAGAGATCCGGCAGCACGATGGGCAGCCGGCGCCTGCGGCGGAACGCGGCGGCCAACATCAGGAACAAAAATGCATCGCAACCGCGGTCCCTGTTGTCGAGAAGAGGTGCCAGCCGGAGCACGAGGAACACGGTCAGCACCGCGACGAGCGGCACCGCAACCTGCTGGAACAACATCAGGTCTATACCTGCCAATCCACCTTTGGGAACATCGCGAAGCCGGATCAGCCGCTCGCGCGGCCGATGCCGACTACTCCGCCGCGGCGGGCGGTGACTGAGCCGCGCCGGCGGCCAGCTCGCGCCCCGCTATTTCCTCGATCGAGCTCGTATCGATACTGTGTCGGACGATTCGGAAATCCGTGGGCTTGGTTCGCTGCAGCTCGGGCGGGCCGTAGCTCGAGCACAGGCGGCAGATGTCGACGGCCTTCTGGCCCGTCAATATGGCGCGCCGGAAGTCGCGAATGGGCTCGTCGTTCCAGACTGCCGCGAGGCTGGTCTCGAACGCATTACCGAAGGGGTGCATGCCGCGCGGGTCGCGACAGCACGGCACCACCGTTCCGTCCCAATTGATCATCGCCGAGTTCCAGATCCACAGGCACTCGTTGTCCGGCACCTTCTTCGGCTGGAGGACGCCGCGCTCAAAGGCCTCTTCGTCGTAGAACCAGTAGCGCCGATCCTTGGGCAACATGGCATGGCCCTCGACGACGTTGCGCACGCAGGGATCGACGACGTTGGCCGTATCGACGCCGATCTCCTCGGCCCAGCGCAGGAACGCCGGCACCTCGTGCTCGTTGTGGCGCATAACGATGAAGCCCACATCCACGCGGACGTTGGAGTCCGGAACCTTGCGGCGCGCCTCAAGAAGCGCATAGAGGTTCGTGCGCGCCTTCTCCAGATCGCTTCGCACGCGATAGATCCCATGGGTCTCCTGACACATGCCGCCGATCTGAAAGCTGATCTGGTTGATGTCGGAATAGACGATTCCCTCGGCATCGACAAAATCGCCGTTGGTGCAGGTCTCGACCCACAGCCCCTGTTGGCGCGCGTAGCGGATCTGGTCGTACGCGTTCTTGTTCAAGAACGGCTCGCCCATGAAGTAGTACATCAGGGTGGTCGTGTATGGGGCGATCTCGTCAACCAGCTTCCTGAGGTGCGCGGTGTCCAAGAGCCCGGCCCGCCGCCCGAGCGATCCGTTGCCCGTTTCGCACACCGGGCACCGCGCGTTGCAGACATTGGTGGGCTCGACCGATACGTGCGTCGGCATCATCAGCGGGTGCGTTCGCCGGGCCTTGGCCATCGCGGTGTTGTAGAGCAGCGAGCGCCAGCCCTTAGGCCGCGCACCGACCAACGTCGCCACGCGACCGGCAATGCGCATTAGGCGCGGGAGCCTGGTCATGTACTTCTCCTAATCAGCGCTCGTCCGGCGAGACCTTCGCCCCGACTTCCTCGCGCTCAGCAACGGGATCGGGCGTCCCGCCTCCCCGTTGCAGGTTGAGAAAATGACGGAAGCGGCTGTCGCGATCAACCAAGTTCTTCCAGCTTCCGTGTTCCGCAACGCGGCCGCGGTCGAGCACATATATTAAGTCGGCATCCCTCATCGTCGAGAGCCGGTGCGCCACCGTCACGATCGTCACACGCCCATGTAGGGATCGGAGCACATCCAGGACCGCAAGCTCTGCTTCGGAGTCGAGGGCACTCATCGCTTCGTCCAACACCAAGAGTCGAGGTCGCCGGGCCAAGGCGCGCGCAAGGACGAGCCGCTGCCGCTGCCCCCCCGACAGGCGAACACCACGATCGCCTACAAAAGTGTCGTAGCCGTCCGCCATGGCGACGATGAACTCGTGGGCGTGCGCTTCCCGTGCAGCGGAGAGGAGGTTCCCCTCGCTCTGATCGCGGGCACCCCACAGGATGTTCTCCTTTACCGATGCGTTGAGGAGAATGGCCTCTTGTGGAACGTACCCCACACTCCGGCGCCAGTTCTGCAACGGCTGAGCGTTGAGATCGACGCCATCGACGAGAATGGTGCCCGCCTCTGGCACCGACAAACGCAGGAGGCAGTCGACGAGCGTCGTCTTTCCTGCTCCCGACGGGCCAATAATGCCGACGATGGTGCCTGCCGGGATGTCGAGATCGATCTCGCTGATGACCTCCGCCTCGCCGTACCTGAAACGAAGCCCCCGAATCGCGATCGCAACCGGATCGCACCGCCGGATCGCCGAGGCCCCAGAAGGGTTGATTGATTCGGCATGTTTCTTGGCCTCGGCGAGCACGCGGTTCGCATTGTGTATCGCCGGCCCATTGACCATGAGCGCGTGAATATTCTGCTGCAGAACGGAGAGTCGCGGGTACAACCGCAAGAAGAGGGCCAAGATGACCAGAATTTGGACATGATCGATCTGCGCCCATGTCGTGGCGACCACCAGCCAGGTGCACACTGCAGCGATGGCGGCAAACTCGAAGATTGCGCGGACGATATTGGGATTGAAGGAGCTCCAGAAATAGAGATGGCGCAGGCGTTCGACGATGCCGCCGAACCGGTCCGCAGCCAGCTCCTCGGTGGCGGATGCCTTCACCAATTTGGCCGCCGCGACGAACTCGGCGGTCACGTGCTGGAGGTCGGCGTTCCGCTCGCTGAGCTCCAAGCCGATCCGGCGCGCCCAGGAACCGAGCGCGCGGGTCAGCAGGAACACCGCGAGCGCCACGCCGAGCAACGTGGCCGTCACCTCCCAGGACACGGCGATCGAAATGCTCACGTAGATGGTGGCGACGATGGCGGTCGAGAGAATCTGCACCAGTAGATAGAACGCTCCGCTGATGCGATTGCACTCGCCGATGACGACGTTGACGAGTTCCCCGCTGCGCGCTTCGGTGAAGTACCGCCACGCCGCGCCCATGTAGGACCGAAAGAGGTCCTGGCGCCATCCCGCGCTCAGGCGATGCTGCAGGCGCGCCGCCAGAAAGCTCTGCGCCAGGAAGACCGCGTATTGCAGCGCGAAGACAACGATGATGATGCCCAGCAAGCCGTAGACATCGATGCTGAGCTCGAGCTCCGCGACGACCGCGCGGGTGTGCTCTGCGACGGGATTGTGCGATGCGCCCTCGCCGATGCCGATCATGGTGAGCAGTGGAAACAGAAGCGCGATCCCGAGGCCCTCCATGAAGGCGTTGGCGACCATCGCTACGAGAAGCACGGCTACCCAGCCGCCCATTCGCCGCCACGCATCTCTTCCAAGCTCATGCAGAATGTCGTACACGCTCGTTTCCCGTTGGCGCTCGACCGCGCTAAGCGGTCCGCCTCGCGTCCATGATGGTGTACACGCCGTCGACCCACGCCGAGCCGGCGAACGTGCCGCTGCGGATGGCTTCGAAGCTCTGGGCGAGCTGGCGGCCGCGGGCAGCGGCGGAGTGCTGCTTCCACACGAGATCGCGAGCGCGATCGGCGATCTCCTGCGCAGCATCGCGATCGCGCTCCAGGCTATGGTGCGCATCCACGATGTCTTCGGGAGCGCACACGACCGCGTTGCAGCCATCGATGAAGCCGAGGTCGCCGAAGCCGTTGCAGGGCTGGCACACCAGCACCGCCCCCATCGCCGGGATCTCCAGGAACTTCCTGACGGGGATGGCGAAACCGGAGCCGCAGGTGTAGCTGTACCGGGTGCTCGCCAGCACCTGGCGCTGCCACCGCCGCAGCCAGGCGTTGGCGCGCCCGCCCGTCCGATTGGCGAGACCGAACCACTCGATCACGGCGTAAGGATAGAGCATGAACTCCCCGACCGGCTTGAGCTTGCCCTTGCGAAGCGCGGCTCTGGCCGTCGTGCGTGCGGCGTATTTCGCGCCGAGAACCGCCCAGTCGCGCGCGCGCGCGCTCAAGGGAGCAAACGAGAACTCGTTCTCCGATACGAAGTATGGCAGCGAGATTATGCGATCGCGATTCGCGTGGGAGAATGCGTGCCAGCCCTCGTGGGCGTGTTCGGCAAACTCCTCATGTTGCAGGAAGGGCAGATCCGAGAGTGGCGAGAAGAACTCCTTGCCGTATGCAATGAGATAGCCCTCGAATTCGCCCAGGTGCCCGATGATGGACGGGCGCATGTTGTAGTAATCGGAGGTCAGTTTCAGAACCTTGATCGCCCCGTCGGCGTTCTCGAAATCCTCTTGTATCTTCCCTACGTGTTTGAGGCTCTCCCTCATATCGAAGTCGTAGTTGAACATCCGTCGATACGTGGGCTCGCGTGTCGACGGATCGTAGTGGCGCGGCCTGTTCAGGAATAACTGATCCCACATCACCAAGACATCGTATGGACCGTGACGCGCCATGAAAGCCGCAAGCCCTTGTTGCAGTATTTCATGAGAGACGAAGCCGGGTCCGAAAAGGTCCGCATCGCAGCCATGTTTCAGCGCAAGGCGCCACATTTCCGTCATGGGATTGACGGTCGACACACGCATGTCGATGTAGAGCACGCGCACCTCAGTACCGTAGCGATGCGGCGGACGGCCGATCGGTCCGCCCGTCCGCGCGGCGGTTCTGCCGCCTACGAGCTGAGCGTTTCTGGCCCAATCCAGCCTTCGGGAAAGAACGCGCCCCGGATCCCATGGGCATCGATGAGCTCTCGAAGCGCCGACGGAGTGCGCCCAACCGCCAGTCGGCCGGCGAGGGCCTCAATGACGGGCGGTGTGGCAACGTCTGGCCGCAGGCGGCGCCCGAGCCAGACGTTGATCGGGTCGATGCACCGCGCCAGGGCACGCACCGTTCGCCGCCGCGCGTAGAATCGCGCACGGTGGGCCGCTGAGCTGAGCGGCCACGCCGTTACGTTTTGCGCGGGCGGCACGGCGTACTCTCCGGCCGGCGCCACACCGAGATAGGCGAAGAGATCGGCAAGCGCGGCCTGGGTATCGGGCGCCTCGGTGGGAAAAGGAAAAAGGTAGATCTGCTCGCCTCTGAAGAACTCGAGGTAGTGGTCAATGTGCTCCGCATAGAGGCTTGCGCCCACATACCGCCCGTACAGCATGTCCGGAGCGATCGCGAGCATCGGGTCCACATGGCGGCCGAGGTGCCCCCACCGGTAGTCATGTCGGATCGCCGATAAGGCACGTTTCATCGGATCGCGAATACAGACGATGAGCTTCAGCGCCGGGTTGTGATCGCGAAGAATCTTCGGCGCGTTCGGAAACGTGAAGTAGGACGTCGCGTACTCGCCGATGCAGGACTCGGTCGCGAGATCCGCAAAATAGTGCGTCCAATGGGTTTCGCCCTTCCTCTTGTGGTGGGACAGGTAGTTGGTCTCTTGCGTCAGGAATACGTCCGGGTGCTGTCGGATTGCGTGTGCCAACCACAAGGTCCCGGCCTTCGGGGGGCCGATGAGGACGAAGCGGAGATCGGAGTAGTC
Source organism: Alphaproteobacteria bacterium (assembly GCA_965248765.1). Taxonomy (GTDB): domain Bacteria; phylum Pseudomonadota; class Alphaproteobacteria; order VGEJ01; family VGEJ01; genus CBDFKF01. Next base: position 2,161,061 of record CBDFKF010000004.1, read on the forward strand.
GATGCTGCGCCTAGGCATCGGCGCGGCGATCGTCCAAGAGGCTCCGGTAGGCCTGTCGTCTGCATTTGCTGGCGAGGCTGAGGTCGTGACGCTCTTGCACGTGGCGCCGCGCTTCGCCTCCGATGCGCGCAGCGAGGGCACCATCGTCGAGGAGCTTCGTTGCGCACCGCGCGAGAGCGCCGCCATCGCCTTCGGGTATCAGAAAGCCGTTGTCACCGTCGGCGATCAGCTCGCCATGCCATTCGACGTCGTAGGCGATCACCGCGCTGCCCGCGGCGCACGCTTCGATCAGGCTGAAACCGCCCATGAGGCAGAGGGAGACCGTCGATGCGCGCCGCACGTCGCGGACGACCGAGGCCGGCTGAAAGCCCAACAGCCTCGCACAGCGCGACAGCGCTCGATCTCTGCCGATCGCGTGGCTCAAACGATCCATCTCGGGTCCGCCGCCTACCATGAGAACGACGAAGTCGTCGCGGCCAGAACTGAGCTCGCGGGCGAGGGCGAGGATGTCGTCGACATAGTTCTCGCGCGATAGCCGGCCGACGAAACTCACGATCTTGCGCTCATCCGGTATCCCGAACCGCTCTCTGATGTCGCCGGACGGCGGCTCGTCGAACGGCGCGAAATCGAGGCCATGGGGGATGACGTGGATGGCCTCGCTGGACGCGCCGTTCCGGACCGCATAGGGCACCAGACTCTCCCGGATGGGCATCACGAGCGGGGTTCTTTTGAGAACGAAGCGCTCGAGCGCCTTCGCCCAACGACGCGAGCCGAACACCGTCGGCGCGCCGAGCGCGCCATCCAGTCGGTATCGCTGGTCATAGTCGGCGTGGAGGGACACACAGTATGGGATCCTCGGGCTCGGCCGCGTGATGGCCCAGGCCAAGAACCCCATCCAATAGGGATCGGTGGCCCTGACCGCTGTCACGCCCTCCCGGCGCATCAATCGGCGCAGGCGACTAAACGCTCGCACCAGGTGGGCGAGGCGCTGACCCACGGCGCCGGCCCGACCTCTGCGGCGCCGCGTCCAGGGCCCAGCGTACTCGACGACCACGTGTCGTTCGTTTACCTCGATTGTTCGGTCGTGGTGCGCGAACGGATGAGCGCTGACGACGCGATCGAAGAAGCCGCCCTCGTCGCGCTCCGCGATGCCCGCGGCGACCCCCTTGCGAACCAGCGCGTCGTAATCCGAGGCGACGAGAAAGAGGATACTGCGTCCCGTACGCCGCGTCCCTGCCATGGCTATGCCGCGCGCGCAGGCGGGCGGTTGCCGTTCAGGAATATCCGGCACCAGTTCTCGAAGCAGAGGAGCGACCAAATCAGCAACCGTCGGTTCTCGCGCCCTTCGAGGTGATGGGAGATGAGCTCGTGCACCGTGCTGCGGTCCACGAAATCGTAAATCAGCGCGTCGTTTCCCATCAGCTCGCGACGGACGTACTCGATGCTCTCGCCGCGGTACCAGGTCGCATCGGGCGCCGAGAACCCCTGCTTCTGCCGCTCGGTTATCTCCTCCGGCATGTGCCGCCGCATCGCCTTGCGCAGGAGCAGCTTGCCATCGCCGGTACGGGCGAAGTACTGGCGGGTCTTTGGGCCCGGGTCGTTCTCGTTGCGCTGCACCACCGACCCGAGCCGCCCCAGCTTGTGGCGTACCGGCAGCCGCATGGCGAAGTCGACCAGATCGTTGTCGAGGTAGGGAACGCGGGTCTCGAGGCCGTGCGCCATGCCGAGCTTGTCCTCGACCACGAGCAGACCGTGCAGGAATGTCTTGGCCTCGAAATATAGCGACTCGTTGACGTAGTCCTCGGCGCAAGCAGTATTGGTCTGCCGGTTCGCGAAAACATCGCGGAAAATGTCACGCGTCGAAACGCCATCGATATCTGCTCGCATGGGCTCGAACATCGGCTCGACGGATTCGTCGGGCATGAGGCGCTGCCAAAACCGGTAATAGTTGTCGACGTAGTGCTCGAAGTTCTCGTTGACGACGGCTTGGTAGTAGCGCCACGGATAGCCGCCGAACATCTCGTCACCGCCGGCGCCGGAGAGCACGACCTTGCCGAACTTGCCTGCCAATCGGGCCGCGTAGTAGTTGGGATACGACTGACCGACGCGGGGATCCTCGAGATGCCATATCAGGTCTGGCAGGCAGCGTTCCATGTCCCCCGCCTTCAGCACCATCTCGTAGTGCTCGGTCCCGAACAGATATGACATTCTCTCGGCGTCCTGGCGCTCATCGAACGCCAGCTCCAGGCCGGACACCGAACTCATATCGAAGCCGACGGTGAAGCTCTGCAGGTGGGGCAGCTGCCGCGTCGCAATCGCGGCGATCGAGCCTGAATCCATGCCGCCGCTGAGATAGGTCGACACCGGCACGTCGGACACGAGCTGGCGGTTGATCGCCTGTTGCAGGAGTACGTCGAGCTCATCGAGGTACTCCTGTTCCGATGTCGTTCCGTCCATCTCGCGAAAGTCGAAGTCCCAATAGCGCTCGATCACCGGCGTGCCAGTCCCGCTCAGCGTCAAAGTGAGCGAGGTGCCGGCGGGCAGCATGCGGACGCCGGCGAACCAGGTGCGATCGGTGAAGATGTTCTGGAAAGTGAAGTATTCGAGGACCGTGCGCTTGTCTAGCTCAACCGAGAAATCAGGCAGGGCCAGAAACGCTTTGATCTCCGAGGCGAACAGAAACGTGCCGTTGCCCGCCATGTAGTAGAGCGGCTTGATGCCGAAACGGTCCCGCGCGACGGTCAGCTTATGGTCGTGGCGATCCCAGATCGCGAAGGCAAACTGGCCATTGAGCCGTTCAAGCACGGCCGGGCCCCACTCGGCGAAGGCGCAAAGAACCACCTCCGAGTCGCTGCGCGAACGGAAGGTATGGCCTTTGGCCTCTAGCTCCAGTCTCAGATCCTGGAAGTTGTAGACCTCGCCGTTGTAGGAGATGACGTATCGCCCATCCACGGTCTGCATCGGTTGATGGGCCGCTGCAGACAAATCGATGATGCTCAGGCGCTTGTGGCCGAGGCCCACGCTCCCCTCGGCAAAGAGGCCCTCACCGTCCGGGCCCCGGTGCTCCAGCGCATCGATCATGCGTGTCAGCAAGACCGGCGCGATGGGACGCCTATCGGTGTTGACGATGCCGGCTATGCCACACATCGGGTGCTGCCTGGGAAGTGAGCGGCGGTGTTAACTACGATGAGCACTGGGCTCGAATGCGCCGGGCTGTGCCCCCTCTCACGCGGCGGCGACCTGGGTGCGGCGCAACTCCACCTCTGCCTCGTGGTCGTTGCGCCACTTGATCAGCTCGCTCAGGCCATCCTCGAGGTCGATTCCTGCCTCGAAACCGATCTCCCGTTTAGCAAGCTCGGGCGAGCCGATACGGTTCCTGACGAACGTCATGCCCTCGTTCTTATAGGCGATACCGGCGTCACTGCCGGTCAGTCGGATCAACAACTCTGCGAGTTCGGTGATCGTCGTGCGTCGCCCCGTGCCGACGTTGTAGAAACGATCGACCGTCTCCGCGCCCATCGCGCAGACGTTGGCGGCGGCGCAATCCTGAACCGCAACGAAATCGTAGGCCTGGCTCCCGTCGCCGTAGACCTCAAGCGGATCGCCGCGACTGATAGCATCCAGCATCCGCATGATCACCGCGATATACGCGCCACGATAGTCCTGCCGCGGCCCGTAGACGTTCATATAGCGCAGGCCGATGAACGGCAGCCGGTAGCGGTGATGGAACGCCCGCGCCATCGCCTCGCCGGCGATCTTGGTTGCACCGTAGAAGTTCGTGTTGTTGAACGGATGGTCTTCGGTCATCGGCTCAGTTACGGCATCGCCGTAAACGGACGCCGAGGAGGAGTAGACGAGGCGCTTCACGTCCTCCGCCACACATGCCTCCAGCACGTTGAAGGTCCCGGCGATGTTGACATCGAAGGCGGCGCGGGGAAATTCGTAGCACTGCAGCAGCCACAGCGCGGCGAAGTGAAAAACGCCGTGCGCGTCCTTGATCGCCTGCCTGAGGATATCGGTCTGGCAGATATCGCCGCCCGTCTCGAAGACTTTGACCCGTGGGTCCTTCAGAGCATCGGCGAGGTTCTCGTGTGTGCCGCGCGCGAAGTTATCGTAGACGACAATCTCGCCGACGTCTTGCCGCGCCAGTGCATCCACGGTGTGCGAGCCGATCAGGCCTGCACCGCCGATGACGACCACCTTCTTGCCTCGAATATCCACATGCCCTCCTATGGAGCGGGCGGCGACCCGCTCACCGCGGCCACCACATCCTAGTGAGCACGCCTGGCAACGACATCGACGGGCTCGACCCCGGCCCGCCGCACCGCCTCGCGGTCCACGCGCGCCACCTGCGCATGGAGCTTTGCCTGTACGCTCGAGCATGCTCGCGGGGCTGTGTCGCCCATCGGCAGGCCCCACATCCTGCCGGTCGTCATGGAGCGCTCGGCGGCATCCAGCACCCGCAGCACCCGAAAGCCTTCGCGGCCGTCGGTGATCGGTGGTTGTCTCGTGGCCAGGCTGTCGAGAAACGCCTGGCACTCCGAGGTGAGCGGCTCGGCGGGCTGCAACGGGACCGGTATGCCGTCGGCCTTCGACGGTGCCGGCTGGCCGTTCTTCCATTCAATACGATGCGAGTAGACGACCAGCTTTGCATCCCACGGTCTGCCGTCATCGAACACCGCCATCGCCCGATCCCCCACGACGACGAGCTTCTGCTCCTTATAGGGGTGGAGCCATGAGACGAAGACGTGGGCTCTTTCCCCGCCGGCAAACGTCAAGTGCGTGTTGGTGACATCGGCGACTTCGGCGTCCAAGTACCGGGCGCCGACCGCCAGGACGGTCGTCGGCTCTTGACCGATCAGCGCCAAGATCATGGATATATCATGCGGCGCGAAGCTCCAGAGGATGTTCTCCTCCCGCCGGATCTTGCCGAGGTTGAGTCGGCTCGAGTAGATGTAGCGGATGCCGCCGAGCTCACCACTCTCCACAATCTCGCACAGGCGAATAAAGGCGGCGTGGTAGCGGAGCAAGTGTCCCACCATCAGTATGCGGCCCGAGTCCTCGGCGAACTTGCACAGGGCCAACGCCTCGGATATGCGGAGCGCCAAGGGCTTCTCGACCAGAACATCCTTGCCCGCGGCGAGTGCTTCGCGGGCGAGGCGCGCATGCGTCACCGCTGGTGAAGCGATGACGATTCCGTCGATCGCCGGATCGGCCACGAGGTCGGTGAACGGGCGCGCGACGGTCTCGTGTCTCGTTGCGTGCTCTTTCGCTTGGACTGGGTCGTCGTCGCAGACGGCGGCGAGCGCGCCGAGCTCGTGGAAGTTGCGGACCAGGTTCTTGCCCCAATAGCCGCAGCCAACCACGCCCACGCGCGGAGGTCGCGAGTTACCGTGCATTGTTCTAAAGTCTCGGCTTGTTAAGGAAGGCAGGGTCTGTGGCACGCTGCCGCACTCGGGGTGACTTGCGCCCCGAGACTTTCGCGCCGGGCCAACGGCAGCCCGAACCACGCGGTGGGCATTTAGCAGATCACATCGGGTACAACAAGGGGTTTCCGGCGCGGCACTGGCTGAAGGACAGCCCTGGCGCGAACCCGAAGCGTACCGATCGTCGTGGTGTGGCCTCCGCTATTGGTATCCGCGCTGCTCCGCACATACTGTATGCTCACCGCGAAGCCGACGACCCAACTCCCACAACCCCGTGAACCGGGTGACCTTTGTTTAGGCAAATGCCCGCGACGGTCCGGCATTCCCCGTCCGACGCGCGCGCCGCTCGAACGGCTCGGGAGCGGCCGCAACGGGTAGCATCATGGTGAAGCGCTCAGCGCGCGCAATACCCATTGCCACGCCGTCTCTCGGCGAGGAAGAGTGGCAGGCCCTGCGCGAGCCGATCGAATCGGGCTGGCTGACCCAGGGCCCCAAGGTCGCGGCGTTCGAACAGGAATTTGCCACACGCCACGGCGTTAGCGCAGCGGTGGCGACGACGAGCTGCACCACCGCCCTTCATTTAGGCCTTCTCGCCCTCGGTATCGGCCCTGGTGACGAGGTCATCGTTCCCGCTTTCACGTGGATCGCCACCGCAAACGCCGTTCTGTACTGCGGGGCCACGCCCGTCTTCGTGGATGTCTGTCCAGGAACGTACAACATCGACTGCGAGGCGGCGGCCGCGCAGGCCTCGCTCCGCACCAAGGCGGTCATCGCGGTCCACCTCTTCGGGCTCTGCGCCGACATGAATGCGTTGCGCGCGGCGCTGCCGGAGCACGTACGGATCGTCGAGGATGCGGCCTGCGCCGCCGGCGCTCGATACAACGGCAGATCGGCCGGGGGGCTCGGCGATGTGGCCTGCTTCAGCTTTCATCCGCGCAAGTCCATCACCACCGGTGAAGGCGGGATGATCACTACCGACGATACAGCATGCGCCGATCTGTGCCGCCAGCTCCGCGATCACGGGGCGACGGTTTCGGACGAGGTTCGCCACTACGGCCCCAAACCCTATCTCCTTCCCGAATTCGACGTGTTGGGCTTCAACTACCGGCTCACCGACCTCCAGGGCGCGATCGGCCTCGTGCAGCTTCGCAAGCTGGACGGTTTCATCGCCGAACGGGATCGTTGGGCGCGCTGGTACCGTGACGCACTCGCAGGGATCAACTGGCTCGCCATGCCCGAGCTGCCGCCGGGCTACCAGCATGCGTGGCAGGCCTTCGTTACGACCGTCGTCGGCAAGGACGCGGCAGCTCGCCGCAACGAGGTCATGGAGCGGCTGGCAGCGGCGGGCATCAGCACAAGACCGGGTACACACGCCGTGACCGAGCTGAGCTATTATCGCGAGCTGCTCGGCTTGAAGCCCGGTGCGTTCGCCGTCGCCTCTCGGTTGGCCGACTGCTCGATGGCGCTACCGCTGCACAATCGCATGTCCGAGGAGGATTACGCCTATGTCGCCGAGACCATCCGGGCGCTCTAGGCGCGCGAGTGGTGGCGCGGCAGGCAGCCTCCGGGCTGCTGGACCTCGTGTTCTCGGAGGGCGCCCTCCACCTACGTTGATACGATCGAGCAGGCGCACAAGGCGGTGGGACGCTACCTCAAGCCCGTCGGCCGCCTGTTGGCCTACGTCTACCGGCAGAAAGGGCCGGACCGGGAGTACACGGACGACTATGTCGGGCAGAAGCTCCGAGAGATGAGCATCGCCACACGATAGAAGAGGTTCGCAACTGGTGCACGAGACCGGCCTCCCGGTTGAGCGGGAGTTGGTGGAGGACGCTGATATCACGATAATCGCGCCCGAATCCGATGCCAATGCCTGATACCAAATGTCCGGGTCGATCGCGGTAACCGTACCGGCAGGGTGATGCGATGGATGAGCTCATCGGGCGCATAAGAGCAGCGTATCGGTCTCTGCAGCAGGCCAATATGCGCACTTGGAAGCGCCGCGTGCCCTTCGGAGACCTGGTCACGGACCGGTCCGAGATCGCACGCGAGTACGGGTTCGGTGAGGCAACCACCTGCTACGACAATGTGGTCATCCTCGGCGACGTGGTCGTTGGAAGCCATTCCTGGATCGGACCGAACGTCATTCTCGATGGCTCGGGCGGGCTTCGGATCGGCGACTACGTGTCGATCAGCGCCGGTGTTCAGATCTACACCCACGACACGGTCCGTTGGGCGATGTCCATGGGGGAAGCCGACTACGACTACGCTCCCACCGCGATCGGATCGGGCGTCTATATCGGCCCGAATACGGTAATTCAACGCGGAGTCACCATCGGCGACCGCACCGTCATCGGCGCCTCGGCGTTCGTCAATCGTGATATCCCCGCGGGCTCGCGTGCTTGGGGCGTACCGGCGAAGGTGCAATCGCCGTAGCCGTAAGGCCCCGCCGGTCGCCGTTCAGCGGTACGCGGCGGGGGCCACGCGTTCCTTGGCGATCCGTACTTTGGCGGGACGGCCGAGCAGGTCCAACAGCACGAACACTCGCTGATCGCTCTCGGCAACGAACAGCGCGGAGTAGTCGTGAAACGGCCCGCCCCGTATCTGCACCCGCTCACCCGGCAGGTAGTCGCTCCTGCTCTCGATCGGGACGAAGCCTTCGGCATCTTCGCGCAAGCGGATTTCGTCGATGATGGATGGAGCCACCGATGCCGGCCGCGGTCCATACGAGATCAGGTTCACCACCCCCGGGGCCGCCCCGATCACCCTGCTGCCGGTAAGGGCGAGGTCGGCGCGGACGAACAGGTAGCGCGGAAACAGCGGCGCGGTGACCCAATCGGTACGGCGCGCGTGCCGCCGCTTCTTCCGGCACATCGGCACATACACCTCGAGGCCGCGCTCCCACAGGTTGGAGCGCGCCCAGAGCTCCTTTCGGGGCTGCGTGTAGGCGGCGTACCACGGCGCCTTCATGAACGAGGCTCTCCGCTCGCTTGACCGATCCTGAGGAGTGCCGGAGCGACCACGCGGTCGGGGCCGGCGTGTGCCCTTATCATCTCGAACATGGCCTGCGGCCGTTCCATGTCGGTAATCAGGAACGCATCGACGCTCGCGAGGTCCTCGAGTTTCCTGACCATCGGCAGTCCCATGAAGCTGCCGTCCCGCGCCTCCGGGCCAAACACCTGCTCCACCTGCACAGGGTAGCGGGTGGCACAGAGAACGGCGATCTCGGCGAGGTCGCCTGGGCCGCAGAGCGAAAGGCGGCTCCGATTACACGCCACGCACGCATCGAGGAGACCATCAATCTCGTTGCGAGCGGTCCGATAAAAACCCAGGGATTTCTTGAGGTAGCTCGCGGTGAGCCGGCTCTTCTCGGCAAAGCCCTGGGGCGTCAGATAGTAGACGTAGCGGTGTGGAGGGGCTTTGCGGACCTTGACCAGGCCCTTGCGGACACACCGTCTGAGGTAGGCGTTAGTCAGACCGAGCGCGATCCCTAGCTCATTCGCCAGCGACCGCTGCGAGACGCGGCTATTGCCGTGAACGGCGTCGAGCAGCCCGAGGACTATTTGATCGTCGTCGGGTTTCTCGACATTGACCGTGCCGCCGTTGCCCATGCCCACTGCGCGAGCTCCCCGTTCACGCCGTGAACGTACAGCGTTCACGCCATGAACGTCAAGCCGCCGGGCGTGCTTCAGGCGTCGATGGCTTCGCGCACCGCCACGATGATGCGGTCCTGGGTGGCGGGATCGAGGTCGGCGTGCATCGGCAGGCTGAGGACCCGCCCCGTCAATGCCTCCGCCACCGGGGTGCCGCCGGGCGCGGTGGGGCAGTGTGCGTAGGCCGCGCAATGGTTTATTGTCTTAGGATAATATACAGCCGTGGGCATACCTTCCGCCTTCATTCGGGCGGCCACCGTGTCACCATTGTCAAGTTTTGATCGTGTACTGCGCCCAGCTCGATGTCGCCTCGCTCGGCAGGCTCGGCACCTCGACCACATCGGCCAAGCCCTCGCCGTAACGCCGCGCCGCGTCCCCCCGCGCCACGAGCTCGTCGGCGAACACCTCGAGCTTGGCCAGCAGGATCGCCGCCTGCAGGGTATCGAGCCGGCTGTTGGTGCCAACGCGCTCGATGTCGTGCTTGTCGCGCCCTCGGCCATGCTGGCGCAATGAGCGCAGCGTCTCGGCCGCCGCCGCATCGCCCGTGAAGATCGCCCCGCCATCGCCGTAGCACCCCAACGGCTTGGCCGGGAAAAAGCTCGTCGTCGTCAGCGCCGCCAAGGTGCCAACCGGCCTGGCGCGGTAGGTGGCGCCGAAGCTCTGCGCGGCATCGGCGATGACCACCAGGCCGTGCTCATCGGCGATCGCCCCCACCTCGGCATAATCGGCCGGCTGGCCGAACAGATCGACCGAGATGACTGCCGCCGGCCGGAGTGTGCCTTCCCTCCGAATAGACTCGGCGGCGGCCGCGAGGCTTGCCGGATCCATGTTGAAGCTCGCCGCATCGACATCGACGAACACCGGCACCGCGCCGCAGAGCGCCACCGCCCCGGCCGTCGCCGCGAACGTGAAAGCCGGCACGAACACCGCGTCGCCTGGGCCGATCCCCCTGGCCATCAGCGCAAGACACAGGGCATCGGTGCCGTTCGCGCAGGTCACGGCGAAACGCGCGCCGCAGAAGGCGACGAGGGCTTCCTCGAGGGCCGCGACCTCGGGTCCCATGATGAACCGGCTGTGGTCGAGGACCGCCGCCATCGCGGCATCTAGTCGGGGGCTGAGCCGGCGCCGCTGGGCCGCGAGATCAACGAAGGCAAGCGGCACGTCCGGCATGGCGGAGGCGTCACAAACAGCGCCGCGACTCATCGGTTGGACTCATTCGGCGGCTTTCCTGGAAGCGCCGAGACGGTAGCACTCGCGCAAATCGGCGCCAAGCCCGGTGCTCCTTTTTTGGTTGCCGGTTTCCTTCAGCCCGGCGCCAGAAGCTCGTCATAAAGGGAGAGCGTCCGCTCCACGACCGCGTCTACGCCAAAGCCGTCGCGGGCGATCTGCCGTCCACACCGTCCCATGCGTTGGCGCAGCGCCGGATCGGCGAGCAGGCGTGCGAGCGCAGCCGAGAGAGCCGCGTCATCGTCGCAGGGCACAAGGATTCCGTTCTCGCCATCGCGCACGATCTCACGGCAGCCGGCGATGTCGGTCGCGACGATAGGGCGGCCGGCAGCCGCTGCCTCGATCAAGATCTTCGGCACGCCCTCGCCGTAGCGCGACGGCAGGCAGACGATGTGCGCACCGGCGAGGACCGCCGGCATGTCCGTCCGCCGCCCCCACCACTCCACCAAGCCCTCCTCGACCCACGCCCGGAGCTGCGACTCGGGCACTCCGATCGCGGTCGTCGTGTTGCCGACGATCACGAAGCGCGCCGAGTTACCCCGCTCCTTGATGCGGCGCGCAGCCTCAGCGAACGCGCCCACCCCCTTCTCCCACAAGAGACGCGATGCAAACAACACGATCGGCGGACCATCGGTCTCGGGGCAAGGCGTAAACGCCTCGAGATCGGCACCAGAGCCGCGGATTAAGGCGAGACGACGGGGCGCCACCGCGCCCGATCGCGTCAGGCGTTCCGCATCGTCCGCGTTCTGGGCGATCACCCGCCCGTTGCGGTGGGCGGTGGCAACCGCATACAGGCGGCAAATCAGCCAACGTAGGCAGGTGGCGCGAACGCCGCGCGCCGTGAAGATTTCACCAAGGCCTGAGACCGCGCTCACCACCCCCCTGATGCCTGCAAGCCGCGCCGCAATGCCGCCGTACAGCACGGGCTTGATGGTCACGAGGTGCACGATGTCCGGTCGCAAGCGCCGGAAGAGGCGCCAGATCACAATAAACGTCCGGAGATCTGCCCAAGGGTTGCGGCCGCGGCGTTCGAGAGGGATGGGATGGAAGCTGATTCCCTCGGCGGCAAGCGATCGCGGATCGTAATCGGCCGGCGCCCAGACGTTATCGGTCGGCGTCGCGAGGTGCACCTCGAAGCCGGCATCCCTCGCCGCGCGGGCAATCGGCAAGCGGTGCGAGACGAAGAAATAGGCTTCATTGACAACGAACAGGAGGCACGCCCGGCGGCGGTCGGCCGACTCGACCCGTCTCGTCGTGCCATGGTCCTGCTCGGTCGTTTCGAACACGTTCTCCACTCACGCCCGATTCCGCTAGCCGCAACACCGAACACACGACCGGCGCAACGCGGCGCCGCCTTCCGCGCAGCGCTCATTCGGCGGCCATTGGCGGACGCCATGATGGAGGACGTGAGCCGACCGCGTCCACCCGCTATCGGCGACCCACCGGGCCGGACTGTTCGGACTAGTGCTCGTAGATGGAGTGAGGATTAAGCAGCTCCCGGATGAACCCGTTGGCTTGGGCCCACCGACTAGAACGTTGATCACCGGCGTCCTCGTGCCCACCGGCGCATAGGCCATACACGTGGGTCGTGATCCCGATGCCCTTTCCCCGGACCTCAGTCACGCGAACTCGTACCTCGGTAAGCTGCGACCTACGCCACGTCTCGCTCTTCGCCATCACGTGTCCACGCACACAGCCTGTTCGCTTCGGGAACTGGATCCATCGCATGCTGGCCCCACCAGCGCCGCTCATCGCCCGCCTCATGGAGCGCTCGATGATGGGTCGCGCAGAGCAGCACCACCCACTCGTCACTCACCTTGCGTGCGGTTACGCGCGGCTGGGCGAACCGCAGATGATGTGCTTGGCTCGGGCTACGCCCGCAGATCAAACAGGGCAACGATGCCACCCGGCGTAGGTGCTCCCGGTCACGCCGGCGTTTCGGCTCACCAAGCATGAGGATGGACTTCTCGACGGGTAGGCCGCTCTGAGCCGGCTTGCCGAGCTCGTCGATACGGCGATGGTAGAGGCCAGCGAGCACCTCGGCATAGTGCTGGCCCGCATCCGTCTTGAGATCTGGAAGCCCTGCGTGGATTCTCTCCACCATCGCCTCATTACGCTTCCAGAACGCCTTTGCTTGTTTCAGGTCTTTGATGGTCTCCAGCGCGCGCTTGATGGCACCGCAGAACTGCACCGGATCGGTGTACTCGTTGATGGCCTGCCCGCCTGACGACATGATCATCCATTTCTCCGTGGGGGCGCCGTTGGTCTTTCGCGCCCTGATCTGCCGCACACCGCGCTGTGCTTTGTCATAGAGCGCTAACCCAAACGGGTTTCCGAAGGTGGCGAGTGCCCGTTTCGTGGCATCCGTCTCCGCTTCCTTGAGCGCGCTCTCATGGGCTTCACCTAATGTCTGGGCCCAGCCATGACCCACTCCGCTGCCATCGCGGTAGACCACCGCATCGCCCGCGCGCACCCGGATCCGTACAAGCGCGGTGTAGGCACAACCCTTCCGCCCGCCCCAGTTTCCGTCCCACACACACTTGGCGGAGAGGGTCTCGCGATCCCACCCGTCGAAGCCAAAGACCCGGTTGGCCTCGGCAAGACAGTGCCAGCCCTCGATGAACGAGAGCTCGATGCCATCAAGCTTGCGCGATCTGACATGCTTGCCGTTGAGCTTGGCCGACAACGCCTTGGTTTGCTCTTCCGTGAACCCCATCACTTGGTCCTCACGGTCAGGCCAACGCCCGCATTCCCAAGTTCGGTGCCAGGCACCCTCTGGCCGCCGCACGCCGCGTTCCGGAGCCGCTGCCGATCCAGCCTCGGGGGTTGGGGTACCCAGAAATCCTCGGGTATGATCGCCTCGTCGACGATAACGAGGCTCGGTAGGTTGACTCGGAGGCTGGCGGTGAAATCGGGTTCCGAGAGCTGTTTCACATCGGCCTCTTCCATTGCCCGCGTGACTAGATCTCGTTTCTTCGCAGCGCGGGTTTCAAGCCGCGACAATCGTTCCTGCATTTCGATAAGGCGTGCCTTGAGCCCCGAGACGATGGCCTTGTCATCGAGATACGACCGCACAACTACTGCCAGCATCTCCGGCAGGTTGGAAAGTCCTTCCAAGGTGTCGCGCAGGGTGCCGTCGTCAGCATCCGGAAAGTCGGAAACCAGTCGATCCCGCATTTGCCGATACACATGAACTTGCTGGTTTAGCGTAGCCGCCATAGAATGTTCCATGTGTGTTCCCCTGGGCGTTATCGTTACGTGATGTAATTTACATCTCCCGGCCGATTTGTCAATGCAATTTACCTCTCATATGAATTGTTTTGCGTCATGGTGACCGCGAGACAGATCCGCGCGGCGCGCGGGATGCTCCGGTGGTCCGCTCGCGAGTTAGCTGAACATGCCGGCCTGAGTCTGCCGACGATTCAACGCATGGAAGCTGGAGATGGCGTTCCGAATTCGCTAGCAAAAACGTTAGACAACGTCCAGAGCGCGCTCGAGCAGGCCGGCGTCATCTTCATCGACGGAGATGACCAAGCCGGTCCAGGCGTAAGGCTAAGGAGGCGCTGAGAACCCTCGACTACGCGGCAGCTAGTCGGTCCCATCAGGCGAATTTCGCCACACGCCACGTCCAGTGTCCGGGTTCGCCGGTGTTATTCGATCTCTTTCAACAACTCCGTCGCCTCACGCATGAGCTGTCGCAGTTGCCGCCGCTCTTCTAAGGCCTCGCGCGTGTACAGCCCGTCCTTAAGGGCATTCTTGTTACCCTTGGGTGCCCCGGACCCCGTCGCCCCGCCGTGCATCCGGCAACGCCGTTTGCCCTGAACCGCAGGTGATTGGCATTCCGTTCCCCGCCGTGTCCTCGCCCCACAACGCAGGCTTCGATGCATCGGAAGGCGCGACCGGGATACCAACGAGCTCATGCGCTCAGCTCTTGTCCTTCTGCTCCACTGTTCCGACGATCGCCTGTCCGCCCGAATGTACTTGGACGTGCTCGACCGTGACCTTCTGCTGGCCCTTGCCACGATGTTTATCCAGCGCCGCCAGCTGCTTCTCGTAAAGAGCCAAGAGCTTCGCCGCATGTTTGAGGTTCGATTCGCGACCCTTGAAGGTCTGCTCGGGGATCACCGCCCGTCGCAAGCAGTCCATGGCGGCAGAATGCACGCTGATCATCTGTGCCCCCAAAGAGCCTTTCGACTGAGTCTCTCGGCTTCATCTCGTTGAGCATGGCGGCAGCTGCCTGCATGCGCTGGCGCGCTTCCTCCTCGCTCAACCCGCTCGGCAGCCACAATGTCTCGACCACCTGTTGGAGCAACCGGAAGTTAATCCTCGCCTCATTGCTCGCCAGCACCGGCGCACTCGGCTGATCGGCGGTTTTCACAACAGGCGCCTCCTTCTTCGCCCTCCGCTTTGGCGTTGCGCGTTTGGCCATGCGCTTCTCCTTTGCATAGGGTTGTTTTGCGTTTCGTAATCTTACCCCCCCCTCCCCCCTTATCTATCAGAGCCATACTCATCTTCAAGCTCGACGTGGAGCCTGTTCCGCCGTCGACCCCTACACGCCCGAGCCCACGGCGCCTCCCCACCTCCGATCTGGTAGGTTGCCAGCCCCATGCCTGAGACCACTGTTCTTGTCACTGGCGGCGCCGGCTATATCGGTAGCCACACGGCGCTCGCGCTGCGTGGAGCCGGCTACGGCGTCGTCGTGCTCGATGATCTCTCGACCGGCGTCCGCGCCCTCGTACCCGACGCTGTGCCGCTCGTAATCGGCGATGTCGGCGACGGCGCCTTGGTCGGTGACGTACTGGCAAAACACCGGGTCTCGGCCGTGATGCACTTCGCCGGCAGCGTCGTCGTGCCCGAATCGGTGACCCAACCGCTCGACTACTACCGCAACAACACCGGCGCGACGCGTACCTTGATCGAGGCCTGCGTTCGCCGCAGGGTCGGCCATTTCGTGTTCTCCTCGACCGCCGCGGTCTACGGCATCCCTGAGGCCATCCCCGTGGCCGAGGATGCCGCCACGGTGCCGATCAACCCCTACGGCTGGTCCAAGCTGATGTCGGAGCAGATGCTCAAGGACGCCGCCGCCGCGCACGGCCTTTCCTATGCGATCCTCCGCTACTTCAACGTCGCCGGCGGCGATCCCGAGGGCCGCAGCGGCCAGTCGACGCCGCAGGCCACCCACCTGATCAAGGTCGCCGCCGAGGCCGCGGTTGGCACGCGCGAAGGCTTGGCGATCTACGGCGAGGATTACGACACGCCAGATGGCACCGGCGTCCGCGACTACATCCACGTCACCGATCTCGGCGCCGCCCACGTCGTCGCGCTCTCGCACCTGCTGCGCGACCAGGGAAACCTCACGCTTAACTGCGGCTACGGCCGGGGCTATTCGGTCCGCGAGGTGCTCGATGCGGTGGCCGCCGAGGCAGGGCAGCCGCTGAGGATCGCCTCGGCGCCGCGCCGGGCGGGCGATCCGCCGGCGCTGGTGGCCGATGCACGGCGCATCCGCGCCCAGCTTGGCTGGCAGCCCCGCTACGACGACCTGGCGGTGATCGTGCGTACCGCCGTGGCCTGGGAAAGGCGCCTCGCCGCGGCACGCTCGGACACCCCGCCGACCTCCGTCGCATAAGCCGGCGGCCAGTCCATGTTCGCCGCCTCGAAGATCCTGTGGCAAATCATCGATCCCGAGGTCCTGCTCTTTGTCGCGCTCTTGATCGGCGCCGTCTTCCTGTGGACGCCCTGGGCGCGGTTGGGGCGGATCATGACCAGCCTCGCCGTCGTCGTCGCTCTGTTGGTGTCGGTCTTTCCGGCTGGGGCCTGGCTCTATCATGTCCTCGAGAATCGCTTTCCGCCGCTCTCGCCACCGGCAACGGTCGACGGCATTGTCGTCCTCGGCGGCAGCTTCAACCAGTTGCTCACGGCCGAGCGGGATCAGGTCGCGCTCAAGGAAAGCGTCGAACGTTTGACTACCTTCGTTACGCTTGCGCGCCACTACCCGGATGCGAGGTTAGTCTTCGTCGGCGGCTCGGCCAGCCTCGACCGCCCAGATCTAACGGAATCTGCGGACGCGGCGCGGCTGTTCGCCGAGCTTGGTCTCGACACGGGCCGCGTCGCGTTCGAAGCCCGCTCGCGCAACACCTACGAGAACGCCGTCTACGCCTTGGCCCTCGCCGAGCCGGCCGCCGGCGAGCAGTGGCTCCTGATCACCTCGGCGTTCCACATGCCACGTGCGGTCGGCTGCTTCCGCCAGGCAGGTTGGAACGTCATCGCCTATCCGGTCGACTACCGGACATCGAAGGACCTCGACGTTATCGGCGGTCTCGCCCTAGGGTCCAGTCTCGATTCACTGTCCGATGCGTTGCACGAGTGGGTTGGCCTCATCGCCTACCGCTTGATGGGCCGTACCAGCGCACTGTTCCCCTCGCCAGACCTTTGAGCCTCAGTCACCAGTCAGCCCGAGCTCGATCTCCAACGCGCCGCAGAGCATCTGACCGACAAGTATGTGCATCTCCTGGATGCGGGCCGTGGTCCGAGAGGGGACAATCAACAGCGGATCGGCCAGTCCGGGAAGTACGCCACCGTCGCCGCCGCTGAGGGCGGCGGCGATCAAGCCGCCGGCGCGCGCGGCTTCCAGACCCTGCACGACGTTCGGACTGCGGCCCGAGGTCGAGATGGCGATCGCGACGTCGCCGGGCTTGCCCAGCGCCTCGATCTGACGCGCGAACAGCCGCTCGAAGCCGAGATCGTTGCCGATCGCGGTCAACGCCGAGCTGTCAGTGGTGAGCGCGAGCGCTGGAATCGCCGCCCGGTCGTCGCGGTAGCGGACACAGAGCTCAGTCGCGAGGTGCTGGGCATCCGCGGCGCTGCCGCCGTTGCCGAAAAACAGAATCTTGTGGCCGGCGGAAACGGCCCTGGCACAGTGACCCAGAAGCCGAGCAAACGGTTCGCGGACCGCGCCGGCAGTCTCGCCCAGCACCGTTCCGTGCTCGGCGAATTCAGCGCGGTAGAAGGCATCGAGATCCATAACCGTTCCGGCCTCTTCTCCAGCCAAGCGCGCCATGATAGCTCTCGCCAGGCCGGCCGTGAGCGGAAAGTGCGATGACAGGCTCCGCTTTCGCGGCGCCCGCGGTCGTGATAAGACCACCCGTCTCGATCCCGCGATCACCCCCCTTTCCCCATGTCCGCCGGCCGCATCCTCCACCACTCGATTCTGCGCGAATACGACATCCGTGGCTTGGTCGGCGAGACCCTCGATGCCGACGATGCGCGCGCGATCGGTCGCGGTTTCGGGACCCTGATCGCCCGGGCCGGCGGCAGCCGCGCGTTCACCGGATATGACGGCAGATTGAGCTCGCCATCGCTCGAAGCGGCGCTGATCGAGGGTCTGGTGCAAGCCGGGGTGGATGTCGATCGGGCGAGCCTGGGGCCGACGCCCATGCTCTACCACTCCGTTCACACCACCGGCGCCGACGGCGGCGTGATGGTGACGGGCTCGCACAATCCGCCCGACTACAACGGCTTCAAGTTCATGCTCGGTGAGAAGGCCTTCTTCGGGCGGGCTATTCGGGAACTCGGGCAGACCATCGCTGATGGCGATTTTGCGAGCGGCGACGGCCGGGCACGGGACGTACCCCGCCTTACTTCTTACGTCAGCTCGCTCGCTGAGGCCTACCGCGGTGAGCGTCCGCTCACTGTAGTATGGGATGCCGGCAACGGCGCGGCCGGCGAGGCAATGGCCATGCTCGCCGGCCAGCTGCCGGGCCGCCATATTCTGCTCAACGAACGCATCGACGGAACGTTCCCCGTGCACCATCCCGACCCCACCGTGGCGGAGAACCTGGAGCAGCTACAGGAATCCGTTCTCGCCGAGGAAGCGGATCTCGGCGTTGCCTTCGACGGCGACGGCGATCGCCTCGGCATTATCGACGGCAAGGCCCGCATACTATGGGGCGATCAGATTCTGGCCTTGCTCGCACGCGAGGTCTTGACGACCCATCCCGGCGCGACGGTCATCGCTGACGTCAAGGCAAGCCAGGTTCTTTTCGACGAGATCAGCCGGCTTGGGGGCGAGCCGTTGATGTGGCAGACCGGCCACTCCCGCATCAAGAGCAAGATGGCCGAGACCGGCGCTCCGTTGGCCGGGGAGATGAGTGGCCACATCTTCTTCGCCGATCGCAATTTCGGCTACGACGATGCGCTGTACGCCGCGGTGAGACTTATCAGCATCGTCGCCGGTGGCGCCGATGGCCTCGCTGACCTCCGCGATTCACTGCCAGCGCTTCTGAACACACCCGAGATCCGGTTCGCCTGTCCGGACGACCGCAAGTTCGGCGTCGTCGATGAGGTGAAGGCGCGCCTCCTTGCCTCGCGGGCAGATGTCGAGACGATCGATGGCGTTCGTGTAAGCCATGAAGGCGGCTGGTGGTTGCTGAGGGCATCGAACACCCAGCCGGTGCTTGTCGCTCGGATCGAGGCAGTGAACGAGGAGGCGCTTGCGCGCCTGCGCGCTGAGCTGGTGGCCGAGCTTGAAGCATCCGACGTCGAGGCGCCCGACATGGCCTTGGCGTGAGGCGGGGAGGGCCAGCCTGACTGGCTCGCCAACGGTGCGGGTGGCCGTTCTCGGCGCAGGGCACTGGGGCCGGCATCTGATTCGCAACTTTGGTGCGCTTGGCGCGCTCGCCGGGTTCGGCGATCGCGATGCGCGCGCCCTCGACCAATTCGACGGCCAGTATCCAACCGTGCCCCGGTTTGCAGCGGCCGATACACTGCTTGAGTCGGCCGACGTCGAGGCCGTGGCCATCGCTACGCCGGCGGCAACCCACGGTGCGCTCGCCGTCCGAGCACTCGCGGCCGGCAAGCACGTCTTCGTCGAGAAGCCGCTTGCACTCACCGCGGCGGAAGCTGTCGCGATCCGAGAACGGCTGGCCATGACCGACCGCATCCTCATGGTCGGCCATCTCTTGCTGTATCACCCCGCGTTCGAGGCGCTCGAGCGGACCGTTGGTGCCGGCAAGCTCGGCGACCTCCGCTACGCCTATTCGAACCGCCTCTCGCTGGGGCGTATTCGCCGCGAAGAGAACTCGTTGTGGTCGTTTGCGCCGCACGACATTTCGATGATTCTGCACTTGACCGGTGAGCTGCCGGTGCAGGTGATGGCGAGTGGCAGCATGCAGCTCAATCCCAGCGTTGCCGACACCAGCCTGTCCTACCTTCGCTTCGCCAACAACATCGAGGCTCACATCTTCGTCTCGTGGCTCCACCCTTTTAAGGACCACCGGTTGGTCGTGGTCGGCAGCGACGGGATGATTGTTTTCAACGACGTGGCCGCGGGCGCGCGCAAGCTGTTGTTTTACCCTCACACAGCCCGGTGGGAGGGTGATGCGCCGATCGTTGAGGAGGCACCTGCCGAGCCCATCGCCTACGACGACGACGAACCGCTGCGCCGAGAATGTCAGCACTTCCTTTCGTGTGTCCGCGACGGCGCGCGGCCCCGATCAGATGTCGAGGAGGGGACCCGGGTCCTGACCGTTCTGGAGGCGTGCCAGCGCTCGATGGTGAGTCGCCTCCCGGTCGATCTCGGTCCCGGCACCGACTTTACCACTCCAGCCGGAACCTAATTGCTTGACAAAGCTCGTTCTTTTTTCTGCTATGCCCTAATGGGTCGCTAAGCACCCGCGCGAGGCCCAATGACCGCGACATACGTGCTGCTGGGAGCACTCAGCCTCCTCATCTGTCTGGCGGCGCGGCCGCTCGGCCGGATGGCCGGGGTGCTCGACGTGCCGGATGGCAAGCGGAAGACCCACGCGCGTACAACACCGCTGATCGGCGGCGTTGCGGCCATGTTCCCTGTCACCGTCATGTGCGCATACCTGGCGGCGACCACGGCCTACCTTCCGTTCTACGCGACCCTCGGCGTGAGCGCCCTCGCCTTCCTCTTGGTCGGCCTGGTCGACGATCGCGGTCAGATCCGCCCGCTATTCCGGCTGATCCTCTCAACAGCGCTCTGCTACGGCGCCGTATTGGCAGTGCCAGCCCTTCGTGTCGACTTCTTGCTGTTCAGCTTCTATCCCCATTTGTTGGCGCCCGAAGCGTGGGTATTGCTGCCCTTCACGGTTGTGTGCCTGGTCGGGCTCCAGAACGCTACCAACATGGCCGATGGCAAGGACGGCCTCGCGATCGGACTGTCGCTCCTGTGGACCGCACTGCTCCTGGCTTACGCGCCGGATCATCTGAGGCCTCTGTTGCTCGTGCTCGCCGTCGGCCTTGGCATCACCCTTGCCTTCAACCTCAACGGCCGCCTGTTCCTAGGCGATTCCGGCAGTTACTCGATCAGCGCCTTCGTCGGCTTGGTGACCGTCTACTGCTATCACGTTGGCTTCCCCGTGCTCAGGGCTGACGCAGTCGCGCTATGGTTCCTGATCCCCGTGGTCGACTGTCTTCGCCTGATGGCGGTACGCCTGACCATGGGCCGCTCTCCCTTCAGCTCCGATCAGAACCACCTGCACCACGTTTTGATGCGTTGGATGCCGTGGCGTTGGGGTCTGCCGTTCTATTTGGCGCTGGTTGGCCTACCGAGCATGCTCGCGCATTGGCTGCCGAGCCTCACCGTGCTGTGGGCACTGGGCGTTCTTGTTGTCTATGGGTTCGTGGTCGGGCTCAGAGGTCAAACCGTGGACCATCGCCTCACGAGCACCTGATCAAGGCCCGGCGCGCGCTGATCGCTTACCTCGGAGCCGCTCTTACGCCGCGGACGATGGCCCCTCGCCGATGCCGCCGTCAATTGACAAAGCCCTACCCCCTTGTCTAGGAACACCGTAAGCAGGCGCGCCCACCGCCGGAGCACAGCGCCAGCCGCGAATCGCCGAGCGTGCATCGCGGCGGCGGTGGTAGCAGGCTGGGTCACCAGATGAACACGGCCGCAACGCGCGGTATTTCGTATCGACAGATCATCGGACTTGGGTTGGGCTTGGCGCTGGTGGCCGGGCTCGTCTTCGTCGTGTTTCTCGTTGCCTTCGACAGCATTGAGACGGAGCGGGGTCGCAGCATCCAGCTCGAGTTCTGCGAACGTCAGCTCAGTGCGGTGCGTGGCATCGCCCTGGACGCAGAGCGTTTCGCTGCGGCCCGAGACCCCGTGGAACGACGGCTTATCGGCGCTGAGATCGCCGCCGCTGCCGACTCGATGGCGGCAGTGCACGCCACGGTGCTGACGGGCGAGGCAGGCTTCGCCAAACTCGGCGAGACCACTACCGCTTTTGTCGCCGGCTTGCAGGAGCTAGTGAAAAGCGCACCCGGATCGGCGGATGAGCGCGTGCTGGTGCAGCGCATCCGGAGCGCCGCGACCACGGACCTCCGATCGGGGCTGCAGGAACTGGCCGCCAAGCTGCGGCTCGCACGTGACGCCGCCGGGCAGAAAACGAGGCGACTGCAGCTCGGCACCCTGATCGTCATTATCCTGGCCGTCGGCGCCGGCCTCCTCTTTATGTACGGTCGTGGCCGCCGCGACCTCGCCAAGGCGGCGACAAGCAAGAGCGAGGTCACAGCGCCTGGCAATGCTCTGGCTGATGCCATCGAGAGCATGAGCGAGGGTGTCGCCCTCTATGACGGCGATGATCGCCTCGTTCTGTGTAACGGCCTCTATCGCGAGCAGTTCGCCGCCGCCGGCATCGTCCTCGAGCCGGGTCGACCCTTCGAGACGACCTTGCGCGAAGTGGTGAACCACGGACTCATCGCCGATGTCGGGGACGATCCTGAAGCATGGATCGGCACACGGCTGGAACAGCACCGCAATCCCCGCGGGCCGATCAAGATTCTTCTCACCAGCGGCCGGTGCTTGCAAATCGGCGAGTACCAGGCCGGCGACAGCGGCATCGTCACCATTCAGACGGATATCACCGAGATGGAGCATCGCGAGGCCGCGCGTAAGGCCCGCGAGGAAATCACTCGCTCGATCGTGGACAGCGTCTTCGACGGCATCGTGACCTTCGACTCGGAGTTCCAGGTGGATAGCCTCAACCCTGCGGCTGAGGCGATGTTCGGGTACGCCGCGGACGAGATCGGCGGCGAATCGTTCCTGCGGTTGCTCGCCGAGCCGTTTGATGCGGAGTACCGCGAGGCGCTTGGCCGCGCCTTCGAGACCGACGGGGTGCCCCAACTGGACGGCATCCGCGAGATTCTCGGGCGACGCAAGGACGGGACGACGTTTCCGCTCGAAATCGCCGTCGGCGAGCTGCGCGGCACCTGGACGCTGCCTGAGCGCCGCCGCACCCGGCGGCGAGTCTTTATCGCCACGACGCGCGATGTGAGCGCCCAGACTGAGCTCACACGCCAGCTGCAACAATCGCAGAAGATGGAGGCGATCGGCACCCTCGCCGGCGGGATCGCCCATGATTTCAACAATATTCTGTCGATCATCCTGGGCTATGCGAGCCTTGCGCTCGAGAGCAACAAAGACGAAGACGACAACCGCGAGAACCTTGAGATGGTGGTGCAGGCAGGCCGCCGCGCGCGCGACCTCGTCGATCAAATCCTCACGTTCAGCCGGCGTAGCGAGCACGAGAGGGTCGCGGTCGACCTCAGGCTGGTGGTCAACGAGGTGCTCAAGCTGATCCGCTCGACACTGCCATCGACCATCGAGATCCGTCAGAATATTGGTACCGAACCGGCGCCGGTTCTCGCCGATTCGTCCCAGCTCCATCAGGTCATAATGAATCTCTGCGCTAACGCCGGCCAGGCGATGGAGGAAGACGGCGGGCTCCTCGAAATCACGCTCGAGCGCACCACGCTCGACGGTGCAACGAGCCGCCGTTACGGAGAGCGGCCGCCGGGGGACTATTACGAGCTCGCCATCCGCGATACCGGCCACGGTATGGCACCGGCGGTCCTCGAGCGGATATTCGAACCCTTCTTCACGACCAAAGGGGTTGGCCGCGGCACCGGCCTTGGGCTTGCCGTGGCCCACGGCATCGTCAGCGATCACGGTGGTGCCATCGCGGTCGACAGCGTCGTGGGCGCCGGCA
This sequence comes from Alphaproteobacteria bacterium, assembly GCA_965248765.1. GTDB lineage: Bacteria > Pseudomonadota > Alphaproteobacteria > VGEJ01 > VGEJ01 > CBDFKF01. The sequence continues at coordinate 2,184,377 of CBDFKF010000004.1, forward strand.
GCCGCTTCGACGTCGTGATCCCGGCGCACGACGGGCCACCGGCGATCGCCAGCGAAGGGAACCGCCAGCAGGCGCCGCATGGGCGCGGGCGCATCCTCTTCGTCGACGACGAGCCGACGCTGGTGCGGATGGCTGACAAGGTGCTAACCCGCCTTGGCTACACGGTGACCGGCGAGACCGAAAGCCTCGCAGCACTCGAGCGTTTTCGCAGCGATCCAGCCGCGTTTGACCTGGTGGTGACGGATCAGACGATGCCGGGCATGACCGGGGATGCGCTGATACGCGAGCTGCGGCGCTGCCGCGACGACATCCCGGTGGTGGTCTGCACCGGTCTCGGCCAGCATTTCACCGCGGCCATGGTGGAGGAACTCAACCTCGCCGGCTTCCTGCGCAAGCCGCTCATGCCGCACGAGCTCGGGCGCATCGTCGGGCAAGCCCTCGACCACTAGGGGTGTCGCGTTGCGCGTTGGAACGAAGCTGCCTATTTTCCACGAGGGCCTGCTGGGGCGTAGCCAAGTGGTAAGGCACCGGTTTTTGGTACCGGCATTCGCAGGTTCGAGTCCTGCCGCCCCAGCCAATTCACGCTTGTTTGCCCGATTTCCTTTCGTAGCGACCGAGTGCAGCTCGCGAGGGTCGCCTAGAACTGTACTCTCTGGCTCAAGGCGCCATCCACGATCAGATTGGTACCGTTAATGAAACTCGCAGCCGGACTTGCTAGGAAGACCGTCGCGTTGACGACCTCCTGGGGCGTGCCCATGCGCCCCATGGGGTTGCGGTTGAAGGCCATCTTGAAGATCTCCGGTGCCTCCCGCTCGCGCTGCTGCCAGACGCTACCATCGAAATAGATCGTCCCGGGCGAGACCGTATTAGCGCGGATACGCTTCGGCGCAAGTTCAGCGCTCAAGCCCGCCATGTAGGCGATTAGCGCCGCCTTCACGGCATTGTAGGGCCGCACGCCGCCGAACACGGCGACCGCCGCGACGCTGGAAATCGCCACGATCGAGGCGGAATCCGATTTCTCCAAATAGGGCATCGCCGCTTCCACCGCGCGGACTGTCCCTAAGAGGTCGATCTCCGTGCCGGCGCGCCAGGAATCTTCGCCGGGCGCGGTGCCTATGGCGCTGACGCTGGGCACCAGAATATCGAGCCCGCCCAGCTCGTCGGCCGCGCTGGCAACCCAGGCGCGGAACGCATCGTTGTCGGCGACGTCGACGGCGCCGCCGATCGCCCGCGCGCCGCTTGCCTTCAAGGCGGCCACGGTTGCCTCCATTGCGGGCGCAGAGCGCAACATCACAGCCGTCCGCGGCCAGCGTCTCGGCAATCTTGCGGCCGATCCCGCGCGTGCCGCCAGTGACGATGGCGCGCTTACCCTGCAATCCCAAATCCATCTCGTTCTCCTCACTAATCAAGTGGCGGGCGGTGATCTTTCCAAGGCGTCGCCTACTCATAGACACGGGCGACGCGATAGACGGTCGCCTCTTCAAACGGTTTGCCGATGATCTGCATCGCCAGCGGGAAACCGTTATCAATGAAGCCGATCGGCAAGGCAATCGCCGGGCTGCCGGTAACGATGCTATGGCAGCCATCTCGCAGCCAATTGAAGCCGTCTCCCGTCCTTCAGAAGGCGCATCAGAGCAAGCTCCGGCGCGCGGCACATAGCTCTATGGGCACCCAGAACGGCAACCATTCGCAGGTCGTGTCCCTTTGAGTGGTGTAGGAGCTGTGGGTAACCGGCTTGCCGTAGCGACCGCCAAGAGTCTGGCCTAGGCAAGCCGGTTATCCACAGCGGGCGGTCATCGCGGTTTCCGGTTTAGGGTTGGGTTGTGGCAACGCAACCTGGAACCAATGGAGACCACGATGACCGACGACATGATGACGCTTCGTAGTTTGCTGGAAAAGAGTTCTGACGCCGATCTGCTGCGCGAGATGATCGGCTTCACCGCCCAGCGTTTGATGGAACTGGAGGTCCGGGGCCTGACCGGCGCCGGCCACGGCGAGCGTTCGCCGGCGCGCATCAACCACCGCAACGGCTATCGCGACCGGGTGTGGGAGAGCCGCGCCGGCAGCGTCGCGCTGAACATTCCCAAGCTGCGGAAGGGCTCCTACTTCCCCGGCTTCCTGGAGCCCCGGCGGATGGCCGAGAAGGCGCTCACGGCGGTGATCCAGGAGGCCTACATCCAGGGCGTCTCGACCCGATCGGTCGATGACCTGGTCCAGGCCATGGGTATGACCGGCATCTCCAAGAGCCAGGTCTCGCGGCTCTGCGGAGAGATCGACGACAAGGTCCGGACCTTCCTCGAGCGGCCCCTGGAAGGCGACTGGCCCTACCTCTGGCTGGATGCAACCTATGTGAAGGTGCGCCAGTCCGGGCGCATCGTCTCGGTCGCGGTGATCGTCGCCGTCGCCGTCAACACCCAGGGCCGGCGCGAGGTCCTCGGCATGGCGGTCGGCGCCTCGGAGGCCGAGACCTTCTGGACCGAGTTCCTCCGATGCCTGGCCAGACGGGGTTTGCGCGGCGTCACGCTGGTGATCTCCGATGACCACAAGGGCCTCAAGGCCGCCGCCGCTCGTGTCCTCAACGCCACTTGGCAGCGCTGCCGGGTGCACTTCATGCGCAACCTCCTGGGCCATGCCGGCAAGCAGGGCCGGCGCGTGGTCTCCGCCTTCGTCGCCACCGCCTTCGCCCAGGAGGACGCCGCGGCCGCCAAGACCCAGTGGCGCCAGGTGGCCGACCAGCTCCGCCCCAAGGCGCCCAAGCTGGCAAACCTCATGGACCAAGCCGAGCCCGACGTGCTGGCCTATATGAGCTTCCCCAAGGAGCACCGCACCAAGCTCCACTCGACCAATCCCCTGGAGCGCCTCAACGGCGAGATCAAGCGCCGCACCAACGTCGTCGGCATCTTCCCCAACGAGGCCGCCATCACCCGACTGAGCGGCGCTATCCTCATGGAGCAGAACGACGAATGGGCGGTGCAGAGGGCGCGCTACATGACCCTGGAAACCATCGCGCCGGTGAGCGACAATGCCCTCATCAAGATGCCTCCCGAGGCCGCTCGAGCGATCCGGCTCAGCCCGCCGGACACCGCGACCCGCTCGCGGCTCTTACACCACGTCACGGGACACGATCATCAAGATCGTCAAATGGCGCCAGCCAGTGAATACGGTGGAGCTGTGGGTGGCAGCTGAGAATCAGCCTTCCGTTCTGACAACCAGCGTTGCAGACCTGGCGTTTCGCAATAACGCCCCCGACAAGGCTGCGTTCGGGAAGGTGTGGCTTCTGTCCTTCATGACCGCAAAGGACCTTGGTTGTGTAAGAACGCGGCGGCGTTGGCGGTCGGACGTAGCGGCCCGAGGCTGATGTGAGCGAGCCGTTCATCTAGCTCAGTGGGCAACCTGAGTCATCTAAGAGAAGCTCAGGTCGGGCGGTCTGGCGTTTCGTGGGCGTTGGAGCCAGGAAGTTGCGTTTCCTATGCCCTGATGGCCGCGATCAGCAGCCCGGTGCCGAGGATGTTCATGACACGGGTGAGGTTATAGGCGAGTACGTGCAGCGCCATCTCGGTGCTGACGCGTTGTGAGCGTCTTCATCAGGAAGTGGGGTTGCGCCCATCGGGGCTTTGATCGTGCCGAAGGGATGCTCGACCGTCTCGCGGCGCTGGCGCATCTTCTCCGGATGCTCGTCGAGCCGCCTCTGAACAGCCTCGAGAACATGCTCGTACTCCCAGCGGGTGATCCGGCGCTCTCTGCCCGTGGTGCAGCGGTGCTTGATGGCGCAGCTCAGACACGCGTTGGTCCAGTAGCGGCGTAAGGCCAGGCCCTTTTCCTCAGTCGTGTATCGATACCTCAGCCTTTCGTTGGCCGGGCAGATGTAGATGTCCTTTTGCGCCACATAGCGGCCGGAGGTCTGCGGCTTGGGAAGCGTGACCGTGATGGCGGCGTCTTCGCACGCCAGGATCTCCGCACTGTTGAAGTAGCCCCGGTCGGCGACGACATCCAAGGTGTCCGCCCCCAGCGTCGCTTTCGTCTGCTTGGCCATGCGGGCGAGCTGGGACCGGTCGGTGCCGACGTTGGTCACCTCGTGGGCAACGATCAGATGATGCTTGGTGTCGACGGCGGCTTGCACGTTGTAGCCGACGACGCCCGATCCCCGACCGCTGGTCGCCATCGAGCGAGCGTCGGGATCGGTTAGAGAGATCTGCTGGTCCGGCCTCTCGCGCATCCGCGCCTCGAGCCCCTTGAGGCGCTGCATCTCTTGCCTGAGCCTGGCAATCTTCTCGTGCAGACGGACCGTCTTGGTCGTGCGTGCCAGAGACGGCTCTTGCCGGTCGGCGCTGTCCAGCTGGTGCAGGTAGCGCGACACGCTGATCCAGGCGCCGCGTCATCTTGGCTCGCGTGAAGTTCCTGTCTCGGTTGTTCACTGCCTTGAACTTGCTGCCATCGATCGCAACGCGGGCTTCGGCAAACAGACCGAGCGTGCGGCACAGAGCGACGAACCGGGCACAGACCTGACGGATGGCGCGACCATTGTCCTTGTTGCGGAAGTCGGCGATCGTCTTGTGATCGGGAGCCAGGCGGCCGGTTAGCCACATCACTTCCACGTTGCGCCCGGCTTCCCGCTCAAGCCGGCGGCTCGATTGGACCCGATTGAGATAGCCGTAGATGTACAGCTTCAGCAGAACCGACGGATGATACGCAGGCCGGCCGGTATCCTTCGGCGCGACACGGCTGAAGCCAAGCTCGGCTAGATCCAGCTCCTCGACAAAGACATCGATCACCCGAACCGCATTGTCCTCGCCAATCCAGTCGTCCAAGCACTCCGGGAACAAAGTGCTCTGCCCGCGATCGATCCCTTCAACGAAACGCCCCATACGATCTCCCCGCTCAGACCACCGAAGAATCATATCAGGCAAGCGTTTTTACACAGCCATGACCCGAGCCAGGTGCATGTGCCCGTCTCGACTTGGTATGACGAGCTGATCATCTCGCGCTCGCGTATCCCCGATCCAGGGCAACTGACGGGACAGCTGATTGAGAAACGGAGCTAAATCCGCGAGGCCATTGGCACCCGAAGGTTGAACACGGAGTCAATGAGCGTAGCTGGTAAGGACGCTCTGCCCGGTCGGCGCCTTGGCGCGTTGGCAGCCGCTACGTAGAACGTGCGCATCGCGGCCGGTCGCGTAAGCCGTGGGCCTCACGCGATGCGATCGCCCTCTTTGACCTCGGCCGTCCGGCTGTCGACGCCCGGCAGCATGAGCGCAGGATCTCGCGTCACCACCACGTCGATGACGCTCGGTCCGTCGCCGTACTGGAGTGCCGCGTCGAGCGCCGTGCCGAGCTCGGCCGGGTCTTCGATACGCTGGCCGTTGCAGCCCATGGCGCGGGCGATCGCGGCATAGTCCATCTCCAACAGATCGCTCGACTGGAAGCGGCCGCCGAACACCGCATGCTGCAGCGCTTTGACGTAGCCAGACGCCGCGTTGTTGACGACGATGACGACCACGTTCGCACCAGACCGTTTGGCGGTCTCGAGCTCACCCAGGCTCATGTTGAAGCCGCCATCGCCCGTGAGCGCAACGACCGGGCGGTCCGGCGCTGCGAGCTTGGCACCGATTGCGCCCGGAAGCCCATAGCCGATCGAAGCAAAGCCCCGGTTCGCGACGTACCACCGGCCGGCTTGCTTGGTATCGTAGAGGAGGCCCGTCCAGTGGGCGGCGAAGCCGCCGTCGGCCACCAACACCGCGTCGGCAGGCAGGCCGCCGTTGAGCGCGTGCACGAGACGAGCCATCGCGATCGGTCGCTCGGGTGTTTCCAGCCGCGGCGCGACGTCCTCGCGCCACCGTGCCATGCGGGTGGCGACCTCGGCGACGTAGTCGGTGCGGCGCTTGCTGGAATCGGCCAGCTCGGCAGCGAGATCGTCGAGACCAGCCCGCGCATCGCCCCACAGAGCCACCGCCGGCGACCGCACCCGTCCGATCTCCTCGGCAACAATCTCGAGATGAATAAGCGGAATCTCTTCGGCCGGCACCGTGTAGCGCTTGGTCGCGATCTCGCCAAGCTTGCAGCCGACCGCAAGAATGCAATCGGACCCGGCAATGAGCTCATTGGCGATGCGCGAGTAGCGCCCGAACAGCCCTGCCGACAACGGGTGCGTGCAGGCGATGGCGCCCTTGCCGCTCAATGTGTGCGCGACCGGGATGTGGAAGCGCTCGGCGAGCGCGGTGAGCGATTGGTGCGCGCCCGAGAGATGGATGCCGCCGCCTGCGAGCACGAGTGGCCGCTTCGCCTGGCCAAGGACAGCCGCTGCGCGCGCGATATCGGCCGAGGCGGGGCGGATGCGCTGTCGCGGAATGGTCGCGCCCTCGGCCGCAGTATCGAAGGCGTCGGCCGGATAGGTGGCGCGGCCGTGGCAGATATCCTCGGGCACATCGAGCACCACGGGGCCGGGTCGGCCCGATGTCGCGATCTCGAAGGCACGGCGCACCAGCTCTGGGATGCGCTCACCGTCCTCGATGCGGATCAGCGCCTTCGCCGCGGGCCGCAGGATCTCGATCTGGCGCGCTTCCTGGGTCATGTTCTTCCAGGAATGGCCGCGGTGGGTATCGCCGATCAGCACGACCAGCGGAATGCCTGCATTCAGGGACTCGACCAGGCCGGTGGCGAGGTTCGTGGCGCCTGGGCCCAGGGTGGCATCGCAGACGCCGGGGCGTTGGCTGATTCGCGCGAAGGCATCGGCTGCAAATGCCCCAGCGCGCTCGTCGTTTATCAACCAATGCGTGATTCCCACCTCTCGAATTGCATCGTAAAAGGGTAGAAGCTGCCAGCCGCCCATGCCAAAGACTGGCCCGATTCCTCGGCTTTTGAGCATCGCTGCCAGTGCCTGACCGCCGTTCATTTCCACCTGCGGCCGGTTATCGCCCCGGCCCGTCGTGTTAAGTTTGTCACTCATTGCGATTCGATGATCAGACGGACCAAGTCGGGCACGCTCATGCCAGGGCGAGCACCGCACCTGGCGGCCGCCTCATTGACGTGCGAGATTCGGCCGTCGTCGTATGTCGAGCGGCCGTCGCCGATCCGCGCGGTGGCTGCCCCGACCGTCGCCGCTGCGATGCCGCGCTCGTCGAGCGCCGGCAGCCGGCTCATGCCCGCATCGTCGATGCCACCGCCGGCATCGTTGTAGACCGCCGCCAAGGCTGCCACCTTGATAGCCGTCTCCGGTCGCCCGGCGAGGAGGCCACCGTGCGAGCCGGTGATGACGATGCGGCCGGCATCTCCCGCTTCTACCAACGCCACGGAATCGAGAGCCCACACCTCCGGCTGGTCGGGCTTCGCCGCGATCAGGTGGCGCGCCTCGCGATAGGTCGGTGGCGTCCCGGTGAACGGGTGCGCCGCCCGCAACCGCTCAGCGCCGGCCGCGCATGGCTCGCCGACCGCCGCGCCGAGTGCCGCCGCCGCCGCGTTGACGTGGCTGATGACACCGCGCGCCGCCATGTCCTCGCCATCGCCAATGCGGGCAGTATCGTGGCCTACGGTGGCGGCCGGCAGGCCCAAAACATCGAGATACGGGAGCGCGGCGATGCCCGCAGCGTCCATGCCGATCCCGGCATCGTTGAGGATGACCGCGCGCATCCCGATCTTGGCGGCCACATAGCCGGCGTACACCGCGCCATGCGAGCCGGTGATGACGACCTGATCGCGATGCTCGTCACCGGCTCGGGTGACGCTCGGAAGGGTGAGGGTCGCCGGGATGTCCACGGGCGCCCAGGATAGCCCAACGCGCGAGTTCGTCGAGCCCTATACGGCGGTGAGGGCGCGCGAGCGACGCGCCCGCGTGCCCTGCACCACCGACTCGTGGTACCAAAGACGAATCGCCAAACGGCGAGGGAGCTGCCACGGAGAACGGGCTATGGCACGTGAGGTGCTCGAGCGGGAGAGCTTCAAGGCGGGCGCGGTGATCTTCGAAGCAGGCGCGCGAGCACGCCACGCCTTTCTGATCCAGGCTGGCGCGGTCGACATCGTCATCCGCGAAAGAGGGCGGACGCAGGTGGTGGACACGCTCGGCCCCGGTGAGGTGTTCGGCGAGATGGCGTTGGTCGATGATCAGCCGCGGTCGGCCACTGTGATCGCGGCACGCCCCACCACCTGTGTCCTACTCGATCGGCGCGAGTTGGAACGCCGGCTCGCCACGACGGACCGCTTGACCCGGGCGATGCTCGAACGCCTGACCGAGCGCTTGAGACGGCTCACGGCAGACCACGCCTCCCTTAAGCACAGCCTGGAAGAGCCGGGCGACGGAGCCGACGCCGGCGCCGCAGGCGGAAAGTCCCAGCCGCCGACCGCCGAGACCGGCGCTGGCATGGATCGCCGAGACGTGACCACCACCATCAGCTTGCGGCTCCGCGATTTCGAGCTGGTGCGGGACGCAGCGCTGTTCCGCTTGTTCAAGAAGCACGGGAAAGACGGCGGCGGGGCCGTCTTCGTCTCCGGCGTCATCGCGACCCTCATCGACCAGCAGCGCGAGGCATTGCGGCGCGAAGCAGACCAGTTGAGCGGCTGATCCAGGTCGCTACCAGCGCGTCTTGGCTTTTCGTCGAGCCGAAGACGGTGATCAGGCGGCCCCTTCGTGCCTGGTACTAGTGGTGCGATCGCCCTCCCGGCGTGCCCGCTCGGGCGCGCGTGCGCTGTGCTCCTCGATGAAGACGTGGGCATACAAATTGGCTATCCACTGCTTGCCCTGTTGAGTGACGGCGAGGTGCTTCAAGCCCGCCTCGATGTAGGGGCGCACCATGCGCCAAAAGAACTTTGGATACGCGGCGCGCAGTGCTTCGGGGTTGCTGTAACCGAGCTTTTCGTGAGTGCCCGTCTCCTCGAACTCGGCAAACAATGCCGGCGCCTTGAGGAGATAGCCGATGTCGGCGAGTTGGCCGATCAGGTCGGCGGCGCGCAACAGCCCGGGATAGCTCGCGATGCTGCCTTCCTCGCCCTCGGGCACGGCGGAACGGTCTCGCCGCCGGAAGGGGCGACGGACGCATTCATGACGCCGTACCACGTGTTCCGATCGCAGCAGTTCATCCGGGAGCGTTTCGGCAAGGTCTCCAACATCGACATCGGCGTGGTCTGCGCGAACATAGCGAACACCCGCTTTCTGGTCCCAGAGGGCGAAGCTGATGATGCCACCGGTTACCCCGCGCTGGTACGCAGCGCCGACCTGATCGGGCAACTGGCAGACACCGGGTACCTGCTGAAGCTCTCCGCTCTGTTTCGCGAGTTCGAGGGGACGGGGACTACCGCAGCGCTGGGCTTCAACAATCCCGACGATCTGCGTACCGCCTATCCCAAGTTCTTCTGGCAACTGGTCGCGCCAGTGATCCAAAACGCCCTTGACTACCTGGAAGTGACCCAGGAGGGCAAGCAATGGACTGCCAACCTGTATTCCCATGTTTTCATCGAGGAGCATGGAGGGCGCCGCCGCCCCAAGCAGGGAGCGAGCAGCTAGGCGCTACCGCCAAGCCCGGCGTATGCAGCCGGGGAGCGAAGCCACGAAACTGCTGCAGCGTCGAGGCCCCGGAAGGGGCCGAGGGGCGCCGCCCGCCTGGGTGGTTGCGCCGCCCGCGATTGCGGCGTGCGAGATGCCTCGGTAAGTTCTGCGGAGTTCGTCATGGCGAGACGCCGGAGCAAACTGTTCCCGAGGACGCGTTGGTGCCGTACTCGAACGTCAGTGCCGGAGCCGCCAGCTGCGGCTCGCTGACGTCGAGAACGTCGGCCTAGTGTTTGGCACTATCGCCGCCGCCAGCTTTATCCGCTCGCCCGTGTACCAGTCTCGGCACTAGGACACACCGCCCCCGACATGTGCCCCACCGGCGGGGCCCGCCGCCAAGCGGGCCCCCGCTCGGGTGGAGGTCGCCAACCGGGCCGATCGTCACGGGGAAATGCGGTCGACCCGGAATGGCGCTTGGACCTCTTCCCCCAAGCGCCCTCAATACGCGCGCCGGAAGGGCCTGGATCAGTCGGCGACGGAATAAATCCCTAGCTGCGATCATGGGCGTGCCGGCTGCGTGACTCGCGATGGGCGATGTAGAGACCACTGGCGATGATGACGGCAGCCCCCAGCCACGTCCAGCGGTCCGGCAAATCGCCGAACACGAGATAACCGAGCACCGTGGCGCCAATGAGCTGACCGTAGCCGAATGGCGCGATTACCGCGGCGGGCCCGTATTGATAGGACCTGACGACGAACAGATGCCCGAAGCCGCCGGTCAGCCCTAGGCTGAGCAATAGTGCCCACTGCAACCAACCTTGGGGCCATTCCCAAACGAACGGAACGACCAGGCTCGTCACGACGAAGCCGACGACCGCCGAATAAGTGATGGTGATTGCGGGCGCATCGTAGGCGGCGAGGGCGCGCGTCATCACTTGGTAGATGGCGTAGCATGCCGCGGTCGCAAGCGCGAGGAATGCAGCCCAATGCGTGACGTCACTCGCAGGACGGATCACGATAATGGCGCCGATGAAGCCGACGATGACTGCCAGCCAGCGATGGACGCCGACGCGTTCGCCCAGGAACGGCACCGAAAGCGCAGTAACCATCAGCGGCGCGGTGAAGCTAATGCTGGCGGCCGTCGTCAGCGGCACGTAGCTGATCGCGATCACATGAGAGACCGTCGCCAACAGCAATAGCAGGGAGCGGACAATCTGTGTCCCCGGCCGTGTCGTGGAGAACAAGCGACGAACACCCCGGCTCGGCGCGAAGCTCAATATCATGTAAAGGAAGTGTGTAGCGTAGCGGAACCAGATGATGACAGCGAGCGCAAGCTCGCCGCTCAAGTACTTCACGGCCGCGTTCAAAAGTGGGAAAAGAGCGACCGCAAGGCACATGAAAAGGATGCCGCGCGGAACATCGTGCCCGATCGACGCGATAGCGGCCCCACCCGATGCCGCCTCGTCGCGGTCGGCGTCAGTCGTGTTCGGCAGCGCCGGTCTTCCTGCGGAATGCCGCTCTCTTCAACGGCGTTGAGGCACCGAAAATGCTGGATTTAGACACAATCACTGCCGTGCCCCTTACCTCGCCAAGAATACAAGCGAGGCTGCCATCGAAAGCGGCGGCGACGTTAACACCAATGGGTGCCAAGTTGCCAACGCAGTGCTCGCGACTGCTGTGCGAGCGAGAGCCGACGCTATGAGCGAACGGCGCCCCGCCCCAGCGGTACCCGCCGCATCGGTCATGCTGCTTCACGACGGGCGGGAAGGCCTCGAGATCCTGATGCTTTTGCGACATCCCAGCACGGCGTTCGCCCCCGGCGCGCTGGTATTTACCGGCGGTAAGGTCGCATCCGGTGACGCTGCGCCGGAACTACGGCATCGCTGCGGCGGCGCCGTCGGTATGGAGCCCGCTGCTCTGGTTTGGCGTATCGCGGCCATCCGCGAAACCTTTGAGGAGAGCGGTGTCCTGATTGCGCACGATAGCATCGGCGGCGAACTGGTCTCGGGGAATCGGGCCGCGGCGCTGCAAGGCTACAGAGCGCCGCTCAATCGCGGCGAGCTGGACCTCTCTCGTTTCGTGGACGACGAGGACCTAATTCTTGCCTGCGACCGCCTCGAGCCCTTCGCGCACTGGATCACGCCCGAGTGGCGCCCGCTCCGCTTTGATACCCATTTCTATCTGGCTCCCCTTCCGCCTGGCCAGAAGGCGGCGCACGATGGAACCGAGTCGGTAGACTCCTTCTGGATCACGCCCGCGCACGCCCTAGCCGAGGGAAGAGCCGGTCGCTACGATCTCATGTTCCCGACCCGCCTCAATCTCGAACGGCTGAGCCGATCAGAAACCGTGGACGCGGCGCTCGCAGCGGCCCGCGAAACCCCCATAGTTACCGTCATGCCCTGGGTCGAACGACGGGCCGGCGGAACTGTTCGCCGGATTCCCGATGACGCGGGATACGGGCATATCGCCGAAACCATCGAGGAGCCGCCTGTGGCCGGGGGAGCCGCCACTGGTGAGGGACCTGAGACCAGACGCCGCTAGCCTCTGGCGATCACCCGGCGGCGATGGACGCGCCACCACGGCGCTCGGCCTGAGACGCCGGGGTATGAGTTTCGTCCGCTCGGCGTAGCGTGAAGAGAAACGTCGAGCCGCCATTCGCATTGGATGTGGCAGACAAGCGGCCGCCATGCGCCTCAACGATCGTCCTCGAGATCGCGAGCCCCATGCCCATGCCGTTCTGTTTGGTCGTAAAGAACGGCTCGAAGATCCGATCGATCCCGCTCTCCGGCAAACCGCGCCCGGTATCTACAATAGCGGCCTCGACCATCCCGTCATCATCGAGGCCCGTCGCGACAGATTAAGCGAAGCGGTCCGCCGTCACCTTGTCTGAGGGCGTCCATGCCGTTACGCAGGAGGTTGAGGATAACTTGCTCAATCTCGAACACGTGCACGGAGACTGGCGGCAGACCTTGGTCAAGATCCAGCGAGATGGTGATCCCTGCGTTCCGGGCTTCGGGCTGGATCAACGAGACCGAGGTGTTGATGATGTCGTTGATGTCGTTGATGTCGGCGGGCTCGGTCCGGATATTACCGCGGCGGACGAAGTTGCCGATGTTCTTGACGATCTCCGCAGCTCGGCGCGCCTGGGCGGCGATCCGCGTCATGGGTTCGAGGAGCTCGCCCCAGCGTTCACCGCGTCCGCCCGAAGGCGCCGAAGAGAGCCCTCGGAGTAATTGACGATAGCCGCAAGCGGCTGATTGAGTTCGTGCGCCAGAGTCGATGCCATCTCGTCCATCGTGCCAAGGCGGAGCACGTGGGCCAGATCGGCCTGGTGCTCTCGTGCCCGACGCTGAGCTTCTATCAACTCCGTAAGATCGGTGACGATGCCGAAGGCGCCCAAATAGTGCCCCTCGGCATCGAACAACGCGCGGGGCGAGACGTAAGCGTGCACCCGGCCGTCGTCCTTCCGGGTGTAGACGATCTCGTACGGCGATTCCTCGCCGCGGTGGCGCGCCGCCAATTGTCGCAGACGAATGGCGCGGCTGTCGTCATCGTACAGGTGGGTCGTTGTGCGACCCAAGAGTTCCTGCCGCTCGCGACCCACGATCTCGCAGAACTTGTCGTTGACATAAGTGATGTTTTGGTTGGCATCCGCGACCACTAAGCCTTCATTCATGCCTTCAACGAGGTTCCGGTAGCGCTGCTCGCTCTCTCGCAACGCCGCGTGCGTTTGTTTTTGTGCCGTGATGTCGAGCGTAATCCCGTCCCACACCGTATCGCCATTCTCCATCCGGCGCGGCAGCGAAACAGAATGGGCCCAGCGCAGCTCTCCCGTCCGGGTAGTGAAGCGGTACTCGCATTCCGCCGGTTGGTTGGTGTTGGCAGAATCTAGAACGACCGTCCGAAACCGCTCTTGGTCGTCGGGGTGAATATGGGCACGGAAGAGCGGTTCGGCCATCAGCTCCTGTGCGCTGTACCCGAAGATTTCGGGCGCCCGCTCGCTGACATACGGCACGCTGAGCGTTCCGCGAGCGCTCGCTTGATCAAGGGCTCGAGCCGGACATATCGCTCCGCACCGAGGATTTCGCGCACCGGCATGTGTCGGATTTGCTCGCGAGGCATGCCGTACCATTCCTCGTAAGTACGGTTGACGAAATCGAACCGCTCATCCTTGTTAACGTATGCGACCAACGCCGGAAGGCTGTCGGCGATCACACGCATGCGCTCCTCTGCTTGGCGGAGCTCCCGTTCCGCATCCCGGAGCGCCGTTACATCCTGGATAACCAGGGTCATTGTCTGTGAGCCTGTGGTTTCATCAGTGGCCCTTGCAGCGCGGGCAAGGACATGCCGCACCGTGCCATCGGGGCGCATGAGTCGGTGCTCAAAGGCGCGCGGTCCGCCGTCTTGCGCACCGCGGTCGATCTCGGCCGAAAACACGTCGCGATCGGCGGGATGGACCGCTTCGAGAAACAACTCCAGACCCGTCGGGCCATCTTGAGCTGGGCGCCCGAGAAGGTCCCATATCTGATCCGAATAGCGACCCTGGCCGCTCTTCAGGTCCCACCTCGCCCACGCGATGCCGGCAAGTCCGAGGGCGCGGGTTACCTCCTGGGCGACACGCTGCCTAGTGTGATGCTCCGTCTCACGCCGTGCCGCCGCGACAAGTTCTTGGGTGGAGCGCGCGTGGAGATAGATGAGAGGTGGCGCTACGAGCAACGGGACGCCACCGGAAAACGCGGCGGCGAGGGCTACCGCTTCCGGGAACAGTGGCACGCAGATGAGCAGGGTGACGACCTCGGAGATGAGGACAGCCCGCACGGTGTGCGCCACCGTCACTACCAGCGGCGAGTTCTTGGCGATGAATCGGCGGTTGGCCGAGACCAGCCCTTCGACGAAGCGATCCACTATCCGCAATCGCAATCATGCGTTCTCAGCTCTTGCACGTTAACACGGATGAGGCGGCAATCGTATTGGTGGGCGCGCTCGGTGGCGCAGCGGCCGCGACCCTGCGATCGCAGCCCGTGACCATTCGGTGCGCCGTGCCCATTCCGGCGGCGACGCTACGCAACATCCGATTTGGGGCGACGGAAGAGTGCGGTAAGCGCGGGGACCGGCTCGCCTTGGTGGTACTCGTGCACGCTCTCGGAGAGGGACTCGGTGACGAAGCCGACTTCCTCCGCACATGTTCTAAGGTACCCGGCGCCGTGCGCATAGCATTTGAACGGTAACGCCTCAACGTCATCTCTCGCGCTTTGGAACAGCGTCATCGCGACAGCACCGTCCGAGCGCAGAGCCTGATGTGCTGCTGCGAGTGGTGCGATCAGCGTATCGTTGTGGATGAGAACCGCAGCGCAGACGATGAGATCGTAGCGGTCCAGGTTCTCTCTTAGAAAATCGACAAGGTCCGCACACGCGAGGCGATCGTAGACGCGCCTTTCTCGCGCCTTCGCCACCATATGCGGCGAGAGATCAACGCCGTCCAGATTCCGGGTATAGGGTCGCAGCCTCTCGCCCAACACGCCCGTGCCGCAGCCGGCATCCAGTATCGCTGGATCGCGATGCCGACGCAGCTCCTCACGCAGCACGTCGAGGATGAGATCGTGGCCGAGGTAGTGGGGATTGTCGGGCGTGGTATCCCATGTGTTGGCCCGCTCGGCACAAAAGCTGCGGATATAAGACGCGCCAGCAGGAGCCGGCGCCTCAGCGCCGAGCGCCGCGAGGTCCAGGCGTGCGCCGTACTCGTCAGCCGGATCACGTTCGAGATAGCGCCGAAACCGCGCGATCGCCTCCGATGTCTGCCGCCGATCGCGGGCAATCCGGCACAGGAAATACCAGGGGTAGGCGGCCAGAGGATCGACGTCCGTTGCTTCGCGCAGGACCACCTCGGCCTCGTCGATGGCGTCGAGGCGCCGCAGCGCTTCGCTCAGATTGACCCGCACGTCCACATCATTGGGTCGCACCGACAACGCCTGGCGGTAGCAAGCGACCGCTTCGGCGGCCTTGCCGCTTAACTGTAACGCGTTGCCGAGATTGTTAAATGCTTCGGCGTAGTCGGGCTTTAGTTCGATGGCGCAGCGAAACTCGGCGATCGCCTCCGTCAGGTCGCCGTTCCTTCTCAGCGCTACGCCGAGCGAATTGTGGGTCTGCGCGCGGCGCGGCGACACTGCGACAGCAAGACGGAGCAGTTCGATCGCTGCCTTCAGCTCGCCGCTGTCACTGGCGATGACACCCCGGAGATGCAGCGCATCGGGGTGATTGGGCGCGCTGGCCAGGACCTCGCGGCACAGTTGATCCGCATCGGCGAATCGGCCGTCGCGGTGGGCCTCAAGCGCGGCCCTAACGATGGTCTCGAGGTCAGGATGAGGCGGCGTCATCGGTGGCTGCCGGCCGCCAGCATCAATTTTGGGCCGGTAACGTGAAGCGGAACGTCGCACCCCGCTCTGCGTTGGCCGAAGCCCACAGGACGCCACCATGGGATTCGACGATAGTCCTGGAGAGCGAGAGCCCCATCCCCATCCCCTCCTGCTTGGTGGTGAAGAATGGATCGAAGATTAGATCGCCGACCTTCCGGGGGAGACCGCGCCCCCAATCGGTGACGGCAATCTCAATACAACGCGAACCGTTGACGGAGCTTTGAACAAGGACCTCGGGCTTGGGCCCAACGGGCGGGTCGTAGGCATCCATGCCATTGCGGATCAGGTTCACGAGCACTTGCTCGATCTCAATGACATCGACGGCGATGGGAGGCAGCTCGGGTCGGAGTTCCAACCGCAGCGTGACGTTCTGTTCGCGCGTATCCAACTCAAGTAACTCTGCCGCCATATGCACGATCTCGTTAATGTCCGCCATGGTGGTCTGGCCGTCGGTCTTGCGGGCGTACTTACGGATATGTCTGATAATTTCGCCAGCCCGCTCGGCCTGCGCGGCGATGTGCTCTTGAACATTGAGTATCTCCTCGAACCGAGGATCATCCAGAGCATGCAGTCGGCGGATGCTGCCGCGCGAGTAGCTGGCGATGGCGCCGAGTGGTTGGTTGAGTTCGTGCGCGAGCGTCGTCGCGATTTCGCCCATGGTGCTGAGCCGGGCGACATGGGCCAGTTCTGCCTGATGGCTGCGTATCTTCTTCTCGGCCTCCAGCAGTTCGGTGATGTCCTGGGCGACGCCGATGATGCCCAAGACCTCGCCATCGGCGGCATGAACGATGCTCTTGGTAGTCAACATCCGCCGTTCGCCGAAGACGGTTCCGAACGGCTCCTCGAACGTGCGGGTTTCTCCCCCGGCCATAATCTCGACGTCGATGGCCCGGAACTTGCTGGCATAGTCCGTCGCCATGAGTTCGAGATCTGTCTTGCCGACCATGTCCTCAGGCTTGAGACCGACCGTTGCCGCACCTGCGGTGTTGACCATGCGGTAGGTGCCGTTGGCGTCCTTGAAGAAAATTGGTCCGGTCGCGCCCTCGATGACGGTGCGCAGAATCTCCTCGCTGTCGCGTAGTGCCTGTTCGGTGCGCTTGCGTTCCTCGACCTCATCATGGAGCGCCACGTTGGCTCTGTTCAGCTCAGCGGTTCTGAGCTCGACCCGCTCTTCCAAGACGGCGTTGAGGCGGCGTATCTCAGCCTCGGCGCGGTTGCGAGCCGTTACATCGTTCATAACCGCGATGCTGCGCGCCACACCGCCTTCGTCGTCGCGCTCGGCGAACGCCGAGATATCGACGTCTATCAGCTCCCCGGATTTCGCGCGGAGCTGATAGACAACCCCTTTTGAGACTCCTGTCGCCAGGAATCGAGGTAGCGCCGTGCGCTCGAAATAACGCTGCGCATCCCGCGGCATGAACTTGGTAACACGCTCGCCGATAACCTCGTCGTAGTCGTAGCCAAGAGTATCGAGCCAGGTGTTGTTTACCTGGACCAGTCGGCCCGCACGGTCGACCGACTGCATCATGACAGGCGCGCGTTCGTAGAGCCGCCGATACCGGGCCTCGCTCCGCCGCAGCTCCTCCTCCGCCCGCCGGCGCTCCTCCACCTCCTGACGCAGCTTCTGATTAGCAACCTCGATGTCGGCGGTGCGCTCACCGACTCGCTGTTCGAGCTCGTCGTACGCCCGCTGTAGGGCCTCCTCTTGGCGCCTCCGATCACTGATGTCGGCAACTACGGCAAAGATGCCTTGGACCTCACCGTCATCGCCGATATGCGGGACGAAATTGGTCCGAACATGGCGGGGCTCGCCGTAGCGGTACGGCATCGTTGCCTCGAAACGTACGGCCTCGCCGGCAAGAACACGCTCGATGTGGGGACGAATGACGGCGAAGGCCTCATCGCCGAGCACTTCCTGCACAGATCGGCCGGTGATCTCCTCTGGCAGAACGCCAAACCAGTCGTAATAGGATCTGTTGCCTAGTCGATAGCGCAGATCAGTATCGAAATAGTTGATCAAGACGGGCACAGCATCGGCGAGAAGCCGGAGGCGCTCCTCACTCTCCCGCCGCCGAGCTTCAGCGCGACGGCGATCGCTTATGTCGCTGACAACGGAATAGAAACCCGCAACCGCGCCGTCGTCTCCGAGTTTCGGGACATAGCTGACGTGAACGGCGCGCGCGCCACCGTGTTTGAAGGGTACGGTCGCCTCGAACGCGATCGCTTCGCCGGCAAGTGCCCGCTGGGTATAAGGGAAGATCAGCTTGAAAGCGTGGTCCCCAAGGATCTCACGTAGTTTCGCGCCGCGGAGATCCGCGGGCTGCATCCCGAACCATTTGCGGTAGGTGTGGTTCGCGAATCGATAGCGCAGGTCAGGGTCGACGAAGTCGATCAGAACGGGGAGCGCATCGGTGACCAGCCGAAGTTCCTGCTCGCTGGCGCGCAGCGCCGCCTCGGTCTCTTTGGCTGCGGTGACGTCGAACCAATGCCCGACGATGTGGCGCGGGCGGCCACCCGTGTCGAAAAGCATCCGCGCGGCGTCGCGTACCCAGCGATACCGGCCGTCGCGATGCTGGAAGCGGTACTCGAAGACGAGGTCGGTCTTGACGCCGAGCAACTGTGCCTCGGTGAACACCCGGTCGCGATCGTCCGGGTGGACGTGGCGCGCGAAGAAGCTAGGATCGTCAAGAAAGTGGCAGGGTTCCCAACCGAGCCAATTGGCGACACCATCGCTGATGAAGGTGGGAGCGAAGTCGCCACGAGGCTCGCAGACATAGGTGACCGCGGGGTTGGCGCGAATCAGCTCCCAAAGCTCGTCCTCGTCGATAGCTCCGAGGCGCCGTTTACTCCGGGTTACCATTACCGAACGCCGGGAGCCGACTCCCGGTCCATTAGTAGAGCCGCCACCGTAATCATACACTGGTTGGGCATGGGAAACCCGCATTTGGCGCGATGTGCCCACCCAGCCTCTGAACCCTGTTGTGGTGTCATGCCAATCTGCTATAGACGTGCGCGCCTGCGGCACCGATGAGAGTGCGAACGTATGGGAGTTCAACGTAAGCGATGAAGAGCGAGACGACAGCGACCAAGAAGGCCAAAGATAGCGCCTCCGAGGCAAAAAAACCGGAGAGATCGGGCTCGGATAGCGAGGCTAAGGGCACCAAGCCTGCGGCGCGGCCCGTCAGCTATTTCTCGAGTGTGCGCACAGATGAGTATCGAACGGGCTGGGATTCGGTGTTCGGCAAGTCAGACCGGCACCAGGGACAGCATGGCATCGAACTGTCGATCAGCCTCGAGGAGCTCTCAGCGCGGGAACGCAAGTTATTGACCGACGCGTTCCGCCGCAAAGCAAAGTCGCGCAATATTGATTTCGACAAGGTCTCGCACGGCGCCGAGGTGTATTGGAACCTCCGCTGCCGAATCGAGCGGTGATCAGAGGCGCCGTCCCACCGTCGGCAACTCTAGTGGCAGGGGCGAAAAACCGAGATTTAACGCCGCTTTTTGCCTCCATCTCAAGCACCTTGACACTCCGCCCCAGCGGTCGATCGGACTCCGCTGCGGCGGGAGTGCAGTCCACGCGAGTTTGATTGGTTGGGATCGCGACTGCATCCCGGTCGCACGCGTGAATCTCGACCTCGTGCAGATCGAGTTCCCGCATCCGTGCGGCGAACGCCTGATCGGCTCGCTTGATGGCGGCGATCTGCTCCGGTGTCGCTGTAACAAGTGCCGCCGAGACGGCTTTCGGATCGTCGGTGTCAAGCCCCAGCGCCTCGCCGATAGCTCCCACTGCCGTGCGCGCAAGCGCGCCGCCGACAGGGCCGGCAACCGCCGTGCCGAGTGCGCCCGCCAACGCCGGCGCGACGCCCGCAAGCGCCTTGCCGAGATCGTCGAACAGGCTCATGTCCCGCCTTCCCTCATGAGCGCCGCCAGTTCCTCAGCACGCGCCGGAGTCTGGTCGTGCCAACGGCTGTCGAGCATCTCATCGGCGGCGCGCTCATAATTACGGTCGCGCAAGGCAGCGATCATGTTCCTGAAACCATCAACACCGCCCGCACCGAGCTGATAGACCATCTCGGTCAGAATCTCTTGGCGGGTTTCGCCGATCCCTCGCCAAGTTTTCGCGCCGACGATCAGGTTGGCGTTGGAGGCGGCCTCAACCATATCGCGGTTAAACATGGTGTCCGCTTCGTCCCGGCTGATTCCGCGCGTATCCAGGCAGCGCCCATAACCGATGGTGATCCGCCCGAGCGAGTCGGTGTACGGCTTGAGCCGTAGGCCCTCGTGCGCCTTGATGCGCTCGGCAAGGCGTTCGGTGTTCATCCGAGCTTCGCCCCCACGACCACGCCGGCTACGAACAGTCCAACGGCCAGCGCGATCAGAAACAGCGCCGACCACGGCTTGTTGGCGAGCACGAACAGCAGCGAGTCCGTCTTGCGTTCGAGTTTCGATTTCATGCGATCGCCTTCCATCAGCGGCCCACCCGCACCCATCGGTACTGGGTATGGAGCCCCGTGATCTGCCGGTCATACTCGGCGTGCTTGGTCTCTTGGGTCGCCTCGATCGCGCCCTGGGACCACCGCTACCACGAGAGTCTCGGCAACGTCACGCCCGCCGACACCTACTTCGGCCGCGACACCGCCATCATCGAAAGGAGGAACAGTATCAAAAAAACTGACCATCCAAAACCGCCGCTTGAACCATCAGCGCCAAGCGGCGTAACATCAATCCAAGAGGAGCCAAATCCTCCGTTAGAAGACTGGCTCAATAGCCCCAAATGTTTTGATGACGGACAGTTACGTCGCATCGATCCACTGATGCTCGTCGGACCGAATGCGCCACTCGTCGCCTATGTCGATGAATCTCACTCAGTTGCGGCACTTGCCTGTCAGCGAGAGCCAACGCTTCAGTTGGAGACTATGAGCTCCGTGAGTTCTTCGATGCTTGTGTCCTTCTTTGCTACGTCTCTAATGACCCGGCCATGGGACATGATGACGAAGCGATCACTCACGCGAAAAGCATGATGAATGTTATGGGTCACGACAACACAGGAGAGTCCCTCGTCGCGCAGTCGGAGTACATCTGATAGGACCTTTTCGGTCTCACGGACAGAGAGTGCGCTGGTCGGTTCGTCAAGCAGAAGGATCTCGCTCCTGAAATGCTGCGCCCTCGCAATCGCTACAGCTTGCTGCTGGCCCCCGGAGAGGCGCTCCACTAACTGGGCAGGCGATGTGATACCGGCGATCTGGACTTGGTTTTCCAGTAGGTCCATGGCGATCCGGTTCATTTCGCGGAAGCGGAGGAAACCTAACCCGTTGACGATCTCTCGGCCGGCGAAAATGTTACGCATGATTGACATCGATCCGACCAGTGCAATCTCTTGGTAGATTGTCTCGATGCCAATGTCTTGCGAATCCTCGCGTGAGCAAATCGGCACTGCGCGGCCCCTATGGTGGAACTGACCGGAATCAGGCTTGATGATGCCGGACATAATTTTGATCAAAGTCGACTTACCAGCGCCGTTGTCACCGAGAAGCCCAACTACTTCCCGGAAACGGAGCGCAAAGTCCACCTGATCGACAGCCTGGACACGTCCGTATGACTTGGTAACGTCCTTGGCCTCGAATACCGGAGGTGCCGCGGTCGCAACGATGTCTGCTGTCGTGGACATGATCAATCGGTCAATGGGTCTTGGCGAACGTGCGGTTCATGACGACGGCACCGATTATGATCGCGCCGAGGAACGCATCCAGATAGAAACCTGGTGCGCGGCTTAGGAAAAGAACATCTTCTATCGTGTAAATCAGAATTGCACCGAGGAAAATACCAATAATGGTTCCTCTACCTCCGGTCAGCAGCACCCCACCGATCACGCACACGGCGATCGTCTGCAGCTCGAGCCCGGGGCCCGCTGCTGGGGATATGGCGTTGACGCGTGTCGCGCTCATGATGCCCGACACTGTGGCTCCCAAGGCCGAGAGCATGAAGGCGATGATCTTGACGCGGGCGACGTTGATGCCAACGGCGGTTGCCGACTGAAGGTTCCCACCCACGGCGTAGAGGTGATTGCCCAGTTTGTGGTGAGCCAACAGCAGGTACCCCACAACCGCGATCCCCATGAACCAGATGAACTGAGCCTGTAGAACGCCGATGGATCCCGTCAGCGCGCCTTCGAAGAAGTCGCCGGGAAAGAAAGGTACATTTTGCCCGGCGGTCAGCAGACGGACGACACCACGTAGGACCAACATCGTCCCCAGCGTCGCGATGAAGGAGGGGATCGCCAGTTTGACCGTGATGAAGCCGTTCAGGCAGCCGCAAAGAAGCCCAGTGGCAAGAGCGACGATGACTGAGAGCCAAAGCGGCAACCCCTCGATGAAACAGAGGGCCATGACAATCGACGTCAGCGTGAACACCGACCCCACTGAGAGGTCGAACTCACCGGCGATCATCAAAAGGCCGACGCCGACAGCCATAATGCCGAGCAGAGGAATAGCCCGGAGCATGATCGCCGCGTTCGCTTCCGAGGCATAGCGAAACTCGGCTGGAATGATGAGTGAGACCACGATCAGCGTGAACTGAACCAGCACGAAGAGTATTGCGATGCTGCCGGCAGGGTGGCGCCGCAGCCGCTCGAAGGCCGGCAGCGCAGGTTGTCGCGGAGACACCGATACCTCAGCCACGGCCCATTCCTGCTGCTAAGGGGTCGGCGCTAAGAGTCGGTTTCGAAAGTCATGCGGCTCGGGCCAATCTGCGGACGAGGAGCATGACGGAGGCGGCGTAGAGGAAGGCGCGGGCCGAGGCGATGGTGGCCTCGAAGTCCTTTGCCAGTCGCCGGTTGCGGTTGATCCAGGCGAAGAAGCGCTCCACGACCCAGCGGCGCGGTTGGACGGCGAAGCCGACCTGATCGGGGCTTTTGCGCACGATCTCGACGGCGATCACGGTGGCCGTGGCGACCTTCTCGCCGGCGTAGCCGCTGTCGGCAAAGACCTTCTCGATGAACGGAAACGAGCCGCGTGAGGCGCACAGCAGCGGCCCGCCACCATCGCGGTCCTGGATACTCGCCGGATGCGCCTCGAGCACGAGGCCGCGCCCGTCGGTGTCGACCAGTGCGTGGCGCTTGCGCCCCTTGATCTTCTTGCCCGCATCGTAGCCGCGGGGGCCACCAGCCTCGGTCGTCTTGACGCTCTGGCTGTCGATAATCGCGCCGCTCGGGCTGGCCTCGCGTCCGACCCGCTCGCGATCGGCCATGACCAGAGAGTGATTGATCTTCTCGAGGAGGCCGTCGTCGCGGAACTTGGCGAACCAGCGATAGATCGTGCCCCACGGTGGCAAATCGCTTGGCAGCAAGCGCCAAGGGCAGCCAGCCCGCATCACGTAGAAAATGCCGTTGACGATCTCTCGCATCGGCCATGACCGGGGCTGTCCCGTGCCATGAGCCGGTGGCAAATGAGGCTCGATCACAACCCACTCCGCATCGGTCAAATCAGTCTGATAACGCAGCGCCTTGCGGCTATGCTGCTCTCGGGTGGTCGGCGTCCACATGGCGGCTCCAGATCGGTCTCAGCAACCTTCCTGGAATCACATCGACACCGGCCACTCAACCCCTTTCGAAACGGCCTCTAAGCGAACGGAAAAAAAGAGGCGACGCGGTTTCATCTCCGCCGACGAAACACGCGCCGTCCTCAAAGCCGATTCGCAACGTTGCCTACCGGTATGTCCCGATGTACGGCTTCAACACCTCAGTCTTGCTCGCGTCGATGATGTTGTTGCCAGTGTTGACGTCGCTGGGCTCAATCCCGTACTTCGCCCAGTGGTACAGCATGGTGACCGTCATGAAACCCTGATAGTACGGCTGCTGATCCAGGGAGGAGACCATCTTCCCGGCTTCGATGTTCGCGACGATCTGCTCCGAAATATCAAACCCGGATGTGCGGATGTCCATGCCGGCCTCCTCGACCGCTGCGGCTCCGGTCGAGCTGTTTGGATTGTCGACGCCCATGACCGCGTCGGTCTCGGGGTGCCCAATAAGATATTGCGCCTGGCCGGTCGTAGCTTCGGCCAAGACGAAGCTTGTCCCGATGAGTTCGGAGCTAATCCCCGCCTCATCCATCGCTACCTTGATACCGCCATAGCGCTGCTGAGCATAGTAGCAGTCAAGGCAGCCGGCGGCGACCATGACGTGATCCCCAGCTTTCAACCCAATTCTCTCGATTGCGTCCCTTCCGATGATGGTCCCGCCTTCCCAGAGATCTTGTCCGACAAAGACGTGCCAATCGGAGGCACCGGGATCGTTAGTGTTGAAAACCACGACGCCGATGCCTGCCTCGCGCGCCTCCTCCATCTCTTCGATGTAAACGCCGGAGACACACGTTGAAAGCGCGAAGCCCTCGACCTCATTAAGGATGGCCGTCTGAAAGATTTGCTTCAACTTCAACGGATCGTTGTCGCCATACTGGATATCGAGATTGGCGCCCAGCATTTCTGCCGCATCCTCCGCTCCCTTTATGGCCGGGTTCCAGAAGTTTATGCCTGGCCCGGTGCAGATGAGAAACGTGATGTCGATCTCGTCGTCGGCTGCCAGAACCGGCTGCGCGACGAAAGACACCATCAGAGCAGTGGCAATGGCAGCCATCGCGTTGCGTACCGCTTGCATCGTTCCCTTCCTTTCTGTGATCGCGGAATCTTTCCACAATACCCCAGTATCCACGATCGAACCTTGCCTCTGCAAGAGTTCAGATCCAGACCTCGTTTCGAGCTATAGCTGAATCTTGGTGATGGGGTATGTGAGGGCGGCGTATCCTGGCGATGAATGAGTCGCCGATTTCCCAGAAGGAAGGATACGCCATGTACGAAGGTGCGATTGTTTCGTTTTCTCATCCAGACCGGGTTTCGATCGAGGATCCGCTGACGCAGGTGCTGCGATCGGGCGCGCGGCGGCTGTTGGCGGTGGAGGCGGAGGTCGAGGCATTCGTCGCCGAGCACGCCGATCTCTCGGACCAGGCTGGGCGCACAGCATCAGACAGGTGAGGGTGGTGAGGAGGGTGCGCATGACCGATAGTCTCACTCCGAGTTGGCAGGTCACTTAACCTCAGAGTCAGGGTCGTCTCGTTGAAAACGTTCCAGTACCTCTGCTGTGGGCTTTGTCAGACTAACGCCAATCAGGTTGAAATAGTGATTTTGGGCCGCCCATGAATCGCGCAGAATACTTGTGATTTTCTACAACTATTAGGCGATTGAAAAATGGCTAGAATTTTAGTCTGACAATGCCCTCGGAGGCTACATCGATGCGGCGCAGGTTGAGCGCTTGACGCAACCCCTACTTAAGAGAATGGGCACAGAGTCAGGGAGGCTGCCTGCGAGTCGGTCAGGAATCGGAACAAGGAATAGCAGGGAACTCTCAGGGAATCGGAGGACCGCCGGCATGGTCTCGGCGTCCACTACCTCGATGGCCCGACCGGCCACCCGGCCTGATCTCTATCGCGATGACTCCGGCCCGCCGTCCGAGACGCGCGCCGCAGTGCTCCGGCCCGATCTCAGCGCTGTTGGAGGCCGGTGTGATCGACGCCCCGCCGGCCGGTGCCGCCGACGAAGTCCGCGACATCGCCGGGCCGCTGGTGGGACGGGCCGACGGTTCGGCGGTTACCTGCCGGGCTGCGGGACGATCCGCAGATACGGCGTTGGTGACTTCCACCCTCCCGGGTACTTTTCCTTGGCCTTCTCGTCCGAAACCGCAGGGACGATGATGACGTCTTCGCCTTGTTTCCAGTTCACGGGCGTCGCGACCTGGTGCTTGGCCGTCAACTGGCACGACTCAAGTAGCCGCAGCACCTCATCGAAGTTGCGGCCCGTGCTCATTGGGTAGGTGAGCATGGCCTTGATTTTCTTGTCCGGCCCAATGACGAACACCGAGCGCACGGTCGCGTTGTCGACCGGCGTTCGACCCTCCGACGTATCGCCCGCGTCGGCCGGGAGCATGTCATAGAGCTTGACCACCTTCAGTTCAGGGTCCCCGACCAGCGGGTAGTTCACCGCATGACCCTGCGTTTCCTCGATGTCGCGCAACCACCTCACGTGATCGCTGACACCATCGACACTCAGGCCGAGGATCTTACAGTTGCGTTTATCGAACTCCGGTTTGAGCCCAGCCATGTAACCGAGCTCGGTGGTGCAGACCGGCGTGAAATCCTTCGGGTGCGAAAATAGGATCGCCCATCCGTCCCCAATCCAATCATGGAACCCTATGGTTCCTTCTGTCGTCTCCGCAAAGAAGTCGGGGGCTTCGCTATTGATTCTGAGTGCCATCCTGTCCTCCTGGGTACACTTCCGTGCATGGTACGTTACTGTTCCAGGGCGTTCTACGAGGGCACATCGAGGGCAAGCCCCATCGATGAGTTCAGCGCGGACGCGTGCGCTCGGCATCGACGATGATGTCGAGCTTGTTGTCGATCAGATAGCTGGCGTCGTAGGCGAAGATCAAGCGCAGGGTGCGCTGTGCCACGCCGGGGAGTAGATTTTCGGGGCCATGGCGCGAAAATCAGCCGCGGCCAAAAGCTGCCGGATCGGACGCCAGGAGATTCTCCAGGGCGTCGGTAAACTCGAACAGGTCCATACAGATCCCATGGGTCGCGTGACCGAAGATCGGCGCGGCGCCATCGGTGTTGACGGCGATGACGGATTCCACGTGCTTCATGCCGGCGAGATGCTGGACGGCGCCGGAGATGCCGAGGGCGAGATATAGCTTGCAGGCCTCGGCGACTGCTCCCGATTGGCCGATCTGGTGCGATTTGGGTAGCCAGCCGGCATCGGCGACCGGCCGTGAACAAGCGAGGCTTGCACCGAGCTTCTCCGCCAATGCTTGGAAGCGAGCCAGGTGGGCGGCATCGCCGATGCCACGGCCGACGGCAATCACGAACTCGCTCTTGGCGAGGTCAAAACCCGAGGCCGGGGTGTCGCGATATTCGATGTGCCGGGACGGAACGGGGGCGTCGTCGGGGCTGGCCTCGATGGCCACGATCTCGGCGCTCCCCTCGCCCAAAGCGGGCCCGAAGCTGGCGCCGCGCAGGCACAGCACGATCGGGCGGCCGGGTGGGAACTCGATATCCAGCGCCACCTTGCCGCCATAGCCGCCGCGCGTGGCGATAATCTCGCCATCGTCGACCGACAGCGCGAATACATCAGCCGCCAGGCCCGCGCCGAGACCCGCCGCGAGCGCCGCGCCGAGACCCATGCCATCGACGGTGTGCCCGACGAGAATGGCGCGGGGTTGTTCGTCGTCGGCCACCCGAGCGGCGATCGCCGCGCATGTCGCGGCATCGAAGTGTTCAGGGCCGGACGCGACGACCAATACCCGCTCGACCCCGGCAACGGAGACGCCCGCCGCCAGCTCGGCGGCCACGTCGGTACCATGAGGCCCGACGACCAGAACCGTCAGCGGCCCGCCGATCGCCGCCGTCAGCGAGACGCCCGCGCCGATCAGCTCGCCGGTGACGGGGCGGAGCTTGCCGCGCCGGTGTTCGGCGATGACCAGGACGCCCGACATCAGCGGTGGCCCAGGGTCTCGCGGATGATCTCGTCAACGCGTGCGGCCACCTCATCGGCATCGCCCGCCAGCATCTCGGCTCCGCGATCGACCCGTGGCAGATACGCCCGACGGACCCGCCCAAAGGCGCCGCGATCGAGCGCGGCGGCGCCTTCGACGAAGACGAGCGGCTTGGCGCGCGCCGCCTTGATCATACGCATGGTCGCGTAGCGCGGCTGGTTGGCGCCGGTCTGCACGCTGGCGAGGGCGGGCGTGGGCAGCGCAACTCGGTGGTGCCCGCCGTCCTCCAGCTCACGTACCACCATCAGCGGTCCAGCGCCGTCCCAGTCCAGCGCGACGGCGACACCCACGTGCGGCAGATCGAGCATGCGCGCGAGCGCGGCGCCCGTCGCGCCCTGCGCCTGATCGGCGGATTGGGCGCCGGTGAGAATCACATCGGGGCGCTCGTGGCGGGCGATTCCGGCCAGGGCCCGGGCGATGGTGATCGCATCGGCACCGGCAAGATCGTCGTGCCACACCCGCACCGCACGCTGCGCGCCCTTGGCCAGCACCCGGTGCAGCACCTCATCGGCGCGCTCCGGCCCGACGGTGACCGCCACCACCTCGCCGCCCCCCAGCCGCTCGACCAGCCGCAGGGCCTCCTCCAGCGCGCTGTCGTCCCATTCGTTGAGTGCGTAGTCGAGTCGCGAGGCATCAACATCGCGCCCATCGTCAGCAATGGCCACGTCGTCGCCGAGTCGCCCGACCTGCTTGACCGCCACCATCATGCGGAAAGACGCCTTGTCGGGAACGTCATAGCCGGGGAGCGCCGCCGGCGTCACCGGCTCGGCTCGCCATGGCCGGCCGTCGGCACATGGCGCGATCGCAGGTGCGGGACGCGGTGGAGGCAAGGTCGACGACACTCCTATTCAATGCCCGGCCACGACGGGCTCGGCTTCATCCCAGACGATGCGCTCGCGGATGAACGGGAGTGGCCGCTGGGGATGGGGTGAGTCGATCTCGCGCGCCATGCGGTGGCCGTCGAAGACGGCCTCGGAGAGCTGGCGCGGCGCGTAGCAATCGCCGGCCATGTACACCCCTGTGATGCCCGCCGTGGCCCACGACTCCTTCCGGGCCTTGAGGTCGGTGAACAAGCCGTCGTTGGGGTGGCGCGCGGTCACCAGCACGATCGAATCACATTCGATGACCTGCTCCTCGGTGCCGGCCCGGCGCGGCAACTCGCCGGCGATCGGCGTGGTGGTGCGCCGATAGCCGTCGCGGTGCACGTTGTAGAGCGCGGCCTTGAGGCGGTTGCCGGGCTCGACCCGGTCGATCCAGTGGTGGGGGTACTGGTCGATGCCCTTTTCGTGCAGCATTCGATGCAGGTTGTTGACCTCGAGCGTCCACTCGGTCAGGGGTGCGACGAAGGGTAGCTGGGTCACGATCGACACGGTTTTGCCTTGATCGGCGAGATACTCGGCCAGGCTCGCGCCGGTGTAGTAGCCGTCCGCGTCCAGCACCACGACCCGGTCGCCGACCGGTTCGCCGGCCATCACCTGCTCCGGTGTCAGAAATTGCGGCTGGCCCGCATCGACGCCGGGGATCGCGGCCTGGGTCACCGGGCTGAAACCATCGCCGAGCCAGCGGGCGCCGGTACAGAGAACGATTTTCTCGGCGCCGTAGTCGAGGATCTGGCCGGCGGTCATGGCGCCGACGCCGGTGTGCACCTCGACGTTCTTGAGCATGTCGAGGCGAGTTTGGCGATAGCTGATGACGCGTCCCCACTCGGCCAGACCGGGATAGCGCATGACCTCGCGGACATGTCCCCCGACCTCGGGCTCGGCCTCGCGCAGATGCACGTCGTAGCCGCGCTCGCCCAGCACACGCGCGCATTCGAGCCCGGCGGGACCGGCGCCCAACACGAGCACGGCGCTGGAGTCCGAGGCGGGCTCGAATCGCTCAGGGTGCCAACCCCGGCGGTAGGCTTCCATGGCGGTCGGGTTCTGGGTGCAGACCAGCGGCACGCCGCGCTCGTGTCGCGAGATACAGACATTGCAGCCGATGCACTCGCAGATGTCGGCAAGACGGCCCGCCTCGATCTTGTTCGGTAGGAAGGGATCGGCGATCGACGGGCGCGCCGCGCCGATGATGTCGGCCTGGCCCGAGGCGATCACTTCGAGCATGTCGTCTGGGCTGGTCAGCCGCCCGACGTTGATCACCGGCACATCGGCGATGCTCTTGATGTGCGCGGTGATGTGTGTGGTGAACGGGGCCTGGTGGTTTGATTTGTTGAAGCGCGACGGCCCGGCGTCTTCGCCGTAGTCGGACAGATCGCAGATGTTGATGTCCCAGACATCGACGAGGCCTTCGCGGGTGGCCAGTTCCACCAGCCGCAAGATGTCCTCGCCGCGCGATTCGATGCCGGCCGGCCCGAGGATCTGATCCACCGAGATGCGCGAGGCGACGGCGCAACGATCACCAATCGTCTCCTTGAGGGCATGGAACATCTCCATCCAAAATCGCGCGCGATTCTCGAATGAGCCGCCATACTTGTCGGTGCGCCGGTTGTAGTAGGTCGACAGGAACTGCATCGGCAGAACGCTGTGCGAACCGTAAACGTAGATGATGTCAAACCCGGCCTGCTCGGCGCGTTTGGCGGCCTCGACGAACAGACGGTGGAGGCCGCGAATATCGTCCTCGTCGGCCTCGCGGGTGTAGGTGGTGAGCGTCCATGGCGAGGTGTTGACCGAGGACGAAAAGGTGACGCCGCGCGATTCGAGGTTCGAGGCAAAGGCGCCGAGATGTACGAGCTCGACGCCGGCCAGGGAGTTCCACTCATGGACGCCGTCGGTCATGTGGCGATGGTTGCGAATATCGCCCTCGTCGGCGAGACGCGAGATCGGACACGGCGCGGTGTCCTCCTCAAGATCGACGAAGCAGGCCTCGGTGCACACGACGGCCCAGCCGCCCTCGGCCTTCATGGCGCGGAACGCCGCCTGACTGCCGGGCCGATCGGAGCCGACGCCGTTGCAGTGGGGCACCTGATAGAAACGGTTGCGCATGGTCTTGGGACCGAGTCGAACCGGTTCGAACAGAACGTCGTACTTGGGATCGCGCGCCACCGTCACCTCCACGTTACGTCATGCTCACGCGGGCAGGCCGAGCTGGGCCTTGCGCCGCGTCGCCCACGCGCCGATCAGGCGATCAGCGATCATGGCGATGAAGGCGATGCCAAAACCGGCGACCAAGCCGTAACCGGGGTCGGCCCTGCCGAGGCCGATGTTGACCTCTTGGCCAAGATCGCGCGTGCCGATCAAGGCCGTGATCACCAGCATCGCCAGCCCCATCATGATGACCTGGTTGACCCCGAGCATGATCTCGGGCAAGGCCAGCAGCAGCTGCACCCTCCACAATATCTGACGTTGCGTGCAACCGGCCGCGCGGCTCGCTTCGATCAGATTGGGTGGCACTTGGCGGATGCCGAAGTTGGTATAGCGGACCGCGGGGACGAAGGCGTAGACGATCACGGCGATGAGGGCGGAGAAGTCGCCGACCGCGAACAGCATCACGACCGGCATTAGATAAACGAAGTTGGGCAACGTCTGGAGCGTGTCGAGGATCACCACGATCACGCGACTGACCCGCTCGTTGCGCGAGGCCCAGACGCCGAGCGGGATGCCGAAGGCGGTGCCGATCGCGACCGCGATCCCGATCATGTAGACCGAGATCATGGCCGCCTCCCAGAGACCGGTCACCACGAGATAGAGTGCCAGCGTGCCGACCAGGGTGGCCAAGCGCCAGCCGCCAAGCTGCCAACCGCCAAGCACGATAAGCCCGATGACTCCGAGCCAGGGCAACGACAGCAAGAAGCGCTTGAACGGCAGCATGACGTTCAGTAGCACCGCGTTCTTCACCACATTGAGCTCATCGTAAAAGTTGATGTTGATATAGCGAATCGATTCATCCCAGAAGGGAGCAGTGGTGATCACCAGCTGGTCTGGATAGCGCTGGATTGGGCCGACCAGGAGGCCGGCGGCGGTGCTCGCCACGATCACCACCAGGGCGACGGTAAGGTGGGGGTGGCGACGCAAGAGTCCTTGGCTCTTTGAGCGAGGCGCGGACGGCGGGCGATTGGCGGCGGCCTGGCTCAGCCGGTCCATGGCGATCGCCAGTAACGTGATGGCGATGCCGGCCTCGAGGCCCTTGCCAATCCACAGCGAGCGCAGCGCCTTTAGAACATCGAAGCCGAGTCCCCCGGCCCCGATCATCGAGGCGATGATGACCATGTTGAGCGACAGCATGATGACTTGGTTGACGCCCACCGTCAGACCAGGACGCGCGGTCGGGAGCATCACCTTCCACAGCATCTGCCGTTTCGAACACCCGGCCATGGTGCCAAATTCGACGATTTCCTCAGGCACCTTGCGCAACGCGAGGATGGTGACGCGCACCATGGGCGGGATGGCATAGATCAGGGTGGCGACCAGCGCGCCGACCGGGCCGAAGCCGAACATGATGAGGACGGGCACCAAGTAGGCGAAGGCCGGCATCGTCTGCATCATGTCGAGCACGGGCATGATCGCCATCTCCGCGCTACGGCTGCGATAGGCGAGGATGCCAAAGAACAAGCCCACCGCGGCACCGAGCGGGACGGCGACGACCACCGAGGCGAGCGTCAACATCGCGCTCTCCCACTGGCCAAACACGGCGAGATAGAGGAAGGCAAGACCGACCAGAAGCGCGAGTTTCCAGCCCTTCAAGTGATGCGCCAGCAGAACGGCCCCGCCCAGTACGGCCAGCCACGAGAGCGGCGGTAGGCGCAGCACCGAGTCGTCGCCGAGCTCAATCTTGAAACCAGTGGCGAGCGTACCCTTGGCAAGCTCCATCGGCTGGGTCAGCAACCAGGATATCGCTCGGGTGAACTCGTGGAACGTGAAGAGGCCGAAATCGAGCTCATCGAGGAGAAACCGCATCAGGGCGTTGATCCACACGTTGAGCGGCAACACCAGGGTCTCGGGGTACACGAAGGCCCACGGCGCGCCGCCTTCGAACACCATCAGCGCGACAACAAACCCGAGCGCGAGCGGCCACGCCAAGGCACGCAGGCGAGATTGGGCGCGCAACCTGGGTTGGCCTGGCGGCACCTCCGCCGCGTGCGTCGGCACGCTCATGGCCGCGCGCTCCGGTTCAACAACACCTCAACCACCCGATCCCGGCTGAGCTCGCCGACGATGTCGCCAGCCTCGTCGGTCACCCCAATCGGTTCGGGTGAGGCGACGGCCATCTCCGCGATCTCGGCGATCTTGCTGGTCGCGCGCACCACGCGCTCGTGGGGACCGGAGGACGGGGTCATCACCGCGCCGGCCGACAGCACGCGCGCCCGCGGGACATCGCGAGTGAACTCGCCAACGTAGTCGCTGGCCGGCGTGATGATCACCTCTTCCGGCGTTCCGATTTGCACGATCGCACCGTCGTTCATGATGGCGATGCGGTCGGCCAGGCGGATCGCCTCATCGAAATCATGGGTGATGAAGACGATGGTTTTGTGCAGCAGGTTTTGCAGCCG
Source organism: Alphaproteobacteria bacterium (assembly GCA_965248765.1). Classification (GTDB taxonomy): domain Bacteria; phylum Pseudomonadota; class Alphaproteobacteria; order VGEJ01; family VGEJ01; genus CBDFKF01. Next base: position 2,217,343 of record CBDFKF010000004.1, read on the forward strand.
CAGGAACTCGTCCTGCATCTCCCGGCGGATCAGGGGGTCGAGCGCGGAAAAGGGCTCGTCAAGGAACCAGATGTCGGGCTCGACGGCCAAGCTGCGCGCGATGCCGACGCGCTGCTGCTGCCCGCCCGACAATTCGCGCGGGAAGTAATCCTCGCGTCCGCCCAGGCCCACCAGCTCAATCAGTTCGCGCGCGCGGGCGTCGCTTTGGGCTCGCGGCACCCGTTGCAGCTCGAGTGGGAAGGCGACATTGCCAAGCACGGTGAGATGGGGAAGGAGGGCGAAGTGCTGGAACACCATGCCCATCTTGTGGCGCCTGAGCTCGATCATATCGCGCTCGCTCGCCTTCGCCAAATCCTGGCCCTGAAAGATGATCTCGCCAAAGCTCGGGTCGAGCAAGCGCGACATGCAGCGCACCAGGGTCGACTTGCCCGAGCCCGAGAGCCCCATGATGACAAAGATCTCGCCCTGCTGAACGTCGAGCGTCACGTCCCGCACCGCACCGATAAGGCCGGCGAGCCGCAGCTGCGCGTCGCTCGGCGTGTTCTGGTGGTCGGCCATGAATTTGCCGCCGCCAGCGCCGAAGATCTTCCAGACTTGGCGGCAGCTTAGAAGCGGGCGGTCAGCGGGCACGCCCGGCTCCCGGTCTCTCGCGGCCACGAAAACGGGCAATGCCGGGCCCTGGGATGGCCCGGCATTGCCCCATCAGCTTCGGTCTCGTTGGGTTGCTACTGAGTCCAGCCTTTCCACACCGCTTCGTTGTTGGACATCCACTCGGCGATCACCTCATTGATGTCACGTCCGTCGATCTCGACGGCGCTGATCAACGGCGTGATTACGTCATTGTCCATGTTGAATTTACGAGCGGCGGCATAGGCGGCCGGCCATTTGCTCTCGCCACCGGCCCACCCCATTTTTGTTTCGAGACCGCTCGGTCGGCCACAGTCGTAGGCCATATCGGGGTTCTCTCCCCAGGCCGGATCGTCGTGGCACTCTTGGGTGTAGGTCGGGAACTCGACGAAACTGCCCTTGTACTTGATCGGCGCCCAATGCGGCTGCCACAGCCACAGCATGATCGCTGCCTTACGATCGTGGGCCGAGGCGAGTTCGGCGAACAGGGCACCGTCGCTGCCCGCGTGGACAACCTCCCACGGCAAACCGAGCGAAGCGATCTTCTCATCATCCCAGCCACCCCAGGCCACCGGGCCGGCGAGAAAACGCCCCTTGGGCGCGGTCTCCGGCGTCGCGAAGGCTTCGGCGCAGCTCGGCTCCCGCAACACCTTCCAGTCCGGCAAACCAGGGCAGTGCTCCACCATGTATGCGGGATACCACCAGTCCTCGACCACGAATGGACCGGAAAGGCCAAGATCGATGGTCTTCCCGGTCGCCAAACTCGCGGCAACGACATCGAGCGCCACGGTCGCCGAGATTTCGACATTGAAGTGGAGGTCGCCGCTCTCAAGGCCGGTGAACTGCGCGAGGTAATCGGCCTGAACGAGCTCTGCGTTGTAGCCCATCTGTTCGAGGACCTTGACGAACGTCCCGTTCATGATGGCCGACGCCGTCCAGTCGTTGACGGCCACCTTGATGGTGTCCTTCGACTCGGGCACCGCAGCGTTGGTGGTGCCGGCAATGAAGGCGGCGGCGCACAGCAACGCACCGGCGCCCAATACCCGCGAGTATTTATTCATCCCTAAACTCCGTTTTTGTGTCGACGAAACAACATACACTACCGTGGGACTGTCCGAGACGAGAGAAATCCAAAACCGTCGGCGAGGGAGGCCATTGCGATATGCCCCGGGATCCTAAACACGATCCGTTGTTCGAGCCGATTCCGGTTGGCCCCAAGGTCCTGAAGAACCGCTTCTACCAGACGGCGCAATGCAACGGCGCGGGCTCGGATCGGCCGGGCATGCAAGCGGCCCATCGCGCCATCAAGGCCGAGGGTGGCTGGGCCTCGTTGTGCACCGAATACTGCTCGGTGCATCCGGAATCCGATGCGACGCCCTACATTTCAACCAGGTTGTGGGACGATATCGACGTCACCAACCTGAGGCACATGTGCGACAGCGTGCACGCGCACGGGGCGCTCGCCGCGGTCGAGCTGTGGTACGGCGGCGGCGGCACCGTCGGCCCCTGTTATGAGTCGCGGGCGATCCCGAGGGCGGCGGGCAACTACCCCGCCGAGGGGCCGAGTTGGGTCTATTGCGCCGAGGCCGATGAGGACGATATCCGCGACCTCATTCGCATTTATTGCGACGCCGCCAAGCGAGCCGAGCAGGCCGGCTTCGACATCATCTATCTCTATGCCGCCGATTCGTTCCTGCCGCTGCAGTTTCTGATGCCGTTCAACAACAAGCGCACCGACAAATATGGCGGCTCGTTGGAAAACCGCACCCGCTTCACGATCGAGACGCTCGCGGCCATGAAAAAGGCGGTGGGCGAACACTCGGCGATCGCCATACGGTTCACCAACGATGGCCTGGAGGGACCGGGCAAGGTGGAGGCCCATGACGAGGGGCTCAAGTTCATCGAGCTGGTCCACCGCGAAGGGCTGGCCGACCTCTGGGACCTCAAGATCGGCACTGGCTTCGAGAACGGCGAGGATCTCGCAACTTCGCGATTCCAGGGCTCGAATCACCAGCTCCCCTTCATGCACGGGGTCAAGAGCGTGATTAGCGATGTGCCGCTGGTGTGCGCCGGGCATTTGACGAGCCCCGACGAAATGGCGGCGAACATCGTCAACGGCCACTACGACATCATCGGTGCGACCCGGGCCTCGATCGCCGACCCGTTCCTGCCCCAGAAGGTGGATGAGGGGCGACTCGACGACATTCGCGAGTGCATCGGGTGCAACATGTGTGTTGCGCGCTGGGAAATCGCCGGAGCCGCCCAAATCGTCTGCACCCAAAACGCCACCACGATGGAGGAGTACCGCCGCGGCTGGCATCCCGAAAAGTTCGCCCTGGCTGCGGATCCCGGCTCGGTGCTGGTCGTCGGCGCCGGTCCGGCCGGCATGGAGTGCGCGCGCGTCCTTGGCGAGCGCGGCTACGAGGTGCATCTGCGCGAAGCTACCGCCGAGATCGGCGGCCATCTCAAGGATGTACAGCGCTATCCGGGCCTCGCGGAGTGGGGGCGCATCACGAGTTACCGGCAAATCCAGCTCGACAAGCTCGACACCGTCGAAGTCCACACCGGCGTCGGCTTGATGAGCGCCGACGATATTCTGACCTATGGTGCCGACAAGGCGGTGCTCGCGGTCGGTGCCGAGTGGGCAGGTGATGGCTTCAGCGGATACACGATGGCGGGGCTGCCTGGTGCCGATGCCTCGCTCCCGCAGTTCGCGACGCCCGAGCAGGTGATGGCCGGCAAGGCGATCGGCGAGCGTGTCGTGGTGGTCGAGGGCGAGGGCTTCATCACCGGCATCGGCATGGCCGAGATGTTGCGCGATCAGGGCAAGCAGGTGAGCGTCGTCACCTACCTCGAATCCGCCGCTTCCTATCTCGTCTACACGACCGAGGGGCGCAACCTGGCGCGGATGATGCATGAGAAGGGCATCACCGAGTACCCGCTTCACTGGATCGAGAAGATCGACGTCGGCAACACCGTCAAGCTCACGACCTACTACATGCTGCGCGACGGCTCCAAGCGCGGCGGCCCCAACCTGGGCGGTCTGCCGCGCGCGGCGAGCTCGGAGACCACCGTGCTCGAGTGCGACACCGTCGTGCTGAGTACCGCGCGCGTGCCGCGCACCGCGCTCTATACCGAGCTCAAGGCGCGCCGTTCCGAGTGGGCGAAGGAGGGCCTCCAGGCGGTCTACCGCGTCGGCGACTGTCACGCGCCGCGCATGATCCCCGATGCCATCTTCGATGGCCATCGCCTAGCCCGCGAGTTCGAATCCGACAATCCCCAGCAGCCGCTGCCCTACATTCGCGAGCGCCCCATCTGGGGCCAATCGCCGCCCGCTTAGCCAAACATGCGGTTCAAGAACTCTACCGCAGCGCCGCGATCTGGCGCGGCGGATGTTGGGATCAATCGGTAGTCGGCGACGTACTAGTCACGTGAATCTAAAGTTCGTGGCATAAGTTTTGTTCGACCCTGAGGCAGAAGCGCTTGACGGCGGCGAGGATGTAGTCAGCGGACTTGCCCACTTGAAGGGCTTGGGGTCTTCGTTGTGCTTTTCGATGAAGGCCCGGATGTCGGCTTCGAGTTGGCGGGTCGAGGTGTGCACGCCACGCTGCAACTGCTTGCGCGTCAACTCGGCGAACCAGCGTTCGACCTGATTGATCCACGACGCAGAGGTCGGCGTGAAGTGGACATGCCAGTGCGGCCGCCGGGCCAGCCAGGCCTTGACCGCCGCCGTCTTGTGGGTGGCGTAGTTGTCCATGACGATGTGGATGTCCAGATCGTCAGGCACGCGGGCATCGATCAGCTTCAGGAAGTCGAGGAACTCCCTGGCCCGGTGGCGCCGGTAGCACTTGCCGATGACGGAGCCGGTGGCGACATCAAGGGCGGCGAACAGCGAGGTGGTGCCGTTGCGCTTGTAATCGTGGGTGCGCCGCTCGGGCGCGCCCGGCAGCATCGGCAGGACCGGCTGGCTGCGGTCGAGCGCCTGGATCTGGCTTTTCTCGTCGACACAGAGCACCAGCGCGCGGTCCGGCGGCGACAGATACAGGCCTACGATGTCGCGCACCTTGTCCACGAAGTGCGGATCGCTGGACAGCTTGAACGTCTCCACCCGATGAGGCTGCAAGCCGAATGCGCCCCAGATGCGCCAGATCGTCGTGTGGGAAAGTCCGGTCTCGCCGGCCATCGAGCGCAGCGACCAATGGGTCGCGTCTGCCGGTCTCGTGGCGAGCGTCCGCTCGATCACCTCGGCCACCTTGCTGTCCTCGATGGTCCGCGGGCGCCCCGGCCGGGGGTCGTCCGACAATCCGTCGATGCGCTCTCTGACAAAGCGCCGGCGCCACTTGCCCACGGTATGCGCGCTTACGCCGAGCTCAGCCGCCACTGCCTTGTTGCTCAGACCGTCCGCGCAGCGCAGGATCATGCGGCAGCGATCCGACATCGAGCACGCGACCCGGTGCCGACGAACCTGTGCCTCCAGAAAGGACCGCTCCTCATCGCTCAAAACCAGCGCCGCCAGCGGCCGGCCCATACCGCGTGCCATCGCAATGACCTCCGTTGTCACACCCCGATGGCCACTATAACTGAAACTTACTTCAGTGCCAGGTGACTAGAGTACCCAGCGCCGCGTTGCGGGATCTACGTCGTGACCTGCGATCGGTGCGGGCAGCGGGTCGCACTCACCACGGCGGGGCGACCGGATGATCCGCGGTCGATCACGATCGGATGCCTGCTGCATGTGTACATCGCCCGACCTGAAACCTACTGGCAGGCTATCCGCCACGACATCGTGGCCGGGCCCACCGCCCCTAGAAACCACTGTGGTGCTGTCGCGCACGATCTGAAACTGCTCTTCGAATTGTTTTTCGATGTCGAGCGCGCGGCCATCCGGTTTTTCGACGGTCGCCCTTCCACCAAACCTGAGAACGATAGGAGCAACCGATGAATGAGGCGATGACCTTCCCGCACGACAAAGCCGGCCGGTCCGGCTACCCTCAGCGGAACAATTTACTGGTACTTCAAGCTCGGCCCCTAAGATAGCTGGATGGGTTCAGTCGGAGAATCTTGAACGTCCCATTTTGGCCTGGTGGGGCGAGCTTTGAGCCGCCAAGCCGCCCTATCTCGAGGTCCATGTCGACGGATTTCTGCTTCGGTTCGGGAACGACCTCGGGGTAGCCGTCCGGCGAATGCCGCCTCCAAGGGCCCGCTACCGCCTCCGGCCGACCAGGAGCAACGCGTTGGGTAGTCCCGCCAGCGGCGCGGATTCCCACCGCTCACGCTGATCGCCGATCTCTCGGATGGCTGCGAGTTCGCAGCCGCCGTGCATCAGCGCCGTCACATAGTCCGCCACCGTCCAGTTGAACTCGTAGCTCGGCAGCGAGCTCGACGGAGCGCCCGGGGCCTCGTCCGAGCGGTCGTAGCGGTGAGGACCCCGTTCGAAGTATCCGCGTGCCAACTCGAGCCGGTCGGGCAAGGCCCGCCAGATCCTGCGGAACGGGTGGTACTCGTTGACCATCAGCATGCCGCCCCGCCGCAGAATCCGGCACGCCTCCGCGTAGTAGCGATTGATGTCGGAGATCCACACGGCGACGTGGCCTCCCGTGTAGATCAGGTCGAAGCTCTCGTCCCCCAGCTCCCGCAGGTCGACCGCGTCCGCGCGCAGGAAGGCGATATCGAGGCCGATCTCGCCGGCCCTGGAGGCGGCCGTATCGAGCTGGGCCTGCGAGATGTCGACCGAGGTGAGCCGCGCGCCCATCCCCGCCAGGGCAAAGACCGCTAGGTTGTCGCCGCTGCCGAGCACGCAGACTTCCTTCCCGGCCACATCGCCTAGGAGTTCAAGCTCCTCCTCGACCAGGGCGACGGCCGGGTCCGCCGGGCAGCGGCGCCAGTCCACGTCCCGTTCGACCGTCGCCTGCCAGCCGGCCGAAGCCGCGTCCCATCCCCTGCGGTTCGCCTCGTGCATCGGCTTCATGTCCGAATCTCCGGTGTTGGCCGCGGGCACACGCCAGCCCTAGCGCGTGTCCGTTTTACCTGGCACCGACGAAAAAAGCATCGGCCGAAGACCGCAGTGTATTTAGGGCTGAGTTTGGCGACGAGGTGTTGCCGGTGATGAAACGCAGGGACACCGAGGTGGCCGATATGATCGTGGACGGCACCTACCATCGCCTCCTACGCATGCGCTGGATTTTCGCGGACATCGACGGCGACGGTCTCAGGGAACACGTCCCTCACGACGATCGAGCCGGTCTGCTCCCGCCGGAGCGTTCCTACTTGCTTTTCGCCGAGGACAGTCCGACCACCGAACCCGGCTCTACGCGGCGGTACTACTTCGGCGGCAATGTCTACGACGACTGGTCGACCGTACCCGCGCGCCACAAGTCCCCGGACTTCATCAGACCTGTACAGAGTCTAAGGATCTTCACCTTTCGCTTTTAGCGGGAGCGTATCAGCGTATCGAATGCGCTATCTCGCGCAATCGCACGAAGGCGTCTCCGCCCGGGCCGTCGTCCTTGGCTGACAGCCAGCCCGAGCATACGGGGTGCACGTCAACGCCTACCGCGTGACAGCGGTAGCTGCCGCCGACTTTGGAAGCTGTCGAGGAGGGGCGAATCATGCGCGGCTCCACCCGACGGTGATGCAGGCCGAGTTCGCAAAGGCCTGAAGCTCACCGCTACTGCGCCAGCCTGTTCGCGAAGTCGCCGGCGCGGAATATCGACATCTTCTCCGGGTCGATGTGCCGGCGCATCGCCGCGAGGAGGTCGTCCGGGGTCAGCGCCTCTATCGCCGTTTCCTGTCGCGCGACGAACTCCATGGTTCGGTCGAGGAACAGGTATTCATTGAGGATCGACGCGACCGCTGCGTCGTTTGATCGTTGGCGCTGCGCGCCGTCCAGGTAGCCGTGCTTCGCCGTCTCCACTTCCTCGGCGGTGAAACCCCACGTGAGCGCCCTGTCGACTTCCTCTCTGAACGCCGACACCACGCGGTCGGCGTTTTCCGGCGCGAAGATCGCGTAGCCCAAGAAGAGGGCGAATTCGACGATCGATTTGGCGCTGAAACTCGAACCCGCGGAATAGGAGAGCCCTTCCTGCTGGCGGATGCGGTCGTAGAGCCGGGAACTCACGATGTGGTTGACGAGGACCAGCGCCGGGTAGTCCGCGTCGTCGTCGCGCATCCGAATCGTCAGGAACGCGGCCATGCCGGCATTCGCCTTGTCGGGCATCTCGATGTCGACCGCGACGGCGGGAACGTCCGAGTAGGGTCGGTCGACCCGAGCGTAGGGTTGATTGGCGCTCCAGCCGCCCAGAACCTCCTCGAGGACCGGAACGATCTCGTCGAGATCGAAGTCGCCGACGATCGAAATCGTTCCTCCTTCCGCACCGTAGAACGACGCCCAGAAGTCACGCGCCTGCTCGAGCGTGACGGCCTTGGCACGGGCAATCATCTCGTCGAAGGTCGGGGTGTAGAGCACATGCTTCTCGTCGTAGCCGCGATTGACGTGGCGATCGGCGGCGTTCTCGAGGCGCGCCCTGACATCGGAATGCCCCGCCTCGAAGTGTGCCAGCACCCCCTCGCGCACTCGTTCGAACTCCGCCGGATCGAAGGCCGTTTCGCGCAGCATCTCGGCGACAAGCCGCAACACGTCGGGCAGGTTCTCGCGGACCGTGCTCACCGAGCCGTCGACGAAGGTCGCGTCGGCGTTCACGTTGACACCGGCCTTGAGACGGACCAATTCGTCGCCGATTTCCTGTCCTGACAGCCGCGTCGTCCCGCGCCCGACCATGTAACCGGCGAGCTTCGCCGCCATCGTCTAGCCCATCAGGGCTTCCTCCGTGCCCTGCTGGAACGAGAAGCTGACGCTCACCGCATCGCCCCGGTTCTCCTTCGGCAGGAGCGCCACCTTGACGCCGCCCGCGAGGGTGAGCCTCGTAGTGCGGCTTTCGATGTTCCCGGGCGTCGGTTCGAATGCTTCGCCCTGGGTCACCGCCTTGCCCCCGGTGTACCTCGATACGAGCGCCGCGACATCGGGCGGCGCGGGGATCTCGGCCCGAGGCGGCGGTTCGTCGGTCGGACGGAACCAGCCGAGCGTGCGATTCGAGGCTTTCAGGTACGCCTTCGCCACCGCCAGGACATCGTCCGGCGTGACCTCCGACACACGGTCCCGATGCAGGAACATGAGCCGCCAGTCGCCCATCGACGCCCATTCGCTCAGCTCTATGGCGATGGTGCCCGGGTCGTTGAACGCACGCTCGAAACCCGCCGCGACTTCCGTCTTGGCGCGCCCCACCTCTTCCGCCGTCGGAGGCTCATCGGCGAGCCCGTGCAAGGTTGCCAGCATGGCCTTGGTGGCTTCGCGCAAGTCGCCTTCCCGACGCACCGCGGCCCGGACAATCAGCACGCCGGGTTCCCTTAGCTGGAAGGCGGTCACCGAAGTCCCGACGGCGAGACCGGTCCCGACCAGATTCCTGTAGAGTCGCCCCGTCGGCTCTGTGCCCAGCAGAATCGCCAGCACATTGACCGCGGCGAACTCCTCGTGGGACCCCGGAGGTATGTGAAAGGCGACGACGACGTGTTGAACGTCGCCGACTCGCCGCAGCGCCACCCTGCGCTCCCCGTCCTGGGTGGGCTCGGCGGTGTAAGTCTCGAACAACCGGTTGGCGCCGCTGCGATCCGGGCGCGGGATCGGGCCGAACTTCTCCTCGATGAGAGCCACCGCCCGCTCGGGGTCGAAACGGCCCGCGACCGCGAGGACGGCGTTGTCGGGCTGGTAGTACTTCCGGTAGAACGCCTGCAGGCGTTCGATGGGCACGTTCTCGATGTCGGAGCGTGCGCCCCCTGTCGTGTTGCCGTAGTTGTGCCACAGATATGCCGTGGACAGGACGCGCTCCTCCAGAATCTTGGAGGAACTGTTCTCGTTGAGCTCCATCTCGTTGCGAACCACGGTCATCTCGGACTCGAGGTCTTCGGCGGTGATGTTCGCATTGACCATGCGGTCTGCTTCGACGTCGAGCGCCCAGGCGAGGTTGTCTTCGTTCGCCGGGAACGTCTCGAAGTAGTAGGTGCGGTCGAACCAAGTGTTTGCGTTGAATGACGCACCACGCTCGTTGAGTTCTCTGTTGAGCTCGGGATGGTTCGACGTGCCCTTGTAGAGGAAGTGTTCAAGCAGGTGCGCCATACCGGTTTCGCCGTAGCCTTCGTGCCGCGAACCCACCAGGTAGGTGATGTTGACGGTGATCTGCTGCTGGCTCCGGTCGGGGAAAAGCAGGAACCGAAGGCCATTGTCGAGTCGGTACTCGGTGATGCCTTCCACGGTAGCGACCTTTGTCGCAGTGGCAGGCGGCGACCCGGTGGGTGCATCGTCCGCTTCCGCCGTCGCGGTCATCGGAGCGGTCCAGAGGACAGACGCACCGAGGATGAGGACCTGGATGGTTTTCATCATGTATGTTCGCATGGCAGCCTCGTTACGATTGCGCGTCTTGGCGCCGCGGCAGAGCCGGCCCGCCATCGCCCCTGCGGCGGTCCGGAATTGTTCCCCCGCCTCGCGTATCGGCAGTGTTCCAGGCGGCCTTTTCTTGCACATGCCTGCAAATTCGGCGTCGATCCCGATTTGCAGCAGCTCCTTGAGTTCATTCAGAAATGGCATGGTGCAGTCTCCGATCGCGTGCGTGAACGCCATCGAAGCGACTCCCGCGGTTCCATGCAAGCGGGCTGGGGCGCATCCGTCTTGGTCGGAACCACGGTGGATCTCCCGCCGGCGAGGCGCCCCCTTCCCACTGGCCTCGGGCCATTCGATCCTGCTGCGCTCAGGCATAGCAGGAGTCCCACATGCGCTGGCCCAAATGCGTCATCGCGCCCGAGGTCGTGCTGAACCGGCAGCGCCAGCGTGTTCATGCCGCGACGCATGTCCGTCACACCGCCTGCAGCAAGCCACACCCGAACCCGGCTCGGAACCGGGATCATCGCCACTCCAGGACCGCGATCACGCGCGCCGGCGCAGACCCGTCGACCGCACGATTAATCCACCGCGCTCTTTCGGTTCCCGTGTTTGCCTTGGGGTTCCGGCCCTTCTACCTGCTGGCCGCGGCTTTCGCGTCAGTTGCCGTTCCCGCGTGGCATCTTCGGCCGGAGGGACCTCTGCCCTCGGGCAGCTACCTCGCCGGACCGGCGTGGCATGGCCACGAGATGGTGTTCGGCTTCGCGGTCGCCGTGCTTGCCGGCACGGGGAAGATGCTGACCACGTCAGTCCTGCGCTTGATCTCGCCCTTGAGATGCTGAAGCGGATTCGTGCTGTGGAGCTTGGTCCGGTGCTCCTTGGGGAAGGTCGAGGTACGCACGCCGCCCTGCAGCTGTTTGCGCGTGAGTTCGGCGAACCAGCGTTCGACCTGATTGATCCAGGAGGAGGTCGGCGTGAAGTGGACATGCCAGTGAGGTCGGCGCGCCAGCCAAGCCCTGACCGCCGCAGTCTTGTGGCGGTGGTGCCCGGCGGATGTGGGAATCCGGATCAGCCGGGCTAGGTCGGTTCGCTTGGCATTTCACAGTAGTCTCACTCTTAGAGTCCGTGGGCGCTTCTTATCTCGCTCCGCGTCTTCCCGGTGGGGAGTCGAGCAAGGCGGCGAGGGTACCCGCCGCAGGTGGTCGAGACATTCCCCTCATCTGTGCATTGGAACAGATTACTCTTGGAGACAGAGTTCATACCTTGCATACTCCTCGTGGTTTGTTCAAGTTTCTGGAAGAGCCGAACACGCCATGAATGTGACCAGGGGCGATGCTGAAAAGGCCTTGCGCGATGTAGGCCGGACTCACGAGCAGAGCTTGCTTCTATTCGGATACGGGCTGGCAAGCCCGCATCTACTGCTATGGGGGGGGTTGTGGGTGGTTGCCGGCGCCGTCGGAGCAGTGTCGCCTGACGCCGCCGGTATCGGCTGGCTCCTCGTCGACATTGTCGGGATTGCTGCCAGCGGATATCTCGTTGTCCGTAGCGCCCGGCGCTATTCAGAAGACAGCATACGTATCCAAGGATTGCGGTACGTCGCGACGGTCGTCGTATTGGCGGGGTTTGTCGCGATGACACTCATGATCTTCGCACCGGTGTCAGGTACCGAAGTTCAACTATTCATCACCATCCTTATTGCGGCGATTTACATAATCGCCGGATTCTGGATCGGCCGCAGATATGCGATCGTCGGCGCGGTGTTGGCCACCCTGGCGGCCGGTGCCTTTCACCTTGCGCCGGCCCACTTGGCACTGATCGTTTCCGTCCTCGGTGGCGGCGCACTTGTTCTTGGCGGTCTGTGGATGAGGCGAGCTTGGTGAGCGCCCCCGACGAGATCATTCATCAGTCGATACGTCTTAAGATCATGTCCGCGTTGAACGCCCTGCCTCGCCCGGAAATGCTGGAATTCGTCCGGCTTAGAGCCGTTACCGGCGCAACGGACGGCAATCTCGGATCGCATCTGACGACGCTGGAAAACGCGGGCTACGTGAAGATCGTCAAGGACTTCGCCGACAGAAAGCCGAGAACCCGTGCCGCCATTACGGCACCGGGACGGCGAGCCTTTCAAAGCCACGTCGCCTACTTGCGCGAGATTTTGGAAGGCGACGGCGGCAGCTCTTGAACAATTGGTTCAATTGACTGTCGAATGATGTGGGAGACAACCCGATGACTGGTGCCACGCTACAGCGGTTCCCATGATTGCCGCGACACAGGCGGCATCGAGCGTCACCCCGGATGGAGGCCACATATCCGGGCCTGCCGCAGAGCTGCGGCACGTGGAGAAGTCGTTCGGCGATAAGGCGGCCTTGGCCGGTCTGGATCTGGTCGTGCAGCGAGGAGCGTTTATGGCTCTCCTCGGGCCCAACGGAGCCGGCAAGACGACGGCACTCAGTCTGCTGCTAGGGCTCAGGCGGCCGGACTGCGGAGAGGTACGGCTTCTCGGCGGCTCCCCCCTTGATCTCAACATCAGGCGGTGCATCGGCGCGACGCCGCAGATCTCCGCATTTCCGCCCAACCTGCGGGTGCGTGAGATCGTCGCGTTCGTGGGCGCGCACTACCCCGATCCGATACCCGACAATAACCTTTATGCCAGTTTCGGTCTTGAAGAACTCAGGGTGCGCCAAGTGGGCGGCCTCAGTGGTGGCGAGCATCGCCGGCTCGGCGTTGCTCTCGCCTTCCTCGGCAATCCCGAAATCGTTTTCCTCGACGAACCGTCGACCGGACTCGACATAGAAGCGCGCCATCTGCTGTGGGATGCAATTCGTTCCTTTCACAATGATGGCGGCACCGTCCTGCTGACTACTCACTATCTTGAGGAGGCCGAGGCGCTCGCAGAGCGCATCGCCGTGATTCATCGCGGCAGACTGGTAGCGGAAGGCACACGCCAGGACATCACCGGACAGATTGCGCTGCGACGGGTGCGTTTCAAGGCCTCGGCTGTTCCCAACATTGAGCCCGTTGCACGCAGCACGTTTGAAGCCGGAGTTGTCACGCTCTACACATCCGACGCAGACCTGCTGGTGCGACGCTTGGTGGAAGCGCGAAGTCCCTTCAACGAACTTGAAGTTCTGCCGGCGAGACTCGAAGAGGCGTTCGTCAGCTTGACCCGAGACGATCCGTGACACTAACCCTGGCCCATGTGCGAGTCACCGTCCTCGCGCTTCTGCGCACGCCCGCCTATGTTGTGGGAACGCTAGCCTTGCCGAGCCTCATCCTGATCTTCCTCGGCATCGGGCTCGCCGACACGACGGAGCGGGCCAACACCATCATGGCGTCTTTCACGGTTTTCGCCGTGATGGGCATCGCCTTCTTTCAGTTCGGCGTCGGCATCGCCGAGAGCCGGGCTTCCCCCTGGTCGACCTACCAGCGCATTTTGCCTGCGCCGTTGCTCGCCCGCTTGGCGGGAGCCGTCCTTCCGGCAATCCTGTTCTCCGCGGCCGCGGTGGCTCTCGTCATCCTGGTCGCGCACATCTTTATGCCAGTCGGCATCGGCGTCGTCGCCTGGCTCCGGCTCTGTGTGGTCCTGTTGGGAGGCAGCGTACCCCTGGCCTTGCTCGGCATCGCAATTGGGTATTGGGTCCCCCACCGGGCGGCCTTGCCGGTCGCCAACGTCGCCTACCTCGTGCTCGCCTTCGGCGGGGGTCTGTTCATCCCTCCGCAACTGTTTCCTGGGGTGCTTGATGCGGTGTCGCAATGCCTCGTGACCCGGCATCTCGTTGAGATGGCCTGGAACGCGGTCTCCGATGCACCCTGGTCGCCGGTATCATGGATTTGGCTCGCCTGCTACACCATCGCCGGGTTGCTGCTCGCCGGCTGGGGCTATCGGCGCGATGAAGGAGAACGTTATCGCTGAGGCGAGGCAAAGCGTACCGGCGACCGAATTCAAGCTCGCACCCCCGCGACAGCTTCATCGGATGGACGCCGCATCTGCGCGAGAAGAACCTCCCCCTCGTGATCGACAATCCGCGGTTCCTCATCCTGCCCTGGATCACGATCCCCAACCTGGGCTCGCACATCCTCTCGCTGGTCCGCCGGCAACTGCCCGACGACTGGACCGAGCGCTACAGCACCACGCCCGTGCTCATCGAGACCTTCGTCGAGACCCCGCGCTTTACCGGCGCCTTGTACAAGGCGTCCGGCTGGACTCTCGTCGGAACCACCAAGGGACGGGGCCGATACGACCGACACACCAGACGGGATCAACCGAAGAAGGACATCTGGCTCCGACCCCTGCGGAAGGACTGGCGGCACACTCTCAACCGGTGAGATCATGGTCCTCCGTCAGCCCTTGCGGCCCTTCATCACGCCGTGACCGAACAAAAACCACGGAACCACGGCACCACGGCACGACCGAATCCTTACCTGCTTACCGGTCAGAAGATGTCTGGATTTATAATGAATCCGCTTTCGGAACGCTTACGGTTGACAAAATCAGATTTGCCGCAGATAAAAGAAACCCCGAAAACACTAATGTTTACGGGGGTTTATATTGGTTGCGGGGGCTTGCAACAACCGAGACCGACATTCTATGGCCGTCTTAATTTAGTCGACAGTGTCAACCAGCGCACCACATGCCGCTAGTCATACCCAAGTTACGATTCATGAGAGCAAGCCAACAGCAGCTCGACGGCCGCCGAGGAACTTGCCATAAGCAATAATTTACGTAGACACGGGAAGCGGCAGATCACCGCCGCCTTGCCGCAACCGATGAAGGGCTATGAATGTCGCGTCCTTGCGCTGCCACGACCAGTTCGGCCGTTTGAAGATGTCCGATCCGAAGAACCCACTCCAGAGCAATCGATTGGCGTGCTGATGAGCGCCGAACCCATGCGCGACCCATACTCCGTCTGCCTGTCGCCGCGCCGAAAGACCTTCTCCTTTAGGGAGAAATCTCCGATGTTTGGGCCTTTGGCGGCCGTACAGTCGTCTTCGCGAGCGCAAACGATCTTGCCCTGCCCGAGGCGCGAATGACGCGCTGAGCGCGGCGGTGCGGCCGGGAAGAGGCGGTTTCCCCATGTTCGAGGAACTGGGATTCGAGGAACTGACACCGCTGACGGCTTCTGTGCTGCTGGGTCTGGTGCTCGGCTGCGCCTATGGCGCGTTGGCGCAGCGTAGCGCCCTGTGCCTGCGCCGCAGCCTTGTCGGGCAATGGCGCGATTGTCTGCCGGCGCTAGGCGCCTGGGCGATGGCGCTGGCGTGTGCGATCGCCGGAACCCGGCTGGCCGTTGCCACCGACCTGATCTCCTTCGAGGCGCACCGGTTTCTCGCGTCCGACGTGCCGGTCGCTTCCGCGCTGCTGGGCGGCGCGCTGTTCGGAGCCGGCATGGTGCTGACGGGAGGCTGCGTTTCGCGCCTTACGGTGCTGGTTGGCACCGGCAATTTGCGCGCCCTGTTCGTCCTGCTCGTCTTTGCCGTCACGGCCCATGCGGTGATGAAGGGCGCGCTGGCGCCGATACGCGAGGCGCTCGGCAACGCGACTGTTCGTGGCGGAGAGGCGACTGCGCTCACGGCGCTGCCCGGCGGCGAAGCCTGGCCGCTCGTCCTTGCACTCGCCGCGTTGGTCTTTGCGCTCCGCTCCGGTGCGCGGATCTCCCATCTGGCAATGGCGGGTGCGATCGGGCTGCTGGTGCCGCTCGGCTGGATCGGTACGGGCTTCGTACTGCTGGACGATTTCGATCCAATTCGGGTGCAGTCGCTGGGTTTCACAGGGCCGATGGCCGACACGTTGTTCTGGGCCGTGGCGGCAACGTCGATTCCCGCCGGTTTCGGCACCGGCCTTGCGGCGGGCGTCTTGGTCGGCAGCCTGGTCGCGGCGCTGGCGGCCGGCGAGTTCCGCTGGCAGAGCCTGGAAGGGCCACGGCAGACCGGCCGCTACCTGGCCGGCGCCGTGATGATGGGCGTGGGCGGTGTGCTGGCGGGCGGTTGCACAGTCGGCGCCGGTCTCTCCGGCGTCTCGACCGCGAGTCTTGCCGCTCTACTCGCGCTCGCCGCCATGGCAGCCTCAGCACGGGCCGTGGGGGTGATCCTCGCCGGTCGGTAGCGCGGGGCGGCCGCTACAGCGTTTCCGCCCAGAGCAGAAACGCCGTCAACGGGCTCAGCTGAACATGTCCCCGGTAATGGCGGAATACCAGCCGATAGACTCCTCGTAGGTCGCCTTGCGGAGCTCCGCGCTTTCCCCGGTCTGGGAAATGAAGCCGTCGGTCTTGGCGATCTTCTCGTCGGTCGCTTCGTAGGAGGCACCGACCTTGACGCCGTCATCGGTTCCGATAAGCGACCAGCAAGTGTTGGAGTAGCGCGCGGGGAACACCGTCGAGCCGGTGAGTGCGCCGCGCACCGCCATGGCACAGACCTTAGCCTGGCTGTTGGCCGAAAAGCCCGACTTCGGCATGTCGCCCTGCAGCGCGGCGTCGCCCAGTACATGGATATTGGCGTCAGCCCGGCTCTGCATGGTGTACGGCACGATCGGCGCCCAGCCAGACTCGTCGGTGATGTCCGCACGCGCCGCGATGCGCCCCGCTTGCTGCGCGGGGATGACGTTGCAGACATCCACCTTCATCGCCTCGCCGTCCACCACCACCTCCATTGTGTCGGGCCGCACCTCGACGCGGTCGCCGCCGAAATCCGGTCCGATACGCTCGATCATTCCGGGGTAATGGCGCTGCCAGCCGTCCTCGAACAACCCCTGCTTGGAGTATTTCTCCTTGGGGTCGACGATCAGGATCTTTGCCGTCGGATTGGCCTGTTTCAGAACATGGGCCACCATCGAAATCCGCTCGTAGGGCCCCGGCGGGCAGCGGAACGGGTTCGGCGGCGCGATCATGCAATAGACGCCGCCTTGCGGCATGGCCTCGATTTGCGCCTTCAGAAGCTGGGTCTGCGAGCCGGCCTTGTAGGCGTGCGGCATGCGGTTCTGCTGCGACAGGTCCCACCCCGGAACGGACTCTGGCAGGAAGTCGATGCCTGGCGAGAGGACGAGGCGGTCGTAGGCGAGGCTGCTCCCGCCCGCCAGCCCCACACGCCGCGTGTCGCGGTCGATGGAGACCGCCCAGTCGTGCACGACGTTGATCCCGTGGTTCGCGGCGAGGGCGCCGTAGCTGTGGCCGATTGAAGTGAAGTCGCGGAAGCCGCCGAGATAGAGGTTGGAGAAGAAGCAGGTATAGTAGGCGCGGCTCGGTTCCACGAGCGTCACATCCACTGCGCCCTCGGAATCCTTGGCGATATATCGCGCCGCCGTCGCACCGCCCGCGCCGCCGCCCACGACCACCACGCGCAGGCGGCCCTGCGCCAGCACCGCCGGCGCCGACAGGGCCGACAGGGCCGTCGACGCCGTAACCGCCGATGCAAGGAACCGGCGTCGGCTTAGGCCGCTCTTTCCGTTCCGTTGTTTCATGACGCGTTTCCCCTGGTTCACGGACCGTATTCCGCGTTTCGAAAATGCGCAGCGAGGGCGGCGATCGCCTCGTCCGACAGGCGCCCAGCGACAAGCTGCATGGCGGGATGCACCCTTTTTCCGCGCTTGTAGGCCTGCAAGGCTATCACGAAGTCGTCGGGCGGCCATCCGGTGATCGAGGGGATGCCTTCGTCCGCCCCGTCCGGCTGGTGGCAGGTGATGCATTCGCCCGCGAGATAGGCGCCGTATTCAAGGTCTCCCTGGATGGCGAGGAGCCCAGGGTCGAGGCCGTATTCCTCGGGCGTCGCGGTCGGCTCCGCCGGCGGAAGATCGGACCGGTTACCGGAAAAGCCTCGCAGCCATGCCAACAGGTCTGCCCGGTCGTTCGCTTCCGCCATACCCGCGAAACTCATGCGCGAGCTGGGCACGAGAGCGGGCGGGTCGGAGAGAAACGCGTCGAGCGTCGCCTCGGTCCAGACCAGGCCGCCGGACCCGGCCGCCTTCATCGCCTGGGAGTAGGGAAAATTCCGGAGCGAGCCGGCCGCGCGGCCGAAGACATCGTTGAGCTGCGGGCCGATCCGATGCTCCGCGCCGCCGCCCACCTGATGGCAGCGCTTGCATTGGCCGAAGAGCGTCTTGCCGCGCTCCGCATCGGCGCCCCATGCGGCGACCGGAAGAGCAGCTAGTAGCGCTAGGACGAGCAGCCTGGAAGTGACGCAGGCCGAAAGGCCGGCCGTCCAGGGCCGGCGCCGCTCGATGGCCCTAGTCGACGTCAATCCGTTTGCTAAGGCTGTATACGGAGCCGTCATCGTCGACCCATTGGAACTCCAGAAGGCCCGACTCCGGCACGGCCATCTTGAACTGGATGTAGGGATCCGCCGAGACCGCCGGTTCCAAATCGACGGAAATCGCCACCTCGCCGTTGTAGTTGACCACGAAGCGGTTGATGATCTGGCGGGGCACGAGCTCCCCGTCGCTGCCGTGGCGCTGCCCCGTGTGCATCGGATGGGTGATCCGGGTCTTGACCGTGAAGGGGACGCCCGCCGTCACCGACTTCGGCAGCCTCACGCGCGGTTTGGGTTCCGCCATGGCCCGCTCCTCAGCCGCAGCCGCCGACTGTCACCGCGATCGCCTGGGAGGTCTGACGAAATGTGCCGTCCGCCATCTCCGCCACCGCAAAAACGTTCTGGCTCCCGGCCAGCCGGATGCGGATCGTGGCGGCGGACGGCACCAGCCTCCCGAACGCGAACACGGCGACGCCGGGGTTCGGGTTTCCGTCCGTGAACAGGGCGATGCGTCTGGCGCCCTCGGCGGCGACACGAACCCGTACGGCGCCGCCGTTGTCGGCGATCTCCGGCGCATCGAGAAGCACCCCGCCTTCCAGGCGCAATGCGCCCCCTGTAAATTCATCGATGGCCTGCGAAACGCCGTTCGAGGCCTCGACCGCACCGGCGGGGATCAGCGCAGCCGCGGCGGCGGCGCTGAGCAGCAATACATCCCTGCGTGTCGGAGCCACGATGGACCCTCCTCCCGCTCGCCGGGCAACTGGCGATACGGCTCCCGATAGCTACGCTCGTCAAGCCCCTGTTGCTCGGCGTGCGGCTTTGCCCCCTACGAGGCATGCATCAGGCGAGGGCCGCGCCTCATGAAGCGCGAATGCGCTCTCGGAGGACCGTTCGGCGTCCCTCGATTAAGGACCGCAGACTATGCGGTCTGACCCAACAGCCGTTGCCGTAGGCTTATGCCTCCGCAGCGCAAATAGCAAAAAGACGGTACCTATAGGGTGCCTGCCAGAATTCAGTACTGGGCCCTCAAATGAAAATCCCCGCTACTGTGTTGACATAGCGGAGATTTTTCGGTTGCGGGGGGTCGCAACCCCCGAGACCGACATCCTCGAATGGACAGGAAGCGGGGACAGAAAGGAAAAGACCGACACTCCCGCCCCGGGAATGTCGGTCTCGCCGGTTGCGGGGGCTTGCAAGCACCGATATCAGCACGGTCTATTCCAAGCCTGGGCATAGCCGTAATCCTATGTCCAGGCTGACAAAGAAGGAGCCAAACACCGATTTGCATTGAATCACAGCGAAACCGCGCCTGATGGTGGCGGGAGCCGGTAGGCTTCACATTCGAACTCCAGCGATAGGGCATCGGCAGCACGTTCGATCTCTCAACCTTGACCGCAATCTGTTGTCCGTCCGTACCCTCAGCAGCCTCAACGAGCTGGAATCAAAGATTCTGGGTGAGCTCTTTCAGTCCAACCCTAAGTACATTCTCACGCCAAGGTCTGAAACGAGAGAGCAAGCGTTCCCCTTCTTCATTGTAAAAGAACACGAAACCCTCCTCGGCGACCGGTACAAATGCAGCCCGTGTTTGACCTTCCTCGTCTTTATCCTTGAATTCTAGTGGATCGAATCTAACACTTGATACCCTCGTTTGACGGCGGCGATGATTTTGTCTGGATCGGCGGTCCAGGTGAAGGGTTTTGGGTTGTCGTTGATCTCGTCGAGGAAGCGGTTGATGGCGACCTGGAGGTCGACAATGGAGCGGAAGACGCCGCGTTTCAGGCGCCGCTTCGAGAGCTTCGCGAAGAAGCCCTCGACGGCATTGAGCCAGGAGCAGGAGGTCGGCACGAAGTGGAAGGTGAAGCGCTCGTGGCGGCCGAGCCAGGCGCGCACCTTGGCATGCTTGTGGGCGGCGTAGTTGTCGAGGATCACATGGACGCCCTTGCCGGCCGGGATATCGGCCTCGATGGCGTTGAGGAAGCGGATGAACTCCTGGTGGCGGTGGCGCTGCATGCAGCGCCCGATGACCTTGCCCTCGAGCACGTTGAGGGCGGCGAACAGGGTGGTCGTGCCATGCCGCTTGTAGTCGTGGGTCATGGTGCCAAGACGGCCCTTTTTCATCGGCAGGCCGGGCTGGGTGCGGTCGAGCGCCTGGATCTGCGACTTTTCGTCGACCGAGAGCACGATGGCGTGGGCCGGCGGGTCGACGTAGAGCCCGACCACATCGCGCAGTTTGGCGACGAAGTCGGGATCGTTCGAAAGCTTGAATTGCCGCACCCGATGGGGCCGAAGCCCGTGTGCGCGCCAGATGCGCTGCACCGAGCTGACGCTGATGCCGGTCGCCTTGGCCATCATGGCGGCGACCCAGTGGGTCGCCTCGGCGGGCGGGTCGCTCAGCGTCAGGGCGACCACCCGCTCAGCCACCTCCGGGCCGAGCGGCGGGATGCGCGATGGCCGTGTCTTGTCGCGCAGCGGACCGTCGTAGCCCTCTTGGGCGAAGCGCTCCTGCCAGCGCCAGACGCAGGTCTTCGACTTGCCGGTCCGGCGCATGATCCCATTGGTGCCGATGCCATCAGCGCTGTGCAGTACGATCCGTGCGCGCCAAACATGCTTCTGGAGCGACGTTGCGGTCCCCGACGAGCGCCTCCAGACGACGACGGTCGGCAGGGCTCAAGATGATGCTGATTCCTGGGCGCATGAGCCAGACTCGCACACAGAGAGTCCGGCGGGAATCCCCCTCGGGATTCAAATGTCAGATTTTATCCACTAGTGTGTGTTATGCGTAAAGCGGATAGGCACGCATCAAGGCATTTTAGTTGCCTTTTTCACCTGTTTCATCAAGTTGTCGTCCCACTCACCCTCGACGACGACATGCGACAAAGCGCCTAGTTCAACCGCCTCGATGAGGTTGTGGTTCAGGTAAGCGTACACTCCCGGTTGACGGAAAGTGTACATCGCTGCGCCCGCCGAGCCTCCGCGGATAAACCAGGTTTCGAGACCGGTCGCCGGCGCATCGGCGAAAGAGCCGTTTTCCCAAACATAGTCGCCGTGACCACCGATCAGATGCGGGCGCGAGTCACGGTTGGCTTGTGAGTGGATGAACAACACGGTCTCACCGACGGCCGCCTTCATGGCGCCGTCGCCTGTCAAGGCACCGACCTTGCCGTTGAACACGAGATGGGTCGGAACCAGAGAGCGCATGATCGGAAAGACGTCGCCGAAGTTCTCGGCCGTTCCGTCGTAGACTTTCCAGTCGTCGTTTTCATCCTTCGGGATATAGAAATCCTGCTCTCCGACATAGTATGCGCGGTCATAAGAGAGCAGACCGCCTTTCCCGTCGGTCAGACCTTCGCGGGGCAGGACCATGATGGCGCCGTTCATCCCATGCACGACGTGATAGGGAATCATCTGGCCGCCAGGGGCGCAGTGATAGATGAAGACGCCCGGCTTCGTGGCTTTGAAGCGCAACACTGTCTCCTCACCGGGACCGATGAGCGTCAGCTCTCCACCGCCCAGTGCGCCCGTGGATGCGTGGAAATCGATATTGTGCTCCATCAAGTTTTCCGCGGGGTTCTTGAGCGTCAACTCGATGTAGTCGTCCTGATGGCAGACGATCAGCGGACCGGGAATCGAACCGTCGAATGTACTGGCCCAGATTTCGGCGCCTTCGTCATCGACAGTCCAACGCATCTCTTTAGCGGTCATTGTGACTTCGACCACCTTCGGCCCGCCGGATGCGACCTGATCGTGTTTTGGAACGAAAGGCGGGGCGACAAGATCAAGCTTGAAGCGCGGAAGAGCGGCGATGTCCCCTTCGGTCATCGACGCCTGGGCAACCATCATTGACCCGCTTTTATCGGTGGCTTGTGTTGCCGCAATGGCGGCCCCGTTCCCGGCCAGAGCAAATGCTCCGAATGCCGTGGCTGTCGAGACAGCGGTCGAAGCCTTCAGAAAATCACGACGATGAACTCTCATCTTTGTTGTTTGCATCAGGTATGTCCTCCCTTTGTCCAACGACTGAATTCTTGAAAGCCCGAGTTTCGGATTCGCGGTGAGTCATGTCAGCCAGGATTCCCCATTTGCATTCCCTTCGGTGATCGTGCCACTGACGAAAGCGATTATCAAGCGGAGGTTCGCCCGTGCAGCCTGTTGTATAGTCCGTGCCGGGGTCGGAAAGCGCGCCAACGCCGTCCAGGGCCCGCGAGGAGCATGATGTTGACATGTTCCGGTCGCACCTCTCCCGTCACCATCAGTGCGTGCCAAACATGCTTCTGGGCGACGTTGCGGTCCCCGACGAGCGCCTCCAGACGACGACGGTCGGCAGGGCTCAAGATGATGCTGATTCCTGGGCGCATGAGCCAGACTCGCACACAGAGAGTCCGGCGGGAATCCCCCTCGGGATTCAAATGTCAGATTTTATCCACTAGCTCACCTCGATCGAACAAACATGGCCAGATGCGCACCTACCGACCGCCCTTTAATCTTTTTCTTCTAAGCCTTTCTCGGGCCAATTCTCGATCAGTAATTCCATATCCTCGTCAGCCGCGTCTTTTTCAAGGAAATTCCAGAAATCGCGGTAGAACAAGCCCAGCAATTGAGGGACATCGGTCCGATCTCCCAGGGAGCACCTGGGAAAGAGGCTCCGGTCTGGCCTGAGCTTGCCTTCTACCGTAGGCGTATACGGCAGCTTTACAGTTACCGCATCCCCAACGACACGAAACTGAACCTCAATTGCATACTCTGCGGTGGGTGCATTGGCGTAGCGTCTGACGCGATCCGCCCATGCGGCCACGTTCGCGAACATGACAACGGGCCGGTCGGGATTAAGTTCTACGCTCTGCTTTGCAAAAAATCCCCATTCCAACAAACCATCGCAGTGAATCTCTCGGTAGTCCCTAGAATCACGGCCGATACCAGGGTATGGGGGAGATTCCGTTCGCGCCCCACGCAATATCGGTCGCCAATTATTCACGCCGAAGGACTCATCCCAACGCAGTTCCTCTTCGGGTCCTGGCGTCTGCCGGAAGACTTTCCGCCATGGCTCCACCAGTTCCGGGATGATGCTGTGTCCACGAAACACTCGATCCAGCGGCAAATCTTCAACCACTGGCACGGCGGTAATTCGAAGCCCGTGCCAACTCGCCAAAAACGAAAGGTGTTCGAGCATCCCCACAAAGCGATCAGCGCTCCAACGAAGATCCTTGTCTAACCGCTCAAGTCCCCGAGCAACGTTGAGCGTCATGTCCTGGATCTCACGCATGGTCATTTTCTCGCAGCGATCGGAACGTCGAATGGGACAGGCGAGCGTTGTCGTGATGCGATGGGGCGCCAGCCTCGACCGGCCCGCGCGGAGAACGACCACACCAGCTCCGTCCGCCTTCTCTATCCCGAAGATGTCGATTTGAGGGAGCTGCGGTTCGACGCAATCGCGAAACACCAACTTCAGGCTCTCGGCAAGATCGTGGCATCGCGGGATTGGTTTGATTGCGGTCGCCACCGGCGGGCGCGCGCCTGATTCCTCGATGCCCAATAGCAGAGTGCCACCAAATGCATTAGCAAAAGCGACCGTCTCTTCGAGGATCTTCTTCTTGGCGTAATCTCCAATTTTCTTCTGGTCGTTCATCCACGGATCTGGCGTGCGGCCCTTGGCTGGAAGGGCCTCTTTGAATTCAATCTGTTCCCCCTCGGGAACCCTCGATTCTATCAACGATTCGATGTCGTGGATGTCGGTCTGATCGACTGGCTTTGAGAGTACCTGGATCAACTACTTGCTTGCTCCAATCAAGAATTCAGAAAGGCCCGTAACGGCACAGCGTCAACTTCGGAATAGCGTCTGGGCGCCCACGCAGTGCCCTTCAATTGGCGAGGTCAGCAGCCCACAATCTACCGGGTCCCCAATCCGGCCAGCACTTCGCGGAAGCTGGCAAGGCCGGCTTCGAGGTTCTCGATGATTTCTTCGGCAAGCTCGTCGGGCTCGGGCAGGTTATCGAGGTCAGTCAGGCTCTTGTCCTTGAGCCAGAAGATGTCGAGGCCGGTCTTGTCGCGCGCACGCAACTCCTCATAGCTGTAGCTGCGCCAACGGCCCTGCGGCGCTTTCTCCTCGTGCCAGGTCGCTTTGCGCTCGTGTCGGTTCTGTGGGTTGTAGCAACTCACGAAGTCCGCCAGGTCCTTGAAGCGCATTGGCTTCTTCTTCAGCGTGTGGTGAATGTTGGTGCGGTAGTCGTAGTACCAGACTTGCTTGGTCCAAGGATTTCGGCTGGCTTCGTGGTTGTCGAAGAAGATCACATTGGCCTTCACTCCTGGCTTGTAGAATATGCCGGTCGGCAGGCGCAAAATAGTATGTAGGTCGGTGGTCTCCAGCAGCTTCCTCCGGATCGTCTCGCCAGCACCGCCTTCGAACAGCACGTTGTCGGGCACGACCACGGCAGCCCGTCCGGTGGTCTTGAGCATGGTGCGGATGTGCTGCACGAAGTTGAGCTGCTTGTTGGAAGTGGTCGCCCAGAAGTCCTGACGGTTGTAGGTCAGGTCGTCTTTTTCCTGCTCGCCTTCTTCGTTCGTGAAGCTCATGGAGCTCTTCTTGCCGAAAGGCGGATTCGCGAGCACGTAGTCGAAGCGTTTACCCGCATCGGCGACGAGTGAGTCGTTCGGCGATATGGACACGCCACCGTCGATCTCGCCGATGTTGTGCAGGAACATGTTCATCAGGCACAGCCGGCGCGCGTTAGCAACGATCTCGTTGCCATGGAACGCCTCGTGCTTCAGGAAGGCCTTCTGCTTCCTGTCGAGGTGGAAGTTGTCCGGATTGGCGATGAAGTCGTAGGTGGCCAGAAAGAACCCACCGGTACCGCAGGCCGGGTCGGCGATGAGTGTGCCCGGTTCGGGTTGCACGCATTCGACCATGGCCCGGATAAGGGCACGCGGTGTGAAATACTGGCCCGCGCCCGACTTGGTGTCCTCCGCGTTCTTCTCCAGAAGCCCTTCGTAGATGTCGCCCTTGATATCGGCGCCCATCGTGACCCACTCGGTGTCGTCCACCATGTCGATGAGTCGATACAGCTTCGCCGGATCCTGAACCTTGTTCTGGGCTTTGGTAAAAATCTGCCCCAGCATGCCGCTCTTGGTGCCGAGCTCGCGAAGCAGGGTGGCGTAATGGCTTTCGAGCGCTGCGCCGTTTTTCGTCTTCAGACTCGGCCAGTTGTACTCGGCCGGAATTCCGACATCGCGGTTGTATGGCGGTTTGGCGTATTCATCCGCCATCTTGAGGAAGATCAGTTAGGTGAGCTCGCTCGATCGTCATCGGCACAGAAGTCCTTTGCGGTTGCCGCGAACGCCTCGGTTGCCGCCAATAGGAGTGTGTAACGCGGCAGGACATGGGTCTCAACCAGCGCGGTGTTGACGCGCGCGTAATCCGCCGGCTCGATCCCTTTTCCGCCAGAAACGGGGGCCGCATTCAGGAGAAGCAGGAAGATCAAGACCACTGACGGGAGTTTGCGCATCGTGGAAATGTGCCCATTTGCTAAAGTGAGTGCAGGAACGCGAGCAGCGCCGCGCGTTCCTCTTTCGTCATGTTGACGACGCGCTGTTTCACCGCCTTCGCTTCGCCGCCGTGCCAGAGGATGGCTTCGAGGAGGTTGCGCGCGCGACCGTCATGCAGGAACAAGGTGTGGCCGTTCACGGTTGCGGTAAGGCCGATGCCCCACAGTGGCGGCGTGCGCCACTCGCGGCCGGTAGCGGCGCCTTCAGGCTGGCCGTCGGCTAGCCCCTCGCCCATGTCGTGGAGCAGCAGATCCGAGTACGGCCAGATAAGTTGGAATGACTGCTCCTCGCCAATCGAATCGCGCCTGGTCACGAATTTGGGCGTATGGCAGCCGGTGCAGTTCGCTCCATAAAACAGCCGTTTCCCCTCGAGCACCTGCGGATCATCGATGTTACGGCGAGCCGGAACACCAAGATTGCGGCTGTAGAAAACAAGCAGGTCGAACATCTCGGTACTCGCCTCGGCGCCGCCCGTCTCTGGTGCGCCGCCGTGAGGCGCGGCCCAGCATTCTCGCTGCACCGGCGTGCAGTCGCCGTGTGGGCGCGGGTAGAGGGACGTGGAGATGCCGATATCCGCTCGGAAGGCGCTTGCCGCCTGCTGCGCGACGGTTGGTTGTCCGGACTTCCAGCCGAATCTCCCCAGCATCACCTTGCCGTGCTCGTCGCTCCAGACCCGGTTCGGTTGCCCGGAAATGCCATCGCCGTCGCGATCGTCCGGATCAGCGCCGGCGAGGATGTCGGCTTCCGAGATGGCTTCGAGCAGACCCATGCCGATGATCGGCGGGGCGACGCGCGGCGACATCATCGTATCGGGATGAAACGGCCCGTAGTGGATATTCGTGATCCCATAGCTCGGCACACGCAGAGATACCTCTTCGCCATCCGCCAATACGACCGGCGTCTCCTGGTAGACGATCACCATCTCGCCCTCGGCGCCCACCCCCTGGATCGAGAAGTTTTGCAGTTGGCCACCGTAGGTGGGTTCCGCAATGACGGCCTTGTGGTGCTCCCGTAGCGCTGCTCGATCGGCGGTGTTGCGGGGTGGGATCGAAAGACGAAGAAACATCGATTCGGCCCGCTCGCCCTCGGCCGGCGGATGGCCGCGACCATCTTTCAGATGACAGCGCTGACATGAGCGCGCGTTGAACAGGGGGCCGAGGCCGTCCGACGCCTTGGTGGAGCTCGGCGCCGACACCCACACTTTCCTGAAGATACCGTCGCCCACTCTGAAGTCCAGCTCGCGCTCGAACGGCATGTTCGCCGACGGGTGCGAAAAAGCGTCCCGGGTAGACGCCTTGAACACGGTTGCCGCGCCCCCAGGCCGCCGTTCGTACCGCTCGGGCCGCGAGAAATCCGTTGCTGGCCGGGTTACGGCCGTGACGCGTGCCCGCTCGTTGTCGGACTCCGCCGGGAACGAAGTGGAGGCCACGAGAAGCAGGGAGGTCGCAACAGAAATCGATAACGCGATGCCATGGTGTAAGGCGCCCAAAGGCATGCAGCGGACTCCTAGCGCGAACCGATTCAAGATCGAAATCTCGTCAATGACCGCATCCTAGACAGCCAAGGGGTTGACACGTACATGCTAATGCGTATCATTCTTATTCGCAATAAGAATGATACGCATTAGCATCCTAACTTGAGAATTCCGGCGAATGGAAGGTCCTGGCTCTCGTCTCGCGGTTGATTCGTGCCTCCTGCTGGAAGATGTCTGGCAGCGCCAGGGCATGATCACCGGCCCGGTTCCGTCACTCCGCGGCACGTATCGTCAGTGAGGAGGAAACAACCGATGACGATGAGAACCCTGATCGTGGCAGGCGTCGCCGCAATTGTCTGGCATACGCCAGCATCCGCGGAGGGATCGATCGACGAACGCCTCGCCAACACGGAACGGCGCGTAAAATATCTGGAAGAACGGGTCGCCGCTCAAGACAGGGTAATCGTCGAAAAGGACCGTGAGCTCTCCAAGCTGACGAAGCAAGAGGATGCGTGGTCTAACGGGCTGAAGATCAGCGGCATTGTCGAGCTGGAAGGGGTTTACGAAGGGCCATACGAGGGGGACAGCACCACGGATGCGGCCGTGGCGACGGTCGAGCTTGGCGTGGCGGTCCAGATGCATGACTGGGTCGGGGGCGAGATCGTCCTGCTTCACGAGGAGGACGGGGATCAGGACCTGATTCTCGACGTCGCGGCTCTGACCGTCGCACCGCCGGAAGGTCCCTGGTTCTTCACGGGGGGGCGGCAATATCTGCCGTTTGGCGTGTTCGAGACCAACCTGATCTCCGATCCGCTGACCCTCGAGATTGGTGAGACGGGTGAGACCGCGTTGCAATTCGGCTTCTCGTCGGACGGATTTCACGGGTCGGTCTTCGGTTTCAACGGCGACAACGATCGAAACGGCAAGAACCGTGTCGCCGGCTTCGGTGCGCAAACAGGCTACTCGACGGAGCGCGAAGGGACCGAATTCGGCCTGAACCTGTCCTATGTCAATGATCTTGGCGATTCGGACAGCCTGCAGGATGTGATCGCCGACACTCTTGGCAGTAACGACGTAGCCGATCATGTGCCGGGCTGGGCCGCGAGCGCCATACTGCGCCGCGGCAGCGTATCGTTGATCGGCGAGTACTTGACCTCGTTGCGGCATTTCCAGGCCAACGAGGTCCCGTTCGCCGGCCGCGGCGCCAAACCGTCGAGCTGGATGATCGAGGTGGCCTACGGTTTCAGCCTCGCGGGCAAGGACGCAACGATTGCCGCGAGCTATCAGGCAACGCAAGAGGCGCTTGCTATGGGACTGCCCAAGGAACGCGTATCAATTGGGCTCTCGGTCGGCGTGTTGGAGCGGGTCGCGCTCGCCGTCGAATGGGTGATTGATGATGACTATGGCGTGGCGGACGGAGGAAGCGGCCGCAATGCCGACACCGTCACCGTCCAGCTCGCCTCCGAATTCTAGCAGAATAAATGGGAGATACGAACAATGAAGACATTCCTGGCCATGATCGCGCTACTGGCTTTGTCGGCGCCAGCGTTCGCCGCGCCGCAGGAGCGCGAGGTGTTGTCGCACTACGCCGCGATCGCGCATGCGGTGTATGAAGATTCACTGACCGCTGCGCGCGGCTTGCAGCAAGCCGTCGATCGGTTGATCGCCGAACCGACTGAACGGAGTCTGAGCGCGGCGCGGGTCGCATGGAAGGCAGCGCGCGTTCCGTATCAGCAGAGCGAGGTCTATCGCTTTGGCAACGGCGTCGTCGACGACTGGGAGGGCAAGGTCAACGCCTGGCCGCTTGACGAAGGCCTGATCGACTATGTCGCGGCAAGCTATGACGCGGAGTCCGACGAGAACCCGGGATACAGGGCCAACGTGATCGCGAGCCCGAGCTTCACCTTCTCGGGCCGCACCATCGACGCGCGGCGTATCACCAAGCGCTTGCTTGCCGAGACGCTCCACGAGCTCGGCGGCGTCGAGGCGAACGTGGCGACCGGTTATCACGCTGTCGAATTCCTTCTCTGGGGACAGGATTTGAACGATACGGGTCCGGGCGCGGGCACGCGGCCGGCAAGCGATTTCGATCCGGCCAACTGTTCGTGGGGCAACTGCGACCGGAGAGCGGCTTACTTGAAGGCTGCCACCGATCTTCTGGTCGAAGATCTCGCGTGGATGGCCGGCCAATGGGCGCCCGGCGGCAGCGCCCGCGAGGGGTTGGTCGGCGGCAATATGAAGAAAGGTCTCGCCGCTATCGCTACCGGCATGGGCAGCCTGTCCTATGGGGAGCTCGCCGGCGAGCGCATGAAACTCGGACTGCTGCTGCACGATCCGGAAGAGGAGCACGACTGCTTCAGCGACAACACACATTACTCGCATTACTACGACGCGCTTGGCATCCGTAACATTTATCTTGGTGAGTACCGGCGCGTTGACGGCTCGGTGCTCAAGGGGCCAAGTCTTTCAAGACTCGCCGCCGCCGCCTCGGCGGCTGTCGATGAAGACCTGCGCCGCCGGCTGGATGCCACGATGGCGGCCATGGACGAGATCGTGAAAGCCGCGCAAGCCGGCGAAGCCTACGATCAGATGATCGGTGCCGGCAACGAAGCAGGCAACGCTCGGGTGCAAGCGGCCATCGATGCCCTGACAGCGCAGACCCGTGGGATCGAGAAAGTCGTCGCTACGCTCCGACTGGCCTCGGTCGAGTTCGAAGGCTCGGACAGCCTCGACGATCCCGAGGCAGTCTTCAAATGACCCAACTTCGAGCGATCGCCCGCTCGGCAGGACATACGATGGTGGACCTGCTTCATTACGCCACTATCCCGCCACTTCCGAGATGCGGTTGGCGGCGGATTTTTTGAGGCCTTTGGCGAAGTGCGCGTCGCGGACCTCGGTTTGGACCTGGATGCGCCCGCCCGGCTTACCAGGCATGGGCGCCTCGCCGACCGAAGGCCCGCCGACGGCATGCCGACGCTGCGATCGGCTGATGGTCGCTGCAGGTTACGAGGAGATGGCGAGGTGTTGATCTGGCGCAACATCGACCTGAGGTTGCTGGCCGCGTTGCTGGTGACGGCGGCCCAGGCGCGCCGCGAACCGATTTCCAAACCGCCGCACCCGGCGGTACAGCCGGCCGGGCAAAGTCGGACGCGCGGCGACAACGAGGCATTTCAACTGCGCGGCAAGAAGACGACATGCCATGTGCGAACCTTGTTCTAAGCCAGCGGACGTAGGTGCGCGGCTAAGGTGTACAATATCCACTCAGTGGCGCCGCCCTGGCCGATAACGCGCCGGTCCTGCTGCCGCAGAGTTTGAAGGCCGCTCCTAGTTGGGGGCACGAACCCTATGTGGCAGCCACGATGACGACACAGAGCCAAGCCAAACGGATATTCCTTGAGCTGAGGAAGGGGGGCCGCTCCCTGCGGAAGGTGCAAGCGGCGCTCCGCGAGCAGGGCGATGGCGACGTCCCAACACTGAGGGTCCTCGGCGACTGGTCAGGGAAAGGCGGGTGGGTTAAGGCCGCCGAAGAGTGGGACGCGAAGAGCCAAGGCAGCGAGCCAGTACCTAAGCATCCGCTGACAGCGCGAGAGCGTCGTTTCGTCGAAGAGTACCTTGTCGACCTCAACGGAACACAGGCAGCGATCCGGGCGGGGTACAGCGCGAAGACTGCTAAGGTGCAAGCCTCGCGCTTGTTAACCAAAGCTAACGTTCGAGCGGCGATCACGGCCGCCAAGCAGGACCGTGCCGAGCGCACCCAGGTCACTCAGGATCAGGTGCTCGCCGAACTCAAGAAACTCGGTTTCGCCAACATG
Source organism: Alphaproteobacteria bacterium (assembly GCA_965248765.1). Taxonomy (GTDB): domain Bacteria; phylum Pseudomonadota; class Alphaproteobacteria; order VGEJ01; family VGEJ01; genus CBDFKF01. Next base: position 2,248,451 of record CBDFKF010000004.1, read on the forward strand.
GCTGACTACATCGAGGTGCAAAGCGACGGCACTGCGGCAATTGACTTATCGAAGCTAGACCGCGACCAGGCGGCCGCCATCACTGAGGTCGTGGTTGATGAGTACACGGAAGGCCGTGGCGACGACGCCCGGCAGGTGAAGCGAATCCGGTTCAAGCTCGCCGACAAACGGGGAGCACTGGTCGACATGGGCAAGCATCTCGGCATGTTCACAGATCGGGTCGAGCACACCGGCAAGGACGGCGGCCCCATCGAATATCGAGACATGGACCAACCCGACTTCACGGGGCTCCTCACTGATCTTCAGCATGGCACTCGCGGAAAGCCAGTCGTCCACTGAGGGGCGCTTTCACCCCGCAGTCCATCGGTATCTGGAACGGGGTGCCGACAGCAATCTGGCGGTCTTTGCGGCCTATGCGCTCCCGCGGCTCTCGTACGACGAGGCGAGGGCCAAGTACGCGGAGGTACTAACCGAGCTCCAGGACAAGCACCCCTCGTTGGTCTACCCGAATCTGGCGGTGCTGGGTATCCTCGACCGCTATTTCCTCATGACCATGCTGCTTGGGCGCCGGGACGCCTTACATCCGTGGGTCTACGGTCGGTGCCGCGAGGTTGAAGCCGACCCCGACGAGTATCTCGATCTATGGAGTCGCGAACATTTTAAGACCAGCGTGATTACCATCGCGGGGGCTGTGCAGGAGATCGTGCGCGATCCCGAGATCCGCATAGGTATCTTCAGCCACACGACGCCCGACGCGAAAAAGCCGCTCCGGGTGGTCATGCGGGAGTTCGAGAGCAACCAGCTGCTCAAGAACTCGTACCCCGACGTCCTGTGGGCTGACCCCAAGAAGCAGGCGCCGAAGTGGTCCGAGGACGGTGGTATCTGTGTGCGCCGCAAGGGCAATCCTAAGGAACAGACCCTCGAGGCCCACGGCATCATCGATGGCATGCCGACAGGCTCCCACTTCGGTCTGAGAATCTACGATGACATCATCACGGAAAAGGCCGTCACCTCCCCGGAGATGGTCGAGAAGGTGAGCACCCTCCGGCAACTTTCCGATTCGTTGGGGACCATGGACGGGCGGGAGTGGAATGTCGGAACCCGCTATCACTTCGCCGACCCGTACGCCGACATGCTGGATCGGCAAATTCTCAAGGCCAGGGTCTATCCAGCTACCGACGACGGACGCCTGGACGGCAAGCCCGTCCTGCTTACCCCAGAGCAGTGGGAGGATAAGAAGCGCAAACAACCCCGCACGGTGGCCGCCCAGTATCTACAAAACCCCACGGCCGGCGAGGACGTGATGTTCAAGCCGGAGTGGCTTCGGTCATGGGAGGTCCGACCCCTAACCCTCAATGTCTACATCGTGGTCGATCCCGCCCACCGCGCGAACAAGGCGCAACGCACCGACCGCACTGCGATGGCTGTGACGGGGTTCGACGCTAACTCAAACTGGTACCTGCTCGATGGCTACCGCCATCGCATGGACTTGGCTGAGCGCTGGAAGAACCTCAAGGGCCTCTATCGCAAGTGGTCGAATACGCCCGGCGTCCAGTTCGTCAGGGTCGGATACGAGCGCTATGGCTTACAGAGCGACCTTGAGCACTTCGAGGAGATGATGCGTATCGAGAACAGCCACTTCACCATCGACGAGGTGAACTGGCCGCGGCAGGGCGCCGCCTCCAAGGAGGATCGAGTGGGCCGCTTGGTGCCCGATTTCAAAGACGGCCGGATGTTCTTACCGGTGACCGTGTGGCACGAGACCCACGAGACCGCGACGTGGAAGGTGGGCGAGGACGGCAGCAGCATCGTCCACAGCAAATTGAAGGGCGAAACGAAGCTCCAGCAGCAGATGCGGGCCCGGTCACAGGCCGACCGTATTGCTCGCCCCATCAAGCGGCTCGACGAACAGAAGCGGCTCTACGACGTCACGAGGGCGCTCATCGAGGAGTTTCTGTTCTTCCCCTTCGGCACGCACGACGACCTACTCGACGCTACCAGTCGAATCCACGACATGAGCCCCAATCCGCCCATCATTCACGATGAGCGTTTGTTCGACGTGGAGGCCTTCGTCGACACCTAGGCGCTCGCAGCCGTGGCCTACATCCGCGCAAGCCACAACGTTTGAGGTGTGATCGGCCGCGTCAGAGAACTCGTGGAAGTGCGAATTTTCGACAGCACTTAGTACCTAAATAATACCTAAGAACGGGGAGGCTTCACGAAAAGCCGCAGAAACACTGGCGTCCCCTAGGGGACTCGAACCCCTGTTTTCGCCGTGAGAGGGCGATGTCCTAGACCACTAGACGAAGGGGACGCCGTGCCTCCATGCTTACCCCGCGGTCACGAGGCGATCAAGGCTTTGCAGATGACGCCGCCCGCTGTGCGGATGTGGCTCAGCCGCCGTCCAATATGCTTGGGCGGCTCGCGTCATAGTCAGATGGAGTGATCAGGCCGCGTTCGCGCAACTCATCGAGCTGACGCAGGCGCTCGGCCGCATCCCCGCCGATGGCCGGTGCTATCTCTGACAACGAGCGGTCCTCGTCTGGTGCATGTACGGCCGTCGAAGGATCATCAGCTGTAGGCGGCAGCAGCCGCGGTGGAATCTTCTCGCCGCGCACCCCTATGCTTTTGAGAATCCACGCGATCTCAGCCTCAACCGGAGGTATGCCGTCACCGCGGCAGTAGAACAGAGCGATTAGCTTGTTGGCGCGCTTGCGCTCGGTTGCGCCAAACGTCTGGTGGCCCGCGAAGCAAGCATCACCGTCGCTCCAGAAGCGCCGGTATGCGAGGGGGCCGAGAAGATTGACCCCCTTTTGAACCGGTCCAAGAGCGGTCGGCGCTGCTTCGAAGGTCTCCGGCCAGACGCTGTGGATCAGATCGGCGTCGAGGCTGGTCGGGAGCCGCCCGGCTCGGCCAGGATGAAAAGCGACGAAGCGGATGCCCAGGCGCCGACCTGCCTCTCCGGTCCAGAGGGCCACCTCCTGAAAATGGCTGTGGTCATCAGCCTCGTAATCGGCAGTCAGTGTGCGTTCCAGCCCCATATCTTCGCCGCGAAAGAGGATACTTGCCTGCGCCTCGTCAATGTCACGCCAGGCGTCACGGGCGACGGTCACCGCCGCGGCCGCCAGGCCGAACGTCGCGCCAAGTAGAATACTGAGGACAATGGGACGCATGCACACAACTATATCAGGGCTACCTAGGCCCAACACGGCACCCTGTCACGCATGGTGCCTTTTGCGCTTAGGCCGCAGTGGGACCCGACAAATGCACGTTAATTTGCTCAAAATGCGCCGTGTCGCCGGCCCCAACGACCTGGTGGGCGGTAATTTCGGCAGCATGACCAGCGCGTACTGAGACAATCACCCAGATCAAATCGGGCTCCCAGACACTCGCCCGATCTGTTGCCGAGGGTGCTGCGGGCGCATTTGGATGCGAGTGATAGTGGCCAATCACCCGATCGGAGCCATCGCGTAGTTCACGCTGGAGTTGTAGCCGTAGCCGCGGGTCGATTTCGAATCGGTCACGAGCCGCCGCCGGGGCGACATTATCGCTCGCCGCGATGCGCAATACTTGCCACTGCCCCCCCACACCACTCCCGACGATCAGGCCGCACGCCTCGCGCGGATAGGCCGCCTCCGCCGCTTTCCTCATGGCTTCGAGGTGCGGGGCCTCGAAGATGATCATTCGCGCTCAAGTACGAGCGTGCCGAGGAGCGTACCGGTGGTCAGGTCCACGACGAGTATGCGCTCGGGTTCCCCGGTGCTGCCGCCGAGGCGCAAGATCAGGCGATCGCCCTCGGCCCGCGTCTCGACGATTTCGGTACCGGCCGGGAGGGCCATGCGCCGAGTGTCGAACGACGCAAGCCGTGCTACGCCGGCCTCATCCTCGGCGTTCACCAGTGTTTCGCTTCGCTGGAAGACGGCGACTCCCAGCACCACAACGGCAATGATGATGGCCGCGCCCATGCCGATGACAAGCGCCTTGAGCCCACGGAAGCTAGGGTTCAGTCTCGTATCGGCCATGGCGACCTCGACCAGCGCGGCGTTTCATTCGTGGATCCGATGAGTGCAGACGAACCCACTGCCAGCCCCGATGGCTCAGGAGCCAGACGCCACCAGCACGTGGTGGGTGCGGCAGACAACGGCATGCGGCTCGACCGATTCCTCGCCGATCGCCTGCCACTGCTCTCGCGCGAACGCATCAAGGCGCTGATTCTCTCGGGTCAGGCGACCACCGGCGAGCGGACGATAGTGGACCCCTCATATCGCGTCAAACGGGAGGAATCGGTCACATTGACCGTGCCGGCTCCGGTCGTGGCGACGCCGCGGGGCCAAGCCATCCCACTCGATGTGCTGTATGAGGACGACCACGTGATCGTGATCGACAAGCCTGCGGGCCTTGTCGTTCACCCTGCTCCCGGCAACCCCGACCGTACGCTCGTCAACGCGCTGATCGCTCATTGTGGAGACAGCCTATCAGGCATCGGTGGGGTGCGGCGGCCCGGCATCGTCCATCGGCTGGACAAAGGGACGAGCGGCGTCATGGTCGCGGCCAAGACGGATCTGGCCCATGCCGCGCTCGCCGGTGGCTTCGCGGCCCACGAGATCGAGCGAATATACCTGGCGATCGTCTGGGGCATTGCGCCGATCGATGGCGAGATCCGAGGGTCGATCGGCCGCGATCCGCGACATCGCAAACGCCTCGCCGTCGTGACGCGCGGCGGCAAGCCTGCGCTCACCCGCTTCCGCCGGCTCGAGACAATCGGCAATCGGGCCAGCTTGATGGAGTGCCAGCTGGCCACGGGCCGGACCCACCAGATCCGCGTCCACCTCTCTCATATCGGGTATCCCGTTGTCGCTGACCCACTCTATGGTGGTAAGCGGGCAACTGCCCACGCCCTCACCGACCGTCTGGGACCGCTACCGGTCCAACGGCAAGCGCTACACGCCGCCGTATTGGGACTACGCCATCCCGTGACCCGTAAGGACTTGAAATTTGGGACTGAATTGCCAAGTGATATGCTAGCGTTAGTAAAGTTTTTGCAACGTGGATGCTAGATGTCACCGTCGCTGCCCCCAGGGCTCCGTCGGCGAATTTGTTGTGCCGAAGCGGGGCGATAGGGACGAAACCCACACACAATGGCAAGCCCGAGACTGCCGGCGCTGACGCCGGAAACGAGCCTGACGCACTACCTCCAGGCAATCCGCAAGTTCCCAATGCTGGCGGACGAGGAGGAGTTCATGCTCGCCAAACGCTGGCAAGAGCATGAGGACATCGACGCCGCACATCGACTGGTGACCAGCCACCTTAGGCTTGTCGCCAAGATCGCTATGGGCTACCGCGGCTATGGTTTGCCAGTGGCGGAGCTTATCAGCGAAGGCAATGTCGGCATGATGCAAGCCGTGAAGCGGTTCGATCCGGACCGGGGGTTTCGCCTTGCAACCTATGCGATGTGGTGGATTCGCGCAGCAATGCAGGAATACATCCTGCGCTCGTGGTCGCTCGTCAAAATCGGCACTACGGCCTCACAAAAGAAACTCTTCTTCAACCTGCGTCGGCTCAAGGGTCAGCTCCAAGCCATCGACGAAGGCGACATGTCGCCAGAGAACGTCGAAAAGATAGCCACCAAGCTCGGTGTTTCGTCGAACGATGTCGTCAGCATGAACCGCCGGCTGGCCGCCGGCGATCAGTCTCTCAACGCGCCGATGCGCGAAGACGGCGACGGCGAGTGGATCGACTGGCTGGTCGAGGACGCACCCAACCAGGAGATTCGGCTCGGCGACGAGCAGGAACTTGAGAGTCGGCGTGCGTTGCTCGGCCAGAGCATGAAAACCCTGAGCGAGCGCGAACGCCGCATCTTAACGGAGCGGCGGCTGCGCGAGAACCCAGCCACGTTGGAGGCGCTGAGCGGCGAGTACGGGATCAGCCGCGAGCGCGTTCGGCAGATCGAAGTGCGTGCATTCGAGAAGCTACAGAAGGCGATGCGCAACGCGGCGATCGAACAGCGGCGGCGGCCGGCCGCCGCCATCGAGCCCGCTAACCGCTAGTTCTCCGGGCGGTGGCGCCACGGTGGAGACGTCGCCCTCGCCGTCACCCTGGTCCTAGTCGGCGAAGGGGTCGCGCACGAGAATTGTGTCCTCACGTTCGGGACTGGTAGAGAGCAGCGCGACCGGCACTCCGATCAGCTCCTCGATACGACGGATGTATTTGACCGCCGACGCCGGTAGGTCGGCCCAGCTGCGGCCGGCGCGAGTGCTCTCGGACCAACCGTCGAGGCACTCGTAGACCGGCTCGACGGCGGCCTGTGTGCTGGCTGCGGCCGGTAGGTGATCGAGGGTGCGGTCGCCGACCTGGTAGCCGACGCAGACCTTGAGCGGCTGGAGCCCATCGAGGACGTCGAGCTTGGTGAGCGCAATCCCGTCGATACCGCCGACGGTCGCTGCCTGGCGCACCAGCACTGCATCGAACCAGCCGCAGCGGCGCGGCCGTCCCGTGACGGTTCCGAACTCTTTGCCGCGCTCGCCAAGGCCGCGGCCGATATCATCGTCAAGCTCGCTTGGGAAAGGGCCCGCGCCGACGCGCGTCGTATACGCTTTGGTGATGCCAAGCACGTAGCCGATGGAACTAGGGGCGATGCCGCCCCCGACAGCAGCCTGACCCGCCAGCGTGTTGGATGATGTAACGTACGGATAAGTGCCGTGATCGACGTCGAGCATCGCACCTTGGGCACCTTCGAACAGGATGCGCTTGCCGGCGCGGCGGGCGCCATCAAGTAGTTGCCAAACCGGACGCGCGTACTGGAGAACGTCCGGGGCTATCGCGATTAGATCGGCCAGGAGTGCCTGGCGGTCGATCGGCGGCTGCCCCAAGCCGGTGCGCAGCGCATCATGGTGGAGGAGCAGACTATCGACCTTAGCTTCAACGCTGGCATGATCCGCCAAGTCACAAACCCGCACCGCGCGGCGAGCGACCTTATCTTCGTACGCTGGGCCTATGCCGCGCCGGGTAGTACCTATTGGGGTGCCCGCGCGGGCGGCCTCGCGTAGACCATCCAGCTCGCGGTGCAACGGCAGGATCAACGCCGCGTTGTCCGCCACCGCCAGCGTCCGTGGCGTCACCGCAACGCCGCTGTCATGCATCGTCTTGATTTCGGCGATCAGCGCCCACGGATCTATCACGACCCCGCTGCCGATGATCGAGAGCTTGCCGCGGACGACACCAGACGGGAGCAAGCTGAGCCGGTAGGTGAGTCCATCAATGACCAGCGTGTGGCCGGCATTGTGTCCGCCCTGGAATCGCACCACGACGTCGGCACGCTCGGACAGCCAATCGACGATCTTACCCTTGCCCTCATCGCCCCATTGGGCGCCGACCACAGCTACGTTCGCCACGCCATCACTCCGAGAGCGGTTGCGGTTGACCGTCCTTAAGGATGTGCGTGCAGCCGAGCCTGCGCGCCTCGCCGCGCGCGTTCGCCGCCGTCGAAAGCCCCGCAACGATGCGCCATCCCTCGTCCCGCAGCCGCCGTTTCTCATCCGGCGCTGTACCACACGGAGCGAACAGGCGGGGTAGGTCGGGCTCGGTCGGAACTACGCGCCCTAGGCCTTCCATGTAGACAGTGAAGCCGGTCGCCGGCTCGCCCGTCGAGAGTTCATAGCGGCCGCCACCGCAGAGTTCACCGCGCGCACCGCGGGCAAATACGGTGAAGGCGATTCCGGTGTGGTACTCAACGCCGCGGAACTCACCAAGATCGATGGTCAAGGCGAGGTCAGGCACGGCGATACGGACTTGGCCGACGAGCTCGGCGAGCACGTGGATGAGTTCGTGGGCGCGCGGCGGCAGGCCGAGTGACTGCAGCCGCTTGAGCGTTTCATGCGCCGGCCCGGCGGCCGCCAAGATGGCTGCGAGAAGGCCGCGGCCCCGCTCACTGACCTCACCGAGCGCCACGACGTCCTTATTATCGAGGGCGCGTCGCACCATCAGGCCTTGCTCTTCGTCAAGACCGAGACTGTTGCACACGATCGGCACGAGCGCCGGCAGCGTGAGGTCTACGGACAAATCCGCGATCCCCAACCCGCTCAGCGCTTCGACGGCGAGCGTGACTACCTCAACATCGGCGGCAAGGGAACTCTCGCCGATCAGCTCTATGCCGGCTTGCGCGAACTGCCGCTCGGGCCGGAGCTGGGTGCCGCGCACGCGCAGGATCTCGCCAGCATAGGAAAGACGCAGTGGTCGCGGGGCCCTGGCTAGGCGCGAGCCGGCTATGCGGGCGATTTGCGGCGTGATGTCGGATCGCACGCACAGCATGCGCTGCGACGCCGGATCGACCATGCGGAACATTTCGGCGGCCACGGCAGCGCCCGGGCCCTCGACCAAGGTGTCTTCAAACTCGACAAGAGGGGGCTTCACCCGTTGGTACCCCGAGCCCGCGAACGACTTCATCAGTCGGCCAATAAGCCGCGCGTCAAACTCCGCATTGGGCGGTAGATCGTCGTGAAGACCGTTGGGAAGAAGGGTCCTGGCCGCGCTCGTGTTCATGCGGCGGAGTGTACAGCCGACCCGGGCGGCTTAGAAACACCGTGCCGGGAACCGCTCCGCGAATGGCGCATCTCTGGGTTCGGTACACTGAGCGTCGGCGCTACCGCTTACGCCTCAGAGCAGCGCACGTCTGCGAATGCCCACTCCAACCAAGGCATCAGCGCCCGCGTGTCAGCGGCCTCGACGGTCGGCCCGCCCCAGATACGCAGCCCCGGAGGCGCATCCCTATGGCCTTTGATGTCATAAGCGATGCCCTCCGCGGCGAGCAGATCCACGAGAGCTTGGATAAACGCCCATTGGGCGGCGGGGTCGCGGTTGGCGATCTCAGGATCGACGATCTTCAGGCAAATCGATGTCGATGAGCGAGCCGACGGATCATCGGCAAGAAAGGCGACCCAGTCGGTGCGCTGCACCCACCGCGCGATCGCCGCGAGGTTCTCCTGCGAGCGCTCTATCATGGTCGGCAAACCGCCGATCGACTCGGCCCACACCAGCGCGTCGATGGCATCCTCGATGCAGAGCAGCGAGGGCGTATTGATGGCCTCGCCGCGGAATGGGCCCTCGATCAGCTGCCCCCGTGCGCTCAGTCGAAAGAGCCGGGGGATAGGACGGTCGGGAGCGTAGGCTTCGAGACGCGCGATCGCGCGCGGGCTCAGCGCTATCATGCCGTGCGCGGCCTCACCGCCCAGGCACTTCTGCCACGACCACGTGGCAACATCCAGCTTGTCCCAGGGCAGCTTCATCCCGAACGCAGCTGAGGTCGCGTCACAGATCGCCAGGCCCTCACGGCCGGCCGCGATCCACTCGCCATCGGGGACCCGCACGCCAGCCGTGGTCCCGTTCCACGTGAATACGACGTCACGTTCGCCATCTACCGAAGCGAGATCGGGAAGAGCGCCATACTCCGCTTCGAAGGTTCGCACATCGTCGAGTTTGAGCTCATCGACGATGTCGACGCGCCAGCGCGCGCCGAAGCTGTCCCACACCAGCACATCCACGCCGCGCTCTCCGAGGAGCGACCACAGTGCCATCTCCACGGCGCCGGTATCGGAGCCTGGCACGATGGCCACCTGGTAGTCCCGAGGGATGCCCAGCACAGAGCGGCTACGGTCGATCACCTCCTGTAGCTTAGCGATGCCAAGGGGCGACCGATGGGCTCGGCCCACTACCGCCGCCGCCAGGGCCGACAATGACCATCCCGGCCGTTTGGCGCACGGGCCGGTAGAGAAGTTCGGTGACCGGGGGCGCCGGAGTGGTTTGTTGATCATGCTACGGCCGTCGCGCGGCACGGATGGTAGGTGGCCAGTATCGATTGTCAATGAATCCACGACTGCGCGGAGCGGTGATGGGGGCGCCGCTATTGACTTGGGGTCTGCACCATGGTCTGGATAATCGCCTCCCCTCCACGCATTGTGCGGCCGCACATGATCTCCGTCCAGAGACATCTGTTCGATATCCCGGACGATATCGCCTACCTCAATTGCGCATATATCTCACCGCTGCTGAAGAGCGTGCGCGAAGCGGGTCTTAAAGGCGTCGCCCGCAAGTCGCGGCCGTGGGAGATCGCGCCCGCAGATTTCTTTAGCGAATCCGAACAAGCGCGCGCGGCGTTCGCGCGCCTCGTCGGTGCCACCGCCGATGACATCGCCCTGGCTCCGTCCGCGAGCTATGGCATTGCCGTGGCGGCAGCCAACGTGAAGGTTGAGGCGGGTGGGCGCATTATCGTCCTCGAGGATCAGTTTCCGTCCAACGTATATCCATGGCGCGAGACCGCCCGCGAACGGGGCGCCGAGCTAGTCACGGTTCAGCGACCGCCCGACGGCGACTGGACGGAGGCGGTCGCGACCGCCATCGACGAGCGTACCGGCGTCGTTGCACTTCCCCATTGCCATTGGACCGATGGGAGTCTGATCGATCTTGAGGGTATCGGCGCGCGCTGCCGGGACGCCGGCGCAGCGCTCGTACTGGACCTCACCCAATCCCTTGGCGCGCTCCCCTTCGATGTCCAGACCGTCCGTCCTGACTATGTCGCCTGCGCGACCTATAAGTGGCTTCTCGGTCCATACAGCATGGGGTTCTGCTACGTCGCTCCCCAACATCGGGAGGGACGACCGCTCGAGCACAACTGGATCGATCGCGCGAATAGCGAGAACTTCGCCGGACTCGCAAATTATCGTGACGACTTTCAGCCGGGGGCACGGCGCTACGATGTCGGCGAGCGTTCGAACTTCGCGTTGATGCCGATGGTTATCGTGGCCCTGGAGCAGATCTTGGCCTGGGGCGTCGACGATATCGCGGAAACGCTTGCGGACCGGACCTCCGCCATCGCTCAGCGAGCCTCCGGGTTAGGTTTGAGTTCGGTACCAGGGCACCTTCGGGCCGGCCACTTCCTGGGCCTGCGGTTTGCCGGCGGCGTGCCCGACGGGTTACCCGAACAACTCGCCGCCGAAAAGGTCTACGTCAGCGTGCGCGGGGATTCGATGAGGGTGACGCCGCACCTGTGGGTGAACGATGCCGACATCGATCGCTTGTTTGCCGTTCTCGAGGGAACGCTCTAGCGATGGACGTCTATCACGTCTGGTGCAACCTCAAAGAAGGGGTTCGGGACACCGAGTTCTCCGATCACGTGATGGCCTACTGTGAGCATCTCAGGACCCAGGGATTGATCGCCGGCTATCGCTTGATGCGCCGCAAGCTCGGCCTCGGGCCGCCACAACTACGTGAGTTCCATTTGATGATCGAGGTCGATGGGCTAGCTCAACTTGACGACGCTTTTACGCATGTAGCGAGTCGCGCCGGCCCGGTCGAGGAACTGCATCATGGTGTCAACGCTCTCGTCGAAGATGCTTTCTTTTCCCTCTATCGAGATTTCCCTGACGAGGGCCGCCGGCGCGGCAAGGAGCGGTTTTAGGCAGCCGCACGGAAGAGCGTGTGAGAAACGAGCTCGCGGCTAGATGTGGATCACGCCTTCCAGGAAGAGAGCGCAGCGGCCGGAAATTACGACCCGGTCGCCGACTGCAGCGCAGTGCAGCTCGCCGCCGCGTGCCGAGATCTGCATGGCGTGGAGTTCGGACTTGCCGAGCCGCTCGGCCCAAAATGGAACGAGCGTGCAGTGCGCCGAGCCAGTGACGGGGTCCTCGAACACGCCAATCCGCGGAGCGAAGAAGCGTGACACGAAATCGCACTGCGCACCGGGAGCCGTCGCAATGAGCCCGTCGCGGTCCAGTGCCATCAACCCGGTGCGGTCAGGATTGAGCGCACGCACATCCGCCTCGGTCGCAAAGACCGCGAGGTAATCGCGCGGCGCAGCGCAGAGCTCCGCCGGCTCTTGGCCGAGCGCACCAGCGACAGCCGCGGATGCGCTGCACGACGTTGCCGGCGTGGCCGGCAGGTCCATCCGCAACCAATCACCGTCACGTTCCACAGTCAGGACACCGCTCTTGCGGGTCGAAAAGGATACCGATCGTTTGCTCGCTTCGAGCACCGTCATGATCACGTAGCCGGAAGCGAGCGTTGCATGTCCGCACAGAGCGACCTCGGTGGTAGGCGTGAACCAGCGAAGTTCGTAGCCCTCGCCCCGGCCCACGAAGAACGCCGTCTCCGAGAGGTTGTTTTCGGCAGCAATGGACTGGAGCACCGCGTCGTCCAGCCAATCCTCCAGCGGGCAGACGGCCGCCGGATTCCCGCTGAACACCTTCCCGGTGAAAGCGTCAATCTGGTAGATCGGCTGCTGCATCAGTGGACGGATTAGGCGCTGCAGACCGCGCGAACGTAACCCTCGGGCGTCGCCGGATCGGCTAGGCCCACGGTGTGGGTATGGTCGAGCGGGCCATGGCCGCCGCCGAAGCCAGGTGCACAGGCTATCGCTTTGTGGACATAAGCGCGTGCCCGCACGATCGAATCGCGAATGCTCATTCCCTGAGCCAAACCGGCTGCGATCGCCGAGGCCAGGGTACACCCGGTGCCGTGGGTGTGAGGAGTGTCAATGCGTGGCGATTCGAAAATCTCGTGATCGCCCGCCGTATAAAGAATATCGGTGACCACTTCGCGCTCGAGATGTCCGCCCTTGAGCAATACGGCGGTGGGACCAAGAGTGAGCAGCATCTCGGCGACCGCCGGCATGTCATCCGCGCTGGCTACCACCATCCCCGTGAGCGCCTCGGCTTCTGGGATATTGGGCGTGAGGACCGTGGCGCGCAGGATAAGCCGCGCTCTAAGCGCCTGGCTGGCCTCCGGTTCGAGAAGTCGTTCGCCGCCCTTGGCCACCATGACTGGATCGACTACGAGCGGCGTGTCGCCGGCATATCGCTCGTAAGCGCTCGTCACCGCCTCGATCACAGGCGCGGTGTGCAGCATGCCGGTCTTGACCGCATCTGCACCGATATCGGAGAGCACCGCTTCCATCTGCGCCGTAACGAAGTCGGGGGAAACCTCGTAGATACCGTGGACACCGAGGGTATTCTGAGCCGTGAGAGCAGTGACCGCAGTGGCCGCATACCCACCGAACGCAGTGACCGTCTTGATGTCAGCCTGAATCCCGGCACCGCCACCGGAATCCGATCCGGCCGCAATGAGTACCCTTCCGTTCATCTCTTCTTACTCCCTAGGATCGCGCGAACGGCACCCCCAGCCACGCCCGCTAGCCTAGCGTCAAACTGCGAACCAACAACCCATAGCCAGACGCTTTAGCCAGCGACCCGCTCGAGCGCGACGACGATGCCGTTAATGACATCGGCGACGAGCGCCTTATCGTCGCCTTCGGCCATCACCCGGATTACCGGCTCGGTGCCGGAGGCCCGGATCACCACCCGTCCTCGGCCCTCGAGCCGCCGCTCGCCACTCTCGATGGCGGTCCGCACGCTTGCATCCTCGAGCACTGCGCCGTCGGCCGTGCCATTCAGGCGCACGTTGCACAAGGTTTGCGGCACCGACTCGAAACGGCAGTTGAGTTCACTGACAGGCTGCCGCTTCTCGGCGATCACTGCGAGGCATTGGAGAGCGGCCACGAGTCCGTCGCCAGTGGTGGCAAAATCGCTGAGAACGATGTGGCCAGACTGCTCGCCACCGAGGTTGAAGCCATTCTTGCGCATATAATCGACGACATAGCGGTCGCCAACGCGCGTGCGGTGGAGACCGAGCCCTAGGCTGGCAAGGTGGCGCTCGAGTCCGAGATTGGACATAACGGTCGCTACCACGCCGCCACCAGTCAGCCGACCCAAACCGTCGAGGTGCTCCGCGATCATAGCCATGATCTGATCGCCATCGACAACGCCGCCGCGCTCGTCCGCCATCACCAGACGGTCGGCATCGCCATCGAGTGCGATGCCGAGGTCGGCGCCATGGGCGACGACGTACTCCTGCATGATCTCTGGACGCGTGGAACCGCAATCCTCGTTGATGTTGGTGCCATCGGGCGTGACGCCAATCGGAACGACCTCAGCGCCGAGCTCCCACAGTACAGTCGGCGCGACGCGGTAGGCGGCGCCGTTGCCGCAATCGATCACGATTTTGAGACCATCGAGCGTACGGGTGCGCGGGAAGGTGCCCTTCGCAAACTCGATGTAGCGCCCCTGCGAGTCATCGAGGCGTTGAGCCCGGCCAAGCCGCGCCGGCTGAGCTCGCGCCGCCGACAGATCCGAGGTCATGCGCGCTTCGATCGCCGTCTCGACCTCGTCAGAGAGCTTGTGGCCGTCGCCCGCGAACAGCTTGATTCCATTATCTTGATAGGGGTTGTGCGAGGCCGAGATCATGACCCCGATATCTGCGCGCAGGCTTCGCGTCAGCATGGCGACCGCCGGGGTCGGCATCGGCCCGACCAGGATGACGTCCATGCCAACGGAGATGAAGCCCGCCGTAAGCGCCGGTTCCAGAAGATAGCCCGAAAGCCGTGTATCCTTGCCGATGACCGCACGGTGCACGTGCTCACCGCGGGTGAAATGGCTACCGGCTGCCATGCCAACCCGCAACGCGGTTTCAGCAGTCATCGGCTCGTCGTTCGCCGTCCCCCGAATCCCGTCCGTCCCGAAATAGGCTCGGCTCATCGCTGTTGGCCCCTGCATCGTTAGCCGCCGATACTAGAGCCTCGTACCTGGGAACTGAAGTGACGACCACACACGAGCAGCCTGCACTGTCTCGTTCACTTCGTGGACCCTGAGCATCTGTGCCCCCTGGCCAAGCGCCCACAAGCCCGCCGCCAGCGAGCCTGGCAGCCGTTGGTCGGGTGGCCGACCGCGGTCGAGGCGACCGATGAAACTCTTGCGCGAGACACCGATCAGGATCGGGCACCCGAGCCCATGGAATAACGCCAAACCACGTAGGAGGTCTAGATTGTGATCGACGGTCTTGCCAAACCCGATGCCGGGATCGACGATGAGGCGGTCCCGGTCGATGCCAGCCTCGACACATGCAGCGATCCGTGCCTCGAGGTAGTCGAAGATATCGAGCAGTACGTTCTCGTAGGTCGGCAAATCCTGCATGGTGCGCGGATCGCCGAGGCAGTGCATTAGGACGATGGGCGCCTCGCAGGCCGCGGCGATCGCGAGGCTATCAGGATCCGCCGCTAGCGCGCTGATATCGTTGATGAGCGCCGCGCCGGCCTCGAGCGCGGCCGACATGACGGCGGCGCGGCGCGTGTCGATCGAAATCGGGATCGGCACTTCCTTTAGGCCTGCAAGAACAGGAAGAACCCGCGAGAGCTCCTCGTCGATGTTGATCGGTTCGGACCCGGGGCGGGTGCTCTCGCCGCCGACGTCGAGAAGGTCCGCGCCGGCCCGGTGCAGCGCCTGGCCGTGCTCGATCGCGGTAGCTGCGTCCCAGAAGCGGCCGCCGTCGGAAAAGCTGTCGGGGGTGACATTGATCACGCCCATCAGCTGCGGCCGATCGAACCGGAGACCGGCGAGCGGCACACGCGGCGCCGCGATACAGGTAAGCAGCGTGTCGATGCGAGCACGGAACGGGAGATCCTCGCCGGCCGCCCACTCGCGCAGCGCCTGCGGCGCAAAGCACATTGAGCCAGACGACCCGCCCCGCTCCCGCCAAACAAGCTCAAGGCAACGGTAGTGGAACAGACCGCCGGCGATTTGAGTGCCCGACTCGACCTCGACCTCGGCTGGCGCAAACAAGTCCAGCGGTTTTAGGTAGATTGTCGCATTGGGCGGAAGAAGATGCCGCCGCAGTGCCAGCGCGGCTTCGCCGGTGACCACCCCGCCCGAGGAGCTAGGAGCCGGGCTGCGGTTCGGGCTCGAGGCCGCCGGGCACCTGTTTGCCGTCATCGCGACGGCCGCCGGCCGAAGGCACAGAGCCCCTCACCGCATCATCGCCGCGCTGCGGCTCCTCGGTATCCCGGTGGATGGCCTCGCCGCGCAACGCCGCCTTGATCTCTTCACCAGTGAGAGTCTCGTATTCAAGCAAGGCGTTGGCCAACCGATGCAAATCCTCAAGGTGTGTCGTAATGAGGTCACGCGCCCGTGCCTCAGCGGCCTCTATAAGGCCGCGGATCTCGGAGTCGATGATCTGCGCGGTAGCCTCGGAGACGTTCTTGCGTTGGGTCACCGAATGGCCGAGGAACACCTCCTCCTCGTTGTCGCTGTACCGCAGCGGCCCGAGCTCGCGGCTCATGCCCCACTCGGTGACCATACGGCGCGCGAGGTCGGTCGCATGTTTGATGTCGCTGGCGGCGCCAGTGGTCACCTGCTCCTCGCCGAAGATGATCTCTTCGGCGACCCGCCCGCCCATGGCGATGGCGAGAGAGTCTTCGAGGTAATTGCGGGCGTGGGAATAGCGGTCGCGGTCGGGCAGCCGCTGAACGAGGCCGAGCGCCTGTCCGCGGGGGATGATGGTGGCCTTGTGAATCGGGTCGCTCGCCGGGCAGTGGACCGTAACAAGCGCATGGCCGCCCTCGTGGTAGGCAGTCAGTCGGCGCTCCTCCTCGCTCATGACCATCGAGCGGCGCTCTGCGCCCATCATCACCTTGTCCTTGGCGTCCTCGAACTCGGCCATGGTGACCACACGCTTGCCCTTGCGCGCCGCCAGCAGAGCGGCCTCGTTGACGAGGTTGGCGAGATCGGCGCCGGAAAAACCGGGCGTGCCGCGGGCGATCGTGCGTGCTTCGACATCAGGCGCGAGCGGCACCTTGCGCATATGAACCTTGAGTATCTTCTCCCGGCCGAGAATGTCGGGGTTGGGGACCACCACCTGGCGGTCGAAACGACCCGGCCGCAGAAGCGCTGGATCGAGTACGTCCGGCCGATTGGTAGCGGCGATGAGGATGACCCCCTCCGTCGCCTCGAATCCGTCCATTTCCACGAGAAGCTGGTTCAAAGTCTGCTCGCGCTCATCGTTGCCCCCGCCGAGCCCCGCTCCGCGGTGGCGTCCAACCGCATCGATCTCGTCGATAAAGATGATGCAGGGCGCGTTCTTCTTGCCTTGTTCAAACATGTCGCGGACCCGGCTGGCGCCCACGCCCACGAACATCTCGACGAAGTCCGAGCCTGAGATGGTGAAGAAAGGAACGTTGGCCTCGCCGGCAATCGCGCGCGCGAGCAGAGTCTTCCCCGTGCCCGGCGGGCCGACCAGCAGCGCGCCCTTGGGAATGCGACCGCCGAGCCGCTGAAAGCGCTGGGGGTCCCTGAGGAATTCGACGATCTCCTCCAACTCCTCCTTCGCCTCGTCAATCCCAGCGACGTCATCAAATGTGATGCGCCCCTGGCGCTCGGTCAAAAGCCTTGCCTTGGACTTGCCGAAGCCCATCGCCTTACCGCCGCCTGATTGCATCTGACGCATGAAAAAGATCCAGACGCCGATAAGGAGCAACATCGGGAACCACGACACGAGGATGCCGAACAGGGAGGGGACGTTGTCTTCGACCGGGGCCGCGCTGATACGGACCCCATGCTGTTGCAACATCGGGACGAGACCCGGATCATCGGGCGCATAGGTGCTGAAGGCGCGGCCGTCGGCGTAGTGGCCGCTAATGCTGCTGCCTTGGATGGTCACGTCGGCCACTTGGCCGGCGCTGACCTCCGCTCGGAAGTCAGAGAACGCAAGCGAAGCGACCGGCCCGCGTGACGAAGGGCTTTGGAACAGATTGAAAAGCGCGATCAGGAGCAGGCCGATGATCACCCAGAGCGCCAGATTTCTTCCGAATTTGTTCACGCGGGGCTCGCTCAGCCTCCTGTCCACGCCGCGGCCTACCCCGCGGGGTCGCCGCGTCGGCCGCGCTTGGCTTCAAAGGTTAGCCAATAACCGGTGTCGATACTATCAATAGATAATGCGCGCGGCCCGTTAGACAACCGCGAAGAGCCAGGGCAGAAGCGGCTGGGAGGGGCGGAAGTTGGCCTGGAAAGAGGTCGAAACGCGCGTCCGGCGCATCACCACGTCGAGATGCGGAACCGCCAAAAGCCTCCCACGCTGCCACAGAGCCGGCAGCGACGCGCATACCGGATGCGGAAGCGACGGCTGCCAGCCCGGGCGGCGGCCGCGGAGTGCACGCCGGCCGCTGACGCCAAGGCGCGCGACGACGAGATCCCGCGATTGGACGGGGGCACTCAAACCGACATCAAAACGACCGTCCCAGCGGGCGGTTCCCGCCTCGGGGAGCACCAGCATCATATGCGCGGCCGCCGGCTCACGGCAGACGAGAACACACTCTCCTGCTGGAATGATCCGGCACCCGTGAAGTGTGCTCGCACCGCCGAGCCCCTTCTTGAGTGCCACATGCAAGCGCTGTAGGCGCTCGAAGCGCGGCCCGTACTCGGCACCTCCAAGGCATGTCAGGAGTCGTGCCAGCGCACGCAGGGCGATCTCGTCCGGCGCGCCGGCATATCGGGCGCAATCGAGCCACGCGAACCCGGCGGGATGGAGCCGGCAGACGCGCGCTAGAAGGTCCGCCTCGGTCTCCTCGATCGCCACTCGTGCCCGGGCAAGATGACGCGCCGTCCGGGCCAATCGGGCTGGTGAAACGCCCTCCTTCGTCAGGGCCGGAATCTGCGCGCGCATGCGAACCCGGGCAAAACTGTCATCTGCATTGCTCGGATCCTCGATCCACTCCTGGGCAGCCGCCACCAGGGTCGCCCGAAGGCGCGCTTTCGGTACCGAGAGCAAGGGGCGAAGGAGCCGGACGCCGTCGCGTTCAGCAAGAGGTGCGATGGCCGCGAGCCCCTCGACGCCGCTGCCGCGGCCAAGGCGCAAGAGGACGGTCTCCGCCTGATCATCAAGATGATGCGCGAGTAGAAGGTGCAGCACACCATGATCTCGGCACCAGGCAGTTAACAGCCCCAGGCGGGCCTCGCGGGCCCGCGCCTGGAGATTCCGGCCGTCCACGTCTTCCCGCCATGCCAGGACTCGGGCCGCGATGCCGCGATCGCCCAGCCACCCGCTCACTTTTCGCGCCTCGGCGCCAGAACCGCGGCGGAGGCGGTGATTGACAATCAGGCCCTGGACACGCCCGCCGCGGCGGCGCGCCCAGCGCGCGGCCAGCAGGCAAAGCGCTAAGCTATCGGCACCGCCCGAGGTACCGATGGCTAACTGCGGCCTTGGCTCGAAAGGGGCGAGTGCGGCGATCAGCCCGGCGAACTCCGGCGCGTCAATCGGATCAACGGCCGGCACTTGGCGTGGGTCGATCAGGGGCAGTCGAGGGTCGCCCGCTCGCGCACCGCCCGATCGTGGATTTGCACCGCCGCGTCCGGGAACTTAGTGGCAAGCTCATCGAGGGTCGCGCAGGCCTCAGCCCGTTGTCCCAGCGAGCTGAGCGTCATGCCGAGTTTCAGGAGGTTGTCTGGTGCCTTGGAACTATCGGGATAGCGTTGGTAACCATCGAGAAAGGCGGTGGCCGCCAGCTCGTACTGATTACGCACATAGTGAGTCTCCCCCAACCAGTACTGCGCGTTGCCCGCGAGCGGATCGTCGGGGTATGCCCCGACGAAAGCGCTGAAGGCCTGCTCGGCATCGGCAAAGTCGCCTCTACGGAGCAACCCGATCGCGTAGTCATACTGTTTCATCGGCGTCCCATCGGGAAGGCGGTCTACGGGCTCCTCGGCAGTCTCGATTTTTGTGCCGCCTTCCCCGATCGCCGCGGTACCACCTCCCGCGTCCGTCCCGGTGACCGGCCGCTCGGCCGCTGCCCGCTCGAGGGCCCACAAGCGGAAATCAACATCCGCGACCAGTTTGTCGAGGCGGCCATCGACGGTATCGATCCGATGCTCAAGCTCCTCGATCAGACCGGTAAGGCGACGTAGTTGCTCATCGAGCTCCGTGATGCGCAGTTCCGTCCCCGCGCCGCGGGTGTTGGTCTCCGGCTGTCTCTCGGCAGGCGCGAAGTCCGCTCCGTAGACCTGCCGCTGAATGTCGGTAAGATCGCGGCGCAAGCGTTCGAGCTCATCCACTACCACCCGAAGCTCGTTGCTCTGCGCCGCCGCCGGCACCGAGTCGCCAGCCACGGCTAAGCCAACGCACACCACGAGCGCGGCGATGCGCCGCGTATGTCGCCGTGATCGCAGAAGTGGCCAGATTCCGCCCGACCGTTGTGCAGTTTGCTGGCGTACCCTGGCCATTGTCAGTATTCGTGCCCCGCCGCTATGGGCGTGCGCTCACCAGAGCATGTCAGCATGGCGAGAATATGGCAGCCGTGGCGCCCCGCGATGAGCTTCATCCCGGGCGGCAACCCTACACGAGGAGCCGACTCTAGTTGACGATCGAGACTCCGCGACGGTTCTGCGACCAAGCAGCCTCGTTGGAGCCGACGGCCGCCGGCTTCTCTTTCCCGTAGCTGATTGTCGCAACCCGATCGTCATCGACACCCAGCGCAACGAGGTAGGATTTCACCGCCTGAGCGCGGCGCTCGCCCAGCGCCAAGTTGTACTCGCGTGTGCCCCGCTCGTCACAATGCCCCTCAATCGTCAGAGTCGCATTCGGGTACTTCGCGAGCCACTCGGCCGTCAGCCCCAACGTGCGCTGGCCGTCGGCGTTGACGTTGTACTTGTCATAGCCAAAGAACACGCGATCGCCAGCCGCCTTGTTCAGGCCCTCTTGCGTCGCGCCGAGGTCCATCTCGTCTTCCATCATCTCGGCCGCGCCCACGTCATCGGCGCTCACCGAAGACGATGAACCGGAATCGTCGCTGGTTGCGCCCGCACCCGCCGCACCCGCCGAATCCTCCGGGGTGGTCTCACAAGCGGCAACGAAGACAAGGGCCGCGATAATACTCAACAGCCTTAGGTGCATGCTAATGCCCCCCTCTACTTGATCCCGGAGTTCAAGAATGAAGCGAAAGAAATACCGAGACGTGACGGTTTGCGGCGTAAGGTTGTCCTTTTCCCCCGCCAGTCATTCAAACGCGCGCGCAACATAATGTCCAGAGCTTATTGAAGCAAGGGCGACCATGCTGGGTCCGAGGCGTCCATCGGCGTCACGATCTTGCGCTCGTTGTAGCCGGTGAGATCAATGGACCACAGCCGAGTCTCGCCGCCCGAGCCATCGGCATTGCGCGGTCGCTGCCGAAAAAACATCAATACCCGGCCGTTGGGCGCCCATGTCGGTCCCTCATCCAGATAACTCTCCGTCAGCAGCCGCTCCCCGCTGCCATCGGGGTGCATGACACCGATGTAGAAGCGGCCGCGGCGGAACTTGGTGAACGCGATCAGATCGCCCCGCGGCGACCACACCGGCGTAGCATAGCGGCCCTGCTCAAAGCTAATACGTTTCGGGCGCCCGCCATCCGCCGTCATGACGTAGAGCTGCTGAGTACCACCGCGGTCGGAGTTAAACACCAGCCGTTCCCCATCGGGTGAGAAGGACGCGGACGTGTCGATGGCCGGATGCTGCGTCAGCCGCTCGATCAAGCGCGTCCTCAGATCCATCGTATAGATGTCGGAGTTGCCCTCAATCGCCAGGCTCATTACCACGCGGTTGCCGTCTGGCGAGAAACGCGGCGCGAAAGTCATGCCAGGGAAGTCGCCTAGAACTTCCTGTTTGCCGGTATCTATGTTGTAGACGTACACGCGCGGCCGATCGAGGAAGTAAGAGAGGTAGGTGATCTCTTGAGCTGTTGGCGAGAAACGGGGCGTCAGGACGAGGTGGCTGCCATCGGTCAAAAAGACATTGTTCTCGCCGTCCTGGTCCATGATGGCGAGTCGCTTGATCCGGTTCTGCGCCGGTCCGCTCTCGGCGACGTAGACGATGCGCGTATCGAAATAGCCTGATTCGCCAGTCAGACGTTCGTAGACGGCATCAGAGATCAGGTGAGCGACACGGCGCCAGTTGTCTCCTGTCGTCGAGTACACAAGGCCCGTCATCTGCTGTTCCGAGAAGATGTCCCACAGCCGGAACTCGATCTTGAGACGTCCATCCGCGCGGGGCTCGACACTGCCTGTAATCAGCGCCTGGGCGTCGATTAGACGCCAATCAGCAAAGCGCGGCTGCACCCGCATGTCCTCGGCCTTCTGGATGAACGCCGCCGGCGAAATAGTCACGAATAAACCAGAGCGCTCGAGATTCTTGGTGATCACGCCGGCGATGGCGGCGCCGATGCCGCCTGCGCTCGTATCAACAAAATCCGGGATAGCGACCGGCAACGGGTCGACATTGCCCTGGGTGATATCAATTTGCAGCACCGCCCACGAGGGAGTCGACCAAAAGCCGGCGCACGACAAAACCATCGCCACCCAAAGAACCCGCGCCGGTGAAGGCCTAGTGCATCGCGAATACTGTCCCGGGTTCATCATCCGCCCATCATTTCTCGTGGATTGAAGGTCAACTCGATCTCGCGCCAATCCTCGTACTTGCTGGAGGGTACTGGCAAGGGCTCGCACTTGAGCACTGCACGAAGTGCGCTCTCGGCCATCGTACGGTAGAACGAATCGCTCATTCGCGAGAGATCGACGATCTGTGGCGCGCGGCTGAGCGTGCCGTCGCGATGGAGGTAGATGCGGATCGTGACGATGAGCTCATGCGCATCGCGAGCCCCGCCCGGCACGCTCCAACAATGCTGAATGTGAGCTTTGATCGCGTCGATCTCGCTCAGCGTCACCCGATCCGCGATACGACTCGTGCGCGGCGCCTTTTTCTGCTCCTCGGGCGGCGGCTCGGTCTTGGTTTCGAGCTTGGGCTGCGGACGCTGTTCCTCCGTCTTGTCGAGCAGGGCGGCGATCCGATCGGCATCGAAGTCGAGCTTATTCTTTTTCGGCTTGGCACGCGGCTTTGGCGGCGGCCGTTCGGCGACCGGCTCGGGCTTCGGCTCAGGCGGCGGCTTGGGCTTGCGCTCTGGCCGGGGTGGCGGCTCGGGCTCAGGCTCCAGGGCCGCCATTTCGACCGGCGCCGGCTCTTCGACGGGAGGCTCGGGCGGCGCTGGCGTCGGCGGTGCCTCGACGGCCATTGGCTCGGGCTCCGCGGGGGGCGGTTCTTCGACGACCTCGGGTTCTGGCTCGGGCACAGGTTCAGGGGCTGGCGCCGCAGTCACTTCAGCGATGGTGACCAGCTCGACGGTGATGGGAATGTCGGAGACCGGGTCGCGATCGAATAGCTCCGGAAGCCCAACGTACGCCACCGCGATGATCGCGGCGTGACCGGCGGCCGATATGGCGAAAGCAATTCGCACGCTCACTCCGTTCCGGTGCGCGGCGGCGTTTCCATGACAAGTGCCACCCGGTTGAAGCCGGCCGCGTTGACGGCAGCCATGACGGCCATTACACGACCGTAGTCGATGGCCCGATCGCCGCGCACGAATATGCGCGCCTCAGGATTACGACCGGTGATGGCGATCAACCGTGGGATGATCTCGTCAAGGACGACAACAGTCTCCTGGACGAATATCTGCCCCGCCGAGTCGACGGTGATGGTAAGCGGCTCGTCCTGTCCTTCGAGAACCGGCGCCTTGCCTTCAGGCAAGTCGACCTTGACGCCGACGGTGAGGAGCGGCGCCGTCACCATGAACACAACAAGGAGCACCAGCATCACGTCAACGAACGGCGTGACGTTGATCTGGCTCATTGGTGTGTAGTTGTGGCCCCCGTAAAGACGCGGCCGCAATCCGCCTATCGCCGACGCCACTAAGCCGACCTCTCTTCTAGCTGACGCGATAGGATGGCCGAAAACTCGCCGGCGAAGCTCTCCAAACGGTTGGCATAGCGCTCAAGGTCGCCCGAGAATTTGTTGTAGGCGACCACCGCAGGGATTGCGGCGACCAGACCAAGAGCGGTGGCGAACAACGCCTCGGCAATGCCAGGAGCGACGACAGCCAAGCTTGTGTTCTTGGTCAGCGCGATCGATTGGAAACTGTTCATGATGCCCCAGACGGTTCCGAACAGACCCACGAACGGCGCCGTCGAACCGACGGTGGCGAGGAAGCCCAGATAGCGCTCCAGCGTCTGCATCTCGCGGTTCATCGTGAGCTGCATGATCTGACCGATGCGATCCTGAAGACCGGCGTGCAGCGACCCCTCGCCAGTCAGTCCGCGCGCCGTGGTTCGGCGCCATTCGCGCATCGCCGCAGAGAAGAGCATGGCAAGCGGGCTGTCGGGGTGAGAGCCGACCCGATCGTAGAGATCCTCGAGCGAGCCCCCCGACCAGAAGGACTCCTCGAACAAATCCGACTGAGCGGCGAGCCGGCGCAGCCTGGTGAACTTCTCGAAGATAATCGCCCAGCACCAGACCGATGAAAGCACGAGAATAACGATCACCACTTTAACGACGATATCGGCATTGAGCAGAAGGGCGATAATCGAAAGGTCCGCATCGGCAGCCGACCCGGCGAGCAACGTCGCCTCGACCGCCGGATCCGCTACTTGATCTTGTGCCAGTGCTTGCATGGGCTAGTGACGAGCCTCCGGAAGAGGAGATGCGACCCGATCCGGCGCCGCGGCGCGCGTATCTTCGGGGATATCCATTCGCGGCAACGTCGCGAGGGCCGCGCGGACCGGAGGCGGAAGGCGGCGCGGCCTTCCGCGATCGTCGATGCAGGCGAGACGCAACTTGCCGCGTACAAGATCGACGTCGTTGCGGCGGACCACCTGCCGCGCTTGTATCGTCGCGCGCCCGAGCTCCAAAACACTCGTGTGCACTTCGAGTTGATCGTCCAGCCGCCCCGGCAGAAGAAAGTCGAACTCGCAGCGGCTAACAGTGAAGTGCACGCCATACGAAACGGCGAGCGCGCTGTGGGTAACGCCGAGCACCCGCAGCATATCCGTGCGAGCCCGCTCGACGAACTTCAGATAGTTGGCGTGGTAGATGATGCCGCTCGCGTCGGTGTCCTCGTAGTACACCCGAATCGGCAGGATGTGGACGCCGTCCACGAGCCGGCCCAGCCCAGCAGCCACCTCATCCACCGCGATCACCTGCAGGAAAGGTGAGCTGGGATGCTTGGGGCTTTGGCGTCTCAAGACCTAGGTGCGTGAAGGCCGCAGGCATGAGCACCCGACCGCGCAGCGTCCGTTGCAAGAGACCCTGTTGGATGAGATAGGGCTCGATGATCTCCTCAAGCGCGTCGCGAGGCTCCGACAGCGCCGCCGCGACGGTCTCTATCCCCACCGGTCCACCGCCATACGACTCGGCAATGCAGGAGAGATAGCGGCGATCCATGGCATCGAGACCAAGTCCATCGACCTCGAGGCGGTGCAACGCCGAATCGGCCACTTCCGTATCGATCTTGTCGGCACCTGCCACCGCCGCAAAGTCGCGTACACGGCGCAACAATCGCCCCGCGACTCGTGGAGTGCCGCGCGATCGCTGAGCGATCTCGCGTGCGCCATCGCCGTCCAGAGGCACGTCGAGAAGGCGGGCGCCGCGGTGGACGATCTGCTCAAGCTCTTTCGCTGCATAGAACCCGAGCCGCGCCGGGATGCCGAACCGCTCCCGCAACGGATTGGTGATCAGACCGGAACGAGTCGTTGCACCGACCAGCGTGAACGGCGGCAGATCGATGCGAACGGAGCGAGCCGACGGTCCCTCCCCGATGATCAGGTCAAGCTGATAATCCTCCATGGCGGGATAGAGGATTTCCTCGACCGCCGGGTTGAGCCGATGGATCTCGTCGATGAAAAGGACGTCGCGCGGTTGCAGGTTGGTGAGGAGGGCGGCGAGGTCACCGGCCTTGACGATCACCGGGCCTGAGGTGGCGCGAAACCCAACGCCAAGCTCGCGAGCAACGATCTGCGCCAGTGTAGTCTTGCCGAGCCCGGGTGGCCCGACGAACAGGACGTGATCGAGCGGCTCGTCGCGGGCGCGCGCTGCATCGATAAACACACGTAGGTTGGCGCGCACCCGATCCTGGCCGATGAAGTCGTCAAGACGGGCCGGCCTGAGGCTTACCTCGCTGCCATCGTGCTCACCGAACTCGGTGGCGATCGCGCGTTCGTCGCTCATCTGCCCAGCCCCTTCAACGGCCCAACTCCTTGAGGCCGTCGCGGATCAACTCCTCGACCGCGGCATCAACACCCAACCTTCGAGCGCTGGCGGCGACGGCGCTATGCGCCTCGATACGGCGGTAGCCCAAGTTCACCAACGCTGAGACGGCATCCACGGTCTCAGCGGAATCACTGGCATCCTCAGATGCGCCTGAGCCGGCGCCGCCGTCGACGACGGCGAGCGCAGGCACGCGGTCCTTGAGCTCGCTGACGATCCGCTTGGCAAGCTTGGCGCCCACGCCGCTTGCTTGCGTCAGCGGCGCCGGATCCTGGAGCGCCGCCGCCTGGGTGAGCTCTGCCGGCGCTAGGGCCGAAAGGATCCCGAGGGCGACGCGCGCACCGACCCCCTGTACCGATTGCAAAAGGCCGAACCAACCCCGCTCGCGGGCATCGGCGAATCCGTAAAAGTGGATATGATCCTCGCGCACGTGCGTGTCGATCATGAGGGACAGTGCCTCACCATGCGACGGCAGAATCCGCAGCGTCCGCGCCGAGCAATAAACAAGATAGCCGACGCCGCCGACATCGATGACGACCCAGCCGTCGCCGACCGTATCGAGTGTTCCGCTCAGCTTGGCGATCACGGCGAACTCCCGAATCGGGCAGCGGCAGCATGCCAGTGGCGTGCGGTTTGGGCGCAGTGAGCGTGACAAATCGCCGCGGCGAGCGCATCGGACGCGTCGTTGCTCGCCGTGATTACGCCCGGCAGAAGGATGCCTACCATGGTCCGCACCTGCTTCTTGTCGGCATGGCCGACACCGACCACCGCCTTCTTGATCGCGTTGGCCGCGTACTCGTGCACGGCCAGACCGGCCAGAGCCGCAGTCAGCAGTACCGCGCCCCGCGCCTGGCCAAGCTTGAGGGTGGAGCCCGAATTGCGGTTGACGAATGTCTCCTCCACAACGGCGACATCGGGGCGATAGCGGTCGATGATCACAGCGAGACCGTCATGCAACTCCCGCAGTCGGCGGGACAGCGGCAACGTCGAATCCGAGCGCACAGCCCCATTATCGATGTGGCGAAGGTAATTGCCGTCGGCCACAACCACACCCCACCCAGTCGCGCGCAATCCCGGATCCAGGCCAATCAGCTTCATCGCGAGCGTGTCGTCGACTACGCGGTCAATGCGTCAAGGACGGAATCGGAGACGTCGAAGTTCGCCGACACGAGCTGGATGTCATCATTATCGTCGAGCACTTCGAGCAGTTTGAAAAGACTCACCGCTCCCTCTTCGTTGATCTCCACGTTGGCGAGCGGACGCCATGTCAGCTCGGCACTCTGTGACGGACCAAGCTGCGCCTCAAGCGCCTCGCGCACGTCATTCAACGCGGCGGCGTCGGTTACTATCTCATGGCCGTCCTCGCGGCTTTCGCACTCATTAGCGCCAGCCTCAAGCGCCGCCTCGAACACGGCCTCGGCGTTGCCCGTCTCGTCTGGATAGCGCACTACTCCGACCCGACTAAACTGGTACATGACGCTGCCGGTCTCGCCGAGCGTGCCGCCGAACCTGGTAAAGGCGGCGCGCACCTCGGCAGCCGTTCGATTGCGGTTGTCGGTCAACGCCTCAATGATCACCGCGACGCCACCCGGACCGTATCCTTCGTAACGGATCTCCTCATAGGCCTCGCTGCCGCCTTCTCCCGCACCACGCTTGACTGCCCGTTCGATGGTGTCCTTCGGCATGTTGGCGCTACGGGCCGCCACGATCGCGGTGCGCAGACGCGGGTTCTTGTCGGGATCCGCAAGACCGGCACGAGCTGCGACGGTAAGCTCGCGGATGAGCTTGCCGAAAATCTTGGCGCGCTTTTTGTCCTGCGCGCCCTTGCGGTACATGATGTTCTTGAATTGTGAATGGCCCGCCATGGCCGCTGACCGTCCCCCAGCCGACTTTGCGTCCTTATCTTGCGGCTGTTGCTAGGATCTATACCAAATATAGCGCTGGGGCGCACCCTGATACGATTATCAATCCAATATGGCAGTAATGTGGCGGCGGCGATGCCGGCCGCCCGATCAACAGGAATCTCAGAGAGGCCACGCAGCGGCCAGACGGCCACCGGTGCGCAGGGGCGCGATGCTCGTCGCCAGACCGGTGCGGTCATCGGTCTCGACAAAGACGGCACATAGCGTTGCCGCGCCGGTCGCCGGTTCGAGGCGTTCGGTGGGCAGCTTCCGCGTGAAACGCGCGATCGGCGCCTCCTTTTTCATGCCGATCACCGAGTCGTAGTCGCCGCACATTCCGGCATCGGTCTGATACGCGGTGCCGCCCAACAGGATCTGCGCATCGGCTGTCGGGACATGGGTGTGCGAGCCGATGGCGAGCGAAGCGCGGCCGTCAACGAAGTGGCCGAGCGCCATGCTCTCGCTCGTCGCATCGCAGTGGAGATCGACGATAACGGCGTCGACGGTGCCCCCGAGCTCCACCTTGTCAAGCTCACGATCCAGTGCGGCAAATGGATCATCGAGCGGCTCCATGAACAGTCGCCCGATCACCTGCGCCACCATGACGGCGCGGCCGCCCTCAATCTCGAAGATGCCGACACCACTGCCGGGCGTACCAGCCGGATAGTTGAGCGGGCGCAGAAGGCGCCGATCCGAATCGATATAGGAGATGATCTCGCGCTGGTCCCAAGCGTGGTTGCCGGTGGTAATGACATCAACGCCAGCCTCATAAAGGTCCGCGCAGATCTTGGGGGTGATGCCGAAGCCGCCGGCTGCGTTCTCGCCGTTGGCGACGACGAAGTCTGCGGCGAGCTGGTCACGCAGCTGCGGCAGCCGCGCCAGCAAGAATTGGCGCCCGGCGCGCCCGACGATGTCGCCAAAATAGAGAAGCCTCATGCCGTCGCCACCGCGAGGTGGCGGACACGTGCCTCGGTGATGATCCAGTCCAAGCGCTGATCCGGGGCATCGTGTGGTACGGATTCGACGCGTTGCCCCTCGTAGGCAAGACCCACCGCGACGTGCCGCTCTCCGCCGCTGGCACGCAAGCCGGCCAACGTGCGATCATAGTAGCCGCCGCCGTAGCCCAGGCGGTACCCCTCTTCGTCGAACGCGAGCAGAGGCGTCAAAACGATATTCGGGGTGAGAACGCCAGCCGATGCGGGCGGCACAGCAGTACCGAAAACGCCGGGCTCCAGCGCCATGCCAGGCTGCCAATGCCGAAACGTGAGCGGGCGGCGGCGCCCGTCGACAACGCACAACGCACACTGGTGGCCAGCATTGTTTAGACGGCGCAGCAGCGGTCGCGGATCTAGCTCGTTCCGCATCGGCCAGTAGCCGGCGACGATCGACGCCGGCGATAAGGGGACCGCCTCGAGAAAACGCATGGCCGCCGCCTCGCCGCCATGGCGGGCGGCCAGTGCATCGCGATGGGCGAGTGCTTGGGCCCGGAGCGTGCGCTTGGCCTCGACGACAGTGACGGACAGCGGGATTGTCATGGACTGGATCTGCGGACGGGACCGCCTGACCGTCGAACGAGAACGATTCCCGTGGCCTGCAGCTTGCAGGTGGGCGCCATGTGCCGAGACCAGGGCCCCGGTAGTGACAGCTCCCTAGAGAATGCTTTGAGCCTGGTGAATGCCTCGTCAAACGAATCCGGCAGAACCCGTCCGCAGTTAGGTTAGGTGGTCTCTAAACGGGCGGCAAGGGTCTCGAAGCGCTCGGTCAGCTCATCCAGGTCATCGCAGAGGCGCCCGATGGCTGGCGAACTCGTCGCGCTCTCGCCATCAGCTGCCCCTCCGATGTCGTCTAAACGGTCCATGGCATTGGAGAGATCATCGGCCACAAGAAGACCAGCCATCAGCATCAGCCGGGTCTCGCCGACTTGACCGATGCTGCCGGTGAGTTCCGCCACGCGTTGATCGAAGTACTCGGCGAGGTTGGCCAAATGCTCCTCCTCACCGTCGTCGCACGCGAGCTGGTAGCTACGCCCGTTCACCGTTACATCAACCACTGCCATCTCGGCCGTCCAGGACATCGCGGATATCATCAATCGCCGCATCGAGGCGCACCGAGACGGTGTTGGTGGCGATCAACAAACTGTCGTGCTCCGCCTGGAGGGCGGCATAAGCCTGCTGTTGACGATCGAGATTGGCGCGCAGGGTCTGGTTCTCCGCGTGCACACCATTTCCCGCGCCCCGCGCGCCGTCAGGCTGGCCCGTGGGCCTGGCGGGCGCAGATCGGACTGCGGCCTCCAGCCGCGTAACCGCCTTCTTGAGACGCTGGCGCGCTGCATCCATCCGGGCTATCGACTCGTTCGTTGATCCAGAATTATCGGTCATTTCAATGTGTTATAAGAGCGCTTGCAGATACAGCATACGCTTTGATCCGACCCGCGGTCAACCTTTCCGGGCGGACGTGGCCGCGACGCGCGGCCGCCATTAAGTCGGTTGACGGACTTACGACGGCCGGTCATGTTTCGAGCGCGGCGCGGGACCCAGGCTCGCGCCAATCCGAGCAGCGTATGACCTTGCCAGACACCAATGCTGTCGTGCCGTCGGTCAGCCATGGCGAGCTCGCCAACGCCATTCGCGCTCTGACGATGGATGCCGTCGAGGCCGCTAATTCTGGACATCCCGGCCTCCCCATGGGGATGGCGGACGTCGCAGTCGTGTTGTTCACCCGGTTCCTGAAGTTCGACCCGTCCTGGCCCGCATGGCCGGATCGCGATCGGTTCGTGCTCTCGGCCGGCCACGGCTCCATGTTGCTGTACAGCCTGCTGTACCTGACCGGCTATACGGACATGACGCTGAACGAGATCCGGCGGTTTCGACAACTCGGGAGCCGGACCCCCGGGCACCCCGAATACGGCGCTGCCGGGGGCATTGAGACAACTACCGGACCACTGGGCCAGGGGCTGGCCAACGCGGTCGGCATGGCCATCGCGGAGCGGCATCTCGCCGCCCGCTACGGTCCCGAACTGGTCGATCACCACACTTATGTCCTCGCGGGCGATGGTTGTCTGATGGAGGGGATCAGCCACGAGGCCGCCTCCCTCGCTGGCCATCTTGCGCTCGATCGGCTGATCGTTCTGTTCGACGACAATCAGATTTCGATTGACGGGCCGACCTCGCTGACGACCAGCGACGATCACCTGGCGCAGTTCGCGGCGCAGGGGTGGCATACGCTGCGGGTCGACGGACACGACCCCGAGGCCGTGGATGACGCCATCACTGCGGCACGAGAGCGCAGCCGTCCATCACTGATCGCCTGCCGAACGACCATCGGCTATGGCGCACCGACCAAGGAAGGCACCGCTGCGACGCATGGCGCCCCCTTGGGCGCCGAAGAGGTTGCGGGCGCGCGCGAACGCCTCTGCTGGCGTTATCCGGCCTTCACCGTGCCGGATGAGATCCTCGCCGTGTGGCGGGAGTGCGGCGTGCGCGGCGCAGCGGTCTCGAGGGCGTGGCGCAAACGGCTCGAAGCGCTGGACGCCGAGACCCGGCAGGATTACGAGACCGCTCTCTCTGGACAGATCCCGGCCGACCTCGATGCCGCCGTAATCGCCCACAAGAAGGCGCTCTCATCGGAGCAGCCGTCCTGGGCGACGCGCAAGAGCTCCCAGGAAGCACTCAAGGTGATCAACCCGATCGTGCGCACGACGATCGGCGGCTCAGCCGACCTCACGGGCTCAAACAACACGCTCACGCCCGACCTCGGCCTCCTCACCGCAGCAAGCTATGGGGGGCGATACCTCCACTACGGTGTGCGGGAGCACGCGATGGCCGCAGTCATGAACGGCCTTGCG
The DNA here is from genome assembly GCA_965248765.1 of Alphaproteobacteria bacterium. GTDB lineage: Bacteria > Pseudomonadota > Alphaproteobacteria > VGEJ01 > VGEJ01 > CBDFKF01. The sequence continues at coordinate 2,280,125 of CBDFKF010000004.1, forward strand.
CTGCATCGCGGAGGCATACCCTACGGTGGCACTTTCCTCGTGTTCACCGACTACTTGCGGCCCGCGCTACGGTTGTCGGCGCTTATGGACCAGCGCGTGATCTATGTGATGACCCACGATTCGATCGGCCTCGGCGAGGACGGCCCCACTCATCAGCCCGTCGAGCACCTCGCCGCACTCCGCGCCATACCGGGCCTATACGTGTTCCGGCCCGCCGATGCGGTCGAAACCGCCGAATGCTGGGCGTTAGCACTCGAACGCGAGACCGGGCCGTCGGTCATCGCGCTCACGCGCCAAAGCGTGCCCACGGTACGGATCGAACATCAGGCCAGCAACGCCTGCGCCACGGGAGGCTACGAACTTCTGGCGGCCGATGGCGAGGTGGCTGTCAGCTTGATTGCAACCGGCTCCGAGGTATCAATCGCTGTCGAGGCGCGCGAGCGCCTGCAGGCCGAGGGCGTGCCGGCGCGCGTAGTCTCGCTGCCCTGCTGGGAGTTGTTTGAGGACCAGGATGAAGACTTCCGCCGGCAGGTTCTGGGCACCGCCCCATTGCGGGTTGCGATCGAGGCAGGAGTGCGGATGGGATGGGACCGCTACATCGGCCCGGACGGCACGATGATCGGCATGGACGGCTTCGGCGCTTCGGCCCCGGCCAGTAACCTGTTTGCACGATTTGGCATCACGGTTGAGGCGGTCGTCGCCGCGACCATGGCAAGGCTCTGAGATCGAGGTGAAGCGATGACCGTTCGGTTGGCGATCAACGGCTTCGGCCGCATCGGTCGGCTAGTTCTGCGAGCTGTCCATGAGGCCAAGCGGCGCGATGTACAGGTGGTGGCAGTCAACGATCTCGGGCCCGTAGAAACCAACGCGCATCTTTTGCGCTACGACAGCGTCCACGGTCGCTTCGCCGGTACGGTCAAGACCTACAAGAACGCTATAGATATCGGCCGCGGCCGCATCCGGGTGACCGCCCAGCGTGATCCGGCTCAGCTGCCTTGGCGTGAGCTTAGCGTCGACGTCGCGCTCGAGTGCACCGGCTTGTTCACCAAACGCGAGGACGCAGCCCGTCACCTTCACGCAGGAGCCAAGCGCGTGCTGGTCTCCGCGCCGGCAGGGGGAGCCGACCTTACGGTGGTCTACGGCGTCAACCATCGCAAACTTCGCAAGACCCACGAGGTCATCTCGAACGCATCGTGCACCACCAATTGTCTGGCACCGGTGGCCATGGTCATGCACCAAGCGGTCGGCATTGCCCAAGGCTATATGACGACGATACATGCCTACACCGGTGATCAACCGGTGCTCGACACGCTGCACAGCGACCTGAGGCGCGCACGCAGTGCCGCACTCTCGATGATTCCGACGTCGACGGGTGCCGCCCGCGCTGTGGGGCTGGTCCTGCCCGAGCTCGCCGGCAGACTCGACGGCACGGCCATTCGGGTACCGACGGCCAATGTCTCGCTGGTTGACCTCTCCTTCGTGGCCAAACGCAAGACCACTGCCGAGGAAGTAAACGCGGCGGCATCCAAGGCCGCAAAGGGCAGTCGTCTCAAGGGAATCCTTGCGACAACCGACGAGCCGCTGGTCTCCAGCGACTTCAACCATAACCCAGCAAGCTCGACGTTCGACCTCACGCAGACCAACGTGGTCGACGGACGTCTCTGTCGCGTCGTCTCGTGGTACGACAACGAGTGGGGCTTCGCCAACCGTATGGTGGATACCGCGGTGGCGATCGGCCAGCTGGGGTGACGCGCCAGCCCCGCGCCAAGGCGACGCCGGTGGGCCGAGGCGGCCGCGAGCAAACCAATCACATCGTCTACCATTCGCTGGCCGACGCCCGAGAAGCCCTGGAGGCAGCGATCGAGCTCGGTGTCTCGGTCACGTTACGGACGGCACCGGGCGCAGTCGGCTATGCGGGGGCTGCGTATCTTAAGAAGATTGTCGACATCGCTAGAGAAGAGGTTGCCGAGGCGCGCATTACAGCAATGCTCGATTGCGGAGATAACGGGGCTGCTGCGTTAAACGCGATTCGGGCTGGCTGGCGAGCCATCGTGTTCCGCGGCCGGCCGGCTGTACGCGCGCGCGTGCAGGCCGTGGCCAAACGCCGTGGCGTTACATGCCTCGACTGCCCGCCGCCAGCGCTCAACCTCGTAAAATGCGTCGACCCAGCGACGGCTTGTCGCGAGTGGCTCTCGGCGCACGGGAGCCGGCCGCTCCAGCGCGCGGACGCGCGTTCTTGACCAGCGAACTCTACCTGATCACGCCGGCTAGCCTCGAGCCGGCTGCCTTCGCCGCGGAGTTCGAGGCGGCGCTCAAAGGCGGACCCGTGAGCTGCCTCCAACTTCGTCTAAAAAATGTCGAGGACGATGCGGTCCGGGAGGCGGCTCAAGTGCTTATGCCGGTCTGCGCCGAGCACGACGTCGCCTTTCTTATCAACGATCGGCCTGACTTGGCCGCCGAGGTCGGCGCTGACGGCGTTCACGTCGGGCAACAGGACACCGACTACGCTGTCGCAAGGCGCACGGTGGGCCCAGACAAGGTTGTTGGCGTAACGTGCCACAGCTCGCGCCATCTCGCGTTGGTCGCGGCGGAAGCCGGCGCGGACTATGTCGCGTTCGGCGCCTTCTTTCCAACTCGCACCAAAACGCCGAAGACGCGCGCCGGCATCGATATCCTCGAATGGTGGAGCGCGCTGATGGAGGTGCCGTGCGTGGCCATCGGCGGCATCACTCACGAGAACTGCGGTCCGCTGGTGCACGCCGGCGCGGACTTCTTGGCCGTGGTCGATGCGGTGTGGTCGTCGCCGACCGGGCCCGCAGATGCCGTCGCGAGCATTCATCATGCCATCGCGGCAGCGTCAATTGATTCACCGGAATCGAGCTGTTAGGGTCCGCGCCCGGCCGCCGGCCGCGCGAACGTCGCATCAAGAACTCGGGGTGCCATGAAGATCTCTGGCAATGCCATCCGCCCCGGTATGGTCATCGAGCACCAGGGCAAGCTCTGGGCAGCAGTTCGGATTCAGCATACCCAGCCCGGCAAAGGCGGCGCCTACCTACAGGTCGAGTTACGCAACTTGATCGATGGGACCAAGCTGAACGAACGGTTCCGCTCGTCCGAGAACGTGGAGCGCGTCAGACTCGATCAGCGCGAATATCAGTACCTCTTCGCCGTCGAGGACATGCTCACTTTCATGAACACAGAGAGCTACGAGCAGGTCGAGGTGCGGCGCGAGCTGGTTGGTGAGAGCGCCTCTTTTCTGCAGGAGGGGATGGCAGTCATCATCGAGAACTTCGAAGGGAGCCCGTTGCGCGTGGCGTTGCCGGATACCGCGACCCTTGAAGTCACCGAGACCGAGCCGGTCGTCAGAGGCCAGACCGCGGCCGCCTCCTACAAGCCGGCGATACTCGACAATGGGGTGCGGTTGATGGTGCCGCCCTTCATCTCAATCGGAGACAGGATCATCATCAACACGTCGGACGGGACCTACGCGAAGCGCGCCGACGGCTGAACCCTCAATCCGGCCGGCCTGAGATGGCTCTTCGTTCCGCGCTGATCAATGTAATGGACGGCGCCGCGCGTCAGGCGGCACGGCGACTCGTGCGCGATTTCGGCGAGCTGCAACACCTGCAGGTATCGAAGCGGGGCCCGGCGGCGTTTGCCGCGGCCGCCGAGAAGAGGTGTGCGCAAGACCTAGTCGGGGCGCTTAATCGCGTCCGACCGACTTACCAAACCGTCGTGCGCGTCGGCGACAGCGACACGGCCATTCTGGATCCCCTTCCCGATGCGCCGTCGCGGTGGCTGATTGACCCGCTTGGAGGCCACGCCAATTTCGCCCATGGCGTCCCGCATTTCTGCGTGTCGATTGCAGTGTTGGCCGAGCAGACCTTGGTTGCGGGAGTGATCTACGACCCGCTGCGCGACGAGACGTTCTGGGCGGAACGCGGCGCCGGCGCCTATCTCAATCACCAACGATTGCGTAGCTCGGAACGCCGCGAGTCGGCGGGGGCCATGATTGCGATGGGCTTTCCCGGGTCCGATCAGACGGTCGATCAGAACGCAATGATCAAGGCCGGCAGGCTCGCCGCCCGCGGAATCACGGGTCGGCAAACGGGCAGCGGGGCGCTCGACCTCGCGTACGTCGCCGCTGGCCGGTTCGATGGCTGTTGGCTGATCGCCGCCGACCCAGTCGCGATAGGGGCGGGCACGCTGATCGTAAATGAAGCCGGCGGGTTCGCCAGCGGCGAGGTGAGCGCGCAGGGCCTCCTTGAAGGCGACGTCATCGCCGCCAATCCGCACCTCCATCCGCAGCTGATCGAGGCGCTGCTCGCGGCTTGAGAAAAGGGTATGGGTGAGGCCGGCCAAGCGGCCGCACCCAGCCAAACCGGTTGTTCTGACATACCCCCTCAGTTATGGTCACAGCGAACGCGGCAAGCCCAGCCACGCGGTGAGGATACATACGGGTTGGTGAAAGCGCACGACCCCGCTGGCCGGCACCGCCGGCCATATTTTTGCGGCCTGCCGGGCCGGCTCGCATGCATGCGGGTTTGTGTTGCGATCGTCGCAGCCGTCGTCACAGGACCAACCATCGCTTGGGGCCAGGAAACCGTGGTCATCGGCTCCGGCCTTCGCGAAGTTGAGATCAATCTCAGTGTTCTGGATGAGCTGCCGGTGGGTGCCGCCGCGTCGCGCCAGCAGCTTTTGGTTCCGGGCGAACAGCGCCCGGGCCAGGCGATCGTTGTGCGAGCGCCGGGGGGTGCGAGGCAAACATCGCCTGAGCTGACACCACCTGAGGAGGTCGCGGCGTTGCATGCCGAGGCAGAGATACGGCGCGAGCCGGTGAAGACGGTGCGCGACCCCGAGTCCTCCAAGCTAGAAGAACTCATCCCGCCGCAAGAAGAGCTGGCGCCGCCGCGGGTCGAAGAATTGCCACCGCCGCGAGTTGAAGAGCTCGTACCGCCGCCGATCGATGAGCCACCGCCGGCGCCAGAAGCACCGCCGGCACCCGCTGAGGAACCGACGCCAGCACTGGTCGAGGAGGTGCCGCCGCTTGTCGAGGAGGTGCCGCCGACAGCCGAAACCCCCGTTGAGCCGCCGCGAATCGAGCCAATCGAGCCAGAGCCAGGCGCAGCCGAAGAAACGATAGAAATGGCCGCCCTGCCGGCGATCCGCTTGCCGGTCGGCGGCGGGCAAGTGCTGCGTATCGAGTTCTCCGATTCGAGCACGCGAGTTCCGGCACAGGCGCGCGAATCGCTACGAACACTCGCCGCCGCGGTCAATCAGGCCGATGGGCGCCTCCAACTCAAGGCTTTCGCCGGAGGGTCAGCCGAGACGGCGAGCGGCGCGCGGCGAACCTCTCTTTCGCGCGCGCTTGCCGTGCGCTCGTTCTTGATCGAGGAAGGCGTGCGCAGCACGCGGATCGATGTCCGTGCCCTCGGCAGCGCCGACGACGACGGTCCGGCCGAGCGGGTCGATGTGCTCTATCTCGCCAAGTGACCCCCCGGCCAAGTAATCTGACGCCTCGGCCGCCCACCCAACCGACCCGGCCGTAAGGGAAGCAAGCGATGTCACGGCCGCAACGCTATCTGACGCGAATGATCGCTTTCATCGCCATCGTCGCCATCGTGCTTGGCGCGTTGTTTGATCCGGTGGTGCGCGCGTTCACAGCCAATCCGGCGCTCAATGGGTTGATCATTGGCGTGCTGATCCTGGGGATCGTCTACATGTTCCGACATGTGGTGATCCTCTATCCGGAGGTGTCGTGGATAGAAACCTACCGCCGCGGAGAGCCGGGACTCTCGGTCCAGCGCGCCCCGATCCTGCTTGCGCCGATGGCCACCATGCTCCAGGAGAGCCACGGTCGGGTGTCTCTATCGGCAATGTCCATGCGCTATCTACTGGACAGCATCTCATCGCGCCTCGACGAATCTCGTGAGATCTCGCGTTACCTGATCGGGCTGCTCATCTTCCTCGGTCTGCTGGGCACCTTCTGGGGCCTTTTGGAAACGATCTCGTCGGTCAGCGGTGCGATCGGCGGTCTGACCTTGCAAGGGGGCGATTTCGTCTCCCAGTTCGATGCTCTGAAGAGCGGTCTGGAAGCACCGCTAGCGGGTATGGGGACTGCGTTCTCCTCCTCGCTGTTCGGGCTCGCCGGCTCGCTCGTCCTCGGCTTCCTCGATCTCCAAGCAGCCCAGGCACAGCGGCGGTTCTACAACGATCTCGAGGAATGGCTGTCCGGGCTGACGCGACTGACGAGCGGTGTCGGGATCGGCGAGGGCGAGCAGTCGGTTCCGGCATACGTCAACGCGCTACTCGAGCGCACGGCCGATAGCCTCGGCGATCTCCAGCGCACCCTCGCCCGCACCGAGGAAAATCGGAACCAACAGAACGCTACGATGCTCGAATTCGCCGACATGCTGGCGACGCTCGCGGACCAGATGCGGACTGAACAGGATCTCATGGTCAAACTGGTCGAGACTCAAATGGAGATCCGACCGGTTTTGCAGCGCCTCGCGGAGTCCGGCGCGCGCGACGGCGAAGGCTTCGACCAAGCAAGCAGGTCGCATCTCCGCAACCTCGACGTCTCGGTGCGTCGGTTCCTGGAGGAGGCGGGCCAGGGCCGCGCGGACCTCGTGCAGGACATTCGCAGCGAGATCAAATTGCTAGCGCGGACCATGGCGGCCATGGGCGACAAGCGCTAAGGCGCGCACCCCAGCATGGCCACATCGGGGCGCCTACGCAGGCAAGCCGGCTCTGAAACCTGGCCCGGGTTCGTCGACGCGCTCTCGGCAATGCTGCTCGTCATCATGTTCCTGCTCGTGGTGTTCGTGCTGGCTCAGTTTTTTCTCAACGAGGCTCTGTCCGGGCGCGACCAAGCGCTCGCCCGCCTCAACCAGCAGGTCAGCGAGCTGAGTGAGCTTCTGGCGCTCGAACGCCAGGCCAACGCGGATCTGCGGTTGAACGTGGCGCAGCTTTCCGCCTCTCTGCAGAAATCGACGGAAGAGCGCGACGAGCTTGTGTTGCGCCTCGATGCGCAGGCTGAGCGCGCCGAGATTGCCGAGGCGACACTCGCGGCGGCGCAGCGGACGACTGAGGCCAGTCGCGAGACGATCAAGATGCAGCTCGCCACGCTCGAGGTGTTGCGGCGCGATGTCGCCGCGCTGCGCAAGGTGCGGGACGACCTGGAACTCGAGGTGGGTCGGTTGCTGGCGGCGCTCGACGCGGCGGAAGCAGAGGCGGTCGACCTTGTCGACCGCACGGCCGCGCTGGAGACCGAGCGCGAGCGACTTGCTGCCGCGCTGGCGAGCGCTGACACCGAGACTGAGGAGCTCACCGCGCGCGTCACCGAGGCGGACGCCCTGGCATCGATGCTGCGTGAGCGCACCCAGGAGCTGCTAGCCCGACTTGCCACCGAGGACGATCGGCGCAAGGCGGCGGAGGAGCGCACGCGGCTTGCTCAACAGGAGCTCGAAGCGCGAGAGATACGGCTCGCGGAGCTGCAGGTGCTGTATGCAGGCGCAAGCGCGGATCTAACCTCCGAGGAGGCGATCTCAGCAGCGGCTCAGGAGCAAGTGGCGGTACTTAACCGGCAGATAGCGGCACTGCGCGAGCAGCTCGCCCGCATCTCGGAAGCGCTTGATGCAGCAGAGGCCAAGGACCAACAGCAGAACACGGTTATCGCCAACTTGGGTCGTCGACTCAACCTGGCGCTAGCGCAGAAAGTCGAGGAGCTCTCGCGGTATCGGTCCGAGTTCTTTGGGCGCCTACGGGAGGCCCTCGGCGACCGCCAAGACATTCGTATTGTCGGCGATCGTTTCGTCTTCCAATCCGAAGTACTCTTCGAATCAGCCTCGGCCAACATTGGCATCGAGGGCGAGGACAGCCTTGCTCGCCTGGCCGCAACGCTTCTCGAGATCAGCGAACGCATCCCTGCCGATCTTCCCTGGATCCTCAGGATCGACGGCCACACCGATCGAATTCCAATTGCCACGTCGGCGTTTCCGTCCAACTGGGAGCTCTCGAGCGCGCGCGCGACGTCGGTCGTCAAATTCCTGATCGAGCAGGGCATTCCGCCCGGGCGGCTGGCCGCGACCGGTTTCGGCGAGTATCAGCCAATCGATGTGCGCAATTCCGAGGATGCGTACGACCGCAATAGACGCATCGAGCTCAAGCTAACGGAGCGCTGACGCGCGCAGTTATTGGGCTGCGGCGAGCGGCCCCGCCGCGCTACTACCGAGGTCAAACTGTAGGGTGGCGAGACGCGCATAGAGTCCATCCTCGGCCATCAACTCCGCGTGACGCCCGGCAGCAACCACCCGGCCCCGGTCCATGACGACAATGCGATCGGCCTTGAGGACCGTTGCGAGACGATGAGCGATGATCAGAGTCGTTCGCCCCGCCATCAGCGGCTCGAGCGCCGCCTGCACCATCCGCTCACTTCCGGCATCGAGTGCGCTGGTCGCCTCGTCGAGCAGAAGCACCGCCGGATTGCGTAGAACCGCGCGGGCGATCGCCAAGCGCTGACGCTGGCCCCCGGATAGCTGCATGCCGCGCTCGCCGAGATGGGTGTGGAATCCTTGAGGCAGCGCGGAAATGAACTCGGAAGCCTGAGCGGCGCCTGCTGCCGCGCGGACTTCCTCATCCGTTGCCTCGGGGCGACCGTAGCGAATGTTCTCCATCGCATTGGCGGCGAACACGACGGGCTCCTGCGACACGAGGCCAAGGCGTGCGCGTAGAGCGGCCGGCACGACGTCGCGGATATCGACGCCATCCAGCGAAACCGCGCCCGATTGGCAATCGTAAAAGCGTAGCAGCAGTTGGAGGACCGTCGTCTTGCCGGCACCGGAGGGGCCGACTAGAGCAACCCGTTCACCGGGCTCGACTTCGAGCTCGAAGTCGACGAGCGCCGCCGCGTCAGGACGTGCCGGATAGTGAAAGGTCACCCCCGCGAAGCAGATGCTGCCGCGCGGCGGCTCCGGCATCGCTGTCGGGCGCGTCCGTACGATGATCTCCGACGGCGTCTGCATCAGCTCCATGAGGCGCTCGGCGCCGCCAGCGGCACGCTGCCAATCGCCATAGACCTCGCTGAGGGCCCCGACAGACCCGGCGACGACGATCGCATAGAAGACGAACGCGGCGAGCTCGCCGCCACTCATGGTGCCGGCAACGACGTCCTTGGCACCGATCCACAACACCCCGTCTACCGCTCCGAACACCAGCAGAATGACCACCGCGACGAGAGAGGCACGCGCGCGCAGACGGCGGACGGCGGTGGCAAACGCCGTCTCGACCCGGCCGCCGTAGTGCGCCCGGTCGAGATCCTCGTGCCCGAAGGCCTGGACGGTTCGAATCGCGTTGAGGCTCTCTTCGGCCTGTGCGCCAACATCGGCAATGCGATCCTGGCTGGCGCGCGACAGCCGGCGCACGCGACGGCCGAACACCACGATCGGCAGCACGACCACGGGGACGATGAGAAGCGTGAGACTGGAGAGCTTCGGGCTGGTCACGACCAGCAGCGCCAGTCCGCCCAAGAACAGCAGCAGGTTTCGCAGTGCAATCGAGGCGCCGGAGCCGACGATGGTCTGAATGAGGGTGGTATCGGCAGTCAGGCGCGACAGTATCTCACCGGTGCGCGTGACCTCGAAGAACGCCGGGCTGAGACCGATCACATGGTTATAGACCGCCCTGCGAATATCGGCGATCACGCGTTCGCCAAGCCACGATACGAGGTAGGAGCGGGCGAACGTGGCGGCCGCAAGGACGGCGACGACACCGAGAAGAGCAAGAAAGTACTGGTCGAGATAGGTTGCTCGATCGCTCGCGAAGCCGTAGTCGACGACACGACGGAGCGCCTGTCCTATCGCCAGCGTCGCACCTGCCGCGACGATCAGTGCCGCGAGCGTTCCGACCACCGTTCCCCAATAGGGCCGAACAAAGCCGATGATGGGCCGCAGCTGGGAGAGGTCGCGACTGCGTGTTCGCTCAGGGGTACGAGCGGCGTGGGGGTCCGATGCGCTCACGCCTCAATCCCACGACCGCGGATCGCCTCACAATAGAGGTGCCTCCCCATTACTCTGGTATCGTTACCCGAGCACTCCAATGCCCGCAAGCGTCCGCCGCAGCTCGGAGGCGCCGCTTGCCGCCTCTCAACGCATTGTTTATATAGGCCGGTCGCCGCGTACGGTTGGGAGGTTATCGATGAAAAGCGATACGCACCCGGACTATCACGAGATCAACGTCGTCATGACTGATGGCACCACCTTCACGACGCGCTCGACGTGGGGTGCTGCGAGCGACACGCTGACACTGGACATCGATCCCAAAACGCATCCGGCGTGGACCGGCGGAGGCCACCGTCTCGTGGACACCGGGGGACAAGTCGCCAAGTTCAACAAGCGCTTCAAGGACTTCGGCCTAAAGTAAGCCCGCAAGGGCTCTCCGGTCAGGGGGCGTCGAGACGTCGGCCCAACGTTTCGTCGAGTGTGACGATCCGCGCGAACAGGCGACGGAAATCACGGATGCGCGGTGGCAGATCGGCCACCGGCTTGTCGCGAACCCCCAGGACCATCGGCCGTACGGACAACGCTAGCTCCCCGGCGATTGCGATTCTTTGCTGGTAAGGCCCCCCTCGGGCCGCCGTGTCAGTCATGACGATCGGGCGTAGTGAATCGTCCAGCACCTGCGGCGACGCCTCTCAAAGCGCGCGATCGAGAAAGGCTATGAGCGCGTCGAGGACCGCATCGGGCTGTTCGTCCATCATGAGGTGGCCGCATTGGACCCGGATCGCCTCTGCCTCGGGCAGGGCAGCCGCCAGAGCTGCCACGGCGCTGCCCGGGATCATGCGATCTTCTGTGCCCTCGATAACGAGAAGTGGGCAGTTGAGGGGAGTCGCTGCTCGCTGCCCGCCGTCGTAGCGGTCGCAGGCGAGCAGATCGGCGTGAAGGGTGCCAGGAGGGGCGCGTTCGAGCAGGCGGGCACCGCCCCCCGACATCCACAGCCCAGGGGCCGGGTGGCCGCCGAGCTGGGCTCTCAGTCCATAGCCCCAGCCAATCATCAGCTCAACGGCCAGCGAGTCGCCGTCACGTGCTGCGGCAAGCAACCCCTCGTCCACGCGCATGGGCAGGCCGGTCCCCAGCAGGGCGAGCGCCGTCACGCGATGCGGGGCTCGTCCCGCCGCTTCGAGAGCGACCAGTCCGCCCATGCTGTGGCCGACTAGCGCCACACACTCCCGTCCGGCTGCCGCGATGGCCGCCCACACCGCATCGGCCATCGCCTCGACGGTCTCGCGCGGCGGCCCGTCCGAGCGCCCGTGGCCTGGCAGATCCAGTGCATAGACCGCGCACTTATGATGAGCGAAGTAGCGGGCCTGCAACATCCAGACGCTGTGGTCCATGCCTGCCCCATGCAGGAACACGATGGCCGGCCTGTCAAGCTCAGGCGGGCGTCCGCCAGTCGCCGCGAAGAGGCAAGCTCCCCCGACGACCAGCTCCACCGCTCAGGTCCTTTGCGAGCGAGTGAGGGCGCGATCTAGATCGGCGACGAGATCTTCGGGGTCTTCGAGGCCCACCGACAAACGAATCAGGTCTTCACCAACACCGGCCGCCCCCAGCGCGGCTGCATCCATTTGCTGATGCGTTGTGCTGGCGGGGTGAATGACGAGCGACTTGGCATCGCCGACGTTGGCGAGATGCGAGAATAGTTGCAGCGATTCGATGAGGCGCACGGCCGCCACGTAGCCACCCTTAACCCCGAAGCTAAAAATAGCGCCGCATCCGCGCGGTAGCAGACGCCGGGCCAGCGCGTGGTCTGGATGATCCTCGCGCTCAGGATATCTTATCCAGGCGACGGCATCATGCTCGCCCAGGAAGGAGACGATGCGGCGCGTGTTATCGACGTGCCGCGCCATGCGCAACGGCAGCGTCTCAACTCCCTGCAGAATGTGGAAGGCGGTGGTCGGGCTCATGCATGCGCCGAAATCGCGGAGCCCTTCGGCACGCGCCCGCATGACGAAAGCACGCGGACCGAATTCCTCGGCAAACCGGATACCGTGATAGCCCTCATAGGGTTCGGTCAAGGTCGGGAACAGGTCCGAGTTCTCCCAATCGAAACGTCCTGAATCGATGATCGCACCGCCGATGGCAATGCCGTGCCCGCCGAGGAACTTGGTCGCCGAATGCATAATCAGATCGGCACCGTGGTCGCCGGGCCGGCACAGCCAGGGTGTTGCGAAAGTGGAATCGATGAGTAGCGGTACGCCCGCCCCATGCGCCGCTTCAGCCACGGCCGGGATATCAAGGACCTCGAGGCCCGGATTCCCTAGAGTCTCGGCGAACACAAGGCGGGTGTTGGGACGAACGGCACGAGCGAACGCATCAGGATCACGCGGATCGACGAAGGTCGTCTCGATCCCGAACCGCGGCAGGGTGTGGGTGAGCAAATTGTGCGTGCCACCGTAGATCGACGCTGACGACACGATGTGATGACCGGCCCCCAGCAGCGTCGCAACGGCAAGGTGCACTGCCGCTTGACCGCTCGCCGTACAGACTGCTCCGACGCCGTTTTCGAGCGCTGCCAGTCGCTCTTCGAGAACCGCGACCGTCGGATTCGAAATGCGCGAATAGATATGTCCGACGCGCTCAAGATTGAATAACGAGGCGGCGTGCTCGGTATCCGGGAAGACGTACGATGTCGTCTGGTAGATCGGCACGGCACGTGCGCCGGTCGCGGGATCGGGTTGCTGGCCCGCGTGCAGGCTAAGGGTATCGAAGCGTGGGCTGTTGTGGGCGCCGCTAGTGCGGCGGGGCGGAGCATCAGTCATGCGCACACTCTGCGGATCACACTATCGGGCGCCCGCGCGACGTGGCAAGCCGCGCCAAGAAAAAGGGCCGCCCATCAGGGCGGCCCGAGGTAACAGGGAGGCGTCTTGAGAAATGGAGGCGCATACCGTTGCGCCATCCGACGCCGACACTAGGCCTGAAACGTTAACCAGGGCTTAATGCGGGTACCTTGCGCGACGCTACTTCGCCGTCCAGCCACCATCGATGGGCATTGCCGTACCCCGAATCTGAGCTCCCGCCTCGCTGCAAAGCAGGACCGCCAAAGGTCCAAAATGCTCATGCGGGACCATCACTTTTGCCGGCTGATCGGCAGCCACCATCGTGTTCGTCATTTCATCGACGGATACGCCTTCCATATCAGCGGTTTCGGCGATCACCCGCATGAGAAGCTCGGTCTTTGTGTAGCCGGGGCAGATGGCGTTGCAGGTGATGCCCGTCTCCGCCGTCTCCAACGCCACCGCCTTGGTCAGTCCGACCAGGCCATGCTTGGACGCGGTATACGCCGAGACCGTGGGGTATCCCACCAGACCCAACGTTGAAGCGATATTGATGATCCGCCCCCAGTTGCGCTCCTTCATCTGTGGAAGGACGTGATGGATGGCATGGTAGGCCGCGGAGAGATTGACAGCGATGATGTCGTCCCAGTCCGCTGGCGGCAGATCCTCAATCCGGTTCGGATGGTTGGTGCCGGCATTGTTGACGATGATATCGACGGCTCCGAACGTCTCGGTGGCGGCATCGATCAGCCCTCGGATGTCACCGGGCTTCGAGAGGTCCGTCTGCCGGTAGGCGATTTGGACAGAGTGGCGGGAGATATCATCGATCGCCGGTTGCGCGGCCTCGGCAGCCCTGCGCCCGCTCAGCATCACGTTGCACCCCTGTGCAGCCAAGGCATCGGCAATCGCATAACCAATGCCGAGCTTGAGGCTCGAGCCTGTTATCACAGCCGATCTGTGTTCGAGCACGGCCTTCCTCCCCTTGTCGTTCGTCGGCACTCGTTTTGGCGCCCGGTGGCCGTTGAACCCGAACGGGTCGCGCGTCAGGTCAGCATGGGCTCCAGCCGATCCATCGCCGTGGACAGCAGCTCGGTCGAACTCGCAAAACACAAGCGAAGGCGCCCTTCGCCGGCTTCGCCGAACGCTGACCCCGGCGCCAGACCGACACCGGTCTCGTGCAGAACACGCCGCGCGAAGGGTACGCTTTCAGTCATGCCGTCGACGGCGAAGAAGGCGTAAAAGGCAGCTTCGGGACGGGTCATCCGCACGCGTCGCATTCCGCTGAGCCGTTGGAACACGAGGTCGCGCGCGTGGCGGTAACGATCGACCAGGGAAGAAACATATGACTCGCCGTCCCGGATCGCCACAACCCCGGCGTACTGAGCAAACGTCGCCGCACCAGCGACGTTGTATTCGTTCATCATCTCGAGCGTGGGGCCAAGCGCCGCCGGCGTGGTGAGCCAGCCCATGCGCCAGCCGGTCATCGACCACGACTTGGAGAAGCTGTTGACGACGAAGAGGAGATCCTCGGGATCGGCGATCTCGAGGAACGATGGCGCGTACGCCCCGTCATAGACGATTCGGGCATACACTTCGTCCGCGATCACCCAAATACCACGCGCCCGGCAGAATGAGAGGAGCTCGGCCTGCGCCTCGTTCCGCATCATCCAGCCGGTGGGGTTGCCGGGCGAATTGACGACGACCGCGCGCGTCCGCTCATCGCACGCATCGAACAGCTTGTCGAGGTCGAGGTGCCAGCCTTGGCCTGTCGGCTCGAGCGAGACCAAGCGGGCCTCCGCCCCCATAATGCGGACACAGCCCAGGAAGTTGGGCCACAACGGCCCGACGATGACAACGTTGTCACCCGCACCGGCCACGCATTGAACGGCGATCATGATGCCACTCATGCCGGAGGCGGTTACGGTGACGCGGTCGGCATCGATCGTCGAGCCATAAAGGCCGCTCATGTACTCAGCGAGCGCGTCTCGCAGCTCCGGGATGCCGCGATTGGGTGTGTAGAAGGTCTTGCCCTCCGCGAGCGCCTTCGCTGCAGCATCGGTTACGTACGTGGGCGTCGATTCGTCCCCCTCGCCGAACCAGAGAGGCACCACTCCATCGAGCAGCATCCCCTCTCGTGAGATCGCGCGGATTTGCGAGAACGGGAGATCGGCGATCTCCGGCCGGACTGCCAGCCCGTTATCCGGACCGGATTGAGGCCCGCCTGCAGCGCCCACCGTCATGTTTCGACCAGCTCCTGGCGTTGTTCGCCGAGTCGATCTATCCCAAGCTCCATCACATCACCGGGCTTCAGAAACACCGGAGGTTTCTGGCCAAGGCCGACGCCCGGCGGAGTCCCCGTGGTTACAACGTCGCCAGGAAAAAGCGTGAGAAATTGGCTGATGTAGCTGAGGCAATAGACGCACCCGAAGATCATCGTGCTGGTGTTGCCCTCCTGAAAACGCCTGCCGTTGACATCGAGCCGCATGCCGAGCGCTTGCGGATCCCCGACCTCATCCGGCGTCACTAACCACGGACCGATGGGCGCAAACGTGTCCGCGCATTTGCCCTTCATCCATTGCCCGCCGCGCTCGATCTGGTGCTCGCGCTCGGAGACGTCATTCAGAATGCAATAGCCGGCGATGTGGGCGGCGGCTTCCGACTCGGAAACGCGGCGCGCCGTAGCGCCAATGACGAAGGCGATTTCCACTTCCCAGTCCGTTTTGGTCGAGCCCGGCGGGATCTTGACCGGATCGTAGGGCCCAGAGATTGCCGAAGTGGTCTTGGTGAACAGCACCGGCTCCTCCGGGATCGGTAGACCGGCCTCCTTGGCGTGATCGGCGTAGTTGAGGCCAACCGCGACGATCTTGCCGATCTCGGCGACGGGAACGCCGATCCGTGGCTCGCCGGAAACTGCCGTGAGCTTGCTGTGATCAAGGGCGCGCAGCCTGTCCAGCCCGGCGGGCGAGATCATCTCCGGCGTGATGTCAGCGACTTCGCGCGACAGATCGCGGATCGTCCCCTCGTCATCGAGCAGCCCCGGCTTTTCGTTCCCCGACGGCCCGTAACGCAGCAGCTTCATCCGTGAGCCTCCCTGATTCGGTGTTTGGCCAGCTCGGGCGCCGGCCAAACACCGCAGCCGCAGCAGACCGCGGTGTGTTCCGTATCTGATCGCTGGACTAGCTGTTGAACAACTGCTCGGCCTCGCCCCGCACTGCCTGTTTGGCGGCGATCACCTCACGCGCCCGCACGATTTCGCCTTCGAGTTCGGCGATAAGACGGGTCAGTTCTTCAATCGATATATCCTCGAGCTTCGGCTTCTCCGGCGCCGGCGGTACAACGAGATCGTCAAGGTCCATGGCCACCTCCACGACGTTGGCGATGGTTTGCAGCGGCGCTTACTCGCGGCTTGTCAGTGTGAAGGGAACATAATAGACCTGCAACCGTCTTCTCGCCGCACCAGCCGAGCCACCATGACCGCGACGTCCAACTATCCCGAGACTATGCAGGTGGCTGAGATTGCCGAGCCTGGAGGGCCCGAGGTTCTGCAGCCCGCAGAGCGTTCGACGCCGAACCCAGGGTCCGGCGAAGTTCTCATCCAAGTGGCAGCCGCAGGCGTAAATCGACCGGATGTCCTGCAGCGCCAGGGCGGATATCCACCGCCACCGGGCGCCTCGGACGTACCCGGGCTTGAGATCGCCGGCACCGTCGCCGCCGTGGGAAGCAGCGTCGTGGACTTCGCGGTGGGTGATGCTGTCTGTGCTCTTGTGACCGGTGGGGGTTACGCTCAATTCTGTCCGGCGCCAGCGCCTCAAGTACTCCCCATTCCCGCTGGTCTGGACATGATCGAGGCGGCCGCGTTGCCGGAGACGTTCTTTACCGTGTGGACCAACGTGTTCGATCGCGGGCGGCTGCGGCCCGGCGAAGCCTTTCTTGTCCATGGCGGCTCAAGCGGCATTGGTACCGTGGCTATTCAGCTTGCTAACGCGTTTGAGGCGCGCGTGTTCGCGACGGCCGGCTCGGCTCGCAAGTGTGCCGAGTGCGAGCGGTTGGGGGCCGTCCGTGCAATCAACTACCGTGATGAGGACTTCGTTGACGCAGTGAAGTCAGAGACGGGCGGCCGTGGCGTCGACCTGATCCTGGACATGGTCGGCGGCGACTACGTGCAGCGCAACTTCAGCGCGCTTGCCGTGGAGGGCCGGCTGGTGCAGATCGCTTTTCTCGGGGGTTCGAAGACGGAACTCAACTTGATGTCGCTTATGCTCAAACGGCTGACGCTGACGGGCGCCACACTGCGGGGACGTACCATAGAGGACAAAGCGGCGATTGCCAAGGCCTTGCGCGACCGGGTCTGGCCGCTTCTCGAGAGTGCGCGCGTGCGCCCCGTGATCGATTCCACGTTTCCGCTTGCCGATGCAACCAAAGCGCACGAACGCATGGAATCGGGTGAACACATTGGCAAGATCGTGCTCACCGTTTGAAAGCCGCGCGCCCTAACGGCGATTAGGGGTGGTTCTCGATAACCACAGTGCGCTCGATAAAGCGATCGCCGTCGACTAGCGTGATCGTCAACGCGCGGCCCGCGAGCGGCGCCGCATCCTCGGCGCTGTACACCGCGAGCGTGATGCGCGCGCGCCGCGCGCCGTCGGAGAGGCGCACCCTCGGCGCACCGAAAGCCAGCCCTGGCGCCCCGTCAACAAAAACATCCGGCGAGGAAAACGGGGGCTCTGCGAGCGCTGAGACCTCGATGCCCGGCATCTCACCCGCGGCATCCGTGATCCCCTGAATGGCGAAGCCGACAAGCGCTTCCGCCTGCGGCACACGTTCGGCGTGCGCTATGATCAACGGTGCGAACGGCGTGGATCCGGCTGGCCCGGCGGGCACATCGAGGGTGAGCTCCGCCCGCACCGGCACACACATTTCATCGCAAACGGCATAGGCGAGATCGAGACGCACCGAAAGCGGTTCGCCGGCGCGTTCTAGAAGCACCGTAATCGGTAGGACGACTTCGTCCTGATAGCCATAGGACTCATTACGGTAGAGTGAGAAACGACGTGGAACCGGCCAGTCGATTCGGGCAGTCCGCAGGTTCTGCGACCCCGCCCAGCTGAAGTGCGGCGGAATGCCCCCGACGCCCGCTGACCGCCAATAAGTATGCCAGCCGGGCTCGAGGCGTATGTGCAGCCCAAGGGTCACGGTCGCGGCATCGCCCACCGCTCCCACAGCCGATATCAGCCTTACTTGTGCAAAGTCGGTGCTCTGCCATCGCGAACCAGCCGCTTGGGACGAGGCCGTAAGAATACACGCGGCCGCCGCCATCAGCAGCGCCTGCAGGTACCTAGCGAGGCGGAGATGCTTCACGATTGAGATCGGTTTGACCGTGGCGCCAGCTTTTAGCGGTTTTCTCGCTCAAGGGCAGGTCATAATATTGTGAGTGCGGTCACTTGACGATGTGTCTCGGAGGCTCGGAACCTCCCGGTTCCGGAGCGACGAGAGGGTGCGATGAGTGCGGATGAAGTCGGATATCTCGAGGGCCAACTACTGATCGCGATGCCGACGATGGGCGATCCGCGATTCGAGCGGACGGTGATTTACATGTGCGCTCACTCCGCCTCCGGCGCGATGGGTATCGTTATCAATCGGCTTGCTGACAACGTCACTTTCCCTGACTTGCTCGGCCAGCTAGGCATCGAGCCATCGTCCCGCGGGCGCGAGATTCGTGTCCACTTTGGTGGGCCAGTCGAAATGAGTCGTGGTCTGGTGCTGCACTCGACCGATTACACGCAGGACGCGACCATGATCGTTGGCGAGAACATCGCGCTGACCGCCTCGATGGACGTTCTGAAAGCGATCGCTCTCGGTGATGGACCGCGCCAAGGCTTGTTGGCGCTCGGCTATGCAGGTTGGGCGCCGGGTCAGCTCGACACCGAGATTCTGGCAAACGGATGGCTCCACGCACCGGCCGACGAGGCCATCCTCTTCGACAGCGATCTTGAGTCGAAGTGGAACCGCGCGATGACCAAGATCGGATTGGATGTCTCGATGCTATCGGGCAAGGCCGGTCACGCGTGATCGAGCATGAACCGCGGCCTCGCGTCGCCAGCGAGCAGCGCGAACAAGATGTGATCCTGCCAAACGCCGTTGATACGCAGATATTGACGGGCGAGACCCTCCTCACGAAAACGGCACCGCCGGAGAAGACGCTGGCTCGCCAGATTAGTGGGAATGCAGGCGGCCTCGAGGCGGTGTAGCCTGAGGTCCCCGAATACAAACGGGAGTATCGCCACGAGGGCATCCGTCATATGTCGCTGGCGAACGTGGCGCTTGCCGATCCAATAGCCAACCGAGCACGAGCGGGCCACCCCGTAGCGCACATTGCTGAGCGTGATGCCGCCCAGCAGCTCGTCATCCGTCTGACGGAAAGCAAAGAACGCATAGCCCGTCTCTTCGCGGGCCTCACGATAGTAGCGTCGAAGACGACGACGATAAGCCGCCCTGGTGAGGGCATCGGCAGGCCAGCTCGGCTCCCAAGGAACTAGGAAATCGCGGGACTCGGCGCGGAGCTGTGCCCACGCCGACCAGTCGCTTTGCTGGGGAGCACGCAACAGCACGCGCTCGCCGGTCAGGACGCGGCTCGCCCAAGGGGGCCCGAGGTTGCGGAGGAAGGAAGTCACCGACCCGTTACCGTCAATCGAAGCGGGCGCACGTCCGCTCGTACGTCTCGAGCCCGTGGATCGGTCCCAGCGCCGCCATAACTGGGCGGCCGTCGAGGAACCTCGACCCCACCCGTTGCACGGCGGCCCCATCGACCGCATCGATCTTGGCCGCCAGCTCCTCGCTCGGTATGACACGGTCGTAGATGAGCAGATGACGGCCGATCTGCTCACATCGCGCCATTGAGCTCTCTAGCGACATCATCAAACCGGCCTTTAGTTGATTGCGTGCCCGTACGAGCTCGTCCTCGCGCACCGATGCGGCAAGCTTGCCGATCTCGTCGCAGATCACAGGGACCAAGTTCTCGACGTCGCCGGCACCGGTACCCGCGTAGATTCCGAACACCCCACCGTCGACGTATGAGGAGCCGAAACTGTGCACCGCATAGGCGAGGCCCCGCTTTTCCCGCACCTCCTGAAATAAGCGAGAGGACATGCCGCCGCCGAGGATTGTCGAATGCACCTGGGCCGCGTACAGGTCGGTATCGCCGTAGGCAACACCGTCGAAGCCGATGACCAAATGCACTTGCTCTAGATCACGGGCCTCGCGGTAGTCGCCACCGCCGTAGCGGGCGGGCTCCGGCTGCTCGACTGCGCTCAATTCGAGCTCGTCGAACGCTGCGGCGACCACAGGGACCAGATGAGTGTGTTCGACAGCGCCGGCCGCGGCGACGACCATCTGTTGAGCCTGATAGTGCCGGCCCATGTAGTCCCGCAAGAGACCGGGCGAGAAACTTTCGACCCGTTCGGCGGTGCCAAGAATCGAGCGACCAAGCGCTTGCTCGGGATAGGCCGCCGCCTGGAAATGGTCGAAGACGATATCGTCGGGGGTGTCACGAATTTGTGCGATCTCTTGGATGACAACCGCCTGCTCGCGCGCAAGCTCGCGCTCGTCAAACACCGAGCGCTGAAGGATGTCCGCGAGGATCTCGACGGCAAGGCCGACGTCGTCTTTGAGAACGCGAGCAAAATAAGCGGTATGCTCGGCTGAGGTGTACGCGTTGAGGTGCCCGCCCACCGCTTCCACCTCTTCAGCGATCGCCAGCGCTGAACGTCGGCTCGTGCCTTTGAAGGCCATATGCTCGAGCATGTGCGAGATCCCGTTGATCTCGGCCGGCTCATAGCGGGCACCGGTATCTACCCACACGCCGATACTGGTGGTCTCGAGATGAGACATCTCGTCGGTCACGACGCGTAGGCCCGAGGGCAATACGTCGATACGAACCGTCATGGCGGCCAGCGACCGGCAAGCATGGTCCGACACCGTGCCTCAATCGGCTGCTTTGTCAAGATAGCGCGCTCTGAGATGTGCTTCGAAGTCACCGACCGCGAGCGGCCGCCCTGTTGCCAGCCGGAGAGTGGCATCACGATCATAGCGTGCGCCGAGGCTGTGCACGTTCGCGCGAAGCCAGTTGAGCAGCGGCCCGAACTCGCCGCGGCCCACAGCCCCCACGATGTCGGGTGCCTGCGCCCGCGCGGCCGCGTACAGTTGCGCCGCGGCGACAGCGCCGAGCGTGTAGCTCGGAAAGTACCCAAACTCGCCGGCATACCAATGAATGTCCTGCATGCAGCCATCACTGTCATCTTCGGGAACGAGCCCGAGATACCGTTGCATGGCCTCACGCCACGCCGCCGGCAGATCGGTAACTTCGAGCTCATTCGCAAGTAGGCGGCGTTCGAGATCGTACCGCAGCAGCACATGGGCCGGGTAGGTGACTTCGTCAGCGTCGACGCGGATGAGGCCGCGCTCCATGCGAGTGTAGAGACGGACTAGATTCTCGGGCTCCCAGGCCGGCCCCGCGCCTCCGAAATGTTCGCGCAGCAACGGGGCGAGGAAAGACAGAAAGGCGCTCCCGCGACAGACCTGCATTTCAATAAGTAGCGACTGGCTCTCGTGCAGACTCATGCCGCCCGCTTCGCCGACCGGCTGGTTGCGCCAACGCGCTGGAAGGCCGCGCTCATAGAGGGCGTGGCCAGTCTCGTGTAAAACGCCCATCAGGGCCTGGGTGGCATCATCCTCGGTGTAGCGCGTTGTGATGCGGACGTCGTCGGGGACTCCGCCCGAGAACGGATGATGGCTGACATCCAACCGGCCGAACTGGGCCTCCAGCCCGAGCCGCCTCATCAGCCGCTCCGCGAGGTCGCGTTGGGCAGCCATCGGGAACCGCCCGGAAAGAGCCACGGGAGCCGGGCGCGTAGCCTGCGCCGTGAAAGCGGCATCGGCCATGGCAGGCCGGAACGCCTCAAGATCGGCGAAGATACGATCCACTTCGGCGCCGCGAGTCCCCGGGTCATAGCCGTCAAGCAACGCATCGTACGGTTCAAGGCCAAGGGCGGCAGCGAGCGCCGTTGCGCGTTCCCGGACAAGTCGCACAACCTCGACTAGAAGCGGTGTCACCGCCACAAAGTCGTTGTCCGCACGGGCCGTGCGCCAGCGCGTCTCGCAGGCCGAAGTAGCTCGTGACAAGGCCTCGACCAGGTCCGGCGATACCGCATTGGCACGCCGCCATCGACGCGTCATGAGATCGAGGTTGCGCTGCTGCCAATCGTCCAGATCGTTCGCCGACGCCTTGGCGTTCGCCAGGAGATCGCCCAACGCCGGGTCGATGATGAGGTCGTGAGAGATCCGGCTGATAGTCGCGATCTGCTCCGCGCGGGCTTCAACGCCGCCGCTCGGCATCATCGTGGCGCTATCCCAATGGAGCACGGCGGCCGCCCCCTCAAGATTGGCGAGACGGCGGAAGCGGGCCTCAAGTGCGGCGTAGGCCTGGGCACCCATCGCTCACGTCGCCCGTCGAGCGCCGCGCCGATATAGGAAATAGATCACAGCAAGAGCCGCGGCGAGCGCATACCAGGTGATAGCGTAGCCCAGGTGATCGTTGCGGATATCCAACTGGGAGCGCCCACCGACGGGTAGGCCGCCAAGGTTGGGCTCGGGCCCCGCCTCAACCAGGATCGGCAGAAGATCAAGGTCAAGGTGCGCCGCCATCGCCGGCAGATCGATCCAATACCATCGATTGCCGGCCACATCATTCTCAGGCGTGAACGCATTGGGGCGACGTGCATGCCGGGCGATGCCCTCGATGGCCACGCGGCCCGCGCGCTGGCCCTCGCCCCGCGTCGCGGGCGCTACGCGATCTTCCGGAACCCAGCCGCGGTCGACCAACACGACCGTGCCATCGGCCCGGACGAGCGGTGTCAGCACGTGACCGCCGGCTCGACCATTAAGCATCCGCGGTGTCAGATAAAGCTCCTGGTCATGGACAAAATGCCCCTCGATGCGAACGCGCCGGTAGTCGAAGGCATCGAGGCCCGACCGCTGGGGTAGCTCCACGGGTGCGGCGGCAAGTCCTGCCTCGATCCGTTCGATCAGATTCTGCTTCCAGGCGAGCCGCTGGAGCTGCCAGGTGCCGAGGCCGAGCAGCACCAGGACGGCGATAGCCGCGATAATCGTGGCTGACAGTGACAACCGCCTGGACGAGGCGCCTGCTTCAGTCGACATGCTGGTCCTGGCCGGCCCTGTGGTGGAATTGTAGGGCGATCAGGACCCCCTTGAAGGGGCGCAGGAGCAACAATGCGCCGCCGATCGACGCTGGGATCCACGACACGAGGTGAAGCCAAAGCGGTGGAGCGAAGGCCATTTCGACGGCGAGAGCGCCGCCCACGATGATAATGCCGAGAAACAGTATGACGAAAACCGCCGGGCCATCCCCGGTGTCGGCCGCCTGGAGATCCAGATCGCAGCTCGGGCAGCTCGGCGCGATGGTCAGGAACCCGCTAAACAGCTTGCCCCGCCCGCAGCGTGGGCAGCGACAGGCAAGGCCAGCACGGATGGGCGAGACGCGCGCGAAGGCCGGGTTGGTCAACCAGCCCCCTCTAGTGCGCCAGAGCCTCGCCGCCACCCCACCAATAGATCGAGCAGAACAGGAAGATCCAGACCACATCGACGAAGTGCCAATACCAAGCCGCCGCCTCGAAACCGAAATGCTGGTCGGGCTTGAAGTGGCCGGCGTAGGCGCGGAATAGGCAGACAATTAGGAATATCGTTCCGACGATGACATGGAAACCGTGGAAGCCGGTCGCCATGAAGAACGTCGTGCCGTAGATACCGCCGCGGAACGAAAAGGCCGCGTGTGAATACTCGTACGCTTGGACGCCGGTGAAGCAGACGCCAAGGATAATGGTGAGCCAGAGCCCGAGGATCAGGCCGCGCCGATTGCCTTCGCGCAAGGCGTGGTGCGCCCATGTCACGGTTGTGCCTGAACTCAACAGGATAAGCGTGTTGAGAAACGGGAGATCCCAGGTCTCGAAGATGATGATGCCCTCGGGCGGCCAAACCCCGCCGATCGCCTCCGTGGGGAACAGGCTTGCGTTGTAATAGGCCCAGAACCAGGCCACGAAGAACATGACCTCGGACGCGATAAACAACGCCATCCCATAGCGCAGGCCGATCTGCACCACTGTCGTGTGATCACGGTCAACTTCCGCCTCGCGCACCACGTCCCGCCACCACACGAACATCGTGTAGAGCACGACCACAAAGCCGATCAGCATGATCCACGGCGTGACGTCGTGCATGAACAGGATCGCGCCCACCGCCGTGAGCAGAGCGCCGAATGCCCCGAGCACCGGCCACGGGCTGGGCGCCAACATGTGATAGTCGTGATCCTTCGCGTGTGCTTCGGCCATGGCTCAGCTCCCGGGCGACGTCCGTTCCGAAACCGATGAAGTGACGGTAGCGGCTGGCCGCTGCTCTTCGTCCGGCTCGGTGCGGAAGAATGTGTAGGACAGGGTGATGGTGCCGACATCATTAAGGTTCGGATCGTCGGCGATCGTGGGATCTATGAAGAAGCTCACAGGCATCTCCACCGACTCGCCAGGCGCAAGCACCTGCTCTTCGAAACAGAAACAATCGATCTTGGCGAAGTAGATGCCTGCCTTGAGCGGCGTGACGTTGAAGACCGCATGCCCGCTAACGGTCTCATCGGTGTCATTGCTCGCGCGATAGTAAGCCAGCATCGGCTCGCCGACGCGGGCATCTATCGCGAGCTGCGCTGGCCGGAAGCGCCACGGCATGCCGCGCGCAACGTCAGCATTGAAGCGGACGGTGATCACGCGATCGAGCACGAGCTCAGGTGCTTCCCCGGCCGTTTGAGTTGTGCCGCCATATCCCGTTACCTGACAGAACAACCGGTACAGCGGTACTGCGGCAAAGGCCATGCCGACCATGCCGGCGACGACGGCGGCGAGCGCCAGTCCCATAGCTCCATTACGCCTAGCGACCGTCGAGTTCACGTCAGGGACCCTTGAGCTTAGCCAACGTCACGACGAACAACAGAACAACGATGGCGAGCAGAAAGCCCGCCATCGCATAGTTGCGACCGCGGCGGCGCCGTTCATCGTTCGACATCCGCCCCTCTGATCAGATGCCCTAGCCGCCCGCAGTGCCGAATCCATGGTCGACCAAGAGCGCGGCGAAAACGAGAAAAAGGTGGAGAATGGAGAAGGCGAACATCCGTTGGGCGATGCGCGGCGTCCCGGTTTGCCACACCCGCCATGCGCCGAACAGGAACGATGCCCCTAGTGCGACTGCCACGCCACCGTATATGGCGCCGGCGAAACCCAGAACCCATGGCAAGATCGTCAACGGTACGTAGACCAAGCTATAGCCGAGGATGTGGCGGCGCGTCGCCTGCGCACCCGCGACGACCGGCAACATTGGTACCCGTGCGCGGGCATAGTCGTCAGTTCGGCAAAGGGCAAGCGACCAAAAGTGCGCCGGCGTCCAAAAGAAGATGATCGCGAACAGGAGCACCGGGAACAAACCGATCTCCCCAGTCGCCGCGGCCCAGCCGATCACCGGTGGAAACG
Source organism: Alphaproteobacteria bacterium (assembly GCA_965248765.1). GTDB lineage: Bacteria > Pseudomonadota > Alphaproteobacteria > VGEJ01 > VGEJ01 > CBDFKF01. The sequence continues at coordinate 2,305,535 of CBDFKF010000004.1, forward strand.
CACCCGCGGCGCCGCCTATCACAATGTTCTGCGGCGTCCGCCGCTTGAGCCACATCGTGTAGACGAACACATAGAAAGCAATTGTCAGCGCCAACAAGACGGCCGCAATCGGATTGACGAGCAGCCCCATCATCAACACAGAGCCCACCGCCAACGCCGTCCCGAATGCGAGCGCCTCGCCGGGCTGAATACGACCGGCCGGGATTGGCCGCTGCCGGGTCCGGTCCATCGCGGCATCGATGTCGGCATCGAACCACATATTGATCGCCCCCGACGCACCTGCACCGACGGCGATACACAGAACAGCGGCAAGTGCGATCACCGGGTGCAGGCCGCCCGGCGCCAAGACCATCCCGACCAGCCCCGTGAAGACGACCAGCGACATCACACGCGGCTTCAGCAGCGCGATATAGTCACCGGCGCCAGCACCGGTCGCGCTGGTTTCGAGCGCTGCGGCCGCGTCAGCCAAGCATCACCTCCAGCGGACCACTCCTAGTTGATCCGCGGCAGCGTCTCGTGGGTATGGAACGGTGCCGGCGATGGCACCGTCCATTCGAGCGTGGTCGCGCCCTCGCCCCACGGGTTGTCCGCACACTTCTTTCCACGCAAGAGCGTGTCAATAAGGATGTAGACGAACAAGATGGTTGCGATAGCAGAGATGTACGAGCCGATCGAGACGACCATGTTCCACCCGGCATACGCGTCGGGGTAGTCGGGAATCCGCCGCGGCATACCAGCCAAACCCAGGAAGTGCATCGGGAAAAACGTCAGGTTGACGCCGATGAACGTGAGCCAGAAGTGGAGCTTGCCGAGTGTCTCGTTGTATTGGCGCCCCGACATCTTGCCGATCCAATAGTAGAAGGCGGCGAAGATCCCGAACACGGCGCCCAGGCTGAGAACGTAGTGGAAGTGACCGACCACGTAGTAGGTGTCGTGCATGGCGATGTCGACTCCCGCGTTGGCCAGAACCACTCCTGTTACACCGCCCACCGTGAATAGGAAGATCAATCCGACGGACCACAGCATCGGCGTCTTGAACTCGATCGAGCCACCCCACATGGTGGCGATCCAACTGAAGATCTTGATGCCCGTCGGCACAGCGATGACCATCGTTGCGGCAACGAAGTAGGCCCGCGTATCGACATCCATACCGACCGTGTACATGTGGTGCGCCCATACCACGAAGCCGATCACGCCGATCGCCACCATCGCGTAAGCCATCCCGAGATAGCCGAAGATCGGTTTTCTCGAGAATGTAGGGATAATCTGGCTGATCACGCCGAAAGCCGGCAGGATCAAGATGTACACCTCGGGGTGCCCGAAGAACCAGAACAGATGCTGATAGAGCACCGGATCGCCGCCGCCGGCCGCGTCGAAGAAGGCGGTGCCGAAGTTCCGATCGGTCAACAGCATCGTGATCGCGCCAGCGAGCACGGGTAGCGCCAGCAGAAGCAGGAAGGTCGTTACGAGAATCGCCCAAACGAACAGCGGCATCTTGTGCAGCGTCATCCCGGGCGCGCGCATGTTGAAGATGGTGGTGATGAAGTTGATGGCACCCAGGATCGAGGATACGCCGGCCAAGTGCAGCGCGAGGATGACCATATCGACCGACGCTCCCGGCTGGCCGGAGGTCGATAGCGGAGCGTAGACCGTCCACCCCACACCCGGCCCTTCGGCGACGAACAGCGAGCCGACCATCAGTACTCCGGAGGGGATCAGCACCCAGAAACTGATGTTGTTGAGACGCGGGAACGCCATGTCGGGCGCGCCGATCATCAGCGGCACAAACCAGTTGCCGAAGCCGCCGATGAAGGCAGGCATGATAAGAAAGAACACCATGATCAGGCCATGGGCGCTGATCAGGACATTGAAGAACTGGTGATTGCCACCGAGGACCTGTACGCCCGGCTCCATCAACTCGGCGCGAAACAAGATCGAGATCGCACCGCCGACCAGGCCAAAGACGATGGCAAACGTGATGTACATCGTGCCGATGTCTTTGTGGTTAGTCGAGTAGAGGAAGCGGCGCCATCCGGTCGGATGGGCGTGTTCATGGGCATCAGCGTGCGTCGCGTGACTCATTGCCGTCGGTCCTTCCTTGATCCCGTGGGCCCCTGGGCCGCGCGTCAATCGTTAGTCGTTGCCAACGCAGCCACCGCAGCGTCTGCAGGCTGCACCGTCGCGAACTCCACCTTGGCTGTCTCGATCCACGCGGCGAAGGCCTCCTTCGAGACTGCTTCGATGGCAATCGGCATGAAGCCGTGATTGACCCCGCAAAGTTCCGAGCACTGGCCGTAGTAGACGCCCTCCCTGTCGATCCGCACCCAGGTCTCATTGAGTTGGCCGGGGACGGCGTCGAGCTTGACGCCGAATGCCGGGATCGCCCAAGCATGGAGTACGTCATCGGCCGTAATCAGCAGCCGAATATTGGTATCGACCGGCAACACGACCCGGTTATCCGTTTCGAGCAGGCGTGGCTGCCCATCCTGCAGCTCTTCGTCGTCAATCATGCTGGCATCAAAAGTGAGGTCATCGTGATCGGGATACTCGTAGCTCCAATACCATTGATGACCAATGGCTTTGAGCGTCATCTCGGCATCGTCGGTACGGTCCATGTAGTAGAGCAACTTGAACGACGGGATAGCGATGATCACCAGGATGATGATGGGGACAACGGTCCACAAAACCTCCAAGAGTGTGTTATGCGATGTCCGCGACGGCTCCGGGTTGCTGCGGGCGTTGAAGCGGACGATGATGATCCCCAGCAACACGAGGACGAAGATCGTAATCACGATAATGATCCACAGCAGCAGGTTGTGAAAGCTGATGATCCGTTCCATCATCGGCGAGGCCGCCGGTTGAAATCCCATTTGCCACGGTGTTGGCTGTGCCGCGTGCGCCGGAGCAACCGATATCGCGGCCAGGACGCCCCACACCGTCAGCGGCCACGCCCATGCGCTCTTAAGCACACTCATCATCAGCGCCCTTCATGCGCACCTCGCGGCCTCGCCCCGAGCCGGCCCTTGCCGGTCGAATCGAAACGCGGCGCGATGATCAACGGATCGTGAACTGCGGGCAGAACCTACAACAGCACGCCTTGAAATTCCAATCGAAATGGCGCCACAGCGCGCGCTTCTGCGGACATCCTGCGATTGCCCGAGGCCACCGGCATTAGCAGCATCGATGACTCCCACTATCTGTATGATGGACGGGCGCCATCGGGTTTGGAGGACGGCGCTGTGCCCCCAATGAGGAAGATAATGCGATGACCGACCAGGCGCTGGCCGAAGAGTTCCTGTTCAACCGGAACGCTCTCGACAAGACCCGCATACACAGCATTGTCGCAGACGCCCTGCGCGACATGGACGACGGGGAGATGTTCCTGGAGTACCGACAATCCGAGAGCCTGAGCTTCGATGACCATCGCCTCAAGAGCGCGAACTTCGACACGAGCCAGGGATTCGGACTCAGGGCGATGGCCGACGAGTCAACTGGCTATGCCCACGCCTCCGAGCTCAGCGAGGCGGCGATGCACCGTGCGGCAAAGGCGGTGCGCGCCGTGCGCGCCGGCCATACTGGCGAGCATGCGGCGGGACCGCGGCGCACCAATCGCGCGCTCTATACCGCGGCGAGTCCTCTTGAAGCGCCGGGGTTCGAATCGAAAGTCAAACTGCTGTCCGACATAGACGCCTACGCGCGGGCCAAAGATTGGCGAGTGCAGCAGGTGTCAGCCTCGCTGCTCGGCGAGTGGCAGGTCGTCCACATCATCCGGCCCGACGGTCAGGAGGTCGGCGATGTGCGGCCTTTGGTACGGCTCAACGTATCTGTGGTCGTCGGCGACGGTGACCGTCAGGAGAGCGGCTCTCACGGCGTTGGCGGGCGCACGGCCCTGGAGCTGTTCATCCGCCCTGAAGCGTGGCAGGCCCAGGTTGACGAAGCTTTGCGCCAGGCACTCGTCAACCTCGGGTCTGTGCCTGCGCCGGCCGGGGAAATGACGGTCGTATTGGGACCGGGCTGGCCGGGTATTTTGCTGCACGAAGCCATCGGCCACGGGCTCGAAGGAGACTTCAACCGCAAGAAAACTTCGGCATTCTCCGGGCTGATGGACGAGCGCGTCGCCGGCCCTGGTGTCACGGTTGTGGATGACGGCACCATCGCTGATCGCCGTGGCTCGCTCACGATCGACGATGAGGGGACGCCGAGTGGTCGTACAGTGTTGATCGAAGACGGCGTCCTCACTGGTTACCTCCAGGATCGGCTAAATGCGCGCCTCCTGGGAATGCCGGCCACTGGCAACGGCCGCCGCGAGTCCTATGCCCATGCCCCGATGCCGAGGATGACCAACACCTTCATGCTCGCGGGTGGCGACCAGCCGGAGGAAATCATCGCGGGAGCGAACAACGGGCTATACGCGGTGAATTTTGGTGGCGGCCAAGTCGACATCACGAGTGGCAAGTTTGTCTTCTCCTGCACAGAAGCCTATCGAATCGAGAACGGCAAGATCGGTGCGGCCGTTAAGGGCGCGACTCTGATCGGTAACGGACCCGATGTCCTGACCAAGGTCTCGGCGATCGGCAACGACTTGGCCCTCGACCCCGGCATTGGCACCTGCGGCAAGAACGGTCAGGGTGTGCCGGTCGGTGTGGGCCTCCCCACGATCCGCATTGATGGGCTTACCGTCGGCGGCACCGAATAACAGTATGCCGGTTCTGCCCGGCGAGCCGATAACCGGTCGGCGCTGCTCCGCTACTCGGCCGCTGCTCCACCAATGAACTGACCGTCGGGCCGGCGCGACGTTGGCGCGGACCCGCGTTGCCCGCGTTTGTCGTGCGCGGCGCTGCGGTGGGCAGCACGGCGTTCCAGTAACACCAATCAATCTTAACTCACGCATAGTACTCATCAATGTTCTAGACCCTGGATAAACAGCTGACCAAAATTATTTGTCACAAGATTTGAAATCAACAAAGGAGCACCAACCGTCATGGCCGAAATTATACTCTGTGTGACAGTCATCACGTGCGCGTCAGCGCATTTTTACTAAAACTAAACATTCTAACCCTATCTATTAGCTACGGCGAAACGTTTGGCGGGCTGGGCCGAAAGGAGCGGGGAGCATGGTGCACGTTCAAGAGGATATTCGATCAGACGATTGGCTGGTCCGCCTGGATCCGAGGCACGCGCGGCGGCAACCTGCCCCATCGGAAACAGAGATAGTACCGGCGCGGGAGAGCTTTGAGCACCTTGACGAACCCGTCGCGGATACCCGTTGTTACCGCCTCCTGTTACGCTTCGGACTTGTCAATCTGGTGGCCCTTGCCTTGCTCGGCAGCGCTGCCGTTCAGGGTTGGATCGCGACTGTCCTGGTCGCCGACAAGACACACTTGAGCATCGCCATCTGCGCGGTGTTCGTCGCCGGGCTCGGCCTCTGCGCTCAAAAGGTGTGGCAAACGAGCATCGAGCTCAATGAGGCGCGTGCTGGAGAGGCCGCTCGCGGGTCACTAGTAATGCGCTATGTCACGGCCGTGCAGGGCCGCACCGCGGGAGCCCGGGCGATCGCTGCAGGCGCTCTTCGTTCCAAGCTGGCCAGCCGTATCGCCGTGGTCCGTCAGATCGCGGGCTCGCTGGTTCTCCTTGGGCTCATCGGTACCGTGATCGGTTTCATCATCGCCCTTTCGGGCGTCGATTCGACCACGGCGGCGGACGTGAACTCGGTCGGGCTAATGGTATAGGCCCTGATCGAAGGGATGTCCGTGGCCCTCTATACGACCCTGACCGGGGCCGTTCTCAATGTCTGGCTAATGGTCAACTTCATCCTGCTTGCGCGCGGCAATATCAAATTGCACGCGGCCATCGTCAGCCGTGGAGAGCAGTATGGACGAGTTTGAGCACCTCGAGGACGGCGGTAGCGACACCGTTTTCCGCGACGTCATCATGCTGACGCTCGCCGGGTTCATCGTTATCGTCTTGTTGCTGCTTCCTCACATCAACCCGGTTGCCAAGACCGACGAGACAGCTGAGCCGCCCGGCAATGTCGTCATTGAGATGCACTGGCCGAACGAGATGGACGTCGACGTCGACCTTTGGATCGAGGCGCCCGGAGATGCACCCGTGGGTTATTCGAACCAGGGCGGACTGATTTTCAATCTACTGCGCGACGACCTCGGACAGCTCGCGGATCCCATGGAGATCAACTATGAGACCGCCTACAGCCGCGGTGTGCCGGCTGGTGAGTACACGATCAATGTCCACCTTTATCGCAACCGAGCGGCAACCTATCCGGTGCCGGTGCGAGTGGTGGCCAAGGTCAAAAAACCCGACGGCGGGCCGACGTTGAGGATCGCCCATGCCGACGTAAGCCTTGGTCACGAGGGGGAGGAGATTACCGCCATCCGGTTCGAGCTCGATGCCGAGGATGCGCTCGTGCCGGGCAGCGTGCATGACCTGCACCGCCCGCTCCGCGGCGCACGCTAGCGGTGGCCGTCGAAGACCTAACCTATTACTTCGTCGCCCTCGTGTTACTAATCGCGGGGCTCGCCGGAATCGCGATTTCCGCGCCGCGCCGGCTGTGGATGCGGGCTTCCAGCGTCTTGCTCGCCGGGGTGTGTATGGCCGTTGCGTATGCGGCCTTGGCCGACCTCCTCGGTCAGCCTAAGCCACTGGCGCTGGAGTGGCGGGGCGAGGCCGTCGTCGACGCCGAGGTGCTGAGCGCCAGCATCCGCGAAGATGTCGGCATCTACCTGTGGCTGCAGATCCAAGGACGGGCCGAGCCACAGTCCTATCGGCTGCCGTGGGATCAGGAACTTGCGGTATCGCTCCAATCGGTGCAACGCGGGGCTGCGCAACAAGGCACCGCGGTGCGCATGCGCCTAGCCGACGAGCCGGCCGACGACGAGAACCCGGTGTTTTATGCACCGCCACAACCCGCTCCGCCGCTAAAGGCCACCGAGCGGCAACTGCTACACGACGAAACACCCAAGTAGCCGCGCAGTGGCGCAGCCCCACGATCAGCCCGCCTTGCGCCGCAGATGCTCCGTCAAACGCGGTAATAGCTCGACGAAATTGCAAGGAACGAAGCGGTAATCGAGCTGATACTGCAGAATATCGTCCCAAGCATCTCTGCAGGCGCCGGGCGAGCCAGGTACTGCGAAAAGGTACGTCCCTCCCGCCGTGCCGGCGGTGGCTCTCGATTGGATCGTCGATGAACCGATCTTCTGGTAGCTGAGCTGCCGGAAGAGCTCGCCGAACCCCGCTATCTCCTTTTCGTAGACCGCGTGAAATGCCTCCGGGGTCACATCGCGCCCCGTAACACCTGTGCCGCCGGTGGCGATTATCACATCGATGTTGGGATCGGCAATCCACTGACTAAGCTGGTCGACGATGAGGTCGAATTCGTCGGCGACGATGATACGGCCGGCAAGTGTATGGCCGGCCGCCGTCAGGCAGTCGATCAGAACCGCACCGGAACGGTCGTCGTCCTTGTCCCGTGTATCCGAGACCGTGAGCACGGCAATATTTACGGCGACGAAGGTCCGGGATTCGTCAACACCTGCCATAGCAACGCTCCGCTTGGGGACTACTCGATAGCGAGCCGCACCGGAACGGCCGCCGGCTCGCCGTCATCGAATGATACATAGGGCGACCAGCTCCCTCCGGCAACAAGGTCGAGGGAGGGCGTCGCCTGGCCAAGCCGCATGCGATAAATCCAGAAATTCGCGAGCACACGCTCCACGAAATTGCGCGTCTCGCGGGACGGGATCGTCTCGATGAACAGCAGTGGATCGCCACCATCATCGATCTTGGCTCTCCATTTCCTCAGATTGCCGGGACCGCCGTTGTAGGCCACTGCGAGCAGCATGAGATCGCCACCCACGGTTGGATCGACCAACAGATGCTGCAGGTACTTCTGGCCCAACGCGAGATTGAGGGCGGGTTCGAACAGCTTGTCCCGGTTGTGGCGGTTGAGACTGCGGTCACTGCCGACGTAACTCGCGGTGCGCGGCATAAGTTGCATGAGGCCGCGTGCGCCCCGGGGGCTCTTGGCGCGGGCGTAGAATTCCGATTCTTGACGCATGAACGCATAGAGCAAGGCGCGGTCCAGAGCGAACCCGCCCTCCGGCTGCCAGTGCGGCAGCGGAAACGCCGCGAGCTGCGCGAGTGAAGGGTTGGCATCGGCGGTGAGTCGGCTCAGGCGAATCGCCGTCGCTGCGAGACCAAGTCTCTCGGCCGCAAGCAGAGCGTGCTCGGCCAATTCAGTGTCGCCACTTATCGTCAGCAGCCGCAACTCACGATCCGCCAGCTGATGCTGTCGGGCCTCCGTCAGTGCAATGGCTCGGCGGATCGATGGTAAGCCCTTGAGGCGACCGGCTTCGGCGGGATCGGTTGGCGCCGCGCGCCAAGAGGCCTCAATGGTTCGGCCAAGGAGCCGGCTCGCCAGCAATCCATAGAACGTCGAGGGGTGCGCGGCGGCTAACGCGAGGTAGTCGGTGACGTATTGATGGGCTCCCGATGCGAGGGCGGCGCGCGCTGCCCAGAAGCCGCCTGCCGCCGCCGTCCAATCTGTGACCCGCTGGTTCTCGGCAAGTGCAGCAAAGCGTGTGAGGGCTGTCCGATAATCGCCTTGTCGCCAGGCCCCAAGTCCCTTCTTCCAATCGGCAATCGCGTGCCGGCGCGCGCTTTTCGAGGGACGGGAGGGCGCGGTCGCCGAGCTGGTCTGTCGCTCGCCCACCACCGGGGTCGGTGGTACTGGCTTCTCGGCCCCGTTAGGCCGGCGCTTGAGTGCAAGGCGATAGACCCTCCCGGCACCGGGATGGTCGCGGTAGTCCGCGAGCCAGTCGCGAAGCTCCTCATATTTCGACCGATAGGCGTTCGGATGCATATATCGCTGGTACAGGGCATGGCCCATGAGCACCAGGTTCTCCACACCAGCAATCTCGCGATCGGCGGCGCGCCAATCGCCGACCTTTTGAAGGGCGAAGATGCGTTCGTAGCGGACGGCGTCGGCAGCGGACAAGACCCGCAAGCCGGAGAACTCGCGCGCAATCTTGTTGAGGGCTGCTGGCCGCAGTAAGGGTCGTGGCACCTTGGTGTCGAAGATCGGTGATGGCTTCCAGCGCGGAAGGACGGATTCCCCGGCAACGGCCGGGCCGACGAATAGGCCGGCGGTCAGGCCGAGCCCAACGGCCAGAACGACCGTCAAAACAAAGCGAACTGCCGCGCACCGTCCCGTCGCCGCTGTTCGGTTGGCGGCGGGCATCTCCCCCCAGAGCATCGACGGGTAATAACGGATGGCGTCGACGACGGCAACCTTTCGGGCGCTAGGTGGCGCCCGATCATCCGGCCGAGTCGGCCCCTTGTTCCTCGACGAGTCGGGCGCGCGCACTCAGCATGTCGTGCCAGGCCTCGCGCTTTAGCGCCGATTGGCGCAGCAGGTACGCCGGGTGAAACACGGCCATGGCCGGGATGCCGGGAGACTCGGGTCCCGCCCACGGGTCGCGGTACACGAGCCAGCGCCCCCGCAATCGCGTGATGCCCTCCGCTGTGCCCAGCAGCGTCGCCGCAGCCGTCCCGCCGACAAGCACGAGGACCCGCGGTGCGACGAGGCCGATATGGCGTTGGATGAAAGGCAAGCACGCAGTGCACTCGGCGCTCGTGGGCTTGCGGTTGCCGGGGGGCCGCCAAGGAAGAATATTGGTGATGTAAACGCTCTCGCGGCTAAGGCCGATTGCGGCGATCATACGGTCAAGCAGGCGTCCGCTCACGCCAACGAACGGCACGCCCTCACGATCCTCATCAGCGCCCGGAGCCTCGCCAATGAACATGAGATCAGCGCCGGTATTGCCATCGCCAAAGACGAGATTGGTGGCCGTATGCTTGAGTGCGCATCCTTCGAAGCGCACCATGGCTGCGCGCAGCTCTGCGAGATCGCGGCACGCGGCGGCGAGAGTCTGGGCATTGGCTGCTGCGGCCTCCGGTGACTCGAGATCGAGGGGCACCGTGATAGGCGCGGCACGGCGCGAGGGGGCGGCGCTCCTATCCTCGGAACTTGGGCGCGCCGGCGACGCGGGGCGCTCTGCTTCCCGAGCGCTCCGGTACCGATCTACCGGGTGTTCGTCGATCGCCTCGTCCGCGCCGGCCTCGACGTGCCAGCGCAGCAAGGCGTGGACCTGCGCGTCGTCGGAGGGGGAGCCGGACATAGTCTAAGATTAACATGCGTATTATGCATCGCTGTTGTCAGGAGCGCGAACATGAGCGAGCACGCGGAACGCGAATCGATGGAGTACGACGTCGTGATCGTTGGCGCCGGGCCGGCCGGCCTGAGCGCTGCGATCCGGCTGCGCCAGCTATGTGCCGAAGGCGGCCAGGACTTCAGCGTCTGCGTTATCGAGAAAGGCTCAGAGGTCGGCGCCCACATCCTGTCCGGCGCGGTCTTCGAGCCCCGCGCCCTGAATGAGCTTATACCGGAGTGGGCCGACAAGGGGGCGCCGTTAGAGACGCCGGTAAGCGCCGAGCAGTTTCACGTTCTCACTGCGGCCAATTCCATACGATTACCCAACATCTTGCTTCCGGCAGAGCTCGACAACAGCGGCAATTACGTCATCAGCCTTGGCAACTTCTGTCGCTGGCTGGCGACCGAGGCAGAGGCGCTCGGCGTCGAGCTTTATCCCGGCTTCGCGGCGGCGGAGGTTCTGTATGCCGAGGACGGGCATGTCACCGGCGTCGCGACGGGCGACATGGGGATCGCCAAGGACGGCGCGCCCAAGGCCGGATTCGAGCGCGGCATCGAGCTCAAAGCGAAATACACTCTTTTCGCGGAGGGATGCCGGGGCTCGCTGTCCAAAACGCTCGGCGAGCGGTTCGGGTTGAGCGACGGGGCAGCCCCCCAGATTTACGGGATCGGCATCAAAGAGCTGTGGGAGGTCAACGCCGCCGCACACCGGCCAGGCCTTGTAGTGCATACCGCTGGCTGGCCGATGGACCTCAAGACGTACGGCGGCTCGTTCCTTTATCACCTGGCCGACCGCCAGGTCGCCGTCGGGTTCGTGATTGGCCTCGACTATGAGAACCCTCACTTAAGCCCGTTCGAGGAGTTTCAGCGTTTCAAGTCGCACCCACTGATCCGTCCCACGTTTGCAGTCGGCAGGCGCATCGCCTATGGCGCGCGCGCCATCAACGAAGGCGGATTGCAATCGATCCCGAACCTAATCTTTCGGGGCGGCGCGCTCATCGGCTGCAGCGCGGGGTTCCTCAACGTCGCCAAGATCAAAGGTAGCCACACCGCCATGAAGAGCGGAATGCTGGCGGCCGAAGCGGCGTACGCTGCTCTGGATGCCGGACGATCCGGCGACGAACTTGCGAGCTACCCGGAGGCGCTGCGCGGCTCCTGGGTCCACGAAGAACTGCATCGGGTGCGCAATTTCCGCCCTGCGTTTCGCTACGGTCTACTGGCCGGACTGATCAATGGTGCGCTGGACCTCAAGTTCATGCGCGGGCGGCTGCCGTGGACGTTGCGACACGGCCAACCGGATCATCTTTCCCTAAAGAAAGCCACCGAATGTCGACCGATCGCATACCCCAAGCCAGACGGCGAGGTAACGTTCGATCGCCTGTCTTCGGTCTACCTATCGGGCACCAATCACGAGGAGGACCAGCCGGTCCATCTCCGTCTTATCGATGGCGCCAGACCGATCGATCACAATCTCGCGATGTACGACGCGCCGGAACAGCGATATTGCCCGGCGGGAGTCTATGAGATCGTCAACGACGAGGAAGGAGCTTCGAGATTGCAAATCAACGCCCAGAACTGCGTACACTGTAAGACCTGCGACATCAAAGACCCGACCCAGAACATCGTCTGGGTAGTTCCGGAGGGAGGAGGCGGGCCGAACTATCCGAACATGTAACGTCGCGGGCAATAAGCTAGGAGCATTGCACCGTCATTCTAAAGGCGATACTTACGCGGGCGGGTTCTGGGGCGGCCGCTTGGGCCGGGGACGAGGGTATGATCCAACGGCGCGGCAACATTTTGCGCCATTCCGATGGCGATGACGCCGGGCGCTGCCGCCTCTCCGGTATCGGCACAACGGTAGCTTTTCTCAGCGGACTGGCGCTGGCAGGGTGTAGCGGGAGCCAAGTCGAGCACTCGATTGCCGTGAGCCAAGCCAACAGCGGCAACACGACGCACCTTGCCGCCACGAGTATCGCCGAAGGGGAACGGTCTCCGGCTGGTACGTTCCTTGCCGGCATGCGGGCGCGAAGCGACGGCGATTTCAAACGTGCCGCTGACTTCTATGAGAGTGCTCTGGGTGCAGATCCGGAAAACATGGCACTCACCCTGGTCGCACTGCGAGTCGCGCTTGCGGATGGGCGCTACCACAACAGCCTGAGCTTGGCACAGCGATTGGTCCGATCCGGCACGGACGACGCGTTACCGCGTGTCGTCCTTGCCGCCCACAGAGTGGCGGCGCACGACTATTCGGGAGCCCTCCCGATGGTCGATCAGGTTGCCGAGCGCGGTGCCACGGCGCTGCTTGGCTTGTTGGTGAAGGCATGGGTTCAAGCGGGTCTCAACGAACCGGAGCAATCCTCCGCAGCGCTCGAAGTGCTGAGCAACAATGCCGCGGTACGCGCCTTCGCGGCGTTTCACGGTGCATTGATCGCAGAGCACTTCGAGAAGGTCGAACTCGCAGAGGTCGGCTATGGCAAGGTCTTGGAGTTGACCCAAGGCGGATCGCTCCGCACGGTCGAAGCCTACGGTGCATTCCTGCGCCGCCAAGGTCGGCCTGATGATGCGAAGGCGCTCTACGCGGACTATCTCGCGCGCGACCCGGGCAACCCGCTGATCGATGACGAGTTGGTCGCGACAGAGGCCGGCGTCGTGCCAGCCCCATTCGTTCCGTCGCCGGCCGCAGGGCTGGCCGAGGCATTCTTCAATGTCGCCGGCGAGCTTGCGCGCGAGAACGCGAATGAGGAAGCCGTCATCTACACACGACTGGCGCTCTTGCTTCGGCCCGATTTCCCTGTAGCGCTGTCGTTGCTGGCATCGATCTTCGAGGCGCTCGATCAGTGGGAGACGGCAGTTACCGTCTACCGCGAGATCGCGCCGGGCTCCGCCTATGAATGGAACGCGCGTATGCGCATCGCCAGCAACCTCGCGGGGCTCGATCGAATGGATGAGGCCCATCGATTACTGCAGGCGATGGCTGCCGAGCGTCCGCAACGCACGGATGCGGTGATCGCACTCGGCGATATGCTTCGCGGCGAGCAGCTATGGGAGGAAGCAGTCGCGGCCTACGATGACGCTTTCAGTCGGATTGACGCAATACACGAACGCGATTGGGCGCTGTTCTATACGCGTGGCATTGCGCTCGAGCGGGCCCACCAGTGGGAGCGGGCGGAGCAAGATTTCCTCAAGGCGCTCGAGTTGCGGCCCGACCAGCCGTTCGTCCTCAACTACCTCGGCTACTCATGGATCGAACAGGAGCGCAACTACGAGCGAGCACTGGATATGCTGCGCAAGGCGACGAGCCTGCGGCCTCGCGACGGCTACATCACTGACAGCCTGGGATGGGTCTACTACCACCTTGGCAACCACGACGAGGCTGTGCGCTGGCTCGAGCGCGCGGCGGAGCTCGTGCCGGACGATCCGGTCATAAACGACCACCTGGGTGATGCGTATTGGCGGGTAGGGCGCTACCTGGAGGCGCGGTTCCAATGGCGGCGCGCACTCTCGTTCCAGCCCGAGCCCGATGAGGTGCCGAGGATCGAAGCCAAACTGGATAGCGGCCTCACGGATGCAAATGAGGTAACGCAGAGCGAGGCGGCCACGGGCGAGGACTAGGTCACGATGGGGCGCGGTCTTTCCCGCGGCAAGAAGCCGGCCCATAATCGCCCCGCGCCTCGATGTCCTGCACGGCACCGCACGTATGACGCCCGAAGAGCTTGTCGGGATACTTAAGAAGCACCAACGCTACGTACAGCGGATGGCCGGCGGTGTGCGCGCCGATCTCAAGCACCAGGACCTCTCCGGGCTCAAGCTCCCGCAAGTCGACTTACAGGAGGGGACGCTGACGGCGGTCGACTTCACCGATAGCATCCTTGTTGGGGCCGACTTCCGTTTCGCCGATTTGTTCAGTGCCATCTTCACCAACGCCGATGTCTCCAAAGCAAATTTCGAGCGCGCAGATCTGCGCGGCGCACATTTTCAGGGCGCGCGGCTGACTGGCGCGAGTTTGCGCGAAGCCGATCTCAGGCCGGGCGCGCTGCTCGACGGCTCGCGCGGCGAGCGCCACGCCAATTTGTCGCGAGCCAATCTTAACCAATCGGACCTCGAACGTGCGCGCCTCGATGAGGCCGACCTGCGAAGCACCTCAGCGCGAGAGGCCAACCTCAAGGAGGCGAGCTTGATCCGGTCCGACATGCGTGGCGTCGACATGCGAGGCGTCGATCTGAGCGGCGCTAACCTCGAAGCCGCACGCCTGCAACGCGCCAATCTCACCGGCGCCAACCTCGCTGGTGCCAACCTCCGGCAGGCGCGCCTCAACGGCACGAATCTTCGCGGCGCCATCCTGGTAGACATCGATCTCGCCAGCGTTGATCTGCGCGAGGCATTGGTAAGCCGCGGCGCGACGCGCTTGCCGCTCGATATCCAAACGGCGCTCAGTGAACACGCGCTGTGGGTCGATTCAAATGGGCTCTCGGGCCAACGTGCGGTGTTTGCCGGCGCTGATTTAAGTCACCGTGACCTTGGCGGCATCTATCTCAACGGCGCTGACCTCACCGGTTGCGACTTCACGGCCAGTGATCTGTCGCACAGCTTGTTCGTGCTCGCCAACCTGTCGGGCGCGACGCTACGACAGGCCGATCTGCGCCATGCCGATTTCAGCGGTGCCGATCTGCGCGAGGCTGATATCGAGGCGGCACGCCTCTCGTTCGCACAATTCGGATCGATCGCGCTGCGCGGACCGAACGGCGAGCCGAGCGGCAAAGTCCGGCGGGCCGACCTCAGCGGGGCTAACCTATGCGAGGTTCATCTCGCCCACGTCGACCTCAGCGACGCGCTCGTGGCCGACGCCGATCACGCCGACGGCCGTACCAAGAGCGCCGATCCGGCGCCTGATAAGCCCACCCGCCCGTAGCGCGGCGGCACTCGCCGCTCACCTCGCCGGTGTGGTGCGCGCGGTCCCGGCATCACCTGCAAACAGGCGCCGCAGTCCGCTCGCCGTTGCCATTAACCGACCCTCGCACGACACCATTATCCGAACAAAAAAGAACTGACGCGTACGCCGGACGATCTCGGCCTCCGCCTCGATCCAGTCGTCCAGACTGCCGCTCGACAGAAAATCGCAGTTCAGGCTTACTGTCGCGAACCTCGCCGTGGGACCAAGCGCTCGTAGCGCGGCCACCGCCACCGCATCATCGGTGAGTGTCATTAGCATCCCGCCGTGCAAAGTGCCGTTCGGGTTGAGATGATGCTCGGCGACGCGAAAACCGATGCGTGCGGGCTCCGCGTCGGCTCGGACATAGAGTGGGCCCACGCGGTGTTCGAAGCCGCGCTGGAACGGCATTGGTCCGAATCCCGACGGTATGTCTTTAGTCACAGCAGCTCCGAATCATACGAGTTGGCGAATAACTTAAGCGATTCTGCCTAGCGGTATCGGCGTTTCCCCGTTGTTCTTGTTTTCTTTTTTCGTTGCCGCTCGGTTCTTCAAAAGGTCAAATGATCCCCATGGTGACAGGCGGCACCAGAGGCTGGTTGCGGCAGTACACCGGACCGTTGCGACCGATCTACCGCGAGGTGCTGGTGATGTCGCTGTTCGTCAACCTGCTTGCGCTCGCAGTGCCCGTATTCACGCTGCAAGTGTACGACCGCGTCATCTTCCATGCCGGTCTGACGACGCTGCAGGGGCTCGCCATCGGTCTGTTCGCAGCGATTCTGTTCGACCATATTCTGCGTCAGGCGCGGAGCCGGCTCATGCAGAAGGCAGCCCTTCGCATCGATGTCGGCATCGGCCAGCGCCTGTTCGACAAGGTCATGTCTTTGCCCATGGCCGAACTGGAACGGCGGCCGAGCGCACATTGGTTGTCGTTGTTCCGCGATGTTGAGGCCATTCGCAACACGCTGTCGGGTCCGTCTGCGGTGTTGCTGGGTTTTGGCCATCGTTCTGCCGCTCTACGTGCTACTTGCATGGCGCTCGGCGAGCACACTTGCCGCGGCAAGCAACGAGGAACGCCAGCGGGGCTACGGGCGCGATGCTCTCCTTGCCGAGACTATTGCCGGGCGAACCACCGTCAAGGCGCTGGCTCTCGATGAATCGATCCGCCCGGTGTGGGAAGACCGCCATGCAGACACGATCGCGCAGTCGCTCGAACGTGGCGGCAAGAACGATCGCTACGTCAACATCGGTCACGCGCTCACGCTTTTCACGACGCTGTCGCTCACCACGGTCGGCGCCCTTGCCATCATCGATCTGCGGATGACGATCGGCGCATTGATTGCGGCGAACATGCTCTCGAGCCGCGTTCTCGGGCCGTGCAACCAGCTGGTCGGCTCGTGGCGCTGCTATGCGTCTTTCCGACAAGCCGTAGCGCGCCTCGGCGAGATCCTCGAACTGCCGCAAGAACGCAAGAACGCGGCGCTGAAATTGGAGCGCCCGCGCGGCGAGATCGCTCTTGAGAGTGTGACCTTCAAGTACGACGAGAAGGCGGCGCCGGTGATCGACAATCTGCGGCTGACGATCAAACCGGGTGGGCTCATTACCGTTATGGGGCCGAACGGTAGCGGCAAGACGACCCTCGTCAAGCTGATCCAGGGGCTCTATGCGCCGACCAACGGTCGCGTCTTCCTCGATGGCGCCGACATTTCCCAGTTCACCCGCTCTGAACTCGCCGGGTGGATGGGCTATGTTCCGCAAGAGCTGTTCCTGTTCGCCGGCTCGATCCGCGACAACATCGCCAAAGGGCGCCCGGACGCGAGCGACGACGAGGTGCTTCAGGCGTCTCGGCTCGCCGGCTTGCACGCCTATTTGATCGACTATCCTGACGGCTACGCCACCGAGATCGGCGAAGCTGGCCGAGTTATGCCCGGCGGCCTGCGACAACGGTTGACGATCGCCCGCGCCCTCATCGGCAATCCGCCAATCCTCTTGCTCGATGAACCATCGAGCAACCTCGATCGTGAGGGCGAGGCCGACCTGTGTCGCACGCTCAAAGAGCTCGCCAAAGACCACACTGTGATCGCGGTCACCCATAGCTCGGCCATTCTGGCGGCGAGTTATCAGGTGCTGGTTATGCAGAAGGGCCGCATTGTCCGAGCCGGCCGGCCCGAGGATGTATTGCCGCAGATTTCGGCGGCGCAGGCAGGGCAGATGGCCGCCCAGCGCCGTGCCGCCGCGCGCGCAGGCAGGATCGCGGCCACTCCCAGCCCAGGCCCCGAGCGCTGCCCCCGCGCAGCAACCTGCGTCCGGCGGACCGAGCACCGCGCGCGCGCGGCGGCAGCGGGCAGCCCGCACCGGCCGTGCCGCCGCAGGATTCGACGACGGCGGATCCGTCAGGATCGCCGGCGTCCACGGCCGATGCAGATGGAGCTGCAGGTGCGCCCACTTCCGAACGCGGAAGCCTCCTTGAACGCGCTGGTGGTGGTGAAGGGTCAGAGACAGACGCGGAGCTAAAGCCCGCATGAGCCAACTTGAATCGCTTGTCCGAGCCAACCCCGTGCCGACCATGCGTCCGCTCGCCTGGGTCATTATGATCATCGTGGCGTGCGGCGTGGGCTGGGCTGCGGTCACCCATTTGGGCGAGGTGCACGTCGCGGAAGGTGAGATCGTACCGAAGGGCCAGGTCCGGGTCATTCAGCACCTGGAAGGAGGAATTATTCGCGAGATCTTCGTCGCCGAAGGCGACGATGTGAGCGCGGGCGCGCCGCTAATCCAGATCTCACTAGCCGTATCCGACGTCAACCGCGACGAGATTCAAATCCGCCTTGATGGACTGATTCTTCAACGGGCGCGTTTGGAAGCCGAGGCCAGCGGTGCCGATTTGACTCTGCCCGAGAGCGAGGCAGATCGCCTGCGCGATGTCGCGCGGTCGGAGAAGCAGACATTCGCAGCGCGTCGCAACGAGCTTGAGAGCACGTTGTCGGTGCTGCGCAGCCAAATGGAACAAAGGGATCTGGAGATCCGCGAGTTCGAATCCAAGGGCCCTCGCGACCGATCTGGAACTCGCGCGAGAAAACTTTGCGATGTCAGCGGACCTGCTGGCGGAGGGTCTGACACAGAAGATGGAGCACCTAGCGCTGGAGCGCGAGGTAGAGGCACTTCAGGGTGAGATCGAGACAATCGATAGCGCGATTCCACGGGCGCGCTCGGCGTTGGCCGAGGCCCAGGAACGCGAGCGAGAACTCGGTCTGACGTTCCGAAGGGAAGCGGCCGAGGAACTGGGCAAGGCCGAGGTGACCATCGAACGCACACGCGAACTCCTGAGCAAGGCCAGTGAGCAAGTGGCGCGCACCGAGATCCAGAGCCCTATCGACGGTGTGGTGAAAAACATGCGCTACCACACGATCGGGGGGGGGTGGTTCAGGGTGGCGAGCCGATCATGGAGATCGTCCCCTCGCACGAGGACTTGGTGGTCGAGGCGCGGCTGAACCCGGTCGATCGTGGCTATGTTGAGGCGGGGCAGCCCGCGGTGGTCAAGATTTCGACGTATGACTTCGTTCGCTACGGGGGGCTCGATGGTGTCGTCGAGTTAATCGCTCCCGATGCGACGCTCGACGACAGCGGTGAGCCCTACTTCCGAGTGGTCGTTGCGACCGACAGGTCATACCTCGGCGCCGAGCCCGGCGACCTCCCCATCACGCCTGGCATGCAGGCGACCGTGGATATTCGCACCGGCAAGCGGACTGTTCTCGAGTACCTAATCAAGCCGATTCTCAAGCTCCGGCACGAAGCCTTCCGCGAACGCTAGGTTTCGCCTATTTGCTGGTGGCCACGTAGGCGCCGTCCCAATCGGGGCCGGGCGGGTTCGCCTCGTACTCCTCGATCCGCGTCTCGTAGAGTTCGTAAAGCCTGGTGATGGTGCCGTCCATCCCACGGCATTGGCGCGCTAGCTCTCGCGCTTTGTCCCAATCCTGGCCGCGGTAGGCCGAAAGCATGTCGCCGTGGCACCGCTCCCAGGCGCGAAACCCGTCGCTAGCAGCCATTTCCGCGTCGCCGAGAAGCCCGAAGATGTTGACCGCCTCGGCTTTGCCCTGGACTAACTGCCGTTGCTCCGGTCGACGCCTCCGCACTGCTATTCGGCAGCCGGGAAATCCACAAGGACGGTCTCAAACCGTTCCCAAAGTGGAGCGAGTCCCTGCAACGGTTCTTCGAGGAGAAGGAAAAACGGCAGGCCTCTTGCAAGCCGTCGGCCGCCAATAAGTGCCCCTACCTCGTCTGGGGAAAATTCATGCGGAGCGTTAAGGATGACGACCCGCACGCGAAGATCGACAAAGTCAACCGCTTCATGAACAGAGCGAAGTACGTCGTTGACCCAATAAACTGGGGAGTAAAAGACTATTGGGAAACGCCCGGCGAATTTTTCGTGCGATTCGGCGACTGCGAGGACTATGCGATAGCTAAGTTCTTGACGCTACGGGCGCTCGGCTTCAAGGACGAGTCGATGCGCATCGTGATCGTTCAGGACCTCAACCTCAAAGTCGCCCATGCGATCCTCGCCGTCTACATCGACGACACGATCAAGATCCTGGACAATCAAATCCAGCAGGTCGTGGACGCGCCGACCATCCGGCACTACAAGCCGATCTATTCGGTCAACGAGCAGTCGTGGTGGCTGCACAAGTAGAGCGGTCCGGCGCCGTACGCCGGCACCTAGGCTACGGCGATGTCCGTGGCACCGATGTCGCCCTCGGTCTGCGCGATGGTCGTGTACCCGGGGTCCTCTGGATCTGAGTCGTAGTAGAGCGTGCCACCCCCGTCTTCGTTAAGCTCGTACACGAAGCCGGCCTGCCCCATCTCGTTGGTACCATCGTACTCGGCGTCCACCACGGTGAACGCGATATTGCCGTCCGCATCAACCGCATCGCCGAAGGCATCTTCGTCGAAGACGAAGCGATCCTTGCCGGTCTCGAAGTCCGTGATCGTGTCGCCACCCTCTAGCAGGCTGCCGCAGAAGAACCGATCCGAGCCCTCACCACCGGTCAACGTGTCGGAACCCGCCTCGCCGAAGATGCGATCGTCGCCCGCGCCGCCGGTCACGGTGTCATCGCCCGCACCGCCACGTAGGTAGTCGCGGCCCGCACCACCGAGGATGATGTCATCACCCGCATTGCCGTGAATGGTGTAGCGGCCGGCACCACCGTGAACGACGTCATCGCCGCCACCGGCGCGCACGTTGAGGTTCTCGTCATTACCTTCGCTGTAGGTAAAGAGATCATCGCCCTCGCCTGACCGCACGACCTCGATGCTTGTCGTTCCGAGATCGACGGTTATGCCGTTGTCATCATCGACGTACAGCACATCACGGCCGGCACCACCTTCGACGGTGTCGTTGCCGTCCGCGAACAGACGGTCATTCCCTTCCCCGCCGCGCAGAAATATCGGCACCATCACCGCCCACCAGCGTGTCACGGCCGGCTGCCCCGACGATGATGTCGTCGCCAGCATCGCCGCGCAGGTGGTCGTTACCAGCGCCACCCTCGATCACGTCGTCGCCAGCGCCGGCCCGGACATCGAGATTCTCAACGCCCTCGCCACTGTAGGTAAGGCTATCGCCGCCGCCGCCCGAACGCACGACCTCGACATCGGCTGCTGCCATGTCGATGGTCACATCGCCGTCATCCTGGATGTAGAGGTTGTCTCGGCCGGCACCACCGTCGATCTCAATGTCATCGCTGTCGGCATGAATGCGGTCGTCTCCTTCGCCACCGCGAAGCTCATCGGCACCCTCGCCGCCCGCCGATGAGGCGATCGTTGCCAGCGTTCCCGGTCAAAACATCGTCACCGGCGTCGCCGCGGAGGTAATCGTTACCGGCGCCGCCTTCAACGAGGTCGTCACCTGCGCGGGCGCGGACATTGAGGTTCTGACCGTCGCCTTCGCTGTAAGTGAAGTTGTCGTCGCCGGCACCCGAACGCACCACCTCGATGCCAGCCGCGCCAAGGTCGACAGCCATGTCGTCATTACCCTGGACATAGAGGCGGTCGCGACCCGCGCCGCCCTCGATGGCCGTGTCGTCACCGTCGGCATGGATGCGGTCATCGCCTTCGCCACCGCGAAGCTCATCGGCACCCTCGCCGCCGATGAGGCGATCGTTGCCAGCGTTCCCGGTCAAAACATCGTCACCGGCGTCGCCGCGGAGGTAGTCGTTACCCGCTCCGCCAGTGAGCGTATCGTCGCCGGCGCCTGCGCGCATATGCACGTTGGTCTCACCGTCATAGCTCAATGTGTCATCACCGCCGCGCGTGCGGACTGCCTCGATGTTCGCATCGTCCAAATCCAGTGACACATCGTCATTGCCGCGCACATTCAGGCTGTCGTATCCGGCGCCGCCGTCGATCTCAGTGTCGTCGCCATCAGCGACCAGGCGGTCGTTACCCTCGCCACCGCGAAGCACATCGGCGCCCCGACCACCGACCAGAACGTCGTTGCCGGCGCCGCCCTCGAGCGTATCGTCGCCGCGGCCGCCATGGAGGCGGTCCCCGTCCTCGCCGCCCTCGAGCGTGTCATCGCCGCGGCCGCCGTACAGGCGGTCACGGCCCCCGCCGCCCGTCAGCAGATCGTCGCCACGATGACCGGCAAGCCGATCGTCATCATCATCGCCGCCGTGCAACTCGTCGTCGCCGCTGAGGCCGCGGAGGCGGTCGTTGCCAGCACCGCCCAAAAGGGTATCTTCGCCCTGCGTTCCGACCAGATTGTCGTTGCCGTCGGAACCGGTTATCTCATCCTGCGGCTGATTCCCCGGCTCCTCGCCCTCATCATTCTCGCCGTCACGACCCTCGATTTCCTCCGGCTCCTGGACAGGGGGCTCCTCTACCGCAGGCTCCTCGGGAGTGAGCTCAACTGGGGGCTGCTCGGCGGTAGGCTCCTCGGGAGTGGGCTCGACGGGAGGTTGTTCTACAGCCGGCGCCGCGGAAACAGGCTCGACGAGAGGCTGCTCTATCGGGGGCTCCGTGGCAGCCGTCTCTTCGGCGGGAGGTTCCTCGGCCTCTGGCTCCTCGCCAGCCGGCGGCGGTTCACCCTCTTCGCCGCCGCCTGGGGGCGGTCCACCACTTTCCTCGCCGCCTCCCCCAGCGCCACCGCCGCCACTGCCGGACGCCGGATCAGGGAGATCCGGAAGATCGGGTCCAGAGCCCAACAGATTTGGATCGATCCCGAAGCCCAAGCTGCTGGTCTGGAACGTGGGACGACCGGCCGCCGGAGCGATGTTGCCGAGCAGCGCCGCCTGGAAAGCCGCTTCAGCGGCTGCCTCGGGATCGCCCCCCTCGGCCAGCGCTTCGGCAAACGCGGCCTCGGCGGCCGCCACGGCGTCTGGATCGGCCCCGGACTGGATGGCTGCCTCTTTGACCTCCTCAAGCCGGGCGTCGAGTAGCTCATCTTCGCCTGCTCCGCGCTCGCTGCGGTCGCCCCCCGAGTCGCGGAAGTCCTGGCTGGTGAGGGCGTCGAAGTCCGTGCCGAACAGATCGCTCAGCTGGCTGCTGCTCATGATCTCGGGCACGCTCGGCGCGATCAGGTTGCTGGAGACGATAGACGTCTGATTGGCGATGTTGAGAATTTGCGTTCCAGCAGCGTTGGTGATGACGATCTCGCCGACCGCGCCATCCTCCTCTGCCAGTAGTGTGATGATCGTCTCCTCGCCCTCCGCACCGGCACGCACAGCAACCTCGGTGCTGCGGATACCGATCGTCGCCACTGGGGTGTTGACGATCAACGCGTCGGGACCGGTTTTGGCAATCTCACCGCTGACGAAGGAGAAGACACCCTGAACCACGGTGAAGGCAGATTTACCTTCGTGAGTCGCTGGATCAAAGATGAACTCATCAAGCACCATGCGGCCGTCTTCGTCCATGGCGAACGTCGAGTCATCGATGAAGACGATGTTGATGGCGCCTTCTTCGTCGGTCTCGATGACATCGCCCTGGAACACCGGCGCGCGGGCCTCGAGCTCGACCCGCGTGCCGTCGGCGCGGATCACGGTAACCACGCCCTCGATGGTATCGACGGTGCCGATCGCCTGGGCGCCAACCGCTTCACCGGCCTGGGCGTACTGGCCCGGAGCAACCGAGCCAACTAGGCGACTCGCTAACTCGGCCCCGATGCGGGCGCCACCCTCGGTCAGCAGCAACGGAGGCTCAGCTTGGGCAAAATAATCCTGAATGAGAACCTGTGTGCCATCGGCTCCGGTGAGGATCAGATCGGAGCCCTCGTGCGCGTACTCGGCCGTGAGCAGGACCACCAGCTCGGCGGCATCATGGGCGTCCAGCACGACGACCTCTGCAGCCTGGCCGTCTTCGAACCCGCCTGTCGTTGCTCTGGTTGCCATAATATCCCTCTCCTACCCTCGTTGATCCCGCCATCGGCCCTGACGTTCTGTCGCTGTGGGCCCGTGGATGTCTCAAATATGAGGACCCGAGGGCGCCATTCAAACGCTTCGGGACCTTGCCGGAGTGACGGCTATTACAGAGTTCGGCGAAAACTTAGCAGGTTTCGCGACGTTTCCGCGAAGAGGTCAACCAGCGGCATGAACATACAAAGAACACGCCTAGCGCCCTCCTGCGGGGAGCGGGGGCGCTAGGGCCTCGGAACGGCGCGTCTGGGCGGGGATTGGCGATGATTGATGGTCAGACAGCGCAAGGCGGAACCCGACCAGCCGGGTACGGAAGCACCCAGGGGCATCGGCATGCGACCGCGCTTGTGAGCGGCCGAGAGGACACGCCTCCGGCGGTGCGGACCGTCAGCCGGTTGCCGCAGACTGCAATGTCCCCACCGTCACACGACACCGTAGGCGAGCATCGCGTCGGCGACCTTGGTGAAGCCAGAGACGTTGGCACCCCTCACATAGTTGATGTAGTCGCCACCCTCGTCACCAAACTCCACACAGCCATCGTGGATGCCGGTCATGATGTCGCGCAGCAGGTTTTGGAGCTCTTCCTCCTTCCAGGTAATGCGCGCCGAGTTCTGGCTCATCTCCAGACCCGAGACCGCGACACCGCCCGCATTCGCTGCTTTGCTCGGCGCGAAGAGCCGCTTGGCGGCGAGGAAGGCATGGATGCCGGCCTGCTCAGTCGGCATGTTGGCCCCTTCCGAGACGCCCTGGCAGCCGTTTTTGATCAGCGTTTTCGCTTCGTCGGCACTGACTTCATTCTGGGTAGCGCACGGGAAAGCGAGATCGCACGGCACTATCCACGGCCGCTTCCCCTCCTGGAACTCGACGCCGTATTCCTTCGCATACTCCTCAATGCGGCCGCGCCGCTTGGTCTTGAGGTCGACTATGTAGGCGAGCTTCTCGGCCGAGATGCCATCCGGATCAAGGATGAAACCCGAAGAATCAGACATTGTGATCGCCTTGCCACCAAGCTGGTTGATCTTCTCGACGGCGTAGGTGGCAACGTTGCCTGAGCCCGAGACCAGGCAGGTCTTGCCCTCTATTGAATCACTGCGGTGCTTGAGCATGTTGTCCATGAAGTAGACGGCGCCATAACCGGTCGCCTCGGTGCGGATAGGGCTGCCGCCGAACTCCATGCCTTTGCCAGTGAGCACGCCCGAGAAGCGGTTGGTCAGGCGCTTGTACTGCCCGAACATGAAGCCGATCTCACGGGCCCCGACGCCGATGTCGCCGGCAGGCACATCGACGTCATCACCCACGTGGCGTTGAAGCTCCGTCATGAACGATTGGCAGAAGCGCATGACTTCGTTGTCCGATTTTCCCTTCGGATTGAAATCGGCACCGCCCTTGCCACCACCCATCGGCAGGCCCGTCAGGCTGTTCTTGAACGTTTGCTCGAATGCGAGGAACTTAAGGACGCTCAGCGTGACGCTGGGGTGAAACCGTAGACCGCCCTTGTAAGGACCGATCGAGTTGTTGTTCTGAACACGATAACCGCGGTTTACCCGGATGTGGCCTTCATCATCCTCCCAACATACTCGGAAGATAACAATGCGATCGGGCTCGGCGATCCGTCGCATTATCTCCATTTCGTGGTAAATTGGCTTGTCGGCGATGTAAGGAAAGACGTCGGCGGCGACCTCGTAGACCGCCTGGTGAAATTCGATCTCCCCGGGGTTGCGGCGTTTGAGCCCGTCCATGAAAGTATCGAGGTCATATTTCTTGGATGCGGCCATCTTGGCTCCCCTCCTGCATCAGCGGGGTTAACGGCACGATCGTTCGGCGTGCGCCGGACCGAGCCGTTCGTGCAATTGGCAACGGCCCGGGCGTGGCATTATCTCACGCGGCGTAGGGGGTTTGTAACGGTTCAGCCCTAGCATCGTCACCGAAATTCGGTCGAGCGGTCGCAACGGAGGCGTCGAGCGGGCCATGACATCAGCCACCCAGGAAAGCAAAGCCGGGCGCATCACCGAGCTCGTCGACTATCTGCAGGGTAGGCTCGCGGCTGACCAAGCGCCGCCCATCGAGCACTTCCTCAAGACCTACTACGAGTGGGTAGCTCCCGAGGATGTCGTCGATCGTCCCGTCGAGGCCCTCTACGGCGCAGCGTTCAACGCGTGGAAGCTGGGTGAGCGGCGGGCGCCCGGGCGCCCCAAGGTGCGTGTCTACAATCCGGTGTTCGACCAGCACGGCTGGTCCTCACCCCACACTATCGTCGAGATCGTCAACGACGACATGCCGTTCCTCGTCGATTCGGTGGGCGGCGAGATCGACCGCCTAGGATTGACCAACCACCTGATCGTCCATCCGGTCATTCGCGTTAGACGCGACGATGACGGCAACCGGATCGCGCTGCTCGATCGCGAGGAAGAGGCTGCCGATGCCATCGCCGAATCGGTCATGCATCTCGAAGTCGACGCGGTGTCGGCCGACGAGCGTCTCGAAGTCATTCGCCTCGGTATTGAGAAAGTGCTGGGCGATGTCCGCGCTGCGGTCGAGGACTGGGAACCGATGCGAGCCAGGCTTCGCGATGCGATCGAAGGTCTCGAGCGCCGACCGCCACAGCTGCCGGCGGAGGAAGTGGACGAGGTTCGCGACTTCCTCGACTGGGCCGGCGATGACCATTTCACTTTCCTCGGTTGCCGCGATTACGACGTTGTGCGCGGCAACGGCACCTTCACCCACAAGGTGGTTGAGGGATCGAGCCTCGGTGTGCTGCGCGACCCGGGTGTACAGATCCTCCGTGGCCGGACCGAGCTCGCCGCACTCACGGAGGAAGTGCGGCACTTCCTCGATACTCCCGATCCAATCATCATTACCAAGGCCAACGTGCGGGCGACGGTCCACCGGCGCGTGCACATGGACTACATCGGGGTCAAGCGCTATGGGGCCAGTGGCGAAGTCGTGGGTGAGCGGCGTTTTGTCGGCTTGTTCACCTCCGTCGCATACAACCGCACCCCGGGTGACATCCCCTACCTCCGGCGCAAGATCGCGCGGACGTTAACGCGGGCCGGGTTCGAGCCGTCCAGCCATGATGCCAAGGCGTTGCTCAACGTCCTCGAGACATATCCGCGCGACGAACTCTTCCAGATCGAGGAGGACACGCTCTTCGACATCACCACCGGCATCCTGTTGTTGCAGGAGCGCCCGCGGATTGGCCTGTTCGTGCGGCGCGACCGCTTCGGCCGATTCTGCTCGTGCCTGGTTTTCATCCCGCGCGAGCAGTACACGACCACACTGAGGAATCAGGTCGAAGACATTCTGGCGAGTGCCTTCGGGGGCCGCGTTTCCGCCTACTACACCTTGCTTGGCAACTCTGCGCTCGCACGCCTTCACGTCATCGTCGTCGCAACGGGCGCCGCCATGGCGACACCCGACCTGGAGGTAGTGGAAGCGCAGATCGTGCGCGCAGCCCGTTCGTGGAAGGACGATTTATACGGCGCGCTCATTGAGCACTTCGCGGAAGAGGAAGGGAATCGGCTTCGCGGCATCTACCTCGATGCCTTTCCGATCGCCTACCGCGACAGCTTCACGCCGCGCGAGGCGCTCCTCGACATTGAGCAGATGGAGGCGCTAGGTGCCAGCGGCGCGATCGGAATCAACCTCCATCGCCCACTCGAGGCAGACGATGACTCGGTTCGCCTCAAGATCTACAACTGCGACGACCCCATCGCCCTCTCGGACTGCTTGCCGATCCTCGAGAACCTGGGCTTACGGGTGATCGAGGAGCTCCCCTATTGCGTGAGCCGGCAGAACGGCGAGGCGCGGGTGTGGATCCAGGACTTCTTACTGGTCGAGCCAGGCGGCCGAGCGTTCGATCCGGGGCCCGTCAAGAGCGCCTTCCAAGAGGCGTTCGTACGCGTTTGGTCTGGCGCGGCGCAGGATGACGGATTCAATCGTTTGGTGCTGCGCGCCGGGCTCACGTGGCGCGAGGTCATGATGCTGCGTGCTGGCTGCAAATATCTGCGTCAGGCACAGATACCGTTCAGCCAGAATTACATGGAGGACACGCTCTACCGCCATCCCGACATCGCTGTGATGTTGATCGCGCTATTCCACGGCCGCTTCGACCCCGCCAAGGCGGACGAGGCAGGAAGAACAGTGAGCTCGCTGCTAGTCGCGATCAATGAGGCCTTGGAAAAGGTCGAAAGTCTAGATGAGGATCGAATCCTGCGGCGCTATCTCGAGCTCATTCAGGCAACGTTGCGCACCAACTTCTACCAGCCTGGCGCCGACAGCGAACCTAAGCCTTACTTCTCGTTCAAAATCGACAGCATGGCCATCGCCGAGCTGCCCCTGCCGCGCCCTCTGACCGAGATCTTCGTCTATTCGCCGCGGGTAGAAGCGGTGCACCTGCGCGGCGGCAAGGTCGCACGCGGCGGCATTCGCTGGTCGGACCGTCGCGAGGACTTCCGTACCGAAGTGCTGGGCCTGATGAAGGCGCAGATGGTCAAGAACGCCGTCATCGTGCCTGTCGGCTCGAAGGGCGGATTCGTGTGCAAGGCGCTCCCGCGGAGCGGTGAGCGCGCCGCCGTGATGGCTGAGGTCATCGCCTGCTACGAAACGATGATGCGGGGCATGCTCGATCTTACCGACAACCTCGTTGGCGGGGCCGTGCGAAAGCCGCCCGAATGCGTCTGCCACGATGTCGACGATCCGTACCTGGTCGTCGCCGCCGACAAGGGCACCGCCACCTTCTCCGACATTGCCAACGGAATCGCCAAGGACTACGGCTTCTGGCTCGGCGATGCCTTTGCCTCTGGCGGCTCCGAAGGCTACGACCACAAGAAGATGGGCATCACGGCGCGCGGCGCCTGGGAGTCGGTCAAGCGCCACTT
This sequence comes from Alphaproteobacteria bacterium, assembly GCA_965248765.1. Lineage (GTDB taxonomy): Bacteria > Pseudomonadota > Alphaproteobacteria > VGEJ01 > VGEJ01 > CBDFKF01. The sequence goes on from CBDFKF010000004.1 coordinate 2,333,966, forward strand.
CCGCGAACTCGGGATCGACACGCAAAACGAAGATTTCACGGTCATCGGAGTCGGCGACATGTCGGGGGATGTTTTCGGCAACGGCATGTTGTTGTCCCAACACATCAAGCTGCTCGCCGCCTTCAATCATCTGCACATTTTCTTTGATCCGGATCCGGACCCCACGGTGAGTTTTGCGGAGCGTCAGAGGCTGTTCGCGTTGCCTCGTTCAAGCTGGTCCGAGTACGACCCGAGCTTGATTTCCGAGGGTGGGGGCGTTTTCGAGCGGCGAGCGAAGTCAATTGAACTTAGCCCGCAGATGCAGGCCTTGATCGAGACACCGCGCGATCACATGACGCCGAATGAGTTAGTCCGGGCACTCATCAAGATGCCGGCCGATCTCCTGTGGTTCGGCGGTATCGGCACATACGTGAAGGCCCGTGGAGAAACAAACGCCGAGGTCGATGATCGCGCCAACGATGCCCTCAGAATCGACGCGAACGAAGTCCACTGCAAGGTGGTCGGAGAGGGCGCCAACCTAGGCCTCACCCAAAGGGGGCGCATTGAGTTCGCGGCGGCGGGCGGTCGGATCAACACCGATGCCATAGATAACTCGGCGGGCGTCGACTGTTCCGACCATGAGGTCAACATCAAGATATTGCTGAACGCCGTCTCCGAAGACGGCGAGATAACGGAAAAACAGCGCAATCGCCGACTCGCCGAGATGACCGACGAGGTGGCCGAACTCGTGCTGCGCCACAATTACATGCAGACCCAGGCCATCTCGGTCGCGTTGGCACAACCCGAGCGGCTGCTCGATGCCGCCTCTCACTTTATGCGTAAGCTCGAACGCCGCGGCCTCCTCGACCGCGGGCTCGAACATCTCCCCGACGACGAGACAACCGCTGAGCGGCGCACCGCGGGTCGAGGCCTGACACGGCCCGAAATAGCGGTGCTGTTGGCCTACGCCAAGACGACGCTCTACGACCAGTTACTGGGGAGCGATGTCCCGGAGGATCCTCAACTCGGCACCGATCTCATCCGGTATTTCCCCGTGCCGCTACAGGAGGAGTTCGGCGGGCCGATCACCAACCACCGTCTGCGCCGCGAGCTGGTTGCAACTTCCGTCGCCAACAGCCTCGTCAACCGCGCCGGCCCGACCTTCATCAGCGATATCGAGGAGGAGACGGGCCAACCCGCCAACATCGTCGCACGCGCCTACGCGGCGACCCGCGAGGTGTTCGGCTTGCGCGAGTTGTGGACGGCGATAGAGGGGCTCGACAACCGAGTCGACGCGGCGATTCAGACGCGGATGCTGATCGAGATGATTGAGCTGGTGCGGCGTGGCACGTTGTGGTTCATCCGCAACCTACCACAGCCCCTGGATATCGCCCGGACCGTCGACTCCTTTGCGCCAGGGATTGCGGCGCTCGCTGAGGTACGCGAGGGTCTGCTGACTGATTTCGACCGCGACGCTTGCTTGCGTCGCATTGAATCACTGATCGCTGAGGGTGTGCCCGAGGTCGTCGCGGCGCGCGTCGCAGCGCTCGACCCGCTCTCGGCAGCATGTGACATCGTCCAGGCCGCCACCAGCAGCGAACGCCCGGTCGTGGATGTCGGTCGCGTCTATTTCGCGGTCGGCGCACATCTTGGCCTCGACTGGCTGCGGGCGGCGGCCGATATCATCGCCGCCGAGGACTACTGGCAGCGGCTGGCAGTGATCGTCATCGTCGAGGATCTCTACAGCCAGCAGCGGGCTCTCACGACCCGGGTCATCGCGGCCGCGAACGGAGCAGTCGGCGAAGACGCCGTGGCCGGCTGGGTGGAACTGAACCGCATCGCGGTCGCGCGGACCAGGGACCTTATCGCCGAGTTCAAGGCCGCGGGCAGCATCGACGTCGCGCGGCTCGCGGTCGCCAACCGTTACGTGCGCAGCATGATCATCGGCACATCGTAACCGCTAATGCCGGAAGTGGCGCTGGCCGGTGAACACCATGGCCAACCCCGCTTCGTCGGCGGCCGCGATCACCTCGTCGTCGCGGCGCGAGCCGCCCGGTTGAATCACGGCGGTTACCCCCGCCTCGGCCGCCGCCTTCAGGCCATCGGCGAACGGGAAGAACGCATCGGAGGCCACCACTGAGCCTTCTGTGAGCGGTGCCGCCGAACCAGCCGTGGTGGCGGCGTCGCGGGCCTTGGCGATGGCAATGCGCGCGGCATCGACGCGGCTCATTTGGCCGGCGCCGATCCCGACCGTCGCCCCGTCCTTCGCATAGACGATCGCGTTCGACTTGACGTGTTTCGCCACCATAAAGGCGAACAGTAGATCCACAAGCTCCTGCTCATTGGGCGTGCGCCGGGTTACGGTCGTGAGGTCGGCCGCACCGACGCGCCCACCGTCTCGCGACTGGAGCAAATAGCCACCCGCTATACTGCGCAGAGTGGCGCCGGGGGCCGATGGATCCGGCAAGTCGCCGCTGAGAAGAAGGCGCAGGTTCTTCCTTTCAGCGAGATGAGCGCGCGCGTCTGCATCGGCATCGGGGGCGATCACGACCTCGACGAACAGCTTGGCGATCTCGGCCGCGGTCTCGGCATCGAGCGGCCGGTTGGCCGCGATGATGCCGCCGAACGCGCTGACCGGATCGCACGCAAGCGCGCCGCGATAGGCCGTGCCAAGACTCTCAGCCGTGGCGACCCCGCAGGGGTTCGCATGCTTGATGATCGCGACCGTCGGCTGTTCACGGAACTCGGCAACCAGTTCGAACGCCGCATCGGTATCGTTGATGTTATTGAAGCTGAGCCCGCGCCCCTGGATCTGGCGTGCCGTCGCCGCCCCGGCCCGCTGCGTCCCACCGACGTAAAGCGCAGCATACTGGTGCGGATTCTCGCCGTAGCGCAGCACGGCGGTCCGCTGCGCCGCGAAAACCAGCCGCTCCGGCAAGGGCCCGTCCACCTCTCGCCCGAACCACGCACCAACCGCCGCATCATATGCGGCAGTGTGTGCAAACGCCTTTGCCGCGAGCTGTCGCCGCAGGTCAAGGTCGGTGCCGCCTCCATGTGCGCCTATCGCGTCGCGGAGGACTGTGTAGTCGCCGGGCTCAACAATGACCGTGACGAAGGCATGGTTCTTGGCGGCGGCGCGGATCAACGCCGGGCCGCCGATGTCGATGTTCTCGATACACGTCGGAAAATCGGCGCCGCTGGCCACCGTCTCCTCGAACGGATAGAGGTTGACGATGACGAGATCGATCGCAGCGATATCATGGCTAGTCATCGCCTCGGTGTGTGCTGGGTCATCGCGCAAGGCAAGAATGCCGCCATGGACCTTTGGGTGCAGCGTCTTCACCCGTCCGTCCATCATCTCGGGAAAGTCGGTATAGGTGCTGACGTCGGTGTGGTCGATCCCGGCGGCCGTCAGTGTCCGCGCGGTGCCGCCAGTGGAAAGGATCTCGATCCCGTGCTCCGCCAGGAATTGGCCTAGCTCGACCAATCCCGATTTGTCCGATACCGAGATCAAGGCCCGCCGCAGCGGCGAAGGCGAGCTCATTCAGCGCTCGCCGCGGCGCGCTCATCCGATGCCGCACCATGTGTGGCAACAGATTCAGGGCCGCTGTACTCGGGTACCAGCGCCCCTAGAAGCGCCAGGGTCTTCTCGGTGGCGCGCGAAGTGGCCGCCGTCGTCAAGCGATCGAGCTGCGGCGCGAGCCGCCCATAGTCGATCAAACGCGGTGCCGCCAGCATGATGCCGTCGCAGGATGTCGGCACCAAGCGTTCGGCCTCGTGCAGCAGCTCCTCTTGGAGCTTCTCGCCGGGGCGAAGCCCGGTGAAAACGATCGCGATGTCTTTGTCTGGCCGCCGGCCGGCTAAGCGGATCATTTGTCGCGCGAGGTCCTGAATCCGCACGGGCTCCCCCATGTCGAGGACTAACAGCTTGCCACGTAGGGTCACATCGTCCTGCGGCAGCGCCGAGGCCTGCAGCACCAGTTCCACCGCCTCTCGCGTCGTCATAAAATAGCGGCTGACGTCCGGATGGGTCACGGTGAGTGGCCCGCCGGCGGCAAGCTGCCGGCGGAATAACGGCACGACCGACCCGGTTGAGCCCAGCACGTTGCCAAATCGGACTGTCACGAAGCGGGTGGGCGCACCGCGCCTGGCCTCGGTCGCCCCAAGGGCCTGGCACAACATTTCGGCCACCCGCTTGCTCGCCCCCATCACCGATGACGGGTTTACCGCTTTGTCAGTCGAGATCAGCACGAATGTGTCGACGCCAGCATCACGGCAGGCTTCGGCGACGAGGCGCGTGCCGAGGACATTGGTGAGCACCGTTTCGTTGGGATTGCCTTCGCTAAGCGGCACATGTTTGAAGGCGGCGGCGTGGAAGACGAGCTCCGGCTGCTCCCGCGCCAACAGATCAGAGATGCGGACCGGATCGCGTACATCCCCGAGGAAGGTGCCTCGCGACAGCTCCGGGAACCGCTCCGAGAGCTCCTGATCGATCCGGTAAAGGTTGTGTTCGCCATTGTCGAGGAGCGCGATACGCGCCGGGCCAAGCGCCGATACCTGGCGTGATAGCTCGCCGCCGATTGTCCCGCCGGCGCCGGTCACCATCACCCGCCGGCCGGCGATCAGCGACCGCATCGCTGATCGATCGAGCACCCTTTGCGGCCGGCCGAGGAGATCCTCAACCCCGACTGGGCGCACCTCTGAACCATCGGCAGGTGTCCTCGCTTCGACGCCCTCGCCCTGACCGCGAAAATCGGTGAGGCGCGGCAACCGAGCCAGCGTCATACCCGTCCGGTCGGCGAGATCGAACAGCCAGCGGACCTGCGCACCATCAATCGTATCGGAGGCGAGAATCAGCCGCTGCGGGCGGCGGCCGCGCGCACTTAACCGCTCGATGATGGTCGGGGCCTCAGCGATAGTCCCGAACACACGTACCCCGCGAATGTTGCGGCCGACCCGGCCCGGTTGATCGGCGACGATGCCGACGACGGCGTACGGCGCGCCCCGCGCACGCGCCATCTCGCGAATGAACGTTTCTGCCGCGTCGACGGCCCCCACAAGCAGCACGGGCACCCGCTCACTGCTCGCGCGGGCGAAGATGTGGGTGAGGCTGCGATCCTTGAGAAGCCGCCACACCAGTCGCGGCAGACCCAACATCAGGATCAGGAGTGGCCAGTTGATGAACACCGAAGTGCGCGGATAGTCCGCGAGCCGGGTGAGCGCGAACAGCATCGGAAGGAAGATCAGGACGGCGAGCGTCACCGCCCGCGCTATGCCGATAAAGTCGTTGAGAGAGGCGTAATGCCAGATCCCGCGGTACAGCCCTGTCCACCAGAAGATGACGGCGCTGACCAGGGTGAAGACTAGCGTCCCCTCCCAAACCAGGCCAATCGGCTGGACCGCGCCCAACGTCCAGTAGCGCAGCCAAACCGCGATCTCGAAAGAGGCGGCCGCCATCACGAGGTCGTGGGTGGCGACCGCGGCAATCCGCATGTTGATGCGTGGCAGTGCTGGGTTGTCAGGCATGACCAGGTGCGGGTGGAGCGGTCACCGGCTTGCGAGTAGCAAAATACCACAACAATCCAAGCGTTAACGCGGCCCCCCCGATCAGCCACACGACGCTGAGAGGAGATATTACGGCGTTAAGCGCGGCCAGCACGATGAGGCCGAGATTGACGACAAGGATCACGCGGGTGACGCTATCGTGGCGGCCTAGGGCGCGCGCGGCGTGCTGGTAGAAGTGGCCGGCATGTGCACGCCACACAGCCTCCCCTGCAAACGCCCGGCGCATCAACGTCAGCGTCGCATCGGCGAGGTAGTAAAGCGGCAAGAGCAAGGCCGGCACCCAGTGGCCGACCGCGGCCGCGGAGAGCAGCAACCACCCGACCCAGAATCCGAGCGGGATACTGCCGACATCGCCAAGGAAAATGCGCGCGGGGTGGCGATTCCACCACAGGAAGCCGACGGCCGCTGCCGCGGTGCAGAGCCCTCCGTAGGCGACATCGCCGGGCCCGGCTGCAAGCGTCATCGCAAGGAATAAACCAACGCCGATCGAGAACGTCTCGATCCCTGTGATGCCATCGATGCCATCCATGAAGTTGTAGAGGTTGACGAACCACAGCCATACCAGCGCCGCCAGTGCGCGATCGGCGACGAGGGGGAGCAGGCCTTGAAAGACCAAACCGTCGGCCGGCAACGCCGCGGTGCCGACCGCAACAACGGCGATCTGGCCACCCAGGCGGATCAGAACCGGCAGAGCCCGCACGTCATCGCGAAATGACAGCGCTGCGAGCCCGAAGCCAAGACCGAGCACGATCGCCGTCGCTGTGGCGGCTGCGGTTCCCATGGCCGCTCCCCAGGTCCACGCCACGGTGATGGCGGCCACGAGTGCGATGCCACCGCCCCGCGGCGTGGGTACGGTGTGGCTCGATCGAACATTTGGGACATCGAGCATGCCGCGCCGTTCGAGCCACCAGAGAACCAAACGCGTGAGGCTGAACGCCAGCACACCCGCCGCCACCACCCCAACCGGCCAGGTCCAGTTCATTTTGAGCGGCGGCTCATGCCGTCGCCGGCATGAGCCTGCGATAGACCGCCAACGTGTCCTCAACGAATCGCTCGACGGTAAACTCGGCGCTCGCAATCTCGCGGCCGCGGCCGCCGAGACGCTGGCGGAGGTCGCTATCGGCAATAAGGCGCGCGATCGCGGCGGCAGTTGCTGCACCGTCGCGAACCGGCACAAGAAGACCATTCTCGCCGTCACGAACGATCTCACGGCACCCGGGCACATCAGTCGTGACCACCGCACGCCCGCACGCCGCGGCTTCGATCAGGACGCGCGGCAGACCCTCCATATAGGACGGCATGCAGACGATGTGCGCGCGGGCGAGCACATGCGGCATTTCCTCGGAGAACCCCCACCACTCGACGTCGCCCGCCGCCTCCCACGCACGGATGGCGGGCTCGCCGATGTCGGTCGGGTTCTCTGGATCAGTCCGCCCGACCAACACAAACCTGGCCCGGACACCCTGGCCATGCAGGATGCGGGCTGCATCAACGAACTCGCGGACCCCCTTGTCGCCGAGGATGCGCGCGGGGAACATCACGACCACCGGATCGGGGGGCTCGGGCATTTGTCGAAAGTGGGCCGTGTCAACGCCGCAGCCCTTGATAATGGTGGTCACGTCCTCGGCAACCAGCTCCGTGCGCAGAAATAGTGCTAGATCGTCGGGGTTTTGGAAGATGGTGCGCGAGCGCGGGTGGGCGAGCGCGAACCGATACAATCGCTTGATGACGGCCCGCTGAACCGCTGTCTTGAGACCCGGCTTGAGAAACACGTGGCCGAGGCCGGTCACCGCCAGAACCGCCGCGGGCACGCTGAGAAGGCGGGTGACTAGGCCACCAAAGATGACTGGCTTAAGGCTGACCGCATGGACCAGATCGGGCTTCAGCGTTCGGATCAGGCGAGCGAACGCGACGATCAGCCGCAGCTCGCCGCCAATCGATTCGTTGCCGCGCCGAAGCGGAATATCGTGGCACGTCAACCCGCACGCGCGGATGGTGGCGACCGGACGTTCTTCGAAGGGTATCGCTACGTGCACGTCATAGCCGGCTTCTTGTGCGGCGCGGGCGATCGCAAGACGGTGGGTCACGAAGAACGGCGCGTCGGCTGCGAGGAACAGCAGCCGTCGAGTGCCGCCACGGGGCGCGCGCGTCATGAGACTGAGATCATAATCGCTTCGTCCAGCGAGGCCAGCAGCGCGCGTGACAGGCGTCATTGACAACGATACCGCCGGTCAATACGAGAGTGCAGCTTCCACGGAGATAAAACATGGCGTCAGCTATTCGGATCGCGGTCGTCGGCCTCGGTTACGTGGGCCTGCCACTCGCGGTGGCGCTGGCCCGCCGCCACGACGTTGTCGGCTTCGACATCGACTCGGGGCGGGTTGAGGAACTTGGCAACGGTCTCGACCGGACCCACGAGATCGACCGGACGGCGCTCTTGGGGTCGACCCTGAAGGTGACCACCGATGCCGATGATCTGCGCGGATCGGAAATCTTCATCATTACCGTCCCCACGCCCGTCGACTCTGACAATCGGCCAAATCTCGCTGCGGTCCGGGCGGCGTGTCGAACCGTGAGCCCCCTTTTGAGTAGCGGCGCGATCGTCGTCCTTGAGAGTACCGTCTATCCAGGCGTCACCGAGTCGATTTGCGGCCCACTCCTGGCCGAGCATTCCGGCCTCCACTGTGGTGTTGACTTCTTCCTGGGGTACTCGCCTGAGCGGATTAACCCAGGAGACCGCGAGCATACAGTGGACCGTATCACCAAGGTGGTCGCGGGCCAGACTCCCGAGACCTCCGAACGTCTTTGCGAGCTGTACGGATCAATCAACGGTGGCAACGTGTTCGCCGCCCGGGACATCAAGACCGCAGAGGCTGCAAAGGTCATTGAGAACGCCCAGCGCGATATCAACATCGCCTTCATCAACGAAGTGACGATGATCTTCCATAAGCTTGACGTCTCGGTTCACGACGTCCTGGAAGCCGCCGGCACCAAATGGAACTTCTTGCCGTTTCGACCTGGCCTTGTCGGCGGGCACTGTATCGGCGTCGATCCCTTCTATCTTGCCCATCGTGCCGCAGAGCTCGGCCACGATCCCGAGGTGATCCTCGCTGGCCGGCGTATCAACGACGGCATGGGTGAGTTCATCGCGGCCGAGCTCGACAACCGACTGAGCGGCCCGTCCCACCTCTTGATGTTGGGGCTTACGTTCAAGGAAAACGTGCCTGATCTGCGCAACGCCAAGGCGGGGGATGTGGTTGCGGCGCTGACGGCGCGGTGCCACCGCGTCGACGTGCACGATCCGCTGGCTGATCGCGAGGAAGCCACCAGCGAGTACGGCATTGATCTCTTGCGCGATCTCGATGGGCTTGAGGGCTACGACGGCGTGATAGGCGTGGTGTCCCATGACGCCTATCGCGCTTTAACCGGGGATGGGCTTGCCGCGCTCCTCAACCCCGGGGGGCTCGTTGCCGACGTCCAGGGCATGTGGCGCGAAGTCGAACTGCCGGCCGGCCTCCGCCGCTGGCAGCTCTGAGCGGCCGACCCGACTAGCCGGCGCGGTCCAGACGCCAACGCACGCTGGTTTCCCGGCCCGCGTGTAGGCCCGTAACCACCAGTTGCTCACTGCGCCGCGGCTCGCCGCGGCCGCCGAGGTAGACGCTGTCGTGCAGCTCGAGACCGCCGGCTTGGGCCGCGAACACCCAGCCGGTCCCGTCGGCGAGACCGAGCAATGCCCCCCGTCCGGCGCGGACGAGCGAGGCGCGTACCCGCGGGTGTAGGTGAAAGCGCACCGCAAAAGGCTTGGCGCGGCCGCCGACGAGTCTGTCCTCGCCTCGCACTCCACCGCCGTCGGCGGCCAAGGCTAGCGCGCGTTCATGATGAATGCCGAACGCCTCTCGGTACCCGTCGTGGCTGGCTTCGATGTACCGACCATGGTCGCTGTCGCGACGGTTCACGCGCGGCGGCGCCGATCGACGGATCACGCCCTCTCCGGCGCTGATACCGACCGAGTTGGTATCGTCGATGACCAGCGTCGAATGGGCCGCAGAGGCCCGACTCGCTATCCACCAACTCTGATTCGTGGGCACGGCCTGCCCGCAGTTTACGATCAGCCGCTCACTGCCGGCGCTGAGCTCGAAACTCAACAACCCGGCGTGCGCACACGCATCGAACGGCGGCGGTGGCGGGGCCCCGGTATCGACGTGCAGGACTAGCCGATCGGCGTGCATTCGCTCGTAGCCGCTGTGCGGCGCCGAGGCGAAGGCCGCGTCGTTGTCTTGGGCGACGGTGAGTAGGGCGTTTATCGCGGTCGGTGATTCCTCATAGCCACCGTTGAAGAGCGCAAGCCCGCCATCGCCATGCCGCAACAGACGCAGCATTGGCGCCATTCGCCCTATGGCGTTGACCAGGAAGGGTGGCGACGCGCGCTCAAGCCCGTGATACGTCGAGTGAACGCGCGCAAGCTCGGCAAATGCGGCGAGCAGCGCGGACGGACTACGTGAGATGTGGCCGCCATCAGTCAGGATCTGTCGCCGGATCTCGATTTCCATCAGGCCAAGCCCACGCTGAGCCAGGCGGTCGCCCCGCGCGAGTGCAAGACCCGCGAGAACTAGGCCCGCCGCGGCGGCGATCCGTCCGACGCCGTCCGCGCCGCCGTGGGCGGTGCGCGACAGGAGCCGTATCTGACGGCCAAGGCTTGCGAGAAACGCTTCATGGAACCGGATATCCGAATCCCGCATGAGGAAGCCCGCGTTGCACAACCAGGCCGAGACCCTGCGCCCCAAAATCTCGGGGTCGCCTCCGAGCGTGTTTTCGCCGTCGCGGTCGAGCCAGCTCATGCAGAGCTCCCGCGCCTTGCGCGACGCAGCACCGCCACCACTGGCGCGGAAGTCCCTCAGCCAGTCAAACGCATGGGCTTCTGCGTGCCACTCGGGGGAGGCGCCCTCGACATCCCAGGGAGGCGTGGCCGGAGCGCGGTGTTCCTCGCCGGCGAACTGGTAGCAACCGTGAAAGAGCTGATCAGCCCGCGCGACATCGCCGGGATGGGAATCGGTTATGCTCGCGACGAGCTGCGCTGCACCACGTCCGCTCGTGGCAACAGCGGAGAACGGCGTGCGATACACCGCATCGCGGAGCCGATCTACCAGCCGTTCAGACCACGCCGACCCCGTCACTGTGGTCATCGAGGCGGCTGTCCCCTCAACGCCGCGATGTTGGCGGCGTAACACTCTGGTCCGCCCGCGAAAGAGGCAGTACCCGCCACCAGAACGTCGGCGCCCGCCTCGATCGCACGAGGTGCCGTTTCAGCCGTAACGCCGCCGTCGATCTCAAGTGCGATCTCGCGCCCCGCCTCGTCGATTCGCCGTCGCAGTGCGCGTACCTTATCGAGCTGACCCTCGATGAAGGTCTGGCCCCCGAAGCCCGGATTGACGCTCATGACCAGGACGAGATCGACGATGTCCCAGAAGTTGTCCACGGAAGAGGCTGGCGTACCCGGATTGAGCGAGATCCCCGCCTTGATTCCGAGCGACCTGATCAGGTCAATGGTGCGGTGAACGTGCGGACCGGCCTCCACATGCACCGAGATGATGTCGGCACCCGCTTCGGCGAAGCCGGAGATGAAGGGATCGACCGGCGAGATCATCAGGTGAACATCGAGCGGCAACGTCGTATGCGGTCGCAGCGACTTCAGGATGAGTGGCCCCATCGTGATGTTGGGCACGAAGTGCCCGTCCATGACGTCGATGTGAATGTAATCGGCGCCGGCGTCGTCGAGCGCGCGAACCTCTTCGCCGAGCTTGGCGAAGTCTGCGGCCAGAATGGAGGGCGCGATCCGTATCCGGCGGCGCATGCGCTCAGTTACCAGCTTCGCCCCGACCCCGCAAGCAGTGGCGCCGCGGTGGGCGGGTATGGCACGATTCGAGTGACATGCCGGCACCAGCCCTGACCGCCTGCCAGCGCCTGACCCATCTCGCGCATCTGTACAAAGCGCTCGCGCGCCAGCATCACCGGGATCTGCGCCCCCTTCTTGCTTCTCTCGTTCCCCAGGACGGGATCGTGATCGATGCCGGCGCCCACGCGGGCCAATTTACCAAGTTGTTCGCCGGTCTTGCGCCGGGCGGTCGAATCTATGCGTTTGAGCCGGGCTCGTACGCGAGAAGCGTCCTCGAACCGGTGGTGAGCCTGCGCCGTCTCCGCAATGTCACCATTGTCGCGCGTGCTCTGTCCGACAGCGAGGGAACCGAGGACCTCGCGATTCCGCTCAAGGCGAGCGGCAGCTTCGGTTTTGGCCTCAGTCATTTGGGGGCGCGCAGCCCACGCCGCGAGGCTCGTCACGAGACGGTAAGCACGACCACGCTGGATGGCTTTGCAAGCGAGCAGGGAATTAACCGACTTGATTTCATCAAAGCGGACGTCGAAGGCTGGGAGATACGTCTCCTGCGCGGCGCTAGCAGGACACTTGCTTCCCATAGGCCGACGTTGCTGCTTGAGCTGGTGAGGACGCACCTCGCGCGCGCCGACACTGACCCAGCCGAGGCTTGGGCGATTCTCGAGCCGCTCGGCTATGAAGCGATCAAGCTCCCCGACCGCCAACCGGTGCCGAAGTTCGCCGGCGACGGCGACTACATATTCGACGCACGTGACGGTCACCTTTCTCGGCGTAACCGCGCGGCATAGAATCCATCGATGCCGCCGTGCTCCTGGAGATGGCAGGGCAATGTACGGAGATCGCCGGCTACGTTGATCAGCTCGGGCCGACCGCCAACCTCATTGGCGCGTATTTCGATCCGTGCCAAGCCCGAATCAGCCGACAGCAGCCGTTCGATGCGTGCCTCGCACTCTTCAGGCTGAAGCGAGCACACGCAATATACCAACACGCCGCCAGGCGCGAGCGCCGCAGTGGCAGTCGTCAGCAGGCCGTCTTGTAGAGCGCACATGCGCTCGACCTCCGTAGGCACCTTGAGGTGCGGGATGTCGGGATGGCGCCGGATCGTCCCGGTCGAGGTGCAAGGTGCATCCAGAAGGACTGCCTCGTACGGCTCCGCTGCGCGCCAGCCGACGGCATCTGCCACGACGGTCTCGGCGGTAAGGTCAAGACGCCCGAGGTTGGCGCGGAGGCGCTTGGTGCGGACCGCGGAGCGATCGATCGCCGTCACCAGCGCGCCAGCCGCCGCAAGCTGCGCGGCCTTGCCACCCGGCGCAGCGCAGAGATCAAGAGTTCGCCGCCCGGCGACCTTCACGGCGTCCATCAACAACTTTCCTGGTAGCGCCGCAGCTGCGTCCTGGACCCACCACGCGCCTTGCGCATACCCACGGAGATCCTCGATGCGCCCTGCGCGATCGAGCCGCAGCGTGCCCCATGGCAATGACCGCGCATTGAGATGATGCGCCCATCGTGCGTCATCGTCCTTGGCGGTGAGATCAAGCGGCGGCTCGATCAGATGCGCATCGGCGATTGCCCGCGCCCGCACCTCCCCGTAGGCGTCCGACCAGCTACCCCACAGCCACTCAGGCGTGTTCAGTCGAGGCGCATCCTGCGCAGTAACGCCCGCCGCGCCGTCGTCGGCTACGCGCCGCAGCACCGCGTTCACGAGTCCCTTCAGAGGCCCCGATTCTGCTGCCTGCTCAACGGCACTGGCTACCGCGGCGTGGGCCGGCGTGCCGAGAAACAGAAGCTGGGCGGCGCCGAGCCGCAACACTTGGCGCACCCAGCGGTTCCTCTTGACCAGCGGCCGTTCCAAGAAGCCATCCAACAGTGCGTCGATTTGGCCAAGGCGCCGCAGCACCGTGGCGGCGAGCGCCCGGGCAAAGGCGCGATCCCGCGGTGCAAGCGGCGTGACGATGCGATCGAAAGCGCTGTCCAGCGGCCGGCGGTGGTGCAACACCTCATCGAGCAGCATCCGTGCCGCTTCCCGCGCCGGAAGCCCTGCTGGAGCCGGGTTCATCTTGCGGTGCCCCGATGTGAATCACGGTCACGAGAAGGAGTGGGCATGTGCACCTCGAGCGGCTAGGATCGCCCTATGAGCACACCGGCCGAGCCCCGCGAGCCTGCCACGGACCAGCGCGGCGATGAACTTGAGGATGAGGGCAGTGCGCGCCCCGGAGGGCGACGACGGCGCGAGGTCGGCGGCCCGAAAGGACTCGAGCCGACCCGCTATGGCGATTGGGAGCGCAACGGGATCTGCTACGACTTTTGAGATGCCGCGTCAGGACGGTTGTCACCTGGCGGGCACGAGCTTGTGGATCCCGCCGCCCAGGTCGATCGCATAAAGCTCCCCGTCGATTCCCTCGCCAAAAGTGGAAATGTTGATGTCGGCCTCCACCAAGCGTCGCGAAACATAGCCGCTGCCTTCTCGGAACAGGCCCCAGACGCGGCCGCTGCAATAGTCGCCATATACGTAGACGCCGATGAGTTCGGGGATCGCGGCGCCTCGGTACACATAACCGCCCGTCACGGAACAGCCCTCGTCGTGGCCGTAATCGAAGACCGGGTCTATCAGCGGCCCAGCCGCGCTGCCGGCGCGATAGCGGTGCGCGCCCTCGCGCCAGTTCCACCCGTAGTTGCCGCCGTTCTCGATGATGTCGATCTCTTCCCACTTGTCTTGACCGACGTCCGCGAGCCACAAGGCGCCGGTTTTCCGGTCGAAACTCCACCGCCAGGGATTGCGGAGGCCGTAGGCGTAGATCTCGGGGCGACCGCCGGCGGCGACGAAGGGATTATCGGGCGGTATGCCGTACGGAGTTCTAGAATCAACGTCAACGCGCAGAAGCGCTCCTAGGAGCGTCCCGGTTTTCTGGCCGTTGCCCTTGGGATCGCCCCCTGCTCCGCCATCGCCAAATCCGATGTAGAGGTACCCGTCCGGGCCGAAGCCGATGCCGCCGCCGTTGTGATTGCCGTAGGGCTGATCGAGCGTGAGGATTGCGCGCTCGGAGCCAGGATCGAGAGCCGAGCCATCCCGGCGTGCAGCAAATTCTGAGATGACAGACACCAGCGACGATCCGTTGCGTGTGTAAGAGAGGAACACGCGCCGATTGGTGGCGTACTCCGGATGGAATGCCATGCCGAGGAGACCGGCCTCGTTCGGCCCATCGTCGACCCGGCCGCGGATATCGGCGAAAAGTGAGGCTCGCGCCACACCGGGTCGGTTGTCGAAGACGAATACGCGCCCCGCCTGCTCGACGATGTACCAACTATCCGGCCTGTCCGGCGCCTGCAGAAACGCTAACGGCCGGTCGAAGCTCAGCTCGGGGAAGGCGCGCTCCAGGGCAACCTTCGGTGTATCAGCACGGGCCAATGCCATGCCTGCGGCGGCCGTGGCCATCAGACAGGCTGCCGCGAGGCGCAACAAGACAGAGAGGCGGACGAATCGGTCGCTCATCGCGAGTTCGCTTAGGGTGGTGCACAGTAGCGCATGCAGTGCGGGCGTGCCATCACGCCTGATCCTGGCCTCGTGTTCTTGAAACGTGCTCGCCGAACAGGAACATGCTGCCAGCGCAGAGCAAGCTCACATTCTTATTTTCCCGCATGCGCCATGTTGCGGCCCAATCATGCGACACCACGTTATTCACCTCTGCCTCATCCCGCTGCTTGCATTTGCCGCGGAGGCGAAGGAGGTCCTGCCAGGTCCAATCCCGGCGGCTGTGGTCGAGATCATCGACGGCTACACCCTGGCAGTGCGCGCGCACGTCTGGCTCGGTCAGGAGATAACCGTGCGGGCGCGGCTTGATGGGATTGATGCGCCGGAGCTTCGCGGCCGATGCCCGGCCGAGCGCGCGCTGGCTGTGCGCGCTCGTGGCTTTTTGGTGAGCGCCGTCGCGGACGGCCCAGTCGCCCTGACCCACGTCCACCATGACAAATACGGTGGCCGCGTTGTCGCCCACATCACCACGGAAGCCGGGCTCGACCTCGCCGACGCGCTGCTCCTCGCGGGTCTCGCCCGTCCCTATAACGGTCGAGGCCCGCGGCCGCGCTGGTGCGCCGGCACCTAGGACGCCCGCGCCTCACGCACTGGCGCGGTTCATGCGGTTATCGACGAGATCGCCGACCACGCTCGGATCGGCAAGCGTCGTGGTATCGCCCAGATTGGCCGCGTCATCCTCGGCGATCTTGCGCAGAATGCGCCGCATGATCTTGCCGGAACGCGTCTTCGGCAACCCTGGCGCCCACTGGATCAAATCGGGTGTCGCGATCGGGCCGATCTCCTTGCGCACCCACTGCACGAGCTCCTTCCGTAGGCTCTCGTCGGGCTCCTCGCCGACGTTCAGGGTGACGTAGGCATAGATTCCCTGGCCCTTGATGTTGTGGGGATAGCCCACCACCGCCGCCTCTGCGACCTTGGCGTGGGCGACGAGCGCGCTCTCGACTTCAGCCGTCCCAAGCCGGTGACCGGCGACGTTGATCACGTCGTCGACTCGCCCCGTGATCCAATAATAACCGTCCTCATCGCGACGGCAGCCATCACCCGTAAAGTACTTGCCAGGGTAGTTTTTGAAATAGGTGTCCACGAAACGTTGATGGTCGCCGTACAACGTACGCATCTGGCCGGGCCACGAATCGGCGATGCACAAATTCCCCGCTGCGGCCCCATCCAGCACCTTGCCCTCGGCATCAACAAGCTCGGGCCGCACCCCGAAAAAGGGTCGCGTCGCGGAACCTGGCTTGAGGTCGGTTGCGCCCGGCAAGGGCGTAATCAAGATGCCACCGGTCTCGGTCTGCCACCAGGTATCGACAATCGGACAGCGGTTGTCGCCGACCACGCGGTAGTACCACTCCCAAGCCTCGGGGTTGATTGGCTCACCGACCGTGCCAAGGAGACGGAGCGACGTGCGCCTGGTTTTCTCCACAGGGCCGTCACCCTCGCGCATCAGCGCCCGGATCGCCGTTGGCGCGGTGTAGAAGATATTGACCTCGTGTTTGTCGACGACCTGCCAGAACCGCGACGAATCGGGATAGGTCGGCACACCCTCGAACATCAGCGTCGTCGCCCCGTTCGCGAGCGGCCCATAGATGATGTAGCTGTGACCGGTGACCCAACCGATGTCAGCGGTGCACCAGTAGATATCGCCGTCGTGATAGTCAAAGACGCACTGATGCGTGAGCGAGGCGTAGACGAGATAGCCACCGGAGGTGTGCAGCACGCCCTTGGGCTTACCCGTGGAGCCGGAGGTGTAAAGGATGAACAGCGGATCCTCGGCACCCATTTCTTCGGGCGGACAATCCTCGCCCACCTCGGCCGCGAGCTCGTGGTACCAGTGGTCGCGGCCGTCGACCCAGTTTATGTCGCCACCAGTGCGACGCACGACAATTACCGTATCGACGCTCGGCGCCTTGGCTGCCGCTTCATCGGTGGTCGCCTTCAGCGGAATGGTACGGCCACCCCGGATGCCCTCATCGGCGGTGATGACAACCTTGCAATCGGCATCGTGGATGCGACCGGCCAGTGAATCGGGCGAGAAGCCGCCGAAAACGATCGAGTGGACAGCGCCAATGCGGGCACAGGCGAGCATCGCGTAGGCGAGCTCCGGGATCATCGAGAGGTAAATGGTGACGCGGTCGCCCTTCTTTACGCCTCGTCCCTTCAGAACATTGGCGAATCGGCAGACTTCGCGGTGCAACTCGCGATAGGTGATGTGGCGCTGCTCGTCCGGATCGTCGCCTTCCCAGATGATGGCGGCCTGATCGCCGCGCGCGGCGAGATGCCGATCAAGGCAGTTCTGCGAGACGTTCAGGGTGCCGTCGTAAAACCACCGGACATGGACATCGCCGGAATATGAGCTGTCCTTGACCTTGGTAAAGGGCTTGATCCAATCGATGCGCCGGCCGTGCTCGCTCCAGAAGCTCTCGGGGTCGGCGATCGAGCGCTGGTATTCGGCCAAATACCGTTCGTTGTCGATCCAGGCCCGCTGCTTCCATTCCTCGGGAACCGGATGAACGATTGCGTGCGACATAGTCACGCACCTCCCCTCGCGCTACCCAGACTGCGGCGATTATCGGTGCTTCGCGGGAGACCAGCAAGCGACCCTCGGGGCGTGCTCGGCAGACGTGAGAGTCGGAGATCGGCTTGACCCGCGCCGATTCGCGGCCATAGTGACCGCCATCCATGCTCTTGCATCACCACACGTGGCCCGAGGTCGAGAGTTATCTCAAAACCTGCCAGGGCATCCTCATCCCGATCGGCTCAACCGAACAGCACGGCCCCGACGGTCTGATTGGCACTGATGCAATCGCCGCCGAGGTCATAGCCCGCGATGCCGGGAGACGCGCGAGCGCGCTCGTGGCGCCGACCATCGCGGTCGGCATGGCCGAGCACCACATGGCCTTCTCCGGCTCGATGACGCTGCGGCCCGAGACCCTTACCGCCGTGATTGAGGACTATGCTGCCTCGCTCGGACGCCACGGCTTCCGCCACCTCTATTTCGTGAACGGCCACGGCGGCAACATTCGGACGCTCGGTGCCGCCCTCAAGGCGCTCAGCGGCGATGTCGAGGCACCGCGCTGCAAGTTCGTCAACTGGTGGACGGGACCGAGCGCAAAGGCGATCCGCGAGGAGCTGTTCGGCGATGCCGAGGGCATGCATGCAACTCCAAGCGAGGTCTCGGTCACCTGGCACGCACACCCTGACCAGATACGTAAGACCACGATCGAGGGAACCGCCCCGAAAATGCAGCGCTGGCAGAGTGCCGAGCACTATCGGGAGCTGTTCCCCGATGGCCGCATCGCTTCCGACCCCTCGCTCGCGAGTCCTGAGGCGGGGGCGCGCCTGGTCGAAGCGGCGGCCGAGGACATCGCTGAGGATTTCCGGAAGTTCCTGACCGAGTAGCCGCCTCGCGTCAGCCTTAGTCGCAGGGGAAAGCCTCTGCGAGCGCGGCTGCTACGAGCGGGACCGCATCGCGGTGACCGTCCCGAGAATGAGCCTCGAGCCAGCTGCCAACAATCTCCACCATGTCGTCGAGTTGGGCAACGAGGGGAGCACAGGCCCGGTGACCATCGATAGCATCGCCGCCGGATAACACATCGGCGACGCCGGCGACAAAGCCCCGGCAGAAGCTCTCGTCGCCCGTGCCGTGGGAGCATTGGCGCTGAAGCTTGGTCCCATTCATGAAGATCGGTGCGCTAGCTGTGTCTCCTTGCGCAGGCGGCAAAGCTACGAGGCCAAAGACCATGATCGCCCCGAGAATGCGCCTCAGGACGGCCAGGCGAAGTTGGACCGGACGTGCCATCGCGGTGCGGCATCGCCGCTCGGTCCGCTCGCCGCCGCCATCGGCGTTGATCATGCCGCCGGAATAACGAACGCCACCCTCCGCACGTGTCCACCCGCCCCTGCGGGGGTGGCCTCTATAGCGTAGAATCAGGTGCTGCGGACAGCCGAATTAACGAGAAACGGCTTGAGCGGTTCGATGGTGCAGCGTTCGCCACGTCGTCCACCACGGAGCGCGCTCTATTTCGACTTCTTCTTCATTCTTCTTGCCTCCTTTGGTCCGGCGCTCTCGCTCGATGATGCCGGGATTGGCGACCCAGACTTCTTCGTTCCTCGCAAGTAACGACGGCTCCAGAGATGACGTGGCGGTTGCGTCGTCCGCAGCCAGCGGCGCCTCGGCGGCAGCCGCCATATGAGCAGACAGGAACGCGACAAGGAGTGCTGCGGACATCGCGATCGGTTTCATGATCCACCGTGCGGCTTTGCAAACGCTACGCCCTATAGCTGTGGCGGGCCGCGCACGGCCTCAAGGTCAGTCACGCGGAATTTATCGGGCTCCGTCCAGACCCTACGGCGCGGAGCGCCGCGCAGGCGGCGCCGTAGCCGTTGTCGATGTTGGTGACCACGACGCCCGGCGCACAGCTTGCGAGCACCGCATGCAGGGCCGTTTCGCCGCCTCGTGCAGCGCCATAGCCGGTCGAGGTGGGGACGGCGATCACAAGGCCAGACACCAGCCCGCCGACCACGCTCGGCAGCGCCGCATCCATGCCTGCGACGACGATGACGACGGGCAGGTTGCGTACTACCTCGATGTGATCGAGCAGCCGCCACAACCCAGCGACCCCAACATCGGCGATCTCGATCGCCGCTTCACCGTGATAATGCAGGGTCCGCGCGGCTTCCCGCGCGATGGCGATGTCCGATGTGCCGGCAGTTATGATGGCGATGGCGGGCGGGCCTGCCGGCACCGCAACCTCGCCGGCAAAGCCGGTACGCGAGGCAGCATCGTAGTCGATGCGATTGCAGTGGCGCTCCGCCAATGCCATGAGCACCGCTGGATCGAGACGCGTCAGCAAAAGCGGCGTTTGATCGCCCGCGGCGCTCTCCAAGATGGTGGTCAGTTGAAGTGGCGTCTTGCCCTCGCACAGGATAGCTTCATCGAGGCCGATCCGTTGGCGTCGTGCGCGGTCTAGCCGCACCTCACGACTCGGCATGCGCAGGCCCCCGCAGGAACGCGCTGCCCATGCGATACAGGGCGAAATCGATGCCGACCTCGTCGTCAAGGCCGGCATCGCGCAGCAGCGCCCGCGCCACCGCTCCCGTCGACCGGCGCTGGACCACCGACAGCCCAGCGAGCGCCTCCGCATCGAGTTCGATAACAAAGCCCGATCGGCGCCGGCGACAACGCACCACGCGCGCTGCGATCTCTTCCCGCACCAGGGCTTCGATGCGATCGATGGCGCGCAGGACTCTCGCCTCGATGGCTATTCCCGTCTCGACCCGGCTCGACAGGCAAGGCGCCGCCGGCAGGGTCGCCAGGTCATCGAGACCGAGGTCAGTGGCAAGCGTGCGCACTCCGGCTTTGTCGATGCCGGCCTCCACAAAGGGATGGCGCACGCCGTGGGCGCGGGCCGCCTCGAGCCCGGGGCGGTAATCCCCGAGGTCGTCGAGGTTGGTGCCGGAAACCACGGTCATCGTCATTGGTCGGGAAGCGATGCGATCGGCAATCGCCCCATAAAGGTGGGTCTTACAGTAGTAACAACGATTGACCGGATTGCGGCGATAGAGCGGATCGACGAACTCGCCCGCATTGATCACTTCGAGCGTCCACCCCTCGGTACCAGCGTAGGCCCGCACGCGGCGGGTGGCGGCTGGTGGCACCGCAGGCGAGACCGCGTGGACCATGACTGCCGCCGCACGGCGATGGGCGAGGACGCCGAGCGTCATGCTGTCAACGCCACCGCTGATCGCCACGGCCATCGGACCAATGGCGTCCATCACCGCCTCCAGCGCCCTTTGTCGTCCGGGCACGGGGGATGCAAAGTCGTCGCGTGAGATACGCACCTTCTGACCGAGCCTCTGCGGAGCGCCGACGCAGTTGCGCCGAGCTTGCGGCATAGCGAAGCCCAGATCATGGTCCCCGTCAAATGTTGCGGAGCGCGTTATTTGCGATGCAATGCCGGTGATGTGCCGGTGAAGTGAGTTCGCGCCGCGACCCAGGCCGCGGTCAGGCCGGCCCGTAAGGCAACGCCGTCGGCGGCGAGCAGCCGGGCCCAGGCGCCGGCACCGCCGGGCGTCGCCGAAGCACCCGCGTACAGTCCCGGAATTGCCGACAAGCTCTCACGCAGACGAGTGATAAGCGCGCCCGGATCGCCCGCATCGAGCACGATGAGGCTCGCCTGGGCCTTCGCCCTCCCGGCGATCCCTGGCGCCGCGGCGGCCCACGCCTTTCCGGTCACGGTGAACCGATCGAGGCAGAGGAGCGCCCCGTCGGGCCGCTCGATCCGCACTTCGCTGCAGAGGCTGCTGAATGGCCGGCCCCCCTCGCCAGGATCGTGGGCAAGGAAGGCATCGGCGAGGACGACACGCGCTGACGCGTCAGCCGCCACCGTTAGCTGTGTCCGCACGCGGGCAGACGGGAAGAGGACCAGCGGGTCCGGCAGATACTCGATCAGAGTCTCGGCCGCGGCCTCGATGCGAACGGTCTGCTCGGCCTGCTCGCCGATCATCGAGTGCACCACGGTCGCGCCTTGCGACGTGATATGCGCTTCGGCACCCGGCGCGGTGTGTACCTCAATCCCCACGCGCTCCCCCTCGTAGAGCCCGCCAGAGATCGACTGCAAATAGATCGTCAGGAGACCCGCGGGTGTCCGATCGCGGTAGAACGGCCGGGTGAGGTGAAAGGGATAGCCGAGGCGCTGGCGAGAGATGAATGTACGGCCCGCCGGATCGCGGTCGAGGTCGAGTTCCGCGCGCCCCGCGGGGTAGTGGTCCACAGCCCCTAGAGCGCTAGGCGCAGGAGCGGTAGGCGACGGCCGGGGATCGCGTCCGATGGCGCATCGCCGATCCGGACCGCGCCCATGCGCCGGTAGAAGCCCTCGGCACGGGGATCGCTCAGGACCTCGAGCATCGTCCCACCTGCGGCCCGAACGAGGTCGACGGCGGCCGCCATGAGGCGGCGCCCCACGCCGCGTCCCATCGCCTCGGGCGCGACGAAGAATATACTGAGATCGGGCGGCGCAGCATCAAAGTCCACCGCCGCCACGCCGACGATTACTGGCCCTTCCACCGCCACCACCACGCGACCTGCTTCGACCTGCTCCTCGTGCACTGTAAGCGCATCTGCGCACTGGGCCATGAACGCTGCGTCGTAGCCCCAATGGGCCTTCGACCGCCAGCACAGCGCCGACAGGGCCTCGGCCTCGCCGCGTACAGCCTGACGGGCGTCAATGCCCGCTAGGGTGGTGGCCTCAAGCATCGAACAACACGTCACGGCCGATGCGCTCGACCACCTGATCGATGCCGTTGCCACTGCGACAGTTGGTGACAAGCACCGGCCGTCCGCCCCGCACCTCCTCCGCCTCCGCCACCATGCGCGCAAGGTCGACACCAACGTGAGGCGCCAGATCTACTTTGTTGATGACCAGGAGATCACTGCGAACGACGCCAGGCCCCTTCTTGCGGGGGATGTCGTCGCCGCCGGCCACATCGATCACGAACAACCAGTAGTCGACCAGATCCAACGAGAACGTCGAGGCGAGATTGTCACCGCCGCTCTCGATGATGATGAGGTCGAGCGGCGCGAATCGGCGCTCCAACAGGTCTGCCGCCTCGATGTTGAGGGTCGGGTCCTCGCGGATCACAGTGTGTGGACAGGCGCCCGCCTCGACGGCAAGCACACGCTCTGGCGCAATGAGATTGGCCCGCCGCAAGCGCTCCGCATCCTCCTGTGTGACAAGGTCATTGGTGATGATCGCAAGCTCGGTGCCGCGGGCACCAAAGGCCGGGATCAGGCGCTCG
Organism: Alphaproteobacteria bacterium; assembly: GCA_965248765.1. Classification (GTDB taxonomy): domain Bacteria; phylum Pseudomonadota; class Alphaproteobacteria; order VGEJ01; family VGEJ01; genus CBDFKF01. Next base: position 2,356,729 of record CBDFKF010000004.1, read on the forward strand.
ATCAGCGCCGTCTTGCCGGAGCCCACGGGGCCACCAATGCCGACCCGGGCGACACTCGGCCCCCGCTCTGTTTCGCGAACGGCCATGCGGTGTCCCCCTCAGCGCAGGAAGTACTTTTGCCCCATGGTTACGCTCGAGATCGGATCGCACATCGCGAGCTCGCCATCGGCGTAGACATCGAAAGTCTCGGAGTTGACCTCGATGTGGGGGCAGGCGTTGTTGTGGAGCATGTTGTGCTTGGTCAGTTTGCGGGTGCCACGTAGCGGCAGCATCGGCTTGCGTAGGCCAAGCTTCCGCGGGATGTCGGCCTCGAGCGCGAGACGGCTGGCAAAGGTTGCGCTCAAGGCCTGGGGCGCTGATCCGAATGCGCCCCACTGCGGCCGCTCGAGCCGCGGCTCGCAGGTCAGAAGACAGGCGGCGCCGTCACCGGTGCTGCCCCAGGTCACGAAGCCGCCCTTGACCACGAGGTCAGGCTTCATGCCGAACAGTCCCGGCCGCCACACCACCAGGTCCGCCATCTTGCCGCGCTCGACCGACCCGATGTAGTCGTCGATGCCGAAGGTACGCGCCGCGTTGATCGTGTACTTGGCGAGATAGCGCATGATGCGCCCATTGTCGGCATCCGCGCTCGTGTCCTCTGGCAGCCGCCCGCGCTGGTCCTTCATCTTGCTCGCGAGCTGCCAGCAGCGCGAGATCACCTCGTTGATCCGTCCCATGCCCTGGCTGTCAGAGCCGAACATCGAGATTGCGCCGAGATCGTGCAGCACGTCCTCGGCACCCATGGTCTGGCCGCGTACCCGGCTCTCGGCCAACAGCACATCGGACGGCACCTGCGGATTCATCTGGTGCGCCGTCATCACCATGTCGAGGTGCTCGTCCATGGTATTCACGGTGTACGGGTTGGTCGGATTTGTCGACGAGGGCAGGCAGTTGGGCTCACCGTTACATCGGATGATGTCGGGGGCGTGCCCGCCGCCGGCGCCCTCTGTGTGGTACATGTGGATGGTGCGCCCGGCGATGGCGTCCATCGTGCTCTCGAAGTAGCCAGCCTCGTTCAGGGTGTCGGTGTGCAGCTGGACCTGGAAGTCGTACTCGTCGGCGACGGCGAGCGCGCAATCAATCGTCGCTGGCATCGCCCCGTAGTCCTCGTGAATCTTTACGCCGATGGCGCCCGCCGCCATGTGCTCGACGATCGGATGCGGCTTGTGGGTACTGCCGTTGCCGAAGAAGCCGAAGTTCAGCGCGAAAGCCTCGCTCGCCTGCAGCATCTTGTGAAGGTGGTTGGGCCCGCCTGAGTCGATCGCGAAGAACGGGCCGAGGCAGGAGCCGATCATGGTCGTGAGCCCGCTCGAAAGCGCATTCTCGCACTGGTTCGGGCTGATGTAGTGAGTGTGCACATCGATCCCGCCCGGCGTCGCGATCAGGCCGGCCGCGTTGATTATCTTAGTGCCCGGACCGCAGATCATATGTGCATCGACGCCGGCCATGATCGTCGGGTTGCCGCCTTTGCCGATGCCAACGAACTGGCCGTCGCGAATGCCGATGTCGCATTTGACGACGCCGTGGATCGGGTCGATCAGCAGGGCGTTCTCGACGATGATGTCGAGCGCGCCGCCGGCCGCGTCGGCCGAGGCAGCGAAGCCCATGCCATCCCGCATCGTCTTACCGACGCCGACCTTGCACTCCTCGCCGTAGATCGTGTGGTCGTGCTCGACCTCGGCCAACAGCGAGGTATCGCCGAGCCGCACCTTGTCGCCGGTGGTCGGCCCGTACGCTTGTGCATATTCCTTGCGGCTGATGCTTGCCATATTCGCCTCCCTCAGGCGCCCTTGAAACCGCGCGCACGGGCACGGTCGAGGGCCGCCTTTTTAGTCGCGGCCGAATGGATTGAGCCGTTAGTCAGGTTGTTGAGGCCGGTGACCTCGCCGCTGCCGGCAATGGCGGTCAGAGCCGCCTCGCGGCTTTGACCCGGGTCGAAACGCATCGTGTCGCCGGACGGGATATCGAGGCGCATGCCGAAGGCGGTGGCGCGGTCGAATTCCAGTTCCTTATTGGCCTCGAAGAAGTGGAAGTGACTGGCGACGTGAACGGCACGATCGCCGGTATTGAGGACGGTGACAGTCGCCTTGCGCTGGCCGACGTTGATCTCGATCTCACCGTCCGCGGTGATGACCTCGCCGGGACGGCTTTCATCGCTATCGGGCTGCTTCTCCTTGCCCGGTCGAATCGGATCGTGAACGGTGATCATCTTGGCCCCGTCGGGGAACATTCCCTCGACCTGGATCATCGGCATCAGTTCGGCAACGCCGGGCATGACATCGTCCGTGGTCAATAGGCTCGCGCCCCAACCCATCAGATCGGCAAGCGTCCGGCCCTCGCGAGCCGCCATCAGGAGTTCATCGCAGATGTAGGCGATGGCCTCAGGGTGGCTGAGCTTCAGCCCGCGCTCGCGATGGCGACGGGCGAGCTCGGCGGCAGAGAAGAGGGTCAGACGCTCAAGCTCGGTCGGCGTGAGATACATACGGACCTCCCTGATTGGCTGTTAGCACGAGTGTAGGCCAGCAGACCGCCCGGCACGACCCGCGCCGTCAGTCGGCGCGTCAATTGGCAAACAGGCGCGGGGATTGGATTTCGTGGCGCATCATGGCGATGTCGGCCTCGGGCCCGAAGGCTGACAGGCTCTCTGGCATCGGTGCTGCGAGCAGCCCGACGATAGTTGGCCGCAGTGCCGAGAGGGTACGCTGCACGTCCAGGTGGCCAATAATCCCGAGCCGCAACGCCGCGCCGAGCAGCGCGGTGGCGAGCCCGTGTGCCGAAACAGCGCTCGCCTCATCCTCCGATGATCCAACCGTTCTCAAAACCAGCCCTTGCGCCGCCGCAAGGTGACCTGGCGCCCGACTCGTGAGGACCCGTTCCCGATAGGCCGCCGCCCGCGCCGTGCCGAGCCGCTCGTGTACGCCCAATAGCGCACCGCCCGCCCGGCGCGAGCCCGAGCGGAGCTCCGCGGGCAACGCCAGCGCCTCGAGCTCGGCATCGACCGCCTCAGCCGCATCGAGGTCGGCGCCAGCACGGTGGACGAGCAGGAGGGCAGGCCGGTCCGAGGTAGCCCAGCGGTGAACGAGCTGCCCCTCGACGAACCGAGCGAGGGTCGCTGCGTTGGTCACCGCGCCGTCGGCGTGGAGCGTCTCGAGGCCCCAGGAGAACGAGATGGCACCGCTCGGAAAAAAGGAATCGCCGTGCTGCAGCGTCGCCAGCAGGCTTGCAGCCTCACCCATCGCGATCGCGCACATGCACTCGACCCTCGCCGAGTAACGGCTTGAGTCGGTCGAGATAGCTCTCCGCCGGCCCCTCGCGCGCCACCAGCAGAACCGGCCCGTCGAAACGCACCCGCCAGTGCAGATTGCCGGCGTGGTAGCCGAGCTCGAGCGCAGCCGCATCGTCCACCGGCTCGAGCGCGAGCCATTGCTCCTCGTTCATGCGCACCAGGATCGCCCGATCTGTCTCCATGAGCACTACCGCGCCATCGCTCAAATGCTCGGTGCGCGGCAGCGTGATCGCGCACTCGGTACCCTGATCGGTCGTGACGCGCAGGCGGTGGCGTAGCGTGTCTTCGCGGTCGAGCAGCAGATACTCGACACCGCCGCGATGGCCGAGATCGTGCAGCCGCTCGGCGAGCGCCGGCTCGCTCGCGAAACCAACGATACCGTTCAGCCGGAGCATCGAAGTCGCGACATCGTGAGTGCGCTCATGCCACCGCACCGCCGGAGACGTCGGCATTCGGGAGATCATCAATGCGAGTGGTGTGGTACATGGCGGTCTGTTGGGGGACAATGCCCGGCACGTGCGTATCCGTCTCGCAGCCATCGCAACCGAACCACAAGCGATCGCACTCGCGCAAGTGACATCCGGTGATCTCACGCCACGACATCCTCGATCGACTACACGCCGTTGGCGCCCAGCGGGACGGTGAGGTCGAGCCGGCCAAGACGGCCCTCTTGCTCGCAGCGCTGGACCGACCCGACGCATGTGTCGATGACTATCAGAGCCGCCTCGATGAGATCGCTGCCGCCACTGGCGACGAGCCGCCGCCTCGTGACATTGAGCAGCGGATCGCCGCACTGGCCAAAGGCCTCTATGAGCGGCTCGGCTATCGCGGCGATACCGCCAGCTATGAGGATATGCAGAACGCCAACCTGATGAGCGTGATCGATCGGCGGAAGGGGCTGCCGGTGGCGCTCGGCATCCTGTGCATGCATGCCGCTCGGTCCCATGGTTGGCCGATCGCCGGGGTCAACTTCCCTGCCCATTTCCTGCTTGAGCTCCGCGACGGCGAGGCACGCGCCATTATCGACCCCTTCGACCGCGCCCGACCGATGACGACTGGCGCGATGGAGCGCCGCCTCCATGCGCTGCTCGATCCAGCCGCCGAGCTTCAGCCGGAGTACTCCCGGCCGGTCGCCACTCGCGATGTGTTGATCCGACTGCAGAACAACATCAAAATCCGCGCCCTTCACCGCGGCGATGGCGACCGCGCCATCGTGATCCTCCAGGGCATGGCACTGTTCGCCCCGGAGCACCCCGCGGTGTGCTTTGAGCTCGCGACTCTCACTGCCCAACGTGACGAGGTGCGCGCAGCGATCACGGCGATCGAGGACTATCATGCCCGCAAGGGCACCATGGAGGCGCCGATTGCTGAGCTGCTGGCCAAGCTCCGCGGTCGGCTGAATTAAGGCATGGCACCAAGTCCGCACATCGCCGATCGGCGGCTCGCGGTCCTGTTCTCAGCGGAGGAAATCGAGACGCGCATCCGGCGCCTCGCCGGGGAGATCGCCTCGGCCATGGGTGAGGATGTGCTGCTCGCCGCCATCCTCAAGGGGAGCTTCGTATTCGCAGCCGACCTGATCCGCGCTCTGCACCACGCCGGCATGCGTCCGCAGATCGACTTCATCACTCTTTCGAGCTACCGCACCGGCACCGAAAGCTCAGGGACCGTCGAGATCACCCGCGACGTCACCGATGCCGTCGAAGGCCGCACGATCCTGCTGATCGACGATATCCTCGAATCGGGGCGCACCGTGGCCTTCGCCCAAAATCGTCTGCTGAGCCGAGGGGCCGCGGACGTCAAGCTGTGCGTTCTTCTCGACAAACGCGGCAAACGTGAGACCGAAATCGTGGCCGATTTCGTCGGGTTCGTCTGCCCCGATCGGTTCGTCGTGGGTTACGGCCTCGATTATGCACATTATTTTCGAGAGCTTCCCTTCATCGGCCACCTCCAGGGCGACTGAGCCGGGGCGATGCTCAGAAAGTCTCAACGCGCCCGATACGCCCGTGACGGCTTCCTCGTCATCGAAGGTTTCGCATCGGCTGAGACCTGCGATGGCTTGATCGCGCGTGCTAACGCACTGGTCGAGGACTTCGACCCCGAGGGCGTCGCCTCGATATTTTCGACCGTCGATCAGGACCAGAGCACCGATACGTACTTCCTCGAATCGGGCGACAAGGTGCGCTTCTTCTTCGAGGAAGAGGCATTCGACGACGCCGGCCAGCTCAAGCAGCCGAAGACGCTCTCTATCAATAAGATCGGCCATGCTCTGCACGACCGCGACGATGCGTTTCGCGCCTTCTCCTACCAGCCGGCACTAGCGGCGATCGCCCGCGACCTCGACCTCGCCGAGCCGCTGGCGCTGCAATCGATGTACATCTTCAAGCAGCCGGCGATCGGCGGACAGGTGATGTGGCACCAGGACTCGAGCTTCCTGCATACCGAGCCCGAGAGCGTCGTCGGCCTGTGGGTCGCGCTCGAGGACGCAACCATCGAGAACGGCTGCCTGTGGGCATTACCGGGCGGACACCGGCGCGGCCTCAAGTCACGTTTCGTCCGTACGCCCAAAGGGCGCGTTCGCACCATCGTCGATGACCCGACACCGTGGCCCGATCGGGAGTTCGTGCCGCTGCAGACGCCAAAGGGCACGCTCGTCGTTCTGCATGGGCGCCTGCCCCATGGCAGCGCCGCGAACCGCTCGGACCGCTCGCGCCACGCCTATTCGCTCCACGTCGTCGACGGCGCCTGCGCTTATGCGGGCGAAAACTGGCTCCAGCGGAGCCCTGACATGCCGCTGCGGCGCCTCGACGGCGGTCCGGAGCCCGCTTGATCCTGATCAGACCCCGCGTAAGGGCGGCCGGTTAAGTGAGTTGGTGCAGGGGCGGCCTGCTAGCGTCCGGTGCGGCGGGCCGTGGTAGCCGCCAGATCAACGTCGCCCGCATCATCCAGCACGACTTGATAGACGGCGCCTGCGCGTTCTCGGCTGACCCAACCCTCCCGGACGTCCGCGGCCACCAGCTCGGGCTCGCGCTCGTCAGGTGGTCCGTACCCGCCGCCGCCGGCGGCATAGGAAAGGATCGCCTCGCCCGGCGCCAGCGCCACCGGCGACCACGAATCGAGCTTGTTCAAATCGCCGTTGCCCGTCTTTTTGTATTGCCGCCCGTTCGCCCCGTCGTGCCCACCGCGTGCGCCACGCGCGGGGTTGCTCACGCCGTCCGTCGTGAAACCGACCTGCATGTCGCCATGGGTCGGACCGAACTCGACGTACACGTTGGGCGCGCCGCGCAGCCGTCCCGGGCCTTCGGTGTCGATCAGCAGTCGGCGATTGGAGACCAACATCGGATAGCGCAGCTCATCGATCTCGATCGCATCGTAGCGGATGATGCCACCGACACCGGCGGTGCCCAGGGCAATCCAGGCGTCCGCCGCGGGCCCGCCCGGACCGGCGCCGAAGCCGAGCATGATGTGGTTGACGTAGTAGCTATCAGTACGCGGATCGGTGCCGGAGATAACCCCGAATGCTGGCGGCAGCGCCGAGCCCGCCTCGGCCAGTCCGTAGCCGTCGGCAAGCTCGGCGATCGCCCGCTGCACACCATTGATGACCCGATCGTTGAGGTTGGTGGTCGCCGCCGAGGTGCTGGTCGGATGCTTCGGAATGCCGACGCAGCAGCCGTCCCGCAAATGCACGCGCACGCGACGGAAGCTGCCGGCGTTGGTCGGCACCGTATGATCGATCGAATTGAATAGGCCGAGCATGGCAGCCGTGCGTGCGGCTGCCTCGCTCAGGTTGAGGCCGTTCGCCATGCAGTCGGGGTTGTTGCGAAGCTCGAGGTCAACGTATCCGTCTTCGGCATCGATCGACACCGTCACCTCGATCGGAATGCCTTCTTCCGGCGTGCCGGGAAACGGATCGTGCCGGTTGTGGACGGTGCGTGTCCCACTGGGCAGTTCGGCCACCGCTTCGATCATGCGGCGTTCGCTGTAGTCGAACCATTCCTCGGCATAGGCGGCAAGCTCGTCCCAGCCGATATCGCGTCCGAGCGCCATCAATTCGCGCTCGCCGATCCGCGCCGAACCCAACATGGCCAGGTAGTCACCGCGCCATTGCTCCGGCGCCCGCATACGCAACTCGCACATCCGAACGATGTCGTCGATATCACGGTAGTCGCTTTGAATCTGTGTCGCGGCGAAGATCGGCGCTCCCTCTTCATAGACATCGCGTGCGGTCGGCATATAGGTGCTTGGCAAGCTGTTGCCGCAGTCGGACTGGTGCGCCTTTGCCTCGAGGGCGAAGCGATACACTCCGTCGTCGTCGATGACCGGCACGATTATGGTGTGGTCAGCGGCATGGCTGCAGCCGTGATAGGGCGAGTTGTGAAGGAATGCATCGCCACGGCGCAGGCCCGGGTGCAACTCCACCATCGTCCGCGCCATTACCTCGGGCCCCGAGAGAACGTGGATCGGCTGGCTTTCGACGACGGAGAGAAGTTGGTGGTCGGCCGTGATGATGGTGCACGAGAAGTCGCGGGCGGTGTTGAGAACCCCGGAGCGGCCGGTTCGATACAGGGTGTGTGCCATCTTCGCGCACACGGCGGCCAACCGGTTGGTGATGATGGCAAGCCGCACACCGTCGAACCGCGCGCCGTCGATCGTCTCGTCCGCTGCCATTGTCCGTCTCGGGATGATGCGGCCACTTCGGACCCGATAGCGATTATAGTCGATCCGCCTGCGGCCATACACGCCGGGCCGCTGGCGGCGGACGCCACCATCTGAGAGGATCGGCACGTCGGAAACCAGGCGTCCGAAGCCCGCTGATCGCGACCGTTCCATGAGCCGACCCCTATACCGCCGCCAACGCCAAGCATTGGTCGAGACCTGCCGGCGCATGAATGCGCTTGGCATCAACCGGGGGACCTCGGGCAACCTCAGTGTGCGCATCGCAGGTGGACTTCTGATAACGCCCTCGGGAGTGCCGTACGACTCGTTGCGGCCCGGGAAAATCGTCGCGATGCAGATCGACGGCAGCCACACGGGCGCGTGGGAGCCGTCGAGCGAATGGCGGCTGCATCGCGACATCTATCGAGCAAGAGAGAACGCCGGTGCCGTCGTCCACGCGCACCCGGGCTTCGCGACAGCGCTGGCCTGCTTGCGCCGCGGCATCCCCGCGTTTCACTACATGATCGCCGTCGCCGGCGGCAGCGACATCCGGTGCGCGCCTTACGCCACGTTCGGCACCCAGGCCCTGTCGGATGGTGCCCTGCAAGCACTGGATGGCCGTACCGCGTGCCTTCTCGCCAACCACGGCATGGTCTGCCTCGGCTCCGATCTGGCGGCCGCGTTGGCGCTGGCCGTCGAGGTCGAGGCGCTCGCGGCGCAATACTGGCGGGCGTGTCAGCTCGGCGCCCCGAAACTGCTGAGCAAGGCGCAGATGGCCGAGGTGCTCGACCGCTTCGCAACCTACGGCACACGCTCCGCGACCAATCCGCCGACCCGGATGACGAAGGCGCCCCAGAAATGAACCGCCGGGAAGGCGTGGAGCCTTACCCGGCGGCGGCGTAAGCGTACGACTTGTGGACGGGCGGGTTTGTATCTCCTAGCAAACCCTATGTCAAGGGTTTCTACTATGCGCAGATAGCGTTCATCCTCTGCGGCTGGCGTAAATGTCGGCGCCAGCCAACACGCCCAAGAAGTTGACCGCCTCGACCAGGTCTTTGTTGCCCAGGCCCTGTGCCCGCATCGTTTGATAAAGCTGCATGGCGAGTTGATTGAGGAACAGCGGCACGCCCAGTTCCTCGGCAAGCTCTGCCGCGAGCCTATGGTCCTTATACTGCAGGTCGACCGAAAAGCCGGGCGCGAAGTCGCGACGCTCGAGGCGCGGTGCGAAGTACTCGGTGAGCCAGAAGCTCTTGGCGTCGGTGCCGTCGAACACCTCGAGGAGACTCGCCGGCGCGATGCCCGCGGCGGCGCCCAGGACAAACGCCTCAGCCGCAACCAGGTTGTGGAGGCCGGCCATCAGATTGCTGATGAGCTTGACGGTGACGCCACTGCCGGCGGGCCCGAGGTGGAAGAACCGCTTGCCGAGCACCGACATCACCGGCTTCGCTTTGACCAACGCGTCGGCGTCGCCGCCGATCATGAACGAAATGTTGGCTGCCCGTGCCCCGTCGGTGCCAGCGCCACCCGGCTCTCCGCCGCTTACGGGTGCGTCCAGATAGGCGATGCCCTGCTCCGTCGCCAGCGCATGGAGCTCCCGACAAGTCGCCGGATCGATGGTGCTGAGATCGACGACAACCGTGTCTCGTGCCGCCCCGGCGAGCACGCCGTCGGCGCCGGTCAGAGCCAAGCGCACGGCTTGGGGATTTGAGAGCGCGAGGATCACCACCTCAGCTGCGGCCGCTGCCTCACGGGCTGAGGCCGCTGCGAGTGCACCATTCTTCTCGGCCGTCGCCGTTCTCGCCGGATCAATGTCGAAGACGGTGAGGCGATCGAGCGCCTTCACCAGGTGACCGGCATAGATCGAGCCGATGGTCCCGAGGCCGATCAGCGCCGTGCGTGGCATCGACACGCGTTGCCCCTCGATTCGGGCCTACAGCTCGTTACCGCGCATCGCCTGCGCGATGTGGTCGGCCTGGCGGATGGCTAGCGCAACGATTGTCAGCGTCGGGTTGCCCGCCATGGCCGAGGTGAACTGGCTGCCATCGGAAACGAACAGGTTCGGAACCTCGTGTGTCTGGCCCCAGCTGTTGACGACGCCGTCGCCAGGTGACGCGCTCATCCGGCAGGTGCCCATGTGGTGGGCCGACGGCCAGGCGCCCGGCGCCTCGTAGGTGCGGCCCGCGCCAATCGCCTCGTACAATTCCCGCGATTTCTTGATGCCGTAGTTCTTGAGCGCGAACTCGTTCGGGTGGTCATCGAGGTTGAGGCTCGGGATCGGCAGGCCGTGGTGATCGGTCTCGCTATCGTCCAGGGTCAGCCGGTTGGTCTCGCGGGCCAGGTCCTCGCCCATGATCACAAGACAGGCGATGTTCTCGTAGGCCTCGAGCCACCGCGTGTGCGCCCGACCCCATCCCTTGTAGTCGAAATAGGACGCAAAGTACGGCAGACCGTAGGCGAACAGCGAGGTGTAGTAACCACCGGCGAATCCCCGAGCCGGCTCGTGCCGACATTCGTCTCGAATCAGGCCTGCACAAGGGTTGCCGCGGTGCATGTTCACGGGCTTGTCGAACTCGCCGTACACGAAGGCGAAGGTGTGGCGCATGTAATGCTTGCCGACGTTGCCGGCACCGTTGGCGAGACCGTCCGGGAACCGGCTCGACGCCGAGTTCAAAAGGAGCCGCGGGGTCTGAATCGCATTTCCGGCGACGCAGACGATCCGCGCCTTTTGCACGTGGTGGGTCCCGTAACGGTCGGCGTAGAGGATACCGCTCGCCCGACCCGCCGCGTCGTGATGGATCTGCAGCGCCATGCACTGCGAGCGAATCTCGCAGCGGCCGGTGGCCTCCGCCTTGGGCAGCTCGGCATTCATGGTCGACCACTTGGCGCCCGACTTGCAGCCTTCGCGGCAAAAGCCGATCTGATCGCAGCCGTTGCGCCCGTCACGCGGGACGATGTTGATCGCCATGTGGTTGGTATCGACCTGGGTGTAGCCGATGCGGCGCGCGCCGGCCGCCATCACCTTGTAGTTGTTGTTGGCCGGCGGCCAGGGCATGCCGTGGGTCCCGCTCACACCCATCTTGTCTTCCGCCCGCTCGTAGTAGGGGACGAGCTCCTCGAGGCTCAACGGCCAATCGGCAAGGTTGGCGCCGCCGATCTCGCCATAGACGCTGCGGGTCTTGAGCTCAAAGTCCTGGAACCGCACGCTGGTGCCCGCCCAGTGGAGCGTCGTGCCGCCGACGCCCTTGCACATCCACACCGGCGCTTCGGGGAAATTCTGTGCCACCAGCGAGGAGCCGGTCGCGGCACATTTGTCGTGCCAGGTCAGCATCTGGTACATCGCGAACTCATCGTTCTCGAAGTCGGCCTCGCCAAAACGAGGGCCAGCCTCGATCACGACCACGTCGATCCCCTTGGCTGTCAGCTCGTTCGCAAGCGTGCCGCCGCCGGCACCTGAACCGACGATGACCACGACACTGTCGTCATCACGATCGAAGGTGGCGGTGGCGAGCTCATCGCGGTCGCCGTCGCCGCGCGCGGTCACTCTCGGCTCCCTTGCCGCGTGCTACCGGTGGGTTGGCCCGCGCAGCCGTCCATCGTCCTCCCCGTCTCGCCCGCCACGTCGCCGTCTCGCGGCATGCGCGTGCGGCCGCCCATCGTAGCCCAGATCGCCAGGGCGGGCACGTGACGTGGCCCCAGCGCGCGCCAATCGCTATGATTTCCGCTCGCTGGTCGGCGTAACAGGGAGGCGCAGATGCGTATCAAGACGAGCCATGTTGGTATCGCGGCGGCGGTCGTTGCCGCGGCCGGGATGCTCGCGGTCGTGCCCAATGCGGTCAACGCCGAGCCGAAGCCCGCCGACCCGCAACCGACGGCATCCGAGCTCGAGCCTGGCCTCGCGGTCCGCTATTACACCCGCAAATTCAACCACATTAGGGAGCTGCTCGACTGGGAGGATTACAAAGACGGCACCGAAGGCCCGCCCATCACCGTGCTCGACTACCAAGTCGGCACGGGCGACGTGCTGACCAGCGGCAAGCCCGACTTGGTCGGCGCGCGCATCACCGGGTTCATTCATCTGCCCGATCCCGGTACCTACACCTTCGGCGTCAATTCGAACGACGGTGTGCGTGTACTACTTGGCGGCGAGCAGATCCTCAATGATCCCGACGTGCATGGCGATCGCTTCTCCGACCCGGCCTGGGTAACCATCGAGGATGGCGGCTGGTACCCGCTAACCGTCCTCTATTTCGAGAAGAAGAACACCTCTACGCTGCAGCTCTACTGGCTCATGCCGACGGATGAGCCGGGGCCGATGTTCATCGTCCCCGCTGAGAACTACGCGCATAGCCCGACCGATTAGTCGGTCGCGAGTTAGGTGGCCGGTCTTGCCAGGGTCTTGAGGTCGACCGTTTCATCGGCGAGCTGCGCCGGATCGACCGCCGTGGCACTCTCGATCAAGCGCCGCGCCTGGCGAACGTCGCGACCGATCGGCTGACCGACGCCGAGACCAACCACGCCGGTCAGGAGACTGTTCCGGCTGAAGAAGAGAGTGGCCTTATCGCCATCCGTGGCGCCACGCCGCACACATTGATCGCCCGCATCGATGACACCCGCCACCTGCAAGCTGGCGTCGTATTGGTCCGACCACAGCCAGGGAACCTGCGCGTAGGGCTGGCGATCTCCGCACATCACCCGGGCAGCGGCGGCAGACTGGGCCTCGGCGTGGAGCCACGATTCGAGGCGCAAGCGCCGCTCGAACAGCGGGTGGGCGAAGCGTGTCGCATCGCCGGCCGCATACACCCCCTCCGCTGAGGTCTCGCAGAACTCGTTGACCAGAATGCCGTCGTCGACGGCGATCCCGGCGTCGCCGGCAAGTCCGGTCGCCGGCACGATGCCGATGCCGATCACCACAAGATCGGCCTCGACCGTCCCATCGTCGCAGCGGACGGCCCGGACCTGCTCCTTCCCTTCGATCGCCTCGATGTGCACACCGGTCCGGACAGTAACGCCGTGGGCCTCGTGGAGACGCGCCATGCGCGCCCCGATCTCCGCCGGAACGGCACGCCCCAGCAGCCGGTCCGCCGCTTCGAGCACGGTTACCTCGCAGCCGCGCTGCCGGGCACAGGCGGCAACCTCAAGGCCGATGAAGCCGCCGCCGATGACGACCGTGCGCGCGCGCTCTGCAACCGCGCCGGCGATCGCCAGCGAATCCTCCATCGTGCGGAGATAGTGAACCCCGGCGAGCTCGGCGCCCGGCACGGACAGGGTCCGACATGAAGCACCCGTCGTGAGCAGCAGCCGATCGTAGGTGGCGCTCGCGGCGTCGGTGAAGAGGACGGTTTGTGCCGCGCTATCTATCGCCGTGACGGTCACACCAAGGCGCAGGTCGAGCGATTGCTCGTCGTAGTACTCGTTTGCTTGGAGGAAACAGCTCGCGTAGTCCTGCGTGCCGAGTAGCGCACCCTTGGACAGCGGCGGCCGTTCGTAGGGCCGATGCGGCTCGGCGCCGAGGAGCACGATGCGGCCGTCGAAGCCACACTTGCGCATGGTCTCGGCCGCCCGACCGCCGGCATGACCGGCGCCGATGATGACGAATGTTGACATCGCGCGCAGAACCTAATGGGAGATGCGCGCGCGTGATACCCCAGCGTTGCCGCACTCCAGCGCGGCGGAGACCGAAAGAAGTATGTTGGTCGGACCCTGAACTTACTGAGCGATGGTAATCAACATCGCGCCACCAGCCACGACGATGAGGCTCAGCACCGCAAAGAGAGCACGCAACTCCGTGCGCCGAATCTCCGAAGGATACCGAAACTCGTCCTGTCCATAACTTCCCATCGCACAACATCCCCTTGACCAGTGTCGAGCGAGCGGGCCTCCCTCTCGCGACATCGCCACTGTAGTCAGGGGGGCAGAACGCTGATGTGATGACCGTCACATCGCGCCGGCGGTTTGTGCCGACCACTTCGAGCTTGTCGCGGCGGCAACCCCGCGCCATAACAGAGCCGGCGTCAACAACCGAAAGGAGGTGATCCAGTGTCTAAGAGTCATGAACCGCGGTCGGCGGTAGCCGAGAACTGGGTCTTCGCCTCAAAGGAGATCCGCCGCGCATAGTGCGATGCGCCTCGGCCCCGTCGGGACCGCGGGTCTGACGACGAAGGGCCGCCCACTGGGCGGCCCTTCTTTCATGGTATCGCGTACCGCCGCATGCCGAGCCAATCGGATACCGCGTCGGCCGGCTAGCGGTGGAAGATCCGGCGGAGGAAGCGGCCGAGATCGCGATTTGATCGGGTGCGAACGTCATCGTCCCGGCCGATCAAATAACCCTCGTCACGCACGCACAGGGCGAGGATGATCCGGCGCGCCAGCGGATTTGTCATCGTCAAGAACGTCCTCGTGTCGCGGGCCACACCGCTGCGCTCGACCCGCAAACGACAATCGGCGAGGTTGCGGCCAATCGGCCGTGGGCCCGAAAAGCTGCCGTCCCATTGGTGGTAGGCGCCCTCGTAGACGATGGTCTCGACCTCAGCACCGCCAGCCGTGAGACCAGCGGCGGCTTCAGCACAGCGCGCCTGATCGACGATGGCATCGCCATCACCGATCAGGAAAAGCACCGGCGCACCGGTCGACCGGCCGTCCTCGAACTGGGCAAGGCACGGGGCATAAAACGCGACGTGACCGGCGAACCGCGCGCCATTGGGGGCGAAGCGCTCGGCCACCTGCGCGTGGGCCGCATACGTCGCGGCCATTCCGCCATAGGAGAAACCGATCAACGCCACGCGGTCACCATCGACCTCCGGCAGACCGTCGAGGTAGCGGAGCGCCGCGTAGACATCGGCGATCAGCATCGTCTCGGTGATCTGGATCAGCCGCTCGGTGAAGCCCCGCGCCATATCGGCGCGGGCGCCGAACGCATCGACGATCAGGGCCGCGATCCCCATCGCCGCGAGCTGGCGCGCGTAGAGCGGCTCGCGGCGAAAGAGCACTCCACCCGCGCCGTGAATCAGCACCACCGCCGGCACGGGCGCCGCCGGCGAGGCGTCGGCCGGCAGGAACAGGTGGCCCACCGCCTCGATCGCCGGGGCATCCGCACCGACGTCGCGCAGGCTGAACGGGCTCTGGCTGGGGAAGCGGACCACCTGCCCAGCGAGCGCGCCCACCGCGTCAGCCGACGGCCAGCCATCGACCAGGCTCTCGCTTACGGCAGCGGATCCGTTCAGCGCGACTACCAACGCAAGGACGAGAGCGGAGCGCATGGCCCCAGCGTGTACCGTTCGCGAACGCCGTCGTCCAGCCACGTCGCTGTGAGCGCCGGCGCGGCGATCGTGCGCTGTGACGGCCGTTGTTTCCGCGTTAACTCTTTCCTTGATAGGATAGCGTCATGGCGATTAGCGGAATCGGCGATACCCACCTCACGCTCATCCTGAGCGCGCTCAAGACCGCCCAGCGGAATCAGGCAGTGCTGGCGGAGATCGTCACCGATGCGGCCGAGAACGCGCGGGCGATCGCCGAGCAGGCCGCGGCCAGCCCCGGCACCGGACGCATCCTCGACATCCGCACCTGAGCTTACTTAACAAAGGTGACACCAAGACCCGGGCGAGCGAGTCACTTATGCTCTCATTAGTAGATTATCCTCACGAATAAAGCTACCAATGCGAGCTCAGGTACGCGGCTCTGCGCCGGTGCCGCGCGATCAGCCCGAGTCCAGTGAGGCCGAGCGCAAAGAGGGCGAGGGCGGCCGGCTCAGGCACCTTGGACGCGCGGAAAATCCCCCGCGAACCGTCCGTAAAGGCCCCGAGAAAGGCCAACTGGTTGTTGTTGTTCAAAGCGCCGCCCGTGCCGGCCAACGATACAGCCGACAAGGTGCGAAAATCGCCGGGGTTCACTTCGAGAATATCGCCCGCGCGTATGACGAGGTCGAGCGCCGAACCCTCGGTCCAGATGCCTGTGTGGTTATCGAACGTAACGCCGCCGCCGATCGTGAGCACCCCACGGAACGCCGTGTTGCCGAAGTCGTTGAAGGAGAATTGTTCGATGTTCTGAAACGTCGCGCCGCCGGTTCCCGGGGCTATATCGCCCGTGCGCGCGACGAGGTCGAGGGAGGTTCCCTCGTTCCAGATGCCCTTGTTGTTGTCGTTCGTGACCCCGACGCCACCGACTGCCGCAGCGAATGCCGCGTTATCGGAATCATTGAGGAGGACAGGGCTGAACAAGCTCGCAAATGTTGCGCCGGCGGTACCGGGCGCAGCATCGCCCTCGCGCGCCAAAAGGTCGATGGACGCCCCCGCCTCCTTCCAGATCGTACTATCGTTAGCGCCGGCGCCGCTGAGGAACGATACGAACGCCGTGTTACCGGAGTCACCGAGGCCGGGGGCGCCGAAGCTGCTAAACGTCGCACCGGCGATGTCCGGAGCAGCATCACCCTTGCGCGCGACGAGGCCGATGGAAGCCCCCGCCTCCTTGAATATGCCGGCATTGGTACCTGTAGTGCCGGTGAGGAATCCGCGGAACGCCGTGTTGCCGGAATCGTTGAGCGCAACGCTGAGCCCGAAGCTATCGAAGTTCCCCAAAAACGTCGCACCGCCGGTGCCCGGGGCAACATCGCCTTCGCGCACGACGAGGTCGATGGAGACACCTTCCTTCCAGATGCCCGTATCATCGCTGCTCGTGACGGTGGCACCGGCGATCCTTGCTGTGAATGCCGTGTTGCCTGAATCGTTGATGGCCGGGCTACTGCTAAACCTCGAGAATGTCGTGCCCGCGGCGCCGGGGGCAGCATCCCCCCTGCGCACGACGAGGTCGAGGGACGCGCCCTCCTTCCAAATGCCTTGATTGGCCAAGCCCGCGTCGGCGAGTTCTGCGTAGAACGCCGTGTTGCCGGAAGCGTTGAGCACGGGTTGGCGGAAGCGCGTCGTGAATGTCGCGCCGTCGGTGCCGGGGGCAACATCGCCGGAAAGCGCCACGGTTTCGAACGTGAAGGGAACAGCGTTGGCGGTTCTCGCCAATAGAGGAATGGCGCACACGGCCACGCCCAAGAGCGCCACCGCTGCCGCGTTCGCCGCCGTGCCAGAGCGTTTTCCCATGACCACCCCCTCCAGCGACCAGCGCGCCGGGTTCCGCAACCCCTGCCGACACGCAGGCTGGGACTACCCGATATCTACGCAAGTCCCGTGCCAGTAACGGAATGCTTCATTTTCAACGACTTATCGCAGCGGTCCTCTCGGAAGTGTAAAGAAACCTGACACCTAACAGCCGTCGGCCGACTGGCCAGAGCCGCGAACCGGCACAATTCTGCGGTCTTCGCCGGTATGACCGCCTGCCCGATGTGTAAAGAAACCTGACGGCCCCACCGGCGCCGTGATCACTGGCACTCAGCTGGGTCCTTCGGAGCCCTAGATTTCTGCGCTTTCCAGGCCACTGAACACCACTCCGGCCCTGTCAGCCTGCTTTACACCCCGCTTGTGGCTCCTCGGCGCTACGACTTGAGCGGAGCCCGCTTCGCACGTGCCACAGCGCGCAGGATCAGACCGCGGCTTCGCCTGCACCGTCGGGCGATCTTCGTCCCAGGAAGTCCCTGAGCGCCTGCGCGCATTCCTCGCCGCGGGAAAGCGCGACGCCGTGGCGAGCGCCCGCCACGACATGTAGCTCAGCCCCCGGGATGGCCCGCAGCCGCTCGACCTGCGCCTCAACGGAGACGAACGGGCTGTCATCGGGCGCCAGGATCAGGGTGGGTACGCGTATCTCGGGCAGGGCCGCGGTGAGATCCACTCGCACCAACATGTCGACCAGATCGACACAGGCGTGCGGCGCGGCGCCGCGCTGGACGTCATGGAACCAGCGGTACGTGACCTCGCTCAGCTCTCCTTCGCGGAAGCGCAGCGCCATGAGCTTCTCGGACCACCCATCCATGCCAAGGGTGCCCACCTCATCGCGCAGGCCTTGTGCGCCGCCGATGGTGCCGCCGCGGTGTGCCGCCGCCACGGTCGTCAGCGTGCGCAGGGCCTGCGCATGGTTGGCCGCGAGATGAAGGCCCACGGTGCCGCCTGTCGATTCCCCGACAAAGTGGACCCGGTCCGCGCCGACCGCCGCCATCACCGCGAGGACATCGCCGGCGATCTGCTCGATCGTCCATCCGGCCGCGCTCGCCGGCACGAACGATCGGCCGAAACCGCGCAGATCGGTGCGCACCACGCAATAGCGGTCGACCAGCCCGGGCAGCCAGTTGACCCAAATATCGGAGTCAATGGCGAGACCATTGAGGAACAGGATGGTCTCAGGCGAGTCGTGCCAGGGCGGCACGATGTCGCAGACCTCGTAGTAGAGGTCGCCCTCCAAGCGCTCAAGCGTGGGCATGGCGGTGTCTCCTCGCAACATTCATTGGCGACAGCGTATGCGCCGCCCGCTCGGGGGACGACCCGAAAATGCGGGGGCTTGCGGACACCGCGCTGAAACAGCGGCCGTGGCGACAGGTGACAGTCGAGCGGTGGCGGCGTGCCAGTTCAGAGTTCGAGGACGATGCCATGGTCGTCGCCGCAGCCTTGCGGGCCGGCGACCGAGCGGGGGGTGGCGCAGCAGAGCAGCACCTCATCATCCTCGTGGGGGCCGATCGGCTCTTCGAGGTAGTCGACCGCGCCACACTTGATGCGGGTGGCGCACGTGCCGCAGACGCCGGAGCGGCAAGAGAATGCGGGATCGAGTCCGGCATCCTCGGCCAAGTCCAATAGCGTGCCCTTGTCGGGCGACCACGGCACCGCGATGTCGGCTTCCGCGAAGTTCACCACCACCGGGCCATCGACGGGCTCGCCGTTGACGGGGCGCCCCTTGGGTGCAGCATCGTGCTTCAAGACGGTCGCCGGCCCGAACGATTCGTAGTGGATGCGATCCTCCCGCACGCCGAGCCCGATCAGGCCGTCCTAGAGCGTCTGCATGAACGCCGCCGGCCCGCACAGATAGAAATCGTAGTCGTCGAACGGCAGCAGGCTCTTGAGGAGTGCGATATCGACATGGCCCTCGCTGTCGTGGGTCTCGCCCAGCCGGTCGGTCCCGGTTGGGCGGCTGTAGCGGATATGGGCGGTGAGCGAATCGTGCCGGTCGGCGAGCGCGCGCATAATGGTTGCCAAGTGCGTGGCTCCGGCCGTCTCGCGCGCCATGGATGAAGAAGGTGGGGCGGAAATACCGCGTGCGCAGCCCTTCGCTGGTGAGGAAGCTGGTCATGGCGATCATCGGCGTGATGCCGACGCCGGCGGAGATCAGGACGACCGGTCGGTCGCTCGTCTGATCGAGCACGAATTTACCCCGCGGTGCCATCGCCTCGAGGCGCAAGCCCTCTCTCGCCCGGTCATGCAGGAAGGTCGAGACCAGCGCATTGCCCCCCTCGCGTTTGACTGACAGCCGATAGCGGTCGGCGCCCGGCGCATTGGAGACGGTGTAGGTCCGCAGCAACGGTGCCTCGGCGCCCGGGACCGTCAGTCGGATCGGCAGGAATTGGCCGGGCTCATGGGTTGCCAGCGCCTTACCGTCAGCGCGACGCAAGTAGAACGATGAGATCGCCTCGCTCTCCGGTTGAATATCGACGATCTCGTAAGCGACGAACACGTCACGCTTCTTCTCGGCGGCGATCGTCTCGGCTGCCTGGACCCAGCTCCCGGTGTGGTCGAGCATCGGCGAGTAGGTACCGAAGGCGAAGCGGAACGGTAGGCTCGCCTCGACGCGGATCACCTCGTCCGCACGGAACCGGATTAGGCGCTCGGCGCCGGCGAATGCCCGGACCTCTTCGCCGTCCCAGACGATCTCGGCCGCCCCGTCATGTACACGAGGTCGCCGGTTTCGAAGTCGACAAACAGGAAGCCGGCTTTGGGATTGAGCAGTATGTTGCCGACCGTGTTGAAGTGGTTGTTGCCCGAGAAGTCGGGGAAGGTGAAGGTCCGGTCATCGTCGACGCGAACGAATCCCGGCTTGCCGCCACGATGGGAGACATCCGCTCCCTGGGACGCGACGTCTTGCCCGTCCCGGTAGGCGGTGGCGATGAACAGGGTATCAGCGCGTTCGATCAGGGCACGAGTCGGCGCATCGAAGCGATCGCCGCGCGTGATCGACGGCTGCTCTGGCGTGCCGACCTCCCCCGGCTTGCGTTCGAACGTGCGTGTTTGAATGTATTGGGGGCAGTTGCCGAACGCCTGCTCGACGCCAATGACGAAGCCATCGGTCGAGACACTCTCGATCCGCCCGGTAAGCCGGTTCCGCCGCCGCGCCGCCAGATCGATGCCCAGCACGCCGACGTCTGCACCCGGCTTCAACGTCACCAACGGCGGGTCCCCGGGCAACGGCCGGGCGGCGAGCTCGAGGCGGCGCGGCGCGGGGCTCGTCATGAACCCCGGCCGCCCCGCGACGAGGCTGGCCCATGGCCGCCCTCGAGAATCGACGGTGCCGATCAACGCGAACGGCAGTGCGCCATAGAATTCGCGGTGCTGGCCGGGCATGTGGTCGCGCACGACCCGACGGGCGAAGGCTTCCATGTCCTTGTGGACACCGAGTCGCTCCTGCACCTGCCGCTCGCCGGCGTGGAAGGGGGAGTCGACGTGAGTCCAGCCCTCGCCCATGGGTCCTACTCCTATTCGGTTCCGCGTTGTCGCGCTCAGGCCACGGGCGCGATGAACTCCACGCGGATGCCGCCCGGAATGGCGCACATCAGGTGGCGCGTTGGCCCGCCGCCCAGCGATTCCGGCGCGAACTCCACCTCGACGCCATCGCTCGCGCTGAGCTTGTCGTGGAGCGCATTGAGGGCGTGCGCTCCATCCACCTTGAGCGCGAAGTGGTGCAAGCCAATGAGGTTCTTGCGGTTGAACGGCACGGCGTCAGCCGGATTCTCGGCCTGCCACAGGGTAATCATAGTGGTGCCGTCGGTGAGGAAGACGGCGGGGTAGTCGGGAACCTCGCCGACCTCGGCGAAGCCCAAGGTGTCGATGAAGAAGGCGCGGGTGCGTACCAAATCGGGAACGGTCAGCCCAATGTGGTGGGCCCCTTGGGTGAGCGCTGCGTCTGACATGGATCGTCTCCTTTGTTTGGATGGCACGACGTGGCTTCGCGGCCCGCGGCACCTCGTCGGCCACCGTCCCCACCAATTTGGTATTTTTGCGCGGTGAGCTGAATAGTCACAAAAGACAACATATTATTCTTGACAGAGAAATAATCCGATGGATCGTCTACAAACCATGACGGCGTTCGTCAGCGTGGCTGAGCAGGCTGGTTTTGCGCCCGCGGCCCGCCGTCTCAACCTGTCACCGCCCTCAGTAACGCGGGCGGTAGCCGAACTCGAGGCGCGGCTCGGTGCCCGTCTTTTTCACCGGACTACCCGCTCGGTGCGCCTGACTGACGCCGGCGAGCGTTATCTTGCCGACTGCCGCGCCGTCCTCGCCGCGATCGAGGAGGCAGACCGGCACGCCGCCGGACTCCATGCCGAACCCCGCGGCACGGTCACGGTGACGGCCCCGGTGCTGCTCGGCCGCATGGTGCTGGCGCCGGTCCTGCTCAATCTGTTGGACCGCTACCCCGACATCGCGCTCATGACCATGTTCGTCGACCGGGTCGTCCACATGTTCGAGGAGGAAATCGACGTCGCCGTGCGTGTCGCCGAGCTCCCCGACTCATCGCTCTCAGCGATCCGCATCGGCAGCGTGCGCCGCGTGCTTTGTGCATCGCCGCACTACCTGGCGGCGCGCGGGCGCCCCCGCATCCCAACCGAGCTGGCGGGCCATGCAACCATCTATTTCGTGAACATGACGCCCGGTGGTGAATGGAATTTCTATGAGGGCCGCCGCAGCCACGCCTTCCGACCGCAAGCCCGCCTGCGGCTCAACAATGCCGATGCCGCCATCACCGCCGCGGTGGCTGGTCGCGGCATCACCCGCGTGCTGTCCTACATGATCGCACCGGAGCTACGGTCGGGAGAGCTCGAGATCGTGCTGGACGACTACGGACCGCCCGCGGTGCCCGTCCACATCGTCCACAAGGAGGCCGGCCAGACCTCCGCGCGCGTCCGTGCGGTCGTCGATCACCTGGTCGAAGGCCTGCGAAACGACCCCGGCCTCGGATAGCAACCCGCCAGCGAACAAAGAGACGGCGACGGCCCTCGTTATCTGCTATGGCGCGCGCACGATCCCCGTAATCGGGCTGAAGGTCCACACGCTGAGGGCGGACGCGAGGGCATCGCTCATGTTCAACTTGGGGCGGGCTTCGCGAAACGTCTGGAGCGCGATCTCTGCGCTCTCGGCCTCCATCTCGTAGATGGCGAGATAGCGGTGGTCACTTTCGCCGTAGGCCCGGCTGCCCTTTTCCTGTTCCGACAGAATGCCTATCAACTGGGCGTCGGCGAGCTTGAAACGCTGTGCCGAGACGAAACCGGGGATCTCGACGACCTCCCGCAGATGCACGTTCGAATACCACTCGTTGTACTCGTCCTCCCGGCCCTCGACCAGGCTGCTCAGAACGACAAGAATATGACGTCCCACATCACGCTCCTCTCGGATAGCAGGAACGGACGGCCCCGCTCCACGCCATAGGATCGACGCGTGAGCGTCGTGCCTCGCTCAAAGCCTAGCTTAGGCCCTCAATGTTGTTGAACTTCTGCAGGATGCCGGTGGCCGCGAGGTAGCTGTTGGTGTCATCGAGCGGCGGCAGTAGCTGCACCTTGCCTTCCGCGTCGTAGTACTTGTCGACCGTGTCGCGGGTCAGCACGATCTGCGGGCACTTGGTCAGCGGCGGCAGCGTTACGCCGTCGAGAATCGCCGCCACCATCGCGATCAGGTATTGCCCCCAATGTGTCGCGAACACCGAGCCCTCGGCTACCCAATGCGGGTTGGTGCGGAGCTCGCCGAGCGCCGCGACCGAGCCGCCGAGGCCGGCGACGATCGTGTTGTCCTGGCGGTTGGCCTCGGTGATCGCCCGCCAGGCACCGAGCGTCGAATCGTCGTTGACCGAGTAGAGCAGGACCTTGCGGTCGGCCGACAAGGTCTGTAGGGCGTTCTTGACCGCGGTATAGCTCTGCTCCAGGACACCGCCGCCGTCGACCTGGATACCGGTGTCGCCGATGGTCGTGGTGGTGGCCGTGATCTCGTCGGGTGCGATCTGGGTCATGCCGTCCATCGTCTGGGCGGCGGTGACGTAGAAGTAGCGGACGCAATCGTTGACCTCGACGCCGGCGGCCGAGGCCTGGATGATGATCACCGTGGTGTCGGCGCCCGACCAGCCCTTGGCCTTGGCAAGCGGCACGACCACGTTGGCGGTGTCGGTGCCGATCTCCTGGTTGACCAGGTTGAACCAGTGGCCGCCGGGGATCGGCACGTTGATGGCGACGAACGGCACGCCGGCATCGTCGAACAGTCGCTTGATGGCCGGGCCGATGCCCTCAACACCGTTGTACTCGAGGATCACGTCCGGCTCGTCCTGGACCATCAGCCGAGCGTTAGCCATCGTCTTCTCGGCGTCGAATTCGTTGTTGTAGCGCTTGAACTCATAGCCGGCGACCTCAGCAGCGTGCTGAACGCCGTTGCCGAGCTGGACGAACAGCTCGCCGGTCTCGAGCACGTTGGCGAAGCTGACCCGGATTTTGTCCTGGGCTCCGGCCCGCCTGGCGCGCGCGGCCACAAGGCTCGCCGCCGCTGGCACTGTGAGCCCGAGCGCCGTCAGGCGTTGGATCATTTCCCGACGCGAGAGCCGTCCTTGCCGCGTGTCGCCGGAATGCTCGCTGTTGTTTCGATACTGATCGTCCATGTTGACTTCCCCTGTGTGTTGCTGTTACGCCGGCGGCTATTGGCCCGCCACGACCGCGCGCAGTCGGCCAAAGCCGACGGCGAGCAGGAGAATAGCGCCGGTTGCGATCTGTTGATAGAAGGCAGGCATCATCATCAGTGCCATGCCGTTGGCGATGGTGCCCAGCACCAGCACGCCGATCAGGGTCCCGCCGACGCCGCCGACACCACCGAACAGGGCGGCGCCGCCGAGGATGACCGCGGCGATCGAGGTGAGCGCCGCATTCGCGCCGACCGTCGCAGAGCCGGCGAGCAGCTGGCTCGAAACCACCACCCCGGCGAAGGCCGCGAGCGCCGCGCACAGGATGTAGATCAGGATCGTGATCTCATCGACACGCAGTCCGGTCAGCCTGCTGGCCTCGCGGTTGCCGCCGATCGCATAGATGCGGCGGCCGAATAGCGTGTAGCGCATCGCCGCCGCAATCACGGCGCTCAAGGCGACGAGTACAATGACGTAATACGAGATGCCGCCGTAGGTGCGCTCAGCGAGGATGCCAGCGTCGAGGTTCTTCATCGGAATGGTGACGCCGTTCGAGAGCGTGTAGGCGACGCCTGCGGCGATCGAGAGGGTGCCAAGCGTGGCGATCAGCGGATTGATGCCGACCTTGGTGACGAGGAGTCCATTGGCAAGGCCGACGGCGGCCCCAACACCGATCACCAGCAGGATCGCAAGCGGCGTCGCGAGCCCGGCGTTTGAGAAGATGACGAACGCCACGGCGCCGAGCGGCACCACGCCGCTCACCGAGAGATCGAAGCCGCCTGAGACGATGGCGAGCGTCTGGCCGAGGGCGACGATGCCGATGACCGTGACGTTGGTGAGGATGTTGAGCGAGTTCGAGTAGCTGAAGAAGTGATCCGTGGCGAAGGCGAAGAAGATGGTGACGCCGATATAGAAGGCGCCGATCCCAAAGAACTGCGCGCGCGTCGAGAGCCACCGGCTCTTGACCGAGGCTCCCTCCTCGGCACTCATCTGCGCCGCACTATCAATGCAACTGCGCCAGATCCTCAGGCGTCTCCTCTTCGGGGAGCTTGCCGAGGATGATCATGCCGAGGACCTGGTCCTTGGTGACCTCGCTGGTGCGACGGGTTCCCACCTGCTGCCCGTTCGACATCACCGTGATTCGGTCTGACATATCGAACACATCGTGCAGATCGTGGCTGATCACGAACATGCCGATGCCTTCGGCCTTGAGGCGAAGTACAAGGTCCTTGAAAACGCCAGTCTCCCGGTGCCCAAGCGCCGCGGTCGGCTCGTCCATCACCAGGACCCTTGCGTTGAAATGGAGGGCCCGGGCGATGGCGATCGACTGACGCTGGCCGCCCGAGAGGCTCAAGACCGGCTCCTTCAGCGTGGTGAAGTTGGGGTTGATGCGACTGATGACGCTGCGCGCGGCACGCTCCATGGCCGTGTTGTCGAGGGTGCCGTAGCGGGTGATCATTTCACGCCCCATAAAGACGTTCGCCGCCGAGTCCAGGTTGTCGTGCAGCGCCAGATGCTGGTAGAGGGTTTCGATACCGTGGTGCCTAGCATCGCGCGGGTTGTTGATGGTGACTTGTTCGCCGTTAACGTAGATCTCGCCGCTATCCATCAGGTAGGCGCCTGACAGGATCTTGATCAGCGTCGATTTCCCGGCACCGTTGTGGCCGACGATCCCCACCACTTCGCCGGGCTCAACCGCGATCGAGACATCTTCGACCGCGTGAATGCCGCCGAAGGTCTTGTAGATGTGGCGCATCTCGACGAGCGGCGTTGCGGCCATGCGCCGGGCCTCCCTGACCAAGCTTTGCCGGCTTCAGGCACATGCCCGCCGCGCGGTGCAAGCGGCGCCTCCACGATGCACCGCCCGGGGGTTCCTTGCCGCTGCGGCGCCGGCTTCCTCCGGCCGCGGAGCATGGCGTAATCCGCGCCGCCGGGCAAGCGGAAGGCGCCGGCCGGCGGTGAGGTTTTGTTCCGCAGCGGTGTGATCGATGCACGGGATTCCACGGGGGTGGTGCACTACCATGGCATGGGGAACTCAGGCCATCACGGGCGCGTCCCATGCGAGGACCAAGCGGACCGACTGAGGTGGCCTCGGTTTGTCGGACAGCTTGGCGGCTTGATTAAGGTGTATTCCAGTTGTCGTTCATGCCGCCAGAATCCCTTTGAATCGATCTCCTTGCCGTTGTTGTTGCGCCTGTGGGGATGTGGGCAAGGCACGTAGCGGCTTGTCCATCATATCCACAGGCGGGGCGCCGCGGTAGGCCTCGGCCGGCGTTTTCCCCCCGAGCGCCGAGTGCGGCCTCTCGGTGTTGTAGAAGTCGATCCACTCGCCGATGACGCGCCGGGCCTCGAAGCCGTCGGCGAGCTCGCGCAGATAGACGGCCTCGTATTTGAGCGAGCGCCACAGCCGCTCAATGAAGATGTTGTCCAGGCACCGGCCCCTGCCGTCCATCGAGATCCGGATGCCGGCCTCCCGCAAGCGCCCGGTGAAGGCGAAGCCGGTGAACTGGCTGCCCTGGTCGGTATTGAAGATCTCCGGCGTGCCATGGCGGGCCAGCGCCTCGTCGAGCGCGTCTGTGCAGAAGCCCGCATCCAGGGTGTTCGACAGACGCCAAGCCAGCACATGCCGGCTGGCCCAGTCCATGATCGCCACCAGGTAAAGAAAGCCGCGCCGCACCGGGATGTAGGTGATGTCGGCGCACCAGACATGGTTCGCCCGCTCGATCATCAAGCCTCTGAGCAGATAGGGGTAGACCCGGTGCTCGGGATGCGGATCGCTGGTGCGCGGCGCCCGATAGATCGCCTGAAGCCCCATCAGGCGCATCAGACGACCGGCCCGGCGACGACCGATGCGCACGCCCTCGCGGCGCAGATGACGGACCATCTGACGGGCGCCGTAGAACGGATATTTCAGGAACAACTCATCAATGCGCCGCATCAGCGCCAGGGTCTCCGGGCTCTCGCCCTTGGGCGTGTAATAGAGCGAGGAGCGTCCGATCGACAGCAAACGGCATTGACGGCTCAAGCTCAGCGCCCGGTGAGCGCACATCACCATCGTTCGCCGCTCGGACCGGCTCATCGACCGGACCCTCGAGACAAAAAATCCCCTCCACCGTCAACTCGCCGATCTTCGCGTGAAGATCACGGATCTCGCTCTCATGGTCCCCACGGCGGCGCTCGCCCCCGTTCGAAAACACCTCGCCAAGACCATCGATCGCCTGGCGCTTCCATGTGCTCACCTGGTTCGAATGAACCTGGTGCTTCGAGGCAATCTCCTGAAGCGTCCGGTCGCCACGAAGCGCCTCAAGCGCGATCTTCGCCTTCAGCTCCCCGGAAAACCTGCGTCTCCTGCTCATCGCGTATCCCTCCTCAGTCGGGGGAATACACCTTAAACGCGCACCTTCGGTGCTAACTCATTGAGGAAGGGTTGTTTTTCTCTCCCGTCAAGGCCTGCCAGGAACGGATTCCGCAACTGTCTGTTCCCCGGCTGCAACCGGAACCGGGAGAAAAGACATGCCCAACCTTACCCTCACCGAGGCCCGCATCAAGGCGCTCACGCGTCACAAGACCGCCTACGACATCCGCGACGGCAAGCTCCGGGGCTTCGGCGTCCGGGTGCTGCACTCCGGCAAGAAGCGATTCTTCCTCCACTGCCAGCATCGCCGAGAACGCGTCTGGAAGATCATTGGCGACGCCGGTGTCAATCGGCTTTGAAGTTTGCCCCCCGATCGGCGTGCAATATTGCCCCCCCTGAGTGGCAACCGGGCCGCGGGGACGGCCGGCGCCGGACTATGAACGGTTCTTGAAGCGCCAGCTCTCGTTTCCGGTCTCGATGACCTCGCAATGATGGGTCAGGCGGTCGAGCAGGGCTGTGGTCATCTTGGGGTCGCCGAAGACGGACGGCCATTCGCCGACGGCGAGGTTGGTGGTGATGACGATCGAGGTGCGCTCGTAGAGCCGGCTCATGAGGTGGAAGAGCAGCTGCCCGCCGGCCTGGGCGAAGGGCAGGTAGCCGAGTTCGTCGAGGATGACGAAGTCGCGCCGGGTGAGCTGGTCCGCGGTGCGGCCCTGGCGTCCGGAGCGGATCTCGGCCTCGAGGAGATTGACCAGGTCGACGACGTTGTAGAAGCGGCCGCGCGCGCCCTTGCGGATGCAGGACCGCGCGATGGCGACGGCGAGATGGGTCTTGCCGGTGCCGGTGCCGCCGACCAGCACGATGTTGCGCTTGGCTTCGAGGAGGCCGCCCATTGCGAGGTCGCGGATCAGGGGCTCGTTGACCGGCGAGGCGGCGAAGTCGAACTCGGCCAGCTCCTTGGCCGCCGGCAGCCTGGCGGACGCCATCTGGTACTTGATCGAGCGTGCCGTCTTGTCGGCGATCTCGGCCCTCAGCAGAGCGCCGAAGATCTGTTGCACCGGATGACGGCGCTTGAGCCCGTCGGCGAGGATGTCGTCATAGGCGGCGCGCATCCCCGCGAGCTTCAGCGTTGTCATCATCGCCAGCACCTCATGACGCTCCATGGCCGGCCCCCCTCAGGCGGTCGTAGCGCCGACAGTCGGCCACCGGCTTGGGGAGAAAAGCGGTCATCTCCGGACGCAATGCGACACTGTTTTGAGGTCGGCGCTGGGGAGTCAAGGCGACATAACCGCCGAAGTGCGGCCATTCGCCCGAGGGGGCTGTGTGACACCGGCTGCGCGCGCCCTCTGGCGGCGCACCCCACATCCGGGCCGCCGTTCGCTTGGAGCGACAGTCGCGCTGGCCTATAACCTCGCCCGGTGCCCCGCCGCTCTCCCCGTTTCCGCCGTGCTTGACGAACGCGCCGCCCGCGCCGGCCTTGTCGCGCTGCTCGGGGGCGCGATCGTCGTCGGCTCTGCGCCCATCTTCGTGCGCTTAAGCGAGCTCGGGCCAAGCGCCACCGCCTTCCATCGCCTCTTTCTGGCGCTGCCGCTCCTGTTCCTGTGGCGCCATCTTGAAGAACGCCGCCCACCCCGCCCTAAGAGCTCGGCGCGCCCCCGATCCTCACTGCGCCCAAAGGAGATCGCGCTGCTGGTGCTCGCGGGCCTGTTGTTCGCCGGCGATCTCGCCGCCTGGCATTGGTCCATCACCCTCACCTCGGTCGCCAATGCGACGCTGTTCGCCAACTGCGCGCCGCTGTTCGTCGTCGCCGTGGCGGTCTCGTTCATGGCCGAGCGTATCGGCCCGGTGTTCCTCGCCGGCCTCGCCTTCGCCGTCGTCGGCGCCGCGCTGATCGTCGGTGCGAGCATCGATTTCGGCGATCGGGCACTGCTGGGCGATGCCCTCGGAATCCTGACCGCGGCCTTCCTCGCCGGCTATCTACTAACGGTGAAGACCTTGCGCGCCACCCTCGCGCCGGGCGCCATCATGGCCTGGTCCGGGGCGGTGACGTGTGCCGCCTTGCTGGTCATCGCGCTGATCTCGGGCGAGGAGCTGATCGCCGAGACCGCCTATGGCTGGGGCATCCTCTTGGGCCTCGCCCTGTTCGCCCACGCGTGCGGCCAGGGCCTCATCGCCCACGCGCTCGCCCACCTGCCGATCGCGTTCTCCTCGGTGGCGCTGATCGTCGAGACCTTGTCGGCGGCCGCGCTCGGCTGGCTCATCTTGCATGAACCCCTCGGCAGCCTGCAGGCCGTGGGCGGCGTGCTGGTGCTCGCCGGCATCGCGCTCGCCTCGCGCGGCAGCCGCGGACCACGGACCACCTAGGCTCGTACGTCTGCCTGTCGACGCAAAGTGGAAGGCAGACGGCCGGAAGCGGACATCACCGTCAGAACGTCCGCTTTAGCAGTTCGGAGCAACGTGTGTCAGGCTAATAGCCACGCCACCCTCTGCGCTCGACGAACTTCTTAACGAACTCGAAGGCCCGGGGGTTGCGATCGAGCAGCCCTTTCACAAACTGCTCGGGCGCGTGGCGCCGCACAAAGGCGGTCGCGTAGCGCGATAGATCAAAGCTGGCGAGCCAGCGCAGGAACGCGAGGGCGTTCGGCACCGTTGGTCGCTCGCGTTCGCCATCCAGCGCGCGGCGTACGTGACGCTGGATGTCCTCCCAGTAGAACAACTCGCTTTCGTACATCGTCATTCGGTGCCGCGCGAACATCCTCTGCGCACGCGAGATCGCTTCGTCCTCGCCGATCGAGAAGCCGAGCGCCTCGACGTCGCCACCTGCCACGATGATCCCGATCATCGTCCTGAGGCACTTCTCGCAGGTATTGCAGTTGAGTTCCCTCACATAGGGCCGACTACACACGGCAAGCTTCGGACAGGGTATCCCTTCGCGTCGACAGACATCGACGATGTAGGCGACCTTGGTTTGGTTTGTCGCGTGGCCTCATAGCCATCATGAATGGCCGATAGGCCAGCACAGCGTACCCGTCCCTCGATCTCCGGCTCTGAGCCCCACGCCTCCTTGAAGTCCTGTGTGTGGGACGAAGCGAGGAGGATGGATGGACTACCCCAATGCACGAGGGCGGGAATGCCCAGGCCCACCAGCCCCATGCCCTGTTGCAGGTTGCGCCACCACACCGGAATCTCCGGCCGCAGGCTTTTCCGCTTGATGATCTCCTTGGCATTGGTTCTGGCGAACACGATGTCGTGGCCGTGCTGCGCCGCGAACGCTTCGCAGTTCTGGCGAAAGAGCTGCCATTTCTCGCCAAAGTCGAGTGGATGTTCGTTGCCCCAAATTGCGAAAAGGCGCGAGCACTCGGGATAACGGCGGAGGCTGGGGTAGACGGAATCGACGCCGCCGGTGAAGAACCGCGCGGGCGGGCCGTCCGCGGCATTGTTGCTTCGCTGACTCCGGTCCGGAACGAGTTGGCCGTCCCAGCTGCGCCCTGGATAGCGCTTCTTGATGTGCGCCCGGATATCCCCGAGCGACTCCACCAGTTCCGCATCGAGACTATCCAATCTGAACGTCCGGTCGGACAACCAGACCAACTGGACGACGTTCAGAACGAACGGGGCGATAACGATCGCCGGGTCCATGTCGGAGAGACCGAGATCCTCGCTGTACTC
This sequence comes from Alphaproteobacteria bacterium, assembly GCA_965248765.1. Lineage (GTDB taxonomy): Bacteria > Pseudomonadota > Alphaproteobacteria > VGEJ01 > VGEJ01 > CBDFKF01. The sequence continues at coordinate 2,387,517 of CBDFKF010000004.1, forward strand.
GACGAAGAAATCATCCCAGAGGTAATTCTCGCGGAACCGTTCATCGACCTTCACGTCGATCCGATTGTGGGTGACGCTAACATCTCGTGTCAGTGGCAGGCTGCCCATTCGCTTTCACTTCGGGCGGAACGCGCGACCCGCCCCGCTCGGCAAATGTGGAACCTCGGCATGGTCATCGTGCGTGCCGACATCACGTAAGCCCCAGGCAAAGCATGACGACTGGAAGCGGCCCCCTTCGCATCGCTGTTCTCACGACCGACCTCACCAAGGTTGCCGGCAAACGATCAACAATCGCAAGCGGCTCGCTCTTGCCTACGGGCTTCCTCACTAGGTTCGCTCTTGAAGGAGGAGCGGACCCAACTCAGCAAACCGTTGTAACGGCGCGTCGTAGCCCACAACCGGACTTCGGTCATCTCAACCAATCGTGGCTAAGAACGGCCGGACGATCCTCGCTCGACCGGCGGCTTCACTTCTTGAGCTCGTTGAAGTGACGCAGCAACCTCCATACGCAACCACTCGCGAAAGTTCCTGACTTTTGGCAGATCGAATGCCGCTTCGGTTGACACGACGCGGTACTCATACGCGGTGGGAAAGCCAAGCGACAGGGGCTGAACGAGCCGCCGCGCAGCCAGATCGTCGACGAGACAGGTCCGCCCGAGCAGCGCCACGCCCTGTCCGTCCTTCGCCGCCTGCGCCGCCGTCATCGTCTGCGTGAATCGCAGACCGCGGCTCACGTCGATGTCGTCGACATCTGCAGCGCGAAGCCACGTCTCCCAATCAGGCCAAGAGCGATCCGCCGATTCACCTTCGAGGTGGATCAGCGTGTGCTTCCGAAGGTCGCTTGGTTCGTGCAGTGGACGTTCCGCTACAAGACCGGGCGAACACACCGGTATCACCTCCTCGGCAAAGAGCACCTCATCGCGCAGTCCCGGTTTCACCTCGCCGCTAAAACGTATCGCCACGTCAACGCCATCGCGCACCAGATCAACGACGGTTGTGGTCGTTTCCAATCGCACTGTGATCTCGGGGTGCTGGTCCTGGAAGCGGAGCAGCCTCGGCACTAGCCACATGGTCGCGAATGCAGGTGCGACGTTGGCGACGAGAAAGCCGCGCTGACTCTGATTGACGAGTTGCTCGACCGCGGCGGCGAGTTTGTCGAACCCCTGACGCAACTCGGGAAGACATGTCTGACCGGCACCCGTGAGGACGATCGCACGATTGAGCCGGCGAAAGAGAGCGACCCCGAGGTAGTCCTCCAATGCTTTTACATGCTGCCCTACCGCCGCCGGTGTTACGTGAAGTTCCTCGGCCGCTTCTTTGAAGCTGAGGTGCCGAGCAGCAGCTTCGAAAGCGCGCAGGGCGTTGAGAGGTGGCAGCGGACGACGCATTAATCACAAAGATATACTATAGTGAATGATGAGACATTCTCATTTGTCAAGCCCAGTCAATCAAGCGAAAGTGCCCCGTGTCCGATGACGAAAAAAAGAACCATCAGAAAAGAAAATAGAGACTGGCGATGTACCTACAAATCGGAGATGAGAGGCAGTGGCTCAAGCAAATGCGCCAATCCACCGAAGACGCGTCGAAGCGACGGGGGCAAAGTATAGAGACACGCTATGGCATGGCCGCGGCGAAGACCGTTGCTCAGCGCATCCATTCAATCGCCCTGGCTGCTCGGCGGTCCGTCCCGTGGCACTTCGCTAGCTGGACTGCCCAGAAGCGAGTCAGCGTGGTCGGCAGCCGCTGAAGCTATCCCTAAGTCCGTTTCGGGGGGCAGAGCAGACGTAACTTAACGGCCCCTCGGAAGGCGGGGAGCAGCCCAATAGCGGCTATACCCCTAGTCCCGCCTACGTCGCGCCAACAGCCCCAGCCCAGCAGGGCCGAAGGTCGTGTCCCTTTGAGTGGCCTAGGCCAACGCTAAAAGTTGAAGGAGCGAGTCAACGGTTTGGGGCGGGTCGTTTTGTCTCCTGATTAAGTGTTATGTTACTGGTAGTTACCGATTTGCGCAAGAGGATTGTGGCGGTGCTGTGCTGATGTAAGAGACGGAGGCATGGGGGAGCACAGTTGCAATCTGGGAAGTAAATGCGTGTGTCTGAGTTGACGGATCTGTCTTGGCGGAGGGGATGCGGTGGACATACGTTTGGATAGAGGCCATAAGGCGGTGACCAGGATCGACGTATCCGGATGGGGCGGTGTTACCTATATTATATGGACTCTTGCAGGTGATAAGGGCCAGAATGCGGGTCCGCCGGGGGGTGTCAGGCCGGGCTGCAAGGTCCCCGGGGCGCCCTCATGAGCCGCCGGCCGGCGGAGCACCGCACCCAGCACGCGGTGATGGCGACTGCGAGCGAATGGGCGCGCATTCGCGAACTGGCGGCGGACGCGGGCATGGATATCTCGCGCTACATCGTGCACCGGGCAACCGTGCCGGACCCGCTGCCGGATACGGTTCTGCGCCGCGCGGTACGCGAGCTTCTGCTGCTCGCCAGGATCGAGGAACAGCGGATGGCCGATGTGGGGCTGGAGGACCGCTGGAAGGCGCTCGGCGATGCCGTCGATACGTGGCTCGACCGGGAGGCGGAGCTCGACCGGCTGACCGATCACGGCGCCGCCGAACGCTGGCGGGCGGTCTCAGGCAGCGCCGATCCCGAGGGCGGCCCCGCGCCGCGGTCCTGAGCGATGGCGAGCGTGGTGCGCCGCACGCTACGCTGCAGCCGAGCCGAGAGGGCCGAGATCAGGGATCGCGCGGCCGCGCTCGGCATGCATGTCTCGGGATACCTGGTTGCCTGCGCGCTGCACGAGGACGCGGGCGGGCCGCGCCGTGACGAGCCGCGGCTGGTGCTGTCGGAAGAACAGCAGCGGACCCTGTACGAGCGGGTGGAGGAGATGGACCGGGTGCGCCGCGCGCTGGGCGAGTCGCTTCCGGGATCGAAGCTCTCGGTAATCGGGGCGATCGCCTTCATGCAGCGCGCGGTCCAGTCGCGCCGGGAGGGCAAGTGATGGCGGAGCGGCGCGCGACACCCCGGGCGCGGCTTGCGATCTCGTGCCTGGAATCGGAGTGGGAACGGATCCGCGAGGTCGCGGATCTGCGCGGCATGTCGATCAACGATCTCATGATCTCGGCCGGGCTGAACGTGGAGCTCGACCCCGCGCAGACGGACGCGCCGGCTTTAGCGCTGAGCGAGGCGGAACAGCGCCGGCTGCTCGACCGTGTGGACCGCCTGGCCGAGAGCATGCTGTCGGCGGCCTCCGGGGGTTCGATCGAACGGCTGCGGCAGTCGGTCGAACTGCTGCTCATGACGACGTTGCGCGACCTTGTCCGGCAGGGCCGCGAGCACGAACTCGGGCCGCTGCTGGTGGCGGCGTTCGGCGCCGACGACGGGCCGGTCGTCGAACGGCAGTTCCGGGAGTGGATGGAGAGCGAGCCGCCGCTGCTCGGTTGACCGGCGCTGCGATCGTCCCCGGACGGCGAGGCGGAGGCGCCAACCCTGGCTGCCGCACCTCACATGCTGATGCCTCTGCGGTGGGAGCGCCCGCGGTGCAGTGTCGGGGTCTGCTCCTGGACCTCCTTCGACGGGTTGAGTACGCGCACGCGACGGGCCTCGTCGGACCAGGCGGCGCGGAAGCAGCCGCGCGCGGTGAGCTCTCCTGCGGTCCGCCGGATCGAGCCGCCGGGCTCCGGCGCGCCGGGGCCGAAGGCGCGGATCACCCGGAGCGCGATCTCGTGCCCGTCGGGGGTCTCGATCCGCGTGGCGACCACGGCCTCGATTGTCCGCACCTCTCCGTTCCGGCCGGCGGCCTCGGTCCAGGCGATGCGGTCGCCCGCGACGGGCTCGGAACAGGCGAGCCGGCAGGCGACGCTGGGCACGGAGTGCTGCCGGGCGGCTTCCAGCTGCCTGAGCCCCTCGTCGGACCAGGCGGCGCGGACGCATCCGCCGTCCCGCAGAGCCTGAGCGCGGATCTCGACGATCCGGCCTGCGTCGTCGAGAGCGGTCTCGTCCGCCGGCCGCGCGATCCTCAACAGCAGCGTGTCGCTCGCGCGCATGCCGCCCGTGTCCCCCGGGAACGCCACCGCCGCGTGGTGCTCCATCCCGCCCGCGCGCCAGGCGATGTGGTCGCCTGCGACCAACGGCTCGTCACCGGTCCACGCCATCCCGTGGTGCGGCGCCGGCGACCGGGCGAGCCGGGCGATTTCTTGCCTGATGGCCGCCGTCACGGCGGGCAGGCGCGCGGCCTCGCGGAGGCTGGCCGTGTCGACATCCTGTTCCTGCGCTCCGGTGAGTTTCCGCGCCGAGGCGAGCTCCTCCTTCCAGCTCCGGTCGCGGTCGAGCCACTCGGCCGCCTCATGGCGTGCCGTTTCCGTCAAGGCCGCGCGGCTCGAGAGGGTTTGCGCCATCGCGGTTGCGTGACCGTAGCCCTCGGCGTGCAGCGGCAGCGTGTGCCGCCTGGCTCGCCCCGCGACCGTGGCCGCAAGCTTCCGGAACTCCGCGACCTCGTCGCGCAGTTCCAGGGTCTCCAGCCGCTCCAGCACCTCGCGGACGCGGCCCTGAAGCCGCGGCATGTCGGCAAGCCTGGCCGCGGCCTGCATTTCCCGGGTGTCGGCCGGCGACTCTCCCAGAAGGTTCAGGGCGGTCTCGCGAAGGCCCTGCGAGCGTTCCCGCCAGGCCAGGATCGCATCCGGGGAGGGGCGGTCGAGGCTGCGAACCCCTTCGTCCAGCGCCACGCGCCGATTCAGGTGCAAGGCGCCCTCTTCAAGGAAAGCTTTGACAGGAGCGATCTCGGCCTCCACGCGGGCATCGCGGGCGAGCACCGCATCGACCGCCTCCCGCGCTTCCGGTGCGAGGCCCGCCTCGCCCCGGAGCGCCTCGGCGCGAACCCGCAGGGACCCCCATGCCGGCAGGTCGACCGGATCGGAACGCGCTGCAAGGCCCTGCCGGTCGACGCTCCGGCTGAGTTCCATGAACGCCCGCGAACGGAGCCCTTGAGCTTCCGCCCCCAGCGCGTCCACGGCCTCGCGCACCCGTTCGCGTTCGTCGGCTGCGCGGGACAGCCGGACGCGCGCCGGATCGTCGAGCTTCGCCCCCTCGCCCTCGCCGAGTAGCCGCAGTCCCTCGCGGCGAAGCTTCTCCGCCCTGTCGATCCGCAGGTCCAGCGCTTCGGCTGCAGGCGCGGCCGCATTCAGGCAATGCCGGCAGTCCCGCAGGAACGCCTCGATCCGGCGGCCGGCCTCCTCGTGATCCGGGCGCAGCCGGTGCACCGTTTCCAGGGCAGGCGGCTCGGTTTCCAGGGTCCACGCCTCGACCGTCCGGCGGACGGCTTCGGGGAGCTCGTGGCGCCCCAGCGCCTCCGCCCGTTGGACGAGCCGCGCCGCCCCCGCCATGCCGCCGGGGTCGATCCCCAGTCTCCGCGCGTTCGCCTCATGGCGAGCGGCCGCTTCGCGCAACCGTTCTCCCTCGTCGAGCCGGAAGCCCTGCGCGATCCGCCCGAGCGCGGCCGCGATCCGTCCGACGAAGCCCGGGATCTCCTGCATCCGGCGTCCGGTCTCCTTGAGCGCCGCGCCCTCGGCCAGCCACGCCGCATGCTCCGGCAGCTCGGATACCGGCAGCCCGCGCTCCCCGGCCGCCCACTTGAGGAGAGGTTGCTGGCGGCAGTGCATCTCCGCCTTCTGGACGAAGGCGTGCTCGTCGCGCCGCCGTTTCACCATCCGGGTGTCGCGCTGCCGCACCTCGTCGACAAAGCCCTGCATCTCCGGCTGCAGATCCAAGCCGGCCGCAAGCGCCTGCACGCCGGTCACAATCCGGGCGTAGCCGTCCATCCGGTTGAACTCGGTATTCTCGGCTTCGGCCCGCGCCAGGAGGGCACGCCAGTCGTCCCGCAGATCACGCAGCATCCGGATCGCCGCTTCCGGCGGGCGGGCCGGCAGATCCGCCTCTCCCACCGCCTCCCGCGCGGTCAAACGCACGCTGTCGTTCTCCTCCAGCGCCTCCTCCAGGCTCTCGAGGTTGTCGGTCACCAGCACGAAGCGGTCCCGCGCCCGGCTCACCTCCACGTAGAGCCCCGCCTGGCCGGTCAGCCGACCGTGCCCGGTATCCAGCACGCCGATCGCCGCGTCGCGCGTCATTCCCTGCGCCCCGTGCACGGTCGTGCTCCAGGCGTGGTCGATATGGCGGAGCTGCGGGTCGCCGTGGGCAAGCGACAGCGGCTTTCCGCCGCCGAGGTCGAACCGCATCCGGCGGGAGTCAATCCCGAGCACCACCGCCTCCCCTCCGTTGAAGAGGCCGTGCCGCTTGTCGTTCCTGGTCCAGCGGACCCGGTCGCCCGCCCGGATCCGGATGCGCGCCGTCTCGTAGATCCCGAAACGGTAGCGCACCCAGCTGTCGCCCGGCCGGATGCGGACCGTGCGCCCCGACGGGTGATCGAGGAAGACGAGCCCGCCCTCGGCGCGGACGATCCGGCAGGCATCCCCTTCGTCCACCCGGAGCGGCGGCACCCGCGAGTGGAAGATCACGATGTCGCCCGGCTCGTGATTGCGGACGTCCGCCCTCTGGGCGGCGGTCAGGTGCCGGTTCACATAGCGTTCGATCTCGATCTCGCGGCCATGCAATACCCCTTCCCGGGCGAGCCCCTCGCGCACCACGCGGTGGATCTCGGCACGGAGGAAATTGGTGGGCGCGAGGATCGCCGTTCCCGCGCGTTGCTCCTCATCGAGCGCGAGCCAGAGCCGGGCCGCCTCCTTGCCCAACTCCTCGTGCGGCACTTCGCGCACCTCGCCAAGCCCCCGCGCCGCTTCCGCCGCCCGGCCCTGTTGCAGAGCCTCCACGGCGCGCTTGAGGCCCGGATCGCGCTGGCGCAGGATCTCGTCCATCTCCGCCGTCGCGACGCCCGCATCCTGCAGGGCGCGAAACGGCTCACCCGCACTGACTGCGCGCAGCTGGCCGCGGTCGCCGACCAGCACCAGCCGCGCGATGCGCAGTCGCTCCGAGATCCGCATCAGGAGCTCCATCTGCGCCGTCGACGTCATCGACGACTCATCCAGCACCAGCACCGAGTCCTCGTGCTCGCGCCGCGCGTTCGCCATCTTCCCCGCATTGCCGATGTCGCCGTAGCGCGTCAGGAACCATTGCAGGGTGCGCGCCCTGGCGCCGGTCTCGTCGGCCAGCACCCGGGCCGCCGCGGCCGACGGCGCAAGCAGGATCGCCTTCCGCTCGCCGATCAAACCCAGCGCCTCGCGCAGCATCGTTGTCTTGCCCGTCCCCGCTGCGCCCTGCACCGCGACGATCCGGTCGCGCGACAGCAGCATCGTGTGCACCGCCTCCCTCTGCCCCTCGGTGAGGGTCGTCTGTCCCATCCGATGCGATACGCGCGCTTGTTCCGTCAGCGCCTCCGCTGCGCCGAACCCATCGCGCATGCGGGCCACGATCTCGCGCTCCGAGCGCAGCGCGTCGCCCGTCACGAAGGAGCGTCCGCCCCGCACCTTGGCCTCCACCAGGTGGCCGTCGGCCAACAGCCCCGTCACCGCCGCGTCGATCTCCCCGAGTTCGTGCCGGCCCGGCGCATGGCTCAGCGCGATCGCCCGGATGTCGCTCTCCCGGAATACCGACGCGCGCTCCGCGAGATGTTCCACCGCCCGCCAGACCACCTCACGGACGCTGAGCCCCGGGGGCTCGGGCCGCAGCTCCTCCTCCATCCGAACATAGGGCCGGCCTCGGGAGGTCTTTCGTGACTGGCGCCTGTCACGCTCGTGACCCCGCCGGGCGAGGCCGCGGTCGTGGGCAATCCCCTCCGCCCGCGCCTTCCACTCCGTCTTCAGCGTGTCGAGATCCTTGTCGACCTTGCGCTTGCGGGTGATCAGCGCCGCCTGCTGCGTCAGCGCCGCACTCCACGGAAGACCGTGCGCGTCCAGCCAGGCAAGAATCTCGCGGCGCCGCGACGAGAACGCGTCCAGCAACTCGCGCGGGTAGCCCGCGATCTCGAAGCCCGGAACCATGCCGATCATCGTCGCCTCTGTGCGGTAGCCCAGCTCGATCAGCCTCCGGGCCAGCTCCTGGCGGTAATAGGCGCCGATCAGCTTTACGTTGCGGCGGATCTCCGTGGGCTCCACGCTCCGCCACTCCCCAGCCCGGTTCCGCGTCATGTTGGCGAGGATGCAGTGCGTGTGGAGCTGCGGGTCCTGGTCCCGGCTCGTCAGGTGCCGGAACCCCGCCGCCACCAGACCGTCCGCTGCCACCCGGGGGCGCCGCCCCGTCGCCGGGTCGTAGCCGCGCGTCCGCAACAGCTCCGCCTCGACCCAATCGAGGGTCGACCTGACCGCCGCGTCGTGGGCCCCCAGCACCCGACGGTTGCCGTAGAGCAACGCTTCCAGTGACACCGACTTCGGCGCCGACAGCGTGAGATCGACCCCCGGGCGGTGCTCGTGCTCCCCGTCGCGCGCCCGGCCCAGGCGGATCTCCGTTCCCGGCACGTAACCGGCAAGAACGCGCTCGAAGGTCCTGGGCGAGACGTGCTGCGGCAGACCCAGCGCCGCCGCCCCCTCGCCGTGCCAGAAGCTCGCCCGCCGGTGCCGGGGGTCGTTCTTGACGTAGTAGCCCTCGCGCTCGAAATACGCGACCGTCATGGCCGTCGAGCCGAGATCGCTCAGACTCGCGACCAACCCTCAGCCCCCGGCGGCAAACGCCGCGGCGCCCGCCGCCGCGCGGATCACGGGTATTCGACGTCGAAGCTGCATCTGATCACCTGCTTCGTCCGCATGGACTTGCGCATGCAGTCCTGGACCTGCTTGCCATGATGGTCCCACACCCCCTGCTTCCAGCCCCGAGTGTCGTCATAGGGGTCGAAGACACCGAACTCGCTCTGTCCGATCGCACCCACCACAGCAAACGATGGCGCGGCGAGCACCAAGGCGAGCGCCAGCGCCGGTAGTGTCCAGCGCCGAATGCGCGTCCACTCCTGCCCGGCCTCCTTCAGCGCCTTCCCCCTGGCCGTGTCGAAATCCTTCAGGAACTCGGAGCCCTTACTGGCGAGTTGCTCCACATTGCCGGCGGTCTTTTCGGCAGCAGCGCGCTGGGCCGCGCTGTTCGCCCCGATGCTTTGCTCCATCCGCTCGGTCCAGGGTCCGATCGACCTCTCCAGACGGGTCACCATATGGTCGCCCGCGTCGAGCCGCTTCGACAGCGCCTTCGTCTCGCCGCGGCTGGTCTTTGCCTCGGCGGTCCACTCCCCGTAATACTTGGCGAGTTCCTGCTTGACCGCCTCCAGCTCCGACGATCTCCGGTCGAGGCCCTTCGCCGTGGCGTCGAGCGCCTGCACGACCCTGTCCAGCCCCTCCTCCAGGATCTTCAGCCGCGCCAACGCCGCGTCGAGATCGTGCTGTCCGCTCTTCAGCCCTTCGATCTGCTTGCCGGTCGACGCCAGGATCTCCGAAATCGCCGCCTTGACGTCGTTGACCCACTCGGTCGCCGCGCCGATCTGCTCCGCCTGCTCGGCGATGGTCCGAACCGCCGCGGCAAGATCGGCCTCGCCAGCCGCCGGGCCCGCGACCTTCTCCTCCAGGCCCTCCAGCAGGGCGAGAATCCGCCGCTGGCGGGGAAGTCCGGGGTGGTGGCGACGAGGCACTTGCACGCGGCCGGCGCGGCTTCTCCCGACCCCCTGCCGGCTCCGTTCCCTCCTTCGGCGGACCGAACAGAAGACTCCGATCCTCATCCTCCGACGGCGGCGGCTCGTTTTCATCGTTGTTGGTGGAATTCATGGCGCGCTCCTCTCCTGCCGACATGCGAAAGGCACGTCAGCAATGCCGGCCACCGCGCCACCTCCCCGATCCGCGTGACGCGGACCGCAGGACGGCCAACCCGCCGGCAGAATAGCACCCATCGCCGAAGACCTTTCCAAACAATTGGGGGAGAAGGCGGGAGCACGACATAGACGTCCAAATTGGCGCCGGGGAGATGCTCGTGGGCAGCCGACGATATGGCCGGAATACAGCGACGAGAGCTGGGGCGGACATCTTCGCCACCGCCACGGCCTGGATCTGGCGCGGGATCAGATCGCGGCCACGGTTGGCACGAGCGCGGGCACGGTAGCGCATGTTCCGGGACGGGATCGGGAAAACCAGCTTTGCGCGGAGAGCTTTCGAGCTCGCTTAAGCGATTTGGACCCGGTCCGCGCATCTCCATGAGGGCCCCCGGCGTGTGACGTGCCGCATCGAGAGGCCGGACACACGACAGCACCTGACCGAATTTGTCGAGCCGACCAAAGAAACCGCTTGCGTCTACGGGGGCGCCCACACACGCGCAATGCTGAGCCCTATGAATCAAAAGCAATCAACAATTTGGCGCGCCGATCGGCGTCCACTTCGCGCGCCGAATAACAGGCCTCATGAGAAAAGGGGCCGCAGGGCCGGCCCCCTTTCGCGTGGTCCGCGCGGCGACGTGAGGCCTTTACGGCTGGAAGGCCATCGCCAGGACGGCGGCGAGGGTACCCTCCAGCGCCAGCCGCAGACGGTTGGCGTTCACCGTCTGCTTCTCGATCAGGTCGTCGTTGCCCGCGATCTCGACCCCCGCAACCGTCGCCTCGCCCTTGAGACGCAGGTTCGTCGTGCCGCCCTCGATCAACGACCCGTCGGTCATCAAAGGCCCACTCGCGCCCAGCGCCACGGTCTTGAGCGTCGTATCGCTGCGCCTTACGGGGTTGCCGGGATCAATGCGACGCACCTGCTCGTCGTCGATCTCGATCTCGCCCCGGCCGTAGCCCAGCGTCGCCCAGAGACCGAGACCCTGCGGCGACGACCAGCCGAGATAGGGATGCACGCTGGTCATGCGGCTCTCATAGTCGCCGCTCGCCGGTGCCGGCCCAGTGCCGTCGGTATAGTCGAACTCGCCGATCGAGCGCGACAGCGCGAGCCCGGCCAGGACACCCTTGCGCAGACAGCCGTCAATGCCGAGCTGGCCGGTCAGCACCGTGCCGTCCCAGGCGAAGGCGGACTCCGTGCTCTCGAGCGCCTGCCGCTCGCCACGGCCCCACACTACCGGCCCGCCGCCCGCCCTGTCGCCGCTCGCCGCCGCGAGCGGCAGCCGGAAGGACGAGCCCGCCAGCACATCCTCGAGGGTGAGAGTGCCGTCCTCGAGGGCCTGCACATTGGATCGCGGCGCGTCATGGAGCGTCGATCCGCCGGCCAAGCTATAGGCGGCCGCCCGCTTGCCGCACGGATCGTCCATGCGCGCGCCGATCGCCCGGTTGGTGACATCGGCGACGGTCAGCGCGTGCTTGGAGAGAATCTCGGCGTTGAGGCGCCGGAAGCGCAGCGGGATCGCGACGCCTTCATCGTCGGTGATGGTAAACATCGCCTGAGCCGGCGCGACTGCCTCCACGCCCGAGAGCGGCGAACCGAAGCCCAGCATCACCGTCTCGTTACGATAGCCGTCATCTTGTTCGGCCTTGATGGTGAAGGTCCTGGCGTCTTCACCCGCACCGAATTCGAGCGATCCCACCTCCCGGTCCGTCGCACCCTGGATAAGTTGGGGATCCCCTCAACGACGTTTTACCGCTGGTATGAGCGATATCGAGCCTTCGCCGAGGCCGGACTTGAAGACCGCACCAGCGGCCCCGGCCGGGTGTGGAACCGCATCCCAGACGACATCCGCTGCCAGATCGTGGATCTGGCCCTGGACGAACCGGAACTCTCGCCCCGGGAGCTGGCCATGACGTTCACCGATACGAGGGGCTACTTCGTCTCGGAAGCGTCCGTCTATCGCCTGCTCAAGGCCCACGACCTGATCACCAGCCCGGCCTTCGTCGTTATCAAGGCGGCGGATGAGTTCCGCGACAAGACCACAGTCCCCGAACCAGCTATGGCAGACCCACTTCACCTACCTCAAAGTCATCGGCTGGGGCTGGTTCCATCTGTCGACCATCCTCGACGACTTCTCGCGCTACATCATTGCCTGGAAGCTGTGCACCACCATGCGGGCTGAAGACGTGACCGACACGCTCAAGCTGGCCCTCGAGGCATCGGATCCTAGCGTGTACCGGGACGCCCTAAACTCACAAACCAAGTGCAACGCCGAGGTTTATGAGGAAGGCCTCGGCGTTGCACTTGAAATGTGAATCCAGCCCGGCGACAAATCCATACTTATGCGATGAACCAAAGTCCGACAGACTGCTACGTAGATGAACCAGACTCTAGCGGACGACACCGGCATCTTCGAGCCGCGCACGAGCGAGAACGGCGTCTCCCTCTGCGCGAGCGGCAAATTTGCATGCGCGGCCGCGGCGGCTGACGAACATGCGTAATCAGGATCGCCTTTTGAACCGCGCCGACCTCTACAGTCTCAGGATTCTTGTCCTTGCCATCGTGGGATGTTCGTTCTCCGGTACCGCCACGGCAGCCAGCTTCACGATATCCGGTGGAGTGACGGAAACCAGCCCACAAACGCTCGATGCCGGTGAGACCGGAGTTATCGAAGCAGAGGGCCGGCTCGAAACATCCGGCACGGCGGTCAGGATGACCGGCGCCACTCTCACCAACGGCGGAACGATTGCGACCATCGGGGATGGCGAACACGGGATTGCGTCGGGCGGCGCCGACAGCACCATTACCATCACGGGCACCGGCCGAGTAGCCACCGGGAGTGATCGCGCGCATGGCATTTATTCGGATGGCGCCAACGTGACGATCACGAGCGAGGGCGGCATCGCGACCACGGGAAACAGCGCGAGCGGCATCTACTCGCTGGGTGCCGATGCACGAATAACCCATCGGGGAGTGATTACCACCGACGGCGAAGGGGATGCGGACTCCGGAGTCGCCGCGTACGGCATTTTCGCCCGAGGCGCCCGCAGCAGCGTCACGGTTGAGGGCGACGGCACGATTGCCACCACGGGGGCGCGTGCGCATGGCGTTTTCTCTTACCAAAGCGCCGACGCGAACATCATCATTGACGGAAGGATAGAGACGACAGGCCGGGGCGCGCACGGCATTATCGCGGACGGCGACGGTGCGGACATTACGGTCAGCGGGCAGGTTTTGTCGACCGGAGACGGCGCCAGCGCGATTCGCGGAGATGTCCACCCGCTCGAAGACCCGGGACGGAAAGGGAGCGATCAGACCGTGCGCCTTCTACCCGGCGCGAGTATCAAAGGCGGGATCGCCTTGGGCGATGGCAACGACGAGATGCACCTGACATTGGAGCACATCGTTCATCCCGGGCTGGACGGGATCGATCTCGGCGCCGGCGATGACAGGGTCGTGATCAGATTGGGGAACGACGCGGACTCCGTGTTGCACAGGCCCGATAGCTCGCTGGCGACCACCTTCGAGCACGCCGAAAACATAGTGTTCGAGAACGCAGCGGGCGTCCCGGAGACGAAGCCCGCGACCTCGGTCTCGATCACGGAGCTGGGCGCATCGCCCGAGCAGGTGAGCGTTCGGAGCCGCACATAGACCTTCTCCGAGGAGAGATCGCCGTAAGCCGCCCCGGTGACCGTGCAGCCCACGATATCGACGGTGAGCGCCGCGCCGTCCTCGGCGGCGCTATGGGCGGGACCGGTCAGGCGCAGCAGCACCGGGCGCGGATCGCCCTGGGAGCGGACCCCGGCCGACGCATCGACACCGGAGAGCACGACGGCTTCCGCATGGCTCCCGGCCGGGAGATAAGCCCCGAGCGGCTTTGCCGCCTCGCCGGTTGCCGCGTCCTCGCCGGTGTCGAGCTCGAACTCGAGCATCATCGGCGCGACCGGCAGCATCGCGTCGCCCGACCCGGGTCTCGTGCCGGACGCGGGACGTCCCGCCGGCCCAAAATAGCTATCGGGCGCGGCCGCCCCTTGCGCGGCGCCCGGCGGGTTGTCCTGCTGGCCCGTATCGAGCCTGCGGCCGAGCTCGCCGATCAGCGCCGCCTGGCGGTCGATGACGGCACGCGCGTCCGAAGCATTCTCGCGCAGTTGCGTCTGCAGCCGGGTGTTTTCGGTCTCCAGGCGTCCGTTGCGCGCCTCCATGTCGCGGAGCCGCGTCTCGATGCCGCCGATACGGACCTCGGAGCGCCGCACCCAGCTCGCTTCCGCGGTGCTCTCATCGGCGAGCTCGGCATCGATCCCGCTCAGCGGTGCGGGCCGCTTGTCGCCGGACTGCCCGAGCCAGACCGCGACGACCACCAGCACCGCCGCGGTCAGGCCCGAGAACAGCACCAGTTGATTACGCCGGATGCGCCGCGTCGATCGATCGCCCGTGCTCATCGCGCTTCTCCATCGGATGCGGTTCGACGGCCGTGCACGATCACCGCCAGACGTCCGCCGGCGGGACCGCTCGCGGTCGTGGACATCCACGCCGCCGCGATGCCGGGACCGGAGAGGGAGGCGAGATGGGCCGCATCCTCGGGAAGGCCGGCCGGCGCCTCGAGGACCCGGGCGGTGAAGCGCGGGCCGCGCCAGGTCTCGATGGTCGGGATGGTCTCGCCAGGTTCTGTGGCGGCCGCCTCGATCACATAGTCCGGCAGCGGCTCGCGGCGCGCGATGGCCCGGATGAGCGCAACCAGCGTGCTGCGATAGGGATCGCTCTCGAGCGCATCCTCCCCCGCCACGGGCACCACCACGTCCGCATTGCGGATCAGGATCTGCGCCGAGTCCCGCTCGGCAACGGTCAGCATGAGCCGATAGGTGAAGCGCTGCTCGGTGCCGATGAACAGCGTCACCGAGTCCGCCTGCTCCTGCCGTCCTTCGGCGGGAACCGCGGCGGGGCGGAGATAAAGATCGCCGCGGGCCGCGTCGTGCTCGACCGTGAAGCCGTCGGGCGCGCGGACCACCCGCGCGATGCGGTCGCCCTCGAGCGCGATGCGGCTGACCGCCTTGCCCGAGATCTCGGCGGTGAGCTCGGCATGATCGGTGGCGCTAAGGATCTGCATCGCCCAGGCCGGTGCGCTGGCACACATATATATAAAGAGTGCCGCTATATAAAGAGTGCCGCGGCGAGGACCGCGAGGCGGACGGGTCCCGTGACCCAATGGCAGGGTGCCGTCCCGCCGCCATGCGCGGTCCTGGCCTGCCCCTTACCGAATTCCGGTTTGGTGTTCGTCGTATTCATCTTGAATCCTCTCGTTCCTCGAAGCGCAGCAATCCGATCCGCCCGCCGTCGATCCGGAACACGAGCCGGTAGCGCTTGCGCACCCGTATCGCTTCCTCGCCACCGATCCAGGTGACGAGCTCGCCCGAGACCTCGGCGGCGAGCGCGTCCGGCTCGACGTCGATGCGCCCGGGATAGAAGGCGGTCGCGAGATCGCGCTTCGCCATCCGGTCGGCTTCCGCCTCCACCCAGGCGCCGATCGCGCCCCTTGCCGAGGCGTCCGACATGCGTGCCGCCGCCTCGCGGACGTGGCCGGCGTTCTCCGGCGTCAGGGTCAAAAGGGTGATCGCGACCGTGCGCGCGGTATCCTCGAGATAGCGCCGTCCGGCCCAGCTCTCGCCCACCATCCAGCTCGGCCCCGAGACCGCCGGCACCAGCAGCGCCATGCCCTCGCGATTGACGAGACCATGGCTCAGCACCAGGTTGGCGAGCATCGAGAGACCGAGCAGACCCGCGAGCACGATCCGCATGTCGCGCACGCGCCTGCGGTCGGCTTCCATGGCGTGGCGGTTCATGGGCAGCTCCGCCTCATCCCGCGAACCGGCGGAGATGGCTTGGCGGCGTGGCTCTCAACCGCAGCACGAACGCAGGGAAAAACCAGTAGATCGCGAAGAGCGCGATGTTGGCGCTGCCGCCCCGCTTGACGCGGCGCATCGTGAGCCAGACGGCAATGCCGGCGACGAGCCCCATCACGAACGCGTTTGCCGCGAGGCCCAGCACCACCGGACCCATCAGCATCGCCGCCTCGTCGAGGGTCCAGAACAGCCACCGCTCGGGGTCGTCGAGACGCCGCGGAATGGCAAAGCGCGCGCTGTCGTTCATCGATCCGCCCCATCACACGATCGCCGTGCCGACGAGGCCGGTGACGATGCCGACGCCCGCGCCCGCCGCCACGCCGACGCCGACCGCACCAAGGATCTGCATGGCGTTGAAGCGAAGGATCGAGCCGACAAGCGCCGCGCCCACGGCAAGCGCCGCGGCGAGTTGGCCGCCGGTGCCCGAGACCATGTCGCTTACCGTCGAGAGCGGACCGGCGAAGGTCGTGTCGAATGCGGCAAGCGCGAAGTCGATGCCGACGAGCGCCAGGGCCACCGCCAGGATCACCAGCACGACGATGCCGAATGCGCGGTTTCTACGGCTCTTGCCGCCGTTCCCTTGGCCGTCCATCACGCCGCCCTCCGGTTGGACCCGCCGTCATCGGAGATCGACGACCGGCGGCGGGCTTCCGCCCAGGACTGCAGGTCGGACCGCGCATAGCGCACGGACGAGCCGAACTTGTGGAACACCGGTCCCTCGCCGCTCACGCGGTAGCGGTCCAGGGTGCGTGGGCTAAGGCCCAGGAAGGCCGCGGCCTCGCGCGTGCTCATGTATTGGGGTGCGTTGTCGTTCACGGGTGTTCCTCCTTCTGAATGGAATTCGGGACGAAGGGAGTCGCGACGTCGCCGCCGGTATTCGAGTGGGTGGGCCACGGCCTCATGCGTCCCGCCGGTTCCACACCAGACGGGCGGTGCCTTCGCCGTCCTCGAAGAGTGCCGCGCGCACAGGCTCGGTGAAGCTCGGGTCGTCGAGCTGGACGCTCAGATAGTCGCGCGGCGTCTCGCCTGAGCTGCGCGCCTTCCAGGCCACACCCAGCTCGGCCTGCCCGGCGAAGATCCGGAAGTCGGGCGCAGACCCGCTCTTCCTCGCCTCGTTCGGGACGATGCGCGCCTTGATATTGACCGTCAGCGTCCGGATGGTGCCGGTGTAACCCTCCGGACCGGCGGTGAAGCTGCCTATTGTGGCCATCGAATTGCGTCGTCGTGAGACCGAAAGTCGCTGAGGCCCTCCGTCCGGCTCCACAGCCGATACCTCCTGCCCCTTCGCCACCACAAGGCGACCCGCAACCGGCGGAGACAGAGAAAGACCCGACCCGCTTCATCGGCACGATCATGATTTCACCGGATCGTCCCGCGCGCGAGATCCATCAAATCGTCGAAGCCATCGTGGAGCAGCTCACGACCATTCCAGGCAGCGAGGTGTCGCTGAAACTGGAAATCGACGCCGAGGTTCCATCCGGGCTGGATCGATCCAAGGTTCGGACGCTGATCGAGAATGCCAACACGCTCGGCTTCATCGAGAAGACGATCAAGTGAGTGCGCTGCAAATTCGGGATAAGAGGGCACCGAACAGAAGAATCATATGCTCACGGCTGCGCACCACTTTGAATCCGCGTGATTCCCAATAGATTCCCAATCGCAAATTCTCGGCCACGCTCTAAACATGAAACCCCTGAAAAAATACTTTTCCCAGGGGTTTACTTTGGTTACGGGGGTAGGATTTAAACCTACGACCTTCAGGTTTTGATGGCGTCATTTCCGCTGACCAGGCGCGCCGCAAGGCGGCCATGATCATCGCCCGCATCAAGGCGGGCGAGAACCCTCTCCCCTTCCCATCGGGATCGGTAATTGAGCCGACAGTCGCCGACCTGGCTGACCGGTACCTGAAGGAACACGTCGAGGTTCACTGCAAGCCCCGGACGGCTGGGGCATACAGGTGGCTCGTCGCCAAGTTCGTGCTGCCGGCTCTGGGCGCTCTCACGATCGAAGCGGTCAAACGTCAGCACGTGTCCAATCTGCACCACGCAAACCGGAACACACCCTACCAAGCGAACCGCATCCTCGAGGTTGTGCGCAAGATGTTCAACCTGGCCGAAGCCTGGGGCCTGCGGCGCAACGGCACCAATCCCTGCCGGTTCGTCAAGAAGTACAAGGAGCACTCCCGCGAGCGCTTTCTAACCGAGGAAGAGTTCCGCCGGCTCGGCCAAATGCTGAGCGAAGTCGAGGCCGAAGGGTCGGAGACGCTTTCGGCGGTGACGGCGATCCGCCTGTTGATGCTGACCGGTTGCCGGCTCAACGAAATCCAGACTCTACGTTGGGAGGACGTTGACCTCGATAACGGCGAGCTGAGGTTGCACGACAGCAAGTCCGGCGCTCGCATGGTTCCGCTGTCACAAGCGGCCGCGAGCGTGCTATCCAGCGTGCCCCGCGTCGACGACAATCCCTGGGTTATTGCGGGCAGGAAGCCGGGCGCCCACCTGACCGACATGCAGCATCCCTGGCGACGTATCCGGGCGCGTGCCGGGCTGGAGGACCTGCGCATTCACGACTTGCGGCACTCATTCGCTTCTCGCGCGCTGGCGCTCGGTGAGAGCCTGCCTATGATTGGCAAGCTGCTCGGACACACCCAGGTCCAGACGACGGCGCGTTACGCCCATCTCGCCCGGGAATCCGTCAAGGCGTCAGCATCCAAGATCGCCGACAGCATCGGGGCAGACATTTTGACCGGCCCATCGACACGGGACGCCGCATAACTACCATCGATCTTGAACCCGCAGAAACGCGTGAATCTAACCCGACTTATTCAGGGCGGGCAGGGTTTATCGGTTGATTTTGAGCGAGCAGGGCTTTCCGTTCGGCGCCGAGGCGGCGTCGGGATCTGATGCTATCGGTGTCGGGGTTCGGGGTTGAAGGGACCTGGGTTGGCGGGGCACGGCGCCCCGGCGGTCAGGGTCCCGAGGCCGCGAGGCGCCCGGCCAGCAGGCGGAACAGGGCGGCGTCGGGACAAGCCGAAGCGAAGTGGATGCGGATGCGGGCGGCCTTCTCGACCACGCGGGCGCCGATCTTGAGCAGGCGCTGCCTGACGGTGGCGAACTCGGACCAGGCGAGCGGCATTCTGCGGGGCACAGCATCGCGCAGGGCGAGCATCAGCCAGTAGGCCGCGGTGTGCAGGACGAGGCGGAACTGGTTGGCGAGCGGGCTCTGGCAGGAGGTCCGGTCGGAGGCGAGCTGGACCTTGTGCTGCTTGATCAGGTTCTCGGCCTGTCCGCGGGCGCAATAGACAGCTTCGTAGAGATGGCGGGGCTCGCCGCCGAGCGAGGTGACGATGTAGCGCGCGTCGAAGGCGCGCGTCGTCGCCTCCAGCCGGGCGACGACGCGGCGTTTCCGGCGCCACGATCGGGCCGCGTAATCGAAGCTGGCGAAGCCGCGTATTTTGTCGGCGCCGGCCTCGGCGCGGCGCACCTTGAGGTCGTCGCCGGCGTCGTATGCGAGGCCGTGCAGCGCTGCATTGCCCGCCAGGCCGAAGATGTAGTCGACGCCGTTCGCCTCGCACCACGCCATGGCTTCGGCCCGGCCGTAATGGCTGTCTCCCCGGAAGGTGAGCCGGGTGCGCGGCCAGTGCCGGCGGATGCGGCGCACCAGATGCTTGAGGAGGATGCGGACCTCGGCGCCCGACGGCGTCTTGCCGGGGCGCAGGAGAACCGCCACCGGCTTGCCGCTCTCCACATGGTAGACATGCACCGGCAGGAAGCACCGCGTGTCGTAATGGGCGTTGAACAGCGACAGCTGCTGATGGCCGTGCACCGGGTCGCAGGTGTCGTCGATGTCCAGCGTGATCGCCGCCGGCGGGATCGGAAAGGAGCGGCAAAAGACGTCGACCAAGGCGGCCGTCATGTGCGCCACCTCGACGCGGGACGGTGCGTTCTCCAACCGGCTCATGGTGGGTTGCGAACACAGGTCGCGGCCGCTCTCCGGTGCCCGGCCCACGGCCAGCTTGAAGAGGGGATCGCCGCGCAGCGCGTCGCAGTCGTCGGCATCTTCATATCCGCACGCGATCGCGAACATGCGGAAGCGCAACATCGCCGGCAGCGTGTGCACCACCCGTTCCGGATCGCGCCAGTCCTGGATGCAGCCCGCCAGCGCCTCGGCCAGGCCGAGCCGGCGTTCGGCCTCGCGCAACAGGACCAGCCCGCCGTCCGACGAGATCAGCCCGCCCGCGAAATCGGCGGTTACCTTCTTGCGGCTTGCGGCTGGAAGATCGAACAGGAGAGGAGTATCTTCGGTCATGGCGGGCGTGGCGCTCTCGTTGTCTCGGGAGAAATGCGCTTGGCAACGAATTTCTACCCGATCTCAACGGGTTACGCCATGTCCGCCATCACATCGTCGCACCGCAAGGAATAAAGCGGGCTAGCTGCGGATTGCGGCCGCTTCTCGATTTGCTACAGTGCGGCGGGGCTCAATGGCGAACGCGAGCTGGCTGCGGATTGCGGCCGCTTCTCGATTTGCTACAGTCGAGGGCCTCGCGCTCGGCCGGATCGTCCGGCTGCGGATTGCGGCCGCTTCTCGATTTGCTACAGTCCGCGATGCTCACGGAACACGAGGAAGTTCGCTGCGGATTGCGGCCGCTTCTCGATTTGCTACAGCGACGCCGGATGCGATCATACTGGGCGTCCCGCTGCGGATTGCGGCCGCTTCTCGATTTGCTACAGTCGGCAGCCGTCATGAAGCGTTGCGCCATCCGCTGCGGATTGCGGCCGCTTCTCGATTTGCTACAGTGGCCACCATCGGCGTGCGCGACACCCAGATGCTGCGGATTGCGGCCGCTTCTCGATTTGCTACAGTGACTGGCTCGATGCCCGAAGAGACGTTGCCGCTGCGGATTGCGGCCGCTTCTCGATTTGCTACAGTGCGAACAGGGCGAGCCCGATGTTGGCGCCGGCTGCGGATTGCGGCCGCTTCTCGATTTGCTACAGTACGGCTCAAGACGGACAGCGGCTCGGTGAAGCTGCGGATTGCGGCCGCTTCTCGATTTGCTACAGTTTGAGCGTAGTCGATGAAGTCGCAATTCCGGGCTGCGGATTGCGGCCGCTTCTCGATTTGCTACAGTGCATCTCCGCAAGGAGCCGAGACCATGCCCGCTGCGGATTGCGGCCGCTTCTCGATTTGCTACAGTGAGATCGTTGAGCGAGAAGTAGAGCTTCCAGCTGCGGATTGCGGCCGCTTCTCGATTTGCTACAGTCACCGTGGTGCAGCTGACGCGGCTGGTGTAGCTGCGGATTGCGGCCGCTTCTCGATTTGCTACAGTGACTGCGACGTAGGGTATTGAATGAACGTCGTTTTCGTCCGCCCACTGGTCAGAAAAACTCCAGTTGGGCGGGCGGATTCGACGGCGCCTTGCGGGTTTTTCCGACATAGGTCTCCATTCGGCCGAACTGTTTGTCGGTGATCGTCAGGAATCGAACCTCTCCCGCGGACGGAACGCGGCGACCCATTTTGGCCGCGTGAACCTTGGCGTTCTCGATCGATGCACAGTGCCGAATGTATACCGAGTACTGCATCATCGTGAAGCCGTCGTTGAGGAGGTCCTTGCGAAACCTCGCATAGGCCTTGCGCGCCTTTGGCGTGTCGGTGGGCAGGTCAAACATCGCGATTACCCACATGGTGCGCCAGCCCCACGGAATTGTTTTCACCCCCTGCCCCCGCAGCGGGCATCAACCGATCTCGGCGGCATCGACCAGATCGGGCTCAACCGGGAGTCCTTCGGGAAGCGCCATGGTCCGATCCCCGCCGGTGAGTGTTCGGCACAGGGAGGCGGCACTGGTATGGAGGGCAAGCAGCAGAGATTCCCGGCGCCCGCCCACATGGACGGTCTCGTTGAGCAGTGAAAGAAGTGCGGCGCGGGTTTCGCGTTCGGCCAGATCAGGTGCAGACTCTCCGTCCTCCCCGGCCATTTGACGGACCCGCCAGTCAACGTAAGGTCGGTACGGCTCCAGAAGATCATCCGCCAGACAGAACGGATTGCCGCGGTGGCGATGGTGCACACCGAGAGAGGGAATCAGTCCGGCCGCAACCACGCCGCGCGCCACCGCGGCCCGAACGACAGCGTAGCCGTAGTTCAGGAGCGCGTTCACACCCTCGGCCTCGCGGTCGCGGCGGAACGTCTTGCCGAACAGGCGCGGCCAGTATCTCTGCGCGGCCTGGGCTTCAAGATTGTCCGGATCGCCCGAGCGAACCCGGCGAGCCATCGGAGCGAGGCCGCCGTGACTTCCGGTGAAATGGGAGAGCACGGTGGCCTGCTGAACGATCTTGGCCCGCACGATCGCCTGCCAGGCGCGCTTGCGAATCGGCGCGCTGGTCTCGACCTGCGCCCGATGACGTTCGGTCTGGACGTGATGCGCGTCGAGCGGAAGCATCATTCCGGCGGGCAGATGATCGCGACCCGTGACCAGCACGGTTGCACCGGCTTCCAGAAGCGAGAGAAAGACGGACTGCGTGTAGGTCGCCCGGATGTCGTCCACGATGACCACGCCGAGATCCTCGATGGGGAGGGTCGCTTTCGGCAGGTCGGGCCGTTCGACCACGAGCTGGCCATGCGCGACGGAGAGCCGCGTGCCGGGCGTCGAAAACTCGACGGTCTTGCGGATCATCGCCGGGCAAGCTCAGTCGTTCGCGGGACGGACGCGACCGACCGGATCGACGGAGACTTTTCTGCCACCGCTCGAGACGATCGTCTTCGCGCCGGGGCGAAACACCGTTGCGCTCTCCGCATCGTCATGGTCGACCATGACGACCGGGCCTGCCGACCATACGCTCTCGACAATCTTCAGCCGGGTTTCTCCGTTCCTGGTGAGCTGCAACGAGTCGCCGGGAGACAGCGACATCACGAACTGCGCGCCGTCACCGCGCTCCCGCCTGACGACTGGTTCGTGCCGCGCCTTGCGCCGCGAGGCCTCCAGCAAGCTGACCACGTCGTAGTCGACGGTTCCATCGGCCAGCCGGTAGATCGCGACGTGATGATTGTTGCCCAGGTCGGCATAGCCCGTGGAGGCTTCCGTCATCAGTTCGATCTGCCGCTTCACCCGCAGGCGGACTCTGCGGATTTCGGGGCCTTTCCTGCCCCGCTTGGGATAGCCGTGCACGAACGCCGCGCTGGGATCGCCACCGTGCCTATCGACCCAGCTGCGGACGATGTCGCGCACGCCGTCATCGACGATGTCGATGATTCTGGTCCCGTTGAAGCACTCGGACTCCGAGTTCTTCAGTTCTTCGACAGCCTTGCGGCGGACGAAGTAGCGGTATGTCGTTCCGCGCCCGCCCGCGATTTCCTCGCCAGTATCGCGGTAGATCGTCTCCTTGTGGAGCTGTCCTGAGACCTTCCGGCGGACGCGATGGGACACGACGATGGCCGCGACCGCGCTTTCGGCGTCCCTTCGAATCGTTTCCCAGGGCGCGGGAAGGTGCGGCTGCGGCGCGCGCGGATCGTCCTCTTCCTGCCAATAGCGCGATAGTTTCTGCGTCATCCCCGGGTGGCAGCAAGCGACCGTCAGCGCGTCAACCGCGTGATGGCGATGATCGGCGCGGGTCTTCTCGCCGTCATCCGCCAGGATGTTGTTCAGGCGCCATAACCGGCGGAGATGTCCGGTCACCCGTCCGGATACGGCGAAGACCTTCACGGGCGCTTCCGGTCCCTGGTCCGGCCACAGCTTCTTGAGATAGGCGACCGCCTCGCGCGCGGCGTAACCGGTGTCGTTCCTCGGGGATGGAGGGAGCCAGGAATCGCCTGATCTTGCCGGGAGACATGCCCGTTCCGCCCCTGGGGGCCTTCATGCCGGCAAGCCGGTTCGCAAAGGCATCCCACTCTTCCTCGTTGCTCCGGAAGAACTCGTACGGGGTCTGGTTGCCCTTCTGGAGGTTCACGTCCCTACGGCAGAGGGTCTTGTTCCTGAAGCTGTTGTCGAGCGAGCGGGATCTCGGCCAGATGTGCTCCACCTCGAATTCCCCGGTGCGGAACAGAGCGTCGAATGAAATCGAGTCTGCGGTGTACGGACAACGGTGTCCGCACTCTTCCCAGAGCATCCATTTTTCGACATCCGCGCGGGTTGGTTCCGCGATCCCGTTTTGCTGGAGCGCCTCGCGGGCCGCCTTTCGGCGCCGTTCCTGGCGGCGAATGCCGGACGCCTTTTCTTTGCGCTGGCGCTTGGAGTTGCCGACGGCGCGCGCGACTTCGACGCGAATCAGGTCCGGCTTTCCGTACAGGTCGATCAGATTGTTCACCACCTTGCGCAGCTCGTTGCGTGTGCGTGCGACCGTCGGGTTGCGCAGGCTGGCGACACGTTCCCTTTCTTCGTGTTCGGCTGGACTCGGAAGGCGATCGAACACTTCGCCGGTCGGCTGAGCGCGACCGGGAAATGTCTCGGCTCGCCAGTCCTCCCAGTCGGGACCGTTGACCAGTTCGCCGAACCGAACCCCGTCCTCAAGATGCGGCAGCATCGCCTGCAGCGCCTCAACGGAATAGGGCTCCCAGCCGGACGGGAGTTTCAACGTCTCGATCTTGGTCTCCTGAGCGTTCGACAGGCCGAAATCCGCGACAAAATTCCGCACAACCTCCGTCCTGCGCGCCGTTCGCTCGGCCTTGGGAAGAATGATCACGCGCTGATCGCCCACTTGTTCGTAGTCGGCCTGCCAGGTCCGCTGGGGAAGCGAATCCCGGATTTCTTGCTTGCGCGGATGCTCCTGCCAGTCGCTGCCGAAGATATCCGCGAGCTTCGCCTCGACCGGATTGCCGAGCAGTTTCTTCTCTCCGCCTTCCTCCAGGTTGAACTTGAGCGCCCTCTCCTCGCCGGGTTCGCCACGAGCCCGGTATAGCGGTGCGAGCGCCCGCCGAACGCCCGGCCAACTCATCGAGGCCTGCGTTTGCAGTCTGGAGTGGATCGCCTGGCGCTCTTCGGGGTCGAGAGGACGCTGATTGCCGCCGGCAAGCGCAAGGTTGTTCAGCTTCTCGAGCATGCGCCGCTGCTGCGAGAGCCAGGAACCCCTGGGACAGAGGCGCGCGCCGGGGACGAACCGACACTTGCCAAGCGTATTCAGTCGCCAGAAGACGGGCCGCTGGAGGAAGATCGCGTCCCGAACGGAGGAGCGGAATGGCTCCGGGACGCGCGGCATCCACACCGTTTCGAACTCATCCTCGACGATGTCTCGCGTGGCATGCTCGCCTCGCTTGCGCTCATGCGGTCCCCGTGCGGCGAGCCAGGCGCCGAGCGTCTTGCCCTCGCGATTCAACGCCAGAACGGTCTGCTCCCGCGCGGACGTCGCTTTCTTGTCGTCCGCGTCGTCGGCTGCATCATCGGCAGTGTCGGAAACCTCGTCGATATCGCGGCTCTTGAAGTGGCGGCGCTGTGCAAGATGATAGATGGCACGGCCGATTTCATGCGGAGACAGCGTCTCGCCTTCAAACGCGCGCCTCCGGAGATCGTAGGGATCGCGCTTCATGGCCCGATCCCAGTCGGACGAGTTGCGTGATGGCAGTAGTCCGGCCGCGTACAATTGATCGCCGAGCAAGCGCCGGCGCTCTCGCCGGCGGCGCAGTTGACGGCGGCGAAGGCGCGCCTGCCGCCGTTCCTGGTTCAATGGCACGCCCTTCGGATCGCGGGGGAAGATTCGCACGCCAAGACGGTGGATTTTTCCCGTGGCGAGCTCGGAATCGTGGTCGATCACGGCGAACCCGACCGAGGTTGTGCCGACGTCGAGGCCGAATACGAGCGGCATGCGTGTTGTTCCCCATTGCTTTATTTGCGCCGCACGCTAACATCGTCCTCGTAGCAAATCGAGAAGCGGTCGGTTTCCTTTCCGTAGCAAATCGATCCTTCGTGCGGGCTCGGTGTCCCAAGATCGTCCACCGGCATCTCAAGCCTCCGCCCCAGGGCGGAGGCTTTTTGCTTCTTCACGCACCGAATCTTCGTCGCGATGCCGGCGTTGTCAGCTCGTCCGGTGATCGGGCGGAGAGGTTGAGACACGCCCGGAACCTTCGGGAACAGGTGAAAGCTGCCTTCGGCCAAGGCACTCCAGCGCTGTCCGCCGGCCGGAGGAAGCATCGAATTGAGGACGATATCGGCGATTTCGGAGCGGCGGCCGAGGGCGATTTAGGGTAAGCCTCCGGCGTGTGCCGCCTTCTCGGTTTAGTGTGATTTGGCGAGGTTGTGCGATCGGGAGTGGACACCTGTTTGGTGTCCACCAAGGTCTAAGTGGACACGATCGCAGATGTCGGATGCATTGGAGGAGTTGGGGTCCGGGCGAGCGCGCCCGGTTTCTCGTGGTCGTCGGTGGAGCGAGGCTGACAGGCTTCGGATCGTCGCGGAGAGCTATCGGCCCGGGGTATCGGTATCGGTTGTGGCGCGGCGCAACGACGTCAACGCCAATCTGCTTTTCACCTGGCGGCGGCGGTACGGCAAGCGGGCTGCCGAGACCGTGTCGAGCGGGCTGGTGCCGGTGGTTGTGGAGCCTTCGGGGCACGGCCGCCCTTGGCGGATGCCGTCACGAGCGATGCGCCGGCGGCGGGACGGATGGAGATCGCGCTGGGCGATGGCTCGCGGGTGATCGTCGACCGGGAGGTGGACGGTTCGGCGCTGGCCCGGGTGCTTTCGGTTTTGGCGCGGCGATGATCCCGGTTCCGGGCGGTGTTCGTGTCTGGCTGGCGACCGGGGCGACCGACATGCGGCGCAGCATGAACACCTTGGCCCTCCAGGTCCAGGAGGATCTCGGGCACGATCCCCATGCGGGGGATCTGTATATTTTCCGCGGCCGTCGAGGCGATCTCGTAAAATGCCTGTGGCATGACGGAGTGGGGATCTCGCTCTACGCCAAGCGGCTTGAGCGCGGCCGGTTCCAATGGCCGACGACGTCGGGGGACGCGGTATCGATCAGCGCGACGCAGCTCGGCTACCTGCTGGAAGGGATCGACTGGAGGAACCCGGTTCGCAGCTGGCGGCCGTCGCGGGCGGGGTGATCCGCAGCGTAGCGACCCGCCCGGCGTGATTGTTTTAGCGCCGAATCGGGTGCTGTGATTCGCTGCCGGCGATGACCGGCGGGATCGACATCGACGCTCTGAAGGCGGCCCTCGCAGTGGCCGAGGCCAAGGCGTCAGACGCCGAGACCAAGGCATCCGAGGCCGAGGCTCGGGCGGCGAACGCGGCGGCGGAGATCGTCTTCCTGAGGCTGACGATCGAGAAGCTCAGGCGCGAGCTCTACGGCTGGCGCTCGGAGCGCAAGTCGCGGCTTCTCGACCAGCTGGAACTCCAGCTCGACGAGCTTGAGGCGAGCGCGACGGAGGACGAGCTGGCGGCGGCCGAGCTGGCGGCGGCCGGGACCACGCAGGTCAAGGGGTTCACGCGGCACAAGCCGGCCCGCAAGCCGTTTCCAGCGCATCTTCCGCGCGAGCGCGTGGTGGTGGTGCCGCCGACATCCTGCGCCTGCTGCGGCTCGGACAGGCTGTCGAAGATCGGCGAGGACGTGACCGAGACGCTGGAGGTGATCCCGCGCCGCTGGAAGGTGATCCAGACGGTGCGCGAGAAGTTCACCTGCCGCCATTGCGAGAAGATTTCGCAGCCGCCGGCGCCGTTCCACCCGACACCCCGGGGCTGGGCGGGTCCCAACCTGCTGGCGACGATCGTCTTCGAGAAGTACGGCCAGCACCA
The DNA here is from genome assembly GCA_965248765.1 of Alphaproteobacteria bacterium. Taxonomy (GTDB): domain Bacteria; phylum Pseudomonadota; class Alphaproteobacteria; order VGEJ01; family VGEJ01; genus CBDFKF01. The sequence goes on from CBDFKF010000004.1 coordinate 2,414,909, forward strand.
GCCGCTGAACCGGCAACGCGATCGCTACGCGCGCGAGGGCGTCGATCTCAGCCTGTCGACGCTGGCCGACCAGGTCGGCGCCTGCACGGTGGCGCTGCGGCCGCTGCATGACCTGATCGCGGCGCATGTGCTGGCGGCCAAACGCCTGCACGGCGACGACACGCCGGTGCCGGTTCTGGGGTCGTGAAGGCGAACGTCCTCGATGCCGGCCTCCCGCCGGACGCGATACCAGAGCGCGAGGTTGCGGCCGCGCGGCCGCGACAAGTCGCACGGCGACGGAAACACGAATGCGCTGCCGCCGCGCGGCTGGCGTTCGAGGATACGGCGAGCCTGGGTGTTGAGGGGAACCGTTCTCGGCCCCGTCTTGCCGTCGCTGAGGACCAGCCTGTCGCCGTCTACCTCGGACCAGCGCAGCTGCACGATCTCGCCCCTGCGGCACCCGGTGAGCAGCAGAAGGCGGATGATGTCGGCCTGCTCCCGGTTTGTCTTGCGGGTCCGTCCGTCCAGCGCCCGGTGCAGGCGGGCGATTTCCTCGCGCGACAAGAAGCGGGTGAGCGGCGTACGCCGGTTTCTTTGAACCCCCTGCGCCGGGTTGGTTTCGACATGGCTGCGGGCGACAGCGAAGTTTATGATCTGCCGGAGAAGATCGAGCGCGTGGTTGGCGTTGCCGGGCGCGGTCCGGCTGAAGGCATCGAACCAGCGCCCGATGCGCGCCGTGGTGATGCGGTCGAGCGGTTTCGATCCGAAGGCGGGCAGGAGGCGCCTCTCCACCAGATGGGTTGCGGTTCGCCGGGTCGATGGCTTGTATCCCTCGAAATGAGTCTTTCTCCACTCGCCCGCGACGAAATCCCGGAACAGCGGCGCGCGCGTGGGCCCGGACGCACTGTCGGGCTCGGGGCTCGCCTGGCGGGCGAGGCATTCCCGGCGAGCCTCTGCGACGGTCATCGTCGAGACCGGGCCGATCGAGACGCGCTTGGAGCGGCCTCCGACATCGCGCAACAGGACGTAACTCCGCCCGCCGGACGGCCGCACCCGGACCCCGAGACCGGGCACTCGATCGTCCCAGACCGTATATTCCCGCTCGCGGGGGCGATGGCGGGCGATGGCGGCGTCGGTAAGCCGCATGCGTTCCTTGCTTGCCATGCCTCAGCCCTCCAGCACGGCGCCGACCGTCTCGGCAGCTTCGCGAACCATTGTGTCGGCCAGATGCGTGTATTTGAGCGTCGTCTCCGGGTTCCGGTGACCGAGCAGCCGGCCGATGGCGAGGACGGTCTCGCCCTGCCTCAGCGCAATGCTCGCGTGGGTATGGCGGAGGTCGTGAACACGCATGTCGCGCAGCTCCACTTCCGCGCGGACCCTGTGCCAGAAGCGCTGCAGCCAGACGCCTTGCCGCGGCCGGTCCCCTCGCGGTCCCGGAAAGACCCATGGGCTCGTCCGCCCCAGCATGTCGAGGATGCGCCTGGCCGGGGTCGACAGCCAGACCGTTCTGGGGCCCGTCTTGCTGTCGCGTAGAAAGAGGTGACCCTCGCGGTAGTCGGACCAGCGGAGGGTCAAGATCTCGCTCTTGCGGCATCCCGTGAGCAGGAGGAGCCGGACCACGGCGACCTGCCGGGGCGATGTGTCCACATGGGCCGACAGTGTTGCGGACAGGCAGCGTATCTCGTCGTCGGACAGGAAGCGCGCCCGCCCCTTGCGGCGGTAGCGCCGGATGCCGAGGCAGGGGTTCGAACCCTCCGGTCGAAGGCCCATGGCTTCCGCCTCCCTTATGATGACGGAGAGCACCGGCATGGACCGGTCGGCGGCAACCGGCGTGGCGCGCAGCGAGGCGAACCAGTCGCGGACATTCCGCCGGTCGATGTCGGCGACTTGCCGTCCCCGGAAGTGGGGCAGGATTTGGTTTTTCAGGTAGCACCGGTTGACATCGAGCGTTCCCGGCTTCCAGAGCCTCCGGTAGCGCTCGAATACGGTCTCGGCGACGGCCTCGAAGAGGGTCTCGGCGGGATCGCGGGGCGGGCCCTCTCCCCGCCGGATCGCGGCGAGCGTTCGGACCGCGCAGGACCGCGCCTGGCCCACACCCATGGCCGTGGCGTCGCCGACGATCTTCCAAACGCGTTCTCCCCGGTGCTGGCAATGGACGAAGAAGCGTTTGCGGCCGGAGGGCAGCACCCGGACACCGAAGCCCCTGAGCTTGCCGTCGCGGATATCGTAGGCGGTCCTGCGCGGCCGCAGCACCTTGACGCGGGCGTCGGTCAGCATGACCTTGGGCATGAACCTTCTCCCGATTGCGGTTGCAGCCGGGGAAGCGGGAGTTGCGCAATCCGTTCCGCTGCAACAATTGCCAGGAGAAAAAACGACCCTGTTTCAGAGAGTTAGCACCGAAGGTGCGTTGAGTGGTGTAGGAGCTGTGGGTAACCGGCTTGCCGTAGCGACCGCCAAGAGTCTGGCCTAGGCAAGCCGGTTATCCACAGCGGGCGGTCATCGCGGTTTCCGGTTTAGGGTTGGGTTGTGGCAACGCAACCTGGAACCAATGGAGACCACGATGACCGACGACATGATGGCGCTTCGTAGTTTGCTGGAAAAGAGTTCTGACGCCGATCTGCTGCGCGCTTCGCCCAGGAGGACGCCGCGGCCGCCAAGACCCAGTGGCGCCAGGTGGCCGACCAGCTCCGCCCCAAGGCGCCCAAGCTGGCAAACCTCATGGACCAAGCCGAGCCCGACGTGCTGGCCTATATGAGCTTCCCCAAGGAGCACCGCACCAAGCTCCACTCGACCAATCCCCTGGAGCGCCTCAACGGCGAGATCAAGCGCCGCACCAACGTCGTCGGCATCTTCCCCAACGAGGCCGCCATCACCCGACTGAGCGGCGCTATCCTCATGGAGCAGAACGACGAATGGGCGGTGCAGAGGGCGCGCTACATGACCCTGGAAACCATCGCGCCGGTGAGCGACAATGCCCTCATCAAGATGCCTCCCGAGGCCGCTTGAGCGATCCGGCTCAGCCCGCCGGACACCGCGACCCGCTCGCGGCTCTTACACCACGTCCCGGGACACGATCGGCCCCCGCTGTCAGTGGCAGGGGCGGCATATGGACCTTATAGAGTAATTACCGCCGGCCACCAACGGCTTGAGCAGTGCATATCACTAACACACGATATGTCCGGTTTATGTACCAGACGATCTGTCCGGATTTAGAAGCTCTCCAGGCTATGGAGGGTTTGGATGCGCCGGACAGAACAGTTGCAGGGACTGAGATTGATGAAGTTCGAGGAGGTTTACGGCCGCACCCATCGGGGTTGCTTGAGCCAAGCCGAGGCGGCGGAGGTTCTCGGCGTTTCAGAGCGCACCTTCCGGCGCTGGCGCGACCGCTATGAGGCGGACGGCGCGGAAGGGCTCTACGATCGCCGTCTGGGCCGGGTCTCGGCGCGGCGCGCGGCGGTCGACGAGGTGACGGCGCTGTTGGCGCTGTTCGACACCCGCTACTGGGACTTCACCGCCAAGCACTTCCACGAGAAGCTGGTCGCGGACTATGCCTTCAAGCGCAGCTACAACTGGGTGCGGCTGAGCTTGCAGGCCCATGGGCGAAGACGGGCGGCGCCCAGGCGCGGGGCGCACCGGCGCAAGCGGCCGCGCCGCGCGCTGCCCGGCATGATGCTGCATCAAGACGGCTCAAGCCACGCGTGGGTCCCCGATCAGTGGTGGGACCTGATCGTCACCATGGACGACACCACCAGTGAGATCTACTCGGCCTTCTTCGTCGCCGAAGAGGGCACGATGTCGAGCTTTCAGGGGGTGTCCGAGGCGATCCGGGCCAAGGGGCTGTTCTGCTCGCTCTATGCCGACCGCGCGGCCACTACTGGCACACCCCTGAGGCCGGCGGCACGGTCGACAAGGACAATCCGACCCAGTTCGGCCGCGCCCTGGCCCAGCTCGGCATCGAGCTGATCCCGGCCTACTCGCCCGAGGCAAGGGGGCGCTCGGAACGCATGTTCGCCACCCTGCAGAAGCGCCTGCCCCAGGAGCTCAGGCTCGCCGGCATCACCGACATGGCCCAGGCCAACCGCTTCCTCAAGGAGCTCTACCTGCCAGGCCACAACGCCCGCTTCGCGGTGCCGCCGGAAGCCGAGGGCACCGCCTTCGTGCCCTTCGCCGGTACCCTCGACGACATCCTCTGCGTGCAGCAGGAGCGCACCGTCTCCAACGACAACACCGTGCGCTACAAACGCCTGGTGCTGGCGATCCCGCCCGACCGCCATCGCCGCCACTACGTCAAGGCAAGGGTCCGGGTCCACGAATACCCCGACCGCACCCTCGCCGTCTTCCATGGGCCGCGCTGCCTGGCCCGATACCAGGCCGACGGATCGCCCATCAACACAAGCCACAGACAGGCCGCGTGATCCGCTTCGACGCGACCGGCCAGTGGATAAGGGGACGGCCGCTCCGCGCCCGTCCCCTTATCCACTGGCCCAACAACCACAACTGAAGCGGTCAATTCATATGGTACATAAACCGGTCAATTCAGTTTGTTCTCGACACGGCTTGAGCAGTGCGCCGTGCAACAAAACACACGGGTGTTGCCGAGATGTAACGACTTGGGAGTAGCGACGCGCCGTAGTAGCGAAGTTATCGACCGCCGGCGGTCATGCGGATCGGCGATCGGAGATCACGAGGCCCGCTTGTTCGAGTTCCCGCCCGAGCCGACCCGTGACCGCCAGCGCATACATGCGCATGTCGCTTGCGAGCGACCAAAACGGATACTTGAAGGTGGCCGGGCGATTGTGCTCGACAAAGAAATGCCCGAACCAGGCAAACGCATAGCCCGACACTAAAGCCAACACGAGCAAAATCCAGAGGTCGCTCGCGATAAAAGCGACTAAACAGGCGAGCGCTAGGCTTGTTCCGATGTAGTGCAAGCCGCGCGTGACGGGCCGGCTATGTTCGCGCAAGTAATATGGCCAGAACTCGGCATACCGGTCGATCGGGGTCGATCCCACCTTGGAGCCCGCGTCGCTAGGCGTCGGGGGCGATGGATCGGATGTCGGCACAATCGGCCTTCTCGCTGAGACAGATTGACGTTAACGTAAACGTAAAGTACATAGAGCACAAGGTTCCGGTAATCAGGGAGTTGGGCAACGAATGGCGCTGACGCGACCGCGCGAAACACAGGAGCCAAGCCATTTTACCATCGGCGATCTCGCTCAGGAGTTCGGAGTCACGCCGCGTACCCTTCGTTTTTACGAGGATGGCGGACTGCTCCAGCCGCGCCGCGAAGGGCGCAGCCGAGTCTATAGCCGGCGTGACCGCGCCCGCTTGAAGCTCATCCTGCGGGGCAAACGGCTGGGCTTTGCCCTAGCGGACATCAAGGAGATGATCGAACTCTACGATGTTGATGACGGTCAGTCCGAGCAGCTCCGCGTGACGCTACACAAATGCCAAGAGCGGATCGCCACGCTCAGGCGCCAGCGGGACGACATCGACCAAGCGCTCGACGAGCTGCGCGACGGCTGCACGGCCATCCGTGCACTCCTGCACTAACAGGGTATTGGCGTCCATGAAGTATGAGCCGACAACCCGCGGCCAGAACTTCTACGCGCTTGATTCCAACCTTCGCGAGAGGTTCAGGCGACTCGATGCCGACGAGTTCGCCCGCCGCGATTCGCTTCTGGCGTCGTTTGGGGAGTGGGTTGGCGAGGCAGTGGATGCGGAGGCCGAGTATACCGATCGACACGGCCGCCCGACGCTCGCCGCCTATGACCGCGACGGCAACGTCGTCAACCAGATCCGCTACAACCCGGCCTGGGAGGCGGTCTCGAGAGAGGTCTTTCGGCGCGGGTTTGTGGGCTTGAACTACGGCGAGGAGCCGGCCGCATTCATGACGACGTTCGTCATGGGCTATCTCCTCTCGCAATCGGATGTATCGCTGCACTGTCAGGCGACCGTTACCGGCGCCGTGGCCTACGTGCTCGATCGGTTCGCGCCCAGCGACGTGCGCGAGCGTTACCTGGCTGACCTCATCCGCATGGATGGGGCGGCACTCACAGGCGGCACTTGGGCCACGGAGTTGCACGGCGGCAGCGATGTCGGCGCGACCACGACGGTGGCGCGGCCGGCTGGCGGCGGGTTCCACCTCGAGGGGCTCAAGTGGTTCACGAGCAACGCATCGGGCGGCCCGTCATTAGCGACGGCACGCCCGGAGGGCGCGCCACCTGGTCCTCGCGGCCTCGGCCTCTACCTCGTGCCAACCGCTACGCCCGATGGCCGCCCCAACCCGATGCGCATCCGACGCCTCAAGGACAAGCTCGGGACTTGCGGTATCGCCACGGCCGAGATCGAGCTCGACAACACGTGGGCGGTCGAGGTGGCGCCGCCACCGCTTGGCCTACGACTGATGATGGAAGCCCTAGCGTTTAGCCGTGTTCATAATGCTATGGCCGCGGTCGGATTGAGCCGCCGGGCATTCCTGGAGGCGATGAGTTTTGCCAGCCACCGAGTCGCGTTTGACGCCCCGATCACCAGCTTCCCGATGGTGCAGCAGGAGCTGGTCAAGATGCTGGTCGCTGCCGAGTCCGACCTCGACCTCGCGCTCGCGGCCGCGGTCGCCTTCGATGATTTCCACCAGCGGCTGCGCGCCAGCCCGCCCAGCCCCGAATCGTTGGACGATCGCGCCCAGGCATGGCTCCGCCTCGTTACAGCGCTCGCCAAATACCAAACGGCGGAGAACGCCAATTGCGTCTGCCGCGGCGCAATCGAGCTCATCGGCGGCAATGCCTATACCTACGATCTCGCGACTCCGCGGCTTCTTCGCGATGCGCAGGTCACCACCGTTTGGGAGGGGCCAGCGAACATCCAGGCGCTCGAGGTCCTGCGCGTTCTCGAGGAGCGGCACGATGGCTTTGCGCCCTACGAACGCCGCATCGAAGCGATATGCGCCGCGGCGCCGGAGCCGCTCGCCGACCTTGCGTGTGCGGTCAAGACGGCTCTCGCAGAGTGCGCCGAAGCAGTCGCGATCATCCGGCGCGATTCGATTGCCCGCCAACACCACGCCCGCCGCTTGATGGCGCTGATGGCCGAGACCCTTGCGGCAGCGCTTTTGCTCGGTACGGCGAGTGACGATTACGCCGCGGGCGATGCGCGAAAGGCCATCGTCGCTAGGCTTTTCGTGGAGCAACGCCTGATGACGCCACCGCGCCGCGGCATCGCTGAGGGCGCCCACTGGTCAAGCCTCTATTTCGAGGCGCTGGTCGGCTACGAAGCAATCCCAGTTACGACTGAGCGATCGCAGCCGGTTCGCGCCGCAACCAGTTGAGCTGATTTCAACCCGTGTCGGCAATGGCCGGCGCGAGCGAGGGAGACCTACCCATGAAGAACGTCGTTATCGCCGGCTACGCCCGCTCCCCCTTTCACTTCGCGCGCAAGGGGGCGCTCGCAAAGGTCCGCCCCGACGACATTGCAGCGCAGGTCGTGAGGTCGCTGGTCGAGCGTAGCGGCATCGATCCCGGGGATATAGAGGACGTGATCGTCGGGTGCGCCTTCCCGGAGGGCGAGCAGGGTTTCAACGTCGCACGTATCATCGAGTTCATCGCCGATCTCCCTGTCCACGCGGGCGCCACCACCGTCAATCGTTTCTGCGGCTCCTCGATGCAGGCCATCCACATGGCGGCCGGCGCCATTCAACTCGACGCCGGCGAGCTGTTCGTCTGTGCTGGCGTTGAGTCGATGACGCGGGTGCCGATTGGCGGCTACAACCCGGCGCCCAATCCCGGCCTCTACGAACGCTACCCGGAGGTCTACATCGACATGGGGACGACGGCCGAGAACCTGGCTCGCGACCTTGAGATTTCACGGAGCGAGCAGCAACAACTGGCCGTGGATAGTCACGCCAAGGCTAGCGCCGCGCACAGCGAAGGCAGGTTCGACAACGAGTTGGTCGCCATCGTCGAGGGCAATCTCCGGGTCGAAGAGGACGGCTGCATCCGCCCCGACACCAGCCAAGACATCCTCGATTCCTTGGAACCGGCGTTCGACTCCGAAGGCACGGTAACCGCCGGCACCTCCTCGCCGCTGACTGATGGGGCAGCGGCGGTCATCGTCTGCAGCGAGGACTACGCCGACCGCCACGGCTTCGACAAACTCGCCCGCCTCAAGAGCATCGGCGTCTCCGGTTGCCGCCCCGAAGTCATGGGCATCGGCCCGGTGGGGGCGACTGCAAAGGCACTTGAACGCGCCGGCCTCAAGATAGACGACATCGACATCATCGAGCTCAATGAAGCCTTTGCGGCACAGGCGCTGGCAGTGGTCAAGAAGTCGAACATGGATATCGACAAGATAAACGTCGATGGCGGAGCGATCGCGATCGGCCATCCACTCGGTGCCACGGGCGCCCGCATCACCGGCAAGGCCGCCTCGCTCCTGCGCCGTGAAGGCAAGCGCTACGCGTTGGCAACCCAATGCATCGGCGGCGGTCAGGGTATCGCGACGGTCCTCGAGGCAGCTTAATGGGAGAGATCCGCAAAGTCGGCGTGCTCGGCGCGGGCGTCATGGGCAGCGGCATCGCTGCCCAAGTCGCCAATGCCGGAATACCGGTGGTGCTGCTCGACATCGTCCCCGACGGCGCGGATGATCGCAGCGCGCTCGCTGCCGGCGCCATCGCGCGTATGGCCAAGGCTCGGCCGGCGCCGCTCATGGATCCGTCGAACGCCAAGCTCATCACACCCGGCAATATCGAGGACCATCTCGACCTGCTCGCTGATTGCGATTGGATCTGCGAGGCGGTGTTGGAGAACCTGGCCGTCAAGCACGCCACCTACCCCAAGGTGGACGCGGTGCGACGCGCCGGTTCGATCCTCACCTCCAACACCTCGACGATACCGTTGGCCGCGCTGCTCGACGGCATGCCTCCCGGACTAGCCGCTGACTTCGCCGTCACCCACTTCTTCAATCCACCGCGCTATATGCGGCTCTTGGAGATCGTTAGTGGCCCCGAGACGCGAGCCGAGGCGATCGAGGCTTTGAGCACTTTTGCCGATCGACGACTCGGCAAAGAGGTGGTCTTGTGCAAGGATACGCCGGCCTTCATCGCCAACCGGATCGGCATCCTGTGGAGCACGGCGGCGATGGTCGAGGCACTCGCCATGGGCCTCACAGTTGAGGAAGCCGATGCTATCGTCGGCCGGCCGATGGGTATCCCCAAAACCGGGATTTTCGGGCTGCTGGACCTGACGGGCATCGACCTTGCCCCGCACATCAACGAGAGCATGCTGGAACTGCTCCCCCCCGACGATCAGTTCCGCGAGGTCTTTGAGCCGGGGGGTGCGCTTGCCGGCGTGATCGCCGGCATGGTCGAGGAGGGCTACACCGGGCGAAAGGGAAAGGGCGGTTTCTACCGTTTGAACAAGCGGAACGGCTCGCGCGTCAAGGAGGCGCGCGACCTCAAAACCGGCGAATACCGCCTCGCCGATAAGCCGCGCTTCGAGAGCGTCGATGCCGCCAAGCGGGGCGGACTGCGGGCGCTCGTTGAGCATCCGGACAAGGGCGGGCAGTATGCTTGGCGGGTACTGCGCCACGTCCTGCGCTATGCCGCGTCGTTGGTGCCCGAGATCAGCGACAACATCGTCTCGGTCGACCGCGCGATGCGCACCGGCTACGCCTGGAAGCAGGGACCGTTCGAGCAGATCGATGCGATCGGTGCCGCATGGTTCGCTGAACGGCTCGCAGCCGACGGCCTGCCGGTGCCCGAGTTCCTGGAGATCGCCGGCGATCGCTCGCTTTACCGCGAGGACGGCGCGAGCGCCCAGTACCTGGGCACTGACGGCGACTATCACAATATCGAGGTGCGCGGGGGCGCCTGGCTACTCGCCGACCGCAAGCGCGCGCAGGAGGCCATCGCCAAGAATGGCTCGGCCAGCTTGTGGGACATTGGCGATGGCGTCGCCTGCCTCGAGTTCCACAGCAAGATGAACTCGATCGACGGCGATACGATCTCCATGATCCGCGAGGCGACCAAGATCGACAAGCGCGGCTTCAAGGCGCTGGTGATCGGCAACGATGCCCAAAACTTCTCGGTCGGCGCCAACATCGGGCTCGCCCTGTTCGCGGCCAACACCGCCATGTGGCCATTGTTGGAACAGTCGGTGCGGGGCGGCCAGGAGGCACTACTCGCGCTCAAGTACACCTCGTTTCCGGTGGTCGGCGCGCCCGCCGGCATGGCATTGGGCGGCGGCTGCGAGGTACTTCTGCATTGTGATGCCATCCAAGCCCACGCCGAGAGCTATATCGGGTTGGTCGAGTTCGGTGTGGGACTGATCCCGGGCTGGGGCGGCACCAAGGAAATGGTGATGCGCAACTATCTCGCACCGGGTCGCCCTGGTGGCCCAATGCCGCCAGTCGCCGCGGCGTTCGAAACCATCAGCTTGGCCAAAGTCGCCACCTCAGCCGCCGAGGGCAGGCGCCTGCGTTTCCTGCGTGAGAGCGACGACATCACCATGAACCGCGCCCGTGTGCTCGCCGATGCCAAGGCGCGCGCGCTCGAGTTGGCGGCCGACTATGCGCCGCCCGAGCCGGCAGAAGTGGCTCTGCCGGGACCGACCGGCAGAATCGCGTTGGAGATGTCCGTCGATGGCTTCGTGAAGTCCGGCAAGGCGACCGCCCACGACGGCGTGGTCGCACGCGCACTCGCGCGCGTTGTCTCGGGCGGCGAGACCGACATGACCGAGGCGGTTTCCGAGAAGGACCTCATGGGGCTCGAGCGCGAGGCCTTCCTCGAGCTCATTCGCACACCCGCGACGCTCGATCGCATGGCGCACATGCTCGAGACCGGCAAGCCGCTCCGCAACTAACACCTCGCATCCGAGAAACGCCATGTCCCACTACAGCGCACCGCTCCGCGACTTCCGCTTCGTCCTCAACGAGGTCCTGAACATCGGCGCCTATGGCAACCTGCCCGGCTTCGCCGATGTCACCCCCGAGCTCACCGATTCCATCCTCGATGAGGGTGCCAAGGTCACCGAAGAGGTGATCGCGCCGCTCAATCGCTCCGGCGATGAGGAAGGTTGCCGGCATGAAAACGGGACTGTCACGACGCCAACCGGTTTCAAGGAAGCGTTCCGCATCTACGCCGAGGGCGGATGGATCGGTCTCGACGCGGACCCTGATTACGGCGGCCAGGGGCTGCCGCACGTGCTGTCCTCGGTCATGTCCGAGATGCTGGCGAGCGCCAATCTCGCGTTCGAGACCTATCCAGGGCTGATCTCGGGCGCCATCGGCGCAATCCAGGCGCACGGCACCGAGGACCAGAAAAAGGCCTATCTGCCCCACCTCATCAGCGGGCGGTGGGGCGGCACGATGAACCTGACCGAGCCGCACTGCGGGACCGACCTTGGCCTGATGAGGACCCGCGCCGAGCCGCGCGCGGACGGCAACTACGCCATCACCGGCACCAAGATCTTCATCACCGGCGGCGAGCACGACCTGACCGAGAACATCGTTCATCTCGTGCTGGCCAAGATCCCCGGCGGGCCTCAGGGCACAAAAGGCATCAGCCTGTTCATCGTGCCGAAGTTCCTGGCCAACGGCGAGGGCGAGTTGGGTGCGCGCAACGCGCTCGGCTGCGGCTCGATCGAGCACAAGATGGGGCTGAAAGCCTCCGCGACGTGCGTCATGAACTACGAGGGCGCGACCGGCTACCTGCTAGGCGAGGAACACAAGGGTATGCGCGCGATGTTCACGATGATGAACGCATCGCGCCTTGGCGTCGGCCTACAGGGTCTCGGCGTGTCCGAAGCGGCCTATCAAATGGCGGTCGCGTACGCCCGAGAGCGGCGGCAGGGGCGCGCCCTTGCCGGGCCGGCAGAGCCCGATCAACCGGCCGATCCCATCATCGTCCACACCGATGTGCGCCGCATGCTCCTGAGCATGCGGGCCTTCAACGAGGGTGCACGGGCACTGGGATTGTGGACGGCCTTGCAGCTCGACCTCTCCTTCAAGCATCCCGATGCCGCAACCCGACGCGATGCCGATGACTTCGTCGCCTTGATCACGCCGGTCATCAAGGCCTACTTCACCGACGCCGGCTTCGACTCCGTGAACCTCGGCCTGCAGTGCTTCGGCGGCCACGGCTATATCGCCGAGACAGGCATCGAGCAACTCGTGCGCGATGCCCGCATAACCCAGCTCTACGAGGGCACCAGTGGCATCCAAGCCCTCGATCTCGTCGGCCGCAAGCTGCCGGCCCACACCGGTCGATACCTGCGTCAGTTTTTCCACCCGGTGGATCGGTTCCTCCAGGAGCAAGCTGGCAACCCCGGACTGAAGGACTTTGTGATCCCGCTCGCCAAGAGCTTCGCCCGGCTCCAACAGGCGACGGCGTGGATCGCTGAGCAAGGTCTCAAGGACCCCGAGCAAGCCGGCGCCGCAGCCTCCGACTACCTGCGGATGCTGGGTCTGGTCGCGCTCGGGTACATGTGGGCGCGTATGGCGAAGACCGCGTTTGCGCAGCTCGACGCGGGCGTGGAAGACCCCGGCTTCTACGAGAACAAGATCGAGACTGGCCGCTATTTCATGGCTCGGTCGCTGCCTGACACCTCATCGCTCCTGTCCAAGATCACGGCCGGCGCTGGTTCCCTCATGGGCCTACCCGCCGAGGCGTTCTAGCAGCCAGCTCATTACAGAAGACGAGGGAGATCGACGCATGAGCCTTGAATCGCTGACCGAAGGCGTGCGCGAGCGGGTGGGCACGGACTCGAGCCTCAATGCCACCATCAAGTTCGACTTCGGCGCCGACGGCGTGATCTACATCGATGGCGCATCGACCCCTAGCACCGTGACCAACGAGGACAACGAGGCCGACTGCACCATCGGCATGTCGATCGCCGATTTCCAGGGCATCGCCGATGGTGATCTCGACGCGACGACCGCCTTCATGATGGGCAAGCTCAAGGTGAGCGGCGACATGGGCATCGCCATGCGGCTGCGCGAGGTCTTGTAGCGGTTACCCCCCGAGCCGAGCGGCATGGCCCTCCCGTCGGACTTGCGGGGCTCGCCTTCCGGACGCGCCGGCACCGGCGCACCTCACCACGGGCCAGCCCTCTCTAGTTAGTACGCGTTCTCGGTGAAGATCGGGTCGACCGAGCCATCCCACCGGCCATTGAAGGCCTCGAGGTGCTCCTCGGCCGGAGTGCGACCCTTCTCCATGATGACGAAGAGCGCATCGAGGAAGTGCGCCTCGTCCTCGCCGTAAGGGTCAGTCTCGCCGCGTGCACGCAACCCAGCCGCGGCAATTTCCAGCATCTCGCGCGCGAGATCGGCCACGGTGCGATTGCGAAAACGTGTTTTGAGCGCGTGCTTCGGCACCTCGCTGCGCAAGGCGTGATGTTCGTCGGGCGTCCAGGTCTTGACCATGTCCCAGGCCGCATCGAGCGCGCCTTCATCGTAGAGAAGCCCCACCCACAGCGCCGGTAGCGCACACAGCCGCCGCCATGGTCCACCGTCGGCGCCGCGCATCTCGAGAAAGCGCTTGAGGCGCACCTCTGGGAACGGCGTGGTCAGATGATCCTCCCAATCGCGCAAGCGCGGCCGCTCGCCGGGCAGCGCCTCGAGTTTACCTTCGAGGAAGCCTCGGAACGACTGGCCGGCGACGTCGATGTACGTGCCTTCTCGGTAGACGAAGTACATCGGTACATCGAGCGCGTAATCGGCATAGCGCTCGAAGCTCATGCCGTCCTCGAACACGAACGGCACGATTCCCGTCCGGTCAGGGTCGGTGTCCGTCCACACGTGGCTGCGGAAGCTCAGGAACCCGTTGGGCGCACCTTCGGCAAACGGGGAGTTGGCGAACAGCGCCGTCGCAATCGGCTGCAGTGCGAGCCCAACCCGGAACTTGCGCATCATGTCAGCTTCCGAAGCGAAGTCGAGGTTCACCTGCACGGTGCAGGTACGGAGCATCATGTCGAGCCCGAGGTTGCCTCGCTTCGGCATGTAGTTCCGCATGATCTCATAGCGACCCTTGGGCATCACCGGGATGTCCTCACGCCGCCACTTCGGCTGAAAGCCGTGGCCCATGAAGGCAATGTCGAGTTCGTCGGCCACGGTGCGCACCTGGTTGAGATGCATGTGCACCTCGTCGCATGTTTGATGCAGGTTCTCGAGCTGCGCGCCCGAGAGCTCGAGCTGACCGCCAGGCTCGAGGGTGACAGATTGGCCGTCGTAGGTGAGGGCGATGATGTTGTCATGCTCGCGGACCGGCCCCCAGCCGAAACGTTGCAGTCCTTCGAGCATCGCCCGGATGCCCTGCGGACCATCATAGGGAAGCGGGCGCAGATCGTCGCGGCGGAAGCCGAACTTCTCGTGCTCGGTACCAATGCGCCAATCGGCGCGCGGCCGGCACCCCGACTCCAGATACTCGATCAGTTCGGTCCTGGTGCTGAGCGGGGCGTCCGCCTCGCCAACAGGTGCAGACATTCGGCCTCCTCGGCGGCGCATACACACTGGTGGGCGCCGCCGGCCGCCAACTAACAGGATTGCGCCGATGGCGGCAAGTCCGCTCGCCTTGTGAACCGGCCCCTGCCCCGCTAAACCGAGGGGCGATGGCGCGTGATGATCCATTGGATGATCCCTACGCGGTTCCCGATGCCGAACCGCTCCCCAACCATTGGGCCGTGCGGTACGCACCCGCGTGGCTGCGCCCCTATCTCCGGCTCGCGCGTGCCGATCGCCCGATTGGTGCCTGGCTATTGCTGTGGCCATGTTGGTGGGGCATTGCACTCGCCGCCTCGGCGCCGGCCGGCGGGTGGCCGTGGCTAGGCCTACCCGACCCGGTGCTGTTGATCCTGTTCGCGATCGGTGCGGTGGTCATGCGCGGCGCCGGCTGCACCTACAACGACATCGTCGATCGCGACTACGACGCCAGGGTTGCGCGCACCCGCAACCGCCCGATCCCGAGCGGGCAGGTGACGGTCGCCCAGGCGGTCGCGTTCCTGCTTGTCCTCGGCGCGATCGGCGCGGGGATCTTGCTGACGTTCAACACCTTCGCCGTTTGGCTCGGGATCGCTTCGCTCGGCCTGATCGCGGTCTATCCCTTTATGAAGCGCATCACCTACTGGCCCCAGGCCTTCCTCGGTCTGACCTTCAACTGGGGAGCCCTCCTTGGTTGGACCGCGGCCACCGGCTCACTCGGCGTGGTCCCCATCGCGTTATATGCCGCAGGCGTTTTCTGGACGCTCGGCTATGACACGATCTATGCCCACCAGGACAAAGAAGACGATGCGCTGATCGGCGTGAAGTCGACGGCGCTCAAGTTCGGCGCCAGTTCGCGGCCGTGGATCGCCGGCTTCTATGGGGCCACGATCGTGCTTTTGGCAGCCGCCGGCGCGCTCGCGGGCTCGGGCTGGCCCTTCTACGCCGGATTGGCGCTCGCCGCCCTGCACCTCAGCTGGCAGACGTGGCGGGTGGATTTCGACCAACCGGAGAGCTGCCTCGCAGCATTCCGCACCAACAAGTGGTTGGGTTGGATCATCTTCCTCGCCATCATCGCCGGTCAGGTCTCGGCCTGAGGCCCAGCGCACTCCGGACCAGGCGCTCGTTGTAAATACGACGCTCGTCCGAGTCGGCGATCATGGCCTGCAGAAGATCGTCGAGCGCCAGGTGTGGCGCGAGATCGGTACGCACAAGCTCGAGCGCGGCGATCTCGTCTAGAGCCTCGAAACGACGGTCGCGCGCCGTCATCTGTGCAAGTGCAAGCGGCGCGCCGGTGAGCCCGAGCGCGCCGAACCGCGAGAGATAGACGCCGGCTCCGTCGCAAACCGCGCCCCCGTCGAGAACAATCGGCGATGACAACTGTTCGAAAACGTAGTTGCCCGAAGAGGTTCCTGGCGGCCCGAGCTCGGTCTCGTGCAGCCGGGCAAGCTGGGCCTCGGTGAGATACGCAACCGCGGTTTCTACCGCGGTGGGCGGCGAGGCCGCGAGTGTCGCCGGGATGGCCCCGTAGCGCGAAAAGTGCGCCGAGTAGACGACGTCGTAACCGCCGAGTTCGGCTCGCACGACAGGAATGACCACATCGTCGAATCCCGAGAACTTACGGGCAAGCTGCGTCGGCGCGGCATTTGAGCCATAGGCGAGCACCGGTACGCGCTCCCGGAGCGGTGCTACCTCGGTGATGCCAAGCGCCCGTAGTGCTTCACCGGCCGGCAGTGGGCGGCCGTCGATATCCACCTCGCCGTCCCACGTTGGGTCATCGCCGATCCTGACCAGCGCGAGCACGACCCCATTTACATAGAGATAGGAATGCCGCGGCGGGGCGTAGGGATAGGTCTTGGCGAGTTCGAGCGGGTCCATGTTCCGTCGCGCGATCTGGCCCCAACTCTACCGGACCGCACCGGCCTTTGCGCCTATGATGCGCGGCCATGCCGTACGCCTCGCTGCGCGATTTCCTGGACCGGCTTGAGCACGAAGGCCGCCTTGTGCGGGTGGCCGAGCCGGTCTCGACGAACCTCGAGATGACCGAGATCCAGACCCGCTTGCTCGCCGAGGGTGGCCCGGCCGTTCTGTTCGAGAACCCGCGCGGCCCGGCCGGCGAGAGCTATGACATGCCGGTTCTGGTCAACTTGTTCGGCACGGTCGAGCGCGTGGCCTGGGGCATGGAGCGCGAGCCGGAGGAGCTCCGTCCCCTCGGCGAGACGCTTGCCTTCCTCCGCCAGCCCGAGCCCCCCGGCGGCTGGCGCGAAGCGGTCGAGATGCTGCCGCTGCTCAAGACCGTAATGGCGATGAAGCCGCGCATGGCGTCGGCCGTGCCGTGCCAAGAGGTCGTGCTGACCGGCGATGACATCGACCTCGGCCGGCTGCCGATCCAGACCTGCTTCCCGGGTGAGCCGGCGCCCCTGATCACGTGGCCGCTGGTGGTCACCGAGGGTCCCGGCGGCCGGCCTGAGGACAGCCCCAACCTCGGTATCTACCGCATGCAAGTGACGGGGCGCGATACCACCTATATGCGTTGGCTGGCCCACCGCGGCGGCGCCCAGCATCATCGCCGCTGGGGAAGCGAACGGCGCGAGGCGTTGCCGGCGGCAGCGGTCATCGGCGCCGATCCGGGCACCATCATCGCCGCCGTCGCGCCGGTGCCCGATACTATGTCCGAATACCAGTTCGCCGGGCTCCTGCGGGGCGCCAAGGTCGAGCTCGCCGATTGCAAGACCGTGCCGCTCAAGGTTCCGGCCCAGGCCGAGATCGTGATCGAGGGCCATGTCGCGCTCGACGAGTACGGCGAGGAAGGGCCCTACGCCGATCACACCGGCTATTACAACGCGGTCGAGCCGTTCCCGGTCTTTCGGGTCAGCGCCATCACCATGCGCCGCGATCCCATCTACCTCTCGACTTTCACCGCCCGGCCGCCCGATGAGCCTTCTATCCTCGGCGAGGCGTTGAACGAGGTATTCGTTCCGCTCTTGATCCAGCAATTTCCTGAGATCGTCGATTTCTGGTTGCCGCCCGAAGGCTGCTCCTATCGCATCGCCGTCGTCTCGATGCGCAAGGATTACCCGGGACACGCCAAGCGCGTGATGATGGGCGTGTGGTCTTACCTGCGTCAGTTCATGTACACCAAATGGGTGATCGTCGTGGACGACGACATCGATGTGCGCGACTGGAAGGAGGTGATGTGGGCCATCGCCACCCGCATGGACCCGGCCCGCGACATCACCGTGATCGAGCAGACGCCCATCGACTATCTGGACTTCGCCTCGCCCGAGGAGGGCCTCGGCAGCAAGATCGGCCTCGATGCCACGACCAAGCTACCTCCGGAAACCAAGCGGGTGTGGGGCCGCAAGGTCGGCATGACTGATGAGGTGATCGCCACCGTCACCGAGAAGTGGCCACGCCTCGGCCTGCCGGGCTCGGGCCGCCCGATCTGGAAGTGACCCACCCGGACATACAGGCGCATTGACCTTGGCAAACTGAGCTCTCGGCGCCACCTATGTGGGATAGGGATGGTGCGCTCGTCATGACCGACCTCGCGCCGGCGCTGATGCGCCCCATTGTCGATCGCCTGCGCGGCGCCTTCGAGGCCGAGGAGGCCGACAGCCAGCGGCGGCTGGTGCGCGTCCGCCTCATTGCCGGCCTTTTGATCGCCTTGTGGCTTCCCGTCACGACACCCGGTCTCGCCGTCCTCTACTACGAGGGCATTCTAGTGATCTTCGCCATCCTCAGCTTCGTTCCGCTGTGGCTCAGGCGGGCGGGGCTCTACGCGCCGTGACAGCGCTATGTGTTCGTCTCTTTGGACCTCGCGCTCCTGACTTTTGCCGTCATTCCGATCAACCCGATCTGCGATGCGTGCGCCGGCATGCCGGCGGCGATCACCCTAAATTTCCCCAACGAGCTGTACTACTTCCTCATCATCGCGCTCAGCGTCTTCAGCTATTCACCGCGGCTCGTGTTGTGGTCGGGCCTTGCTGCCGCGTTCGCCTGGACGCTCGGCATCCTGTGGATCCTCGGCCAACCCGACACCTACGCCAGCTTCGGTGCGCCGGCCGCATGGGAGGGCTGGGCTCTCGACGAACGCATCGGCTACTTCACGGATCCGGCCAAGGTTCACGTCCCCGACGTGATCCAGCAGGACCTTCTGTTCATCGTCGTTGCCGGTATCCTCGCGGCCGCGGTCCATCGCACCCGCCGACTGGTCTACCGCCAGGCCGAGGCCGAGCGCGAGCGCACCAACCTGGCCCGCCACTTCTCGCCCAACATGGTCGAGGAACTCGCGCACACCGATGCGCCGCTCGGCGAGGTCCGCCGCCAGGACGTGGCGGTGTTGTTCGCAGATATCGTCGGCTTCACGCAGGCTAGCGCTGGCCAGCCGCCGGAGCGCGTGATCGCCCTGTTGCGGGAGTTCCACGGCCGGATGGCCAAGGTCGTGTTCGCCCACGACGGTACCCTGGACAAGTTCCTGGGCGACGGGTTCATGGCGACCTTCGGCACCCCGCGCATCGGCCCACATGATGCGCTCAACGCGCTCGGCTGTGGCCGCGACATGGTGGTCGCGATAAGCGCCTGGAACCGCGAGCGCGAGGCCGTCGGAGAGGAGCCGGTGCGAGTCGGCATCGGGGTCCACTACGGGCCAGTGGTGCTCGGTGACATCGGCGATGAGCACCGTTTGGAATATGCCGTTCTCGGCGACACCGTGAACACGGCGAGCTGGCTCGAACGGCTGACACGGGAGCTTGGCGTGAGTCTGGTTGCCAGCGATGACCTGATCGCCGCGGTGCGCGGCGGCGGCGGCGGCGCAATCGCTGGACTGGAAGAGACGATCGCCGAGTCGGTGCGCGACGTGGGCGAACATCTCAAGTTGTGGACACTTTCGCCGGGCTGACGCGGCCGGCAGCTACATCGTCCGGAAGGTCTTTCCTTCGCCGATTAACCCCCGCTCCGGGATCACGACTTGATCGGGGTGGTCGGCGACGACGCGGCCGATGACGTGGGCGCGCCGCCCGCGCGCCTTAAGGATCGCCATCGCCTGATCCTCATCCTCTGGCCCGACGACCGCGCAGAAGCCGATCCCCATATTGAAGACGCTGTACATCTCGGCGGCGGCGACCTCACCGTGCGTCTGAATCAAAGCGAAGATCGGCGGGGCCGGCGGAAGAGCATCGATCACGTATCCAACGTCCTTCCCGACCCGGACCAGGTTGAGGAGCCCATCACCTGTGATGTGCGCCATTGCGTTTAGGGAGCCGAGACCGCCCATGAGGTCCAGGGCGTCGCCGACATAGATCTCCGATGGGCGCAACAGCTCAAGCCCCAGCGCGAGCTCAAGTTCAGCGAATTCGTGCTCTACCCCGAACAAACCGCGTTCAAAGAAAGCGCGCCGCGCAAGGCTCAGGCCGTTGCTATGAACGCCACTGCTTTCGAGCCCGATCACGATATCGCCGTCGGTCACGTCCTCGCCGGTAAGCATTTTGTCGAGCGGCACATGACCGATAGCCGTGCCGACGAGGTCGAAGCCCATGCCCGGCCTAGCTCCGGTGATGATGTCCGGAAGTTGAGCGATCTCGCCGCCCACCAATGAGATATTGGCTGCCCGCGCCCCGTCGGCGAGGCCCACGGCCAGCGCCTCCAGTAGCTCCGGTGCCGGACGTTCGACGGCGATGTAGTCAACCATCGACACGGGCCGGGCACCGACACAGACGAGGTCGTTGACGTTCATCGCGATGCAGTCGATCCCGATCGTGTCGTACTTCCCCACCATCTGCGCGACCAACGCCTTCGAGCCGACGCCGTCGGTCGATATCGCGATGCCTATCCCACCGACATCGACCACATTGGCGAAATGACCGAGCCGCAGCGCGACGTCCGGCCCCCAAGTTCCCAGGATGTGAGGCAGCATTCTCTTGAGGCCACGATCCGCCTCTGAGGCATCGACGCCGGAGGCTTGGTAGATCGAATGGCCGGCCGCCTCAGGTCTCCGCCCGTCTGTACCCGACACTGTTTCGCGTTCCCGACGTGTTGGCTTGCGTATCGCGATCTTATCCCACTGCCCGCGCCGCCTTGGCAACGACGCAAGGAAAGGCCAGTTTCTAGCCAACGGCAGACGGAGGTTGGCGATGGCGGACGCAGCAGTGGCGTGGTCTCCGTTCGGAGCAAGAGCCATCGGAAACGGACGCACAAGAACGGGGGGTGGGGCGCCTGCGCGCCATGTTCGAAACAGAGGAGCGGGACAGCCTCGATCGCGCGGCGCGTGTGCGCCTGATCGCCGTATTGGCGATTGCGGTCTGGCTAGGGATCGAGGTCCCCTACCCGGGGTTCCTCTACTACCACATCCTCATGATCGGTTTCGTCGTGTTTGGCTACGCACCCGTGTGGCTACAACGCGCCGGTTTGGCAGCACCGTGGCAGCGGTATCTCTTCCCCCTTCTCGATTCGGCGCTTCTCACGTTTGCTGTCGTCGTCACCAACCCCTGGGTCGCCGAATGGCAAGATACACCACGCGGAATCATCCAGTTCCTCCACAACGACGTCTACTTTTTCGTCTTCATCGGCATCTCGGTGTTCAGCTACTCGCCGCGTGTCGTCGTCTGGTCCGGGATAGCTGCTGCGCTGGCCTGGACCGTCGGCATGCTCTACATCCTGGCGCTGCCTGATACGACCCTGGCCGTGAGGCCGGCGAACTGGAGTGCGATGAGGACCGCGCAACGAGTCGAGGTACTGACCGATCCCAGCCGCATCAACTTCGCCGAGGTCGCCAAACAGGACATCATGTTCCTGGTCACCGCGGCGATCCTCGCTGCCGCGGTGCGGCGTACGCGACGGCTCGCCCACCGCCACGCCACTGCCGAGCGCGATCGCGCGAACCTCGCCCGCCATTTCTCGCCCAACATGGTCGATGAACTTGCCCGCGCCGACCGGCCGCTTGACGCGGTCCGACGCGAGAACATCGCCGTGATCTTCGTCGACATCGTCGATTTCACCGGTGCGAGCGCCGACGAGCCGCCCGAGCGCATCATCGGGCTCCTGCGCGATTTCCACGGCCGCATGGCGAATCTCGTCTTTCGCCACGGTGGCACCCTCGACAAGTTCCTGGGCGATGGTCTGATGGCAACGTTCGGCACGCCTCGCACCGCCGCCGACGACGCCTCGCGGGCGCTAGCCTGTGCCCGCGGCATGGCCGAGAGCGTTGCCGAGTGGAACCGCGAGCGGCTTCGCGCCGGCGAGCGCCCGATAGAGGTCGGCATCGGTGTCCACTACGGGCCGGTGGTCCTCGGCAACATCGGCGATGAGAAACGGCTGGAGTTCGCGGTCGTCGGCGATACAGTCAACGTCGCGAGCCGGCTCGAGAGCCTCACCCGAGACCTCGGCGTCAGCCTGATTGCGAGTGAAGCACTGATCGCTGAGGTGCGCGCGACCTCGGGGGCGCTAGCGTTGCTCGAAGACCTGCGACCCGACGAGAGGCCGCTTCGCGGTCGTGCCGGAACCATGCCAGTGTGGACGCTCGCACGGACGCAAGCACATGCCTAGGTGCCGACCGATGATCGGCGTCGAGACCATCGCTGGCTTTTCGCACACGGTGCATCCATAAAGGCGCTTCTCACCATGGCCGAGCCATCCACCGAATCCGTGCTGCCGCCGTTTGTGCCCGCTGAAGCCGAAGCGGAAGCGATCGCTCGCCTTTCCGACCTCGTGACCCGAGCCGGCACTGCGGGCGCAGACGCCGCCGATGCCGTGATGTTCCGCAGCGCCTCGCTCTCGACCTCACAGAGACTCGGGCTGCGCGAGGATCTGGAGCGCGCCGAGTCCGACGACGTCGGCCTGCGCGTGATGGTGGGCAAACGCCAGGCCGTTGTTTCTTCCACCGACGTGAGCCCGCGCGCCCTCGATCAGCTCGTCGATCGAGGGCTGTCGATGGCGCGGAGCGCGCTGGAAGACCCCGACTGTGGCCTCGCCGATGAAGCGCTGCTGGCAAGATCGTTGCCAGATCTCGATCTCTTCGACGCGGCCGAGCCGACCGCCGAGGCGTTGTTCGAGGCGGCCGCTGTAGCCGAAGATGCGGCCCGCGCCGTGCCCGGCGTGACCAACTCCGAGGGCGCCGGCGCAAGCTGGGCGCGGGGGACGGCCGCACTCGCCACCAGTGCCGGGTTCAGCGGCGCCTACACGACCTCGCGCTTCGGCATCAGCGCCTCGGTACTGGCCGGTGAAGGCACGGCCATGGAACGCGACTACGAATATAGCTCGGCGCGGCACCAGGCCGATCTCGAAGATGCCGCCGCCATTGGTCGCCAAGCGGGTGCGCGCGCCGTGCGCCGGCTCGGCGCGCGCAAGATCGCGACGGCCCAGGTACCGGTCGTTTACGAATCGCGCGTTGCCGGCGGGCTGCTGCGTCATCTCGCCGGCGCGATCGGCGGCACGGCGGTCTCGCGCGGCACGAGCTTCCTCAAGGACGAGCGCGGCAAGCAGGTGTTCACGCCCGGCATCACCATCGTCGATAATCCGCTGCGTTCCCGAGGGCTGGCTTCGCGGCCCTGCGATGGCGAGGGCGTGCAAACCCGGACTTTGCCGATCGTCGAGGACGGTGTACTGCAAACTTGGCTGCTCGATTCTGCGACTGCCAGTAAGCTCGGCCTAGGCTCGACCGGACATGCAAGCCGCGGCACCGGCGGCCCGCCCTCACCTTCACCGTCGAACCTTTACCTCCAGCCCGGGCCAATAAGTCCGGAAGAGTTGATTGCCGATGTCACCAGCGGTTTTTTTGTTACCGAGCTCATCGGCTTCGGTGTCAATGCGATCACCGGCGACTACAGCCGCGGTGCATCGGGCTTCTGGATCGAGAATGGCGAGATCGCTTATCCCGTCTCCGAACTCACGATCGCTGGCAACCTGAAGGGCATGTTCGGGGCGCTTCGGCCGGCGAACGATCTTGCTTTTCGCTACGGGGTTGATGCACCGACCGTCCGCATCGACGGCATGACGGTGGCCGGCGCATGAACCTTCCAGAAACCGGCATCGCCGCCGGCGCGCTCGCGACGGAGCACGCTCTCCTTTGCGCCGCCGTGCGCGAGGGGGGTGCGCTGTCCCTTCAATACTTCCGTCGCAGCCCGGAGGCCTGGGAGAAGCGCCCCGGCGATCCGGTCAGCGAGGCCGACCTCGCCGTCAACGAGCTTCTCTACAACCAGCTGGCCACGAGCCATCCCGACGATGGTTGGTTATCCGAGGAGTCCGTCGACAATGAGGCCCGGCTTGCGGCTGAGCGCGTGTGGATCGTCGATCCCATAGACGGCACCCGTCCGTTCCTCCGCGGTCGGCCCGAGTACACGGTGTGCGCCGGTCTGGTAATCGGTGGTAGACCCGAGCTCGCGGCGGTGTTCAATCCGGCAACCGATGAATTCTTCGATGCCGTGCGCGGCCACGGCGCCCGCTGCAACGGCATCCCGATAGAAGTAAGCGCCTGCGACGACCTGCAAGACGCGCACATCAGCTCGACGCGCTCTTCGCTCGAGAAGCACCTGCCTGACCTTGACCTCTCGGATGTGCACATCTCGAAGCTTGGCTCCATTGCTTACCGGCTGGCCCTGGTCGCGTGTGGCCGCCATGACGCGACCGTTTCACTCCATGGCAAGAGCGACTGGGATATTGCGGCCGCAGAGCTTCTGGTGACCGAGGCCGGCGGGCGCGTCACCTCCCCCGACGGCAACGGTTTTCGCTATAACGGCGAGCGACCCCGACACGCCGGGGTAATCGCCGCCGGGCCCGCGCTCCACGCCCACCTGATGGGCAATATGGTTGCAAACTAACGAGCGGGGACAGACCCGAGCGGCGAGCCCTCAGCTGTCATAGACCGGATCGTGGCCTTCGCCGAGCACCGTGAGATAGGCGTCTTCGGGCCGGACCAACCCACGCTGAATATGCACGCGAAATGCCGTTACGGTCCGCTCAACCCCTTCGTCGAGCCCGATCCGTGGCCACTCACCGACCACTTGACGAAGGTCGGAATCGTCGAGTCCGGCGACGAAGGGCATCTTGATATCGCCGATCTTGACGTCCGCGTCGGGCACGAATCGTTTGATCGCCGCCACCACCTCTCCCACGGTTGTGTCCTCTCCGGTGAGGTCAAAAACCGGCGCTCCCTCGACACTCGTGGCGGCAGCGCGGATGAAGGCGTCCGCCACCTCGCTCACGTGTTGCATCATGAGCGTGCCATCGTACGGAATGGTGAAACGCCGCCCGGCGGCGGCGGCCAACATCGCCTTCGACGGCGCCGCCGTCACGCCTTGGTCTCGTCCCGGCCCGTAGACCGAGTGTGGCCGGATACCGATGCTAGGCACCTGCCAGTTCTCCCAGTAGACATGGGCGATGCCTTCGTCGGCGAGCTTGTAGACCCCGTAGAGTGTCGCAGGCCACGTCTCACCCTTGGGAGGCAGGGCGGCCACTGAGCTCGCATAAACAATTTGGCGAATGCCGAGCTTGCGTGCCGCCTCGAACACGTTGACGTGTCCGACCACGTCGACCTCGGCGCCGAGCACCGGATCGGCGTTGCAGAACGGCACTTGAAGTGCGGCGAGGTGAATCACCGCGCCCACTTTGTGCGCCGCCATCGCCTCTTCGACCGCAGCGGTCTCGCGCAGGTCACCGACGACCCAACACACCGCATCAGCGTCCTCTTCCTCCATGGCGAGCTTCAGACGGCGCCGGTCTTCGTTCTTGTCGAACACGATCGGCTCGACCCCATCACGCGTCAGATTGCTGACCACCTGCGCGCCGATGCAGCCGGCGGCGCCGGTGACGAGAACGGGTCCGTCAAAGCCCATGGCTGCCTCCTCGGTCATCCCTGGCAAGCGTCGTCGGCGGCAATGTAGACGGCCTTAAGCCGCGGGAAAAGCAGGCTTCTTGCGAGCCGCACTTGCATGTTCGCAGCAAACCAGGAAGATATCCGTCCCCGCGCCCGCTGCCGGAATCCCAGCCATGACTTCCTCGTCTGTCTACCGCGACCCCTTGTTCATGCGCGGCGTCATGATCATGGTGTTTACCGGCCTCGTCTTGAGCACCGGCGGCCCGATCATTCGCCAAATCGAGGACGCTTCGGGTTTTCAGATCGTGTTCTGGCGGTCGCTCGCCCAAGCAATTTTCATCTTCCTCATTCTGTTCGTGCGCGACCGCGGCGGCATCGGCAAGACCTTCCGCGGCGTCGGTTGGCCTGGCTTGAGTGGCGGGCTTTTCCTTGGCCTCGCTTTCTTCGGCTATATTTTCTCGATCACCAACACGAGCGTTGCGAACACGCTCTTCCTGATCTCCACGGTACCGTTTTTCACAGCAATCCTGGCGTGGCTGGTGCTCAAGGAGAAGGTCAGCGCGCCGACCTGGATCGCCATCGCCGTCGCGCTCATCGGAGTCGTCGTCATGGTCGGCCAGGGCCTCAATGCCGGTCGACTGCTCGGGAACGTCTCGGGCCTACTGTGCGCGGTTGCGACCGCGCTCTACATCATCTCAATCCGCTACGGCTCGGTGCGATTCGCCCAGACCACCGATATGGTACCCACTGTATGCGTAGCGGGGTTGATCGCGGCAGTCGTCGCGTTCGCCATAGAAGGCGGCAACGTCGGCGTATCCGGCAATGATCTCTTCTGGTGCTCCGTCGCCGGCTGTCTGCAGGTCGGACTTGGCTTCATGCTCTACACAATGGGCTCGCGCTACGTGCCGGCGGCTGAGCTCTCGCTGCTGGGCCTGATCGAGGTCATCATCGGGCCCATCTGGGTGTGGCTGTTGCTGAGCGAAGTTCCCGACGCCTATACGATGATAGGGGGCGGCGTTATCCTGGTCTCTATTGCCGGGCTTGCGTTGTGGTCGGCCTATGAATCGCGCGCCGCGGTGCGCGCCTGATTGTCGGCGCGCTCGGCGTCAGCCGCGCCATGGGCACGTTCGGCGCGGCGTCGCTTTCTCAGCTCGCGGGCGTGCCGGTACCGGATGCCAAAGCGCAGCCCCCACAAATAGCTGAGCACACCGCCAGCGACTGAATACGGCACGCAGCCGATCAACATCGGCACGCCCCAACCCACGAAGATCGTGATGTAGTACTCCGTGAGCCCCAGGATGCCGAGGTCCGGCGGCGCAAAGAAGCTCCGAGACAGCTCGACGAACGCGTAGTAGCCGGCCAAGTCGTCCCAGCGCCCCATCAGGAGCTGGCCGGTAACGTAGAAAATGTAGTAAATCGGCGGTGCCGTGAGGTAGTTCGTCACCCAGGTGATCGCACAGCCAAGAATCACATTGAAGTGCCATTTGAACAGATGGCGCGCGATCAGCCAGATCACCACCACGATGCCCATTTGCACGCCCACGGTCGGCGTCAAGGCAACGACCGCGCCGACCATCAGACCGTAGGCTGAGTATTCGGGCGGATGGTGACTGCGTTTAAGCGGTATTAGGATACGGTAGCGCAGCAAGCGCTCCAACCGCTCGCCCCACGACCGATCTCTAAGTCGCACCGCCGCTTGGTCCGGAGCCAAGATAGACCGCTCCCTTCGGCCATCCCGCCGATTGCTAACGGGCTCTGTACCGAACATAGCGGCGCGGTGCGTGCGCGCAACGCCAAATGCCCCGAGTTGTGCGGGTATCGCAGTCCTGCATCGATCCGCACTGCGCCTGGTTGACGAGACTCGTGCCACGGCAACATCTCCGGCGTTGCCCCACCGCTGACTTGCGTCAGCCGCGCCCGGCAGCGACGATGGACCTGGGCAACCTTGCGTGGCGCCATGATCCTGAAAGTCGTTAGCGTCCTCTTCGCTGCTGTCTTCCTCTTCAAGATACTGTTTGCGCGGCGGCTCCGCGGGCTGGGCAAGGAACTCGACCTGGTCGCCAACATATTTCTCGGCGTGGTCGGCGTTTATGTCGTTATCGCCGGCGCCTTCCTGCTGTTCTCCGACTGATCGCCCGCCGGGAGCGGGTCCTGGGCGCCACTCAAGTCGCCTGCTACGATCGCGCCGCAACAAAAAAGGGAAGTGACATGCGCTGGCAGAGAGTCATCAGCGTCGTTCATGCGCACGCCGAGGGCGAGGTCGGCCGGGTCATCACCGGCGGGGTCCTCGATGTACCCGGCAAGACGATGTTCGACAAAAAAAGCTGGCTTGAACGCCGCGGCGATGGCCTGCGCCGCATGATCCTGTTCGAGCCGCGTGGCTCGGCGGCGATGTCGGTCAACCTTCTGCTGCCACCGACGACACCCCGTGCAGACGCCGGCTTCATCGTCATGGAGTCGACCGACTATCCCGCGATGTCGGGCTCCAATGCGATGTGCGTTACCACGGTTTTGCTCGAGACTGGCATTCTGCCGATGAAAGAGCCAACGACCACGGTGGTACTCGACACGCCCGCGGGGCTTGTGACGGCAACGGCGACGTGCCGCAACGGCAAGTGCGAGCGCGTCTCGCTCGAAAGCGTGCCCTCGTTCGTGACCCACTTGGACGCCATGCTGGAGATCGAGGGCATCGGGACGGTGGCGGCCGACGTGGTGTACGGGGGCGCCTTCTTCGCCATGGTCGATGCCCGCAAGCTCGGGTTCAAGATCGAGCCAAGCGAAGCCCGTGATCTAGTGGCCGCCGGCCGCAAGGTGACCGCCGCCGCAGATGCACAACTCAGCGTCAAGCACCCCCGCAACCCGAAGATCAACCGCATCGCCTTCACTCATTTCGGCGGACCGCCGCAAGGGCGAAAGAGACGCCGGCGCAGCACGGTCGTCATTGAGCCGGGCCGCCTCGATCGCTCCCCCTGCGGAACCGGCACCATGGCCAAGCTCGCGCAGCTTAGTGCGCGCGGCCAGATCAAGGTCGGCGAGCCGCTCTACCACGACTCGATCACCGGCACCAATTTCATCGCCAATGTCGTCCGCAAGACCAAAGTCGGGCGCTACGAGGCCATCGTGCCCCGGGTCTCGGGCCGAGCCTGGATCTCGGGTCTGTTCGAGTTTGGCCACGACCCGAGCGATCCATTTCCGGAGGGCTTCACGCTGTCCGATACCTGGGGCGAAGGCCCCGTCGGCGCGCCAGTGATCTGACCCGCCTGGCAAGGCCACACGGTCTGGTAGGGCGCACGATCGAAGGCGGCCAAAGGTCCCCTTGAGGGCGGTGCTCGTCCGACTTCAAACCGTCCGCGCCATCACCCTGCTCGTAGGCCTCGCCGTCTTCACGGCGAATGCGCAGGCGAGCGACCTATGGGACGGGATCGGCGCAGCGCAGCGCGGCGACTACACGACCGCGCTCGCCAAGTTAGCTCCCTTAGCCGAAGCCGGTGACCGCGAAGCGCAATACAACGTCGGCCTGATGTACTTGAACGGCCTTGGGGTAGCGTTAGACCATGCAAAGGCCTTCGAGCTCTTCACGGCCGCGGCCAATCAGGGGCAGGTCGCGGCGGTCAACTCGCTCGGCTACATGCACGAGAACGGCATCGGGCGCGCCGTCGATCTTGCGGCAGCCGCCCGGCACTACCGACAGGCGGCGGAAGCCGGCATCGCGCCGGCCCAATTCAACCTAGCCGAATTGTTGAGGGAGGCACCGCACGTAACGAGGACGAAGCCTTGCGCTGGCACAGGACGGCAGCCGAGCAGGGCTTTCCGCCGGCCGAGAACATGCTCGGTTATCTCTATGGCGAAGGTCTTGGTGTTCCCCAAGACGACACGGTCGCTATCGAATGGTATCGGCGAGCGGCCGACAAAGGATTACCGGTCGCGCTGTTCAACCTCGCCAATTTCTATCGGCGCGGCATCGCGGTCGAGCGCGATGATGCAGAAGCGGCGCGCCTCTTCCGGCTCGCGGCGGCTCGCGGATACCTCGATGCCCATTTCAATCTCGGCGTTCTTTACATGCTCGGCGAAGGGGTTGCGCGCGACCCGGCCGAAGCCGCCCGGCTTTATCGCATCGCCGCGGAGGCGGGCCACACCGACGCGCGGGCCAATCTCGGCAACATGTTCTACGCCGGTGATGGTGTGGCGCGCGACCTCGACAAGGCGTTCCACTGGTATCAGCTTGCTGCCGCTGACGGGAACGCTGCTGCCCAAAACAACCTTGCCAACATGTACTACCTCGGCCAATCGATGCCGCGGGATTTTGCCGCCGCGCGACGGTGGTACGAATCAGCGGCCGCCGCCGGCAACGCGGACGCGCAGTCAAGCCTCGGCAATATGTTCTATCTCGGCCATGGGACCGAACCCGACTATGAGGTTGCCCTCCGCTGGTACCACGGCTCAGCAAAAGCCGGCAATGCCAATGCCCAGAGTAACCTCGGGCGAATGCACTACTTCGGCCACGGCGTCGCGCGGGACTACACGGCGGCCCACGATTGGTACGAGCGGGCGGCCTCCCAGGGTCACGCCTTTGCCCAAAGCAACCTCGCCGCACTTTATGCCGAGGGCACAGGCGTCGCGGCGGATGCAGTTGCCGCGCTCATGTGGTTCATGCTGGCCGCAGACCAGGGTGAGCCCACGGGCATCGCCGGGCGCGACCGGGTGGCAGCGAAACTATCTCCCGCCGAAGTCGCGACCGCCCAAGCGCGCGCACGTGACTTTCGCGTGATGTTGGAGCAGTCACCCGCCGAGTAACCAGCGCGCTTAGAACGAACTGCCAGGCTCCTTCAGGAAGTTGAGCTCCTCTGGAGTCGAGTCGCGCTCGAGCACCGCGTTGCGGTGCGGAAAGCGGGCGAAACGCTCGATGATTCGGAGGTGTTGGCGCGCCGACGTGCGGTTGCCCTCGAAAAATTTCCCGTCCGGAAGTGCCTCAACGCGGGCCAGGCACTCTTGTTGGTCGGCGAGTTCCTCGCTGTGCATGTAGGGCATGTAGACGAACGTGCGCATGACGGGTGGCAGCATCGTGTCGTATCCGCCGCGCAACGCATGGGCCGCCAGCGCCAATGCCGCCTTGTCGGTGGCGTAGGTTTCAGGCAGGCCCCGGTACATGTTTCGGGGAAACTGATCGAGAAGGATGATGAGGGCGAGGCAACCCTCCGCCGATTCGGCCCAGTCCCGCAAACGTCCGTCACGCGCGTCCTCAAAATCGCGGAGAAAACGCGTCCGGATCTCAGCATCGAACGCCGCGCTCTTTTTGAACCAGACTTCGCGGGGGACACAGTGCTCCGGCGAATCGGGCGGTCCGAACCAGAACGCTAGAACGTTATCGGGGGTCGCCATATCCCTTCCTAGCCCACGCCGGGCCTGTCGGCAAATCCGGCTGTGCGCCAGCGCCGTCGCTGCACGGCGAGGCGGCAAGTCTGTTATAAGGGCTTCGTGATTCCGCGCTATTCCCGCCCGGACATGACTGCGATCTGGGCGCCCAAGAGCCGCTACCGGATCTGGCTCGAGATCGAGACCCTCGCCTGCGAGGCGATGGCAGAGCTTGGTATCGTGCCCAAGGCAGCAGCAATGGCCTTGCGCGAGCGCGGCGCGGTCGATGCCACACGCATTGACGAGATAGAACGCGAGACCCGCCACGACGTGATCGCGTTTCTTACCAACCTCGCCGAGCACGTCGGGCCGGAGGCTCGGTTCGTGCACCGGGGCATGACCTCATCGGACGTGCTTGATACCTGCTTGGCGGTGCAGCTGTGCCGCGCCACCGATATCCTGATCGAAGACATCGACGACTTGCTCGCGGTGCTCAAGCGGCGCGCCTTCGAGCACAAGGAGACGATCTGCATCGGCCGCAGCCACGGCATACATGCCGAGCCAACAACGTTCGGGCTCAAGCTCGCTCAGGCGTATGCAGAATTCGCCCGCAACCGTACCCGCCTGGCCGCCGCACGAGCCGAAATCGCGACGTGCAAGATCTCAGGCGCGGTCGGCACCTTTGCCCACCTCGATCCCCGGATCGAGGAGCGCGTCGCCGCTGCGCTGGGCCTGACACCTGAGCCGATCTCCACTCAGATCATCCCGCGTGATCGCCATGCCGCGTTCTTCGCAACACTCGGGGTCATCGCCGGCTCGATCGAGCGGCTGGCGACCGAGATCCGCCATCTGCAACGCACCGAGGTGGGCGAGGCGGAGGAGCAATTTGCGACGGGCCAGAAGGGCTCATCGGCTATGCCGCACAAGCGCAACCCGGTGCTGTCCGAGAACCTCACCGGCCTTGCCCGAATGGTGCGATCTGCCGTGATGCCGGCGCTTGAGAATATCGCGCTGTGGCACGAGCGCGATATCTCGCATTCCTCGGTCGAACGCATGATTGGACCGGATGCGACGGTCACTCTCGATTTCGCCCTCGCTCGCCTTGCTAGGGTCGTTGACAGGCTGGTTGTGTACCCGAAGGCGATGCGCCGCAATCTAGAGACGCTCGGCGGGCTCATTCATTCGCAGCGGCTGCTGCTCGCGCTCACCGATGGCGGCCTTGCTCGCGAGGATGCCTACCGAGTCGTCCAGGCCCACGCGATGGCGGCTTGGGAGGCGGGCGATCAGCTGTTGCAGCACTTACAGCGGGACGCGGAAGTAACGGCAGTCATTGCGCCCGCGGCTCTGGCCGCCCTTTTCGATCCGGCCGATCAGCTGCGCGAGGTCGACACTATCTTCGCCCGCGTCTTCGACTCGGAGAGCGATCGCGGCACCGTGCCGGCGTCCGGTCGTTAGCCCCGCGCCTGTTCCTCCATGACCTGGGTCCGCGCGACCTCCAGTAGGCGCTCCATCTCGCGCCGCACGCGGTGCTCGGAAGTCTCGACGCCCTTGCCCTTGAGGTCGCCTATCACCTTGCGATAGACATCTTCGGACCCGGTCTCCTCGAAGTCGGACTGCACCACCTCCCGCGCGTAGGCGTCAGCGGCTCCGCCGCTCAAGCTCATCTGCTCGGCGGCCCACAGGCCCAGCAGCTTGTTGCGACGGGCGCTGATCTTGAATGTTGTCTCATGATCATGAGCCCACTTTGCTTCTTGGGCCTTTTCGCGGTCTTCAAATGTCGGCATAGCGCAAGACAATTTGTCCCTGGTGCCGCGCCGGCTTGTCGGCCGCCCAACGCATAGCGATATGCGCGGTATCAATCAACATTTAAGGCGCACGTTGCCGCCGTCAAGTTAGAGATAGTGCCGGTCGCACGCCGGCTCTTAGGCCGGCTGAGCGCGGTGCATTTGATTGTTTCACAAGGATGAGTCCGCTATGGTCGGAAAGCGCCTAGACGCTTTGACCCGGCGCGTTAGCCCGCTTCCCGGACATCCCCTCCATCTGTTGGACATACTCATGGCCCGCCGCAGACAGCTCTACGAAGGCAAGGCGAAAGTCCTGTTCGAGGGGCCCGAGCCGGGCACCATCGTGCAGTACTTCAAGGACGACGCGACCGCGTTCAATGCCAAGAAGAAGGGCACAATCACCGGCAAGGGCGTCCTCAATAACCGCATCTCCGAGTACCTGATGACGCGGCTGCACGACATCAGCATACCGACCCATTTCGTTCGCCGGCTCAATATGCGCGAGCAGCTGGTCAAAGAGGTCGAAATCATCCCTGTGGAGGTGGTTGTTCGCAATATCGCGGCCGGCTCGATCGCCAAACGCCTTGGCATCGACGAGGGAAACCCGCTGCCGCGCTCGATCGTCGAATACTACTACAAGTCCGATCCCCTCGATGATCCGATGATCACCGAGGAGCACATCACCTGCTTCGGGTGGGCTTCACCGCACGAGCTCGACGACATGTTCTCGATGTCGCTGCGCGTGAACGATTTCCTCTCGGGTTTGTTCGCGGGCATCGGCATCCGACTGGTCGATTTCAAGCTCGAGTATGGACGTTACTATCACAACGATGAAATACGGATCATTCTGGCTGACGAGATCAGCCCCGACACCTGCCGCCTATGGGACATGGCTACCAACGAAAAGATGGACAAGGACCGGTTCCGCCGTGATCTCGGCAAGGTCGAGGAAGGCTACCAGGAGGTGGCCCGCCGCCTCGGCATCTGGCACTCAACGCCACAGCCGGTGCAGGAGGTTCGCAAGAAAGCGGCGAAGTGAGAGCGCGGGTCCACATCACCCTCAAGGCGGGGGTGCTTGATCCGCAGGGCAAGGCGATAGAGAACGCCCTCGCCGGACTAGGGTTTCGCGGCATCCGCGAGGTTCGCCAGGGCAAGCTCGTCGAATTCGAGCTCGCTGAGGCCGCGCCGGACAGAGCCCGAGCCCAACTAGAATCGATGTGCACGAGGCTACTCGCCAACCCGGTGATCGAGGATTACGTAATCGAGCTCGATGGCTGACGCCCGGCGCCGCCGCCGATGAAAGCGGCGGTCATCGTCTTCCCGGGTTCCAACTGCGATCGCGATGTCGAGGTGGCCCTAGCGCGCAGCGTGGGCCGCCCGCCGCATATGGTCTGGCACCGCGAGACGGAGCTCGCCGACGTCGACCTCATCGTCGTCCCAGGCGGGTTCTCCTACGGAGACTACCTGCGCAGCGGCGCCATGGCCGCCCATTCGCCCATCATGCGCGAGGTCGTAGACCGCGCGAAGGGCGGCACACCAACGCTCGGAATCTGCAACGGATTCCAGATACTCACCGAGGCAGGCCTATTGCCAGGTGTCCTGATGCGGAACGCCGGCCTGCGGTTCGTGTGCCGCACCGTTTGCTTGCGCGTCGAGAACAGCTTCACCTCCTTTACGCATCACTATGATGACGATGAGGTGATCCGCGCACCCATCGCTCATCTCGACGGCAACTATCACGCCGACGAACAGGCGCTGGGCTACCTTCACGACAACGACCTCATCGCCTTCCGCTACTGCGAGCCCGGGGGCGAGGTCAGTGCCATCAGCAACCCCAACGGCTCACGCGACAATATCGCGGGCATTCTGAATGCGGAGCGCAACGTCCTCGGGATGATGCCGCACCCCGAGCGCGCAGCCGATCCGGCGCTCGGTGGCCAAGACGGCGCCCGCCTATTCGACGGCCTGATGGCGGCGCTCGGATGACCGCGGCGGCGGTGTCGCCCGCGCTCATTGCCGAGCATGGCCTCACCGACGGCGAGGCCAAACGCATGATCGAAATCCTCGGGCGGCAACCTAATGTCACGGAGCTCGGCATCTTCTCGGTGATGTGGAGTGAGCACTGCTCCTACAAGTCGTCGAAGAAATGGCTGCGGAAGCTGCCGACCGAGGCGCCATGGGTGATCTGCGGTCCGGGCGAGAACGCCGGCGTCGTCGACATCGCCGACGGCCTTGCCGCGGTCTTCAAGATGGAGAGCCACAACCATCCCTCGTTCATCGAGCCCTACCAAGGTGCCGCGACAGGCGTCGGTGGCATCATGCGCGATGTGTTCACTATGGGCGCCCGCCCCGTCGCGAACCTCAATGCGCTACGTTTCGGCGCGCCTGAGCACCCGCGCACGCGTCACCTGGTAGCCGGTGTCGTCGCTGGCATCGGCGGCTATGGCAATTGTGTTGGCATCCCGACCGTCGGCGGCGAGTGCAGCTTTCACAAGAGCTACGACGGCAACATCCTGGTCAATGCTATGACGGTCGGGCTCGTCGATCGCGACCGCATTCATTATGCCCGTGCCGCCGGCCCCGGTAACGCCGTTGTCTACGTCGGTTCCAAGACCGGGCGCGACGGCATCCACGGCGCAACCATGGCCTCGGCCGAGTTCAGCGACGACGCCGAGGCCAAACGGCCTACCGTCCAGGTCGGTGATCCCTTCACCGAGAAGCTCCTGCTGGAGGCCTGTCTCGAGCTGATGCGTGGCGATGCCATCGTCGCCATCCAGGACATGGGGGCGGCCGGTCTCACATCGTCTTCGTTTGAGATGGCCTCCCGTGGCGGCCTTGGCATCGAGCTCGACCTCGATCGCGTGCCGCTGCGCGAGGCGGGTATGAGCGCCTACGACATCATGCTCTCGGAGAGCCAAGAACGCATGCTCATGGTGCTGCATGAAGGGTGCGAGGACACCGCGCGCGCAGTTTTTACGAAGTGGGAGCTCGACTTTGCGATCATCGGTCGGGTGACCGAGTCCGGTCGCATGGTGATTCTCAAGGACCGGGCGACGGCGGCCGATCTGCCCATCGCACCACTGGTCGCGGCCGCACCGGAGTACGATCGCCCATGGACGCCGGCGCCCGCGCCGAGCCCGGCTCTGACCCCGACAGCAGCCAATGCCGACCTTGCGGCCACACTGCTAAAGCTCGTCGCGAGCCCCGACCTCGCGGCCAAACGGTGGATTTGGGAGCAGTACGACCACACGGTGATGGCGGATACGGTCCAATTGCCGGGGGGCGATGCCGGGGTGATCCGGATTCATGACACCAACCGAGGGTTAGCGCTCACGACCGACTGCACCCCGCGGTACTGCGCCGCGGATCCGCTTCAGGGTGGGCGGCAGGCAGTAGCGGAGGCGTGGCGCAACCTGACCGCGGTCGGGGCCCGTCCGCTCGCCGTTACCGATTGTCTGAACTTCGGCAACCCCGAGCGGCCCGAAATCATGGGTCAATTCGTCGGCGCGATCGAAGGAATGGCTGAGGCCTGTCGCACGCTGGCCGTCCCGGTCGTCTCCGGCAACGTCTCTTTCTACAACGAGACAGACGGGCACGCAGTACACCCGACTCCGTCGATTGGTGCGATCGGCTTGATCGATGATCTCCAGTTCATGGCCCGGCTCGCGCTTGACCAGGGGGGCCTATCTCTCATCCTGATAGGACAAACCAGGGGCCACCTTGGGGCATCGCTCTACCTCCGTGTGCTCAGCGACAGCGAAGCGGGGCCACCGCCGCCGGTGAGCCTCGATGGCGAACGTCGCCATGGCGACCTCGTGCGCGGTCTCATTCGTGGCGGCGAAGTGCGCACGTGTCACGATGTTAGCGATGGCGGACTTCTTATCGCCATCGCCGAAATGGCTTTAGCAGGCGGTGTCGGCGCGGCCATCGAAACCCCAACAACAGAGGCCCCTGCCGATGCCTTCTGGTTCGGCGAAGATCAGGGGCGGTACGTCCTGGCCGTGGATGGCGAGCGCACGGAGGCCGTGATCGCCACCGCGCGCGCCGCCAACGTTCCGGCACTACGCCTCGGGACCAGCGGTGGAAACAGTTTGACAGTCGATGGCATGCATACAATATCGTTAACGGAGTTGCGCGGGGCCCACGAGGGGTGGCTGCCGGCGTATATGGGCGCGACTGGACCCGGCGCCTGGGAGGATTGATCAGCAATGGCGATGGACGCGGCCGAGATTGAGCGGCTGATCAAACAAGACTTCCCCGATGCCAACGTGACCATCGAGGACCTGCGCGGCGACGGTGATCACTATGCGGCGCGTGTTGTATCAACTGCATTTCGCGGGAAGAGCCGGGTGCAGCAGCATCAGATGGTGTATAAAGCGCTTAAGGGCCGCATGGGCGACGCGCTTCACGCGCTCGCGCTGCAAACCTCGGCTCCGGAGGGCTGAGCACGCTCAGACCGGTCCCGGAGCTAGTTGCCGAAGACGATCGACTTGGGAGACATCGATGAGCGATAGCACGGTCAATGACCGCATCCGCCAGGAGATTGAGGAGAACCCGGTAGTCCTCTACATGAAGGGCACGCCGGTGTTCCCGCAGTGCGGCTTCTCCGCCACGTGCGTGCAGATCCTCACGCATCTTGGCATCAAGTTTCGCGGCGTCGATGTGTTGCAGGATCCGAGCTTGCGCCAGGGCATCAAGTCCTTCAGCGACTGGCCGACGATCCCCCAGCTCTACGTCAAGGGCGAATTCGTCGGCGGTTGCGACATCCTGCGCGAGATGTTCGAAACCGGCGAGCTGCAAGCGATGTTCGAGGACAAGGGCGTCGAGCGCATCGCCGCCGAGTAACATCCCTCGATCGTGACGCGAAAGGGCCGCTAGCGCGGCCCTTTTTTGCAGCCCCTTGCCGAACGCTCAGCGCGAGTAGTACTCGATCACCAGGTTCGGTTCCATCGTGACCGGGTATGGCACATCGGCCAACACCGGCTGACGCACGAACGTACCGCGCATTTTCTGGTGGTCGACCTCCATATAGCCTGGAACGTCGCGCTCCGGCGATTGCGCCGCGTCAAGCACGAAGTCTAGCTCTCGCGACTTCTCCTTGACCTCCAGCACATCGCCAGGTTTCACCCGGTAGCTCGGGATGTTGACGCGCCGGCCATTGACCTTCACATGCCCGTGGTTAACGAACTGACGCGCGGCGAACACGGTTTGCACGAATTTCATGCGGTACACCACCGCGTCGAGCCGGCGCTCTAGCAAGCCGATAAGCGTCTCGCTGGTATCGCCGCGGCGCTGCGTTGCCTCGAAATAGAGATTGCGAAACTGCTTCTCGGTAATGTTGCCGTAGTATCCCCGAAGCTTCTGCTTCGCCGCGAGCTGGATACCGAAGTCCGATGGGCGACGACGACGACCGCCGGAGGGACCATGCTGGCCGGGACCGTACTCGCGCTGATTGACCGGGCTCTTGGGCCGACCCCACAGGTTCTCGCCCAAGCGCCGATTGAGCTTGTACTTGGACCTCGCGCGCTTCGTCATGCGGCTCGCGCCCCTCCACTTTGCTCCACGTCTGCGAAGGTGCGCCTTATAAGCGGGCACCCTGGCCCTGTCAAACGGCTCGCCAGCTGTCGCGCGCAGCTGGTAACGGTTACAGCCGAACCGCCACGCCCTATGTACGTCGTTTCTCAGATAGGGCGCGGATGATACCGCGAAGCGCGCTGACTTCCTTCTCGGTGAGATGCGCGCGGCCCAACATATTGCGGAGGCTCCGCACCATTGTTGGTCGCATGTCGGGGTGGTGCAGGAAGCCGGCGGTATCGAGTTCGGTTTCGAGGTGCGCGAACATGTTCATGAGCTGCGCCTTTGTCGCTGGCGCCGCAGAGGTTGGCTTGGCGGCGGGCACATTCTCTGTACGGAACCACTCGTAGCCGATGAGCAGAACCGCCTGAGAGAGGCTTAGCGAAGAGAAGGCCGGGTTGAGCGGGACGGTGAGAATGGTATCGGCAAGCGCCACATCATCGTTGTGAAGGCCGGCACGCTCGGGCCCAAACAGGACGCCGGTGCGCATGTCCGACGGCGCGCGGCGCATTTCGGCTGCTGCTTCTTCTGCGGTGACCACGGGCTTCTCCATATCGCGGGGGCGCGTGGTGGCGGCATAGACCCGGCGGAGATCGGCGATCGCTTCGGCCGTGGTGTTGAAGACCCGCGCACCCGTCAAAACGCGATCGGCGCCCGAAGCAGCGCGCGTTGCTTTGGCATTGGGCCAACCCGCGCGGGGGCGCACCATGCGGAGATCGTCGAGGCCGAAGTTGAGCATGGCCCGGGCGGCGAAGCCGATGTTTTCGCCAAGTTGCGGCTCGACCAGCACCACGGCCGGTCCACCGATCATCAGCTCCTGCGTGTGATCCGTTCCGGCCATAGGTGCGGCGCTCTACTCCACGCTGCCTCAGGAAGACCGGTGGTGGCCTAGCTGGCGCGCCGCCAATTCGTCGTGCCATCCGGCTTGTCCTCGAGCACAACGCCTTGGCCGGACAGCTCATCGCGGATCTCGTCGGCCTTGGCAAAGTCTCGGGCCGTGCGCGCCGAGGCTCGCTCTTCGACCAGCAACTGAATGCGTTCCGGACCATAGGCGACGTTGGCCGCTATGGAGATCCCCGGTTTCGCGTGGAACCAGGCGTGGGCATTCTGCTGAAGAAGCCCCAGCATACCGGTGCCCGCTCGGAGGCCTGCGGGATCATCCGTCAGGCCGTGCAGCGCGGCGATCGCTTGGGGCGTGTTGAGATCGTCATCGAGCGCCGAAAGGACCGCATCGGGTGCGGGACCGCTTGCGCCGGCATCCCCCGCCGCGCGATACCAGCGGTCGAGGGTGCGCTTGGCCTCGCGCAGGCCCTCGCGGGTGAAGTCGAGGGGCTGGCGATAGTGCGCTGAGAGGAGCGAGAGCCGAATGGCCTCGCCTGGGAACTCGCACAAGAGATCGCGGACGGTGGCGATGTTGCCGAGCGACTTCGACATTTTCTCGCCTTCGACCGTGACAAACCCGTTGTGCACCCAATAGCGGGCGAAGTCGGCCTCGGGATGGGCGCAGCTGCTCTGGGCGACCTCGTTCTCGTGGTGAGGAAAGATGAGGTCGCGACCGCCGCCGTGGATATCGAAGCTCTGGCCGAGGTATTGCGTGCTCATCACCGAGCACTCGATGTGCCAGCCGGGTCGGCCGCGTCCCCACGGGCTATCCCAGCCGGGGAGCTCAGGGACAGACGGCTTCCACAGCACGAAGTCGGCGGGGTCGCGCTTGAACGGCGCGACCTCGACCCGGGCGCCGGAGATCATGTAGCGCCGGTCGCGGCCGGAAAGGCGGCCGTAGTCGGGCATCGAGGGGACGTGAAACAGGACGTGCGCCTCCGCCTCGTAGGCATGGCCGCCGGCAATCAGCGTCTCGATCAACGCGATCATGCCGAGAATATGGTCGGTGGCTCGTGGCTCAAGGTCAGGCTCGAGCGCGTTTAGCGCGGCCGCGTCCTCATGGAAGGCCCGCGTCGTGCGGGCAGTGATGGCGCCGATCGGCTCGCCGGATTCCTGGGCCGCCGCGTTGATCTTGTCATCGACGTCAGTGATGTTGCGGACGTAGGTGACCGAATCGTAAGCGCGCTTCAAGATGCGATAGAGCACGTCGAAGACCACGACCGGGCGGGCGTTGCCGATGTGGGCGTAGTCGTAGACCGTCGGCCCGCAGACATACATGCCGACCCGGCCCGGCGTGCGCGGCTCGAACACCTCCTTCCGTCGGGTCGCGGTGTTGTAGAGGGTGAGCGCCATCGTCAGCCGTGCGCGCCTTTACATCTCACGGAAGGCGTTGGTGATCGGGTAGCGGCGGTCGCGGCCGAAGGCCTTCTCGGTGATCTTGACCCCGGGCGGGGCCTGGCGGCGCTTGTACTCAGCGGCATAGAGCATGGCTGCGATGCGTTTGACCAACGCGGGCTCGAAGCCCTTGGCGATGACCTCGGCGATCGGCGTCTCGGCCTCGACGAGCTCGCGCAGGATGGCGTCGAGCATGTCGTAGGGCGGCAGGCTGTCCTGGTCGGTCTGGTCGGGCCGGAGCTCGGCCGAGGGTGCCTTGGTCAGGATGCGTTCGGGGATCACCCGCCCGGCCGGCCCCTTGAGGCCATCGGGGCGCTGCTGGTTACGCCAGGCGGCGAGCTCATAGACCGTGGTCTTGTAGATGTCCTTGAGCACCGAGTAGCCGCCGCACATGTCGCCATAGAGGGTGGCGTAGCCGACCGACATCTCCGATTTGTTGCCGGTGGTCAGCACCATGTGGCCGAGCTTGTTCGAGAGCGCCATCATGGTGAGGCCGCGGGCGCGAGCCTGGATGTTCTCCTCGGTGGCATCGGCCGCGCGGTCGGCGAAGGCGGGGGCGAGCATGTCGGCGAAGGCGGCGACGGCCGGCTCGATGCCAATCTTTACAAATGTGACACCCAGCGCCTGGGCGCAGGCCTCGGCATCGACGTTGCTCGTCTCGGTTGTATAGCGAGAGGGCATTAACACGGCGTGCACCCGCTCCGGGCCCAGGGCATCAACAGCGACCGCGGCGCTCAAGGCCGAATCGATGCCGCCCGAGAGGCCCAAGAGCACGCCGGGAAAGCCGTTCTTGTCGACGTAGTCGCGCAAGCCGACGACCATCGCCCAGTACACCGCCTCGAGCCGCGCCGGAGGCTCCACCCGCGTGCCGGCCGCACACGCCCACACACCGGCCCCGTTGCGGTGCCACTCGGTGAGCACGACCGCTTCCTGCCACTCGGCGAGCTGCCAGGCGAGCGTGTGATCGGCGTTCAGCACGAAGCTCCCGCCCTCGAACACCAGCTCATCCTGGCCGCCGACCTGGTTGACGTAGGCGAGCGGCAGACCCGATTCGACGATGCGGGCGATGGCCCCGTTGAGGCGCAGATCGCGCTTGTCCTCGTCGAACGGCGAGCCGTTGAGCACCAGCAAGATCTCGGCCCCGGTCTCCTCGAGGCATTCGGTGACCTCGCTCTCCCACATGTCCTCGCAGATCATCACCCCGAGGGGCACACCGCGGAACGGCATCGGTCCGGGCAGGGGCCCAGCGGCGAACACGCGCTTTTCGTCGAACACCGAATAGTTGGGAAGCTCAACTTTGAAGCGGAGCGCGGCCACCGCGCCATCGGCCAGGAGTGCTGCGGCGTTGTAGAGCTTGCCGTCGTCGCGCCAGGGCGTGCCGAGAAGGAGCGCCGGGCCGCCATCGCCGGTCTCGGTCGCGAGCTTACGGACGGCAGCCTCGGCCGCCTCCTGAAGCGCGGGCTTGAGGATCAGGTCTTCGGGCGGATAGCCGGTGATGACGAGCTCGGTCGCCACCACGAGATCGGCACCGGCCTTAGCGGCTTGCCCGCGGGCGGCGCGCAGGCGATCGGCATTGGCGGCGAGGTCGCCGACCGTTGGGTTGAGCTGGGCGAGCGCGATGCGCAGGGTGTCGCCGATGGGCGCGGACTTGTCGATGCGCGGGCTTTGGGCCATGGCCGATACTTAATCCGGCGGCCGTGCCGGAGCAAGGCGGCGCGGGAACGCAGGCCGCCTTGGTTGGAGCGTGCCTTGGGGCGGCCGGCGGTAGGTCTTAGGTCGGTAGGGTGATAGTGCCGTGGGGCCCGATGGTCCAGTGGGGGTTCCAGGCAACCTCCCACGGGTGGCCGTCGGGATCGGCGAAGTAGCCCGAATAGCCGCCCCAGAAGGTGTCCTCCGCGGCCTTGAGGATCGTGGCACCGGCGGCTGCGGCCTCGGCCAGCACGCGATCCACCGCCTCGCGGCTTGCCACATTGTGGGCGAGCGCGATGCCGCCGAAGCCGGTGCCTTCGGCCGAGAGCTTCGTATCCTCGGCCAGCGCGGCACGGCCATAGAGCCCGAACACCGCGCCGCCGACCTGATAGAAGGCTATCGCCTCGCCGCCGCCGGGGGCGGGCCGCCAGCCCAGGCCCTGCTCGTAGAAGGCGCGGGCGCGGGCGAGATCGGCGACGCCGAGGGTCACCATGCTGATGCGCTGCTCCATGATAAGAACATATATGGAACATTGGTCTCGGTCAAGACTGCGCGAGGGAGGGTGTCACTAACACACGATATGTCCGGTTTATGTACCAGACGATCTGTCCGGATTTAGAAGCTCTCCAGGCTATGGAGGGTTTGGATGCGCCGGACAGAGCAGTTGCAGGGACTGAGATTGATGAAGTTCGAGGAGGTTTACGGCCGCACCCATCGGGGTTGCTTGAGCCAAGCCGAGGCGGCGGAGGTTCTCGGCGTTTCAGAGCGCACCTTCCGGCGCTGGCGCGACCGCTATGAGGCGGACGGCGCGGAAGGGCTCTACGATCGCCGTCTGGGCCGGGTCTCGGCGCGGCGCGCGGCGGTCAACGAGGTGACGGCGCTGTTGGCGCTGTTCGACACCCGCTACTGGGACTTCACCGCCAAGCACTTCCACGAGAAGCTGGTCGCGGACTATGCCTTCAAGCGCAGCTACAACTGGGTGCGGCTGAGCTTGCAGGCCCATGGGCGAAGACGGGCGGCGCCCAGGCGCGGGGCGCACCGGCGCAAGCGGCCGCGCCGCGCGCTGCCCGGCATGATGCTGCATCAAGACGGCTCAAGCCACGCGTGGGTCCCCGATCAGTGGTGGGACCTGATCGTCACCATGGACGACACCACCAGTGAGATCTACTCGGCCTTCTTCGTCGCCGAAGAGGGCACGATGTCGAGCTTTCAGGGGGTGTCCGAGGCGATCCGGGCCAAGGGGCTGTTCTG
Organism: Alphaproteobacteria bacterium; assembly: GCA_965248765.1. Taxonomy (GTDB): domain Bacteria; phylum Pseudomonadota; class Alphaproteobacteria; order VGEJ01; family VGEJ01; genus CBDFKF01. The sequence continues at coordinate 2,458,088 of CBDFKF010000004.1, forward strand.
CTCGCTCTATGCCGACCGCGCCGGCCACTACTGGCACACCCCTGAGGCCGGCGGCACGGTCGACAAGGACAATCCGACCCAGTTCGGCCGCGCCCTGGCCCAGCTCGGCATCGAGCTGATCCCGGCCTACTCGCCCGAGGCAAGGGGGCGCTCGGAACGCATGTTCGCCACCCTGCAGAAGCGCCTGCCCCAGGAGCTCAGGCTCGCCGGCATCACCGACATGGCCCAGGCCAACCGCTTCCTCAAGGAGCTCTACCTGCCAGGCCACAACGCCCGCTTCGCGGTGCCGCCGGAAGCCGAGGGCACCGCCTTCGTGCCCTTCGCCGGTACCCTCGACGACATCCTAGGTGAAGCCATGTTTGAGCAGGAGGTCCACGGTGTGGGGGCTGACGTCCCATGACGGCGAGCGGTAGCCGGGGGGCGCAACGCGCGTCCAGCCGTGGTGACCGATCTCGTGACCCTTGTCGCGCACCCGGGCGCACACGTCCGGATAAGTTTCGATCGTATGGCCCGGGATGAACCAGGTCGTGCGGATGGCAACCTTCTTCGCGAGGTTGAGGATGCGCTCGGCCCCGATGACGCGGAACTCACCACGCGAGATCGGCATCGGCGACGTCGTGCCATGCGCGATCGGTATCGAGACGGCACCGAAATCGAAGCTCAGACAGACCAGCGACCTGGTCATTTTTTCGCCCCTCTTCGTGCACGCGCCTCCCCTAGGACATGTCCCAACGATAGTGAGGCCGGTACTGTGACGCCGACACATCCAAAGAGCACGGTCGGCCAATCGAGCGCCGGCAGGCCGGCGGCACGACCCCGCTCGCGGCCAACACCCGCCCGCAGAACCGCGACGACTTGATCACGATCATCTCGAACGCGATCCGCCACACGCTTCATGACCTGCCCGTGGGCGATGCCATGGCCATCACCGGCAACATCCTGGACCGGCTGAAAAATTCGGGCGTGCGATTCCGGGTGAGGCGGAGGCGGTAGGTGACTTGGTGGCACGAACCGTACGTCCGCACTCGACGGAAATGCGGTCGCCGCGTCGGAGGACTGTGAACGACCGCTTGTGACCCCCAAAACGGCCATTGCGAGCCGACCGCGTGACTCCGGCTCCCGCCAACGGTAGAGTCATCGTCAAGCGCACATCGCGAGGTGAGAGACTCTCGTGGCATTGGATCGCGTCGAACGCATGCCCGTGGCGTTCCTTAGCGCCGATGTCGTTGGCTCCAGCCGGTTGGTGGCAGACGACGAGGTAAGGGCGGTCGCGCTTCTCCAGGACCTTCGCCAAGAACTCGCCGTCCTTGGAGGCTGTGCAGCACCCTCCTTTGTGGATCCTGCGAGCACCCTATCCCACCCGGCGATTCACGACGCGCAGATCGCAGCCCTTATGACTCCATCGGACAGCCCGCGCTACGAGGCGAAGAACCGGGGGTGTGGAAATCCTGTCCAGGAGAGATCGGACGGCCGTGGCCACAGCGGAGTTTACCGACATCAGCATGGAGAGAAGGAATGATCGGTTTGCGATCAACAATCTCTCCCTTAGCGGTCGGGGCATTGTTGTTGGCTGCGTGCGTGGCGGTCCCCCAGGATGGGCAGTTCGCCGACGTTGCTGCTGTTGTCGAGGAGCGCCTGGACAAACAAGTCGAGTGGACGCAAGGGACGGAGGAAACAGAGGCTGCGCAAGCGGCTGTAGCCGATCTCCTGTCAAAGGATCTAACTGTGGACAGTGCAGTTCAGATTGCGCTTCTGAACAACAGGCTTTTGCAAGCCATCTATTCCGATTTGGGCATCGCCCAGGCAGCGCTCATCCAGGCGGGTCTCCTGCGCAACCCGATCTTCGACGCGGTTGTTCGCTTTCCGGAGGAAGGAAGCCACGTCAATTTGGATCTGGGTGTCGTCTTTGAGTTCCTCGATATCCTCTTGATTCCGCTGCGTCAGCAAGTTGCCGAGTCGGAACTTGAATTCGTCAAGCTGAGGGTCACAGGCGAAGTGATTGACGTGGCGACCGAAACCCGACTTGCGTTCCATAGGCTTCAAGCCCAGCAGCAGCTTGTTGGCCTGTTTCAGCAGGTCGATGCATCGTCGGCGGCGTCGTTGGAGGCAGCCCAGACCCTCCACGATGCGGGAAATATTACGGATCTCGATCTCGCCAACGAGCGATTCCTCAATGCCCAGGCGAAGCTCGGTCTGGCCGAGGCTGAAACCCTCGTCGTAGCAGAGAGAGAACGGCTTAACGTGCTTATGGGTCTTTGGGGAACCGACACGACGTGGCGCATGAAGCGACGGCTCTCGAACATTCCGCGGACGGAGCTCGACTTGGACACCGTCGAAGGCAAAGCCATCGCCAACAGCATTGACCTCGCGCTCGCTCGGCAAAATCTAATGACTCTCGGACGCCGATATGGCGTCACGCAAGTGACCTCGGTGATTCCGGAACTCGAGCTTGGGGCCGAGGCCGAACGTGACGAGCGTGTCTGGGCAATTGGGCCGGCAATCGCCCTGCCGATCCCCTTCTTTGACCAGGGTCAGGCACAACGGGCGGGCGCCCGCGCCGCGATAGTAAAGGCTCAGGACGAGTACGCCGCCCTTGCTATCCGCATTCGCTCCGCAGCCCGCATGGAGAGGGTTCGCCTTCTTAGGGCGCGGGAACGAGTACTATATTACCGCAACGTCATTCTGCCGCTGACGAAGGAGATTCTCGAGCAAACCTTGCTCGAATACAACGCCATGCAGATTGGCGTCTTCCGGCTTGTTGATGCCAAAGAGCAGCAGATTACCGCCGGCCAGCGATACATCGAGGCGCTTCGTGACTATTGGATCGCTCGCGTCCGTTTAGAACAACTGCTCGACGGACGATTGCCTGACGAAACCATCGGCGATGTGGCCCTGACCGGAAGCTCGCCGATGCAACTTGAGCGAGGAGATCATTAAATGGCCATGACTCGACGCCACGCAATCGCGACCTCTGCCGTAGCCCTGGCGGGGATCTCCATGATACCGCGCGCTGCTCGATCGGAGGGCGGCACGCCAACGACGCACAGTCAGACGATTGATCCGGATGCCTGGATGCCGCCCGGTGAACCGGGCAAGGACTATACGCCGGTCGTCACTCCCAACGGCGAGACCTTGCGCTTCCGTGTGATCGACGGGGTCAAGGTCTTCCATCTCATTGCCGAAGAAGTGGAGCACGAGATGGCCCCGGGTCTTAGAGCGGCCCTGTGGGGCTACAACGGCCGCGTCCATGGCCCCACGATCGAAGCAGTGGAAGGAGATCGAGTGCGGGTCTACGTCACGAACCGGCTCAAGGCTCCGACGACGGTGCATTGGCATGGCGTGATCCTTCCGAGCGGCATGGACGGGGTCGGTGGCTTGAGCCAGCGGGCGATCCGCTCTGGCGAGACCTATAAGTATGAATGGACGTTCCGTCAGCACGGAACGCTCATGTATCACTCACACCACGACGAGATGACGCAAATGGGCATGGGGATGATGGGAATGATCGTCGTCCACCCACGTCGCCCCAGGCGGCCGCGGCCAGACCGAGACTTTGCCATCATGTTGAGCGAGTGGGCGATCCGCCCGGGTACGTTCAGGCCCGACACAGGGGAAATGAGTGACTTCAATGTCCTTACCATGAATGCCCGCTGTTATCCGGGGACCGATCCGTTGGTTGTAAAGCGGGGGCAGCGTGTCCGCATTCGTCTCGGCAACTTGAGCGCCATGGACCATCACCCGATCCATCTGCACGGCTACGCATTCAAGATTGTCGAGACTGACGGGGGAGAAATCGCTGAAGCGTCCCGCTGGCCCGAAACGACCGTTTTGGTGCCTGTCGGCAGCACACGGACCGTCGAATTCACCGCCAATAATCCAGGAGATTGGGCGATGCACTGCCACATGACTCACCACCTCATGAACCAGATGGGTCATGGCATTCCCAACATGGTGGGTGCGGAGCCAACAGCGCTGAACGAGCGAATGGCGAGCCTGTTGCCGGCGTACATGACCATGGGCGAGCATGGCATGGGCGAGATGGGCACCCACGTAGAAACGGGCCACATGCCTGTCCCGAAAAACAGCATTCCCATGGTGGGGGCGTACGGCCCGCACGATTACATCACCATGGGCGGTATGTTCACGATCTTGAAGGTTCGGGAGAGTCTAACGAACTACATTGATGATGCGGGGTGGTATCAGGCCCCCCATGGCACGCGGGCGCAGCTCGCCTCAGGCGAAGAGCTTAGAAGAGACGGCATCCGGGTATAGGCGGCTTGACCAATCGCGTTCCGCGCTCGAAGAGGAGACGTGAAGAATGCTGAAATTAGTCAATGCACTGACAGTCGCGACGCTTTCAGCATTGGTCGTTGCCACCATGGCTACGATCGCGCTTGGTCATACTGTCGCAAAAAGAGACATCGAGATCCTCCGCGCGTGGGCAGAACCATCGTCCTGGCCAAATGCGATTGAGCTCCAGATCGTAAGCGAGGAATCGACCACGATGCACGAGATGGAGATGGACCCGGCCTCGATGGTCAAAAGGACAGAACCGCCAGACGCTGCGGTCCTGAGCAGCCCGCCAAATCAGATCAGCATCACCTTTGCTCATCCAGTCCGGCTGACCATTCTGAAGCTGTCCACGATTATCGGTGAGGTCATACCTGTGGAGTTCGACCAAGCAACGGAGGCGTCCACTGATGTCGCTGTTCCACTTCCGCCACTTGATCCAGATGATTACACCGTCGAATGGCGCGCCCTCGGGGGCGACGGCCACGCCATGTCGGGCTCTTTCTCGTTTACGGTGACGGCCGAGAATTGATGGAACAGCGCGCGGCGCTACGACCGGTTCTGATGCGGTGGACGGCTCCCACCGCCGGCATCGCGATGTGCCAATTTGCGGTGCTGTTGCGAACTCGTGTGAGTCTGCTTATGGCTACTCCCGGCCGTTCCAGCCGACGATCTGATACGGCTGCTTTCCCCCCGGGAGCGGACCTCCGACACCGAGATGTCAGCTAGGCGCTGCTAAGCGGACGTTCATGGATGCGCCGTGCATGTACAATCTGAGCGAAACCGTGCGCCTCCAACCGGCTTCAGCCGCGGATCCGAAAGCTAGTCGATGCTGCTTAACGTGTAGTCGCCGTGGTCGATGATTCTCCACGCCCCCGAATAGGATTCGGTGTCCTCGTGCACCCGAAAAGCAATGCCAAGAGTTTCGGAATACACGATCCGCCGGCGTATCACAGAGGCGTTGCTGACACGCGAGCTGCTGAGCTTCAATTCCTGGGCAATGACCCATGTCAGATAGGTGTGATCGTCGAACGCCACCTCGGTCTGGTCGATCACCTCAAGCCACATGTCAACGGCGGCGTAAAAATGTACCGGCGCGGCGGCGTAAAAATGTACTGCGGGCTGGGTGGTAGCTTGTCCCCGTAGTCCACGGGAGGGGGCTGTGGGCCCACGGGGACAAGCGGGGGGTTATTCGGACGGTTGCCGGCGTCGTGACCGGCTCTGCTTGAGGCGGTAGCTCTCGCCGTTGATCTCCAGGATATGGCCATGGTGGGTGATGCGGTCGAGCAGCGCGCCGGTGAGGCGCTCGCTGGCGAACACCGTCGTCCATTCCTGGAAGGGCAGGTTTGAGGTCACGATGGTGGCGCCGTTCTCGTAGCGCCGGCTGAAGACGTCGAACAGCAGCTCGCTTCTGGTCTGCGACAGGGGCCCGTAGCCGAGCTCGTCGACGATCAGGAGATTGACCCTGGCGAGCTGGGCCTGGAGGCGGAGCAGCCTCTTCTCGTCGCGCGCCTCGATCAGCTCGTGGACCAGATGGGAGGCTGTGGCGAAGCGCACGCCGAGGCCCTTGTGGCAGGCGGCGAGGCCGAGGGCGAGAGCGACATGGGTCTTGCCGACGCCGCTCGGGCCGAGCAGGATTACGTTCTCGCGGCGCGCGATGTACTCGCCGCGCGCGAGATCCAGCACCAGCATCTTGTTGAGCGCCGGGATCGCCTTGAAATCGAAGCTCTCAAGCTGTTTGACGACAGGGAACCCGGCCTGCTTGATAAGCCGCTCGACGAGGCGGCGCTCGCGGTCGATCAGCTCCATCTCCACCAGCCGGGCCAGGAACCGCACATGATCCAGGCCCTCGGCCGCGCACCGGCGCGCCAGTTTCTCGTATTCCCGCAGGAAGGTCGGCAGCTTCAGCCTCTTCAGGTGATGTTCGAGCAGGATGCGGGGGGCCTCAACCATGGCCGGCCCCACCGGCCAGCGGGGTGGCGTAGTCGGCGCTCCGCGTGGCGGCGACGAAGGGCTGGGGCAGGTGCGGATAGCGCGACAGGTCGAGATGCACGGGCCGCCTCTCGATGCGGGCCAGCAGCAGGTGCTTGACGGCGTCGAAGCCGATCAGGCGGCACTTCACCGCGTCGCGCACCGCGGCCGCCACCTGCGGTTCCGGGAAGTCTTCGTGCAGGCGCAGCACCTGGATGTATTCGCGCTTGCCGCGCGGCCCGAAGCGCGCCTTGAGGAGGCGGCGCAACGTGTCGAAGGCCGGATCGAGCTTCCACCCTCTCAGCGGCGCCGCCTGGTCCAGGGCGCCCGGCTTCTTCTCCAGCAGCGACAGATAGTGCAGCGGGTCGTAGACGACGTCGCCGCGGACATAGCTGCGCCGATGGCGGGCGACGATCTCGGCGCCGAGCGCGATCTCGACCCGGTCGACATAGCCCTTGACCGTCACCTTCTTGTGGGCGTGCACCGCCGGTGCCGAGTAGTCCACCAGCCGGTAGCGCACCAGGGCCGTCGACGAGACCTGGCCCGGCACATGCTCGCAGGCCTCGAAGGGAACCGCCGGCAGATCACGCAGGGCCTCGAGATCGGCGAGCAGCGCCGCCGCCTGCTCCCCTGCCGAAGCGGTCGCGGAACAGATAGTGCGACTGAAGATGTGAGAACGCCTGCGTCCTGAGGCGCGTGCCGTCGCCCAGGATCCGCGCCACCGCCAGGGTCGTGTTGTCGTAGAGGATCGAGCGCGGAACCCCGCCGAGGAAGGCGAAGGCGCTGACATGGCCGTCCAGGAATGCCTCCGTCGTCTCCCGGGGGGAGGCCTTCACGAACCAGACATTGGAATGGGGCAGGATCAGGCAGAAGAAGGCAACCTTCTCGCGCCGGCCCTGCAGCTCCACCACCGCCTCGCCGAAGTCGACCTGGGCGTGGCCCGGCGGGTGATGCAGTGGAACGAAAGCCTCGCGCGTCGACTGTCGCCGGGAACGCACATAGTCCTTCACGGTATAGCCGCCGGCGAACCCGTGCTCGTCCCGCAGCCGCTCGAAGATCCGGTGCGCCGTGTGGCGCTGCTTGCGCGGCACGTCCGGATCCGTGTCCGCCTCCAGGATCGCGTCGACGATGCCGGTGAACCCATCCAGCTTGGGCCGCCGGACCGGCTTGGTCCGCCGGTAGCCCGGCGGCGCCGAATAGCTCAGCATCTTCTTCACCGTCCGGCGGTCGATGCCGAACCGACGGCCCGCATCGTGATGGCTCAGACCCTCGTCGACAACCGCCAGACGAACCGCCGCATAGAGCTCCACGCCGTACATCTCCTGCCCTCACCACAACCGACAAGGGGCTATAGGTGGCGCAATTTTGCGCCGCCGCGACCGGACCGCCCAGCCGCTCCGCGTGCTGCATTATTCCTCCGCCGCTAACAGCCGCATCTTGACGTGGTCGCGGTGAGGTGCAGTGCCTTCGTCGAACTTGTCTGTCATCTTGAAGTACGCGCTGCTGCCAATGCGCAAGGGAAACAGTTGGCTTAACGCAGCAATGTTCTTGTCGCTGATCGTCAGCTCGTGGTCCGCCTGCAAGGCCTCCCACCCAATGCGGACCAAACCGAAGAGCAGGCGCTGCTCTCTGCCATCGAAATCGATGCCGAGGGTCTCGCTCGATTTATCGATGATGCGGTACGCCCACGTGTCGTAGCGGACCGTTGCGCCGACCCCGAGCGAATCGGCGTCGAGGGACGCGGTCCGAGGAGTCGCCACGGCCACTTGAGTCTCGGACGGCGGCTCGGGCGAGGCCGCCCGTCCGATTTGCTCGAGTCTGAGGCCGGCGAGCGGAGCGAAGATGCCGTCCGGGAAGCGCTCGAGATACGCCGCATATGCGGCGGCATCGTCGGCGTCCTGTGCCGAGTTCCAGAAGGCGAGCTCGACGGCATCCGGTTGAGGCTCCTGCGCCACTGGTGCTTCCGGCGGCTTTGGCTCGGCCGCGCCCTCGGCCAGCCTCTGCAGCCGGTTGCGGGCCAGCACGACGTATGTCCCGCCCGGAAACTGGGCGAGATACGCTTCGAAATCGGCGGGCTCCGTGCTGTCTTTGATCGTATCCCAGAAGACCAGCTCGAGCTGGCGGGCGTCGAACTCAAGGGGGCTCGCCTCCTCTGAGGTTTCTCCGGATGTGGATTGCGCTGCGAACGACACCGGTACGAACAGGAAATCGCCGCCCTCGTCCCCGGCGAGACGGACATCGGAGTAGCGCGGTGTTTGTTCCGCATTGAGGACGACCTGGTGACGCAGCTTGGTGTAGAGCTGGTAGCCCTCCAGCACGCTGTGGTTATCGCGGAGTGCCTCGAGAAGGGCGCGGGTGAAGACGGAATGTCCGTCGCCTCCACCATCGTTCACGGGCTCGAGACCACCGGAGGTGAGCGCCTTACGCGCGCGCTTGGCGGCGATCCGGCGCAGCTCAGCCAGGCGATCGCGGGCGGTGGTCAGCGCTGCCGGCACCTGGCGCGTCAGTGTTCCCGAATAGCATGAATCGGCAATCACGAGCGCGTGCTTGGCGGCTATGGCCCGTAGAGTGCGCGTGACTGTTGGCACCGCAATCCAGTTGGCTTGGCTGTCCTCCTCAGCGTCGATCGGCAACCAGAATCCCTCATCCGTTGCCGCATCGAGGATTCCGTGACCGGCGTAATAGATCAAAAGATTGTCCTGCTCAGTGAGATTGGCGCGCAGTTCATCAAGCGCCCGCACCACCTCATAGCGCGGCGGATTGAGCATGAGGTGCGAGTCGAACCCGTACTGCCGGCGCAGCAGATCGTGGATTGCGCTCGGCGGTCTCGAGCCGGGGAAGGTGCTGGTAATCGTTGATGCCGAACACCAGCGCCCGGTATTGGCCGAACTGTGTCTCCGCCCCGTCAGTCGGGCCGATGGGTGCAGCCCAGGCGAGGGCCGCCACAAGCAGGATGAGCATGCGTTGCATACGTTCCTCTTGCAGTCATGTTAGCACCGCAACCCAGAGGTCAGCGCGGCCTTCATCTCCCCGATGACAGCGTCTGGTTTTAGGCTATGACTAGCCGCGGAGGCGGCTCCTGAGTTAAGTCCGCTCTACCACAATAAACAGACCTCAGAGACCTCGATGTCCGCTTCGCTCGAAAGCCGCCGCAAATGGCCGAGTTGCAGCTCGTCTGCCTCTGACGCAACTCGGACTCACACGCCTTGCCCGGTGCAAAACGCATGAACCTGTCAAACAACGTTGAACTAGCGCGGCGCGCGCCACCCCCGCGCCCCGCACGGTCGCGTCCCGCGATGCCCCTATGTGCTGAGCGGGGGTCGCTTGTCGGCCCATGGTATGGCTTGTTCGAGCTGGCTGCAGACGCGGATCAGCACGTCTTCCGCGCCGTAGCGTGCGCCGAGTTGAACCCCGACCGGCAAGCCGTCCGGAGTCCAGTGCAGCGGCAGCGACGCGGCCGGGTGGCCCGAGAGGTCGAACGGCGGCAGAAAAGAGACGTTCTCGTAGACGTCCGTAATGTAGCGCTCCAGGTCGTCGCCCATTTGACTCAAGGCACCGATCGGTAACGGCGGCTCGATCAGGCTGGGCGAGAGCATGAGATCGTAGGTCTCAAAGAACGTGGCGATACTGCTGGCGACGCTGCCGAGGATGGCCGCCCCGCGGGCGAAGTCCGCGGCGGAGTTGCGGGTGCCGGCCTCCGCCCAGAGCGCCGACATGCGCTCGATCTCGCCTTCGCGAAGCGGCCGCCCCAGCGTCTCGAGGCGGTCGGCGATCACGTTATGCAGCGCCGCGCCGACGGTCACGGTCAGCGCCCAGGCCATGCGCTCGCCGTCGATGTCCGGTGCTGCTTCCTCAACGTGATGACCAAGATCGGCACAACGCTCCGCGACCTGGTGAACACCGGCAAGACATTCGGGGTGTACGGCGGCGCCAAACGGCGAGGTTGTGTTAAGGCCGATGCGCAAGCGGCCGGGATCTGCGCCCACCTCAAGAAGGTAGGGCCGGCTCGGTGCCGGGGCGCTGACCTGATCGCCTGGCACCAGGCCTGCGGTCGCGTCGAGCAAGGCGGCACTGTCGCGGACGCTGCGTGTGAGCGCGTGGTTGACGTTGGTGCTCGACCAGCCCTCGCCGGTGTCCTGACCTCCGGGTGCCGAGGGTCCGTTAGGAACGCGTCCGCGCGAGGGCTTGAGACCGAAGACCCCGCAGCTCGATGCTGGAGCGCGGAGCGAGCCGCCGTTGTCGCTACCGTGCGCGGCGGCCACCATGCGGCAGGCCACCGCGGCGGCGCTGCCGCCGCTCGAGCCACCGCCGCCATGGTCGAGATTCCACGGGTTGCGCGTTGGTCCGAACATGACCGGCTCGGTGACGACGTCGAGCGCAAGCTCGCTGGTGTTGGTCTTGCCGAGGATCACGACTCCCGCCCTGCGTAGCCGCTCGACGATCGTGCTGTCGTGCTCGGCGACGAAGCCATCGTAGAGATGGCAGGCGTTCGATCGAGACGGGAAAGCCCTCGTAGAATACGCCTAGGTCCTTGAGGAGGAAGGGCACCCCCCTCAACGGTGCCGCTGCCGGCAGAGCCTCAAGACGCCGCCGAGCCTCCTCGTCCATACGGTAGACGACCGCATTGACCGCTGGGTTCAGCGCCTCGATCCGTTCGATCGCCGCCTCCAGAACATCGGCCGCGCTCACCTCGCGCCTCGCGATCAGCTCGGCGAGACCGAGCGCGTCGTAGTCCGCGTACTCCGCGAAGGCCATCGAAAGTTCCTCCGTCTCCGTCCTGCACCGCTGTGCGCATGATAGCCGTGGCCTAAGTCAATCTCCGAGGTCCCAGGCCAAGCGACCGAATCGATGCCCGCGCAAAATCCCGCCGGAGCGCCGAACTAGCGGGCGAGCGTAAAGATTCCTGACATTGCGCGACACGTGCCGGAAATGGCGGAATAGCCAGTGGTCTCGCTGCCGCTACCGCTGTTCGCACCGGAGATCGAAGCTCGGCCAACCGGGGGTGTCAGAAAACTTTACACTTGTGACCAGCGTCACATCATGCCGGAAAACCCAATCCATTCATGAGGTTACAGCCCCCTCCGGCATCCCAGTGCATATTCCAGGTGTCAGCTTTTCTTACACTTCCCGGGTACGGCATTCCGTCCGTTTCTTCTAGTAATTTGATCCACAACGAAAAATATCCGTGGCGTGGAAATTGCGTGAATGCCTATAGGTTAGGGGAGATCGTCATGTTCAAACACCTTCGTGCGGCTGGACTGATGTTAGGTGCGCTCGTGCTCGCCATGTCAGTGACGGCGACGCGGCCTGCTCTGGCCGTGCCCGTCACGGATTTTGTGTTCATGATCGACGCAACAGCATCGATGGGCGGAGAGATCGCAGGCGTTAAGGCCGGATTCAGTTCCTTTGTCGCTGGCCTGAACGCGGCCAATGTTGATTCCCGCTTTGCCATCGTCGCCTTCGGCGGGGAGCCAGAACTGATCTTGGACTTCACGGCGGACCAGACGTTGGCGGCGGCGCGGCTCAATCAGGTCGCGATTGGCGCAGTTGCGGGGGTACAGAACAACCACAACTTCAATCCCGAGGCTAGCCTCGAAACCATCCGCATGGTCCTGGGCGCAGCGACGGTGAACGAACTCGCCAACAACAATACCCCCGAGGACGGAATCCTTAACTTCCGCGGCAACGCGCGTAAGAACCTGATCCTTGCTACCGATGAGGATGGGGACCGTCCGTTCCACGCCGCCAACCGCCTCGCCAGCCAGACGACCGTAGACCCGCCAACGACCATGCCGACCGACTGGCAGACGCAGGTCTATAACACGGCCAACGCTGTCATCAACGCCCAAGCGTACTTCAACATGCTGGTTAACAGGAATGAAGCCCCGTCCAGAAACCAGTACGGTGATCCAAACCACGACGTTTCGGATGCGAATTTTCTGAACTTCAATGCGGCCGCCACACTTGCCAACCTGCTGGCGGATACGGTGACGGATCAGAGCCTTCAGGCTCAGGTGCTGAACGCCGGACTGGTGGCGCGTACTTTCAACGTGGCGGGCGCCAACGATCCCAATTTCGTTGACAACTTCTTCGCCGCAAAGGTCCAGGAGGTCCAGCAGGACCCAGGAGTAATACCCCGCCCGTCGCGCCCTAACGGTGTTATTGGCGATGGCCGCTCCGGTTACCGCGCTTGTGTTGCTCGTGATGGTGATGGAATGAAGCGGCGAAAACAGCGGCGCTGGCGGCATCGATCGTGCGCGCGCCAAGAGCGCCGTGTGTTCTACATGGTGTTGACGCTGATCGCCCTCCTAGGAGTTGGCGGGTTTATGACGACCGCGCAGCGGAGGCGCGCATCGCCAAGAGCCGTGCGCGCCTTTTTCGGCACGCGTCTTGCCCGTTCAGGGCAGATGTCCGCGGCTATGCAACGGCGGCGCGATCGCCGCCGATGTCGACCTCGATCCGTGGGTCTTGGGCCTGGGGGTCGGCTACCGCTTCTGAGCCTCGCGGCACCGCGTCAACACGCGGGTCGTCATGCTGTGCCGCTGCGCACCCGGTGCATGCCAACGCCGCCCACCTCCGCGACGATTTCGAACGAGCGCAGGCGTTTGGCGTGGTCGTAGATGTGGGAGGTGATCATGAGCTCGTTGGCCTGGGTCGTTGCCGCAAAATCGGCCATGCCGGCCCGGACCGTTTCGGGTCGACCCACGGCCGAGCACAACAGGCTGTTGTCGAGCATCTGTTTTTCCGGAGCTGAGAGCGTGGCCTCGAACCCCTCTACCGGGGACGGCAACGGGCCCGGCTGTCCCTGCCGGAGGCGGAGAAAGCTTTGCTGATGGGAGCTCCGCAAGAAGATCGCCTCTTCGGCACTGTCGGCGGCGAAAACGTTGAACCCGACCATGAGATAGGGTTCGGCCCATTCTTCCGAGGGGCGGAAGTCGGAGCGGTATAGCTCGATCGCCTGCATCAGCGCGGCAGGCGCAAAATGCGAGGCAAACGCGTACGGCAGGCCAAGGTAAGCGGCGAGCCGGGCGCCGAAAAGGCTGGAGCCCAGGATCCACAGGGGCACGTTGAGGCCGGCGCCCGGCACCGCCTGGACGTATTGACCGGGTTCAGACGCGCGGAAATACTCCCGCAGCTCAATGACATCGCGCGGAAACTCGTTCGGATCGCTCTGCAGGGTGCGGCGAAGCGCCCGTGAGGTTAGCTGGTCGGTGCCCGGCGCCCGACCCAAGCCGAGATCGATACGGCCAGGATAGAGCGCTTCCAGGGTGCCGAACTGCTCGGCGATCACCAGCGGCGCATGGTTGGGCAGCATCACCCCGCCCGCCCCGACGCGGATCGTCGAGGTGCCGCCCGCGACATGGCCAATCACCACGGCGGTCGCGGCGCTGGCGATGCCGGTCATGTTGTGATGCTCGGCCACCCAATACCGGTTGAAGCCCCACCGCTCGACGTGGCGCGCCAGATCCAGCGTGTTCGCCAGCGCGATCGAGGCGCTTCCCTCCTCAGTGATGGGAGAGAGATCGAGGACCGACAACAGTGGTAGCTGCATCAGGTGCGCCAGCGATTGTCGGGGTGGATGGGGAGGCGGCGGCCGGTGGCGGCGTAGTAGGCGTTGATGACGGCCGGCGCGATGGGCGGGGTGGCCGGCTCGCCGACGCCGCCGGGGTGGGCGTCGCTTTCGACGATATGGACCTCGATCTCGGGCATCTGGTGGATGCGGAGGACCGGATAGTCGTGGAAGTTGCTCTGCTGGACCCGGCCGTCTTTCAACGTGATCTGGCCCCACAGCGCCGCGGTGAGGCCAAAGACGATGCTGCCCTCGACCTGGGCGATGACGGTGTCGGGGTTGACGGTTCGACCGCAGTCGATCGCGCAGACCACGCGGTGGACACGCGCCTCTTCGCCTGGCAGGGCCGAGATCTCCGCTACTTGCGCGACGATCGAGCCCATCGATTCGTGGAAGGCGATGCCGCGGTGCCGGCCGGGCGGGAGCGGGGTGCCCCAGCCAGCCTGGGCGGCCGCGAGATCGAGCACCGCGCGGTGACGCGGCGCGTCTTTCAGCAGGTGGCGGCGATACGCGTAGGGGTCGCGGCCGGCGGCGATCGCGAGCTCATCGAGGAAGGCCTCCATAGCGAAGGCGGTATGCGAATTCCCCACCGAGCGCCAGAAGCCGGCCGGCAGCGGGGTCTCGACCTCGACCGAATCAACGAGCCGGTTGGGGATGGCGTAGGCGCGGTTGACGGCGCCGTCCCACGAGGTGAAATCGATGAAGCCGTCTTGAAGCACAAACGGGGCGAAGCGCCGCATGGCGGAGGGGCCGACGAGGCGGTGGGACCAGGCGATCACCTCACCGGCCTCGTTTAGTCCTGCGGTAAGACGACTCACCACATGGGCGCGGAAGACGCCGTGGCAGATGTCGTCCTCGCGCGACCACACCACCTGGACCGGTGCGCCGACCGCGGCCGAGAGCTGCACTGCCTCGATCACGAAGTCGACCTCGCTGCGGCGGCCGAAGCTGCCGCCGATGAGCTGGTTGTGCACACGGACGGCCGCTGGATCGAGCCCAGCTATCTCGGCGGCGACGCGTTGGGTCAACGTCTGGGCTTGGGTCGGCACCCAGAGATCGCAGCCATCGGCACGCACATCGGCGGTGCAGACCATGGTCTCCATCGAAGCATGCGCGAGAAACGGCACCTCGTAGGTCGCTTCGACCGTGCGCGCAGCACCCGCCAAGGCCGCCTCAACATCGCCGGCCGATTCGGGAACATGGGTGGGCTCGGCCTCGAGCGCCTCCACGTAGTAGCCGGCGAGCTGCGCGCTGGAGAGCTCGGCATTCGGGCCTTCGTCCCACTCGACCCGCAAGGCATCTACGCCGCGCATGGCCGCCCAAGTGTCGGTGGCCAGCACCGCGATGCCGCGGTCGATCTCCACGACATCGCGCACGCCGGGGATGCTGAGCGCCGGGTGCGGGTCGTAGGCCGCCACCGTGCCGCCCGCCACCGGGCAGCGCCGGAGCATGGCGATGAGCATACCGGGGCGGCGAATATCACTGGCATAGAGCGCGCTGCCATCGACCTTGGCCGGGGTATCGATACGGGGAAGCGAGCGGCCGATAAGCCGGAAATCGGCAGGCTCTTTGAGGCGAATGTTTTCCCGGCACCGGCATCGACGCGGCGCGCGCAGCAAGCTCAGTGTAGGGCGCGCGGCGGCCGCTTGCCCCGTGCACGACCGTGCCGTTCTCGGCCCGACAACTCGCTTTGTTCACCCCCCAAGTTTGCGCGGCCGCGGCGATCAGCATCTCGCGCGCCGTGGCCCCGGCGCGGCGCAGCGGCTCCCACGCGAGGTGAACGCTGGTGCTGCCGCCAGTTAGCTGCTCGCCGAAGGCGAGGGGGTTGCCGTAGACGTGATCGGCCGGCGCATGCTCGACCCGGACTTGATCGAGCGCGACCTCGAGCTCCTCGGCGACCAGGGTGGGGAGCGATGTGATCACGCCCTGGCCCATCTCAGCCTGGCTCATGAGAATGGTGATGGCGCGGGAATCGATGCGAATCCAGGCGTTGGGGACGAACGGCGCCTCGTCGGCATGGGCATCGGGCCGGCCCGGCAGGTGCAGACCAATCGCGAAGCCGCCGGCGGCAAGGGCGGCAACCTTGAGGAAGCCGCGACGGTCGGTATCGGCAGCCGTGCGCATCAGTTCTTGCGTCATTGGGCCTCTCGCATCAGGCGGGCGGCGCGGTGGATCGCCCGGCGAATGCGCGCATAGGTGCCGCAGCGACAGATGTTGCCGGCCATCGCCGCATCGATGTCGTCATCGCTCGGCTGCTGGGTGTGGGCCAAGAGCCCGGCCGCGCTCATGATCTGGCCGGACTGGCAATAACCGCATTGCGGCACCTGCTCGGCGATCCACGCGCGTTGCAAGGGATGGCTCTTGTTGGCCGAGAGCCCCTCGATCGTTGTCACCGCGCGGTCGGGCACGTCCGCCACGGCGAGGACGCAGCTGCGCACCGGGGTATCGTCCAGCAGCACCGCGCAGGCACCGCAGCGGGCGATGCCACACCCGAACTTGGTGCCTGTCAGACCGAGCGTATCGCGCAGAACCCACAGCAGCGGGGTATCGGGATCAACATCGACGTCGCGCGGTTGCCGATTGATAGTGAGAGTCGTCACGGTCCTGGCCTCTCCATTATTCCGGGCAGGGCGCGCCGGCCCCGACCCAGCGGGCAGCGGCGCGGACGAACGCCGCGTGGGGGATGCGGATCGGCGTGCGGCCCGCGCCGGGATCGAAGGCCCAGAGGACAAGGGGGTCCTTGCGCAAGTGAAAGAGGATGTCCTCAAGGCCCAAGCCGCCGGTCCGTTTGCGGTCCTTGAGCTGGCGACAGAGCTCACCGGGGCTGCGCCCCTCGATCGCCATCTCGATCGGCGCCAGGCTCCATTCGGGGAACGGCTCGACAAGCGGGGCGCCGGGCGGCATGTGGGCGCCGGCGAGTGGGCGCTGTTGGTGGCAGGTTTGGCAGCGCAGGCCGGGCCGGCCCTTGCTGTCGGGCCCGCGCGCGACGTTCATGCTGTGGGCCACGCCGCGGTCGGTCTGCAGCGGGCGATCGCCGGCCGGATGGCAGTTGACGCAACGCGGGTGGGTGAACACCTCAAACGCGCACCTTCGGTGCTAACCCATTGAGGAAGGGTTGTTTTTCTCTCCCGTCAAGGCCTGCCAGGAACGGATTCCGCAACTGTCTGTTCCCCGGCTGCAACCGGAACCGAGAGAAAAGACATGCCCAACCTTACCCTCACCGAGGCCCGCATCAAGGCGCTCACGCGTCACAAGACCGCCTACGACATCCGGGACGGCAAGCTCCGGGGGTTCGGAGGCTGAAAATTCTCGGGAGCCAAAACGTACTGACAATCGCATCATAACCTATTGTTAACAAGACAGAATTCAAGAAGCCTGCGTTCAATCTGGCCCGCGTCTGATACGGCTCGATTTTGTCCGTAAGCAAGAGGCAAGCGGATTCAATCCAACTCCCGCGCACGCTGGTCCATATTTGTCGTCGTTCACCACCACCGCACAACCACGCTGCCGGCGAACCCCGGCGCGCGCAAGTGACCTTTTGGGCAGCTGCCGCGCTGGTGATGGCCGCATGTCAGCCCCGCGGCCGGACGCCATCGCCCGGCGAACGCAAGTGGGCGATCGCCGCACCCTTCCTCTGCTCCACGTGCCCCAGCTCATAGAGCTTCTGAAGGTTCAGCCGGAATTCGCCTCACGTCCCGAAGACGCGGCCTGGGCGCAGCGCCGTGTTGCCGGTAACGGCGCGGCGAACGTTTAGGAGTTCGGTGATACGGCTCACCGGCACCTCGATCCGCCGGCACAGGTCGGCCGCGCTCATCCCGAGCACGTCCAGGTTCTCGCAAAGCTCGTTGCCCGAATGAATGGGTTCGCCCGTCATGTAGTCCTCCTTCTCAATGGTGGTCGACCATTCCCACACTGGCCCAGTGGTGCCGCTCTGACCGGAAGCCCGCCACCGGGCTGCCAAAATTGCCCCGCGTCGACGGCAATTCCCTGGCCATCACCGGCAAGCGTCCGATCAGCACCTGTCCGCCTTCAGCATCCGTGGCGGCGCATCCGTGGGCGCGCCAGGCTGGAACAAGGGCAAATTCACGACCTCCGGCACAGTTGTGTTATGTAATTCGGTTTTCGTGGGCTCAAAAATCTTCTATCATTCTGATTATATTATGAAAATATACTATTCCCAGCTGCGGCTGAAAATCTGATTTCAAACTTTCGTAATCATTCTGAAACCGAATTCGTTACAACGCCAGCGCACCCAGGTGCGCGTTTGTCGTAGATTTCTTCCGACGCCCCCATTTTTCGGCTTCGACGCGGCACCTTCCAAAACGCCTTTCATGTTTCAAATAGGGACGCGAATTGCCCCGCACCGAGAGCGCGATCTTCACTTCCACCCTAGCGCCAGATCCCATGCTCGACATTTGGTCGCTGACGCCTCTTAAACGCGGCGGCCACCTCGCTCGCGACCTTCCCACAGCACCTCAGCCATGGCGCCAGACGGCTTTACCGGCATGGCCCTGACATTATCGAGAGGACGAGGCCGGCGGCTCGCCGGCGGCAGGCGGGCGGGCGAGACCGACCTCCAGGTCCGGCGACCGCGCGTCATATGGAGCCCGCCGCCATGACCACCCCCGATATGCACATCGGCTCGCAGCAGAAGTCCGTTTGCCGTATGGTTGCTATCGGGCCCTCGCTATGGGCGGATGTGAGCCGCGTTGAGAACGCCGTTGACACAACCGGACCACAGCATACAACTCCACGCAATACCTCTCCTGCCCCTCGCCGCAAACAATGAGGGGCGATCACCGGCACATCTTTGCGCCGCCGCAACCGGACTACCGGGTCGCCTCGCGTGGTCCATCTGTGGCCGGGGCCAACAAGCTGCGCGACTACGCCGAGTTTGCCTACGCCGCCCGATCGTGGGACTGCGCGCGCCGCGTCGCCGCCCGCCTGGAAGCCACCACCCGGGGCTTCGACGCCCGATACATCGTCACCTCGCTCGAGGGAAGGGCCCGGCATCTCTACGAGACCGTCTACTGCGTCCGCGGCCAAGCCGAGAACCTTATCAAGATGCACAAGACCCAACTGGCCAGCGGGCGCACCTCATGCCGGAGTCCGTTCGCCGATCAGCTGCGTCTCGTCCTGCATACCGCCGCCTACTGGCTGATGCTCGCCTTGCATGATGCCGTTCCCGCCGCCAGCCGCCTCGCAAAGCCGAGTTCGCCATCCTCAGGTTGCGGCTGCTCAAGCGCGGCGCCCGCATCGTCGAAAAGGCGTAACCATCCGGCGTAGGCCGCCTGTTCCGATCGTGTGAGCTTGGGCAGGCTGAGTGTCCGGGAAGTGGGCACTTCTTAGGTGTCCACTTAGTTGTAAGTGGACACTTGGCCGATGTCGGTTGCCGCGGAGAAGTTGGCGGTTGAGGGCGGCGGGCCGGCGCCGTCGGTGGAGCGAGGCTCAGAAGCGTCAGATCGTTGCGGAGAGCCATGAGCCGGGGGTTTCGGTGTCGGTTGTCGCCCGGCGTTACAACGTCAATGCCAACCAGGTGTTCACCTGGCGACGGCTGTATCGCGAGCCGGCGCGCGATGTCGGGTCTGGCCAGTTTGTGCCTGTGGTGGTCGGACCGACGTCGGACGGAGAGGCTGGCGCGTCGACGCCGTGCCCGTCGTCCGGGGATGTTGTCGCGGCGGGTGCCGCGGCGAGGGGTCGGATCGAGATCGTGCTGGCGGGCGGCCATCGTGTGATCGTCGACCGGGAGGTGGACGGCCGGGCTCTGGCTCGGGTTCTTGCGGTCCTGGATCGGCGATGATCCCGGTTCCGGGCGGCGTTCGGGTGTGGCTGGCGAGTGGTGTGACGGACATGCGGCGCGGCATGAACACGCTGGCGCTGCAGGTTCAGGAGGACCTGGGGTGCGACTCGCATGCCGGCGATATCTATGTGTTCCGCGGTCGTCAAGGCGATCTTTTGAAGATCCTCTGGCATGACGGTCTGGGGATCTCGCTCTATGCCAAGCGCCTGGAGCGGGGCCGGTTCGCGTGGCCCTCGGCGTCGGGGGGCGCGGTGTCGATCAGCGCGGCGCAGCTGAGTTACTTGCTCGAAGGGATCGACTGAAGGAACCCGGTTCGGACCTGGCGGCCGTCTCGTGCGGGCTGATCCGCAGCGAAGCAACCCGCCCGGCGCGATTGTTGTAGCGCCGAATCGGGCGCTGTGATTCGCTGCCGGCGATGACCGGCGGGATCGACATAGACGCACTGAAAGCGGCCCTTGCGGCGGCCGAGATGCGCACCGCAGCGTCGGAGGCGCGGGCTGCGAACGCCGAGGCGAAGGTGTCTGACGCCACGGCGGAGATCGCTTTCCTGAGGCTGACGATCGAGAAGCTTCGGCGCGCGCTCTACGGGCGGCGCTCGGAGCGCAAGGAACGTCTGCTGGATCAGCTTGAACTCCAGCTCGACGAGCTCGAGGCGAGCACGACCGAGGACGAGTTGGCTTTCGAGCGGACCGCGTCAGGGACCACCGGGGTGACGGGTTCACCCGCCGCAGGCCGGTGCGCAAGCCGTTCCCCGCGCACCTGCCGCGCGAGCGCGTGGTCGTGCCGGGGCCGACATCCTGCGTCTGCTGCGGCTCGGATCGGCTGTCGAAGATCGGCGAGGACATCACCGAGACGCTTGAGGTGGTCCCGCGCCGCTGGAAGGTGATCCGGACGGTGCGCGAGAGGTTCGCCTGCCGGGATTGCGAGAAGATCTCGCAACCGCCGGCGCCGTTCCACGCGACACCCCGGTGCCGGTCCTGGCCCGGGGGAAGACGGATACCGCGCGCGCCTGGGTCTATGTGCGCGACGACGCGCCGTTCGGCGGTCCGGACCCGCCGGCGGCGCTGTTCCGCTGCTCGCGCAACCGCTCGGGCGACCACCCGGTCGAGCGTCTTCGCGGCTTCGCCGGGATCCTTCAGGCCGACGCCTATGCCGGCTACCGGCAACTCTATGAGCCGGGTCGGTCGCCGGGGCCGGTGACCGAGGCGCTCTGCTGGGCTCACGGACGGAGGAAGTTCTACGAGCTCGCCGACATCGCGGCGCACAAGCGGCGCGGCAAGCGGGCGCCGCCGATCTCGCCCGTGGCGCTGGAAGCGGTGACGCGGATCGACGCGCTGTTCGACATCGAGCGCGAGATCAACGGCGAGCCCGCCTTGCGCCGCCTCGAGCTGCGCTGC
This sequence comes from Alphaproteobacteria bacterium, assembly GCA_965248765.1. GTDB lineage: Bacteria > Pseudomonadota > Alphaproteobacteria > VGEJ01 > VGEJ01 > CBDFKF01. The sequence continues at coordinate 2,479,116 of CBDFKF010000004.1, forward strand.
GAGCGGAGCGCGCCGCTGGTTGCCGATCTGGAGGTCTGTATGCGAACCTGGCGCGCCGGGCTCTCGCGCCACGCACCGGTGGCCAAGGCGATCGATTACAAGCTCAAGCGCTGGGACAGCTTCGCCCGCTTCCTCGAGGACGGCCGCATCTGCCTCTCCAACAACGCCGCAGAGCGGGCGCTGCGGTCGCTGTGTATCGGAAGACGGTCCAGGCTGTTCGCCGGCTCCGACCGCGGCGGGGCCAGGGCCGCGGCGATGTACACCCTGATCGGCACCGCCAGGTTCAACGATGTCGACCCGCAGGCCTGGCTCGCCGACGTCCTCGGCCGCATCGCCGAGACGCCGCAGACCCGGCTCGATGAACTCCCGCCCTGGAACTGGAACGCCGCCCGGCAGCGCCACCTCGCAGCTTAGGCCGCGATCATCGCCTTCCAACTCGCGATCCCGGCCGCACGGCCCAAATAGGCCGCGGTCCTCGACGGATGCTTACGCTTGGCCGGCTGATCGGGCCAGATCTCGGACGCGCTCTTACCCGCCTTGATAGCCGCCTTCGATGGCGAACTGCGCCGGTGCTGCAATTCGCGCCAAATCGGCCGGTTGTTGGAGGTCTCCACCTATCGGGGCCGCTATTTATTGCAAATCTTTTTGAGCGACTGCCATTCCGCCTGCGACAATATCTCGCTGCCGGGCCGCGCGGCGCGTCGGATCGTCTTCGTTCGCTCGCCGCTCGCCGGATGACTGGCCACCCAGCGCCAAACGCGCCCTTGCGTCCCCGATTTCGGCACGGGCTGTTTGGCCTCCAGCCGATCGAAGAAGCCGGCAAATGGTCGCGAGTCGAACTTTCCTTGATGAAGCAATCTGACGGCATGTTCGTCGGCTTCGCGCTCGGCCGCTTGACTGTATTGACCCGTGATCAGAGCTTCCCCAACCGCAATGACAATGGCGCCTCCCGCCACGTCGCCGACCAACAGGCTGAACAAGGCGCTCACGCCGCCGACCTCGAGCATCCTTTCCAACGAATGGTTCGAGGCGACGTGGCCTATCTCATGACCCAGAATTCCGGCCAATTCGTTCGGCCCCAAAACGAAGTTGATGATCCCACGGGTCATAATTATGCGACCGCCCGGCAATGCCAGGGCATTGATCATCTTCGAATCGATCACCCGGACGCGCAACGGAATATCGGGATGCGCCCACGCGGCAAGCCGGCGCTTCATTTTGGCGAGCGCCGCCAGACCCGACTCGTTCGTGCATGTCAACGTGCCCCGCGGCTTGCCTTCCATGAGAGCGACGATCCCGAGTATCTGCCGCTCGACTTTTTCTCCCACGCCCGATTGCCAGGACATGGGAATCGCCGCGGCAACTTTTTCCGCGGCGAACGGCAAGATGATCCAGATCAACAGGGCGATGCCGCCGACTGCCGCGGCCGACCATGAGAGTATCCGCAGCGCCGATCCCATGGAAATCGTGTGCCGGCGCGCGGCATTGGGGAACCTGTCCAGAATGACGGAGCGCACGCCGGCATTGGGAACGGTGAGCCGTGCGAGATCGTTTTCGGCTTTGGCAAGGCGCAACAAACCATCCGCCGATTTTGGATCGACGATCCGGATTGCGTCGGCTGGCCATGAGTCAAGCAACTGGTCCACGTCGCCAAAAACCGATAACCCATCCGGGGTCAGGCGCACCCGCACGTCATGCGTTCGGGCGGAAATGCCGTCGTTATATCGCGCCGTGAAGGACTCCAATGTCAGATATCCCCATAGTCCAACGCGTCCGCCAAGCCTTCGCCGAATTTCATCGTGTCATCCGCGCCTTGAACCACATTGTCGACGGCCGCGAAATTTCGGATCGAGATGCTTTTGCAGCCGACGCGCAGCAACTCAAAATAAAGCCACGCAATGCGCAGGACGTTCAACAACGCGAACAGGACAAAGGCCAGCAGTACGAGCGAGACTAGCGATAACACGGAAAGCATCTGGCTGCCGGCTCCACCGACCGCTGGAACGACGATCAATCCGGCGAAGATCGCGACAGTCGCGGCCACACCCAGGAAAACCAAGACCCCGAATGCCACGAGATACCAGATGACCTGAGGGGTCCGGAGCGAAGACGCAAAACTGGTTTCGCCAAAAGTGGTTCTGTTGACGAAATAGGCGAACTGCCGGACGCCATACCAGAGTCGCAGAACGAAATAGACCGGTAAGAACAGGAAAGGCCACCAGCCACTCGGATTGATTCCTCCCACAAGCGCCTGCGCGGCCGCGGTTTGGGCGGCGTCTTCAGGCGGCGCCACGGAAAATTCAAATATTCCAACGACGAGCTGCAGGTTTACGACGACGATGAGCGCCATGACCGCATAACCAGCCAGCATGACGATCGACCAAATTGGCAACAGGTCGCGCCCATCGCCATCGAACCGAAAATGCTGCTGGCCGAACCGCGTTCCATCCATGAGATAGCGCTGCAGAGCGACGTTTCGCCAGGGAGCCGCCAGGCCCAATGTCATGAGAACGAGAAGTCCGTATAGGCAGGATATTCCAGCATAGTGCAGAGACCTGCCTTCCAGGCCGAACCGAATGCCGCGCCACACGGTCCGCGAACTTCTATATCTCCGTGCGCGAAAGATGGCGACCTGAATCAAAACCAACAAGATGGAGTAATAGAGGAGGTTTACGACGATTTCGAACGCGGATCCTGCCCCCAACGATAAAAACTGGATGACATAAAGGGGGATGGCCGCCAGAAATAGAACCGCGACGACGATCAGGAATCCGATAAACAACTCGATACCGCGGCCGACGTATTCCAGCCGTTCGCCATCGATTTCGATGCCGCGCCAGAAATAGCGCCGTAAATTGGTTCTCGCCCAGAAGCGATAAATGCCCAGAGTGATGAGGTTGAGCAGGAAGTTCTTGATCAGAAGCCGGATGAGCGCGCCGCGAGAATTATCAAAGCGTACCAACGCCCGGCCCGCGCGCCGGCGCCCATCCTCGGAACCGTTCGTCATGGCTTCGGCAGTTCACGTCGCACGGCGTCTCCGCGAAGTAGCCTGTGTCGATGGCAACCGAAAACTGCACACTTTTAAGGAAGGCGTCGGTGCGGATCTGACGCTCTTCGGTTGGTTCCGGTCGGGCGTGAGGGGTTGGACGCAGGGAGAGTAGCGACCGGAGTCCAGCCCCTCACGCGTCCCGGTTCGGCAGGACATAGCGGTCACGGCTCGGCGTCCTCCTGGCGTTGCTCGGGTGCTGAGCGCATCACGTTTTGGTGCTCTCGCATCCGGTAGCTGTTGTCGTATCAAAACTAGGGCGATGATACCTGCTCCACGCTTCTACAAGCTCGGGAAAAACCTTTGATTGTACCTTAATTGTTTTGAGGTATCCGGCTGCGTGAGCATCGCGCGCGAACCCCCGCCCGGCCGCGAAGGCTCCCGCCGCGCCGAGGCCGGCGGCGGTCTTGGTCAGGAAGTCCCGCCGGTGTAGGTGGTCGCGGAGCGCCGCCTCGGCGCGACCGTCGGTCGGTGTTCGGACGCTGCGCCGGACGGCGTCAAGTCGTGCAGGGGTCTTCGGGTCAACGGCCATACGCACCTCCGAGACCGAACCGAGCCGCCACTCACCGGAAGGCGCTCTGGCTTTGTACAACGATAGCAAAGAACGCCGGGACGGAGAACGGTGACTGTGCGTGAGGCGCAACGGCAGCGGCTCCGACCGCTTCGGCCGCATGGGCTGTTCCGCCGGGCGGATGCTCCCACCGGTATGGTGCCGACGCGATTGCGTGCCCTAAGAGGAAGGTGGAAGCCCTGATAAAGACGGCGCGGTGACCTGCCCCCGTTGACTGGTCCGGTTTGAATGTTAGTGCATTGACGGGTTCTCGGCCAAGCTGGATGGCCGGCGGAGCGTAGCGGAGCCGGGCGGCCAGCTTGGCGCGACGATCGTTTCTGGGGCCGGCAGCCGGTATCCCAGGCTGCTGTGTGGGCGCACGGCGTTGTAATGGCGCCTCCAGGCTTCGATGAGAACCTGGGCTTCCTTCAGGGTATAGAAGATCTCCCCGTTCAGGAGCTCGTCGCGCAGCCGTGCGTTGAAGCTCTCGATGTAACCGTTCTCCCAGGGTGAACCCGGCTCGATGAAGGCGGTTCGGGCGCCGACCGCGGCAATCCAATGCCGGACGGCCCCGGCGACGAACTCCGGGCCGTTGTCGGAACGGATGTAGGCCGGGATGTCGCGCAGGATGAAGAGGTCGGTCAGGACATCGACGACGTCGGTCGAGGAGAGCTTCCGCCGCACCCGGATCGCCAGGCTCTCGCGGGTGAACTCGTCCAGGACGTTGAGCGTACGAAAAGCCCGCCCGTCATCGGTCCGGTGATGCACGAAGTCATAGGACCAGACATGGTCCGCCCGCTCGGCGTGCAGCCGGACACAGGACCCGTCGTTGAGCCACAGACGTCCCCGCTTCGGTTGCTTGCCGGGCACCTTCAGCCCCTCGCGCCGCCACAGGCGCTCGACCCGCTTGTCGTTGACCTGCCAGCCGGCGTCGCGCAGCAGGGCGGCGATCCGCCGGTAGCCGTAACGACCGTAACGACGGGCCAGCTCGATCATGTTCGCGACCAGGCGATCCTCGTCGTCACGCCCGCGCGGGATACGGCGCTGGGTCGAGCGGTGCTGCCCCAGCACCCGGCAGGTCCGACGCTCCGAGATCCCGAGCCGGCCACGGGCATGGTCGATGCACTGGCGGCGGCGCGAGGGGCTTAGAAGTTTCCCCCCGCCGCCTCCTTGAGAATCTGCTTGTCCAGCGTCAGATCGGAAACCGCACGGCGCAGCCGCTCGTTCTCCTTCTCAAGCTCCTTGAGGCGGCGGAGCTGATCGCCGCTCATCCCGCCATACTCCTTGCGCCAGCGGTAATACGTGACCTCGCTGATCCCCAGCTGCCGGCGCATCCGCCATCGACATACCCTGACCGTGCAGGACCTCCGCCTGACGCAGCATGTTGACGATCTCCTCCGGCTGGTAACGCTTCCTTGCCATCGCTGGTCCTCCTCGTTCTAAAACCTGAACATGGACCAATTCGATGGGGGAGAATCACCGGCCTGGATGCCGCTCTGGCGCTTCCGTGGTCCTGCCCAGGTCGAAAGCGCTGCCCCGAAGCGGGGGCTCGCCCAGTGGATGATCTGGACCGTGCAGCGATCGGGCGCCGCGTCGGCGAGCGCGCCCAGGGTCTCGGTATCGATCCCGGCGAACGGCGGCAGTTCGATCACGAAGCCGTGGCTCGACGCATTGATGTAGAGCTCGCTCGCCTCGTCCCAGGCGCGCCACGGCAGGAGCGCGTGCAGCGGCTCCGCCAGCTCCGGCGGCGACCAGGGCGCGATCGAGTCCGGCCCCTCGAATAGCGCGATCAGGCGGCGTCCGATCATTGAAGCCTCCAACCGGAAGGTTCCAGCACCACGCGCACCCAGCTCGCCTCGTGATAAAGCCCGTCCGCGTCGACGAAGGGCGCGATCCAGATGCGCCCGATCACCTCGTCTGTGCGCAGATCGGCATCGACCGGAACGGGAGCGGTTGCAACACCGGTGGCCGGCGTGGAAATTGCGGCGGTTTCCGCATCCGCATTCGTCGCAGAAACGGTATCGTCCGCCGTCGCCTCATCCAGCCTGGCAGGCGCACCCGCCGAGTCGTCACCGTCACCGCCGGTGGCCGCCGGCGTGCCGCCTTCATTCGTCTCGAACAGGCTTGCCAGCCAGGCGAAGGGGTTGCAGGCGCCCGTGCAGCGCGGAGGCCCCGGCGGGGCAGGCCGCGTCCGGTAGAGCGGTGTCCGGGTCGCGAGCGCGCGCCCGTCTCCGGTCTTCAGGACCGCGGGATCGGCCGCGGCGACGCTGGAGCAGACCTGGCCTTGGGTCAGCGGGCATTGCCAGGAATCGGCGACATGGGTCGCCGAGCAGCCGCCGAGCGTGAGCGTGGCAACCACGCCCGCCGCGGCGAGACGCGGGCGGAAGAGCTTGATCAGTTCAGCCATTCTTTTTCTCCTCGCGCCCGTCGAGCCAGGCGCCTTCGATGAACACCACCGTGACTGCCGTCCCTGCCTGCAACTGAATGACCGGCCAGAAACGCCTTCTCGACCAACGCGCCTTCGCGGCTCACCACCGGGCCGCGCACGCCGGCCTTGCCGGTTCCGGCGACGAAGCCCGCGACCTCGGTCTCGATGACTGTCTCCGGCGCATCGCCCGCGCAGGTGAGCGTACGCAGCCGCACATAGACCTTCTCCGAGGAGAGGTCGCCGTAGGCCGCGCCGGTGACCGTGCAGCCCTCGATGGCGATCGTGAGCGCAGCACCATCCTCGGCCGCGCTGTGCGCCGGACCGGTGAGCCGCAGCAGCACCGGGCGCGGATCGCCCTGGGAGCGCACCCCGGCCGATGCATCGACACCGGAGAGCACGATCGCCTCCGCATGACTTCCGGCCGGCAGGTACGCCCCGAGCGGCCTGGCCGCGCTTTGCTCTCCGCTGCTCTCGTCGCCGTGGAGCTCGAACTCCAGCATCATCGGCGGCGCCGGCAGCATCGCATCACGCGATCCGGACCTGGCGGCGGACGGCGACCTCCCCGTTCCCGCCGGCGAGAAGTAATCGCCGGATACGGCACCGCCCGGTGCTCCCGGCACGGCAGGCTCCTGCCCAGCATCGAGGCGGCGCCCGAGATCGCCGATCAGCGCCGCCTGGCGGTCGATCACGGCCCGTGCGTCCGAGGCGTTCTCGCGAAGCTGGGTTTGAAGCCGTTCGTTCTCCCGCTCGAGGTTGCTGTTGCGGGTCTCCATGTCCCGGAGCCGCCTCTCGATGCCGCCGATGCGCACCTCGGAGCGCCGCACCCAGCTCGCCTCGGCTGTGCTCTCGTCGGCGAGCTCGGCATCGATGCCACTACGGGGAGCGGGCCGCTTGTCGCCGGACTGCCCAAGCCAGGCCGCGAACACCACCAGCACCGCCGCGGCGAGGCCCGAGAACAGCACCAGTTGATTGCGCCGGATGCGGCGCGTCGCTTGATCGCCGGTGCTCATTGCCAATCTCCTTTGGGCGCGGCTCCCGCGACGCGCGAGCCATGCACCACGACCGCGAGCCGTCCGCCCGTCGGACCGCTCGCTTCCGCCGACACCCACGCCGCCGCGATTCCGGCGCCGGAAAGGGAGGCGAGGCGGGCCGCATCCGGGGGCGTGCCCGCCGGGGCCTGGAGGACGCGAGCGATAAAGCGCGGCCCGCGCCAGGTCTCGATGGTCGGAATGGTGTCGGCGTGCGCCGTGGCGGCCGCTTCGATGACATATCCCGGCAGCGGCTCGCGCCTTGCGACTGGCCGAATCAGCGCGACCAGCGTGCCGCGGTAAGGATCGTTGTTGAGCACGCCCTTAGGCGTCACGGCTGCGAGCGCGTCCGCGTTGCGGATCAGCACCTGCGCCGAATCACGTTCGGCGACGGTGAGCGTGAGCCGGTAGGTGAAGCCCTTCTCGGTGCCGAGAAAGAGCGTCACCAACTTGGCCGCCGGAGTTGCGGCCTGGTCCGTCCGGTCCTTGCCGACGGGCCTGAGATAGAGATCGCCGCGGCTCGCGTCGTGCTCGACCGTGAACCCGTCGGGCGCGCGGATCACCCGCGCGATCCGATCGCCCTGAAGCGCGATGCGGCTGACCGACGTGCCCGAGATCTCTGCCGTGAGCTCCGCGTGGTCGGTCGCCGAGGATCTGCATCGCCCAGGCCGGTACGCCGGCACACATATGTATAAGGAGCGCCGCGGCGACGCCCGGGAGGCGCCCGAGCATTAGCAAGGCCAGTATGCGCCTTGCCCTGCCGTCCGGTCGCTTTCCCAATTGCGGTTTGATGTTCGTGTCCGTTCTCATCTCGTGTCCTCCCGTTCCTCGAAGCGCAGCAATCCGATGCGCCCGCCGTCGATGCGGAAGACGAGCCGATAGCGCTTGCGCTGCCGCGTCGCTTCCGCACCCCCGATCCAGGTGACGAGCTCGCCCGACACCTCGGCCGCGAGCGCGTCCGGATCGATCGTGATGCGGCCCGGATAGAAGGCGGTCGCCAGATCCCGCTTCGCCATCCGGTCGGCTTCAGCCGCCACCCAGGCGCCGATCGCCCCGCGTGCCGAGGCGTCAGACATCCGTGCGGCCGCCTCGCGGACATGACCGGCGTTCTCGGGCGTCAGGGTCAGGAGCGTGATCGCGACCGTGCGCGCGGTGTCCTCGAGATAGCGCCGGCCGGCCCAGCTCTCCCCCACCGTCCAGGCAGGCCCCGAGACCGCCGGCACCAGCAGCGCCATGCCCTCGCGATTGACGAGCCCAAGGCTCAGCACCAGGTTCGCGGCCATCGAGAGCCCCAGCAGGCCCGCGAGCACGATCCGCATGTCGCGCACGCGCCTGCGGTCCGCTTCCATCGCCTGGCGGTTCATGATGCGCTCCCGCTCATCCCGTGAACCGGCGGAGATGGCTCGGTGGCGTGGCCCTCAGCCGCAGCACGAACCCGGGCAGGAACCAGTAGAGCGCGTAGAGCGCGATGTTGGCGCTGCCGCCCCGCTTGACCCGGCGAAGCGTGAGCCAGGCGGCAACGCCCGCGACGAGCCCCGCCACGAACGCATTGGCCGCCAAGCCCAGCACCACCGGCCCCATCAGCATCGCCGCCTCGTCGAGCGTCCAGAACAACCAGCGCTCGGGATCGTCCAGGCGTCTGGGAATAGCGAAGCGCGCGGCATCGTTCACGGCCCGGCTCCATCACACGATCGCCGTGCCGACGAGGCCGGTGACAATGCCGACGCCCGCGCCCGCCGCCACACCGGCGCCGACCGCGCCCAATATCTGAAGCGCATTGAAGCGCAGGATCGAGCCGACCAGCGCCGCGCCCACGGCAAGCGCCGCGGCGAGCTGGCCGCCAGTGCCCGAGACCATGTCGCTCACCGTCGAGAGCGGACCCGCGAAGGTGGTGTCGGATGCGGCAAGCGCGAAGTCGATGCCGACGAGCGCCAGAGCAACCGCCAGGATCACCAGCACGACGATCCCGAACGCGCGGTTCCTGCGGCTCTTGCCGCCGTTCCCTTGGCCGTCCATCACGCCGCCCTCCGGTTGGACCCGCCGTCATCGGAGGTCGACGACCGGGTCCACGAGCTGATCGAGGCGCGCGACGAGAAGAGGCTGCTCCGCCTCCAGGCCCAGCTCGCCAGGGTCAATCTCCTGATCGTCGACGAGCTCGGCTACGGGCCCCTGTCGCAGACCAGAAGCGAGCTGCTGTTCGACGTCTTCAGCCGGCGCTACGAGAACGGCGCCACCATCGTGACCTCAAACCTGCCCTTCCAGGAATGGACGACGGTGTTCGCCAGCGAGCACCTCACCGGCGCGCTGCTCGACCGCATCACCCACCATGGCCATATCCTGGAGATCAACGGCGAGAGCTACCGCCTCAAGCAGAGCCGGTCACGACGCCGGCAACCGTCCGAATAACCCCCCGCTTGTCCCCGTGGGCCCACAGCCCCCTCCCGTGGACTACGGGGACAAGCTACCACCCAGCCCGCAGTACATTTTTACGACGCCGCGCCGGTACATTTTTACGCCGCCGTTGACAGGATGCCGTTGACCACAAAAACCACAGCCAAAAAAAGGCGAGAGGCGTTCCTGGCTACGCTGTCGACTACCGGCAACGCGACGCAGGCCGCCGAGGTGGCGAAGCTCGACCGCTCTGCCCTATATCGGCTGCGCAAGAACGACGAGGCGTTCGCCGAGGCGTGGGCGGAGGCCGAAGAGCTCGGAGTCGAGGCGCTTGAGGACGAGGCGTGCAGGCGCGCGTTCGACGGCTCAGACACGTTGTTGATCTTCCTTCTGAAGGGCAAGAAACCTGACAAGTACCGCGAGCGCACCGAGGTCACCGGCAAGGGCGGTGGGCCGGTGACCTTCGTGATGGAGATCGGCGGATCGTGAAACACACCGTCCACTACAAGGCGAGCCCAGTGTTCGGCTGCTTCCACCAATCGGATGCGCGGCGGCGGGGGGGGGCGTGGTCCGGTCGGCTCGGGTAAGTCGACGGCGATGTGCATGGAGCTGATGCGCCGGGCGCGCGAGCAGGCGCCGGGCCCGGACGGCATTCGACGGACCCGGTTCGCGGTGGTGCGCAACACCTACCGCGAGCTCAAGGACACGACGATCAAGACCTGGACCGACTGGTTCCGACCCGAGTGGTTCGGGCTGTTGACCGGCGATCTGGTGCACCACATTCGGGATGGCGATGTGGACATGGAGGTGATGTTCCGGGCCCTCGACCGACCCGACGATGCCAAGAAGCTCCTCTCGCTCGAGCTGACCGGCGGCTGGGTCAACGAGGCGCGCGAGATCCCCTTCGGCATCATCGAGGCGCTCGATGACCGCGTCGGCCGCTACCCGGCGGTGAAGGACGGCGGGTGCACGTGGGCCGGGCTGATCATGGACACCAATGCGCCCGACGAGGCGCACTGGTGGTACAAGCTCGCCGAGGAAGCACAGCCGTCGGGCTGGGCCTTCTTCACCCAGCCGGGCGGCCTGGTCGAGGCCAAGACCGGCGTGTTCGAGCCGAACCCGGAGGCCGAGAACCTCGCCCACCTCGAGCAGGATTTCTATGAGACGCGGATGGAGGGCAAGGGCCTCGACCACGTCCGGGTCTACTACTGCAACCGCTACGGCTTCGTGAAGGAGGGCAAGCCGGTTTTCCCCGAGTACCGCGACGAGGTGCATGCGGCGGCCGACCCCATCCCCGCGGTTAGGGCGTGGGTGCTTCATGTGGGCCTCGACTTCGGGCTGACGCCGGCGGCGCTGTTCGCGCAGAAATCGCCGGTGGGGCAGTGGCGGTGGATCGATGAGCTGGTGACCGAGGACATGGGCGCGGTCCGGTTCGGCGAGCTGTTGGGCGAGAGACTACGCGGTGAGTACGCCGACTTCGAGGTCAATATCACCGGCGATCCGGCGGGCGATGAACGGGCCCAGACCGACGAGCGGACGGTGTTCGACATCCTGCGCGCGGCCGAGATCCCGGCGGTGCCGGCAAAGACCAACGATCCGGTGATCCGGCGCGAGGCGGTGGCAGTGCCGATGATGCGGCTCGTCGACGGCGAGCCCGGCTTTCGGATCAGCCCGAAGTGCGTTGTTGCGCGCAAGGGCCTGGGCGGTGGCTATTGCTACAAGCGGCTGCAAGTCGCGGGCGCGGAGCGCCATCACGACAAGCCGGACAAGAACCGGTTCAGCCATGTGGTCGAGGCGGGCGAGTACGCGATGCTCGGCGCCGGCGAGGGCAAGGCGCTGATCAAGCGGCCCGAACGGGCGCGATCGCGGCAACAGGTCGATGCGGTGACCGAGTTCGAGATGGGGCTCTAGGCGGCCTATTGGATGAGGCGCCCAGTCTGATGTGTCGAGAACAAACTGAATTGACCGGTTTATGTACCATATGAATTGACCGCTTCAGTTGTGGTTGTTGGGCCAGTGGATAAGGGGTCGGGCGCGGAGCGGCCGTCCCCTTATCCACTGGCCGGTCGCGTCGAAGCGGATCACGCGGCCTGTCTGTGGCTTGTGTTGATGGGCGATCCGTCGGCCTGGTATCGGGCCAGGCAGCGCGGCCCATGGAAGACGGCGAGGGTGCGGTCGGGGTATTCGTGGACCCGGACCCTTGCCTTGACGTAGTGGCGGCGATGGCGGTCGGGCGGGATCGCCAGCACCAGGCGTTTGTAGCGCACGGTGTTGTCGTTGGAGACGGTGCGCTCCTGCTGCACGCAGAGGATGTCGTCGAGGGTACCGGCGAAGGGCACGAAGGCGGTGCCCTCGGCTTCCGGCGGCACCGCGAAGCGGGCGTTGTGGCCTGGCAGGTAGAGCTCCTTGAGGAAGCGGTTGGCCTGGGCCATGTCGGTGATGCCGGCGAGCCTGAGCTCCTGGGGCAGGCGCTTCTGCAGGGTGGCGAACATGCGTTCCGAGCGCCCCCTTGCCTCGGGCGAGTAGGCCGGGATCAGCTCGATGCCGAGCTGGGCCAGGGCGCGGCCGAACTGGGTCGGATTGTCCTTGTCGACCGTGCCGCCGGCCTCAGGGGTGTGCCAGTAGTGGCCGGCGCGGTCGGCATAGAGCGAGCAGAACAGCCCCTTGACCCGGATCGCCTCGGACACCCCCTGAAAGCTCGACATCGTGCCCTCTTCGGCGACGAAGAAGGCCGAGTAGATCTCACTGGTGGTGTCGTCCATGGTGACGATCAGGTCCCACCACTGATCGGGGACCCACGCGTGGCTTGAGCCGTCTTGATGCAGCATCATGCCGGGCAGCGCGCGGCGCGGCCGCTTGCGCCGGTGCGCCCCGCGCCTGGGCGCCGCCCGTCTTCGCCCATGGGCCTGCAAGCTCAGCCGCACCCAGTTGTAGCTGCGCTTGAAGGCATAGTCCGCGACCAGCTTCTCGTGGAAGTGCTTGGCGGTGAAGTCCCAGTAGCGGGTGTCGAACAGCGCCAACAGCGCCGTCACCTCGTTGACCGCCGCGCGCCGCGCCGAGACCCGGCCCAGACGGCGATCGTAGAGCCCTTCCGCGCCGTCCGCCTCATAGCGGTCGCGCCAGCGCCGGAAGGTGCGCTCTGAAACGCCGAGAACCTCCGCCGCCTCGGCTTGGCTCAAGCAACCCCGATGGGTGCGGCCGTAAACCTCCTCGAACTTCATCAATCTCAGTCCCTGCAACTGCTCTGTCCGGCGCATCCAAACCCTCCATAGCCTGGAGAGCTTCTAAATCCGGACAGATCGTCTGGTACATAAACCGGACATATCGTGTGTTAGTGACAGGGTCAGGGCAAAGTCCTTTGATGGCTGCGGGCGCCCGTCTATCATGGCTGCCCGGAGATAATCCACGACATGTTCGGAATCACGAAAGAACGCCCTGAGCGCGGTGTCTGGGACAACGAGGTCGCCGAGCCGCCGCCGCCCGGCTTCGGTGAGGTCACCATCGCGGTCGGGCACGCCGGCATCTGCGGCACCGACTTCCACATCTACCATTGGAACGCGTGGTCGGCCGGGCGTGTGCGGCCGCCGCTGACCATGGGCCATGAATTCGTCGGCCACATCGCCGCCGTCGGCGCCGGCGTCGGCCACCTCAACGAGGGCGATCGTGTCTCGTGCGAAAGCCACATCACTTGCGGGCATTGCGTGCAGTGCCGCACCGGGCGCGCCCATCTCTGCGCCAAGACGGAGATCATCGGCGTCGACCGAGCGGGCTGTTTTGCCGAGGCCATTACGGTCCCGGCGACCAACGTTTGGCAGGTTCATGGCGATGTGCCGGATCGCCACGCGGCGGTGTTCGATCCAGTCGGCAACGCCATGCACACCGTGGCGACGATCGGTGTCAGCAGCCGCGATGTGCTGATCGTTGGTGCCGGGTCCATCGGCCTGTTCGCTATCGCCATCGCCCGCAGCCACGGCGCCCGCTCGATCACGGTACAGGAACCCAACTCCTACCGCGCCGAGCTGGCCGCTGAGCTGAAGCCCGACCTGGTGCTCGATCCCGGCGATGAGGCGGGGATGGCGCGCTGGCGCGAGTCGCTCGACGGCCAGGGCCCCGATGCGGTGCTCGAGATGAGCGGATATGGCCCGGCAATCAGCGCCGCGCTCAAGGATGCACGGAACGGCGCCGATGTCTCGCTGCTCGGCTTGCCCGGCGAGCCGGTCGAGCTCGACCTCACCGCAGACGTCATCATGCGCGGGCTCACGCTCCACGGCGTCGCCGGCCGGCGCATGTTCGAGACGTGGTATCAGGTCGAAGCCTTCATGCTGCGCGCGCCCGATCTGATGGACAAGGTGGTCACCCACGTGATGCCGGCGCGCGAGTACGCCAAGGGGTTCCAGCTGATGGACCAGGGCGCCTGCGGCAAGGTGGTTCTCGATTTCGCTAGCCTAGGGAGGGCGGCATGACCAGCAACCAGTTCCGCGAGCGGTGCGAAGAAGGATTGGCGATACTCAAGAAAGAAGGGCGCTACAAGACGCTCAAGGTCCTCGAGGGCCCGGCCGGGGCGGAGACGTCGATCGAGGGTCTCGGCGATACGTTGATCTTCTGCGCCAACGATTATCTCGGGCTCGCCAACCACCCTGAGGTGCGGGCGGCCGCCGATCAGGCGGTCGATTCATTCGGTACCGGCACCGCCTCGGCGCGCTTCATCTGTGGCACGACGACCGCCCATCGCGACCTTGAGGCCGCGATTGCGGCGTTCCTCAAGGTCGAGGCCTCGCTGACCTACTCCTCCGCCTTCGCCGCCAATAACGGCGTGTTCCCTGCGCTCACCAAGCCGGGCGACGTGCTGCTCTCCGATGGCCTCAACCATGCCAGCATCATCGACGGCATGCGGCTGTGTCACCGCGAGGTCAAACGCGAGGTCTACAAGCACAGCGACATGGCCGACCTCGAGGCCAAGCTCAAGGCGAACAAGAATGGCGGGTGCCGTTTCATCGTCTCGGACGGCGTCTTTTCCATGGAGGGCGACCTCGCCCGGCTCGATCAGATCGTCGCGCTGGCCAAGGCCCACGATGCGACATTGATCATCGACGATGCCCATGGCCTCGGCGTCCTGGGACAGACGGGGCGCGGGATCGCCGAGCACTACGGGCTGATGGACAGCATCGACATCTACACAGGCACCCTCGGCAAGACGCTGAGCGGCGTCTCGGGTGGCTTCGCCGCCGGGCCGGCGGCGGTGATCGATACGCTCGTCCAGTTCTCCCGGCCGCACATCTTCTCGAACGCGATCCCGGCTTCATCGTGCCGCGCCGCGCTTGCGGCCTTGAACGTTCTTGAGCGGTCGCCCGAGATCGTCACCGATCTGCGCGAGAAAGTGGCCTATTTCCGGCGCGGCGTGAGGCAGTTGGGAATCGAGCCGATCGAAGGCGATTCGGGGATCATCCCGATCATCGTCGGCGACACCAGCGTCGCCATCGAGCTTGCCCAGAGCCTGCTCGAGGAAGGGCTCTATGTGGTCGGCTTCGGCTTCCCGGTGGTGCCCGAGGGCACGGCGCGCCTGCGCGTCCAGGTCTCGGGCGCGCATTCGATGGAGGATATCGACCGCGCCTTGGCGATCATCGACCGGGTGTGGCCGACTCAGGCGCGCCAGCCCGTGGCTCGCGCCGCCGCCGGCGAGTAAGGCCGCGCTCGGCCTCAGGATCGCCTTGCCGCGCGGGGGTGGGCCGCGGCGTAGACCTCCAGGAGGCGGGCGGTATCGATCTCCGTGTAGCGCTGGGTCGTCGAGAGCGACTCGTGGCCCAACAGCTCCTGGATAGTACGCAGATCGCCGCCGCGGGCGAGCAGATGAGTCGCGAAGCTGTGGCGCAGGGCATGCGGCGTTGCCGTTTCCGGAAGACCGAGGCGACTCCTTAGGCCTCGCATCGTCGCCTGGACGATGCCGGGATCGAGCCGTCGGCCGCGTACGCCGACGAACAGGGGGTCGCGCCGCCGCCGCGGATGGGGACAGACGGCCTGATAGGTGGCGATCGCCTCGGTCACCACCGGCAGAAGCGGCACCAGGCGCTGTTTGCCCCCTTTGCCGGTGATCGTCATCGAATCGGCCCCCCGTTCCGCCGCATCGCCGCAGTCGAGCCCGAGCGCCTCGGAGATGCGAAGACCGCAGCCATATAGCAGCGTCAGGATGGCTACGTCGCGCTTGGCCACCCAGTCGCTGGAACCGATATCGGCGACCGCGGCAAGCGTCGCGCGGGCCGCCTCTTCGGTGAGCGGCTTGGGCACGCCATGGCGCAGCTTCGGTGCGCGCACCGTGGCGATGACCTCGTTGACCACGGTACCGGTCCTGCGCAGATGGGCGAAGAAGCTGCGGATCGCAGACAGGGCCCGGGCGAGCGAGGGGCTTGCCAGGCCGTCGGCCCGGCGGCGTGCAAGATAGGCGCGGACATCGGCCGCTCTTAAGTCGCGCAGGTGGTCGAGGCCGACGCGCGCGCCAAGATGGGGGGCGAGGAAGGCGAGGAGCGCCCGCAAATCACGGACGTAGGCTTCGCGCGTGTTCTCGGCAACGCGCCGTTCTAGCGCAAGCCATGCTTCCCAATCGCTGAGTGCGGCAAGTACCGCCGCCTCGGCCGGCAGTTCTGGCGGCGCGTCGCCTTGGCTCAGACTTCCCTCATCAGCCGGGCGCGGATGCAGAGCGCAAGCGCGGCCGCCAAAAAGCCCAGAAGCTCGGTCCCCTGGCCGGCGTGGAAACGCTCCGGATCGCGCGATCCCAGCGCCAACAACCCGCCTGGCCCGCCCTTCCGGAACCGCAGGCGCATGAGGGCCTCGGCCCGTACCAGGCTCGCGGCGCCGCCGAAGATCGCCACATCGCCTTCGATGTCACTGCGCAACACACACATCCGGTCTTCGCCGAGCCGCGCATCCACCTCCCCGGGGTCGAGCACGGAGATCCCGCCGGCTTGCGCCTGAGATTGCGAGCGCGGGTCGTCGCCCTCGGCTCCCTCGATACACAGGCACGCCACGTCGACGCCGAGGAAGTTGGCGAAATCGGTGGTCACGGTTTCGATCAGCCCATCGATGTCGCGCGCTTCGATCAAGGCGAGCATCGCGCTGTGAATGCGCCCTTGGCTAGAGAGGTTGCTGCGGCTCGCCGAGACCAGCGCGTCCTCGCGATCGCGCGCATCATCGATCTGGCACTGCAGCCGGCCGATGATGAAGTTCTGCATGTCGAGGACGTTGCGCCCCTTGCGGTGCTTGGGCGGCGTGAGGTCCACCAGCAGTTCGGGGTGGCGGGCGAGAAAGTTCGGGTGCTCGCGCAGGTACGCCGCGACGTCCGCGGCCTTTAGCTTAGGGACCTTGGTCTCCTCGGCTGCCTTGTCGGGTTCGGCCCTATCCGCCCTCGATGTCAACGCTCGTCACTCCACCATGTCTCTCGCGCGGCACTTCCCGACCGCCGTTAAGTTTCGGGAATCCCTCAGTGTTCCAAGATATTCTGGCCGGTCTTCCCCCAGTCCGCAAGAAAGGCGTCGAGACCCTTATCGGTGAGGGGATGCTGGGCAAGCTTGCGCAGCACCGCGGGCGGCACGGTGCAGATGTCGGCGCCAATGCGCGCGGCCTCGACCACGTGCATGGGATGACGGATCGAGGCGGCCAGGATCTCGGTGGTGAGCGACTCGTAGTTGTCGAAGATCGTCCGCATGTCGGCGATCAGCGCCATGCCGTCATGGCTGATGTCGTCGAGGCGGCCGACGAACGGGGAGACCACGGTCGCCCCGGCCTTGGCGGCGAACAGCGCTTGGGTCGGCGAGAAGCACAGCGTGACGTTGACCTGGATGCCGGCCTGGTTCAGCGTGCGACAGGCCTTCAGCCCCTCCCAGGTGAGCGGCACCTTGACCATGACATTGTCGGCGACCTCGTGCAGACGTCGGCCCTCGCCGACCATGGCATCGTGCTCGGTCGCCGTGACCTCACCGCTGACCGGGCCGTCGACCAGCGAGCATATCTCCGCCAGTACCTCGAAGAAGTCGCGGCCGGTCTTGGCGACCAGCGATGGGTTGGTGGTGACTCCGTCCAACAGGCCGGTGGCCGCGAGGTCGCGAATCTCATCGACGTCCGCCGTATCGGCGAAGAACTTCATGTCCGGTGTGTCATGTGCTGATGCCTCTGACGGCTCTAAGCCCGCGCGGTGGTGAAGGGTAAGTACTCTGAGAAATCTGCCTTGGAAACGTGGCTGCGAGGACGCGCTGGCGAGTTTGCTTGTTACGGGCCGTAGAGGTTGGCACATTGTAGTGGATGGCTGAATCCGGCGCTAGTTCTGCCGCCCCCGCGCCGCTCCCGCCCGAGATCCCAGCCCGCGTCCAGGTGCTGCTGCCACTTCCGCTGGGCGGGGCCTACGACTATCGGCTCGATCCCGGCGAGGTGCTGCTGCCCGGTGACATCGTACGGGTGCCCCTTGGCGCGCGGACGGTGACCGGTGTGGTGTGGAGCGCCGGCACCGACGAGGTCGCGGACGAAAAACTCAAGCCAATTCTCCATCGCTACGACTGTCCGCCTCTGCCACAGGACTTGCGCCGGCTCATCAATTGGATCGCGGACTACACCATCGCGGAAAAAGGCGCGGTCCTGCGGATGGCGTTGCGCGTGCCGAGCGCGCTGGAACCGCCGCCCCCACGCATCGCGTACAAGCAGACCGGCGCATTGCCCGAGCGGCTCACGCCAGCGCGGCGGCGCGTGCTCGCGGTTCTGGAAGGCGGCCCGCCACGGGGCATGGCTGAGCTCGCGCGCGAGGCCGGCGTCAGCGGCTCGGTGGTCAAAGGGTTGGCCGAGGCCGGCGCGCTGGTGCCGGTGCAGCTCTCGGGCGTACCGCGCGTACCGCTCCCCGATCCGGCGCAGTCGGGCATCGCCCTGTCACCCGATCAAGCGGAGGCCGGCGAACAATTGCGCGCGCGGATTGGCGGTGGCTTCAGCGCGACGCTCCTCGACGGGGTGACCGGTGCCGGCAAGACCGAGGTGTACTTCGAAGCGATCGCCGCGGCGCTCGGCGCCGGCAAGCAGGCGCTGGTGCTCCTACCCGAGATCGCCCTAACCGCGCAGTGGCTCGACCGCTTCGAGGCGCGCTTCGGCGCTCGACCCATCGAGTGGCACTCGGATATTCAGCAAACCCGGCGCCGCCAGGGCTGGCGGGCCGTCGCCGGCGGCCAAGCGCGGGTCGTGGTCGGCGCGCGCTCGGCACTGTTCCTGCCGTTCCCTGAGCTCGGCTTGATCGTTGTCGATGAGGAACACGACGGCGCGTTCAAGCAAGAGGATGGCGTCATCTACAACGCTCGCGACATGGCCGTCGTGCGGGCCAAGATTGCCGAGATCCCGATCGTTCTGGCCTCGGCGACGCCTTCGCTCGAGACTGCCGTCAACGTCGGCAGCGGCCGCTATCAGCTGGCCCAGTTGCCGGCACGCCACGGCGCCGCCGACATGCCCGAGGTCTCGCTCGTCGACATGCGGGCGACACCACCGCCGCGTGGGCGGTGGCTGAGCGATGAGCTGGTCGAGGGTATTGAGCGCGCTCTTGCGATCAACGAGCAGTCGCTCCTGTTTCTCAACCGCCGCGGCTATGCCCCGCTCACGCTGTGCCGCGCCTGCGGCCACCGGCTCGATTGCCCCGATTGTTCGGCGTGGCTGGTGGAGCACCGCCTGGCCGCGCGGCTCCAGTGCCATCACTGCGGCTTTTTGACTCAGCTACCCCCGGAATGCCCCGCGTGCGGTGCTCTCGACCGCTTCGCCGCGTGCGGCCCGGGCGTCGAGCGGTTGGCGGAGGAGACCGTCGAGCGCTTCCCCGAGGCCCGTATCGCCATCATGGCGAGCGACACCGTGACCAGCCCGCGGGCCGCGCAGGACCTCATTGAGCGCATGACGCGCCACGAGATCAATATCCTGATCGGCACCCAGATCGTCGCCAAGGGACACCACTTCCCGCTCCTCACCCTGATCGGCGTCGTCGATGCCGATCTCGGGCTTGCCGGCGGCGACCTGCGCGCCGCCGAGCGGACCTATCAGCTCCTCCATCAGGTCTCGGGCCGCGCGGGGCGAGCGGAGCGACCCGGGCGGGTACTGGTGCAGAGCTACATGCCCGAGCATCCGGTGATGGAGGCATTGGTTTCCGGCGACCGCGACCAGTTCCTACAACGCGAAGCCGACGCCCGCCGAGCCCAGGGCATGCCTCCGTTCGGCCGGCTCGCCGCGTTGATCGTCTCAGGGCCCACAGATGCCCAAGTCCGCGAGACAGCGCGCAGCTTGGGCGGGTGTGCGCCCCATGGCCCCGGCATCCGCGTGTTGGGGCCGGCACCGGCACCATTCGCGCTGTTGCGCGGCCGCTGGCGCCAGCGGCTTCTCTTGAAGACCGCGCGCGCCGTCAATATTCAGTTCGTGCTGCGGAAATGGCTCGATCAGGTCAAAGTGCCGAACGCGGTGCGCGTCCAGGTCGACGTCGACCCCTACAGCTTTCTCTAAGCCCTCTAGTCCTCGAGTCCGACCAACGCTCTCGCGAAGGCGCGGGCCTCGAACGGTCGCAGGTCGTCGATGCCCTCGCCGACGCCGATCGCATGCACCGGCAGGCCGAACCGCTCGGCGATGGCGATCAGCACCCCGCCGCGGGCGGTGCCGTCGAGCTTGGTCATGACCAGCCCCGTCACCTCCGAGACCTCGCGAAAGACCTCGACCTGTTGAATAGCGTTCTGGCCGGTCGTGGCGTCGAGCACCAGCAGCACCGCGTGCGGCGCGCCCGCATCGCGTTTGCGCACAACGCGCACCATCTTCTCGAGCTGTCCCATCAGATCGGCCTTGTTCTGTAGCCGCCCGGCGGTATCGATCAACAGGAGATCGGCGCCCTCGCTGTGCGCCCGGCCCAGCGCATCGAAGGCGAGCGCCGCCGCATCCGCGCCCGGCTCACCAGCGACGACCTTGGCGCCGGCACGCTCCCCCCACACCTTGAGCTGATCGATCGCGGCGGCGCGGAAGGTATCGCCGGCCGCCAGCAGAACGCGCTGCCCGTCCTGGCGGTAGAGGTGGGCGAGCTTGCCGATGGTGGTGGTCTTGCCGGTGCCGTTGACGCCGACGACCAGCACCACGAAAGGCTTGTGTGCCGGGTCGATGGCGAGCGGTCGGGCCACGGGCTCCAGGATCGCGGCCACTTCATCGGCGAGGGCGCCGCGCAGCTCTTCCTCGGTGATCGAGGCATCGTGCCGCGCCTTGGCCAGCCGACCGGTGATCTCGGCCGCCGCGGCGACACCGAAATCGGCGATGATCAGGAGCTCCTCGAGCTCATCTACCGTGGCGGCGTCGAGGCGGCGGCCTGTGAGGATGCCGGCGATGCCCTCGCTCAGCCGGTTCGATGAGCGTGACAACCCGGTTTTGAGCCGGGTCAGCCAGCCCGCGCGCGCGGTCATGGCTCAGGCTCGGCCGTGGGCTGCGGCTCGAGCGATCAGCGTGCCGCCCTCGCGGCCGACGATGTCCACGTCAACAAGGCTGCCCGCGGGGTATGACCGATGTCCGAGAAGCCGGATCGGCGCAAACTGCTCTGAGCGACCTACGGGCCCGTCTTCGACCAGCGCGCACGCCCGGCCTCCGATCTGCGAATCGAGAAAGCGCTCCAGCGCTGCCGCCCCGGCCTCACGCAAGGCGCGGGCACGGGCGCGCCGGATCGCCGTCGCCACCGCCGGCATGCGGGCGGCGGGCGTATCGGCTCGCTCCGAGTAGGGAAAAACGTGGAGATAGACCAGGTCGCAGTCATCGACGAGGGCCGCGGTGTTGGCGAACATTGCCTCGGTCTCGGTCGGAAACCCCGCGATGAGATCGGCGCCGAAGACGATGTCCGGGCGCAGCCCACGTAACCGTTCGCACAGGTCCACGGCATCGCCGCGCAGATGCCGGCGCCGCATCCGCTTCAATACGAGGTCATCGCCCGACTGAAGGCTCAGATGTAGATGTGGCATCAGCCGCCGCTCATTGGCGAACAGGTGCACGAGGTCCTCATCGACCTCGACCGGGTCGATCGAGGAGAGACGGAGGCGCGGCAGCTCGGGCACTGCGCCAAGCAGCGCCGCTGCCATGGCGCCGAGGCCAGGCCCGCCGTCGAGGTCGCGGCCATAGTCGCCGATATCGACTCCGGTGAGCACGACCTCGCGGTACCCGGCAGCAACCAGCGCGCGCGCTTCTTCAATGATCGCGGGAAGCGGCACGCTGCGGCTCGGGCCTCGCGCAAACGGGATGATGCAGAACGTGCAGCGGTGGTCGCAGCCGTTTTGCACCTGGAGGAAGGCGTGGGCGCGCCCTGAGAATCCCTCGATCAGGTGGCCGGCCGTCTCGCGCACCGCCATGATGTCGCCGACCAGCCGGGCTGGCGCTCGCGGCGCATAGCTCTCGGCCTTCAGCTTCTCGCCGTTGCCGATGACCTGATCGACCTCCGCCATGGCGGCGAAGTCATCGCCGTTGAGCTGCGCGGCGCACCCGGTCACCACGATGCGGGCGCCCGGGCGCCGCCGACGCGCACGCCGGATCGCCTGGCGTGCCTGGCGCTCGGCCTCGGCGGTGACCGCGCAGGTGTTGAGGATCACCGCATCCTCGAGGCCAGCGGCCGTGGCGGCGCGGCGGATCACCTCGGATTCGTAGGCGTTCAGCCGGCACCCCAGAGTGAGCACCTCGAGTCCCGCCCCGCTCATACGACACCGCCCGCGAGTACGTGAGGATCGAGGCTGCCGCTGAAGCTCACCGCAACCGGGCCGGTCATCAGCACATGCCCGTCGTCGCGCCACTCGATATGGAGGCCGCCGCCGTCGAGCTCTACATTGCCATCGCGCCCGGTGAAGCCGCGCCGCGCCGCCGCCACCAGCGAGGCGCACGCCGCGGTGCCGCAGGCCGAGGTGATGCCGACGCCGCGTTCCCAGACGCGTACCCGCAGTGCTTCGGGGCTCAGCACCTGAGCGATCGAGACGTTGGCTCGCTCGGGCAACAGGCTTGCCGTTTCGGCCTCGGGCCCAACGCGGCCAAGTTCGATCCCGTCCACGTCGTCGACGAAAAAGACGACGTGCGGATTGCCGATGTTGACGGCCACGGGATCGCTGAGAACAGGGTGTCCTGCCGGTCCGACGTCGAGATCGACGTGCAGCGTATCGATCTCTCGCCTCAGCGGGATGTCCCGCCACTCAAGCCGTGCCCTACCCATATCGACGGTGACCAGGCCTTCGTGCGCCTCGACCTCGAGGACGCCGGCCAAGGTCTCGATTCGGGCGCGGTTGCCGCCGCGCTCGGCCATCAAATGCACAGCGACGCAGCGGGTGCCGTTGCCGCACGCCTCGACCTCGCCGCCGTCGGCGTTGTGGATACGCATGAAGGCATCGGCGCGCGCCGAAAGTTCGATGGTGATAACCTGATCACAGCCGATACCGGTGCGGCGTGCGGCGATCGCGCGCAGCTCCTCGCGGCTTAACTCGACCGGTGCGGAGCGCGCATCGAACACGACGAAGTCGTTGCCGAGCCCGTGCATTTTGGTGAAGGAGAGCGCGCCCATGCGCCGGGTTATAGGACCGGTGCGGGAGAGCGTCCAATCCTTTCCCGGCCCTCAAGCCCGCCTGATCCGGGCTTGAATTGACGGGCGGGATGGCCAGTCCCTAGACTCAAACTGGACTTCGGCTCATGCCGCCTTCTCGGGAGCCGTTTGTGGTCCCACCAGACTTTCCGCGCCGGCTCACCACGATTCTGAGTGCTGACGTCAAAGACTACAGCCGGCTGATGGAGGCCGACGAGGTCGAGACTCTGCAAGGTCTCAACCAGGCCCGGGCGAGTATCGATCAGTACATCGTTGACCACCGCGGCCGCGTGGTCAGCACTGCCGGCGATAGCGTGTTGGCCGAGTTCGACAGCCCTGTGGAGGCGGTGAAGTGCGCAACCGAAGTCCAGGCGGCGCTTGGCGGCAGCAACGCTGAGTTGGCGGCGGACCGCCAGATGCACTGGCGGATGGGCATCAACCTCGGCGACGTCATGGTCGACGGCGACAACATTTTCGGCGACGGCGTCAATGTCGCTGCGCGCCTGCAATCGCTCGCCGAGCCGGGCGGCATCTGCATCGCTGGCGCCGTTTATGACCAGGTGGAAACTAAGCTTCCCCTCGACTACGCGCCGCTGGGCGAGCAGCGCGTCAAGAACATCGCCGAGCTCGTGCGGGTCTATACGGTGCGCACCGGCGCCGAAGCGGCGCCAACAATGGCGCCGCCTGCGCCACAAGAAGAACGTGCCCGTCCGCGTTGGTGGCGCCCAGGGTGGGCGCTGGCGGCGCTCGTCGTCGCGGTGGTGGTGTTGGCAGCCCTCACGAGCCCGCCGCCGCCGACGCGTGACCCGAGCCTGGCCCCGGCGGTGGCGGTGTTACCGTTTCGGGCGATTGGCGGCGATGAGGGGCAGGTCGCATTCGGGAAGGCCTGACGGAGGATCTCATCGTCGCGTTGGCCAAGCAGACCGGGCTCCGCGTGATCTCGGCGGACGAAGCCGCGAGCCCACAGGAGATCGGCGTGCAATTGCGCGTCCCCTACGTGCTCGACGGGCGTATCCGCCTGGCCGGCGATAAGCTCCGCATCACAGCGCAGCTCTCGGAGACCCTCTCTGGCTATCACCTGTGGGGCGGTCGCTACGACCGCACTCTGGGGGATGTGCTGGTGGTTCAGGGGGAGGTGGCTGACAAGATCGTCGCCACGCTGGCAGCAAAGCTCGCCGAAAGTGAAGGCCAACGGTTGCAAGCCGAAGGTGGCACCGCCGGCGAAACCTACCTCGAGCTGGGCGTCGCGTACCTCGGGCGGTTCGCCGAGGAGGCCGTCACCCTTCCGCAAACGCTTTACCGCGCGCTCACCAACGCGGATGAAACAGTCAATCTCAAGGTGGTGGGCCGCAACGGCGAAGCTCGTATGACAATTGGCCGGCACCACGGTCGGGCATGAGCATGGGCTCTAACTAGAGGGACCGATCGATGGCCTTCACCCCCGTGGCCGCGTTGGCGGCGGCTGTCGCGCTCATCGCTGCAGTGGGCGCCACGGGCGCCAGCGCGCAAGAGCCCGACGAGGATCACATCACCCGGACCGGAACGATTGCCGAAGACCTGTTCCTGTTCGGCGAGACCATGACCGTGCGCGCCGACGTCGCCGGCGAGGTCATTGTCATGGGTGGCGAAGTCGACCTCGGCTCCACTGTCGCCGGTGATGTGGTCGCCTTGGGCGGAGAGCTATCGGTGGGTGATGCGATCGCCGGCAACGTTCTGGCGGGCGGCGGCCAGTTGAATGCGTACGGCCAGGTCGACGGCGATATCACGGCCATCGGCGGCGACGTCACGGTGGACAGCACGGTGTCAGGGGATGCGCTGGTAGTCGGTGGCAGCGTCGTCAGCGATGGTGAGATACGCGGCAAGCTGCGGATGATGGGCGGCGACCTCCTCAACCGGGCCGTGGTCCTCGGCAGCCTCCTGGCGGCCGGCGGCAAGGTTGCGCTTCACCCGGTCTCGCGCATCGGCGGCAGGGCACGGCTCGTGGGTGGGAATCTGGTGGTCGACGGTTCGATCGGCGACGACCTGGAGGCGCTCGGCCGCAAGATCACGGTCGCGGGAGAGATCGCCGGAGACACGATGCTGCGGGGCGTGAAGATCACGATCCTCCCCTCCGCCAAGATCGGCGGCAACCTCACCTATGAGAGCGGCCAGGAGGCGACCGTCCATCCCGATGCCGAGATCGCCGGCGATGTCGTCTTCATCCGCTCCGATATGCCGGGGCGCACAGCCGGGCGCGCCATGTTTGCGTTCGGCGCCACGTGGCTCCTTTTCGTCGCCAGCCTCATGCTGCTTGGCATCGTGCAAGTCTTGTTGTTGCCGGAGTTCTCGCTTGGCGTTGCCAACACCATCGGCAGAGCGCCGTGGAAGTCCCTCGGCCTCGGGCTCGTGATGTTGATCGGCGTACCGGTGGTGATGGTGGTCCTGGCGATCACCGTGATTGGACTCTCTCTGACGGTCGTGCTCGGTGCGCTCTATCTGGTCGCCGCGGCGTTCGGCTACCTCGTTTCGGCGATTGCGCTGGGCCGGCTTGGCGCGCGACTCATCCGCAAGCAAGCTGATGGCACCGTCGCCAGGCGACTGGCCGTCCTGGCCGCCGGTCTGATCATTCTGAGCATCTGCATCCTCATACCGGGACTGGGGATGGTGACGACCTTGGCCGCTTTCATCTTCGGTCTCGGCGCTTTGACGCTCCGACTCTACGGGCTGCGTGGGGCCGGCACCCCGCAACAGGGCACGGCGTCTTAGCGCGGCTCGCGGCTCAAGCCGGCGCGAAGACTAGCGGTAGCAACAGCGCGGCGAGCGCGGTGACGACGACCGCACCGAACACGTTCAGCCACAGGCCGGCGCGCACCATCTGCGGCACGCTGATATGGCCTGAGCCGTAGACAATCGCATTGGGTGGCGTCGCCACCGGCAGCATGAACGCGCAGCTTGCGGCGATCGCGGCCGGCGCCGCCAGTGCCAGCGGCGCTAGGTTGGCTTGCACGGCGACCGCGGCCAGGACCGGCAGGAACGCGGCCGTCGTCGCCGTGTTGCTGGTGAGCTCGATCAGCAAAATCACCAACACGACGACCGCCAGCACCAGCCCGATGCGCGGCCATGTGGCGAGGTCGGCAAGGCCTCCGCCGATCCAATCCGCGAGCCCGCTGGACGCCACCGCGCCCGCTAGGCTCAAGCCACCGCCGAACAGGAGCAGAATGCCCCACGGCAGTTGCTGGACCGCCGGCCAGTCGAGCAGGCGCTCGCGGCCGCTGGTGCCAGCGGGAAGTGCGAACAGAGCGAGTCCGCCAAACAGCGCGATGCCAGGATCGCTGATGCCGCCCAAACCCGGCACGCTCTGGATGAGCGGGCGGGCGATCCACAGGGCGGCGATCGCCACGCCGATGGTTGCGACTCGCTTCTCCGGCGGCGTCCACAGCCCGAGCGCCTGTGCCGTGGGGAGCGCGGTCGATTCCGCGAGCGCGAGGTTCCGGAACGGAAACGCGATCCGGGTAAGCGCGAGCCAAGCCACGGCCAACATGACGATGGCGAGCGGCAGCCCGAGCAGCATCCACTGGGCGAAGCCGATATCGACCCCGTGCTGCTCGGCCATGAAGGCGGCCAACAGTGCGTTCGGTGGCGTGCCGATCAGAGTACCGATGCCGCCAATGCTCGCGGCATAGGCGATGCCGAGCACGAGCGCCGCCGCGAAGTTGCGCTTTACCCGATCTTTGCCGCTTGCCCCGCCCGCGTCCTCGGGCATTACAACCGCGATCAACGAGATACCGATCGGCACCATCATCATCGTCGTTGCCGTGTTGCTCACCCACATGCTCAAGAAAGCCGTGGCGGCCATAAAACCGGCGACCAGGCGGTCGGGTTGCGATCCCACGCGGCCGACGATAAGGAGCGCGAGCCGCCGGTGCAGGTTCCAGCGCTGGATGCCGAGGGCGATCAGGAAGCCGCCGAGGAAGAGGAAAATGATCGGGTTGGCGAACGGCGCAGCCGCGTCCGCTAGCGATCGGATGCCGAGGATAGGCAGCAGGACGATCGGCAGCAATCCGGTGGCGGCGACCGGGATGGCCTCGCTCATCCACCAGACCGCCATCCACGCCGCAACCGCGGCGGTCAGCCAGCCTGCCGCGCCGAGGCCCTCGGGTGGCGCCTACAGCGACAGGATGACGAACAGGAGGGGCCCCAGCACCAAGCCGAGGCTTCCACGTGAGGGACGCTGCATTGCGCGCAGGCTAGCTTATCGGCCATTCTCGGAGAAACGGTTCGGAGGACGCTTATGAAGGCCGAGGAGCTGCGGGCGCTGCAGGCGCCGCTCAAGGAACAGTACCGTGAGACGCCGCACGCCGCGGTGATCACCCTGAAGGCCGCGGGCGATCTCGGCGAGAACATGACCTGCTCGGTGGAGACCGGCAAAGCGCTCGTCACCGCGGGGCTGCACCCGGCGACCGGCGGCGATGGCTTGAGCGCCTGTTCGGGCGATATGCTCTTGCAGGCTCTAGTGGCCTGCGCCGGCGTCACCTTGAACGCGGTCGCCACGGCGCTGGAGATCCCGGTCCGATCGGGCACGGTGCGCGCCGAGGGCGATCTCGATTTCCGGGGCACTCTCGGTGTTGAGCGCGAGGCGCCGGTCGGCTTCCGCGACATCCGGTTGAGCTTCGACATCGACTCCGATGCGACCGAGGAACAGCTGGCGAGCCTCCTCAAGCTCACCGAGCGCTATTGCGTGGTTTATCAGACCTTGCGCCGCACGCCGCCCATCGAGGTCGGCTACGCCAAGACCTGAGGTGCGCTCAGGGCCCCGACGGGCGGCGCAGCGCACTCACCGGCAGATCGAGGTCGCGGGCATAACGGGCGATCGTCTCGCGTAACGGCGTGATGGCGACCTTCATGTCTCCACCGTTCGCGTGCACCAGCCGGTCGGCATCCAAGACGATCGCGCAGTGGCCGCGCCAAAACACGAGATCGCCGCGCTGCAGTGCATCGAGGTCGCCTGCCGGCAGCGCCGCACCGAGGCTTTCCTGCATATCGGAATCCCGAGGGGCGGCAATGCCGGCGCGTTGCAGTGCGATCTGCACCAGTCCTGAGCAGTCGATGCCTAGGGCGGTGCGCCCGCCCCAGAGGTAGGGAGCGCCCAGAAAGCGCTCGGCGGTTGCTGCGGGGTCGTGCTCCACGTCTCCCAAGGGCGCGAGGTGAACGGCAGCGACGAACCCGCTGGTGGCCAGTCGCGCGTGGTCGCCCTCGATAGCGGCGACCGCAACCCGCGCCGTCATCGCCAGGCTCGCCAGCGGCATCGCTTGCGCCCGGGGCTCGGGCCGCAGGAAAGCCAACGGATCGCGGACGACATGGGTTGGCACCACGGTCTCCGCGAGCCCGTCCGCTGCCAGATAACCGACGTAGCCATCGGCTTCGGCCTGCCCCCACGCCCAGCCGCGAGCCTCGTCGTAGACCGTGAAGACCTCGCCGAACAACAGCTCGCTGATCTGCTCAGCCTCGTCGCTCGGGGCCTGCTGCAACGGCGCGATCCCACTCCGCACTTGGCGGCTCTCCCCGACCGCGTAGCGCGGCGCGACGATACGATCTCGCAGGCCCCCGGCGGCGAGGTCGTCACGATAGGCGTGGATGCGCGGATCAAGGGGCTCGATCATCGCTCGACCGAGTCTAGGCCGGCGGAAGAGCCGGAGCCAGCCGCCCGCCTCCAACTCTGGGCTTGATCGGCGAGCCGGTGAGCGCGTAGTCTCCGGCCCACAGTTTCCATTGTCGGGATCCGAGCCTGGGGCTCCCGCCAGTCCGCGAGATTCGCGCACTGGCGGGATGGTGTTTGCAAAGGCAGAGACGGGCCATGTTCGAGACGCTGAGCGAGCGTTTGGGCGACGTTTTCGGCAAGCTGCGCCGGCGCGGCGCGCTGTCCGAAAACGATGTCGTGGCGGCGCTCCGCGAGGTGCGGGTGGCGCTGCTCGAAGCGGATGTCGCGCTGCCGGTGGTCAAGTCGTTCATCGACCAGGTGCGCGAGAAGGCAACCGGTGCCGACGTCCTGCGCAGCGTCGCGCCGGGCCAGATGGTCATCAAGCTGGTGCACGATCAGCTCGTCGAGATGCTCGGCGCGGAAAGCTCCGAGCTGGCGATCGCGGCGGTCCCACCCGCACCGGTCCTGATCGTCGGCCTGCAGGGCTCAGGCAAGACGACGACCACCGCCAAGATCGCCTTGCGGCTCAAGAACCAGGCCAAGAAAAAGGTGTTGATGGCCTCGTTGGATACGCGGCGGCCCGCGGCTCAGGAGCAGCTCAGGGTGCTCGGCGAGCAGGCCGAGATCGCGACGCTGCCCATCATCGCCGATCAGATACCGGTCGACATCGCCAAGCGGGCTATGCAGGCCGGCAAGCTGCAGGGCTTTGACGTCGTCCTTCTCGACACCGCCGGCCGCCTCCACGTCGATGAGGGCTTGATGGCCGAGGCGGCGACGGTGCGCGATGCCGTCGATCCCGCCGAGATTCTGCTGGTGGCTGATGCGTTGACTGGCCAGGACGCGGTCAACCTGGCCACGCAGTTCAAGGCGCGGCTCGACATCTCGGGCGTCGTGCTCACCCGGATCGACGGCGATGCCCGCGGTGGCGCCGCTCTCAGCATCCGTGCCGTCACCGGCTGCCCGATCAAGCTCCTCGGGACCGGCGAAAAGTTGGACGAGCTCGAGGGCTTCCACCCCGATCGCATCGCTTCGCGCATTCTCGGCATGGGCGATGTCGTCAGCCTGGTCGAAAAGGCTCAGGCCACCATCGAGGGAGAGGATGCGGCCGCGCTCGAGGCCAAGCTGATGGCCGGGCGCTTCGATCTCGCCGATATGGCCTCGCAACTGCGTCAGATGCGCAAGATGGGCGGCATGGGCGGGGTACTTGGGCTCCTGCCCGGGGTCGGCAAGGCCAAGCAGCAACTGGCGGCGGCCGGGATCGACGATCGCATGCTGGTGCGCCACGAGGCGATCATCCAGTCAATGACCGAGACTGAGCGCCTCGATGCGCGGCTTCTCAAGGGCTCGCGCAAGCGGCGGATTGCCGCCGGCTCAGGCACCTCAGTCCAGGACGTGAACCGGCTGCTCAAGCAGTACAAGCAGATGGCGGGGATGGTGAAGAAGGTGGGCAAGCTCGGTAAGAAGGGCCTGCTACGCCAGGGCATCCCCAATCTCGCG
Organism: Alphaproteobacteria bacterium; assembly: GCA_965248765.1. Classification (GTDB taxonomy): domain Bacteria; phylum Pseudomonadota; class Alphaproteobacteria; order VGEJ01; family VGEJ01; genus CBDFKF01. The sequence continues at coordinate 2,509,306 of CBDFKF010000004.1, forward strand.
GCTTTGCAGGGGTTGCCCGGCGGACCCCACCCAACACGCTGAACGCCGACTACGAGGAGCAACGCGCGTATGTCTTTGAAGATTCGATTGGCCAGGGCCGGGGCGAAGAAGCGCCCCTTCTACCGCATTGTGTTAGCCGATTCGCGCAGCCCGCGCGACGGCCGGTTCATTGAGCGGCTCGGCACCTACAATCCACTGCTGCGGGCCGACGATCCCAACCGCGTGACGTTGAAGGAGGAGCGTATCCGCCATTGGCTCGGTCATGGGGCGCGCCCCACCGATCGTGTCGCGCGATTCCTCGGCCAGGCCAGCATCATGGATGCGCCGGCCGCGCGGAATAATCCGCTCAAGGCCCAGCCCAAGGCCAAAGCGCAGGAACGCCTGAAGGCGGCCGAAGAGGCAGCAACCGCGGCCGCCGAGGCCGCTGCGGCACCGCCGGCCGAGCCCGAAGCGGCGCCAGAGCCAGAGGCGACGGAGCCTGAGCCAGCGCCGGAAGCGGTAGAGGCCGACCCCGCGCCGGAAGCGGCGTCTGAGCCAGAGCAGGGTGATGCGCCGGAGGCTGAGGCAACGCCAGAGGCTGAGGCAGCGCCAGAAGCCGCCGCCGCCGAGGGCTCAGCCGAGGAGCCGGCCGAAGCGGCTCCTGAGGCCGAAGCCGAAGAGAATAAGGAGGGGTGAAGAGCCCCAACGCACGTGACCGGGACGCAGGCATACGTGACGAGTGAAACGCCCAAGCATGCCGCAGACCGCGCGGTGGCGGGCGGGGCGGCGCGAGTCTGCCTCGGCGTCATCTCGGGGCCCCATGGGGTGCGTGGCGAGGTAAAGATCCGGAGCTTCACCGAGCGCCCGGACGACGTCGCGGCCTATGGCGCCCTCGAGGATGAATCGGGACAGCGGTCGTTTAGCCTGACCGTGCGCGGCCGGGGCGGTGCGAGCGTCATCGCCCGGCTTGTCGGCATCGACGATCGTGAGGCCGCCCAGGCTCTCGCCGGCACGCGCCTGTTCGTCGCACGTGAGGCGCTGCCGCGGCCTGCGGCGGAGGAGTACTACCACGTCGATCTCGTCGGCCTGCGCGCTGAACGGCACGATGGCCAGAGCCTCGGGCGGGTCAGCGCAATCCACAACTTCGGCGCCGGTGATGTCCTCGAGATCGCCGGCCAAGCCGGCGATGCGATCGACGAGGGCGAGACGGTGATGGTGCCTTTCACGCTCGAGGCCGTACCGGCCATCGACCTCGAGGGCGGGCGTGTGGTGGTGGCACCGCCACCCGGATTAATCACGGAGGTGCCGGAATGACCGGGCCTCGCCCACTTACCGGGCCGCGCTCAGTTGATGCGGGCTTCACCGCGCGCATTCTCACGCTCTATCCGGACATGTTCCCCGGCGCGCTCGGCCTCTCGCTCGCGGGTAAGGCCCTGCGCGAGCAGCTCTGGGCTCTGACGGTGCGGAACATCCGCGATAGTGCCGATGACCGCCACGGTACCGTCGATGATCACTCGTTCGGCGGTGGCCCCGGCATGGTGCTGCGCGCCGACGTGTTGAGCCGGGCGTTGACGGCAATCAGCCCGGCCCCCGACGAGCCGATCATCCTCCTCAGCCCGCGCGGCGCGCCGCTCGATCAGGCGCGCGTCGCCAGCCTAGCCGAAGGCACCGGTCTCACCTTGATATGCGGCCGCTTCGAGGGCATCGATGAGCGTTTCATCACCGCGCACGCCGTGGAGGAGATCAGCCTCGGCGATTTCGTGCTCTCGGGCGGAGAGCCGGCGGCGCTCGCGCTGCTCGATGCGGTGGTGCGGCTCCTGCCCGGCGTCGTCGGCAGCCAGGCGAGCCTCGCCGAGGAGAGCTTCGCCGACGATCTCCTCGAATCCCCCCAATACACCCGCCCACGAGTGTGGCAAGGAGAGGCAGTGCCTGAAGTGCTGCTATCGGGCGACCACGCGGCGATCGCGGCGTGGCGCCGCCGCGAGGCGGAACGGATCACCCGCGAGCGACGCCCCGATCTATGGGCCCGCCACGCCAGAGGCCTCAAGAGCGCAAGGGCAAAGCCATGAACCTATTGCAAGAGCTCGAACAAGCAGAGATCGATAGGCTGCGCGCTGAGCGCGAGGTGCCGGAGTTCGCCCCCGGCGATACCGTGCGCGTCATGGTCAAGGTCGTCGAAGGCACGCGAGAGCGCCTCCAGGCCTTCGAGGGCGTCTGCATCGGGCGGAAGAATCGCGGCTCCGGCTCGTCGTTCACGGTGCGCAAGCTCTCGTACGGCGAGGGCGTCGAGCGGGTCTTTCCACTGTACTCGCCGCAGATTGCGGCGATCGAGGTGGTGCGGCGCGGCGCGGTGCGCCGGGCCAAGCTCTACTACCTGCGCGGCCGCACCGGAAAACGAGCGCGCATCGCGGAGAAGGTCGATCACCGACGCGCCGCGAAGCTGAAGAAAGCGCGGAACACCTCCCCTGAGGAGGCTTGAACGCTGCCGGTGCTTCATCACGAGAGGGTTTGATCCGATGGCCGCGCGCACGCTGTTCGACAAAGTTTGGGAGAGCCACGTCGTCGATACCCAAGACGACGGCACCTGCCTCCTTTACGTTGATCGCCACCTCGTTCACGAGGTGACGAGCCCTCAGGCGTTCGAAGGGTTGCGAACGGCGGGACGCGGCGTGCGCCGCATCGATGCGACGCTCGCGGTCGTTGACCACAACGTGCCGACCACGCCCGATCGCAAGCTCGGCATCATCGAGGAAGAAGAGTCCCGTATCCAGGTCGAGGCGCTCGAGCACAATGTCGCGGAGTTCGGGCTCACCTATTTCTCGATGAACGACGTCCGCCAGGGCATCGTCCACATCATCGGGCCGGAGCAAGGCTTTACCCTGCCCGGGACCACCATCGTCTGCGGCGATTCGCACACCGCGACGCACGGCGCCTTCGGCGCGCTCGCCTTCGGCATCGGCACATCTGAGGTCGAGCATGTGCTCGCGACCCAGACGCTGTTACAGCGACGGCCGAAGAACATGCGCATCACTGTCGACGGCGAGCTGCCGATCGGGGTCACGGCCAAGGATGTGATCCTCGCGATCATCGGGGCCGTCGGCATCGCCGGCGGCACCGGGCACGTGATCGAATACGCCGGCTCGGTCGTGCGGGCGTTGAGCATGGAAGGGCGCATGACCGTCTGCAACATGTCGATAGAGGCCGGCGCTCGCGCCGGCCTGATCGCCCCGGACGAGACTACCTACGCCTACCTCAAAGGCCGGCCGATGTCGCCCAAGGCGGGCCAGTGGGAGCTGGCCGAGACCTATTGGCGGACCCTGCCCACCGATGACGGCGCGACCTACGATAAAGAGGTCGCGCTCGAGGCTGCCGATATCGCGCCGCAGGTGACCTGGGGTACGAGCCCGCAGGACGTGGCGGCGGTGACGGGTGCGGTGCCCGACCCCGCTGCCGAAGCCGATCCTGACCGCCGTGCCGCCCTCGAAGAATCGCTCGCCTACATGGGTCTAACGGGCGGCGAGGCGATCACCGACATCCGCATCGACCGGGTCTTTATCGGCTCGTGCACCAACGGCCGCATCGAAGATCTGCGCGAGGTCGCCCAAATCGCCGAGGGCCGCAAGGTGGCAGACCATGTCGGGGCCATGGTTGTGCCGGGCTCGGGTCTCGTGAAGCAACAGGCCGAGGACGAGGGACTCGACCGCATCCTGACCGAGGCCGGCTTCGAGTGGCGCGAGCCCGGGTGCTCGATGTGCCTGGCGATGAACGCCGACAAGCTCAACCCGGAGGAGCGCTGCGCCTCGACGTCCAATCGCAACTTCAAGGGCCGCCAAGGGCCCGGCGGGCGCACCCATCTGGTCAGCCCGGCGATGGCCGCCACGGCCGCCATCGTTGGCCGCCTCGCCGACGTCAGGGAGCTCGTTTGATCCATGCAAAAGTTTGACCGCCTCGAAGGGATTGCTGCGCCGCTGCCGCGGGCCAATATCGACACCGATCAGATCATCCCGGCTCGCTTCCTGCGGACGATCAAGCGCACGGGCCTCGGCGCGCACCTCTTCAACGAGCTGCGGTTCGAAACCGACGGCGCTGAGAAGCCGAACTTCGTCCTCAACCGCGCGCCCTATCGCAACGCACGCATCCTCGTCGCAGGCGACAACTTCGGCTGCGGCTCAAGCCGCGAGCACGCGCCGTGGGCGCTGCTCGACTTCGGCATTGGCTGCGCGGTCTCGACGAGCTTCGCCGACATCTTCTTTAGCAACTGCGCCAAGAACGGCTTGTTGGCGGTGGTCGTCACCGAGGAACAACATGGCCGCCTGATGGCGGCGGCCGAGGGCGGCGAGCAGCTTACGGTCGATCTCGGCGATCAGACCATCACCAGCCGCTCGGATAACCACGCCATCGCTTTCGAGATCGAACCGTTCCGCAAACACTGCCTGATCAACGGCCTCGACGACATTGGCCTCACCCTCGAAAAAACCGACAAGATCGATGCGTTCGAGGCGCGGCACAAGGCGACGCAACCATGGCTTTAGGCGTGAGCGCGCACACCGTCGGGCACCCATCGTGACCGACAGGAAGCTCCTAATCCTGCCGGGCGACAGCATCGGCCCAGAGGTGATGCGCGAGACCCGACGCATCATCGAATGGATGGACCGTCGCGGTCTCGTCCGTTTCGAGATCAGTGAGGGCGTGGTGGGCGGCGGCTCGCTGGACGCCCACAATACACCGCTGACCGATGAAGTACTCGAGCAGGCGCTCGCGGCCGATGCGGTTCTCTTCGGCGCCGTTGGCGGGCCGAAGTGGGCGGGCGTTGAGTTCGGCAATCGGCCCGAGCTCGGCATCCTTAACCTGCGCCGCTCGCTCGAGCTGTTCGCCAACCTGCGCCCGGCGATTGTCTTCGAGGCGCTGGCCGATGCCTCCTCGCTCCGGCCCGAGCTCGTCGCGGGACTCGATCTGATGATCGTCCGCGAGCTCACCGGCGGTATCTATTTCGGTGAGCCGCGCGGCATCGAGACCCTGCCCGACGGCACCCGGCGCGGCCTCAACACCCAGGTCTACACCACCGCCGAGATCGTCCGCGTCGCCCGGGTCGCCTTCGAGCTGGCCCGTATGCGCCGCGGTGAGGTGTGCTCGGTCGAGAAGGCCAACGTAATGGAGAGCGGTGTGCTGTGGCGCGAGGAGGTGCAGAATCTCCACGATGCTGACTACGCAGACGTTGCCCTTTCGCACATGTATGCCGACAACGCGGCGATGCAGCTGGTGCGCGAGCCGAAGCAGTTCGACGTGATCGTCACCGATAATCTGTTTGGCGACATCCTGTCTGACTGCGCCTCGATGCTGACCGGCTCCCTCGGCATGCTCCCGTCGGCATCGCTCGGCGCGCCCGATTCAGCGGGCCGGCGGCGTGCGCTCTATGAGCCGATTCACGGCAGCGCGCCTGACATTGCCGGTACCGGCGCGGCCAATCCGCTCGCCATGATCCTCAGCCTCGCGATGATGCTGCGGTACTCGTTCGACCTCGGCGAGGTCGCCGATCTGGTGGAGAAGGCGGTGGCGGACGTGCTCAATGCCGGCTTGCGGACCGCTGACATCATGCAGCCCGACAAGGCGCGGGTCTCCACCACCGTCATGGGCGATGCCGTCCTGCGCGCCCTCGACAAGCACGCCACGTAGGGAGAGCGGTCGCTATGGGCTATAGGGTCGCCGTCGTCGGCGCCACGGGAACCGTCGGCCGCGAGACGCTTAACGTGCTTGCCGAGCGCGAGTTCCCGGCCGATGAGGTGGTGGCGCTCGCCTCCTCGAGCTCGGTCGGTGTCGAGGCGTCATTCGGCGAGAGCGGCGCGCTCGCGGTCAGTGGCCTCGACGGGTACGACTTTCACGGCATCGACATCGCATTGTTCGCGGCCGGCGGCGATGTCGCGGCCGAGCACGCGCCGCGTGCGGCGGCCGCTGGCGCGGTGGTGATCGACAACTCGAGCCACTTCCGGATGGAGCGTGGGGTGCCGCTAGTGGTGCCCGAGGTCAACGCCCAGGCGGTCGCCGGTTATACGAAACGCAACATCATCGCCAATCCCAATTGCTCGACCGCGCAGATGGTGGTGGCGCTAAAGCCGCTACATGACGCGGCAGTCATCAAGCGGGTCGTGGTCGCAACCTATCAGTCGGTCTCGGGCGCCGGCCGCGCCGCGATGGACGAGCTGTTCAATCAGACCAAGGCAATCTACGTCAACGACCGGATCCAGCCCGAGACCTTTACCAAGCAGATCGCCTTCAACGTCATCCCCCACATCGACACCTTCCTCGATGACGGCACCACCCGCGAGGAATGGAAGATGGCGGCCGAGACCAAAAAGATCCTCGATCCCGACATCAAGGTGACCGCCACCTGCGTGCGCGTGCCGGTGTTCGTCGGGCACGCCGAGGCGATCAACGTTGAGTTCAAGAAGCCGCTCAGCACCGAGGAGGCGTACGCGGCCCTGCGCGAAGCGCCGGGTGTCATGGTGGTCGATAGGCGCGAGGATGGGGGCTATACCTCGCCGCTCGATTGCGTTGGCGACTACGCCACCTTCGTCAGCCGCGTCCGCGCCGACAAGACCGTGCGCCACGGCCTCAGCATGTGGGTGGTTTCCGACAATCTACGCAAAGGCGCCGCGCTGAACGCGGTCCAGATCGCCGAGATCCTCATCAACCGCCACCTGAAAAAAGCTGCCTGAGCGCCCGGATATCGCGTTCGATCGGCCCTCGCCTAGCGCAGCCGCTCAGCCACGAAGTGTTGCCCCGGTGTCACGAGCTGGTCCTGCGTCGCGATCAGCCGAAGTTCGCGCTCGCCCGCCGCCGCGCTTGCCTTCAGCACCCCATACGCCGCTGACACGGCTTCGCCCAGCGCTTCTGCTGCCGGTCGACCTGCGATCAGATGGCCGACCAGGAGCGCCGTAAAGAGATCGCCGGCGCCGTAGAGCTCGGCCGTCAGCGCCGGGGTCTCGACCATCCAGGCGCCGGCCGAAGACGCCATCAGCGTGCCGATGCTGTTCGGCCCCCCGGTCCGGACAGACGTGCAGACCACGGTCTCGGGCCCGACCTCGCGGACCGTATCGCAGGCCGCGAGCGCCTCGGTACGCGAGGCGATCGAGCGGCCGGTCAGCGCCTCCAGCTCGAACTGGTTGGGCGTGATGAGGTCGGCCGTCGGCACCAGGGTCTCGATCACCGCCCGCCGCACCGCCTCATCGACGAAGAAGCCGTGGCCTTCGTGGCCCATGACTGGATCGCAGCAAAAAAAAGCATCGGCGTTGCGCCTTCGCACCCGGCGCGCCGCATCCACCACCACCGGGGCCAGCGCCGCATCGCCGAGATAGCCGCTTATGACAGCGGCGCACGTGCCCAGCACCGCGCACGCCTCCAGGCCGTCCAACAGCGCGGTCAGCTCGGCTGGCGTGCTGGCCCGTCCCGTGAATGTCCCGTGGGCCGGATGGTTCGAGAAGAGAACCGTCGGCAGGGCCCACACTTCATGGCCGAGGCGCTGTAGCGCGAAGACCGCGGCATCGTTGCCAACGTGGCCGTAGACCACCCGCGACTGGATCGAGAGGACGTTCACAGGCGGATCATCGAGCTGGCGACTTCACGTGAGACCTCCCCGGAACAAACGCGTAGTATCCGCCGGGCTGGCGGCCATCATACCAAGCCATCGGCCCGTCCCTCCCAGGAGAGCCTTGCGAAAACCAGAGAATGGTAGACCAAAGCCGCCCCCGCCGAAGCGTCCTTTACATGCCGGGCTCAAATGCCCGTGCGCTTGAGAAGGCGAAGACGCTGCCCGCTGATGGCCTGATCCTCGACCTCGAGGACGCGGTCGCCCCCGACGCCAAAGTGGCTGCCCGCGACCAGGTGTGTGCGGCGGTGGTCGAGGGGGGGTATGGCCAGCGAGAGGTCGCCATCCGTGTTAACGGCCTCGACACCGCGTGGAGCCGCGACGATATCGCCACGGCGTCCGGCGCGGCTCCGCACGCCATCCTCCTGCCGAAGGTAGAGAGCGCGGCGACCGTGCGGGAGTTCGAGTCGCTCCTCGCGGCGTGTGGCGCCCCGGCCGAGACGACGATGTGGTTCATGATCGAGACCCCGCTCGGCGTCCTCCGCGCAGAGGAGATTGCCGGCGCGAGCAACCGGGCCGCTTGCTTCGTCATGGGCACCAACGACCTCACCAAGGACATCCAGGCGATCCACACAGCAACGCGCGAGCCGATGCTGACCAGTCTTTCCTTGTGCATCCTGGCCGCGCGCGCCCACGGGCTTGCCATCCTTGACGGCGTCCACAACGAACTCCAGGACGAGGACGGGTTTCGCCAGGCCTGCAACCAGGCCCGCGCCCTCGGCATGGACGGCAAGACGCTCATCCATCCGCGTCAGATCGCGCCGTGCAATGAGGCTTTCGCGCCGTCAGACGCCGAGCTCGAAAGCGCGCACAAGATCGTCGCCGCCTTCGCCGAAGCCGAGGCCGAGGGCAAAGGCGTGGTGGTCGTCGACGGGCGACTGATCGAGAACCTGCACGTCGACAACGCCAAACGCCTGATCGCGCTCAAGCGGGCGATCGAGACGTTGGAGACCGCGAGCGCGGGCTAGGTCGTGGACTCATAATGCCTGAGCCACAGACGTATGGAAGCAAGTGCCACGGCGGCGAGGAAATTTCTGGCGAGTTTGTCGTAGCGCGTGGCGACGCGTCTGAAGTGTTTGATCTTGTTGAAGAAGCGCTCAACGAGGTTGCGTTGGCGGTAGAGCTCCGGAGCAACGTAGCGTGGCATCCGTACATTGCTCTGCGAGGGGATGTGGGCGGTGGCGCCGGTGTTCTCGATCAGCTCGATGAGGCAGCGGGCACTGTAGCCGCGGTCGGCGATGACATCACGCGCCAGGCGCAGTCCTTCGAGCAGCACCGGGGCTGTGGTCTTGTCGGAGGCCTGGCCGGCAGTGAGCAGCAAGCGCACCGGCAGGCCCCTGGCATCCACCACCGTGTGGATCTTGGTGCTCAGTCCTCCACGAGAACGACCGATGGCGTGATCCGGACCCCCTTTTTTCCCCCGGCGGCGTGTTGATGCGCGCGTACAATCGAGGAGTCGATGAGGTGAAGAGAGGCGGGCGATTTCTCGGCGAGAGCCTCGAACACACGCAGCCACACGCCGGCCTTGGCCCAACGATTGAACCGGTTGTAGACCGTCGTGTGAGGCCCGTAGCGCCTCGGCAGATCGCGCCACGGCGAGCCCGTGCGCAGGGTGTAGAAGATACCGTCCACCACACGGCGGTCGTCCACACGCGGCACTCCGCGTGGCTTGTTCGGAAGCAACGGCGCGATGATCGCCCACTCCGCGTCGCTCAGATCGAAACGTGCCATTCTCAAGCTCCCACAATTTGGGAACTTGAATCATATCTCCCCGTAAAGGGGAATCCCCTTTATGGGTACAAGACCTAGGCGCGGGGGCTGCCGTTGACTCGGATTCGCCCTGGGTCTTAAATCGCTGCGGGCGAAGGCGCGGCCGGGGGGCCGGCATGTCGCTAGCCCCAGCGTACGGTCGGATGGGGGCATAGCGTATGGCGCAGACGGAACGACCGCTTTCGCCGCACCTACAGGTTTACCGCCCCCAGATCACCTCCATCCTCTCCATCTTCCACCGCCTCACCGGCATAGTGTTGGGGGTGGGTACGCTGCTATTGGCTTGGTGGCTGATCGCCGCCGCGCTGGGCCCTGGGGCCTATGCCGATGCCGAGTGGTTTATCTCCTCGTGGGTCGGGCGGCTGGTTCTCCTCGGCTTCACCTTCTCGCTGTTCTATCACCTCTGTAACGGTATCCGGCACCTCGGCTGGGACATCGGCTGGGGCTTTGATCTGCCGGTCCTGCACGTTACCGGTTGGCTGGTGCTGCTGGCCGCGATGGGGCTGACGTTGCTGGCTTGGATTCTTGGCTACGCCCTGAGGTGACCATGAGCATGCGCACGTCTCTCGGCCGTGTACGCGGCCTCGGCTCAGCCAAAGAGGGCACCCATCACTGGTGGCACCAACGGCTCACTGCCATCGCGCTGATCCCGTTGAGCCTATGGTTCGCGATCTCGTTGATCTGGATGGTCGGTGCCCCGTATGAAGAGGTCACCGCCTGGCTCGCGGCGCCGATCCCCGGCACGTTGATGATCCTCATGGTGGGCGCGGGCATCTACCACCTCAAGCTCGGCATGCAGGTGGTGATCGAGGACTATGTCCACACCGAGTGGCTCAAAATATCCGGTCTGGTGATTGTCACCTTCTGGTCCATCGTGCTCGGCCTTGGCTGCATTATCGCCGTCCTCAGTCTGATGTTTGGAGCCTGAGCGATGGCCACAGACAGCTATCCCATCACCGATCACACCTACGACATTGTCGTTGCCGGCGCCGGCGGCGCGGGTTTGCGGGCGACGGTCGGTATGGCCGAGATGGGCTTCAAGACCGCCTGTATCACCAAAGTGTTCCCGACGCGCAGCCACACCGTCGCCGCCCAAGGGGGCATCAGCGCGGCGCTTGGCAACATGGGCGAGGACGACTGGCGCTGGCACATGTACGACACGGTCAAGGGCTCGGACTGGCTCGGCGATCAGGACGCCATCGAGTACTTGTGCTCGAACGCGCCTGAGGTGGTGATCGAGCTCGAGCACTTCGGCGTGCCGTTCTCGCGCACCGAAGAAGGCAAGATCTACCAGCGCGCCTTCGGCGGCATGTCGACCCACTTCGGCAAGGACCAGGCCAAGCGCACCTGCGCCGCCGCCGACCGCACAGGCCATGCTATCCTCCACGCGCTCTACCAGCAGAGCCTCAAGCGCCAGGCCGAGTTCTTCGTTGAGTACTTCGCCCTCGATTTGATCATGGACGACGAAGGCAACTGCGTCGGCGTCTTGGCCTGGTGCCTCGATGACGGTTCGATCCATCGCTTCCGCGCCCACCGCGTGGTGCTGGCGACCGGCGGCTATGGCCGCGCCTTCTTCTCCTGCACCTCGGCCCACACCTGCACCGGCGATGGCAACGCCATGGTGGTGCGCGCCGGCCTGCCGCTCCAGGACATGGAGTTCACCCAGTTCCACCCGACCGGGGTTTACGGCGCCGGCGTGCTGATCACCGAGGGCGCGCGCGGCGAGGGCGGCTATCTCGTCAACTCCGAAGGCGAGCGCTTCATGGAGCGCTATGCCCCCAATGCCAAGGACCTCGCCTCACGCGATGTCGTCAGCCGGGCGATGACCATCGAGATCCGCGAGGGGCGCGGTGTCGGGCCGGAGAAAGATCACATCTTCCTTCATCTCGACCATCTTGAGCCGGAGCTGTTGCACCAGCGCCTCCCCGGTATCTCGGAAAGCGCCCTGATCTTCGCCGGCGTCGACGTCACCAAGCAACCGATCCCGGTGCTGCCGACCGTGCATTACAACATGGGCGGCATCCCGTCGAACTACCGCGGCGAGGCCTTGCGGCCGACCGAGGACGATCCCGATGCGGTCATACCGGGCCTGATGGCGATCGGTGAATGCGCCTGCGCCTCGGTCCATGGCGCCAATCGACTCGGCTCGAACGCCCTCCTCGACCTCATCGTCTTCGGCCGCTCGGCGGCGCTGCATGCCGCCCAAGACGTGCGGCCCGGGGAACCGCACCGACCGCTCCCGGCCGATGCCGGTGATGCCGCGCTCGCCCTCCTCGACCGCTACCGCCAGGCAAGCGGCGGCACACCGACGGCTGAGCTCCGGCTGCGCATGCAACGGGTGATGCAGAACAACTGCGCGGTGTTCCGCACCGGCGATGTGCTGGACGAGGGGGTCAAGCTGATCGGCGAGGCCTGGGATGCCCTCGCCGATATCTCGGTCAGCGACCGCTCGATGATATGGAACTCCGATTTGATGGAGACGCTTGAGCTACACAATCTCATGCAACTGGCGGTGATCTCCATGCGCTCGGCGCAAAACCGCACCGAGAGCCGGGGCGGGCATGCCCGCGAGGACTATCCCGACCGCGATGATGAAGAGTGGATGAAGCACACCCTTGCCTGGCTCGACGATAGGGGGCAAGTGAGCCTCGGCTATCGCCCCGTCCACACCCACACGCTCACCAACCAGATAAGCTACATCGAGCCGCAGGCCCGGGTTTACTAAGGCCCGGGCCACAATGGCCCGCGTCGACTAAGTAGGGATCAGCGAGGGAACCACGGATGGCCGAGTTCACCCTTCCACGGAACTCCAAGATCGGCCGGGGCAAGGCCCACCCCGCGCCCGCCGGCGCCACCACCACCAAGGACTTCACGGTCTATCGCTGGAACCCCGACGATGGCGAGAACCCGCGGCTCGACACCTACAAGGTTGACCTCGATACCTGCGGGCCGATGGTCCTGGACGCGCTGATCAAGATCAAGAACGAGACCGACGCCACGCTGACCTTCCGCCGCTCATGCCGCGAGGGCGTCTGCGGCAGCTGCGCCATGAATATAGACGGCACCAACACACTCGCCTGCACCAAGCCGATCAAGGACGTCAAAGGCAAATGCAAGGTCTATCCGCTGCCTCACATGAATGTGGTGAAGGACCTGGTGCCCGACATGTCGACGTTCTACGCCCAGTACGCCTCGATCAAGCCGTGGCTCCAGACCCAGAGTCCGGCGCCGAGCACGGAGCGCCTGCAGTCGCTCGACGACCGGGCTGAGCTCGACGGGCTCTACGAGTGCATCCTCTGCGCCTGCTGCTCGACTAGCTGCCCGAGCTACTGGTGGAACGGCGATCGCTACCTCGGCCCGGCGATCCTGCTGCAGGCCTACCGCTGGATCGTCGACACCCGCGATGAGGCGACCGGCGAGCGCCTCGATGACCTAGAGGACCCCTTCCGCCTTTACCGCTGCCATACCATCATGAACTGCACCCAGACCTGCCCCAAAAGCCTGAACCCGGGCAAGGCGATCGCCGAGATCAAAAAGCGGATGGTTGCCCGCCAGTAGGACAGTTACTCATAAAATGGAAGGCCCGCTTTCGGCTTCGCGGCAGACCTTTGGAGCCCGCCACGCACTGCCGCTCATGAGTGACGCGGCCCTAAATAAAAATATGGTCGGCTCTTCCACGTCGAGACTCATCAGCTTTCCTCGCGTTATGGGCTCTCGGAATCCTCTGACATAAATATTAACGCCGACAGCTGTTCGTCCCCAAACACGCATAGTAATCGAAAATTTGTCGAACGATCATATCTATTCTTCACTGGATCACTAAACCACCGTTCCGCAAACTTATATGCGATTAGATCTATCATTTCAACGCCCCTGAATTGATCAGTTACAGAGATTTAGTCCACGTATACAGTATAAGTTAGTAGATACCAATTTCTACCTTCATCTTCCCGTCCTCGGGGCGGATCGACTGTTCCCGCTGTCTGCTTGACGCGTATTGAACGTCTGATCTGTTCCTCTTCCCCGGGAGCGCCCTTGACTGCACTCTCATCTAACTTGTCCGTTGGCGGTGTGCCGGTGATTGCTTCGCTTACCCGCTCAGTCAGCGCCAGCTTTGTGTCTTCTACCTCAGCTCTAGCTTCTTCGGTTTGAGCGCGCACTTCTTCCAGTTCAGCATATTGACGCTGTAACTTATCAGTTGTGGCCTTTAACTCCTGCTCTCTTATGTTCAGCTGTTCATCCCGTGTTGCCAGATCCACATTCCGTTGGGCCAGATTGGCGTCCATGCGACTTAGCTCGTATTCATCAAATGCTTGAATATGGAGATTTAGGAGTTTTCCCAGTGCGTCGATTTGCTCGTTACTTATTCTAGTAGCCGACTCGGACGCAGTCGCTACCTGCTCCGCCGCTTTTAGCGTAAGGTTTGCAATTTCATGCCGAGAATCGTTGAGCTCTTTTTGATAGAAGAAAAATCCGTATAGGAGCCCAGCGACGGTGGCAATGATGACAACAACTACGGCCCGAACGCCAGCGCGCTGCAAAATTCCGATGACACCGGAAACTGTCGAGCCGTCTGATGAACCGTTCCCGTCGCCTCCCTTCGGCGCAGCACCGGTCGGATTCATGATTGTCTCCTCTTTCCAGTGCGAAGCGGCATTCGGGACTTTTCGCGCGGTTGCAGGGACGCCGTCCTCGTGCACATAGCGCCCTTGAGCGAGTGCCTGCGAAGCCCGGCATAGTCAAATGTGCCAAAGCTTCTGGTTGAAGTTTAGAATTGTCAAACGCGCGTTGGTAGGTGGTCGCAATTACCACGTGCTGCGGATTATGGCCATGCGCTGCGTCGGGTTGTGAACGGCTAAGCGCTCTTCACTCGCCAGTCTGCGTCATCGCGACTACCGGCCGTGCCACACGCCGTCTCGCTACCACGCTCGTCGCAACACTGTGATTGCAGGCGCGTCTCTGTCTCGCGTTTCGGTGCACGTGTATTCGTAGCTGTAGTAGACGAAGGGGACGACCCGTCCCTGGAGCAACACGTTCGGCATCGGCGGTCTTGTTACCTTCAGTGGAACGGTGATCGGGCAGGGCGCGCGCAGCTGTGGCAATGGGGAGATGGACGGCTCGTTCATGCAGGGGGCGGCACGGTTGCTGCGGAGGCCGCTGCGCATGGGACGTAGGCAACGGCACCTACGAACTCCAAGGCATCACCGGCGCTCCGTCGCGGCTCGCCGTCCGCCCACGAACGGTGTTAAATGAGCGGCAAGGGATAGCGGCCACAAAGGATGGACGGGCATGGTGAACGAGCTCCACCACTTCATCGGCGGCGAACGCCTCAAGGGCACGAGCCGGCGCTTTGGCGATGTCTTCAACCCGGCCACCGGCGAGGTGAGCGCGCGGGTCCCCTTCGCCGATGCCGCTGAGACTCAGGCCGCCATCGGCGTGGCTGAAGCGGCGTTTCCCGAATGGGCGGCGACCCCGGTGCCGGCCCGGGCGCGCGTGATGTTCCGTTTTCGCGAGCTCATCGAGGCCCACCGCGACGAGCTCGCCGCGCTGATCACGGCTGAGCACGGCAAGGTGTTGAGCGATGCCAACGGCTCGCTCACCCGCGGTGTCGAAGTGGTGGAGTTCGCCTGCGGCATACCGCATCTCTTGAAGGGCGAGTTCAGCGACTCCGTCGCCGGCGGCATCGACATCCACGCCCTCCGCCAGCCCTTGGGCGTCTGCGCCGGCATCACCCCGTTCAACTTCCCGGCCATGGTGCCGATGTGGATGTTCCCGCTGGCCATCGCCTGCGGCAACACCTTCGTCCTCAAGCCCTCGGAGAAAGACCCCTCGTGCCCCTTGCGGCTCGCTGAGCTGATGATAGAGGCGGGCCTGCCCGCCGGCGTTCTCAATGTCCTCAACGGCAATCGCGAGGCGGTCGATACCATCCTCGCCGATGACCGGGTCCAGGCGGTGAGCTTCGTCGGCTCCACCGCCGTCGCCCAGCACATCTATTCGACCGGGGCGGCGCACGGCAAACGGGTGCAGGCGCTGGGCGGCGCCAAGAACCACATGGTGGTGATGCCCGATGCCGATCTCGACCAGGCCACCGATGCGCTGATGGGTGCGGGCTACGGCTCGGCAGGTGAGCGCTGCATGGCGATCTCGGTCGCTGTTGCCGTAGGTGAGGTCGGCGAGCCGCTGATCGAGCGCCTGGCGCCGCGGGTGCGCGGCCTCAAGGTCGGTCCGGGCACCGATGCCGATTCCGAGATGGGGCCGCTGGTCACCAAGCAGCACCGTGAGCGCGTCGAGGGCTATGTCGATCTCGGCGTGAAGGAAGGAGCGGAGCTCGTAGTCGACGGCCGCGGGCTCAAGCTCCAGGGCTACGAGGACGGCTTCTTCATGGGCGGCTGCCTGTTCGACCAGGTCACGCCGGAGATGGACATCTACAAGGACGAGATCTTCGGGCCCGTGCTGTCGGTGGTGCGCGCGCCCGACTACGATTCGGCCGTGCGCCTGGTGAACGAGCACGAATACGGCAACGGCACGGCGATATTCACCCGCGACGGCGATGCCGCTCGCACCTTCGCCAATGAGGTGAATATCGGCATGGTCGGGGTGAACGTGCCGATCCCGGTGCCGCTCGCCTTCCACAGCTTTGGCGGCTGGAAGCGCTCGATGTTCGGCGGTGCCAACGCTTACGGGCCCGAAGGCGTGCGCTTCTACAACCATATCAAGACGGTGACCTCGCGCTGGCCCACCGGCATTCGCGCTGGCGCTGAGTACACCATGCCGACGCTGCGCTAGGCGGTTATTAGGATATGGCGGCCGCGAGCGAAGGGCCGATCTTCGCCTATCGGCAACGCCTGCGCGACGGCACCTGGCGGCAGGACCCGATCCAGGAGCTTGCCGTCGAAAAGCTACAGCTCATGCACCACCGGTTGCTGAGCTATCGCGCGGTCAAGGGCTCAACCTGGCTCGAGCGGTTGCGCGGCGATCGGCGAGAGCCGCCGCCCGAGGGCGTCTACCTGCACGGCGGGGTGGGCCGCGGCAAGACGGTGCTGATGGACCTGGTCTACGGCAGCATCGGTTCGCAGACCAAGCGCCGGACGCACTTCCACGCCTTCATGCTCGATGTCCACGCGCGCATTCACGCCTGGCGCCAGCTCGAGGCCAAGAAACGCGATGGCGATGATCCGATCCGCCCGGTCGCCAAGGCGCTCTCCGGTGAGGCGACCCTGTTGTGCCTCGATGAGCTGCAGGTCACCGACGTCGCCGACGCCATGATCCTGCGTCGGTTGTTCTCCAAGCTGTTCCAGAATGGTGTTGTCGTCGTCGCCACCTCGAACATCGTGCCCGATCAGCTCTACGCCGGCGGGCTCAACCGCGACCAGTTCCTCCCCTTCATCGACCTCATCAAGACCAACCTCGAGGTCTTTCACCTCGACAGCCCGACCGACTATCGCCTGCGCCAGCTCGAACGCCACCCCGTTTACTTCCATCCGTTTGGTGATGAGGCGTCCAGCGGCCTTGAAGAGACCTACGTCGAGCTCCTCGACGGCGCGCTGCCCGAGCCGGTTGAGCTCGACGTCCAGGGCCGGGCGCTCGCGGTGCCGGCGACCGCCGCCGGTATCGCGCGCTTCGATTTCGATGAGTTGTGCGGCCGACCCCTTGGCGCCGCCGACTACTTAGAGATCGCGCGGCAGTTCCACACGCTGACCGTGGTCGGGATTCCGCGATTCGATGCGTCTCGCCGCGACGAGGCACGGCGTTTCATCAACCTGATCGACGTGCTCTACGAGCACAACGTGAACCTGATTTGCAGCGCCGATGCCGTTCCCGATCAGCTATGCGATCCGGCCGCGGATCTCGCCGCCTTCGCGCGCACCGCCTCGCGCCTCACCGAGATGCAATCGGGCGAGTACCTGGCGGCCCCTCACCTTGCCTGAGGCCACAGCTCCTCGACCGGCCGCGGCCGCGGATCGTCGAGCGCCGCCAGCGCCGAACGGCGCGGCAACGGATCCTCGTCGAGCGCCGCCAAAGCCGACCGCCGCGCCGGCGGATCTTCGTCGAGTGCCGCCACGGCCGTTGGCTGCGATTCGTTGCCGGAGGTGACGCCTTCACCCGGGACCACCGCCACATCCTGCACCGGCGCCTGCTCGCGCGGCTCCAGGAGGCCGGCGAGCCCGCGGAAGTCGTCCTCAGTCGCTGGCGAGCCCCGGCGTTCGCACAGGCGGCGGTCATCGCGCAGGGCGGCTTCGAGGAAGCGGCAATCCCGGCCGGTGACGAGATCGAGGGCGTGCTCACCCAGGCCCTTGCCTGACACCGCGGTGGAGACCCAGGAAACAACGGTGAGCGAGTCGGTGAGTGCCAGCGCGTCGCCGGCCAGTTGGGCGGTACAGCCGCCCAATAGCCGCGCCGCGCCGACCGCGGCGCCTACCAATGCTGTGTGTCGTCCTCCGATGGTGGATCCCTCTTGGGCCGTGAGATCCCGTCCACTCGTCATCATCCGCCCACCTTCGGGGCCGTGTCAATTCCGCCCGCTTGCGCGCGGCTTGAGTTCGCGGGCAAGCTCTCACGCATGATGGATCGCCAAAGCTTTCTCGATCGTGACGCGGCCGATCCGCTGGCCGCCGCCCGCGATCAGTTCGCGCTGCCGCACGACATCATCTACCTCGACGGCAACTCGCTGGGCGCGTTACCGAAGCGGGTGGCGGCGCGGCTTGAGGTCGCCGTGCGGCAGGATTGGGGCGAGGGCCTGATCAGCAGTTGGAATACGGCCGGCTGGATCGATCTGCCGGCCGCACTCGGCGCGTCCATCGCCCGGTTGATCGGCGCGGCGGCGGCAGAGGTGATCGTCGCCGATTCGACGTCGGTGAACCTTTTCAAGCTATTGGTTGGGGCGTTGCGGCTCAAGCCCCAGCGCCGCGTCATCGTCTCGGAGGCCGGCAATTTCCCGACCAATCTTTATATCGCCGACGGCGTCAACCGCTTGTTCGCCGACTGCGATCTCCGCCTGGTTGAAGCTGGCGAGATCGTCGATGCGCTCGATGCCGAGACCGCCGTCGTCATGCTGACCCATGTCAACTTCCGCACCGGCCGTGTCCACGACATGGCGGCGGTAAACCGGGCGGCGCACGCGGCCGGCGCGCTCACGCTCTGGGACCTGTCGCACTCGGCCGGGGTTGTGCCGCTCGCCCTCGATGCCGACGGCAGCGATCTCGCCATCGGCTGCACCTACAAGTATCTCAACGGCGGACCCGGATCGCCGGCCTTTTTGTTCGTCCGCGAAGGGCTCCTCGAAGCGATCGAGCCGGCTTTGAGCGGCTGGATGGGCCATGCCACGCCGTTCGACTTCTCGCCCGACTATGCGCCGGCGGCGGGTATCACGCGGCACCTCTGCGGCACGCCGCCAATCCTCGGCATGGTCGCCCTCGAGGCGGCGCTCGAGCTGTTTGAGGCCATTGATATGGCCGATGTGCGGGCCAAGAGCATGGCGCTCGGTGACCTCTTCATCGCGATCGTGGAGCAGGAGTGCGCGGGCGATGGCTTCGTCCTGGTCTCGCCGCGCGAAGCTGCCCAACGGGGCAGCCATATCTCGCTGCGCCACGGCCAAGGCTACGCCATCATCCAGGCCCTGATCGCCCAGGGGGTGATCGGTGATTTTCGCGCCCCCGACCTGCTGCGGTTCGGCTTTGCCCCGCTTTACCTCCGCTACGTCGATATGTGGGACGCGGTGCAGCGCCTCAAGGAGGTGATGGTCGGCCGTGCCTGGGATCGCGCCGAGTTCAAGGCGCGCGCCGCCGTCACCTGAACTACCAGACCAACGCCGGCAGGATCGCCGTCGGCTGGTGCGCGGCGCCATCGACGAGGGATGCCAGTTGTCCCGGGCTCGGCGTCCCGCCCGGCTCGTGTCCCAGCTCCTCGGCGTGGATGCCGCCGGTGACGAACACGGCGTCGATGCCGGCGCGCCGCGCCCCGGCGATGTCGGTGCGCAGGCTGTCGCCGATCGCGACGATGCGCTCGCGCGGGACACCGCCGAAGCGCGCAAGACACACCTCATACACTCGCGGATGCGGCTTGCCGTGGTAGACCACATCGCCACCGATCTTCTCGTAGGCGGCGGCGAGCGAGCCCGCGCACAACACCCGTTCGCCTTTGCGGATGACGACGAGGTCCGGGTTGGCGCAGATCATCGGCAGTCCTAACCCGAGCGCCTCTGCGAACAGCGGCCCATAGTCCGCCACGGTCTCGGTGGTGTCGTCAAAGAGGCCGTTGGCCAGGATGAAGTCCGCCAGCGCAAGGCTGGGCGCCGCCGACCATCCGTCGAGACCCTCCATCAGCCCCCGGTCGCGTTCGGGTCCGAGCCGGTAAAACGCCTTGCCAAGGGCGGCGTGCCAGGCATCGATGCCCTCGGCGATCGCCTCGCGGGTCACATCGCCCGACGTAACGATGCCGTCATAGGCGGCCGGATCGAGGCCGAGCCCACCGAGCTGCGTCGCCACGACGTCGCTCCGGCGCGGCGCGTTGGACAGGAGGAGAATGCGCATGCCCTGCGCGCGCATCGTGCTGAGGCACTCCGCCACCCCCACGTAGAGCTGATGGCCGTCGTGGATCACCCCCCAAAGGTCGAGGATCGCGGCGTCGTAGTGCGGCTTCAGCGCGCTGAAGCCGGCGTGGATCGGTACATTCATACTGTGCAGTGCGGACTCAGGCCGGTGGCGCTCACCGGTGAGAAACGCGGCGAACCGGCATTGCGTTCAGGCCGCTGATTCCCGGCTCGGCCGGGGCTCGCCGAACAAAAAGCCCTGGGCGTAGCCGATGTCGAAATCGAGGAGATCGACGACGTTCTTCTCATCCTCGACCTTCTCGGCAATCACCTCGATGTTGCTGGCCTTGATGCGCACCACCTGATCGCCGCCGCGAGTGCGGGCGCCACGCCGCTTCGGCTCGGCAAACAGGGTGGGCACGCCCACCTTGATGTAGCGGACGTTGCGTGCGGCGAGATCGGGGAAGTCGGCCTCCAAATCGCTCACGCGGTCGATCGATAGGCCGAAGCCCAGTGCGCTCAGCCGTGACAGTGGCTCTAGGATACCAGGTGTGCGCAGGTCGGCCTCGCTGAGCTCGAAGATGGGGCGACTGGCCAGGCGCCGATTGTGCTGCATGAACTCGAGGAACTGTGGGAAGAAATCGGTGTCGTACAGGCTATGCGACGAGATATTGCAGAAGAAGCCGGCGTCGTTGTTGCTGCGCTCGAACCGGCGCACGAGCTGAACGCAGCGGAACAGCAAGAGATTGTCGATGGTCGAGACCAGGCCGGCTTCGGCCGCCAGCGGGATGTACTGCCCGGGCAGGATGAGATCGCCGTTCTCGTTGCGGATGCGCGAGAACGCCTCATAGAAGCGGACCTGGCGCTGCGGCAGGTTGACGATCGGCTGGAGGTAAAGATCGACGCGGTTGTTCCGAAGCGCCGATCGCGTGATGTCCAAGATCTCGCTGTTCGACAGGCCGGTCAGAACGGGCCGGGGCTTGTAGGGGCGCGCTGCCGGCCGCGCCTCGCGAGACTGGGTGGCCGGCGCAGCCGAGGCCGCTGCGGGCGCCGCCGCGCCGTCTCCGCCCTCGGCGAGTGTCGTCGTAGCGGCGCTCGCGGCAGCGGTGGGCCGTCCACCACTGCGCTCGAGGTTCTCGAGCAGGCTCTGGAGAACGCGCATTTCGAGCACGAATTCGTTTTTGTTGTCGCCGCCGTTGCCGGCGATTACGCCCGCGCCGGTGCTGCCGAGGCGGGCGATATCCTCGCGGATGTTGTCGATGTCGCGTTCGAGATCGAGATCGAGATCGAGATCGAGTGTGAGGCGCCGCGCCTCCCGGACGGATTCCCTAAGCTCGGCGTGACTCAGCCGCCGCGCGATCGCCTCGTGCAACAGGGCCGCGGCGAGAAAGATGCAACCGCCGAGCGCGTAGCCCAGGTTCTGGCTTATCTCGGTAACGGCGTCCGGCAGACCGAAGGCGACCGCGGCCACGCCAAGTGCGTAGGCGGCAAACAGGACGATGTGAGTCAATGGGCCCATGGCGACGTACAGGTCACGACCAGGGCGATCATGCTAACATGGCGCCCGACAGAGGCGTACCCGACGGACACGCCGCGAACAAGGGGCGGGCGTCGGACTTGGGAAGTGGCAATGGACTGCATCGCGGCCTTGGTCGCGTTGGCCGCGCCGGGCTCACGCGGAGTCGATGTCCGCACCGGTGGCGTGAGCCACCTCGGCGAGGCCATCCGCCTTCAGAAGGACGCTCAGTTCGTCGTTTATGCGGCGAACCAAAGGCGGCCCTTCGTAGATCAGCGCGGTGTAGAGCTGCACCAGGGCCGCGCCCGCGCGGATCTTGTCGTAGGCGTCCCGTCCGCTAGCCACGCCGCCCACGCCGATCAGCGGCAGGCGTCGGCCGACCAGGCGATACATCTCGCCAAGCAGCGCCGTCGAGCGCGCATACAGCGGCGCGCCGCTCAGCCCGCCAGCCTGTTCGCGAAGGCGGTTGTGGAGGCCCTCGCGGCCGCTGATCGTGGTGTTGGCGACGATCAAGCCATCGATACCGTGCGCTAACGCCACCTCGGCGATCGCCTCGCATGCCGCCGCGTCGAGGTCGGGCGCGATCTTGAGAACAAGCGGCACCCGCCGCACCCCACCGACGGCCAGCTCCGCCCGCCGCGCCACCAACGCGCCCAATAGTTCATCGAGCGCACGCCGCTCTTGCAGATCGCGCAAGCCCGGTGTGTTTGGCGAGGAGACGTTGATCGCGACATAGTCGACCAACGTGTGCACGGCTTCGAGCCCAGCGCGGTAGTCGGCGATCAGATCCGTGCTGTCGCGATTGGCCCCGATGTTGGCCCCGACGATCCGCCCGTGCCTCCGCGCGGCGAGCCGCCGACGGGCGGCGGCGAGCCCGGCGCTGTTGAACCCGAGACGGTTGATGACGGCGCGATCCTCGGGCAGCCGAAATACGCGCGGCGGGGGATTGCCGGGCTGTGCCCGCGGCGTGATCGTGCCGACCTCGACGAAGCCGAAGCCGAGGGCGAGCATCCTGTCGGCAACCTCGGCATCCTTGTCGAAGCCGGCGGCGAGGCCAAGTGGATTGGTAAAATCGAGCCCCCAGAGCTGTGTTCGCAGCACTGGCTCGCTCCTTGCCGAGGCTCGTCCGCCGAGGCCCCAGCGCAGCGCCGTCGTGGTAAGGCGATGAGCGGTCTCGGGCGGCATGCCGAGGAGGAGCGGGCGCGCAAGCCCGAACAGGCTCACCCGCCTCTCCGGCTCACGCCGCCGTCGCGCTCACGCATTGGCGCGGGCCGCGCGCGGCTCATCGATGCCGCGCAGGGCGATGATGTTGCCGAGCAGCACCACGCCGACGCCGATCAGCGAGACCGTCGTCCACTCGTAGCCCTCGAAGACGGTCGACAGCGTCAGCGCAACCACCGGAAAGAGGACTGTCGCATAAGCCGCCCGGTCGGCACCGATGCGCCCCAACAGCGTGAGGTAGAAGGTGAAGCCGAGGACCGAGGCGAAGAGGGCGAGGTAGAAAAGCGAGCCGATGTAGCGCACCGTCCACACGAAGTGCAGCGGCAGGCCCTGCACTAACACGATGGCAATCGTCAGAATGCCGCCGTAGATCATGCTGTAGGCGTTAGCCTGCAGCACCGGCAGCCCACGCTGCTGGCTGGCCGCCGAGGCGATGTTGCCGAGCGAGGCGAACGTCGTCGCCAGCATCGACCAGCCCAGTCCCAAGAGGCCGGCGCCGGCGATCTCGAAGGCCGCGAGGTCGCGCCAGAACACGAGCGCCATCCCGATCAACCCGAGCACCGCGCCGAGCACCACGCGCGGGCGGACCGGCGAGCGCAGAAAGAGCGCGCCGAAAATGACGTTCATGATCACGATCGTCGAGAACGCGACCGCCGACAGCCCGCTCGCGATGTAGCTGATGGCGAAGTAGAAGCCGATGTAGTTGAGGCAGAACAGAAAAACGCCCATCAGCGCCATGTAGGCATGCGCTCGCAGTCCGAAGCGCATCGGCAGTCGCCGCCACAGGCACCACGAGATCAGAACCACCGAGGCGATCAGAAAACGATAAGCGACCGAGACCTCGGGCGCCACGGTGCCGAGCTGAAACGTGATGGCGATCCAGGATGTGCCCCAGAACAGCACCACTAGGGCGTACAAAGTCGGGCTGTTCATGACGCTCGGTGGGGAGCGAGGCCGTGATCGAACAGGGTGCGCAGCGGCTCGATGCACGCCGCATCGTCGTTGACATGGCTGTTGACGCGATCGCTCACCTCATAGAGCACAAGCTGTTCGGCGGGACAGGGGCGTAGGAGGCCAAGTAGATCCTCGCCGGCCGCGTCCGGGCTAAGCCATATCGCATAGTCCTGGGGGTCGAGGATCACAGGCATGCGCGAGTGAACCGGCGCGACCGCGGTGTTGGCCTCGGTGGTGATGATCGTGAAGGAGCGGACGATCTCGCCGCCGACCGCGTTGCCTTGTGGCCCACGCCAGCGCTCCCACAGCCCGGCGAAGGCGAAGGGCCCCCCATCCCCGATGCCGATCCGGAACGGGCGGCGCGCTTTGCCGTCCTTCTTCCACTCATAGAATCCATCGGCCGGCACCAGACAGCGGCGCGCTTCGAAGGCCTCGCGGAAGGCCGGCAGCGTGGGCACCGTCTCGGCCCGGGCGTTGATCATCTTAGCGCCGATCTTCACGTCCTTGGCCCAGAACGGCACCAGCCCCCAGCGCATCATGGAGAGCGTCCGACGGCCATCGCGCGCTCGCCGCACGACCGGGGCGTCCTGGGTCGGCGCGATGTTGTAGCGCGGCGGCAGGTTCGGCGTCGTCTCGATGTCGAAAAAGTCGCTGACTATCTGCGGCGTGACGTTGAGGCCGTAGCGTCCGCACATCGCCTCAGCCGGCCTCCGGCAGACGCTCGACGACAAGCGGGTCGTTCTTGGTCTTATTGACCCGTTCGCTGACCGGGTAGTAATCGAGCGCTGATTCGGCGGGCGGCTCATACAACCGCGTGAGCGCCTCATGCGCGTTCTCGATCGACAGCCACGTCGCGTAATCACCGGCATCGAGGATCACCGGCATGCGGGAATCGAGATGCGCGAGGCCCGGCGGTGAATCCGTCGTCACCAGGGTGCACGAGAGGATGCCGCCCTCCTCGCGGTCCTCCCGCCCGGGCGCGGTCCAGCGCTCCCACAGACCGGCGGCGGCGAAGGGTGAGCCGCCCTTGAGGCAGACGCGATAGGGCTTCTTCTGCTTATCCTGTTCATGCCAGACGAAGAAGCCGTCGAGCGGCAACAGGCAGCGCCGCGCCGCGAAGGCCCTGCGGAAGGTGCGCTTCTCGGCCAGCGTCTCGCACCGCGCGTTGTGCAGCTTGGCGCCCTCGGTGATCTTCCGCGCCCACGGCGGCAACAGGCCCCAACGCATCATTACCGCCTCGAGTCCGCCACTCTCCGCCGGCCGGACCACCGGTACGTTCCAGGTCGGCGCGATGTTGTAGAGCGGCCGCTCGATCGGGCACTCGGCGATGCCGAACAGCGTGCGCAGTGCTCCGGGCGGGTCGGTCAGGCTGTAGCGTCCCGGCATCGCAGCCATCTTAGGCGGAAAGGCCGGAGGTGTGCGATCGTCATAGATTTCGCGCCGCCCCGGCACTAGAGTCCGCGTCATGAGCGAGCAAGAGCGATCCGTCTGCTACGCCGACGGCGAGTGGCACGAGGGCAACCCCAAGCTTACGGGGCCGATGGACCACGCGTTCTGGATGGCCTCGGTGGTCTTCGACGGCGCCCGGGCGATGGCCGGCCTTGCGCCGGACCTCGACCAGCATTGCCAGCGGCTGTGTGCCTCGGCGCTGACGATGGGACTGGCGCCGACCCATTCGGCGCAGGCGATCACCGACCTCTGCATCGACGGGATCCGGCGCTTCCCTGAGGACGCGGTCCTCTACGTGCGGCCGATGTTCTACGCCAGCGATGGCTTCGTGAATGCCGAACCCGAGAGCACCCGCTTCGTTATCGCCATCCACGAAAAGGCCATGCCGCCGGCCTCGGGCTTCACCGCCTGCCTCTCGACCCGCACGCGGCCGAGCCTTACCGCGGCACCGACCACGGCCAAGGCCTCCTGCCTCTATCCCAACGCCGGCTTCGCGCTCAAGGAAGCCGCCTCGCGCGGATTTCTCAACGCCGTCACCCTCGATCCCAACGGCAACGTCGCCGAGCTAGCGACCGCCAACCTGTGGATCGCCAAGGATGGCGCCGCGCACACCCCAGCCGCCAACGGCACGTTCCTCGCCGGCATCACCCGCGCGCGCGTCATCGATCTCCTGCGCAAGGACGGGATCGAGGTGGTCGAGCGCGCCATCGGCTTCGATGAGGTGCTGGCCGCCGATGAGGTGTTCTCGACCGGCAACTACGGCAAGGTGCTGCCGATCACCCAGGTCGAGGACCACGACTTCCAGCCCGGACCGGTCGCCGGCCGCGCCCGCGAGCTCTATTTCGACTACGCCAAGGCCTTCAGCGTCCGCTGAGATTTGGGCTGCTCACTGGCCGGCGACAGCGGCGAGATCATCGCCGGCGAGCGCACGGCGAATGAGCGCGATCGTCTCGCCGATGCCGTAGAGCGCAATGAACGAGCCCAGGCGCGGCCCCTGAGTCTGACCCAAGAGGATCTCGTAGAGCGCCTTGAACCACGCGCGCAGATTCTCGAAGTCGTGGCGTTTGCCGATCTCGTAGACCTCGAACTGGATCGCTTCTGAATCAGCCTCGTCCGGCAGCGCCGCCAGCGTCGCCGCCAGTTCCTCGAGCGCCGCGCGCTCGTCCTCGTTCGGGGCCCGGTACTGCTTGGCCGGTCTGACGAAGTCCCGGTAGTAGTTGAGAGCGAAGCCGGCGAGCTCATCGAGTAAGGGATGGCTCTCGGGTCCCGCGCCCTCGACGTAGCGGCTGATGAAACCCCACAGCACCGCCTTGTCGTCGGCGTTGCAGACGCTCGCGAGGTTCAGCAGGATCGCGAAGCTCAGCGGCACTGACTGTGCCGTCGGCGCACCGCCGTGGACGTGCCAGATGGGATCGGCGAGGCGCTTGTCCGACTCTTCATCCGCGTACCCCGCGAGGCGCCCGAGGTAGTCATCGACTGTGCGCGGAATGACATCGAAGTAGAGCCGCTTCGCCTTGCGCGGCGATTGGTACATGAAGTGCGAGAGGCTCGCCGGCGAGGCGTAGCGCAGCCACTCCTCGATGGTCAGGCCATTACCACGCGATTTGGAGATCTTCTCGCCGTTCTCATCGAGGAACAGCTCGTACGAAAACCCTTCGGGCGGCTGCCCGCCGAGGACGCGGGCGATCCGGCCTGAGTCCCTGACCGAATCGATAAGGTCCTTGCCCGACATCTCGTAATCGACGTCGAGCGCGACCCAGCGCATCGCCCAGTCCGGCTTCCATTGCAGCTTGCAGTGACCGCCGGTCACCGGCACCTCGCTGCGCTCACCGTTCTCGTCCTCGAACACCACGGTGCCGGCCCCCGCATCGTGTGCCACCAGCGGTACCTGCAACACCTGCCCCGTCGTCGGGCTGATTGGCAGGAACGGGCTGTACGTCGCTCGTCGGTCCGGCCTTAGGGTCGGCAGCATCACCGCCATGATTTCGTCGTAGTGCGCGAGCACTTGCCGCAGCGCCGTATCGAAGCGGCCGGCGCGGTAGAGCGCGGTTGAGCTCTGGAACTCGTAGTCGAACCCGAAGTGGTCGAGGAAGGCGCAGAGCCGCCCGTTCATCGTGTGGCCGTAGCTCTCTGCCTCGCCGAACGGGTCGGGGATGGCGGTCAGCGGCTTGCCGAGGTGCTGCGCCACCATGTCGCGGTTGGGGATGTTGTCGGGCACCTTGCGCAGCCCGTCCATGTCGTCGGAGAAGGCGAACAATCGGCTCGGCACACGCGGCAGCAGCACCGACAGCGCGTGGCGGACCATGGCGGTGCGCGCGACCTCGCCGAAGGTGCCGATGTGGGGCAGGCCGGACGGCCCATACCCGGTCTGGAACAGCGCGTAGCCCTTGGCCGGCAGCTCGCCGCCGAGGCGACCGACGACCTTGCGTGCCTCGACGAATGGCCAGGCGTTGCTGGCTTCGGCGATCTCGATTTCGCTTGGCATGGGTGCCGGAAGCTAGGGTCTCGGGCCCACCCCGTCAACGACGGCTCGGTGCGGGCGCCGCCGCCCGGCGGGATATACTCGGGCCATGGACGAGGCCCGCTCCGCACCGTCGGTCGCGCTGCCCAATGCGCCGGCTTTGGCGGCGGGTCCGCGCGGCGCCGCCTGGCTCTCGCCCGACGGCGAGATCGAGGAGCTCAACCATGCCGAGGCTGCGCGACGGGCGGCCACCAGCGCCCCGATCGTCTGCCACCGTCTGGCGCTTGCCCGTCGGTTGGGCTGCGAGCGGTTTGCCGCCTTCGATGTCCTCGAGCTGTTCGCCTTCGTACGCCCGGCCCGCTTCTGTCTGCCGACCGCGCGCGGGCTCGCGGCTGCGCTTGGCCTGGATCAGCCGGCCGATGACATCGCTGAGGCGCTGTGTCTGCGCGAAGCGACGCGGCGTCTGCTTGCTGAGCTCGCAGCGGATGCCGATCCCGATGCAGCGCCGATCGCGGCGGGTCTCGCCAAAGGCGGCTGGGCATGGGCTCCGGCCGTCATAACGGCGCTCGGCGTCGAGCCGGCCGACGCCGGCGGCGGGCGGTTCGGCCTCGATGTCTGGAACCGGTTGCCGAACTGGCGCGAGGAGGCGCCGCCGCCGCCGCCGGGCCACAAGCGGATCGACCCGGACGAGACCCGCGCACAGCTCGACCGCCTGCTCGGCCCGAATGCCGAGCCGCGCCCCCAGCAGGCCGACTATGCGGCGACGGCGGCCGAGGGTTTCGCGCCCCGCGATGTCGCCGGCAGCCCGATCGTCGTCCTTGCCGAAGCCGGCACCGGCATTGGCAAGACACTCGGCTACATCGCGCCCGCCAGCCTGTGGGCGCGGACCAACAAGGGGGCGGTGTGGCTCAGCACCTACACCAAGAACCTGCAACGCCAGCTCGACCAGGAGCTTGACCGTCTATATCCACAGCCCGAGGTCAAGGCCGAGAAAGCGGTGATCCGCAAGGGCCGGGAGAACTACCTCTGCCTCCTCAACATGGAGGAAGCCGCGGGCGGCCGCGGCGCGATGCGCCAGGGCTGGGTACCGGCGGAGGGCGTCGCACTCGGCTTGATGGCGCGCTGGGCGCTCAGCACCCGCGATGGCGACATGGTCGGCGGCGACTTCCCGGCCTGGCTCGCCCAGCTCTTAGGGCACGGCCGAACCCTTGGCCTCACGGATCGGCGCGGCGAGTGCATCTACTCGGCCTGCCCGCAC
The DNA here is from genome assembly GCA_965248765.1 of Alphaproteobacteria bacterium. GTDB lineage: Bacteria > Pseudomonadota > Alphaproteobacteria > VGEJ01 > VGEJ01 > CBDFKF01. The sequence continues at coordinate 2,538,084 of CBDFKF010000004.1, forward strand.
TACCGCAAATGCTTCATCGAGCGCGCCGTGCGCAAGGCGAGACACGCGGAGGTGGTGATCGCCAACCACGCGCTGGTGATGGTGACCGCGGCCGTGGGGCGCGAGGATGCCAACCCGCCGCTCCGCTATGTCTTCGATGAGGCCCACCATCTGTTCGATGCCGCGGACGGCGCTTTCTCGGCCCATCTCTCCGGCGCCGAGGCGGTCGAGCTCAGGCATTGGCTGCGCGGTGATGACCGTGCCCGGCGCAGCCGCCTGCGCGGGTTGGAGCGGCGCCTCGGTGATCTCCTCGGCGACGATGACACAGGCCACGAAGCCCTCCGCGCGGCAATCCGCGCTGCCGGCGTGCTGCCGACCTCGGGCTGGCTCTCCCGCATCGGCGAGGGACACCCTGCCGGCCCGGCCGAGGAGTTCCTGGAACGGGTGCGGGCCCAGGTGCTCGCCCGCAACCCCGATTCGGCGCCTGCCTACAACCTTGAGGCCGCGGTCGAGGCGCCGGTGCCCGGCTTGCACGCCGCGGCGAACGCGCTGGAGGCGGCGTTTGGACGAATCGCGGCGCCGATGGCGGAGGTCCGCGCCCGCCTCGGCGCGCGCCTCGACGAGGCGGCCGATGAGCTGGAGACCGACACCCGCGTGCGGATCGAGGCGGCCCGCCGCGGGCTCGAGCGCCGCGAGCGCCTGCTGGCCGCCTGGCGCGCCATGCTTGCTGATCTCCAGACCGCGACGCCCGAGGCCTTTGTCGACTGGTTCTCGATCGCCCGTCGGGCCGGCCGCGAGGTCGATGCCGGCTTCCACCGCCATTGGGTTGATCCGACGATCCCGTTCGCCGAAGAGGTGCTCAAGCGCGCCCACGGTGCCGTGATCACCTCGGCCAGCCTGCGTGATCGCAGCGATGAGTCCGACGACGATTGGGCTACCGCCGAGGTGCGCACCGGCGCCCACCACCTTGCCATGCCGGCCCAGCGGGTGAGCCTCGCCTCGCCGTTCGACTACGTCGCCCAGACCCGGATCATCGTCGTCACCGATGTACGCCGTGACGATGCTGACCAGGTCGCGGCCGCCTACCGCGAGCTTCTGCTTGCCGCCGGCGGCGGCGCGCTCGGCCTGTTCACCGCGATCACACGCCTGCGCGCCGTCCACGAGCGCATCGCCGCCGCGCTCGACGCGGCCGGGCTCATCCTGCTCGCCCAGCACGTCGATGCGGTCGATACCGGGACGCTCGTCGATATCTTCCGGGCCGAGCCCGATTCGTGCCTCTTGGGGACCGATGCGGTGCGCGACGGCGTCGATGTGCCGGGCCGTTCGCTCCGCCTGATTGTGTTCGACCGGGTGCCCTGGCCACGCCCCGACATCCTGCACCGGGCGCGCAAGGCGGCCTTCGGCGGTGCCCGCTACGATGACATGATCACCCGGCTGCGGCTCAAGCAAGCCTACGGCCGGCTGATCCGGCGGGCGCGGGATCGCGGCGTCTTCGTCATGCTCGACGCCATGATGCCCTCGCGCCTATGCCAGGCCTTCCCACCCGACGTGCCGATCCACCGCGTCGGCTTAGCCGAGGCGATCGCCATGACAACCCAAGCGGTGGGCAGCGATGCCGCGTGAGCGGGCCCTAGGTGCCGGCACATAGCGCTTGCCGCGGTCCTACGCCCTTCCTATGGTCCGACCACATCACCCAGCCTGGACAATGCCGAAGCGATGACCGTACACGCCGCGCTGGTCTACATCATGGTCGTGATGGCGGCCGCCGACCGCGAAATGACCGACAAGGAGCTCCTGACCATCGGCGACATCGTGCGAATGTTGCCGGTGTTCCGCGACTTCGACGAGGAGCTGTTGCCGAAACTCTCGCAGGGCTGCGCGGAGATTCTCAACCAGGACAACGGGTTTAACACCGTGATCACCCTGGCAAGCGAGACCCTCTCGCCGGGGCTCCGCGAGACCGCCTATGCGCTCGCCTGTGACATTGCCGCCGCCGATGGCAGGGTGAGCCAAGAAGAGATGAGGCTTCTCGAGATGATCCGCCACGGCCTGCCGGTGGGACGGCTCCCGGCGGCTGCGATCGAGCGCGCCGCGCGCGCCCGCTACGCCACCTCCTGACGACCGGGATCGGATCGGGCCCCAGCGAGGGCCCACGCGGATAACGACAGTGAGCACGAAACCCTCGAACAAGCGGGAAGCGGCGCAAAAACGTATCAAGGAGGAGACGGCGCAGCTTCGCGCCGTTCGCCTGGCCCAAGATGCAGCGGATCAGACCGCTGCCGAGGAGGCTGCCGTGGAGAAAACCGAGCGCCTCCGGGCCCTTCGGCTGGCCAAGGAGACTGCCGACAACCGGGCCGCCGAGCGGGTCCCAACCTCTGAGCGGAGTCCGCGAAGAGCGGGACGAGGCCGAAACGAGCCGTCAGCGTAAGCCGGTCGGGAAGGTCGCGGGCGCGGGTCTCCCTAGCGGCCAGAGCGTCCGAAAGGCGGCTCGCCGAGAACGCGGCGTGAGCCGTCATGCGCTCCGCCGGGGTAGCAGACCTTCGAGCGCGCCCAGGAAACCTGCCTGCCAATGCTCGGCGTCGCGCGCCGAGATCTTGCTCAGGAGCGCCGCCTGACGGCGACGGCGTTCTTCGAGGGGCATTTGCAGTGCTCTTTGCAGGCTTTCCGTCACCTCTTCGATATTGTGAGGATTGACGATCAACGCCTCTTGCATGTCTTCCGCGGCGCCGGCGAACCGCGACAGCACCAACACGCCGGGATCCTCCTGGTCCTGGGCCGCCACGTATTCCTTCGCGACCAGGTTCATACCGTCGCGCAAGGGGCTGACAAAGCCGACGTGGCTGCCGCGGAACAGCGCCGCCAGCGTGGTTCGCGGAATCGGGCGATGAATGTAACGCAAGGGCGTCCAATCGAAATCCGCGAACGCACCGTTGATCGCGCCCGATAGCGTCTCCAGCTCGATGCGGATGTCCGAATACGCTTCGACGTCTTCCCGCGTCGGCGGCGCGATCTGCATGAACGTGACGGACTTCTGGTTCTCCGGATGGAGTTCCAGCAGCCGCCGAAATGCCCGCAGCCGGTCGGGCAGCCCCTTGGAATAGTCCAGACGGTCAACGCCGATGATCAGCCGGCGCTCGAGCGTGCGCCGGCGCAGCACCTGAATGAGCTCGTCGGCTTCTTGCGTGTGCGCCATCGCGGCGAATGAGGCGACATCGATTCCGATCGGAAAGCAGCGCACTGTCATGGTCTTGCCGAATGCGGTCATCCGCTCGCCCTGGTCGGTGCTCCCACCGCAGTTCTCGACGCAGCTTCTGAAATTAGCGAGGTCGGTTTCCGTTTGAAAGCCGAGCAGGTCGCAGGAGAACAACGAACGGATCAGCCAGTTGTGCTCAGGGGCCGCGGCTAGAATCTCCGGCGGCGGGAACGGAGTGTGGAGGAAGAATCCGATCTTTTGTTGACACCCGCGCTTGCGCAGTTCGGCGGCCAGCGGAATCAAATGATAGTCGTGAATCCAGATCACATCCTTGGACTTGAGATAGGGAACTAGCGCATCGGAAAACTTCGAATTGACGCGTCTGTACCCTTTGAGGAATGCCGGGCGAAACTCCACCAGATCAAGGCGATAGTGCAATACCGGCCACAGCACGCTGTTGGAGAAGCCCGTGTAGTGCTCTCGATGGTCTTTCTTGGTCATCGGTAGGGTGATGGTTGTTGCCCCGTCCACCCGATGAACTCTTGGCGGCACGCGGGTTCCTTGCACCACCGTCGTGCCATCCCAACCGAACCACACCCCGCCCCGTGCCTTGAGCGCATCACCCAGGCCGACCGCAAGACCTCCCGCCTGCGCCGGATCGTGAAGATCGGCGACGCGATTTGAGACAACGACCAGTCTGCTCAACCGATGACCTCTAGGCTACGGGGCAATCGCATAATCGACGAGAGGGCGCGACAGGCTAGTCGTCGAACAGCTTCTTGAGGCCTTTGCCGATGCCTTCGCCTAGTTCCTCGACGGCATCGCCGATGCCCTCGACCGCGCCTGCGGCTCCCTCGCCGGCTCCGCCGAGCGCATCGCCGAGCCCTTCGGTGACCGCATCGACCGGGCTCGGCGCTGCCCCTTCCGGCGCTTCGCCGGCGGCGATTTTGAGGCACGAGTTGTCGCTGCTGCTGCCGAGCTCGCCGAGGCCGAGCAGGGCTGCGGGCGGAAAGAGCGTACTTCCCAACAGTCCGCCGATCTTGCGTGCAGCCGCCAACCCGTCGGGCCGAAAGGTCGGTTCGGCCAGTGTCCCGCCAATGTTGACGGGCACGGCGACGTTGAGGGTGGCAACCTTGGGGCTCGGCGTTACCTTCAGCGCCAGCGTCTCCGCGCCGAGGTCGACCGAGCCCTCGCCGATCACCGTCGAGTGCTCGCTATCGAGGATCATCGCGCGGCTGGTGGCGATCCCGCCCTCGACGAGGAAATCGCTGGCGATGCAGTTGATCACGGTCCACTCCTGCTGGCCCGAGAACAGTGTGCCCATCACGGTCGTCAGTCCGCCGATGATCATGTCGAAGGCCTGGGTACGGGCCCGGCCATCGCCCATCAGCACGCGGGCCTCGCCGTTCAGGCTGCCCATGATCGCCGCGATCGAGGCGCCCCGCCCCTCGAGATCGATGACGATATCGGCTGTCCCCTCGAGCAGATCGGTCGTCTCGCTCTCGGTGAGAAAACGGCCGAGATCGAACTGCGGTGCATCGACCCCGATCCCGACGGCCGGCGGGTCCTGCCTGGCATCGACCAGCGCCGACACCGCGACCGGACTTCCCGCGACCGTCAGGCTCGCCGGCGTAATGGACAGGCGCCCGTTCTCGAGGGTGAGGGACAGAGAGACATCGTTGGCGGTGAGAGACGGCGTGATCAGCTCGCCGATGGTCAGTCCGAGCTTCAGGTTGCCGTCCTTGAGTCCATCGAGCCCCAGCGGCTGGTTCGGGAACACACGACCCGGCGGCGCGCTATCCGCCGCCGGCGTCTCGTCGGCGCCGCCGCCGGCCTCGGCCTCCGCCGGCATCAGCGCCGCCAGATCGAGCCGGTCGCTGGCGAGCGTTGCCTCGATCCGTGGTGGCTCTGCTGCGGTGGCAACCGTCACCTGCCCGGTCACGGTGTTGGTGCCGAGCGAGACCGAGTAGTCGGTGATGGTAAACGTCTCTGGCCCGCCGCCGAATTTGCCGGACAGGGCAAACAGCTGACCAGTCGGCAGGCCGTCGCCGGCGAGCGCAGCCAATCCGGCGAGATCGTCGGCGCTGGCCTCGATCGCGATATCGAGGCCGCTGCCCGCCATCGGCTCGGCAATGGTGCCACCGAGCTTGAAGGCCAGTCCGCCGGCCGTACCCTCGACGGCCACAGGATAAGGCGCCCCGCCGCTGGTCAGCGCGGTGATCGCCCCGAGCTTGGCGGTGGTCTGGATCGGCAGGGAATCGACGGTGCCCTGCAGGCTTAGCGCGAGCGGCGCTGCGGTCGAGGCGGCCTCGGCCGTCAGCCGGTCGAGCTGGATCAACCGCACCTCGCCAGTCTCGCCGTCGCGCATGGTCAGTGTCGCGTTCTCGATGAGGACCGACTGCGGCATGATGAGCGCTCCCACGCCATCATCGTCCGGCCCGCCGGCCCTGTCCTCTGGACTCGCCGCCGCCTTCTCCTCGAACTCCCAGTTGGCCCGGCCCTCGGCATCGGTCTCGAGCAGGATGTCCGCGCCTGACACCACGAGCTTCAGCACTTCCACCTCGCTGCTGATCAATGGGAGCAGCGCAATCTGCACCTCGATGCGCTCGATCGTCGCCATCTGCGGGCGTGAGCCCCAGTCGGCATTCGCGAACGATACGTTCTCCGTCACCACTACCGGCGTGAGCGAGATGGCGAGGTCAAGCGGCCCGCCGAGCGTGAGTTCGCGGCCCGTCGCATCGGCCACGGCCTCTGCGATCTCCGGGCGGTAGTCCTCGACGTCGATGGTAAGCAAATAGATGTAGGCGCCGACCACGACGACGATCACGACGACAAGGAGAGCGATGATGAGGTTGCGAAGGGTTTTCATTCCATTCACCGGTGGTGCGGCTTGGCGCGTTCGAGACGGAGTCTAGGCGGCCGTCGCACCGATCGCGAGGTCAAACGAGGCCGTGGGCGAAATCGGCGACCGCGGCGATCGCCTCTTCGATGTTCTGCTCAAGCGTGCGCCCAGAGGCCTTGCGCGGCTTGAAACTGTGATCGCCATCCTCCAACCAGTGCAGTCGGATCGCCGGTGACAAGGCATAGCCGGCGACGTCCTCGGGCGTGCCAAACGAATCGCGCGTCCCTTGCAGGATCAGCGTTGGCGTCTTGAGGCGGCTGAGATGCTCGGTGCGCTGCTTCTCGGGTTGCCCTGGCGGGTGGAACGGATAGCCGAGGCAGACCAGACCGCTGACGCTGGCCTCGTCGGCCACCATGCTGGCGATCCGGCCGCCGAGCGATTTCCCGCCGATCACCAGGCGCGTGCGCCCCAAGTCGTCAACGAGGTCGTCAATCACCGCGCGCCAGCACGCTATCAGCACCTTGGCCGGGCTGGGCCCTGGGCGGCCCCCCCTGCCGCCGCGCCGCCATGTAGGGGAACTCGAAGCGGACCGCGCGCAGGCCCCGCGCTGCCACCCCCGCGGCCACATCCGCCATGAACGGGCTGTCCATCGGTGCGCCCGCCCCGTGGGCTAGTATCACGATGGCCGACGCATCGGCGCTGCCATCGATCAGGAGTTCAGGCGTCTCCATCGCACCCCTCGTCCACTCGGGCCGAACACCATGAAGCCCATGATCACGAAAAAGTAGGCGGCGCCGGCCCGGTTTCCGTCCAACATAGCTCGTCAGCTAGGATCGATCGGTGCACGTCTCTCTCCCTCACGAAGCTCCTCCGCTCGGGCGCGGCGCCGCCGCCCTCGCCCGGCGTGATCGGTGCCGGTGATGCGAGCGCATCGCGGTAGGTTGGGCCTCATCGTGCGCTTGGGCCTGCTGGCGGCGATGGTGGGTGCGATCGTCGTCGTGGTGTCCCACCGCCACGGCGTCACGGTCGAGATCGAGACGACGATCCGGGACTATGGGGTGTGGGGGCCCGTGGTCTTCATTCTGATGTACACGGCGTGCGCGCCGCTCGGCCTGCCCGGCGTCGCGCTCACGCTGATCAGCGGAGTTTTGTTCGGGCCGGTGTGGGGCTCGCTGTGGAGCCTCTTGGGCGCCACGGTCGGCGGCTCGCTCGCCTTTCTGATCGCCCGCTACATCGCCGCCGATTGGCTGCGCGGACGCCTCGGCGGCCGGCTGAAGCGACTGATCGAAGGGGTCGAGGCCGAGGGTTGGAAGTTCGTCTGCTTTGTGAGGCTGGTACCGCTCTTCCCCTACAACGTGGTCAACTTCGCGCTCGGGCTCACCCGCATCCGCTTCTCCCATTTCGTGATCGCCTCGTTCTTCGCAATGGCGCCCGGTGCTATCGCCTACACCTACCTCGGCTATGCCGGCCGCGAGCTCGCCGCGGGCAGCGAGCATGCCATCCGTATCGGCCTCGGCGGGCTGGCCGTGCTCGCCGTACTTGCTTTCGTGCCGTTCGCCATCCGGCGCTGGCACCGCATGCGCAAAGCGGGCTATTAGCCCCGACTTAAGGCTGGGCGTGCTAGGTGGTGCGGGGTAACCTTGCCGCGCTAGACCGCTCAGAGGGGGATGGGCATGGCCGCCGATCATTTTGCGCTCATGGTACCCGGTGCAACTAGCAGTGAGGCGGATGTCGAGGTCACCGCACCCTATGATGGGGCGCTGATCGCGACGGTGGCGACCACCGATGCCGGGGCGGCCGAAACTGCCCTGGCGACCGCGCATCGGCTCTACCGCGACCGCGATACCTGGCTCTCGGCGGCCGAGCGCATCGAGATCCTCGAAACCACGGCAATGTTGATGGGCGAGCGTGCCGAGGCCCTCGCGGTCGAAGCGGCACGCGAGGGCGGCAAGCCGTTGATCGATTCGCGGGTCGAGGTGGCGCGCGCGATCGACGGCGTCAAGCTCTGCATCGAGACCCTGCGCACCCAGTCCGGCACCGAGATCCCGATGGGGCTCAACCCCGGTTCGATGCAACGCCTCGCCTTCACCCGGCTCGAGCCGATCGGCGTGGTGGTGGCGGTCAGCGCCTTTAACCATCCGCTCAACCTGATCGTCCACCAGGTGGCGCCGGCGGTTGCGGTCGGCTGCCCGGTCATCGTCAAGCCGGCCAACGACACCGCGCTCTCGTGCCTCCGCTTCGTGCAGATTTTGCGGGAGGCCGGCCTGCCCGAGGAGTGGTGTCAGGCGACGGTGACCGCAGGCCGTGAGGTCGCCGAGAAGCTCGTAACGGACTCCCGCGTCGGCTTCTTCAGCTTCATCGGCAGCGGCAAGGTCGGCTGGTATCTCCGCTCCAAGCTCGCGCCGGGCGCCCGCTGCGCGCTTGAGCACGGCGGCGCGGCGCCGGTCATCGTCGCCGCCGATGCCGATCTCGACGATGTGCTGCCGCTCCTCACCAAAGGCGGCTTCTATCATGCCGGCCAGGTGTGAGTGTCGGTCCAGCGCGCCTTCGTCCACCACGACATCGCCGAGGGCTTTGCCAGGCGCATGGCGGACGATGCGGCCAAGCTCATCATCGGCGATCCCACGAAAGCCGAGACCGAGGTCGGGCCGCTGATCCGCCCGGCCGAGGTTGAGCGTGTGCACCAGTGGATGAGCGAGGCGGCCGACGGCGGCGCCAAAGTCTTGAGCGGCGGCGAGGCGATCTCCGAGAGCTGCTATGGCTGCACCCTGCTCTACGACCCGCCGCCCGAAGTGACCATCAGCCGCAACGAGGTGTTCGGCCCGGCGGTCTGCATCTATCCCTACCGCAATGTCGACGAGGCGATCGCCCGGGCCAACGATCTGCCGTTTGCCTTCCAGGCCGCTGTCTGCACCCGCGATCTCGATACTGCACTCCGCTGCTACCAGCGCCTCGATGCGAGCGCGGTGATGGTCAACGACCACACCGCCTTCCGGGTCAACTGGGTGCCGTTCGCCGGCTTACGCCAATCCGGCCACGGCGTCGGCGGCATTCACCACACCATGCACGACATGCAGATCGAGAAGATGATGGTGGTCCGTTCGAAAGAGCTTTAGCGAGCGACATGCTTCCAGACAGCGCCTCACGCCTCCACTGATGAGGATCTCCAATATACTGAGGGCAAACGCAGCGAGCGTCGCGAAGGATCGGAGCCGGCAATCTTCGGGTGCCTACAAAGGACCAAGGGAGAGCTAGCATGGGCGAGCAGAACGGCAAGCGGCGCAGCGCCGAGTGGTTCGGCAAGGCCGACAAGGACGGGTTCCTCCATCGCAGCTGGATGAAGAACCAGGGCCTGCCGCAGCACGTCTTCGACGGCCGGCCGGTGATCGGCATCTGCAACTCGTGGTCCGAGCTCACGCCTTGCAACGCCCACTTCCGGCGGATCGCTGAGCACGTCAAGCGCGGGGTGTGGGAAGCCGGCGGCTTCCCGCTTGAGTTCCCGACGATCTCGCTCGGCGAGACCCTGATGCGGCCGACCACCATGCTCTTCCGCAACCTGATGAGCATGGACGTCGAGGAGTGCATCCGCGCCAACCCACTCGACGGCGTGGTGCTGCTTGCTGGCTGCGACAAGACCACGCCAGCGCAGCTCATGGGGGCGGCGAGCTGTGACCTTCCGACCATCATGGTCTCCGGCGGGCCGATGTTGAACGGCAAGTTCCAGGGCCGCGACATCGGCTCGGGCACCGATGTCTTCAAGTTCTCAGAGGAGGTGCGCGCCGGCAACATGAGCCTCGCCGCTTTCATGGAGGCGGAGTCCTGCATGTCGCGCTCGAACGGCCACTGCATGACCATGGGCACCGCCTCGACAATGGCGAGCATGGTCGAATCGCTGGGTATGACGTTGCCGACCAATGCCGCGATCCCGGCCGTCGATTCGCGCCGCTACGTGCTCGCGCACATCTCGGGCCGGCGCATCGTTGAGATGGTGCGCGAAGACCTCCGCATGTCGAAGATCCTCACCCGCGAGGCCTTCGAGAACGCGATCCGCGTCAACGCCGCGATCGGCGGCTCCACCAACTTCGTTGTGCATCTCCTGGCGCTCGCCGGCCGTATCGGCGTGCCGTTGGACCTCGCCGACTTTGATCGCCTCGGCCACGACATGCCGCTGTTGGTCAATCTCATGCCGTCGGGCGAGTACTTAATGGAGGACTTCTATTACGCCGGCGGACTGCCGGTCGTGATCAAGGCGCTCGGCGATCTCGTGCATGGCGGAGCACTGACGGCCAATGGTAACGGCATCGGCGAGAACGCGGCGGATGCCGTGTGCTACGACGAGCGGGTCATCGCCACGTCCGCCAAGCCGTTCAAGGAGCGCTCTGGCATCGCCGTCCTCGGCGGCAACCTCGCGCCGAACGGCGCCATCATCAAGCCCTCGGCGGCAACGCCTGAGCTGATGAAGCACCGCGGCCAGGCGGTGGTGTTCGAGACACCTGACGAGCTGCGCGCACGCATCGACGATCCCGGCCTCGAGGTCGATGAGAGCTCTGTCATGGTACTCAAAGGGGCGGGGCCGCGCGGCTATCCCGGCATGCCGGAGATGGGCAACATGCCGATACCGAAGCGCCTGGTGGAAAAGGGCGTCACCGATATGGTGCGCATCTCCGATGCCCGCATGAGCGGCACCGCCTATGGCACTGTGGTGCTCCACACCGCGCCCGAGGCGGCGGTCGGCGGGCCGATCGCGCTCGTTGAGACCGGCGATTGGATCGAGCTCGACGTCGAGGCCCGGCGCCTCCACCTCGATGTAACCGATGCCGACCTCGAAGCCCGTCGCCGAGCGTGGACGGCGCCTGCGGCTAGGCACGACCGCGGCTATGCCAGCCTATACATCGACCATGTGCTCCAGGCCGACCGCGGCGTCGATTTCGATTTCCTGGTCGGCGGCAGCGGTGCGCCCGTGCCGCGCGAGTCCCACTAGTCGGGGAGCGGCACGCGATGGTGGGAGCATTCGCTCGAATTATCGTGCTCGCGGTCATCGTTGCTGTGAGCGCCGCCGGGGCGGCCCAAGCCTCAGGTGGGGGCGAGAGCGAGGAGGGGAAGGCAAGCGTCGGGCCCCTTTTGATGCGGTTGCCGCCGGTCAGCGCGCCGATCCTCCGCGACGGGCGGGTCCGCGGAACCATCAACCTAGCGCTTATTCTCGATATTGCCGAGGACGTCCCGATTGCCGATATCGAACATGGCCTGCCGCGGATCGAGGCGGCGATGCTCGACTTGCTGGTGCGCTACGCCAACTCCACGCCGAGCCACGATCAGCTCGTCAACCTCAACCAGATCCTCGCTCGGTTCCAGAAGATCGTCGATCGCTATGCTGGTGCGGGCAACGCGCGCCTGCTGGTGCACGCGGCGACTCAGCTTCGCAAGCGCTAACCTGGACACCCTCACCCCGACCCTCTCCCGTCTTGCGGGAGAGGGTCGGACCCGCGAGCGTAAGCTGACGGGGAGGGTGAGGGCGAGCGCAGCGAGAATCTCCAAGGATGAGGAGCGGCCCGACGGGCCGCATTGCGAAGGATCGAACCGGGCCGCCGTTAGTGACTCAGCCAGTGATCCAGAAAGCCGGGCAGCCAGCGGCGGATTCCCGGCTCATGGCGACGGATGCCGCGCAGCTGCTCGGGCCTTGATTGAGCGCCGGGTAGGACGAGCTTGTCGGCGCCGCCGGTGGTCCAGCGATCGACCATCTTCGCCGTCACCTCGGGGTGGAACTGAATGGCATATGCCGCGGCGCCGTAGCGGAAGGCCTGGGTCTCAAACGTCTCGCTCTTGGCGAGCCGATGTGCGCCGCGCGGCAGGCCGAAGCCGTAGGAGTGCCATTGATAGACGGTGAGCTCGCCATCGAACATCGGCTTTCCCGCGCTGGTGCCGCGGATGGGGTGGTAGCCGATCTCATGCTGGCCCTCTGCGTGGCGCGTGACCGCGGCGCCCAGTACCTCGGCGAGCATCTGACCGCCGAGGCAGACGCCCAGGAACGGCTTGCCGCTTTTCAGCACCCGCTCGATCCACTTTTTCTCGGTGGCTAAGAAGGGGAACTCGGCCTCATCGTGCACGTTCATCGGCCCGCCGAAGATGACCGCCCCGGCGTGGTCGTCCATGGTGGCCGGCAGCGGGTGATCAAGGCACGTGCGGCGGACGTCCGTCGCATACCCCAGCCGGCGCAGCTCGCGGCCGATCCGGCCCGGCGTCGAGTGCTTCTGATGAACGATTAGGGCGATGCGGCCGCGCATGGCCGCTAACCTAGAAAGCGCGCAGCCCGCCGACAAGCGCAGCCGTCACAGCATTCCGGTTGTCCTCAAGATCGCCTCCATCGGCGCACTCGGCGACATCGCCAAAGTGCGCCGATATCCATTCGGCCGAGCGATCTGGCGCGCGTTCCAACTGGCCGACATGCTCGTTGGGCAGACGCCTACGGTCGGGGCCGAGCTTAAGGCCCACGCCGTTCCAGCGCACAAGATCGCCATCATCGGCAACGCGCTGGCCAAAGGCTGGGCGGTGGTGACCAATGACCGGGTGCAAACAAGGCGCGCTCTGGGCCTGCCGGACTGTCCGGTGGTTCTGTACTCCGGGCGGCTGTCGGCGGAGAAGGGCCTCGATCTGTTGCTGGACGTGTGGGAGAAGGTGGTCGCCCAAACCCCCGGCATCCTGTTGCTCATGGGCGACGGACCCGAGCGCGGTCGCATCGAGCATCGTCTCCGGTCCTCCGACCTCGGCGCCAGCGTGCGTCTGCTGGGATGGCGGGACGACCTCCAGGCCTGTTATCACGCGGCCGATGTCTTCGCTTTTGCCTCGCCCAGCGAGGCGTTCGGCAACGCGTTGGCGGAGGCGATGGCGAGCGGACTTGCCATTGTTACCACCCCGGTCGGGGTGGCTCAGACCGCGATCGAGCACGGCCGCAACGGCCTCATCTCGGAGCATCGCGCCGAGGATTTCGCCGGCCACTTGGTCCGCCTGATGACCGACGCGGCGCTCCGCGGCCGCCTCGGCGCCGCCGCGCAGCGGGACGCGAAGGCCCTCTTCGGTGCCGATGAAATGCTAGACGCGTACCTCACGACATATCGCCGGCTGACGCACGATCGCGCTCCTGGCGCGACCACGCTCGCCGGCACGCCTTGCGTCAGATCCTAGGCCGCTCTTAAGCCGCCACATCCCAGCAAAGAGCCAACATGCCAGGAACCAATTTGCTTTTCGTCGCCATGGACGCTGGCGATGCCGAACTGCTCGAGACGTGGATGGACGCCGGGTTCCTCCCGCACCTCAATCGGCAGAGCGCGGCGCATGGCATCGCGTCGACCCCCCGCGGCTTTGGCAGCGACGCGATTTGGCCGTCGGTGTTCACCGGCATCGATCCCTCCAAGCACGCGCGCTACTACCACACTCAAGAGGAGGCGGGGCGCTACGGCGAGACCAGCCGCCATCTTGAGGTTCTGCGCGAACCAGTGTGGACGCGGCTTGGCCGGGCGAACCGGCGGGTCGCCGTCCTCGATCTGCCAAAGGCGCCGCTCACGCCTGACTTCGACGGTATACAGATCGCCGACTGGCGCACCCACACGAGCACCGCTGAGGAAACCGGAAGCTGGCCTGCCGGGCTCGCCGATCGGGTGAGCGAGGAACTGGGCGGCCATGTGCTGTGCCCATGTTGGGCCACGCGCTACCAGAACCACGCATACGAGCGTGAGGATGGCTGGCTTCGTGACCTGAGGAAAAGTGTGCACGACAGCGCCGCGTTGTCAGAACGCTTCCTCGCCCAGGAGGACTGGGACCTCTTTATGACTGCCTTCAGCGCGAGCCATTGCGTGGGCCACCAGCTCTGGCATACCCACGATCCAACCCACCCGCGCCATCGCTCCCAAGTTGCCGCGCGCGAAGACCCGATCCGGGTTATCTACCAAGAGATCGACGAGGCTTTTGGCCGCCTCCTCACACTGGCGGGCCCGGGTGCGGCGGTGATGTTTTTCGCTGGGCCCGGCTTGGGGCCCAATTACGTCAGGCGCGACCTCGCCGACGAGATCCTTGTTCGGCTGGATCGCGGCGCACCCAGCGCGCACCGCCGTCCGTTGCAGGCGCTGAAGTCGGTATGGCGGCGCACGCCGGACAAGTGGCGGACCCGCCTCGCTGCCGGCGCTCACCTCGTCAATCGATCGCTCACGGTCAAGGACCGGGCACAGCGCGACTACAACGCGGTTACCACCAACGATACGATTGGCGGCGTGCGCATCAATCTCGCGGGCCGCGAGCCCGCCGGCAAGGTGGCTCCTTCGGACTTCGCCGCGGTGTGACTCTATCGTGCGCGAGATCTCGGCGATCACGATCGCCGACAGCGGCCGCCCGTTGGCCGTCGATGTCTTCCGCACCACCGAGGTCTATGACGGCGAGAACGTCGATCGGCTGCCGGACGTGATGATCGAGTGGAACCATGAAGGACCGATCTCGGCGGTCACATCGCCATCGCTCGGCGTCATCGAACAACGCCGACCACCGGATTGGAGCGGGACTCACCGGGCCGGTGCGCTGTTGCTCATCCGCACTCCCGATGGCGGCGTCCTGCGTCTGGACGAGACATTGTCCGTGTTGGACGTGGCCCCCACCGTGGCGGCGCTCACCGGCGTCGAGCTCCCGGACGTTGACGGCAGGCCGGTCCTGACGCGCCCGGTACCGGCACCTGCACACGCTTGAAGGGTACTCAGCGCGCAGTCTCGGAGCGCGCTAAAGCGGCACCAATTTGTCGATCAAGTCGATGGCTCGCGATAGTTCTATCTCGCGACCAGGGGCGTGGATCGCCGAACGGGGTGGCGCACCATCATCGCGGCGCCGGAGGGTGCTCTGATCCTCGCGCTCGCCGGGCGATCCGCGCGTGTTTGACCAGATCGCCCGCGAAGTTACCACCTGAGCATAGGCCGCCCCGGCGGCGCGCTCCGGTGGACCGCATCTTGCCGCTTGTGTCTAATACGACGGTGAGATTGCACAGGTGCGGATGACGACATGGCGGACCGCGGGTTCCTCGTCATCGCCGACAGCTATACGAGATTTCTGACCGGCAGCGAGCTCGATCACGCCCAGGGCGTGCTCCAGGATCTCTTCGCTGTGATCCTTGAGCGGCTCACCTCACCGCTTGCCCTCTCCAACATCCAAGGCGATGCGTTCCTGGCGTATTCGAACGACGACGCCATCTCGTCGTCCGGGCAGATCCTCGATTCCATCGAGGCTCTCTATTTTGGCTTCCGCGAGCGCCTCACCTCGATCATCGACAACACGACGTGCCCGTGCCGCGCGTGCAGCAACGTGGGGGAGCTCGACCTCAAGTTCATCATCCACCACGGCGAGTACGTGGTCCAGGACATGGGCGCGCGCCGCGAGCTCACCGGCGCCGACGTCATCGTGTTGCATCGCCTATTGAAGAATGACTTTGCCGAGCAGACCGGCATTGCGAGCTATGCGTTGTTTACCGCCGCGGCGGTCGAGGCGTTGGGTCTCGAGGAATTCAAGGATGGCACGCAGGCCTACGTCACCGAGCTCGATGACTTCGGGCGCATCGAGGGCATCGTTGTTGACATCGGTGAGCGTTGGCAAAGCCACCACGCTACGACCGAGATCGTCGTAGGCGACGGCGAGGTCTGGTTCGAACCTGTGAGCCGCGTGCTGCCCCACAGCGTCGAGGCGGTCTGGGAAGCGTGGTGCAACCCTGCGATTCGCTCGCGTTGGAACACGCTGGTGCAGGGCGTGTCGCGCGTCAAAGGGGATCGCATGCGAGTTGGGGCCGTTGACCACTGCGCACACGGCAAACAAATGTTGCGGCTGCGGTATATCGACGTGCGCCCGCTCAAGCACGTCACCCTCGATACGGCGCTTCCCATGAACGGGCGCTTGCGGCGCACGGTCCGGTTCTCGCTCGACAACAACGGCACCCGAATGACCGTCAAGGTCGCCAAGCTGTCGGGCCCCAACGCATTCGCCACCTTCATGTTGCGTCTCGTTGGCGGCATTGCCCACAAGAAAAGCGTGCACGCCGAGACCGTCGAGGAGTGCCGGCTGCTCGAGGCCTTCCTCGCCGACCAACGGCCAGCGGGTGAGGCCTCCGAGGTCGGTGTTTCGCTCGCCCAGGTCGAGATCACGGCGGCGGCAAGACAGCTCGCCGCCGGCTAGGTGCGAAATAGGCGCTGCCTCACTTAGAGCGCTCACTTCCGGCATTCTTTTTCAGGCACCTTCGCTAGCCAATGGATTCGATCGGCTTCGCCTGCATTGCCATCGGCGTGATTGTCTTCGCGCTCGTCTCCAAGCGGCTCGAGAACACGGTTATCACCGCGCCCATGGTCTTCGCCGCTTTCGGCTTGTTGGTCGGCGAGGCCGTGTTCGGGGTGACCGACCTCGAGTTCAGCCATGGCTTCATCCGCGGGCTTGCTGAGCTCACGCTGATCCTCGTGCTGTTCTCTGATGCCGCGCGGATCGATCTTCGACAGCTGCGTAACGATCACAATCTGCCGGTACGCATGCTCTTGATCGGCATGCCGCTGACGATTGTGCTTGGCGCTGCGGTCGCGCTCGGCTTGCCGCTGGGGCTGAGCCTTTGGGAGGCCGCGCTGCTGGCGGCCATCCTCGCGCCGACCGATGCCGCACTCGGGCAATCGGTCGTCTCCAGCCCAATGGTGCCCGCGCGCATCCGTCAGGCGCTCAATGTGGAGAGCGGGCTGAACGATGGGATTGCGTTGCCGTTGGTCCTGCTCTTCGCCTTCCTGGCCGGCGGCAGCACTGAGGGCGGCCAGACCGACTGGGCCCTGTTCGGCGCCAAGCAGATCATCCTCGGCCCGCTCGCGGGCCTTGCCGTCGGCGGTGCAGGGGCTTGGCTCTTGGATCGCGCCGCCAAGAAGGGATGGATAACCCGGAGCTACGAAGGCGCAGCCATCCTCGGCATCGCGCTCTTGGCCTATTCGGGCGCGGAGGTCATCGATGGCAACGGCTTCATTGCCGCCTTCGTCAGCGGCCTGGTGTTCGGCACATTTGTCCGCGGCCGGTGCGACTTTGTCTTTGAGTTTGCCGAGGCCGAAGGCCAGCTCTTGGTGCTGCTCACGTTTCTGATTTTCGGTGCAACGATTCTCCCCCTCTCCTTCGGTGAGATCGACTGGGTGATGGTGCTCTATGCCGTCCTCAGCTTGACGATCATCAGGCTGCTGCCAGTCTCCGTGTCGCTGATCGGCACCGGGGTGCGGGCGCCGACGGTCGCGTTCCTCGGTTGGTTCGGGCCGCGCGGGCTCGCCTCCATGCTCTTCGCCCTGTTTATTCTCGAAGAGGTACCGACCGGGGCGGCACGGGACATCCTGGTGATCACCATTGCGACCGTTACCTTGAGCATCCTGGCCCACGGGCTGAGCGCGGCGCCCATGGCCCGGAAGTTCGGCGCCCTCGTGGCGCGCATGGGGCGGTGCGAGGAAACGAAAGCCGTGACCGAGATGCCGACCCGGGCTGGGATCACCCCGCGCGCCTCCGGCTCGCGAGAGAACTGAGTGAGGCGCGGACCCGGATAGACTCGCCCATCATCAAGACCTATCGTTTCGGTGCCCCGCATTGGGTGGAACCCCCATGGTAGACAAGGTTGAACGAAGGCTTGCCGCCATTTTGAGCGCGGACGTCGTCGGTTACTCGCGCCTCATGCACGCGGATGAGGCCGGAACGCTGGCCAGCCTCACGGCGCTCCGCAAGGAGCACATCGAGCCGAAGATCGATGAGCACGGCGGCCGCCTGGTCAAGCTGATGGGCGATGGCGTGCTCGTCGAATATCCGAGTGTCGTCGATGCCGTGCACAGCGCCATCGAGATTCAGCAGGCGATCTCCGCGTGCAACACTGAGACCCCCGAAGACGAGCGCATCGCGTTTCGGATCGGCATCAACCTCGGCGACATCATGGTCGCGGGCGAGGACATCTACGGCGACGGGGTCAACGTCGCGGCCCGCATCGAGGCGCTGGCCGCGCCCGGCGGGATCTGCGTCTCGCGGTCCGTCCGGGATCAAATCCGCGACAAGCTGGACTATCCCCTTGAGGATCTTGGCGAGGTCGAGGTCAAGAACATCGCGCGTGCGGTGCGCGTCTTTCGCGTGAAGCTCGGCGGCGAGGCGACGCCTGAGGTGCCGGTTCCAGCGGGGACACACGCGGCGCCGGCCCGCGACAAACCGTCCATTGCCGTGCTGGCCTTCGAGAACATGAGCGGCGATCCCGAGCAAGAGTACTTCGCCGACGGCATCGCCGAGGACATCCTGACCGCGCTTTCGAAGTTTCGCGAATTCGACGTCATCGCCTGGCCCGTGAGCTGGACGTGCGCTACGTGCTCGAGGGCAGCGTGCGCAGCGCTGGCGGGCGGGTGCGGATAACCAGCCAGCTCATCGATGCCACCACCGGCAGCCACCTTTGGGCCGAACGCTACGACCGCACGCTGGACGACATTTTTTCCGTCCAGGATGAGATCACGCAACACATCGTCGCATCGATCGCTCCCGGGATCTTCTCAGCGGAGATGCAACGCGCTCAGCGCAAGGGGACCGAGAATCTCGACGCGTGGGACTGTGTGATGCGCGCCCACTGGCACATCGGGCGGTTTACGAGGGAGGACAGCGCTGAAGCAAAGGGCCTGCTCTCCAAGGCACTGGAGCTCGATCCGAACAATGTGACCGCCCTCGCCGATCTGGCCTATACCCACCACGTGGAAGCAGTGTTTGGCTGGGGCGAATCCCCCGCCCCACTCATATGAGCTCCACGGCGAAACCGCGCGGAGAGCGGTGGCCATCGACGAACAAGATGCCGCCGCGCAGACGGCATTGGCGATCTTCGAGCTCTTCTCCAATCGACACGATGACGCTTTGGCAAGGCTTGAGCAGGCGATTAGGATCAATCCCAGCCTCGCCGACGCCTGGGGCTACCTTTGTGCCGTATACGCGTTCGCCGGCGAGCGGGAGGCGGCCTTGCCGCACTTTGAGAATGCGATTCGCCTCAGCCCGCACGACCCGTTGACCGTGATTTGGAGCATCGCCTCGGCCTGGGCGGCGCTGAGCGCCGAGCTTTATGAAGAGGCGATTGAACATGCGAACAAGGGCATTCTGAAAAACCCGGATTTTACAGACTGCTACGGCGTTCTCGCGGCGAGCCACGGCCACTTGAACCAACTTGCCGAGGCCCGGGCTGCGCTCGACGAGTTTGCCGACCGCATGCCAGGTCTAACGCTGAGTGATCCCAGGCTGACGCGGCCGTTCAAGCGGCCGGCGGATAGGGATCGGTTTCACGAGGGCCTTCGCAAAGCCGGGCTGCCGGAGTGATGGCCAGAGCAACAGATGTGCCGCTCCTTGGTGCTCAGGAGCTCAAATCGATCGCTCCATCAGGACCGCAGGCAGCTTCACGTCCGGCCCCATGGGAACCTTCACCACGCGCACCGATTTGAAACCGAGCGCTGCGTAGAAACTTTCCGAATTGAGGCTGGCGTGGCATTCAAGGCGTCGTACACGCCCGCCAACCGGGCGGCGACTTCACAATGCCGGTAGATCGCGCGGCCGACGCCGCGCCGGACCCAATCGGGATGCACGGCGAAATGGCGTATGTGCGCGAACTCTGGCTCGACCACGCCGCTCCACGGCTGCTCCCGCTTCCAGCCGCCGCAATCGGCCACGCGCCCATCGTCGCTCTCCGCGAGGTAAAAAGTCCCCGACGACAGCAGGGCGGGATTGGCCTGCGTCATGAGCGGCAGGGCTGCCGCGAGGATACCCTCGTCATAGCTGGGTCGCATCAGGACGGGGTAGCAGGCCTGCAGCATCGCGCTCACCGGGTTTTCGTCTCCCGGTTTCGCTACTCTGACGGCGACGTTTACTGCCACGCCACGCGCTCCTCCCGCGGCCCCGCGCTAAGCGGCGGCGTACACCGCGGCCTCGAAGGCGTTGTAGAGCGAGAGCGCCCTGTCATCGGCGAACGGCAGGACTTGAGTGGCGTACACCCCGCCGATGCCTCTCACCGGATCGATCCAGAAATAGGTGTTGGCGAGCCCCGCCCATGCCAGGCTGCCGGCACTGCGCCCCGTCGGCGCTTGGTCCATGTTGATCATGAAGCCGAGGCTCCAGGTCTGCGGCATGCCGGGGAAGAACTCGGCGTCTTGGGACTCGCCCGGCATGGCTGTTTGCAGCGCACTGACCCGGCAATCGCCCATCTGGTTGACCGACAACGCTTCGACAGTGTCCGGCTTCAACAGGGCTCGTCCGCCGACGACTCCCCGGTTGAGGAACAAGCGGACGAACCGCAGATAATCGCCGACCGTCGAGTAGAGGCCGCCGCCGCCCATCTCGAACTCGGGCTCCTGCGACACCTCGGTATCGAGCACCGCGCACGTGCCATCATCGCCCCGTTGATGGACCTTGGCGAGGCGCGCGCGCATATCGGGTGTGATCTTGAAGGCCGTGCTCGCCATGCCCAGCGGCTTGAGAATGTGCTCGGTCATGAACGCGCCGAGCCGTTGGCCGCTGACCGCTTCGACCATCTTACCCGCCCAGTCCGAGTTGATGCCGTAGCACCAGCGCTCGCCGGGATCGAACAGTAGCGGGGTCGTCAACGCCGCGTTCTCGCAGCTATCGATCTGCGGCAGATCCTTCGCCTGTTGGTAGCGAAGGACATCCTCGCTCCAGAACTCGTAGGCGAAACCGGCGGTGTGCGTGAGCAGGTGGCGGAGCGTGATGGGCCGGCTCGGCGCGCGCGTCACCGGCGCTCCCGACCCATCGAACCCTTCGAGTACCTGAACGTCGGCCAACTCCGGCAGCCAGTTACGCGCCGGCGCGTCGAGCTCGAGCTTTCCTTGCTCGACCAGCAGCATCGCCGCGACGCTGGTGAGCGGCTTGGTCATCGAGGCGATCCACACCACCGTATCCGGCGTCATCGCCGCGCCGCCATGCAGCATGCGCTCGCCGAATCCACCTGCATAGATCGTCGTCTCACGATTCGCCGCCATGGCGACGACGCCTGGTACATCACCCCGCGCGACGGCCTCACGCAGCACAGCGTCGATGTGTTCTTTCAGAGGCACGCTGCGGCGCCGATCGTCAAATCGCGGGCAGCGAGAAGAAAAAGGTCGTGCCGCGATCCGGCTTGGCGTCTGCCCACAGCTTACCGCCATGCGCCTCTACGATCGATCGACTGATCGACAGGCCCATCCCCATGCCCTTGTCCTTGGTCGTGAAGAAGGGCTCGAATATCCGCGCCGAATCGCCGTCCGGAAGACCACGGCCCTCATCGGCGATTCCGACGATCACCGAGCCGTTCGCATCCAGCCTGCTCTCGACCGCAATCACCGCGCTCCTCTCGCCTTCGCAGGATTCGATGGCGTTGCGCACAAGGTTCAAGATCACCTGCTCGATGCCGATGATGTCCACGTCGACATAAGGAAGACCGTCGGCGAGTTGATAGCGGGTCGCGATGGGATGACGGTCCAGCTCGAGCCCCACGAGAGGGCCGACGCCCCGGATCACTTCATTGATGTCCACGCGGGCGCTCCGCTTCTCCGACTTCTTCACGAACGAGCCGATGTGCTCGATCATGTCGCTCGCTCGGTTCGCCTGCGCCGAAATCTGCTCGAGCGGCTCGACCAGCTCAGCGGCAATGGCGCTCTCGCTCGCCCGCACGCAGCGGAGACAACTCCTCGAGTAATTGACGATGGCGGGCGGCTGGTTGAGCTCGTGGGCCAGCGTTGATGCGAGCTCGCCCATAGTGCTCAGACGTCCGACATGGGCGAGCTCCGCCTCTCGGGCGCGGGCCGGACGGTTGGCTTCGCTTTGACTCCTGAGGATCTCCACAGTCGAGCGGTGGAGATTGCGCGCGATCAAGACCATCGCGGCCGAGAACACGGTGAGCATCAATGCCATGGATACCTGGATCTTTTCTCCTTCGAAAAGCAGCCTGAGGACCAGAGGCGACAGGCTCGGCAGGAGGAACGAGAGGAAGGCGGGCGGATGGGCGGCGTGGGCGACCGCGGCACCGGCGCAAAGCCCGCCGATCACGAAGGCCAGGAACACCTGAAAGACCGGCATGGCTGGGACGAAGAAGAGGATCCCGGCAACGCCCCACAAGACGCCCGAGGCCGCCGTCCCCAACGTGAACGTCAGCGCCCACTTGTTGCCCCCATCCACGTTGGTGGACCGCTCCCGGTGCGGCCACATCAGCAGATACCTCCCGGCGGTTACACCGCAGACAAGGCCCAGCCAGACCAGCAGCCAGACGTGCGAGACGGCGCTCCATAGCACCGCGACGACGACCGCCGCGCTGATCGCGCTCGCGGCCAGCGCGACCGAATGTTGGCGCGCCAGTTTCTCGTATTCCCGCAGGAAGGTCGGCAGCTTCAGCCTCTTCAGGTGATGTTCGAGCAGGATGCGGGGGGCCTCAACCATGGCCGGCCCCACCGGCCAGCGGGGTGGCGTAGTCGGCGCTCCGCGTGGCGGCGACGAAGGGCTGGGGCAGGTGCGGATAGCGCGACAGGTCGAGATGCACGGGCCGCCTCTCGATGCGGGCCAGCAGCAGGTGCTTGACGGCGTCGAAGCCGATCAGGCGGCACTTCACCGCGTCGCGCACCGCGGCCGCCACCTGCGGTTCCGGGAAGTCTTCGTGCAGGCGCAGCACCTGGATGTATTCGCGCTTGCCGCGCGGCCCGAAGCGCGCCTTGAGGAGGCGGCGCAACGTGTCGAAGGCCGGATCGAGCTTCCACCCTCTCAGCGGCGCCGCCTGGTCCAGGGCGCCCGGCTTCTTCTCCAGCAGCGACAGATAGTGCAGCGGGTCGTAGACGACGTCGCCGCGGACATAGCTGCGCCGATGGCGGGCGACGATCTCGGCGCCGAGCGCGATCTCGACCCGGTCGACATAGCCCTTGACCGTCACCTTCTTGTGGGCGTGCACCGCCGGTGCCGAGTAGTCCACCAGCCGGTAGCGCACCAGGGCCGTCGACGAGACCTGGCCCGGCACATGCTCGCAGGCCTCGAAGGGAACCGCCGGCAGATCACGCAGGGCCTCGAGATCGGCGAGCAGCGCCGCCGCCTGCTCCCCTGCCTCGAGCGCGTCGAGCCGCTCCAGGCAGCGCGCCATCAGCCGCTCGTTCAGGACCGACAGGTCATGCACCTTCGGGATCGGCACCATGAACCGGCGCCGTGCCGTCTTCACCAGGGCCTCGACCTTGCCCTTGTCGTTGCCCTTGCCGGGCCGGCCGAAGCGGTCGCGGAACAGATAGTGCGACTGAAGATGTGAGAACGCCTGCGTCCTGAGGCGCGTGCCGTCGCCCAGGATCCGCGCCACCGCCAGGGTCGTGTTGTCGTAGAGGATCGAGCGCGGAACCCCGCCGAGGAAGGCGAAGGCGCTGACATGGCCGTCCAGGAATGCCTCCGTCGTCTCCCGGGGGGAGGCCTTCACGAACCAGACATTGGAATGGGGCAGGATCAGGCAGAAGAAGGCAACCTTCTCGCGCCGGCCCGGCAGCTCCACCACCGCCTCGCCGAAGTCGACCTGGGCGTGGCCCGGCGGGTGATGCAGTGGAACGAAAGCCTCGCGCGTCGACTGCCGCCGGGAACGCACATAGTCCTTCACCATGCAGACCGTGTGGAAACTCTGGGTGGCGGGGATGGAGGTTTAGGTAACCATGATTTGCGGCGATCCCACGTAATCTGGCGGTTTGGCGCCGGTAGCCCTGTGGAAGGGGCTCCAGGCCTCCGTGGATCGATGTGCGGCGCTCGATTTTGGCCTGATTCCCGTCTCATGCCCTCGCGGCGGCGATCAAGGCGGGAACACCTACCAGCGAGATCGCGCGGCGGATGTTGTAAGCCAGCGCCGTGATGCTGAACTCGCCGCGCACGTTCTCCAGCCGCCGGGTCAGGAAGGCACCCTGGCCCATCCATTGTTTGATTGAGCCGAAGGGATGCTCGACGCTTTCACGGCGCGCATCGAGCAGCTCCGGGCGGGCCGCCAATCGTTCTGCCATGCGCTCCAGGATCGCTTCGGCGCTTGCGCTTGCTGTGTAGCGCCAGGCGTTGGCCGTCGGGGCAGATGTAAATGTCCTCGCCGCCGTCATAGCGGAAGCGTTCCTTGGGAAAGAGCCCCTGGCTCACCGTGGATCCGCGCTGGGGCTTGGGCACATGCGGCACGACGCCGGCATTCTCGCAGGCCTCGATATCCTCGATCTTGAAGTAGCCCGCGTCGGCGACCGCGTCGATCCGATCGACGGCCAGGTTCCGACGGGCCACCACCGCCGTCTCGGCCAATAGACCGAGATCGCTGACCTTGTTATGGACCTGCTGCTCGGCGATCAGTTTGTGCTTGGCGTCCACGGCGATCTGAATGTTGTAGCCGACACCGACCCGGGTCTCGGCGTACATCGCCCGGCTGTCCGGATCCGTCAAAGAGAGCTGGTCCTCGCCACTCGCAGCCAGCGCGTCTCGATGTTCCTCAAACCGCTCACGCCGCCCTTGGATCGCAGCGATCTTCTCCTGGATATGCTCCACCTCGCCGCCGCCGGTGCCGCCCTCGTCTTGCTCGTCGGCCTCGTCGAGCCGGTCGAGATAACGCGACAACCTCTCGTCGCTCTCGGCCAACGCCTTCGCCAGCTTCGCTTTGGTGAAGTTCCGCTTCCGGCTGTTCACTGCCTTGATCCGTGTACCGTCAACCGCCACCAGCTCGCGTCCGAACAGCTCCAGTTCGCGGCATAGCCTCACGAACTCCCGAAACACCTGTCGGAAGGCCGCCCGATTGATCCGCCGGAAATCGGCGATCGTCTTGAAGTCTGGCGACAAACGCCGCAACAGCCAGATCACTTCGAGATTACGCTTGCTCTCTGCCTCCAGCCGGCGGCTCGAACGTACCCGATTGAGATAGCCGTATATGTAGAGCTTCAGCAGGTCCGCCGGATCGTAGCCGGGACGACCTATCGCCTTCGCCGCGGCGCGCTCGAAACCAGCGGCCGCTAGGTCCAAACCATCCACGAAGGCATCGATGAAACGGACCGGGTTATCCCGGCCCACGTAATCGTCCACTGCTTCCGGCAGAAGCAGAACCTGAGAGCGGTCAACGCCAGGAATGTGTCTCATGGCGGACCCTAACATCGCCATGAGACGGACGGAAATCCCCCGCCACCCAGAGTTTCCACACGGTCTGCATGGTATAGCCGCCGGCGAACCCGTGCTCGTCCCGCAGCCGCTCGAAGATCCGGTGCGCCGTGTGGCGCTGCTTGCGCGGCACGTCCGGATCCGTGTCCGCCTCCAGGATCGCGTCGACGATGCCGGTGAACCCATCCAGCTTGGGCCGCCGGACCGGCTTGGTCCGCCGGTAGCCCGGCGGCGCCGAATAGCTCAGCATCTTCTTCACCGTCCGGCGGTCGATGCCGAACCGACGGCCCGCATCGTGATGGCTCAGACCCTCGTCGACAACCGCCAGACGAACCGCCGCATAGAGCTCCACGCCGTACATCTCATGCCCCTCACCACAACCGACAAGGGGCTATAGGTGGCGCAATTTTGCGCCGCCGCGACCGGACCGCCCAGCCGCTCCGCGTGCTGCATTATTCCTCCGCCGTTAACACCCTGGTCCCGCCCGAGGTCGATCTGCGGGATTTCCCGTTCATGCCGCTTGACGTGGTGAGGCTGCGCGACAGCCGCCTTGCCGCCATCTCATCGGGTGACGAGTTCATGGCGTGGGTCCTCCTGGCGTGCGCGAGTTGGCATCAGCGGCCCGCAGGTTCTCTCCCGAATGACGATGTGGAGCTCGCCCGACTCGCCGGGTTCGGACGAGCAGTGCGTGAGTGGATGAGGGTCCGTAGTGGTGCTTTGCATGGGTGGGTGCTGTGCTCCGATGGTCGCTACTACCACCCTGTTGTCGCCGAAAAAGCGGTGGAGGCTTGGGCCGAGAAACATGCCTACCGCGACAGAAAGGCGAAGCGAATAGCCACAGCAAAGGCGGCCGCGGATGCGCGTTGGCATGAGCAGGCGCAGTGCGATGAGGATGCGGATGCTATGCGTGACGCATCTGAGGTGGATGCGCAACGCATACCAAACGCATCTGAACTGGATGCTAACCGCAATGCGGAAGGCGTGTTGGACGCAATGCCGAAAGGGACAGGGACAGGGACAGGGAAGAAAGAAAACATATACGGTCGGTTCGATGAATTCTGGGAGGCGTATCCGAGCCGAGGGGGTCACGCCAATCCCAAACATCCGGCACGCCAAGCCTGGGGGACCGCGATCAAGAGCGGGACCGATCCTGGCGACATCGTCGCGGCGGCACGGCGATACGCCGAAGCGGTTTCTGGCGAGGAACCGCGTCACGTCTGCCAGGCAAAACCTGGCTTCACCAGCGACGCTGGCGGGACTACCTCGGCAACGGCGCCGATCGTCTCAGCGTCGAGGAAGGCCGGCTGAAGGTCTACCGGGAAACAGGTACGTGGTTGCCCAACTGGGGGGACCGGTGCGAAGCGGAGAGACGGACCAGCAAAGACGACAGACCACCGGAAAAGCCGCGCGACGAAGGCGGCGGAGCAGACCCTGAAGACCCGCTGGCCATTCCCGAGTTCCTCCAGCGGTCGCCGGGCCAAGCGGAAGCGGGCGGGGCGTGAGTGAGGAAGCGGGCGGGCACGGCTCCCGTGGCGACAGGCTGAGGGTGACCGAGGCCGAGATCGAGCGCAAGTGGGGGACAGGGTGAGTGAGGAAACCGCCGCGCCAAAGCCCGGACCGGGTCGCGCCAACGGGGGGAGGGTCGAAGTGGAAATCGGTCCGATCGCCGCAACCGTATGTGCCACCTCCCATTTGGAAGTAAACGATCGGTCATGCGGCGCGGGTCTCGACAACCAGTTCCTGGCCAAGCGCGCGGAGCGCCCTATGAATACGGCTAGCGGCCGTTCTATGGCGGGGATCGAGCATGCGGCGGACGACCTTGTCGTCGACGCCGAGCGTTCTGGCAAATTCAAGGCGCGTCAACACACTCTCGCGGAAGGCAATCGCCAGCGCCGCCTTCGCTGCCATGTCGGGCGGCACGGCGACGTGATGCTCTCCTTCACGCTTGGCGCTCGGCACCGGGATCAGCTCGGCGTCGTCAATGCGCCCGGCGATTGCTTCCTCAAGCGCATCGGCGGCCTCGGCAAGGGCTTCGGCGACGTCGCTACCGGAGGTCAGGCACTCGGGAAAGTCGCGGAACGAAACGACAATCTCGTCCGGGGCGGAGCGGTGCAGTCGTGCGGGATAGGTAAATCGCATGGCGGTGTCCTTTCTAGGGCGTCACTGGAAATCGCTTCTGTTGAGGCCCAGTTGACGAATCATGGCGGACAAGAGACCCGGCCCGAGTTCTTTTCGGCGGTCCTTCACTACGGTCTTCCGGTTGCCGAAATAGACAGTGATGTGGCTGCCTTTACCGCGCTTGCTGTCGGTGCGGACGGCAACACTGCGCTCGCGGCCAATCTGAAGAACTCGGTCGATGAATTCCCTGCCCTTCATCCTATGTATATAGGACACTTGTGTCCGTCTTTCAAGAGATAAAAGGACAGAAATGTCCGGTGGAATGACCCCGGCCGAGATCCGCAAGGCGAGGACGAGTTGTCGCTACCGCAAGCTGCGGCGGCAGCGGCTGGCGAAAGACCCCACCTGCCGCCCGTGCGAGAAAGCCGGGTTTACGGTGGAGGCAGTGGAGCTGGATCACATAGTACCGGTGTATCGGGACTCGTCGCGGTTCTGGGAGCTGTTGAATCCCGAGGTGACGCAGGTCATCTGCCGCGCCTGCCACGAGGCGAAATCGGCGGCGGAGAATCGTAGCGAGACGCCGGAGCGGGCGGCGTGGCGGGAGAGACTGGAGGGGATGGCATGACTGAGCACACGGGTCGATGCCCTGACCCCGCGAGACAAATCCAGCTCGCGGTACTGGCTGCGGTTCTGGACAGTCTCCCTGACGACGTGTTCGTTAAGGCCGTCAGAGAAGCCGAAGCGGAGCAACGCAGGAGGGGTGATGACCACTGCCGCTGAAGTCATCTGCTGGATGGAGCAGCTTCGCGTTACCGAGGGGCCGCTTGCGGGTGAGCGGCTCAAGCTGCTGCCGTTCCAGCGGAAGTTCGTTCGCGGCCTGCTCAAGAATTCGGAAGCGGCGCTGACCATCGCCCGCGGCGGCGGGAAGACGACGTTGGCGGCCGCGCTAGCGGCTTGCGCGACTGTTGGCCCACTGTCGGTGCCACGGGCGCAGACCGTCATCGTGGCGTCGAGTCTGGGCCAGGCACGGATCGCATTCAATCATGCACGCTGGTTCATGCGCCCGATCCTCGACGCGGACCCGCAGCGCTATCGGGAGATCGAGAACTCTCACGAGTGCCGGCTGGAGGACAGACAAACTGGCGCGAGCCTGCGGGCGTTGGGATCGGACCCAAAGCGCGCGCACGGCTTGGCGCCATTGTTGGCGATAGCCGACGAGCCGGCGAAATGGCCCTCAAATCAGGGGCCGGAGATGCACGGCGCGATGGTGACCGCGCTTGGTAAGCAACCGAATTCCCGGTTCATCGCGATTGGCACGCGTTCTGACGATCCTGGACACTGGTTTTCGGTGTTGTTGAAGGGCGGCCCCGGCGTTTACGCACAGCTGCACGCCGTCGATGAAGGCGACGATGACTTCGCCTGGTCTTCCGTGAAGAAAGCGAACCCAGCGTTGCCGCACATGCCGCACTTGGCCGAGGAAATCAGGCGCGAGCGAGAGAAGGCGCGAGAGGGAGGCCCGTCGCTCGCGATGTACACGGCGCTTCGCTTAAACGCGGGAACGCCAGAGGTCGGCGTCCGCGAGATCATCGTCAGCGTGAACAATTGGGCGGCCTGTGTGTTCTCCGTTCCGCCGCCGCGGGAGGGGCCGGTGGCGCTCGCCTTCGACCTCGGCGGCGCGGCCTCGATGACGGCGTTCGTCGCCTACTGGCCGGAGACCGGGCGGCTCGAGGCGCGGGGGGCGTTTCCTGCCGACCCGGGGCTGGCGGCCCGTGGCAAGGCGGATTTCGTCGGCGATCGGTATGTGAACATGGCCGAGCGGGGTGAGATTCGGACGTATCCCGGCAAGGTGACACCGGTCGGCCGGTTCCTGATCGACTGCGCGGCGGGCATCGAGGGGGAGGAGGTCATCGGCTGCGTTGCCGACCGCTACCGCCAGGCGGAGGCTCAGCAGGCGCTCGCCGAGGTCGGCATCGAATGGCCGATGGAATGGCGGGCGACCGGGGCGGGCAAGGATGGGAGCGCGGACATTCGGGCCTTCCAGTCCGAGGTCCTGGAGTCGCACCTGCGCACGGCTCCGTCGCTGCTCATGGAATCGGCCATCGCCGAGTGCGTCATCGGGCGCGACACCAACGGCAACCCCCGCCTCGACAAGGCGCGCTCGAAGGGCCGCATCGACGCGCTGCAGGCGGCGGTGCTGGCCGTGGGTTTGGGGCGACGATGGCGGCTGCCGTCGCCCGAGGAGCCGGACGACAACCCGCTGCTGCGGCATTACGCGAGCGGACAGCCGCTCGAAGCATGGAGCGTGTGACATGGCATTCGAGATCATCAAGCGCATATTCGGCGGCAGGCGGCTTCCCGTGCCGGATCCCGACGAGCCCGGATTTCACACCTACGCGCAGTCGTCGGGACCGCTCACGGCGATCCCGGCCGCCTATGCCGCGATCGGGCTCCTGGCCTCGACGCTCGCGCAACTGCCGCGCACCGTGGCGCGCCTCGACGATCCGCTGGACGACTATTGGGAGGCCGACCCGGAGCATCCGGTGTCGGAGCTGTTGCGCCGTCCTTCACGGTTGGTCGACCCGTGGATCTTCTGGGAGTGGATGTTGCGGTGCCTGTTCGGCTTCGGCAACGCCTACTCCTGGATACGGCGCGACTCCCGCGGCCGACCGGTGGAGCTCGTGCCGGCGAACTGCACGCGCTGTCAGTGGGTGGACGGGAGCCAGGGGTCAATCGCGGAATACGACCTGACGCTGTGGGGCGTGACCGGCAACGGCGCCACACAACAGATGCTTCGCGTGCCTGCGAGCGACGTCGTTGCCTTGCACGGCCCTGGTTTCGACGGGCTGGCGAGCCCGAGCCCGGTGCTGTACACGGCGCGGCGCACTCTTGAGGTCATGGACCAGGCGGCGGTGTATCAGCGGCAAGAGCTGCGCGGCCGAGGGTTGCGTACCGCGATTGAAACGGATGTTCAGCTTCTCAATCTAACGCCGGAGCAACGCGAGCAGCATCGCAAGGTGCTGGAAGAGGTGTTCGCCAAGGCGCGTGAGGACGGCACGGTGCCGGTTCTGCCGGCCGGTTTCTCGCCAGCATCGACGGGCGGCATGTCGGCCGTCGATATCCAGGTAATCGATCTCCTGAAGTGGTCGGTCGAGGACATTGCCCGGGTGTGGAATGTGCCGCTCAGGCTGCTGCATCAGTATTACGAGGGCCAGCGTGTGACCCAATTCGAGCAGCAGGCTGTGGACTTCGAGCGCTGGTCGCTGCGCGGCCATGTGCACCGCGTCGAGGAGCAGCTCTCGGCGAAGCTGCTCTCGCGCGAGGAGACGGCCGACAGCCTCGTCATCCGGCTTCCGACCGATCGTATCCGGGCGGGGTCGTGGAGCGAGCAGGTGAATTCGGTAGACCAGGCCGTCGCGAAGGCTGGTGTGATGACGGTTAACGAGGGTCGCCGACGGCTGCGCCTGCCGCCACGTGAGGACGGCGACCGACTCATTCAGCCGAAGGGCGCGCCGGCGCAGGATACGGGCACACAGATGGAGGATGCAGCATGAGCAAGCACACGCCGGGGCCGTGGCAAGTGCTCGACTGTCGGTGACGAGCCGATGATGTCCGTCCGCGCGGCTCGCATTGCGGGACAACCGCCGCGCCATGAAGTCGCTCTTTGCGCGACCGGCTACAGCCCGCAAGAAATGGAGGACGCCAACGCCCGCCTGATCGCCGCAGCCCCCGAGATGCTGGCAGCGCTATGCGGACTTCTCGACGTGTTCGAGAACGACGCCGACGCGGATGCCGCGATAGACGCAGCCCGCGCCGCAATCGTCAAGGCGGAGGGCAATGACGCCGCGTGAGTTCCGCGAGGCGCGTGACACGCTCGAACTGTCGGCGCACCAATTGGCAGACAAACTGGGCGTGCACGTGCGTACCGTATGGCGCTGGCAGGAGGGCAGCCGACCCATTCCCGGGCCGGTGGCGGCGGCACTACACGCTTACATGGAGGCGGAGGCCGATAGCCCCCAAAGCGGTGTCCATCTGATCGAGCCGTGAGTTGTGCTGAATGTCGAGAACACGGTCAACCTGCGGCAAATGCCAATTCAGGCGGCGCGCCAACTCCGCCTTGCCGACACCCTGATCCTGCATTCCCTGATACAGAATGAGCTTCACGGCGGTGAGGCTACGCAACGTCACACGAATCTTCCCCCGCGAAGGACGGGGAACATCTTCACGATGCGCAATTCTCGCCGCGATCGCTTCATCGAAAGCGTCGATCGCTCGTGCTAGGGCGTCGTCCCTGTTGTCGCCGAAGGTGGTGAGTTCAGGGAAGTCCGGCGAGGTGACGAGAATCGTTTCGTTGTCGTCCTCGGTGAGCTTGACGGGATAGTCGTACATATCACTCCAGCTCCAGGTCCTTCTTGATCTTCGCCACCAAACCTTTTCCAAGCTCTTTGCGGCCACCGTGCATGGGCAGTTGTGACCTGCGGTTGCCGCGACGGACCGTGATGTGGCCGCTGCCGCCCTTGTGCGTTTCGAAGGCGCAGCCTTGCTTCTTGAGCCAGCGGCGAAGTTCGTTCGCGTTCATGCTCTGTTTATAGTGAACATAACTGTTGATGTCAACAGAAGTGTTTACGGTGGCCGCTGGCCATATGGCAAATTGCCAGAATTGACAAGGACTTAGGCCGCGCCTCATTTTTCGCGGCATGGACCCCGAGCTTCTCGCTCTTCTCGCCAACGCCCCGACCCGGATCGAAGACCGTCACGGGCTCCGGGCGGCGATGTATCGGACCATCGCGGCCCGCGTCGGCGCTTCGTTCCGGTGTCTCGACCCGGAGGTTGACGACGCGCCCGCTCCGACTGCGGTCGAGAACGACGACGGCGCTGTCCAGGTCCGCATCCAGGGACCGCTCGACTGGTTCTGGGGCTTCGACGTTCGCGCGCTGATCGCCGACCTTGACGCAGCCGAGCCCAATTCCATTCACCTGCTGATCGAATCGCCGGGCGGATTCCTGTCCGACGGCTTGGCGCTCTACGCCGACCTGCGCGCTCGGCTCCGTGGCGGCGTCACCGTGACGGCGGAGGCGCGCGGCGTGGTGGCATCGGCGACCGTGCTGCCGTTCCTGGCCGCCGATGAACGCGGCATATCCACCGGCACCCAGCTCATGGTGCACGACCCGTGGTCGTGGAGTTTCGAGATTGGGACCGTAGCCGAAATGAGGGCGCAGGTTGAGAAGACCTTTGTCGCGCTGGAAGCCGGCGAGAAGACCTTGCGCGGCGTGATGGTCGAGCGCACCGGCAAGTCCCGCCAGCAGGTCTCGGCGTGGCTCAAGGCGGAGACCTGGTTCTCGCCCGACGAGGCAGTCGAGGCGGGCTACGCGACGGCGGTCATCGAAGACACCTCGGCCGGGCAGGTCGAGCAGGACGCACAGGCACGCGCGCTCGCCCGCCGCACGCTGGCGAATTGGCGGCTCAACCTTCGAAAGGAAGCAGCATGACGAGCCCACAGACCTTCAGCCCGGTCAAATCGGTTGACCCGGCGATTGTTCAGGCGGCGTTCAACGAGTGGCGCGGCAAGCCCGCGAGTTCCATTCAAACACAGCGTGACTCGGTCGAGCGGGACATGGCGCGCGCCTTCGAGCAGGCCGGTCCCGATTTCGACCTTGAGAAGATCGATTGCATCGGCGGCAATACGCTGGCCGAAAAGGCCGAAAACCTGGTCGAGATTCACTCCCGGCTTTCCGGCCTCGAGGACGCGCTGGCCGAGCGTACCGAACTCGACAAGGTCGCGCAGGACATCCGCAACGGAAACCGCGGCGGTGGTCCGACCGAGGCAGCCCCGGCGCAGCCGGTGGTGCTTCGCCAGCCCCGGCCGCCACGGATCTCGGATCACGTCTACCGGGACCTGCGGGAGCGCGGGCTCGATCTCGTCCAGGCATCGCGCGGTGGCGGACTTTCTATCGAATCGCAGCTTCCGGGCAACGATATCCTGAACACGCTGTTCCAGACGACCGATGGCTGGGCGCCCGAGGTCATCCGCGATCCTGGCTATGTGGTCTCTCCGCAGCGCCCGGTGCAGGTCACCGATATCATTCCGCGCAGCGTGACCACGCAGAACGCCGTCAAGTTCATGAAGGAAACGACCTTCACCAACGCGGCGGCGGAGACCTCCGAAGCCGCTTTGGCGCCAGAGGCAACGTTGAAGGTCGAGGAACAGGACATGCCGATCTCGAAGATCGCGGTCTCGATCCCGACCACCGAGGAAGAGCTTGCGGACGAACCGCAGAGCCGCTTCTACCTCGACGACCGACTCATGTTCATGATGCGCCAGCACATCGACAAGCAGATCCTGCTCGGCGACGGCACGGCGCCGAACCTCACAGGCGTCCTGGACTACACGGCGAGCGACGAGATCCAGACGGAGAGCTGGACGCACGGTACCGGGGATGCGCTCTCGAAGCCCATGACGACCATGCGATTAGCCAAGACGAAGGTCGCGCTCGGCGGCCGCGCGATGGCCTCGCACTTCGTCATGCACCACACCACGTGGGACGAAGTGGCGACCTCGGAGTCGTCCGCCGGCGGGTACTATTTAGGGAACCCCATGGCGGACTTCAGCGAGCGTATCTGGGGTCTTCCGGTGGTTCTCTGCGACGCCCTGTCCGACGGCACCGCCGAGGACGATGTCAACGGGTTGGTCGGCGACTTCCGCAACTTCGCCAACCTGCGCGTCCGGCGAGACTTCCTGACCGAGGTCGGGGTGTCCAACGACGACTTCCTGAAGGGCATTCTGCGCATCCGCGGCACGGTGCGGGTCGCGCTGGTCATCTACCGCCCGCAGGCGTTCTGCAAGATCGACCGCCCGGCCTGACGGTGGACGCATCGGAGTCCGGGCATGGCCACGGAGGCGATTGAGGTCGTCTCACTCGAGGAGATGAAGGCCGAGCTTCCGGCCGCATCGCATCGGGAAGAAGCGCTCAAGGTCCAAATCGCGAGCGCCGTCTCGTTCGTCTCCCGTCTCATCGAGGCGCCCCTTGTCGACATCACAGAGACTATTCACATTCCCCGCCCGGCGGACGCCCATTGGCCGCTCGCCTTTCGGGCGCTGGCCGTCAAATCGGTCGACAAGGTCGAATACTGGACGCCTTCCGGGAACCTCCGCGAGGACCCCGATGGAACCGCAATCGAGAATGCCCAGCTCGGGCGCCTCGTCTCGCGGAACCGAGATAACACCCTCTACCCGCCCGGCGAGGGCTGACCCGCGATCCTACCGGACTCGCTCCTGACGCTCACCGTCGAGCGCGGCCTCGACATCGACGAGGAGAACAAGGCCCTCAAACAGGCGGTGATCCTGCTGGTTCGACAGTTCTATGACGGATTTAACGAAATGCGGCCCACCAGTGCGGTCTTCGCGCTGATCGCTCCATGGAGGCGGTATGACTGAGGTGACGCAGGCGCACCTTGAGCGTGTGCGGGCAGGGTCCGCGCAGGACCTCATGAAGCACGAGATTGCCTGTGAGCGCCGCTATGGCGAGATCAACGGGAGCCTTGCCAAAGTGGAGGCCCTGATGAACCGCAATACGCGTCTTCTCTACGTCGTCCTGGGCGGCATGCTCGCCGTGGTGGCCCGCGAGTTCTGGCCGACGCTTGTTGGGGGCTGAACGATGGGGAGCGCGTGAGAAAAGGAGGCGAAACATGACGAAGACGAGTATCGAGAAGCGGGCCGATTCCCTTCTCTTCGTTCTGGCCAACAAGCCGTGGACCGCGCTGTTTCTGATCGCGCTCGCGGCTGGCCTGTTCATGGCGGGATTTGTCCTGGGGTCGTTGCCGCATGGAGGGTAACCGCCGTCTGGTGCTCCACGAACCGACACCCGGCCAGAATGTCGGCGGCCAGATCGTCCCGGGTACGCCGATCGATCATGTCGTGTGGGCGATCCGCCACGACCGGGGCGGCGGCGAAGGGCTCCAGGCCGATACCCACGTTGGCGAATGGAACAGCCGCTACGAGCTGCGTGGCGAAGGGCTCGAAGACATCGACCACACCTGGACGATTACCGACGAGCGCGGGCGAAAGATCGACATCGAGGCCGTTTCCCAGGTGCCCGGCACCCGGGGGCAGAAGCTGTGGATCTATGCCGTCTGGCGCGGCGAGCGGGAGCAGGCCACGGCATGACCGTGAGCGACGACATCTATGCCGACATCAAGCGTGACGAGGGCTTTTGCGCGAAGCCGTACAACGACTCTGAGGGGCTGCTCACCATCGGCTACGGCACGCTGATCAAGGACGGTATTAGCGAGGCCGAAGCGGAGCTGCTGCTCAAGCATCGATTCGAGAAGGTGTTCGACGAGCTCATGGCACGCAGACCGACCGTGCGCGATCTGCCCGTCCCCGTGATCCGAGCGATGGCGAACATGGCCTACAACCTCGGTGTTCCGCGTCTCATGGGCTTCAAGCGCATGTGGGCGGCTCTGGAGGCGAGCGATTACGAGACGGCGGCTGCGGAAGCGCTCGACAGCCAATGGGCGCGACAGGTTGGGGCCCGGGCAGGGCGGATCGCCGATCTAATCAGGAGCGCGGCCAGTGCTGGGTAAGCTGTTAGGGACCGGTGTGAAGGAAGTCGTTGGCGCGGCCGAGGGCGTCGCCAACATCATCGACAAGTTCGTCACCACGACGAGGAGAAGGCGGCCGCGGAACTGCTCAAGGCCAAGCTCATGATGAAGCCGAGCCTGGCGCAGGTCGAGCTTAACAAGATCGAGGCCGGCCACCGCTCGATATTCGTCGCGGGCTGGCGACCGTTCATCGGCTCGGTCTGCGGGTTCGCGTTGCTGTGGCACTTCATCCTGTACGACATGCTGACGTGGGTGACGGTAAATTTCTTCCTGACCGTCACCGAGATCCCGAAGCTGACCGGCACCGAAACGCTGGTGACGGTTCTGTTGTCGCTGCTGGGCCTCGGAGCCATGCGCACGGCCGAGAAGTTCGGGGGCAAGGCGAAATGAGCCGCCCCGACGCGATGCTCCACGTCCACGAAACGGCCTGCGCGGTGTTGGGGAGCGACAACTGTTTCGCCAGCGTGCAGCCGTCCGACCCGGCACCCACTTTCCCCTCCGTCGTGTTCCAGGCGGTCGGTCAGGACACGCTCACGACCCTCACCGAAGGGGTGCACCAGATCGCGACGGCCATCCGCTTCGAGGTTCGCGACAGGATGCAGAAGGAAACTGATCGTCTGAGCGATGAGATCGTCGCCGCGCTTCGCCGGAGCGGCCGCCTCTTGGCGCTCGGCGCGCTGATCGACGACTACGACGACGAGCTGTCGATCTACCGGCGCATCAGAACCGTGACGGTGAGGTGAGCCATGGAAATGGATGTCGATTTCACAGGGTTCGAGGACACCATTAAAGCGATCGAGGCGCTGCCCGGCCTCGTGGGGGCGCAGGTTTACGGCGACGGGATGCTGGCCGCGGCCAAGGTCACTGCCGCCCAAGCCAAGGCCGTGGTGCCGGTCAAGACCGGAGCGCTGCGCGACTCGATCCGTGCCCGCAAGCGTTCGGCCGTGGTCCACACCTCGAAGGAGCGCGCAAGACGGCCGGTGCCGCCGCCCAGGTGGTCGCCGGGGGCAGGGGAGCGCGTCACACCGTTCTGGTCGAGTACGGCACCGTGCGCGCACCGGCGCACCCCTACCTGGAGCCTGCGTTGCGCGGCTCGACATCACGAATGCTTGCAGCGGCGGGAGCGGCGATGGCGCGCTCATTCGCCAGGATCGCCACGCAGATCACTTCCGGTCGGGCGACGAGGCGCACGCTCCGTCTCGCGGCCG
The DNA here is from genome assembly GCA_965248765.1 of Alphaproteobacteria bacterium. GTDB lineage: Bacteria > Pseudomonadota > Alphaproteobacteria > VGEJ01 > VGEJ01 > CBDFKF01. Next base: position 2,575,168 of record CBDFKF010000004.1, read on the forward strand.
AGGACACCTAGCGGAAAGGAGACGGTTATCATGGGCTCAGTCGTATTGGTGGAGGCCAACGAGGCCACGCTCGAAGTCAGACGGGTTGGCGCGGCATTCGACGTCATCCCCTATCTCGGCAACATCACCTACTCGGGCTCGGAGGCGCCCGTGCAGGAAAAGGAAACCTTCGGTGGCGTCGGCCAGGCGATCGGGGTGCCGCGGATCGGGACCATCGAAGTCGGGCTCGCGTCATACGTTCCGGAACTGCCGGTGTTCGACATCCTCGAGGCGGCGTTCGACGAAAAGGCGACGCTGTCGTGGAAGATCACGACCAAGGAGACGTTCTCGACGGCGAGGTCGAGGCGAACACGGCGGCCATTACGACGGCTGGGGTCGTGACCTTCGCCGGCGAGCCGCGCGACTTCCTGAGCGAGGAATACGGTCTCGGGTTGGCCATCGGCATCGACGCGCCGGTTCTGTTCAAGCCCTCGGCAGGGTTGTTAACGGCGGAGGAATAATGCAGCACGCGGAGCGGCTGGGCGGTCCGGTCGCGGCGGCGCAAAATTGCGCCACCTATAGCCCCTTGTCGGTTGTGGTGAGGGGCAGGAGATGTACGGCGTGGAGCTCTATGCGGCGGTTCGTCTGGCGGTTGTCGACGAGGGTCTGAGCCATCACGATGCGGGCCGTCGGTTCGGCATCGACTGCCGGACGGTGAAGAAGATGCTGAGCTATTCGGCGCCGCCGGGCTACCGGCGGCCCAAGCTGGATGGGTTCACCGGCATCGTCGACGCGATCCTGGAGGCGGACACGGATCCGGACGTGCCGCGCAAGCAGCGCCACACGGCGCACCGGATCTTCGAGCGGCTGCGGGACGAGCACGGGTTCACCGGCGGCTATACCATCCAGACCGTGTGGAAACTCTGGGTGGCGGGGATGGAGGTTTAGGTAACCATGATTTGCGGCGATCCCACGTAATCTGGCGGTTTGGCGCCGGTAGCCCTGTGGAAGGGGCTCCAGGCCTCCGTGGATCGATGTGCGGCGCTCGATTTTGGCCTGATTCCCGTCTCATGCCCTCGCGGCGGCGATCAAGGCGGGAACACCTACCAGCGAGATCGCGCGGCGGATGTTGTAAGCCAGCGCCGTGATGCTGAACTCGCCGCGCACGTTCTCCAGCCGCCGGGTCAGGAAGGCACCCTGGCCCATCCATTGTTTGATTGAGCCGAAGGGATGCTCGACGCTTTCACGGCGCGCATCGAGCAGCTCCGGGCGGGCCGCCAATCGTTCTGCCATGCGCTCCAGGATCGCTTCGGCGCTTGCGCTTGCTGTGTAGCGCCAGGCGTTGGCCGTCGGGGCAGATGTAAATGTCCTCGCCGCCGTCATAGCGGAAGCGTTCCTTGGGAAAGAGCCCCTGGCTCACCGTGGATCCGCGCTGGGGCTTGGGCACATGCGGCACGACGCCGGCATTCTCGCAGGCCTCGATATCCTCGATCTTGAAGTAGCCCGCGTCGGCGACCGCGTCGATCCGATCGACGGCCAGGTTCCGACGGGCCACCACCGCCGTCTCGGCCAATAGACCGAGATCGCTGACCTTGTTATGGACCTGCTGCTCGGCGATCAGTTTGTGCTTGGCGTCCACGGCGATCTGAATGTTGTAGCCGACACCGACCCGGGTCTCGGCGTACATCGCCCGGCTGTCCGGATCCGTCAAAGAGAGCTGGTCCTCGCCACTCGCAGCCAGCGCGTCTCGATGTTCCTCAAACCGCTCACGCCGCCCTTGGATCGCAGCGATCTTCTCCTGGATATGCTCCACCTCGCCGCCGCCGGTGCCGCCCTCGTCTTGCTCGTCGGCCTCGTCGAGCCGGTCGAGATAACGCGACAACCTCTCGTCGCTCTCGGCCAACGCCTTCGCCAGCTTCGCTTTGGTGAAGTTCCGCTTCCGGCTGTTCACTGCCTTGATCCGTGTACCGTCAACCGCCACCAGCTCGCGTCCGAACAGCTCCAGTTCGCGGCATAGCCTCACGAACTCCCGAAACACCTGTCGGAAGGCCGCCCGATTGATCCGCCGGAAATCGGCGATCGTCTTGAAGTCTGGCGACAAACGCCGCAACAGCCAGATCACTTCGAGATTACGCTTGCTCTCTGCCTCCAGCCGGCGGCTCGAACGTACCCGATTGAGATAGCCGTATATGTAGAGCTTCAGCAGGTCCGCCGGATCGTAGCCGGGACGACCTATCGCCTTCGCCGCGGCGCGCTCGAAACCAGCGGCCGCTAGGTCCAAACCATCCACGAAGGCATCGATGAAACGGACCGGGTTATCCCGGCCCACGTAATCGTCCACTGCTTCCGGCAGAAGCAGAACCTGAGAGCGGTCAACGCCAGGAATGTGTCTCATGGCGGACCCTAACATCGCCATGAGACGGACGGAATCCCCCGCCACCCAGAGTTTCCACACGGTCTGCATCGTCAAGGACTATGTGCGTTCCCGGCGGCAGTCGACGCGCGAGGCTTTCGTTCCACTGCATCACCCGCCGGGCCACGCCCAGGTCGACTTCGGCGAGGCGGTGGTGGAGCTGCCGGGCCGGCGCGAGAAGGTTGCCTTCTTCTGCCTGATCCTGCCCCATTCCAATGTCTGGTTCGTGAAGGCCTCCCCCCGGGAGACGACGGAGGCATTCCTGGACGGCCATGTCAGCGCCTTCGCCTTCCTCGGCGGGGTTCCGCGCTCGATCCTCTACGACAACACGACCCTGGCGGTGGCGCGGATCCTGGGCGACGGCACGCGCCTCAGGACGCAGGCGTTCTCACATCTTCAGTCGCACTATCTGTTCCGCGACCGCTTCGGCAGGGGAGCAGACGGCGGCGCTGCTCGCCGATCTCGAGGCCCTGCGTGATCTGCCGGCGGTTCCCTTCGAGGCCTGCGAGCATGTGCCGGGCCAGGTCTCGTCGACGGCCCTGGTGCGCTACCGGCTGGTGGACTACTCGGCACCGGCGGTGCACGCCCACAAGAAGGTGACGGTCAAGGGCTATGTCGACCGGGTCGAGATCGCGCTCGGCGCCGAGATCGTCGCCCGCCATCGGCGCAGCTATGTCCGCGGCGACGTCGTCTACGACCCGCTGCACTATCTGTCGCTGCTGGAGAAGAAGCCGGGCGCCCTGGACCAGGCGGCGCCGCTGAGAGGGTGGAAGCTCGATCCGGCCTTCGACACGTTGCGCCGCCTCCTCAAGGCGCGCTTCGGGCCGCGCGGCAAGCGCGAATACATCCAGGTGCTGCGCCTGCACGAAGACTTCCCGGAACCGCAGGTGGCGGCCGCGGTGCGCGACGCGGTGAAGTGCCGCCTGATCGGCTTCGACGCCGTCAAGCACCTGCTGCTGGCCCGCATCGAGAGGCGGCCCGTGCATCTCGACCTGTCGCGCTATCCGCACCTGCCCCAGCCCTTCGTCGCCGCCACGCGGAGCGCCGACTACGCCACCCCGCTGGCCGGTGGGGCCGGCCATGGTTGAGGCCCCCCGCATCCTGCTCGAACATCACCTGAAGAGGCTGAAGCTGCCGACCTTCCTGCGGGAATACGAGAAACTGGCGCGCCGGTGCGCGGCCGAGGGCCTGGATCATGTGCGGTTCCTGGCCCGGCTGGTGGAGATGGAGCTGATCGACCGCGAGCGCCGCCTCGTCGAGCGGCTTATCAAGCAGGCCGGGTTCCCTGTCGTCAAACAGCTTGAGAGCTTCGATTTCAAGGCGATCCCGGCGCTCAACAAGATGCTGGTGCTGGATCTCGCGCGCGGCGAGTACATCGCGCGCCGCGAGAACGTAATCCTGCTCGGCCCGAGCGGCGTCGGCAAGACCCATGTCGCTCTCGCCCTCGGCCTCGCCGCCTGCCACAAGGGCCTCGGCGTGCGCTTCGCCACAGCCTCCCATCTGGTCCACGAGCTGATCGAGGCGCGCGACGAGAAGAGGCTGCTCCGCCTCCAGGCCCAGCTCGCCAGGGTCAATCTCCTGATCGTCGACGAGCTCGGCTACGGGCCCCTGTCGCAGACCAGAAGCGAGCTGCTGTTCGACGTCTTCAGCCGGCGCTACGAGAACGGCGCCACCATCGTGACCTCAAACCTGCCCTTCCAGGAATGGACGACGGTGTTCGCCAGCGAGCGCCTCACCGGCGCGCTGCTCGACCGCATCACCCACCATGGCCATATCCTGGAGATCAACGGCGAGAGCTACCGCCTCAAGCAGAGCCGGTCACGACGCCGGCAACCGTCCGAATAACCCCCCGCTTGTCCCCGTCGGCCCACAGCCCCCTCCCACGCGCGGCCCGCCGCCAGCCGCGCACAGAGGGCGCGTCGACCCGCGCGCGGGTCCCTCCCGTGGACTACGGGGACAAGCTACCACCCAGCCCGCAGTACATTTTTACGCCGCCGCGCCGGTACATTTTTACGCCGCCGTTGACAGTCGTCCTCGGGCATCGGCAGGAATGTGACGTCCGAGGTGGAACCGGTGTTCTCGATAATCGTCTGCGCGAGATCGCGGATGCTGATCTCGTGGGGATTACCAAGATTGATCGGCCCTGTGGCTTCCGCCGGCGCCTCCATCAGGCGCAACAGGCCATCGATCAGGTCATCGACGAAGCAGAATGAGCGAGTCTGAGACCCATCGCCATACAGGGTGATCGGCTGGTTCTGTAGGGCCTGAACAATGAAGTTCGATACGACTCGCCCGTTGTACAGCATCATGCGCGGCCCGTAAGTGTTGAAGATCCGCGCGACGCGGACTTCCAGGTTGTGCTGCCGGTGATAGTCGAAAAACAGAGTCTCGGCGCACCGCTTGCCTTCGTCGTAGCACGCGCGGTGCCCGATCGGATTGACGCGGCCGACATAGTCCTCCGCTTGGGGCGAGATATCGGGATCGCCGTAGACCTCGCTCGTGGACGCCTGCAGGATTCGCGCGCTGACACGCTTGGCCAAACCAAGCATGTTGATGGCGCCGTGGATGCTGGTCTTGACCGTCTGGACCGGATCGTACTGGTAGTGCACCGGCGAGGCCGGGCACGCCAGGTTGTAGATCTGGTCGACCTCGACGTAGAGCGGGAAGGTGATGTCGTGGCGTAGCACCTCAAACCGCGGGTGGTCGAGGAGACGCCGGACGTTGCGTTTGTCGCCCGTGAAATAGTTATCGAGGCACAGCACCCCGCAATCCCGCTCGAGCAGGCGCTCGCAGAGGTGGGAGCCGAGGAACCCGGCCCCGCCGGTCACCAGCACCCGTTTGGTTCGTGCGATCGATGCGTCCATGACCCCGGGTTGCGTGGCCGCGCCTAGAGCGGGACGCCGTCGGGGTGCGGGCTCTCGATGGTAAAGGCGAGCACCCGGCTGATTTGCATCAGCGGGCGCCCGCTTTCCTCGGCCCAGGTATTGAAAGCCGCCTGCACAGCGGCGAGATCGCGCTTGCTCGTGGGGCTCTTGGCGACGACCCTTTCGCGGATAAGGGCGGCTGACACATCGCCCGTTAGAATGAACGAGTCCTTGCCCATGCTTCGCAGCACGAACTGGGCAGTGGCGCCACCGAGCCGGCTGCCGCGACGCTTCAGCAAATCGAGGAGGCCGACTTGGTCGGCGGCTGGCCAGTCGGCTAACGCAAACGCCGCGCTGCCGTACTCCTCGGCGAGATCGCAGAGCAAGACGGCGTTGCCCCGCACCGACAGGATTTTCTGGGCGTTGCGGATGATGCGGTCGTCCTTGACCAGCCGGTCGAGGTCGTCGTCCGACATCATCGCGCAGCGCCGCGGGGCAAAGCCCTCGAACGCCGCCTCGAAGCCGGCCCATTTGTTCTCGACCACCGACCAACTGAAGCCGGCCTGGAACACCCGCTTGGTCATTGCCGCGAGCCAGCGATCATCGCCGATCTTGCGTAGTGCGGCCGCCGACTTCGGGCTTTCCAGGCGCTTTTCGAGGGCCGCGGCGCCGCCCTTGCGTGCCGCCGCCATCGCGAAGAGATCAGCGAAAGAGCGTGCCATCGTCGGCGTGAAGAGGCTGGCGATCAGCCGTGGAGCGAGGCGTAGTCGTCAAGAAGCTTGAGCACGGTATCGCGGGGCTCGGACGGCACGCCGAGCACGGCGCGGGTGACACCGGCCTCGGCGAGCGTGGCGAGCGCGCCGTCTTCGGGCTCGGCGCGGAATACGTTCACCGAGAGGCTGGCCGCATCGCGTCCCGCGCCCTCGGCGAAGCGCCTGAGCCTGGCCATGTCCGGCACCGGGTCGAAGCGGCTGGCGCGCGGGAACCAGCCATCACAGTACTCGACCACCCGGGCGAGCGTGTAGTCACTTTCGCCGCCGAGCACGATCGGCGGATGCGGCGTTTGGACCGGCTTGGGATGGCTCCAGACCGGGTCGAAGTCGACCATCTCGCCATGAAAGGCCGCCTCGTCCTCGGTCCACAGTGCCTTCATCGCGAGAACCCGTTCGCGCAGAAGCTTGAAGCGAGTCTTGTACTCGGTCCCGTGGTTGTTCATTTCCTCGACGTTCCACCCGCCGCCGATGCCGAAGATAAAGCGGCCATTGGATAGGCGATCGAGGCTCGCCACCGACTTTGCCGTAACGATCGGATCGCGCTGGGGAACGAGGCAGATGCCGGTCCCGAGCTTGAGCCGGCTGGTCGCAGCCGCGGCGAACGAGAGGGCGACGAAGGGATCGTAGGTGTGGGCATACTCCTTCGGCAGCTCGCCGCCGCCGGGGAAAGGGGAGAGCCGGCTGGTCGGGATGTGCGTATGCTCGCACAGGAACAGCGACTCCAAGCCGCGCTCCTCGAGCGCCGCGGCCAGCTCATCGGTGCCGATGCTGTACTCGGTGGCAAAGAAGAAAACGCCTATATCCATGCCTCGACCTCCCGACAATTGGCGTCAGCTCACCCCGTGGGGAGAGCCGAGCCTCAGCTCTTCCGGACGCGGATAGCGGATGATCATGCGGTAGCAATCGAGGCTCTTGCTTAAAAACTCGTACGCCGCGCCCCAGAGGTACAAACGAAAGCGGCGGTAGTTGAAGTCGCCGAACCGCTCGATGACGCGGTCTCGATTCGCATCGAAATTCCGCGCCCATTGCTGAAACGTCAGGAAGTAACTATAGCGGTCGTTGTAGACCTCGAGCACTTCCAGCGGTGTCTGCGCCAGCTTATCCAATAAATCATGAAGAACGAGGAAGGAGTGGTTTCCACCGTATATGTATTTAACCATAAAAGACGACAGCTCATATTTCTTCACGCACGCACTGCCGTCAAGAAATATGTATCCGCCCGGCTTGAGAATTGACTGAAATTTGTCGAGTACCGCCTTGTACTGCGGCAAGTGCTCGATCACGCCCATGATGACGATGGCGTCGTATTTGGTCTCGGTCTTGTACTCGAGCAAATCGGTGAAGATGAGCTCCCAGTCGTAGCCAAGCTCTTTCGCCCGCCCATTGAGGTAATCGACGGAGATCTGCGAGTTGGAGAGGCCGGTGCACTTGACGCCGCGCTCGGAGGCATACTCGAACCAGGCGCCCCAACCCGGACCAACCTCAAGAATGCGCTGGCCCGCCTCAAGCCGGCATCCCTCGAAGCAGTAGGCGAACTTGCGCAGCGTTGCGGCATCGAGCCCTTCGTCCGCGTTGTCGTAAATGCCCTGGGTGTAGCAGGGCGTCTTGGGATCGAGAAAGCTTAGGAAGAACTCGGGATCGATATCGTAGTGCGCGGTGATCGCTTGCCGGTTGGTATGCACCTGGCCGAACAGGAGTGGCTGGATGAAACGCCACGCCGCGGTAATCGGGTGCATGTCGGACATCGAGTTGCGCAGCTCGAACGGTTGCAGCATGTCGCCCTCGATGTCGATGTCTCCGGCAACGTAGGCATCGCCGATGCGGCCCTCATCGAGGCTGGTGACCGCCCGCAACGCCCGACGGTTCTTGAGGCCGACTTCAAAGCTAGGCGTCTCTTTCCCAAAACGCTGAACAGCGCCGTCGGGCAGCCTCACGTCGAAGGATACAGGAGCGTCTGAGAAATGACTCGCGAAGCGGCCCAGCAACGAGCCTTTGGGTGTCGCGCGCGGCACCTCGGCCAGCGTGTGCGGTTGCTGCACATTCGTATCGTCTGCCATCGTGACTCCTGCCCCGTTCCCCGCATTTTCGGGTATTCGGGCGGGATGTTAGCAGACTTGTGCACCGAGCGGCGCGCACAGCTGACGCTGTCGCCCGAAGACCGATAGGCCGGCGCACCTTGGGAGGGCGCGCGCGGAAATGTAGGTCCAGCGGTCTCGCTCAGCCCTTGGTAGCGCGTGGCCGATCTTCTGCGGTTGGCGAGGCGGGGCGGCGGGGCAGCGCGCGCTTGAGCCGGTCAAAACCCGGGGTGAGGCGGGTCCGAACAGCGAATTCGCCGAGGCGGTTTACCGCGTTGAATGCCAACCGGGACGCCGTCGGGATCGGAACATCATCCCACTCCGATGGCAGCTCATAGTCCCAATACCGCATAAAGGGACCGAACACGGCAACGGCCAGCGGTGTGATCTCCGGCGTGTAGTACGACAGGAACTCACGCTTGCCAGGGGCCTTATTGGCAACCGGCAGGTCACGAACGGGCTCGACGCCCAACTGTTCGAGCGCCGCCTTGAAGTCGCGGTTGAGGGTTTCGAACCTGAGCACAGCATCGAAGTCGCGACGCGACCACAGATGGTAGCTCACCTTGAGGCGGGGCGGACCGTAGAACCGCTTGAAATACTCCGGGAAACCGACTCCCGGTCGCTGTACATAGTGCGCCCGCGCGGCCATGTAGTCGGGCAACCAGTTACCCCGCTGACGCATCGTCGCAGGATCCGTGTAGCTGCTGTGTCTGTTGTTACGGTATTTGACATAGGTGCTGACCACGTCATCGAGGGGGTTGCGGACGCCCGCGAAGACGAAATAGCGCCTCTCCTCGGGGCTCGCGATCCTCAGGAACTCGTTGAAGTGAGCGTGCATGTAGAGGATCGGCTGGCCGCCGTAGCATTCGCACAGCTCGCGTGCCACCGCCGTCGAGCCCGTTCGGGGCACCTCGACGAAGATATAGCGGTATCGATGACTGATGATCATCCGGCTTGGGTCTCCGCAACGCGGGGCGTTTCGAGCCTGGCCGGCCCCCGACGCGCGTCGCCCCCAAGAATAAAAACAGTGAAGAGCATCCTAGCAGCCTGTCGCCGCCCGCTCTGTGACATCTGTCACCGCGGGCGGCAACGGCTATACCTGCGCTGTCTTACCGCGGGCAAGCAGCGGGGTCGCGACCGCCGTCGCGACCCTGGCCTCACTCGGCGCCGGTCGGGAACTCGACGAAGTACCACTTGAAGAACTTGGCGCTCAGCGTCGCCTGCCAGCGAAAGCGCTTGCCGCCCGTGTAGTAGACCGCAGGTAGCCGCCGCCCCCCTGGCAGTTGGCTCGTGAATTGCGGGCCCAATTGCGGTCCCAGCGTTTGAAGGCGGTCGGCGGATGCATATCGCCGCTGACCCACTGAAGGCGGCGCACCGAGCACCAATACCGCAACCCGATCCAAATGCCCTCTTTGATCTTCTGCAAGGGCAATGCGAATTCGGTCTGCAGGAAACTATGTACCTCGGCACTGTCGACGACGGCGAGCCGGCCGCGGACTCCCTTGTAGCTCTTTCTTGCTGCGCGCTTCATCGCGCGGTCCCATCTTCCGCCCTTGTTGGCGCCCGCGTTGTCGTTGAAGAGCTGAAAGTAACTCTTCGTCGCCGGGTTGTGGACGGGCCGAGGCGGGTAACCCTCGGCCAGCGCCTCGACCGCGCCGAACAAAATGAAAAAGCTGACAATCGCCCGCACCCATCCCATGGCTCATCCTCCTTCACGCCATTTGCAGCGCTTGTCAGGTGAGGTGGCCTCGGTTTGTCGGACAGCTTGGCGGCTTGATTAAGGTGTATTCCAGTTGTCGTTCATGCCGCCAGAATCCCTTTGAATCGATCTCCTTGCCGTTGTTGTTGCGCCTGTGGGGATGTGGGCAAGGCACGTAGCGGCTTGTCCATCATATCCACAGGCGGGGCGCCGCGGTAGGCCTCGGCCGGCGTTTTCCCCCCGAGCGCCGAGTGCGGCCTCTCGGTGTTGTAGAAGTCGATCCACTCGCCGATGACGCGCCGGGCCTCGAAGCCGTCGGCGAGCTCGCGCAGATAGACGGCCTCGTATTTGAGCGAGCGCCACAGCCGCTCAATGAAGATGTTGTCCAGGCACCGGCCCCTGCCGTCCATCGAGATCCGGATGCCGGCCTCCCGCAAGCGCCCGGTGAAGGCGAAGCCGGTGAACTGGCTGCCCTGGTCGGTATTGAAGATCTCCGGCGTGCCATGGCGGGCCAGCGCCTCGTCGAGCGCGTCTGTGCAGAAGCCCGCATCCAGGGTGTTCGACAGACGCCAAGCCAGCACATGCCGGCTGGCCCAGTCCATGATCGCCACCAGGTAAAGAAAGCCGCGCCGCACCGGGATGTAGGTGATGTCGGCGCACCAGACATGGTTCGCCCGCTCGATCATCAAGCCTCTGAGCAGATAGGGGTAGACCCGGTGCTCGGGATGCGGATCGCTGGTGCGCGGCGCCCGATAGATCGCCTGAAGCCCCATCAGGCGCATCAGACGACCGGCCCGGCGACGACCGATGCGCACGCCCTCGCGGCGCAGATGACGGACCATCTGACGGGCGCCGTAGAACGGATATTTCAGGAACAACTCATCAATGCGCCGCATCAGCGCCAGGGTGTTAACGGCGGAGGAATAATGCAGCACGCGGAGCGGCTGGGCGGTCCGGTCGCGGCGGCGCAAAATTGCGCCACCTATAGCCCCTTGTCGGTTGTGGTGAGGGGCAGGAGATGTACGGCGTGGAGCTCTATGCGGCGGTTCGTCTGGCGGTTGTCGACGAGGGTCTGAGCCATCACGATGCGGGCCGTCGGTTCGGCATCGACCGCCGGACGGTGAAGAAGATGCTGAGCTATTCGGCGCCGCCGGGCTACCGGCGGCCCAAGCCGGTCCGGCGGCCCAAGCTGGATGGGTTCACCGGCATCGTCGACGCGATCCTGGAGGCGGACACGGATCCGGACGTGCCGCGCAAGCAGCGCCACACGGCGCACCGGATCTTCGAGCGGCTGCGGGACGAGCACGGGTTCGCCGGCGGCTATACCATGCAGACCGTGTGGAAACTCTGGGTGGCGGGGGATTCCGTCCGTCTCATGGCGATGTTAGGGTCCGCCATGAGACACATTCCTGGCGTTGACCGCTCTCAGGTTCTGCTTCTGCCGGAAGCAGTGGACGATTACGTGGGCCGGGATAACCCGGTCCGTTTCATCGATGCCTTCGTGGATGGTTTGGACCTAGCGGCCGCTGGTTTCGAGCGCGCCGCGGCGAAGGCGATAGGTCGTCCCGGCTACGATCCGGCGGACCTGCTGAAGCTCTACATATACGGCTATCTCAATCGGGTACGTTCGAGCCGCCGGCTGGAGGCAGAGAGCAAGCGTAATCTCGAAGTGATCTGGCTGTTGCGGCGTTTGTCGCCAGACTTCAAGACGATCGCCGATTTCCGGCGGATCAATCGGGCGGCCTTCCGACAGGTGTTTCGGGAGTTCGTGAGGCTATGCCGCGAACTGGAGCTGTTCGGACGCGAGCTGGTGGCGGTTGACGGTACACGGATCAAGGCAGTGAACAGCCGGAAGCGGAACTTCACCAAAGCGAAGCTGGCGAAGGCGTTGGCCGAGAGCGACGAGAGGTTGTCGCGTTATCTCGACCGGCTCGACGAGGCCGACGAGCAAGACGAGGGCGGCACCGGCGGCGGCGAGGTGGAGCATATCCAGGAGAAGATCGCTGCGATCCAAGGGCGGCGTGAGCGGTTTGAGGAACATCGAGACGCGCTGGCTGCGAGTGGCGAGGACCAGCTCTCTTTGACGGATCCGGACAGCCGGGCGATGTACGCCGAGACCCGGGTCGGTGTCGGCTACAACATTCAGATCGCCGTGGACGCCAAGCACAAACTGATCGCCGAGCAGCAGGTCCATAACAAGGTCAGCGATCTCGGTCTATTGGCCGAGACGGCGGTGGTGGCCCGTCGGAACCTGGCCGTCGATCGGATCGACGCGGTCGCCGACGCGGGCTACTTCAAGATCGAGGATATCGAGGCCTGCGAGAATGCCGGCGTCGTGCCGCATGTGCCCAAGCCCCAGCGCGGATCCACGGTGAGCCAGGGGCTCTTTCCCAAGGAACGCTTCCGCTATGACGGCGGCGAGGACATTTACATCTGCCCCGACGGCCAACGCCTGGCGCTACACAGCAAGCGCAAGCGCCGAAGCGATCCTGGAGCGCATGGCAGAACGATTGGCGGCCCGCCCGGAGCTGCTCGATGCGCGCCGTGAAAGCGTCGAGCATCCCTTCGGCTCAATCAAACAATGGATGGGCCAGGGTGCCTTCCTGACCCGGCGGCTGGAGAACGTGCGCGGCGAGTTCAGCATCACGGCGCTGGCTTACAACATCCGCCGCGCGATCTCGCTGGTAGGTGTTCCCGCCTTGATCGCCGCCGCGAGGGCATGAGACGGGAATCAGGCCAAAATCGAGCGCCGCACATCGATCCACGGAGGCCTGGAGCCCCTTCCACAGGGCTACCGGCGCCAAACCGCCAGATTACGTGGGATCGCCGCAAATCATGGTTACCTAAACCTCCATCCCCGCCACCCAGAGTTTCCACACGGTCTGGGATGAGAAGCCGAAGGACCCGGGCGTCGCCGCGTACTTCGACTTAAACGGCGATCCGCTGTGCATCTACTGTGATCGCTACACGGTGCCGCGCGCCAACGTTCAGGCGATCGCGAAGACGATCGAGGCGCTGCGCGGGATCGCTCGCTGGCAGTCATCGGGGTTCGTGCGGTCGATGTTTCGCGGCTTCACGGCCCTGCCGCCGCCGGAGGAGCACCCCAAGCTCGCCCAGTCGTGGCAGTCGGCCCTCGGCCTATCGGCCGATGCGACGATCGAGCAAGCCGAGACGCAGTACCGCACGCTCGCCAAGCACGCGCACCCCGACGCCGGCGGCTCGACCGAGCAGATGGCCGCTCTCAATCGAGCGATTCGCGAGGCCCGCGCCCATGCCTGATCGCTGCCCGTGGTGCGACGGCGAGATGACGGCGGGAAAGAACCGCGGCAAGCCCCGCAGGTTCTGCTCACAGCTCTGCAAGCGCGCCTACGAATCGGCCGCGCGGAGGTTCGTCGATTCGCTCGCCAACTCCGGCCACGTCCCGCCGGGATGGCTGCGCGCATGGATGGCCGCTCAACAAACGCGCGCGTTTATTTCAGTGCCCAACTCGCCCGACGCCGCATCGGAGCATCCGAACGCACCGTCCGATGCTCTTGGGCCGGCGAAATGACGGCATGACCGCCTCCAGGGCGGACCTGCGCGATCTGCCGGACTGGCCGCGCCTTTTGTCCCGCGAGCAGGCGGCAGCTTATGTCGGGGTCTCGGTTGGGATGCTTGAATCGCGGATCGGCGATCCGTTTCCAGTGCCAATCAGAATCGGCGGTAGAAAGCTCTTTGACCGCCGTGCGCTCGACAAGGCGGTTGATATTCTGACAGGCACGGCCCCACACTCCCCGGCGAACGAAATTCGCCAGGGTCTGGAAAATGCAGGTCGTCAGGTTGCGCCACGTCAAATGCTATAGAGCCGGGGGCAAGACCTACTGGTATCACCGACTCACGCGGGAGCGCCTGCCGGAGGACGAAGCGGCCCGTGTTGCGCGAGTCCTGGAAATCAACCGCACCATGGAGGAGCGGCGCGACGACGCGATTCCAGGATCACTTCTGGACCTGATCGGCCGGTACAAGGCGAGCCCAGAGTTCAAAGGGTTGGCAGAGCTAACCCGCCGCAGCTACCTCACCTATCTCGACATGCTGGCGCGTGCTTTCGCTACGAAGTCCGTCGACGATATAGATCGCGCTTGGTTGTACGAGCTGCGCGACGCGATGGCGGAGACGCCCAGGGCCGCCGACTGGGCGCTGCAGTTAATATCGATTCTCATGAACTTCGCCGTTGACCGCGGCTGGCGAGCCGAGAACCCAGCAGCGCGGGTGAGGAAGCTGCGAGGCACTAAGAGCTTTGAGCCATGGTCCGATGTAGCGTTAACGCGCTTTCGCGAGGGCGCGAACCCGCGCATGGTTTGGGCAGTCGAGCTGGCCCTCTACACCGGCCAACGGCAAGGCGACGTTCTCGCGATTCAATGGCAGCATATCAACGATGGCCTGATCTCAGTTTCTCAGGCCAAGACCGGCGAGCGGCTGTTGATCCCGATTCACCGGGAGCTAGCAGTTGTGTTGGACGGTATTCCGCGTGACCACATGGCGATTGTCCATACCCAACGCGGCACGCCTTACACAAGATCAGGTTTTAAGGCGAGCTTCCGGAAGGAGCTTGCGCGGCTCGGACTGGCGGGCCTTCAGTTTCACGGATTGCGCCATACCGCCGGCAAGTTGCTCGCCGAGGCCGGGTGCACCGATCGTGAAATCGCGGCGATTCTCGGACACCGCACAGCGGCGATGATCGCTCGCTACACCCGGGGTGCGGAGCAAAAAAAGCTGGCCAAGGCGGCGATCGTCAAGCTCGAAACACGAACAAGAGTGTCTAAACTCTCGGACGAGAGTGTCTAAGTCTACTGGCGTTTGAGTTCAATCCGCCCCTAAGTCGTTGAAATAGCTGGCGCGCCCGGCAGGATTCGAACCTGCGACCCCAGGATTAGGAATCCTGTGCTCTATCCGACTGAGCTACGGGCGCCGTTGCTTCAACCTTCTAGGATCGGGCGGGCAGCGCCGTCAACCGCGCTGGGCCTGGAGGGCGGCATCGCGTACCGCGCTCAAGGTCGTCCGCGTCGAGATCGCTTCCGCGTCGAGCTTGAGCTCAAGGACGGCCGCCTTGCCGGAGCCGAGTGCCGCCTCGAGCGCCGGGGCAAACTCATCGGTGCTCGCGACGGTCGCGCCGTGGGCGCCAAATGCCCGGGCCATCGCCGCAAAGTCCGGGTTGCTGAGCTCGGTACCGGTGACGCGGCCGGGATACTCGCGCTCTTGGTGCATGCGGATCGTGCCGTAGAGACCATTGTTCACGACCAGGATCAGCGGCGCGAGGTCGTGCTGGAGCGCCGTAGCGAGCTCCTGGCCGGTCATCAGAAAGCCGCCGTCGCCGACAAAGCAGACGGCGCGCCGTTCGGGCGCCGCGACCTGCGCCGCCACCGCCGCCGGTACGCCATATCCCATCGCACCGTTGGTCGGCCCGAGCTGGGAGCGATAGCGCCGGAAGCGATAGAAGCGCTGCGGCCAGCCTGAGAAGTTGCCGGCATCGACAGTGAGAATGGCATCGTCGGGCAGCGTCTCCTCCAGCGTCCGGATGACGACGTACATGTCGAGCGCGCCGGGGCAGGCCACCGGCTCGAACGCGGCAAGGTAGTCGGCGCGGGCGGCCTCGGCCCACGCCCGCCACGATGGCCGTGCCGGCGGCGCAAGAACGCGCGCGGCTTTTGCGAAGGCGGCCATACCGGCGTTGATCGCGAGATCGGGCTGGTAAACACGGCCCAGCTCCTCGATCCCCGCATGCACATGGATGAGCTGCTGGCGGCTGCGCGGCGGCGCGACCGTGGTGTAGCCGCGGGTGGTGATTTCGCCGAGCCGGGGACCAACCACCAGCAGGAGATCGGCATTGCGCACGCGCTCGGCGAGCGCCGGGTCAACGGCATAGCCGAGGTCGCCGATGTAGAGCGGGTGGGTGTTGTCGAAGATGTCCTGGCAGCGGAACGCGCAGCAGGTCGCGAGGTCAAAGGCTCCGGCAAAGGCGACGATGTCGGTCGCGGCCTCGGCGCTCCAGCCGCCCCCGCCCACCATCATCAGCGGCTGCTCGGCGGCATCCAGCCGCGCGACCATGTCGGCGAGGTCGGCGGGATCGGGGTGTGGCCGGACGATGCGATAGGGATCGACGTCGGCGACCGACCCGGCCTCGGCCAGCATGTCTTCAGGCAGCGCCAGCACTACCGGCCCAGGCCGGCCCGCAGTGGCGGTGTGGAAGGCGCGGCTCACCAGCTCGGGCAGGCGGGCAAGATCATCCACCTCAGCTGCCCACTTCGCGGTCCAGCCAAACATGTGGGCAACGTTGACCTCCTGGAAAGCCTCGCGGCCGCGCATCGCCCGACCAGCTTGGCCGACGAAGAGGATCATCGGCGTCGAGTCCTGAAAGGCGGTGTGCACGGCGATGCTAGCGTTGCAGGCGCCCGGTCCGCGCGTGACGAAACAGATGCCGGGCCGCCCCGTGAGCTTGCCCCACGCTTCAGCCATGAAGCCCGCGCCCTCCTCGTGACGGCACGTGATGAGCCGGATCTCAGGCGTATCGTGCAGGGCATCGAGCGCAGCCAGGTAGCTCTCGCCCGGCACGCAAAAGGCCGCCGAAACGCCGTGGATTCGGAGCTGATCGATCAGGACCTGTCCGCCGGTCCGCGTGTTCGACACCATACGCGGCAAGATCGACGTCAGCGGCGGAGGAAGACGGAGAAGGGAACCGCGTAGGTGAGCACGAGCTCCTCGGTGCCGGGATTCTTGTCGTCAATCCCGGCGTTCGACACGTGATCAAAGCTGAGCGCGAGTCGCGAGCGATCGTCGAAGCGGAAGCCGACCTCGATCTGGGAGCGGAACTCGATGGCCGAACCGAGGTCCTTGCCAGCGCCGACGTGGTAGAGGCCAACGGCAAAGCTTGGTGTCACCACCAGCCGCCGCCCCAGGAACACATCCAAGAGGATGCCGCCGTAGCCGTACACGCCGGAGTCGGTGTTGACCATGACACCGCTGAACGGTTTGACCCACAGGAGCTTGATGTCGGAGCGGTATTCCAACCGCGCCTCAATCGAGTCCTCGTCGTCGTTGACGTCGAAACCGCCGAGCGAGAAAGCAAGGAAGTCCGGATCATCCGCAGCCGCCGGTAAACCGCCGACCAGGACAGCCAGGAGCACGAGCACCGCTAGGCGATGGCGATGCGGAATACGGCGGGCCATAGGATGCCGCGCAGTGTAGGCGAAAAGGCGTGGCTCACCAAGGGTGTCCCTGGCGGGACCGGTGCTAGACTCGCACCACCATGGCCCGGCTTATCTTGGTTCTTCCCGTCTTCTGGATCGCCGCGCTCGGCAGCCCCGTCGCCGCGGCGCTCGACGGACTGGAGGCAGGCACGACAGCGGTCGTGGTCGAGGTTATTGACGGCGATACGCTGTTGCTCGACGACGGGACCGAGGTGCGTCTCGTGGGCATCCAAGCGCCGAAGCTACCGCTTGGCCGGCCCGATTTCGAAACCCAACCGCTGGCGCCGGAAGCTAAGGCGGCGATGGAGGCGCTTGCGCTCGGCCGCACCGTTCGGCTGTTCTACGGCGGACGCCGCGTCGATCGCTGGAACCGCGCGCTCGCGCATCTTGAGAGCGAAGACGGGCGTTGGCTCCAGGGTGAAATGCTGCGCGCCGGTCTCGCCCGGGTTTACACCTTTCGCGACAATCGTGCGCGAATCCCTGAGATGCTGGCCCTCGAGCGGGCCGCTCGCGCGGACGGTCGCGGCATATGGTCGCATCCATATTTCGCTATCCGCGCTGCCACGGAAACGCCCCATTTCATCGATAGCTTCCAGCTCGTGCAAGGAACGGTCGTGACCGCCAGCATCGTCAAAAAGCGAGCCTATCTGAACTTCGGCGCGGACTGGCGCGAGGATTTTACGGTGACGGTCGCACCCGCGGACGTGCGCCTGTTTCTGGCCGAGAACGTCGATCTCGAATCGCTGGCCGGCGCGCGCGTGCGCGTACGCGGCTGGCTCAAGTCGTTCAATGGACCGCAGATCGAGGCGACGCATCCCGAGCAGATCGAGGTAATCGCGCCATGAGACCGCGGATCGGTGTCACCCGAGCCCTTTTCTGGGCGCTGCTGCTGCCATTAAGCGCCTGCACCACCGATAACCCGGCGACGGGCGAGTCCTCGTTTACGTTGTTCATGCCGCCCGCTGAGGAGGCGCGGGTCGGGGCCGAAGAGCATCCCAAGATCATCGCCCGCTTCGGCGGGGTCTACTCCGATCCGCAGGTCTCCGGCTATGTCGCCGAGATCGGTGGCACGCTCGTGCACAACGCCGATGTTGCGAACCGGCGTTTCACCTTCACCGTCCTCAATACCCCAGTGGTCAACGCGTTCGCGTTGCCCGGCGGCTATGTCTACGTCACCCGCGGACTGATCGCACTCGCCGACTCCGAAGCCGAGCTCGCCGGCGTGCTCGCCCACGAGATCGGCCACGTGACCGCCCGCCATACGGCCGAACGCTACAGCCGGTCGGTCGTGGCGGGTCTTGGCACCGCACTCCTCGGCGCCATCACCAACAGCGGCGACGTCGGCCGGCTTGCCCAGCTGGGCGGCGAGCTCTATTTGCGCGGATTCTCGCGCGAACAGGAATACGAGGCCGACACGCTTGGCATCCGCTATATGCGGCACACCGGTTACGATCCCCAAGCGCAGGCTTCGTTCCTGAATAGCCTCAACCGGCACAGTGCGCTGCTGAGCAGGATCGAGGGCCGCGCCGGCGCAGAGCGCGAGTTTGATTTCTTTGCCACCCACCCGCGCACGGTCGACCGCATCGATCGCGCGATCGCGGCAGCAAGCGAAAGTGACCCCCGATCTGCGGCGGAACGGCGGCGGGGGATGTTCTTGGATGCGATCGACGGGATGATCTACGGCGACGACCCCGAACAGGGTTTCGCGCGCGGCCGCACCTTTTCGCACCCGAAACTGCGTTTCACCTTCACCGCGCCGCCTGGCTTTCGTCTGGTCAACACGGTGCGCGCCGTGTTCGCCAGGGGCCCCGACGAGGCGGTGATTCGGTTCGATACCGCGGACAGGACAGCAGCGGCAGATCCGCTCCGCTATCTCACGGGCGAGTGGGCGGCGAACGCCAAGCTGCAAGATGCCGAGCGGATTCAGATCAACGGGCTGGACGCCGCAACCGCGAGTACGCGCGTTGTCGGTCGCGGCGGCGAGGCTGACCTGCGGCTCGTCGCGATCCGCTTCAACAGCAACACCCTGTTCCGAATACTGTTCATGACGCCGACCAACCTCACCCGCGAGCTGGCCACCGAGCTACGCCGTACTACCTACAGTTTTCGCCGGCTGACCGAGCGCGAGGCCGCGGCGCTGCACCCCCTCCGACTGCGGGTGGCCGAGGTGCGCTCGGGCGAGACCCTGGAGACATTTGCCGCCAAGGCGCGGTTCGAGCCAAACGCCGCCGAGTGGCTGCGGGTGCTGAACGGTCTGGAGCCGGGCCAGCAGCCAGCCGTCGGGCAGCGATTCAAGTACTTCGCGGAGTAAGAGCGGCGCGCCGAGCGCCGAGACTTAGGATGGCATCAGCCCAGCAGCACTGGCGCGATCATCGCGCATCAGCGCCTCGCGCAACTTGTGCAGCGCTTCGGCCTCAATCTGACGCACCCGCTCCTTGCTGATGCCGAGCTTGACGCCGAGCGCAGCCAGCGTCTGAGACTCCTCGCGCAGCCGCCGCGCGCGCAGAATCGTCTGCTCGCGCGGACTGAGCTCCTTGAACGCCCGGAACAGCCAGCTTCGGCGCACCGTGACGGCATTGTCTTCAATCACGCGCTCCTCTGGCGAGGACGCGCGATCGGCTAAGAGATCCTGCCACTCTCCGTTGTTCTCCTCACCAATCGCATCGTTGAGAGATTTGTCGCCGGCACCGAGGCGCTGCGCCATGGCCTCGACCTCACCGACGCCGACGCCGAGCGCCGTGGCAACGCCCTGGCGCACCTGCGAAGCACCGCCGCCCGCTCCCTCGATGCGGGCACGCACCCGCCGCAGGTTGAAGAACAGCTTCTTCTGGGCGGCGGTGGTGCCCGTTCGCACAATTGACCAGTTGCGCAGGACAAAATCCTGCATGGCCGACCGGATGTACCAGCGAGCGTAGGTGGAAAAGCGGACCTCGCGCTCCGGTTCGAACTTTGCCGCCGCCTGCAGGAGGCCCATGTTCCCCTCTTGCACGAGATCGCCGAGCGGCAGACCGTAGCCGCGAAAGCGCGTGGCGATGCCAACGACCAGCCGGACATACGCCGAGACCAGCTCATGCAATGCAGCCTCATCCCCGGTCTCTCGCCACCGCCGGGCGAGCTCGCGCTCACGATCGTGCGTCAAGAGCGGCTTTTCCATCGCCGCCCTGATGAACGCCCGGTCTCCCGACTGAACCCCGAAAGCCTCGACGGTTGCCATCGCACCCAAGCCTGTTCGTTCGTTGGGCGTCGCTGCGCCGCCGCGGCCAGCTCGCCCGCACCAGATTAGAACTATTCTTTACTGCTTCTACGAAACAAAATAAGGCCCGGACCGCTCGCAACCTCTTCACATCGTCGTGTGAACGCCCGCGGCGACTCGGGGTGCCGCGGCGATCAGGCCTCGACCCACTCCGACGCTGTCCCGCTGCGCTCGAAACAACCGGCGGTCAGCTTACCGCCGTGCCCACACCCACCGTCGACGGTCGCGGTGAACGTGTCATCGACGACGCCGCGATGCATGCGGTCATAGCCTCGTATGACCTTGCGGAAGCCATCATACGGCGCGGCGATGTCATCAAAATGACCGCTGCCCCACCACAGCGTATCGCCCTGTTCGGTGAGGGGGCGCGCCGGATCGACGCCTGCGTGCACGAAGAGGAGCCCGTCGGCCGCCGTGTACGCCCCGCGACGGAGGGCATCCATGAGCTCGTCATGGCCTGGATGCGCGTGGACCGCGCCGCGGAGCGAGCTGGTCCAGCGGGTTACCGCCAGCGCGCCCTCCCTGAACGCGCCACGGGCCGCATCGCCGTGGCTGCCATACGCCTCCACGACCGCGCCGAGGCCCTGGCTCAGCATCCAATCGAGCACGTCGTTGGGGTTGGGCGCGAACTGGATTTGCAAGAGCTTGCTCCACATCTCCTCCTGCGCCCCGCGAAGGAAGACGATGTCCCATGGTTCGACACCCGGTCGCGCCAAAAACTCCCGCCGGAACAGCAGGAGTTCGTCGACCGTCGCGATCGCGTCAGGCCCGGCTCCGTAGTAGTTCCCGAGATAGACCAGCCGATCGCCCCGCCGAAAGCGGCTAGCCAGCGAATCATGGAGAGCGCGAAGCGCATCAGCGTGCGCATGGATCGCGCCAACCGCCCACACCCGCTCGGCGCCGGCAAGTTCAGCGAAGCAAGTGGGATCGAGGGCGCTGGGGTTCACGTTAGCGGCCCGAGTGCGAGCGCCACCATCCGTATCGCATCCCATTGGGAGACACGAGATCAGGCGGCGCGCAGCACCTCTTCGAGGCGCTCGGTCGCCGTCTCCTCATCCGTGCTCTCGACCGCTGCGAGCTCGCGCGCCAAGCGCTCAAGCGCGGCCTCGTAGATCTGCCGCTCGCTGTAGGACTGGTCGGGCTGATCCTCATTGCGGTGTAGATCACGAATGACCTCGGCGATCGAGACCGGATCGCCGGAGTTGATCTTGGCCTCGTACTCCTGGGCCCGCCGGCTCCACATGGTGCGCCGCACGCGCGCGCGACCTTTGAGCATCTTCAAGGCCGCCTTCATCTCGGCCGGGCTCGAGAGCTCTCTCATCCCGGTCGAATCCGCCTTGGCGACCGGAACGCGCAGCGTCATCTTATCCTTGTCGAAGTCGATGACGAACACGCGCAACTTGGTTCCTGCGACCTCTTGCTCCTCTATACCGACGATCTTGCCGACGCCGTGCGTCGGATAAACGACGAAGTCGCTGAGGGAGAATCTTAGCTTCTTAGCCTTAGCCATTCGTTTTTCTCACGCTCGATTCGGTTGACGCTGCGATGACCTCGCGTCGGCGCAACATGCCCATACGCCGCCGAAGTGGGTCTGCTTGAAAAATGCCGGCCTGAGCGGGACGCTCGCCCCCGATCGCCGGCCGGATCGACTGCTCAGAGCCGATAATCTATCACAACGCACCGCCGTTTTACAGAGAACACAGGCGCGACCGGGCGCTCAATCCCGCTCCTGATGTCCCAGGCGGGCGAGAACGCGCTTGCGCGCCGCACCTCGATCGAGGTCGCTGACGTAGATCAGACCCGCTACCCGGCGCAGCAGGTTTTCCTCGAAATCGTCGAGCTTACCGTCGGCGTAGACCACCTCCCACAGCATCTCGATAAGCTCGACACGCTCTTCCGCCGAAAAGCTGTCCTTCGCCGTTCGGGTGAAGCGAAGAAGCTGATTCGCCTGGTCTTGCGCGGTTTGCGCCAGCTCCATCAGACTCGCCACCTCGTCGGCGGCCAGAGCGAAGCGGTTGGTCAGGACGCGCTCGATCACAGTGCGTTCGCGCGCGTCGAAGTGTCCGTCCAAACAGGCGGCCTCGACCAGAAGAGCGGCCGCTGCCAGGTGTTTCTCTTCGACCGAGTGCTCATGCGGTGCCGCGACCTCGGCAGAGCTGAGAAAAGCCTTGATCCGGTTGATCATCGGCCGCGCTTGGGCGACTCTTGCGCTCGCATTACTGTGCCGACCTGAGCTGATCCATGACGCGACGATCCCGTTTGGTCGGACGCGCCCCACCGCGCGCGCCCGCAGCGGTGAGCCGCGGCGCCTGGCCGTCGTCTGGCAATGCCGGCGCGAGGTCCTCGTAAAGCGTCACCGCCTCGCGCGCCGGGCCGCGTCTGGTGGCGAACGCGTTCACGCGGATTACTCTGATGCGCGCGCCCTGGGCAAACGTCACGACATCGCCGACCCTGACCGGTGCACTCGGTTTGCGGATAATCGATTGATTGACGCGCAGCTTCCCGTTGGCGCAATTCCTGGCGGCAAGCGAACGGCTCTTGAAAAGGCGCGCATGCCACAGCCATTTGTCGAGGCGTTGCGGCTCGCTCATTTCGCTCATTTCGCTCCGGCCGTCTGAGGCCCCCCGTTGAGGCGTTCACCGAGCGCGGAGAAAGCCGTTTCGGGGCGCCCACGCCGGTTTGGTCGGCGCCCGCGGCGCGACAGCCGGCGGATGGGCTCGCCCGCCTCGGCCTGGTGCTCGTAGCCCAAGCTGGCCAGTACATCGATGAACCCCTCACGACTGCACCCGAGCCAAGACAACAGCCGCCGATCATCTGCCCTTTCTCCGGCCCGCTCGATGCGTCGCAGCTCGCCGGCCAGGCGCTCGAGCATGTCAACGCGCACCGCGTGCGAGCCGCAGACCCGGTAGCCCGCAGCTTCATAGTGCGCCAGTGCAACGTCCGGATCCGCCTCGACGGACACGAGGCCGGCAGGCGGCGGAGCCGCATGGCGATCCGCGCCGGCGTGCACCGACCACAGCAGCCAACGTATTTCGATGCGCTCGGGCTTGACCATCGCCGGTAGGAAAATGCTGGTCTCGCCGAACCGCAACCCGCGCCGGCGGAGTTGAGCCCGGGCGCCGCGATCAAGTGATCGCAGCTGAAGCTTCACGGCATGCCGCGGCAACGAGCCAAGCGATTCCTGCAGCTGGAAGACAAGTCCGCGTGTGGTGCCTCGATGGTCGGCAGCGGCCAACTCATGGAGTGGGGCGAGCAAACGGCGAAGATGATCCTCAAGCCACTGAACGAGCCGGCGGCGCACCCGCTCGCGCTCCGTCCCGGGCGGAAGATCTCCAGGCAATAAACGAAGGCCCGGCTGCAGCAACGAGCGCCCCCTCGTCAAACGGGCGATCGGCACCGCCTGCCATATCGTTTGCCCGTCGCCGTCCAGTGCGAGCGCTTCGTCGGGCGCGAGCGAGAGCTGGGCCGCGCGGCCGCTGATCTCGCGGGGAATCGCCCGGTTGGCCGCGGCGCGCAACGCCCGTGCCCCGGTGCCGACGCCGGAATCGGGGCGGAACCGAAGGCCTTCAAGGCGGCCGACGGAATGTCCCTCCACAAGGACCTCGCCTTCGGCCTCCACTGCCACCAAAAGCTCGGCCTTGTCCTTGAGGCGTTTGGTCAGAGCCGCCGAGCGACGATCGACAAATCGCTGGGTGAGCCGCTGGTGCAGCGCATCGGAAAGCCGGTCTTCTAGCGAGCGGATGCGCTGCTGCCAGCCGTGGGCATCGTCGAGCCAGGCCGTACGATGAGAAACATAAGCCCACGTCCTGACATGGGCGATCCGCGCCGCCAGCGTGTCGATGTCGCCTTCGGTCCGGTCGAGACGCGCCACGTGGGTGGCGACCCAATCGGTCGGCAGCTGTGCGCTCGGCCCGATGAGGTGGGCAAATATCCGGCCCAGCAAACGCGCGTGGGCTTCGGCCATGGTCTTGCGGAAGTCGGGGATTCGGCAGACGTCCCATAGCAGCCGCAGCGCGGCGGGACCCCGCGCCGAACCGGCGATGCTGGGGGTCGCGGCGAGCGCCTTCAGAGCTCGTTGATCGTCAGCTTCGCGCGCGCGGACGAGGCCTTGCTCTGGCGCCGGTTCATCGAGACTGCGCAGCAATGCCGGAAGCGAGGAATAGTCGAGATCCGTGTTGCGATAGAAGATGCTCTTCTGTGGCTCGAACCGATGCTGCTCGATGCGCTCCACCAGTTCCGGGTCAAGCGGCGGAATATCGGCAGTGACCCCGAAGGCGCCGTCGTTCGTGTAACGGCCCGCGCGCCCCGCGATCTGTCCGAGCTCGGCCGCGTCGAGATCGCGGACAAACCGCCCGTCGAATTTTCGGGTGCCCGCGAACGCGACATGATCGAGATCGAGATTGAGCCCCATGCCGATGGCGTCGGTGGCAACGATGTAGTCGACCTCGCCCGCCTCGAACATGCGGACCTGGGCATTACGCGAACGAGGGCTGAGGGCTCCGAGCACGACGGCGGCACCCCCGCGCTGGCGCCGCACCTGCTCGGCGATGGCGTACACATCGGCAACCGAGAAGGCGACTATCGCGGTGCGCGGCGGCAGCCGACGCAGCTTGCACGTGCCGGCGTAGGTGAGCTTCGAAAAGCGCGGGCGGGTCGTGATCTCGGCGCGGGGCACGAGACGTCGGACATGGCGTTCGACGGTGCGTGAGCCGAGGAACATCGTCTCCTCGATGCCGCGTGCACAAAGCAGCCGGTCAGTGAAGATGTGGCCACGCTCGGCGTCCGTAGCGAGCTGCACCTCATCGACCGCGAGGAAGGCGAAACGCCGGTCGAGCGGCATCGCTTCGACCGTGCACACGAGATAGGACGGCGCCGGCGGAACGATCCGCTCTTCACCGGTGATCAGGGCCACCGCCCGTGGCCCGCGGATGGCGACGATCCGGTCGTATACCTCGCGCGCGAGCAGGCGGAGCGGCAGACCGATGATGCCGGTGCTGTGGCCAAGCATGCGCTCGACGGCGAGGTGGGTCTTGCCGGTGTTCGTCGGCCCCAATATCGCCGCCACGCGCCGGCCAGAGGGCGGGCCAAGCGAAGCGTTCATGCCCCTCCACCATCGGCATTCACCGCACGCTTTACAAGATATTGTTGCACCGCGCTGTCTGGGCGCCAGCCCTACGCTCCGTCAGTTTGACTCGATTCGCGGGGCTGCCCATAGTCGGCCGTGATGGGCGAGTTTCCGAAGCAGACGCTCGAGGACTGGCGCGATCTGGCGGGCCGGGAGCTCAAAGGTGGCAAGCCCGATTCGCTGGTGTGGCAGACGCCCGAGGGCATCGCCGTCAAGCCGCTCTACACCGCGGCGGACCTGGAAAACCTTGAGCTGGACGGCGTGCCCGGCTTTCCCCCGTACGGCCGCGGCACGCGCGCCACCATGTACGCGGGAAGGCCCTGGACCATCCGCCAATACGCGGGATTCTCCACGGCGGAGGAGTCCAACGCGTTCTATCGCCGCGCATTGGCGGCCGGGCAAACGGGGCTGTCGGTCGCGTTCGACCTCGCCACCCACCGTGGTTACGATTCCGATCATCCGCGGGTAATCGGCGACGTCGGCAACGCGGGTGTGCCCGTCGATTCGGTCGAGGATATGAAAGTCCTCTTCGACGGCATTCCGCTCGACCGGACGAGCGTCTCCATGACCATGAACGGCGCTGTATTGCCAGTAATGGCTGGCTACATCGTCGCAGCAGAGGAACAAGGGGTGAGCGAGGAGCACCTCACCGGCACCATTCAGAACGACATCCTCAAGGAGTTCATGGTCCGCAATACCTATATCTACCCGCCCGAGCCGAGCATCCGGATTGTCGGCGATATCATCGCCTATACCGCGGCGCATATGCCCAAGTTCAACTCGATCTCGATCTCCGGCTACCACATTCACGAGGCCGGCGCGACGGCGGTCCAGGAGCTTGGCTACACCCTCGCGGACGGCCTCCAATACGTCCGCACGGCCCTGGCACGCGACCTCGATATCGACGCGTTTGCGCCCCGGCTCTCCTTCTTCTTCGCGATCGGCATGAACTTCTTCATGGAAATTGCGAAGCTGCGGGCGGCTCGCCTGTTGTGGTCGCGCCTTATGCAACGCTTCGAACCGCATGACCCGCGCTCGCTGATGCTGCGCATGCACTGCCAGACCTCGGGCGTATCGCTGACCGAGCGCGACCCCCACAACAACATCGTGCGCACTGCCTACGAGGCGCTGGCGGCGACCCTTGGCGGCACCCAGTCGCTGCACACCAATGCTTTTGACGAGGCGCTCGCCCTGCCGAGCGAAACGGCGGCGCGAGTCGCCCGCAACACCCAGCTCATTTTGGCGGAGGAGACGGAAATCACCCGCGTTGTCGATCCGCTCGGTGGCAGCTACTACATCGAGGCGCTGACCCACAGCGTGGCGCACGCGGCATGGACCGTGATCGAGGAGGTCGAGGCAATTGGCGGCATGACCCGGGCGGTCGAGGAGGGCATTCCCAAGCTCAGGATTGAAGAGAGCGCTGCTCGCCGCCAGGCTCGGTTTGATCGAGCCGAGGAGACCGTCGTCGGGGTCAATAGCTACCGCAGGGCTGACGAGGAAGAGGACGAGCAGGTCGAGATTCTCTCGGTCGACAACGAGCGGGTGCGCGAGCAGCAGATCGCACGCCTCGGCGCGTTACGAGAAAGCCGCGACGAGCAACGCTGTCGCGCCGCGCTCGACGGTCTTGTCGCCGGTGCCAAGGGCGATGCCAATCTGCTCGGGCTGGCGATCGAGGCGGTGCGAGCCCGGGCTACCGTCGGCGAGGTATCGGATGCCCTCGAGTCGGTATTCACGCGCCATCGCGCAGTCGTGCGCAGCGTCTCGGGCATCTATGGCTCGGCGATGGCGGGCCAAGAAGAGTTCGATCGTATCCGCGTTGAGGTGGCGGCGTTCGCCAAGACCGAGGGCCGGCGGCCGCGCATCCTTGTGGTCAAGCTGGGTCAGGACGGACACGACCGCGGTGCCAAGGTGATCGCCTCGGCCTTCGCCGATATCGGCTTCGACGTCGATATTGGGCCGCTCTTCCAAACCCCGGAGGAAGCGGCGCGACAGGCCATCGAGAACGATGTGCACGTGGTCGGTGTTTCGAGCCAAGCGGCTGGCCACAAGACACTGGTGCCCAAGCTGATGGAGCGGCTCAAGCGCGAGGGTGGAGGCAACATCGTGGTCGTCTGCGGCGGGATCGTACCGCCGCAGGACTACGCGTTCCTACAAGATGTGGGGGTCAGCGCCATTTATGGGCCCGGCTCGAACATCCCGCAGGCCGCAGGCGAGATCCTGGCGCTGCTGCGGACACGCCGCCGCGCGGCTTAGCTCTTCAGGCGCGCGTCGACCTTCTCCGAGCAGAGTTCTCGCAGCGCATCCTTGGCGATCCAACGCGCCGGGCGCGAATCGCGTTCCGCGAGCCGCTCGGCGCACGCGATAGCGGCGGCATGGAGCGCACGGTTACGTTTGCCGATCTGGCGCAAGGCCCAGTTCACTGCCTTCTTAACGAAGTTACGGTCATCATCGGCGTAATGCTCGATCAGCGGCAGGAGGTCGATGAAAGCCGAGTCCTCGGCCTTCTTGTCATGGACCGCGAGCCACGCGATCAAGGCAAAGCCCGCGCGGCGGACGAACTCGGGCTCCGCGGCCGCCCATTCCCGCGCCTTGCCGTAAGCTTGGGGGGTGCGCCAGAACAGCCTGCCACATGCGCCGTCGCATACATCCCAGGAGTCGAAGTCGCGGACCCAGGCCTCCATCTGCGTCTCGGTGATCTGTTTGGGATCGTCGATCAGCGTCGCCAGCATCCTGGCCTCATGGAACCCTGAGTCCCACAGGCGCCCCGCGAGCGCGTGGTCGCGACCGATTTCCCGGGCCAGGCCCCTCAGGGTGGTGACCTATATCCCAAAGGCTCGCTCGGTGTTGATGCCGAAACGAGCCATACCAGCCCGATTTTCCTCGCTGCCCAGCGACTCGAGGCGAGCAATGACGGCCTCATAGTCCACAGCGCGATGGTAGCGGCCTGTCGAGAACAAACTGAATTGACCGCTTCAGTTGTGGTTGTTGGGCCAGTGGATAAGGGGTCGGGCGCGGAGCGGCCGTCCCCTTATCCACTGGCCGGTCGCGTCGAAGCGGATCACGCGGCCTGTCTGTGGCTTGTGTTGATGGGCGATCCGTCGGCCTGGTATCGGGCCAGGCAGCGCGGCCCATGGAAGACGGCGAGGGTGCGGTCGGGGTATTCGTGGACCCGGACCCTTGCCTTGACGTAGTGGCGGCGATGGCGGTCGGGCGGGATCGCCAGCACCAGGCGTTTGTAGCGCACGGTGTTGTCGTTGGAGACGGTGCGCTCCTGCTGCACGCAGAGGATGTCGTCGAGGGTACCGGCGAAGGGCACGAAGGCGGTGCCCTCGGCTTCCGGCGGCACCGCGAAGCGGGCGTTGTGGCCTGGCAGGTAGAGCTCCTTGAGGAAGCGGTTGGCCTGGGCCATGTCGGTGATGCCGGCGAGCCTGAGCTCCTGGGGCAGGCGCTTCTGCAGGGTGGCGAACATGCGTTCCGAGCGCCCCCTTGCCTCGGGCGAGTAGGCCGGGATCAGCTCGATGCCGAGCTGGGCCAGGGCGCGGCCGAACTGGGTCGGATTGTCCTTGTCGACCGTGCCGCCGGCCTCAGGGGTGTGCCAGTAGTGGCCGGCGCGGTCGGCATAGAGCGAGCAGAACAGCCCCTTGGCCCGGATCGCCTCGGACACCCCCTGAAAGCTCGACATCGTGCCCTCTTCGGCGACGAAGAAGGCCGAGTAGATCTCACTGGTGGTGTCGTCCATGGTGACGATCAGGTCCCACCACTGATCGGGGACCCACGCGTGGCTTGAGCCGTCTTGATGCAGCATCATGCCGGGCAGCGCGCGGCGCGGCCGCTTGCGCCGGTGCGCCCCGCGCCTGGGCGCCGCCCGTCTTCGCCCATGGGCCTGCAAGCTCAGCCGCACCCAGTTGTAGCTGCGCTTGAAGGCATAGTCCGCGACCAGCTTCTCGTGGAAGTGCTTGGCGGTGAAGTCCCAGTAGCGGGTGTCGAACAGCGCCAACAGCGCCGTCACCTCGTTGACCGCCGCGCGCCGCGCCGAGACCCGGCCCAGACGGCGATCGTAGAGCCCTTCCGCGCCGTCCGCCTCATAGCGGTCGCGCCAGCGCCGGAAGGTGCGCTCTGAAACGCCGAGAACCTCCGCCGCCTCGGCTTGGCTCAAGCAACCCCGATGGGTGCGGCCGTAAACCTCCTCGAACTTCATCAATCTCAGTCCCTGCAACTGCTCTGTCCGGCGCATCCAAACCCTCCATAGCCTGGAGAGCTTCTAAATCCGGACAGATCGTCTGGTACATAAACCGGACATATCGTGTGTTAGTGACACCGCGATGGTAGCGGCCTGGCGCGTTCGAGTCTTCCTTACCTATAATGGGCGCGGCGCCGGCCGGTCGGACAAGGGGCATCGGGCAGCGGCATGACGAAGCAACTGATCAGCGGGATCGATAGCCTCTTCCTCGCAGAGGCCGAGACCGCAACCGAGAACGCGGACTCGCCGGAAGGCGAGCGCCCGGCGCCTGGCCATCGCGCGTATGCGAGCCAGCAATCAGCAGCCGAGGCAGCAAGCGAGCGAGCCGGCGGACCGGCGATGACGCCCGAACGGCAGGCGGCCATCGATGAGTTGATGAGCGCCCGAGCCGCGATACTGGCGAAGATCGATCCGGGCTTGCGCGCCGAGCTGCGGGCTGTTGCCGAGAGTAAGCTGGATCGGCAGGCCGAGGCGGCGCTAGCGGACGAGCCGACTCCGCCTGACCCGCCGGTGGCCGACGATGACGGACCGGAGACCGGCGGCGGCCAGACCTGACGACCGCCGCGGCGCGATGGGCATAGCCGAACCCCGCGTCGATTCTGAGATCGAGGCCCTCGGGGACCAAGTACTAGCGGGGGACCGCCGGGCGCTCGCCCGCGCGATTACGCTGATCGAATCGCGACGTGCCGACCATCAGTATCAGGCGGAGGCATTGCTCGCGAAAGCCCTGCCGGCGACCGGTCGCGCGTTACGTGTGGGCATCACGGGTGCGCCCGGGGTCGGCAAGTCCACAATGGTCGAGGTCTTGGGTCTACGCCTAGTGGCCGAGGGGCGCCGGGTCGCGGTACTTGCGGTCGATCCCAGCTCGGCGCGCTCGGGCGGCTCGATCCTCGGCGACAAAACGCGGATGGAGGAGCTCGGCCGCGCCGAGGCCGCTTTCATCCGACCATCGCCCACCGGGGGCACGCTGGGCGGGGTGGCCCGCCGCACGCACGAAGCGATGCTCTTGTGCGAGGCGGCCGGCTTCGATCCGGTGATCATCGAGACGGTTGGAGTCGGGCAGTCGGAGACCGCCGTCGCCGCGATGACCGACATCTTCCTGCTGCTGTTGGCCCCGGGTGGTGGGGATGACCTCCAAGGTCTTAAACGTGGCATTGTTGAACTCGCTGATCTCATTCTCATCAACAAAACGGACGGCGCGCTGGCGGCCGTGGCGCGGGCGCTCGCGGCCGACTACAGCGCCGCTCTCACCATCCTCACGCCGCGGCGTGCCGGCTGGCGGCCGGAGGTGTTGCTATGCTCGGCGCTCGAGGGGTGCGGCATCGCGGAGGCATGGGAGGCCGTCGGGCGATGTGCGGCAGAGCTGAGATCGAGCGGGGAGCTTACCCGCCAGCGCCGCGAGCAATCCCGCGCATGGCTGTGGCGCGAGGTTCAAGATCATCTGGCCGACACGCTGCGCGGCGACCCTGAGCTCAACCGATGCCTGGACGCATTGGAAACCGAGGTAGCCGAATCACGACTCATGCCGAGCACTGCGGCCCGTCGACTGCTCGAGACCTACTTCGGCCGCAAGCACGGCGCTTGACACCGGACCAGCCGCTGCCTACAAGGCGCCGCTGTACGCTTCGCACGCCGCCGGGCGGAGCGAACCTCCAGGAGACTGCCATGGCCCGCCGTTGCGAGCTGACCGGTAAGAGCGTCCTCGCCGGCAACAACGTGAGCCACGCCAACAACAGATCGAGGCGGCGGTTCCTGCCCAATCTGCAGCACTCATCGCTACTGAGCGAAGCGCTGGGGCGGCCGGTGCGGCTGCGCGTCTCGACTCACGCGCTGCGCACCGTCGAGCACAACGGTGGCCTTGACGCGTTTCTACTGAAGGCCGACGCCGCCGCGCTGTCGCTGAATGCCCGGCGGATCAAGCGGGCGGTAGAGAAGGCGATCGCCGCCAAGGCAGCACCCGCCTAGCTCCGCACGCCACGCGCCGGCAACCGCTGGCGCTCTCACGGCTCCAATCGGAACATCAGCAGCAGGTTGAGCTGCAGAGGGTTGAAGTTGTCGTCCGACAAGAGGTAGATCAGCGTCCCCCCATCAGAGGCGGTGACGACCGCTATCCCCTCCATGTTGTCGACGGTGAGCGGCGGGATGAGCCGCGCTATCTCTCGGCCATCGAGCGCCGCTCCCGCCCGGATGGTGCCCGCATCGATAATCTGAATGCGGGCCGCGATCCCCGCCGGCGGGGTGAAGCGGCGCTCGAGGGCAATCACGTCGCCTGAGGGCAACGCGGCAAAATCGGTCGGCCGGAAGCGCTCGTTCCTCACGTAGGAGAGCGGCTCGACGCGGTTGCCGTCGACCAGCCAGCCGAGCAGACGGTCCTTGCCGACCGCGGCGCCCTCGCTGACGGCGAGCAGTCGGCCGGCGGGGAGCACTGCGATTGCTTCGATGCCGCCATTGCCGGGCGCTTCGGACAGCCCCGGCAGATCGACCGTGGGCTGGGCCGCGGCCTGTCCCTCGTCGGGACCGGCATAGCGCCACAGGCGGTGGCGGCGCTCAAAGCTGACGACATAGCCGCCATCGGGCAAGCGCTCGACCGCCTCGGCATCGCGCCAGGGCTTGCTGGCCAGCAGCCCGCCATCGGTGTCCCGCAGCGCCACGAGCGCCGCGTTCGCGATCCTGGCCAACCGACCCGCGGCATCGTAGACGAGATCGGCGGTGAACCAGTCGCCGCGATCGGACACCGCGACCAGCCTGGCGCCGTCAGCACTCACGCTCAAGCCGGAGAGGCCGCCAAAGCGCGAATCGTCCGAACGCAGGCGCAGCCCGCCGTAGAACCGAAGCGAGCCGACTCGATCGAGCGCGCGATCCTCGGCGCTTAGCGGGACCAGCTGAGCTTCGATGTCGATCGGCTCCGCACGTGCCGCACCCAGGAACGCCCACACCAACACCGTGGCCAGCGCAGCTCGTGCGGCGGTCCTCACGCCCTCGTGTTGTCGATCGTATCTCAGCCGTCTGTATGGTGTTCTTCCCACCACGAACTCTTCAGTTGGGAGGTGCCGAAAGTGTACGAACGCCGCACCGTCATCAAGACGGCCGCCAGCTTGTCACTCGCCGCCGTATTGGCCAAACCACACCTTGCCCGGGCCGTTGCAGCGGGGTTGGAAACCGTATCCATCACGACCACCGGCGGCCACGCCGTCTCGGCATCGCTGGCGCTTCCAGAGGCGATGCCGGCTCCGGCGCTGATGCTCGTCCACGAGTGGTGGGGCCTCAACGATCAGATCAAGTCAGTCGCCGCCGAGTACGCAAGGGAAGGATATGTCGCGCTCGCCATCGATCTGTTCGACGGCAGCGTCGCCACCACGCCGGACCAGGCCAGAAGCCAGTCCCAGGGCGTAGACGCCAGCGCGGCACGCGATACGCTTGCCGCCTGGAACGGCTGGCTGCGTGCGCACACGGCGGCCACCAACAAGCTCGGCACCATCGGCTGGTGCTTTGGCGGCGGCTGGTCGCTCAATGCGTCACTCGCTGCGCCAGCGGATGCGACGGTCATCTACTACGGCAACGTCGCCAAGGGGGCGAAGGCGCTCGCCGCCCTCAAGGGGCCCGTGCTCGGCCATTTCGCGACCCGCGATCAGTGGATTAACGAAGAGATGGTCTCGGGCTTCCAGGGAGAGATGGAAAAGGCGGGCAAGTCGCTCGAAGTCCATTGGTACGAGGCCGACCATGCCTTCGCCAATCCCACCAGCGCGCGCTACGACAAGGAAGACGCCAAGCTCGCCTGGACCCGCACCAGCGCGTTTCTGGGCACCAACTTGTAGCCCACCAAAGGCGTGCCCGAGGACCCCGGGGCGCTCCACTCAGGCACGGCGCAGCTTGCGGATACCCAGATACTCGAAGATCGCCAAGTCGGCGACGATCAGCGCGACGATGCCGACGATCCATTGCCCCGCAGGGCTGAACCAGTGGGATGCGAACACGAGGACAGCCGCGCTCGCCACGACCCAGGCGACGTCGAGACCGACGATAGCCCAGGCCTCGGCGGGATCGATCTCTGGCCGCACCGTCCGCCATGCGAGCCACGCGGCGAACGCGATCAGCCCGATGCCCAGCACCAAAAGCAAGGTTGGCATGCCAACGCCCATGAGTTCGGCGATCGGCGTCGCGGCGACGAGTAGGACCAGGCCGGTGAGCGCGGAGAAGCCAACATTGGCACGCAGCGCAAGACGCAGGCGAGAGCCGCGAGTGATATCAACGTCGACGGTGGTCATCATCCCCTCCTCGGGCCATTGCCACACCGTACAAGGTGGGGCGCAAGCGGAACGGCTACAATTACCTCGGAGGTAACGTAGACGCGATTCGCGGTCTGCTAACGTGGATTCTCCGCGAGGTGACGATGAGCGATCAGACAGCCGAAACGGCCCGGCCGGCAAGCCCGGTCGGACGCATCCTCAAGCGCTGGCACGATTTGCGCGGCCTAAGCCAGCTCGACCTCGCGCTTGCGGCGAATACCAGCTCGCGGCACCTCTCCTTCGTCGAGACCGGGCGGGCCGGCGCCAGTCGCGAGCTCGTCCACCGCCTCTGCGATGCGCTCGACCTTCCCCTGCGTGAGCGCAATGCCGCGCTGCTCACCGCCGGTTTCGCTCCGGCCTACCGCGAGACCGCGCTGCACGATGCGGCGATGGCCCAGGTCAATCACGCTCTCGAGCATATCCTGACCCAGCAGGAGCCGTATCCGGCGGTGGTCATGAACACCTATTGGGACATCCTTCGTGCCAACGCCGCGACCGGCCGGCTCATGGCCTTTTTGCTCGGGCCTCGTGCGCAACCGCCGAGCGAGCCACCCAACGCGCTCCGCATGTTCTTTCATCCGGACCTGCTGCGCCCCCACATCGAAGATTGGCAGTCCGCCGCCCGCATCTTGGTCGCTCGTGCCCGCCGCGAGGGACCGGCGGGCGGGCCCGACGAGCGCATGTCGGCCCTCATCGATGAGGTCTTGAGCTATCCGGGAGTACCGACCGACAGCGTTGGGGCGCCCCTCGATGAGGACCTGGCGCCGGTTCTGTCGCTTGCGTTCGTCAAGGATGGCGTGCGCAGCGCTTGGTTCACCACGGTCACCACGTTCGGCACGCCGCAGGACGTCACGCTTCAGGATCTGAGGATCGAGAGCTTCTTCCCGGCGGACCCCGAGACAGAACGGTTTGCCCGCACGCTCGCCGAGGCCGCCTAGCTCGACGACGTGCCCGGTTGGTGGCGGACCGCGCCGCCGCGGATGTGATAACGGCCCCCGGCTTTCTTGGTCGGCGCAGCGCCCCGGCCAACGACGGCGCCGCGGCCCGCCGGCTGCGTCAGAGGCTCATCCTCATCGAACAGCTCTGCGAGCTGGTCGACCATGGTGCCACCCAGCTGCTCAACGTCGACGATGGTGACGGCGCGCCGGTAATAGCGCGCCACGTCGTGGCCGATGCCGATAGCGATGAGCTCAGTGTCCGAACGCGTCTCGATCCAGTGGATCACGGCATGCAGGTGCCGATCCAGGTAGTTACCGCGATTGACCGACAGCGTGCTGTCGTCGACCGGTGCGCCGTCCGAGATGACCATCAGAATGCGGCGCTGCTCGTGGCGCGCGAGCACCCGGTGGTGCGCCCACAGCAGTGCCTCACCATCGATGTTCTCTTTGAGGAGGCCCTCGCGCATCATCAGTCCAAGGTTCTTGCGAGCCCGTCGCCATGGCGCATCGGCCGCCTTGTAGACGATATGGCGAAGATCATTGAGCCGGCCCGGGTTCGCCGGCTTGCCGCCGGCAATCCACTTCTCTCGCGATTGGCCGCCCTTCCACGCGCGGGTCGTAAAGCCGAGTATCTCCACCCGAACGCCGCAGCGCTCGAGCGTACGCGCCAGGATATCGGCGCACATCGCGGCGATGCTGATGGGCCGGCCTCGCATTGAGCCCGAATTGTCGAGGAGCAGCGTCACGACCGTGTCGCGGAACTCGGTTTCCTTCTCCATTTTGTAGGAGAGCGGGTGCAGCGGATTGGTGACCACACGCGCCAACCGACCGGCATCGAGGATGCCTTCGTCGAGATCGAACTCCCACGACCGGCTCTGGCGCGCGAGCAGGCGGCGCTGCAGGCGATTGGCAAGACGCGCGACGACCCCGTGCATGTGGTGGATCTGCTGATCGAGATGATTGCGCAGCTGCGCCAATTCCTCGGCATCGCACAGCTCGGCAGCGTCGACGATCTCATCGAAATTGGTCGTGAACGGTCGATAGCGCGGCTCGTTGGTACCGGCATCGCCAGATCCGTCCGGCCACCATGGCCGCTTGGCCCCGCCGGGGTCCTCCTCATCGCCGGTACCGTACGGCTGCTGGTCGCTGCTCAGGCCTTCCTGGGACGTCGAATCCTCGTCCATGGCAGCCTCAGCGAGCTCCTGTTCGTCGCCCGACGCAAGCTCGGCGCCGGCGTGAGACCCGTCTTGGTTCTCGCCGTCGCCGTCCTGCTCCGCCGCATCTTGTTCATCCTCGCCGGCCTCGAGCTCGGGCGAATCGCCATTGTCCTCCCAGAGGTCGAGGCTCACGATCAGCTTGCGGGCGTGCTTGGCGAACCGTGTCTGATCGTCGACGCACTCGACCAGCGCATCGATGTCCGTACCTGCCTTGTCCTGGATCGCCTGACGCCACATGTCGACCATGGGCCGGGCTGATTCAGGGGTGAGCGTTCCGGTAAGCCGTTCGCGCAGGATCAACCCGATCACGTCAGCGATGGGCGCATCGGACATCGTCTGGACGCGCGCGTAGCCGCGCCGATCGCAGTAGTCCTCGAGCGCCGCATCGAGGTTCTTGGCGAGACCCTGCATACGCATTGCGCCAATCGCCTCAACCCGCGCCTGCTCGGCCGCTTCGTAAACCGCGCGCGCCGGGCCGCCCCCCGGCATTAATGTGCTGTGAACGCGGCGGTCGTGGTGGCGGAGCTTGAGCGAGAAGGCATCGGCAGCACCGCGAACCCGACCGACTTCCGCGGCCACCAGCTCCCGTGCCGGCAGAGGCAGGCGTATCCGGCTGCCCTGCATCGTCGGCAGATCGGCCCCGAAGGCGATTGTCAGCTCCTTATTGTGCGCGACCGCCCGCGACGACGAGGTCAGTGCCCGCTTGAAGACGTCGACCGGGCTTTCTTTCTCGGCCATCCAGCGTTCATGCCATGTCGAGCTTGACGGCGGACTCCGGCAACTCCTCGCCGAAGCACCGTTGATAGAGCTCCGCCACGGTGGCCCGCTCGAACTCGTCGCACTTGTTGACGAAGGTCAGCCGGAACGCAAAGCCTATGTCGTCGAAGATATCGGCGTTCTCCGCCCAGGTAATGACCGTTCGCGGTGACATCACGGTCGAGAGGTCCCCGGCGACGAACGCCGAACGCGTCAGGTTGGCGAGCTCGACCATCGCGTTGACGGTCTTGCGACGCCGCTTGTTGTCGTAGGACGGCACCTTGGCCAGGACGATGCCGACCTCATCATCGTGGGGCAGATAATTGAGCGTGGCAACGATACTCCAGCGATCGAGCTGGCCCTGATTAAGCTGCTGCGTGCCATGGTAGAGGCCGGTCGTGTCACCCAACCCGACGGTGTTGGTGGTGGCAAACAGGCGAAAGGCGAGGTGCGGGCGAATCACCCGGTTCTGATCGAGTAGGGTGAGCTTGCCTTCGGACTCCAACACCCGCTGGATCACGAACATCACGTCGGGCCGCCCCACGTCGTACTCGTCAAAGACCAAGGCGGTCGGTGACTGCAACGACCACGGCAGGATGCCCTCGCGGAACTCGGTCACCTGCTGACCCTCGCGGATGACAATGGCGTCCTTGCCGATCAGGTCGATGCGGCTGATGTGGCTGTCGAGGTTGACACGAATGCACGGCCAATTGAGCCGTGCCGCCACTTGCTCGATGTGGGTCGACTTACCAGTCCCGTGATAGCCCTGAATGATGACCCGGCGGTTGTGGGCAAACCCGGACAGGATCGCGAGTGTGGTATTGCGATCAAACTGATAGGTCTCGTCGACGTTGGGCACGAGGTCCGTCGTTTGCGAGAATGCCGGCACCTGAAGCTCGGAATCGATGCCAAAGAGCTGGTTCACCGATACTTTTATGTCGGGCATGGCGTCGGCAAGCGACGCGCGATCGTGGGTTTCAGTCGCAGTCATTTAAACAGCTTTTCCAGGCTGGCCGCGGCGAGGCCCAATGGGCCTTAGGAGTAGCCGCAGGTTAAAAGGAACGTGTAGGCCTCGTTGACCGTCTTGAGCTGCTCTTCCGACGCGCGACTGCCGCCGTTGGCATCGGGATGGAAACGTTTGGCCAGCGTCTTATACCGAGTCTTGATATCCCGCAAGTTCGCGGTTGGCTCGAGGTCCAAGGTCGCCAAGGCCTTGCGCACCGGCCCCGTCACCGGCCGCGTTCGCGGCACTTCGATCTCCTCGTCGGGCCGATTGCTCGCCGCGCCAAACCAGCTGAGCTCATCGAAAAAGCGTTCCGACTGCTCGCGGCCATCGCCTTTGCCGAGTTTCCAGGTCGGGCGGTGCCACGTGACCGCCGCTTGCTGATACGCCTCGATCTCGCCTTGGCTCATACCCGCAAAGAAATCCCACGCGGCGTTGTAAGCACGCGCATGGTCCAGACAGAACCAATAGAAGCTCGAAAGATCGTCTCGCGATCGCGGCGCGCGATGTTGCCCCGCCCCGGCGCAGTCACGGTGATCGCATGGACGCTCGCTGGGCTCGGGCTCTGGGGAGGACACGGCGGGTCGGCGCATGATGCCGCAGATTATGTGAGCGAGGCGGGGCGCACGCAAGGCCGGCCCCCGACCGCCACGGGCGCGCTTCGCACGACCGCATCCCATGCCCGGTCAATACTACCTATGATAGCAAAACGTTGATATAATGGCGCCTTGCTATCTCCATGGGGATCGGAGCGCGCGATCGCCCCACGGCCGATCACAAAACGGAAGCCACCATGAGTACTTTGGTCAGCCGCAACGTGCGGATCAACGGCAGGCGGACGAGCGTCAAGCTCGAACCGGCGATGTGGGAGGCCCTGGCCGAGATCTGCGCGCGGGAGGGCATCGGCATCGGCCAGCTCTGCACTGGTGTTAGCGGCCAACGGGCTCAATCGAGCTTCACCTCGGCCTTGCGCGTCTTCATCGTTGATTACTACAGAACGGCGCTGGCTGACGCCAAGCCCAGCGGCCGGATCGGCGCCCCCAACGAGTCATCGATCGCGCCCCGGACAGTCACAGGATCACCAGCACAAGCAGGGGCAGGGTGGCGAGCGAGATGATGGTCGACACCAAGACCAGCCCGGCGGCCTCCGCGGGTTGGCGATTGTCGCGCTGGGCGAAGAGGTAATTGAAGACCGCGACGGGCATCGCGCACTGGAGAATGAGCACGCCGCGCTCAGCACCGGTGAATCCAAGCAGCTCTGCCAGACCGTAGCCCACGGCAAATCCCATCCCGATCCGCAACAGCGACAGAAGGAATGCGCGCCACAACCCCGCGACCCGCAGTCCCGCCAACGAAACACCGAGGGTGATCAGCATCAGCGGTATGGTGAGATTGCCGATCAACCCAACGGTGTTGGCCAGCCAGACAGGCGTTTGAAGGGCGCTGAACATGAAGACGATCGACAGCGCTACGGCATAGTTGAGCGGCGACGTCGCGAGCTCGCGCACGCTCAGTCGACCCGATGAGAGCCAGCTGCCCACGGTGAAATTGGCGACGGCAGTTACCGTGAAGAAGGCGATCGCCAGGGCGAGGCCCGCCTCGCCGAAAGCGAATAGCGCGAGCGGCAGGCCCAGGTTCCCGACGTTGCCGAACATGATCGAGGGCAGATACGAGCGGCGATCGAGACGCGCCAATCGCAAGACGATCGTGCCGATGACGGCGAAGCAAAGGAGGGCGAGCGCTGCCGCGACGGCGATCTCACCGAACGTCTCAACATCGATCGTCATCCTGGTCAACGTCGCGAAAACCAGGCATGGCGTGCCGACGTTGACGACGAGGGTAGTGACAAACGAAGTCTGGTAGGTCGGTCCCCACCGGGACCACCCGACGCCGATGCCGGCACCGATGAGGACCGGAGCGATGACGGCGAACAACTCGCCGATCATGGCGCGTACGCTAAACCCATGTTGGCAGTGTCGGCGCTGCGGTCCGCCTACACTGCCTGCTGGCGCTGGACCGGCGGGGGCGGGGTCACGCGAAGCTGTGTGATTTGATTGCGGTTTCGGCGCACGACCACGAACTGGAAACCGTGGAAGGTGAAGACCTGACCCGGTTCTGGGATAACCTGGGCCTCGTGGATGACGAGTCCGGCGATGGTCGCGGCCTCTTCGTCCGGCAGTTCCCAATCGAAGCGTCGGTTGAGGTCGCGGATCGTAGCCGCGCCGTCGATCACGTAGTTGCCGCCGCTCAGTTGCCGTACCCCGATCGCCGCGACATCGTGCTCATCGGTTATCTCACCGACGATCTCTTCGAGGATGTCCTCGAGCGTGACCAAGCCCACGTGCGATCCATATTCGTCGACCACGAGGGCGAAGTGAGCGCGCTGGCGGCGGAAAGCCTCGAGCTGTTCGCGCAAGGTGGTGGTCTCCGGAACGAACCTGGGCTCCGAAGCAATTGCAGGGATATCTACCGCTTCGACGTCGCCACCGCCGGCCGCGACCGCGCGTAATATATCCTTGGCGTGGACGACGCCGACGATGTTCTCGGGCGCATCGCGCCACAGCGGGACCCGCGTGAACGGGCTCGCCAGCACCCGCTCGATCATCTCGGCTCTCGGCAGCTCGACATCGAGCATGAACATGTTCTTGCGGTGCACCATGATCTCGGAGACGCGCACATCGCCGAGATCGAGGACGCTGTCCAGCATGTCGCGTTCATGCTTGATGATGCCGCCTTCGTCGGAGTGGAGCTCGATCGTTCCGCGAATCTCCTCGGCGGAGGTGACGATTCGCGTCTGCGCAGCGCCGTCGGCGCCGACCATCCGAAAAAAGAGACGGGCGACCCACTGCACGGTGCGCGCCGCCGGGGACAACAGCGTAACCGCCACGCGAAGCGCCGGCCCAAAGCGCAGCGCAGTGCGATCGGCGTGGCGGATCGCGTAGGTCTTCGGCATGATCTCGGCGAAAATGACGACGATCACCGTCATCGCCACGGTCGCATAGGCGACGCCGGCATCGCCGAACCAGCCGATCAGCAGGCCGGTCGCCAATGCCGAGGCGAGGATGTTGACGAGGTTGTTGCCGAGAAGGATGGCGCCGATCATCCGCTCGCGGCGCTCGATCAGCCAATATACGGTTCGCGCGCGCCGATCCCCCTTGCGCGCGAGCCGATGAAGGCGCGCGCGCGAGGCGGCAGTGAGCGCGGTCTCCGAGCCCGAGAAGAACGCGGATAACACCAGCAGCGCGACAATCGCCACGGCCGTTACGATGATTTCGGTGGTGATGGTCATGGCTAACGCGCGCTCGTGATCTCAGCGGACAGCGCGGTTCTGTGTGGTCGGCACATCCTCGAGTGAGCTTTCCAGTATTTCGCGAAGCAGCGCCTCGTCTATGGCGCCACGAACGAAGGCCTCGCCGATGCGGCGGACAAGGACGAACCTAAGGTCGCCGTCCCGGCTTTTTTTGTCCTGGCGCATATGCGAGATCAGCGCCGATGATGACCATCCCGGTCCCGCGACGTCGGCGATCGCGACCGGCAGCCCGACGGCGGCCAAATGCGCGCGCAGGCGCTCGTAATCTCCCCGCGGACAGTGGCCAAGCCGCACCGAGAGGGCCAGGGTCAGAACCATGCCGACGGCGACGGCTTCGCCATGACGCAGGTGTTCGCCGTAACCGGCTTCGGTCTCCAGCGCGTGGGCGAAGGTGTGTCCAAGGTTGAGGAGCACGCGGTCCCCGGCCTCGCGTTCATCGCGAGCGACGATGCCAGCCTTTGCCCGGACGCTGGCGACCACCGCACGCTGCTGGGCGGCGGCATCGCCGGCGATCACCGATCCGCCGTTCTCGCCGAGCCATTCGAACAATGCGCGATCGCCGAGAACGCCATACTTGACGATCTCGGCGTAGCCCGCGCGGCGCTCGCGCGGCGGCAGCGTTGTCAGCGTAGCGACATCGGTAATCACCAGCTTCGGCTGATGGAAGGTACCGATGAGGTTCTTGCCGTGACGGCTGTTGATCGCGGTCTTGCCGCCGACGCCGCTGTCGACCTGCGCGAGCAGCGTGGTGGGGATCTGTATGATCCCGACGCCGCGCCTCAGGATGCTGGCAGCAAATCCGGCGAGATCGCCGATGACGCCGCCGCCGAGGGCGAGGATGGCATCGCCGCGCTCGATCCGTGCCGCCAGCAGCTGGTCGACCAAGTCCTCGAGATGCGCGAAATCCTTGGTCTGCTCGCCGGGCTCGAGGACGATGCTCTGATGGCTTATCTGGGCGGCATCGAGCGCACGGCTCAGGCTCGGCCCATGGAGGCTCGCTACTGTCTCATCGGTAACGATCGCCGTTCGGTGCCGCGGCAGGTGCTCAGCCAATAGAACTCCGGCATTGGCCAGCAGCCCCGCGCCCACCACCACGTCGTAGCCATCGTCGGCGAGCGCGACGCGCACCGCTGTAGGCCCATCGCCATGAACGGTCACGTTGTCTGGGCCGGTCCTTCCCGTTCGCCAGGCCCGAGCTCTTCCAAGCGGCGGCAAATGTCCTCGACCACGCGCTCGTGCGGCGCATCGCCCGTTACCACGGTGACGTCGGCTTCGGCATAGACCGGATAACGCTCTTCCATCAGATGCTCGAGGATGTCGCGTGGATCGCCTTCCTTAAGGAGAGGCCTGTTGTCGCGGCGCTTGACGCGCCGCAGCAGCACCTCGATGTCCGCCTTCAGCCACACCGATACCCCATTGTCGCGAATGAGATCGCGCGTTTTGGGATCCATGAAAGCGCCGCCGCCAGTGGCGAGGACGTGTGGCGGATCGTCGAGAAGCCGAGCGATGACTCGCCGCTCGCCGTCGCGGAATGCCATCTCTCCGTGACTCGAAAAGATGTCTTCGATCGAACAGCCGGCCGCTTTTTCGATTTCCGTATCGGCATCGACAAACGGCCGGCCGAGTCTCGCCGCGAGCCGGCGGCCGACCGTGCTCTTGCCGGCTCCCATCAAGCCGACCAGGACAACCGTTTTATCGGCAAGCGCGCCGCGAGGATTAGTCATTTACGTGGTGGCACCGCGACCAAGCGCCCGCGGGCGCACATTGATGGCGCACCCGCCAGCCGATAGACTGCCGTATCTTCGCCATACTCACAGTTTAACATAGGTGGCAAAGGCCTGTCCCCAAGTGCCCCCAAGCGGAAGCCGTAGCCACCGCATATGTCAAGATTGTCTGTTGTCGTGCTCGTCGTTCTGGTGGTTGCGCTCACCGGTGGCGCGTTCTTCCTGCTGACGTGGGACATTCCGGCACCCACGCGCACGATAGAGAAAGTCATTCCCAGTGAGCGTTTCCAGAACTAGCCAGGTCCTGCTGGTCGCAGCGATCTGTGCGCTGATCGTGCCGCACAGCGGACTGGCCCAGGACGACGAAGCAACAGGACCGCCGGTCAACCTCTTCGAGGAAGAGCGCGAAGAAGCACCGGAGGAGGCTGGGCGGGTCGAGGTAGAGCCCACGCCAGACCCGGTCGCCATCGACCAACCGGGCGAGAGCGGCGAAGACGGCATTGAGGTCAGCACGCTGCGCGCCGTCGATCCCGGTTCCATCGGCCTCCTCGATGAGGGCGCGGGTGGGTTCGGCCTCGATATGTGGGACGGCACCGAACGCCGCGTCATCTCCAACTTGTTGCCGCGGCTGCCGATGGGGACGACCTCGCGGTTCATGCAAGAGCTCGCGCGCCGACTCCTCCTTTCGGAGGCGCGGGTACCGCCCGGCGACGAGGAAAGCGCCAATCTCCTCGAGCTCCGTATCGAACGCCTGGCCGCGGGTGGCGAAACCGAAGCCGTCAATCGATTGATGCGGCTCGCACCGCCCGGCGCTGTTCAACCGCGGTTTGCGCGGATCGAGGTGGATGGACTGTACCTCGTTGGCGATTACGCCGGCGCGTGTGCCCGCGCAACCACGCTCGTACGTGAGAGCGATGATCCCTACTGGCTCAAGGCTGTCGCGTTCTGTCACGCGCTCCACGGCGAGGAAGCGAAGGCTATGCTCGCCGTCGACCTCTTGTATGAACTCGGCTACACCGGCGACCAACCGTTCAACACTCTGGTCTCCGCGCTCAGCGGCCATTCGGCGGATCCGCTCGCCAGCCTGGTTGAGCCCAAGGCCTTACACCTTGCGATGATGCGCGCCGCCAAGATGGCCATCCCGGCCGACGCGCTTGGCGCGGCGCCTCCGGCAATCTTGCGCACCATCGCCAGCGCGCCGAACGCATCGACCGATCTTCGTCTGGCGGCGGCCACGCGCGCCGAGGCCGTCGGCGTCCTCGGCGCCGAGTCGCTCAGCCAGATCTACGCCAGCCTTACCTTCGATCCCGACGAACTGGACGACGTCGAAGCGATGATTGCAGAGGACGCCGGGCCGCGGGGTCAGGCGCTCCTCTATCAGCTCGGCCAAATCGAGACGGCGCCGCAAGATCGGGCGCACGCGCTCGAACGCGGCCTCCAGTTTGGTCGTGAGCATGGCCAGTACGCGACGGCCGCCCGCGTCAACCTGCTCACGGCACTAACATTGAGCCCAGCGCCGGATGTCAGCTGGTTAGGGCCTGAGCTGGCGCGTGGACTGCTGATGGCGGGAGCCACCGAGCGCGCCGCCGCGTGGTACGACCTCCTCGCGGTGAGCGACCTGCGCGCGGCGGATGCGCTGCGTCCGTTGATCCACATTGCCGACCCTGAGGCAGTTCCCTGGGAGGCTGAGCATGTCGCACGCTGGTGGCGCTCGCAGAAAGGCATCGGCGAGGCGGAGCGCCTAGTCAAGGCGGGGATACTGCTGACAGTGCTCGAAGCCCTCGGCAACGAGACGGCGGAGACCGATTGGGCGCCGCTCCTTTATGCCGTGGGCGGCGATTTGGGCCGTATGCCACCGCCGGGGATCTGGCATGGTCTCGTCGTCGCGGCGGCGGACGGA
Organism: Alphaproteobacteria bacterium; assembly: GCA_965248765.1. Classification (GTDB taxonomy): domain Bacteria; phylum Pseudomonadota; class Alphaproteobacteria; order VGEJ01; family VGEJ01; genus CBDFKF01. The sequence goes on from CBDFKF010000004.1 coordinate 2,619,946, forward strand.
CGGACCGGTGAGACCGTCTTACTGGCCTTGATCGCGCTCGGCGATGAGGGGCCGGCCACCGTACATCCCGTCGCACTCGCCGCCATCATCGGCGCCCTCGGCCGGGTCGGTTTCGGCGCAGAGGCGCGCGCGCTCACGATCGAAGCGGCGGTCGCCAGAGGCCTTTAGAGGACGGTGGCGCGGACGAATTCCGGTGCGCATCACATCGAAGCCTTCCTCGAGTTGATGGCCGCTGAGCGGGGAGCCGCCGCCGCGACGCTCGATGCCTACGCCCGCGACCTGCGCGACCTCGCAGACTACTTGACGGCGCGACGGATCGGCGCGGACCAGGCGACACATCGTCATCTCCGCGATTACCTTGCTCGTCTTGGCGCTCGCGGATTGGCACGGTCCACGACGGCGCGGCGGCGCTCGACGCTGCGCCAGTTCTACGGCTTCCTCCAGGCCGAGGACGTACGCAGCGATGACCCCACGGCCGATCTATCGGCGGTGCGCCGCGAGCGCAGCCTGCCTAAGATTCTGAGCGAAGATGACGTCAACTCGTTGATCGACGCTGCGCGATCAGCGCCTGGCCCGCATGGGGTTCGCCTGCGCGCCATCATCGAGATGCTGTATGCCACCGGGCTGCGGGTCTCCGAGCTTGTCGCCCTGCCGCTCACGGCAATCGGTCCCAAGGCGCCGTTCCTGACGGTCGTCGGCAAGGGCGGACGCGAGCGCATCGTGCCGCTTGGCGAGTATGCGCATCGTGCACTGCGCGAGTATCTCGACGTGCGCGCGCAGTTCGTCGCCGACGGCCGCGACAGCAAGTGGCTGTTTTCGTCGCGCGCGGCCGGCGGCCACCTGACGCGCCAGCGCCTCGCCCAGCTTCTTAAGACGCTCGCGCGCGATGCCGATATCGATCCACGGCGGCTCTCACCCCACGTTCTGCGCCACGCCTTTGCCACCCACCTCCTAGCCCACGGTGCCGATCTCCGCGCCGTTCAACAGATGCTGGGACATGCCGATATCTCGACGACACAGATCTACACCCATGTCCTGGACGAGCGCCTCAAGCGGCTGGTCCACGAGCATCACCCGCTTGCCGATCCGTCCGCGGCGGCCCGTGATCGCTGAATGGCACGACATTGACACGGCCCAAGCCCATTGCCATGTTCGCCGCGGCCGGTAGGGACCCGGCCAGGGGAACCGAAAGGACAGGTCAATGAGTTTCAAGATCGTTGAGCAGGCAGCCGCCCGCCTGAACCGCTCGGAGCTTGCCGTTCCCGGCAGCTCCCCGCGGTTCTTCGAGAGAGCGGCGGCCTCGGACGCCGACGTCGTCTTCCTCGATCTTGAGGACGCGGTCGCTCCTGACGATAAGCCGCAGGCGCGCAAGAACGTCATCGAGGCGCTCAACGACATCGACTGGGGTGACAAGACGATCTCGGTGCGCATCAACGGCCTCGATACGCACTTCATGTATCGCGATGTCGTGGACGTGGTGGAGCAGGCCGGCGCCCGACTCGACATGATCATGATTCCCAAGGTCGGCACGGCGGCCGATATCTATGCCATCGACATGCTCGTTACCCAGATCGAGGACGCCAAGGGCTACAAGAAACGTATCGGTTTCGAGCACATCATCGAGACCGCGCTGGGCATGCAGAACGTCCATGAGATCGCGGCCGCTAGCCCCCGCAACGAATCCCTGCATTTCGGTGTTGCCGACTATGCCGCTTCGACGCGGGCGCGCACCACGAACATCGGCGGCGTCAACGCCGACTACGCGGTTCTCACCGACCCCGACCTGGCCGGCCAGCGCGAGGTCCACTGGGGTGACATGTGGCACTACGCGATTGCGCGGATGGTAGTAGCCGCACGCGCCAATGGCCTCCGACCCATTGACGGCCCGTTCGGCGATTTCTCCGACCCTGAGGGGTACCGCGCGGCCGGTGGCCGGGCTGCGGCCCTCGGCGTCGAAGGGAAGTGGGCGATCCATCCAAGCCAGATTGAGCTCGCCAATGAGGTCTTCAGCCCGACCAAGGAAGAGACGACCAAGGCCAAGCGCATCATCGCCGCCATGAAGGAGGCGGTGCGCGACGGTAAGGGCGCGGTCGCCCTCGACGGCCGATTGATCGACATCGCCTCGGTCCGCCAAGCCGAGGTCATGGTGACCAAGGCAAGGCTCATTTCGGCGCGCCAGCGAACACGCAAGAAAGCCGCAGAGTAAGTACACGGCCTAGCCGAAACCGGCTGCGAGGACCGACCGGACCGTATGGACAACTTCCTCGACTTCGAAAGGCCGATCGCCGAGCTCGAGGGAAAGATCAAGGAGTTGCGGCACCTTGCCGACAGCGGCGATGTCAACATCGCCGAGGAGGTGGTCCGCCTCGAGGCCAAGGCCGAGCAGCTGGTGCAGCAGACCTACGGTAAGCTGAGCGCCTGGCAGAAAACCCAGGTCGCGCGGCATCCCGACCGGCCGCATTTCAGCGACTACGTCAACGCGCTGATGACCGATTTCACGCCGCTCGCCGGTGATCGCTCATTCTCGGACGATCACGCCATCATCGGTGGGTTGGGGCGTTTCCGCGGCCGCGCGGTGATGGCTATCGGTCACGAGAAGGGGTCCGGCACCGAAGGGCGGGTCGCGCACAACTTCGGCATGGCCCATCCCGAGGGCTATCGGAAGGCGGTCAGGCTATTGGATCTCGCCGACCGCTTTGAACTGCCGGTCCTCACGTTCATCGACACACCCGGAGCCTATCCCGGGATCGAAGCCGAGGAGCGTGGCCAGGCCGAGGCGATCGCCCGTTCGATCGAGGCCTGCCTCAACCTCCGGGTGCCGGTGATCAGCGTGATCATCGGCGAAGGCGGCTCCGGCGGGGCGATCGCGCTCGCCGTCGGCGACCGTGTTTTGATGCTCGAGTACGCAATCTACTCGGTGATCTCGCCCGAAGGTTGCGCCTCGATCCTATGGCGAAGTTCCGAACGGACGCGAGATGCGGCCGAGAGCCTACGGCTGACCGCCCCAGACATGCTGGAGCTCAAGATCATCGACGAGGCAGTGGCGGAGCCGGTCGGCGGCGCCCACCGCTACCCCGAGGAGACCATCGCCGCCGTCGGCGAGGCGCTCGCGAGAAACCTCACGGCCCTGAACGATGAGGGCGGCGACGTCGATCGACGCGCCGGCCGCCGCCGCAAGTTCCTCGATATGGGCGCGGGACTCTAAGCCAGGCCGGGGTTACCCGGCCTTGCCGTGGCAGTGCTTGTATTTCTTGCCTGAGTCGCAGGGGCACGGCGCGTTGCGTTTTATCTTGCCCCAGGTCTCGGGGTTGTTCGGATCGACCGTTGCCGCCGCGCGGCGCGTTCGCACCGCGCTTGGCCCGGGCCGCCCGGCCGGCACCGCATCGTCCTCGCCGGTCGACGGATCGATGTGGCTCTCCCGCATCGGCTGGTCTGGCTCCCTCGTCAGCGCGGGCATTGGCCCCCCCTGGTCGAGCTGAAGTTGGAGGTGACACAGCACCGTCGTCACCTGCTCGCGTAGCGAGCCCAGCATTGCCTCGAACATGGTGAAGGCTTCGGTCTGATACTCGCGCAGCGGATCGCGCTGGCCGTAGGCCCGCAAACCGATGCCGGCCCGCAGGTGGTCTAGCTGCAGGAGATGTTCCTTCCAGTGCTGGTCGAGGAGCTGCAGGAGCAGGCTCTTTTCGACCATGCGCATGACCTCGGGTCCGTAGTTCGCGGCCTTCTCGGCGATCTTGCGGTCGCTGGCGTCGCGGATGCGCTGGCGCACCTCCTCATCGGCGATGCCCTCTTCACGAGCCCAGTCGGGGATCGGCAGTTCGAGCCCGAACACACGCAACGCCTCGACCTTCAAGCCCTCGGTGTCCCACTGTTCGGGATAGGCCTTCTCCGGCATGTGGCGGCCCACCAGCTCGTCGACGATCTCGTGGCGCATGTCGGTGATCGTCTCCGAGACATCGTCGACCTCCATCAGATCGATGCGCTGGGCGTAGATCACCTTGCGCTGATCGTTCATCACGTTGTCGAACTTGAGGAGGTTCTTGCGGACCTCGAAGTTCCGGGCCTCAACCTTGGACTGGGCCTTCTCGATCGCCTTGTTGATCCAGGTGTGGACGATCGCTTCGCCCTCCTGCAGGCCGAGCTTGCGCAGCATCGAGTCCATGCGCTCGGAGCCGAAAATGCGCATCAGATCGTCTTCGAGGGAGAGGTAGAATTTCGAGGCGCCGGGATCGCCCTGGCGACCGGAGCGGCCGCGCAGCTGGTTGTCGATGCGACGGGATTCGTGGCGCTCCGTGCCGACGATGTAGAGCCCGCCGGCGGCGATGACCTTGCGTTTCTCCGCCGCCACTTCAGCCTCGATCTCGGCGGTCCGCTGGGCCCGCACACGCTCATCATCGATCTTCTCGAGTTCGCTCAGCGCTCTCATCTCGGCGTTGCCGCCGAGCTGGATGTCCGTACCGCGGCCGGCCATGTTGGTGGCGATCGTGATGCCGCCGAGCCGGCCGGCCTGGGCGATGATCATCGCCTCCTGCTCGTGGTAACGCGCATTCAGCACGTTGTGCGGGATCTTGTCGTTCTTGAGGAGCTTGCCGAGGTCTTCGGACTTCTCGATGCTCACCGTGCCGACCAGAACTGGCTGTCCGCGTTCCCGGCACGCCCGGATCTCTTCCATGATGGCGTCGTTCTTCTCGGCCTTGGTGCGGTAGACCTCATCGTCGTTGTCGGCGCGGATCATCGGCAGATTGGTTGGGATCTCGGTTACTTCCAGGCCGTAGATATCGGCGAACTCGGCCGCTTCGGTTGCCGCGGTCCCGGTCATGCCGGCGAGCTTGGGGTAGAGGCGGAAGTAGTTCTGAAAGGTGATGGACGCGAGCGTCTGATTCTCGTTTTGGACGGTAACGCCTTCCTTCGCCTCCAGCGCCTGATGCAGACCCTCGGAGTAACGCCGGCCCTCCATCATGCGGCCAGTGAACTCGTCGATGATGACGATCTTGTCGTCCTTGACGATGTAATCGACATCGCCGGTGAACATCAGGTGCGCGCGCAGCGCCTGATTGACGTGATGGACGAGCGAGACGTTCTCGATGTCGTACAGGCTCTCCCCTTCGAGCATTCCCGCATCGCGCAGCAGCTCCTCCATCCGCTCGACCCCAGCATCGGTGAGCGCGATGGTTCGGCTCTTCTCGTCCTTCTCGTAGTGGTCTTCGGCGAGCTTCGGGATGTAGAGGTTAATGGTCTTGTAGAGCTCGGACTTGTCCTGGGTCGGGCCGGAGATGATCAGCGGGGTGCGGGCTTCGTCGACGAGGATCGAGTCGACTTCATCGACGATAGCGAAGTTGAATGGACGCTGGACCATGGCATCGAGCCGGAACTTCATGTTGTCCCGCAGGTAATCGAAGCCCAGCTCGTTGTTGGTGCCGTAAGTCACATCGCGCGCATAGGCCGCGCGGCGCTCATCGTCACTGAGACCGTGCACGACGCAGCCGGCTTCGAGCCCGAGGAAACCGTAAATCTGACCCATCCACTCAGCATCGCGCTTGGCCAGGTAGTCGTTGACGGTCACAACGTGTACGCCCTTGCCCGCCAGCGCATTGAGATAGACCGGCAACGTCGCCGCGAGGGTCTTCCCCTCGCCCGTCTTCATTTCGGCGATGTTGCCCTGGTGAAGGACGATGCCCCCCATCAGCTGAACATCGAAATGGCGTTGCCCGAGCGTCCGCTTGGCGGCCTCGCGGACGGTCGCAAACGCCTCGGGAAGAACGTCATCTAGAGTCTTGCCGTTGCCGACGTGCTCGCGAAGCAGGTCCGTCCGCGCGCGCAGATCGGCATCAGAAAGGCGCTCAAGGTCGGGCTCGTGACCGTTGATCGCGTCGACGGCCTTCGCCATCCCCTTGAGAACGCGTTGGTTCGCGGTCCCGAGGAATCGCTTTGCGAGTTGCTGCAACATTCAGGCGCGGGCGTACGATCTGCTGCTGAGGTAAGTCGTTCGAGATGTAAGGCCGAGCGGTAAGTCTGTCAACGCGACGAGCAGAGGCAGGCCTTGGTTGAGGGCCATCCGCCGTGGCGTGTAACATCGGCATGGGTGCGGCGTGCGCCCCCACAACGCCGATTGACCGCTTTGGTATCACGATGCCGACCCACAAGGTCTCACCGCTTGCCCCGGCACGGTTTCCTGATCTCCGGCCCGTCGCTGGCGTCCGGGTCGCAACCGCGGCGGTCGGGGTCCACTATCGAGACCGCACCGATGTTCTGCTTGCCGCCTTCGACCCCGGCACCGCCGTCGCCGGCGTGTTCACCACCTCGCGCACCTCGGCGGCGCCGGTTGCGTGGTGCCGGGGCATCCTGGGGGGCGGACAGGCGCGCGGGCTGGTCGTCAACGCGGGCAATGCCAATGTATTCACTGGGCGAGCCGGCGAGGAGGCGGTGCGCGCGACGGCGAACGCGGGGGCCGCGGCGCTCGGCTGCAGCCCCGATGAGGTCTACGTCGCCTCGACCGGAGTGATCGGCCTTAAGCTGCCGCACGAACGGATCACCGCCGCGTTGCCGGAGATGGCGACATCGCTGGCAACCGGCGGCTGGCACGAAGCGGCCCAGGCGATCCGCACCACCGACACCTACCCCAAGGGCGCCGGTGCCGTGGCGACGATCGATGGTGAGTCGGTCGTCATCAGCGGCATCTGCAAGGGCGCGGGCATGATCGCTCCGGACATGGCCACCATGCATGCCTATCTGTTCACCGACGCTGCTTTGCCGGCCGATGTGCTGCAGCCAATACACGCGCGCGTCAACGAGTCGAGCTTCAACTGCATCACGGTGGACAGCGACACCTCGACGAGCGACACGGTGCTGTTGTTCGCGACCGGGCGCGGCGCACGACACGCCGCGATCACGTCCCCCACCGACCGGCGCCTGCGCGACTTCAAGGAGAAGCTCAGCATCGTGATGACCGACCTCGCGCACCAGATCGTACGCGATGGCGAGGGCGCATCTAAGTTCATCTCGATCACCGTGACCGGCGCGGCGAGCGCCCGAGCAGCGCGCAAGATCGGCCTGTCGATCGCCAATTCGCCGCTCGTTAAGACGGCGATCGCCGGCTCCGATCCCAACTGGGGCCGCATCGTGGCGGCCATTGGCAAGGCCGGCGAGAGAGCCGATCGCGATCGCATCTGTATCCGGATTGGCGAGGCCACTGTGGCGACGGACGGTGGGCCGGCCGAGTACGATGAGGGCGCGTTGATCCGCTATATGCAAGGCACCGAGGTGGCAATCGAGGTGGACGTCGGCATCGGCCGCGGCCGCGCCACGGTGTGGACGTGCGACCTCACCAAAGGCTATCTCGACATCAATACCGACTACCGCAGCTGATGGCGGATAGACCTGTCGTGTTGGTGGCGGCGGTTGCCCTCATCGATGCCGACGGCCGCGTGCTGCTGGCCGAACGGCCAGCGGGCAAGTCGATGGCCGGCCTATGGGAGTTCCCCGGCGGCAAGGTCGAACCAGGCGAGACACCGGAGAATGCGCTGATCCGCGAGCTCAAGGAGGAGCTGGCGATCGACATCACAGCGAGCTGCCTCGCGCCGTTCAGCTTTGCCTCGCATGCCTACGAGACGTTTCACCTGCTGATGCCGCTCTATGTCTGTCGAATCTGGGAGGGCACCGTGCGGCCCCGCGAGGGCCAGCAGGTGACCTGGGCACGCCCCGGCAGGCTGGGCGATTATCCGATGCCGCCGGCCGACCAACCGTTGGTGGCGATGTTGCGCGACCTGCTATGAACGGAGCTCGCCTTTAGCCTGGTTTTGTTTTGTCGCCGGCGGATTGCTCGGTCGTGCCGAGGGCATCGGCAAGGCGCGATCGCGCGCTGCCGGGCCTGAGCGGTTGTTGCTGCGATTCGTGGGGCGCCCACCCGGTCATGTAAATCACCTGAAAGGTTGCCGGCACCCGCCCGTCGGCGGCGGCGTGCCGATCGCTGTATAGCTCGGCAGCACGGAGGAGCGTGGTACGCCGCGTACATGTCGTGCGCCGCGCCGCCGCGGCGTTGGTCTCGCCCATCCCCCGAAGCTCGCGCATCAGGGCTAACGGATCAGGGTAGGTCACGGTCAGGGTGTCGAGATCGGCCACGGGCAAGGTGAACCCCGCCCGCTGGAGGAGCGCTCCCGCGTCCGCGACGTCGACGAACGGCGAGACCCGCGGGCTGGCACCACCCTCAACCTCGCTCTCGGCAAACAAGAGCGACGCCCGTAGCTCACGTAAGGTTTCGCCGCCGAGCATCGCGGCAAGGAAGAGCCCGTCGGGTTTCAAAGCCCGCCGGATCTGGGCGAGGCTCCCGGGCAAGTCGTTGACCCAGTGCAGATAAAGGGTGCTGGCTACCAAATCCACGCCTGCCGAAGCCAGCGGCAACAGCTCGTCGTCGGCAACCATGCCGAGAATGCCGGGTGCGTGGCGTTTCGCGTCTACCACCAAGTCTGCATGGCAATCGACCCCGACCACGGTGTCGACGTTCTGGCATTGGCCAAGGACCGCCGAGGCGATCCCGCCGCGGCATCCGAGGTCCACGGCCATGGGAAACCGCCGGTCGATCTCCTCGAGGCGCTCGGCCAGCCGTTCCGCGATCTCGCGCAGCAGAAAACTGTGCGCATGCAGATCAGCAATCGCGCGCTGGCGATGGTGCCGCACCGCGCGGCGGTCGAAGACCGCTGCGGAGCCTTCGTTCGTGGGCATGGCGAACCATATGACACGTGGACCCGGGCGCGGCCAAGATCTGCGTTGACTCGGGCAACCGGCGTACTCTTCAATCGGGCGATGTCGCTCAGCGAAAGGCTCGCGTTCGGATCGACCGTGAGGCGCGGTCGCGATCTCATCGTCGATGCGCTGTTGCCACCGCAGTGTCTCTCCTGTCGCGCCGCCGTCACCCACCATGGCCAGCTCTGTGCCGCCTGCTGGCAGACCTTGAATTTCATCGAAGGGTCATGCTGCGCGGCCTGCGGCCTGCCCTTCGAGTTCGACCTCGGCCCCGGGGCTCTTTGTGGCGCGTGCACCCGTAAAGAGCCGCCCTATGCGCAGGCACGGTCTGTCGTGCGCTATGATGATCACTCGCGCGACCTCGTCCTGGGCTTCAAGCACGCCGACCGCACGGAGCTCGTGCCGATGTTGGCAGGCTGGATGGCGCGCGCCGGCGCCGCGCTGCTGTCAGGGGCGGATCTGATTGTGCCCGTCCCCCTGCATCGCCTGCGATTGTGGCGACGGCGCTACAACCAAGCCGCCCTCATCGCGAACGCGCTCGCTGGTGTGAGCGGCACGGCGGTGGCGCCGGATCTGCTCGTGCGGCACCGTGCCACGCCCTCGCAGGCCGGGTTGAGCCCTGCTGGCCGCATCGCCAACGTGCGCGGCGCGTTTCGGATCAGCCGATCGCGGCGTGCCCAAGCGAACGGGCAACGGATTCTGCTGATAGACGACGTGATGACCACCGGTGCGACGATCGGCGTTTGTTCACGCACGCTGCTTGCAGGCGGTGCCGCCGAGGTGACGGTGCTGACGCTTGCGCGAGTAGTGAAGGCGGGCGGCGAGCCGACGTAGCGGTTCGACGACACCGGCAACATGGTAAGCTCAGACCCACCATGGCCGATGTAACCATCTACACCACGATGTTTTGCCCATTCTGCGTCCGGGCCAAACGGTTGTTGGCCAAGAAGAACGTGCCGTTCACCGAGATCGACGTCGGCATGGACCTCTCGAAACGGCGCGAGATGGAGAACCGGGCGAGCGGCAGCCACACGGTGCCGCAGATCTTCATCAACGGCCGGCACATCGGCGGCTCGGCCGAGCTTGCGGCGCTTGAACGCGCCGGTGAGCTGGACGCACAGTTGGCAACCGCATGAGCACGACCTTTACCGTCGCCTGCGTTCAGGTGAACGCCGGGGACGATCTGGATGCCAACATCGTTCAGGCGAGCGGCTATGTTCGCCACGCGGCCGCCGACGGCGCGCAATTTGTTCTGCTGCCCGAGAACACCACGATGATGGCGGGGCGCGCGCGCGTCATCCATGCCAATGCCATGGCAGAGGACGGCCACCGGGGGCTCGTGGCGTTTCGGGAGTTGGCGGCTGAGCTGGGTATTTGGCTGCTGGTCGGCTCGCTGACCATCCGCAACGCGGGCGAAGAGCGGGTGGCCAACCGGTCGCTGTTGGTCGATCCTGATGGGCACGTCGTTGCCCGCTACGACAAGATCCACATGTACGACGTCGACGTGCCCGGGGGCGAGAGCCACCGCGAGTCGAAGAATTTCCGGCCGGGCTCGGTGGCGGTGGTCGCACCGACGCCATGGGGCGGTCTTGGCATGACCGTCTGTTACGATCTGCGCTTTGCGTACTTGTATCGCGCGCTGGCCCAGGCGGGCGCGTCTTTTCTCAGTATTCCCTCGGCCTTCACCAAGGTGACCGGCGAAGCGCACTGGCACATTCTCATGCGCGCGCGAGCAATCGAGACTGGCTCGTTCGTTTTCGCGCCGGCTCAGGTCGGTGCCCATCCCCGCGGGCGGCGGACGTATGGTCACTCGATAATCATCGACCCCTGGGGCCGGATCCTCGCCGATGCGGGCGAGACGCCCGGTGTCATCATGGCCACCATCGATGCCGCCGCCGTCACCGAGGCGCGGACCGCTATCTCAGCACTCACCCACGACCGCGCCTTCTCCGGGCCGGCAGATTGGGTTGAAGCACCGGCGCCGCGGCGTGCCTCGGGCTGAGCCTAAAAATCGATCGGATAGGCGGGCGGCGCCTCGTCATCGGGCAGGCAGGCCGCGCAGATGCGCTGAACCACCGCGCGCCGGGGTTTGCTGATCTCGCCGTGCTCGTAGGCGATCATGTGAAGTCGCCCGCGTACCGCCTCGATCAGCTCGCCTTCGCGCAGAAGGTGGGCGGGATTGCGCGGCCGACCGAATTGCTCATTGCCCTGGGCGAATGTCTCGTACACGAGTATGCCGCCCGCCTCTACCGCCGCCACTATCGCGGGAAAGAGGGGTCGGTGTAGGTAGTTCGTGACGACTACACCGGCATAGCGACCGGTGCCCAGCGGGTGTCCCGAGTCGTCCTCGAGGTCGGCCGCGCGGACTATCAGTTCGGCGCGGTCCGTGAGGTCGCCGAGACCACTAATATCGAGGTCGAGCGCGGTAACCCGATGGCCTCGCGCTAGCAGAAAGCGCGTGTGGCGCCCGCTGCCACAGGCGACGTCGAGAACCGAGCCGCCCGGGCGCAGCATGTTCGCGAACCGGACAACCCACGCGCTAGGTTCCGTGGTCATGGCGCAACGCTCGCTCGTCAGCCGACACACGCCGGGATTCGCCGGTTGGCTTTTGCGCTATACTTGTTTAAGCACGTATCGGTCACCATTTGTGTCGACGGCTCCGCCGGACGGCCCAAGGGTGTGTTCGTTGGTAACGGCTTAGACGCATGATTGCATACGACCTCAAGTGCAAAAACGGGCACGAATTCGAAACCTGGTTCCGCGACAGCGCCGCCTACGAAACGCTGCGCAAGGCGCGTAGCGTGACATGCCCCGATTGCGGTAGCGCCGCTGTCAAGAAGGCACTGATGGTTCCCAACGTCGCCGCGGGCAAGGACCGCGAGGCGAGTCCCAAGCTCGCGGAGGCCAAGCGCGCGCATCAGTTCTTCACAAAATTCCGCGACTTTGTCGAGAAGAACGCCGATGACGTTGGTGACAGCTTCGCCGAGGAGGCGCGCAAAATCCACTACGGCGAGGCCGAGGGCCGCAACATCTACGGCAACGCGACGAATGAAGAATCGGTGGAGCTGCACGACGAGGGCATCGAGGTTCGTAAGATCCCCTGGCCGACTCGCCACTCCTGAGGGTGTTCAATCCTTGACGGCGAACGCCAGGTAGTTGACGCCGACGTCCGTGCTCACGTGCCACTCACCCGCGACCGGGGCGTAGCTCATCCCCTTGATGTCCTCTACGCGAAGACCGGCCTTGCGCACGTACCGTGCAAGCTCCGACGGCCGCACGAAGCGGTCCCACCGGTGGGTGCCGCGCGGCAGCCAGCGAAGCACGTACTCGGCGCCGACAATGGCGGTCGCCAGCGACCGCAGGCTGCGATTGAGAGTGGACAGCACCATCGCCCCGCCGGGCGACAACAGCGTGGCGCAGGCCGAGACAAGGCTCTCGGGCGCAGCCACGTGCTCGATGACTTCGAGATTGAGGACGATATCGAAGCGTTCGGTGCCCTCGGCCAACTCCTCGGCCGTTGCCTGTCGATAGTCGATCTCGAGGTCCGCCTCGTGCGCATGGGCGCGAGCAACCTTCACGTTCTCCGCCGCGGGATCGGCCCCGACGACGTCCGCCCCGAGCCGCGCCATCGGCTCGCACAGAAGGCCGCCGCCGCAGCCGATGTCGACCAGACGCAACCCGGCCAGTGGCCGGCGGGCGCGGACGTCGCGTCCAAACCGGGCGCAGCAGCGGTCGCGCACATAGGCTAGCCGCGTCGGATTGAGTCGATGGAGCGGGCCGGCGGCACCGTCAGGATCCCACCATTGGTCAGCGATCGCGGCGAAGCGTTCGACCTCGGCCGGATCGATACTCGCGCCGCGCGGCTCGTTGCGAGGGCTCATGGCCGCGAGTATGTATAGGCGCCCCGGCGCGAACAAGGCTCCCGGCAGCCATCAGCGGATCCCACATTGCCTCTTCTTGTCCAGAAGTTTGGCGGCACCTCGCTTGGCGATGTCGCGCGGATCCGCGCCGTCGCGGCGCGGATCGCCGCAGTTGTCGCGGGGGGCGATCAGGTCGCCGTCGTCGTCTCCGCGATGGCCGGGCACACCGATGAACTCGACGAACTGACCCGCCAGGCGGCGATGCTCCACGATATCCGGGAGTACGACGCGGTGGTCGCGACCAGTGAGCAGATCTGTGCCGCCCTCGTCGCGATGGCGCTACAAAACGAAGGTGTGCCCGCGCGTTCTTGGCTCGGCTGGCAGCTCCCGATCCGGACCGACGGCCGGCACGGCGGCGCGCGCATAGAGGGCATCGAGACCAGCATTATCGAGGAGCGCATCGCCGGCGGTGAGGTTCCCGTGGTCGCGGGATTTCAGGGCATCGGGCCGCGCGGGCGGATCACCACCCTCGGCCGCGGCGGTTCAGATGTGACCGCCGTCGCGTTGTCTGCGGCCCTCGCCGCGGAACGCTGCGACATCTACACCGACGTCGACGGCGTCTTCACGGCCGATCCGCGGCTCGTCTCCAGCGCCCGCATGCTTGACAAAATCACCTTCGAAGAAATGATGGAGATGGCATCTTCCGGTGCCAAAGTTCTGCAGATCCGTGCCGTGGAGCTCGCCATGAATCACGGCGTGCGGATGCAGGTTTTATCGAGTTTCGGGGATCGCCCTGGCACGTTGATCGTCGGCGAGGATCAAATCGTGGAGACACAGGTCGTCAGCGCCATCGCGTCCTCGCGCGACGAAGCGAGGATCACGCTGCCCGGACTGCCCGATGGGGCGGCCTCGGCCGCCCGCGTGTTCGGACCGCTCGCCGCGGCCAACATCAATGTCGATATGATCGTTCAGAACCTGTCGGGCGACGGCCGAGAGGCGAGCGTGACGTTCACGGTGCCGCGAAACGAGCTTGCGCTGGCACTTGAGACACTGCGCTCGTCTCAGGAGGCCATCGGCTATTCGACGCTTGTTCACGATGCGACCGTTGCCAAGGTCTCCGCCATCGGCGTCGGCATGCGCAGCCACGCTGGCGTCGCCCAGCAGATGTTCGCCGCCCTCGTCGACAAGGGTATCGGCATCGATGCCATCTCCACCTCCGAGATCAAGATCAGCGTTCTCATTCCGGAGGCCTACGCCGAGCTTGCCGTCCGCGCCCTCCACAGCGCTTTCGGGCTCGATGACGGTTAAAGCGGAGGAGCTGCGCTCTGCCGCGCGTGTCCGATTGGACCTCCTGTGGCAGCGCGGCACGGACTTCCTCGGCTGCGACCTCGCCATTCTCGGCGGCGCCATGACGTGGGTGTCCGAACGGCACCTGGTGGCGGCCCTTTCAAACAGCGGTGGCTTCGGCGTCATCGCCTGCGGCGCGATGGAGCCCGATACGCTCGATGCCGAGATCGCTGCGACGCAGGCGCTGACCGTCCGGCCGTTCGGCGTCAACCTCATCCTCATGCATCCGGCTCTCGCCGAGCTGATCGATGTGTGCGCGGCGCGGCAGGTTAGCCACGTCTTTCTCGCCGGTGGATTGCCGAAGCGACAAACGGTCGACCAGGTCCGCGACTCAGGCGCCAAGGTCATCGCGTTTGCTCCCTCGCTCTTGATTGCGCGCAAGTACGTGCGCTCCGGTATCGATGCCATCGTCATCGAAGGGATGGAAGCCGGCGGCCACACCGGACCGGTTTCGACGAGCGTGCTGGCCCAGGAGATTCTGCCCTTTCTTCGTGAGGTTCCGGTGTTCGTCGCCGGTGGCATCGGCCGCGGCGAGGCCGTGCTCACCTACCTGGAGATGGGGGCGGCCGGATGCCAGATGGGCACGCGTTTTGTGTGCACGCACGAGTCCATTGCCCATCCCAACTTCAAGCGCGCGATCGTTCGCGCGTCCGCGCGCGATGCGCAGCTTTCGGTGCAGGTCGATCCCGAATTCTCGGTGATCCCGGTTCGCTCATTGGTCAGCGCCGCCACGCGTCGGTTCGCCGAGACCCAGCGCGACGTCATTGCCCGCTATCGCGCGGGCGAGATGACCCAATCAGATGCCCAGCTCGAGATCGAGCACTTTTGGGCGGGCGCACTTCGCCGAGCGGTGATCGAAGGCGACACTGAGACCGGCTCGCTCATGGCCGGCCAAAGCGCTGGTCTCGTGCGCGGTGAACAGTCGGTATCCGAAGTCCTGAACGAGCTTATCGCGCAGGCTGTCGACAGCATAGCGCGCGGCCCCGGCGCATAGTGCCGGCCGCCTGCACGGTGGCGTATGGATGCCACCGCAGCCGGCAGTTTCAGATGGCTGAAGGGTGCAGCTCGCGTAACGTTAACGGTTAGTCATTTAACCCGTGTCGAGAACAAACTGAATTGACCGGTTTATGTACCATATGAATTGACCGCTTCAGTTGTGGTTGTTGGGCCAGTGGATAAGGGGTCGGGCGGGATCGCCAGCACCAGGCGTTTGTAGCGCACGGTGTTGTCGTTGGAGACGGTGCGCTCCTGCTGCACGCAGAGGATGTCGTCGAGGGTACCGGCGAAGGGCACGAAGGCGGTGCCCTCGGCTTCCGGCGGCACCGCGAAGCGGGCGTTGTGGCCTGGCAGGTAGAGCTCCTTGAGGAAGCGGTTGGCCTGGGCCATGTCGGTGATGCCGGCGAGCCTGAGCTCCTGGGGCAGGCGCTTCTGCAGGGTGGCGAACATGCGTTCCGAGCGCCCCCTTGCCTCGGGCGAGTAGGCCGGGATCAGCTCGATGCCGAGCTGGGCCAGGGCGCGGCCGAACTGGGTCGGATTGTCCTTGTCGACCGTGCCGCCGGCCTCAGGGGTGTGCCAGTAGTGGCCGGCGCGGTCGGCATAGAGCGAGCAGAACAGCCCCTTGGCCCGGATCGCCTCGGACACCCCCTGAAAGCTCGACATCGTGCCCTCTTCGGCGACGAAGAAGGCCGAGTAGATCTCACTGGTGGTGTCGTCCATGGTGACGATCAGGTCCCACCACTGATCGGGGACCCACGCGTGGCTTGAGCCGTCTTGATGCAGCATCATGCCGGGCAGCGCGCGGCGCGGCCGCTTGCGCCGGTGCGCCCCGCGCCTGGGCGCCGCCCGTCTTCGCCCATGGGCCTGCAAGCTCAGCCGCACCCAGTTGTAGCTGCGCTTGAAGGCATAGTCCGCGACCAGCTTCTCGTGGAAGTGCTTGGCGGTGAAGTCCCAGTAGCGGGTGTCGAACAGCGCCAACAGCGCCGTCACCTCGTTGACCGCCGCGCGCCGCGCCGAGACCCGGCCCAGACGGCGATCGTAGAGCCCTTCCGCGCCGTCCGCCTCATAGCGGTCGCGCCAGCGCCGGAAGGTGCGCTCTGAAACGCCGAGAACCTCCGCCGCCTCGGCTTGGCTCAAGCAACCCCGATGGGTGCGGCCGTAAACCTCCTCGAACTTCATCAATCTCAGTCCCTGCAACTGCTCTGTCCGGCGCATCCAAACCCTCCATAGCCTGGAGAGCTTCTAAATCCGGACAGATCGTCTGGTACATAAACCGGACATATCGTGTGTTAGTGACAGTTAGTCATTTAACCCGTTGCGACCGTTGATGTTTTTGCGTTAAATTAATTGGCGCTAAGTGTTTCCCCTATGATTTCTGCGTAGAGGGTCAAGGGGTCTTTTCGTTGGTTGCACGTTTCAGCACGCTGAATTAAGTGTGCCAAGGTGGGGGGCCGGTCACCGGCGAGGCGAGCAGTGGCACTGCAACAGCCAACGCGGCGCGATACAGAGCCGCCGGTAGCGACCCGGCGACTGCATCTTCGTGAGGTTGAGACGCCTCCGGAGAATCAGGCATACACCGGTATTGGCAGTGAACTGCGTAAGGCGCGCCTGGGCACTCACCGCGAACTCGATGACGTCGCCCGCCAGTTGCGCATCCAGAAGGAGCACTTGAGCGCCCTCGAGGACGGGCGCTTCGACGATCTGCCCGGCGCCGCATATGCGGTGGGTTTCCTTCGCACGTATGCCTACCACCTTGGCCTCGACGGGGAGGCAGCGGTCGCGATCTTCAAGGAAGAGACCGAGCGCTACCCGAGCCGCACTAAGCTCGTCTTTCCGTTGCCGGGGCCGGAGGGCCGGCTGCCAGGAGGTTGGCTGATCGCCGCCTCATTGATGCTGGCAGCGGTGGTGTACGGCGGCTGGTACTACATTTCTGAGCAGGATCGCTTGGCGATCGAGTTTGTGCCTGCTGTGCCGGAGCGTCTGGCGGGGGCGCTACTCGACGGCGAGGCGGCCGCCACCCTTGAGATGTCGAACTCGGCGAGAGCACGAGACCCATCGGACCAGGCCGCGCTCGCGCGCGACGATATCGCTGGCCCGACCGCAGCCGCTCTGCAGCGGTTGGGAGCGGCTGCTCAAGCCGAGGCGGTGCCGGAGAGACAGCCCCGTGAGACGCCGCAGGCGCCTGTCGCCGCGCCGTTGGATGCGCCGGATCTCGAGGGTGATGGCGTGGCGGTGGAGCTGCCGGCTACATCGCGTGAGGCCTTGACCGAGGCCCCTGAGAGTGCCGCGGAGGAGAGATCCGACTCGGCCTCGCCGATCGCCGAAGCGGGTGCGGCCGCACTCGATGAGGCCGCGAACGAGCCTGTCGATGAGCCGGTCGATATTGCGATGCCGACGCGCGTCGCCGCTCTCAGCGACGAACCTGCCGCGCCGCCGCCGGTGTTGGAGTCCGAGGGCGAGACGGCAGCGAACGCTGTGAGCACGGCATACGTGCCGCAGACCTATGGTGCCGGCAACACCGACGCCCGCGTCATCATCCGCGCGCGGACCGACAGCTGGGTACAGGTCCGCGGCCCGGACGGCGAATTGCTTCTGACGCGGGTGATGCGACCCGGAGACCGTTTCCTTGCTCCCGACCGACCGAACCTGACGATGATCACCGGAAACGCCGGCGCGCTCGATATTCTCGTGGACGGCAACCTGCTCGCCCCGATCGGCCCCGAAGGCGAGGTCTTGCGCAACGTCCTGCTGGACGTTGACCGCCTGCTCGCCGGCACCGCCGTCACCCAATAGGACGCACCGCCGGCCCGCCCCTGGAGCTTGCCGAGGGGTTGAGCGCATCCTAGGCTAGCGCTGGAGCGCACTACCCCTTCGGCTAAGACTAGCGCTCGACCCATCGCTCGCTGCGCAGGGCTCCATGAGCGTTCGCCCCTATCGAGACATTACCCGTCGCCGCTGCCGGCAGATCCAAGTCGGTGGTGTGGCGGTTGGCGGCGATGCCCCCATCACCGTGCAGTCGATGACCAACACGCCGACGACGGACATCGCCGCGACGATCGCACAAGTCCGCGCGCTCGAGGATGCCGGTGCAGATATCGTGCGAATCTCGTGCCCGGACGAGGCGTCGAGCCGCGCGTTGGCGCCGATCGTGCGGGCCGCGCGCGTGCCGATCGTTGCCGACATCCACTTTCACTACAAACGAGCCATCGAAGCAGCGGAGTCAGGCGCGGCTTGTCTCCGCATCAATCCCGGCAACATCGGCTCGGCGGCACGGGTTCGTGAGGTCGTCGCCGCAGCAAAAGACCACGGTTGTTCGATGCGGATCGGTGTGAACGCCGGCTCGCTGGAGCGCAATCTTTTAGAGAAATACGGCGAGCCTTGCCCGGAGGCGATGGTCGAGAGCGCGCTCAACCATACCCGCGTACTGGAAGACAACGATTTCACTGAGTTCAAGATCAGCGTCAAGGCATCGGACGTTTTCCTGGCCGTTGCCGCGTATCGACAACTCGCCGAGGCGTGCGACTACCCGCTCCATCTCGGCGTTACCGAAGCCGGCGGCCTGCGCGCAGGCACCGTGAAATCGGCTATCGGCATCGGCGCCCTGCTGTGGGCCGGCATCGGCGACACCGTACGGGTATCGCTCGCCGCCGACCCGGTTGAGGAGGTAAAGGCCGGCTACGAGATGCTCAAGTCACTTGGGCTTCGACACCGCGGCGTGACGATCATCTCGTGCCCTTCGTGTGCGCGTCAGGGCTTCGATGTGATTCGCACCGTGCAGATCCTCGAGGAGCGCCTAGCGCACATCACCACACCAATGACGCTTTCCATCATCGGTTGCGTGGTCAACGGCCCGGGCGAGGCGCGCGAGACCGACATCGGGATCACCGGCGGGGGAAACCGCTCGCACATGGTGTACCTCAGCGGCGTCACGGACCATAAGATCGCCGACACCGACATGGTCGATCATGTCGTCTCGCTGGTGGAGGACAGGGCCGCCGATATCGAGACCGCATCCGAGCCCGCCCGCACCGTTGCCCTCTGAGAGGTCGCCCAGGGTGAGCGCGTTGCAGCCGGTACGCGGCACTCACGACATTTTGGCCGGCGATCTACGGCGCCACCGCCAGGTGATCGACACCGCCCGCGGCCTCGCCAGCCGCTATGGTTTTGAGGAAATCGCGACCCCTATCTTCGAGTTCAGCGAGGTCTTTCGCCGCACTCTCGGCGAGACATCCGACATCGTCTCCAAGGAAATGTACACATTCCACGACCGCGGCGGCGAAGAGGTAACGCTGCGGCCTGAATACACGGCGGGCATCGCCCGCGCCTTCATATCGGGCGGTATGATGAAGGATCTGCCGCTGAAGTTCTTTGCTTCAGGCCCGATGTTCCGCTACGAGCGCCCGCAAAAAGGGCGGCTCAGGCAGTTCCACCAGATTGACGTCGAGGTCCTGGGAGTCGCCGAGCCGCAGGCCGACATCGAGGTCATCGCGCTCGGCGCGCACATACTCGAAGAGCTCGGAGTCGGTGACAAAGTCGAGCTTGAGCTCAACAGTCTCGGCGATACCGAGAGCCGCGCCGCCTATCGCCAGGCCTTGGTCGCCTACCTTGAGGACTATCGAGATGCTCTTTCGGAGGACAGTCGCCTTCGGATCGATCGCAACCCGCTGCGCATTCTCGATTCGAAGGATGAGGGCGATCGCCGCATCGTTGCAGACGCGCCCCTGATGTCGAGTTCCCTCAACGCGCCCTCCGCGGCATTCTTCGCGACCGTCCGCGATGGCCTCGATACCCTGGGCCTTTCCTACCGCGTGAACCAGCGCCTGGTGCGCGGCCTCGACTACTACACCCACACCGCTTTCGAGTTCGTAACGCGCGCGCTGGGCGCCCAGGGTGCGGTCATCGCCGGCGGACGCTACGACCGATTGATTGAGACCATGGGCGGCCCACCGACCCCGGGCATCGGCTGGGCCGGAGGCATCGAGCGCCTGGCGATGCTAATCGATGCCGAGCCGCCGGCACCGCGCCCGATCGCCCTCGTGCCCGTCAGCGCCGAAGAGCAGGATGCAGCGCTGGTGTTGGCACAAGACCTCCGCCGGCGCGGATTCACGATCGAGCTTGCCTATCGGGGCAATCTGTCGCGCCGCCTGAAGCGCGCGAACAAGCTCGGTGCGCGCGCTGCGCTCCTCATGGGCGGCGATGAGGTGGCGCGAAACGTCGTCACGCTGCGTGAGCTCGATGGCGGCGAGCAGTCCGAGGTTGCTTTGGACACACTTCACGAAACGCTTGCGCGGTATCTGTGAACGACCTGCAGGCGCCACGGTGCGCTCGAGCCAAGTGAAGTAGAATCGTGATCCCCCAGGAGAGACTGGATGCGCTGATCGCGCGCTGCGAGGCCCTCGAGGCTTCGCTCGTGGAGGCCGGCCAGCTCGGCCGTGAAGAACTCGCCCGCCTTGCCAAAGAGCACGCCGATCTTGCGCCCGTGGTCGCGGCGGCGCGGGAGTTCTCCTCGCTGAGGGCCGAGATTGTCGAGCTCGAGGAGATGGCGGACGAGGCCGCGACCGATGTGGATATGCGCGAACTCGCGCGCGAGGAGCTCCAGGCTGCCAGATCACGCTCACCCGAGGTCGAGCGGCGGCTGAGCCTGCTCTTGTTGCCGCGGGATGAAGCCGACGACAGGAACGTGATTCTCGAGATACGTGCCGGCACTGGCGGCGAAGAGGCGGCACTATTTGCGGCCGATCTCTACCGCATGTATCAGCGTCATGCCGAGCAGCAAGGCTGGAAGTTCGAGCTCATAAATCTCAGCGAGACTGGCCTCGGCGGTTATCGGGAGGCGGTGTGTGGGATCACCGGCAAGGGCGTGTTCGAGCGGCTTAAGTTCGAATCCGGGGTCCACCGAGTACAACGGGTCCCCGTCACCGAATCGAGCGGACGAATCCACACCTCGGCGGCGACGGTCGCCGTGCTGCCGGAGGCCGAGGACATCGACGTCGACATCGACGAGAAGGAACTCCGCATCGACGTGTTCCGCGCGAGCGGTCCCGGGGGGCAGAGCGTCAACACTACCGACAGCGCCGTTCGCATCACCCACCTTCCCACGGGTGTCGTCGTTCAGCAGCAGGACGAGAAGTCGCAGCACAAGAACCGGGCCAAGGCGATGAAGGTCTTGCGGGCCCGGCTCTATGACCGTTCGCGGCACGAGCAAGATGCCAAGCGTGCGGCTACGCGCCGCACCCAGGTCGGTTCTGGCGATCGGTCCGAGCGGGTTCGCACCTATAACTTCCCGCAGGGCCGGGTCTCCGATCACCGCATCAATCTCACGTTGCACAAGCTCGACCGCGTTCTCGAAGGAGAGTCGCTGAACGAGATTCTCGACGCCCTGATCGCGGAGGATCAGGCGAGCCGACTCGCCGAAATGGAGGAAGACCATGCATGAGGGCACGGGTGATGGCGCCGGTAACGGGCGGGCGGACCTCGTCCTGCCGACCCTGGCGGGAGTGCGTGATGCGGCTAAGCGGATTAGCGCTAACCAGATGGTGACGCCCCTGGTTCGCTCAGAGCTTCTGTCACGTGCCTTCGGCGCTGAGATCTGGTTGAAGAACGAAACCGTGAGCCCGATCGCCTCTTTCAAGCTGCGCGGTGCGCTCACCGCCCTCCTGCGCGCGAGCGAGCGCGGCGGCGTGGCCGGCGCGGTTACCTCATCCACTGGTAATCACGGCCAGGGGGTGGCCTATGCGGCCCGCCTTCTGGGCATACCGTGCGACATCTTCATGCCCGAGAACACCAATCCGGTGAAGGCGGCGATGGTGGCGGCACTCGGTGCGACCAAGCATGAGGTCGGCCACGACATCGACGCCGCCAAGGAACAGGCCATGGCCCATTGCAATGCGCGCGGCCATGCCTTCATCGACGATGGCGAGAACCTCGACGTGATCGAGGGGGCCGGGACGGTCGCGCTCGAGGTCGCCGAAGCGCTCGCGGATATCGATACGATGATCGTGCCGATGGGCGCATCGACGTTCGTCTCCGGGTGTGGTGCAGCGATGAAGGAGCTGCAACCCCAATCGACAGTCATCGCGGTGCAAGCCAAAGGCTCCCCCGCGCTCCACGACAGTTTCCATGCTCGCCAACCCATTGACCGGGCCATCGATACCATCGCCGAGGGCTTGACGACGCGCATACCGCCGACGCTGGCACTAAACGCCATGCTGGAGTACGTCGATGACGCCTGGCTCACCGACGATGTGGCCATGCTTTCAGCTATCCGTACGCTGGCCGAGTGTGGCCATGTGCTGGTCGAGCCCGCCGGCGCAGCCACGACCGCGGCTGCCTGGGCCCATCGCGACGGCCTGCGCGACAAGCGGGTCGTGCTGGTGCTGTCCGGCGCCAACATCGCACCCGAGCACCTCAAGCAGGCGGCGGAAGGTGCGCCGCTGTTTCCGCTCGCATCGGTAAGCGTCCCTTGACTTGACGGGCGAGCCGCACCCGATGACGATTTCCGCCGCGCTCGATGAGGCCGCGGCACGCCTACGCGCCGCGGGGATCGCCGAGCCACGCGGCGATGGACGTTTGTTGATGTCCAGCGCCTTGGGTCTCAACCGCGAGGCGATCCTCGGCGAGCCCCGGCGCCCGATCGACTGCGCAGAGCTTGCCCGCTTCCACGCGCTGATCTCGCGCCGCTGCGACCGCGAGCCGGTGTCGCGCATCCTCGGTCGGCGCGAGTTCTGGAGCCTGCCGTTGACGATCGATCCGACCGTCTTCGACCCGCGTCCCGACAGCGAGACGCTGGTCGAGGCGGCGCTCGAGGCGCTGCGCGGACGGCGGGGTGCGGCGCTCCGCTTGCTCGATCTCGGCACGGGCTCGGGATGTCTACTGCTCGCCCTGTTGTCCGAACTGCCCAACGCCCACGGCATCGGCATCGATGCAAGCGGGGCGGCTCTTGCCCGCGCTCGCATGAATGCCCATGACCTCGGCATGGGTGAGCGTTGCCGCTTCGTCGCCGGCCGATGGGGCGCGCCGATATGCGGCTCGTTCGATGTCATCCTCTGCAATCCGCCTTACATCCGCCGCCACGACATCGGCGCCCTGGACGCCGAGGTGGCCCGCTTTGAACCACGGCTTGCCCTTGACGGCGGCACCGACGGCCTCGACTGCTATCGCGCCATCATTCCGCAGCTGCCGCGTTTCCTTGCCAGCGATGGCCTCGCCGTGGTCGAGGTGGGCCACGATCAAGCTGGCGCCGTAGCAGCCTTGTTGCACAAAGAGACGCTCGGCGCAGCGCAAGTTCGCCGCGATCTCAGTTGGGTCGATCGCTGCATCGTTGCGATGTCGGCGCGTGCGAGCAACGGCGAAAAAAGGGTTGGAAAGCATGACCGGGCAGACTAGGGTCAATGCGGAGCCGCCGATGTGACCCGGGTGGACAGCGGGTCGGGCGAGTTCCTTCCACCATCGTCCTTTGTCGATTCCTCGCACCGCCAGGCACGAGGTCTCACATGACCGGAACCAGGACGATGCAGCATCACCCATATGGGTAGAATGATGAAGCAAGGTCCAAACAATAGGCGACAACGCTCGGGGCGCTCGGGTGGCCGCAGGCCTTACAATGGCGGCGGTCAAAACCGTAGTCTCGAGAGCTCCGGCCCAAACGTGAAGTTGCGTGGAACGGCCAATCAAATCTGGGACAAATACCTAGCGCTCGCCCGCGACGCGGGGAGCGCAGGTGACCGCGTCTCCGCCGAAAACTACTACCAGCATGCCGAGCACTACTATCGGCTGATGACGATCAACGGGCAGGCTCAGAATCAAAGGCCCACGGAGGGTCAGGCGGACAGTCCAGTGATGGGCGCGCCGGTGGGCGGGGGCAACGGCGCGCCGGCACCCGTCGGTGAGCGGCGCTCAGACGGCGCCGATATCGGCGAGGAGGAACCGCCGCTATCCTGAGCAGCCCGATTGGGCAAAGCGGCAGGCCACCAGGGCGGATCGTGGGCCTTCTCCGACTCGGTTCCAGTGTAATGATGATAGCGGCAGGCGCGTAGCGCGCGTCGGTTGAGCCCTTGTGTTGCTGATACGCAACACTATATGAGTGGGGTCGACGGATGCCAGCCGTGCCGATCGCCGCACCTGACGGTGATCGCAAATGGTCCGAAGACGACCAGCACGCCCGCTAAGGGTGCTCGCAGGTGCTCGCCAGCCTGCCACAAGGGGGCATGTCGATGGACTTTGAGAAATACACCGAGCGGGCTCGGGGTTTCGTTCAGGCCGCCCACTCTCTTGCCCTTCGCTCCGGGCACCAACAGCTTCTTCCGGAACATCTGCTAAAGGTCCTCCTCGATGACGAAGAGGGGCTCGCGGCAAATCTGATCCAGGCCGCGGGCGGCGATGGCAAGAACGCGCTTGATGGCGCCGAGCGCGAGCTCGCAAAACTCCCTCGGGTCGAGGGTGACGGCGCCGGTCAGCTTCACGTCGCGCCGCAGACCGCCCGCCTGTTGGAAACGGCCGAGCAAATCGGCAAAAGAGCCGGCGACAGCTTCGTCACCGCCGAGCGACTCCTGCTCGCGCTATCGCTTTCGGCCGGGACACCATCTGCAGAGATCTTGAAGGATGCCGGTGTCTCGCCCCAGGACCTCAACGCCGCGATCAACGATCTGCGGAAGGGGCGCACGGCTGACAGCGCGACCGCCGAAGATGCCTATGATGCACTCAAGAAGTACGCACAGGATCTGACCCAGGCAGCCCGCGACAGCAAGCTTGATCCTGTCATCGGCCGCGATGAGGAAATCCGGCGCACGATTCAGGTGCTCTCGCGGCGCACCAAGAACAACCCCGTCCTGATTGGCGAGCCGGGCGTCGGCAAGACAGCCATCGTGGAAGGCTTGGCCCAGCGCATCGTCAACGGCGATGTGCCCGAGAGCCTTCGCGACAAGCGTCTCATGGGGCTCGACCTCGGCGCTCTGATCGCCGGTGCCAAATTCCGCGGCGAGTTCGAGGAGCGGCTCAAGGCCGTACTCGCTGAAATTAATGCGGCCGAGGGCGAGGTCATCTTGTTCATCGATGAGCTGCACACCCTGGTTGGCGCAGGCGCCGCCGAGGGAGCCATGGACGCGTCCAACCTCCTCAAACCCGCCTTGGCGCGCGGCGAACTCCATTGTGTCGGCGCGACGACGCTCGATGAGTATCGCAAAAGGGTCGAGAAGGATGCGGCGCTCGCCCGCCGGTTCCAGTCGGTGTACGTCGCGCAGCCGACCGTCGAGGACACGATCTCGATCTTGCGGGGGCTCAAAGAGAAATACGAGCTTCACCACGGCGTTCGCATCTCCGATTCGGCCATCGTCGCCGCGGCGACGCTCTCTAATCGCTACATCACCGACCGCTTCCTCCCCGACAAGGCCATCGACCTCGTTGACGAGTCGGCCAGCCGTTTGCGCATCGAAGTTGACTCAAAACCCGAGGAGATCGATGAGCTCGATCGGCGCATTATCCAGCTCAAGATCGAGCGAGAGGCCCTCAAGCGGGAGAGCGATGCGCCCTCGCAGGAGCGACTGCAGACGCTCGAGGGGGAGCTCTCTGAGCTCGAGCAACGGTCCGCGGACCTGACGGCCCGCTGGCAAGCCGAGAAACAGATGCTCGCGGATTCCCAGAAGCTCAAGGAGCAGCTCGAGGCGGACCGCATCGAGCTCGCGACGGCGCAGCGCCAGGGCGAGCTTGCCCGCGCCGGTGAGCTCGCCTATGGCACGATCCCGGAGCTCGAACGGAAGCTCGCCGAGGCCGAGGTGGCCGGTGAGCAGCACTCGTTGCAGGAGGTGGTGAGCGACGAGGACATCGCCATCGTGATCTCGCGCTGGACCGGGGTTCCGGTCGAGCGGATGCTGGCCGGCGAGCGCGAAAAGTTGCTCCACATGGAGGAGGAATTGGGCCTGCGCGTGATTGGCCAGGGCGAGGCTCTGGCCGCCGTTTCCAACGCGGTGCGCCGCGCCCGAGCCGGCCTCCAGGACGAACATCGCCCGCTCGGCTCGTTCTTGTTCCTCGGCCCAACCGGGGTTGGCAAGACGGAGCTTTCCAAGGCGCTCGCCGCCTACCTGTTCGACGAAGAGACCGCCATGGTCCGCATCGACATGTCGGAATACATGGAGAAGCACTCAGTGGCACGCCTCATCGGGGCGCCGCCCGGCTATGTCGGGTACGAAGAGGGCGGTGCGCTAACCGAGGCGGTGCGGCGACGCCCCTACCAGATCATCCTCTTCGACGAGGTCGAGAAGGCCCATCCCGACGTGTTCAACGCCCTGCTGCAGGTGCTGGACGATGGCCGCCTCACCGACGGCCAGGGCCGGACGGTCGATTTTCGCAATACGCTGATCGTTCTCACCTCAAACCTCGGCTCCGGCATCCTCGCCAACCAGCCCGACGGCGAAGACGTAACCGAGGTACGCGAGCTGGTCATGGAGATCGTGCGCGCCGCCTTCCGTCCGGAGTTCCTCAATCGCCTCGACGAGACCATCCTGTTCCATCGCCTGACCCGTGCCCACATGGGCGGCATCGTCGATATCCAACTTGCGCACCTCCGCGAGCTGCTCGCCCACCATAAGGTCACGATTGAGCTTGACGAGGCGGCGGGCGCTTGGCTGGCGGACGCCGGTTACGACCCGGTTTACGGGGCGCGGCCGCTCAAGCGGGTCATCCAGCGCCAGCTGCAGAACCCGCTCGCGACGATGATCCTCGAGGGTTCGGTGGCGCCGGGCGATGCGGTCGCCGTCTCGGCCGACAAGGAAGGGCTCTCGATCAACGGCGCGATGGTCCAGGCCGCCTAATTCGACCAGGCGGCCGCGCCCACGTTTTAGTCCCGGATTACCCCCAGATGGCGGGGTGCCGATCCGCCCACGGGCGCGCTTCCTCGAGCTGTGCCGCGAGCCGAAATAGCACCGCCTCGTCGCCAAAGCGACCCGCAAAGTGCAGGCCCACGGGCAGGTTCTCGCTGTTGTGGGCGAGCGGCAACGAGATCGCCGGCTGGCCGGTCACGTTGCCGAGCGGCGTGAACGGCGCGAACCCGAAGACATTGTCGATGTGCTCGGCGACATTCGGATTGTGCGGAGCGAGCACGCCGAGCGCGATCGGCGGCGAGGCGAGCGAGGGCGATAACAGGATGTCGTAGTCCTCCTGGAACTTGGCGACGATCCGCCCAATCCGATGCATCCGGTTGACCGCCTGGATCAGGTCGATCGCCGACAACGTACGGCCGTACTCGATGCACGCACGGCTCGATATCTCGACATCCTCGAGGCGGGACGGGCGCCCGGTGAGCTCTTCAAAGTCGATCATGCTGGCCGCGTTCAAGGCCGAGGCAAGTATCATGAACAGCTCGTTGCCCGCCTTGCGGTCCTTGTCCTCGAACGCGGGCCACGCCTCATCGACGTCATGGCCAAGGTCGGCCAGCAGCTTGGCTGTGTCCTCGACCGCAGCCACACAGTCAGCATGCACCGGTGCGCCGCCGGTGGCAGAGGTGGTAAAGGCGATGCGCAGGCGGCCGGGATCGGCGCCAAGCTCGTCCACGAATGGGCGCTCTTGGGGCGGCGGGGCGTACGGCGCACCAACCTCGGTACCGGCGGTCGCATCGAGGACGGTCGCGCTGTCGCGCACACTCCGCGTCACCACGTGCTCGACCGCGAGACCGAATGCCACGTCGCCGAGATCGGGCCCCCAGGGGTTGCGCATGCGTGTCGGCTTGAGGCCGACCAGCCCACAGGCCGCCGCCGGGATGCGGATGGATCCGCCACCGTCGTTGGCGTGGGCGATGGGCACGATTCCGGCGGCCACCGCAGCCGCCGAACCGCCACTCGATCCACCGGTCGTGCGGCTGGTGTCCCACGGGTTGCGGCTTGGCCCGTAGAGATCCGGCTCGGTACTGGAATCGAAGCCGAACTCGGGCGTATTGGTCTTGCCACAGATGATCAGCCCGGCACGTTTAAAGCGCGCCGTCAGTTCGGTATCGTGGTCGGGCACGAACCCGGCCAGCACCTTGCTGCCCGCATGGTAGGGCGCCCCGGCGCAAAACGCTCCGATGTCTTTGAGGAGGAACGGCACGCCGGAGAGAGGACCCTCGGGCACGTTCGTCGCCGCCTCGCGCGCCATGTCGTCCAATCGGTGGATGACCGCGTTGATCGCCGGATTGTGCTTTTCGATCAGCTCGATGGCCGTCTCTACGACCTCCGCGGCACTAACCTCCTTGCGCCCCACCAGGTCCGCAAGGCCCACGCCGTCGTGTTGGACATATTCTTTGAATGCCATCCTGCGCCTCCCGAAAGTATGTCTTGAGGCGTCACAACCGGCGCCTGCTCTCGACCCTATCAGAAAACGCTGGGGAGGGGCCGGGGCTTTTCCGCCCGGCCGCAACGCTTGGCTAATCGTTCGCGGCGATCGTCGTGGTGATCGGCGTCTGGGCGATCCGTTCCTCGATCGCGGCGCGGTGGGACTGAAATGCCGCGAGCTCCTGGCCCTTCAACTTCATGCCGGTCGGCAACTTGACGCTCATCGGATTCGTCCGTTTGCCGTGGCGGTGCACCTCGTAGTGCAGGTGCGGCCCCGTCGAGCGGCCGGTCGAGCCGACATAGCCGATGACGTCGCCCTGCCGCACCCGGCGGCTCCGCTTGATGCCCTGCTTGATCCGGCTGAGGTGGGCGTAGGCGGTCTTGTACTCCTGTTTGTGGCGGATGCGCACGTACTTGCCGTAGGCGCCGTTGCGGCCCGCCGACTCAATGACGCCGTCGCCTGCAGCCACGATCGGCGTCCCCTTGGGCGCCGCGAAATCGACGCCCCGGTGCATCTTGTTGTAGCCGAGTACGGGGTGCTTGCGCTTGCCGTACCGTGACGACAGGCGGGCGCCATCGACCGGCGTCCGCAGCAGCGCCTTGCGCACGCTCTGCCCCTTCTCGTCGAAGTAATCCACGGTCCCGTCGGCCATTTGGTGGCGATAGAGCCTCAGGTCGCTGCCGCTCAACGTCATGACGGCGTAGGCGATCTCGCCCTCTTTCACGGCATGGCCATCGGCATTGTGTAGCCGCTCGAAGAAGATCTCGAAGGAATCGGCGGGCTGGATGTCGCGCTGAAAATCGACGTCCCAGCTGTAGAGACGGATCAGCCGCATGATGATCTCGGCCGGCACCCCACCGCGCTCCGCCGCGCCATACAGGCTGTTATCGATAGTCCCCCTGATGCGGGCAAATTCCCGGCGCAGCGGTTTCTTGATCTCGAACGGCAGGAACGTCCCGTCGATCCCGCGCCGCGCCGCCACATCGTGCCCCACGCTCGCATCGATCGCGACGGCCAGCAGGCGCGGTGGCTCGCCTTCGCCATTCGACGGATCAAACGTGACGGTAATTTGCTGACCTGGCTTGAGGCGCCGCGGATCGTAGAGGTCCCGAAGCGAGGTGATCGCCTCGTGGGCGTCGCCGCGATCTGCGCCCGCGCCGACGAGCGCCTCCATGAGCGTTCCGCCCTTCTTGATCGCGACCGATTTGACGGTGGCGGAGAGCTCGTGCGGTCCGAGCGTTTGCCAAGACGACGCCGCGCCCGTAGCTGCCGAATCGCTCCATGTCGGGATGATGACGGCACGGTCCGCGGAACCAAATCGCGTCCCGAACGCACTGTGCGCCGTATTCTCCGAAAGCCCGATGCCGATCAGCGCGGCAAGCGCGGCCACCGCCGCCACCGCCGCCCCGAGAGCCAGCGGGCGCACCAGCGCGGCCCGCAACTTGGAGTGGTTACCCTGATACTGTGGCCGCTTGCTAATGCGGCCAGGCGTCAACAAACCAAATAACAACGCGAGGTCCCCCAACCCGAGGCGCGCCACCATGCGTGGCGTGGCACTTGTTGTCAATCTATTTGGGCGCCGAATCAATACCTTGAGGCGTGCCTCTCAGCCGCGCTCGGAGGAGTTGCTGAGGCCGCACGCGCCGCCACCGACGCGATAAAGCGTTAGTGGCTCCGCTCGATCACAGCGACCGGCGCGGCAAACGACTCGGACTGGTAGCGCCACGCCCGAGTGCCCTCCGGCCAGGAACCGCGTTCGATGCCGGCCTTGCGCAACAATGCGGTGACAAATCGCTCCGCCGACGTGCCTCGCTCCCACACCTGTGGCAGGAACGTGGCACGGCGGTCGCCGGCGCGTAGGATCAGTCCGTCGATCCCCGGTCGCAGCGCCTGGACCACGTCGCGTTCCGATGACGCGGCGAACTCACGCGGCGGCGTCAACACCGATACGCCAATCTTGAGTGCGTCGAAGGTGCTGGCCGTGAGTGGTTTGAAGCGAGGATCGTCGAATGCCGCGGCCCAGCCGCTTTGGGCGGCCTCGGCCACCAGAGGCTGCCGGGCCCTGGTGGTCCCCACGCACCCGCGCAGCTGGTCCTGGTGCATTAAGGTCACGAAGCACGCGCGGATCGCCCGCAGTGGAGCGGGGTAGGGCGCTGGGTCCACCTTGAGGGCGCGCCCACCACCGATACCGCCGCGGATCGACGCCGCCGTGATACGCAACAGGGTCTCGCGATCGCCAGCATCGAGCCGCGCCATGGCCGCGCCAAACAGAACCGAGGCGTAGCCGACAACGCGATCGCGCGGACCGGCGGTATCGCCGGAGTTGCGCAGATCCACGGTGGTGGCCTCGAGATGACGGTCGTGTGCGATACGAATGAGGCCACGGATCGGCACCCGCCCGCATGCATCATCATCGCCAATGGCATCGCCATCGAGAGCCTCGATGGCGCGCACGGTTGCCGCGTCCACCGTTTGCGCGCTCGCGTAGTCGCGGTAGTGACTGAGGTCGGAGCTGACGACGATCAGCGTCTCGGGGCCACCCCATGCCGTCTCGAGGACCTGGACGACCGCCTCGGCGCTCGCCTGCCCGGCAACCAGCGGCACCAACGAGAAACGGCCGAGGAGCTGCTGCAGAAACGGTAAGTGAACCTCGAGCGAGTGCTCCGCGGCATGGGCCTCATCGTTGAGGCTGACGTGCGGGAGCTGCAGCAGGTCCGCGACCGCCGCCCGATCCACCGGGACCACGCCGAGCGGCGTGGCGAAGCCGCTGTGGCTGGGGACCGCGAGGCCCTGCAGCCACATCCGGTGGGCCGGACCGATCAGTACGACACGCGTGATGGTCTCTGCGCCAGAACCCAAACGGGCATAGGCCGAGGCGGCAACCGCGCCCGAGTAGATGTAGCCGGCGTGCGGCGCGATCAGCGCCTTTGGCGGCGACGGCCCTTGCCCGACATCGCGTCCCCGCGCCGCTTCGAGCTCTCGGTCGACCAACGCCGCGAGCGCATCCGCCTCGCCCGGGTAGAACGAGCCGGCAACGGCGGGTGGTCGTATCCCGCTGTTCTCCGTCACGTTCCCTGAGCCTGCTCGATCACTCTTAGACCCTCTGCTGTGACATTATAGAGATGGAGTCACGATGATCGAGGTTCCCAACACGGTCCCCGGGCGCTACTGGCAGGCGCTCGATGATGGCCGCATCCAGTGCGATGTTTGTCCGCGGCGCTGTCGGCTGCGCGAGGGTCAACGCGGCCTCTGCTTCGTCCGCGCGGCCGAAGACGACGGCATCGTGCTCACCACCTATGGCCGATCCAGCGGCTTCTGCATCGATCCGATCGAGAAGAAGCCGCTCAACCACTTCCTGCCGGGCACGCCGGTGCTCTCGTTCGGCACGGCCGGGTGCAACCTGACCTGCAAGTTCTGCCAGAACTGGGACATCAGCAAGTCGCGCGAGATCGACAAGTTGGCTGACGCCGCGGCGCCCGAGGCGTTGGCCCAAGCGGCCCGCCAGCTCGACTGCCGGTCGGTCGCGTTTACCTATAACGATCCCGTTATCTTCCTGGAGTACGCGGTTGACGTCGCAGCTGCTTGCCACGCAGTGGGGATACGCGCGGTGGCGGTGACGGCCGGCTACGTATTGCCGCAAGCGCGCGCCGAATTGTTCGCCCACATGGACGCGGTCAACGTCGATTTGAAGGGCTTCACCGAAGACTTCTATCACCGCTTGTGTACCGGACATCTCGAAGCGGTGCTCGACACGCTGGTCTACATCAAGCACGAGACCGACGTCTGGCTCGAGGTAACGACGCTACTGATTCCCGGCGAGAACGATTCGAGCGCCGAGCTCGACCGCTTGTGCGGTTGGTTCGCCGATAATTTGGGTGCCGACGTGCCGCTGCACTTCACCGCGTTTCACCCCGATTTCAAGATGACCGACATCCCCCACACGCCGCACGCGACGTTGCTGCGCGCCCGCGACGTCGGCATCGCCCACGGCTTGCGGTACGTCTATGTCGGCAACGTCCACGACCCAGACGCCTCCAGCACCTACTGCCACGGCTGCGGCACCAAGCTGATCGGGCGCGATTGGTACGTGCTGGGGTCGTGGAGCCTCACGGCCGATGGCGCGTGTCGCCAGTGTGGGACGGCGTGTGCCGGCGTCTTCGAGCCGGAGCCGGGAACCTGGGGGGCGCGGCGTCAACCGGTGCGGCTTGGCGCACCTGAGAGCGCTTAGCGGCTCGGGACCTAGCGGCTGGCCGCCTCGCGGCGCCTCGCCTCGCGCCGGGCCTTGCGCTCGTTGAAGGCGGCAAGGACTTGGGCGCGCTGTATCTCGGCAGCGCGCCGCCGCTCTAGCCGCCACAGCTTGTAGACCTTCAGGCGATAGCGTGACCAGTTCTCGCGGGTACGCGAGTGGTAGTAGCCCACGGCCAGGCTCCAGCCCCGCACCTCCTGGTAGAGCTGGCGCAGGAAGCTCGCGGCATAGTCGGCGTTGAGTCGCGGATCAAACGCGTCCTCGAGGCTGGGGAACGCGTCCGCGTGATGCATCAGGTTGATCTGCATGCAGCCGACGTCGATGTTGCGTATCCCACGCGCCTGCAGGTCACGCACCGCACGCACGGCCGCCGCCTTATCGGGCAGATAATGGCTCTCCCCACTAGCCGTCACCGTCCACGGCCAGGCAAAACTTTCCTGGTCCTCGGCGTTCCACCGCCCCGACTCGGCAAGCGCGACTGCCGAGAGCAGTTGGGGGGGGGAGGTTATAGGCCGACTCCATCGCGGCCACCGCGACGTGGCAGGCGCTCCGGTGCTCGGGCGCTGTATTCGCCGTCACAGCGGCGGAAACCGCGGCTGACGGGACGGCCAAGACCATGCAGACCGTGTGGAAACTCTGGGTGGCGGGGGATTCCGTCCGTCTCATGGCGATGTTAGGGTCCGCCATGAGACACATTCCTGGCGTTGACCGCTCTCAGGTTCTGCTTCTGCCGGAAGCAGTGGACGATTACGTGGGCCGGGATAACCCGGTCCGTTTCATCGATGCCTTCGTGGATGGTTTGGACCTAGCGGCCGCTGGTTTCGAGCGCGCCGCGGCGAAGGCGATAGGTCGTCCCGGCTACGATCCGGCGGACCTGCTGAAGCTCTACATATACGGCTATCTCAATCGGGTACGTTCGAGCCGCCGGCTGGAGGCAGAGAGCAAGCGTAATCTCGAAGTGATCTGGCTGTTGCGGCGTTTGTCGCCAGACTTCAAGACGATCGCCGATTTCCGGCGGATCAATCGGGCGGCCTTCCGACAGGTGTTTCGGGAGTTCGTGAGGCTATGCCGCGAACTGGAGCTGTTCGGACGCGAGCTGGTGGCGGTTGACGGTACACGGATCAAGGCAGTGAACAGCCGGAAGCGGAACTTCACCAAAGCGAAGCTGGCGAAGGCGTTGGCCGAGAGCGACGAGAGGTTGTCGCGTTATCTCGACCGGCTCGACGAGGCCGACGAGCAAGACGAGGGCGGCACCGGCGGCGGCGAGGTGGAGCATATCCAGGAGAAGATCGCTGCGATCCAAGGGCGGCGTGAGCGGTTTGAGGAACATCGAGACGCGCTGGCTGCGAGTGGCGAGGACCAGCTCTCTTTGACGGATCCGGACAGCCGGGCGATGTACGCCGAGACCCGGGTCGGTGTCGGCTACAACATTCAGATCGCCGTGGACGCCAAGCACAAACTGATCGCCGAGCAGCAGGTCCATAACAAGGTCAGCGATCTCGGTCTATTGGCCGAGACGGCGGTGGTGGCCCGTCGGAACCTGGCCGTCGATCGGATCGACGCGGTCGCCGACGCGGGCTACTTCAAGATCGAGGATATCGAGGCCTGCGAGAATGCCGGCGTCGTGCCGCATGTGCCCAAGCCCCAGCGCGGATCCACGGTGAGCCAGGGGCTCTTTCCCAAGGAACGCTTCCGCTATGACGGCGGCGAGGACATTTACATCTGCCCCGACGGCCAACGCCTGGCGCTACACAGCAAGCGCAAGCGCCGAAGCGATCCTGGAGCGCATGGCAGAACGATTGGCGGCCCGCCCGGAGCTGCTCGATGCGCGCCGTGAAAGCGTCGAGCATCCCTTCGGCTCAATCAAACAATGGATGGGCCAGGGTGCCTTCCTGACCCGGCGGCTGGAGAACGTGCGCGGCGAGTTCAGCATCACGGCGCTGGCTTACAACATCCGCCGCGCGATCTCGCTGGTAGGTGTTCCCGCCTTGATCGCCGCCGCGAGGGCATGAGACGGGAATCAGGCCAAAATCGAGCGCCGCACATCGATCCACGGAGGCCTGGAGCCCCTTCCACAGGGCTACCGGCGCCAAACCGCCAGATTACGTGGGATCGCCGCAAATCATGGTTACCTAAACCTCCATCCCCGCCACCCAGAGTTTCCACACGGTCTGCATCGTCAAGACGAGCGCGCGGACCATGCCTCGCGGCCTCACCGCCCAACCACACACCAAATGGGTGCTCACGTCTGTCCTCTTCGGCGGCCAACGTGCCATCACACCCAACAACGGAGGCAAGGAGCATGCCAAGTGACGTGCCAAGTGGCAGAGGCGGCGGCTTCCGCAACCCATGCCCGGGACTACAAATGCGGAGTCGGCTTTTTCCCGGCACGCCGTCCGTTTCCGGTGAAGAGTTCGGGTCAGTCCTTCGGGTATTGGCCTAACACCGTGAAAAGGCGGAAGAAATAAAAAACCGCTTGGAATCGCCAAAAATATGTGCCATATCTAGTGGCACAGCATCGCTGGTTGTCTATCGGCGGTGCTGCCTACCATACCCGTCCTGGGTATTTCCTCCCTGAACTCGGGCCATGCCTTATACGCGTGGCCCGTTTTTTCTTGGGAGTGTTCGAGCACGCGCCGGCTGGATTCAGACCGGCGCCAACGCGGCCGGGTCGAGCGCGCCGAGCCGCTTGACCAGCGCGCGCATGTGCGCGGTGGTGCGGGCCATGCCCTTATGTCGGCGCAGGCGCCGCTGGTCCATGTAGAGCGAGCGGTTGAGCTCGATCTGAAGGGCGTGAATGCCGTCTTCGGGCCGGCCGTAGTGGTGTGTGGTGTAGCCGCCGGCATAGGGCACGTTGCGGGTTACCCGATAGCCGACCCCGGCAAGGCTCGCCTCGACCGTCTCGGTCAGCGCGGCGGCGCAGCTGGTGCCGAAGCGATCGCCCAGCACGATGTCGGCGCGCTCTCGCCCTTGGTCGCGATCGCGCGGGCCGCCGATCGACGGCATCGAGTGACAATCGATCAACACAGCATGCCCGAACTGTTTGGCTGTCGCTGCCAGCAGCGCCTCCAGAGCATCGTGGAAGGGCTGATAGAAAGCTGCGATGCGGTGCTCGGCCTCGGCCACGCGCAGCTTGCGCCGGTAGATCTCGGCTCCCGTCGTCGTCACCCGGGCGATGGTCCCAAGGCCGCCGGAGACCCGGAACGAGGAGGTGTTGGCATGGTCGGGCAGCGGCTCGTCGTACATCTCCGGGTCGAGCTCGTAGGGCTCGCGATTGGGATCGATGAAGGCGCGCGGGAACAGCGCCCGCAACAGCGGTGCGCCGAGATCGGGCGCCGCGGCAAACAGCTCATCGACGAAGCTGTCCTCGAGCTGACGCAAGCTGGCGAGGTCGGTCTTGGTAGCCGCGAGGAACTCGGGCGCATAGTCGCGGCCGCTATGCGGGGAGGAGAAAACCACCGGCATGGTCTGGCGATCCGGCGCGAGGATCTCGAACGGCTGGGCGAGGCAGGTAAGTTCGGAAGCAAGCGAGAGCGGCATGGACGACTGGACGTACGCGCACCAACCCGACGACAAGGGCGCAAGACGCCCGCGCCCGATCATACCATCAAAACCCGGACGCCAGGCGCCCGACACGCGCGCCCTCGGCCAGCCCGGCCCGAACGCTTGCAAAGCAGATCGCTTGCGCTATAACCGAAAGCACCCCCTTTTTCGGGCGCGTAGCTCAGCGGGAGAGCACTACGTTGACATCGTAGGGGTCGCTGGTTCAATCCCAGCCGCGCCCACCACCTACACCGCAGAAGACTGCGGTTCTTCCTCCCTGGACACCTTCGGCCGAATGACGTTTTCGGCCTCTTTGTGTTCTTTCTTGACGTTTCGTGACGGTCACGACGCGGCAATATCCGGGCAGTTTATTCGGGGGGTGTTCGCGCTACCCTGCGGCGCATTGGCCCAGGACGCACAGCCGGCAGCCGCCGAGACTGATGCCAACCACGAGAATGAGCACGGTAGCCGCGATCACGATCGCCCAGCTGCGGTGTGCGCTGACCCAGGCTTTTACCTTTTCCATCACTTCGCCTTCCCTCGGAGCTTCTCGAACGTGCGCGTGCCACCGAGACCGAGCATCCCGAGTAGCACGACAAGAAGGTGCTCCATCGCCAGCTCAGGCGGCATGCTCGCCTCGGAGCCGGTGTTGACCATCACCCAGGCCAGGATGTCGCGGAGGACGAAGCTGTAGAGAAGGGCCCCCGCGCACACCCATCCGCAAAAGGGCCGCCACCCGGCGACGAACACGGACCGGTGCCCGGCCTCGATCTTGTTCAGCTCCACCTGCAGCTCCCTCGGGCGCATCGCCATCTGGATCTTGAGGCGCTCGGCGATGGCGCGCTCCTCGTCGGTGGTGACGAACTTGTCAACGATGTTGCCGATGCTGTCACTAACACACGATATGTCCGGTTTATGTACCAGACGATCTGTCCGGATTTAGAAGCTCTCCAGGCTATGGAGGGTTTGGATGCGCCGGACAGAGCAGTTGCAGGGACTGAGATTGATGAAGTTCGAGGAGGTTTACGGCCGCACCCATCGGGGTTGCTTGAGCCAAGCCGAGGCGGCGGAGGTTCTCGGCGTTTCAGAGCGCACCTTCCGGCGCTGGCGCGACCGCTATGAGGCGGACGGCGCGGAAGGGCTCTACGATCGCCGTCTGGGCCGGGTCTCGGCGCGGCGCGCGGCGGTCGACGAGGTGACGGCGCTGTTGGCGCTGTTCGACACCCGCTACTGGGACTTCACCGCCAAGCACTTCCACGAGAAGCTGGTCGCGGACTATGCCTTCAAGCGCAGCTACAACTGGGTGCGGCTGAGCTTGCAGGCCCATGGGCGAAGACGGGCGGCGCCCAGGCGCGGGGCGCACCGGCGCAAGCGGCCGCGCCGCGCGCTGCCCGGCATGATGCTGCATCAAGACGGCTCAAGCCACGCGTGGGTCCCCGATCAGTGGTGGGACCTGATCGTCACCATGGACGACACCACCAGTGAGATCTACTCGGCCTTCTTCGTCGCCGAAGAGGGCACGATGTCGAGCTTTCAGGGGGTGTCCGAGGCGATCCGGGCCAAGGGGCTGTTCTGCTCGCTCTATGCCGACCGCGCGGCCACTACTGGCACACCCCTGAGGCCGGCGGCACGGTCGACAAGGACAATCCGACCCAGTTCGGCCGCGCCCTGGCCCAGCTCGGCATCGAGCTGATCCCGGCCTACTCGCCCGAGGCAAGGGGGCGCTCGGAACGCATGTTCGCCACCCTGCAGAAGCGCCTGCCCCAGGAGCTCAGGCTCGCCGGCATCACCGACATGGCCCAGGCCAACCGCTTCCTCAAGGAGCTCTACCTGCCAGGCCACAACGCCCGCTTCGCGGTGCCGCCGGAAGCCGAGGGCACCGCCTTCGTGCCCTTCGCCGGTACCCTCGACGACATCCTCTGCGTGCAGCAGGAGCGCACCGTCTCCAACGACAACACCGTGCGCTACAAACGCCTGGTGCTGGCGATCCCGCCCGACCGCCATCGCCGCCACTACGTCAAGGCAAGGGTCCGGGTCCACGAATACCCCGACCGCACCCTCGCCGTCTTCCATGGGCCGCGCTGCCTGGCCCGATACCAGGCCGACGGATCGCCCATCAACACAAGCCACAGACAGGCCGCGTGATCCGCTTCGACGCGACCGGCCAGTGGATAAGGGGACGGCCGCTCCGCGCCCGCCCCCTTATCCACTGGCCCAACAACCACAACTGAAGCGGTCAATTCAGTTTGTTCTCGACAGCGTTTTGTTCGGCGGGGCGACGGCGGAACGTCAGATACATGGGGCACCGACCTGCCGCGATAGCCTTCGCTTCGTAGCGCGTCTCGGGCCAGTCGGCGGGACGGTTGCGCCAATCGCTAGCCGTCATTGCGGTCCACTCGAATGCAGGATGCGCAAGCACGTGCCAAAGCGTCCAACGGCAGTATTCGCAGTGGTCCGTAGCGATCCTCAGCTCGGCCCCCGCGCTCATGACGCGGGCGAGAGCGCGCGCCGTAGCCGCTGTGACGAGGCGTCGTTTGTGGTGGCGCCGTTTCGGCCAGGGGTCGGGAAACAGCATGAAGACCCGCCCGATGCTGGCTGATTCCAGCGCGTCGACCAGCACGCGGACATCGTCCGTAAACAGGCGGATGTTGGGTATGTCCTGCTCACTGCGGTGGCGTAACAGGCTCGCGACCCCCTCGAGGTAGGGTTCGCAGCCAATGAATCCCACGCTCGGATTAGCGGTTGCTTGCTCGGCCAGATGCTCACCGGCGCCGAAACCGATCTCGAGCCAGATGTCCCGTGTGGCGGGCGGGAACAGAGTTCGCGGATTGAGCCGGCCCGTATTCGCATTCGCGAGCGAGATCGCCAGACCGGCGAGCGCCGTGTCGAGCAGCCGCTGCCGGCCGGGCCGCCGCGGGCGACCGCGACGCCGACCATAGACGACGCGACGCTGTGCGGGGGACGCCGGAGGGTTGGACAATGTCCTCAGGCGAACGCGGCCCGCAGCTCGTCGACCATGTCGAGGCGCTCCCACGAAAAGCCGCCGTCCGGTTCAGACGAACGGCCGAAATGCCCATAGGCGGCGGTACGGGCATAGATCGGGCGGCTCAGATGGAGTCGCTCGCGAATGCCCCGCGGGCTTAGATCCACGACGTCCGCGATGACACCCTCGAGGCGGCGCTCATCAACCGAGCCGGTTTCGTGAAGATCGACATAGACCGACAGCGGCTTCGAGACGCCGATGGCATAGGAAAGCTGTATCGTGCAGCGGTCCGCCAGTTCGGCGGCCACAATGTTCTTGGCCGCGTGGCGCGCGGCATACGCCGCCGAGCGATCGACCTTCGTCGGATCCTTGCCTGAAAACGCCCCGCCACCATGGGGGGCCGCCCCCCCGTAGGTATCGACGATGATCTTGCGCCCGGTGAGCCCGCAGTCGCCGTCGGGGCCCCCGATCACGAAACGCCCGGTCGGATTGATGTAGAGCTCTTCCTCCGGACACATCCAGCCTTCGGGCAGAGTGTTCACCACATGCGGGCGGACAACCTCGCGGACATCGTCCTGGTCGAGATCGCCGTGATGCTGTGTCGAGACCACGATCGATGTCGCCCCAACGGGTTCACCCTCGACATAGCGGAGCGTGACTTGGCTCTTCGAATCAGGGCCGAGGCCCGGCTCGGCGCCCGAATGCCGCGCCTCCGCGAGCGAACTCAGGATAGCGTGGGCATAGTAGATCGGCGCGGGCATCAGCACCTCGGTTTCGCGACAGGCATAGCCGAACATGATGCCTTGATCGCCGGCGCCCTCATCCTTGTTACCGCTCGCATCCACGCCCTGCGCGATGTCGGTGGATTGGGCATGGACCTTTACTTCTATCTCGGCGTTCCTCCAGTGGAAGCCATCCTGCTCATAGCCGATCTCGCGAATGCAGGCCCGGGATACGTCCTCGAGATGATCGTTCGTGATCGTATCCGGCCCGCGTACCTCGCCGGCGATGCAGACGAAGTTGGTCGTCGTCAACGTCTCGACGGCAACCCGCGAGCCCGGATCGGCGGTCAGATAGGTATCGACGACGGCGTCAGAGATGCGATCACATACTTTATCCGGGTGGCCCTCGGAGACGGATTCGCTGGTGAACAGATAGTCGTTTCTCGGCACGGGCTCGCTCCTTGGTGACGTTCCGCTGCGACATGCGAATCTGTCCAAGCGGCCGGCACCGCTTGCGCCATCGCAGGTTCAGGTTATTGACGGCTATCGCCGCGACTATTTGGCAAGTAACGCGCCTACGGTCAAGCGGCTAGATGCTCTCGGCCGTGCCAGCGCCCGCGGTCAGTCGGCGGCGCTTTCTCTGCCGGTCGCGTCGTCCGCTTGGGCGCCAGAACTGGCGACGGCCTTGATTAGGCTGTAGATCCGCTTGCGCACCGCGGCGTCGGGAATTCGGTAGTAGGCTCGTACCAGTTCCAATGACTCGCGGCGCGACAGCTGGTCCGGCTCGAATGAGTCTTGGCGGCTCTCGTGCGAACCCGGCATTATTCCAGTGATTTCCGGGGGCATGTCGTCAAAGAAAAATGATATTGGGACGTCGAGAACCTGGCTGAATTGATAGAGGCGACTCGATCCGATTCGGTTTGCGCCGCGTTCGTACTTTTGTATCTGCTGGAAGGTCAGTCCAACGGCCTCACCCAGCTTCTCTTGGCTCATGCCGACGAGAGTCCGCCGCAGCCGGACCCTGCTCCCTACATGGATATCAACCGGGTTGGGATGTAACGCCACACTATGTCCTCCTTGCTCGTCAGAAAGTTGAAGACGACATGGTCGAGGGGAACGCCCCAGGCTGGGTGCCGATTATCTCGGCGCTCGACGTTCCCCTACTCTAGCGCGCTTAGGTTGTCGGCGCCCTAAATCGTTCGGACGGTCCCGAGGACACCCGCGCTGGCTTCACGTCCCCACGCCTTTAGATTTTTGTCCTGTCGAAGTAGTGCTTTGTACTATCGGGCTTTCGCGCCAGCTGTCCAGCTAGACATAACCCTACTCACCACCCTGTATACCCTAGGTTGTTTTTTCTGTGCGCCAAATTTCGTAAAGGTTAATAACAGAAACCATGAAATTGCGAAGAGGAGAACGGTCCAGTCACCCCACCGGGCATAGAGCGGCAATGTCGCGAGTGGCCTTGGCAATCCGCCATCCAATACGCCCTCCACACCAAGGCTGAGGTGCGCCCGCACGCGCCCGTAAGGATCCACGATCGCCGAGATGCCGGTGTTGGCCGCCCGTACCAAACCCAGGCCCTGCTCGACTGCGCGAACTCGCGCCATGGCGAAGTGCTGGTGCGGGCCGCTGCTGTGGCCAAACCAAGCATCGTTGGTGACGTTCAGAAGCCATTGCGGGCGATCGTCCGTATCAACGATCTCGGCCGGGAAAATCACCTCATAGCAAATCAAGGCAGCGAATGCCGGCAAGGTGCCGATATGGAGCGTCCGCGCGCCGGTGCCGGCGGAGAAATCGACTGCTCCGCCGGTGATCTTGGTGATTCCCAGCCGACCCAGCAATTGACGCAGTGGCACGTATTCCCCGAACGGAACGAGGTGTTGTTTGTCGTAGCTCGCGGCGAGCGCGCCTGTGGCGTCAATCGCGTGCAGGCTATTCCACACCTGCGGCTGATCGGGTGATATTTCAGAGGTCGTTCGTGGTGCACCGGTGAGGACCACGCCGTTTCCTTCGACGAGGCCGCCGATAAGCGCCAGGACGCCCGGCTCTTTGGCGAGAAAGAACGGAGTCGCGGTCTCTGGCCATATCACATGACTGATTTCCTGTTCGCCGACCTGCGAGCTGAGCTGCAAGTAGCGGCCGAGCTGAGCCTTTCGCAGGTCGGCTCGCCATTTGTGATGTTGGTCGATGTTGGCTTGGACGATGCGCAGGCGGACGTCGTCGAACTCGGTGACGGTCGCCCCATCCAGCCGGAGCGAGCCGCCGATCCATATAGCGGCAAGGACGATCACAGCAATCACGCTCGGTCGCCAGTGTGCGAAACGCGCGCCGGGGCCGCCAATTGATAGGGTAGCCGGCGTTGCCGCGAGCAGCACGGTGATGAGGCTCAGGCCATAGATCCCGACAAGTGCCGCCACCTGAAGCACCTCCTCGGAAACGACCCACGCGTACCCGACAAGGTTCCAGGGGAATCCGGTCAGCACGTGTCCTCGAAGCCACTCGGCCACGGTCCACGCAACCGCGAGCGTCCCCACTCGCGCCAGACCGCCCACCCGCGACAGGTGAACCACCAACGTGGCCGTCGCCGGGAATAGGGCGAGCAAAGCGGGCAGGCCGAGTACGGAGAACGGCACAAGCCAAGCGAATCGTTCCGCGTCCGTGAGAAGAGCGTTGCCGGTCCAATACAGCCCCACGATGAATTGGCCGTACCCGAACCACCAGCCCGTCGCCCACGCCTGCCGTCTGTTCCGACAACCGTCAAGGAGCCACACCAGACCGGTGTAGGCGACGATAAGCGCCGGAAGAACGTGCAAAGGCGGCAATGCGGTGGCCGACGCCGCGCCCAGTGCCAGCGCGGCAACCAAGCGATGCCAGCCTTGCAACGCCGCGAGCCGACCCGCCAGATCTTGCATCAACCGGTGGCCGAGCCTTGGGGCCTCTCCTGCGCCGGTATCAACAGCCTGACCCGCTTGACGCGTCGCGGATCCGCATCGAGAACTTCGCAACGCATACCGCTCGGATGTGTAACGACCTCGCCTCGCAGGGGCACACGTCCGAGCATCGAGACGACGAGGCCGCCCAAGGTGTCGACTTCCTCGTCGTCATCCTCGGAGAGCAGGGCGAGCCCGGTCTTGGCCTCGAGGTCGGCCAGCGGGTATCGGGCGTCGGCTTCGAGGCTGCCGTCGGGGCGATCGATCAGCTCGGGCTGTTCGACCTGGTCGTGCTCATCTTCGATTTCGCCGACGATCTCCTCGACAAGGTCCTCACTCGTGACAAGGCCGTCCGTGCCGCCGAACTCGTCGACCACGACCGCCATGTGGATGCGGCTCTTCCGCATTCGTTGTAACAAGTCCATCACGCGCATCGACGGCGGAACGAACAAGCACGGGCGGACCAGACCGCGCAGCTTGAACTCGGCGGCATTGCTCCAGAAGGCCGGCGTGTCCTTTATGTGAATCATGCCGACCACCTCGTCGATCGTCCCGCTGTAGACCGGCAGCCGCGAGTGCGAGGCCTCGCGAAACACCGACATCAGATCTTCCATGGACGCGCCCACCTCAACCGCGACGATATCGGCGTGGGGCACCATCACGTCGTCGACCCGCATCTCGTTTAGTTTGAGGATGTTCATCAGCATGAGCCGCTCGTCGGCATCGATAGGCTCCGCGGAATCGGCGTGCTCGACGATCAACTCCTCGAGGCTCTCGCGGAGGTCCTGCTCTCCGTTCCGACCCCTGCCAAGCGCGCGGAGCCACGCCAAAAGCGTCGCTGTGAGGCTCGGTCGCGAAGGTTCTTCGTCGCCGCGGTCCGGTTTTGGGCCGGCGATGTCGTCAGCCATGGCTAGACCGCCTCGGCACTCGCAAAGGCCGAGGTCACGTACGGGTCGGAGATACCGAGCTCCGCCAATGCGCGACGCTCGAGACCCTCCATGGCTGTTGCCGTTGCCGGGCTGTCATGGTCGTAGCCAGCCAGGTGCAGCACGCCGTGGATCACCAGGTGGCAAAGGTGATCTCGCAGTGGTATGCCGCGACGCTCGGACTCGTTCGCCATCGTTTCGAAGCTCAGGACAACGTCGCCGAGCAGCACTGGCGGCCCGCCTTCAATTTCGGGCGACGCCGCCTCACCGGC
The DNA here is from genome assembly GCA_965248765.1 of Alphaproteobacteria bacterium. Taxonomy (GTDB): domain Bacteria; phylum Pseudomonadota; class Alphaproteobacteria; order VGEJ01; family VGEJ01; genus CBDFKF01. Next base: position 2,663,809 of record CBDFKF010000004.1, read on the forward strand.
AAAGGCGAGCACGTTGGTCGCGCGATCGACACCCCGGTAGGCATGGTTCAGCCGCCGCACCAGAGCATCGTCGGCCGCTACCACGCTGAGCTCGATACTTTGGTCCCGCACCAAGCCGGCGGTGCGGAGGGCGGCGGTGGCGGCACGGCGGATTGCCCGCCTCGCCTCGGGGAGATCGCCGCGCGCCGTCGGGTGCTCGAAGGTCACCGCAACGTCGATACGCGGCGGCGTCTCAGCTCGCGTCATGGTCCGTCGGCCCGACCTTGTCGATTGCATCATAGGCGCGAATGATACGGCTCACTAAATGATGGCGAAAGACATCCCGCTCGCTGAACCGAACGAAGGCGATCCCATCGGTTCCCTCCAGTATCCGCGCCGCTTCCGCCAACCCCGACGGCGTCGCTGGCGGCAGATCGACCTGTGTCAGATCGCCCGTCACCACCATGCGCGAGCCTTCGCCGAGGCGCGTGAGCAGCATCTTCATTTGCACCGGCGAAGTGTTCTGGGCCTCGTCGAGGATGACGAAGGCGCTGGACAGCGTGCGTCCCCGCATGAACGCTACGGGGGCAATCTCGATTTCGCCGGTATCGAGGCGCTTCGCCACCTGCTCCGGGGGCAGCATCAGGTGGAGCGCATCGTAGAGCGGTCGCAGATAGGGATCGATCTTGTCGCGCATGTCGCCAGGCAGGAAGCCCAGCCGCTCCCCGGCTTCGACCGCCGGTCGGGACAGGATGATGCGGTCGATCTCGCCACTCAGCAGCTTTGAGACCGCGATCGCCACGGCCAGGAACGTCTTTCCCGTGCCGGCGGGGCCGAGCGCGAAGACGAGCTCGTGCCGCTGCATTTCCCGGACGTACCAGTTCTGGCTGGGCGAGCGTGGCGCAATCAAGCTGCGCCGCGTGCGGATCAGGATCTCGTCGCCGGCCTGTGGTGCCTCGCCGCCGACCTCAGCCATGCGTATCGCCGCGTCCACTTCACCGTCGTCTACGGTCATTCCCTGGCACAAGCGCGAATAAAGGCTGTTGAGGACCGTCGCTGTCGCTTGCTGCGACCACGGGCTTCCGGCGATAGCCACGCGATTACCTCGCGAGGAGACCGAAACACCGAGACGCTGCTCGATGCGCGCGACGTGGCGATCGTACTCGCCCAACAAGGCGGCGAGCAGACGATTGTCATCGAAGTCGATGACCAGCGGTGTCTGCGGCTTCGGCTCGGAGGCGACGCTCACTCTCCTGCTCTCACGCTGCGTGCGCCTGCCTCCCCGGTTCGACAAGCGGAGAGACGACCGCACCCGAGAGGCTGTTGGCGTGAACGGCGTCGATGTGCACCGCAACGACGCAGCCGCAAAGCGCTTCGCCTGCTCGAACGTGAACCGCCTGCATGAAGGGACTGCGTCCCACGAGTTGACCTTCCTTCCGCCCCCGCCGCTCGAGCAGGACCAGCATCGTCTCGCCCCGGCATGCGTGGTTGAACGCGCGCTGCTGGCTGTCGAGCAGGGCCTGCAGCTCAGATAGTCGCGCCCCCTTTTCAGCGTCGGGAACCTGCCGCAGCATCGCCGCGGCCGGCGTCCCCGGCCGCCGGCTGTATTTGAAGGAGTAGGCCTGGGCAAAACCCACGTCCCGCACTAGCGCCAACGTCGCCGCGAAATCGGCATCGGTCTCGCCGGGAAAGCCGACGATGAAGTCGCTGGAGAGGGCAATTTCGGGACAGGCGTAGCGCAGCCGGTCGACGGTACGGCGGTAGTCATCGGCGGTGTGCCGGCGGTTCATTGCCGCAAGTATCGAATCAGCGCCCGACTGCGCCGGCAGGTGAAGAAACGGCATGACCGCCTCGACGTCGCGATGCGCCGCGAGCAGCTCATCGTGCATGTCGCGCGGATGCGAGGTCGTGTAGCGCAGCCGCGCCAGTTCCGCGATCGCCGCGAGCCGGAATAAGAGGCCGCCGAGCGTCGTTGGCGCACCGTCCTCGCCGATGCCACGGTACGCGTTGACGTTCTGCCCAAGCAGTGTGATCTCGCGCGTGCCGGCATCGACCAGGGCACGCGCCTCGTTCACGATGTCGGCGACCGGTCGCGAGAACTCCGCGCCGCGCGTATACGGAACGACGCAGAACGTGCAGAACTTGTCGCATCCCTCCTGGATCGTCAGGAACTCGCTGACGGCCTTGTCACCCTGATGCGTCGGCAAATGATCGAACTTCGGCTCGATTGGAAACTCGGTTTCGAGGACTCCGAGTCGACGGGCGGCCGTCGCCAGCATCTCTGGCAGTCGGTGATAGGTCTGTGGACCGAAGACGATGTCGACGCATGGTGCCCGACGCCGCATCTCCTCGCCTTCGGCCTGGGCGACGCAGCCGCCGACCGCGATGGTCATGCCGCGGCCCGAGCCCATCCGCGCCTCCTTGAGCCGGCGCAATCGCCCGAGCTCTGAGTAGATCTTCTCGGCCGCCTTCTCGCGGATGTGACAGGTATTGAGGATGACCAGATCGGCATCCTCCGGGCCGTCGATTACGCGATAGCCGTGCGGTGCCAGGACGTCCGCCATGCGGGCGGAGTCATAGACGTTCATCTGGCAGCCGTATGTCTGGATATAGAGTGTCTTCGGCAACGGCAATATCGCCCCTACGGCGGCGGCCTGGTCTCCATCCCATCGGACCGGACCGGACAAGGGCGCCACTGCCAACCTAGCACCGGGCCTTTCAGTGTCAAGCTCACCGCGGGTGAGCGGCGATCGGTGCTGATCCGGCCGCGCCGGTTGCCGTCGGCACCGGACTCGCGGGTCGCGGCCGGCCCGCGAGCGCGCTCGAGACGCCTTCGCGCACCACCGCCTCGCAGTGAGCGGACAATATTTTGCGCGAGGCGAACCCGGCGATCGTCGTCACCGGATGGAATTGCACGACCGCGGTCACCGGACCGAGGCCAAGCGCCTGCCACAGGTGCGAGCCGAGTTCCATATCGCCGTACCACGTGAAGTACGGCCTCATGTGGCGCCCCATGGGCAGATGGTTTATGCGCGTGTAGGCGACAGAGACCGGCTGCACCACCAAGGGCATCCCTTTGATCGGCTTCTCGGCTACGCCAAAAAAAGAGCTCTTGAAGGGGAGCACCCTGTTGCCGTCACTGCTTGTCCCCTCCGGAAACAGGATCAGATTATCGCCCGTTTCGAGGCGATTCAGCATCTCGTCTCGATGCTCTGCCGAGTGCCGCGCCTTGCGCACCACGAACACGGAGCGCTGGAGTTTGGCAAGGAGTCCCACGCCGGGCCAGCTCGCCACCTCTTTTTTGGCGACGAAGGAACCGGGAATGACCGCACTCAACACGATGATATCGAGCCACGAGCTGTGATTGACCGCGTACAGCGTGGATCCGCCCGACCACCGCTTGCCGATCACGTCGATCTTCAAGCCTATGATGCGGGCGACGCCACGGTGATAGAAGTGCGGCAGGTTCTCCGCCAAGCGACGACGAAGGAGGAGGCCGTAGCACTGCACCGGTAGCAGCAACAGCGTCCACAGCAGTACTACCACCATGCAGTAAGCCGCACGGGCAGACTTCATGGCCCTCTCCGCCCGCGTGTGTAGCGCGCCGCTCTCAGCGCCGGCGGCGTCGGCTCCGCTTCGTCCCGAGACCGATCTTCTTGGCCAGCTCGCTGCGCTGTGCCGCGTAGTTGGGCGCCACCATCGGGTAGTCCGGCGCCAAGTTCCAACGCTCGCGGTACTCCTCAGGCGTCATGTTGTAGCGAGTCTTGATATGACGCTTGAGCATCTTCAGCTTCTTGCCGTCCTCGAGACAAACGATGTAGTCGGGTGTCACCGACTTCTTGACCGAGACCGCCGGCTGCCGCCGCGACGGCGCACTGGCAGCGGTGTTGCTGCCCGCGTTCGCGAGAGCGGCATACACGTGTTGGATCAGTTGGGGTAGCTCGCCAACCTGCACGGGGTTGTTGGACACGTGCGATGACACGATGTCGGTGGTGAGCGCGAGCAGTTCGTTAGGCTCGGTTTGATCAGGCATCGGCGTGGCTCATCTTCTGCATGAAAACTCGTGCGCGTATATATGAATTCTTTGTGTCGTTAGCAACCACAATGTCTCCGAGGCAAATCGTCTGACTATCGGCCATCTGCCGAAGTCAAACCCAGCAACACGGCGCCTCGTCATTAAGCATATCTTCTTGGGACCACGTCAGGCGACGCCAGCTCGACGTTTCGTGGCTTTCAATACCGTCGAACTCTGCTTCTGAGCAGCGAAGCTACTGCGTTAGGTCAGCGCGCAGCACCAGGGCGTCGGTGCGGCCGCCGGCGTCAGCCCGGTAATAACGCCGCCGCCGGCCGATCTCGCGGAACCCGCAGGCTTCGTAGACGCGTCGTGCCGCCGCGTTTGTCTCGGCCACCTCCAACAATAGTCGGCGCGCGCCGGCCGTCCCCGCACGTTCCTGGCACGCGCGTACGAGAGCCGCGGCCACGCCTTTGTGTCGCCATCGATCGAGAACGCCGAGCGACAGGACCTCGGCTTCCTCCTGCACGATGTGGCCGAGCAGAAAACCCACCGGCTCGCCGTCTCGTTGCGTCACCGCAAGGAGCAGGAGGCTTCCGGCCCGTGCCAAGAGGTGACGCATCGCCTCGGCGCCCCAATCGCTGTCGAAGCAGGCTGCTTGCAACGCGGCGACGACTTCCGCACCGCCATTCGCGGCCTGCCGAACGATCCGGACGGGCACAACCTTAGCCACGTGCGGGGAGCTTGGCATCCGGCGAGCGGAGATAGAGGGGTGCCGGTGGCGCATTGATCGCGGCGGTGCCGTGATGGGCGATCCGCACCGCCGCGAGCGCGGCGAGGCTTGCCGCATCCGGCGTGCCGGGCACCGGTACCGTGCGCCAACGCGCCCAAGATACCATCGGCTCGACGACCGGCACGCCGTTGCCAACGACGATGCCGCCGTCCCGCGACGCCAGGTCCGCGAGGTCGCTGATTGCCATCAATACCGGCTCGAACAGCGGTTTCAGATCGCGGTCGTCTTTCTCGAACCCCTGCGCATAGACCGACTCGCGCCGCGCATCCAGTACCGCCATGATTGGCTCAGCGCCATCCACATGGCCGAGAGCCGCGAACGCCACGACCTCAAGCGAATTCAATCCGAGGACCGGCACCGCGGCGGCCAAACCGATCCCGCGCGCGGCCGCAAGGCCGATGCGGAGGCCGGTGAAGCTCCCGGGCCCCCGCGTCACCGCCACGGCGTCGAGATCGCCATAGGTCATCGCCGCCTCCGCCATCACCCGCTCGATCATCGGCACGAGCGCTTCGGCGTGACCGGCGCGGCGCACTTGCCGGGCGCTGGTCACAGCGCCATCGTCCCACACGGCTGCTGAACAGGCGTCGAGGACGGTGTCGAAGCCGAGTATCCGCAGGCGGCTCACAGAATTGCGCACGCCACCCCGAAATCGTGCCGGGGTGCGCGGGCGCGCAGTCCGGTCGGATCACCGTGGCCGAGGTTGATCAGGAAGTTGGATTTGCAGCGACCATTGGGGAAAAACGTCGCGTCCAGTTTGGTGTTGTCGAAGCCCGACATCGGACCGCAGTCGAGGCCGAGCGCCCGCGCGGCGATGATGAGATACGCGCCCTGCAGGGTGCCGTTGCGAAAGGCGGTCGACTGCGCTTCATCCTGATCGGCCGCGAAGCCGGCGGCCATGTCGGCGTTCGCCATCAGCTCATAGAAACGGAGGTCGTGAGCGACGATGACTGTGGCATCGGCGGTCATCGTCTTGTCGACATTGCCGGCCGCAAGACAGGGCTTGAGCCACTCCTTCGCCTCCGTCGAGACGATGAACGTGAAACGTGCCGGCTGGCAGTTCGCGCTGGTCGGCCCCAGCCGGGCAAGCTCGTATAACCGCTCCAGTACTGGCTCAGTCATCGCCTGCGGATGCCACTGGCGATACGTTCTAGCCTCGCCAAAAAGGACGTCGAGTCCCGAGTCGTCTAACACTTCGTTCACGGTCTTGCTCCTCCGTCGCCGCCGTCCCCGGAGCCTTGCGCGCCATCGCGGCACTCGCAAGGCCGCGCCTTGCCTTGTCCTGCGCTGGATTTGGGCTTCTGTTTGAACACGGCCTCGACCATACTCGCAACGCCGAGGCTTGGAGATCGATGCGCCGCTTTGTGTCCGTTGCAACGTCTTCGTTGTTCGCGGTGCCCGTGTTGGCCGCTCTGTTGGCCGTCGCGCCGGCGGCTGTCGCTGGCGATGGCGCTACGATCTTCATCTATCACCGGTTCGCCGAGCGTGGATTGCCGTCGACCAACATCCGCATAGAGCAGTTCGAGGCTCATCTCGCCGAGATCGAGACCGGCGGCTATCATGTCCTCCCGCTTCTCGACATCATCGCGAGCTTCGAGAGGGGCGAGAGCCTTCCCGATCGCGCCGTGGCCATCACCATCGACGATGCGTTTCTCTCGGTCTACACCGAGGCCTGGCCACGGTTGAAGGCGGCCGGCCTGCCGTTCACGCTGTTCGTGGCCACCGATCCGGTGGACAACCAGACACCGGGCTACATGACCTGGGATCATCTCCGCGAACTCGTCGCTGGCGGCGTGACGATTGGCCACCACACTCTCTCGCACCGCAGGATGCACGAGAACAGCCGCGAACAGAACGAGGCCGAGATCCGCGCCGCGAACGCCCGCTTCGCCGCTGAGCTCGGCATCACACCGGAGCTGCTCGCCTATCCCTTCGGTGAGTACACCCTCGCCGACAGGGAGACCGTCGCTGCGGCCGGGTTTCGCGCCGCGTTCGGGCAGCACTCGGGTGTAGCCCACGCCGCCGAGGATCGCTGGGCGTTGCCGCGCTTCGCCATGAACGAGAAGTATGGCAGCATCATTCGTTTCCGCCTGGGTGCGAACGCGCTGCCGCTGCCGGTCAGCGAAGTCATCCCGGCCGATCCGTATCTCACCAGCAACCGGCCTCAGCTTGGTTTCACCGTCGATCCCAGCGTCGGCGACCTCAGCCGGCTCGCCTGCTTCGCCTCCCACGAGACGACGCCGGCTCGGCTCGAGCGCCTCGGCGAGCGCCGGATCGAGGTGCGCGTGACCCAACCGTTTCCGCCCGGCCGCGGGCGAATCAATTGCACCCTGCCCTCTGGCGAAGGCCGCTGGCGTTGGTTCGGGACCCAGTTCATCATTCCGCCGGGCTGAGCGCCTGGCGCCTCGAACGGCGCCGGGCACCGCTAGGAGATCCGCGATGTATCGTGACAACCGACTAAAGGCACGGCTCCAGGCCGGTCACAAGTGCCAGGGCTGCTGGCTGTGGCTCGGCAGCGCCGATGCCGCTGAGGTCCTTGCGCTCGCCGGCTTCGATGTGCTGATGATCGACCACGAGCACGGGCCGGGCAACTTCAAGACCGCGATCGACGTCATGCGTGCCGCCGCGGTCGGCGGGGCGACGCTTGTCATGCGAGTCGAGTCGGATGACCCCACCTACCTCAAACGCGCCCTCGATGCCGGCGTCGAAGGGGTCATGATCCCGGGCATCGAAAGTGCGGCACAGGCACAGGCTGCGGTGCGCGCCTGCCGCTACCCGCCCCTCGGCAACCGCGGCGCCGCCTTCAGCGCGACCAGAGCATCGGACTACGGCATGCGCGCGGCGGACTACGCCAAGACCGCGGCCGATAATCTGTTGATCATCGGACAGATCGAATCGGCGACGGCGGTGAAGAACGCTGCGGAGATCGCGGCGGTCGACGGCATCGATGTGCTGTTCATTGGGCCGACCGACCTGTCCGGCAGCGTCCACAAGCTGATGGCGTTTGACGATGCCGAGGTGATCGGGTTGATCGCCGAGGCCGAGCGCAGCATCAAGCAGTCGGGCAAAAAGCTCGGCGGGATCGTGATGGCCGGGGAGAAGATTGCCGAAAAGTTCGAGCGCGGCTACGACCTTTTGGTCGCCGGCGGCGATGTGACGTTCCTACGCGACGGCGCCAAGGCCCTGCGCGCAGCCGCGGCGCTCGAGTAGCCGGTGCTAGCCCTCGACGCGCCAGGCCCGAGGCGTCAACGCCAGGTTCACGCCATCGAACCGCTCGAGGCCGTTGACCCTGATAATCGAGCGAATGGTCTTCACGTAGGCTTCGCCGCGCTCCGAATACTTGTGCAGCGTTCCGGCTAGCACGGGCCCGCTCAACAGCTCGCTACGCGCGCGCATCTGCGCGCGGACGCGGCGGAACCGATCGTAGGCCCAGTGGGTGTTGAGATTGAGCATGTATCTCGCCACCGAGTAATGCAGACCGTCGAAAGCCACCACCTCGTGGCGTTTGTCCGCATCACGACGTTCCGGTACCAGACCCTCTCCGGCGACGAACGTGCGCTCCCCAAACACGGCGTTGCCCTCTTTGGCGAACCGCGAGGTGCCCCATCCCGACTCCTCGGCGGCCTGGGCAAGCGCCAAGGAAGGCGGTACTACGTCGATTCGCTCAAGCAGAGCCTCAGGTTCGTCGGGCGAAACCCCGTAAAGCGTTGCAATCGAGGTCAACCACCCCCGATCATGCGCGGCGACCTTCTGGCCGCTCGCCATGCGCGCCATAACACTCAACAGGCGGCGGCGCTCGCCCAGAATGACCTCGTTCGTACGCAGAATCAGTGGCAGGATCGCCTGGATGAACAACCTCTTCCGCTCGGCGACCGACGCATCCGACAGATCGTGCGGCAGTGTGGTCAGAAACAGGCGAGGGACGTCGTTTCCGCCCTCGCGAATCTTGGCTAGGTCGTAGTTGACCTGCGAGAACGTGTCGGTCAGCGCGGCCGTATCGGCGACCTCCACCGAAATCGTCACCAGCTTCGCGCGACGCGCGACATCCGTTTCCTGCGATGTCGAGTATGCGATCGGCGCACCATACGGATTGCTCGCGAGCGCCGCGCCGTAAAGGCCGGCAACACACAGCACGAGCACCGCCACCACGGATCGCGCCACGATCCGCCCCACGGTGCGATCTTCCAATCGCGCCGGAACTAGGTCCGACAAGGGGCTGCTTCCCCGCATGCTCCCCATCCACAAGTCGGGCTCAACATCATCAGCGGGCGCCGCGGGACGCTCGAACCACTACTCGAAATACCGGAACGGCAACGTGCTCCGAGATCCGGCAATGTGCTCCGAGACCCGGACACGGCCGCGATGAAGGCTGGCAGCACCTACCATGTTTGGGCTCGATTGTCGAGTGTATGATTTCGGTTTGGCAGCTGATTACGCGATCACGCTTCGCCGCGGACGTACCGATGATCGAGCGAAAACCCGTCCCACCGGAGCCCGAGACCGCAGACCACGGCGATGCGGTAGCGGCTTGGATCACTGCGCACGGGGGGCGGCCGACAGAGCTTTCCGCGTTCGTCGCCACCTTTTGCGAACGCTTGGTCGCGGACGGGCGCCGTTCTGGCGGGTTAGTTGCGGCATTGTCGGCGGGCTGCACTCCGAGGTTCGCGCGCGCAATGCGGTGTGGCGCAACGGCGAAAGCGTTCGGCTGATTGAGCGTCCCCACGGCCTGGAAGAAACCGGCATGTATCGCCACAGCCCGTTCGCGGCGCTGCGCGAGGGAGCGGGGGGCTTCCGCCGTCGCCTCGATCGCCTCGAGCCGCCGTCGGAGTTCCCGATCTTGGACGAGTTGGCGGCCTCGGGCGGCACCGACTACGTCATCATGCCCGTCGTCTTCAGCGACGGCCGGACCAACTACCTCTCCTGGGCGACCGACCGCCCCGCCGGCTTCGCCGCCGCAGAGCTCACTCGTCTCTACGATCCTCTGCCAGTTCGCGCTCGCCGAGGATCCGTCGGCCGGCCCCGCGACCTCGCCAACCGGTCAGGTCAGTTCGTCGATCTGATCGTCGGTCAGCGTGCCGGGGACGATCGTGACCGGAACCCGCAAGCTTCCGGCCATCTGGCTGGCGAGCGAGCTAACGAGCGGGCCGGGGCCTTCTGGGCCGGATGCCGCACCGAGCACGAGGATGCTGATATCCGGGTCTTCCTCGATGTGGGCAAGCACCTGGTCGCGCTTCGTGCCCTCGCGAACGACCAGTTCGGGCATCAGCTCCGCCCACTCGTTAACCTCGGCCGCAAGATTCTGCAGAAGCGCTTCCGCTTCCTCGCGGGCCTCGTCCTGAATCAGTTCGCCGACCGCCACCCAGTGCTGGAAGTCCGCCGGCTCGATCACGCGAAGCAGCGTGACCCCGCCGCCAGTTTTCTTGGCTCGCCGGCAAGCGAAACGCAGCGCCACGCGGCACTCCGGCGTGTCGTCGACGCACACCAGGAATTTCCGGGTCGGGCTGGAGGCAGCGCCCCTTTCCGCCATCGCACCGATCCTCTCGTCTCCGACATCCTGCATCCTCGGGCGCATGCCCGGCAAGCGCCGCCAACCGGCGTCACTTCAGCAGAATGTTGGTGATCTCCCTGAGCTGGGTACGGGCGCGCAGGAGATAAAACCCCTGTTCGGCCAGGTGATTGGGGACGAGAAGGCTGCCGGGATCGCCATTAGTGATGATCCAGGCATTGAGGTGGGCCGCGCTCGCCATGCTTGCCAGGAGCTGCTGCCAGGCTGCGTTCAGCTCGCGGTCTTGGATGACGTTCGCGAAGTCGGTCTCCAGTTCGCGCAAAAGCAGGTAATAGGCATAGGTCTGGCCCTTGACCGTGTAGAAGACGTTGTCGGCTTCGATGTCGATGAGGCCGCTGCCCTCGGCGATGCGCTTGTCGTGGACCGCTGAGGCCGAGCCGAGATCCGCTGCCATGCGATCGAGCGTCGCCAATAGATTGTCGGCGCGCGGATCGAACACCGCATCGCCCGCCGCAAGCCGCGTGTTGTAGGCGATCAGCGCCTTCTTGGCCTTGCGGTATTGTGCCTCGGACGGTGCCGTCGGGGCGAGCGATGTCGAAAAATCGAACACCCATTTGGTGCCGGAGTACTGCAACAGCCCTGCGGCCTCCTGCAGATCCGTGTCGACCTGGCTCGACCCTCGGGTTCGCCCGATCTGGTCCGTCAGCTCGAATGCGAATCGTGCAAGGGCGGCGATGATCCCCTGCTGGTAGTAGCGCATGTTGTCCAAGAGGGCGCCCGGCAGGAATACAGGATCATTGGCCACCCACCGGTTGACATCGACCTCCCGGTGTATGAGGCCTGCCGCGACGGCCACGGCCCGACTCCCGCCCGAGTCCCCGTAGGCCGGCGGCGCCTGATAGTTGAGGTCATCGTCGATGTCGTGGACCACCAGCATGCCGGCCGGGTAGTAGAGGAGGAGTATCAAAACGACCAGCGCCACGACCACGATGGCGCCGCGGCGCACCCGCGGGCCGCTAAGCTCCCGTCGGCGCTCCCACTCGATGTCCTGCTCTGCCACTATCCCTAGACCTCGCCCGCCGTATCGCTCTTTAACCTAAGGTTCGATACCGGCGCCATCAAGGGCGAGGCCGCACTCAGTTTCCCGAAACCCGCAGAAAACCGACGATATCTTGGATCTCGCGCAGGATCGGTCCGGCGCGCTCGGCGGCATGCGCGGCACCAGCTCGCAAGATGCCGTCGACGTAACTCTCGTCCTTCTTTAGCCGCCGCAGTTCGGTGGTGATGGGGGCAAGATCCGCGACCGCCAGCTCCGTCAAGGCCTCCTTGAACTTGGAGAATGTGGCGCCTTCGAACTTGTGACAGGTCTCCGCCACCGTCAGGTTGGCGAAGCTTGCGAAGATGCCGATCAGGTTGGCCGCCTCTGGCCGTCCCTCGAGGCCCTCGGGCGAGCCCGGCAGGGGCTCGGGATCGGTTTTGGCGCGGCGGATCTTGCGCGCGATATCATCAGGCGCATCGGTCAGATTGATGCGCGAGTTGTCGGAGGAATCCGATTTGCTCATCTTGCTGGTGCCGTCCCGCAGGCTCATCACCCGAGTAGCCTCGCCGAGGATCAACGGCTCCACCAGCGGGAAAAAGTCCCCGCCGTAGGCGCTGTTGAAGGCCTGGGCGATGTCGCGCGCAAGTTCCAGGTGTTGCTTCTGGTCCTCGCCCACCGGCACGTGAGTGGCCCGATAGACCAAGATGTCGGCGGCCATCAGCGTCGGATAGGCATACAGCCCGACGCTCGCATTCTCGCGGTTTTTTCCGGCCTTCTCCTTGAACTGCGTCATCCGGTTGAGCCAACCCAGGCGCGCGATGCAGTTGAATATCCACGCAAGCTCGGCATGCGCCGGGACTTGGCTTTGGTTGAAGACGATACTCGTCACCGGATCGATGCCGGCGGCGAGCAGCGAAGCGGCAACCTCCCGCGTACTGGCCCTCAGCTCCTTTGGATCCTGCATTACCGTTATTGCGTGCAGATCGACGATGCAATAGATGCAGTCGTACTCCGCTTGCAGCTGTACCCAATTGCGGATGGCCCCGAGATAGTTTCCGAGGTGCAAATTGCCGGTGGGCTGCACGCCTGAGAAGATTCGATTCATGCGTCTGTTCCAGGCCCGAGGACGGGCGGCGGAGTTATGGCCCGGCGGGTTCTCCGCGGTCAACTCCGCCCTCGGATGGACGGCCGCGCAACAGCGCGCGGAAATCGCTGTAGCGCGCGGCCCCGGCGATCTGGGCGGCGATGCCATAGGCCAGCAAGCCGCCGGCGATGAGGACGATGAGCCCGACGATTTGCTCCATCCTCGTTCCGGCGAGCGACTCGTCCAGAGCTCGCATCGCGATCCACAGGCCGAGGCCCATCACGGCGCTCGCCGCGACGATGCGCGGTAGCCGCTTGCGCGTTCGCTGATCAAGCCGCAACAGCCCGCGTCTCCCGAGGCCGCGGGCGAGCAGGATCGTGTTGACCCAGGCAGCGATCGCCGTCGCCAGCGCCAGCCCCGCATGTTGGAGCGGCCACATCAGGATCAGGTTGAGGACGAGGTTGATGGCAACGCAGAGGGCCGCGATGCGCATCGGGCTTACCGTGTCCTTTCGCGCGAAGTAACCGGGGGTGAGGACCTTGACCAAGACATAGGCGGGCAGCCCGACAGCATACGCCATCAAGGCGGCCGCCGTCGCCGCGCTCGCCGGCGCACCGAAGGCGCCGTGCTGGAACAACACCGTGATGATCGGCTCGGCCAGCGCCACCAATGCCACCGCCGCAGGGATCGCGAGGAGCAAGGAGAGCTCAATCGCCCGGTTCTGACTGTGGCCGGCCGCACCGTCCTCTCCGGCTGCCACCTGGCGCGACATCAGCGGCAGAAGTGCGGTTCCCACAGCCACGCCCACCACCCCGAGCGGCAGCTGATTTACCCGGTCGGCGAAGTAGAGGAATGTGACCGAGCCTTCGGGAAGGAACGAGGCGAGAATGACGTCCGCGACCAAGTTGATCTGCACCACACCGGCGCCGATCACCCCCGGGAGCATCAAACGGAGCAGCTCCTTGACCCGCGGGGTCAGCCGGGGAACCGGCAGCCTCAGGCTCATGCCGGCGTGCCGCGCCGCGACGATGAGCCACACGAACTGAACCATGCCGGCGATCGCGACGCCCCACGCCAGCGCATGACCGGGGGTCTCGGTGTAGCCGGCCAGCAGCAAGAGACCGGCTATCATGCAGAGGTTGAGGAGGATCGGCGTTGCCGCGACGGCGGCGAACCGCCCCATGGCGTTCAGCACCCCGCCCATCAGCGAGACGAGGCTGATGAAAAGAAGGTACGGAAACGTCAGGCGTGTGAGCGCAACCGTCAGATCGAACTTGGCCGGATCATCGGCAAAGCCTGGCGCAAGCCCGTACATCAGCCATGGCATGGCGATCTGCATCGCCGCGACGAGCGCGAGCAACGTCCACAGCAAAACGCTCAGCGCCTGCTCGGCGAAGGCGCGGGCCGCACCCGCGCCCTCCTGCTGCAGGAGGGCGGAGAACAGCGGCACAAAGCCGGCGTTGAAGGCGCCTTCGGCGAACAGGCGACGGAAGAAGTTCGGCAGCTTGAAGGCGACGAAGAACGCATCGGCCACCGGCCCGGCCCCGAGCGCAAAGGCGATCAGTATGTCGCGAGCGAAGCCGAGCAGGCGGCTTACCATCGTATAGCCGCCAACAGTGGTGGCGGCACGCAGGAGGTTCACGGGATGGCCTTAAGAGGCCGCGGTGCCAGCGACCACGGGCTCGGGGCCGCGGCGCCGATCGGCGGGCGCGGCGCGACCGCCGCTATCTCGGCTCGACGACGGCCCGGCGAGCTCGGCGAGCAGCAGGCGGCGGAGGTGATCAAGCGTCTCCTCACGCGTCACCTTCAGGCCGAACCGGTCTTTGATGTAGAAGACGTCGACGGCGCGCTCGCCGAAAGTGGCGATGTGTGCGCTCATGATCGAAAGCCGCAATCGCATCAACGCCCGGGTCAGGTCATAGAGCAGACCGGGCCGATCGCGCCCGTTGATCTCAACGACGGTGTGCAGATCGCTCGCTCGGTTATCGACCAGAACCCGCGGTGCGACCGTGAACACCGCCGCGCGGCGCGGCAGCCGCCCTCCCTCGAGCGCGAGCGGCGGCAACAGCCCCTCGTGCGCCAACGCTTCGGTAACTGCACGCTTCAGGCGCGCGATCCGGTTGGCCTCGGCAAACGGCCGCGCCAGAGCATCCTGGATCCAGAAGGTATCCAGCGCCATGCCGTCCGCGGTGGTGAAGATCTTGGCATCGACGATGCTCGCCCCGACGCTTGCCATGGCGCCAGCGAGGCGCGCGAACAATCCGGGGCGGTCTTCGGTGCAAACGGCAACATCGGTGATGGCACGGAAGGCATCGCTGCGCGCATCGACCGCAAGCGGTGGATCGGTCTGCCGCGCCGCCCGCACGAGCTTGGCATGGCGGAAGTGGGCCTCGGCATCAGCCGATAGCCAATAGCCGTCGTCGCAACCTTCGAGCAACGCGTCGAGATCGGCATCGCCGGCTGCTTCGGCGCGCGCTCGGAAAGTCTCCCTCGCGGCCGCGGCGCGGCGGCCGCGATCGTCGGCGATCAGGCCGCCCGTCATTACGGCTTCGGCCGCGTGGTAGAGATCGCGCAACAGGTGGCCCTTCCAGCCGTTCCACCGCCCCGGCCCGACGGCGCGGATATCAGCAACGGTCAGGACGAGCAGCAGACGCAGCCGCTGCGGGCTTTGCACGGCCGCCACGAAATCGCTGACGGTCTTGGGGTCGCTCACGTCGCGCTTGAAAGCGGTGTGAGAAAACAGCAGGTGATGCTCCACCAGCCAGGCCGCGGTTTCCGTTTCCTCCTCATCCAGGCCGAGCCGCGGCCCGAGTTCGCGTGCCACCATCGCGCCGAACGCCGAATGGTCGACACCCCGGCCCTTGCCGATGTCGTGTAACAGGAGGCCGACGTAGAGGGCCCGCCGCGAAAGCACCTGATGAACGATCTCATGCGAGACCGGGTGGTCCTCGGCCAGCTCCCCCTTCTCGATGCGCGAGAGCAGACCAATCGCCCGGATCGCGTGCTCGTCCACTGTGTACATGTGGTACATGTCGTACTGCATCTGGGCGACGACCCGGCCGAACTCGGGGATGAATCGCCCGAACACACCCGCCTCGTTGAGGCGCCTGAGCGCGGTCTCCGGGTCCTTGCGCGAGGTCAGCATCTCGAGGAACAGACGATTCGCCTCGGCATCGGCGCGGAGCGAGGCGTTGACGAGCCCCAGGTTACGGCGCACGAGCCGCAGCGTGTACGGATGGATGTCGAGGTCATGGCGATCCGCCACGTGGAACAGCCGGATCATGTTGACCGGATCGGCCGTGAATTCGTTTTCCTCGCCGTGCCGCAAGCGACGGTTGACGACGAGAAAGCCCTCCACCTCGCGCGGTACGCCACCGCCGGTTTGCGGCTTGCGCACGTGGCTTTCCTCGAGGCTTGCGCAGAAGAGCCGGGTGAGGTCGCCCACGTCCTTAGCGATCAGGAAGTAGTGCTTCATGAAACGCTCGACGCCGCGGCTGCCTTTGCGGTCGGCATACCGCAGCAAGCGGCCGAGCGCCGGTTGAACATCGAAGGTGATGCGCTCCTCGGCGCGACCGGCGAGATAGTGCAGGTGAAAGCGCACCGTCCACAAAAACGTCTCGGCGCGGTTGAAGCTCCTGAGCTCGGCCCGTGTTAGGAGCCGATGTTCGACCAGTTCCTCGACACGATCGACGGCGAAGAGATATTTGGCGATCCACACCAGTGTGTGCAGGTCGCGCAGTCCGCCCTTCCCATCCTTGAGATTGGGCTCAACGACGTAACGACTATCGCCGAAACGATGGTGGCGGGCATCGCGTTCGGCGAGCTTGGCGATAACGAACTCGGCCTCCGATCCCGCCACCATCTGAGCACGGAACCGACGCGCCAGTCGGTTCGATACTCGCCGATCGCCCCAGAGGTGCCGCCCCTCCAAAAGCGCCGTCCGCGCGCTCATGTCGGTCGTTGCAAGCCCGAGGCATTGCTCGATTGATCGAGTGGCGTGCCCGACCTTGAAGCCGAGGTCCCACAGCACGTACAGGACGGGCTGGACCAGGCGCGCCGCCCCCTGGGGCGGCGGTCCAGCAAACAGGAACAAGAGATCAATATCGGAGTGGGGGGCGAGTTCACCCCGGCCGTAGCCGCCGACCGCGACCACGCTCAGTCCGCGCTCGGGGTCCGGATGGCTAGGCCGGATGTCATCCGTGTGATCGAGAAGGGCGGCGATGATACGGTCCATCAGAACAGCGCTCTCCCGCGCCGCCTTCAGCCCGTGGTTCGATGCCTCGAAGCGCCGACGGATGGCGGCGCGGGACTCCTCGAGTGCCTCGGCCAGTACGCCCTGAACCGCCGCGGGGATCCGGCCGGTAGCCCCGCCCACGTTCGCCGCCGCCATGGCCATCGCTAACCGGCGGCGGCTGACCACCCCGCGCGTGATCCGACCTGCCATCACCGCACACTCATGAGCTCAATCCGCAGCATAGTCCGATTGGGGTCCCGCCCGCGACCCACCGCCTCCGCACTGGCGGTCCCTCTGCCACCGAGGCAGCGTTGATTCGCCCAGCGCGCCGCTCTAGTGTTCGCGTCAACCGGGCCGTCTGAAACCACACAAAAAAGAGGGACCCCATGGACGTACGCGCCGCCGTCGCCCACGAGGCCGGAGCACGGCTCGCCATCGAGACGGTCAGTCTCGACGGCCCACGCGAGGGCGAAGTGTTGGTTGAGGTCAAGGCGACCGGAATTTGTCACACGGATGAGTTCACCCGTTCGGGTGGCGATCCCGAAGGCCTGTTCCCGGCCATACTCGGGCACGAAGGCGCCGGGGTTGTCGTCGACGTCGGCGCAGGCGTCACCTCGGTCACAGCCGGCGACCACGTCATCCCCCTGTACACGCCGGAATGCCGTCAGTGCGAGTACTGTCTCTCGGGCAAGACCAACCTGTGCCAGGCCATCCGTGTCACCCAAGGCCAGGGCCTGATGCCCGATGGCACCAGCCGCTTCTCGCTCGGTAACGAGACGCTCTACCACTACATGGGCACCTCGACGTTCGCGAACTTCACGGTGCTGCCCGAGATTGCCGTCGCCAAGGTCCGTGAGGACGCTCCGTTCGACAAGATCTGCTACATCGGCTGCGGTGTCACGACGGGGATCGGCGCCGTCATCAACACCGCCAAGGTCGAGCCCGGCGCCAACGTTGTGGTCTTCGGGCTCGGCGGCATCGGCCTCAACGTCGTCCAGGGCGCGCGTCTGGTCGGGGCCGACATGATCGTCGGTGTCGATACCAACGCCGGCAAACGCCCGCTCGCTGAGAAGTTCGGCATGACGCATTTCGTCAATCCGAACGAGGTCGAGGGCTACCTCGCCGCCTATTTAGTGGATCTGACCAACGGCGGCGCCGATTACAGTTTCGAATGCATCGGCAACGTCGCCACCATGCGACAGGCGCTCGAATGCTGTCACAAGGGCTGGGGGGAAAGTGTGATCATCGGTGTCGCCGGCGCTGGTCAGGAGATCGCGACGCGCCCGTTCCAGCTGGTCACCGGCCGCGTCTGGCGCGGCACCGCGTTCGGCGGCGCCAAAGGCCGGACCGAGGTGCCGCGGATCGTCGATTGGTACATGGACGGGAAGATCAACATCGACGACCTGATCACCCACACCATGCCGCTCGACAAGATCAACGATGCCTTCGACCTGATGCACGAAGGCAAGTCGATTCGCAGCGTCGTCCTCTACGACTAGGCTGCGCGCCCGGCGCGACGCTCACGGAGTGAGGCGATAGCCCCCGGGCTCGGTCACCAATAACTCGGCGCTGGTGGGGTCGCGCTCAATCTTCTGGCGCAGCCGGTAGATATGCGTCTCCAAGGTGTGGGTGGTAACGCCTGCGTTGTAGCCCCAGACCTCTGAGAGAAGAACATCGCGCCGCACCACTTTGTCCCCGGCCCGATAGAGGTATTTGAGGATCGCCGTCTCCTTCTCGGTCAACCGCACTTTCTCGTTCGCTTCGTCATCGAGAAGTATTTTGGCGCTGGGTCGGAAGGTGAAGCGGCCGATCGAAAACACAGCATCTTCGCTCTGCTCGTGCTGGCGCAGATGGGCGCGAATGCGCGCCAGCAGCACATTCAGGCGGAACGGCTTGGTGATGTAGTCGTTGGCCCCCGATTCGAGCCCGAGGATCGTGTCAGCGTCGGTTTCCGCGGCCGTCAGCATAATGATAGGTGCGGTGACACCGTTCCTCCTCATCAAACGGCAGACCTCGCGCCCGTCCTGATCGGGAAGACCGATATCGAGCAGGACCATGTCGAAGTGCTGGCCTTTTGCCGCTTTAACGGCTTCGGCGCCCGATCCCGCCTCGGCGGTTGTGAACCCCTCGGTCAGCTCGAGCTGCTCGCGCAGTGATTCGCGCAGGGCCTGGTCGTCGTCAACGAGAAGAATGTGTTTGGCAGCGCTCATGTCCAACACCCCTTCGCCTAGGCCCCGGTGGCCCGCTGGACAGACAAATGGGAGAAATAGAGGCTATTTGCAACCGCTGCACCGGCCGGCAGCCTTGTCAGTGCGCCTTGGCCAGCGCGATGACGGCCCGGGCAAGGGCACTCTCCGCGTGGCAGAGGTCGTCGATCACGTTGAAGTGATTCCGGTTCTCGATGACCAGAACCTCGCAATCGAACCCGCGCGCGCGCCACGCCTCAGCGTAAATCGCAGTCTGGCGTGCAAACTCATCGGTCTCCTCGGCACCGTAGGCGAGAACGAGCGGGACTGGTGCATGGGGCAGATGGTGGAGGGGAGTGTTACGTGCGACCGCGGCCGCGTCCAGGCGTAACACCGCGTTCTGATAGCTCAGCGAGATCGGTTCGATATCGTAGATCCCGCTGATCGCGCACGCGCCTTTTATCGGTGAGGGCGGCAGGCCGGGGCTGAAGTCCGGCCAGTCGGTCGCGAGCAGCATCGCCGCCAGATGCCCGCCGGCCGAATGCCCTGAGATCGTCAGGCGTTCGCGATCACCGCCGAAATCGGCGGCATGCTGCCAGATCCAGGCGAGCGCGGCACGGTTTTGACGGACGATCTCGTCGACATCGACCGCCGGCGCCAAGTCGTAGTTGACGACCATCACGGTAATCCCGGCAGCGACCAGCGCATCGGCGAGATGGCTGAAGTCCTTCTTGTCGAGGTTCTGCCAGTACCCGCCGTGGATAAACAGGTGCACCGGCGCGCCGGGCGCTTCGGCGGCGAAGATGTCGAGTGTTTCTTTCGGCTGGCTGCCATAGCGGACGTCGAGGTGGCACGCTAAGCGCTCCCGCGTTTGCCGGCTGCGCTCGTCCCAATCGACGAAGTATGTCTCAAACTCGGGATGGCGCTGGCGCAGGTTGAACTGGGCGTCCAGGCCCGCCTGGTCGTAGTCGAGATACACCATCGCGGTCCTCCCCTACAGACTCGTCCGCACGGCCCAGAGCTCAGGAAAGAAGCGCCAATCCAACGCTTTTCTGAGATAGGGCACGCCCGACGACCCACCGGTGCCCCGGCGCCAGCCGATGACACGCTCCACCGTCGTCACGTGCCAGAACCGCCATTGCCGGAACCAATCCGCCACATCGACGAGGTCCTCGGCGAGCTCGTAGAGGTCCCAGTGGCGTGAGACGTCGCGATAGACCGAGCGCCAAGCGGCCTCCACCGACGGATGCGGCTCATAGGCCTGCGACCAGTCCCGCTCCACGCAGCCCTCGGCAATGTCGAAACCACGCCGGGCCAACAGTCTGATCGACTCATCGTACAGGCTTGGCTGCTGCAACGCCCGAGTGAGCTCCGCCATCTGCTCGGGTTGATGGGCGAACAGCTTGGTCATCGCGGCGTTCTTGTTGCCCATGGCGAACTCAAGCAACCGGTATTGGAGCGACTGCAGCCCCGAAGCGCGACCAAGGCGATCGCGAAACGCGAGATAATCGGCGGGCGTTAGAGTCGACAGGACATCCCAGGACTGAATGATCTGCGATTGGATTCGCGAGACGCGGGCGAGCATCTTGAACGCCGGCTGTGGATCGTCCTCGCGCAACCGGGCGATGGCGCCAGCAACTTCGTGCAACATCAGCTTGAGCCAAAGCTCCGTCGCCTGGTGCAAATGATGAACAGAAGCTCGTCGTGGCTATCACTTGCCGGCACCTGGGCCGACAGGATCGACTCGAGCCGGAGGTACTCGCCATAGGTCGTCGACCCACTGAAGTCGGTATGAATGCCGCTTTCGAGGGCTTCGTCGTTGGCGCCGCCGCCGGGCTTGGACATGGCCCGCACTCTGGCGCGTTTGGCGCACCGCAAGCAAGGGGCAACTGCTGCCGTTGCCGAGGACTCCGCTGCGCCGTCGCGCCGTTTGCTATAATCAAGCGCTGCCGACATGTTGCGGATTCCCGCATGACCAAACCTCCCTTCGCGACGCCCGATCGCGCATCGCGCGCACCATCGGCCCTTCTCGCCGTGGACCGCGCGATCGACGATCTACGGCGCGGCGTTCCGGTGGTGGTCGTCGGATCTGAGAGCGCCGGGCACGCAATCGTGGCGGCGGAGCTTGCCGCGCGCCAAGCGCTTGACTGGCTGGCCCGGTTGAGTGCGGTCGCGCCGGTCCTCGCGATTACCGCGCAGCGGGCGAGTACTCTGCACATTCGGCCGACGGGGGCCGACGTCGTGGTGCTCGACGGCGCACAACAACTGTCGGCGGACGCCCTGCGAACGCTGGTCGACCCGACGACGGACCTCGCCCATCCGCTGCGCGGCCCTTTTCCGATCGCCGCGGAACATCCGCCGGCTGCCTATGCGGCGGCCGTGACCCTTTGCCGGCTCGCCCGCCTCTTGCCAGCGGTCGTGGCCGTGCCGTTGGAGAATGACGCCGAGGCCGCACAGGACTCGCTGCTGCGCGTAGCTGCCGCTGACATCGAGTCCTATGAAACCGATGGCGCCATCGGCCTCGTCGCCGTCACTGACGCGCACGTTCCGCTCGACGGGGCGGCGGATGCCCGCATCACCGCGTTCCGCCCGGCCGATGGGGGCATTGAGCACCTGGCGATCGTCATCGGTGATCCCAGTCGCAGCGTGCCGGTCCTCGTTCGGCTTCATTCCGCCTGCCTCACCGGCGATCTCCTCGCCAGCCTACGTTGCGACTGCGGCCAGCAACTGCGCGGGGCCGTCGAGCTGATCGCGGCAAGCGGCGGCGGTGTGATCCTGTACCTCGCCCAAGAAGGACGCGGCATCGGGCTTATCAACAAGTTGCGCGCCTACCAGCTCCAGGACCAGGGCTTCGACACGATGGAAGCCAACGAGCGCCTTGGATTCGAAGCCGATGAGCGCGTCTTTTTGCCGGCGGCGGAGATGCTGCGGCGGCTCGGTTTCCTGCAGGTACGATTGCTCACCAACAACCCGGCCAAGATGGCCGCACTCGCTCGCCACGGCATCGACGTCGTAGAGCGCGTGCCGCACACCTTCCCGGCTACCTACTACAACGCCCCGTATCTAGCGACAAAAGCCAAGCGCGCAGGTCACCTGTTCTGATCGGACCAATCTGCCGCCTCGCTCGGAAAAACCTGCCTCAAACCCCAGGCTGCGGCCTCCGCCGATATGCTAAGTCATTGATATTGCAGAGCCAGTGCGCTGGCGCGCCGTTTGCTACGGTCCTAGCGTAGGATTGATATGCCAGGTAACCCCGCTCCGCTCGCGGCCGAAATGCGCCCGCTTCAGGCGGCTTGGTCGCCCGCTGAACCGACGCACGCGCCGCAGACGTCGCGCTCCGCGCAGGGTGAGGGTGATTTCTGGGGTGCCGATGGCTTCGACTTCGGCGACCTCCTCGATCTGGTCAATCCGCTCCACCATCTCCCGGTTGTATCCGCCCTCCATCGCGAGATCACCGGCGATGCGATTGCACCGGGTCCGCGCCTGATTGGCAGCGCCGTGTTCGGCGGTCCGGTCGGCGTCGCCGCCTCGATGGTCAACCTTGCTGTGGAGAACGCCACGGGGCGGGATATCGGCGCCCATGCCATGGCCCTCTTCGATGGCGGCGGCGAGACCCCGCCGACCACTGCCACGGTGGCCTCGGCGCAAGCAGCTAGCGATCCGGTGGAATGGCAGCCGGCGCGCGGCGCTGCTGCTGGTGCCGAAGCGTATGCGGCCGCCGAGAGGCCACCGAACCAAGCTGAGACCGCGCGGCTGCTCGCCCTTTTCGAGGAGAACCTGCTGCAGATGGAAGCGCTACGCGCGCTGGTCGAGCGCGATCTGTGAGCGGAGGAGCGGGGCCGGGCGTGCGATGACCGACATCATCACGGTCTCGTCGGGCACCGTGAAGTGGCGAGGGCGGCGTTATCCGTGTGCCCTCGGGCGGGCCGGTGTCACCGACAGCAAGCGCGAGGGCGACGGGGCAACGCCGCTCGGCTGCTTCCCGCTGAGGTACGTTCTCTACCGCGCCGATAGACTGGACGCGCCAACGACGCGGCTCCCCGTCGAGGCGCTCGCGCCGGACCAGGGATGGTGCGACGATCCGGACGATCGCCGCTACAACCAGCGCATCAGCTTTCCCTATCCAGCCCGCCATGAACGGCTGTGCCGCGACGACGAGGTCTACGATGTGATCGTCGTCCTTGGCTACAACGACGACCCCGTCGTACGCGGCTGCGGCAGCGCCATTTTTCTGCACGTCGCGCGAACCGATTACGGGCCGACCGAGGGCTGCGTCGCGCTGGCCTGCGCCGATCTGTTGGCGGTCCTCGATCAATGCGAGCTGCAGACGCAGCTCTGCGTCACCGGGTAATTCGCCGTTGCGCCGTCGGCTATCGCGGCTGGCGTGGCCCGAAAATCGCCGTTCCCACTCGCACCTGCGTTGCGCCGAAAGCGATCGCGACCTCGAAGTCGTGGCTCATCCCCATGCTCAGTTGCGTAAGACCGTTGCGCTCAGCGATTGTCTGTAGCAGGGCAAAGTGCAACGAGGGCTCCTCCTCCATCGGTGGGATACACATGAGGCCGACGATTGGCAGGCCGTGCTCCTCGCGACAGGCGGCGATGAAAGCATCCGTCTGGTCGGGCAGCACGCCGTGCTTCTGTGGCTCCCCGCCCGTGTTGACCTCGATGAAGCAATCGGGGCGACGGCCGCACCGCGTCATTTCGGCTGCGAGAACCCGCGCGAGCTTGGGCCGATCGACCGTCTCGATCACGTCGAACAACTCGACGGCCGCGCGCGCCTTGTTGGTCTGAAGCGGTCCGATCAGATGCAGCGTGGCATCGCCGTAGGCGGCCTTGAGGGCCGGCCATTTACCCTCGGCTTCCTGCAGGCGATTCTCGCCGAAGATCCGATGGCCGGCCTCGAGCGCCGGTCGGATGCGGTCCTCCCCGTGCGTCTTGCTGACCGCGACGAGACGGACGGCCGCGGCATCGCGACCTGCTTTGACCGCCGCGGCGGCGATCCGCGCGCGCACCGTCTCCAGGTTCGCGGCGACGTCGGGCGGGGCGGTTGAGATGGCGATTTGCGAGGGCATGTCGGCCATGGCACTGTGGCCGGCGCCATGGCAGCCGGCTGCGTCATCCTATCAGACCACGCCCGGCGCCTCAATTTGGCCTGCCCGGTGCACGCCGCGTGCGCGCTGCCGCCGCTGATCTTACTGACCGACGAGGATCGGTTTCCTGATCCCCGTCCGGCGGTGGCCCACCTGCCCCCGGGCGGGGCGGTCATCCTCCGCCACTACGGCGATCGGAGCAGAGCGGCACTGGCCCAGGATCTCCGGATCCTCTGCGAGAAAGGGAGGCTTCGGCTGTTGATTGCGGCTGATGGGCGCCTCGCGAGCCGAATCGGCGCCGACGGCCTCCACCTGCCCGAGCATCTCGTCCACCGGGCCGGCGCGTGGCGAGCACGCCAGCCAGCCTGGCTGATCACCGCCGCCGCCCATGGCCGCCGCGGTTTGGTCGCGGCCGCGCGTTGGGGTACCGATGCCACCCTGCTCGCGCCGGTTTTTGCCACCCGAACTCATCCGCGCGCGCGCGCTCTCGGGCCGGTGCGGTTCACTGCGCTGGTCCGACGGAGTCGGATCCCGGTCTATGCGCTCGGCGGGGTCAGCGCGGCCACGGCGCCGCGCCTACGAAACAGCGGTTGCGCCGGGCTCGCGGCGATCGACGCGGCCCATGCGGCCGACCGCGATATCGCCTAGGTTGGTTTTAGCGCGAAATGGCGCTCGATATGCTCGATGACGCGGCGGGAGCACTCGTCGACATCGCTGTTTGAGGTATCGACGATGAGCTCGGGGTCCTCGGGCGCCTCGTAGGGTGCCGAGATGCCGGTGAAATCCGGGATCTCGCCGGCCCGCGCCTTCTTGTAGAGGCCCTTGGGATCGCGCTCTTCGCACACCGAGAGGTCGGCTTGTATGTAGATCTCGTGGAAGCCCTCCGGTAGGGCGGTCCGCGCTCGGTCGCGATCGGAGCGATACGGTGAGATGAAGGCCGTTATGGCGATGAATCCGGCATTGGCGAACAGCGCCCCAACCTCGCCGACGCGCCGGATATTCTCGGCCCGGTCCTCGGGCGAAAAGCCGAGGTTGGTGTTGAGGCCATGGCGGATGTTGTCGCCGTCCAGCACGTAGACCTGATAGCCCTTTTCGAACAATCGACGCTCGACCTCGATGGCGATCGTCGACTTGCCGGCACCGGACAGGCCGGTAAGCCAGAGGACGGCGCCGCGGTGGCCGTTGCGCAGGATGCGGTGCTCGTCGGTGACCGAGTGCTCGACACGAACGACGTTCGTTGCGCGCATCGTGATCAGGTCGCGCTGATCGGCGTAGCCGCGCATGCTGATCTGGCCCGCGCCGCAGAGATCGTCGCCGTCATAGAGGGCGAAGAAGCCGGTTGGCCCGCATGCCTCGAACGGGTCCAGCGCGATGATCGAGCGCGTCCGTATCGTCGCCTCGATCATTTCGTTTGGCCGACCATTCGCCGAGGCCGACTCGATCGACTGCACCGTCACCGGGATCGCGTGCCCGAAACGCCGCAGCTGATAGGTGCTGTGCGCGACCAAGTCACGATCGCTCATCCACGTCATGCGCACACGAAAGACGTCGGTCTCTACGGGTAGCACGTCCGGCGGGTGACTCGCCAACTCCCCGGGCGCTATCGGAAGGTCCTGATCGAGCGCAATGCGGACCGTCTCGCCAGCCTCGGCACTGTTGAGTTGGTCCGCTCCGTCCTCGGTCGCGAGCGAGACGACTCGGGCGGTCTGGTTCATCGGCGAAAACATGATGGTATCGCCCATGTCCAGTAGGCCGGTCAGGATACGAGCGCGGTAGTGACGCTCGCCGTTGCTACCCGCCACTTCAACGATCGGCATACGTAGGGGCACGTCGACCGGCTGGGCGAGCGGCTGCACGCGTTCGAGCGCCTCGAGCAGGCACGGACCCTCGTGCCAGGCGGGTGCGCGGTCATGGCTGCCGGCGACGGGCACGAGCAGCGCGCCAGCGCCCGGAACGCTGCCAAACCAGTCGGTAAGCGCCTGCTCGATGGCCGCGAAACGCTGCGCCGCGGTCCCGGGCCCGTCGCCAAGCCCCGTCACCGCAGCGACGACTTGGCGAATGCCAATCAAGTTGAGCAGAAAGGCGCTCTGCCGAATCGTGCGATCGACGCCCCGCTCGCCGTCAATGACGAGGATGGCGGCACCGAGCGCAGGCATTGTATCGAGAAGCCTCGCCGGGAATCCGGGATGGCCCGCATGATCGGCCACCGAGAATCTATAGCTCGCCGTAGCAAAGTGTTTGGTTCCATCGGCCGCGGCGGCGGTGTCGAGATGGCTCAACAGCTGCTCACAGCTGTCGCCGTGACCGGCCAACACGATGTCGAGTTTAGTCAGTTGAAGATTGTTCACAGTCTCACTCTGGCTAGCTGGCAAGGACACCCCCAATGATTCCCCGTCGCGCCGCGCGCCGATGATGTAGCAAAAGCTCAGGCGCCAATCGAGGGCGCGCGATCAAAGCCGTCGCGCCATATCGTCAAGTGATGCCCGTCACAGAGCGCCTTCATGGCAGGTAATCGAACCGCGCCATTTGTTCGCAATGGGCATCAACAACCCGCTGGACTTGTTCCGCCGACAGCGCGTTCCGCCACTGGCCCGTCCTGCCCGCGCGGAAGAACAGTTTCGCTGCCGGGCTGCGTTCGCGAAAACCTCGCGCCTTCTCTTGCCCCTGCAAGGTCCTGAATGAGGAGAACTTGATCGCCTTGGCGATCCGCTCGCGCGGCGGGTCGAGGCCTAGGAAGCGAGCGATCGCGCGAAAGTGCTTCGAGGGTGAGGCGAGAAGGTCCTCGTAACGTACAGTATGCAACCCGAGGCTGTATTGGTGAGTCCAACTCTTCACGTGGCGCGACCAGGTGCCGAGCGTGATCGGGATATTCCGCACATCTTCGGGCGCCCCCCCGGCCGGGTCCGCCAGCAGCCGAATCGAGTCATCGAGCTCCAGGCCCGAGTGGTGGGCCATCGATACGACTACGTCTAGCGGATTGCGTACGATGTAGATAGCGCCGGCAGTGCAGCTCATGGTGATCAGCTCTGTGCCGCCATCATCACCCAGCGGGCTATGGGTCTTGACGAATACGGAATCGGGATGGGCTCCGGTCATGCGTTGATGCACCTGCGGGCGCAACGCCGCGAGCTTGTCGGGCGCCAGGCCATCGATCGCGTGTCCGGCGACGGTTTCGTACCAGTCCTTCCTGCCGTCCCCCAACGCGAACTGATCGAGCTTATTGATGTCGGCGGCGCGGCCCGGGTTCAGCAGCAGATTGTGGAGAAAGGCGCGTATCCACGTGTTGCCCGATTTCGGATAGGACGCGAGCCAGATGATAGCTCCCATGACGCGCTCTCGCCGACCGGCCAAACTCGTGCACGGAGCATAAAGAAGGGGCGGACCGAGGTCCGCCCCCAAAAGCAGTATGGTTCGTCAGCTAGAAGAATACGGCGTTGCCGACGAAGATCGCATCCACCTCGTTTTCGCTGCCGATGCCGCTGAGATTGTCTTCCAGGTTGTGATGCTGGTAGCCGAACACGAACTGGATGCCCGGGCCTAGATCGTATGTCCCGCCGAGCTCGAACGCATTGTACTCGTCCTCGCCGGCCCCCATACCAGCCTCGACTTCCATGTCGACGTACTGGACACCGATGCCCCACGGCCCTGTTGCGTAGCGTAGACCGACCGACCAGTTGGTGCGATCGCCACCGCTGGAAATGCCGGCCGAACTAAACGTGCCGTCATTCACTTCACGATACGCCGTGCCGAACGTGAAGCCCTGGTAGCTGACCTGCAAGCCGGCCGAGAAGCCCTCGAGATCGTCCGAGCCCACCGCTCCGGCGACAGCACTCGACACCTCGGGCTCACCGTGTGTGAAGCCACCCGAAATGTTGAGGTCGACCTCGTCGAACGAGTTGACATAGTTCGCGCCGATGTCCCAGACCTGACCGGCCGTCGTGCCCACATTGTCGGTCGCCGGACCACCGATGATGCCGAGACCAAAGTTACCGTTACAGCCGGTGAACGCGGCACCGGCGGTAACGCCACCGGCCTGCTGGCAGAGCTCCGGCGTGTATGACACGCCGACCTGGATGCCCATTACCCGTGGTGTGAAGACCGTGATCTTCTCGGAATCACCGGTGTTCGTCAGGTACGTGGAGCTGTACGCCAACGTGCCGTTGCCACCGCCATTCACCGGCGCAAAGACCGGCGATTCCAGACCCCAGCCCCACATCGAAGGCGTCGGCGACTGATAGTGCATGACGTTCGCCGCGCTGTTCCGTGCGCCGAACTGGGCGCGGAAGCCGCCGAACTCCATCCACACATAGCCGTCCTCGACCCCGCCGCCATTCTCAAACTGCACGTTCTCGGTCTTGACATCGAATGTCGCACCGACCTGCAGCCCGTTGTCCAGCGTCGTATTGCCACTGAAGGTCAGAATGCCCCAGCGGTTGAAGATGTGGTCACGACGCCCGAACGAAGGCTCGCCCACGCCGTCGTCTGCGTCAACGTACTCAGCATTGAAAAGGTGATGACCGGAAACGCCGAGCGAAACCGGATCCTCTGCGAAGGCCGGTCCAGCGAGCGCGCCCGCCGCGATAAGGGCCGTCGTGGCATAGAGATATTTCTTCATCCTAACCTCACTTACGAATGCGCGACTCTCCGGCGAACCGGAAGCGCTCCCCCTTCAAAGTAGGCCGGCATTCAGCCAGCCAACGCTGCGAGCGTCAAGCTTGCCGGGCAGCGGTTGTGTTGAAATTCGCGCACTGTTGCGCAGCCGCAACAGCGCCTATAACCCGGTTTGGTCGCTCCCGACGCTCCCTACGCGTCCGCCGCCAGAGCAGCGGCCAGCGGCGCCAAGTGGGCCGCGTAGTGGCGGCTGCGACCGACCGCTCGCTGGTAGATCGGCTCCCGCACCTGGTCGAAGCTCCAGGTGCGCACGTGGCGCGGATTGTCGTGGAAGCTCAGACAGCGCGCATCCCACTCCAGGCCACAGAACGCGACCACCTCTCGGCTGACGCGCTCAGGCTCGGCCACCAGCGACTCATACGCAACATCCAGAATCGGCAGTTCCAGAACCGCGCGCCAATGCCCCATCAGGCGGCCATACTGACGGTACTCCTCGCCTATGTGCGTGAGATCGGTGCTGTAGCCGAGCGCGACCGTGTCGAAATCCTGAAAATAGTTGGAAAGACCGCAGTCGAGCGGGTCGCGCATACAGTGGACGATGCGCGAATGCGGAAATAGGCACGCGATCAACCCGAGATACAGGAAGTTGTGCGGCATTTTGTCGGTGACCCGCGATGCGCCGCGGCCCAGCCGCTCGAGTTTCGCGAGGTAGTCCGCTGCCAGCTGCGTCGCAAGCGCAGATGTCACTGCGGTCATGCACAGCGGGAACGGTTCCGCGGCGCCGACCGACTCAGGGAGGGTGCGGACCATATCCTCGATGTCGGCAAGCTCATCGGCCCCATGGACCTGCGGGTGACTGGCGAGAATCTGTTCGACCAGGGTCGTGCCCGAGCGTGGCATGCCGACGATGAAGACCGGCAATTCGGACGCAATCGTGGCGCGGCGCAGCGTGGCGACCCGCTCCTGACTGAACATCGCACAGCAGTCGTCCACGTATTCGCGGCGGCCGGCCGCATCGTAGACAACCTCGGAAAGCTGGTTGCCGGCCGCGATGTGCGCGAACGCCTCATCGAACCGATCGGCCCGGTCAAGGAGGCGTCCGATCCCGAACCGCAACGAGCGTTCGACCTCTCTGGGCAGATCATGCTGGTGAAGGAGGCCCTCTATACGCTCGAGCGCCGCATCGGTGGGCGAGAGCACCGCCTCGAACAAGGCGATCATGGCCGTCACGCGCGGGCTCTCGCGGTCGATCTCGACCAGTCGCGCCAAGAGAGCAAGGGCGGGCTCGGTATGGCCCCGGCGGTAGAGGTCAACGGCGCACCGACATATCTCCTCCTCGTATTGGCCGGACCCCGCGTAGGCCGCGTGCAGCTCGGCGACCGCTTCTTCGACATGGCCGCTCTCCATCAGCGAATGGCCCAACAGCGCTCTAGTCCCAACAGCCGCGGGGTGGTCGCCGGCCAAGTCGAGCGCGGTGCGGTAGGCGACGTTCGCGTCCTCGAGTCGGCCGAGCCTGTGCAGGACCACCGCCCGGCCGGAGTGCGCTTCGGCACTCTTCGGCTCGAGTGCGATGGCGCGGTCGTAGGCCTCGCCCGCCGCCTCCAGTTGCTGCGCCTCGCGCAGCGCGAGCGCGAGATTGCGTTGGAACGCCGGGTTGTCCGGATCGAGGTCGCACGCCTCGCCAAAAGCATCCGCGGCCTCGCGTGGTCGTTCCATGGCCGCGAGAACGTTGCCGAGCTTGAAGAGGTTTGCGCCGCTACGAGGATCGAGATCGAGCGCACGCCGCAAGCTGCTTTCGGCTTCGGCCAGGCGACCGGCGGCATGCAGGGCGAGTCCGCGATTCGCGTAGTAACGGGGCTCGTTCGGATGACCGGCTATCGCCCGGTTAATGAGGTCGACGGCCGTCGCGTGGTTTCCCCGCTGATGGGCCACAAGGCCTGACAGGTGCAGCGCATCGGGGTGGTCGGGCGCGGTATCGAGGATGCCCTGATAGAGCTGGGAGGCGCGCTCGAGGTCCCCGGATCGATGGTGGTGGAGGGCTTCGGTGAGCACGCGATTGATATCGGTCATCGGTCTCCCGCGGTAGCGCCCGAAACGATGTCTTGTGGTGAACGGTCGAGATACGCAATATACCGGAAATGGCTGCCGCGTTTGGCGCTGTCGTGATCGGCGCTGCGACGTGATATCGCGAGGTTATTGATGAAGCCTTGGTGGCTCGTCTTGGTGTGCCTCGGCGCCCTCCTCCCGGCGGCGTGCGGTTTGCCGACCGAATCAGTGTTCCCTGAGCGAGAGGGCAAGGGGTCGAATCCGCGGCCGACCGAGGAACGCGAATCCATCTTCGGACCCGACGGTCTCACCATGTTCGGCAAGTCCGACGGCGAACAGCAGGGGCCGTCGGGGATCGGTGTCAACAGCTATCTGTGGCGGGCCTCGCTCGACACGGTGGCCTTCATGCCGTTGGTCTCGGCGGATCCCTTCGGCGGGGTGATCATCACCGATTGGTACAGCCCACCGGCGACGCCCAGTGAGCGCTTCAAGATTACGGTCTTCATTCTTGACCGCCAGCTCCGAGCGAATGGCATCCGCGTTGCTGTCTTCCGCCAAGAACGCGGGGCAGGCGAGTGGGTTGATGCCGTGGTACGCCGGGAGACGGTCATCGCACTAGAGGACGCGATACTCACCGGGGCGCGCCAGCTCCGCGTTGCTTCGCTGCAGGGGTCCTGACGCCGCCCGAAACGGCGCGCCGGGGTGCTCCGCCGGGCCTTGCACATCGTCCGCATGGCGTCGATGATCGCTGCGGTTCGGCGTCCGTGCCCCTGAACTAGTTATGTTGCGTTACGACTTCCAAAACGTCGAGACGAAGTGGCAAAGGGTGTGGGCCGAGCGCGAGACCTTCTCGGTGCGCGAGGATACCGCGCGGCCTAAGTATTATGTGCTCGAGATGTTCCCCTACCCCTCGGGGCGCATCCATATGGGGCACGTCCGCAACTACACCATCGGAGATGTGGTGGCGCGCTACAAGCGCGCGCGCGGTTTCAACGTCCTCCACCCGATGGGGTGGGACGCCTTCGGGCTTCCCGCCGAGAACGCGGCGATGGAGAACCGACTGCATCCCGCGCAATGGGCCCGCGACAACATCGCCAATATGCGGGCCGAGCTCCAGTCCATGGGCATCTCCTATGACTGGAATCGCGAGATCGCGACGTGCGATCGCGATTACTACTGGCACCAGCAGAAGATCTTCCTCGACTTCCTCGAGGCCGGCCTCGCCTACCGGCGCGAGGCTGTGGTCAATTGGGATCCAGTCGAGCAGTCGGTCCTCGCCAACGAGCAGGTAATCGACGGCCGCGGCTGGCGCTCAGGCGCCCCAGTTGAACGGCGCACGCTCTCACAGTGGTTCTTCCGCATTACCGCCTTCGCCGAGGAGCTCTTGGCTGCGCTCGACGGCCTCGACCGCTGGCCCGAGCGGGTCCGTCTCATGCAGGCGAACTGGATCGGCCGCTCGGAAGGCCTGCTGATGCGTTTCGACCTGATCGGACGCGATGACCGGCTCGATCTCTATACGACGCGCCACGACACCATCTTCGGCGCAAGCTTCTGCGCGGTTTCGCCCGATCACCCGCTCGCCAAGGAGCTGGCGCGGTCGAACCCCGAGCTTGGCGAATTCATCGCCGCGTGCCAGCGCCTCGGAACCAGCGAGGCGGCCATCGAAACGGCCGAGAAACAGGGTTTCGATACCGGCCTCACGGCGCGCCACCCGTTCCGACCGGGTGTCGAGCTCCCGGTCTATGTCGCCAATTTCGTGCTGATGGACTACGGCACCGGCGCCATCTTCGGCTGTCCGGCGCACGATCAGCGCGACCTCGAATTCGCCCATAAGTACGGCCTTTCCGTCCTCCCCGTCGTCGCGCCTGTTGGCGCGGACGATGATTTCCGCGTCGATTCGGAGGCCTATCTGGGCGACGGCCTCCTCATCAACTCGGACTTTCTCGACGGCCTAGATGTGACCGAAGCCAAACGCGAGGTCGCCGAACGCATGGCCGACGCGGGTAGCGGCGAGGTGACCGTCAAGTACCGGCTGCGGGATTGGGGTGTTTCGCGCCAGCGTTATTGGGGTTGCCCCATCCCCGTTATCAACTGCCAAGCCTGCGGTATCGTCCCCGTGCCGGAACAGGATCTGCCGGTCCTGCTGCCCGAGGATGTCAGCTTCGACGAGCCGGGCAATCCGCTGGATCGCCACGCGACCTGGAAGCGTGTCGAGTGCCCTCGCTGCGGCCAACCGGCCGAGCGCGAGACCGACACCTGCGACACCTTCGTCGACTCTTCGTGGTATTTCGCACGCTTCGCCTCGCCGCAAGCCAACGTGCCCCTTGATCGCACGGCCGTTGATTACTGGCTTCCCGTCGATCAGTACATCGGCGGCATCGAGCACGCGATCCTTCATCTTCTGTACTCGCGCTTTTTCGTACGGGCGCTCAAACAATGCGGCTACGTCGATCTCGAAGAGCCCTTTGCCGGGCTTCTCACCCAGGGGATGGTGTGCCACGAGACCTATCGGGACGAGGCCGGTGCCTGGCTCTATCCTGAGGAGGTGCGCCGCGAGCCCGATGGGCGGATGATTCATGCCGGGACCGGCGCGGCCGTGACCATCGGCCGCTCCGAATCGATGAGCAAATCACATCGTAACGTGGTCGACCCGGCCGGCATCATCGCCACTTACGGGGCGGACGCGGCGCGCTGGTTCATGCTCTCGGACAGCCCGCCTGAGCGGGATCTCGAATGGACGGACGCCGGCGTCGAGGGCGTTTCCCGGTTTATCAACCGGCTGTGGCGGCTCGCGGTCGAGCACGGGCGCGATCTGCCGCCCGCTGGCGTGGCCCCGCCTGCATCGTTTTCGCCGGCCGCCGAGGCGCTGCGGCGAGCGAGCCATCGCACGATCGCCGCCGTCAACGACGATCTCGACACGTTTCACTTCAACCGAGCGGTCGCCCGTATCTACGAACTCGCGAATGAGCTCGGCGGTACTGCAAACGGCGCCGGCGAGCACAGTGACGAGCACGTCGCCAATTGGGCCTGGCGCGAGGGCTTGGAAATCCTGGTGCGCTTGGCTGGCCCGATGATGCCACACCTGGCCGAGGAGGTATGGCAGCGCCTCGGCCATGACCGTTCGCTGGCCGATGAGCCATGGCCCACCGCCGACCCTGAACTCATCCGTGCCGAGCGCGTGACCATCGCCGTTCAAGTCAATGGCAAGGTCCGCGGGCAGTTGGAAGTCATGCCCGATGAGAACGAGGAGACCGTCACCGCCTCCGCGCTTGCACTCGAGAACGTGCAGCGTGCGATTGCCGGCAAGCCCGTCCGCAAGAAAATCGTCGTTCCTAACCGGATCGTGAATGTGGTGGTCTGAGGCCGCGCGCCGTGGCGCCACCATTGCCCTGGCTCTGTGCCTGGGCGCCTGCGGGTTTGAGCCATTGTATGGGCCGCAGAGCGATGGCCGCAGTATCATTGACATTACCCGGGCCATCGACGTCGCGCCGATACCGGACCGCCTCGGCCAGGTCGTCCGCAATCACCTACGGCAGGGCCTCACCCCCCGCGGGGCACCCCGGGCGCCGCGCTACCGGCTTGTCGTGACCCTGCGCACGACCGAGGAAGGCCTAGCATTCGAGCGGGACGACTCGGTGACCCGCTACAATGTGATCCTGTCGGCCTCGTACGACCTCACGGACATCAAAAGCGGCCGGCACGTCTCGCGGGGCATCGTTCGATCGATCACCGCCTACAACGTCGTCCAGTCCGATTATGCGACGATCTCGGCCGCCCAGGACGCTCGGCTCCGTCTGGCGCGCGAGGTCAGCACCGAAATTCAAACGCGACTATCGATGGATCTTGCCCGGGCTGACGGCGGATCCTAGGGCCGCCCCGTGAAGATCTCCGCCCGCCAAATCGATCGCTTCCTCGAGCGTCCCGATCCCAGTGTCCGCGCTGTTCTGGTCTACGGCCCGGATGAAGGGCTGGTGCGCGAGCGTGGCGAGCGCCTCGCGCACGCGATCGTCGAGGACCTGTCGGATCCGTTTCGCGTCGTTGAGCTGACTCCGAGCGCGCTTGCCGAGGTTCCTTCGCGCCTTGCGGACGAAGCGGCGGCCATCGCGTTTGGCGGCGGGCGCAGGTTGGTGCGCGTGCGCGGAGCGGGCGAGATCCCGGCAGCGGGCCTCGAAACGGTACTGCGGCACGGAATTGGTGATGCCTTCATCATCGTCGAGGCGGGTGACCTCGCGCCGCGCTCAGCGCTCCGGCGCTTGACCGAGGGCGCGAAAGAAGCCGCGGCGCTTCCGTGCTATCGCGACTCAACCGACGCCTTGGAACGACTGATCACCGCGACTCTCCGTGAGGTCGGGCTCGGCGTCGAGCCCGACGCCGTCGCTTACCTCCTCGCCAACCTCGGAGGCGACCGGCAGGTCAGCCGGCGCGAGCTTGAGAAGCTTTCCTCCTACATGGGCGCCGGCAGCCGGCGCGAAGTCTCCCTGGCGGACGCGATGGCTTCGATTGGCGATGTCTCGGCGATGACGCTGGAGGACCTTGCGTTCTCGGTGGCCGCCAGCGATCACGGAGCGCTTGAGCGACGCCTACGACGTTCCCTGGACGAGGGCACCAGCCCGGTGCAAGTGCTTCGTGCCGCCACCCGGCACCTTACCCGCCTCCACCTCGCCTCAGCCGCCCGCGATCAGGGCAGCGGGATCGAACAAGCAATCCGGGACCTGCGCCCGCCCGTCTTTTTCAAGCGCACCGAGAGCTTCAAGGCGCAGCTCCGCGCCTGGTCGACCGGGCGCCTCGGCACGGCATTGCAGATCCTGCTGAACGCCGAGATCGACTGCAAGACAACCGGCCTGCCGGCCCATGCGGTATGCGGCCGGGCCCTCATGCGGATCGCCCAGGCCGCCCGCTCTTCCGACGCATAAAGACAGGGCCGGCTTGCCCTTAGTCCGCGCACCCGAGGCGCCCTGTCTCCTCCAGCCGGTTGGCGACGGCGGTGGGCAACAGCAAATAGTAGCGGCCGGAATGCTTCATGCGGCCGGCGATTGCCTCCGCCGCGGCGCCGTGGCCCCAGAAAACATCGCCGCGCACCGGCCCGCGGATCGCACCGCCGGTGTCCTGGGCGATCAACAGCCGATGCAATGGCATATCCGGCGCACCCTCCTCCGACGCCGGCGCTGATGCCTCCAGCCACATTGGCGCTCCGAGCGGCAAGTAGCGTCGGTCGACGGCGAGCGAGCGCCGCGGCGTCAAAACGGCGCCCTGGGCACCGATCGGACCCGCTCCGTCGAGCTCATCAAAGAAGACATACGATCGGTTCAGGGCCATCACGTCGGCAGCGCCTTCGTCGTTCGACCTCAGCCACGCACGAATCGTTTGCAGCGATACCGTCTCGGGCTCGAGGGCGCCACGCGCCACCAGCTCGCGCCCGATAGCGAAGTACGGATGGCCATTTTGTGCGGCATAGCCCACCCGCAGAGTGGTGCCATCATCGAGCGCGACACGTCCCGAGCCCTGAATATGGAGGAAGAAGGCGTCGATCGGGTCGTCGACCCAGACGAGCTCGAGTCCCCGGCCGTCGAGGGCGCCCGCGTCTATCGCTCCGCGGTCGGGAAATGGCTCAAGCTTGCCGTCTACAGCGCGTCCGGCAATGCGCTGCCCCTTAAGCGAATCGCGAAACTCTCCCAGATTGACGCGCACCAGATCGGGTGGCGGCCGGTAGATCGGGAACGCGTAGCGCCCTTGGCGCGCGCGGCTGCCGCGCAGTTGGGGCTCGTAGTAGCCGGTGAAGAGCCCCTGAACCTGACCTCCGTTAGTCGCCGCGAGCGGCACGAAGTGCGCTTCGAAGAACGAACGAGCCGCCGCGTCGTCGCCGCTTGGCAACCCCGCTGCGGCCGCGCACACCGCTCGCCAGTCGGCGACCGTGCCGCCGATACCATCGGGACCGAGGGAGCGTTCTTCCGCGAGTCGCGACAACCGAGTGCAGCTCAGCAGGAATGGCACGAGCGCGGCCGCATGCGGATCGGCGCGCCAGCCGTCGAGATCGGCGAACGCCGTTCGAGTCAGGGTAAGACGATCGGGCACCGGTGGCGGAGGCCTTGTCGAATACCAGATCACGGCCGCCACAACGACTGCCGCCGCGACCGCTATCCCCCCCAGCGCCGCCCGACTGCGCGCGCCGCCTGGCGCGGGAAGCTCCGGCCCAGGGCCTCGTGCCCCGGGGCGTATGGCAAACCGCATCAATTCGGGCTGCTGGTCGCGACTAGTCTCCAGTTGGGATCGCTTGCACGCACATCCCGGGCAAAAGTCCAAAGGTCCGTGATGGTGTCGACAGCTCGCGGATCGCCCGAAACAATCTCGCCCTCGGCATTGCGCGTGACGTTGACGAGCTCGCTAACGAACTTAACCGTGATCTCCGCAAGTCCGCCGTTTAACCGCGCCTCGATGACGTCGGCCGAGTCGATCGCAACCAGCGTCGTCTCCAGGGTCTCCTTCTGCCCCTCGCGCTCGTCGATCGCGCTGGCAAAGTTTGAATAAACATCATCGGCGAGCAACGGCCTGAGGGTGTCGGTATCGCCGTTTGCGAATGAAACGACGATCATCTCGTAGGCGACCCGCGAACCGGCCAGGAACTCGCTCGCATCGAAGTTCGGATCGCGGCTCTTGATCTGGGCGATACCGGCGGTGACGACCGAGGCTCCCTCGTTCGCAGCCGCCTCCGCTACCGGCGTCGCCTGCGGCTCGGTCAATGTATCCTCTTCGCGCGGCGACGGGCTCGAGCGCTCCGGCAGCGGAATTACGTTCTTATCGCCCGACTCTGCGCGGCGCCCGAAGATCGAGCTCTGCGGCCGCCGCTCATGACCGGTGCGCCGGCCCAATACGTTACGCAGCCGCAGGATGATGAACGCCGCCACCATTGCGAAGAAAATGATATCGATGAAACCGATGCCTTCCATGATCCATGTCCGGCGGCATCGCCAACGGTTCGGCTTCGCGCGCGCAGTCCGCATCTGCCAGAATAACTTGTCACACTAGCTGGTTGGCAGCGCGTGGTCCAGCAGCGGAAATCGTAGTCCTTGGACAATAGCTGGGGCGGAAAACGGGAAACGACAAGTGGCGTTTGGCATCCTCATCACCCTCATCGGCGTTCCACTCTTGGAGATCGCGATCTTCATTCGCCTCGGCGAGGCCATCGGGCTGTGGTGGACGCTCGGCATCATTGTGCTGACCGCCGTCGTCGGCACCGCGCTGCTTCGGTGGCAGGGGCTCGACACGCTGCGCCGCGCACGCGCCGCCTTTGGGCGCGGTCAACTGCCGATGGCCGAGGTCCTGGATGGTTTGTTCTTACTGATAGCCGGTGTCCTCTTGCTGACGCCCGGCTTCTTCACCGATGTCGTGGGCTTCTCCTTGTTCATTCCGCCGATCCGCGCGCTGCTCCTCGCGCGCATCGTCCAAGCCGGCACGCGCCGAGCAGGTGCGCGATCGGCCTCGGATGGATCGACCATCGATGGAACATACGATGTCGTCGAGCCCGAGACGGATGAACCGGAGCCACACCGCCCTCGACTACCGCCGGACGAATCGTAAGCTGGCTGCGGTTGAGCAAGTTCCGATTCCATGTTAGCGAACCGGCCTCGCCGGTAACGCCGCCTCCGATGGACAGCGGTCGATAGCCGAACGAAATGGGGATCGGGGGGGGGGAGACGATGTCGGACGACAGCAGCACCGAAGCCGGACAACCGCAAGAATCCGCAGGCACCGACACCGAGGCCGTCCCGAGCCTCGCCATCAACGCCCAATACATCCAGGATCTCTCCTTCGAGAATCCAAGAGCGCCCGATAGCCTCGCCTCGGGGCAACCCGAGGTCAAAGTGTCGGTCGAGGTCACCGCGCGCCAACTCGGCGAGGCCCGCTATGAATCGAGTATCGGTATCAACGCCACGGCGCAGAACGCCGATCAGACTGTTTTCCTGGTTGAGCTCAAATACGGTGGCGTCTTCACGCTGGCCAACATCCCTGCCGACAGAATTCAGCTCGTCTGCATGATCGAGTGCCCGCGCATGTTGTTCCCGTTTGCCCGGCGCATCATTGCTGACGTGACCCGCGACGGCGGGTTTCCCCCCCTTATGCTCGATCCCATCGACTTCGTGCGACTGTATCAACAGCGCCGGACGCAGAACGCCGCCGCACCGGCCAGTCCCGACGGCAGCGGTGCCGTCAATTAGCTAACGTGCCAGATCGGCTCGGTCAGCGTCTCGACGAAAGCGGCGTGCGCCGCCAACTCGGTCAGGGTTGGCTCATGCGGACGGGCCGGGCGTAGCACGCGCTCGACCGTTGGCGCTCGCGTCGTGGCGGCAAGCCCGAGCGCCGGCTGACGGCCACCGACCAGCTCGAGATAGACGTCGGCGAGGAGCTCGGAGTCGAGGAGCGCCCCGTGTTTGGTACGCGCCGCCAGGTCGATCGCGAAGCGGCGGCACAGGGCATCGAGGCTCGCTGGCGCACCCGGGAACTTGCGGCGCGCCAGTTTGACCGTATCGATAGTGCGTTGCGGCCGCAGCGGCGGTCGCTCGAGCTGTGCCAGTTCCGCATTCAAAAACGCGATATCGAATTCAGCGTTGTGGGCGATCACTGGATCATCGCCGATGAAAGTGAGGAACTCATCGACCACCTCGGCGAACACCGGCTGGCTCCCCAGGAACTCAGCGGTCAGGCCGTGGACGTCGAAGGCGTCCGTGGGCATGTCGCGCTCGGGGTTCAGGTACTTCTGGAACACCTGCCCCGTCGGGATGTGATTGCGCAGCTCGACGCACCCGATCTCAACGACGCGATGGCCCGCGTGCGGATCGAGGCCCGTCGTTTCCGTGTCGATGACGATCTCGCGCATTACTTTGGCGGGCGGCGGCGGCCGGGTGAGGGCGGGTGGCGTCCTGTCCGCAGCATTCTGACGATCTTGCGGATCTGCTGCAATGCGCGCCGTTTCCCACAGCTGGTTGATATGACGAAATCAGCGCGGCGGCGTTTTGCACGGTCGGATAGTTGTTGGTTCAGGATGGCGCGGTACTTTGCCTCTGTCATACCGGGCCGCGGTAGAACGCGGGCGCGCTGGATAGCAGCGCTGGCGCTGACCACGGCGACGTAATCGCACCGAGCCTCCGCGCCGGTTTCGAATAAGAGCGGGATGTCGAGCACGACCAGCCAAGCCCACCGCAACCCGGCTTCACGTTTGAAGCGCCGCTCCTGCTCACGCACGAGCGGGTGCAAGATCGATTCGAGATGCCGCAGGGCCGCCGGATCATCGAACACGATGGCGCCTAGCGCCGTGCGTTCCAGCACACCGGCTTTGAGGGCCTCGGGAAACCGCTCGGCGACGGCGGATACAGCGCCGCCACCCTTAGCTAGCAATTCGTGCACCG
This sequence comes from Alphaproteobacteria bacterium, assembly GCA_965248765.1. Taxonomy (GTDB): domain Bacteria; phylum Pseudomonadota; class Alphaproteobacteria; order VGEJ01; family VGEJ01; genus CBDFKF01. Next base: position 2,703,787 of record CBDFKF010000004.1, read on the forward strand.
CAGCATCGGCATCAAAGACCGGGATGCCGAGTGAGGCAAAGCCCCGCGCGGCAGCTGTCTTGCCCATTCCGATCGAGCCCGTCAGCCCGAGCACGATCATCCGCCGCCGTCGCTCCGCAGATCCCCGACCACGAATGCACGCAATCCTTCGCTGACTTCGGGATCAACACCGAACCAGGCAGCAAACCCCATGCGTGCCTGATGCAACAGCATGCCCAGGCCGTCGACCGTGCGGTGCCCGCGCGCCGCGGCGGTGGCCAGCAGGTGGGTCTGGAGCGGTGCATAGACGATGTCGTAGACGGCGGCCGCGGGCGGCAGTGCATCGAGAGTGAGCTCCAACGTCGGCTCGCCGTCCATACCAAGGCTTGAGGCATTGACAAGCAGCTGCGCACCGTCGAGCACGCGGGCACGGTCGAACCACGCCGCGACCGTCGTGCGCTCGCCGAGCGCGATCGCCAGCGCCTCGGCTCGGGCCATCGTCCGGTTGACCAGCCGGATTTCCGGCACGCCGGCATCGAGGAGAGCGACGGCGATTGCGCGGGCAGCACCGCCAGCGCCGATCACCACCGCCGGGCCGGCCTCGGCACGCCAAGCACGCACCGACTCACCGAGATGCGCAAGAAAGCCGATGGCATCGCTATTCGCGCCATGCAAGCTTCCGTCCTCCCGTACGGTGACAGTGTTGACCGCGCCGATCCGCACCGCCTGTGCATCCGCCGTATCCACCGCCGCGAGCGCCGCTTCCTTATGGGGCAGGGTGACGTTGACGCCGGCAAAACCCAGCTGCGCGAGCACGCGCAGCGCGTGGGCGAAGTGTTCCGGGGCAACCGCCAACGGCACATAGGCACCGTCTATCTCGTACTGCTCAAGCCAATAGCCATGCAGCCGCGGCGAGCGCGAATGTGAGATCGGCCAGCCGAGCACTCCGGCAAGCTTGGCGCGTCCACTCAGGATCATACTGATGCTCTATCCGAGCGCGGTCTCCTCTAAGCGCTGGGCGCTGCAGAGATGCAGTATCCCTGCCGCGGTCTCCTCGATCGAGCGGCGGGTGACATCGATGACCGGCCAACCGTGCTGCTCGAACAGCCGCCGCGCCTTGGCGATCTCTTCCTTCACATGCTCGGGATCGACATAGGCTGTCTCAGCATCCTGTTTGAGAACCAACAAGCGGTTGCGACGGATATGGATCAGGCGCTCAGAGCTAGTCGTTAGGCCAACCACCAGGGGTCCCTTCAGCTCCATCAGCTCTTTCGGCACGGGCAGGTCGGGCACCAATGGCACGTTGGCGGCTTTAAGGCCGCGGTTCGCAAGGTACATACAAGTTGGCGTCTTCGAGGTGCGCGAGACCCCCACCAACACCACGTCCGCCGTCGGCAGCTCGGATAACAACTGCCCATCATCGTGCGCCAGGCAATATCCCATGGCTTCGATGCGGCCGAAGTACTCAGCGTCCATGGCGTGCTGGCGACCCGGTTGAGCGCGCACCTCGGCACCGAAGTGGTTGGCCATGGCGGCTAGGATCGGATCCATGACAGAAAGGCACGGCACCCTCAGATCACGACACGTCGCCTCCAAACCATCGTGCATGGCCCGATCAACAAAGGTGCACATGACCAGGCCCGGTCGCGCTCTAATTCCCTCGACGGCTTTTTCAAGATGCGCCGGCCGCCGAACCAGCGGCCAGTCGTGCTCAACGACATCGACATTGTCGAACTGCACGATCGCCGCCTTGGCTAAGACATTGAGCGTCTCGCCGGTGGCATCGGAAACGAGGTGAAGATGATGAACCGTCATGCCGGGTTGCAAGCCTCACTGTGAATCAGGTGCAGATTGGGGACAAGCCGCACTCCGCCGTTGAAGCCAAGATTCAGTCCCCGCTCAGCGAATCTCCTCCGCGGTTTCATCATCTGTGATGAAACGTTATTTACCCCGCAAGGCAAAGCGGGGACAACGACACCGCCCACAGTGAAAGCGCCGGTTATGAACACGCTACCGTCACCGTGTCCGCCAACCATGCAGCCATCTGATCAGACGTTTGAGAACGCTTATCCCGATCTGTGCACTCGACCGGGACTTGCCCCCACATCCATCCCACAACGATCCACTCGGTGTTCGTCCCCACGATCCACAGGGATCTACCATTACTACAATAAGAGTCTGACTCTTGATGTAGTTTGTCGATAGTCCAACCTGCTCCGCCCTTCTTTCATGTCCGCGACTCTTCAGACAACTGGTCCGCCACTATTGTTGCAAGCACTGCGTGGCACGCGGGTATCACCGCCGCCGATCTGGCTCATGCGCCAAGCAGGTCGCTACCTACCGGAGTATCGGGAGGTTCGTGCGCAAGCCGGTGACTTCCTGGAACTTTGCCACCGACCGGAGCTCGCCGCCGAAGTAACATTGCAACCGGTTCGCCGCTTCAATCTCAATGCAGCAATTTTGTTCGCCGATATCCTGTTGCTGCCTGAAGCATTGGGACAGCCGCTCTCGTTCCGCGAAGGCAAAGGACCCATACTCACGCCGCTCCGTTCAGCAACAGACGTAGCCAAGCTGTCATCAGCACGCACGAGCGAACGCCTTTCCTCAGTGATGGAGACCGTGAAGCGGGTGAAGTCGGAGCTTCCGGCATCGACGGCATTGATCGGTTTCGCTGGAGCACCGTGGACGGTCGCTGCCTACATGGTCGAAGGGCGCGGTGATGGCGTGTTCGCAAGCGCACGCAAATGGGCATACCAGGATCCCGCCGGATTCCAGCGGCTCATCGACCTGCTTGTTGCCAGTACGATCGACTATCTCCGGGGTCAAATCGCGGCTGGTGTCGACGTCGTTCAGCTGTTTGATAGTTGGGCCGGGTTGCTGCCGGCGAGCGCGTTCCGGCGTTGGTGCACCGAGCCGGTGGCAGCGATCGTGGCAGCGCTGCGCGCGACCGCGCCCGAGGTGCCTGTCATCGCGTTTCCGCGTGGGGCCGCGACGATGCTGCCGGCCTTCGTGGGGGCGACCGGTGTCGACGCCGTCAGCCTTGATACGGCGATCTCGCCGGCATGGGCCGCGAGCGCCGTGCAGCCGCAATGCGCCGTCCAAGGCAATCTCGATCCGCTCGCCCTTGTTGCCGGTGGTGAAACGATGGCCACCGAGGCCGCTGACATTCTCACTGCGTTCGCGGGCGGTTCCCACATCTTCAATCTTGGCCACGGTATCGTGCCGGAGACCCCACCCGATCACGTCGCCGAGCTGGTGGAGCTCGTACGCGGCGGCCAAGGATAGGGTCTGCTGGCGAGATGGCCCGTACCGCGGTCGTTCTGTTCAATTTAGGTGCGCCGGATGAGCGGCGCTCGGTGCGGCCGTTTCTCACCAATTTGTTTAGTGACCCGGCGATCATCAGCACGCCTGCGTTGGTACGCGGCTTCCTCGCGCGCCTCATCGCTGCCCGCCGCACGCCGGCGGCGATCGAGATTTATCGTCGCCTCGGAGGTGGCTCGCCGCTCCGAGCGAACACCCAGGCCCAGGCCGATGCCCTGCAGGACGCCCTCGGCGATGGTGCACGCGTGTTCATCGCCATGCGCTACTGGCATCCCATGAGCGATGAGACGGCGCGCGAGGTCGCCGCTTGGCGGCCGGACGAGGTTGTCCTTTTGCCGCTCTATCCGCAGTTCTCCACGACCACGACTGCCTCATCGATTGCAGCGTGGCGGGTGGCCGCAGGCCATGCCGGGTTAACGGCGCCCACTCGGTCGATCTGCTGTTATCCCACCATGGCCGGGTTGATCGCAGCCCACACGCGTCTGATCCTCGAGGAGATGGCCGAGGCGAGCGTGCCCTACCGCCTCCTTTTTTCGGCCCACGGTCTGCCCGAGCGCATCGTCGCCCGGGGTGATCCCTACCCATGGCAGGTCGAGCAGACCGCCGCGGCCGTTGTCGCGCAGCTCGAATCAGAACGCGGTAACACGCTCGATTGGCAGGTCTGTTACCAAAGCCGTGTCGGACCACTGGCCTGGATCGGGCCAGCCACCGAGGACGAACTCGGCCGCGCCGGCGCCGCAGGAATCGGGGTCGTGCTTGTGCCCATCGCGTTCGTGTCCGAGCACTCGGAGACGTTGGTCGAGCTCGACATAACGTATCGCGAGCTTGCCATGGCGGCGGGCATCAAGAGCTTCCACCGGGTTCCGGCCCTTGATGTGGCAGCGGAGTTCATCGGTGCGCTCGCCGAGCTCGTCCGCCGACCGGCCGGGCGTGCTGTGGGTTCCCAGCACGGTGATCGATTGTGCCCGGCGCGGTTTGCTGGCTGCGCCCAAACCGCTGCGTGAGAAAGGCGCCTAGGAATGGATTTTTTGAGTGATTGGTATCCGTGGACTCGGGCCTTCCACATCATTTCCGTCATCGCCTGGATGGCCGGCATGCTGTATTTGCCGCGCTTGTTCGTCTACCACGTTGAGGCCGGGCCCGGCTCTGCCCAGGCCGAGACCTTCAAAGTCATGGAGCGCCGGCTGCTGCGCTCGATCATCAACCCGGCGATGGGCGCGACCTTCTTCTTCGGTATTCTCCTGCTGCTCACGCCCGGCATCGTCGACTGGGGTACCGGCTGGATCTGGGTTAAGCTCGTGCTGATCGGCGCGATGACCGCGGCACACGGCGTTTTTTCCCGGTGGCGTCGCCAGCTTGAGGCCGATGCCAGCCCCCACGACGCGCGCCTCTATCGGATGGCCAACGAGGTTCCCGCCGTCCTGATGGTGGCGATCGTTATTCTGGTTGCCGTCAAGCCGTTCTAGGTGGAACGGTTACCACTGGTTAACCAACTTGTGAAAAACACTATTTGACTTATCCACAGCATTTGCTCCATGTTGTGGTAAGTCACGGGTCGGGCTGAGTCGCATTCGAGCCCAACAAACCGAAAACTCAACGAGATTTTGTCTGTTCGCCCGGGTGACCCGATCACCCTTTTTCCCAATCCAACTCTTGGAATGCGCGTGGCGACTGGCGCGTTGACCCTGCCACACCTGCGTTCCAACCCTGGATACTAAGTTGCCATGAATCTCTTGGAGCTAAAGCGCAAGTCACCGACCGAGCTCCTCAACTACGCCGAGGAGCTCGAGGTCGAAAACGCGAGCACCCTGCGTAAGCAGGACATGATGTTCGCGATCCTGAAGCAGCTCGCCGAAAAGGACGTCGAGATCTCGGGCGGGGGAGTGCTCGAGATCCTGCAGGATGGCTTCGGCTTCTTGCGCGCGCCTGAATCAAACTACTTGCCAGGCCCCGACGATATCTACGTTTCGCCGAGTCAGATCCGTCGCTTCGGCCTGCGGACTGGCGATACCGTTGACGGTCAGATCCGCTCGCCCAAGGATGGCGAGCGTTACTTCGCGCTCCTGCGGATCAACCAGATCAACTTCGAAGAGCCCGAGCACACCCGCCACAAGGTCAATTTCGACAACCTCACCCCGCTCTATCCCGAGGAGATGCTCAAGCTCGAGCTTGAGGATCCCACCTCGCCGGACGTGAGCGTGCGGGTGATCGACCTCATCACGCCGCTCGGCAAAGGCCAGCGCGCGCTGATCGTGGCGCCGCCACGCACCGGCAAGACGATGATCTTGCAGGCCATCGCCAACTCACTCGCCGTCAACTGCCCTGAGGTTTATCTGATCGTCTTGCTGATCGACGAGCGCCCCGAAGAGGTCACTGACATGCAGCGCTCGGTCGAGGGCGAGGTCATCAGCTCGACCTTTGATGAGCCGGCCGTCCGCCACGTGCAGGTCGCCGATATGGTGATCGAGAAGGCCAAGCGTCTGGTCGAGCACAAGCGCGATGTGGTGATCTTGCTTGATTCGATCACCCGCCTCGCGCGTGCCTACAACACGGTCGTGCCGTCCTCGGGCAAGGTGCTCACCGGTGGTGTCGATTCGAACGCGCTACAGCGGCCCAAGCGCTTCTTCGGGGCGGCGCGCAACGTCGAGGAGGGCGGCTCACTCACCATCATCTCGACCGCGCTGATTGATACCGGCAGCCGCATGGACGAGGTGATCTTCGAGGAGTTCAAGGGCACCGGCAACTCGGAGATCGTGCTCGACCGCAAGCTCGCCGACAAACGCACCTGGCCGGCCATTGACATCACCAAGTCCGGCACCCGCAAGGAGGAGCTGCTGCTCGACAAGGGCACGCTTGCCAAGATGTGGGTGCTACGCCGCATCCTCTCGCCGATGGGCATTGTCGATGGCATGGAGTTCCTGCTCGATAAACTCAAGCACACCAAGGCGAACAGCGAGTTCTACGAGTCCATGAACACCTGAGCCGCGCGCCCGCGCGAGCTCTGCGCCGTCCCTCCCGCTACGGAATAAGCACCGTCGAGCCTGTCGTGCGCCTGGCTTGAAGGTCGGCTTGTGCCTGCGCCGCTTCTGCAAGCGGGTAGGTCTGATTGACCTCGATCTTGACCGCACCGCTGCGCACCACCTCGAACAGACTCTCGGCGGTCTCGAGCAACTCGGCGCGGCTCGCCGTGTAGTTGAACAGGCTTGGCCGAGTCAGGAACAGCGAGCCTTTGGCTGCAAGCACGCCCGCGTCGAACGGCGCTACCGGGCCCGACGCGGCGCCGAACAGCGCCATGGTACCGAGCGGGCTCAGGCAATCGAGGGAATCATCGAAGGTGTCCTTGCCGACGGAATCGTACACCACCGGCACGCCGGCCCCATCGGTAATCTCTCTGACACGCTCGACGAAGTTCTCCTCGCGGTAGTTGATCGGATGATCGCAGCCGTGGGCACGCACGAGCTCGACCTTCTCAGCGCTGCTCACCGTCCCGATGACGGTGGCGCCGAGATGCTTGGCCCACTGGCAGGCGATGAGGCCCACGCCGCCGGCTGCGGCGTGGAACAGGATGGTCTGGCCAGCCTCCACCCGAAATGTCCGGTGCAGCAAATACTGGACTGTCATCCCCTGCAGCAACATTGCCGCCGCCTGGCGATCGTCGATGTCGTCAGGCAGCGGAATGAGCTTGTCGGCCGGCGCCAGCCGTGCTTCGGCATAGGCGCCGATCGGCGCCGTCGCATAGCCGACGCGGTCGCCGACCTTCACCTCGCTCACCCCCGCGCCGACGGCGTCCACCACCCCCGCTCCCTCGAAGCCGAGGATCAACGGCAGCTCGGGTGGCGGATAGGTGCCTGAGCGGAAGTAGCAATCGATGTAGTTGAGCCCGACCGCGCTCTGGCGCAGGCGCACCGCGCCCGGCCCCGGATCACCGACTTCGATGTCCTCCCAGCGAAGCACCTCGGGCCCGCCGGTCTCGTGTAGGCGGATAGCCTTTGTCATTGCAGCCCCTCAGCCGAGGTTGGCCTGGAAGAATTCACGCGTGCGCCCGTTGGCGAGGCTCGCCGCGGCCTGATCGAAGTGCTCGCCGCCGACCCGCGCGAAGGCGTGGTCGACCCCCGCATAGGGATGGATCGTGACGTGGGCGTTGCTGGCGAGCCCGTCGCTGACCTTGGCCTGGGCCTCCTTCGGGCAGAATTGATCCTCCTCGGCGACGTGCAGCATCAGCCGGCCAGAGATGCGGCTGGCTTCATCGAGCTTGTCCTCGATGCCGACCCCGTAATAGCCAACGGCGCATTCAGCCGAGGTTCGGGCGGCGGTGAGATAGGCTAGCAACCCGCCCAGGCAGTAGCCGACGGCGCCGACCTTGCCGCTCGATCCTTCGAGGCCGCGCAGGTGCCCGATCGTCGCATCGATGTCGGCGATCCCCTTATCGACGTCGAAGCCCTGGAAGAGCTGGAATGCGCGCTGCCATTCCGCCTCGCTCTGGTCGGTAAGCTGGATGCTCGGCTCTTGCCGCCAGAACAGATCGGGGCAGAGCGCCGTGTAACCATCGCCGGCCAGACCGTCGGACACATCGCGCATCACCTTGTTGACACCGAAGATCTCCTGGATGACCACCACCCCCGCACCGCCGCCGCCGGCCGGCGTCGCGAGATAGCCCGAGAACGCGCCGTCGGCGCCCTCGATCGTGATGTCGATACCGCTCATGTCGATCCTCCCTTCCTATGTCTGGCTGTTGAGGCCAACCTAGCGCCGACCCTCGGCATTGTCATCGCTTCCGTCCGCCGCCGCGGCCGGCTTAAATCAAGTCTAACCGTCGCTTCGATCCTTCGAGATGCAGCCCCTTGGGCTGCTCCTCTGGATGAGGGGCCTTCAAATTCAAGAACTCCCCTCATGGTGAGGAGGCGCGAAGCGCCGTCTCGAACCATGAGTCTTTGCGCACTAGGCGGGCAGCGAGCCCTCGAGACGCAGGAGCGCGCGCTTGGTCGTGAGCCCCTCGCCACCCGAGTAACCGCCGAGGTCGCTCGCCCCGACGACGCGGTGGCACGGAATGAAGATCGGGATGGGATTGCGCGCGCAAGCCCCGGCGACCGCTCGCGGGCCGCTGTCGAGGTCGTGCGCCAGCGCGCCGTAGCTCCGGGTCTGGCCCGCCGGAATCGCCTGCATCGCCTTCCACACGCGGTGTTGGTGCGCCGTGCCGCGTGGATTGAGCGGCAGGCCGGAGATCATTCCGCTATCGAAATAACTATGGAGAACCTGCCGGGCGCGGCTGAGCAGCGGCGTCTCGCGTTGGTCGGCCACCCATCCCCACTCCAGGGCGACGATCGCGCCGTCCTCCTCAAACACCGTGAGATCGCCGATCGGCGCGTGCATGGAGACCTGGGGCACGGCCTCAACTCGCGATGGCGGGGCTCGGCAAAGCGGCGGCCAACGCGCCGGGTTCGGTCAGCGGCAGCGAGCAGGTCTGGCCGATGCAGACGTAAGCCGTTGCCTGACCGTCCATCACGGTCTTACCTGTGGCCGGGTGGCCGGCGGGCAGTTCGGCGTTCGGCGGTACGGCGAGGACGACCCGGTTAGGCGGCCCCTTGCGGTGGACCGTTTGCAACAAGGCCTGGGTATCAGCCGCGGCGCGATCGCCGATGATCGCGATCTGCGTCGCCCCGTCCAACAGACCGTAGTTGTTCATCAGCGTCGTCAGCGTCAGCGAGCTGCGGCCGAGTTCGCTCGCGAATGCCTGGATCAACGTCTCGCCGCGCTCGCGGTACGTGTCATCGCCGGTGAGGTAGTAGAGCCTGAGCAGCACGCCGGCCATGATCCCGTTGCCAGCTGGGGTGGCGTTGTCGGCCGCGCTCCGGGTGCGGACGATCAACCCCTCGGCATCGGCGGCCGTGAAGAAATACCCACTGTGGGTATCGTCCCAATACTGTTCGTTGGCGACAGCGACCCATCGCCGAACCCGGTCGAGATAGCGCGCGTCGCCGGTGGCCTCGAATAGGGCGATGGCGGCGCCCGCCATCGCCGCGTAGTCGTCGATCAAGGCTGTGTGCTTGGCCTGGCCGTCGCGGTAGCTGTGCAGGAGGCGATCGCCGGCCGACATCCGCTCCACCACCGCATCGAAAGCACGTCCAGCGAGCGGCAACCAGCCCGGCTCGTCGAGCGCCAGGGCGGCATTGGCCAGCGCCGCGATCATCAGACCGTTCCAATCGGCCAGCACCTTGTCGTCCCAGCCCGGCTTCGGCCGGGCGTCCCGCTCGCGAAACAAGATCGCCCGGCACTCGGCAAGCAACTCCTCATCCTCCGGTGCGCCGAGTGCGAGTCGGGCGCTGCGATTGAGGATGTTGTGGCCTTCCCAGTTGCCGTCGGGCGAGACATCGTAGGCGGCCTTGAAGGCGGTGCTTCGCGGGCCGAGCAATCGGTCGATCTCGTCGGCCGCCCAGACGTAGAACCGCCCCTCTACGCCTTCGCTGTCGGCATCCTGGGTAGAGGCGAAGCCGCCGCCCTCGGCGATCATCTCGCGCCTAACCCAATCCACCGTTTCCCGCACCCGCGCCTCATAGAGCGGGTTGCCGGTGTCCTGCCAGACGGCGACGAGAATATCGATTAGCTGGGCGTTGTCGTAGAGCATCTTCTCGAAGTGCGGCGCCAGCCAATGGGGGTCGGTCGAATAGCGAGCGAAGCCGCCGCCGAGATGATCGTAGATGCCGCCCTGGCACATCCGGTCGAGCGAGACCAAGACGGCATCGCGATAGGCGTTGTGCCCAGTGCGGAACCAGGCGCGCCACAGGAATTCGAGGATTGCGCAGTTCGGGAACTTCGGTGCGCCGCGCATGCCGCCGTGGATCATGTCGATCTGGCCGACCAGATGCTCGGCGACCTGGTCGAGAATCGCCGGGCTGAATGCACTGACCGGACCGTCCTTCTGCGGCTTGGCGAGCTGGCCGAGGGCATCGACCAGCGCGGTCGTGTTTTTTGTGACCTTTTCCGGCTCGCTTCGGTAGATCCGGTGGATCTCGCGCAACACATCTGGGAATCCCGGCCGGCCCATGCGCGATTCCGGTGGAAAATAGGTGCCGCCCCAGAACGGCTTGCCGTCGGGGGTCAAAAACATCGTCAGCGGCCAGCCGCCCTGCTGGCCCAAGAACGCCAGCGCGTGCTGATAAATGGCATCGATGTCGGGACGCTCCTCGCGGTCCACCTTGATGTTGACGAACAGCTCGTTCATCTGGTCTGCGATCTCGTCCTTTTCGAACGATTCGTGGGCCATCACGTGGCACCAGTGGCAAGCGGCATAGCCGACGCTCAAAAGAACCGGCCGCCCCTCGCGCTTGGCGGTCTCGAATGCCTCGGTGCCCCACGGCTGCCAGTGGACTGCGTTGTCCTTGTGCTGCAGGAGATAGGGACTCGTTTCTTGGCCGAGGAGATTGGGCATCCGCGCTTCCCATTCGGGCGGCGGTCAGCGACATTGCGCTCACGCGGCCCATGTCCTAAGTGTGGGCGATCCTAACGCGAGGCGGCGGCCGCCGGCTACCATTCAAGGGCCGGTATTTCCAAGGCCAGCATTCCGAGGATACGATTCAAAACCGATGGACAGCGGCGCTAATCCGACGGGAACCCGAGCCAGTGATGACGGCCAGTACTACTCGCGCCACGTCTTCGTGTGCGTGAACGAGCGCCCGAACGGACACGAACGCGGCTGCTGCAAGGAAAAAGGGTCGGAGCCCCTGCGCAATTACATGAAGGCGAAGGCCAAGGTCTTGGGCTTGAGCGATGTCCGGATCAACGCCTCGCTCTGCTTGGACCGCTGCGAACTTGGCCCGACCATGGTCATCTATCCAGAGGGCGTTTGGTACACCTACCGCAACCAGGCCGATCTCGACGAGATCCTGGAGACCCATGTCCAGGGAGGCGAGCGCGTTGAGCGGCTGTTGCTGAAAGTGGACCAGACCGAGCCGCATTTGCCCTGACCACCGGCGAGACCATCTTCGCGCTGTCGAGCGGACACGGCCGGGCCGGCATTGCCGTTCTTCGCATCTCGGGATCGCACGCGCTCGCCGCTGCCCAGGCACTCGGCGCCCCGCAAGCCCCACCGCCACGCCGCGCGGTGCGCCTTCACCTCCGCGATCCCGAGAGCGCCGAGCCGCTGGACGATGGCCTCATGTTGTGGTTCCCGGCGCCGGCAAGCTTCACCGGAGAAGACGTGGTCGAGCTCCATGTCCATGGCGGGAGTGCGGTGGTGGCCGGTACCATCGGGGTATTGGGGCGTTGCGAAGGCCTGCGCATAGCCGAGCCCGGCGAGTTCACGCGCCGCGCGTTCGAGAACGGCAAGTTCGACCTGACTCAAGCCGAGGCGCTGGGCGACCTCATCAACGCCGAGACCACTGCCCAGCGGCGCCAGGCGCTGCGTCAGCTCAGCGGAGACTTCGGCGCGCTGTGCAATCGCTGGCGCGACGCGCTGGTTGCGAGCCTCGCCCACCTCGAGGCGGCGATTGACTTCCCGGACGAGGACTTGCCTGAGGGCATCGCCGATACCGTCGCTAGCCAGATATTGAGCGTCCGCGAGGAAGTAGCGCGATATCTTGATGATGATCACCGCGGCGAGCGGCTGCGCCAGGGGGCCTACGTCGTCATCCTGGGGGCGCCAAATGTCGGCAAATCCAGCCTCCTCAACCGGCTCGCGCGGCGCGAGGCGGCGATCGTCTCGGCCCGTGCCGGCACCACCCGTGACGTCATCGAGGTCAACATGGATCTCGGCGGCTACCCGGTGACGCTCGCGGATACCGCCGGTCTCCGTGACGCCGGGGACGAGATCGAGGAGGAAGGCGTGCGCCGGGCCCGCGACCGCGCGGCCATCGCGGATCTGTGCCTCGATGTCCGGGATGCGAGCAGGCCCAACGGTGCAGCTGCCAGGGCGTCCGGGGGGGAGAACACGCTGATCGTCTGGAACAAAAGCGATCTGCTCGACGGGGCTCGGACAGCGTCGCCGGGGCATGCTGTCTCCGCGCTCACCGGCGACGGGATCGAGGATCTGGTGCGGGCGATACGAGAGGTGGTGGCAGATGAGTTCGCCGGCGGGACGACGGCGATCATCACGCGGGAGCGGCACCGGCGGTCGCTCGAGGCCTGTGCCGCAGCGGTCGGGCGCTTCCAAGCGGGGAGGGAGATCGCGCTGGGGGCGGAGGACCTGCGTCTGGCGGTGCGGGCGTTGGGGCGGATCACGGGCCGGGTTGATGTGGAAGATCTACTGGATGTTGTGTTTCGCGACTTCTGCATTGGCAAGTGATGTTTCACGTGAAACAGAGCGCGCGGTATGATGGCGCCCACTCGGCACAGGAGGCTGGTGATGCGTTCCCACTTTGACGTGATCGTGGTAGGGGGCGGCCACGCCGGATGTGAGGCGGCCGCTGCCGCGGCCAGGATCGGCGCGCGAACGCTCCTTCTCACCCATGCTCTCGACACCATCGGGGCGATGTCGTGCAATCCGGCGATCGGCGGTCTGGGCAAGGGCCATCTCGTGCGCGAGATCGATGCTCTCGATGGGCTGATGGGCAGGATCGCCGATGCCGCGGGCATCCAGTTCCGCATGTTGAACCGGCGCAAGGGCCCCGCCGTGCGTGGCCCCAGGGCGCAGTCCGACCGCAAGCTCTATCGCGATGCCATGCGGCGGGCCCTGGCCGGCTGCGCGAATCTCGAGCTGCGCGCCGCCGCCGTTGACGACCTGGTCATTGCGAACGGTGCGGTGGCCGGCGTGACGACGGCAGACGGCGAAGGCATCGTCGCCCCCCGTGTAGTGGTGACCACAGGGACATTCCTGCGCGGGGTGATCCACTGCGGGGAAGAGAAGATCGCGGCGGGTCGGGTTGGCGAGGCGCCGGCGATCGGGCTCGCCGACACCTTGGCGCGGCTGGGCTTTCGCCTTGGCCGGCTGAAGACCGGTACCCCGCCGCGACTGGATGGCCGCACGATCGACTGGGCCGGGCTTGCGGTTCAGCGAGGCGACGACCCGCCCCGCCCGTTCTCATTTCTCAACCGGGCGATCACGACGCCGCAAATCGTCTGCCACCTCACGGCGACCACCCCGCAGACCCATGAGATCATTCGGGCGAACATCCACCGCGCGCCGATGTATTCGGGGCAGATCACTGGAACCGGGCCACGCTATTGCCCGTCGATAGAAGATAAGGTCATGCGGTTCGCGGACCGCACGCATCACCAGATCTTCCTGGAACCCGAGGGGCTTGACGACGATACCGTCTACCCCAACGGCATCTCCACCTCCCTACCCGTGGACATACAAACCGAAGTGCTCAGGTCCATTCCGGGTCTGGAGCGCGCGACCATGCGGCGGTCCGGCTACGCCATCGAGTACGACTTCGTCGACCCGCGGGAGCTCCACCCCAGCCTCGAAACGCGCCGGGTCCCGGGCCTCTATTTCGCGGGCCAGATCAACGGCACGACCGGCTATGAGGAAGCCGCGGCCCAGGGGCTGATCGCTGGCCTTAATGCGGCGCTGACCGCCGCGGGCGGTGATCCTCTCGTGCTCGACCGCGCAGATGCCTACATCGGCGTGCTGGTCGACGATCTCGTGACGCGGGGAGCATCGGAACCTTACCGCATGTTCACCTCCCGCGCGGAGTACCGCCTCACGCTCCGCGCCGATAATGCGGATCAACGGCTGACACCGATTGGCGTCAGTCTGGGTTGCGTCGCCTCGCCCCGCGCCGACCGAGTCGCCGCCAAGCGGCGCGCACTCGAAACGGCACGAGGCGCTCTGCGCGCGCTGCGGGCATCGCCGGCAGAGGCGCGCGCTGCGGGCATTGGCATCGCCGCCAACGGCGGCCGTCGTGGCGCGCATGACCTACTCCGCCAGCCGGGCGTTACCGTGGCGAGTCTGGCGATACTGTGGCCGGAGCTCGGCTCGATCGAACCGGATGTCGCCGAGCAGCTTGAGATCGACGCGCACTACGCTGGCTATCTCGAGCGCCAGGAAGCCGACATCGTAGCGTTTCGCCGTGACGAGGGCTTGCACCTCCCGTCCAATCTCGACTATCGCGCCCTCGGCGGTCTCTCGAACGAGGTGCGCGAGGCGCTTGAAGCGGCGCGGCCTGCGACCCTCGGCCAGGCGGGCCGTCTCCCCGGCGTCACCCCCGCTGCGCTCACCGCGCTGCTCGGCCATGTCCGGCGCGGACCACTCCGCCGCGCGGGCTGATCGGGGGCGGCGGACCGCGCGCCATTCGGCGCCGCTCACCCCGGCCGAGTTCCGGAACGCCGCGGGTGTTTCACGTGAAACACTCACGCGCCTCGAGCTGTACGCCGCAACGCTCGTTCGCTGGAACGCCCGAATCAACCTCGTCGCCCGTGGCTCGCTAGCGGATCTCTGGCGGCGTCATTTCCTCGATTCCGCGCAACTCCTGGCGCTCGCTCCAGCCGCGGCGAAGCTCTGGGTCGACCTTGGCAGCGGCGCCGGGTTCCCCGGAATGGTCCTCGCCATCATGGGCGTGCCCGATATGCATTTGATTGAGAGCGACCACCGCAAGTGTGAGTTCCTCCGGCGGGTCGCGCACGACACCGCGACCGAAGTCACGATCCACGCCGCGCGCATCGAGGCGCTCGCGCCGTTTCTCGCCGACGTCATCACCGCCCGCGCGCTGGCCCCGCTGCCGCGGCTGCTGAGTTTGGCGCGTCGTTTCGCCGGTCCGGATACCGTCGCGCTGTTCCCCAAGGGTGCGCGCGTCGGGGCCGAATTGACCGAATCGTCCAAATATCCCAGAATGCGACTCGAACGTGTGGCCAGTCGATCGGATCCTGCGGGGACGGTCTTGCGCGTGAAAGGGCTCGACGATATTTGATCCCACGCGGCCGCCGGCGTCTTCCCAGCGCATCATCGCGGTCGCCAATCAAAAAGGTGGAGTCGGCAAGACGACGACCGCCATCAACCTCGCCACCGCGCTCGCCGCGGTGGGCCGGCGCGCCCTCTTGATCGACGCCGATCCGCAAGGCAACGCAACGATCGGGCTTGGCGCCGCGCTCGCCGTCGGTCAGGTGTCCATCTACGAGGTGATCGAGGGCTCGGTGACGCTGCGCCAGGCGATCGTGCACACGGCCGTACCGGGACTCGATCTGGTGCCCTCCACGGTGGACCTCTCCGGAGCCGAGATCGAACTCGTCAACGCCCCACGGCGCGAGTACCGCCTGCGCGAGGCCGTGGTCGCCGCCGCGCTCCACTACGACTTCGTGCTGATGGACTGCCCGCCGGCGCTCGGCCTTCTCACCCTCAATGCCCTGACCGCGGCCGACGCGGTGCTGGTCCCACTGCAGTGCGAGTTCTTCGCTCTACAGGGCCTGAGTCAGCTCATTCGTACGCTCCAGCGCGTGCGCCAAGCCTTCAACCCCGGCCTCGATATCCAGGGGGTGGTGCTCACCATGTACGACAAGCGCAACAACCTGTCGGCACAGGTCGCCCAGGACGTCCGGAGCTGCTTGGGCGACAAGGTCTACCGCACCATGATTCCCCGCAACGTGCGCATATCCGAGGCACCCTCCCATGGTAAGCCGGCGCTCGTCTATGACCATCGGTGCGCCGGCAGCGCCGCCTATATACAACTTGCGCGGGAAATACTCCAGCGTGAAACACGGGCAGCGGCATGACTGAGGAGACGAGGACGAAAGGCCTGGGCCGCGGCCTCTCTGCGTTGTTGGGCGACGAGGCCGAAGATTATGCAAGCCTTGATCGCGCGCGGTCGGCACGTGATGTGCCGATTGAGTTCGTAATACCTAACCCGCGCCAGCCGCGCCGGGCATTCGCCGAGGCCGAGCTCGATACGCTCGCCGCGTCAATCCGGGCTCAGGGCGTCCTCCAGCCGATCTTGGTGCGCCAGGTCAACGACGACAGCGGCACCTATGAGATCGTGGCTGGCGAGCGGCGATTGCGCGCCGCCCAGAGAGCCCAGCTCCACCAGGTGCCGGTCGTCGTGCGCGACATCGATGACGGCGGGGCGCTGGAGATAGCCCTCATCGAGAACCTTCAACGCGAAGACCTGACGGCGCTTGAGGAGGCGGAGGGCTATCAGCGCCTCATCGACGAATTCCAGCAAACCCAGGAACAGCTCGGCGAGACCATCGGCAAAAGCCGCAGCCACGTCGCCAATACCCTGCGCCTCCTCGGGCTGCCCGACGGCGTCAAGGGCATGCTACAGGACGGCCGCCTCACCGCCGGCCACGCCCGGGCTTTGCTGGGCGCGACGGATCCTCAGGCGCTCGCTGCCGATATCGTCGCCAAGAGCCTCAACGTGCGCCAGGCCGAGCAACTGGCCAAGGCGCCGGCGCACCGTCGGCGCGCCTCGTCGGCCCGCGACAAGGACACCAACACCCTGGCGCTCGAGGACGACATCTCGATGGCGCTGGGCCTCACCGTGAACATTCAGGACCGCAGCCCCCAAGGCGGTCGCGTCACGATCAAGTACAATACCCTCGAGCAGCTGGACGAGGTGTGCCGCCGTCTATGCCACCACCTCGAACATTGAGCGTTACGCTATCGAAACGACAATTGTTTCGTCTTCGTAATGACTTAGTGCTTTTGCGGAACGGTTAATGGCGCGCGACGTCGCCCTCTTCGTGACATGCCTGGTCGATTTTTTCCGTCCGAGCGTCGGCTTCGCAACTGTCAAGCTGTTGGAGGACCAAGGGTGCCGGGTCGCGGTGCCGGCTGCGCAGACCTGTTGCGGTCAGCCCGCCTACAACGCCGGCGACCGCGCCGATGCACGAGCCATTGCGGCGCGAGTCATCGAGGCCTTTGCCGATGCCGATGCCGTCGTTGTGCCGTCGGGCTCCTGTGCGGGCATGCTCCGCGAGCACTATCCCGATCTCTTTGCCGATGATCCCGATATGGCGGCGCGTGCCCGCGACCTTGCCGGCCGCACCCACGAGCTCGTCTCCTTCCTGACCGACGTTCTCGGGGTGACGCACCTCGATGCCCGTTTCGAGGGCGTCGTGACCTATCACGACTCGTGCTCCAGCCTGCGCGAGCTCAGCGTATCCGACCAGGCGCGCACCCTCCTCGGCGCGGTGGCGGGGCTGGAGCTGCGTCAGCTCGAGGGATCCGAGCAGTGCTGCGGCTTCGGCGGCACCTTCTGCGTCAAGTACGCCGACATCTCGGTCGAGATGGTGCAGCGCAAGGTGGCGGCGATCGTCGCCACCGGGGCTGATACCGTGCTCGCCGGCGATCTTGGCTGCCTCCTCAACATTGCCGGCCGTCTCAGCCGCAAGAGCTCGCCCATCGCCGCGCGTCACATCGCCGAGGTGTTGGCCGGCATGACCGAGACACCCGCGCTGGCGGGCACCGGCGAAAGGGGCGGCTGATGGAGATCACGAGCTCCGCCTTCAAGGACAACGCCCGTGCCGCCCTCGCCGATCCCCATCTCCGCGAGGCGCTGGGTCTGATCGAGACCAACTTCGGGCGCAACCGGCAGGCCGCCATCGACCGGCTGCCTGAGTTCGATGCTCTTCGCGACGAGGCCCGCGCCATCAAAGACCACGTGATCGAGCACCTCGATATCTATCTCGAGCGATTCGAAGCGCGCGTCACCGAGTCAGGGGGCCATGTCCACTGGTGCTCCACCGCCGAAGAAGCGCGCCGCACGGTCCTCGAACTCTGCCAGGCTGCCGGCGCCCGCACCGTGACCAAGGGTAAATCGATGGTCGGCGAGGAGATCGGTCTCAACGCGTTCCTCACCGCCAATGGCATCGAGCCGGTCGAGACCGATCTCGGCGAGTACATCATTCAGCTCGCCGATGAGACCCCGGGACACATCGTCGCCCCGGCCGTCCACAAGACCAAGGATCAGGTCGCCGATCTCTTCCTCGAACACCATCGCCGATTAGGTAAAACGCGCCGCCTTGCCGACCCACCTGAGATTGTCGCCGAGGGCCGCGAGGTGCTGCGCCGGCGCTACTTTGAGGCCGATGTCGGCATCACCGGCGCCAATTTCCTGATCGCCGAGACCGGCTCGACCGCGATCGTGACCAATGAAGGCAACGGCGATCTCACGCAGACCCTGCCGCGCATGCACATCGTCACCGCCGGCATCGAGAAGATCGTGCCGACGCTGGAGGATGCGGCGACGCTGCTGCGCGTGCTGGCCCGGTCCGCCACCGGCCAGGAATTCTCGGCCTACACCACCTTTACCACCGGTCCGCGCCGGCCGGGCGACCTCGACGGCCCAGAGGAGTTCCACGTCGTCCTCCTCGACAACGGTCGCAGCGCCCTCCTCGGCGGCCGCTTTCAGGACGTTCTGCGCTGTATCCGGTGCGGCGCCTGCCTCAATCACTGTCCTGTGTTTGCCGCCGTCGGCGGGCATGCCTATGGATGGGTCTATTCGGGGCCGATCGGTGCGGTGCTGACACCGGCCCTGGTCGGGCTTGAGCAGGCCTACCACCTGCCCAATGCCTCGAGCTTTTGCGGCCGCTGCGAGGAGGTGTGCCCGGTGCGCATTCCCTTGCCCAAGATGATGCGCTATTGGCGCGAGCAGGCGTTCACCGACCGTATTTCACCCGCCCGCGAAAGGCTCGCCGTGCGCCTGTGGGCCTTCGCCGCGCGCCGGCCTGCCCTTTATCGTCTGGTGAGTGCGCTGGGCGCGCAACTCCTGGCCCGGCTGGGCGGCGGGCGTCAGCGGCTGTCGCGGCTACCGCTGGCCGGCGGATGGACCGCCGGTCGCGATCTGCCGGCGCCTGAGGGGCGCACCTTCCACAGCCTGTGGCGTCAGCAGCGGCCGGAGCGAACGCGCCAGGGCGTCCCATGACCAACGCCCGGGAGGAAATCCTCGGTGGCATTCGTCGGCGCCTTGGCCGCACGAATGGCGATGCCGCCGCGGTCGATCAGCGTTTGGCCGCGCGGCGGTCCAATCTGGTGCCGGCGCGCGGGCGTCCGGCGCCCGCCGAGCGCCTTGCGCGTTTCGTCGAGATGGCCGAGGCGGCGCAATGCACGGTTGCCCGCATCGCCAGCCCATCCGAGCTCCCCGCCGCTGTTGGCGATTGGCTCAGCCGCCACAATCTGGCGGCGGCGCTCGTCATGGCGCCTGACCCGAGGCTCGATGCGGTGCCCTGGCAGAGCCAACCGCTCCTCTCCATCCGCCGTGGCGCGCCCGAGGAGGCGGATGCCGTCGGCCTCGGCCGTGCGCTAACTGGTATCGCTGAGACCGGGACGTTGTTGGTGGCATCGGGGCCCGAGGCGCCAACCACGCTGAGCTTTCTCCCGGAGAACCACATCGTTGTCCTCGACGCTGCAGCGATCGTCGGCAGCTACGAGGACGCGTTCGCCCGCCTCCGCGCCGCCCACCCCGGCGAGAACGGAGCGGCACTGCCCCGCGCGGTCAGCCTCATCACCGGCCCCTCGCGCACCGGCGACATCGCGCTCAAGATCGAGCTCGGCGCCCACGGGCCGCGGCGAGTCCACATCATCATTCTCGAACAGAGTGGAATTGGGGATGACCCGCCCGCCTAAACGGCGGCGCGCGTCCAAGGAGGCGCTCGTCCCCGGGGATAGCGTGCTGTTCTCCCACGCCATGCGCGACGTGCGGCCGCTGGGTGCGCGTGCCCCGGCGGATGCGCCGGCGCCGCCGGCGGATCAATCCGGCGCTGTCGCGGATGACGCGCCGAGCCCTGATCGAGCGCCGGCCGCAGCGGGCACTCCGGTGCCGAACTCCAGCATTGATGCGGGCCTCGATAAACGGACAGCCCAGCGCCTGCGCCGCGGCAATCTGCCGATCGAGGCCCGCCTGGACCTTCACGGTCACACCCAACAGCAAGCCCACCGCGCCCTCGATGCCTTCCTCGCCGCGGCGTCTGAGTCCGGCAAGCGCTGCGTCCTGGTCGTAACCGGCAAGGGCAGCAGCCAGACCGACGAAGCCACCGGCAGGGTTGAGCGCACCAGCGGTGTGCTCCGCGAGATCGTGCCGCGCTGGCTCAATGAACCGGTCAACCGTGCCCGCATTATCGCCCACCACCCGGCTCAGCCCCGCGACGGCGGCACGGGCGCGCTCTATGTCCTCCTGCGCCGGCGACGCTGAGGCGGGACTGGGTGCGCGGGAGTTAGGGGTGTTGCCATGACGCCGTTTGGCGAGCGGATCCGACACTTGCGCAGTGCGCGCGGCCTCACGCTCAAGAAAATGGCCACGGACCTCCAGCTCTCGCAGGCCTACCTCTCGGCGCTCGAGCACGGCCATCGCGGCCGGCCGTCGGCCGCGCTCATCATTCAGATCTGCAGCTATTTCAATATCATCTGGGACGAGGCGGAGGAGCTTGAGCGCCTGGCAGCCCTCTCGCACCCGCGCGTGGTCGTTGACACGTCGGGGCTGTCGCCGCAGGCAACCCGGCTGGCCAACCAGCTGGCTGCGCGAATTCGCGAGCTCTCCGACGACGACATCACGCGCCTGTTGGCCATGCTCGAACGGCCACCGCCGCCGCGCCGTAGTGACAAGCGCGGACGGGCTCCTACCTAATAGAGGGTGCGTGGACGGACATGACGACCGGGGTTGAACCGACGCCGCTCGCGACCGCGGCTCCGGCATCGACCGGCCCGCCCGAGGGCGCTCGGCGAGGTCGCCTGCGGGTACCGATCGCTTGGGTGTTGGTTGTCGGTTTTGGCGGCCTGGTGCTTGCGGCGGCCGCGAGCGTGCTCCTCGTCAGCGCGACGAGCAACTACAGGAACACCTTTGCGCTCCTCGAAGGGAGCGCCGTGTTGCGGCTCGATACCATCGAGACCCACATCCGCGATCAGCTGGCACCGGTGGAGACACTGGGGCGGGTTCTCGCCGAGCGCATTGTCGCCGGCACGCTGGCGCCGGAGAATCCCGTGCAGCTGCGCGACATGCTGCTCGGCGCGCTCGGTGCTCTGCCGCAGTTGACGGGCATCAGCTACACCACGCCCGAGGGTAAATCGACGGCGGTCGGCTACTGGTTCGGCCGCGATGAGGAAGCTTATGCCGTCGACCGAAGCGGCGATTCCCTGATGCGGCCGCACCCCGAGATCGTGCGCACCGCGAAAACGCCGGTGTGGTCCGATCTCGTGTGGATCGACGAGCTTGGCCAAAGCATGTTGGTGCTGCACGTGCCCGTTCGCGATGAGAAGGGCTTCATCGGCGGCATCGGCTTGCTGGTGAGCACGGCGACGATTTCCGACTTCGTCGAGCAGCTCTCCTACGAAGATATCGATGCACCGGCATTCGTTCTCTACGGCCGCGACCATGTCCTCGCCCATCGCAACATCCGCCACAATCCGTGGGCGCCCGACGGGGACTATAGGAACCTGACGGGCCGCGCGCCGCTGCCGACGCGAGCCGATCTACACGATCCGATCCTCGACATGATCGGGCGCGAGCATATCGACCAAGTGCTCAACCGGGCGGGCGAATCTCATGCCGTGACGCTGCCTGAGGAGAGCCGGCCCGAGCACGTCGTGCTGGGCCGTCGTCTCGACGGCTTTGGACCGGTGCCATGGATCATCGGTCAGCAATACCGCGTCGAGGATCTCGAGCCGGTCATCGACCGGCTCTTCGGCTCGATCCTCGTCGGCATCGTCATTCTGTTGGTCGCGGTCGCCGTCGCCTTCGTTGTCGGCCACCGGATCGCCCGCAAGATAAGCCGTCTCGCCGCCGTCGCCGAGAAGCTGCGGGCGCTTGAGTTCGCCGATGTCCCGGATCTGCCAGACAGCCACCTCCGCGAGCTCGCCAATGCCGGGCGCGCCTTCAACGCGATGTTGACCGCGATGCGCTGGTTCGAAATGTACGTGCCGAAGTCGTTGGTGCTGCGACTCATGCGCGGCGGCAGCATCATTACCTCCCAGGAGCGCGGGGTGACGGTGATGTTCACTGACATCCGCGGATTCACGCCGCTTTCGCAGCAAATGGGCGCGGCCGACGTGGCGGACCTGCTCAACGAGCACTTTTCGCTGTTGTCGCGCTGCATCGAGGCCGAAGGCGGCACCGTCGACAAATTCATCGGCGATTCCGTGATGGCCTTCTGGGGTGCGCCCGAGGATCAGCGAGATCATCCGATGCGGGCGTTGCGAACGGCGCAGGCAATACAGCGCGGGCTCGCGGCCGATAACCGGCGCCGCGAGGCTGCTGGTCTGCCGCCGATCAAGGTCCGCATCGGCATCAATTCCGGCCCGGCCATCGTCGGCAACATCGGCTCGGCGAGCCGCATCAACTACACGCTGATCGGCGATACCGTGAACACGGCGGAGCGGCTGGAGTTCCTTGCCAAGTCGTTCCACAAGGAAGAGGACGTGATCGTTCTCATCAGCGAGGCGACCGCCAAGGGGCTACCTGATATCGATCTGACGCCGCTCGGCGAGCATGGCCTGCGCGGCCGTGCCGGCTCCATCACCGTCTACCGCCTCCCTGACGCCGATTGAGTACGGTCCATCTCTCCGATCTCATCCTGAGGGCGAGCGGAGCGAGTATCTC
The DNA here is from genome assembly GCA_965248765.1 of Alphaproteobacteria bacterium. GTDB lineage: Bacteria > Pseudomonadota > Alphaproteobacteria > VGEJ01 > VGEJ01 > CBDFKF01. Next base: position 2,726,544 of record CBDFKF010000004.1, read on the forward strand.
GAAGGACGAGGTTGGCGCAAGGCGCCGTCTCGAAGCAGGAACCCGTCGCAGAGCCAGCTAAAGAATAAACCGGGAGAGGTCGGCGTCCTTGGCAAGGTCGGCGACCTGATCGCGCACGTAGGCGGCATCGATCGTCACCTCGCGGCCGGCCTGGTCGGAGGCGGTGAAGCTGATCTCCTCCAACAACCGCTCCATCACCGTGTGCAGCCGCCGCGCCCCGATGTTCTCAACGCTCTTGTTGACTTCGGCGGCGAGGTCGGCGATCTCCTCGATCGCTTCGGCGGCGAATTCGAGCCGCACCTCCTCGGTGGCCAAGAGGGCGGTGTACTGCTTGATCAGGCTCGCCTCGGGCTCGGTCAGGATGCGCACGAAGTCATCGCGGCTCAGCGCCTTCAGCTCAACGCGGATCGGCAACCGCCCTTGTAGCTCAGGCAGCAGGTCCGAGGGCTTGGCGAGATGGAAGGCGCCTGAGGCGATGAACAGGATGTGGTCGGTTTTGACCGTGCCGTGCTTGGTCGCCACCGTCGTGCCCTCGATCAGCGGTAACAGGTCGCGCTGAACGCCCTCGCGGCTGACATCCGCGCCGATCCGCTCCGAACGGGCGGTGATCTTGTCGATCTCGTCAAGGAACACGATCCCGTTCTGCTCGACGAGCTCAATCGCCGTGTTCACGGTCTTGTCCGGATCCAGGAGCTTGTCGCTCTCCTCCGCGACCAGCACCTCATAGGACTCGCTTACCGACATCCGCCGCGGCTTGGTCCGCTGCCCGAACGCCTTACCGAGCATCTCGTTGATGTTGATCATCCCGACCTGACTGCCCGGCATGCCGGGAATATCGATGGTCGGCATGCTGCCGGCCCCGCTCTCCTGCACTTGGATCTCGACCTCCTTTTCGGCAAGGTCGCCTTCGCGCAGCATCTTGCGGAATTTAGCGCGGGTATCGCCGCTCGCGGTCTCTCCGACCAGTGCGTTCAAAACCCGTTCCTCGGCCGCCAGCTCGGCCTTGGCGTGCACCTCGGCGCGGCTCCGCTCCTTGATCATACCGATGGCTTGCTCGACGAGATCACGCACGATCTGTTCGACGTCGCGGCCGACGTAGCCGACCTCGGTGAACTTGGTCGCCTCGACCTTGAGGAACGGGGCCTGGGCCAGGCGGGCGAGCCGCCGCGCAATCTCGGTCTTGCCGACGCCGGTCGGGCCGATCATCAGGATGTTCTTCGGCAACACCTCATCGCGCAGCTCCTCGGGCAGCTGCTGGCGCCGCCACCGGTTGCGCAAAGCGATGGCGACCGCCCGCTTGGCCGCATCCTGGCCAATGATGAAGCGGTCGAGTTCGGAGACGATCTCGCGGGGGCTGAACGCCGTCATCGCGTGGTTAGGCTCTCGAGAACGACGGTCTCGTTGGTGTAAATGCAGATGCCCGCGGCGATGGCCATGGCCCGCTCTGCCACCGCCTCGGCATCGAAGTCATCGCGGTCGATCAGCGCGCGGGCCGCGGCGAGCGCGTAGTTGCCGCCCGAGCCGATGCCGATCATCCCGTCTTCCGGCTCGAGAACATCGCCGGTGCCGCTCAAAACCAGGCTGGTCTCGCGATCGGCGACCGCCATCATCGCCTCGAGCCGCCTTAAGTAGCGATCGGTCCGCCAGTCCTTGGCGAGCTCGACGCAGGCGCGCATGAGTTGCCCGGCATGCTGCTCGAGCTTGGCCTCGAGTCGTTCAAACAAAGTGAACGCATCGGCCGTCGCCCCGGCAAACCCGCCGATCACGGCGCCGTCGGCGAGCCGCCGCACCTTGCGCGCGTTCGACTTGATAATAGTATCGCCGAGCGAGACCTGGCCATCGCCGGCGACGACGACGGTATCGCCCTTGCGCACGCAGAGGATAGTGGTGCCGTGCCAAACTGGATCGTGCGCCGCCATTGATGCTCCGGGGTCGGTGGGCCGCCGCCCTGCGACCGCGCCCAACGGCGGTCCGGGATCGGCCCCCACCATGTGGTGATTTGCCCGGATCGGTCAAGAGTGCGCAAGGCGCTCCTTGGACGACAGCGGCGATAGCCTCCTGGGCGTAGCCGGCGCGCTTGTGTCCATTCCGCGGAATAAGGTAATGCCCATTCCATGGAATGGACAAGCGGCCGACGATGACAGACGACGGGCGGCCCGAAGCCGAAAAACTCTGGCAGACCCTCGATTGGCTCGGCCTCGCCGATGAGCTCGCCACCCGGCGTGTCGACCGGGCGCTCCGCGCCGCCGGGCTCTCCTTCCCCCAGTTCGCGCTCTTGAGCCACTTCACCCAGGCGCCGAGCCGGGCCCGCACCGTCACAGGCATCGCTCGCGCCCTGCGGGCCAATCAGCCGAAGATCAGCAAGCGTGCCCAACAGCTCGTCGAGAGTGGCCTCCTTGAGGTCCGGCCGAGTGCGGTCGATCGTCGCATCAAGGAGCTGATGATCACTCCCGCTGGCGGCACCGCCTTCCGTGCCGCGGTGAGCCGCCTCGCGCCCGAGGTCCAAATCATTTTTGCCGAATGGGACGTTGAGGACGTCGAGACGCTCAATACGCTGCTGTTTCGCCTGAAATCGTGGTTGGACCGCCATCGCAAAGATGGCGGAGAGGCGGCTGAGAACGGGGATTCGGATCCGGCTCAGGACGCACCGTCGACCACCAGCGTGCGCAAGAGGTAGGCGCTGCCGCGGTTGACGAACACGACCCCGTCGAAGGGGCCGCGAAGGCTCCGATCCACGGCCTGGAACAACCGTTCGCCATCAAGGCTTACGCTCATCGTCCCATCGCGCGCCCGCGTCCAGGCGAGAATGTGGTCGCGGCGATCGCCCAAGCCCGCCGTTCGCGCCGTCTCGATCACGCCGATGCCCCGCCGCGACCGGTGCAGCAGGCGCACATCACCGTTTTCGGCGACCACCACGCTATACCCGTTCGACGAGCGTGCCCGCCCTTGATAGACCACCAGTGCCACCTCACCCTCGGCGCGCTCCGCGGCGATCGTTGCGGTCAAGGAAAAGGCGTTGGTGATCGCCACCGGCGTGCTGATCTCGGCGATGCCGGCCTGCGCCGGTATTTGGCCGCCGCGTTCGTCCTTGTCCGGCTTGACCAGAAAGTCTTTGAGGAGGTCGACGGCAACGAGCCGCGGTCGTTGTCGCCACCGCCGGCTACGGCCCGGCTCAATAATCCGCTGAAGGTGACCTCGAACTTGCCGCTGTGGCGCACCCAGGCGGGGTTGCGGGTGAAGTCCCCGTCGCGGAAGTCCTCGCTCAACAGCCGCGTTTGCCAGTGGCGGTCGTGGCGATTGGCCAGCGCGCGCAGATCGCTGAGGAAGCGGGGATCGGCAGCGCGGGCCTGCTCGGCCTCGTCGACCAACCGCCGCAGCGCATCGACCAACTCCTGGACCTGGTCGGCATCGCCGCCCCACGGCGCATAGCGCGTTTCCTCGGCGCCCGCGCCGCTCACGGCAAAGGACAAGGTGGCGGCGATCAGGCGGCGGATCATCGCTGTGTTCACCGCCACCATCAGCCGGCGCGCGCCGTTTGGATGGCCCGCCAGACTCGTTGCGGCGTGAGGGGCATATCGATCGTCAGGACGCCGAGCGGTCCAAGGGCATCGAGCACGGCGCTCACCACCGCGGGCGGGGCGGCGATCGGCCCGACCTCGCCGCATCCTTTGACCCCAAGCGGGTTGTTCCGGCACGCCACCTGGTTGTTGGCGCAGGAAAACATCGGCAGATCATCGGCTCGCGGCAAGCAATAGTCCATGAGAGAGCCGCTCAAGAGCTGTCCAGTCTCCTCATCGTACACCGCGTGCTCCAACAGCGCTTGCCCGATGCCCTGGGCTGCTCCGCCCTGCTGCTGGCCGGCCACGATCAGCGGATTGATCACGATGCCGCAGTCGTCGATCGCCGTGTAGGCCTCGACCACGACCACGCCGGTCTCCGGGTCGATCTCGATCTCGGCGATGTGACAGCCGTTGGGGTAGGAGTAGAGCAGCTCGGGTGCGAACACGCCTTCGGCAGCAAGCTCTGCGCCGCCGCCGGCACGTTCCTTGGCCACATCGAACAAGCCGATGCGCCGATCGGTGCCGCGGATGGTGAAGGCGCCCTCGGCATAGTCGATGTCGACGGCGGCCGCCTCTAGCATCTCGGCCGCGACGGCACGCCCCTGCTCTATCACCTGGTCCGCCGCGAGGGTCATCGCCGATCCGCCGAATACCATCGAGCGCGAGCCTGACGATCCCTCGCCGGCGGCGATCTCGGTGCTGTCGCCCTGGCGCAGCGCAATCACGTCCTCCGGCACCTGGAGGTGCTCGGCGACGATCTGGGCGAATGTGGTGGCATGCCCTTGGCCCTGGCTCTGAGTGCCGGTGATGACCATGACCCGGCCGCCGGGGTCGACCTTGATGATGGCCTGGTCTTCGGCCAGTGGTTGGGTTGCTTCGAGGTAGCTCGCGACCCCGATCCCGCGCAACAGGCCCTGCGCGCTGGCCACCTCGCGGCGGGCGGCAAAGCCGTCCCAATCCGCCCGTGCCATGGCCAGATCGAGATTCTGCTCGAACTCGCCACTGTCGTAGAGATAGCCCGACCAGCCCGACGTCGTCTTGACGCCGCCCTCCTCGTCCTCCGCGCCCTCGGCGTAGCTGAAGGCGAGCGAGGTGCGATAGGGCAGCTGGTCCGGGCGGATCATGTTGCGCCGTCTGAGCTCGGTGCGATCGAGCTTAAGCTCCCGCGCCGCCTGGTCGATCAAGCGCTCGACCGTGTAGATCGCCTCGGGCTGGCCGGCTCCGCGATAGGCATCCACCGGCACGGTGTTGGTGAACACGCCCTGCACCTCGGCATAGATCGCCGGATTGTCGTAGACGCTGGCAAGCGTCGGTGCGCCGGCGAGCGTGGCGATGGCCGTCGCGTAGTTCGAGAGATACGCACCGAGATTGGTGATTTTCGCCACCCGCATGCCGACGAACCGAGCCTCGGCATCGAGGGCCAGCTCAGCATGAGTCACATGGTCGCGGGCGTGGATATCGGTGATAAAGGCCTCGCTGCGGTCTGCGGCCCACCGCACCGGGCGCCCGAGCGTCTCGGCCGCCCACACCAGCACGGGATACTCCGGATAGAGGAAGTACTTCATGCCAAAGCCGCCGCCGACGTCCGATGTCAGCACTTGGATGCGGTCCTTCGGCACCCGAAAAATGGCATCGCACAGGATGTTGCGGATCAAGTGCACGCCCTGTGAAGAGACATGCAGCACCAGGCCGCCGTCCTCGCGCGGTGCCGCCATGGCACAGCGTGCCTCCATCGTGTTGACGATCAGCCGGTTGTTGACGAGGTCGAGCCGGGTGATGTGCGCGGCCTGGGCAAAGGCCGCTTTGACCGCCGCTTCATCGCCCAAGCACCAATCGAAGCAGAGGTTGCCCGGCGCCTCATCCCAGATCTGCGGCGCGCCGGCCTCGATGGCCGGGACCACGCCGACCGCCGGCGGAAGCGGCTGGTAGTCGACGGCAACCCGCTCGGCCCCATCCTTGGCCTGGGCCAGGCTCTCGGCCACCACCACCGCGACCGGCTCGCCGACGTGGCGCGTCCGCTCCACCGCCAACGGCCAGTACGGCGGCTCGATACAGTCGCTGCCGTCCTTGTTCTGAAGCGGCACCATGTTGGGAATCGTGCCGAGACCGGCTTGGTGGAACTCGGCCCCGATCAGCACCGCGATCACGCCCGGTGTGGCGATGGCCTCGGCCGTCTCGATGCGCCCGAGCCGCGCGTGCGCATGGGGCGAGCGGACGAAACAGGCATGGGCCTCGTTGGCCAGGTGGATGTCGTCGGTGTAGCGGCCCTGGCCGGTCAACAGCCGCGCATCCTCGAACCGCGGCACCGACTGGCCAATGCCGAACTTCTTCATGTCCTCCTCCCGGTCTCGCCAGTATGCCACACACGCCGCCCAGCCGCAGCCTTTGAGCTGGCCCCGACTTCCTGCTACAAGGCCGCCATGGAAGCGGCGCGAAAGCGGCAGTTGAAGGCGGCTGGGCGGACCGCGCGCGTTGAGCGCGCCACCCGCGAGACCTCGGTCACGGTTGCGCTCGACCTCGACGGCAGCGGCGTCTACGACATCGCCACCGGCATCGGCTTCCTCGATCACATGCTCGAACAGCTCTCCCGCCACAGCCTGATCGACCTCGAGGTCAAGGCCGATGGCGATCTCCACATCGATTTCCACCACACCAACGAGGATGTGGCGCTGGCGATCGGCTCGGGCATCAGCGAGGCGCTCGGCGATCGCGCTGGCATCGCCCGCTACGGCGCGGCGCTCGTGCCGATGGACGAGGCGCTGACCCGCGTCGCGCTCGATGCCTCCAACCGCCCCTATCTCGTCTGGCGGGTCGCCTTTGGCCGGCCCAAGCTCGGTGAAATGGACACCGAGCTGTTCAAGGAGTGGTTCCAGGCCTTCGCCCAGGCCGCCGGCCTCACGCTCCATATCGAGAACCTGTACGGCGAGAACAGCCACCACATCGTCGAGTCCTGCTTCAAAGGGCTGGCGCGATCCTTGCGCCAGGCGGTCGAGATCGATCCCCGGCGGGCCGATGCGGTGCCCTCGACCAAGGGTGTACTGCGCCGCGGCTGACGCACCGGCGGCCTGAACTTGCCGCGTGACCCCATATGTGGTCGTTCAGTGCGCTTTGACCTCAAAATCTAGTTGACCGGTGCCGCGTTTGCCGCTACCTAACCCGTACAGGCGCAAGTACGGGTCCAAGTCCTGGCAACGGGCCCGGCCGGTGGGAAACCATCGGCCGGGCCTCGTGCTGTTGACCCGGGATGCTCGGCCATGATGGCCGGCGCCGCGTGTCCGGATGTAGGATGGGATCGCGCGCGCGCCGAATGGGCGCCGGCAGCGCAGCGCACATAGGCGAGACGCCAGGCGCGTGGACGGGTCCAACGCAGTGCTCCGAAGAACACCCTGGCGTCTCTCCGAGACTTCGGCCCGAAGGCTTCCATCTCGTATGACCTCAAGCCCCGAAGAACTCACGATCACGATTAAAGTATCTTCTTTCCCCTCCGCGGCGGCAACTAAAAAACACAAGTAAAGGCCACTTTTCTGTTGATAACCCTAAGTAACCACCCACAGCTTGTCCACTGGTTGTCCACAGCCCTGTGTGGAAGGTGAGAGAATCTAGAGCTCTGATGCGCATCTACACCGTGCACCACCGTCCCCGGCTGACCGCGGCCGGCGATGACCATGTCTTCGTGGCCGAGGGTTTCTCGTGGGCGGCCTTTCTCGTGCCGCTCTTATGGGCGCTCTACCACGGGGAGTGGCTTATCGCCTTCGTGATCGTGGTCGCCGCCGCGCTTCTCGATCTCGGGCTCGGTGCGCTGGCGCTCGACGATACGACCCGAGCGGTGCTCTGGCTGGCGGTGCAGGGGTTGATCGGCTACCACGCGGGCGACCTGCGCTGTTTCCTGCTGGGCCGCCGGGATTACCGCCAGACCGCGGTGATCGCCGCCCCGGACCTGGCGACCGCCGAAGCCCGCTTCTTTGCCATGGCCAGCGGGCCGGCACCGACGGAGCCCGCCCGTCTCTGAGATCCAGGGCGAGCCGAAGCGGGCCTCCGCCTAGCCAGCAGGGCTTGGCGTCTTGAGGAAACCCCCGACCTCCTCGAGGAAGTGGGACCAGGCCGGTTCCTCTTCGAGGATCAAGTGATTGCGCCCTTCGAGCGGCACGAATCGTGCGTTTGGGATGGTCGCCGCGATCAGGCGCCCTTCGTTGAACGGTACGATGCCGTCGTCGCGACAATGCAGCACCAGGGTTGGTGCCGAAATCTCTGCCATTTGGCTCGTGACGTCGGTGACATCGTTGACAGAGCGGATGCGCGCCGCATTCTCGGGCGACGTCGATATACGCTGCAGTTCGTTGAACCACTCCATCTGCTCGAGGGTGGCGCCGGGCATGAAGCTTGAGGTGAACATCTGGCGAAACGCCGGGTTGTCCTGGCCCCAGCCGAGGCGGATCAGCGCTTGCATCGCCTCTGCCCGCTCCGCTTCCCTCGCCGAGCCACGGCGTTGGCGGCCGCGGGCGTAGCCACCGTAGAGGATGAGATGACTGACCCGCTCGGGATGGCGGGCTGCATAGGCAATCGAAAACGAACACCCTTGTGAAATCCCCAGAAGCGGGAAACGCTCCAGCCCGGCCGCATCGACGACTGACTCGAGGTCGCCGACGAAAGCATCGAACGAGATATCCTCGACATCCCAGTCCGACAGGCCGTTGCCGCGCTGATCGAAACGCAACAGCGTGTGATCGGCGGCCAGGTCCAACAGCAGATGACGCCAGATCGGGCTCTGCCAGTCTGGAGTCGCGTGTCCTCGTCTGTCGTGGCGTTCCGCTCCTGCATACCCTGCTGGGCCTCGACCGCGTATTGCACGGCCTCGACGACGCTGGCGAACTCGATCAGCAGGCTGTCGCCGGCGGTGCCGACCAGCCGGCCGCCGTGCTCACTGATCTTGGGATCGATCACCTCACGGCGATGTTTTTTGAGGGCGGCGAGTGTCCCGGCCTCATCGGCCTCCATCAGCCGCGAATAGCCGGCCACGTCGGCGCAGACGATGGCGGTGAGCTTGCGCTGTGGTTGCTGCTCCGTCATCGGAGCTCCTCCCGACCCCCCTCAGAAGTGTAGGGCAGTTCGGTTAACGCGGCCATTGTGGAGGGCGCGCGTCCCCGGCGTCAGCCTGCCGGTACCCCAATCACCCTTTTGCGCCGACGATGACGCTGAAACCGACGCTATCGAACAGACTGGCCTCGATACGCGGCGTACAAGTCGTCGGCGGTGTCGGGTTGACCTTCGTAGACCAGGACGCCCTCAGGAACGGGCACCCAGCGTTGAGCGCTTTTGGTCCAGATGTGGCCGACCGGTCGAAGCACATCGGTATTGTCCAGGGATCCTGCCTTCAGGCTGATCACCGGGTTCATCTCCCCACCATCGTGGAAGATTCGCACACCGCAGGTCGGACAGAAGTGCCCGCGTTTGATCGCGCCACGGTCGGATCGGTGCTCCCACGTCTTCAGTGTCCCGCGGACGAGACGGAGTGCCGTACGCGGCATCCGCAGCGACATGCCGAACGCGCTGGCCGATTGCCGCTGGCAATCGCGGCAATGACAGCAATAAAGCGTCAGGACGTGTGCCGATTCGACCTCATAGCGCACCTCGCCGCATTGGCATCCGCCAAGCCATGTGCCAGCCATGGCGTTCCCCTTCCGTGGTCAAAGCTGCGGTTCAAGAGCCGAGTATGGGGCGGATTTCGATCGACAGGGATGACATAGACGGCGACGCGCGGTTTCTCGGGCCAAGCTCCCACTCACGGGGCGGGAACGCGGCGGCATGTGCTAGCCTCGCCGTCCGCGGCGATGGGCCGTGACGAGGGAGGATAGTGACATGAGCAATCTTGCTGGCGCCAAGGTAATTACCGCGGCTGGCGCCAAGGCCATCGCGGCCGCGGCCGAGGCAGAAGCGAACGGGAACAGCTGGGCCGTGAGCATCGCCATCGTCGATGCCGGGGGGCACCCGCTCCACCTGCAGCGGCTGGACGGGGCCGGGGCCGGCACCGCGGCGACCGCCACCGCCAAGGCGCGGACCGCGGCGATCTTCGGCCTCGAAACCAAGATGTTGGAGGGCATGGTGAAAGAGGGGCGCAATGGCGTCCTCAACCTCCCCGATGCCCTGCCGCTCGAAGGCGGTGTCCCGATTACCATCGACGGCGCCGTCATCGGCGCGGTCGGCGTCAGCGGGGTCTCCTCGGATATGGATGCCCAGATCGCCAGAGCGGGCATCGCCGCGGTCGCCTAGCCCGGTCTAGGGCGTTCCTTCCGCATGAGCGATTCGCGGCTCCGGCGGCTCCAAACGATCGTACAGGAGCGCTCCCTGATCAGGGCGCCGCCAGGCGAGGAGCTGCGCCTCGCCTCGGGCGCGACGAGCAGCTTCTATTTCGACATGAAGCGAACCGTCTACAATCCCGAAGGCGCCTATCTGGTCGCCGATCTGATCCTCGATGCCCTGGAGGGGAGCGCGGTAGACGCCGTCGGCGGCCTTGAGGTCGGGGCTGTGCCCATCGCCTCCGCCGTGGCGCTCAGGAGCCATGAGCGGGGGCCGCCCGTGCGCGGGTTTCACGTGCGCAAGGCGCCCAAGGACCACGGCAGCCAACGCTCGATTGAGGGCTATCTGGAGCGCGGCTGGACGGTCGCGCTGCTTGAGGATGTCACGACCACCGGGGGCTCGGCGCTGCGCGCGGTCGAGGCCGTGGCGGCGTCCGGCTGCACGATCGATCGCGTGATCACCATCGTCGATCGCCTCCAAGGCGCCGCCGAGGCCTTCGCCGCCAAGGGCCTCCGCCTCCAGCCCCTTCTCACCACCCGCGATTTCGACCTGGCCTGATCGTCGAAGGATGCGTTGCCTCGGGCGATGCGGGCACGCACAGCTAGCGCCGTGCTAGCCTCGCCGGCCGCGGCGTGGGGCCGCGAAAGGGAGGAGATCGAGATGAGTAATCTTGCCGACAGCAAGGTAATCACCGCGGCCGGCGTCAAGGCCATCGCTGCCGCCGCAGAAGCGGAGGCGAGCGACAACGGGTGGTCCGTCAGCATTGCGATCGTCGATCCGGGGGGACACCTGCTGCACATGCATCGGATGCAGGGCGCCGGCGCCAACACCGCGGCAACCGCTGTCGCCAAGGCGCGGACGGCGGCGGTCTCGGGCCGCGAAACCAAGGTGATCGAGGCAATGGTGAACGACGGGCGCAACGCGATCCTCAACCTGCCCGGTGTTCTCCCGCTCGAGGGCGGGGTTCCCATGGCCGTCGACGGCTCGCACCTGGGCGCGGTCGGCGTCAGCGGGGTCGCCTCGGATCTCGATGCCCAGATCGCCAAAGCGGGTATTGCCGCGCTGATCTAGCCATCGGTGGCGGGCGTCCTCGGATGAGCGATACGCGCCTTCAGCGGCTCCGCATCAGGGCGCCGCCGGGCGGCGAGAAGCTGCGGCTCGCCTCTCGCGGCTTATCTGGTGACCGATCTGATCCTCGATGCCCTGGAGGGAAGCGAGGTCGCCCGGCTATGAGCCGTAGTTGAGGCCACCTAGCCGTTCGTGAGCCTGAATACCGTGTCGCCGTGCGAGCTGGTCTATGACGGGCAATTGGCGATTGGAGAGTGCGCAGATATTGGGAAACGGATCATGTTAGCAACTGACATCACAGGCTCGTTGGCTGAACTCATAGAGCGGGCCGCACAATTGGCGACCAGCACACTGGCCAATGCGCTCGATGATGCTGGATCTCACGGTCATGTTCTCAACACCATAAAGGCCGTGTCACCCGGTATGAGGTTCACGGGCCCGGCGGTGACGGTGCGCGAAATTATGGGCGAAGTCGGCACCTTCGCCTCGGCCGATTTCCGGGTTGGCGCGATTATCGATGCGGCGCGAGCGGGCGACGTGGTGGTCATCGACATGGGCGGAGCGAAATGCTCGACCTGGGGCGGCATGGCTTCCTTAGCGGCGAAGGAAAAGGGCGTGGCTGGTCTTCTCGTCGATGGCGGGGTCCGGGATCTGGAGGAAATGATCGAATTCGGGTTTCCGGTTTTCGCGCGCCATCTGGTGCCGACGACCGGGCGCACCCGCCTGAAAGTCGAGGCGATCAACGAACCGGTATCAGTCGACGGCGTCGTTGTGGAGCCGGGAGACCTGATTGTCGCGGACGGCACGGGCGTCGTTTGTTTGCCGAAAGCCGAGGCGGCGGCTCTGGTGTCGCGGGCCGAAGAAATGCACCGCGATGATAGGGCGGCGGTTGCCGAGATTAGAAGCGGCTTGAGTCTTTCCGACGCCATGAAGAAGTTCACACGAATATGACGCAAACGCTTGTCGATAGGGCGTGGCTCACGTCGCCGCCAAGCGAACTACTGGGTTTGCCATGGGATTCCGCCTTCCGACCGAACGCCGGGTGTTTGTGAGTTCCTGATGGTCTCGCCTCCGGCGCCACCAGCGGCTTCTACTTCGACAGCTAGCACCGGACACAAGCTCTCTCCGACGGCGTAGACTCTGTGACGAGGTTGCCCTTGCTGGGAGGATGGCCGATGACAGCGGTCAAATCCGATGCTGACGAAGAATTGTGGGTGCAGGGCGGACCCTATCGTCTGAGAATGAGCGCGTCTTCGCTGAGCTTCAACCGATGCTAAGGTGACGGCCCCACGTCGCCCTAACCCTATTGCGGAAGCAGTCGTGCTCTGGCCGGCCACCCTCGATGTCCGCTTTGGGGTAAGGGGCGGACGAACCACGCCGGCCCGAGGTACGGTGGCTTTCGGGGAGGAAGCAGACTTCCCGAGCCCCTGTGTCTGCTCGTGGGGGCTAAGCGGAAGCGTCTCAGCGGCCGGGGAGGGCCGGGCTTAGTCAAAAGTCGACATTCACGCCGTGCTGATCGGGCTTAGCCGGGTCGATGTCGGCGCCGCGCCGAAATGGCTCCGACAAGTCCGACGCCGAGCAAGAGGAGCGTACCGGGCTCAGGTAATTCACCAATGGTGCCGAACGCGATTCCGCCCTCATAGTCTAGACTTGCCACGCCAAGCGATGCCGACGCAAAAACCTCCGAGAGGAACAGGGCGCCCGAGGTGGTGTCGATCGTGCCAAAAGATAGATCGGCGACGGGCCAGCGATAGATCCCGTCGGTGCCTTCCTCAGCCAAGAAGAAATTGCCGAACTCGTCGAACGCGATGCCTCCTTCCAAATCAGGGGTCCCTCCTCCGATGACGCTGGATATCGTCGACTCATCCAGAAAGGCGGTGACCACGCCGCCGGACGTCACACGAGATATCGAGTTGCTGCTGTCGTCGTCTGCGACGATCACGTCGCCGTTTGGCGCGAGCGTCAAAAACGTGTCGAGATCGGAGCCAAACGATGCCAGCACGGAAGGGGTGCCCGTCGCGACGTCGACGGCGAACACGGTGTTGGGTGGTTCGTCCGAGGTGACGTAGAGCGTTTTGCCATCGGGAGAGACAGCGATGCCGCCTTCGATTTCTGAGTCGATGATGCCGGATACACCCTCGAAATCCGCATCAGAGGTATGAACGCTCACCGCCCCCGTCGTCGGGTTCACCTTCAAGAGTGACTCCGAGATTTCGTCGGTGACATAGAGAGAGCCACCCACCAGGATGATGTGCTCGGGGCGGGCTGCGTCCTCGTCATCAGCGTTTTGTGCCCCCGTCACCGCGAAGATATCTGCCTCAGTCGCGATCACCGAGACGGCTCCTGTCGAATCGCGTACGAGGATCGAGTCAGACTCGCTATCGGTGAAATAGAGCTTCTCGGTGGCCAAATCGAAGAACATCCCATTGTCCGTAAACCGGGCCTCTGATGCGCCAGTTGCCGAAGTAATGTCGGCCTCCGATACCAGCACGCTCACCGATTTGCTCGGGGTCACGAGATAAATCAGGCCATTCTCTGAGTCCGTAACATAGAGGTTGCGTTCCGTCGGCACCGCGGCCGCCGGCGCTGCGAACCCGGCCCCGATGACGAGAGCGCACATGAACATGATGGATTCGTGGCGATGCGACATAAACCGAACTCCCCCAGCTGACCAATCCACGCTAAGAGCGCGAAAAACGCAGCGATTTCGATGCTAGCAACGACCCAATGGCCCCGATGTGATGGCGATCACAAATCAAGGCGATTGTGATCGTGGTCACAGGAACTGGCCGGTCTTTGGGATTAGGCGGGCCGCTCAGCGTCGTGCGGGGTACGACGTTTAATTGCCTGATTGCCACGGTGAGTAGAGGAGGGCGACCTCTTCCGTGTCCTCGCGAGGCTGCCGGCCCGCCGATGGCCGCTTCGGGTCTTGGTTGCGCGAAAACGCGCGCAGGCCGAAGTCCATTAGAGCGTAGTTCCTTCCGAGCAGGATCTGAGCGCCGTCGGCGTGGCGGTCACTGAGCCCTCGCCGATGCCCTGAGCGCCCATGATCGGGCACTCAGGTTTGGAGGTTTGCCCGGAAAGCGGGTACCGACTTTCTGAGCGAGCGCCCGATAAGGAGATTTACGATGCTGCCGAACAGATGATTCTCGAAGTCGCGGTGGGCGCAATGACAATCGAAGTGATCGAGGCGTGGTTTAAGGGGCGTATCCGCCGGCTATAGCAAGCCCAAAAAATACTCCGTTCTACCCGCCGCGCGTTGTCGACGCTGGCGTCCGCTTGCGAGAGAGCTATCGCCCACGGGCCGCGGCCACCGTCGCGCCGAGGTCCCCCAATAGGGCGGACCAGCGCTCCGCCGCGAGGCTCTCGCGCAAGCGCCCCTGCGCACGCGCTCGTCCTCTTCGTGCGCGATCTTGATCAGGCCTTGGCGCACCAGGGGCTTGAGGTTGCGGGTGAGCGTGGTGCGGTCCATCACCAGGGCCTCGGCCAGCCGGGTCAGCGGCGCATCCCCCTCGGTCGCCAGCGTCGCGAGCACGGTGAACTGCGTCGCTCTGAGGCCGGTCGGCTTCAGCGCCTTGTCATAGGCCTGGGTCACGACCCGTGCCGCCTTGCGCAGATTGGCGCAGGCGCACGCCGCCAGGTCCGTCGCCGCCAACCCCTCGATTTCCGGCTCTTCTGCCATCATGAGTGCAGATACACTCACAGGGTGCTTTGTCAAGATCGCGCGATGCGGACGGTCATTGGGTGGCCGTGCGAGGACTTGACGCCGGCCCCGCGCACGGCCGACATTCGGCCCGCCGCTCGCCACGGGCTGCCGCCAGGGCGGACGGACAGGGGACAAGGGTGCGCGCGGGTTTTGGCCACGGTCGCCCGACCTCGCCCCGATCAAACCTTGAGAGCCGGGATTAGCGGATATGAGCATCGCCATCGTCGACTACGGCTCGGGCAACCTGCGCTCCGCCGCCAAGGCCTTCGAACGGGTGCTCCATGAGCAGGGCGCGGCGCGCACCGTCGCGGTGACCGACGATCCGGCCACGGTGGCGGCGGCGGAGCACATCGTCCTGCCGGGCGTCGGCGCCTTCGCCGACTGCCGGGCCGGGCTCGAGGCCATCCCCGGCATGATCGAGGCGCTGGAACAGCGGATCATCACCCAAGCGCGCCCCTTCCTCGGCATCTGCGTCGGCATGCAGCTCATGGCCGCTTGCGGCCTGGAGAACGGCCGCCATGCGGGCCTCGGCTGGATCGCCGGCGAGGTCGCTCCGCTGGAGCCCGCCGCCCCGTGCGCCGGCCCGTCCGCCGACAGCATCGATGCCGCGGCCAAGGCCGTCCTCGCCTCGCGGCTGCCCCACATAGGCTGGAATGAGCTCGTCCTCGATTGCCCCGAGCACCCCGTGCTGGCCGGTCTTGCCACCGGCGACCACGCGTATTTCGTGCACTCCTACGGCTTTCGCTGCACCGACCCTCGGCATATCCTGGCCCATGCCGACTACGGCGGATCGATCACCGCGGCGGTCGGCCGTGCCAACATGGTCGGCACCCAGTTTCACCCGGAGAAGAGCCAGGCCACCGGCCTGCGCCTGATCGGAAATTTTCTCGCATGGCGACCGTGAAGCAATCCAGCGTCGAGCGTATCACCGAGTTGGAGGGCTCCGATCGCGAGGATCTGTGCCAGGCGACAGAGGAGGCGATTATCGACGGCCTCGGCTTCGAGTGGCTCAGATCGCCGGGCCGTGGGGCGCTCGAGCGCTACTGGAAGGGCGTGCTGCTCGTGCCCGAGCGCGAGCTGTTCATCGCCCGGCTTGAGGGCGCCATCGTCGGCACCGCCCAGCTCGTCCACCCGACCCGCTCGAACGAGGCCGGTGCCTTCGATATCACGCTGACCGCCTTCTTCATTCGCCCCTGGGCACGCGGGCACGGGCTGGCGCGGCGGCTCTTGGCGGAGGTCGAGAGTACCGCCCGCGGCCATGGCGCGCGGCAGATCAGCCTGGTGGTGCGCGCGAGCCAGGAGGCGGCGATCTCGCTGTACGAATCCGCGGGCTATGTGCGTTGGGGCATGAAGCCGAAATATGCGCTGGTCAGGCGCACGTATATCGCCGGCTACTACTACGCCAAGGACCTTGAGCCCGTGCGTAAGCGGCGGACGAAGGCCCGCGGAGCGGCTGATGCCTCGGCGCAACGGCCATGATCATTTACCCGGCGATCGATCTTAAAGGGGGGGCGTGTGTCCGCCTGCTGCGCGGCGATATGGCGAGCGCGACGACCTACAATACCGACCCGGCCGACCAGGCCCGTCGCTTCGAGGATCTCGGCTTCCGTTGGCTCCACCTGGTCGATCTCGACGGCGCGATCGCCGGGCGGGCCGTCAATGCCGCGGCGGTCGAGGCGATTCTGGCCGCGGTCTCGATCCCAGTGCAGCTCGGCGGCGGCATCCGCGACTACGCCGCGATCGAGGGCTGGCTCGAGCGGGGGGTGGCGCGGGTCATCCTCGGCACCGCCGCGGTCCGCGAGCCCACCCTGGTGCGTGAGGCTGCGGCCGCCTACCCAGGCCGGATCGCGCTCGCCCTCGATGCCCGCGGCGGCCGGCTCGCGGTGGCCGGCTGGGCCGAGCAGTCCGAGATCGACGCCCTCGCCTTCGCCCGCGGCTTCGCCGACTGCGCCCTCGCCGCCGCCATCGTCACCGATATCGACCGCGATGGCGCGCTGGCGGGCCCGAATCTGGACGCGATTCGGACATTTTCGGGCGCGGTGGACATGCCCGTGATCGCCTCCGGCGGCGTGGCGCGCCTTGCCGATCTCGAAGCCCTGGCGGCCCTGCACATCTCTGGGGTGATCGTGGGCAAGGCATTCTATACCGATGCGATAAATACTAGCGCTGCACTCGCGCTTGAGTCGGTCAATGCTTAAGGCCCGTATCATCCCCTGCCTCGATGTCCGCGGCGGCCGCGTGGTCAAGGGTGTTAAGTTTGTTAACATTGTCGATGCCGGTGATCCGGTCGCCCAGGCTCGCACCTACGATGCCCACGGCGCCGATGAGCTGTGCTTTCTCGACATCACCGCCAGTCACGAGAACCGCGAGATCATCTTCGACGTCGTGGCCCGCACCGCCGAGGCCTGCTTCATGCCGCTGACCGTCGGCGGCGGTGTGCGCACCATCGAGCATGTCCGCCACCTGCTCAAGGCCGGCGCCGACAAGGTCTCGATCAACACGGCCGCCGTCGAGGATCCCGAGCTTGTACGGACTGCTGCCGCCAAGTTCGGCTCGCAGTGCATCGTCGCTGCGATCGATGCCAAGCAAATGGCCGAGGGGCACTGGGAGATCTTCACCCACGGTGGGCGGCGGCCGACCGGCATTGATGCCCGGGCGTATGCCGAGACCATGGTTGGCTGCGGCGCCGGCGAGATTCTGCTCACCTCGATGGATCGCGACGGCACCAAGCGGGGCTTCGACCTGGCGCTGACCCGCACCATCGCCGATGCGGTACCGGTACCGGTCATCGCCTCGGGCGGCGCCGGCACCGTTGATCACCTTATCGCAGGCATCCGCGAAGGCCATGCCACCGCCGTGCTGGCGGCCTCGATCTTCCACTTCGGCGAGATCTCGATCACCGCGGCCAAGGCGGCGATGCAGGCCGCCGGCATCCCCACGCGCCCGGTGGCGAACGCCGCGACGGCGTGAGCTGGCGAGGACGGGAGGCAACGTGACGAATCCGGAGACCACGCTCGGCACCGTCATCGAGCGGCTGTTTGCGGTGATCGAAAGCCGTCGCGATTCGGCCGCCGAACCGGCGCAATCCTACACCGCGAGCCTGTTTGCCGGCGGCCCTGAGAGGATCGCTCAGAAGGTCGGCGAGGAGGCGATCGAGACCGTCATCGCCGCGCTCGGTGATCGGCGCCAAGCGGTGGCCGAGGAGAGCGCCGATCTCCTTTACCACCTCTTGGTACTGTGGGCTGCGGCCGACCTCACACCGGCCGAGATCGGCGCCGTGCTTGCCCAGCGCGAAGGTGCCTCCGGTTTGAGCGAAAAAGCGGCACGACGGGCATCGACCACCACGGGCAGCGAGGCCGGCAAGGGGGAGGAAAGTCCATGAGCTACGATCCGGACAACATCTTCGCCAAGATCCTGCGCGGCGAGTTGCCCTGCAACAAGGTCTATGAGAACGAGCACGCGCTCGCCTTCCACGACATCAACCCCCAGGCGCCGGTCCATGTCCTCGTGATTCCCAAGGGCGCATATGTCTCGATGGATGATTTCAGCGCCAACGCCCCAGCCGACGTGGTGGCAGGCTTCTTCGCGGCGGTCGGCGGCGTGGCCCGCGAGCTCGGTGTGGTCGAACAGGGCTACCGCCTGCTCGCCAATCACGGTGCGAACGCCAACCAGGAAGTCCCGCACTTCCACGTCCACATTTTCGCCGGGCGCAACCTCGGCCCGATGCTTGCCACCCGTTAGCGGTGGCCTAACCGGCAGCTGGCGCGGACTGCTCGCTCGCCGCCCCGCGTCGCGCCGGCCGCGCCGGAATCTCAGGCAGTACACCGGCGTCCTCGATCACGAAGACCTGCATCGGCTCGGTCCGCCCCCGCACCGCCAGGCTGTGCACGGGAAACGCCGAGAGGTCGACCCTGGCGTGGGTTGCGACCTCGGCTGAGACCACGAGCTGGCTGTGGAATTCCTTGTTGCTCGTCTCGAGGCGACTTGCGGTGTTCACCGCATCGCCGATCGCCGTTACCGACCGCGCGGTCGCATACCCCATCTCGCCGACGATGACGGCGCCGGTGTGAATACCGATGCCGATGCGCATCGGCTCGGGTAGGTCGTCTTTGAGCGTCTCGTTGAGCTCGTTGAGGGCCGCCGCCATCTCGCGGGCGGCCCGCAGCGCATCGCGGCAACCCTGCTGCACGCCGCCGCGGACACCGAACAACGCCATGACGCCGTCGCCGATGAATTTGTCCAGTTGGCCGCCGGCGCGTTCGATCGGAGCTCCCATCGCACGGAAATACTGGTTGAGGACGAAGACCACATCGTAGGGGAGCTTCTTCTCAGAGAACTTGGTGAACGCGCGCATATCGGCGAACAGGATGGCGATCTCCCGCTCGGTGCCCTGGAGATAGGCGGGCCGGCGGTGGCCATCGGCCGGTTGGGCGGTCGGCGCGAGAAGCGGGGTCACCGTGATGTCCTGGTTCGGGCGGATCTGGCAGGCCAGGCGCACATTCGCCGGCGTACCGACACGTTTGAGAACGCGCGCCTCCTCCTCGCTCGCCGGCGCCAGGTGCTCGAGGCCATGGGCGATTCGCACGCGACACGTCGAGCATCGGCCGCGGCCGCCGCAGACCGAGGCGTGAGGGATACCGGCGCTACGGCTCGCTTCGAGGACGCTCAGCCCCGGCGCGACCGTTACCTTTCGGCCGCCGGGGTAGGTGATGGTCAACGAGTTGGCGCGCCGCGCCACGAGCTGCCGGCCGATCCGCAAAGCGAGTACCAGCACCAGAAGCCCGGCCTGGCTCCAATAGCCAGTCGAGAGCGTACGAAGCGCCCAGGCTACGCTGTCATCGCTCGGGAAGTTGATCTCGGCAGCCACCTGCCCGATCCACAACGGAGTCTCCAAGAGGTAGATCACTTCTTTGAGCGCCGTCGCGACTCCGGCAAGCGCGAAAGCCGGCCACAGCAACGCGATCGACAACAACCACGGCGCGAGCTTCGGGTACCACGGCTTGAGCTTGAGCCAGAAGTGGAAGCCGATGCAGCCGTGGAACCACGTCACCAGCAGTGCGACCATGAGCCTGAACCCCTCGAACGGGTCCGACAGGATGGCGATCAGCACATAGGCGTACATGTCGTTAACATCGTGGAATTCGTGCAAGCCACGATTGCCGACGACGTGCAGCGCAAGCAGCGGCGGTATCGCTAGCCCCGCGACGATCTGCAGCGCCTCGCGCAGCGGCATCCGCAGCGTGCGCCGTCGATAGATCGTGTAGAGAACCAAGCCGAGGTGGACGACGAGGGACCCGTAGAGCAGCGCCGTCCCGACCGGATTGCGCCACGCTGCGAGGAAGTAGAGACGACCCCACTCCATCGCATCGAGGGAGATCACGCCGAGCGCGTGATTCAGGAGGTGGGTGGCGACGTAGACGAATAGGACGATGCCGCTGGCCAGCCTGACCCGCACGATCCAGTCAAGCCCGCCTCTCACGTCAGGCGGTCCGGGCGTGGTGCGCAGCCGCTAAGGTCGCGGGCAAAGCTCTGGTGCATATATCGCGGTGGTAGCGCATCCGGTGGCCAGGATACCGGGCCGGGCGCGGCGCGTCATGTGGGACCTCGCGGACGGCAGCGCCGAGCGGTTCTCGGCGGGCGGGGGATCAGCTGAGGCGGGCGCGGGCGAGGGCGGCGAGGTCGGCCTCGGGCCGGGCGCCGAAGTGGCTGATGACCTCGGCTGCCGCCACGCTGCCGAGGCGCCCGCAGTCATAGAGGCTCATGCCATGGGTATAGCCGTAGAGGAAGCCGGCCGCGTAGAGGTCCCCAGCGCCGGTGGTGTCGACCAGCCACTCGACGGGCTCGGCGTCGATGACGTGGACTTCGCCGTCGCCCACGACGATCGAGCCCCTCGCGCTGCGGGTGAGCGCCGCCACCTCGCAGTGCTCTGCGACCTTCTGGAGTGCGTCGTCGAAACGCGAGACCTCGTAGAGAGACAACAGTTCGGCCTCATTCGCGAACAGGATGTCGACCTCATGCTCTGCGAGTTCGAGGAATTCGGCGCGATAACGGCCGACACAGAATGAATCGGAGAGGGTGAGCGCAACCCTGCGTCCGGCCTCGTGGGCGATCCCCATGGCCTTGCGGAACGCCTCTTTGGCGCTAGGTGGATCCCACAGGTATCCTTCGAGATACGTCACCTTGGCGGCGGCGATCGTCTCAGTTGAAACGTCGTCGGGCCCAAGCCCGACACACGCGCCGAGGTAGGTTGTCATGGTCCGCTGCGCATCGGGCGTGACGTTGATCAGGCACCGCGCGGTCGGCGGGCCATCACTGGCCATCGGTGTCTCGAACTCCACGCCCACCGCTTTGAGGTCGTGGGCGAACACCCGCCCCAACGCATCGTCGCGCACCTTGCCGATATACGCGCAGCGGCCACCGCACGAGACCACACCGACCGCGGTGTTGGCTGCCGAACCGCCAGATATCTCGATGCCGGGGCCCATGGCATCGTAAATGCGCTCGGCCTGGCCGTCGTTGATCAGGACCATCGCCCCCTTGTCGAGGCGATGGTGGATCAGGAACTCCTCATCCGCGTGCGCAAGTACGTCGACGATCGCATTGCCGATCGCGACGACGTCCAGTGTCGGTTCCACCATGTCACGTTCCTCGGACCCCTGGAATTGGCGCGGCGCAGTATATGCGGAGCAAGTGCTGTACAAAACGCGGCGAGACTTTCAGACTCCCCGGCCGTTGCCCGGACCGAACAGAGGCCAATGGACGAACTGGTGCGGCTGACCGCGCGCGAGGCGGTTGCGCGGCTCAAGCAGGGCGAGGTCTCTTCGCTTGAGATGATCGACGCCGCGCTCGAACGGATCGCCGAGACCGAGCCGGCGCTGAACGCTCTGCCCACGCTCTGCGCGGATCGGGCGCGCGCGCATGCCCGGCGCTTGGCCGGCGAGCCTCCGTCGGATCCGCCGCCGTGGTACCTCCACGGGCTGCCAATCGTCGTCAAGGATCTCGAGGACGTCGCCGACGTGCGCACGACGTATGGCTCGCCGATCTATGCCGACCACGTGCCGGATCGCTCCGACATTCTCGTCGAAACGCTCGAACGGAACGGTGCCATCGTGCTCGCGAAGTCGGCGACACCGGAGTTCGGCGCTGGCGCCAACACCTTCAACGAGGTATTTGGCCGCACGTGCAACCCGTGGGATACGCGTATGACCCCGGGTGGCTCCTCCGGCGGGACGGCAGCCGCACTCGCGGCAGGCCAGATCTGGCTCGGCACCGGCAGCGACCTCGGCGGCTCGTTGCGCATCCCGGCGAGCTACTGCGGCATCGTCGGCCTTCGGCCGGCGCCGGGGCGGGTCGCGGCCGGGCCCAATTCGCTCCCATACAACCAGCTACCCGTCCACGGACCGATGGCGCGTAACGTCGGCGATGTGGCACTGATGCTGGATGCACAGTGTGGGCGCCACCCGGCCGATCCGCTGTCCCTGGCGCCACCGCAGACTTCCTTCAGCACCGCGGTCGAAAACCCGCAGGCGCCGCAGCGAGTGGGCTACAGCCCCGACTTCGGCGTGGTACCCGTCGATCCGGAGGTCGCGCAGATCTGCGCCCAGGCCACCGCCGCGTTCGCCGCACTCGGCGCCACCGTTGACGACGGCTGTCCCGACCTCACCGACTCCGAATGCATCTTCCAGACTTTGCGGGCGGCGTTGTTCGCCGCGGACAAGGCGCCGCTCCTGCGCGACCATCGCGATCTATTGAAGCCCGAGATCATCTGGAACATCGAGAAAGGCCTCGCGCTCACCGCCGATGAGATCGGCGAGGCTGAACGGCGGCGCGGTCTCCTCTATCAAAGGGTTGCAACTTTCTTCCAGGACTACGATCTCCTAGTCAGCCCAGCAGTCGTAGTTCCGCCGTATGACGGTGCTCAGCGGTATGTGACAGAGGTTGGCGGTCGTGAATTCGAGAACTACGTGAGCTGGCTTGCCCTTTCTTTCGCGATCACCGTGACCTCCTGTCCCGCGATATCGATCCCGTGCGGCTTCACGAAGAGCGGCTTGCCGGTCGGCCTTCAGCTCGTGGGGCGCCCACGTGGCGAGGCCGCGCTGCTTGCCGCCGCAGCGTTGTTCGAGGCGCAACACGATTTCGCGGGCATGGCGCCAATGGATCCGCGCCAACCGCCGGCCGCGACCCCGTCCGAGGAGCGCTGACGTGATCTCCGCGTTTGCCAAGGCCATCGCCCAGCTGCCCGAACCGGAGTTCCGCCGGGCGCTCCTGCTGAGCCTTCTCCTGAGCCTGGTGGTATTGGCCGGCCTCGCCGGCGTGGTCTGGTGGGCGCTGTACGATTTGGGCGTTCTCAGTTTGGGCTGGCCGTTCAGCTGGTTCGTGGAAGGGGCGGTCTGGCTCGTATTCGGGGTCGTTACGTTGGTGCTGTTTCCCGCGGTCGTCACGACCTTCGTCGCGTTCTTTCTCGAAGGCGTGGTCAAGGCGGTTGAGGACAAGCACTATCCCAACGATCCTCCGGGCCACGATGTGCCGATAGGGCGCTCGCTGGTTGTCGGCATCAACTACACGCTGGTGTTGGTGGCGGTGAACCTGGTGGGCCTGATCCTCTATCTGCCGTTATCTTTCTTCCCCATTTTTAGTCTCGTCGTGTTCTCCCTCCTGAATGGCTACCTGTTGGGCCGGGAATACTTCGAGCTTGTGGCCCTGCGGCATCTCGACGATGAGACGGCACGGACAATGCGGCGGCGGCATTCTTGGAGGCTCACGGCGGTCGGCATGGTGATCGCATTCCTATTCCCGATCCCTATCCTCAACCTAGTGATGCCACTGATAGCAGCGGCGGCGATGGTCCACGTGTTCAAGCGATTGCAGGCGCGCGCAACACGACGACAAATGAGCGGTGAGCTGGCGTGAGTCCTGGGGTAAGATCGAGCAACGCAATCGCGCGCAACAGGATGAGGCGATGGCAGATACCGATAACGTGACAACGGCGTTCCGGCCCGAGATACACCGGCGCCGCGACCTTCCGGGGACACCGGCGGCTACCGGGGGGCGCTACGGCACCGATGCCAAGACGCTGATCGTCGGCCGCGAGATCGACCTGACCGGCGAGATCGCTGCTTGCGACAAGCTCGTGGTCGAGGGACGGGTCGAGGCCAGCCTTAACGACTGCCGCCAGATCGAGATCGCTGCCGGCGGATATTTCAAGGGAACGGCGGCGGTTGAGGACGCGCGCATCAACGGTGTCTTCGAGGGCTCGCTGACCGTGCGCGATTGCCTGACCGTCCAGTCCTCGGGAATCGTCGCCGGCGAGGTCCGCTACGGCGAGCTCGAGGTCGAGCGCGGGGGCCGGCTGGCGGGCACGGTGCGTTCGCTCGACGAGCCACCCGACACCGGTGCGGCGGCGCCGGTCGAAGACATCGTTATTCGGCGCGAGTGAGGGTGGCACGCGCGGTCGGTCGGCGCACCGCTGCGACCCTTGCTCTGCTGCTCCTCGCTGCGGCTTGCGGCGGGCAGCGCCCGCCGGCGGCGGACGATCGGGCCGGCGAAACGGTCCAACGTCTCGGGGCGGTGGCGCCCGTCCAGCCGGCAGGAACGGAGAGTGCGGGCGAGGTCTGCGCGCCGAGCGCCGTGGAAGCCGCGCACACTGTTGCTCTACCGCCACCGCCTGATCCGGAGTTCGAGGCGGCCTTTATCGCTTCTCCCCCTGAGCTGCCGGCGCGCCGACTGCTTGGCATGAGCCGAGGTGAGGTCGCGGTGCTCTTGGGCCGACCTAGCCTGCGTCGCGAGGAGCCGAGTTCAGAGGTGTGGCAATACGCGGCGGGCCCGTGCGTGTTGCACGTGTTCCTGTATGCAGAAAGCGCACAGACGGGCCTGCACGTCAGCCACTACGAAATCCGGCACGGCGAAGCAAAAGCGCGCGCGGCATCGGACTGCTTCGAAGCTGTCCTCCACCGCGACGAGTCGGCGGCCCCCTAGGCGATCGCCGTGGTCTTGCCTTTGAAAGTGCAGAGGTCGAGGACGACACAGTTGGCGCAGTCGGGCTTGCGCGCTTTGCAGACGTAGCGTCCGTGCAAAATCAGCCAGTGATGGGCATGCCGGCGGTAGGCCTCGGGCACGACTTTGAGGAGCTTTTTCTCCACCTCTAGCGGCGTCTTGCCCGGCGCAAGTCCGGTCCGATTGCCAAGCCGGAAGATGTGGGTATCGACGGCGATGGTAGGCTCGCCGAAGGCGGTGTTGAGCACGACATTGGCGGTCTTGCGGCCGACGCCTGGCAGCGCTTCGAGCGCGGCGCGATCGTGTGGCACCTTGCCGCCATGCCGCTCGATCAACGCCTGGCTCAGGCCAGTGATGTTCTTGGCCTTGGAATTGAAGAGGCCGATGGTCTTGATGTGGGCGCGCACGCGGTCTTCGCCGAGCGCGACCATTTTTTGCGGGGTGTTCGCGGCCGCGAACAGGGCCGGCGTTGCCCGGTTGACGCCGGCGTCGGTGGCCTGGGCGGAGAGGACCACCGCGACCAGCAGCGTAAACGGGCTCTCGTACTCGAGCTCACCGCGTGGCTCAGGCCGCGCCGCTGCCAGGCGGCGAAAAAGCTCCTCGGCTTGCGACTTCTTCATGTTCGATGAGAGTAGCGGCCTCGCGGAGGGCGGCAAAGCGCAAATGGCTGGGCCCCACCGTTTGCGCCGCGCTCGGCGCGCGCGATAACATTATCCATGACCGAGGCGACAGTTGTTTCAACGGCGACCGGCCCGGACATCGAGCGGCTCTTCTTCGATGCGGTCCTCTATCCGCACCGGTCGCTCGCGCCGCGCGGTTTCGCCATCTTGATGATTCTCGTCGCCGCGGTGAGCTTCGCTGCCGGACTAGCCTTCACCCTGATGGGGGCGTGGCCCGTGATGGGTTTCTTCGGTCTCGATGTTCTGCTGATCTACATCGCATTTCGCATGAGCTATCGCTCGGGCCGGCTCACCGAGACCCTGCAGATGAGCGAATCCGAGCTCCTGATCCGGCGCATCCTGCCGAGCGGTAAGGTGCAGTCGTGGTCGTTTCAGCCCTACTGGACGCGAGTCGAGATGGATGATCCGCCGCGCCACCGCAGCCAGCTCACGTTGCGTTCGCACGGGCGCAGGCTGGCGATCGGCGCGTTTCTGACACCGGAGGAGCGAGTGGAGGTCGCCGACGCGTTGCGTGAGGCTTTGGCCAGCACCGGCGCTGTCCACCACGCCCACGGTTGAGCGGCTGCCGAGCGCGTCCGCAGAATCAAAGTCCGAGGACGTCGGCCATGCCGTAAAGGCCTGGCGCCTTGTCACGGGCCCACAGCGCCGCGGTTACCGCGCCACGGGCAAAAATCGCGCGATCATCGGCCTTGTGCGTGAGCCCGATCCGCTCGTTGTCGGCGGCGAAAACGACCGCGTGCTCGCCGACCACGTTGCCACCGCGCAACACCGCATAGCCGATATCTCCGCGCCTGCGCTCGCCGGTCAGACCATCGCGTCCGCGGGCGGCGACCTCGTCATGGTCAACACCGCGTCCTGCTGCCGCTGCGTGCCCGAGCGCGAGGGCCGTGCCCGACGGCGCATCGACCTTGTGCCGGTGATGCATCTCGACGATCTCGATATCAAAATCGGGGCCGAGCCGGCTCGCGACTTGGCGAGTGAGAGCCGCAAGGAGGTTGACTCCAAGGCTCATATTGGCGGCCCGCACGATCGCGGTGGTTCGTGCGGCCTCGGCGAACGCGGCGTCGTGTTCGGCAGCGATTCCGGTAGTGCCGATGATGTGGACGGTCCGCGCCTCGGCCGCGAGCGCTGCGTGGCGCACCGAGGCCTCGGGTGTAGTGAACTCGAGGATCGCCCCGGCTGCGTCGACCAGCGCCGAGGCGTCCTCGCCGACCATGAGGCCGAGCGGACCGAGGCCCGCGATCTCGCCGAGGTCGCGCCCGATCGTTTGGTGACCGATCGTCTCGATGCCGCCTGCAAGCACGCAGCCGTCCGTCGCAGTCACCTGCTGCGCCAGCACCCGGCCCATACGGCCGGCACAGCCGATGATTCCAATCCGCAAGTCGGCCATCAGACCTCCCACCGCCCGTGGCTTACGGCGGTCCCAGATGCAAGCTACTCGCGGAGGTCGTCCCAGAGCTCCTTGACCTTGGTAAAGAAGCCTTCCGATTCAGGACTGGTGCGGCGACCGCCGCCTTCCTTCTCGAACTCTTTGAGAAGGTCTTTTTGCCGTTTGCTCAGGTTCACCGGCGTCTCGACGACCGCCTCGACATACATGTCACCAAAGTCATTGCCGCGGAGCTGGGGCATGCCCTTGCCGGTCAGTCGAAACTGCTTGCCGCTTTGGCTTCCACCCGGAATGGTGATCCGGGCGCGCCCACCGTCAAGGGTGGGCACCTCGATATTGCCGCCCAGGGCCGCGGTCGTCATCGGGATGGGCACGCGGCAATATATGTGAGTGCCGTCCCGCTGGAAGATGCGGTGCGGCGCGATAGCCAGGAAGATATAGAGATCGCCCGGTGGCGCGCCGCGCATGCCGGCTTCGCCCTCGCCTGCGAGGCGGATGCGGGTGCCGTCCTCGACGCCTTTGGGGATGTTGACAGATAGCGTGCGCTCGCGGCGCACACGGCCTGAGCCGTTGCACGCGTGGCACGGGTTCTCGATTATGCGCCCGAGGCCCTGACACGTCGGACAGGTCCGCTCGATCGTAAAAAAGCCCTGTTGTGCGCGGACTTTGCCGCGACCGCCACAGCTTCCGCACGCGGTTGGCGCAGCATTGCCCTCAGCGCCGCTGCCCTGGCAAGCATCGCAGGCGACCGAGGCCGGGACACGGACCTGCGCTTTCTTGCCGCCGAAGGCGTCGTCCAGCGAGATCTCGAGGTTGTAGCGGAGATCGGCGCCGCGACTGCGGCCCGAACGCCCACGGCGACCGGCGGTACCGCCCGTGAACTCGCCGAAGAGATCGTCGAAGACGTCGGCGAAAGTCGAGCTGAACTCGAACCCGCCGTGGCGGCCGCCCGCGCTGGCGCCGTCGAAGGCAGCGTGGCCGAACTGGTCGTAGGCGGCACGCTTCTCGGGGTCATTGAGGATATCGTAGGCCTCATTGACCTCTTTGAAACTCTGCTCGGCGTCGGGATTGCTCGGGTTGCGGTCGGGGTGATGCTGCATGGCGAGCTTGCGGTAGGCCTTTTTGAGATCGCCCATATCGGCTCCGCGCTCGACGCCGAGGACCTCGTAGTAATCTCGCTTGCTCATGCCGATCTCCCGCGTTCACACCGCGGGGTCGCGGCGACGTCCAGTCGGCTTCATCGGAGGGCTGGCCCTCTCCGGCAGGCGGCGCCGTTCACGCCGACCGGTTCTTTTTCTCTTCGTCCACTTCCTCGAAGTCGACATCGACGACGCCGTCATCACCGGCGGCCGGCTCAGCCTGTGAATCACCGCCTGGCGCGCCATCGTCTCCGTCGCCGTCCCCAGCTTGCTCCTTGTACATCGCTTCACCGAGCTTCATCGACGACTGAGCCAGCGCCTCGGCCTTGCTCCGAATCACCTCTTGATCCTCGCCCGGCAACACCTCGCGCAACGCCGCGATGTTGGCTTCGATCTGTCCGCGCTCCTCCGCGCCGACCTTGTCGCCGTGCTCTTTGACGTTCTTCTCGGCGGTATTGAGCAGCACCTCGGCGTGGTTGCGCGTCTCCACCAGCTCGCGCCGCGCCTTATCCTCGGTCGCGTGCGCTTCGGCTTCCTCGATCATGCGATCGATGTCGTCCTGGGCCAGGCCGCCCGACGTCTGGATGCGGATCTGCTGCTCGCGGCCGGTGCCGCGGTCCTTGGCCGAAACGCTGACGATACCATTGGCATCGATGTCGAAGGTGACCTCGATCTGCGGCACCCCGCGCGGGGCGGGCGGGAGGCCCACCAGGTCGAACTGGCCCAGGAGCTTGTTGTCGGCGGACATCTCGCGCTCGCCTTGGGAGACCCGAATCGTCACCGCGGCCTGGCTGTCTTCGGCCGTGGAGAAAACCTGCGACTTCTTGGTCGGGATCGTGGTGTTGCGGTCGATGAGGCGGGTGAACACGCCGCCCAGCGTCTCGATGCCGAGCGAGAGCGGAGTCACGTCCAGCAATAGTACGTCCTTGACATCGCCCTGCAAGACACCGGCCTGGATTGCCGCTCCCATGGCCACGACCTCATCGGGATTGACGCCCTTGTGGGGCTCGCGCCCGAAAAAGTTCTTCACCGTTTCGATCACCTTCGGCATGCGCGTCATGCCGCCGACCAAAACAACCTCATTGATCTCGCCAGCGCTCAGACTTGCATCCTTGAGCGCGGCCTTGCAGGGCCCGACCGTGCGTTCGACCAAATCATCGACCAACGCCTCGAGCTTGGCGCGGGTGAGCTTCATCGTCAGGTGCCTGGGGCCGGTGGCATCGGCGGTGATGAAGGGAAGGTTGATCTCGGTCTGCACTGCGCTCGACAGCTCGATCTTCGCTTTCTCCGCGGCCTCTTTGAGGCGCTGGAGTGCGAGCCGATCCTCGCGCAGATTGATCCCGTTTTCCTTTTTGAACTCATCGGCGAGATAATCGACCAGTCGGAGGTCAAAATCCTCACCGCCGAGGAAAGTATCGCCGTTGGTCGATTTGACCTCGAAGACGCCCTCGCCGATCTCCAGAATAGAGACGTCAAACGTCCCGCCGCCGAGGTCGTAAACGGCAATCGTCCCGCCGCCCTCCTTGTCGAGGCCATAGGCCAGCGAGGCCGCGGTCGGCTCGTTGATGATGCGCAAGACATTGAGGCCGGCGATGGCGCCCGCATCCTTTGTGGCTTGGCGCTGGGCGTCGTTGAAGTAAGCCGGCACGGTTACCACTGCATCCGTCACCGTCTCGCCGAGGTGCGCCTCCGCCGTCTCCTTCATCTTCTGCAGGACGAATGCACTGATCTGGCTCGGCGAGTAGCTCTCTCCGCGCGCATTGACCCAGGCATCGCCATTGTCCGCTTTGATGATTTCGTAGGGCACCATGCCCTGATCCTTGCGCGTGGTCGGATCATCGAACCGCCGGCCGATCAGGCGCTTTATGGCAAACAGCGTGTTCTCCGGATTGGTCACAGCCTGGCGCTTTGCCGGCTGGCCGACAAGGCGCTCGCCTTCTTCGGTGAAGGCCACCATGGACGGTGTCGTCCGCGAGCCTTCCGCGTTCTCGATCACCTTGGGGCTGCCGCCCTCCATGATCGCGACGCAGGAATTGGTCGTGCCGAGGTCAATGCCGACTGCTTTAGCCATAGTCTCTCTCTTTTCCATGGCGAACCTCAGCGGCCATCGTATGCGCCGCGTCGGTCCCCGATTTCACAAGCGGATCCTGCTCCAGAGCCTCCGGCTCTAGGCGCTCCCTGCGTTATATAAGTGTGGCCAAATCGTACGCAACTGCCGCTGTCCCTAAGTCGTCTGACGTTCGCTAGACCCGCGTGTCGATTCCGGCCGGCCGATCATCGCCCGGCCCGCTGTCCGCCTCGCCCTCCGATGACTCGGCGTGCGGCTTTTGTTCGGTTGCGGTCTGCGCAGCCGCCACCCCCACCGCGGCCGGGCGCAGCAGCCGATCAGCAATCGTGTAGCCGATCTGCACCACCTCGACGACCGTGCCGGGCGCTGCGTCGGTGCCAGGCACCTCATACATCGCCTGGTGGCGGTTCGCGTCGAACTTCTCGCCGGCGGGATCGATCGGTCGGATTCCATGGCGTTCGAGCGTCGCCGTGAGCTCGCGCTCGGTCATCTCGACGCCAGTAAGAAGATTGGCGAGCGCTTCGTTCTCGGTCCGCTCGCCATCGGGCGCACTATCGATGGCGCGGCGCAGGTTGTCGGCGACGCCCAAGATGTCGCGTGCCATCCCGGCGATGGCGTACTTGCCGGTATCCTCTCGCTCCCGCGCAGCTCGCTTGCGGATGTTCTCGGTTTCGGCCATCGCGCGGAGCAGCCGATCCTTCAGATCCGCGATCTGCTCCTCGGCGCTCGGCCCTGTCGCCTCGACCGAACTCGATTCTTCCTGCTCATTCTCGTCGGAAGCCGCGGCCTGGTCCTCGGCCTCGGCGCCGTCCTCGCGAACCTCCGACGCCGGGCCAGCCGCCTCCTCGCCGCTAGCGGGGAGCGCCTCGTCCTTTGATTCCTGCTCGGCGCCGGCTCGTGGGGCCGCCGAATCGTCTTCGGGTGTCGTCACCATCGCAAACCTCTTGCTAGAGCGGTCGCCTCAACGGACGAGGCGGCCGATCACCTGTGCTGTGTAGTCCACCATCGGGATGATACGCGCGTAGTTCAACCGGGACGGCCCAATCACGCCGATCGCCCCGATTACCCTCTCGCGCCCGTCGCGATAGGGCGCCACGATCATCGAGCAGCCGGTCACGGAGAACAGCTCGTCCTCCGCTCCGATATAGATGCGCACGTCCTCCGCCTGGGCGGCGCTATCGACGAGACGCGCGAACTCGCCTTTGGTCTCGAGCGCATCGAACAGGGCTCGAATGCGCTCCAAGTCGTCAAGCGCCGTCACGTCCTCCAGCAGATTGGCCTGCCCGCGCACGATCAATGTGCGCTGCTCATCATTGCCCCACGTCGCCAACCCGGTCTCGACCACCCGGGCCGTCAGTTCGTCGAGCTCGGCGCGGTGCTCATCGAGCTCCTGCCTGATCTCAGTGAGCGCATCCGTCAGCGTCTGCCCCGAGAGCCGCGCATTCAGATACTCCGCAGCCTGAGTCAGAGTGGCAAGAGGAACGTCTTCGCCCATCTCGAGAATTCTGTTCTCGACGACGCCTGCTTCGGTCACCAGCACCACCAGCAACCGCGCGGGAGAGAGCTTCACGAACTCGACGTGCTTCAACGGCGCATCGTTTTTCGGGGCGACGACAAGGCCAGCGCAGTGGGACAGCCCCGATAGCGTCGCGGTTGCCTCGGTCAGCATTTCCTCGAGGCTGCGGCTCGCGGCCGAACAGCGGACCTCGATGTTCTCGCGTTCCGCCTCGGTCAGCGAGCCCACCTCGAGCAATCCGTCGATGAACAGGCGAAGGCCGGCAGCCGTCGGAAGACGCCCGGCCGAGGTGTGCGGCGCATAGAGCAGGCCGCCTACCTCGAGATCGGACATCACGTTGCGTATGGAGGCCGGCGAGAGCTGCATGTCCAATCGGCGCGCGAGCGTACGCGAGCCTATCGGCTCGCCGGTCTCGACGTAGGCTTCGACAATCTGCCGAAAAATCGCGCGTGAGCGCTCGTTCAGCTCATGAATCATGGGTTTTCGAACGGCCCTTCGCGGCTTGGCCCATTCGGTAAATGGAATGTAGTGACGGTGGTTACCCACGTCAACGCGACCCGTAGGCTGGACCGCGGGCGTGCGCGGCGCTACATAGGCGCACCGCTCAGCAAATGGCAGCGATACCCATGAACCGGCGATCCGCGCAACGCCCGTCTGGCCGTGCGCCCGACCAGCTTCGCAGTGTCCGTCTCGAACCGGGCTGGAACAAATATGCCGAGGGCTCCTGCCTTGTGTGTTTTGGCGACACTCACGTGCTTTGCACGGCTACGTTCGAAGAGCGGGTGCCGCCGTTTCTTCGCGATTCGGGCCGCGGCTGGGTGACGGCGGAATACGGCATGCTCCCGCGTTCGACCAACACGCGCATCCGCAGGGAAGCAAGCCAGGGCCGCCAGTCCGGGCGCACCCAAGAAATTCAGCGGCTTATCGGCCGCAGCCTGCGCGCCGTCACTGACCTCGAGACCCTGGGCGAACGCCAGGTGAGGATCGACTGCGACGTCATCCAGGCCGATGGCGGTACGCGGACCGCCGCAATTACCGGTTCGTGGGTCGCACTCAAACTCGCGCTTGCGCGCGCAGCGGCGG
This sequence comes from Alphaproteobacteria bacterium, assembly GCA_965248765.1. Taxonomy (GTDB): domain Bacteria; phylum Pseudomonadota; class Alphaproteobacteria; order VGEJ01; family VGEJ01; genus CBDFKF01. The sequence goes on from CBDFKF010000004.1 coordinate 2,759,038, forward strand.
AGAAGCGCATCGAGACGGTCCCGCTCCGGGACCAAGTTGCCGCGGTGTCGTGTGGTCTGTATCAGGGAGAAGCGGTCCTCGATCTCGACTACGCCGAGGACAGCGTGGCGCAGGCCGACGCCAATTTCGTTCTGACCGCACGCGGGCGCATCATCGAGATTCAGGGAACCGCGGAGACCGAGCCCTTCAGCCAGTCCCAGTTCATGCGTTTGTTTGGCCTGGCCAAAGCGGGCGTCCGCGAGATTGCCGCGCTCCAGCGCCACGCGGCCGCCGGCTAGCTCGGGCCGCGTGCCGCGAGGATTCAGCGCGCGACGCTTGATCGTCGCGAGTCACAACCCAGGCAAAGTGCGCGAGATAGAGGACTTGATTGCGCCCTTCGGCGTTGCGACCGCGACCGCTGCCGAGCTCGATCTTGCTGAGCCCGAGGAGACCGGCGAGACGTTTATGGCCAACGCCGAGCTCAAGGCGCGGATGGCCGCGACGGCTGCCGGCGAGCCGGCGCTTGGCGATGATTCGGGACTCGTCGTCGACGCCCTCAGTGGCGCGCCCGGCATTTATTCGGCGCGTTGGGCGGGTCCCAACCGCGACTTCGATGCCGCCATGCGTCGCATCGAGTCAGAGCTCGGCGCCCGCGGCGCGATAACACCGGCGCGGCGGGCCGCCCGTTTCATCGCTGCCCTCGCCCTTTGTTGGCCCGATGGCCACTGCGAGATCGTCGAAGGCGATGTGCGCGGCTCGCTGGTCTGGCCGCCGCGTGGGGAGGGCGGCTTCGGTTATGATCCGATGTTCCTGCCCAATGGCGAGGATTTGACCTTCGGCGAGATGGACCCGGCACTCAAGCGCACGATGAGCCATCGCGCGGTGGCCCTGAGAAAGCTCGTCGATGCCTGCTTCGGCCCCGCGCGCTGATCAGCGGGCGGTGAGCTCGGATGGCCTTGGGCTCTACGTCCACTGGCCGTTTTGCCGCACGATCTGCCCATACTGCGATTTCAACGTGCGCCGCGCCGGCGCGATCGATCAGACGCGGTGGGCCCGCGCGCTACTCGCCGACCTTGATCACGCGGCAGAACGAGCCGTCGGGCGCCGTCTCGATAGCCTCTATTTCGGTGGCGGCACCCCTTCGCTGATGCCGGCGGCTACAGTGGCGGCAGTGATCGATCGCGCGGCCGATCGTTTCGCAATCGATCCGGGCTTGGAGATCAGCCTCGAAGCCAACCCCAGCTCCGCCGATACCGGCGCGTTCGCCGCTTTCCGCGATGCCGGCGTCAACCGCCTATCGCTCGGGGTGCAGGCGCTGGCGGACGATGCGCTGGCGATGCTGGGTCGCGATCACGACGCGGCCGAGGCACGGACTGCCATCGACGCTGCGCACGCGGCGTTCCCGCGCGTGAGCTTCGATCTCATCTATGCGCGCCCGGGCCAAACGCCGGCAGCGTGGCGCCGCGAACTCGGCGAAGGTCTGACTCTTGCGGGCGGCCACATCTCGCTCTACCAGCTCACGATCGAGCCCGAGACTGCCTTCGCGCGTGCGCGTGATCGGGGATCGCTGGCCGTGCCCGGCACCGATGCCGTCGCCGGGCTCTACGAGGTTGCTCAGGAGATGTGCGAGGCTGCCGGACTTCCTGCCTATGAGGTGTCCAATCATGCTGCGCTGGGTCACGAGAGCCGCCACAATCTCGGCTATTGGCGCTACGACGAATACCTCGGCATCGGCCCCGGGGCCCACGGCCGGCTCATCGAGAACGGCTCTCGTCAGGCACTCGAGCAGATTCGACGACCGGACGCCTGGTTGGCCGCGGTCGAGCGTGCCGGCCACGGCACTGGAGACAGCACTCGGCTCACGCCGGCCGAACAAGCCTCAGAGTTATTGCTAATGGGCTTGCGCCTTGCCGAGGGGGTCTCGCTCGCACGCTTCCATGCCATCGCCGGCATCACCTTCGATGCTTTCGCACCGCCAGAGCAGCTCGCGCGGCTCGAAGCCGAGGGGTTAGTCGTCCGCGAGGACGGATACCTGCGGGCGACGCGCAACGGTCGATCGGTCCTAGACGGTGTCGTGCTGGCGCTGCTGCCCTGAGCGGGTCGTAATACGGGCTGTCAGAACGGGCTGTCAGAACGACAGCGCTTGGAACGTTGTCGGTGCTTCGGAGACCGTCCGAAGACCATCCGGTGTGACCTCGAGTACCGCCAAGCCGCGCTCGGCGATCCCATCCCGGCCGAACCTAAAGATGCCGTCGATGCCGGCGAAGCCACTCGCCGAGGAGACCGCCCCTGCGCTGAAGTCACGCTGTCGGGCGAGCGCCGCCGCCAAGGCCACCGAGTCATAGACAAGGCTCGCGATCCGGGGCGGCGCATGACCGTATGTCTCGACAAACCGCTTGTGGAAGATCGAGCCCAACTCCGGCGCGGGTCCGGCGAACCAGCCGCCTACCAGCGCTGGCTCGCGTCCGACGGTCGGATCGGACCACAACGTCGTGCCGACGTAGCGCACCTTGTCGGGGTGGATATCGTGATAGGGGAGCAGCGCCGCGAACGCGCGGAGGTTGGCGCCGCCCTCGGGTAGCAAGATCGCATCGTAGTTGTAGGCGCCCAGGCGGGCGAGGTTGCGGACATGCTGATCGGCATCGGCAGCATCAGCGCCGTAGTACTCGATCGCCACTAGGTCGCCGCCGGTCTTCGTTATCGCCTCTTTGAGGGCATCGAGGACCGCCGAGCCGTACGCCGTATCGGGGATCAGCGCGGCATATCGATGCAGGCCGCGCCCGCTCGCGAATGCGACGACGCGATCGATCTGCTGGCGTGGCAGTAGACCCATGAGAAAAACGCCGTTGCCGGCGGCACGACGGTTGTTGGAATAGGAAACGAGGCTGATGCCGGCTTCGCGTGCCGCCACCGCGGCGGCAGCGGTCGTTTTACTGAAGACTGGACCGAGGATGAGTTCGGCGCCCTCGGACGTTGCCGCCCGCGCCACAACGGCGGCCGTTTCGGGGTTCCCCGTCGTGTCGAACGGTCGCAGCTCAAGCTCATCGCCGCCAACGTCGAACAGCGCGAGCTGTGCGGCATCGAGAAGGAGCTTCCCGAGTTCGGCTCGCGGCCCGCTCAGAGGGAGGAGGACGGCGACGATGACCGGCCCCTCCTGCCTGGACGGCGGCGCGAGCTCCGGACTCATCGGCGCGAGCTCGGCTTGCTCGGGCGGTGGCGGTGGCTGCTCGGCGGGGGCCGGCGCGCGCGGTTCATCCGGAACCGGTGGCGGCTCAATCCGAGCCGCCCTCTCGGGCGCGATGATCTCTTCAGGAGGTTCAGTGGCGACCTTGGAGTCGTCAGAGTCTAGCCAACCGCCGCGCTTCCCGCCTAGTGTTGCCGTCTGGCATGCCGCGAGCACGAACATCACGGCGAGCACGACCGAGACGACCGCTGCGCGCGGGGCGAGACTCACGCAGGACGACGGGTATAGGGACACCGCAATTGGGGCCACGGGAGGGTTGCAATACTCGGCAGGGTAACGATGGACCGGTGCCAAGTAAACTCGCGCCGGGCCTCTATATCATCGCTACGCCCATTGGCAATCTCGCTGACATCACGCTGCGCGCGATAGAGGTCCTCGGCAAGGTCGACTCCATCGCTTGCGAGGACACACGCATCACCCGCCGTCTCCTCGACCGCTACAGTATTGCGACGTCGCTCACCCCTTATCACGAGCACAATGCCGCGCGCGTGCTCCCCCGCCTTCTCGCCGATCTCACTGGGGGTGCGAGCCTCGCGCTGGTCGCGGACGCGGGCACCCCCCTCGTCTCTGATCCCGGATACCGTTTGGTGACTGCGGCGGTGGCCGCCAAGGTCGACGTCATTTCGATCCCCGGACCCTCAGCAGTGACGGCGGCGCTCGCCGTCGCCGGCTTGCCCACCGATCGGGTTCTTTTCGCCGGCTTTCTGCCGAGCCGGGCCGGCGAGCGTCGCCGCTCCATCTCGGAGCTCGCGGACATCCGCACCAGCCTCGTGCTGTTCGAATCGCCGCGGCGGCTCGCCACCTCGCTTGCCGATCTCGCCGCCACGCTCGGCCCCCGCCCGGCGGCGGTGGTGCGCGAGCTCACCAAGCGTTACGAGGAGGTGAGGCGCGGCCCGCTCGATGAGCTCGCCCGCCACTACGCGAGCGCCGGTGCGCCGCGTGGAGAGATCGTCGTCGTCATCGGCCCCCCATTGAAGCGCGCTCCCGGCGAGAACGCTGGCGCGGTTGGCGTTGGCGAGGCGGATGCGGAGTTGCGGGCTGCACTAGAGTCACAGGCGCCCTCGACTGCGGCTACCAAGGTCGCGGCAGCGACGGGGTTGCCGCGTCGCGCCCTGTACGCACGTGCCCTTGAGCTGCGCAAGGGGCGATGAGCGACCGGCGTGCCGCCGAGCGCCGCGGTCGACTGGCCGAGGTCGTATGTGCCTGGACGCTGCGCCTGAAGGGCTATGCCGTACTGGACCGCCGCTTTCGAAGTCCAGCGGGCGAGATCGATATTGTCGCGCGGCGCAGCACCATCCTCGCCATCGTCGAGGTCAAGGCGCGCCGTGACGTCGAGACCGCGGCCGAGGCGACAACCGCGCGCCAACGCGCACAGCTCGTGCGCGCCGCGGCCCTCTATATCTCGCGGCGGCCGCAGCTGGGTGCGCTGCCGCTCCGTTTCGACCTGATGCTCGTGATACCATGGCGGCTGCCGATCCACATCCGGGACGCTTGGCGGCCTGACCTTTGATGATGCTCTCCTGGGAGGTGCCGTGACATGACCGATCCTCGGCTCAACCTCGCCCTCGCCTTGCTACTGCTGGGCGCGCCGCTCGTGCTCTCGGGTTGTGCCAGCCTGGCCATCGGCGGCGCTGCGACGACGGGAGTCGCCGTTGCTCAAGAACGCTCGGTGGGCGATGCCATCGATGATGTCACCATTCGCGTCGACATAAATCGCCGGCTCTTTGAGAAGAGCGAGGTGTTGTTCGTGGGTGTAAGCATCGAGGTGGTAGAGGGACGGGTTCTCCTGACCGGCAACGTGCCGACGCCTGAGGAGCGCGTCGAGGCCGTGCGTCTCGCCTGGCTCGCCCCGGGGGTCAGTGAGGTGATCAACGAGATCAGCATCAGCGACCGCAGCAGCCTGATCGACTACTTCAAGGATATGGGCATCACCGGCCAGCTCCGCTTTGAGCTCCTGCGCGACGGCGACATCAGCGACATCAACTACTCGATCGAGACGCAGAACGCGGTGATCTATCTGATGGGCATAGCCCAGGATCAGGCTGAGCTCGACCGCGTCGTCAACCACGCGCGCAACATCGCTGGGGTGAAAAAGGTCGTAAGCTATGCCGTGCTCAAGGACGATCCACGGCGCCTCTAACCAGCCTCGCCGCAGGGTCGATGGCGGCGGAGCCGTCGGAGGCCTCCGTCAGGAAGGGTACCGATGAGCCTCGCCGTCGCCATTCAGATGGATCCGATCGAGGCCATCGATATCGAGGCCGACAGCACATTCGTTCTCGGCCTCGAGGCCCAGAATCGCGGCCACGGTCTCTACCATTACCTGCCGAGCGATCTGAGCTTCCGCGCCGGCCGCGTGTTTGCCCGCGCGCGAAGCCTCGAGCTGCGGCGGCGCTTGGGCGACCACGCCAGCCTCGGTCCGCCCCAGACTATCGACCTTGCGACCATGGATGTGGTCCTGATGCGCCAGGATCCGCCGTTCGACATGGCCTACGTCACGGCGACCCACCTGTTGGAGCATATCCACCCCGAGACCCTTGTCGTCAACGACCCGGCCCGCGTCCGCAACGCACCTGAAAAGCTGTTCGTCACCCATTTCCCCGAGTTGATGCCGCCGACGCTGATCACCGCCAACCGCGACGAGGTGAAGGCCTTCCGCGAGGAGCACAAGGACATCATCGTCAAGCCGCTGTTTGGCAACGGCGGCGCGGGGGTCTTTCATATCGCACCGACCGACGACAACCTGAACGCGCTGTTGGAGATGTTCACCGAGCGCTCGCGCGAGCCGATCGTCGTGCAACGCTATCTGCCGGACGTACGCGAGGGCGATCGTCGAATCATCCTGATCGACGGCGTCGGGGTCGGCGCGATCGACCGCATCCCGCCGCCTGGCGACGTGAGGGCGAATATGCACGTCGGCGCCAAGCCGCAGAAAGCCGACCTCAATGCCCGTGATCGCGAGATCTGCCACGCAATCGGCCCCATCCTTAAGGAGCACGGCATGATCTTCGTGGGCATCGACGTCATCGGCGGCTACCTCACCGAGATCAACGTGACCTCGCCGACCGGTCTGCAGGAGGTGAACCGGTTCGACGGGGTGCAACTCGAGGCGGACATCTGGGACGCCATCGAGACCCGCTGCAGCGATCGCCGTCGGGCTCGCTCGGCGTGAGCGGAGCGCGCTGATCCATGTTCGTCGGCAACGCCTTCGCTAACCTGGTTCACATGCTTGCCGCGATCGTCTGGGTCGGCGGCATGTTTTTCGCGTATGTGGCGTTGCGGCCGGCGAGCGGCGCCCTGGAGCCGCCTGCGCGCCTCGGCCTGTGGGCGCGCACGTTTGCCAACTTCTTTCCCTGGGTGTGGGCCTCGATCGTCATTTTGCTGGCGAGCGGGTTCTGGATGATCCTGGTCGATTTCGGCGGATTCGCGATGACCGGCGTGCACGTGGACATCATGTTGGCGCTTGGGCTCGTGATGATGGCGCTGTTCTTGCACCTTTACTTCGCGCCCTACCGCCGCTTCCAGGTCGCCGTGATGGCGGGCGATGTGGCCGGCGGCGCTGCGCAGCTTGGACAGATCCGCCGCATCATCGCGATCAACATCGTTCTTGGCGTGATCACCGCCATCCTCGGCAACACTGGCTGGGCTTGGGGCTGAGGCCCCGGGGCCGCAGGCCCATGGTCGCCCGCATCGGCACCGTCGCGTTCCAGGGGATCGATGTCCTCGATGTAGATGTTCAGGTCCAGACCGCAGCAGGCATGCCGGCCTTCACCATTGTCGGTTTGCCTGACAAAGCGGTCGCCGAATCGCGCGAGCGCGTCCGCGCCGCGCTCACTGCGATTGGATTGGCGCTGCCGCCCCGGCGCATCACGGTCAACCTTGCGCCCGCCGATGTCCTTAAGGAGGGCAGCCATTTCGACCTGCCGATCGCGCTCGGACTGCTGGTGGCGATGTCGGTGCTGCCGGCCGACGAGCTCGACGGCTATGCCGCGCTCGGCGAGCTTGGGCTCGACGGGACGCTCGCGCCAGTGGCCGGGGTGCTACCCGCGGCCATCGCCGCCTCGGCCTCGGGTCGCGGGCTGATCTGCCCAGCGGCGTGCGGCGGCGAGGCGGCTTTTGCCGGCGAGATCGAGGTCTTGGCGCCGCCCTCGCTGTTGGCTTTGGTCAACCATTTCAAAGGGACCCAGGTGCTGAGCCCGCCTGAGCCACGCCTCAGGGCAGAACCACCCACCATCCTCGATCTCAAAGACATCCGCGGCCAGGAAACCACCAAACGCGCCCTGGAAGTGGCTGCCGCAGGCGGCCACAACCTCCTGATGATCGGCCCGCCCGGCGCCGGCAAGTCAATGCTTGCCGCTCGCCTTCCCGGTTTGCTACCGCCGCTCGATGCGGGCGAGACCCTGGAGGTCAGCATGGTCCATAGCGTGGCCGGCCTCTTGCGCAACGGTGAGCTGACCCGCGCGCCCGTTTCGCGATCCTCACCATTCGGCCTCGCAAGCGGCGATGGTCGGCGGCGGGGCCCGCGCTCGCCCTGGCGAGGTCACGCTCGCTCACCTCGGTGTCCTGTTCCTCGATGAGCTGCCGGAGTTCGCAAGGACCGTGCTTGAAGCACTGCGCCAGCCGATCGAAACCGGGCGGGTGACCGTGGCGCGGGCGAACAGCCACGTGCGCTCCCGGCCCGGGTCCAGCTGGTCGCCGCGATGAATCCCTACCGCTGCGGCTATCTCGACGATCCTGCCCAGGCCTGCGGGCGCACGCCCAAATGCGCGATCGACTACCAATCGCGCATCTCTGGGCCGCTGTTCGACCGCATCGACCTCCACGTCGATGTGCCGGCGGTGGATGTCGCCGACCTCGGCCTGCCGCCGCCTACCGAGGGCTCGGCCGATGTCGCGGCGCGGGTCGCGGCCGCCCGGGTGATCCAGACCGCCCGCTTGGCGGACGTCACGGCGGAGCCGCCGCTCCGCACCAACGCAGAAGTAGACGGCGAACTTCTGGCCGAGATCGCCAAGCCCGATGCCCCTGGCGCTGCGCTACTTGCGGAGGCCGCCGAACGCATGCGGCTCACCGCCCGCGGCTACCATCGGGTACTGCGCGTGGCTCGGACCCTCGCCGACCTCGAAGGAAGCGACAGCGTCCACCGCATCCACGTTGCCGAGGCGCTCTCCTACCGCCGCCTCACCCTCGGGCGTTAGACGAGGTAAGACTCACGCCCGGCGTGCGAGCAGCTTGATACCGGGCTTGAAGGCGGGCAGCCGGCGGAAAACGCCAAGGCCGTGGCGGTCCAACAGCCGCGTCAGATTATCGGGATTGAAGTAAAGGCAATGGGCCGGTGGGCAGAAGCCGTCCCAGCGCGTGATATCGCGCGGTCGCCGCCAATGGCTGATATCGGGCGTCGTGAGATAGAGGACAGCACCCGGGCGCATCCGCGCGGCGATCGCGGCGAGGAATGCGTTGGCATCGTGCACGTGCTCGATCACCTCGGAGCAATAGACGGAATCGAATGGCGCGCCCTCCTGGTAGTCCTCGATGCGGCCGGCGAAGAACTCGCCACCTGGGTAATGGTCCTTTGCCCAGGCGATCGAGACGGGATCGAGGTCGACCCCATGGGCCTCGAAGCCGCGCTCGCGGGCGGCCTCGACCATGAAGCCGCCGTTGCAGCCGACGTCGAGAAAACGCCCGCGCGGCACCAGCGCCGCGATCTGTCGCATGCGCCCGCGGGCCCGCCGCATCTTTTGCGGCACCTTGCGGAAATAGCCCTCGCTCGCCCCGTCATAGGCATCGCTGTAGAGCTGATCCAGGGCGGCGGGCTCGGGCATCGGGTCGAGGTAGACGAGGCCGCACGCCGCGCATTCGAATAGCCCCATATCGTAATGGCGGATGAACAGCCGGCGCGCTGTAACGTTACAAACTTGACAGGGCAGGGCTGTAACTTGCGGCGAGGACACGGCGGGCTACTTTAGCGGATCAGCAAGCTGGCAGGCGGGCGCAACGCCATGGACGACAGGGCGCGGATCGAGATCATAGAGGGCGACATTACCAAGCAGGCGGTCGATGCCATCGTCAATGCTGCCAACGAGACGCTGCTCGGTGGGGGCGGCGTTGACGGCGCCATCCACCGCGCGGCGGGACCGGCGCTGTTGGAGGAGTGCCGAGCTCTCGGCGGCTGTCCGACCGGCGAGGCCAAGATCACCAAGGGCCATGACCTGCCCGCTCGGCACGTGATTCACACCGTGGGTCCAGTGTGGCATGGCGGCGCGCACGGTGAGGACGAACTGCTCGCACGGTGCTATCGCGCCTGCCTCGCGCTCGCCAAGGACCACGGTCTCGCCACCATCGCATTTCCGGCGATCAGCACCGGCGTCTACGGCTTCCCACTTGCGCGCGCGACCCGCATCGCGGGCGAGGAGGTGAGGGCCTTTCTCGACCGAGGCGGTGGGCTGGAGAAGGTCATCTTCGTTTGCTTTGCAGCGAAGGACGCTGAAACGTACCGGCGAATTCTCGAAGATATTGTGGTCTAGGACAGGTGCGCTACTATATTATGGGGCTGAGCCTCAATATTTGACCCTCCGCATCGGCGTCCGCTAGAATCGCTGGCCCCTTGGAGGAAGGGGACCGGGGGCCGGGTGGGGCGCCCCGAGATCACTGAGTAGTCCCAACAAGCCATGCCGCGACTCTCGGCGATTAAGCACCTCAGGCCGGCCCTGCGGCGGCCCCCGCCGGTGCGCATGTTCGCGCAGGACGGCCAGCTCGAGGTGCGCGTCACGCGCAAACGGCTCGATATCCAGGCCGCCCAGGCGCTTCGCTACCGGGTCTTCTACGAGGAGATGGACGCCGTGCCGAGCCGGCGGATGGCCGCCAAACGGCGCGACTTCGATCGCTACGACCGGATCTGCGACCACGTGCTCGTGCTCGACCACCAGCGGCTGCCTGGCGATCGGGTCATCGGCACCTACCGTATCCTGCGCCACGAGGTGGCGGCTCAGCACGGCGGTTTCTACGCCGCGAGCGAATACGACATCTCGGGCCTCCTCCGTGGTCAGGCGACGAACGGCCAGCTGATGGAGACGGGGCGGAGCTGCGTCGCCGCCGATTATCGCAACACCGCCACCATCCAACTGCTGTGGCGCGGCATCGCGAGCTACATGCGCACCCACAACATCACCCTGGTGTTCGGCTGCGCGAGCTTCCCCGGCACCGAGCCCGAGGCCCACGCCGTGGGGCTTTCGTATCTCCACCACCACCACCTGGCACCGCCGGAGATGCACGTCCGCGCGCTCCCTGAGCTCCATCAGCCGATGAACCTCATCGATAAAGACGCCATCTCGATGCGCGATGCCTTGCGCGCGATGCCGCCGCTGATCAAAGCCTACATCCGCCTCGGCGCCTATGTCGGTGATGGGGCCGTCATCGATCGCCAGTTCGGCACCATCGATGTCTTCATGATCCTGCCGGTGGAGCGTGTAGCAGAGCGCTACCACACCCACTTCGAGCGTGAAGAAGAGTTATCGCCTGCCGAAAAAGGGCTGCGGCGCAAGGAGCTTTTGGGGAGGGTTTTGCCCCTGGCGCGCCTGCGTCCGCCAACGGGCAAGCCGCCCGAAAGGCCACGCCGGCGACGCCGAGGCTTCGGAAACAGGTGAGTCGGCAGGCCGCCGATTCCAGGGCGGCCGAGTGCGGTGATCGGGCATCGACGGTCGGCCGACCGGATGACGGCCACGGATCCGAGCGCCGCTCGGCGCCGTCCAAGGCGCCGGTCCCACCATCGTCCTCGCCGATGATGGCGCAGTACCATTCGATCAAGGAAGCTCATCCCGATTGCCTCCTGTTCTATCGGATGGGCGATTTCTACGAGCTCTTCTTCGACGATGCGGTCACCGCCGCGGCCGCGCTGGACATCACGCTGACCCGTCGCGGCAAGCACCGGGGCGATGACGTGCCGATGTGCGGGGTGCCAGTACACGCGGCCGATGCCTACCTCGCGCGCCTCATTCGCCAAGGCTTCAAGGTGGCGGTCTGCGAGCAGGTAGAGGATCCGGCCGAGGCCCGCCGACGCGGCGGTCGGGCACTCGTGCGACGCGACGTGACCCGTATGGTCACGCCAGGCACCATCACCGAGGAAACGCTTCTCGATGCCCGCGAAAACAACTATTTAGCCGCGCTCGGGCGCGCCGATGGCGCGCTCGCATTGGCGTGGCTCGATATGTCGACGGGCGACTTCAACGTCATGCCGGTCGAAGTGGCCGGCGTCGAGGCCGAGCTTGCCCGGCTGGCGCCCAGCGAAATCCTCATTTCCGAGCGGTTGGTGATCAGTCCTGAGCTGTTCGAGACTCTCGATGAATGGAAGGGGGTCCTGACCACGTTGGCGCCCGCGCGATTCGAAAGCCGTGCGGGCGAGCGACGATTGAAGGAGCTCTATGGCGTGGTGGCCCTGGAGGCTTTCGGCAGCTTCGGTCGGTCTGAGCTCGCCGCCTGCGGGGCGCTTGTCGACTATGTCGAGCTGACTCAAAAAGGTCGCCTGCCGACGCTCAAACCGCCCAGCCGTCTCGAGGCCGGAACGGTCATGGCGATCGATGCGGCCACCCGCCGCAACCTTGAACTCACTCGCAGACTATCCGGGGAACGGGCGGGCAGCTTGCTGGCGACGATCGACCGCACCGTCACCGGCGCCGGCGCGCGGCTACTGGCAGCGCGGCTCACGGCACCCCTGACCAGCGCCGAGGCCATCAACGCCCGACTCGACATGGTCCAGCACTTCGCCGGCGAGGAGGAGACGGGGCGCGCGGTGCGCGAAGCGCTTAAGCACTGCCCGGATATTGAGCGAGCGCTCTCAAGGCTCTCGCTCGGCCGCGGCGGCCCCCGGGATCTCGCTGGCATCGGCGATGCGCTGGCCACCACGGCAGAGCTTCGAGAGATCCTTGCCGGCCGCCCTCTCAACCCACCGCCCGCCGGCCTGCAGGCGGTGATGGAGGGCTTCGGCCACCATGGCCCGCTCGTCGATCGACTCGCGCGCGCGCTCGCCACCGAGCTGCCGCTCCAAGCGCGGGACGGCAGCTTTATCGCCGAGGGGTACCTGCCTGAGCTCGAAGAGCAGCGGACGCTGCGCGACGAGAGCCGGCGGCTCATCGCGGATCTACAGCGTCGCTATGCCGAGACAACGGAAATTCGCACCATTAAGGTGCGCCACAACAACGTGCTCGGCTATTTCGTCGAGGTTCCGGCCGGTCAGGCGGACAAGCTCGCCCGGCCGCCGCACACCGAGACGTTCATCCACCGCCAGACATTGGCGAGCGTCGTCCGCTACGGCACAGTCGAGCTCGGTGAGCTGGAAACCAAGATCAGTCGGGCGGCGGAGCGCGCACTCGCGATCGAGCTCGCGCTGTTTGAGGATCTGGTAAGCGAGGTCACCGAGCGCGCGACCGACATCGGTCGTGCGGCGACGGCGCTAGCAGCGCTCGATGTCGCCGCGGCGAATGCGGCAATGGCGGTCGAGTGCCGCTACGTTCGACCGCAGGTTGACGAGTCGTTGGCTTTTCGCATCGAGGGCGGACGGCATTCGGTCGTCGAGTCCGCAGCGGGGTTGAACCAGCGCGGGAGCTTCGTCGCCAACGACTGCGACCTGGCCGAAGCGCACCGTTTGTGGCTCGTCACCGGACCCAATATGGCGGGCAAGAGCACGTTCATGCGCCAGAATGCGCTGATCGCGGTGTTGGCGCAGATGGGCTCGTTCGTACCGGCCGACGCCGCTCACATCGGTGTCATCGACCGGCTGTTCAGCCGTGTCGGGGCAGCCGATGATCTCGCTCGCGGTCGCTCGACCTTCATGGTGGAGATGGTCGAAACCGCGGCTATCCTTAATCTGGCGGGGCCGCGGGCCTTCGTGATCCTCGATGAGATCGGTCGCGGGACCGCTACCTATGACGGCCTGTCGATCGCCTGGGCGACGGTCGAGCACTTGCATGAGCGCAACCGCTGTCGCGCGCTGTTCGCGACTCACTATCATGAGCTCACCGCGTTGGCCGAGCGGCTTGCCTCGGTGACCCCGCACACTATCCGCGTGCGGGAGTGGCAGGGCGACGTCGTCTTCCTCTATGAGGTGGTTCCGGGCACCGCCGATCGCTCCTACGGCATTCAGGTCGGGCGCCTCGCCGGCCTCCCGGGTTCGGTGGTCGCGCGCGCCGAGGAGGTGCTGCAGATGCTCGAGCGGGGAGAGCAAGAGGGTGTTGCGGATCGCCTCGCCGCTGCATTGCCGCTGTTCTCGGCCTCGGTCAGAGAGCCGCCGCGTCCGCAGAAGTCCGCCCTCGAACGCGCCCTTGACGACGTGCGCCCGGATGAACTGACGCCCCGCGAGGCGCTCGATCTCGTCTATTCCCTAAAGACGCTGGCCGACGATCCCGAGGCCTGAGCACTTCGTCGCCCTCTTCATCTTCGGCCTCGCCGGGCTTGGGCTCGCAGCTCGGCGACGGCGCCTAATCTAGGTTGTTCGAGTGTCGGTTGGCCGCTGGGGAGCGGCGGCTTCTGGCTAGGACCGTTGGAGGGCCCTCAACCGCGGCCTCTCTGCCCTCAGGAGCAGACCATGGGGCTCGGGAAGTCCGCTTTCCGCTAGAAAGCGGCCGCAAAAGGAAGGGCCGCAGTTCGTCCGCCCCTGACCCCAAAACGGACGTCGGTTGGAGTGACCGCGTGTCGAGAACAAACTGAATTGACCGCTTCAGTTGTGGTTGTTGGGCCAGTGGATAAGGGGGCGGGCGCGGAGCGGCCGTCCCCTTATCCACTGGCCGGTCGCGTCGAAGCGGATCACGCGGCCTGTCTGTGGCTTGTGTTGATGGGCGATCCGTCGGCCTGGTATCGGGCCAGGCAGCGCGGCCCATGGAAGACGGCGAGGGTGCGGTCGGGGTATTCGTGGACCCGGACCCTTGCCTTGACGTAGTGGCGGCGATGGCGGTCGGGCGGGATCGCCAGCACCAGGCGTTTGTAGCGCACGGTGTTGTCGTTGGAGACGGTGCGCTCCTGCTGCACGCAGAGGATGTCGTCGAGGGTACCGGCGAAGGGCACGAAGGCGGTGCCCTCGGCTTCCGGCGGCACCGCGAAGCGGGCGTTGTGGCCTGGCAGGTAGAGCTCCTTGAGGAAGCGGTTGGCCTGGGCCATGTCGGTGATGCCGGCGAGCCTGAGCTCCTGGGGCAGGCGCTTCTGCAGGGTGGCGAACATGCGTTCCGAGCGCCCCCTTGCCTCGGGCGAGTAGGCCGGGATCAGCTCGATGCCGAGCTGGGCCAGGGCGCGGCCGAACTGGGTCGGATTGTCCTTGTCGACCGTGCCGCCGGCCTCAGGGGTGTGCCAGTAGTGGCCGGCGCGGTCGGCATAGAGCGAGCAGAACAGCCCCTTGGCCCGGATCGCCTCGGACACCCCCTGAAAGCTCGACATCGTGCCCTCTTCGGCGACGAAGAAGGCCGAGTAGATCTCACTGGTGGTGTCGTCCATGGTGACGATCAGGTCCCACCACTGATCGGGGACCCACGCGTGGCTTGAGCCGTCTTGATGCAGCATCATGCCGGGCAGCGCGCGGCGCGGCCGCTTGCGCCGGTGCGCCCCGCGCCTGGGCGCCGCCCGTCTTCGCCCATGGGCCTGCAAGCTCAGCCGCACCCAGTTGTAGCTGCGCTTGAAGGCATAGTCCGCGACCAGCTTCTCGTGGAAGTGCTTGGCGGTGAAGTCCCAGTAGCGGGTGTCGAACAGCGCCAACAGCGCCGTCACCTCGTCGACCGCCGCGCGCCGCGCCGAGACCCGGCCCAGACGGCGATCGTAGAGCCCTTCCGCGCCGTCCGCCTCATAGCGGTCGCGCCAGCGCCGGAAGGTGCGCTCTGAAACGCCGAGAACCTCCGCCGCCTCGGCTTGGCTCAAGCAACCCCGATGGGTGCGGCCGTAAACCTCCTCGAACTTCATCAATCTCAGTCCCTGCAACTGCTCTGTCCGGCGCATCCAAACCCTCCATAGCCTGGAGAGCTTCTAAATCCGGACAGATCGTCTGGTACATAAACCGGACATATCGTGTGTTAGTGACACGGTTGGAGTGACCGCGTGGACTCCGAATCGCGCCGACCGTAGAGTCATCCTCAACGCTCGCATTCGCGACGGGAGAGACCCTCGTCATCCGGTCGCGTCGAACGAAGGCTTGCGGCGATCCTAAGCGCGGATGTCGTCGGATACAGCCGGCTGAAGGAAGCCGATGAAGAAGGCACCCTCGCGCGGCTAAGAGAGCGCCCCCAAGGATCGGGGCGGAGCTTGGCGCGGGTGTCGGGCCCAGGAGAGCCGGCTGTCGCGTCTCGCGATGCCGTCCACCAGTGTGACGCAGGTCAATATTTATTTGTGCAGCGGTGAGGAAGAACGCCAGATTGCGGAATATGGCGAACATGTCATACCGCATTTCCGACAAAAACAGACACCTACAGGAGTGAGTTAATGGAATTTGGTATTGCTTTCAAAGGGGACCTCGAACACAAGCGCATCCTCGCCATTTCGCGTCAGGCCGAGGCCGGCAGCTTCGACTATATCTGGTTCTTCGATTCCCATGTTATCTGGTCCGACCCGTACACCCAGATCGCGGCCTGCATGCAACATACGGATCGTGTGCATTTCGGCCCCCTTGTTACAAATCCCAGGGCGCGCGATTGGTCGGTGGCGGCCAGCATTTTCGCCACACTCAATCGCATGAGCGGCGGGCGCATGGAAATGGCCGTCGGGCGCGGCGACAGCTCGGTGCGGGTGATGGGCACAAAACCCGCAACGCTCGCCACGCTGATCGAATTCGTGAATGCCATGCGCACCATGGTGGCCGGAGATTCATACACCTACGAGGGCAGCCCGAATCCGATATTCATGGATTGGACAGAAGGTCATGAGTTGCCGGTGTGGATCGCCGCCTATGGTCCAAAAGCCCTCAAGGTGGCGGGCGAACATGGCGACGGCTTGATCATTCAGCTTGCAGATCCGGGGCTTTGCCAATGGTTCACCGAACAGGCCAAGGCAGGTGGTGAGGCCGCCGGGCGCGATATGTCCAATTTCCGGGTGCTTTCGTGCGCGCCGGTGTGGATCGGCGACATCGAGCAAGGTGTCCAGCAGACAAGCTGGTTTCCCGCAATAGTTGGCAATCACGTCGCAGATATCGTCAAGAAATACGGCAAGGATACCGATCTGGTGCCCGAAAGCTTGACCCAATTCATCGAGACGCGGGAGGGCAAGGGCGCGGACGAGGGATATGATTACCGCAAACATGGGGTTAAGGGTTCGGACAATCTCTATTATGTGGGTGACGCGGTCACCGAAGCCTTCTGCATTGTAGGACCGCCGGAAGCGCACGTGGAGAAGCTAAAAAAACTGGAGGCCGCCGGTGTCACCCAATTCACCATTTACCTGAGCCAAGGGGACGAGGAACGTCTGGTGGCGGAATATGTCAATAAAGTCATTCCGCACTTCAAGTAACGGCGGGATTCAGCTCATCAGGGAAGGCTATGTGGATGCCCCAGGAAGGAGCGGGCTAGGCTAGTCAGGTTCCCAGTTGGCGAACCCAAACCGGCCCGAACGGGTACCATTGGGATACCCAGGGCGCCCGGTGGAATGGCCAAACAGTCGGACACCAGCGGACATCCGATGAAATCGTGCGAGAGGCGCGCGAAACAATTGCTCAGTGGGCTTCGGCTTGACGACCGCTCCTGGCGATGCCCGGTCGTGACGGCGGCCGATCAGCTACGTCCGCTCCGCCGCCAAAAGCAGACACGGGGCTAGGCAGGGCACGAGCAGCACGATTCGATCCGCCATCGCCCACGGTTGGTAAGACGCCGCCCGCGCTTGCGCGCGCCCTTGCCGAGGTGCACGCGGACGAACTCACGCCCCGCGAGGCGCTCTATCTCGTATACTCGCTGAAGATGCTGGCCGACGATCCCGAGGCCTGAACCAAACCCCTCCCGAGGAGCGGTGATGTCTACGCCCACGGACAGGAGCGCGCTCCTGTCGCCCCATTTGCTGTTGCTGCTCACCATGTGCTTCTGGGGCGCCCATCCGGTCTTCGCGAAGGCCCTCATCACGGAGTTGCCGCCCGCCGCGCTCACCTTTTGGTCGTGGTTGGTTGGAACGGTGCTGTTAACGCCCTTTGCGCTGCGGCACCTCCTCGCCGAGCGAGAACTCATCTGGCGCCATTGGCTCAAGCTGGCGGCGATCGGCTCACTCGGTGTAAGCCTCTTCTATCACCTCTTCTACAACGCTCTCACATTTACAACGGCGATCAACTCGGGACTGGTCGCGGCCACGGTTCCTGCGCTCATCATCGGTCTCTCTTGGGCGCTCTATCGCGAGGCCATCTCGTGGCGCACGGGAATTGGCACTATCGTTGCCTTTCTCGGCGTGTTGGTCGTCATCACCAGCGGCGATGTGTCCGTCCTCGCGCGGTTTGCTTTCAACGTCGGCGATCTTTTGATGCTGCTTGCCGTTCTATGTTGGGCCCTCTACTCGGTGCTATTGCGATACGTGCCGCCGAAGCTGAATCCTCTCGCTTTCCTGTGGGTATTTGCGGTCGCGGGGACAGTCCTCAACGGCGTGATCTACGTGACCGAGGCCTTCTCCGATATGGGCTTCGCGCTATCGTGGAGTGCTGTCGTGTTGATCGGCTATGTGGCGATCTTCCCCTCATTGTTGGCCTACCTGTTCTACAACGCCGGCGTGCGTGCGCTTGGCGCCAATATCGCGGGTCAGTTTCTCTATCTCACGCCGATCCTGACCGCAGTTTTCGCGGTCGTTTTCATCGGCGAGGCGTTTCGCCTCTACCATCTGATCGGCTTGGCCGTCATCTTCGCCGGCCTCTTTCTGGCGACCTGGGCAGGAGGGAGGCGCGCTCCCCAAGCGGCCGGTCACTGACCTCACCGCCGGTCCTGAGATATGGCCGCGGAACGTCACGACGCGAACAGCTACCTGCCGTATGTGCTGCTCGTCCTCACCAATTTGTTCTGGTCGGGGAATGGGATAGCCGGGCGTTTCGCGGCCGGAGAGATCGACCCCCTCGGCCTGACGTTCTGGCGCTGGGCCGGCGCCTTGATCTTGCTGCTGCCGATTGCGCTTCCCCACGCCATCGCCCAACGCGCCATCCTCCTTCGACACTGGCGGCTGTTGACCATGTTCGGATTTTTGAGCGTCACCGGCTTTACGACCTTTTACTACTACGCCCTCAGCCTCAGCACGGCCATCAACGTCACTCTGGTTGCGACGACGATTCCGGCCGTGATCGTCGCTCTGTCGTGGCTCCTCTACAGGGATACCATCTCGCGCCGTGCCTTGATCGGCACGCTGGTCTCGTTCGCCGGCGTCGTCGCCATTGTCGCGCGCGGCGATCTGGGCGTGCTGTTGGGCCTCGCGTTCAATCCTGGCGATTTGGTTGCCCTCGTCGCGGTGTTCATCTGGGCGCTCTATTGCGTCTTCTTGCGCTATCGGCCGCCCGAGCTACACCCGCTCGCATTCCTCCTGGGCCTGGTGGTACCGGGCGTGATCCTGAATCTGGCGATCCCGATTTTCGATCCAACAAGCCTTGTCTTCGAGCCGACCTTGCCGAACCTCGCGGTGATCGGCTATATCGCGCTGTTCCCCGGGCTGCTCGCGTATATTTTCTTCAACGCCGGCGTGAAGGCGGTCGGGGCCAGCATCGCCGGCCAGTTTAGCTACCTGGTTCCGGTGTTCGCGGCCGTGCTGGCGGTCATCGTTCTCGGCGAGACGTTCGAGGTCTATCACCTGATCGGCATGGGCGTGATTTTCGTCGGGCTTTACCTTGCCGGCACGCGTCGCGCATGACCACGGAAAACGCCGGATTCCTGCGGTCGTTTGAATGCGTCTAGCTTGCGGCCATGCACGTTTTGACCCATATACTGTCGACTAGGCGCAGGTCGATGCGCGGTTCGAAGAGGTGCGCGTGGCGCGCGACGGTGATTTCTTCGTCCGTTTTTGGGGGGTGCGGGGCAGCGTTGCGTGTTGCGATCACGGCATCAACCGCTACGGCGGCAACACCTCCTGCCTCGAGGTCCGCTGCGGCGAACAGCTCATCATGTTCGATGCTGGCACCGGCTTTCGCTACCTCGGCAACTCGCTATTGGCCGAGAAGAACATTGATGCTGATCTGTTTCTGACCCACACGCACTTCGACCACGTCTGCGGCTTGCCGTTCTTCAAGCCCGCCTTCCTCCCCGGCAATACCTTCCGCATCTTCGCCGGCCACCTGTTGCCGGACCTGACGATCCGCAAGGTGTTGCAGGACATGATGATGGCGCCGTTGTTCCCGGTCCCCCTCGAGATCTTCCAGTCGAAAGTGACATTCCACGATTATTACGCTGGCGAGACGCTGACCCCGCGCGATGGCATCCGCATTCGCACCGCTCCGCTCAATCACCCCAACGGGGCGACCGGCTACCGCATCGAGTACGACGGGCGCTCTATCTGCTATCTCACCGACACCGAGCATCTGATCGACCAGCCCGACGAGAACATACTGGAGCTGATTGAGGGGGCGGACCTTGTCATCTACGATTCGATGTTCACTGACGAGGAGTTCACCGCACGTACCGGCTGGGGTCACTCGACCTGGGCCGAAGGTATGCGGCTGTGCGAAGCCGCTGGCGCCAAGCGTTTCGTGGTTTTCCATCACGACCCCGATCACGACGATGAGTTCCTCGATGAAGTAGCGCGCCAAGTGGAGGAGTTGCGGCCAGGATCGGTGGTTGCGAGCGAGGGGATGGTCCTGCACCCCTAGAGGGGGGCGTCCGCCCTCCTCGTCTGAACCCTGTGGTCCGTCGCTGGCGTCCTCCCTTCCGCGTTTTGTGGATGGGCTTGCTGACGGTGCTCGGCCTTGCTCCTCGCGGCTTTTTCATTCCGCACCGTTATGCCGATACCGTCGATCCAATTCCCTATCCAGAGATCGGCCGTCTGTTCGGACAAAGCGCAGCGGTGTTTGCCGAGCATCTCGATCTCATCGACACGTTGGGCGATACGCTCGCCGCGATCGGCAACGGGCCGCCGCCGGCGCCGCGCTGGTCGCAAGGCTGGTTCGCGCCGCTCGATGCCGCGGCGGCCTACGCGATGGTGCGCCACTATGCCCCGCCACGGATAATAGAGGTCGGCTCGGGCCATTCGACCCGGTTCCTGGCAGGCGCGGTCGCCGATGCCGAGATCGAGTGCGCCATGACGGCCATCGACCCATCGCCACGCGCTAGCATCGCCGGCCTCCCCCTCACGCTGGTGCGCGCGACGGTCCAGCAGGCGGGGGCGACGCCGTTCGCCGGCCTTGCTGCAGGCGATCTGCTGTTCATCGATTCGAGCCATATCCTGATGCCTGGCACCGACGTCGACTGGCTGCTCAACCGCATCCTCCCAAGCCTGCCCGCGGGCGTTCTCGTGCATGCCCACGACATCTTCCTTCCCGATCCCTATCCCGCGTCGTGGTCATGGCGTGGCTACAACGAGCAGACGGCGATGGCGTCGTTGTTGGCGAACGGACGTGCCTATGAGGTGCTGTTCGCAAGCCACTATGTGATGAGCGCGATGGCCGACCGGCTAGCCGATTCGGTGATCGCCCGCCTGCCACGACTTGCGGGCGCCGTCGACAGCAGTCTGTGGCTGCGCAAGCTCTAGTGATTTCGGTCGCGCCCTGGGCGTGATCGGTAGCCTTACCCATATTGAGAGGACCGCTTCGAAGGCCCGGGATGCAACTGTCTCTCAAGCGCCTCCAGGCGGCTCTGCTCGGCGAGGAGAGCCCACATTTTCCCGAGCGCGTCCACGCGCTCATCGAACGCCAGCAAAACAACAGCGAGACACTGATCGGCTGGGTGCAGTTCTCCGTCGTCTGCGTCTTCGGCATCCTGTACGCGGTCTCACCGAAGACGTTCGGCGAGGAGGCGGACTTCGCTCCGGTGCCATTCGCGCTCGCCGGCTATTTCGTATTCACGTTGTGGCGGTTGACGTGGGCGTATCGCGGCAGGTTGCCGCGGTGGTTCCTGTCGACATCGGTAATCATCGACATCCTCCTGCTCATGGGGCTGATCTGGAGCTTCCACCTCCAGTATCAGCAACCCCCCGCCTTCTATCTGAAGGCACCGACGCTGCTTTATGTGTTCATCTTCATCGCACTGCGCGCGCTAACCTTCTCCACCCGCTATGTACTCTTGACCGGAGCTGCGGCGGCCTTTGGCTGGCTCGCCATCGTGCTTTACGCGGGGCCTTCGGCACGTCGGCCGAAAACGTCGTCACGCGGGACTACGTGGAGTACATGACCTCCGCGAGCGTGCTGTTGGGGGCGGAGTTCGACAAAGTGATCTCGATCGCTCTTGTCACCCTCATCCTCGCGCTGGTCATCGTTCGGGCGCGCCGTCTGCTCGTGAGGTCGGTCAGCGAGGGTGCCGCCGCGGAGTCATTGTCGCGCTTCTTCGATCCGGATGTTGCGCGCCGGATCCGTGGGGCCGAGCACGAGATCAGCGCTGGCATCGGCGAGGTACGCGAGGCCGCCATCCTGTTCTGCGATGTGCGCGGCTTCACCAATATCGCCTCCGCCATGCGGCCGGACGCGGTCATGCGCCTGTTGTCCGAATATCAGACCCGGATGGACGCCGTCATCGAACGCAGCGGCGGCAGCATCGACAAGTTCTTGGGCGATGGCATCATGGCGACCTTTGGCGCGGTCTCGCCGAACGAGCGGTTTGCTGCGGATGCGCTGCGCGCGATGACCGAGCTCTGCACGGTCGCCGATGGGTGGAACGCGGAGCACGCAGCGGCCGGCGAGGTACCTCTTGATATCCGCTTCTCGGTGGCGACCGGTGCCGTCGTGGTCGGGGCGGTAGGTGATGGCGCGCGGCTCGAGTACACGGTGCTCGGCGCGCCGGTCAATCTGGCGGCAAAGCTCGAGAAGCACACCAAGGTCGAAGGCGTTCGGGGCCTAACGACCGCCGATGGTCTGGCCATGGCGGTGCGTCAGGGCTATCGCCCGCCGGCGGGAATCGAGCAACGATCGGGACGGTCCATTGAGGGGCTCGACCGGCCGGTCGACGTCGTCGTGCTGGTGCCGATGGTCGTCTAGCCGACGACCGTGACACCCTTCCAGAAGGCGACGTAGTCCTTGATGTTGGCCGCCGCCGGCGTGGGGTCGGGGTAATACCAGGCTCCTTGCACGAGCACGTTGTCTGGGTCGCGCTCTCGCGCAGGTGCTCGGTCTGCACCGCCTCGGGCGGGAAATAGTGGTTGCCTTCCACCACGACGGTGTTCGCGCTCTCGGCCACAACCGCCCCGTTCCAGATCGCTTTCGCCATGACGTCTTCTCGCTCCGTTATTTGTAGGGATCGGCCGCATCGCGCAGGCCATCGCCGAAGAAGCTCAGCGCCAGGACGACGATGATGACTGGCACAACCGGCATCATCAGCCACGGATAGATCGCGACGATGTTGATGTTCTGGGCCTCGTTGAGGAGCACTCCCCAGCTCGTAATCGGTGGTCTCAGCCCGAGGCCGAGGTAGGAAAGAACGGTCTCGCCGAGGATCATGCCCGGTATCGCCAGCGTTGCCGAGGCGATGAGATGGCTCATGAAGCTCGGCAACAGGTGCCTGCCGATCACCCGGCGCGGACTCGCCCCCAAGAGCACCGCCGCGGTCGCGAAATCCTCCTCGCGCAGCGACAGCAGCTTCGAGCGCACCGCGCGCGCCAGCCCCGGCCAATCGATCAGGCCGAGGATCACGGTGATCCCGAGATAGATGAGGATCGGGCTCCACGTCACCGGCAAGGCCGCTGACAGCGCCATCCACAGCGGCAGCTCCGGGAACGAGCGGATGACCTCAATCGCTCGCTGCACCACACTGTCCACCCAACCGCCGTAGTACCCTGCAAGACCGCCCAGGACGATGCCGAGAATGAAGCTGATGGTGATGCCGATAAGGCCGACCGTCAGGGAGATACGCGTGCCGTAGATTATCCGCGACAGCTGGTCGCGGCCCAGGCGATCGGTGCCGAAGAGGTACAACGTGCCGCCTTCGGCCGGGCAAAACAGATGGAACCGGCCTTCGACGAAACCCCAGAACTCATACGAATCACCGAGGCACAGGAAGCGCACCGGTTGCACCTTGCTCCCATTGGGCGTGTACACCCGTAACATCGTCTCCATGTCGAGCGAAACGTCGTAGCCGTAAACGAACGGGCCGATGAACTCGCCCTCGTGCACGAAGTGCAGAGCCTGGGGTGCGGCGTAGACGTGGGTGCGATCGCGCGTGTGCAGATGGTAGGGCGCGAGCACCTCGCTGATGAGGACCGAGCCGTACATGAACAAAAGCACGACGCCCGAGACCACGGCCAGGTGGTGGCGGCGGAACTTCCACCACATGATCTTCCACTGCGAAGCCATGAAGAACCGTTCCTGCTCCGCCGTCATGGCCTCGGTGGAATAGGGGTCGAACGGTTCCTTGCTGACGTAGTGCTCGAGCGGCCGATCGCCGCGGTTCTCTGTGCTGTCGGTCATTGCAGGCGCGAGCCCCCGAGGCGAATGCGCGGATCAAGCGCAGCGAGGGCAACGTCGGAGATCAACATGCCGACCACCGTCAACAGCGTGAGAACAAAGATCAGTGCACCTGCGAGGTACTGGTCCTGGGAACGCAGCGCTTGCACGAGAAGTGGTCCGAGGGTCGGCAGCGACAGGATCATCGCGATGAGCGCAGACCCCGAGATCAACGTGGGCAGGAGACTGCCGATATCTGCGATGAAAGGATTCAACGACACCCGCAAGGGATACTTCACGAGCAGTCGCGTCGCGGAGAGTCCCTTGGCGCGGCCGGTGACGACGTACTGCTTTTGCAGCTCATCCAATAGGTTGGCGCGCAGGCGGCGAATCATGCCTGCGGTGCCGGAGGTTCCGATAATGACGACAGGGATCCACAGGTGCTCGAGCACCGAGCTCAACTTGGCGAGCGACCACGGCTGGTCGATGTACTCGGGCGCCATCAGGCCGCCGATCGAGGTGCCGAAGTGCACGTTGGCGAAGTACATCGTGATTAAGGCGAGCAGGAAGTTCGGCGTCGCCAGGCCAATGAAGCCGATGAAGCTCAGCGTATGATCGCCCCAACTGTATTGGTGGGTGGCGGAATAGACGCCAATCGGAAAGGCCACGACCCAGGTAAATATGACAACCGAGAAGTTCAGCAGCATCGTGAAGAGGACGCGCCCGCTCAGGACTTCTCCCACCTCGCGGTCGTATTCGAAGGAGTGCCCGAACCTGCCCTGCAGGAGGCCCGCGAAGCCGTTGGGGCCGTCTAGCACGCCGATCCAGATGCCGTACTGCACCATGAAGGGCTCATCGAGCGCATACTCCGCGCGCAGGAATTCGATCCGCGAGAGCGCTGCCGAATCTCCCTGTGCTTGGAGCTCGGCAATCTGGTTGGAGAGATAATCGCCGGGCGGCGCCTGGATGATCAGGAATGTGAGGAAGCTGATCACCAACACTGTTGGGATCATGACCAGTACGCGGCGCGCGAGGTATGTGAACATCCCCGAACGCCCAGCTTGGACTTAGTTCTCGTACCAGAAAGTGTCGGGTCGGTAGATGCCAAACTGGGCTCCCGGGTCCCAGTTGTAGACGGCCTCCCGCGGCACGTTTCGAAGCCTCTTATTGACGACGATCGGCTGCATCACGCCGGCAATAATGCCGATTGAGAAAACGTTGTCACGGTGGATCGCCAGCATGCGATGCCAGATCTCCTCGCGCTCTTCGCTGCTGGCGGCCTTCAGCCAGGCGTTGTGCAGATCCATCAGTTCGCGGCCGGGCACCGTGTCCGGCTCCTCGCCGGCCTTTCCCTGGGTCTCGTGGAACTGGCCCCACTTCGGCCATTGATACGAATGCTGGCGTGTGGGGGCGAGTTCCTCGGGGCTCATGTCTGCGGTTGGCAGACCGTTTTCGAGGCCGGACCATATCGAGACCTGGGTCTCCCCGGCGAAAATTCGGTTACGGAACACCTCGCGCTGCGACGGACGCGTAAACAGCTTGATCCCTATTTCCGCCCAGCTGTCGCGCACAAGCTCAAGGACATCGGTCTGCTCGGTCTCCTCTCCTGCCGTCTCGACGATGACCTCCATGGGTCGGCCATCGGGTAGGAGCCGGATGTCCTCATTGTTGCGCTCGCTGTATCCCGCTTCATCGAGCAGCTGGTTCGCGGCATCGATGTCGTACTCGGTCCACGCGGTCTGGTAGTCGTCCTTGAACAATGGACTTGCCGGAAGAACGGTGTTGTTGCCCTCGATGGCGAGGCCGAAATACAGCACTTGGTTGATCAGGCCGCGGTCCAGCGCCATCGACAACGCACGGCGCACCCGCACGTCGCGGAATGCGGTCCGCCACGTTTCGTCGTTGATATTGAGGTTCGGATAGAGCGCCAGGTGCGCTCCCTTTGCCGTCCGCCACAGGAGCGTCGCGTAGTCATTACGCTCCTCGCCTTCTTTCAGGAATGTGTAGTTATTGAAGAACAAACTGCGGGACTGCAGGTCGACCTCGCCTGCCCCAGCCTTGGCGGGAATGAGCTTGCTGTCGGCCACGGTGAGAAGGAAGCGGTCGATGTAGGGCAGTTGACGTCCGTTCTGATCGACCCGGTGATAGTAGGGGTTGCGTTCGCCAACAAAGCGAATCGATTGGCCGACCGTCGTGTTGCGCCAGGGCTGCAGTGTCGGCAGGTCGGGGTTGTCGAACTTGTAGAGATTGTCCTTGCGGTTATGGAGCGCGGCCCAGTTGCGCTTGCCCTCGGCCGCCGCGAGCTCCGCAAGCTTGTCCGCGGCCGCATACTTCGCATGGAACTGCTTCATGTAGTTTGAGGGTCGATAGATGAACAGCGGCGCGGCGCGCGCAAGCGCCGGTATGAAGAACGGGTTGGGTTGCGACCAGCTGTACCGGATCGTCCGTTCGTCGAGAATCTCGACCAGTGGACTTTCGCCGTCGATCAGTAGTTCCTTCGGTGGCCCCGACGGCCTCAGCTCCTCGTTGGACGCGATGTCTTCCCAGTAGTAGCGGAAATCCTCCGTCGTGAACGGCTGGCCGTCCGACCATTTATGTCCAGCGCGCAGCGTGATCGTGAATACCCGTGCCTCGGACACGTCGACCGATTCGGCGATGTCAGGCACTAGATTGAATGCGGGGTCGTAGCCAATCAGCCGGGCATAGCCATACACGACCATCAGCCGGACGTCCTTGGTGCGAACGCCCAGCATGCGGAGATCGCCGCCGTGCCGCCCGGGCTGAAGCTCGCCATCGCCGAACTCGATTACCCGCGGAGTTTCGGGGACCCGTTCGTGCACCGGCGGCAGGTCACCGGATGCGACCAGATCGGCGAACATCGGGGTCTCGATCAGCTCGAGCGCATTGCCCGGCGCCGCGGTCGCCGCGAGCATAAGAAGACACACGATCGAGGAACGAAGAAGGCCGATCATGATGCTTTTAGCTCCCGCCGCTCCGCGTCCTCCGCCGCGCGCACAAAATGGCCCTCGCCGAGATCGAGCATGTTGAGAGGAGTAACGCCGTTGACCGTGTATGGCGCCGGCCACTCGGCTGGGTTGGACGCCTTGTCCGAGATCAGCGCGCCGAGGTCGAGGCGATCGTCGGGATCGGGCTTGGGCACGGCTGTGAGCAACGCGCGGGTATAAGGATGTACGGGGTCGCGGAAGAGGATCTCACGCGGCGCCAGTTCGACCAGCCGGCCCGCGCACATGACGGCAATACGATCGGCGATGTAGTCGACGACGGCCAGGTTGTGCGAGATGAAAAGATAGGTCAATCCCAGCTCTGCTTGCAGATCCTTGAGCAGGTTGAGGATCTGCGCCTGCACCGACACATCGAGCGCGGAGACCGGCTCATCGCAAATCAACAATTCCGGCTGCAGCGCCAGTGCGCGAGCGATTCCGATACGTTGGCGCTGGCCACCCGAGAAGCTGTGCGGATAGCGGCGGAGGAAGCGCACGTCGAGCCCGACCAGTGTCATCAGCTCCGTCACTCGTTCCGTGCGCTCGTCATCATCGCCGATCTTATGGATGACCAGCGGCTCGTTGATGATGTCGAACACCGTCATTCGCGGATTGAGCGAGCCGAAGGGGTCCTGGAAGATGTACTGAACTTTGTTGCGGAACTCCCAAAGAGCGCGACCGCGTAGCTTCAGAACATCGAGTATGCGGCCCCGGTCGTTGAACAATACTTCACCACCATCGGCCGAGACCGCCCGCATGAGGATCTTGCTGGTGGTGGTTTTTCCGCACCCGGATTCACCGACCAGCCCCAGGCATCCTCCACGCGGCACGTCGAAGCTGACATTGTCGACGGCGAGAGTCCCGCCCCCGGGGCGCGCGCCGAGTAGCGAGCGCTTGCGTGTGTGAAAGCTCTTGTTGAGGTTGCGGACGCTGAGCAGCGGCCCGGCGGCCAAGTCCTCGGCGGTCCATGGCGGCTTCTCCTTCATCAGCCGCCCGCCGTGAGGTTGGATCTCGCGGATCGGTACCAGTCGCTCGCCGGGCTTCATGTTGAAGCGCGGCACCGCGCGCAAAAGCGCACTGAGATAGGGATGCTCGGCGTTCCGGAAGATGTCTTGTAGACGCCCGTGCTCCATAACCTTGCCGTGGTACATGACGACGACCTCGTCGGCCATGTTGGCGACCACACCGAGATCGTGGGTGATCATGAGGATCGCCATGTGTAGTTCTTCCTGGAGCTCTCGCATCAACTTCAGGATTTGCGCCTGAATGGTGACGTCGAGCGCGGTGGTCGGCTCGTCGGCGATCAGGATCGCCGGCCGGCAGATCAGCGCCATCGCAATCATCGCGCGTTGGCGCAGCCCTCCGGACAGCTCGAACGGGTAGGTATGAATCGCTGCCTTCGGATCGGGAAAGCCGACGAGCCGAAGCGTCTCCTCGGTCGCCTCTAGGCCCTCGGCGCGGCTTGCCCGACAGTGGAGGTGATAGGCCTCGCTGACCTGGTTGCCCACGGTATGCAGTGGCGACAGCGACGTCATCGGCTCTTGGAAAATGATCGAGATACGCCCGCCGCGCAGCGCGCGCATTGCCGGACTGCTGGGCGCGAGTTTGGCAATGTCGACAAACGCTCCGCGCTTTTCGGGGTCGAATCCGCGCTTTTCGGGGTCGAAGAAGAGTATCTCACCGTCGGCGATGCCCGCGACCTTGGGCAGGATGCTCATGATCGCCTGGGAGACCACAGACTTGCCCGAGCCAGACTCGCCCACCAGCGCGACGGTCTTGCCCCGCGGAATACGAAACGAGACTCCGTCAACGGCGTGTAGGCGCCCCTCGGGCAGATCGAAGTGGACCTTCAGATTGCGGACCAGCAGGACGTTGGACATCAACCGAATTCCGGCACATCGGCCCGACGTGACGCGCCCGGCCCCATGGCCTGCAGATTGGTCCGCGTGGTTTCATCCAGGTCGAGTCCGCGCGCCGTCGCCTCGCCTGCGACTGCCGCGACCAGTGCGTCGAACGCATCGAGTTGCGAGTCGATGCGGATGCGCTGGCCATCCGTCCCCGTCACCTTCAGCTGCATCCAACCCCTCTTGCGGTCGCGGCGCGTCGAAAAGTAACGAAGGTGCACCACCGCCAGATCGCGCCACGCGATCTCCGCCGCCACCGGCCCGGCTTGATGAATCCCGGTTGCTGACAGCCGAATAGTGGTCATATGGCGGACCGCTGTGCGGCCGCCATAAACGATGAAAAGTGTCGCAAGGCCGCCGAGAATGTAGGCGGCAACTCGTGAGGGATCCGCCAACAACAACGGTCCTCCGGTCAGGCACAGACCGATGCCCGCGCGCACGTAATCGAGGACCAAAGAGCCCAGCGGATAGCGGCGCTCGGTCATTCAACAAGGTTAAAGATTTTGCGGAGTGAAGGCCAGCAGGCCCCATTGCGCGCGCGCACCTGACCGAGAAAACGCGCGAGGAAACCCCATGCCGGCCCATCAAGAACCCGATGATGAGTGAGCAGACCCGTGGGTTCGTCGGGATCGGCCGCGCCCGTACGCCGCGCTCGCAGATGCGCGATCACATCGGCGAGGCTCGCCTCCTCGCCGCGAAAGCCACGCGTGCCGCGCCAGTCGATGACATCGACGTGAGCGTTCACCTGGCGAAGACCCGGCGCCGGCTCCGCCGAGGCGCGCGCCTTTAGAGTCGATAGACCGCGCAGGCCCGCTCCGGGCAGGTGCGTGACAAGGGCGGGGGCGAGCCGATTCCAGGGCGGCACGAAAACCGGCAGCGCGCGCGATCCGAACAAGCCCGCTATCTTCGCGCTAGCTGCCTCGATCTCGCCAATCATATCCGGCAACGGCCTGTGGGCACCAAACTCGGCCTTGCGGGCACCTGGTGGCGCGTGGTTGCGATGGGCAAGGCCATGCACCGCCACCATGATCGGTGGGTGGGGCTCAACGAGGTCGACGAACTCCGTCCCGGATTCCGCCGGCACCGCGGCAAGGCAGACGGGCACGCCGTTCTCCGCAGCGAGATCGATGAGGCGTGCCAACGCGGAGCTTGGTGCGCCGGCATCGTCGT
The DNA here is from genome assembly GCA_965248765.1 of Alphaproteobacteria bacterium. Lineage (GTDB taxonomy): Bacteria > Pseudomonadota > Alphaproteobacteria > VGEJ01 > VGEJ01 > CBDFKF01. Next base: position 2,788,822 of record CBDFKF010000004.1, read on the forward strand.
CCCGCCACCACAGGCTCGCGCTGCGGCCCGACCGTTGCCATGCCTCGAGCTCGGAGGCGAGAGCATCCCAGCTCACCAAGCGACCTCATCGGCCCACCGTTGGATCAGCGCGGCGCTGTTCTCGTTGCCGGCGGTATCGATCGTATCGGCACTGCTTGGCGGCGCGTCCATCGCGGCGTCCACTGCTGCGGCTAGACGAATTGGAGTTAGGTCGGCTTCAGCGACAACATGAACCAAACCGCGCGCGGCGAGCCGGCGCGCGCGTAGCGTCTGCTCCGTCTCTATGCCGCCGGCATAGGGAACGACGACTCCGCGGGTCCCGGCGTGCAGGACCTCGAAGACCGTGTTGTAGCCGCCCTGACTTATCGACAGCGTGCAGTTCGCGATTAACGTCGTGAAGTCGGGCCGCGCCCTTTCGACCACCACATCCGGCGGCGCTGCCGCCGCCACGGCATCGAAATCGGCCTCCGGCACCTTGATGCCGACGAGGACCCGCCAGCACCGGTCCTTTAGCCGGGTCGCCGCCCGCGCGGCGATGGCTGTCCGCAGAAGTTCAAACCCCACGGCGCCGGCCCCGGCGGAGACGATGACCTCTCCGTAGCCAGGGCTTCCCGGACCGCCGGCGCGACCGCTCCGATCGACCGTGTAGCCGGTGTAGACCAACTTGTCCGCAATCCGCCGCGCGTGGGGAAAGGTCTCCTCGAACGAGATCAGCTGGGGATCGCCGTGAACCATGACACGGTCGAAGTAGGTGTCGATGAGCGCGAGCATCTCATCGTTGCGCTCGGGCTTGCTCTGGCCGACCAATATGTCGCGAACCGAGGAGACGATCAGCGGCCTGTGCGCGCTCGCGATCGCGGCATCGAGCACCGGCAGCAGCTCGAACCGCATTTGACGCCGACCGAACGGAAACAGCTCGAACAAAAGAACATGCGGTTGAAACGTGCGCCAAGCATCGAGCAACTGGCTGCAACGCTCCTCGCGCCAGCTATCGTCAATGGCCTCGTCGTTCTCATCGACCAGCACTTTGAAGTAGAGATCGGTCGCACGCGTCGGCGTGAGCTGTACGAGCCGCGCGCCACCGATGTCGAGACCGGGGATCGCGTGGCCGCCGGAAACGAGGGTGACCTCGAGCCCCTGTGCGGTGAACGCGCGGCTCAGCGTCGCGGCGCGTCTAAGGTGGCCGATGCCGAGCAGATGTTGGACGTAGAAAAAAACGCGTCTTGTCATCGATGCTCCGATCCACACGCGCGCAACGGGAGATTTAGCGCGACTCCCCGCGGGCGACCATCCTCGCCGATCTCGAAGACATGGACCGCCTCCCAATCCAGCTTGACCGGGGGTTTGCCCAGGAAGTCCCAACCATAGGCGAGCCCGAGGACGGCACGAATCACACCCTTGTGGGTGACCGCGACGGTCGGAACGCCGGCCGCGGCAAGCTCGCCCAGCAACGGCGCAAGCCGGTTCTGTACATCGCGCGGGCTCTCCCCCCCGGGCGGTTGCAGATCGAGACCGCGCGCCTCCTCATTGGCGAGCGCCGCGCCGTGCGTGTGCCTCAGTTCGGCGAGGGTCTGCCCCTCGCACGCGCCCCAGTCCATTTCGATGAGGCGATCGTCGATCTCCACCGACGGCTCCCCGAGGTAGCGCGCTGTTGCGATCGCGCGGCCAAGGGGGCTTGTCAACCAGCGCGTGCCTGACAGGCAGTCGGGCAGACGCAGACCGCGCAGCCGCCGGCCAGCGGCACGGGCGAGCGGCACGTCCGCCCGCCCCTGCAAACGTCCCGCACGGTTCCAGGCCGTCGGTCCGTGGCGGATCAGTGCGAGCGTTGTCACAATGTTGGCGCCCGCGCCGCGACGGCCTCTCGGAGCGCGCGATCAAGCCGCTCGGCGGCTTGGGTGAGGGTGCGCTCGCTGGTGACGAAGGCCTGGGCGCGCCTCCCCATCGTTTGGCGGAGCGTACGATCCTTGAGCAGTCGTCGCACGCCAGCTGCAAAAGCCGGCACATCGCCGGCCGGCGTGAGTATGCCGGTCTCGCCCTCGCGAACGACATCGGGGACACCGCGGATGTTGCCGGCGACGACCGGCATGCCGGCGGCCTGGGCCTCGAGCAGCGCCATGCCGTACGCCTCGTTCACCGCTGGCCATACATAGATGTCGCAAGCCGCGTAAACCTGCGGTAGCTCGTCCGCTGCGCGGGCGCCGATCGGGCGAACCCGATCAGGTGGGAAGTCGGCAAAGAGAGCGTCGACATCGCCGCGGGCTTCACCATCGCCGACGATCACAAGTTGCCACGGACAGTCCGCGAGAGTCCGGAGCGCCGTTGCCAGCCCCGCATACGAGGCGAGCTTATCGCCCCGGCGCATCATGCCGACCGCGAGCAGCCAAGGCCGATCCCCCGCCAAGCCGCAGGCGGCGGCCAACGCGCGGCGCGAGTCCTCGCGGTCGTGGGAGGCGAACAGAGTCGAATCGAGGAACGGCGGCAGGTGATGAAGGCGTTCTGGCCCGCCGACCAGCGGTCGGACACAAGCGACGTCGAGCGCGGTGATATAGAACACCGCATCGGCCGCCGCGATCGCGACGGCGGTCGCCTGGTGGCCGATGTGCCAAGCCCCGCCTGCTCGCTTAGGTGCGTACGACGGCTCGGCGATCAGGTAGGGAATGCCAAGGCGGCGGCTGATTGCCGGACCAAGCCAATCGGGGGCGCGGTAGTAGACGTGGTAGGTGAACCACGCCTCGGGCCGCTGCGATGCCGGTCGTTGCTCGTAGTCGCGGATCAGCTCATGTGCGATCGTCTCGCCGCGGTGTTTGAACACGCTTTGGTCCGAGCCATCGGGCGAGCTGTCGTAGCTACGGAACGACGAGGCGAGCGAAACGTCATGAGCCGCCGCCGACAACGCTTGCATCAACAGGCGGGCCATCCGCCGATCACCCGATGGTGTCTCATGGGTCGGCGGTTTGAGCGGGGCATAGAAGGCGATGCGCATCCTAGCGAACAGCGCGTGCGGCGACCTCTCTGGCACCGACGAGGCCGAACAGCGCGGCAAGCGCGTCGATTCCACGATCCATGGGGAAGCGATCACGCGCTACCCGGGCGCCGGTAGCGCCCAGCCGCTCGCGCAGGTCTGGCTCGGTTATCAGACGATTCAGTGCCTGGGCCAGGGCTTCGGCGTCGTCGGGCGGGACCAACAGACCGTTGGCGCCGTCGTCTATGAGCTCGGGGATTGCCGCGACGTTGGTGGCCACGCAGGCGATGCCTTGACTCTGCGCCTCGAGCAAGACATTGGGCAGGCCGTCGCGGTCGCCCCCCGCGGCGATTCGGCTGGCGAGCGCAAACAGATCGGCCTCGCGGTATTGTGCGAGCACCTGGTCATGCGGCAGGGCCCCCCGCCAGGCGATCCGATCCGCCAGACCGAGGTGGGCGGCGCGGCGCTTGAGACGATCGCCGAGTGGGCCGCCACCGATATGGACGAGCCGCCAATCGAGCTCGCGGGGCAACCGGGCAAGCGCGTCCAGCAGCACCGCATACCCCTTCTTCTCGACTCTGCGTCCTACCGAGACGATGACCACCGGCTCCCCATCGCGTCCGTTTCGTCGCGACCGGGCCGCCGGATTGAGTGGGAAGCGGGTCTTGTCGATCCCGTGGTAGACGAGCTCGACGTGTTGGCCGGGTGCCAGCCCGGCGAGATGATCCTGGCCGATTGCCGTGCAGGTCACCAGCCATTGGCAGGACGCCAGCTTCTCCGCTTTTTCCCAAACGGGGATCGTCCAGATGTCTTTGGCGTGCGCCGAGCAGGTCCACGGTAGCCCGGTGATCAAACCGGCATAGCGGGTGACGGATGCTGGCGTGTGCAGGAAGTGCGCATGGAGCCGCTCGACCCGCCCGTCGAGCTCGTGGGCGAGAACCAGCGCCTGGCCAAAACGTCGCACTCGGTTGGGTGTGAGGTCGCGCGCCAGATCGCGAAGCCAGGCCGCGCGCGCGGCCCGGTATCCGGCCGAGCCCCGGAGCGCACGCCAGGCGCGGGCGACCCGCAGCGGCTCATGATGGAGATACTCGGGCAGATAGCGGACCGGAGCCGCTATCTCCTGGTGAATGGCGTGAACATGGGAATCCGTCGGCCACCGCAGCGAGATGATCTCGATATCGAGACCGCGGCGCTCGAGCGCCCGGATCTCCTGCGCGATGAAGGTCTCAGACAGGCGCGGATAGCCTTTGAGGACAAAGGCGACGCGTCCGTTCATCGGGAACTCAGACGGGTTGGCGGAGTCGGGCCCGCGCCGTCCCGGCATGGCGCTGAGCGAGCAACGGCGCGGCCAGCCGATTGACGTTCTCCAGCCCCTCGAGGAGCCCTGGCACGACGACCTCCGATGGCCGTCGCTGTTGAGGCAGGCCGCGCAGCACTGCCGCCATCTGTTGAGGATCGCAGCGTCCGTCGTGCTCGATCATCTGCACCAGCCCGAGCGCTTCGGCGCGCGAGGCGCGGATAAACTGCTCGAGTCGGGGTTCGGTCCGCGGCATGATCACGGCGCGCTTATCCAGCGAGAGGATTTCGCAGAACGTGTTGTAGCCCCCCATGGCCACGATGCCGACGGCGTTGGCCTCGAGGTTCTCCATATGCGCGTCGAAGGTGATGGCCTCGACTCGCTTGAGCTTGGCGGCGCGCTTGGCGAATTCCTTCTGCAGCTCGGGCTGCATGAACGGGCCGAGCACCAGGAGGGCGGGGTAGGGCAGCAGACTCTCGGTCTCATAGGCGCGAAGCACCCACTCGATGAGCGTCTCGCCATCGCCTCCGCCACCCGGCGTCACCAACAGGTACGGACGACGCGTGATGGCCGGCGGCGGATGGGCCACCACCGGATCGCTGATCCGACGCCGCAAATAGCCGGTGTAGACGATCTTGTCCGTGACGCTTGCCGGCAGCCCGATGTCGGCCAACGGCTCGCAGATCTGTGGCAGGCCGTAGATCCAGATCTCATGGTAGAGGTCACGCAGTCTGGGCAGCACGTTCTTGCGAGTCCATTCGGGCGCGAGCAACGCCGGCTCGTCGAGTACATCGCGCAAGCCGAGGACCAGCCGGGTACCGCGCGCGCGCAGCAGCGGCAGCGCGTCATTGATCTCGCCGCGCAAGCCGACCGGTTCTTTGTCGACGATGAAGATGTCGGGATCGAAGATGTCCGCCGCGTGGGTGATGATGGATGAGCGCATGGACAAGGTTTCTTCCACGTCCATGTGCAAATTGAGCGCGGTGTATTCGCCGTTGCGAAGCTTGATGACGCCGGGAATGCGGACGAAATCCACGCGCGCGCGGAAATCGAAGCTGCCGATGATCGGTGAACCGGAGAGAATCAACACCGAGAGCTCGGACTCGTGCTCGGCTAGCGAATGGGCGATGGTCAAGCAGCGCCGCAGGTGCCCGAGGCCGAACGTGTCGTGACTGTAGATCAGGACACGCGGTCCGCGCCCGTGGGTGCGCGCCGTAACAGCCTCCCCGACCTCGTACAACATCGGCGGACTATGGCATGACGATGCGCCTCGACAAAGGTGCAATTTTGGCGAGCCGTTTACCGGGGTCTTGGCGTAAGTTAAGCTCCGGCCGTCATATTTTTCGCGGTCCTGGGCGCGGCACCGAGGTCATCATCAGGTTCTGATGGAACCCTCCATCTTCAAGTTCGTTCTTCGTTACAGCATGCGCCAGCAGGTGACGCTGACGATTCTGGCGGCTGCGTCGTTTCCGTTCCTCTACGCGTTTTATGAGTTGCCAAAGACGATCGTGAATCAGGCGATTCAGGGGGCGCCTGACACGTTCCCGATCGACGTCCTTGGGATCGAGTTCGGCCACATGGGCTTTCTGTTCGCGCTTTGCGGACTGTTCCTCGTGCTGGTCGTCGTCAATCAGTCGTTCAAGTACTACATCAACGTGTTCAAAGGGCTGACCGGTGAGCGGATGTTGCGCCGGCTGCGTTACGAGCTCTACGCGCGGATCCTGCGCTTCCCGCTTCCCACCTTCCGCAAGATGTCCCAGGGCGAGATCATTCCGATGATCACCGCCGAGGTCGAACCGCTCGGGGGCTTCATCGGCGACGCGTTCTCGCTGCCCGCCTTCCAGGGCGGAACGCTTCTGGTGATCCTCGGCTTTTTGTTCGTGCAGAACCCGCTGATGGCCGCGGCGGCGGTGTCGCTCTATCCACTCCAGGTATACGTCATCCCCAAGCTGCAGCGGCGGGTGAACCAGCTCGGCAAGCAACGCGTGCGTTTGGTCAGGCAGCTGTCGGACCGCATCGGCGAGACGGTACAGGGCGTGCAGGAGGTCCACGTCCACGATACCTCGAACCTTGAGCTGGCGACCTTTTCCCACCGACTGGGGACGATCTTCGATGTCCGCTATCAGATCTACCGGCAGAAGTTCGTCATCAAGTTCCTCAACAACTTTATTCAGCAGCTCGGGCCATTCTTCTTCTATTCGATCGGCGGCTACCTGACGATCTCAGGGGAACTCGAGATCGGCACCCTGATGGCGGCGATCGCGGCGCACAAGGACCTGGCATCGCCCTGGAAGGAACTATTGAACTACTACCAGAAGAAGGAGGATGCCCGGATCAAATACGATCAGGTCGTCAACCAGTTCGACCCGCCGGGAATGCGCGAGGAAGATTATCAACTCGACGAGCCTGAGGTGTTGTCGCCGTTGAGCGGCGAGTTCCAGATCTCGAATCTGACGTTAACGGACGAACAGGACAATAGTGTCGTCGATGGTGTTTCTTTCCGCTTTCGCCTCGATCAGCACGTCGCGCTGGTTGGGCCCCAGGGCTCGGGTAAGGAGGAGACGGCGCTTCTGCTTGCGCGCCTTCTTGATCCAACCAAGGGCGGCGTTGTCGTCGACGGTACAGATCTCGGCGGCCTCCCCGAGGCGGTGACCGGTCGCCGCATCTCCTATGTCGGGCCGAACGGCTTCATCTTTGCCACGACGCTCGGCGAGAACCTGTTCTACGGCCTCAAGCATCGGCCACTGGCGGAACTGGCATACGACGATGCCGGACGCACGGAACAGCGCACCATGGTGGCGGAGTCAAAACTATCGGGCAACATCGCCCACGATGTTAATGCGGACTGGATCGATTATTCCGCCGCCGGGGTCGCCTCAATGGAGGAACTCCGCGCCGAAGGGCTTCGGGTGCTCAAGCTGGTCGACCTCAGCCATGATGTCTATCAGCTCGGTTTGCGTGGAACGATCGATCCCCAGAAGCAGCCCGACGTCGCCGAGGGCATCCTGTCTGCGCGGCGTGCGCTCCGCGAGCGCACCAACGACCCATCGATCGCCGCGCTAATAGAAACCTTCGATCGCGATGCCTACAACACCAACGCGACGGTCGGTGAGAACCTCATGTTCGGCAACCCGGTCGGCGAATACTTCGACGTCGACAACCTTGCCGACAACGACTACGTGCTGTCGGTGCTCGATCTAGAGCAAGTGGGCCTTCGAGAGACGATGCTCTCGATCGGCTATCAGGTCGCCGCCACGATGGTCGAGCTGTTCGCCGACCTGCCGCCTGATCACGAGTTCTTCCAGCAGTTCGGCTTCATCAGTGCCGAAGACCTGCCGGAGTTCCAGGCGCTCCTCACCCGGATCGACCGCGATCAGCTGTCGGACCTTGCCGATGAGGACCGCTCTCGTCTGATGTCGCTTCCGTTCAAGCTGATTCCGGCGCGCCATCGCTTGGGTCTTATCAACGAGGAGATCCAAGCCAAGGTGTTGGCGGCGCGGCATGCATTTGCGGAGAACCTGCCCGAGGAGGCCAGCGATGCGGTCGAGTTCTATGACCGCGAGGCCTACAACAGCAGCGCCAACCTGCAGGACAACATTCTGTTCGGGAAGATGGCCTATGGCGAAGCGCAGGCGGCCGAGCGGGTGGGGCGACTTATTTCCGAGGTGATCGAGGAGCGGGGCCTGGAGGACATGGTGGGCCTGGTGGCGCTCGACTACGGTGTCGGCATCGCCGGTTCGCGCCTGTCGGGATCACAGCGCCAGAAGCTCGCGATCGCCCGCGCTATCTTGAAACGGCCGGATGTGCTCGTGCTGTCCGAGCCCACCGCTGCCCTCGATAGCAGCGCACAGGCGAGCATACCTCCCGCTATTCTCAAGGAGTTCGAGGGCCGGTGCGTGATCTGGGCCCTACATCGTGCCACCTTGGCTGAGGGCTTTGACCTCATTCTGGTTATGCGCAACGGGCGGGTTGTTGAACAGGGGTCCTATTCCGATCTTAATAAAGACAACACCGAGTTCCACGGCATGCTGGCCGCTGAGTAACTCGGGAGGAGGATGACGTGAGCCTCAACGAAGAAGTAAAGCTTTTGCGCCGAATACCGCTGTTCGCCAAGATCGAGCCGTCGAAGCTGAAATTGCTCGCGTTCACCAGTGAACGGCTGACGTTTCATGCCGGGCAGAGTCTGTGCGTGCAGGGCGAAATGGGCGATGCCGCCTTCGTTATCATCAGCGGCGACTGCGACGTCATCATCGATACCGCCAACGGCCCGCTGACCGTCGCCAAGGTCGGCCAAGACGACTTCGTTGGTGAAATTGCGATTCTTTGTGATGTCCCGCGCACGGCGACCGTTACGGCGAAAAACTCGGTAACAGTCCTCAAGATCACAAAGGACCTGTTCTTCCGGATGATCAGCGAATTTCCGCAGATGGGTGTCGAGATCATGCGCGAGCTGGCCGCGCGGCTGGAGCGGACGACGAGCCAGCTGCGCGAGGCACGCAGCGCCAGCACCGGTTAGGCCGGCGCCGGCGCGGCTGCGATGAGCCGTCTCGACAGCTTCATCCGTCGCATCTGCGCCCAGCGCGATTGCCTCAACGCGGCCGCTCGCCTCGCGGCCGACCTGCCCGGCCCAGTGCTTGAGCTGGGCCTCGGTAACGGCCGCACATACGATCACCTGCGCGAGATCATGCCCGACCGCGAGATCTACGTGTTCGATCGCCGGATCGCCGCGCATCCAGCGTGCATCCCGGATCCGGAGCACATGCTCCTGGGCGACATTCACGAGACTCTCCCTGCCGCAGGAGCACGCATCAGCGCGCCGGCCGCGCTAGCCCACTGCGATATCGGCACCGGTGAAAAAACAGCGGCGCTTGAGCTCGCCGCGTGGCTTGCGCCGGTCCTCGATCCGCTGCTAGCGACCGGCGCGATCATCGTTTCGGACCAGCGATTGATGGCCCCTGGATGGTCGCCCTTGCCGCTCCCCGAGGGGGTGCCCTCCCAGCGCTATTTCTTCGCCCGCGTCACGCGACCGTCGTCCCCCTAAGCCGCGGGGGCTGGGGCGCGTTCGTGTACTATGCGCGACTCCGGTACGGCGTGATGGACGAGCATGTCCCATGACGAGCGATGACACTCTCTTTGCCGCGCTGCGCGAAATGATGGTCGATCAGATCGCGCTCCATGCCGCGGCGGCCAGCGACACGATCGGCAAGGCGCGCCTCGGCGAACGCATCATGACGGTGATGAGCCAGGTGTCCCGGCATGAGTTCGTACCCGAGGAGTTGAAGCGCCTGGCGTATCACGACACGCCACTTCCCATCGGACACGACAAGACCATCTCGCAACCCTTCATGGTGGCGGCGATGACCGACCTTCTGAATGTGCAGCCCGACGACCGGGTACTCGAGGTGGGTACCGGACTCGGCTACCAAGCCGCGGTGCTCGCCGAGCTCTGCGAAGCGGTGTTCTCGGTGGAGATCATTTCCGAGCTGGCGGCTGACGCCGAGCTGCGGTTGCGGCGTGTCGGTTATAACGCCATCGAGCTGCGTGTCGGCGATGGCTCGTATGGCTGGTCCGACAATGCGCCGTTTGACAAGATTATGGTGACGGCAGCACCGGAGATGATGCCCAATAGTCTCCTCGACCAGCTCCGACCGGGCGGCGCTATGGTCCTTCCAATGGGCCCGGAAGCGGCCCAGGAGCTGCGCCATGTCCGCAAGGCCGTCGACGGTGAGATCTCGACGGCGTCGGTGATGCCGGTGCGTTTTTCCGCACTTATCACCAGCCATTAGCGTGTAGCCATGGATGAAAAAGACCATCTGCGATTCTTGCTCGCCAACGGGGTCGACGAGTGGAATGCGTGGCGCGCGGCTGAGCGGGCGGTCGTTCCCAACCTGGTTCAAGCCGACCTGCGCGGCGCCAATTTGTCCGGCGCTGATCTTGCCCATGCCCGGCTCACCGAAGCGACGCTCCGCGGGGCGACCCTGACGGGGGTCGATCTCGCCAAGGCGGACCTCATGGGTGCCACGCTGCGCGGCGCAAACCTCAACGGTGCTCGGCTCCGCGAATCGGACCTACGCGGCGTTTCGCTGCGGGGCGCTAATCTCGGCGAGGCCGACCTCAGCGAGGCGAACCTCCGCTTGGCGACGCTGCGCGGCGCCAACCTGACGGCTGTGCGGCTGGTGCACGCCAACCTCACTGGCGCCGATCTTCGCGATGCCAACCTCATCGGTGCCGATCTGACCGAGGCCAATCTGACGGAGGCGCATCTGGTAGGCGCTGATCTTCGCGATGCCAACCTCACTCGCGCAAATTTGTACGCGACTGATCTGTCGGACGCCGATTTGACGGGAGCGAACATGCTGGGCGCCAATCTCAAAGCAGCGAAGATGGCGTCCGATCGAGATCGTGTTACCGCCGCCATCCAGTTCCCAAACACCACGCACGAGTTGCTGTGCGCCCTCGCCGACCGCCACGCGGCGGGCGGTCGCAGCTCCCTCAGCACGGCTTTGACGGAGCTTGTGGAAGCGCGCCGTGACGACGAGCGCGGGTTTACCGGGGGCTGAGACGCGGGCCTAGACTACGAGCGCCCGCGGGCTGGCAGGAGGCGGAGTGGGCGCAGCAGCGCGGTGCGGAGCGCTCCTCGCTCCGATCGCCTGAGCCCACCCAGCACGACCATGCCGACGCCGAACACAACGAGGGCAGCGAGTAGAGCTGGCCACGGCGCGATCGTTGCAAGGCCCCAGTACACGCCGACGGCGAGGGCAGCACACACGCCGGGTCGCACGATCGCGATCCCGAAATCGATGCCACCTGATCGCACCATCAGCGCCACGTGAAGGGCGGCCGATACCACCAAACCGGCGCTGGCCGCGATGATCGCTCCTTGAGGATCCAGCTCCGAGGCCAACGGGAAAATGCTCGCACTCATGACGAGCGCGCCGGCGAACGCGCACGGTATCGGCCAGGTGTAATGCCCGCGGGCAATCAGCACCTGGGAGGACGCGACCATCAGCGTCGCCGGCAGCATGAGCCAGACCACGGCCGCGACGAGGTGGTCCGCTCCGAGGTAGCTGCTGCCAAACAGGATCTCCACGATTGGTGCTGCCGCGGTCAAGGCTGCCAGTCCTAGTGCCACCGCGAGCACGATGCCCAACCGGCTCATACCCTCGAAGTACGTCAGCTCTTTACCGTCGCCGCGCTGGACTGCCCGAGACAAAACCGGAAGGGCGGCCTGACCAAAGGCGGTGGGCAGGGCCGAGGCCAGCACCAACACTTGCATCGCTAACGCGAATTGGCCGAGCTCGGCGCCGGGGTCGGCCACGTGCCGAAACAACACTAGTGGCCCCTGCAGGAGCCACGCCGTGAATACTCCTGCGAGGCCGATGGGCAGACCGCTACGCAGCAGCGGCAGCCACTCTCGCCAGTTCCAACGCGGCACGAACGAGACCGTGCGGCGGCGTACCAGGAAATACCCTGTCGCTGCCTGCGCCCACCAGACCAGACCGTGCGTCAGCGCGACCGCCATGACGTCTCCACCGGCGACCAGAACCACCAGCGCAATCCCGATCTCGAGGGGCCTGAAGATGAGATGCTGCCGAAGCGCGAAGCGTGACGATTCATGGGCGATGAAGATCTCCTCGATCCACCCCGCGATGCTGCGCCCGGCGAGGGCGAAGGCAAAGACCATGAGAAGCCCGCGCGCCACGGGATCGACATTGATCAGCCAACCCACGCCACCACAGATGATCGCGCCGGTCAGGGCCGCCACCGCCTTCAACCCGGCGCTTGTGCCAACCAGCGCGGGCTCCCGACTACGATTGCGGCCTACCTCGCGGCTGAGAACCGCGCCGAGCCCGAGCGTCGTGAAGGGAAGGAACGCGAGGTACCAGGCTTGGCCGTACGTGAAGAGGCCATACAGCTCCGGCCCGAGATACCGGGCCAGTACGACGATATATGCCGCCTTGAGGATGCGGTTGAAGACGCGCGGAGAGGATCGCGCTGGCGTTTCTGATGATGGAGCTTACGCCGGGCATTGGGCTCTGATCATAGTCGTGGGAGGGACAACCGCGCGAGGCGAGACCGCGCCGGGTACGATCGCCCGTCGCGGTCGGTGCGCGGCGTAACCAGCTGCAGCACGGCGCGGTGTTTCAAGGCGGGTGGCAAACTCCCAAGGTGGCGCGGACGCCCGTCATGCCGTTCATCGCGCCGGCCGAGGCTACCGGAAAGCCACACCGCCCACTGTGCTTGTGGTCACAATTATGGCCTGCGCTCCCGCCGCGGAGGACTCAGCGCTGGGTTCTTTTCCAGTCTCTGGCCGCCGTGCCGAAGGCCTCGAACAAGGCGAGATAGAAAGGCGTTTCGAGCGGGCGCCATTCCGGATGCCATTGCACGCCGAGCGCGAAGCCGCGCGCCGATTCCACGTGCACCGCTTCGATGGTGCCGTCGTTCGCTTCGGCCTCGACCACGAGTCCGGACCCGAGTCGCTCGATGCCCTGGCCGTGCAGTGAGTTGACCTCGGCCTCGCGGCTGTCGGTGAGCCGTTCGATCTGGCCTCCTTCGCGCAGTATTACCCCGTGGGCTGGATCGTAGCGTGCCACCATTGGCTTGGACTCATCGCCACGATGATCGAAGCGGCCATCCACTTCGTGCAAGTGCTGGTACAGCGTTCCGCCGAAGGCGACGTTGAGCTCCTGGATGCCACGGCAGATCGCGAAGACCGGCAGACCGGCATCGATGACCGCGCGGATCAGCGGCAATGTTGTTGCGTCGCGCGCTGGATCATGCTCGGTGTCGGCGCGGCTAGGCACCCCGCCGTAATGATGCGGCTCGACGTTGGAGGGGCTGCCGGTGAGCAGCAACCCGTCGAGACGGCCGAGCAGGTCGTCGACGTCCAGCGCTGCGCCAAGCGGCGGGATGATGACGGGCTGAGCCCGTGCCGCTTCGGCGACGGCGGCCACGTATTTGTGGCCCACCACGTCGAACGGCATGTCGTCGACATTGCGCTGATCGGCCGGAATCCCGATCAGCGGCAACGGCTCGCCAAGGCTCATTTGGCGATGGCTAACACACGCCCCCACTGCCCGCAAGGAACACGCTTCCTCGCACCCGCTTCTGATCCACGCACGCTAATGGCGCAATCTTACTATCGCTTCCGTTTGCGAAATTCCGGCTCGTCATAGACAAACAGGCGTGGATCCAGGGGTATGTTGATCTCTAAATCCGACAGTGTGATCTCCGTCGTCTGGCCCAGCGAGTCGGTAACCAACCACTGCCGCAGGCGCAACGGCCGTGCGTCGAAGACGAGCGTTAGTACCCCTTCGTCCGGGTTCTCCGTATCGCGCAGCGCGATTTGAAGAAGCCCTCCGCTGGCGCTGATCTCGCTGACCACCGCGCCATCGCCGAGGCTGACTTCGTCGGCGACGAGGATCGACAGCGGCGTCGAGGACAGCGGCAGGCGGTCGACCTGCCGGAGCTCGGAGTCCTCGAAAACGATCCAGATGCTATCGGCAACGACGAGAATCGGAACCGGGGGATCGTACTCAAAGCGCAGCCGGCCCGGTCGGCGTAGGTAGAAGTCCCCGGTCGCAAGCGTGCCGTCCTCTGCGACCTGAAGGAACCGCGCCTTCATCGTCGCGATGCTGTTCAGGTAGGTCTCGATGCCGGCGATCTGCGCCGACTGATCGACCGGGCCTGCCTCGTCTGCTGCCACAGGTCCGAGCGTTGGGGCAGCCGTTATCAGGAGACTAAGCGCCAGTAGCCACCAGCCACGGCGCGGTCCGCGGCGGGCTGGGCTATGCATCAATGTCGCGGGCCAGAACCTCCCGTTTGCCAACGTGGTTGGCGGGGCTCACCACGCTGGCGGCCTCCATCCGCTCCATGATTCGCGCGGCCCGGTTGTAGCCGATCTGCAGGTGACGCTGGATGAAGCTTGTCGATGCCTTGCGTTCGCGGCAGACCAGGGCCACGGCCTGGTCATACAGCGCATCCGCCGGTGACTCGTTGCCGAGCAGCCCGCCGTCATCGTCCGGTTCTTCGGTGATGGCTTCGAGATATTCCGGCGTGCCCTGTGCTTTCAGGAAGGCGACGACGCTGTCGACTTCTGTCTCGCGCACGAGTGGCCCATGGACGCGCGTGATGCGGCCGCCATTCGCCATGTACAGCATATCGCCCGAGCCCAACAGCTGCTCGGCCCCCTGCTCGCCGAGTATCGTACGGCTGTCGACCTTCGAGGTCACCTGGAAGCTGATCCGGGTCGGGAAATTGGCTTTTATGGTGCCGGTGATCACATCGACTGAAGGTCGCTGGGTCGCCATGATCAAATGGATACCGGCGGCCCGCGCCATCTGCGAGAGACGTTGGACTGCCCCTTCGATCTCCTTGCCGGCCAGCAACATGAGGTCGGCCATCTCGTCGACCACAACGACGATCGCCGGCAACGGCGTCAGATCGAGCGGCTGATCCTCGAATATCGGTTCGCCGGTCTCAGCGTCGAAACCGGTTTGAACCGTCCGCTTGAGCTCTTCGCCTCTGGCCGCGGCCTGGGCGAGCCGTTGGTTGTAGCTCGCAATGTTGCGGACGCCGAGCTTCGACAGCGCTTGGTAGCGGTTCTCCATCTCGCGCACCGTCCACTTGAGCGCGACCACGGCCTTGCCCGGATCAGTGACTACCGGCGCCAGAAGGTGCGGAATACCGTCGTACGCCGACAGCTCCAGCATCTTCGGATCGATCATGATGAACCTGCAGCGCTGTGGGCTGAGCCGGTAGAGCAGCGAGAGGATCATCGTGTTGACGGCCACGGACTTTCCGGAACCTGTCGTGCCGGCAATCAACAGATGCGGCATCCGGGCGAGATCAGCTATCACCGGTGATCCCGCGACGTCCTTACCGAGTGCGAGTGCGAGCTGGCCGGTGGTGTTGTCGTACTCCGTGCTTGCCAAGAGCTCGCGCAGTGGAACCGTCTCGCGGCGCGTGTTCGGAAGCTCGATGCCGATCGCATTGCGACCGGCGACGACCGCTGCCCGTACCGAAACGGCGCTCATGGAACGGGCGATATCGTCCGAGAGCCCGATCACGCGCGCGGTCTTGGTGCCGCGGGCCGGTTCGAGCTCATAGCGCGTGATGACCGGCCCGGGCCGGATCTGGCCGATGGTGCCGCGGACGCCGAAGTCGGCGAGCACTGCTTCCAAGAGTCGCGCATTCTGCTCGAGCGCGTCCTCGCTGACCGTCTCGACGCGGTCGCGCGCCGGTGCTTCGCCCAAAAGAGCGAGTGGTGGCAACTGCGGCTCGTTGGTCGGCCCGAGGTCGAGCATCGGCTGCTGTTCAGCGGCCGCGCGGCGGCTCGCGCGCAGCCGGCCCGGGCCCTTGGCGATGCGTGGGGCCGGCCGCTCCGGCGTCGATGTCTCAACCTCCGTCTCGGGCTGGCCGAACAGCCGCGGCTCGCGTCGTGCGGATCGTGACCGCCGGCCAACAGGCGTCGCCCCCGCTTCGCTACCACGCTCGAGCGGGGTCGCGGTCCAGCGCGCCGCCTGCCACAAACTATGCAGTAGCCAGCTACCGGCGCGGCCGAGCCCCTGCCACTCCCGCGACCCAAGACCGAGGGCCACGACAACCAGGGAGAGACTGGCGAGGCTGAGCACGGCGACGTAGGCGATTGGTCCCTCGTTTGCCCACCACCTGTGCACAAGCTCCATCGCGCCGTCGTCGAGGATGCGGCCAATCCAGCCGCCCATTCCGGTGGATAACGGCCAGGCAGCCGGTGTCGGCACCGCGGCCGCCAGCATCGCGGTCGCGACCAGGGCGAACGGCAGCGCACTCAGGTTGAGCCAGATGTGGCGCAGGCCTCGATGGGAAGCGATACCCCAGGCCCAACCCGCCAAGGCCAGCACCAGCACCCAAGCGCCGAGGCCCAATGTTTGAAGTAGCAGGTCGGCCGCGTGGGCGCCGGGCTTTCCCAACAGGTTGTCCGGGCCGGCGCCGGTCGCGACGTTCCAGCTCGGATCGTTCGGCGCGTAGCTCGCAAGCGCAACGGCCAGCGCCAGCGCCATGGCAAATATGCCGAGCCCGATGAGCTCCACCAGCCGTCGGCGCAGGAACGAGGTCGCGCCGACCGGAAGGAACGGTGGTCTTTGGGTGGTTGCCGAGCGCTGCGCCATTGCTCCGTTTTCGCCACTGGTTGGTTGGGCTGGCAGGCTCGCCGAGACTGCGCTACGGTCCCTCCAGCGGCGCGGTAGCATATGAGCAAAAATCATATAATACAACAGCTTGAGCGCCGTCTCGACACTAAGATCTCATCTTGGGGTGGAAGGTGCACCGCTCGCACCGGCGTGGCGCGATGGTGGTGAGCCCCGCGGACGGCGAATTCGCCCGGGCGCTCGCCCATCAGGAAGCGGGCCGTCTTAGGGAGGCGGCGGCCGGCTACCGTGCGCTCTTGAAGGATGAGCCGTCGAATGCGGCGGCGCTGTTCAACCTGGCGGTGGTGTGCGGGGCGCTCGGCTCCGTCGACGAGGCGATTGAGCTCTATCGCCACGTCCTCGACCTGCGCCCCGACGACCCGGCGGTGCTGGTCAACCTCGCGATCCTCTCCCAGGAAAACGGCGATGCTGACAACGCCGTGAAGCTCTATGGCATGGCGCTCAAGACGCTCGGCACTGCGAACGAGCCCAGCCGCGCTGCGATGGCGGCGCACGCCCGCAACGGGCTCGGCGTGGTGCGTCGCGGGCGCGGCGATCTCGATGGTGCGGTCGCGAGCTTCCGCGCTGCGATCACGAGCGACCCGACGCTGTTGGGGGCTCACCGCAATCTGAGCGTCAGCCTGACCGAGAGCGGCCGCTACGGCATGGCCGTCGCGGCCGCCGAGGCGGCGCTGGAACGCGACCCGGGCTATGTACCTGGCATGCTGGGGCTCGCCGCCGGGCTCGCCGGCCAGGGCCGGTTCGACGAGGCGGAGCGACACCTGCGTCGAGCACGCGATCACGCGCCGGATGACGAGGAGGCGCTCGTGAGCCACGCTCGGGTGCTGGAACGCCTTCGGCGGTTCACCGAAGCGGTTGCCACCTACGAGCACTTGCTCGCGTTCGATGCCGATCACGGGCTGGCGCGCGCCCGGTTATTGGAGCTGCGGCTCTCGCTCTGCGATTGGCGCGACTATGACCGGCTGTGCCACGAGGCGATCGCGCGTACCAACCGTGAGATCGAACGCGGCGACGCGGTCTCGATCGATATCATCAATCTGCTCGATCTGCCGGTCGGCAACGACCTCGCCTTTGCCGCGACACGGGCCAAAGCACAGGCAGCGACAAACCGCGCTGTCCCGGCCAGGCCGGGGCAACCGCGGCGCGCCGCCGCCGAGCGGGGCACATCGAAGCTCCGCCTCGGTTACGCGCTTCCCTACACCACTTTCCACAGCATGCCCGCGATCCTGCGGGACATCGGCGCGCATCACGATCGCGCCCGCTTCTCGGTTCACGGCTACTCGCTCCAGCCCAACGATGGCACCGCCTTCAGCGGCGCCTTCCGGGCCGGTTTCGACTCGTTCGCCGACATTCCCCTGCGCGCGCCCGCGCGGGCTGCGGCACGCATCCGCGAGGACAACCTCGACCTCTTGATAGACCTCACCGGCCTCACCGCAGTGAGCTGCCTAGAGGTGCTCGCCCATCGCCCTGCACCGGTGCAGGCGCATTTTCTCGGCTACGGGCTCACGACCGGCGCGGACTTCGTCGATTTTTTGATTACCGACCGCGTCATGATCCCGCCCGAGCTTGGCCGATATTGCAGCGAGCGCTTGGTGTATCTCCCGCACGCCTTCATGGCCGCACGCCCTGATGAAGTGCCCGAGCCGCGCCCGGCTCGTGGCGCTGCCGGCCTTCCCGAGGACGCCCTTGTCTTCTGCAACTTCAATCAGTTCAGCAAGATCGAGCCGACCGTGTTCGAGGTCTGGATGCGTCTGCTCAACGCGGTGCCGGGCTCGGTGCTTTGGCTCATCGCCTAGATGGCGGATGGAGTCGGTAACCTCCGGCTGGCGGCCGAGCGCCACGGCGTTGCCCCCGACCGCCTGGTCTTTGCGCCGCTGGAACCCTACCGCCAGCATCTCGCCCGCATCGATCTTGCGGATATTGTGCTCGATACGCTGTTCCATACCGGCGGGGCCACCACGCTCGATGCGCTCAAGACCGGCGTTCCGGTCCTCACCCGCCGCGGCGAGACGCCCGCGGCGCGGGTCGGCGCCTCGCTCCTGACGGCGGCCGGCGCGGCCGACCTGATCGCCGAAGACATCGCTGCCTACGAGCGCCGCCACCAGCCGTTGTTCGACGTGCCGGGCTTCGTCCGCGACCTCGAGACGGCCTATGAGCTGATATGGCAGGAACGCGAAGACGGGCCGTCTGCGCCGCCCATTCGCGTGCGCGACTAGATCACGAGCGGCACATCAGTTTGCGAGGACGCGCTCCGCCGCGCTGCCGATCCGCAACAGCGCATTGTCGGTATCGGGGAGGCCGTTGAACGACAGGCCCACCGGCAAACCGTCGTCGTCCAACCCGCACGGCAGGGTCAGGCCGCACAGCCCAAGCCGATTGCCAAGACGGGTGAAGCGCAGCGAGTCGATGTTGACGCTCACATAGTCATCGCCGCCGGCTTCGATCGGCGCGATCGGCGGCGGCGGCACCATCACCGTCGGTGTCAGCACCGCCGCGAACTCGGCGGCACGCTGGCGGTAGCGTTGCCGTAGATCGGCCACGCGGCGGCCATAGGCGATCATGTCGACCGCCTTGTGCTCGCGACCGAGGAGGATGCGCTCGGCGACCGGCCGATAGACCTTCGCCGGATCGGTATCGATCAGGTCCCCCCAATTGGCGCAAGCTTCGCATGTCTGTATGTCGCCAGCCCCGCCGATCTGTCCGTCGAGCTCGGTGAACTCGGGTACATCGCCGTAAACGAAGCTCGCGCCCGCGGTGGTCAGCCGATCGAGCGCGGCTTCGAACGCGCGCCGAATGCCCGGCGCCGTATGCTCGGCCAAGAAAGTGGAGGCAACCAGGAAGCGGCGCCCCTGGAGGCTGGCACCGGCTAGATCAGCCGGCGGCCGATTGAGCAGCATGCCGAGAATGGCGTTCGCGTCGGCCACGTCTTTGGTCAGCGGCCCGACGGTATCGAGCGATTGGCTCAACGGCAGAACACCGGTGGTCGGGACCAGTCCGAAGCTTGTCTTCAGCCCGACGAGACCGTTCCATGCTGCCGGAATACGAATCGATCCACCGGTATCGCTGCCGATCGCCGCCGGCGCGAGCTGGCGCGAGACCGACACCGCCGCTCCTGAGGATGAACCGCCCGGGCACCGCGGCGTCTCCGCATCGAACGGATTGGCGGGGGTTCCCATGGTCGGATTAATGCCGAGGCCCGAATAAGCGAACTCGGTGAGGTTGGTCTTGCCGAGACAGACCGAGCCGGCCCGGGTTGCCCGTTCGACGACGACGGCATCGCACTCGGGCACACGCTCGGCGAGCAACGCCGAGCCGGCGCCGGTCACCACGCCGGCGGTGTCGTAGAGGTCCTTCCACGACATCGGCACGCCGTCCAACGGGCTGCGGCGCAGGCCAGCCTGCGCCCGATCGCGCGCCGCCTCCGCCTCGGCCACCGCGCGCTCGCGTGTGGCACGCAGGAAGACGGTGTGATCGGCGTCCAACGCCGCGATGCGGTCGAGGAAATGATGCGCGATCGCTAGCGGGTCAGCGCGGCCGCCCTCGATCTCGCGGCCGAGCTCCAGCGCCGTCATCTCATGCCATTCGCGCGCCATGTCGCCGAGACTAGTCAAATTGCCGGGACTGGACAATTGAGCGGGCGGCCAGGATGCTCCGATCATGGCTGTCCGGTCGGCACGGTTCGAGGTCGTGATCGTCGGCGGCGGCATGGTCGGTCTCTCGCTCGCCTGCGCGCTGGCGCAAGCAGGAATCGAGATCGCCGTCGTCGATCGCGAAGATCCGGCCGCCGTGACCGGCGCGGCGTTCGACGGCCGGGCCTCGGCCATTGCCCACGCATCCCAACGGATGCTGGAGGCGATCGGTGTTTGGCGGCATATGGCCTCGGCGGCACAGCCGATCCTCGACATCCGCGTGAGCGACCGCGACTCTCTCCTGTTCCTCCATTTCGACCATCGCGAGCTCGATGACGGACCGTTCGGCTATATGGTTGAGAATCGGGCGCTGCGCGCCGGCCTCCACGCGACGCTCGAGGATCTGCCGAACCTGTCGCTCTATGCGCCGCAGGCGGTGCGCGAGGTCAGGCGCGAGGCTGGCATCGCGCACGTCGCGTTGAACGATGGGACGATTCTCGAAGCCCCGCTTGTTGCCGCCTGCGACGGACGGACCTCGCCGTTGCGGGCATCAGCGGGGATAGCGGTGCGCGGCTGGTTTTACCCGCAAATCGCGATCGTCTGCACAGTGGCACACGAACGGCCACACCGAGGCATTGCTCACGAGCGATTTCTGCCGGCCGGGCCCTTTGCCATCCTGCCGCTCCGCGGTGCGCGGGCATCGCTCGTTTGGACCGAGCGGTCCGATCTTGCGGCCACGTTCCTCGCTCTCCGCCGCGCTGGCTTCGACCGCCGGATGCGCGAGCGGTTCGGCGACTTCCTCGGCAACGTCCGTACGATCGGCCCGCGCTGGAGCCATCCGCTCGCCATGCACCATGCCGAGCGCTACGTCGATCATCGTCTGGTGCTCGTCGGCGACTCGGCGCACGGGGTGCACCCGATCGCCGGTCAGGGGCTCAACATGGGCCTGCGCGATGCGGCAGCCCTTGCCGAGGTAACGGTCGATGCCGCCCGCCTCGGGCTCGATCTCGGTGCACCCGAGCCGCTGGAGCGCTATCAGCGGTGGCGGCGTTTCGACAACGTCGTGATGATCGCGGTGACCGATACGTTGAACCGGCTGTTCACAAATGGCAGCGCACCGGTCGGACTCGCCCGCGATCTCGGCCTGGCCGCGGTTGATCGGATGCCGCCGCTCAAGCGCTTGTTCATGCGCCATGCCCGCGGCAGCGTGGGCACTGTGCCGAAGCTGTTGGCGGGTGCGGCGCTGTAGGCCGGCCCGACTCTCAGGGATCGCGACTGAGGCCCCGCTCCTCGAGTGCCGCGAGATAGGCGGTCCACAGGGAATCCTGGCTCACGCCGAGCTCGTACAGGTATTCCCACGAATAGAGACCGGTATCGTGCAGATCGTCGAAGCGGATGCGGACGGCATAGTTGCCGACTGACTCGATATCCATGATGCCAACGTGGCGGCGGCCGGCGAGGATGGTCTTGCGGCCAGGGCCATGGCCCTGGATCTCGGCCGAAGGGCTTTCGACCCTCAGGAATTCTGCCGGAAAGCGAAAGCTCTGGCCGTCGGCGAAGTCTACTTCGATGAGCCTCTCGTCTTTCTTCAGACGGATCTCGGTTGGCACCGGCGCCGTCGGGCCGCCAATCGCCATCGCCCTCTCAGCGCTCCTGCGGCCCGGCAGGGTCCTCATCGATGCGGCGCGCTTCGTCCACGAGCATGATCGGGATGCCATCGCGAATCGGGTAGGCGAGCCCTGCCTGCTCGCTGATCAGCTCCTGGGCCTCGCGGTCGTAACGCAGTGGCCCCTTGGTCAGGGGACAGACCAGGATTTCGAGGAGCTTGGGGTCGATCGAGGTGTCGCTACCGGTCATGGCGGTCCTCCCCGCACACCGCTGTCGTTCCGTTCACTGCAGCGGCGCTTCTTCATCTGGCCCCAGCGCGGCCATTTCCATCAACGTCGCCATCACGCGTCCGCGCTCGGCGGGCGAAGGGGCCTCCAACAGCGCCTGCTTTTCGCTCGGCGCGAACGGGCACAGCATCGCGAGAGAGGTGACGAGCTTGTCGACGCGCAGCTGCTGGATCGTATTCCAATCGGCGCTCAGTTCCTTCGCCTCGAGGTAGGCGTGTAGGGCACGTAGGATGCGATCGCGGTCGAGGTCATCGCTGCCCACACCCTCGACATCGGCACGGAAGTCACCGTACGCGGCGGTCACCTGCCGGTAGAGTGTCGCCCGCTCGATCTCGCGAACCACGCTGAAGCGGCAAACCCCGGCAAGATTGATGATAAACCGGCCATCGTCGGTTTCCTTGAACGCGTCAATGCGCCCGGCGCAGCCGATGCCGTAGATCGGCGGCTCGTGCACGGCTGATTCGGGATTGCTTGGCTGCACCATGCCGACGATGCCGGCGCCTGCCATCGCATCGCTGACCATCGACAAATAGCGCGGCTCGAAGATGTTGAGCGGCAGATCGCCGCCCGGCAGCAAAATCGCCCCGGTCAACGGAAACACCGGGATCGTCTCGGGAAGCTCATCGATCCGCGGGGCGCTCACGGCCTCTCTCTACGAGAACAGAACGGCAGACAGTTGGCGCCGGCCCGACAGCGTCAGCTCGTCCTTCGGGCCAAAGGCCTCGAACAGCCGCAACAGCTCCTTGCGTGCCGCCTCCACGTTCCAGTTGCGATCGCGCCGCACGATCTCGATCAGGGCCTCGATGCCCTCGGCGCGGCGGTCGGCGCCGATGAGGGCCATGGCCAGGTCATACCGCGCCTGGTGATTGTTCGCGTTCGCGTCGACCTTGGCCTGCAACGCACCGATATCGCCCGCCTTGCCCTGTGTGTCCTCGGCCAGCGACAATGAAGCTTGGGCGCTCAGCACATCCGCGTGGTTGGCATGTTCAGGCGGTACCATCGCCAGCGTCTGGCCTGCCCGCTCGAGGTCGCCGCTCTGGGTATAACAACGGGCCAACCCGCCGAGCGCGGCGGGTTCGCCCGGGGTCTGGCGCAGTATCTCGCCGTACAGCGCGGCCGCGCCGCCGAGATCTCCGGACTCCAAAGCGGCCTTGGCCTGTTCGATGGCCTGCTCCACCGGGCTCGGCCCGCTGTTACCACCCAGGCGTTCGACGAACTCGCGCACCTGGCTCTCGGGTAGGGCGCCCGCGAACCCGTCGACCGGTTGGCGGTTGTGAAAGGCGAAGACCGCTGGTATCGACTGAATCTGAAGCTGCTGCGCGATCTCCGGGCTCTTGTCGATATCGATCTTGACCAGCCGGACCTTGCCGTTGGCCTCTCGAACGACCTTTTCGAGGACGGGGCCGAGTTGCTTGCAGGGCGCGCACCAGGTCGCCCAGAAGTCGACGATCACGGGAACCTCGTCCGAGGCTTCGATGACGTCGGTCATGAAGCCGCGGGTATCGCTTTCCTTGATCACGTCGGCGCCCGTGGCCGCCGCAGATCCCTGACCGATGATGGTTTCCATGACCTCTCCTGTATCGAGGCATCAGATGGGTGGCCGGCGGCCGCGGTCAAGCCGGCGCGGCCGATCCCGAATCGGCGGATTCTATCCTAGACCCCGGCGGAACCGAAATCGACGCACCGCGGCCCGCCCCGAGCGGCTTGCGGCGTCGTCTGTCGAGAACAAACTGAATTGACCGGTTTATGTACCATATGAATTGACCGCTTCAGTTGTGGTTGTTGGGCCAGTGGATAAGGGGGCGGGCGCGGAGCGGCCGACCCCTTATCCACTGGCCGGTCGCGTCGAAGCGGATCACGCGGCCTGTCTGTGGCTTGTGTTGATGGGCGATCCGTCGGCCTGGTATCGGGCCAGGCAGCGCGGCCCATGGAAGACGGCGAGGGTGCGGTCGGGGTATTCGTGGACCCGGACCCTTGCCTTGACGTAGTGGCGGCGATGGCGGTCGGGCGGGATCGCCAGCACCAGGCGTTTGTAGCGCACGGTGTTGTCGTTGGAGACGGTGCGCTCCTGCTGCACGCAGAGGATGTCGTCGAGGGTACCGGCGAAGGGCACGAAGGCGGTGCCCTCGGCTTCCGGCGGCACCGCGAAGCGGGCGTTGTGGCCTGGCAGGTAGAGCTCCTTGAGGAAGCGGTTGGCCTGGGCCATGTCGGTGATGCCGGCGAGCCTGAGCTCCTGGGGCAGGCGCTTCTGCAGGGTGGCGAACATGCGTTCCGAGCGCCCCCTTGCCTCGGGCGAGTAGGCCGGGATCAGCTCGATGCCGAGCTGGGCCAGGGCGCGGCCGAACTGGGTCGGATTGTCCTTGTCGACCGTGCCGCCGGCCTCAGGGGTGTGCCAGTAGTGGCCGGCGCGGTCGGCATAGAGCGAGCAGAACAGCCCCTTGGCCCGGATCGCCTCGGACACCCCCTGAAAGCTCGACATCGTGCCCTCTTCGGCGACGAAGAAGGCCGAGTAGATCTCACTGGTGGTGTCGTCCATGGTGACGATCAGGTCCCACCACTGATCGGGGACCCACGCGTGGCTTGAGCCGTCTTGATGCAGCATCATGCCGGGCAGCGCGCGGCGCGGCCGCTTGCGCCGGTGCGCCCCGCGCCTGGGCGCCGCCCGTCTTCGCCCATGGGCCTGCAAGCTCAGCCGCACCCAGTTGTAGCTGCGCTTGAAGGCATAGTCCGCGACCAGCTTCTCGTGGAAGTGCTTGGCGGTGAAGTCCCAGTAGCGGGTGTCGAACAGCGCCAACAGCGCCGTCACCTCGTCGACCGCCGCGCGCCGCGCCGAGACCCGGCCCAGACGGCGATCGTAGAGCCCTTCCGCGCCGTCCGCCTCATAGCGGTCGCGCCAGCGCCGGAAGGTGCGCTCTGAAACGCCGAGAACCTCCGCCGCCTCGGCTTGGCTCAAGCAACCCCGATGGGTGCGGCCGTAAACCTCCTCGAACTTCATCAATCTCAGTCCCTGCAACTGCTCTGTCCGGCGCATCCAAACCCTCCATAGCCTGGAGAGCTTCTAAATCCGGACAGATCGTCTGGTACATAAACCGGACATATCGTGTGTTAGTGACACTCGCGGCACCGTCGTCTTTGCAAGGTGCTGCCCTTGAACTATCATCGCTGCCAGCGCGGGCGTAGCTCAGTGGTAGAGCACAACGTTGCCAACGTTGGGGTCGTGGGTTCAAATCCCATCGCCCGCTCCAGAACCTTCGCTGCGGCTGTATCGCCCGAGCCCCGTGCTCACACGGGCATGGGCCTCCACTACTGCGCGATCGGCGAGGCGGTTCATCGGCGGATCAAGACCTGACATAGTAAGCGGGCTCCGCGCCGCCAAGAGGGGCGCGCCAGTTGCAGGAGGCCTGTGATGGGCATGGCGACCAGCCTCGAGAACCGGAACTACCAGGCATCGGTCGATCAGAGCGATCGCAAGGTGCCCTACAACCTGCGCCAGAGCGGGCCGACACCGGTCGAGCTGCTGATCTCGACGCGGGTGCGCAAATCACCCTACTGGCACCTCTCGATGCAAGAGGGGTGTTGGCGGGCGACCATCTACAACCGCATGTACCACCCCCGCGGCTACGTGAAGCGTGAAGACGGCGGCGCGATGGTCGAGTACGAGGCGATCGTCAACCACGTCACCATGTGGAACGTCGCGGTCGAGCGCCAGATTCAGGTCAAGGGCGCCGATGCCGAGGCCTTCGTCAACTATGTCGTCACCCGCGATGCCACCCGCATCAAGCCGATGACCGGGCGCTACGTGATCCTCTGCAACGAGCGCGGCGGCATCCTCAATGATCCGGTGCTGCTGCGCCCGGCAGCGGACGAGTTCTGGTTCAGCCTTGCCGACTCCGACATGATGCTGTGGCTGCAGGGGGTCAACGTCGGCATGAAGTTCGACGTCGAGATTGCCGAGATCGACGTCTCGCCGGTGCAGATCCAAGGCCCGAAGTCAGAAGCGTTGATGGCCGACCTCGTTGGCTCCGGCCTCCACGACGTGCCGCCCTACGGGATGCTGGCGGCCACGGTCGGCGGTCGCGAGTGCCTGATCTCCCAGAGCGGCTTTTCCGGTGAGAAGGGCTACGAGATCTATCTGCGCGATGCGACGCTCTATGCCGAGGACATGTGGAATGCGGTGCTGGAGGCCGGCAAAAAGCACCAGCTGATGGTGATCGCGCCAGCGCATCACCGCCGCATTGCCGCCGGCATCCTGTCGTGGGGCCAGGACATGGACTGGGAGCACGTGCCGTTCCAGGTCAATCTCGGCTACCAGGTGCCGCGCAAGAAGACCGCCGACTACGTCGGCAAGGTGGCGCTTGAGCGCATGCGCGACCAGGTCGAGGCCGGCAATCCACCGTTCGCGCAGACCCTCGTCGGGCTGCGTCTGGGCGGCAAGCCGATCGACGACTACGCGCCGGACTTCTGGCTGATCGGTGATGCGGGCGGGGCGCCGCTCGGCTATATCACCTCGCCGTGGTACTCGCCCGAGCTTGAGACCAACATCGCGATGGGGTTCGTGCCGATCGCGCAATCGGCGATCGGCACCACGCTCACGGTGGACCTGCCCGAGCCTTACGCCGAAACGCCCGGCCAGCCGGTGGCCGCCGAGGTGGTCGAGATCCCGTTCCGGCCCTCGGTCAACCCGAGCGCGCGCGAGCTCGCCAAGTCCCAAGGCCGCGACTACACCTACTAGGGCGGACGGACGACCGGCCGAGCTGCGACGAGAGCACGCCATGAAGCACCAGGCACAGGTGGTGGTGATCGGCGGCGGTATCGTCGGGGTCAGCGTCGCCTATCACCTGACCAAGCTGGGCTGCTCGGATGTCGTCTTGATCGAGCAGTACGAGCTGACCGCGGGCTCGACCTGGCATGCCGCCGGGCTCCTGCCGCTCTTCAACATGAGCTACAGCGTCGGCCAGCTCCACAAGTACAGCATCGATCTCTACCAGGCGCTCGAAGCGGAAACCGGCCAGGCCGTGAGCTTCCACAAGACCGGGAACCTCCGCCTTGCCACCAACGAGGAGCGCATGGACGAGTACCGCAAGTACTGCGGTACCGCGAACACCATCGGTGTGCCCTTCGAGATGATCGGGCCGGCCGAGATCGCTGAGCTCTGGCCGCTATGCAACACCGACGGCCTTATCGGCGCGCTCTATCACCCCGATGATGGACACGTTGCCCCCGCTGACGTCACCCAGGCCCTGGCGATCGGCGCCCGCGCGGGCGGTGCCGAGATCAACCGCGGCACCAAGGTCATGGGCATCGACGCGGGCGCGAACGGCGCGTGGCGCGTACGGACCGACAAGGGTGACATCGCCTGCGAGACCATCGTCACGGCGACGGGCTCGTGGGCGCGCGAGGTCGGAGCCATGGTCGGGCTCGATCTGCCGGTGATCCCGGTCGAGCACCAGTACATCGTCACCGACGCGATCCCCGCGCTCGAGGAGCGGGCTGCCGCCGGCCTGCCCGAGCTTGCCGTGCTGCGCGAAAGCGATGCCTCCTACTACATGCGCGAAGAGCGCCAGGGCCTGATCCTCGGCCCCTACGAAAAGGGGGCCAAGGCCTGGGCCGTGGACGGCGTGCCGGGCGATTTCAACCAGGAACTCCTGCCGCCCGACATGGACCGGCTCGAGCCGCACATCGTGGCGGCGATCAACCGCGTGCCGATGTTCGGCGAGGCCGGCGTCAAGGAGTGCATCAACGGCCCGATCCCCTACACCCCCGATGGCAACCCGCTCTTGGGCCCGGCCTATGGCCTGAAGAACTTCTGGCTGGCGGAGGGCTTTAGCTTCGGGATTACGGCAGCCGGTGGTGCCGGCAAGTATCTGGCCGAGTGGATCGTCGAGGGCGAGGCCTCGATCGACATGCTCGATGTCGATCCCCGCCGCTTCGGGGCCTACGCCAACAAGACCTACACCAAGCTCAAGAACGAAGAGGCCTACGAGCACATTTTCGTCATCCATTACCCCGATGAAGAGCGGCCGGCGGCGCGGCCGGCCAAGACCAGTGCGTGTCACGAGCGCCTGGCCGCCCGTGGCGCAGTGTGGGGCCAGCGCTACGGGTGGGAGCGGCCAAACTGGTTCGCTCCGGCCGGCACCGAGCCGCGCGATGTGTGGAGCTTCCGGCGCTCGAACTGCTTCGACCCGGTGGGCGAGGAATGCCGGGCGGTGCGCGAACGCTGCGGCCTGATCGACATCACCAGCTTCTCGAAGTTCGCGGTCTCAGGTACCGGCGCCGAGGCCTGGCTCGATGGGCTCGTCGCCAACCGGCTGCCGGCCAAGGACGGTCAGATCCGGCTCGCGCACGCCCTTACCGAGTCGGGCGGAGTGCACAGCGAGTTCACGATCATGCGCGACGGCCCCGACCGGTTCTACCTGATCAGCTCGGGCGCGGCTGAGCGCTACGACCACGATTTTCTCGTGCGCCGGCTACCCGACGATGGCGCAATCCGCATCGATAATCTGACCACGAGCCACGGTGTGCTCGTGGTGGCCGGCCCGCGCGCGCGAGAGCTCCTCTCCGCGATCACCGATGCGGATCTCTCGAACGCCGCCTTCCCCTGGCTGACCGGCCGTCACATCGACGTTGGCTTGGCGCCGGTGCGGGCGATGCGCATCAACTTCGTCGGCGAGCTCGGCTGGGAGCTGCACCACCCGATCGCCTATCAGAATCAGCTCTTCGATGCGCTGGTCGCGGCGGGTGAGCCCCTAGGGATTGGCATGTGCGGGATGCGAGCCATGGATTCACTCCGCATCGAGAAATCCTACCGCATGTGGGGCCAGGATCTCACCACCGAATACTCGGCCTTCGAGGCGGGCCTCGATCGCTTCATCCAGCTCAACAAAGGCGATTTCGTCGGCCGTGATGCATTGGTCCGCCAGCAGCAAGAGGGCGTGCCTCAGTCGTTCGTCACCTTGGCCGTTGAGGTCGAGGACGCCGATGCCTGGGGCAATGAGCCGATCTATCGCGATGGCACGATGGTCGGACGTGCCACCGCCGGCGCCTTCGGCCATTTCCTCGGGCAAAGTCTGGCGATGGGCTACGTCGCGCGGGATGCGGGAGAGGTCGGGACGGCGCTCGAGATCGAGATCCTCGGCACGCGTCGCCCGGCGACGGTGGTCGCGGACTCGCCGGTCGATCCGACTAACGAACGACTGCGCGCGTGAGGCCAACGTGTTGAGCGAGGCGGTGCCATGGTGAAGATCGTAGAAGTCAGAGCCAGCGCCCATTCCTGCCCGTTCGATCAGAAGCCCATCCGCATGGGGCTTGGGCGCAACGTTAAGCGCGACATCGTGTTGGTGCGGGTGATCAGTGACGATGGCCTGATCGGCTTCGGCGAGTCCCATCACGGCCAGAACCCGACGGCGATGGCCGAGATCGTCGAGAAGGGGATCGGCTCGTTGCTCATCGGCGCCGATCCGCTCGATACCGAGGGCATCTGGGATCGCATCAACAAGCAACAGATCGTCACCCACGGGCTCGGCGCGGGCAGCATCATGGCGCTCTCGGGGATCGACATCGCCCTCTGGGACCTCAAGGGCAAGATCCTCGGCCAGCCGGTCTTTCGGCTGATGGGCGGCGCGCAGCGCAAGATCCGCGCCTACGCCGGCGGCCTGAGTCTCGGCTTCCAGCCGCTCGATACGCTTGAGACGGAGGTCGGCGGTCTGATCGCGCAAGGCTACACGGCGATTAAGATGCGGATCGGCGATACCCCGCGCCGCGATGCCGAGCGCGTCGGCCACATCCGCAAGACCTTCGGCGATGAGCTCGACATCGCCGTCGATGCCGCCACCCGCTACACCGAGCTCGACATTCCCGACGTCGTCCGCTACTGCGAGGACAACCACGTCTACTGGCTGGAGGAGCCGTTCACCCCCGACAACATTCCGGCTTATCAGAAGCTTGCACGCCACACCAAGATCCCGCTCGCCGCCGGTGAGGACCACTACGCGCGCCCGGCCTTCCGCGAGCTGTTCGAGGCTCGCGCCATCGCTATCGTGCAGGCGGATGTCTGCAAGACCGGCGGCCTTTCGGAAGGCAAGAAAATCGCCGACATGGCGGCTGCCTGGCACCTCCATGCAGCACCCCACACCAGCCACAGCATCCTCTCGAACGCCGCCAGCGCCCACTTGCTCGCCGCGCTACCGAACGGCTTGATCTACGAGGCCGACGTGGCGCCGATCAACCCGTTTCGCACCGACCTTGCCAAGGTGCCCTTCGGCGTGGAGAACGGCTATATCGAGCCCCGCGACGAGCCCGGTCTCGGCATCGAGATCGACGAAGCCGTGCTCGAGGCCTACCCCGCCATCCCTGGCCCCTGCTACATTCCTTAAGACTGCGCCGTAAACGAGCACCGTTGACCGGTCCGGGCGCCGGCGGTCACAATCAACCACAGGGAGGAACGTGCCATGGCTGAGACCGCAGTGGCTGCCAATGTCGATGAGCTGACTCAGGCGGCCTTCGATCACTGCATCTTCCCTTTGATCGAGACCCGCGAGGTGCGCGAGGACGGCCCCTATATCTACGCCAAGGGCGAGGGGATCGAGCTCACCGACATCCACGGCAAGACCTACCTCGACCTGATGAGCTCGCATACGCGGGCGAACTCGCAGGGATACGGCAACGAGGAGATCGCCAAGGCCGTCTACGATCAGCTCACCAATCTTCACTACGTCGGGACGATCCGGAACTGGGGCGAACCGACCATCCGTCTGGCGCAAAAGCTCGCTGAGCTGGCGCCCGGGGATCTCTCTAAATCCCTGTTCTTGACTGGCGGCTCCGAGGCGGTGGAGACCGCGCTCAAGATTGCCAAGCAGTACCACATCCACCGCGGCGCCAAACCGCGCGCCTTCAAGGTCATCAGCCGCTGGAACGCCTACCACGGCGCGACCATGGGCGCGCTGTCGGTCACCGACTGGCTTGGCACCCGGTCGATCTCCGAGCCCGGCGTGCCCGGCACCTCGCTCATTCCAGCGCCGGTCTGCTACCGCGTTCCCTTCGGCATGGACTACGAGGCCTTTGGCGAGTTCTGCGCCGATTACCTCGAGCAGCAGATTCTGCACGAAGGCCCCGACCTCGTCGCCGCCTTCATCGCCGAGCCGATCATGCAGGCCAACGGCGTCCAGATCCCGCCGGCGGGCTATCTGCCGCGGGTGCGCGAGATCTGCGACAAGTACGAGGTCCTCTTAATCCTCGATGAGATCATCTCGGGCTTCGGCCGCGTCGGCGAGTGGTTCGCATCGGACCACTTCGGGGTCACTCCCGACCTCATGACCATCGCCAAGGCGATCACCGGCGGCTACATGCCGTTGGCGGGGGTAATCGCGCGGGCGGACATCGTCGATTCCATGCCGATCTTCCGCCACGTCCACACGTTCATGGGCCACTTGGCCGCCACCGCGGCGGCGAATTGCAATATCGCAATCTGTGAGCGCGACAACCTGATCCAGAAGGCCAAGGATGACGGGGCCTATTTCCTCGATTCGCTCCAGCAAGCGGTGGGCAATCACCCGATCGTCGGCCAGGTCCGCGGCCTGGGCTGCTGGCTCGCCATAGAGCTGACCGCCGATAAGAAGACGCGAGCGCCGTTTACCGACGATACGGTGAAGGCGGTGGTTGGGCGGATGCGCACGCACGGCGTACTCGGAAGCCCGATCGGCGATGCGTTTGAGCTTGCGCCCTCGCTCATCACGACGCGTGCGCAGTACGACACTGCGACGGAGGTCATCGCCCGCTCGATCGATGAGATCGCGCGAGCCCGCCGCCTCGCCTAGGGCGGCACAACGAGGCCGCGGGCGCCAGCGCGCCGTCCGGGCCCGGGAGGCAGATTATGAGACCGGTCTATTCATGCAGCCGGTGCACGACCCGGCGCGCGATGTACACCAGCTTTTCATGGACGACCTAGAAATCGCGGTCTACCTCGATGAGCTCGGCTACGACGAGTACTGGTGCGGCGAGCATTACGCGGTGGTGGGCGAACCCATGCCGTCGTCCATGATCTTCCTCGCCAATCTGATTGCCCGCACCGAGCACATGAAGCTAGGCACTGGCGTGATCCCCCTGCCGGTCTGGCACCCCGCGCACGTGGCATCGCACATCGCCATGTTGGATCATCTCAGCGAAGGGCGGTTGATGTTCGGCGTCGCCTCCGGTGGGATCCCGGCCGACTGGGAGCTATTCGGCGCGAGCGAACCGGCGGCGATGGTGCCCGAGGCGCTCGACATCATCCTGCGGCTGTGGGCCGAGGATCCGCCGTACGATAATCGAGGGCAAGTATTGGACGATCAAGCTCACCGACAACCTGCTTGAGCGACACGGTGCCGGACAGCTGTTGCGGCCCTATCAGCAGCCGCACCCGCCGATCATGATTCCGGCGATGAGCATGAACTCGCCGTCGATGAAGTTCGCCGGCAGCCGCGGCTACATCCCGATTTCCTCGCAGCTCGTCCCCGTCGAGGCCGTGGCCTCGCATCAGACGAAGTACAAAGAAGGGTGCGACGCCGCCGGGCGCACCTTCGATTCCGCTGAATGGCGCGTCTCGCGCGATGTCTTTGTCGCCGAGAGCGATGCCGAGGCCGAAGCGGCCGTGCGCGATCCCGAGAACAAGGCAACGCCGAGTACTACTTCGAGTACGTCTACGACATGGTCTGCTCAGCCGGCGGCAAGCACTACATTCTGCCGCCCGAAATCATCGACACGCCGGCCGCCGAGGATTATTCGCGCCAGGACTACATGCGCGACAACCTTATTTACGGCAGCCCGGAGACCGTGGCGGACCAGTTGATCGAGTTCCGCGAGGCCGTTGGCCCGTTCGGCACCTTCATCGCCTCGGCGTTGGACTTCCCGGACAAGGAGCTGCACAAGACCTCACTCGCCCTCATCGCCAACGAGGTGATGCCACGCCTGCGGCGGGGGAGCGACGACGCCCAAGCCGCTGAGTAGCACGCACGCTGAAGGGCGCGCAGGCGCCAGCTTCCCCTCTCGCTCGGGCCTAAGGCGGCGACCCCGTCGGGCCGCCGCCACTAGGTCCGGAGTGAGATAGAAGGGAGGTTTCCGGACGATATGCACGGCGCGGTACAGTGCGCCGTCGAGCCAAGGTTACGGGCCCCGGCGCACGGAATCCGTAATCGCGGCCACACGCCGGTACGTTTTCCTGTTTGGCGGCGCAGGCGCTAGCGGATCGCGAAGGTAACCGTCGCCGTAACGTGTAGACGGTGGGTGCCCGGCGCCACAGGGACCGCGCTTCTTTCCGCGAGCGCTCGCATCGCAGGTTGTGCTAAACGCGCCGGTGCCTCGTCGATCGTGAGAACCTCGCCCAGGCTCACTCCGGCTCTGCGGCGTATAGCGTGGCTTTGCGTTGCGCATCGGCGAAGGCCCGCCGGCGCGCGCCATCGAGGTGACGGGCGGGCTCGCTCACCTCGAAGCGAACGCCGCCGATGCGGTTGGCGCCGCTGGCCGTGATCCGGTCGAGCGCCTGGCCGATGCCCTCGATCTCGCGCAGTGTGATGGTGACCTGGTGGTTCAGCTCATAGCCGGCCAGGGTCGACTCGCCGTCCTGCCGCGGATCAGGGCGATAACGCGGGTTGAGGTAATAGCCGCTCGTCCGAATATCGCTTTCGGTGATGCCGAGCTCGGCAAGCGTCGCGAATAGCGCGGCGACTGCCTCGGAGTTGGCCCGCACCGCCGCCGTCGCGGTGTCCTGGAGAGTGACGACGGCCGCATCGATCGTCGCGGTGTCGGGCGCCGCCGTGACCGATCCGGTGCCGGTGACCGTGATGTGTGCGGGCGTCGTCTGCGCCGCGGCAGTTGTGGCGGCTGTCCACAACAGGAGCAACGGCAGAACCGCACGGTACCCGAACCGCGTTTCGGCCATGCCGGCATTGTGCGGCAACACGGCTGCCGCGGCCAATCGTCGCGTAGAGGGTGAGTAAGCGGGGCGCTAGAAGGTGCGGCGGCGCCGGTGGGCGAGCACCAGCGCGCCGAGGCCGATGAGGAACAGCCCGCTCGATGCCGGAACTGGGATCTGGGCGCTCTCGGTCAACGCCGAGGTGATGAAGTCCTGGTAGGCCGAAACGGGTGCATCGCCGGCGAACTCGCCGAACGAGCTGTTGAGCGTGCCGTCGTTGTCCGATGTGAGTGGCGCCGGACCGCTCGAGAACGTGAGCGAGATGCCGTATGACGTTACACCGGCGACCAGCAACTCGTTGCCGACCTCGATGAACGTCGGACCACCGGAATCGCCGGGCGCCGACATGACCTCATCGAGACCCAGTCCGAGATCGTCGATGTTGAAGAAGAAGTCGAAGGCGTCTTGGCCGACGAGCCCGTTGTCGAAGTCGAACTGCAGCACCGATCCCGGCACGAAGTCGGTAACGGGCGTCAGGCCGAACGCGGTGAGCATCGTATCCGCCACCGCGTCATACGTGTTGAGCCCGGCCCTCTTAGTTCCCGCGCCTACGGTATCGCCAAGGGCGCCGGTGCCTGAGCGGCCGAACCCCACCTTCTGGACGCTGGCGGCGTCGGTCTCGTTGCTGCCTGTGAATAGGGCGTAGTCGGCGATCTGATTGGTCGGCTTGCCATCCAGCGTCAGCACTGCGAGGTCATTGCCGCGGATGAAATCGCCATCCCAATCGGGGTGAACCTCGAAATTGGTGACGCCCAACGTCTCCGATCCTCCCGGGCCCTGGAAAGTGACACTGGAGCTCGTGGTCGGGTCGAAAACGCCATTGACGTCGGTCACGCAGTGGACAGCCGTAAGGACGCTGCGCCGATCACCCATGAGGGAGCCGGAACACAGAAAACTGCCGCTGGTGTTGGTGATCGACAGCCTGCAGACGCCACTGAACTGAGAATCCAGGGTGTTGTTGACAGCAATGTTGTTGGGATCGTTGGTCGCGGTGGTATAGCTCCAGCCCCACTCGTAGGTGAAATTCTCGTTGGGAGTAGTGACCGGGCCGCGATCGAAGTAGATCGAATCGGCTGCCGCCGTCCCGACCAGCCCGCCCCAGGCGCAGGCCGCTGCCAGGGCGATCCATGCCCGTCCGTTCCGTCTCGATGTCCCAGCCATGTCCACCTTCGCACGCACCAACCGCTGGGCCGGCTTTTGCCGCACCTGTACCAGATTATCGGGATCGTGGGGGCCGGGCACTGTGATAGCGGTCACGTCGGGATCAATCGGGCGTTTGCAGAGGCGCTGATGTGCAAAAAAACACACCTCGCCACGATTCCGATTAAGATGTCGCCAACCTCAGTAAAAGACTCCCAGGAGGCGGTAATGACGGACCGAAACCTGCGCTTTGGCATTTTTCATGCGCCGTTCCACGCGCAGAGCGAGAATCCGACCTACATGATGCAGCGCGATCTCGAGTTGCTCGAGTATCTCGATCAGCTCGGCTGGCACGAGGCCTGGATAGGTGAGCATCACTCGGCCGGCATGGAGATCCTCGCCTCACCGGAGATATTCATCGCCGCCGCCGCCGAACGTACCAAGCACATTCGTCTCGGCACCGGTGTCGTCTCACTGCCTTACCACCACCCGCTGATCGTCGCCGATCGCATGATCATGCTCGACCACCTCACCCGCGGTCGGACCATGTTCGGCATTGGCCCCGGCGCGCTGGTCCCGGACGCGATCATGCTGGGCATGACGGCCTCGGACCAGCGGCGTCGCATGGAAGAATCGATGGCCGTCATCCTCCGGCTTTTCGCCGGCGAGACTGTCACTGAAAAAAGAGATTGGTTTGAGATCAAGGATGCCCGCCTCCAGCTCGCGCCCTATACCCGCCCCCGTATGGAGGCCGCGGTGGCGTGCGCCATCTCGCCGTCGGGGCCGCGCGCAGCCGGCATGTTCGGCATCAACATGCTCTCGTTGGCGGCGGGGTCTCCGCAGGGGTTTGAGCGGCTCGATGAGCACTGGAATATCTGTGAAACAGTCGGCGCCGAGAACGGCCACAAAATGGAGCGGAAGGACTGGCGCCTGCTCCTCATGATGCACATCGCCGAGAGCCGTGAGCAGGCGATCGAGGAGGTCAAATTCGGGCTCGGCACCTTCCTCGATTACTTCGACGAGGCGGCGACCTTCCCGGTGATCCCGCCCGACGGCCCGAAAGACATTGACGGCAGGATCGAGTGGATAATCGAGAGCGGTATCGCGGTAATCGGCACGCCCGACGACGCGATCGCCCGCATGGAGCAGGTGTGGGAGAAGTCCGGCGGCTACGGCACCCAAATGATCTGGTCGCATAATTGGGCTGACTGGGTGCAGACCAAGCGCAGCTACGAGCTCATCACCCGCTATGTCTTCCCGCACTTCCAGGGCAGCGCCGAGCCGCGCTGGGCGAGCTACAACTGGGTCGTCGAGAACCACGACGCCTTCATCGGCGCCGGCCAGCAGGCGGTGCAGGAGATGGAGGACAAACATGCGGCCGAGCGCGCAGCGAAAGCGAAAAAGACCAAAGCCGCCGAATAAAGGCCGTTCGAGTCGCACCTCGGGCCCTCACCCTCCCGCTCGGCTTTCACTCGCGGGTCCCTCCCTCTCCCGCGTGCGGGAAAGGGGCGGGGTGAGGGTGGCGACTGCTGCGCGATCTCGGGCCACGGCGACCGATCTCAGAATTCTCACCTCGTGCCGAGGAGGCGCGAAGCCCTGTCTCGAAGCACGGGGCTGGCCGAGTCAGCTACTGTCGCCGCGATCCCCGGCGCGTTGGCTTGAGTGCCGCCGCCTCGGCGGTGCGCCGGCGGCGCTGCCGGCTCCGGCGCCCAGCACTTTCGCCGCTGAGATCGTCAATCTCCGCCTTGGCGGTTGCCCCGTCGGGGCGCGTCACGACCTTGACGCGTACCTCGCCCTCGCCATCCTGCGCACGGCTTGACCGGCGTGGTAGTACCGCGCGCTGGGCGAGCGACCAGCGCAGGCCGATGGTCGTCGTCTCCGCGAAGCAGCGCGCGATCACCGCGTCCAGGGTCTGGCGCCGACACAGGACCTGAACGCTGGCCGCGATCCGCCCCTTCTTGCCGTAAGCCGGCATCTGCGTGGCATCGAGCACACCGTCCTCGCCACGGATCGCCTCGAGGCCGACCGCCAGATCCTCCGCTGTTTGATCATCGACCTCGAAAGCGATCACCGCGATCTGCTCGTCCTGCCACCGCGCGCCATCGTCAAACGCAAGAAGGCGCAGAACGTTGGAGATACCCGGCAGGGTGCGGCTGCCAAAGCCGTGACCGCTCCGCGCCACCTCGAGGCCACCGCCGCCCGGTCGTTCCGCCGGCGCGAGGTGGCGCAGGATGGCGGCACCCGTCGGGGTGATGCGCTCGCCGGCAATGCCGTCGTCAACGACGAGAAATCCCTCGATCAGCTTGGCGGTGGCGGGCGCCGGTACCGGCATCGGCCCGTGTTCGGTATCGATGCGCCCGGCGCCGAGTGGAAGCGGGGCGACCGACCAGCTTAACCGGCGGTTACGGCTCGCCAATATTTCGATCAGCCAGGCGGCGCCCACGATGTCGGCGATCGAATCCCAATCGGCGATCTCGTGGAAATGTACATCGTCGGGGCTGAGGCCGTGGACCTGCCCCTCAGCCTCGGCCAACAGTGTGAATATGTCGATCGCCCGGGCGCGCACCACCGACTCCAACCGGCTCGCGCTCAAGCGCTCGCGGATCTCGGCAAACGAGCCGGTCGGGCGCGATCGGGCGCGCCCTTTCGCCGTTACGGCAAGCCGCGAACCGGCGAGCGTACCGTCGGAATGGGGCGTGATCTGGATGGACCAACCGCGCGGCAGACCGGCCGCGCGCATCGCCGACTTTAGGCCCGGTGCGAGTTCCGGCCAGGCATCGACGATCGCGGCGATGAACATGTCGCCGGCGATACCGCCTAGCGGGTCGAGATGAATGTGCACCGGTGCGGCCGTGCGCCGCCGTTGTCACGCTGCGGGCTGGTAGCGCGGAACCACGTAGGGTCCTTCGGGGATCACGGCGACCCGCGGCTCGCTGGCATGCGCCACGCTCTCGGCGATCGATCGGTCGAGCGACTCGATCATGCGGACGCCGGTGAGGTCGCGGTCGGCGCCGGCGAGGCCGTCGGAATAAAGGTGGACCGTGCCGTGGCGCATCGACTTGAGCTGCATTTCGGTCTGCCACTCATCCACTGCGGCATGGCTTTTGCCCTGGATGTCGCTGAGGAACCCATCCGGCCCGCGGGCAAGCAGGCGTCGCTGCGCTGCCACGTAGTCGGTCGAGCCGACACCCTCGGAGCAGGCCGAGGCGATAATCAGATCGCCACCGGGCTCGAGAATGTCGAGCGGGCCGACCATGCCCTTGACCGTTTGGTAGTAGGTTTTGTCGAGCGGATAACCGGCGGCGCTGGTAACGACGGTTGGGAACCGCTCGGGTACCGCTACCTCGGCGTATCGCCGGCTGAACGCGACCGCCTCGAGGTGGCTTGCCACTACCTCGCCGTAGTTCACGAACGCAAGGCGGCGCTCATCGTCGATCACTGCATTGACCGCGAGCGCTCCGCCGATCATGTCCATGATCTCGAGCTGATCCTCGTGCAGAGGATTGCCCTCGAGCACACAGTTGGCGGCACGCGGGTCCTCCATGAACCGCGCGCTGTGAAACGTGGTGATGGTGTCGCGATGGGCGACTCCTGGTGCAATCACCTTGCGCCCGCCGGAGTAGCCGGCCATGAAGTGGGGCTCGACCAGCCCGGTGGCGATCCGGATGTCGGCGTCGATGAAGCGGCGGTCGAGCGCGACGCGGGTGCCGCGCGAGGTCGTCCCCACGTCGACATGGTCTTCGTCGTTGCGGGCAAAGTGGTTGGCGACGTCGACCGTTTCCAGTACCCAGCGATCGCCGACCACCTCGGCAAGCTCCTCGCCTTCGTTGGGCCGGTGCAGGCCCGTGGCGACCAGCACCGTGATGCCCTCTGGCGCCAGGCCCGCCGCCAGCAGCCCGCGTACCAGCGGCGGCACTATCAGTCCGTTCGGCACTGGCCGCGTGATGTCGCAAATCAAAATGCATGCGGTCTTCCGCCCGCGTGCCGCCTCGATCAGCGCCGGCGCATCGACCGGTGTGGCAAGCACTGCCTCAATCGCGGCACCGGGGTCGGGGAGCACCGGCATCGGCTTCTTGGCGATGACGCTTACGCTCCAATTGTCGGCGAGTTCCACCGACAGCTTGCCCTTGCCGTAGTTGAGTGCGACCCGCATCCGTCCTCCCGGACGTGCAAGCTACGCCACAAACGCCGGCCAAACCATGGTCTTCCCCGTCACGCCGCCTCCGCTTCTTCCAGTAGCCACTCGCGAAAAACGCGGACCTTGGGTCGATCGGCGTAGGCCTCGGGGCAGACGATGTAGTAGGCGAATTCGGGCGGCAGGCCGAGCGCAAAGGGTCGTACCAGCCGGCCCTCGGCAAGATCGGCGGCGGCGAGCTCGCCACGGGCCAGCACGACGCCCTGACCGCCTGCCGCGGCCACGAGCGACAGGCTGCTATCAAGGAAGATCGGCCCGCGCTCGGCCTCGACCCGAGCGGCGCCCGCAGCGCGTAGCCATGCACTCCAAGGCGCATAGCCGTCGTCGTGCAATAGGGTGTGGTGTTGGAGGTCGGAGGGCGTTCTCAGCGGCCAGCGCATGAGCAAATCCGGACTGCAGACCGGGAAGAGCTCTTCTTGCAGGAAGCGCACGACGTGCAGCCCGGGGTAAACGCCGCTGCCATGGCGAATGCCGATGTCGACATCGTCTCGCGTTAACTCCACTAGGTCGGCCGACGGCGCCAGCCGAAGGTCGATCTCGGGGTGGACGGCGCGGAAACGTCCGAGCCGCGGCACCAGCCATTTGGCGGCGAACGAGGGCAGCACCGAAACCGTGAGTACGCCACGCACATCGCCGGCCGCCAGGCGTGCCGTGGCGGCATCGATCATGTCGAACACCGGGCGAAGCTCGGCGAGGTAGGTCTGCCCGTCCTCGGTTAGCAAGAGCGCGCGGTTGAGGCGGCGGAACAGCGGCCGGCCGAGGTGTTCCTCTAATGCCTTGACCTGATGGCTGATGGCGGCCTGCGTGACGTTCAGCTCGGCGCCGGCGCGGGTGAAGCTGAGGTGTCGGCCGGCGGCCTCGAAGGCTCGAAGCGCATTCAGCGGTGGCAGTCGGCGTACCATAGATATTCTAATCCAAGACTGAGAATTGATCGCTTGTGGCGCTGACCAGGGCGCTCTTACATGGTGTTGATGGGAGCGCGCTGATCACGTCCGTTTCCGGCCAGACAACCACCCACGCGACTGCTATCTACGGGCCGACGGCACGGATGTCGTCATCCTCCACGTACAAGGTTCGCATGAGGAGACTGGGGATGAAAGCTCATTTCGATAGCGTACAGCCAAGCTCGGTCGCAGGACTCAGCATCGTCTTTGGCCGCCTTTCGTTCTCCTTGGCGCGTTTGTTCGACCGGTTCTACCTGTGCAGATCCGTCGTGCCGGCCGACACCACCTTCAGGGGCTGGACGATCGCCTCCTGCGAGATATCGGCCTCAGTCGGGCCGATGCGGTGCGCGAAGCGAGCAAGCCTTTCTGGCGGGACTGATCCTGACACCCCTGGGCGGCGCTGATACCGCCTGCTACCCTTCGAGCCTGCCAAACGGGGGACGCGATGGCGGACTCGCGCATCTGGACGGAGATCGACTACGAGGCCAAGGGCAAGCAGATCGGCTATCTGCACCTGCCCTATTCGGTAACGCGATCGGCCTACGGCACCATCGCCATGCCGGTCGCGGTGGTCCGCAATGGCGCCGGTCCGACCATCCTTTTGATGGCCGGCAACCACGGCGATGAGTACGAGGGTCAGGTCAGCCTGACCAAGCTCATTCGCGCGATCGAGGCCGACGACATCGCCGGCCGGATCATCTTCCTGCCGATGGCTAACTTCCCAGCCGCGATCGCCGGGGTCAGGGTCTCGCCGCTCGACGGCGGCAATCTCAATCGCTCCTTTCCGGGCGATCCCGACGGCGGACCGACGGCACAGATCGCCCACTACATCGACACGGTGCTCCTGCCGCTGTGCGACGCCTGGCTTGATATGCATTCTGGCGGGTCGTCGCTCGACTACGTGCCGTTCGCCTCGATCCATCTCTCGGGCAATGCCGACCTTGATGAACGGGCGCTCGCCGCGCTGCGGGCGTTCGGCTCGCCGGTGAGCATGATCTGGGCGTTCTTTGACGAGCCACGCATGGCGACCGGATCCGCCCACAAGCACAAGCTCATCTACCTCGCGAGCGAGCTCGGCGGCACCGGCTCGGTCAACCCCGACGGCGTCAGGGTCTGCGATGACGGGGTGATCCGGGCGCTGACCCACTTCGGCGTCCTCAAGAACACCGCCAAGTTCGGGATCCACCCCGCAGGCGAGATCCGTCTGACCGAGTTGGCCGGACGCGACTACTACGTCTATGCCCCGGATGCAGGCCTCTTCGAGTGGTACTGCAAGCTCGGCGAGGACGTGAAGAAAGGTCAGCTCGCCGGCGTCCTGCACTTCAACGATGATCCCGCGCGCGCGCCGATCGAGGTGTCGTTCCGCCACGATGGGATGCTGATCTGCAAGCGTCACTTCGGCCGTTGCGAGCGCGGCGACTGCCTGGCGCACCTGGCGACCGACTACCGGGATTAGGCGCGCCGGCGCCGATGATCTGATGCCGCTCGATCCAGCCGAGACATCGGAGGTCCGCCTCACCGTCGAGCATCAGCACACCGCGGTGGTGTTCGGGCGCGAGAGCGGGGAGCGTTATCCCGAGGTTATGGCG
Organism: Alphaproteobacteria bacterium; assembly: GCA_965248765.1. Lineage (GTDB taxonomy): Bacteria > Pseudomonadota > Alphaproteobacteria > VGEJ01 > VGEJ01 > CBDFKF01. Next base: position 2,830,605 of record CBDFKF010000004.1, read on the forward strand.
ACGCCGGTGATGATCGGCGAGATGGAGCGCGCCTGCGGCCTCCTCATGCGGCCGCTCTTGCAACCCGGGCAGGTCTCGGTCGGGGCCCGCGTCGAGGTTACGCACCGGGCGCCCACGCCGATCGGCGCGGAGGTCGTCACCAGGGCGCGGTTCGTCGAGCAGGACGGGCGGCTCTATTGGTTCGAGGTGTGGTCGGAGGACCCTGGCGGTGAGGTCGGCAGGGGGCGCCACGGACGCGCCATCGTCGACGAGGTCGCCATTATAGATGGCGCCGCTGCGCGCCGTCCCGCCTGATCACCCGCCCACGCTACTCGGGCAAGCGTTTGCCGGCCCGCCATTCCCACGGCATGACGAACTCGGTACGCCACACGCCCCGGCGCGCGTCGGCCGCACCTTTCTCCAGCGTGAGATAACGTCTGCCCTCGGTACGGTCGGCCATGGCCCAGCCGGTATAGACCATCCCTTCTGAGAGGTCGTAGTCGTCCGCATAGCACCGCGCGGCCGGTGGCTCACCAGATCCCTCTACCGGCTCGCACGCCACCGTTGCCCCCGCGGTCAGGTCCATGAGCGCGGTCTCGGCGATGCGACCGCACGGCACGAATTTGTCACCGAAACGACAGGTCTGATCAGGCTCGGGCGCATCGATGCCGAAGAGGCGAAAGCGCTTGCCGCCGACCTCGATGGTTTCCGCATCGATCACGGTCGCCGGCCCGCCGGATCCGGGGAGCGCGACCGCCGGCCACATCATGACGATCGCCGTCAGCACTCGCATGACCCATCGTACCAGCGGCCCCGGCCGGCCGCGATCAGGCGGCCGTGAGCCGGCCTCAGCCGGGTGGGCCGCTAGCACGCCCTGGGGAAACATGCTGTATTAGGCGCAAATGCCGCGCCTGCGGCGGACCAGACCAGGGAGTCGCCAGCGATGGCCCAAGCCGACAAAGTCATCATCACCTGCGCGGTCACCGGTTCGGTCCACGTGCCGACGATGTCGCCCCACCTGCCCATCACGCCCGACGAGATTACCGCCGAATCGGTGGCGGCGTGGGAGGCCGGGGCCTCGATCATCCATCTCCACGCCCGTGATCCGGAGGACGGCCGACCGACGCCGGACCCCGATGTTTTCATGCAGTTCCTGCCGCGCATCAAGCAGCAGACCGACGCGGTGATCAACATCACCACCGGCGGCGGTGCCGGCATGACCGTGCAGGAGCGGCTGGCGGCGCCGGTTCGCGCCAAGCCAGAGATGACCTCGCTCAACATGGGCTCGATGAATTTCGGCCTGTACCCGATCGTCGATCGCTACGACAAGTGGAAGCACGACTGGGAGCCCGAGTTCCTCGAGAACACCCGCGACTTCATCTTCCGCAACACCTTCAAGGATATCGAGTACATCATGAAGGAGCTCGGCGAGGGCTGCGGCACGCGCTTCGAGTTCGAGTGCTACGACGTTGGCCACCTCTACAATCTCGCCCACTTCATCGACCGCAAGCTCTACGAGCCGCCGCTGTTCGTGCAGACGATCTTCGGGATTCTCGGCGGCATCGGCGCCGAGATAGAGCACCTGGTGCATATGCGCCGCACTGCCGACCGGCTGTTCGGCGATGACTATCAGTGGTCGGTGCTCGCTGCCGGCCGCCACCAGATGCGCTTCGTCACGACCGCTGCCGCAATGGGCGGAAACGTCCGCGTCGGGCTCGAGGACAGCCTCTACATCGGCAAGGGCCAGCTCGCCGAATCGAACGGCGACCAGGTCGCCAAGATTCGCCGGATCGTCGAGGAGCTTTCACTTGAAATCGCGACGCCCACAGAGGCGCGCAAGCTCCTCGCACTCAAGGGCGGCGATCAAGTCGACTTCTAGAGCAATCCAGCAAAAAAGGGGGGATCCATGCCTTTCGCCGTGGCCGCGGCCTTCAAGATCAAGAAGAAATACCTCGCCGAATTCCACAAGCGGGTGCGCAAGCACGCCAACAACTGCGTAACCAAAGAGCCCGGGTGCATCACCTTCGAGGTGAGTACCGACAAAGACGATCCGCGCCGCTTCTTTCTCTACGAGGTCTACGTCGACGAATCGGACTTCGAGGCCCACATGGAGGCCGCCCACGTCAAGCGCCACCTCGGGGCGACGAATTCGTGGATCGACGGCAAGGTAGAGATCATCGGCCTGATGAACAGACTGCACGCACCGAACAAATAGGCGGGGGCCGCCTCGCCGCGATCAGCGGAACCGGGCCGGCGACAGATCCGCGGCATCAATGCCGCGATCGGTGAGATCGGGCGGCAGACATCCGCGGGTGATCAGCTCGCGGCCGGCGCGCGCCAGAGTTGGTGCGGTCTGAATGCCGTAGCCGCCCTGGCCAGCGAGCCAGAAGAAGCCATCGGCGGTCGGCTCCATGCCGACAACCTGGGTCTTGTCGGCGACAAAGCTGCGCAGCCCAGCCCAGCGATGAGAGATCCGCTGGATATCGAAGGTGGTGGCACGCTGCATGCGATCGACCGCGATGGCGACGTCGAGCTCGTCAGGTTGGACGTCGCACGGCGGCATCGGCGTTTCATCTGCCGGTGAGGCCATGACGCGCCCCGATTCGGGCTTGAAGTAGAACTCTTCATCGATATCGACCACCAGCGGCCAGTCGCTCAGCTCCACCCCCGGCGGCCCATCGAACGTGATCACAGTGCGCCGCTTGGGAATAAGGCCCACCGGCGCAACGCCAGCCATCGCCGCCACCTCATCGCACCACGCGCCGGCCGCGTTCACGACCACTGGCGCCGCGTACCCGCTTTCCCGCGTCGTGACCGACCACTGCGTGCCGTTGCGGCTGATGCCGATCGCCTCCGCCTTGGTGTGGACCCGGCCGCCCCTTTCCCCAAGACCCTTGAGATAGCCGCCATGGATGGCGTGGACGTCGAGATCCATGGCCTCGGGCTCGATGAAGGTGGCGCCCAGGTAGTCAGCCCGCAGCGCTGGCACCCGATCGACGGTCTCGGCGACGGATATCTCGTGGATGCTCGGAACGAGGCTGCTCACCGCGGCGAGCTGGTCCATCAGCGTCTCGTGCTGATCGGTGCGCGCGATGTAGAGGGTGCCGCGCGGTGACATCAGTGGGTGCTCGGTGAAACCGGCGGGAGGATGCTCGTAGAACGGCTTGCTCGCCACCGTCAGCCGTCGCACGATGTCATTGCCATAGGCCTCGGTGAAGATCGCCGCCGAGCGCCCCGTCGTGTGATAACCGGGCGTATCTTCACGTTCGAGCAACACCACTGAGCCCGCGTCGGCCAGCTCATAGGCGATGGACGCACCGGCGATGCCCGCACCAATGACGATGAAGTCAAACGCCTCGGTCACCGGCCCGGTCATTGGCGCTCGCCGCGTTGGTTAGACCGGGTAGCCCGGCGCCTGACGCGCGAAGCCGCCGAACAGATCGAGGATGCGTTCGCGCCACGCATAGACGGGATCGTCCGGCTCGAGCAGTTGATAGGGGCTGACGCAGCGCCCCCACTGAAAGGCACCGAAGACGATGTAATCGGCATAGGCGGGCGTGTCGCCGCAGAGAAACGGCTGCGCCTCGGTCGTCGCCCGCACTGGGCTTATGGCCTCGCGAAAGGCGGCGAGATGTTCGTCGCGGCTCGCATGCAGGGTATCGAAGCTCGCGCCGAAGCGGGCTTCTCGCGTTTCCTTGTAGTAGGCCTTGTCCTCGGCGGGCACGCTGTCGTAGACGTCGCGCACGACCAGGCGGACGAGGCGCGGGTGCATCTGGGTATCGACCCACGCATTGATGAACCTGGCTTCGGCGCGCCCGAGCGGCCCACCGAATAGGCTCGCTCCCTGCACATAGGTGTCTTCCAGGTACTCGGCGATCAGCCAGGAATCGCTGATCGTCGTCTCCCCGTCGCACAAGATTGGCACCCGTTCCTGCCCGCTGAAGGCGATCTTGTCCTTCTCGCTGAACTTGATCGGGATGCGCTCGGCCTCCTGCCCCTTGTGGCGCAGCGCCAAGAGCGAGCGCCAGCAATAGGGGCTGAAGCGCCGGTCCTCGGCCCCATCCAGTTCATAGAGTTTGAGTGCCATCGGATCCTCCCACTGCGCTCAGCTTGCCACGCGAGCATAGCGCTCGCCCGAGCTCGGCGACAGCGTAGGGCGCTAATGATGGGCCGGTGCCGAGTCCCGGAGCAGGGTCAGGCGGCGTCGCTGTGCTCTTGACGGGGCGGGCTGGCCTTAGGGCGGGTCTGGCGGAATGGGTCGGCCTGGCGCGGCGCGTTGCGGCCGTGACAGGTTATCCGTGCGCGATGGACGTGCGCGATCGGCTCCAAGAAAGCCCTCACTTCTCGCACATAATCGGCATCGTGCTCGGCACGGTCGAGATCGAGATCGCCTTTGATCATCCGGCTCTCGCCAAAAGAAGGGTTCGGCCGTTTGAAGAGGGTGGCTGGGGGGAGTCCCGCTCCAAACGACCGAACCCCAGGAGGCCCAATGCGAGTGAGTGTGGTGTGTCAATTGGGCGCGCGTAAGGCTAAATCGCGGCGAAAATGAGGCGTCGGAACGTTTCAGGGATCGCTTGTGAACGACGCTCGGCGCGTGCCAGGCTGGGAACTTCCACCAACGGGGCATGCACTATGTCGGCCGAGCCGCTGCAACTGACCAAGGCTCTCCAGGCCTACCTGCAATCCGTCTCTGTCCGCGAATCTCCAGTGGCCGCACGCCTCCGCGAGGAGACCAGCGGCATGCCAGCGAGCATCATGCAGATTACGCCCGAGCAAGCGGCGTTGATGGCGATGCTGGTCGAGCTGATCGGTGCCCGCCGCTGCATTGAGATCGGCGTCTACACGGGCTACAGCGCGCTCGCGGTCGCTTCTGCCATGCCGTCTGACGGCGTCGTGGTCGCTTGCGATGTCAACGAGGAGTGGACCAACGTCGCGCGCCGCTACTGGCGCGAGGCCGGCATCGCCGACAAGATCGACCTTCGGCTTGCGCCAGCCACAGAGACAATAGCCGCTCTCCTTTCCGAGGGTCACGGCGGCGGGTTCGACTTCGCGTTCATTGACGCGAACAAGCTCGACTACGATGCCTATTACGAGGGTTGTCTCGAGCTCTTGCGGCCCGGCGGATTGATCGCGATCGACAACGTCCTGTGGTTCGGGCACGTCATCGATCCCGACAAGGACGACGACGATACCAACGCGATCCGGGCGCTAAACGACAAGATCAGCAATGACGATCGAGTCAGCGTGTGCATGGTGCCGATCGGCGATGGACTGACGCTGGCGCGCAAGCGCGGCTAGACCACTACCTTTGCGGTGAGATGTAGAACTTCCGATTGCCGCGCCCCCGGTGCCGTCATATCATCACCGTAATGACGGCACAGCCGATGCAGCAGGGTTCTCGGCGGCCGACACGGCGCGGCAGCGGGGGGCCGGGCGCCATGGTCGGGGGCCCGGGCACGGCCCGCCGCTAATGACGGAGGTTGTGGAGTTCGGATCCCTCCGGCGCCGCGGCAAGGCGCCAACCCCGCAACCCCCCAACCGAAGCGCCACTTTCTTCAGCCGCGGCGAGCTCGCCCAGATACTATCGGTCTATAGCCGCAAGGTCATCGCCGGCGAGTGGCGGGATTACGCGATCGAGGTCGAAGAGGACGGCACCGCCTTCGCTATCTACTCCCGCAAGACCGAGGGGGCGGCGTTTCGCATCAGCAAACGAGCGGCCGGCGCAGGCCGACGCTATCGGGTGACTTCGGGCGCCCGCATACTAGGTTACGGGCGCAGCCTCGGCGGCGTCCTCGAGGTCTTTGGCGACCGCCACTTGCGACTGATAGAACCGAGCTGAGCAGCGCCGCCGCGGCTCGCCAGGCGCGGTAGGAGTGCGACCCGCGCGTGGACCTGTTCGCTCGACCTAAGAAGAAACGCCCGGCGATGCCGGGCGTCACTGTTCGGTTGTATGGCCGTTTGCTATTCGCGCGCGCCGAAGAGATGCAAGAGCATCATGAACAGGTTGATGAAGTCGAGATAGAGCCTGAGGGCGCCCATGATCGCCTTCTTGGCCATCAGCTCGCCGGAGTCGGTCGCAAGGTATTCGTTCTTGATCTTTTGGGTGTCATAGGCCGTCAGGCCGACGAACACCAGGACGCCGATCACCGAGATCGCGAACTGGAGCGCCGAGGAGCCGATGAACATATTGACCACCATTGCGATGATGATCCCGATCAGCCCCATGAACAGGAACGAGCCCAACCCGGTGAGGTCGCGTTTGGTGGTGTAGCCATACAGGCTCATCGCGCCGAACGTCGCTGCCGTGATGAAGAACACTCGAGCGATGCTCTCGCCGGTGAACACCACGAAAACCGACGCCAACGACAGCCCCATGAGTCCGGCGAAGATCCAGAACGTGGTCTGCGCCGCCGATGCGCTCATCTTGTTGATGCGCGCGGCAAACACGAACACCATGATCAGCGGCGCGAACATCACAAGGTAGGCAAGCGGCGTCCCGAAGATGGTGTTGTATAGCGCCGGCACGGTGGCCACGACGTAGGCGACGATGCCGCTGAGAAGGACGCCCGAGGCCATAAAGTTGTACACGCGCAGCATGTAGCTCCGCAGGCCCTCGTCGATCGGCGCTCGCGCCGCTTCGTCGATTTGCGTTTGTCTGCCGGTACCGACGCCGCCCAGCTGAAATCTGCTGTCCTCAGGCATTGTGTTTGTGTCCTCGCGGAAGTCCCTGATCTCCGTTAAGTATATCGGCGATTGAGACCCAAAAATCAAGCGACGTCGCCCTCAGTCGCTGCGCAGGACCGGAGCCGCCTTGTGGCCTAGCGCCCGCCATGTCCCGACAAAACCGAACACTGTCGTCACGACGATGCCGATGCCTGCGGTGAGTCCGGTGGTCACCGGCAGAAAAACCCAGTCTGCCCGCATGACCAGCGTAATGACGGCCCAGGCGGCGATCGATCCCACCACCACCGCAACAAGCGCGGTGGCGAGGCCGAGAAATGCGTGCTCGATCAGATAGGCGCGCAGGATATCGCGCCGCCGCGCGCCCAGCACTTTAAGGACTACCGCGTCGTAGACGCGCCGGCGATGGCCGCCCGCCACGGCTCCGGCCAATACGAGAACCCCCACCAGCAGCGTAACCGCGGACGTCGCCCGCATGGCCCCTGCGATCTTTGCCAGCAGTACGCCCACCGTCTCGAGCGCATCCTTGATCCGCACCGCCGAGATATTGGCGAAGCGGTCGGTGACCGCGCGCAGCAGCAGCTCTTCCGCGTTCCTGTCGGCATGCACGGTCGCGATATGGGTGTGTGGCGCCGCCTCCAGGGTCCCGGGGGCGAAGATGAACGTGAAGTTGATACCGAGTGTCCTCCAATCGATTTCGCGCAGATTGCCGATCCGCGCCACGATCTCGCGGCCGAGAATGTTGAGCGTGAGCGAATCGCCGATGCCGAGCCCCATGCCAGCAGCAAGCTCTGAATCGAAGGAGATCAGCGGCGGCCCGCTGTAGTCGGCCGGCCACCAGTCGCCGGCTACGATCTCGGTGCCGTTCGGCGGCTCCGTTGCATAGGTCAGACCCCGGTCGCTGGAGAGAGCCCATCGCGCGCCTTCGGCCACCGACTTCCGCGCTATCGCTACTGGGGTCCCTTTGATCGCGGTAATCCGTCCGCGCAACGAGGGCACCCGCTCCAGCCGACCGACGCCCGGCACCCCCTGCACCGTCTGGTCGAAGGCTGCGACCTGGTCGGGTTGGATGTCGATGAAGAAATAAGCCGGCGCCGCCTCGGGGATACGCTCTTCGAGCTGGCGTGCGAGGTTGCCCTCGATTGCCGTGACGGCGACCAGCACGGCGAGACCGAGGCCGAAGGACAGCACGACGACATCGGTCGGCGCGCCCGGGCGGTAGAGGTTGGCAAGCGCAAGCCGCAGGCCCGGATCGCGCGGGCGCCCGGCTGAGCGCGCGAGGCTCGCGAGCAGCCACGCCGCGCCCCGAAACGCAACGATCGTCGCGGCGGCACCGAGCACGAACCACATGGCAAACCACCGATCGGTGGCGGTCCAGGTGGCCAAGCCTGCGAGCGCCGCGAGCGCCGTTCCCGTTGCCACTACGAACGGCCATCGTGGCCATCGCCGCTCAGTGGCCACGATCTGGCGGAACAGGCGTCCGGCCGGCACCTCCCTTGCTCGCGCGAGCGGCCACAGCGCGAACGCGATCGCCGTGACAACGCCGAAGGCGGCCGCTTGCACCAATGGCGCCGGGTAAAAGCCGAAGCGCGCGACCACGGGTAGCTGATCGCCCAAAACCGACAAAAGCGCGGGGGGCAAGGCTAGCCCGATCAACAAACCGACCGCTATACCGCCCACGGCCAGGATCAGCACCTGCCAGAGGTAGGTCCAGAAGATCAGCGCCGACGGTGCCCCGAGGCATTTGAGCGTTGCGATCGTCTCGGTCCTGCCATCGAGGTAGCTCTTGACCGCATTGGCGATCCCGACGCCGCCAACCAGCAGCGCGGTCAGGCCCACCAGCGTCATGAACAGCGCCATCCGTTCGATGAAGGTGCGCAGGCCAGCGCTTGCATTGCGATAGTCGCGAAGGCGCCAGCCGGCGTCGGGAAAGCGCGACTTGAGGTCGGCGCGCCACCCCACCATGCTCCGGCCTGCGGGCAGTCCGATCCGATATCGGTAGCGAATCAGGTTCCCTTCTTGGACAAGTCCCGTTTCGCCCAGGCCGTCGAGGGCAATCATGAAACGCGGGCCCAGCGCGAACGCACCCGAGGCGCGGTCCGGTTCCGCGTCGATGACGCCGCGCACCTCGTAGTCGACCTCACCGAGCCGCAGGCGCTCGCCAACATCGATGCCGAGCCGGCCGGCAAGGCTCGGGTCGATCAAGGCGCCCCACACACCGTCGCGCGGCTCCAGAATCTCGACGCTGACAGGGCCGGTGAGCAGGTCAATGGCGCCGAACAACGGGTAGGCACCATCGACGGCCTTGAGCTCGACCAGCGTCCGGCTTCCGCCCGCGGTCCGCGCCATCCCACGCATGGTGACGACCTCGCTCACGCGCGCGGTGTTGCGCAGGTGGTCGCGCTGCTCTGCGCTTGCCGGTCGATGGGTCATTTGGAGCTCGATGTCGCCACCCAGCAGGAGGCGCCCATCGGCGCGGAGGCCGGCCGTGATCGATGCCGACATCGTGCCGATGGTGGCGATCGCGGCAACGCCGAGCGTCAGGCAGGCCAGGAACACGCGAAACCCACGCAGCCCGCCGCGCAGCTCACGACGGGCGAATCTTAGCGCCAGCGCGGGTGTACGCACCGGCTCTCCCTCGCCTCAGCTGCCCGCGGCGGCGAGCACGGAGCCGTCGCGGCCGTCATCCATCACCTGTCCGTCGGCGAGATGCACGATACGATCGCAGCGCTCGGCGATGCTGGCATCGTGGGTAATCAGAAGGAGCGTCATGCCGTGGCGCGCCTGCAACGAGAACATCAGATCGATGACCAAGCGGCCGGTCTCGCCGTCGAGATTGCCGGTCGGCTCATCGGCGAGGAGCAGACGAGGGCGTGCCGCCACGGCGCGCGCGAGCGCGACACGTTGCTGTTCGCCGCCCGAGAGCTGGGCCGGGTAGTGGGCCCGTCGCTCTGCCAGCCCGACATCATCGAGTTGTTGGGCCGCCGCCGAAAACGCATCCCGCCGCGCCGCCAGCTCGAGCGGGATGGCGACGTTCTCCAGTGCCGACATCGTCGGCACCAGGTGAAAGGATTGGAACACGATGCCGATGTGATCGCGGCGAAATGAGGCGAGGTCGTCTTCGGAGAGGCCGCCGAGGTCGGTGCCGGCGATTCGCACGTGCCCGGCGGTCGGCCGCTCCAAGCCGCCGATCACCGCCATGATGGTCGACTTGCCCGAGCCCGAAGGGCCGACCAATCCGACCGTCTCGCCCGGCCCAATGCCGAGATCGACACCGCGCAGGATGTTGACGCTGCCGGCGGGGCTCACCAAACTGAGATGCACCCCCTCAAGGGACACCATCTCACCGCGCGTCTGAGCTTGTTGGGCCATGACTGTGATCCGCCGGGGTTCCCGGGGCTCCCTGCGATATTACGCTTGTACCTCGCTTTTCAAGGGGCTCGGCTTGGTCGCCTTGCTCTTTCTCGTCGGTGTTATTCCGGCAAAGGCAGAGGCGGTACTGCGCATTGCGGTGCTTGGCGACAGTCTTACGTCGGGCTACGGGCTCCCCGCAGAGGAGGCTTTTCCGGCCCAGCTCGAGGCGCGGCTGCGGGCCTCGGGCGCCCGTGTCGAGGTCGCCAACGGTGGGGTCTCGGGCGATACCAGCGCCGGTGGGCGGGCTCGCCTCGAATGGCTGCTCGCCGATGGGCCGGATATCGTCATCGTCGAGCTGGGCTCGAACGACGCACTCCGCGGGCTCGAGCCAGAGTCGACCGAAGAGAATCTTGATTGGATCGTCTCACGTCTCACCGCCGAGGGGGTACGGGTATTGCTCGCCGGCATGCTCGCGCCACCCAACCTCGGGCGCGAGTACGGCGAGGAGTTCAGCGCCATCTATCCCTCCCTTGCGACGAAACATGGCCTTGCACTCTATCCGTTCTTCCTCGACGGGGTGGCCGCCCGGCCTGAGCTCAATCAGGCCGATGGCATCCATCCCAACGCGGGCGGCGTCGCGGTGATCGTTGAGCGCATTGCGCCGTACGTGCACGAACTGATCGAGGAAACGCGCCGCCGAACGGAGGAGAATGGATAGCCAATGATTCGACTGTTCACAGCAATCGCTCTTCCAGGTTCCGTGATTGACCAGCTTCAGGCGCTGGGTGGCGGCGTCCGCGGCGCGCGATGGGTGGACTCCGAGCAGACCCATCTCACACTCCGGTTCATTGGCGAGGTCGACAATGCGCTGTTCGATGATATCCGGCTCGAGCTTGGCCGCGTCCGTGCGCCGACGTTCGCGCTTGCGCTCACCGGCGTCGACGCGTTCGCCAATCGCCACCGGGCGCGGACGCTGTGGGCCGGGGTAACACCGTGCCCCGAACTCATGCGGCTCCAGGCCAAGATCGAGGCCGGCCTGCAACGCGCCGGGCTAGAGCCGGAGCGCCGCAAGTTCAGCCCCCATGTCACCCTGGCTCGTCTCAGCAGCGCCCCGCGCGAGCGTGTGCATGCATTCCTGTCCCAGCACGGTCTGTTTCGAACCGAGATGTTTCCGGTTCACTCCTTCATCCTCTACTCGAGCCACCTGTCCCGGTCGGGCGCCATCCACCAGGCCGAGGTCGAGTATCCGCTGATGGACAGCCCGGACGCAGGGTCCGAGAAGACGGCAGAAACCGCTAGCTACCAACCGTGAGCGGTGCGATCAGGCCGCGCAGCGCGGCGATCGCGCTCAACGCGGTGATACGGCCGGTGCGCGGATTGGTGGCCGAAGGCACGTTCTCGATGGTCATGGTCAAGCGAGCGCTGTCGGCCTCGATAAGTACGGTGTGAACGTTGCGGTCGAGCTCGGGATCGGCCCAGATCTCGAGGCGCGTTTGATCTGGCCCGATGCCGGCGAGGCTGAGCGCCGCCGCGACGTTGACGTTGGCGGGAAAGCCACGTGCGCCATCGCGTGCGCTCCCCTCGAAGACGCGCAGCGGCGCATCGAGCCCCTCGAGCGAGATGCCATGCTCGGCGAGATAGGGTGCGCCGGCGAGGCCGCGCGGCGGTTTTCGGGTGATGATCCGGGCGGCATCGATTTTTCCTAGCGCAGCCGCGCGCACCGCGTCCAACCCGAGAAGCGCGCCTGTCGGCACGACAATCCGCCCGCCATGGCTCTCCGCCAGGTCGATCAATTCGGGGTGGCTCAAGAGAGCGCCGACGCTCAACGGCAGGAGAATGCGCCCGGCCCTGAGGACCGGTTCGGCGATCGCTGCGAAGACTGCGGCGGGCGCGCACTCGACCACGGCCTCGGCTTCCTCTGCCAGCGTCTCCAGTGTCAGCACCGGCGCCGGCGCGGCAAGTTCACGTAATCTCGCCTCGGCCTTGCCGCGATCCCCCGCCGCGACCCCGACCAATTGCAGCCCGGGCACGCCGGCATCGAGGCGCCCAGCGATCTCGCTACCGATAGCACCAAGTCCGGCGATGCCGACCTTCAGCGCGTTGCCGCCGCCCGTCGTCATGCTGACGAGTCGTGCGCGACCTTAGGCTTCCTGGCGCACCAGAACCACCGGCACGCGAAGCACATCGACAAGGTCGTCGACCGAGCGCTCGCCCAGGAGTCGGCTGTCGCAGGGCAGGACCAAAAGGTCCGATCCGGCGATACCGATGGCCGTCCTCAAGGAGGCGAAGTCACCTGCCGCGACCGGCATGACATGGTCGGGGACCGGTCTGTTGGCGAGGCGATGCCGGGCCGCGGTCGAGGCCTCCACCGCGTCTTCTGCTGGGACCAGCACCGTCACCGGGGCGGCCCGGGCGATGCGGCCGGCCACCTCCAGCGCGCGGTCTGACAGCGCCGACCTATCGTAGGCGATCACCACCGGCGTCTCCGTATGGGCGATGCGCCGGCGCGGCCTGCCGCCTTCCTCGGAAATCCGCGGCCTGTACAGGTGGCGCTCGGGCCGGCCGGCGGTCCGCGAGACGAACACCAGGCCGACCTCGGGTGATTCCTCAGTCAAAACCGATGTGATCTGGCCCCTCGTGACACGAAAGCTCCAGCTTACCCGTCGGCCTCCGGCGGCTGATGCGAGGGCACGTTGCGCCGCCGCTTCCTGGGCCCTCAGGTGGCGTCCAATCGTGGTCGCTCGCATCGGCTTGGCCCGGGCTGAAGCGAACCGGACCTCGCGCGCGCACGATAGCTCGGCGAGCTGCATCAAGCGCCGGTCCTCGACGAACAGGCCCATTAGCTCGGCGTTCAACCGGGCCGCGAGTTCAGCGGCGATCTCGAGCGTTTCCAGGCTGTCGGCCGTCGAATCGAGAGCGACCAGCAGGCGCTGGAGGTCGGTCTCATACTCCCGCGCGCTCATTCGAATTCTCCTTTTCCCCGCCGGCGGCCTTGGCGAAGTCGCGCCGATGTTCCGCGAGCTGAATCAAACGATCCTCCGCCAGGCGATTGACGCTTCCCTTGGGGAACTGTCCGTTGCGCCCGCGCCTGCCTGCGGCGATTCCCGTGAGAAGCTCGATCCCCTCATCGATCGTCTTGACCGGGTAGATATGAAAACGGCCGGCTTCGCACGCCTCGACCACATCCTCGCGCAGCATCAGGTGGCGCACGTTGGCGTCCGGTATCAAGACACCTTGTTCGCCGGTCAGACCAGCGGCCTGGCACAACTCGAAGAAGCCTTCGATCTTCTCGTTGGCGCCGCCGATCGCCTGGACCCGTCCGAGCTGATTGACCGAGCCCGTGACCGCCAGCGATTGCTTGATCGGCAGCTCGGCCAGCGCCGATAACAGCGCATACAGCTCGGTCGACGAAGCGCTGTCGCCATCGACGCCGCCGTACGACTGTTCGAACACCAGGCTTGCTGACAATGACAGCGGGTGGTTGTGGGCATAGTGCGAGCTCAGGTACGACGACAGGATCAGCACACCCTTGGAATGCAGCGACCCGCCAAGGTCGGATTTGCGCTCGATGTCGATCACCCCGCCGGTGCCCAAGTGGAGGCGGGCGGTGATCCGACTGGGCTTGCCAAAGCTGGTGGTACCGATCGAGAGCACGGCGAGGCCGTTCACCTGTCCCATTTTGGCGCCGTCTGTATCGATCAAAACGGTACCCTGGCGGATAATCTCCTGCGAGCGCTCGCGCATGCGATCGCCCCGATAGGTACGGGCATCGATCGCCCGTTTCACGTCCTCGCCGGTCACCACCTTGTGGCCGGCCTCCGAGGCCCAGTAGTCCGCTTCGCGCAGGACGTCGGCGATCAGTCCCATGCGGGTGGTAAGCTTGCTGGAATCGCCGGCAAGCCGAGCCGAGTGATCGATGATCCGCGCCACGCCCGTGGCATCGAGATCCCGCAGCTTGTGCTTGTGGGCCAGCGTTGCGATCAGCCGGGCGTACGACTGCGTCGAACCTGCACGCCGATCCATATCCTCCTCGAAATCGACCTCGACCTTGAACAGCTCGCCGAAATCGGGGTCGTGCGCCGACAGCATGTAGTAGAGCATCCGGTCGCCGACCAGCACGACCTTGATGTCGAGCGGGATGGGCTCCGGTTCAAGCGAGACGGTCGACACCATCGTGTACATCTGTCCGGGTGATTCGATGCGCACCTCGCCCGCCTGCAACGCCCGTTTGAGCGCCTCGTAAGCGTGCGGCTGCATCAACAGCTTGCGTGCGTCAACCGTCAGATAGCCGCCATTGGCGCGGTGCAATGCGCCCGATTGTATGAGGCCGAAGTCGGTGATCAGCGCGCCCATCTGCGCGAGGTGCTCGACCTGGCCGATGAGATTCCCGTGGGCCGGGTTGTCCTCGTAGATCACCGGCGCGCCACTGGTCTGGCTGTTGTCGACGACGACATTCACTTGATAACGGCGCAAGAGACCGGCGGCCCGATCGGCACCGCCGGCAAACGGCGTCGGCGGTGCCGCCCCCGCGGTGCCGCCCTCGGGCTGGGGTGGCGGGAAAAAAGCTCCGACGTTGTCGATAACGTCTGCCTGGATGGCGTCGAGGTGGGCGATGACGTCTGGCAGCGCCTTGTAAGTATCGCGCAGCGCATCGATCAAGTGCCCGACCGCGAAGTCGGTCACCTCGCGATTGACGTCGCGGATTTTCTCCCGGCGCTCTTTGTCCCACTGCGGGATCTGTCGAACAGTGGTCTGGAGTTCCTTTTGGAAGTGCTGGATCGCGCCCTCGATGCCTGAGCGTTCCCCCTCGGGCAGCGCCTGGAATACCTCGGGCGACATCACCTCGCCGTCTTTCATCGGCGTGAGCGCCAAACCGACGGGTGTGCGCACCAACGCCACATGTTGCTCGCTCGCCCGTTTCTGCAGACCCTCGAACGCGCCCGATTGGCGCTCCTGGAACTCCTCGTCGATGGCTTGGCGACGGGTCCGGTACTCGTCGCTCTCGAATACTGAGGTGACGGCGGTGTGGAGCTCCTCGACCAGCCCCTCCGCATCGCGGTGCAGCTTCACGCCCATGCCGGCGGGCAGGCGCACGGCGCGCGGACGGTGGCTGTCGTCGAAGTTGTTGACGTAGCACCAATCGTCGGGGGTTTGCTTTGTGGCGGCAACGGATTCGAGATACTGGCGGACCGTTGCGTGTTTGCCGAGCGCGCTCGGCCCGAGCGCAAACAGGTTGAAGCCGTCGCTTTGGATGCCGACGCCGAACTTCAGCGCCTCGACTGCACGGGCTTGACCCAGCACCTCGGGCAGCGTCGTGAGTTCGGCCGTGGTCTTGAAGCGAAGCTTGGCCGGATCGCAGCGGCGTCTAAGCGCCTGCGATTTCAGCGCCTTGGCCGGCATGACACCTCCCCAATAATCGGCGGGTCAGGCCCGCCCATAGCGACATCACATCGGCCGCGGCGCCCGCGCTGTCAAGCACGCTATCGGGCCTCGGCCTCGATCCGCTCCATGTCGGCGTCGCTGAAGCCGAAGTGATGACCGATTTCGTGGATCAGCACGTGACGCACCAGCGCGCCAAACGGCTCGTCCTCTTCACACCAATAATCGAGCAGGGGGCGCCGATACAGAAAGATCATGTCGACATCGTTGGCCACGTCGTGCCCGCTCTTCTCGACCAGGCTCACGCCGCGGTACAGGCCCATCAGCTCGAATGGGCTCTCCATCCCCATGTCGGCAAGCGTTTCGTCATCGGCGAAGTCCTCGACGCGGATGACGACGTCGTGGACCTTCGCGCGCAAGATCTCGGGTATCGTCGCCAGTGCCGAGACCGCCAGTTCCTCGATGTCAGCGGCGCTCGGGGCTCTCATGTCGGCGTGCGGCATGGCGCGACGATAGCCTGCCTTGCGGTCGCCCGGCAAAAAAGCCGGCTCGCCGGCCCATGCGCCACTGTTCGACTGATCAGCCGGTCACTTGGGCGGCATGCGCAAGGCCGCATCGAGGCGCAGCGTCGCCCCGTTCAGCATGCGGTTCCCGCAGACATGAAGGACCAGGGCAGCGAACTCCGCAGGCTCGCCGAGGCGGGGCGGGTAGGGAACGTTGGCGACGAGATTCTCGACCACCGCCGCCGGCGCATCTTCGATGAGCGGCGTCCGGAACAACCCAGGTGCGATGGCGACCACGCGGATGCCGTGGCGGGCAAATTCGCGGGCCAGCGGCAGCGTCAAGGCGGCGATGCCGCCCTTCGAGGCGCTGTAGGCAGGTTGGCCGATCTGCCCCTCGAACGCCGCGACCGACGCGGTGTTGACGATGACGCCACGCTCACCGTCGTCGAACGGCTCCAGCCCCGCCATGTCGGCCGCGGCAAGACGCGCGGCGTTGAAGGTGCCGATCAGGTTGACCGCAATGACGCGGCTGAAGTCCTCGAGCGGCAGCGGCGTCCCGGTGCGATCGACGGTCCTGCCCGGCCCGAGGATGCCGGCGCAGCTGACGAGAACACGGGCCCGACCGTGGGCTTCGCGCGCCTCGGCGAAGGCATCCTCGAGCGGTTCGGCGGCGCTCACGTCGGCTTGAATACCCAGGCAGCCGATCTCGTTCGCGACTCGGCCGATGCCGTCATCGAGGTCGACCACCGCCACCTTGGCGCCGGCTGCGGCCAGCCGCTCGGCGGTGGCGGCCCCGAGGCCCGAGGCACCGCCCGTCACGATCGCTGCGGCCCCGTTCACGTCCATCCGCACGCCTCCTTTTGCTCCCGCACCATCGGCGTTGTCTCGCTTATTAGCGGGCCTGGATCGCCGCCGCGGCGGGCCGGTCGGCGGGTCGGACGTTGAGCTGCGCCTCGCGGTGCGCGATATAGATCGAGCTCCCGAAGATAACGGCGGCGCCGATCCAGACCCATGGATCGGGGACCTCGGCGAACGCCAGGTAGGCAATGAACGCCGTGATCGGCAGCCGGAGAAAATCCAGCGGCATCACGGCTGTTGCATCGGCGAGCATCAGCGCCTTGGTCACCGCGAGGTGGCCGGCCGTTGCCAAACCGCCGAGGGCCACCAGCCACCCCAACTGCTCCAGCGTCGGCCATTGCCAGACGAACGCGGCCGGAATCGCCGAGATAGGCAGGATGATGATGACCATGTAGGCGACGATCGTGGTAGCAGACTCGGTGCGCCCCAGAATCTTGATCATGATCACCGAGCACGCCATCGAAACGGCACTCGCCATCACCAGAAAGTAATAAGCGTTCACCTCGCCGAAGCCCGGCCGAAGGATCAGGATCGCGCCAGCAAAGCCGATCAGCATCGCGGTCCAGCGCCGCGCCCGCACGACCTCGCCGAGGATGAAGATGGCGAGGATGGTGACGAACAACGGCGCGGTGAAGCCGAGCGCCACCGCATCGGCAAGCGGAACGATCGCGATCGCGGTGAACCAGCACAACATCGAGATGTAGCCTATCCCGCCGCGCAGGAGGAACAGTCCCATTCGGCGCGTGCGCAGCAGCGGGCCAATGCCCCAGCGAATGAACAGGGGAGCCATCGTCAGCAGCCCGAACAGGTTTCGAAAGAAGATCACTTCGAGCGTTGGCAGCTCGTTCGTGACATGCCGCACGACGGCGGTCATGAAAGAGAAAATGACGCACGACAGCAGCATAAGCCCGGCTGCCTGCAGACTGACCGAGGTGCCGGCGAGGTTCCGAAGAACCGAGAATCGGAGCATGCGCGCAAACTAAGCGCTGCGTGCTCCCGGCGCCAGCATCCACCGGACGGTCGCCGTGCAGGGGGCTCGCATGCCGCTGGGCTGGGCAGCATCGGCACCCTCGGTGATACTGTCTCCGTGGACGGGGAGGAGCCCAGCGCCATGAGCGAGCCCTTATGGAAGCCATCGACTGAACGCGTAGCGGCCGCCAACGTCACGGCATTCAGGCGCGATGTGGAGCAGCGCTGGGGGGTCTCAGTGCCTGACTTCGCCGCGCTCCATGCCTGGTCGATTAGGGCGCCCGAGCAGTTCTGGACGACCTTTTGGGACGAGGCCGGGATCATCGCCGAGAGTCGCGGCGAGGTGGTGATCGAGAACGCCGATCGCATGCCCGGCGCCCGTTTCTTTCCCGATGCGCGGCTGAACTATGCGGAGAACCTCCTGCGCCGCCGCGACGAGGAGACAGCCATCGTCTTCCGTGGCGAAGACCGGGTGGTGCGGCGTTTGAGCTTCGCTGAACTCTACGATCAGGTCTCGGTGCTGGCACAAGCGCTCGCCGCGGCCGGCATCGGCGTTGGCGATCGCGTCGGCGGCTACCTCCCAAACATGCCCGAGACGATCGTTGCCATGTTGGCGACAGCGAGTCTCGGCGCCATCTGGTCGTCCTGCTCGCCGGATTTCGGGATTCGTGGCGTCCTCGATCGTTTCGGCCAGATCGCGCCCAAGCTACTGATCGCCGTCGATGGCTATTACTACGGTGGCAAGACCATTGATCTCGGCGAGCGGCTGCGCGGCATCGCCGCCGAGCTTCCCTCGGTGGAGCGGCTGGTAGTCGTCCCCTACACCCGGGAAACATTTGATCTCGCCGGGCTCGATCGCGCGGTCTCGCTCGCCGACTTCACCGCCTCCCATGCGCCGCGCCCCATTGCCTTCCAGCGACTGCCGTTCAACCAGCCGCTGTTCATCATGTTCTCCTCGGGCACCACTGGGGTGCCGAAGTGCATCGTCCACGGCGCCGGTGGCACGCTGCTTCAGCATCTCAAAGAGCACCAGTTGCACACCGATCTCAAGCGAGGCGATCGGCTGTTCTACTTCACCACGTGCGGTTGGATGATGTGGAACTGGCTGGTTTCCGGCTTTGCCTCCGAGGCGAGCCTCCTGCTCTACGACGGCGCGCCGTTTCACCCCGACGGCAACACCCTGTTCGACTACGCCGATGCCGAGGGCATGACTATCCTTGGCGTCTCGGCGAAGTACATCGATGCCTTGGCGAAGGCCGGAGTCGAGCCGGCCCGCACCCACGATCTCTCCAGTCTCCGAACCATTCTCTCGACCGGCTCACCGCTCGCACCGGCGAGCTTCGACTACGTTTACCGGAAGGTGAAAGCGGACGTATGTCTGTCTTCGATCTCCGGCGGTACCGATATCATCGGCTGTTTTGCGCTGGGCAATCCCATCGACCCGGTATGGCGCGGCGAGCTGCAGACACGCGCCCTCGGCCTGGCTGTCGAGGTCTTCGATGAGGACGGGCGCGCGCTCCGCGGCGCCCAAGGCGAGCTCGTCTGCACCGCCCCGTTCCCGTCGATGCCGGTCGGGTTCTGGAACGATCCGGGCGATGAGCGCTACCGAGCTGCTTACTTCGAGCAGTTCCCCGGCGTCTGGTGCCATGGTGACTACGTCGAGCTCACCGAGCACGATGGTCTCATCATGTACGGCCGCTCCGATGCCGTTCTCAACCCGGGCGGCGTGCGCATCGGCACGGCCGAGATCTACCGCCAGGCGGAGCAGATCGACGAGGTGGTGGAATGCCTTGCGATCGGCCAAGAGTGGGAGGGCGATCAGCGCATCGTCCTGTTCGTCAAGCTGCGTGACGGGCTCACGCTCGATGCCGGGCTGGTCGATGAGATCAAGCGCCGGATCCGCGAGAACGCGACCCCGCGGCACGTGCCGGCTAAGATCGTCCAGGTCGCCGATATTCCGCGCACGATCAGCGGTAAGATCACCGAGCTCGCCGTGCGTGACATCATCCACGGCCGCGCTGTCAAAAACCGCAGCGCGCTCGCCAACCCCGGGGCGCTGGCGTTATTCGAAGACCTGCCACAGCTTCGCACCTGATCCTGCACTCTTTAGGGCGCCGGCGATGACGCATTCTCTGCATGATCACTTTCGGAGCCTGGCCCGCTACAACACGTGGGCGAACCAGCGCCTCTACGACGGGTGCGCGCAATTGAGCCCCGCTGCCTACAAGGAGCCGCGGCCCGCCTTCTTCGGCACCATCCACGGCGTTCTCAACCACATCCTGGTCTGTGATCGCATCTGGCTCGCCCGCCTCCAGGGCTATGCGCCCGAGGTCAACCAGCTCGATGCCGAGCTCTATGACACGTTTGTCGCGCTGCGCGAGGCGCGCGAGGCCGAGGATGTCGTGTTCGGCGACTACGTCCACGGACTGTCCGAGGAAGATCTTCAGCGGCCCATCGGCTACCGGACGCTGGCTGGCGACCCGCATGCCGATGCGCAAACAGAGCTGTTGACCCACATCTTCAACCACCAGACGCACCACCGCGGCCAGGCCCACGACTTGCTGACGGCGACCGATGTCGCCCCGCCGAGCCTCGACTTCATCCTATTCTTGCGGGAGACGCGCTAGAGAGAACGCCGCATCCTGCGGGCTCTGCGCGGCCTGGAATTGGCGCGCGCGCGCGACTATTCTCTGGCCATGCCCAATCGGATCGCTGCTCTGCCCATCCCCCTCGTCTCTTTCCTTGCGCTGTTCTCGTGGATCGTTTTGGCGCTGCCTGCGGCGGCCGATTCGCCGAGGCTGATTGGCAAGTACGTCGACTGGGACGCATTCAGCGGCTTCGAGGACGGCAAGCTCGTCTGCTACATGGCGACCAAGCCCAAGGACATGAAGCCCAAGAACGTCAATCGCGGCGAGGTCTACATGATGGTGACGTATCGCCCCGCCGCCAACGTCGATGGCGAGGTCAGCATCTACACGGGCTACACCTACGAGGACGAAAGCAAGGTCGACGTCACGATCGGTGATGATCCCTTTGTCCTCTTCACCTACGAGGACACTGCTTGGGCTCGCGATAAGGCCGGCGACAAGGCGCTGGTACGGGCGATGATCAAGGGCACCAAGATGACGGCGAAGGGCGTGTCGAACCGTGGGACGACCACGATCGATACCTATTCCTTGCGCGGCTTCACCGCCGCCAACAAGGCGGTGCGCAAGGCCTGCAAGATCTGAACGGTCTCGGGTCGGTGGCCACCTCTGTTCTCTCGCTCGACTCGGCGGCCCCGGCCGCCGCGGGCTCACGCAACCTGCTCGGCCTCGACCGCCCTGGATTGGCTGAAGCGGTGGCAGCGCTCGGCGAGCCGGCCTCCAGCTTGCCCATGCGCGCGCGGCAACTGTTCCACTGGATCTACCAGCGCGGCGCGCGCCGGTTTGCCGACATGACCAGCATCTCCGGCTCGCTGCGTGACAAGCTCAGCCAGCGCTATGAGATCTCCGCCGGCACCATCGCCGGCCATCAGCACTCGTCTGATGGCACGCGCAAGTGGTTGATCCAATTCGATCCCGGCGCCCTCATCGAGGCGGTACATATCCCCGAAGAGGACCGCGGCGCGCTCTGCCTCTCCTCGCAGGTCGGTTGCACGCTCACCTGCCGCTTCTGCCACACCGGCACCCAGCGGCTCGTTCGCAACCTCGGGGCGGGCGAGATCATCGCCCAGGTCATGCATGCGCGCGATGCCCTCGGCGAGTGGCCGACGCCGCACGATGGCGCGCCCCGGTTGATCTCGAACGTGGTGATGATGGGGATGGGCGAGCCCCTCTACAACTACGACGCCGTCGCCGCCGCGCTCCGTATCATCATGGATGGCGAGGGCATCGCCATCTCGCGCCGCCGCATCACTCTCTCGACCGCCGGCGTGGTGCCGATGCTGGAACGCTGCGGCGCGGAGCTCGGAGTCAACCTCGCCGTCTCGCTGCATGCGGTGCGCGACGATCTCCGCGATCAG
Source organism: Alphaproteobacteria bacterium (assembly GCA_965248765.1). Lineage (GTDB taxonomy): Bacteria > Pseudomonadota > Alphaproteobacteria > VGEJ01 > VGEJ01 > CBDFKF01. The sequence goes on from CBDFKF010000004.1 coordinate 2,852,331, forward strand.
CTCGTGCCGCTCAACCGCAAATACCCGATCGCCGAGCTCCTCGCGGCGTGCCGGGCCTACCCGGGCGGCTCGAATGCCCGCCGTATCACGTTCGAGTACGTCATGCTCAAGGGCATCAATGATTCAACCGCCGACGCCCGCGAACTCGTCCGCCTGATCGCCGGCATCCCCGCCAAGGTCAACCTGATTCCGTTCAACCCGTGGCCCGGAGCCCCGTACGAATGCGCCGACGAGGCGGCGATTCGCGCGTTTGCCGAGATCGTCAATCGGGCCGGCTATTCCTCGCCCGTGCGCACCCCGCGCGGACGCGACATCATGGCCGCCTGCGGTCAGCTCAAATCGGCCAGCGTACGCCGCCCGCGGCGCGACCAACCGGCGACCAAACCTGCCTGATCAATCGCGGTAGCCGCGGTCTTCTTTGTCGAGCAGCCGCGTGAGTGCGGCGAAGTGCTGTTCGGTCTGGAACTGCCGCCGCTCCGAGCGCCCTTCGTCATAGCCGGTCACGCCCGGCCAGATCGCGCGCAGGGGAAGGCCGGTGCTGCTTGCCAGCCGCTGAACCTGGATTGCGCGCTCGACGTTGTAGAGGTGATGGACGGTGCCGGCGATCGTCTCATCGGCGGCAAACACCCCGGCGGTCTCGGTTATCAGGATGTAGCGCTCCGCCATCAGTGCCGCTACTTGAGCGCCGGTCGTTGCCGGCTCGATACTCGCGAGCTCACTGGGCCCCGCATAGGCGACCTCGCCGACATACCGCAGGCCGCCGATCGTGAGGTGCGCAAGGTGCCCGTCCTCCATCATCGTCAGCGCTGTCGTCTCAGTCAGAGGCAGGTGGGCGAGGCAGCGCGCCTTGCCTCCAGCTCGGTGAAATGCGCCGTGGAGCGCGGCCGCCGCGCCATCGATGGCGCGCGCGCCGTCACTCACCCCACCATCGCTGTTCACGACCGTGAGCGCGCTCGCGGTCATATGGCCAAGCGAGTGATCGCTCGGTGGAAACAACATGCGGGTCTCCGCGCCCGCCAACCGCCAGCTGATGTGTCCGCCGATCTCCCCGCTGAGTGCAAGACGGGTGGCCAGCCGACAAGCGGCGGCCAGTGCAATCCGGGCTTCGCGGTCGCCGGTTTCAGTTGGCGTAGTCGGACTCCTCGCGGTCGAGCACGCGTTTGAGCGCACCGAAGTGGGCTTCCGCAAGCCCGTCGAGCGCGCGCACCTGGTCCCCCGCCTTCACCAGCACCTCATCGCGGATGCGGCGCAAGGGCCGGCCGGTCGACATCGCCAGGATCTGCGATTGGCAGGCACGCTCGAGAAAGTAGAGCCGGTCGTAGGCGACGGCGACGCTGGGCCCCGCCACCATCACCCCGTGGTTGGCCATCATCAGGACGCTACGGTTGCCGAGCTTGGCGGCGATGCGGTCGCCCTCCTCCCAATCGAGCGCCACGCCCTCGAACTCATCGTCATAGGCGACAAGGTCGAGGAAGCGCAGCCCGGCGATGGTCAGATGCTCGAGCCGCGCGCCTTCAAGGCACATCAGCGCGGTGGCATAGGGCATGTGGGTGTGCAGGACGCAAGCTGCCTGCGGGTTGGCGCGGTGAACCCGCCCGTGCAGGACTGCCGCGGTGCGCTCGGCGATACCCTCGCCGGTGATCACCTCACCGTCGTCGTCAACCACCAGCAGGTTGCTTGCCGTCACTTCTGACCAGTGCAGGCCGAAGGCGTTGAGCAGATACCGATCGTCGCTGCCCGGTACGCGCAGGGTGAAGTGGTTGCAGATGCCCTCTTGCAACTCGTGCCGCACCGCCAGGCGCAGCGCTGCCGCGAGGTCGATCCGGGCCTGCCGCACCGTCGCGCTTTCCACCATCCTCTCACTCCCTCGCACCACCTGACCGGCCGCCATTCTAGCCCGCTCGCGATGGTCCGGGGAGTCCACCCGATTTCTTGTGGTGACGCCTACATTGCCTATACTGCGCGCCCCGGCTCGGCCAGGTTGCAACCCCGAGGGCGGTCCTGGTGTCAGACAAAGTGAACAAGGTGGTGCTTGCCTATTCCGGTGGGCTCGACACCTCGATAATCCTGAAGTGGCTGCAGGAAACCTACGGCTGCGACGTCGTTACCTTCACTGCCGATCTCGGCCAAGGTGAGGAGATCGAGCCGGCGCGGGCCAAAGCCGAGCTTCTTGGCGTTCGCGAGATCTACATCGAAGATCTGCGCGAGAGCTTCGTCCGCGACTACGTCTTCCCGATGTTCCGCGCCAATGCGCTCTATGAGGGCACCTACCTGCTGGGGACATCGATCGCGCGCCCGCTGATCGCCAAGCGCCAGATCGAGATCGCCGCCGAGACCGGGGCCGATGCCGTGGCCCACGGAGCCACTGGCAAGGGCAATGACCAGGTCCGCTTTGAGCTCGCCTACTACGCGCTCAATCCCGATATCCGGGTCATCTCGCCGTGGCGCGAATGGGATCTCGGCTCGCGCTCGAGCCTCATCGCCTATGCCGAGCAGCACCAGATCCCGATACCCCGCGATCGTCGCGGCGAGGCGCCCTTCTCGGTTGACGCCAACATCCTGCACACCTCATCGGAAGGCAAAATGCTGGAGGACCCAGCGCGCGAGCCCGAAGCCATCGTCTACCAGCGGACCGTCGACCCGGAGGACGCCCCGGACACCCCGACCGTCATCGAGGTCGGCTTCGAGGCCGGCGATCCGGTCTCGGTCGATGGCGAGCGCCTGTCGCCAGCGCGCCTCCTTGATCGGCTCAATCAGCTCGGTGGCGCGAACGGCATCGGCCGGCTTGATCTCGTCGAGAACCGCTTCGTTGGCATGAAGTCGCGCGGGGTCTACGAGACTCCCGGCGGCACCATCCTGCTCGCCGCCCACCGTGCCGTCGAAAGCCTCACGCTCGATGGCGGCAGCGCCCATCTCAAAGATGAGCTGATGCCACGCTACGCCGAGCTCATCTACAACGGCTTCTGGTTTGCGCCTGAGCGCGAGATGATTCAGGCGCTCATCGACGAATCGCAGAAGTTCGTCGCCGGCACCGTGCGGCTCAAGCTCTACAAAGGCGGGGTTCACGTGATCGGACGGCAATCGCCCTACAGCCTCTATAGCGCCGAGCACGTGACCTTCGAGGAAGACTCGGTCTACGACCAGCGCGATGCCGCCGGCTTCATCAAGCTGAACGCCCTGCGCCTCCGGCTACTCAAGCGCGGGCGGGGCTAAAGCAGTCGCAGCCGCCGCCACAGGGTCCTACGGCGCGGGCACCTCAACACCATGCTGGCGGCACGCGGCTACTACGGTGTTGGCCAGCAAGCAGGCGATGGTCATCGGCCCGACGCCGCCCGGCACCGGCGTGATGGCGCCGGCCACTTGCACCGCCTCCTCGAAGGCGACGTCCCCGACCAGACGCGGCTTGCCCTCCGTTTGCTCGATTCGGTTGATGCCGACGTCGATGACCGTCGCGCCCGGGCGGATCCAATCGCCCCGCACCATCTCCGCGCGGCCGACCGCCGCGACCAGGATGTCGACGCGCCGGCACTCGCCGGGAAGGTCGTGCGTGCGTGAGTGGGCGGTGGTGACGGTGCAGTTCTCCTGCAGAAGCAAGGACGCCATCGGCTTGCCAACGATGTTGGAGCGGCCGAGCACCAGCGCGTGCTGACCGGTGAGATCGCCGAGCGTTTCCTTGAGCATCATCAGGCAGCCCAGTGGCGTGCACGGCACCATGCCGGCCTCACCGCTCGCCAGACGGCCGACGTTGACAACGTGAAAGCCATCGACGTCCTTGGCCGGATCGACCGCGTTGATAATGGCGCGGGCCTCGACCTGCGGCGGCAGCGGCAACTGGACGAGAATGCCGTTGACCCGCGCATCGGCGTTGAGCGTCACAACCGTTTGTAGCACCTCTTCGTGGCTGGCGGTCGCTGGCAAATGGTGGTCGAAGGCCTCCATCCCGGCCTCGCGCGTCTGTTTGCCCTTGTTGCGCACATAGACCTGGCTGGCCGGGTCCTCGCCCACCAGCACCACCGCAAGACCGGGCGTAACTCCGTGCTGGTCGCGCAGAATGGCGACCTGTGCCGCCACCCCAGTTCGCACTTTGGCGGCGAAAGCCTTGCCGTCGATGATGCGGGCCGGGCCCTCAGTCGCTTGGCGTTCCGTCATAGCGTGCCTTTGTCCACTCTGTGAGATCGGCGAGCAGCGCCGCATCGCCACCCTCGATAAGGATCGTCTTGCGGCGGCTCGCGGCGCCGGCGGCGATCCTCATCCGTCGCTTCGGCACGCGCCATGCCCGCGCTAACAAGGCCACCACCGCCGCGTTCGCTTTGCCACCTTCGGGTACCGCGGTGACCTTGACCTTGAAATAAGGATGGCCTGCCGCATCGCGCTCAATGCCCTCGATGCGCGAGGCCGCGCTCCGCGGGCTCACCCTGACGGCGATGCACAGGCCGTCGCGAGCGGTGCGGAAGGGAAGCGCACGCGACAAGGTCGGCTAGAACAAGATGTCGAGCAGGAGGTTACGGATGAAGATGAGCGCGAGGATCAGCACTACCGGTGAGATATCGATCCCGCCCAAGTTGGGGATGACGCGGCGGATCGGCGCCAGCGCCGGCTCGGTGATGCGGTAGAGGAAATCGCCGACGAGATAGATGACGCGGTTCTGCGTGTTGATGACTTTGAACGTCACCAGCCAGCTCAGCACCGCCGAGGCGATGACAAGCCAGATGTAGATGCCGATGACCTGATCGATCAGAAGATAGAGCGCGTTCATGTGCTATCCGCAGACGGACCTGCCTCGCCTTTCCGGCCCCCCGGGGGGGCGGGCAGGGCGGTCGCAGATTAGCCCACTTGACTGGGGCCGACCAGCCATGCCCGCTCGACTGTCACTAACACACGATATGTCCGGTTTATGTACCAGACGATCTGTCCGGATTTAGAAGCTCTCCAGGCTATGGAGGGTTTGGATGCGCCGGACAGAGCAGTTGCAGGGACTGAGATTGATGAAGTTCGAGGAGGTTTACGGCCGCACCTATCGGGGTTGCTTGAGCCAAGCCGAGGCGGCGGAGGTTCTCGGCGTTTCAGAGCGCACCTTCCGGCGCTGGCGCGACCGCTATGAGGCGGACGGCGCGGAAGGGCTCTACGATCGCCGTCTGGGCCGGGTCTCGGCGCGGCGCGCGGCGGTCAACGAGGTGACGGCGCTGTTGGCGCTGTTCGACACCCGCTACTGGGACTTCACCGCCAAGCACTTCCACGAGAAGCTGGTCGCGGACTATGCCTTCAAGCGCAGCTACAACTGGGTGCGGCTGAGCTTGCAGGCCCATGGGCGAAGACGGGCGGCGCCCAGGCGCGGGGCGCACCGGCGCAAGCGGCCGCGCCGCGCGCTGCCCGGCATGATGCTGCATCAAGACGGCTCAAGCCACGCGTGGGTCCCCGATCAGTGGTGGGACCTGATCGTCACCATGGACGACACCACCAGTGAGATCTACTCGGCCTTCTTCGTCGCCGAAGAGGGCACGATGTCGAGCTTTCAGGGGGTGTCCGAGGCGATCCGGGCCAAGGGGCTGTTCTGCTCGCTCTATGCCGACCGCGCCGGCCACTACTGGCACACCCCTGAGGCCGGCGGCACGGTCGACAAGGACAATCCGACCCAGTTCGGCCGCGCCCTGGCCCAGCTCGGCATCGAGCTGATCCCGGCCTACTCGCCCGAGGCAAGGGGGCGCTCGGAACGCATGTTCGCCACCCTGCAGAAGCGCCTGCCCCAGGAGCTCAGGCTCGCCGGCATCACCGACATGGCCCAGGCCAACCGCTTCCTCAAGGAGCTCTACCTGCCAGGCCACAACGCCCGCTTCGCGGTGCCGCCGGAAGCCGAGGGCACCGCCTTCGTGCCCTTCGCCGGTACCCTCGACGACATCCTCTGCGTGCAGCAGGAGCGCACCGTCTCCAACGACAACACCGTGCGCTACAAACGCCTGGTGCTGGCGATCCCGCCCGACCGCCATCGCCGCCACTACGTCAAGGCAAGGGTCCGGGTCCACGAATACCCCGACCGCACCCTCGCCGTCTTCCATGGGCCGCGCTGCCTGGCCCGATACCAGGCCGACGGATCGCCCATCAACACAAGCCACAGACAGGCCGCGTGATCCGCTTCGACGCGACCGGCCAGTGGATAAGGGGACGGCCGCTCCGCGCCCGACCCCTTATCCACTGGCCCAACAACCACAACTGAAGCGGTCAATTCATATGGTACATAAACCGGTCAATTCAGTTTGTTCTCGACAGCCATGCCCGCTCGACTGGGAAACGGCCCTACTCTGCCCAACCTTGACAGCGCGGAAGGGCGCATCCCATGTTAGCCACACCGGGCGCCGCTTCGGCGAAAGAGCGCGCGCGGGCGCGATTGTGGGGCCGTAGCTCAGTTGGGAGAGCGCGACGTTCGCAATGTCGAGGTCAGGGGTTCGATTCCCCTCGGCTCCACCAATTCCCCGCTGGTAAGACCGGCCGCCTCGCTCTTTCGAGCGGGCTTGGTGCTGCGTGTCAGTTGAGTTCTATCGGTCGACAATTGGGTCAGTGTTATTGCCGCGCCGTTGCCCTCTTGCCGAACGGCAATGCCCACGGAGGTTCCACGCGCCAAGCGTCATCCGCCGCCAAAGCACGATGTCCACAACGCTAACCGGTTCACCGACGGCGGATGCCATGTCGCCGCAAAGGGCAGCGATGCTTTCGTATCCGAGTTCGTCGGCGACCCAAACGAGATGCCTATCGGCATTTGGCACGTCGAACCCAAGGTTCTTGGCGAGATGGAACGACGTAACGGGTCCGACGTACGGGAGCTCTTGCAATTTCCGCAGCGGTTCAGCGAGGACTTCATTTTTAAACCTCTCGAATCCGCTCCCAGCAACTATCGTCGCAATATCACAGATCGCCTCTAATTTAGGACGATGTCGAAACACTAACTTCGCCGTATCCATACAGCTGTGTTTGCGATCGTGTATAGCCACCGCCGACTCCCAGTCAAGGAAGCACAACGAAATGTAATCAAAGAGGCGCCGGACCACCGCTTCGCGAAATGCGCAGGATAATACACCCATGCAGCCTCCCGTAAGAACTCCGTCTCTCCAAAATCTCGATTGAGTTTTCCTTCCTGCCAAACAGCCTCCGTCTCAAATCCTGCCGCGGCGACGTACGTCTTCGCTTCGATGTACACGTTTCGTAAGCTGGTCGCCCCGAGTGTCCTCATCGTTTAAAGTATCCCTCCACCACCAACGAAACCGCAAGCCGACAATGTTGGATGATGGATGGTTGCTCAAGTGCCGGCTGGTCGCTACTTTTAAGAAGGCGCTTGCGTTTCAACTTTAAGAATCTCTCATCCCGGATCGCGATCGACTGGGCTCCCACGAGTTCGTACTTTTGTCGAAGGAGTCTGCCGTCATTGCTCACATCATCCGAAAATTTGGCGTACTTCTGAGGCTCAATTTGACATCACTCCTGTTCTAAAACGCTTTATCATGGAAAGCGGATTTCCCTTTCCAGGCGAATCTCATCGCTAATACTGACATTACGAAGATAACCGCGCCGAGCGTCGCAATGGTGAAACGAGCGTCCATACCAAACGGGTTCAACCTTGCGGACAATTCATCACCTGCAAACGCCATGATGGAGAGCCAAGCAGAGGCAACAAGTAGGGCGACATCAACAGCTAGAGCTCGTCGGGCGAAGCGATCCCGTTCGATCGAGTGCGCCGTTACCAATTGATCAGAGACGCGAAGCATCCGTAGAAGTTCGCGCGATGATCCGTCATCTTCTTCACTAGAGGTCACCAAATATGGCGCTCCATTGGGCGGTCGAGCCGGCGGTAATCGCGTTTTGCATTCTCTTTGCTAGTCGTTCGTATATATGCGCCGCCGTCTGTCGGTCCTTGCTGTTCGATCGACCAAGGTATTGATCGACATGTACCGACTGCCCTGTAGAATCTTTTATGGGGCTTTTCAGAAGTGACGGTATCGCCCCAAAAAACCAAAGGAGCATCTTTGATGGAGTTTGCGGTCCCTCGTACAGTCGAAAACATTTTATTGCTAGCGCTTCTATGTGGTAGCCGGTCAAGCGAGCCGATTCCGGTAGCGTCGCGTTGACGGCTTTGGTTAGTTTAATAACAGGCACGAGTTTGCCGCCGCACTCTCTATTGTGACGTGTCAAGGAATCGGAAAAATTTCGAGGGTTTATCTTCGACCAGGAATCATGCGTAGCTGACGGAATGTTCAGTTTCTCGCCGATCGCCTGTGCTGGAATCATCTGTATGGTCATTCCGTCGCTGTAATTGATGGTCACAGCGAGATGACCGATCTCGATGGACCGCACATCTGCGGCCTGATCGGCTATCTCCTTTGCGAGGCGGTGTAGGACGTCGGAAGGCGTTTCGTTCTCGCCCGCTCTGCGCATTATCATCAATGTGTTGACATCACTCAATCCGTCAACATATGTGTGCTTCGCGACGGAACCGCCGAACCGAAGATCAATCCGTTCTTCAACGACCTCACGCGCCGCTTCTTCCAGCGCGTCGAGCTTTGCTGCCGTAGCGTCGGCATCTCTTCTGTTGTACTCCGCCAACAGTTCTCCGCAGAACCGATCTAGGGTCGGACCGAATGCCTCCTCCTGAAGGGCGAGTTCGGTTTCCCGTACTTTGGCTTGCAGAGCCTCTGGGCTCAGAGTCTCGAAGGTGCCTCCGGTTCCGCTGCTACCGCCCATGGCTTATCCTCCGTCCGTGTAGCACTAGTTGTAGAGGTCCGCGCAAAGTGTTTCCCAAGTCTCTTGGAATAGTCCTGCATGATGCCTGAACGTATTGAAGTCTCGCGTGGCGACGAAGCGGCTCAGCTCGTTTTGCATCTCAATCATCCAGTAATATTTACTGTTCCAGGTAATGCCGTCGACCTGATCGTCCGGAGTTCGAACACCCATCGCAATGTACCAAAATTGTGTTTATAGACTGTGTGCCCTCCGTGAAATGCGTATCTGAGCCATGTCAATCCGTCAAATATCTCTGCACCCGCGAGAAAATAGAGAACCGTCGTGATAGTATCCAAACTGCCAAAAATGTGAATGGGAACATCATGTCCCGAATCCCTAAGGGCAATACGGAGCCGCGCGATGTTCAACATCCTCTCAAAGGTTGATAGGCCAAGCTCTTTCTCCGTCAAACCGATCACCTGAAACGTGGTTAGAGCTGCAGCCCGATTTATGATGCCTTCGATATCCACATATGAGACGCTGGAGCTGGTCGGTTTGAATAAGATTTCTCGACCGGCGCCGTTATGTTGCTCATAAAGTTCGTCGGCGCAACGAATTTGTGCATCCACGTCCACACGCGATCGTGGGTGATGGAACGTAACCGCGATCGTTGGTAAACTAAAATCCCACTATCTGAGTACTCGCCTGTGAAAGGCCTGATTCCAGCGCTTAGGTCGAAATGCACCTTTGCCGGGATCGGACAAATCCGTGGCGTGAGATGCCTCGTATCCACCACTATCGAGAAACACTAAGGACGGAAAAGAGAGGCGCTTTGGAGCGAATCCGTAGTGTACGTCGTACGCACTAATGAGAACTGGCCCGGTCACGATCTCCGAGATATACCTCAAGATTTGTCTCACGTTTGCGGATCGGGACGCCTTGCTCGAAAGTGACGGTAGAAGTAGAGGCGTCAACTGCCGGGCACGCCGTGCGCTGAGGATAGGCAGATCGCGCCCAACACGAACGTCGAACGGCTCTGGCAATAGTGACGCGGCGCCTAGGCGGGCAAGAGCCCCAATCGACGATCGCGTTCTCTCAGCCACCATATGATAGGGATCGCGAGTATCACCATCCAGAGCTTTCCAATGATTTGACCCGACAAAAAGTCCAAGCTGCCGAACGCGAGCTGAAGGAATATCAGACTGTCCGCGACAAGCCCGACAATCCCGCTCGCCACCACGGCGAGAATCAGTCGGCGTCGGTGCAGCGGCGTGTAGACACCCAAGTCTGCAAGTTCAGAGAGGAGGAATGCGGTCGCCGATGCTATGACAAGCGCGGCCGGTGCCAGGGCGGCGGACAACGCAGCGCCGGCTAAGACAGCGATTACAGCCCACCAAATGCCGAGGCGACGCTGCACTAGATCGCGAAGGACCAAAGCCAGCCCAATCATCAGTACACCGCTCGGGGCCATGACACCCGGCGCAACGGGTATGAGACATGGGCCGTCGGGGACACAAACCACGCCAGCATTGCCAATCAACCAGTTGGCGGCGGGGATGCAGAGGCCAAACCCGACTAGAAAGAATACGCCTTCTTTCTTTCGGCGGGCGGCGACGCGCGCGTCATCCATGAACTGCCTCCGGAGCAATTCGTAGATCGCCTACACTGGGTGCGGAACCTCGCGCAACTCGCGCCCAACGCCGCACGCTCAGCCGCGTGCCAGTTGCAGGCGACTCCGGGCCATTGGTGCCAGGCGGCCCCGAGGCTCTGCAGTTGGGAGAGCGCGACGTTCGCAATGTCGAGGTCAGGGGTTCGATTCCCCTCGGCTCCACCAATCCCTCACCAACAGGACCCGCCCGCCTCGGGGCGGACACGGTGTTAGGCACTCTTGTGCCGCCGCCGTCTCGCGCCCTACCAGGGGGCCCGGATTGTTGTATCATGGCGAATCAGTCTGCTTTTTAGTTTGGTTTAGCTCAGCAATGGTCGATCAGGGAGGAACCAATGGCCATAGGAGCGGAAGAAGTCTATTGCAAGACAATGGAGACAGTCCGCCGCCACAAGATGACTCGGCGGCGTTTCATACAGACCTCGGCAACGGCGCTCGGGACCGCTGCCGCCGTGAATTTCGTACCCAAGCAGGTGCGCGCTGACGTCAGCGGCACGGTCACGCACTTCGCGCCCGCGGGCAAGCGGCTCGAGTCGACGCTGCGCGCGGTGTTGCCGCTGTTCAACAAAGTTTATCCCAACGTCACGGTCGAGATTCCCTCGTTGCCGGTCGGTGAGGCGATCCCTCAGACCCAGATCTACATGAGTCAGAAGAGCGATAGCTTCGATGCCATCACCGGCGAGCACGGCCAGTTCATGGCGCTCGATGCTGTCGGCGCGCTCACCGATCTCCTGCCGTTCCTCGAGCAGGATCAGGCGTGGTACGACGATTACAAGAAGGACATCAACCAGCAGTACCGTTACATGTGGAACATCCCGGACGGCCCTGCGCGCGATGAGGGCGGCCCCGGCTATGTCTCTGCACTGGCGCCGGACGGCAACGCCAACATGACGTTCTACCGGCGCGATATCTTCGAGAAGAGAGGCCTCAAGGTGCCGGAGACCTGGGATGATGTGGTTCCGGTTATGAAGGAACTGCACGATCCCGACAACGGGGTCTATGGCTACTGCGCGGCAATGGCGCGCAGCTTCTGGGCTGGCTTTGAGTTCTACGCGATGCTGCGCTCGTGGGGCGGCGACTATTTCGCCGACTGGCAGAACGGGGACTTCACGGTCACCTTGGACACCGAGGTGGCCCATAGGGCACTGACGACACTGTGCTCGTTCCAGCCGTATCAGCACCCCATCACCGCCAATGGCGATGAGGACCAGGTCAACGCTGCCTTCGCCAATGGCAGCGCGGTCTATGGCCCGCTGACGTGGGGTACCGCGGTGCTCAACGATCCGACCTATACGGACTTCCATGAGGACTGGCATCAGGCGCTGCCGCCGCGGGGGACGACGCCGGAGTCGGATCACCGGCCGCTCACCGGCGGTTGGGGACTGTTCATCCCGACGTGGGCGACCAACAAGGAAGCCTCATTCGAGTGGATCAAGTTCGTGAATTCGCCCGATGAGGAGATCATCGATGCCATCGTTCAGGTCGGCGGACAGTGTTCGAGGACCTCGGCGCTCGAACGCTGGCGTGACCGGAAGCCGTTCTTCGATGGCCTGTTGAAGGCCTACCAGAAGGCCGTGCACCTGGCACCCTCGATTCCTGAGGCCTATGCCCACTTGGGCGCGGTCGGCGAGGAAGTCGCGGATGTCTGCAACGACATCCAGGATGTCGACACCGCGCTCAAGAATATGCACAAGCGCGTGCAGCGCGCGATGGAGGACTCGGGCTACTACGACTGATCTGAAAGCCATCAGCACCGACTTCAGATACCAGCGGCGGCTCCCTCGGAGCCGCCGCATTCTTTTGCTTTAGCGCCAGTGCCAGGGGCGGTCAGCCCCAGAGCTGTCCGGTCGCGATATCCGCGCCCTCCTTGAGTGCGCCCATCTTCGCCCAGCACACATCCTCGGCGACGATGGATGAGCCGGCGAAGGTCGAGAAGCCGCAGTCCGTCCCGGCGATGACCTGGCTCTTATCGCCCACTACCTCGACCACCTGGCAGATGCGGTCCGCCACTACCTCGGGATGCTCGAGGTAGTTTGTGGTGACGTCGATGACGCCGGCGATCAGAAGCATGGACGCCGGCAGCGGGTGCCGCACAAACGCCCGGTACTCGTGCTGATGACGCGGGTTGGCAAGCGCGATGCACAGAGCGCCCACGCGCGCTTCGTAAAGGAGCGGCAGGATCTCTTCGAGCGGCACATCGCCTGAGTGCGGTCCCTCGTAGTTACCCCAGCAGACATGCAGCCGCACCCGCTCGGGCGGGATGTCGGCGACCGCCTGATTGATGGCACCGATGTGGCGCGCAACACCTTCGATGAAGTCCGCGTGCGTTCGATTCTGGAAATAGAGCTGGCGCTCGAGTGCGAGGTCGGGTGCATCGATCTGAAGAACGAACCCGCGGGCGTGGATGAAGTCGTACTCCTTCTTAAGCTCACGCGCCGCGGCCGTGAGGTAGTCCTGTTCGCTCGGGTAGTGGGCGTTCAACAGCGTGCAGGTCATGTTGCCGGGCGAGACTGCGGTCATGAAGGTCTCCGCGAACTTCGCTTGCTGCCGAGCGAGCGCCGCGGCGAAGGCATCGCATTCGGCCGTCACCTCCGTCATTTCATCGTCATAGTGCAGATCGGCGACCGCCTGCGGCGCGTTCCACTTCTTGGCGCTTTTCGACGTCGTCGCGTGGTAGCGATGGAGATAAAGCGCGCGGTATTGCGGGAAGCGGAGGAAGTCGATGATGTCGTTGCGATGCGATTCGCCGCCGAAGCCCGACATCCGGTCCTCGACGTAGGTCGAGAAGCCGATCCGCGGCACCTCGCCGTCGTTGCCGATATCCACCCCGCTTTCGAGCTGCCGTGCGATCAGGCGATCCATATCGGCCCCGATCGCCCGTGCGAGCGCCTCCCCATCGACGGCACGCCCCTGTTCCCGGTCGATCAGCAGCTCGGCAAGTGCCGGATCGCGGATCAAGCTGCCGGCATGGGTGGTCAGAATGCGCTCGGTGCTGCGCTGCATGGTCGCTCCTCCCGTCGGCCACGTTTGGTGTTCACACCCCACGCCATCGTAGCAACTTCCCGCCGGAATCGCCGCTCCTGGCCCCTGACGCGATCGGCCACTAGACTTCCCGTTGCGGTGGCGAAGGGGAGGGCGCTGTGACCACCTACGACGATTTCGACGCCGACCTCGCGACGGTGATCTTTGAGCATGATGACGACACGGTTGTCGTCGTCATCGGTTCGGGACCCGGCGGCGCCACCGTCGCCAACGAGCTGTGCCAAAAGGGCATCAACGTCGTGATGTTCGAGGCCGGCAAGCGCTACAAGCTCTCGGACTTCGAGAACGATCCCCTCTACATGGAGGATCTCTGGTCCTGGAAAGACCGGCGCACCACCTCGGGCAACCATCCGCTCGTCAGCGACTGGCCGGACTCCCCGGGCGTTCAGGTCAAGGCGGTCGGCGGCTGCTCTGTCCACTGGGTGGGCAACGCACCCCGCATTCACCCCCACGAGTTTAAGGCGCTGTCGACCTACGGGCCGATCGCGGGTGCCAACCTCATGGACTGGCCGATCGACTACGAAGAGATGGAGCCGTTCTATGTGCCGGCCGAGGACAGGCTCGGCGTCTCGGGCAGTGCCGGCATCCCCGAAATGCGGCCGACCAACAGCACCAAGATGCTGCGGGCCGCGGCCAAGCGTTTCGGTTACACGCGCTACAACAACGGGCGGGTCGCGGTGAACCAGTTCCCGCGCGATGGGCGCAACGGCTGCGATGAGATCGGCTTCTGCATGTCGGGCTGCAAGTCCGGCGCGAAGTGGTCGACGCTATATACCGAGATCCCTCGTGCCGAGGAGACCGGGCGGCTTGAGCTCCGCACCGAAGCGATGGTGCTCAAGGTCGAGCACAACGATGTCGGTCGGGTGAGCGGCGTCGTCTATGCCGACAAGGACGGCGCGCACCACCGGCAGAAGGCGCGCCTTGTGTGCATCGCCGGCAACTCGATCGAGACCCCCCGCCTTCTCCTCAATTCCGAATCAGCCCGCTTCCCTGACGGTCTCGCCAACTCCTCAGGCGCTGCCGGCAAGCATCACATGATGCATGTGAATGCGCAGGTATTCGGCATCTTCGAACAGCCGGTGAATTTCCACCGCGGCCGCGTCGGCGCCGGCTCGATCGAGGACGAGACGGTGTTCGATCCGAGCCGTGGCTTCGCCGGCGGCTACTACTTCCATGCCATGGGTGGCATTGCGCTCCCGGGTCTTGCCGCCATTCTCGCGCCCGGTGGGTGGGGGCGCGGGGTGGCCGCGCTGGTCGAGGACTACACCCACATGGGCGGCATGTTCGTCCTCGGCGAAGACCTGCCCCAGGAGAACAACCGCATCACCCTGCACCCCACCGAGAAAGACCACTATGGGCTGCCGATCCCGCACATCAATATCGATGAGCACGCCAACGACATTGCCATGAAGAACCACGCCTACAAGCAGGGGCGCGCGCTGCTCTCGACGCTCGGCGCCAAGACCATCCTCGATGCGCCGATGCTCCCCTCATCCCACAACATGGGAACCAGCCGCATGGCCGATAACCCCCGCGACGGCGTCGTCAACCGCTGGGGGCAGAGCCATGACCTCGCCAACCTGTTCATCTCGGACGGTAGCCAGTTCACGACGAGCGGCGCCGCCAACCCGACGCTCACCATCGTTGCGCTCGCTATCCGCCAGGCCAAGTACATCGCCGAGGCGATGCGCGGCAACGAGCTCTAGCCCGCGAGCGACCTGGCGCCGCTACTCGGCGGTCGTCTCCCCCTGCCAGCCTTTGACGTCGATCTCGACGTCCAGCGCCTGGAATGCCGCCGAGATGAACTGGACGTTTTCCTGCCAGCTCTGCGAGCCGCTGACGCCGATGCCGCCGATCAGCTCGCCGTCGACGACGATCGGATAGCCGCCACCGAGGATGGTGAATCCCTCGACCACCGGGATGCTGTGTAGCGACTGCGGATCGTCTTGGATATTCGAGTAAAGCTCGTGGGTGGGCGTCTCCAGGCCGACCGCGCTCCGCGCCTTGGTGATCGCTAACGTGGCACCGGTCAGGAACGAGTGGTCCGGGCGCCGATAGGACTTCAGATTGCCGCCCTCATCGACCACGCAGACCACCGGTCGGCGGTCGAGCTTGGCCGCCTCCTCGGCGACCTTGGCGATCAGCCGCTCGGCAAATTCGATGGAGATCGAGTTCTTTCTGAAGGTCTTGGCAACGGTCGTTTCAGCCATTGGTTCTCCCCTTTTCTTGATCGGTTTATTTGAGCGCCCGGGGCGCTTGCTTGACTCGCCTAGACCCCCAAACTAGCGTGCGCGGGGGTTGTTACCCAGTGCTTTGACGTGCTTTCAGGTTTGGAAGTCAGGGAGGAAATCATGACGGATAAGTCGCATGAGGTATACGACAACACGATGGCGCTCGCACGCCATCATCGTAGTCCAGAGGTAACTCGACGGCGCTTGTTGCAAGTCTCGGCCGCGGCGGCCGCGTTGGCCGCAACCTGGGATCCGGGCGAGGTACGGGCGGACATGCAGGGCGCGATCGTGGTGTACCAGCCGTCCGGACAGCGTTTGGATGGCGTGGCGCGAGCGATATTGCCGTTCTACGAGAAGAAATTTCCGAATATCGATGTCTCGTTCGCCTCGATACCGCTGGCGGACTACGTCAACAAGCAGATCTCGCTTCTGGGTTCGAAAGTCGACCGGTTCGATGCGATGTGTGGCGATCACTCGCAGTTTCCAGCGTACGGCAAGATGCAGGCGCTGGTGGATCTGCAGCCATACCTCGATCAGGAGGGGGAGTGGTACGAGCGCTACAAAGCCGACATCTCTGAGAAGTATCGCTACATGTACTACACCCAGAAACCGGGCGTCGAGTACGACGGGTTCGAATACCGCGAACCGGCAACGGCCGGCCAAGTTTCCGCGATTCCCTCGGACGGCAACGTCAATTTGACGTACTACCGCAAGGATCTTTTTGAACAAAAGGGCATGAAGCTGCCGGAACACTGGGATCAAGTGATCGATGTGGTGAAGGAGCTTCACGATCCGGATCGTGGTGTCTATGGCTACGCCGCCTCGATGAAGCGCGACTTCTGGGCCGGCTTCCAGTTCTACGCGGCGCTGACGGCGCACGGTGGCGATTGGTTCGACAAGGCAGGGTCAGGGGCCTGGAATCCCGCGTTCGATACCGATGCGGGTCATCTCGCGTTGGAGCACATCGTGGCGCTCCAACCCTACGCGCACCCGGTCACCGCTAATGCCGGCGAGGACGAACTCAACGTCGCTTACGCCAACGGTAGCGCGGTTTACGGTCCGACCACCTGGGGCGCGGCGACCCTGAACGATCCCAACTTCACCGAGTTCCATGACCGCTGGTTCATGGACCTGCCGCCGCGCGGCAACAATCCGGAGGGCGGGCACCACCCGCTCACCGGCGGCTGGGGCTACTTCATGCCAAGCCACGCCAAGTACAAGGATCTCGGCTGGACCTGGATCCGCTTCGTCAACACTGGCGATGACGAGGATTCCAGTATCCCCGACGCCCGGGTGCTCGCCGGCGGTCAGCCCGCGCGAATATCGACGCTCGAGAGGTATCGGGCCGAAAAGCCGTTCTTCCATGGCCTGCTGCAGTGCTACCCGATGGCCATCCCGTTGTCGCCGCCGATACCTGAGGCGCACACCGCCCTCAAGATCACTGGCGAGGAGGCGGCGGATGCGTTCAATGGGGTCCAGTCGATCGACGATGCCCTGAAGGCTATGGACAAGCGCGTGCGAAGGCTGATGGAGGACGGCGGCTACTACGGCTGATCGTCTGACATAGGGTTGGGGGAGACCCCGAGTCGAATGACTGGGACGTGAGCACCACAACCAGTCAGACCGGGCGCCGCGCGCGAGTCCGGTCGATACGCCGACAGAAGAGGCGGGTAGCGTATTCGCTCCTGCTGCCCGCCCTTCTCATCCTGCTTGGGCTGGCGATCTTCCCGCTGTTGTACGCGGGTTGGATCTCGTTCCGGTTCGAGCCGCTGTATGACCCCACCATCGCCCGCTTCGTGGGCTGGCGGAACTACTCAGACCTGACCGAAGACGTCCGCTTCTGGGAGAGCATTCGGCTCACGGTGCTGTGGGCAATCGTCGTCGTCAGCATCCAAATGGTGCTCGGCTTCATACTCGCGGTTCTGCTCGATCGTCATCTGCGTGACGCTGGGCTCATACGCTCGCTTATCATCATCCCGGTCTTCATCTCGCCAGTCGCGATGGGCCTGACCTGGCGCTTCATCTTCGAGCCCGTCCACGGGCTTGCCAACTGGATCCTCGATTCGGGGCTAGGCCTTGGCAAAGCGACCTGGCTGTCGAGCCAGGAAACCGCCCTCAGCACGCTGATGATCGTCGATTGCTGGCAGTGGACCCCTTTCGTTGCGCTCATCCTGCTGGCCGGAATCCAGAGCATATCGCCTGAGGTCGTCGAGGCGGCGCGGCTCGACCGCGTTCGCGGCCTCGCCTACCAGTTGCGCATCGTGATTCCGCTGATCCGGCCGGTCATTCTGGTCGTTCTGCTGCTGCGCCTTGTCGATTCGATCCGCATTTTCGACATCGCTTATCTCATGACCAAGGGCGGTCCCGGAACCTCGACGTTGCTGGCAAGCGTCTATTCTTATTTCATTTTCGAGCAGTTGCTGACCGGCCTGATGGCGGCTTACGGGTTCTTGATCCTCATTCTGGTCAACATCGTCGTCGCCATCTTTCTCAATACCCTATACCGCCAGGAGAAGGCGACGCGCGAGGCGGACTCAGCCTGATGCGGCGGTCGTACACACCCCCCTTCACCTGGCTCGTCCTCATCGTGGTGGCGCTGTGGCTCGTGCCCGTGTTGTGGGTCGTCGTCAACTCGATCAAGCCGACCGAGGTCATCAACGCACCGGTTCCCACATTCTTCAATTTCGAGCCCACGTTGGAGCATTACGACGAGATCTTCGACCGTTTTGAGCTCCACAAGGCGATGCTGAACAGCATCATCATTGTCGGAGTCTCGACGTTCATCGTCATGGTGTTGGCCCTGCCTGCCGCCTATGCGTGTGCGCGCATGGACCTCAAGAGCGGCGACATGTGGGCGGTGGTGATCCTCTCGCTGCGCTTCATGCCGCCGGTCGTGGTGGTGTTGCCATATTACATCATGGGTACCGCCCTCGACCTGATCGATACCCACATCGGTTTGATCATCGTTTACACCGCGTTCGGCCTCCCGTTCGCGATATGGGTCCTGCGCGGCTTCCTCTTGGACGTGGCCAAGGAACTCGAGGAGGCCGCGCGTCTCGACGGGTTGAGCTGGCTGCAGATTATCTGGCGGATCATTCTGCCCGTGTCGCGGCCCGGTGTGGCGGTAACGGCGATCTTTACCTTCGTGTTCAGCTGGAACGAGTACCTGTTCGCTCTGTTCCTGACCGATTTCGACGCCCAAACCATGCCGCTGGCGCTGGCCAAGACCATCGATCAATATTTCGTGCTGTGGGGCTCGCTCAGCGCTGGTGCCGTAATCCAGCTGCTGCCCATGATCGTGGTCGTGTTCCTGCTGCAGCGACACATCGCCCGCGGGCTTGCATTGGGCGCGGTGAAGTAGGGAAGATACCCCCGCCCAACGCGCGGGTGGTCGACCGCCAAGGTACCGCCTTGCGCCGCCGCTGGCGGTTGAAGGCGGCGTGCAGAGGAGGAGACGGCGATGAGACTTGGCATGTTCATGCATCCGATCCACGATTTTAGGCGTGGCTACCACACGCTCCTGAACGAGGATCGCGAGGTCATCAAATGCGCCGATACGGTCGGCTTCGACGAGGTGTGGCTGGGCGAGCACTACACGGTGCCGACCGAGCCGGTGCAATCATCGCTGATGATGTTCGCGTCGATGGTCCCAGAGACCACGCGCATCACGTTCGGCTCGGCGGTGCACTGCCTCGCCTACTACCACCCGGCGATGATCGCTGGCTGGGCCGCGCAGTTCGATTACCTCGCCAAAGGCCGGTTCAACATGGGCATCGGTGCGGGCGGTACCCCGACCGATTTCGAGCTGTACGACGTTATGGACAAGGACCGCATGGAGATGGTCCTCGAATCCATCGACATGATCCACGGCATCTGGGCCTCCGACCCACCGTATGCATTCCACGGCAAGCACTGGAACTTTGAGGTCAAGGAGCACGTCAAGTCGCACGTTGGCGTCGGTGGCATGGCCAAGCCCTACCAGCAACCGCACCCGCCGGTCATGATTCCTGCGCTCAGCCGCGGCTCGGGCAGCGTGCGGATGGGGACCCAGCGCGGCTGGCAGATCCTTTCGGCCAACTTCGTGCACGCCGATGTCATCAAGTCGCATTGGCAGGAGCAGATTGCCGAGTGCGCGAAGCTCGGCCGCGAGCCGGACGCCTCGCTGTGGCGGGCCGGTCGCACGTTGCTCGTCACCGAAACCGACGAAGAAGCCCGCGATTATCTCAGCCAGCCCGACTGCGCGATTCGCTGGTACTTCGAATGGGTGCTCGATGCGACCAAGCACAGCAACTACACCAGTATTCTGACGAGCGATGCTGACATCGACATGCCGGCCGAGGAGATCACCGTCGATTACTGCCTCGACAACCTGGTCGTTGCCGGCAGCCCCAAGACGGTGGTCGAAAAGCTGGTCGCGTTCCGCGAGGACGTTGGCCCGTTCGAGACGCTGATCGCTTCGCACCACGACTGGGTGCACAAATCGCTGTGGGTGCGCCACATGGAGCTGCTGGCGCAGGAAGTAATGCCGCGGTTCCGTGACGCCATCGGCTGGCACGACAACTAAACGAACGCCGAGCCCTCGGGCGCCGCTATAGCCCGAGACCACGGCGCGACAACGGGAGGAGCCAACATGCAACTCGGCATGTTCATGCATCCGATCCACGACTTCAGGCGCGGCTACCACACGCTCCTGAACGAGGATCGCGAGGTCATCAAATGCGCCGATGCGGTCGGCTTCGACGAGGTGTGGCTGGGCGAGCACTATACGGTGCCGACCGAGCCGGTTCAGTCATCGCTCATGTTGTTGGCGAGCGTGATCCCCGAGACAGAGCGCATCAAGCTCGGCTCGGCCGTGCACTGCCTCGCCTACTATCACCCGGCGATGATTGCGGGGTGGGCTGCCCAGTTCGATCACCTCTCCAAGGGGCGGTATCAGATGGGCATCGGCACCGGCGCGACGCCCACGGATTTCGAGCTGTTCGACGTCGCCGAGGCGGACCGTATGGAGATGGCGCTCGAGTCCATCGACATGATTCACGGCATCTGGGCCTCCGACCCGCCTTATGCCTTCCATGGCAAGTACTGGAACTTTGAGGTCAAGGAGCACGTCAAGCCGGATGTCGGGGTCGGCGGCATGGCCAAGCCGTATCAACAGCCCCATCCGCCGGTGATGATCCCGGCGCTCAGCCGTGGCTCAGGCAGCGTAAGGACCGGCGTGCAGCGTGGCTGGCAGATCGTCTCGGCGAACTTCGTGCATGCCGATGTTCTCAAGTCGCACTGGCAGGAGCAGGTTGCCGAGAGCGCAAAGCTCGGTCGCGAGCCCGACCCCTCGCTGTGGCGTGCCGCTCGGACCTTGCTGGTAACCGAGACCGACGAAGAGGCGCGCGAGTACCTGCGCCAGCCCGACTGCGCCATGCGCTGGTACTTCTACTGGGCGCTCGATGCGACCACATACAGCAACTACACCAGTATCTTGAAGAGCGATGCCAACATCGACATGCCCGATTCCGAGCTCAGCGTCGACTACTGCCTCGACAATCTAGTCATCGCCGGCAGCCCGAAAACGGTGGTCGAGAAGCTCGTCGAGTTTCGCGAGCACGTCGGTCCGTTCGAAACCTTGGTGACCTCCCACCACGACTGGGTCCACAACGCGCTGTGGCGGCGCCACATGGCGCTGCTGGCGCAGGAAGTGATGCCGCGGTTCCGTGACGCGATCGGCTGGCGCGACGGCTGACGGGCGGTGACAACCCGCCGGTTTTGCGCTGGAAATCCGCGACATACGAGCGTATAGGCAGGGGCTTCGCGTAACCGCGTGGACGGGTCATGACAAAGAACCTGGCGAGCGACTGGACACCCGAGAGCTGGCGCACCAAGCCAGTTCGCCAGCAGCCGGTCTACGAGGACCAGGCGGCATTGGGCGCGGTCGAGGGGCAGCTCCGGCGTTTCCCGCCGTTGGTCTTCGCCGGCGAGGCGCGCAACCTCAAGCGGCATCTCGCCGAGGTGAGCGAAGGGCGCGCGTTCCTGCTGCAGGGTGGTGACTGCGCGGAGAGCTTCGCCGAGTTCCATCCCGACAACATTCGCGACACCTTCCGCGTGCTCCTGCAGATGGCCGTGGTCATGACGTTCGCGGCCGCCTGCCCGGTGGTCAAGGTCGGGCGAATGGCCGGCCAGTTTGCCAAGCCGCGCTCAGAGCCGGTAGAGGTCCGTGACGGTACTGAGCTGCCGAGCTATCGCGGCGACATCATCAACGCGATGGACTTCACCGCCGCCGCCCGCCGTCCCGATCCCAACCGGCTCTTGCAGGCCTACAGCCAGGCCGCCGCCACCCTCAACCTGTTGCGGGCCTTCGCCCAGGGTGGCTACGCCGATCTTCACCGGGTCCAGGGTTGGAACATGGGCTTTGTCGGCCACAGCCCCCAGGGCGAGCGCTACCGCGCGCTCGCCGAGCGCATCACCGAGGCGCTCGCCTTCATGGCGGCGATTGGCCTTGGCGAGGACTCGGTGCCGGAGCTGAGCCAGACCGAGTTCTATACCTCGCACGAGGCGCTTTTGCTCGGCTATGAGCAGGCGATGACCCGAATCGACAGCACCTCGGGCGACTACTACGACACCTCGGCCCACATGGTGTGGATCGGCGATCGCACCCGCGATCCGGACGAGGCGCATATCGAGTTCGCACGCGGCATTGCCAACCCGGTCGCGCTCAAAGCCGGGCCGAGCCTCGATCCCGATGGCCTGTTGCGACTGATGGATCTGCTCAATCCGGCGAATGAGCCGGGCCAACTGACCGTGATCGCCCGCATGGGCGCCGATAAGGTCGAGGAGAAGCTGCCGGCGCTGCTGCGCGCCGTCGAGCGCGAAGGGCGCGCTGTGGTGTGGTCGTGCGATCCGATGCACGGCAATACCATCAAGTCCTCGAATGGCTACAAGACCCGGCCCTTCGACCGCGTTCTTGCCGAGGTCGGCGGCTTTTTCGCCGCCCACGAGACCGAGGGCACGGTCGCCGGCGGCGTCCACGTCGAGATGACCGGACAGGACGTCACCGAATGCCTGGGCGGTGCCCAGGCAATCACCGAACGGGCGCTCTCGGATCGCTACCACACCCATTGCGATCCGCGCCTCAACGCCTCGCAGAGCCTTGAGCTCGCGTTCCTGATCTCGGATTCGCTCAAACGAAGTCGAAGCCACCATCGATCCCCGGTCGCCGAAGCGTCCTGACTGCCGCGCTTCGCTTGCTGGGCCGGCTGATCCCTGGGTGAGGGCGGACATGCGCGAAGCGGACATTACCGGCTACACCGATCGCTATTTCGCGCACACCCGCGAAACGGTCGCCCGCTTCGGCGACTGCCGCGTGACCTACGCCATCTTCATGCGCCGACCGGTCATCTTCACGCCGCGCCTGGCGGTCGAGTGGATCGAGACCGTTGCGCGCTCTCGCGGCGTCGAGTTCGAGATTGAGCTTCGGCACGAAGAAGGCGCCTGGGTCGGCGCCGGTGAGCCGCTGCTCTACATATCGGGCTCGCTCCAGCATCTGGTGGACCTCGAAACCCTATATCTGCAGAAGCTCGGGCCGCCATGCATCGCCGCCTTCAACGCCTACGCGATGTGCTGCGATTTGCCGAAGGTCGCCTTCCTCGCCATGGACGCCCGCCACTGTGCCGGCACCGAGATGGCCGAGCTGATGGCCTACGCCGCCAGCGTCGGCTCACGAGCGGCGGTGCGCGATGTCGGCGCCGTCGGCTTCATCGGCAATGCCACCGACGCGACCGCACATTATTTCGGCAACCAACGGGGCATGGGCACCATGCCCCACGCCCTGATCGGCTATGCCGGCTCGACGGTGCGGGCTGCCGAGATGTTCCGCGAGACCTTTCCTGAAACGCCGCTTACCGTGCTGGTCGATTACTTCGGCCGCGAGGTGGCTGATTCGCTCGCGGTCTGCAAACGCTTCCGCGACCTTGCAACGGCCGGCGACCTCGCGATCCGGCTCGATACCCACGGCGGTCGCTTCGTCGAAGGTCTCGACCCGGCGGAGTCCTACGCGGTGTTGGAGCGCCACGTGCCGAACGCAGTGCGCCAATACCGCACCGAGGAGGAACTGCGCTGGCTCGTCGGCACCGGAGTCAGCGCGGCTGCCATCTTCCACGTTCGCCAGGCGCTCGATCAGGCCGGCTTCGAACGGGTCAAGATCGTCGTTTCTTCGGGTTTCGGTCCGGCCAAGTGCAAGGTCATGGCGAGCGTCGAGGCCCCGATCGACATCGTCGGCACCGGATCCTACCTGCCCCAGCATTGGGACGAGACCTACGCGACCGCCGACGTCGTCGCCTACAACGGCAAATGGATGGTCAAGCTCGGCCGCGAGTTCCTGATGCGCAAGCCCCGGGCGAAGCCCAACGCCAAGGCCAAGCCTAGGCGCAGCGCCTCGGCCAAGCGCAAGAGCGCCGGCTAGAGCAATCAAGAGTCGCGCAGCACCGCGTCAATATTTGTTGATATCAGATTCGTTTTTGCGTCGCCTCTGGAAACCAAATTTGATGAACGCGATGCTGACCACAGAAAGTACAGCGAACCAGATGATCACCTGACGCCAAGTTTCGAAAAGGACAGTATCCCCGAACCAAAGGCTTTCCTGGCCCTGAATTAGGGCAGCGATGACCAACGCGGAGGCGCCGATTGGTAAGAGGAACAAGTCGGCGCCGACGGTAAAATCTGCAACAATTAGCAGAATGCCGACTATCACCCAGACTTCTGGCAGAAACATCCAGTAACTCGCGGTTGAATAAACGCTCATCCCTTGTTGTCTCCGCTCAAGTTCTCTACCAATACTCGCAATGACCCGATCACTCCCGCGATATCCGTCGGCATGATAATCGTCTTTGAGTTATCTGATGACGCTACCTCTCCCATGGCTGCCACCTGGCGCTTCATGATCTCGAAGTTCACCGCAGGTTGACCATTGTCCGCGATCGCGGCTGCGACTACCCGTGTCTGTTCCGCGTCTGCCTTGGCCTTGACCTCTACGGCATACGCGTCCGCGTCTGCTGCCACTCTTACCGCGTCTGCCGCCTTCTGAGCTTCATATAGTCTCGCATCGGCGGCCAGTTCTATGGATCGTTTCTCACCTTCAGCCCGAGCGATGGCGGCGCGGCGTTCGCGCTCAGCATTCAGTTGCTGGCGCTACGCTTCCCTCGTTCGTTCATCGACAATCACGTCGGTTATCTCTGTGCGCGTGATCTCGATACCCCAGATATCCGCTGCGTCTTGGAGGTTGGTCGCGATCTCTTGATTCATCGACTCTCGAGACGACTGCAGGGCGTCTAGCTCCAACTTACCCGCGGCGGAGCGAACAATAGAAGTCGCGGCAGTATGAAGCGCTTGGTCGACATCACGAATTCGATAAACAGAGCGACCTCCGTCGACGATACGATAGAAAACCGTCGCTTCTAGCTGTACTTCGACATTGTCCTTCGTAATCACCGAGATGCGGAACTCCGGCAACTGCCGTTCCAGAATAGAGAGCTTATGGGCTACCACGTCTAGGAACGGAATCAAGAAGTTCAATCCGGCGTTCTGTGTGCGCCTATATTTTCCAAATCGCTTCACGATAAATTCTTGACTCTGCGGAACAATTTTTATGCCTCTAAAGATAACAAGTAGGGCAAACAGCGGCAAAAGTATGGCGATGATGTTAGAGAGTCCAAATTGGACAGCTGCGGTGAGTTCAGCGTCCACCGTCATCTCCATTAATGTTGGGCAACGATTCAGGGACCAAAGTGTTGGCCACCCAGTAGGCCGTCAACAGGCATGGCTCACAGACACTTGTTCTTGTAGCACGCGCGCCCCTCCGAGCGTTACAGGTATCCGTGTTCGTCTATTGACCGGTAATTCGGTGAAGAACGGCGCCGATGGTATTGCCGGAGCGTCCGCTCGCGCCGAAGAGCAACCGTAGTAGAAGCGACTGCCGCGACCCTTATTCGACGGTGACGGACTTGGCGAGATTGCGCGGCTGATCGACGTCGGTGCCCTTGAGCACCGCGGTGTGGTAGGCCAACAGCTGCACCGGGATCGCGTACAGGATCGGGGCGACGAACGGGTGCACCGACGGCAGCTCGATCGAGGCCCGCGCCAGCTCGCCGAGTGCGGCGATACCCGGGCCATCGGACAGGAAAATGACGCGGGCGCCGCGGGCGATTACCTCTTCCATGTTGGAAGCGGTCTTCTCGAACAGCTCGTCGGACGGCGCGATGACGATCACCGGCACGGTCTCGTCGATCAGGGCGATCGGCCCGTGCTTGAGCTCGCCGGCAGCGAACCCCTCGGCGTGGATATACGAGATCTCCTTGAGCTTCAGCGCCCCTTCCAGCGCTACCGGGTAGTTGGCGCCGCGGCTGATATAGAGCACGTCCTGCGCATCGGCGAGCTCGTGGGAGAGCGATTGCAGCGCCTCGTCGTGGTTGAGCACCTCGGCGGCACGGGACGGGACCTCGGTGATTGCGCTCGAGAGTTCCTGCTCTACCTCGCGTGAGATGGCGCTCCGCGCGCGCGCGGTAGCGATGACGATACAGGCCAGCGTCACCAGTTGGCAGGTGAAGGCCTTGGTCGAGGCGACGCCGATCTCCGGCCCGGCGTGGGTCTGGAAAACGATGTCGGCCTCGCGGTCCATCGTGCTCTCCGGCACGTTGACGATCCCGGCGATGTGTTGGCCGTTCTCGCGACAGAAGCGCAGGGCCGCGAGCGTATCGGCGGTCTCGCCGGACTGGGAGATGAACAGCGCTAACCCGCCCTCGTTCATCGGCGCGCCGCGATAGCGGAACTCCGAGGCGATATCGATATCGACCGGCAGCTTGGCGATTTGCTCGAACCAGTACTTGGCCACCATCGCGGCGTAGAAAGAGGTGCCGCAGGCGACGAGCGTGATGCGGCTCACGGTGCCCAGATCGAACGGCAGGTCGGGCAGGTGGATCGAGCGGTCGACCGGGTTGAAGAAGGTGTTCAGCGTCTCGCCGATCACCGTCGGCTGCTCGTGGATCTCCTTGGCCATGAAGTGGCGGTAGTTGCCCTTGCCGATCAGCGCGCCCGAGAGCGCGGTGGTGCGGATCGCGCGTTTGACGACATCGCCGGCGGCGTCGTGGACGACGGCACCTTCGCGCGTCATCACCGCCCAGTCGCCGTCCTCGAGGTAGGAGATGCGATCGCTGAGCGGTGCGAGCGCCAGCGCATCGGAGCCGAGGTACATCCCGCCCTCACCCCAGCCGATGCAGAGTGGGCTGCCGCGGCGCGCGCCGATCATGAGGTCGTGCTCGCCGGCGAAGACGATACCGAGCGCAAATGCCCCTTCCAGCCGCGCGAGGGCGGTGGCGGTGGCGGCCTCGGGCGCGAGGCCGCGGTCGAGGTGATCGTGGATCAGATGGACGATGACCTCGGTGTCGGTCTCGGTTTCGAAGGCACGCCCGCGCTCCTCCAGCTCGTGGCGCAGCTCACGGAAGTTTTCGATAATGCCGTTGTGGACCACCGCGACCCGGTCGGTCGCATGCGGATGAGCATTGCGTTCGCTCGGCACGCCGTGGGTCGCCCAGCGGGTGTGGCCGATGCCGACGTCGCCGGCCAGTGGTTCGCTGGCGAGCGCCGTGTCGAGGTTGATGAGCTTGCCTTCTGCCCGGCGGCGCTCGATCGAGCCGTTGACCAGCGTGGCGATGCCCGCCGAGTCATAGCCGCGGTACTCGAGCCGCTTGAGGCCGCCCAGCAGGACCTGCGCGACTTCCGTGGTACCGAGCGCTCCGATGATGCCGCACATGGCTCAGCTCGCCTTCCGCCGCGCCTTGGCCGCGCCCTTTCGCGCCCGGTTGCGCGCCGCCCAGCCCTCGATCGCCTCTTGGGGCGGCCGGCTAAGGCCGAGCGCATCGGCCGGCACGTCTTTGGTGATAACGCTGCCGGCGCCCGTGACCGCGCCGCCGCCGACGCTCACTGGCGCTACCAGGGCCGTATTGGTGCCGATGAAGGCGCCGTCGCCGATCTCGGTCCGCGCCTTCGTGAAGCCGTCGTAGTTGCAGGTGATGGTGCCGGCGCCGATGTTGGCGCTCGCGCCGATGCTGGCATCCCCGAGGTAGCTCAGGTGATTGGCCTTGGCGCCCGCGGCGAGCGTCGTATTCTTGATCTCGACGAAGTTACCGACGTGGACGCCCTCGCCGAGGTCGGCGCCGGGCCGCAACCGCGCGAACGGACCGATCGTGGCGCCCGCCGCGATGGTCGCGCCTTCGATGTGGGAGAACGCCCGTATCGTCACCCCATCGGCGATATGCACGCCCTTGCCGAAGACGACGTGTGGCTCGATCACGACGTCGCTGCCGAGCATCGTGTCTGCCGAGAGATAGACCGTCTCGGGCGCGATCATGGTGGCACCGGCCGCGAGCGCCGCCCGGCGCAGCTCTGCTTGGACGTCGGCCTCGATCGCCGCGAGGTCGGCGCGGGAGTTGATGCCCGCAAGCTCGGCGGCTGAGGCCTCGACATAGCCCGCGCCGTGGCCGCGCCGGCGGGCCTCGCCGACGATGTCGGTGAGGTAATACTCGCGCTTGGCGTTGTCGTTGCTGAGATCGCCAAGGAGATCGGCCAGCACGGACGCGTCGATGGCGATCACGCCGGAATTGCACAGGCCGATGGCACGCTGCTCGGGCGTCGCATCACGGTACTCGACGATGGCCTTCAGGCCTTCCGCATCGGTGATCAGGCGCCCGTACTCCGCCGGGTCGTCGGGGCGCATGCCGAGCACCACCACCGCCGGGGCGGAATCTGTCTGGCGCGCGGCGAGCATCGCTTGCAGCGTCTCGGGCCGCAGCCGCGGGGTATCGCCGAACACGACGAGGATATCGCCGGAAAGACCCGCGAGTGCGTCAATCGCCGTCATCACCGCATGACCTGTGCCCAGCCGCTCCGTCTGGACCACGGTCGGGAGGGGGGCGACTTCGGCCATCAAGTCCGGCATGTCGGGGCCCACCACAACGACGATGCGCTCGGGCGAGAGCGCCTGGACGCTGTCGATGACGTAGGCAATCATCGGCCGGCCGGCGATCTCGTGCATGACCTTGGGCCGGGTCGAGCGCATCCGTGTCCCCATGCCGGCGGCAAGGACCAGGACGGCGGGCTTGCGCTTTTCCATCGGCCGGTGGCTTCTGCGATAGAGGACCCGTCGAATCGGCACCCCTGCCGATCGGCGGCTGACCTTGCCACAAGGCCCGCAAGCGGCCAAGTGATTGCTGCTACACTTTATGTTTCAGCTTGTTTCAGGCTCGCGTGCCAAAGGCGCATGTCGCGAACCGTCATCTTTGACCTCGACGGGACGCTCGTCGATACAGCGCCAGATCTCTGCGCGGCGCTGAATGCCGTTCTGACGGCGGCTGGACGGCCCGAGCTAGCCGTCGAGGACGTGCGCTCCCTGATGGGCGAGGGCGCTGTGGCACTTATCCGGCGCGGCTTCGAGGTCACGGGCGCTGCTCTCGGCGAGGCGGGGCTTCCTGCTGCCCGATCCGCCTTCCTCGATCACTACGGCGCGAATTTGGCCCGCGAGAGCCGGCCATTTCCTGGGGCGCTGGATGCGCTGGCGGCCCTCTCGGCGACCGCGTGTCGCCTGGGTGTCTGCACCAACAAGCCCGAGGCGTTGAGCCGCCGGCTGCTCAAGGCAACTGCGCTGGATCGCTATTTTGGCGCCGTGCTCGGCGGCGATAGTCTGGCCGTCCGCAAACCCGACCCCCTGCACCTGTGCGCCACGATTGAGGCGGTCGGGGGCGATGCGGCCGATGCTGTGATGGTGGGGGACAGCGCAGTGGATGTCGCGACCGCGCGCAACGCCGCCATCCCGGTGATCGTTGCCGCGTACGGCTATGCCGGTGTGCCGGCGCTCTCACTAGGCGGGGATGCCGTCATCGAATCGCTCGATGCGTTGCCGGCGACGCTCGCGCGGCTCCGCTGATATCAGCGCCACCTAGGGCGTTTTTGCCCCCGCGCTAGGGAATAACCCTATTGGCGCTGGCTCGGCTGGCGCGGATTCTGCCGCCAGACCCGAAATGGGCCTATCCGACGCGAGGAGCTGAAATGGATTTCCATCCTTGGTCCGCGAGCGCCGACAGCCATTCTCCGAACGCCGCCGCCATGGAGAATCGAAAACGCGGCGTATACGGTGGCCTTGTCACCACGACAAAAGCGGTCGCAACCGCCTGCGGACACGCGATGGTTGTAGCGGTCGGCAGCGGTGAGCGAGCGGCGGAGAGCCCCCTCGCCGAACCGGCGTGGCCGGAATACGGCCCCCTCCCGCGGATCGAAACGGAATCGATGCAGCTGGTCCCCATTGGCGAGCTCGTTTCGAGCTCGCAACAACCGGCTGACGCCGGGTCCACGGTCGCCATGGTGGCTCTCGATGCGGTCGAGGTCGGCTCGCGCAGACGCCGGCTTGACCCCCGCCGGGTCGAGGAGCTCGCCGGTTCCATGCAGGAGCTCGGGCTGAGACAACCGATCACGGTCCACGCCCGTGGCGCCAAACATGACCTCGTGGCCGGCGCACACCGCCTGGCTGCGGCCAAACAGCTGGGTTGGCAAGAGATCGCATGCCTGGCTGTCACCCTTGGCGAGCTTGATCGCCAGCTCTGGGAGATCGACGAGAACCTCGTGCGTGCTGAGCTCACCGAGCTCGAACGAGCCGATCATCTCAAGCGGCGCAAAGAGCTGTTCGATGCCAAGGGCGGAAAAAGAATCTCCACCCCGGGTGGCGAGCAGAAAGTGGGCTTCGATCGGGATGCTGCTGACAAAACGGGCATGTCCAAACAGGCGATCAACCGCTCGCGCAACCGCGCCGAGAAGATAGCGCTGGACGTGCAAGCACGGATTAAGAAACTGCCGGCGGCCGATAGTGGCGTCGAGCTCGACGCGCTCGCGAGCCTGTCCCATAACGAGCAGCGCCAAGCGATCGACCGCGTGGC
Source organism: Alphaproteobacteria bacterium (assembly GCA_965248765.1). Classification (GTDB taxonomy): domain Bacteria; phylum Pseudomonadota; class Alphaproteobacteria; order VGEJ01; family VGEJ01; genus CBDFKF01. The sequence goes on from CBDFKF010000004.1 coordinate 2,882,939, forward strand.
GACGGGTGCTTCCGCGAACTTCCGCGCTGCCAAGGCGTCGCTGAAGGGTGGTGAGGCGGGCGTGACTGGGGCCCAGGTTGAGAAAGAGCTCCGTAACCTCAAAAAGACCTGGGTTCACGCCTCGACGCGGGCGCGAGAGCAATTCATCAGCTTTCTGATTGAGGACTACGCCAAAGGCGGCACATGGCCCGGAATCACGCGACCGGCTCCCGTAGCGGTCGTCGAGAAGCCGCACGGAGGCGAATCGACGCCTGCGGCCCACGCCCCGGCGGCGGAAGGTCACTCCGGGCCTCAGGTTTGCGCCAGACCTGACGAGGGCGCCCGGCATCTGGGTGCATCGCCCCGCTATGCTGGCGGCCGGCAATATGCGGCACAATGTTGGTGGGGCGTACCGAAGCGCTACGGTGAGGGCGTTGCTAATACGGCCAAACCCGGCGCGCGCGGCGGCGCGGGCCCTTGTGCCGCATCACTGGCGTGTGCGTGCCTGCGAGGCAATTCGGCGCCGCGACCTCGTGGCGGTGCCGCCGCTCTCGGCCGAGGCCAGGGGCGAGGTCATGGCCCTTTATCAGGACGACATCCGGCGGCTCGAGGACCTCATCGAACGCGACCTGTCCCATTGGCTCGCGCCGCCAACCGCCACCTGAGGCGCCAATAGCCCTGCGATTTCTTGACACGTCCCACCACCAGTTCCCTAATGCCCGATCGCCCGGTGCGCCACAACGGGCCGGTAGCTCAGCGGTAGAGCGCCCGTTTCACATGCGGGAGGTCGCTGGTTCAATCCCAGCCCGGCCCACCACCTCAGTGCGGAAGAAGCCGATTGGGACGATAGCTGTCACGATGGCCATGGCAACGACGGAATCAGTGTCCTGATCCGCCAGAGCGCTGACATGATCGCCGATCAGGAGCCCGTCAGAGACACAGCTCTGGCCGTTCTAGCCAGGTTGCTTCTCGAATCTTCGAACGGGCGCCAAGTCAGACTCGAGCCAATGCTGTTGCGAGCGCGACCACACATGCATTTTTGGGACCAGCTCACTGCGCTGACGAACGCTGCCCACCCGGATGCCATGTACTTTTGGACCCTCACCGACTGAGGCAGCAAAGATCGGTGTGCCACACTCGGGGCAGAAGGCTTGTTGGCGTTGCGCTCCACTCTCTGCCGTCTTGACGTAGATCTTCACGTCACCGGCGAGAAGTCTGAAGGTGTCCTCGCGCGAAAATGCGACCGTGCGAAAGGCAGAGCCCGATAGCGTCTGGCAGTCGGTGCAGTGGCAGATCACAACCCTTTCGGGGTCGATTTCCGCCTCGTATTTGATGTAGCCGCAGTGGCATTCACCGTCGATCTTCATGACCCTAACCCCTGCACATCGCTCCTTGCTCAGTGTGCAAGTTCGGGTCGGCACCGGCAAGCTCGGCTCTGGGAGGCCAGAGCAGCGGGTTGCCGCGCCGCACGACTGTCAGAGGCCGTCGGCAAGCCCGGGCTGGTCGATGAATCGGTTGCGCGTGCCCTGAAGGGCCTTGATGGTGCCGTTGCGCCACCGCTTGCGGGCGGCGAGCGCCTCGTTCTTGCGGCGGAATAGAGTGCGGCCGGGCTTTGTGCCTCGGCTAACTCCGCTAGGATCGTGCTCCTGAGACACGCGCGGGTACGGCATCGCAATCTTCTGTTTTTCGGCTAGTTAGGCTTCCCGGGTCGCTACTGCGTCCGTGTGGCCAGGCCGCGTGGCCGGCGACATGATGCAGAGTCGTTCGGCAGAAAGCCCGCAACCGCCGTGGTGCCCATGGTCCGCATTCTCCGCGCCGCCGTCCTTGGCATCGCGCTGAGCCTCGGTGCATCGATGAGCCAGGCAAGGCCCGTCGACCTTGAGCTCATCCTCGCCGTCGATGCTTCGCTCAGCGTCAGCTTTGATGAATACCTCCACCAGATGCGGGGCCTTGCAACCGCGTTGCGCAGCCCCGAGGTGATCACCGCGCTTGAGCGCACGGGGGATGCCGGCATCGCCGTCACCGTGGTGCAATGGTCCTCGGCCGATCTGCAGGAGATGATGTTGGGTTGGACTCATATCGCCGATGGAGCCGCGGCACGCGCATTAGCCAAGCGGATCGAGACGATGCCGCGGACGATGCTGATGGGCAACACCGCGATTGGTGCGCTCATTCATGCGGCGCTGCCGATGTTCCACGACAACGGCTTTGAGGGTGCCCGGCGGACCATCGACATCTCAGGCGACGGCCGCAGCAACGAGGGCCCGCACACCGAGACCGCTCGGGATCGCGCCATCGCTGAGGGCGTCACCATCAATGGGCTGGCTATCCTCAACCAGGACCCGCGGCTTGACATCTATTACCGCGAGAGCGTCGTCGGCGGGCCGGCGGCGTTCGTGATGTCAGCTAACGACTACCACGACTTCGGCCGCGCCATGATGACCAAACTGATCAGCGAGATCGGCGGACTGCCGCTTGCTCGCCGCAGCGATCCGCTGGCGATCGCGCACACCGATCGGGCGCTAAGAGAGAGCGTGCGGCGAACTTCAAAGACCACGGGTAGGGGGACAGCAGATCCTGTGCCGCAGCCGTGATCCACGAAGAAAAGGCCCCGGCTGTGAGGCCGGGGCCGCTGGTCCACGATCAGGGAGAGATATCTTCGGGACCCATTGCCCCGTTGTGGTCGGCGACGGGCCGAAGGCCGCGGCCAGTATCAGGTTGTACGGTCGCAGCCAGCACGCGGTTCAGTCGGAGTGCTGCTGACGGCTAAAGCTCGCCCGGAAAATGGCAGGCCACCGAGTGCCCTGGCCCCTTCGACTCGAGCGGCGGCGCTTCATTGATGCACACATCGCGGTCCCGACCGACCGGGCAGCGCGCCTGGAACGGACAACCGCGCACGGCCCCAGCGAGTGGCGAGACCTCCCCGTGCAGCAGGATCCGCGCGCTCTTTTGCCGCGCCTCGCGGTCGGGAATCGGCACTGCGGACAGCAGGCTCACCGTATAGGGGTGCAACGGCTCGCGAAACAGCGTGAGCCGGTCCGCCACCTCCATGACCCGCCCGAGATAGAGGACGGCCAGTCGGTCACAGAAGTACTCGGCGACGGTGAGGTCGTGGACGATGAACAAGTAGGTCAGCGCGAAGCGCTGTTGCAGGTCGCGCAGGAGGTTAAGGATTTGCGCCTGCACTGAGACATCGAGCGCTGAGATCGGCTCGTCCAGCACCACGAACTCCGGATTGAGGATCAGCGCCCGGGCGAGCCCGATGCGCTGGCGCTGGCCGCCCGAGAACTGGCGTGGCCGACGTGCCGCCAGCGTCGGCTGGATGCCGACCAGATTGAGCATCTCGTCCACCCGCTCGTACCGCTCGACTCTCGTTCCCCCGCCATGGATCACCAACGGTTCCTCCACGATCGCGCGCACCGACATGCGCGAATCGAGCGAGCCAGCGGTATCCTGGAAGACGATCTGCATACGCCGACGCATACGCCGCAGCGCCTGTCCATCGAGGGCGAGGAGATCGACGTCGTCGAAGGTGGTGCGGCCCGCCGTGGGCTCAATAAGCCGCAGCACACAGCGCGCCGCGGTCGACTTGCCGCATCCCGATTCACCGACCAGCCCGAAGGTCTCGCCGCGCGCGATGTCGAACGAGATGCCGTCGACGGCCCGAAGCTCCTCTGTGCCCCCACTGATGATGCTGGAGCCGAGTGAGAAGGTCTTGCGCAGGTCCTCGACGCGGAGCATGAGCCTGTCCGCGGCCTTCGCTACGTGGGGCGTCCCGGTGTTCTCGCGGGCGGTCACGCCGATTCGCCGGCGCCACGTTCGAGCGCGAAGTGGCACTCCACCATCGCCGTGCGGGCACCGTAGTCGAGGATCTCGGGTGCCGGCGTCCGCTCGTGACAGATCTCGCGATCGTGGCCGAGCGGGCAGCGGGGCGCGAACGAGCAGCCCGGCGGCAACTGGCTGAGGTCGGGGGGAAATCCGGCGATGGAGGGCAATGGCCCTACTTCCAAGCGGTCCGGCCGGGGGATCGAATCGAGCATTGCCCTGGTGTACGGGTGGCCCGGGCGCAAAAAGATGTCGTCGATGTCCGCGCGTTCGACGAAACGGCCGGCGTACATGACCTGCACGGCGTCGCAGAACTCGGCGACGATGCCGAGATTATGGGTGATTAGGACGATCGCCACGCCGCGGTCCGCGACCAGTCGATCGAGCAGCGCCAGGACCTGCGCTTGGGTCGTCACGTCGAGAGCGGTGGTCGGTTCGTCGGCGATCACGATGTCGGGGCCGTTCGCAAGCGCAATGGCGATCATCACGCGTTGCAGCATCCCGCCGGAGTACTGGTGCGGGAAATCGTCGAGCCGGCGTCCCGCCGCCGGGACCTCAACCTCGGTCAGGAGATCGACCGCGAGCGAGCGGGCAGCGCTGCGCCCTAGCGTCGGCTGATGGCGGCGGATCGTGTCGGTGATCTGATTGCCTATGCTCTTGACCGGATCAAGCGCGCTCATCGGGTCCTGGAAGATCAGCGAGATCTCGTTGCCGCGGATCCGGCGCATCGCGCGGTCGCCGAGGGGTACGATGTCCCGGCCGTTCAGCAGCACCTCGCCGGCCGCAACGCGCCCCGGCGGATCGAGCAGGCCGAGCACGCTGAGCGCCAGCGTTGATTTGCCGCAACCCGATTCGCCAACGATGGCGACCTTCTCGGCGCGGGCGACGCTGAACGAGACGTCGCGGACAGCGGCGACGGCACTGCCTTTGGTGGCGAACTCAGCGCGCAGTCCGCGGACCTCGAGGACCGGCTCGGTCAACCGACCCTCGCCGGCAGGCGCACCCGTGGATCGACAAAGCCGGCCAGGATGTCGACGACCAGGTTGGCGATCACGTAAACGAAGGCGCTCAGCAGAATGAATGCCTGCACTACCGAGAAGTCCTGACGCAGGATGCCCTCGGTGACGAGGTTGCCGACGCCCGGCCAGTTGAACACTTTCTCGACCAGCACGCTGCCGGCCAGCAGCTGTCCCAGCAGGAGGCCAGCGGCAGTCAGCGTTGGCAGGAACGCGTTCGGCAGGGCGTGTTTGACGAATGCCCCCCAGCGGCTCACCCCCTTGCTGCGTGCCACGGTGATGAATGGCTCGCGAGCGACATCCAGCAAGTTGGCGCGCAATAGACGCAACAGGAAGGCGAACGGCAACAACCCGAGCGTGATGGCCGGCAGAATAAGGTGCAGCAGGGCGTCGGCAAGAGTCGCGAACTCGCCGTGGAGCAGCGCGTCGAACGTATAGAGATGCGTTAGCGCCGGTGGCGGGTCACGCGCGAGATCCAGCCGCCCGTCCGGACCGGGCAGCCAGCCGAGCTGTTCGAAGAAGATGACCAGCAGCATCAGCCCAAACCAAAACGGCGGGACGCCCAGACCGACGAACGAGAGGGCCCGGACGCCGCCGTCGCTGATCGGGCCGCGTCGGTATGCGGCGATCAATGCCAGGCTGACCGCGAAGAAGAAGGCGAAGATGAAGGCATATAGCCCGAGTTCGAGCGTTGCCGGAAAGCGATCGACGAGCTGGGTCGCCACCGACTGGCCGGTGCTATACGAAAACCCCCAGTCGCCGCGGAAGAAATCGAACATATAGGCGAAGTACTGGTCGATCAGCGGTTGGTGCAGCCTGAGCTTCTCCTCGAGTTCGGTAACCGCCTTTTCGGTCGCGAACGGACCGAGGAACAGGCGGGCCGGGTCGCCCGGCGTCACCCGTAGGACGACGAAGGCGAAGACCGAGGCGCCGAACAGGGCGAATACCGACATCGCGACGCGGCTGAGGATGACCTGGAGCATCCCTAGCCCTTACCGCCGGTTCGGTCCTGGCTCCCGTGCATCACGACACTGCTGCCTGCTGACCATGGGGATCGAGGAGGTCGCGTGCGCGATCTGCGAGCATGTTGGTGGCAACGACCGCGAGCAACACGCCGAGCCCGGGGAAGACGGTAATCCACCACTCGCCGGTAAGCGCGTACTGAAGGCCATCGGTGATCATGGCACCCCACTCGGCCTCAGGGATCTGTGCGCCGAGCCCGACGAAACCGAGGGCGGCCAGCGTCAAGATCGCGTAGCCGAACACGGCCGCCGACTGGATCAGCATGGTCGAGGTGGTGTGGGGAACGATGTGGCGCAGGACGACGCGCGTGCGGCTTGCCCCGAGAGCGACTGCCGCCTCGACCGATGGCAGGGCGCGGATGCGAATCACGTCGGCGCGGATCAGCCGAGCGTAGTAGGGGACCGATGTCAGCATGATGCCGAGCGCCCCGGTCTCGAGACCGACGCCGAGGCCGACGGTGACGGCCATCGCCAGGATGAGCGGCGGGAATGCCGCGAGCGCGTCGATCACTCGCATCAAAATGTTGTCGGCGAACCGACCGGAGATGCCGGCCATGAGGCCCATGGTGCCGCCGACGAGGAGCCCGGTGATGACCACGATCGCGCCGACCGCGAGCGAAATACGGGCGCCATGGATGAAGCGTGCGAGCACATCGCGCCCGTTGCCGTCGGTTCCCATCGGATGGGCGAGCGACGGTCCCTCGAGCGAGACGAGCAGATCGATGGCCAGTGGGTCCTTGCGCCAGATCTCCGGCCCGATGATCGCGGTAATGGTGAGCAGGCCGAACAGGATGGCGACAACCGCCAACACCGGATCGCGTGCTACGTAGCCGCACGCCCGACCGGTCGCGCCAGCCCAGGCGGCTAGGCGGTTGCTGGGCAACCCGGATGCGACGTCGACACCGGCCATGTGGATTGAGCTGACCTCAGGCCGCGCGGCCCCGGGGCAGCGGCAAAAAGGGGTCTATGCCCTTGCGGCGGGCGCAGACCCCGGGTTTCAGCGCTCCTAGTCGACGTGCGTCAGCGGCTCCACCGGTGCAGGTCGAAGGGGCCATCCTGCTGGTAGTGCCACACCTTGACATCGTCGCTCACCACCGCAGTGTAGATGTCCGCAAACACCGGAATACGTGGTGAGTCGGCTACCCACATCTCGGCGATCTTGTCCCAGTACACCTGTCGCTTGCTCTCGTCGAGCAACGGATGTGCCTCGTCCAAGAGGGCTTCGGCTGCCGGGTTGCAGTAATCGCTCGTATTGAAGAACGACTCGCAGCGCAGGTCATAGTCGAACAACCAGCCGGGGTCGGTCACCGACGGGCCGTCGATGCGGATGAGCGTGCTCTGCTTGGTCTCGGTGTAGATCGCTTCCTGATAGGCCGATGCCGGATGCTTCTGAATGGTCACGTTCACGCCGATCTCGCGCCACGTACCCTGAACGATGGTGGCGATTTGATCGTGAGCGAACTCGCCCTCGCGGATCACCATGTCGGTCTCGACCGGGAGGCTCACGCCCGACTCCGCGATCAAGGCTCGTGCCTTGTCGAGGTCATACGTGCGCGCCTGGCCAAGCTTGGCGTTGTAGGAGGGGAATGCGGGTGGGAACGGCCCGTAGTAGATCTCGGCGTAGCCGAAGGCGACCTTGTCGAGGATCTGCTGGTACGGAACCGCATAGGTCAGCGCCTCGCGGAACTTCACGTTGTCGAACGGCGGGATCTCGTTGGGCAGTCCGATCAGCTGCCAGCGTGAGCTCTTGACCGCGATGACCTCGAGCCCCGGCTCTTTCGCCAGGCTTGCCACCGATGACTTCTGCAAGCCAAGCGTGACGTGGGCGTTGCGGTTGCGGGCTTGCAACAAGAGCGTCGCGTTGTCGGGAATAAAGTTGACGATCACCTCCGCCTCAAGCGCGGGCTTGCCAAAGTAGGTCGGATTCCGGACGAACTTGGCACGCACCCCTGGCTGATACTCCTCCAGGATATAAGGCCCTGAGCCGGCGGCGTGACTGGCGAGCCACTCGTCGCCACCCATCTTCTCCACTTCCTCGGTATCGACAATGGCGAGATTCGGCTGGGTCAACGCATGCATCACCAGCGGCTCGGCTTTCGCCAGGGTGATAACCACCGTCAGGTCGTCGACCGCCTCGATCGACTGGGTGTTGCCGTACTGCGCGGCCTCGAAGAAGTAGGTGCCGCAGGTACCGCTCTTCCAGGCACGGGTGAGCGAGGCTGCAACCGCGGCCGCATCGACCGGGCGCCCGCTCGTGAACTTCACGCCCGGGGTGATGTTAAAGGTCAGCTTGGTGCCGTCGTCGGACACATTCCAGGACTTGGCGAGATCGCCTTTGAATTTGGTCGTGTCTTCTTGGGTCGCTTTGATTCCCGACGGCGCCCCCTCGATAGGCTTGTCCTCGTAGGCTAGCAGCGCGACGTAGAGGCTCGCGATGAAGCCGTGATCGGTAATGTCGCAGACGTTGACGGGATCAAGCGTCGGCGGTGATCGCGAGGTGTTGACGACGAATGGATCGGCCGCCTGCGCGGGCTTGACCGCGCCAAATGCGACTACTGCGACCGCGAATATGGCGACGGCACCCCATGCGAGCTGCCATCGTGTTGGCGTCTGCGACATCGCTGATTACCTCCCTGGTTTCTCGTTTGAGCGACGGTCGAGCGTCGACCCTACGGAGCCGTATCCCGGCGTGTCAAGGGACGTGCGCGGGTAGCTCGCCGCCTCAGCTCGCCCGGCGCGCCGCGGTCGCCGCGGCATCGACGTTGCTTTCATCGTCGAGCACGACGCCGTAGACGGCCTGCGCCCGCTCGCGGCTCACCCAGCCCTCGCGCACATCCGCGGCAACGCGCTCCGGCGCGCGCTCAGTCGCCGGGCCGTACCCGCCACCGCCAGCGGCGTAGGACAGGATCGTCTCGCCCGGTGAAAGCTCCACCGGTGTCCACGAATCGAGCTCGATCAGCTCGCCGTTGCGGGTGCATCGGACCTGCCGCGCCGGGGTGCCGTTATCGCCGCCGCGCGCGCCGCGGGCCGGATTGATAACGCCATCGGAGGAGAACCCTACCGTCATTTGGCCATGGGTGGGCCCGTATTCCACAAAGGCGTTGGGAGCGCCGCAGAAGCGCCCGGCCCCTTCGGTATCGGGCAGGAACCGGCGGTCGCGGACGACCATCGGATAGCGCAGTTCGTCGACCTCGACCGCATCGTAGCGGATGATGCCGCCCACCCCGACGGTGCCGAGGCTGAGCCAGGCGTCGGTCGTCGGCGCGCCCGGGCCGGCGCCGAAGCCGAGCATTACGAAGTTGACGTAATAGGTATCGGTGCGCGGATCGGTGCCCGAGATCGCTCCGAAGCCGGGCGGCAGAACATAGCCGCCCTCGGCCAGGCCATAGCCCTCGCCGAGCTCGGCCACGGCGCGCTGTACCGAATTGATGACCCGGTCGCTCAGGTTCGTCGTTGCCGCTGAGCAGCTCGCCGGGTGCGGTGCGATGCCGACGCAGCAGTTCTCGCGGAGCTGGATGTTGACCCGGCGAAAGCTTCCGGCGTTCGCGGGCACGGTATGATCGATCGAGTTGAATAGGCCCAAGAGCGCCGCCGTGCGTGCTGCCGCCTCGTTGAGGTTCAGCCCGTTGGCCATGCAATCTGGATTGTTGCGGAGATCGACGTCGACGGTGCCGCCAGCGGGGTCGATCGCAACGGTCACCTCGATCAGGATACCGTCGGGCGGTGAGTTGATCACCGGATCGTGGCGGCTGTGCACGGTCTGGGTGCCGCCGGGCATCCGGCCCAACGCCTCGATCATGCGCCGCTCGGAGTAGTCGAACCACTGGGCCGTGTAAGCCTCGAGCACATCCCAGCCGATCTCCCGCCCCAACGCCACCAGCTCACGCTCGCCGATTCGTGCCGCCCCCAACATCGCCAGGTAGTCGCCGTGCCATTGTTGTGGGGCACGGATGCGCAGCTTGCACATCTGCAGGATGTCCTCGACGTCGCGGTAGTCGCGCTGGATTCGCGTCGCCGGAAAGATCAGCGCGCCCTCCTCATAGATGTCGCGCGCCGTCGGCATCACCGTGGTGGGAATGCTATTGCCGCAGTCCGATTGATGTGCCTTGGCCTCGACGGCGAAACGGTAGACCCCATTGTCGTCGAAGATTGGCACGATGATGGTGTGATCCGCGGGATGGCTGCAGCCGTCGTAGGGCGAGTTGTGGAGGTAAGCATCGCCGGGGCGAACATCGTCGTGCAGCTCGCACATCGTGCGCGCCATCTGATCGGGTCCGGCGAGCACGTGGATGGGCTGGCTCTCCACGACCGAGAGCAGCTGATGATCGCCGGTGATGATGCAGCAGGAGAAATCGCGCGCAGTGTTTAAGACGCCGGAACGGCCCGTGCGGTGCAGCGTGTTGGCCATCTTGGCGCAGACGGCGGCCAGCCGGTTAGTGAGGACGGCGAGGCGGACTCCGTCGAACTCCGGCGTTGCGGCACTCATTCCGCTTCTCCTGTCATCGCCTTGGCCGATGCCCCAGCTTAACAGTTTCCGCCGGTGCCAACGACGGGGCGCGACGATCTCACGCCGGCCGCCACGCGATGAAAACGCCGCATGCGTCATCGGCCGCCACTGCTTCCGGTGCCGGATCCGCCGTCGCGATCGCCAGGCCGACGAACTGCGGCCCGGCGGCCCGATCGATGGACGCGGTGGGCGCGATCTCGGCGAGTGCCGAGGGGGCCATGACCAAAAGCTCCTCGTGGCCGCAGGCCCAGAGTAGACCTCCGGCGATGGGCTGCGGCGCAGTGCCGATCAGCGCGGTCAAGAAGTCTCGGTGGGTTCGCGGCGATTCGGCGGCGAGATAGACCGCCGCGATTGAGCGCGCGCCGTTGCGGTGCGATTGAAATGCAGGCTTCCAGAAGTTCTCCGGGAACTTGTTCTCGCAGACGAAGAACGCGATCGCCGGCATCTCGGGACTGGTGACGAATCCCAAGCTAAAAGCAACGCGGGCCTCCGACCCGTCGGGCTGAACCGCGCGGCGCTCGAATTCGAAGGGTGCGTAGGTGTTAAGCCCGGCCGCCTCGAACCGAGCGAGGTCGCCGCGTGCATCATCGGTGGCCAAAACCAGCATCGAGATTCCTTCGTGCCCACCCACGAAGCGCCGGTTGTGGGCACCGAAGCTGAACCACGGCGGCGCGGCGGCAAAGTCGTGGTCGTCCAGCCCGTCGGGACGATCGACTTCGAGCAGCTCGATGAAGTTGCGTTCGGCGAATTGCGCAAGCCGGTTCGCGGTCCCCATGGTGTCGGGGTGCGAGGCGCGGGGCGTCAGCGTGAAGCCTAGGCTCTCGTAGCGCGCCGCCGCGCCATCGAGATCGCCGACCGCCACAACGACGTGATCGATACCTCGGCCCGCCATCAGACTAGCCCCCAGACGTTCGCCGCGACAGACCGCCCGCGCGGGTCCCGCGCTGCTATTTGATGCCGGCGAGGGTCGAGGCGGCGTCCTCCAGCCAGCGCCAGAGGTACTCCGCAAACGAGCGGTCGATGTAGAGATCGAAGCTCGGTGTGTCGTCGAGCTGATGCACGAGCACCGCCGCCTTGGCGATCAGCGTCCGCGTGCACTGGCCCGGCCCGAAGACCCGCGCATGGAGATCGAGTGTGCAGCCCTTGGCCAGCACCAGCCGGCTGTCCGGACCGCTCAGGCGAATCGTGTGCAGGCTCTCGGTCACATCGTTCACCGCCGCATGGTGGCCCGCAAGTGCGGTCTCGAGCGCCGTGACGGTCTCGGCCTCGGCACCGGGTGGCACCACCACCAGCCACTCGTCCGGACCGATCCACAGGATCGTTCGGTCCGCGGCACTCGCGCTCGTGCAGGCCGCCACCGCTGGCGCACAGCCAAGCGCGCCGCGAACCGCGTCGAGGAACGCCGGCTCGGCCTTACCGCGCAAGTTGATCTTGCCGGTAAACCGCGCCTCCGACAGGGCAACGCCGACGGCGGTATGGGCGGGGCGCGCCGCCAGATGCTGGTGGTCGAGCGGACCCTGCCGCCAGAACTGCTCAATCACGCCGATTACTTTCGGGCCGATATCTCTTAAGCATTCAGCCGCTCCCCATCCGCGTCGTAGAAGACCGGCGAGGTGACTTTGGCCCGCACGATCTCTCCGCCGTTCCAGATTGACACCGTCTCGCCTTTGCGCTTGAGGCCGCCGGCCAACATCCCCATGGCGATGGAGCGGCCGACCCGGGGGCCGTAGTAAGCCGAGGTGACATGGCCCTGCATCGGCATTGGCGGCTCGGGACGGACGCCGACAAGAATTTGGGCGCCGGCGCCCAGAACATAGCTCGGGTCCTCGGTCAACAGGCCCACGAGCTGTTTGCGATCGGGCTTGACGATGTCAGCACGGTCCAACGACCGCTTGCCGAGGAAGTCCTTCTTCCGCTTGCTGACGATCCAGTCCATGCCGAGATCGATCGGGGTAACGGTGCCGTCGGTCTCCTCGCCGACGATGATGAAGCCCTTCTCGGCGCGCAGCACGTGCATCGACTCGGTGCCATAGGGGGTGATGTCGTATTTCTCGCCAGCCGTCATCAGCGCCTGCCACAACGCCATGCCGTAGCTCGCCGGCACGTTGATCTCGTAGGAGAGCTCGCCGGTGAAGCTGATGCGGAAGATGCGCGCGGGCATACCGGCGACCGTGCCCTCGCGCATCGACATGAAGGGGAAGGCTTCACGCGAGAGGTCGACATCGGCGCACAGCTCGGCCAAGAGATCGCGCGCCTTCGGGCCAGCAATCTGGGCCACCGCGTACTGGGTCGTAAGGTTGGTCACCCACACGTTCATGTGCAGCCATTCGCACTGCAGCCATTCCTCGAGCCAATGGTGCACATGCGCGGCGCCGCCCGAGGTCGTGCTCATGAGGTAATGGCCGTCGGCAAGCTTGGCGGTGACGCCGTCATCGAAGACCATGCCATTCTCGCCGAGCATGAGGCCGTAGCGGCAACGGCCGGTCTCCAGCCGATTCCACGCGTTCGTGTAGACCCAGTTGAGGACCGTCGTCGCGTCCGCACCGCGCAGGTCCAGCTTGCCGAGCGTTGAGGCATCGGCGATGCCGACGCCGTTGCCCACCGCCTCGCACTCCCGCTTGACGGCGGCCGCCATGTCCTCACCGTCGCGCGGGTAGTAGTAGGGGCGCTTCCATTGGCCGACGTCCTCGAACAGCGCGCCGGCGGCGACGTGCCATTCGTGCATCGGTGTCTTGCGCACCGGATCGAACAAATCGTCGACGTCGCGGCCGCCGATCAGGCCGAAGGCGACCGGCGTATAGGGTGGGCGGAACGTGGTGACGCCGAGCGCAGGGATATCGTGCCCCGTGCACCGCGAAAAGATGGCAAGTGCGTTCACGTTGGAGGTCTTGCCCTGGTCGGTGCCCATGCCGAGTGTCGTGTAGCGCTTGAGATGCTCGACCGAGAGGTAGCCCTCGCGCGCGGCCAGCTCGACGTCGCTCACGGTCACATCGTTCTGGAAATCGACGAAGCGTTTGCCCGGCTTCCCCGTCGGCAGGCGCTTGGGCACTTCCCACAGCGCGCGCCCCGGCGCCGTCTCGGGCTCGGGCGCGGGCGGTGCCAACGGCACCTCGACGTCGGCCGTGCCGGCGGCCCGCGCCGCCTCGGCACCGGCGTTAAAGCCCTCGCGCAGACAATCCTCGAGGCGAAAGGCGCCGTTGCAGGCCCCGGCCGACCGCTCCGCCTGCACCGATTCGCCCGGCAGGAAACAGCTCTGCTCCGTGTCGAAGCGAAGTCGCCCGCGCGATTGCGAGAACAGGTGGACGACCGGGCTCCAGCCGCCGGCCATGCAGAGGAGATCGCAGTCGAGGCGGCGGGACTCGCCGTCGATGCCGTCAGCGGTGGCGTTCAACGGCGCGACGGTAATCCCGCGCACCTGTTTCGTCCCGTGCGTGGCGACCACGACGTGGTTGTCGAGGATGGGGAGCCCGGCTTCGCGGGCTGCGGCCGGCAGCGGACCAGCCGGCTCGGCACGGGCATCGACGATGCCGGCCACCTCGACCCCGCGCGCATGCAGGTCGAGCGCCGCCGCATAGCCGCTGTCGTTGTTGGTGAACAAAGCGGCGCGTCGGCCCGGGCGCACCGCGTAGCGGTTGACGTAGGCGCGGGCGGCTGAGGCCAGCATGACGCCGGGGCGATCGTTGTTGGGAAAGATCAGCGGCCGCTCGTGCGCACCGGTAGCCAGCACCACTTGCTTAGCACGCACCTTCCACAGGACCTGCCGCGGCATGCCGACCGGCGCGACCCCCGGCCCGAGATGGTCGGTCACGCGCTGGGCGATCATGACGAAGTTGTGGTCGTAGTAGCCATAGGCCGTCGAGCGCGGCAACAGGCGCGCCTCTGGCAATCCGGCAAGCTCGACCGCCGCCGCATGCGCCCACCCGAGCGCCGGTTGGCCGTCGATCTCGGCGGTCTCATCCAACAGGCTGCCACCGACCTCGTTCTGCTCGTCCACCACGATCACCCGCGCGCCGGCGCGTCCGGCGGCGAGTGCCGCGGCCAGTCCGGCCGGCCCGCCGCCAACCACCAGCACATCGCAATGGGTGTGGAACTTCTCGTAGCGGTCGGGATCGGGCATGCGCGGCGAGGAGCCGAGCCCGGCCATCCAGCGGATGAAGTACTCGTAGCGCATCCAGGCCGAACGCGGCCACATGAAGGTCTTGTAGTAAAAGCCGGCGGGAAACAGACCGGAAATACGGCTGGTCCACGCGGCGAAATCGAAGCTCACGCTGGGCCAGCAGTTCTGCGATGTCGCCGACAGCCCGTGATAGAGCTCGACCTGGGTGGCCCGGGTGTTGGGCTCGGTGTAGGCGCCGGTCTCGAGCTGCACGATCGCGTTGGGCTCGTTGGAGCCGGCACCGACGATGCCGCGCGGGCGGTGGTATTTGAAGCTGCGGCCGAGCAGGCGGATGCCGTTGGCGAGCAGCGCCGAGGCTAAGGTATCGCCCGCAAACCCGGTGTAGCGGCGCCCGTCGTAGCTGAAATCGATCGGCTGACCGCGGTCGAGGCGGCCGCCTTGGTCCAAACGGAAAGGCTGAACGCTCATAGTAGGTTCAGCCCAAGCCTTCGGGCGGCCGTTCGCCCATCGGGTAGACGGCCTTGATCTGGTCGCTCACTGTATCGCGCGCGACGTTGAACCAGCGGCGGCAGCCATGGACATGCTGCCAGCGCTCGAAGTGCAGACCCCTGGGGTTGGTCCGGTTGAACACGTAGTCGGCCCACTCCTCATCAGACAGCGCTTCCGGCTCGGCCGGGCGCTCAATGTGCCCCTCGCCGCCGCAGACGAACTCGGTCTGCCAACGCGGGCCGCAGTAGGGGCAGTCGATCAGGAACATCCCGTCCCCTCCTCAGTGCGCGACGCCGGCGGCGCCGTGTTCGTCGATGAGATAGCCCGAGGAAAAACGGGAGAGCGTGAATGGCGCGTTGATCGGATGCGGCTCGCCGGTCGCCAGCGTATGGGCATAGACCCAGCCCGAGCCCGGCGTCGCCTTGAAGCCGCCGGTGCCCCAGCCGCAGTTGATGAACAGCCCCTCGACGGGGGTCTTGCCGAGAATCGGGCTGGCATCGGGGCAGACATCGACGATGCCGGCCCACTGACGCATCATCCGCAGTCGCCCGAAGATCGGGAACAGCTCGACGAGCGCCGCGACCTGCTCTTCGATCAGGTGGAAGCTGCCGCGCTGTGAGTACGAGTTGTGGGCATCGCGGCTCGCGCCGATCACCAGCTCACCCTTGTCGGACTGGCTCAGGTACACGTGCACCTTGCCCGACATAATGATGGTGTTGAGCACTGGCTTGATAGGCTCCGATACCAGCGCCTGCAGCGGGTAGCTCTCGAGCGGCAGGCGGAAGCCCGCCATGCCGGCCAGGACCCCAGAATGCCCGGCGACGACGATGCCGACCCGCTTGGCGCCGATCGTGCCGCGGGTAGTCTCGACTCCGGTAATCCGCTCGCCATCTCGCACCAGCCCGGTGACTTCGGTTTCCTGGAGGATATCGACGCCGCGGGCATCGGCGCCGCGGGCGAAGCCCCAGGCGACGGCGTCATGGCGTGCGTTGCCGCCCCGCCGTTGCAGCATGCCGCCGAACAGCGGATAGCGTATGTCGGGTGAGGTGTTGATGATGGGGACGAAGGCCTTGACCTGGGGCACGGTCAGGATCTCGGAATCGATGCCGTTCAATAGGATCGCGCCACGCCGCCGGCGTTGCTCATCGTTGCCGTGGCGATCGTGCGAGAGCGCCAGCACGCCGCGCTGGCTGAACATCGTGTTGAAATTAAGTTCCTGGCTCAGCCCCTCCCACAGCCGCATCGACAGCTCATAGATGCCCGAACTCTCGTCGTAGAGGTAGTTCGAGCGCACCACCGTGGTGTTGCGTCCCGTATTGCCGCCGCCCAGCCACCCCTTCTCGATCACCGCCACGTTGGTGATGCCGTGTTCTTTGGCGAGGTAGTAGGCGGTGGCAAGGCCGTGGCCGCCGCCGCCGATGATGACGATGTCGTAGGCCGCCTTGGGCTCTGGCTGCCGCCACACCCGCTGCCAGCTCTCATGGTAGGACCCAGCGTTCTTCAGCAGACTCCAGATCGAGTATTTGGCGGGTGCCGCCATGCTCCCCCGGGCCGGGGCCGGCACTGCCACCTCGGGCAGTCCGCCCTCTCTTTGGTTGTCAAGCGCGTGTAGGGCGCGAGAGTTGCCGAAAGCCGGCGCCGCTTCAAGGGCTTTGTGGCGCGCCCGGCCGGACGGGGATGGCTAGAGCGGGTTGTCGCGGTACTGGCGCAGGCGGCGGTTGTACTCGAGCTCGCGATAGGAATCCTGGATGCAGTCGAGATACTCGCGGGTATCCGGATAGAGCCCGAAGTCGAGGCAATGCTTCACCACATAGGCCTCGTCGTCGGTGGCACAGCCGCCCACGAGCAGGCCGGCGGCCAGGAGCGGAGCGGCCAGGTGTGTGGTAGCGATCCTTCCCATGTCACCTATATGGGGATGGCGACCGCGCGCGGCCAGAGGCCGAGGGATCGTCTCGCACGGCGCGCCGCCGCTCGCGCGTTGCGGGTAACCCGCCGGCTGTGCTAGCGACCACCCCAGGGACCGAGGAATGACCGCCGCTACCGAGCCTGCCGCACTGTCGGCGACCCTGCTCCATGACTGGCACGCCGCGCGCGGTGCCAAGATGGTGGGCTTCGCCGGTTGGTCGATGCCGGTGCAATACGCGACCGGCACGATCCGCGAGCACCTGGCGACGCGGCGCCACGCCGGCTTGTTCGATGTCTCGCACATGGGCCGCTTCCGGGTCGCGGGCGCTGGCGCCGGGGATTTTCTGCTCGAGACGCTCACCAACGATGCCCGTGCACTGCGCCCCGGCGAGGCGCACTACACCTTCATTGCCAACGAGCAGGGTGGCGCGGTCGACGATGCCTATCTCTATCGGCTGGACGCCGCGCGCTACCTGTTGATCGTTAACGCCGCCAACCGGGCGAAGGACTGGGCGTGGCTCGGGGAGCGGTCCGCCGGGCACGCCGTCGCATTAGAAGACGTGAGCGAGACGCTCGGCATGATTTCGCTACAGGGCCCGGCCTCGACCGGCTTGCTCGAACAGGTTCTGGCGCCGGCGGTGCTGCCCGAGAACAAGCGCAATCGGTTATCCGATGTGCCCTTTGACGGCACCGAGCTGATGGTGGCCCGCACCGGCTACACCGGTGAGGCCGTGTGCTTTGAGCTGTTCGTCGAAGCCGCGCGCCTCGTTGATCTCTGGGAGAGACTGGTCGGGCTGGGCGCGGTCCCGTGCGGCTTGGGTGCGCGTGATTCCCTGCGCCTTGAGGCCGGCCTCCCGCTCTACGGCCATGAGCTGGGACTGGATGCCGAGGGGCACGACATCCCTATCTTCGCGAACGGTCTCGCCATGTTTGCCGTCCGGCCGTCCAATGCGTGCGACTACGTCGGGCGGGCGGCACTCGAACGACAGCGGGCTGAGTGCGTCCGCATCCACCGCGGCGAGCTCGATACCCCGGCCGACGAACGCGCGCTGAAGCGCCTGGTCATGCCGATCGCGGCGTTTGCGGGGCGCCGGCCGCTGCGCGCTGGTGATGCCGTCCATCACAACGGCGAGCATGTCGGCTACGTCACCTCCGGCACCAGCGTCCCATACGCGCGGTTCGCGGGCGGAGGCATCTCCGAGGCCCCGTCCGATGCCCATGAGCTGCGCCCGATCGGGCTCGCGCTCATCACATCGAGCCTCACGTATCGGACCGACCGACCCATCGTCCTCGACGTCGTTGACGAGAAAGGTCGGTCGATCGAGGTCGATCTGGTCGAGAAGAACCTGTGGTCCTCGGCACCCTACGCCCGCCCCTACACCGGGTTCGTCGGTCCCCGCCGCACCCGCCGCATTGATGCCGGCGATGCCGCAGACCTCGGTGCGGCACTCACCACCGCAGCGGCGACCAATACCCGCTGGCGCCGGTCCGAATGCGTCAACCTCATCGCCTCCGAGCAGCCGACCTCGGCCTATGTCGATCGGCTCAGCACCGCCGATCCTGCGGCCCGTTACAACGAGCACAGCCGCCTCCCGGCGCTCGGGCCCGATTCGCCCGAGGTCCGCTACTACAAGGGCACCGCGTTCATCATGGACAAGGAGGACGAGCTAAAGTCCGCCCTCCGCGCTTTCTTCGGCTGCGCCCGGGTCGAGGTCCGCCTCCTGTCCGGCCAGATGGCGAACGATGCGGTCTACGACGGCCTCCTTCAGTTCAAGAACCGCGCCCGCCGCGGCCAGCCACCCGAACGCCTGCGCCGGGCGCTGGTGCACGATCTGATCAAAGGCGGGCATTTGAGCGCCCAGCCCATGGGGGCACTCAGGAACTATCTTGCCCTTGATCCCGTGACCGGGCGCCCCGCGGTCGAGCACTTTCCCGTTCAAGCGGACAACTCGCTGAGGATCGATGTCGCGGCAACCAGGGAGCTGATTGCGCGAACACGACCGGAGCTGATCGTCTTCGGCCGCAGCATGATCGTCCACCGCGAACCGATCGCCGAGGTCGCCGAGTTCGTGCGTGCCGAGTTCGGTCCCGATCAGCCGGACCGTCCGTTGATCGTGTACGACGCCGCCCATGTCCTCGGCCTTCTCGGCGCGCCCTACCAGGACCCGCTCAAGGAAGGGGCGGACATCGTCACTGGCTCGACCCACAAGACCTTCTTCGGCCCCCAGCGCGGGGTCATCCTCAGCGACATTGCGCCGGCCTCGCCCTTCGAGGAGCTGTGGCGCTTCATCGAATCGCGCACCTTCCCCGGCCACGTCAGCAACCACCACCTCGGGACCATGCTTGGGCTCTTGGGCGCGACCTACGAGATGCTGCATTTTCAAGGCGAGTATCCCCAGCGGGTGATCGACAACGCCAAAGCCTTCGCCCGCGCGCTCACCGATGCTGGGCTAACGGTCGAGGGCGATCCGGCGTGCGATTACACCGAGACCCACCAGGTGATTCTCCGGCTCGGGCGGGCGCGGGGCGAATACGCGGCCGACTTGCTCGAGGCCAATAACATCATCGCCAACGGCCAGGCACTGCATGACGACCCCGGCTTCGCTGCTGCCAGCGGGCTGCGCCTCGGCTCCCAGGAGATGACGCGTTACGGGATGGCGGTCGCTGACTTCGCCGAACTCGCCCAGCTGATGGCCGAGATCCTTAGTCAGGGCGACAAGGCGCCACGCGGCCATTGGCGTGAGCGAGTGATCGCCTTCCGTAGCCGCTTCACGCAGATGCGCTACTGCTTCGACTGATCGGCCGCAGGTCGGCCCCGCACCAGGTGGGTCAGGGCAAAGTCCTGTCGAGAACAAACTGAATTGACCGGTTTATGTACCATATGAATTGACCGCTTCAGTTGTGGTTGTTGGGCCAGTGGATAAGGGGTCGGGCGCGGAGCGGCCGTCCCCTTATCCACTGGCCGGTCGCGTCGAAGCGGATCACGCGGCCTGTCTGTGGCTTGTGTTGATGGGCGATCCGTCGGCCTGGTATCGGGCCAGGCAGCGCGGCCCATGGAAGACGGCGAGGGTGCGGTCGGGGTATTCGTGGACCCGGACCCTTGCCTTGACGTAGTGGCGGCGATGGCGGTCGGGCGGGATCGCCAGCACCAGGCATTTGTAGCGCACGGTATTGTCGTTGGAGACGGTGCGCTCCTGCTGCACGCAGAGGATGTCGTCGAGGGTACCGGCGAAGGGCACGAAGGCGGTGCCCTCGGCTTCCGGCGGCACCGCGAAGCGGGCGTTGTGGCCTGGCAGGTAGAGCTCCTTGAGGAAGCGGTTGGCCTGGGCCATGTCGGTGATGCCGGCGAGCCTGAGCTCCTGGGGCAGGCGCTTCTGCAGGGTGGCGAACATGCGTTCCGAGCGCCCCCTTGCCTCGGGCGAGTAGGCCGGGATCAGCTCGATGCCGAGCTGGGCCAGGGCGCGGCCGAACTGGGTCGGATTGTCCTTGTCGACCGTGCCGCCGGCCTCAGGGGTGTGCCAGTAGTGGCCGCGCGGTCGGCATAGAGCGAGCAGAACAGCCCCTTGGCCCGGATCGCCTCGGACACCCCCTGAAAGCTCGACATCGTGCCCTCTTCGGCGACGAAGAAGGCCGAGTAGATCTCACTGGTGGTGTCGTCCATGGTGACGATCAGGTCCCACCACTGATCGGGGACCCACGCGTGGCTTGAGCCGTCTTGATGCAGCATCATGCCGGGCAGCGCGCGGCGCGGCCGCTTGCGCCGGTGCGCCCCGCGCCTGGGCGCCGCCCGTCTTCGCCCATGGGCCTGCAAGCTCAGCCGCACCCAGTTGTAGCTGCGCTTGAAGGCATAGTCCGCGACCAGCTTCTCGTGGAAGTGCTTGGCGGTGAAGTCCCAGTAGCGGGTGTCGAACAGCGCCAACAGCGCCGTCACCTCGTCGACCGCCGCGCGCCGCGCCGAGACCCGGCCCAGACGGCGATCGTAGAGCCCTTCCGCGCCGTCCGCCTCATAGCGGTCGCGCCAGCGCCGGAAGGTGCGCTCTGAAACGCCGAGAACCTCCGCCGCCTCGGCTTGGCTCAAGCAACCCCGATGGGTGCGGCCGTAAACCTCCTCGAACTTCATCAATCTCAGTCCCTGCAACTGCTCTGTCCGGCGCATCCAAACCCTCCATAGCCTGGAGAGCTTCTAAATCCGGACAGATCGTCTGGTACATAAACCGGACATATCGTGTGTTAGTGACACCGCCGAACAAAACGCTAGGAAGCCGGGCGACGGTCGCCTAAGATGATGACAACATAGTTGGGCCGCATGGGCGGCAGAGTATGAATGGGCGGGACGCCCATTTTTTTGTAGGAGGCGAGCCAGCACGACCGCGATGAGCCGGACACAGGCCACCGCCGAATTCGAGCGCCTTGCAACGCCGCTCGTCGAGGCCATGGGCTTCAGCGTCGTGAGGGTCATGATTAGCGGAAGCCAGCGGCCCAAGCTTCAGGTGATGATGGAACGATCGGATGGTCGCGATGTCACCATCGACGATTGTGCCAACATGAGCCGCGCGCTGTCGGCACACCTCGACGTGGAGGATCCGGTTCCCGGTACCTATATTCTGGAAGTGAGCTCACCGGGGCTCGATCGCCCCCTGGTGCGGTTGGCCGACTTCGAACGTTTCGCCGGTCGTGAGGCCAAGCTCGAGACCACAGAACTGATCGACGGCAGGCGCCGCTACCGCGGCACACTACAAGGCGTTCTACAAGATCGCGTGCGGATCGCGGTTGAGGGCAAAGATCTGGAGATTCCATTTGCGGCGATCACCTCAGCGAAGCTCTTGCTGACCGACGAGATCATCGCCGCCAGCCTGAAACGACAGAACCCGCAGAACCCATAGACGGGATGTTGAGATGACCAGCACGGACACCGAAGCGGCAACCAGCCACAACCGGTTGGAGCTGTTGCAAGTCGCCGACGCGGTTGCTCGCGAGAAGGGGATCGAACGGATCACGGTCCTCGGGGCGATGGAGGAGGCGATCCAAAAGGCGGCCCGTTCAAAGTACGGGATGGAGAACGAGATCCGGGCCGAAATCGACGGGACGACGGGGAACATTCGCATCTTCCGCTGTCTCGAGGTGTGCGAGGACGTGGAGAACGAAGCCACCGAGATCTCGGTGGCAGAAGCGCGGGAGCGCAACCCGGATGCGCGGGTCGGCGACATCCTCGCGGAACCCTTGCCGCCGATCGACTTTGGCCGAGTTGCCGCACAGACCGCCAAGCAGGTCATCGTTCAAAAGGTCCGCGAGGCCGAGCGTGAGCGCCAATATGAGGAATACAAGGATCGCGTCGGCGAGATCGTCAACGGCTTGGTGAAGCGCGTGGAGTACGGCAACGTGACGGTCGATCTCGGCCGTGCGGAGGCGGTCGTGCGCCGCGACGAGCTCCTGCCGCGCGAGACCTTCCGCCAGGGAGACCGCATCCGCGGCTATATCTATGACGTGCGCCGTGAACCGCGCGGCCCGCAGATCTTCCTCTCCCGCACGCACCCGCACTTTATGGCGAAGCTGTTCGCCCAGGAGGTGCCGGAGGTCTACGACAACATCGTCGAGATCAGAGCGGTTGCTCGCGATCCCGGCAGCCGGGCCAAGATCGGGGTGGTATCGAACGATTCGAGCGTCGACCCGGTCGGCGCCTGCGTCGGCATGCGCGGGAGTCGCGTGCAGGCGGTCGTCGGTGAGCTGCAGGGCGAGAAGATCGATATCATCAACTGGTCTCCCGATGCCGCGACGTTCATCGTCAATGCCCTCGCGCCCGCCGAGGTCACCAAGGTGGTGCTCGACGAAGAGACGCAGCGAATCGAGGTGGTCGTCCCCGACGAGCAGCTCAGTCTCGCCATCGGTCGGCGCGGTCAAAATGTCCGGCTCGCCTCTCAGCTCACGGGCTGGGACATCGACATTCTGACCGAGGCGGAGGAATCCGAGCGCCGGCAAGAGGAGTTCCGCCAGCGCACCCAGACGTTCATAGATGCCCTTGACGTCGACGAGGTCGTTGCCCAACTACTCGTCATCGAGGGCTTCACGAGTGTCGATGTGGTGGCGTTCGTGCCCGTCGAGGAGCTGGTGGAGATAGAAGGCTTTGATGAGGACGTGGCGCAGGAGCTCCACGCTCGGGCCAATGACTACCTCGAGAGGCTCAACCAGCAGTACGAGGCACGCCGGGTCGAGCTTGGCGTAACCTCGGAAATTGCCGCGATCTCCGAATTGACGCCGGCGATGCTCGTCCGACTGGGGGAACAGGGCATCAAGACGCTGGATGACCTCGGCGACATGGCGGGCGACGAGCTGTTGGAGATGCTGCCCGACAGCGGCCTCGGCGAAGAGGCTGCAAACGCGATCATCATGGCGGCCCGCGCCCACTGGTTCGAGGATGAACCCGCCACCGAGGGCGAGGAAGAGGGCGATGGCGCAACCGCAACCGAGGAGGCCGAGAGCGCGACTGGTGCCGTCGGGGCGGAGTGATGGGGCGAGCCAGAGGCGCGAGCGGGGCAAGCAGCGGCGCTGCATTCTGACGCGTGAGGTCTGCGATGCCGAACGGCTGCTGCGCTTCGTCATAGCGCCTGACGATCGCGTCGCGCTGGACTTGGCCGGCACCTTACCGGGGCGCGGGTTGTGGCTGAGCGCGACGCGGGCAGCGGTCGACCGTGCGGTCGCCGCTGACGCTTTCTCTCGAGCGAGTCGCCGCCGCGTCGCTGTCGAGTCTGATTTGGCCGATCGTATCGAAGCCGGCCTTGCGCGGCGGGCGCTCGATCGTCTCGGTTTGGCGCGGCGTGCCGGCCAGCTGGTCTGCGGATTCGAGCGGGTCGCCGAAGGCCTCGCGCGCGGGGACGTGGCGGTGCTCGTGGCCGCCCACGATGCCGCCGAGGGTGGTCGGAGCAAGCTGCAAGCGCGGGCGCGGGACGTCGCCTGCGTCGATTGCCTCTCCGTCGCCGAATTGAGTTTGGCATTGGGCAGAGAAAATGTGGTACATGCTGCGCTGTCAGGCGGGGCTCTGGCAGCACGATTTCTGGTCGAGGCGACACGGCTCGCAGGCTTTCGTGACAAGCCCGAGCGCGGCGATGACGCGCGTGCCGACGCCCCCTATAACGACTCGACGATCGCATGAGTGATATTGAGGCACCGAAGGAAAAGAAGTCGCTTAGCATCGCTAAGCCGCGCCGGCTTGAGCTCAACAAGACGGTCGGCTCAGGGCAGGTGCGTCAGAGCTTCTCCCACGGGCGCTCAAAAACCGTCCAAGTCGAGGTCAAGAAGAAACGGACGATCGCGCGTGCGGTGTCCGCCCCAGTGGAGGCCCCGCCGCCGCTGCCTGTCGTCGAGGCCCCGCCACCCGCGGCGCCGGTCGAAACCGAGGCTGCGGCGGCCGAGCCCGACTCAACCAAGGTCCGCGTGATGCTGCGGACCCTGACCGATGAAGAGAAGGATGCCCGCTCCCGCGCCCTCGACGGCGCGTTGAGAGCCGACGAGGAAGCACGCCAACGCGCCGAGGTCGAGACGGTGCGCCGCGTCGAAGAGGAAGCGCGCCTTACCCGTGAGCGCGGGGAAGCGGAGCGGCGCAGCAAAGAAGAAGAAGACCGCAAACGCACGGAGTCTGAGGCTCGGCGGAAAGCGGAGGAACAGGCGGCACAGCGGCTCACTGAGGAGAAGCCGGAGGACGCTGAGGCCAGAGGGCGGTTGGGCCGCACCGATCGGCCGCGTCTGGCGCTGCAACGCCGACTCCAGCCGCGCCGCCGTGGCGGCAAGATGACAATGGCCCAGGCTCTCAACGAAAACGAGCGGGTGCGCAGCCTGGCTTCTATGCGGCGGGCGCGAGAACGGGAGCGCCGCGCCACCTCCCCGGATGCCGGGCCCGAGAAGATTATTCGCGATGTCGTCATCCCCGAGACGATCACCGTCCAGGAACTCGCCAACCGCATGGCCGAGCGTGGCGTGGACGTCGTCAGGACGTTGATGAACATGGGGGTCATGGCGACTATCAATCACGACGTTGAAGCAGACACCGCCGAGCTCGTCGTGGCGGAGTTTGGCCACCGCTATCGGCGGGTAAGCGAGGCGGATGTCGAAATTGGCCTCGAAGGCGACGCCGATCCCGCCGGCGCAGCCCGCCCGCGGGCGCCGGTGGTGACCGTGATGGGTCACGTCGACCACGGCAAGACCTCACTGCTCGATGCCCTGCGCAAGACCGACGTCGCCGCCGGCGAGGCTGGCGGTATCACCCAGCATATCGGGGCCCATCAGGTCGAGCTCCCGTCGGGCCAACAAATCACGTTTCTCGATACTCCGGGACACGAGGCCTTTACAGCGATGCGCTCGCGTGGGGCCAGCGTCACCGATCTCGTCGTGTTGGTAGTGGCAGCCGACGACGGCATCATGCCGCAGACGGTGGAGGCGATAGATCATGCCCGCGCCGCAGAAGTGCCGATCATCATCGCCATCAACAAGATCGACAAACCCGACGCCGATGCCGACCGCGTGCGTCGCGACTTATTGCAGCACGATCTGGTCGTGGAAGGCATGGGCGGGGATGTGCTCGCCGTCGAGGTGTCGGCGACGGTGGGGACCAACCTCGACCGACTGGTCGAGACGATCCTGCTGCAGGCCGAGGTGCTGGAGCTGGACGCCAACCCAGACCGCCCAGCACACGGCGTGATCATCGAATCGCGTGTTGATCGCGGACGGGGTATCACGGCGACCGCCTTGGTGCAGCGCGGAACCCTGCGGGTCGGCGACATCGTCGTTGCCGGCGGCGAGTCGGGCCGCGTGCGGGCGCTCATGGACGATCGCGGTACCAACCTGGATGAGGCCGGACCGTCCGTCCCGGTCGAGGTGCTGGGACTCAACGGCCTGCCAGAAGCGGGCGATGAGTTCGCCGTGGTGGAGAGCGAGGCCCGTGCCCGCGAGGTCGCTGAGTTCCGAACGCGCCGTGCTCGTCAAAAGCGGATCGCGGGGACACCGCTCTCGCTCGAGCAGATATTCTCGAAGATCCAGGAAGGCGAGCTCAAAGAGCTGCCGGTTCTGATCAAGACCGATGTCCACGGCTCGCTCGAGGCAATACTCGGCGCGCTCGCGAGCATGGGCACCGACGAGGTCGCGGTGCGGGTGCTACACGGCGGCGTTGGTGCTATCAGCGAATCGGATATCGATCTGGCGATGGCGTCCGAAGCGCTGGTAATCGGGTTCAACGTTCGCGCCAACAAGAAAGCCCGAGATCTCGCCCTGAGCAGTGGTACCGAAATCCGTTACTACTCTGTCATCTACGAGCTCGTCGACGAGCTGAAATCGGTGCTGAGCGGAATGCTCGCGCCGCGGGTCAGCGAGAACTTCCTCGGCAACGCCGAGGTGCTCGAAGTATTCAGGATATCGAAGGTCGGCCGTGTGGCGGGCTGCCGTGTGACGGACGGCCTCATGCGGCGCGCGGCCAAGGTGCGGCTGCTGCGCGATAGTGTGGTCGTTCATGAAGGAACGTTGAGCGCGCTCAAGCGCTTCAAAGAGGATGTGCGCGAAGTCCGCGAAGGCATGGAATGCGGCATGTCCTTCGACAACTACCAGGATCTCCAGGTCGGCGACGTCATCGAGGCGTTCGAGGTGGAGGAAGTCGCCCGGACGCTGTAATCGGGCCACGTCCGCCGCATATGCGAGTCGAGCCATGGCCAACGAGCGTCGCGGTCGCGGCCGCCGTTCCCTCCGGGTGGGCGAAGCCCTGCGACATGCCCTTGCCGAAATGCTGCTGCGTGGAGCGCATCCCGGCGCCGCGCTCGACGGTGTGTCGATCACCGTGAGCGAGGTTCGCATCAGTCCCGATCTCCGGCATGCCCGCGCCTACGTGCTGCCGCTGGGCGGCCGGGCGACGACAAATGTGCTCGCAGAATTGCGCCGGCTCGCGCCGCAACTGCGGGGTCCGCTCGCGCGCGCGTTGCATCTCAGGCACGCGCCCGCCATCGAGTTCGAGGTCGACGGCTCGTTCGATGAAGCAACGCGGATCGAAGACGTTCTCCGGGAGACCGGAACCGTGGGCGAAGGCGACGACGAACCCGGCGGGGAGCACGTCATACGCACCGAGGATGAACCCCCCCACGGGTGAGCGGGTCGACGGCTGGCTGGTGATCGACAAGCCGGTCGGCCCGACCTCGAGCCGCATCGTCGCGACGGTCAAGCGCGGTACCGGCGCGCGCAAGGCCGGTCACGGCGGAACCCTCGATCCCCTGGCCAGCGGCGTTCTGCCAGTCGCCCTGGGTGAAGCCACGAAGACCGTCTCGTTCGTGATGAACGGAACGAAGCTCTACCGGTTCGCCGTCAGGTGGGGAGAGGCCCGAGCCACGGACGACAGCGAAGGTGCGGTGACGCAACGGAGCGAGGTTCGTCCCACGCGCCATGAGATTCAGCGAATCCTCAGCGAATTCACCGGCAATATCGATCAGGTGCCCCCCGCGTTCTCAGCGCTCAAGGTGGGAGGAAAGCGTGCATACGCGTTGGCGCGTGCCGGCCAACCGCCCGATCTCGCGCCGCGCCAGGTGCAGATCGAGCGACTGTCGTTGCTGGAGGGGGGCGATTCGGAGACCACGTGGTTGGAAGTCGAATGTGGCAAGGGCATGTTCGTGCGCGGGCTCGCGCGCGACCTCGCCACGCGCCTTGGCACGGTCGGGCATGTCGCCGCGCTGCGGCGCCTGCGAGCGGGTCCGTTCGGCGAGAATCAGGCGATTTCTATAGAAAACCTTGACCTTCTGGGGCATAGTCGCGGCCTTGTAGGGCGTCTTCTGCCGCTTGTTGCGGCGCTGGCCGACATCCCGGCGTTGAACATCGGTGGTGGAGACGCCGAGAGGCTGCGTAGCGGCCAGTTCGTCCACGTCCCCGACATCGAGCGCGGCACCGTGTGCATCATGACGGCGGGCCGCCCGGTGGCGTTGGCGCGCGTCGACGGCGGGGTTGCGTGGCCGGAGCGTGTTTTCAACCTCTAGGCTGGAGTTTGAAGATGTCGATCACGACCGAACGAAAAAAGGAGCTGATCGGTGAATTCGCCGGCAAAGCGAGCGACACCGGATCTCCTGAGGTGCAAGTGGCGATCTTGACGGAGCGCATCACAAACCTCACCGAACACTTCAAAGAACACCGGAAAGACCTGCACTCGCGGCGCGGCCTGCTGCGGATGGTGAGCCGGCGCCGGCGATTGCTGGACTACCTCAACGGCAAGAACCCCGCGCGTTACCGGGAGGTGATTCAGCGGCTGGGCCTGCGCAAGTAGGTGCTGGCAGGCGCGACCGTAGATCTGAGCACGAACACGTACTTTCATGGACATTTGACTGGCCGTCGCCGCCTCGCTGAGGACGGTGGTGGGCCGCAATGTCGTTTGCATTGATCATGGATGGTCACTGACGGCCATACCGACAGCCTGGACGCACCGCACTGGGGCGGTGCTTCCTCGAAGAGAAGGAAGAGGGATGTTTACGAAGTATCGCAAGGAAATGGAATGGGGCGGGAGGCCCCTGATTCTCGAGGCGGGGCACATAGCGCGACAGGCCGATGGCGCTGTATTGGTGACGTATGGGGAAACGGTCGTTCTGTGCACCGCCGTCGCCCAGCGCTCGCCGCGCGTGGGCGTCGATTTCTTCCCGCTCACCGTGAACTATCAAGAAAAAGCATTTGCTGCCGGCAAGATTCCGGGTGGGTTCTTCAAGCGCGAGGGGCGCCCGGCCGAGAAGGAGGTGCTGACCTCGCGGCTGATCGACCGCCCCATCCGGCCGCTGTTCGCCAAGGGATTCCGCAACGAGACCCAAGTCATTTGCACGGTGCTGTCGCATGACCTTGAGAACGACCCCGACGTTACCGCACTCATCGGGGCGTCTGCCGCACTGACCCTTTCCGGCATTCCCTTTCTCGGACCCGTGGGCGCCGCGCGCGTCGGTTACATCGATGGCGAGTACTCGCTGAACACCCGAGTCGACGAGCGAGCGGGGAGCGCCCTCGATCTGGTGGTTGCCGGCACCGCGGAGGCTGTCCTCATGGTCGAATCGGAGGCAGCCGAGCTCAGTGAGGACCTCATGCTCGGCGCCGTGACATTTGGCCACAAGGCGTTTCAACCGGTGATCGAGCTCATCATCGATCTCGCCGAGAGCGGCGCCAAGGAACCGTGGGTCGTTCCCGACGCCGAGGACGACCAAGCGCTGGTCGACCGCGTGCGCGAGCTTGCCGAGAACGACCTGCGCGGGGCCTATGAGGTGGTCGTCAAGCAAGAGCGGACAGAACGCGTCGGAGCCGTTCGCAGCCAAGCCATTGCGGCGCTGGAGGAGGCCGGCGAGGATGCCACCGTCGCGGCGGGCTTGTTTAAAGGCCTCGAGCGCGAGATCGTCCGCGGCAATATTCTGAGCACCGGAAGCCGGATCGACGGGCGCGATCTGAAGACGGTGCGCTCGATCGACGCAGAAGTTGGCTTCCTGCCCCGCGCCCACGGCTCGGCCGTCTTCACCCGTGGCGAGACCCAGGCGCTGGTGGTTACCACCTTAGGCACCGGTCAGGACGAGCAAGTGGTCGATGCACTCGACAGGGATTACCGGGAACATTTCATGCTGCACTACAACTTCCCGCCCTATTCCGTGGGCGAGGCAAGTTTTCTACGGAACCCGGGACGGCGAGAGATAGGCCATGGCAAGCTCGCCTGGCGCGCCCTGCATGCACTCATGCCCGATCGCGAAGCCTTCCCCTATACCGTGCGGCTCGTCTCGGAGATCACCGAGTCGAACGGTTCATCGTCGATGGCGACGGTGTGCGGCGCTTCGCTCTCCCTGATGGACGCGGCGGTTCCGCTCAAGGCGCCGGTTGCCGGCATAGCGATGGGGCTGATCCTCGAAGACTCCGGCTATGCGGTGCTCTCCGACATCCTCGGTGATGAGGATCACCTCGGCGATATGGACTTCAAGGTCGCTGGCACGGCCGATGGGATCACCGCGCTGCAGATGGACATCAAAGTGACCGGGGTGACCGAGGAGATCATGCGCACGGCGCTCGAGCAGGCGCATGAAGGCCGCCTGCATATCCTCGACGAGATGGGCAAGGCCCTCAGCACGGCGCGCCATGACATCAATGCCTATGCGCCGCGCATCACCACGATCACGATTCCACGGGATAAGATCCGCGAGGTCATCGGTACCGGCGGGAAGGTCATTCGGGAGATCTGTGAGCAGACCAACACCAAGATCGATATCGAAGATGACGGCACAATCAAAGTAGCGGCGACGGAGGCCACAAGCGGCGACGCCGCGATCAAGCTCATTCGCGACATCGTCGCCGAGCCGGAAGTAGGGGTGATCTATAGAGGCAAGGTCGTCAAGACGCTTGACTTCGGCGCGTTCGTCAACTTCATCGGTAACCGAGACGGCCTCGTGCATATCAGCGAACTCGCCGACAAGCGGGTAACGCACGTGACCGACGTGGTCAAAGAGGGCGACGAGGTGAAGGTCAAGGTTCTCGCGATCGACGATCGGGGCAAGGTGCGGCTTAGCCTACGTGCCGTCGATCAACAAACGGGGGCGGACCTCACGGTGCAGCTGGAGGCGGCAAACGAATAACGGCGCGCACCAGCGCGAGCCGCCGAAACGCCTGCATCCGCTTGGACACCCGCCAACACGAGAACCATATAGATGGTAACATTCCTGTCGTCGACCGGCCCCGGCACGAGCATTCGTGGCGCTATGCCGCGATGCTGAGGTGGATGCCTTGAAACCGCTCAATCCCATCGTTCTCTCGGGCAAAGAGGTATTGCCGCTCGTCGAGGGCGGCAAAGGCATCAGCATCACCAATGGCCGGTGCTCGGGGGCGTGGGCGGCCGCCGGCGGCGTCGGCACCTTTTCGGGTGTCAACGCCGATTCGCGTGACGAACAAGGTCGCATCATTCCGCAGATCTACCACGGTCGGACCCGGCGCGAACGGCACGAGGAGCTGGTCGCGTACGCGATCCGCGGTGGAATCACCCAGGCCCAAATTGCCCATGAGGTCTCAGGTGGCGCGGGTCGGCTTCACGTGAATGTGCTGTGGGAGATGGGCGCCGCCGAGCGGGTGTTGCACGGTGTCCTCGACGGCGCGCGAGGCCTCATCGACGGCATTACGTGCGGTGCGGGTATGCCCTATCGCCTCGGCGAGGTGGCAACGCGCTACGGCATCCACTACTACCCGATCGTGTCCTCGGCGCGGGCCTTCCGGGCTCTGTGGAAGCGCGCGTATCACAAGTTCGCGGATTGGATGGGCGGGGTCGTCTACGAGGACCCGTGGCGCGCCGGCGGCCACAACGGTCTCTCCAATAGCGAGAATCCTGCCGAGCCGGAGTCGCCCTATCCGCGGGTGCTCGCGCTGCGTCGCGACATGCGGGGCTTCGGCCTCGATCAAACGCCGATACTGATGGCCGGTGGCGTGTGGTGCCTGCGCGAATGGACCGACTGGATCGACAATCCCGAGCTTGGTCCCATCGCCTTCCAGTTCGGCACGCGCGGACTACTGACCCAGGAGAGCCCGATCCCCGACGCCTGGAAGCGGCGGCTACTGACCATCAAGGAGGGCGACATATCGCTCAACCGATTCAGCCCTACCGGTTTCTGGTCGTCGGCTCTCAACAACGCGTTCATTCAGGAGCTGCGCCAGCGCGCTGGGCGTCAGGTGCCGTACAGTCGGGAGCCTGTGGGCACCCACACCACGCCCTTCGCCGTTAGCGCGCGCAAACGCACGGTGTACATGACGGCGGACGACAAGACGCGCGCGGAGAGGTGGGTTGCTGCCGGCTTTACCGAGGCACTGCGAACGCCCGATTCAACGCTCATTTTCGTCACGCCCGAGAAGGCCCACCGAATCCGTACCGACCAGATCGAATGCATGGGTTGCCTCAGCGAATGCCTATTTTCCAACTGGTCACAGGCACCTTCGGGGAACACCGGCAAAAAGACCGACCCGCGCAGCTTCTGCATTCAGAAGACGCTCCAGGACGCGATCCACGGTGATGATGTGGAGAACGAGTTGATCTTCTCCGGGCATGGCGCCTATCGTTTCGGCACCGATCCGTTCTATTCCAACGGCTTTGTCCCAACCGTGAAGCAACTGGTGGATCGCCTCTGCGATGGCAACTAAGTCCGATACGAGCACCAATGCGGCGCGCCCGTACGCGGTGGCGCTCGAACGTCTCAAGGCGGCTCGACTGCGTCCGACGCGCCAGCGCATGGCGCTCGCCCGGCTTTTGTTCGAGGGCGAGCAGCGGCACGTGACGGCCGATGAGTTGCACGCCGAGGCACAGCGGGCCGAGATTCGGGTGTCGCTAGCGACGGTCTACAACACGCTGCATCAATTCACGAAGGTCAGTCTGCTGCGCGAAGTTGTCGTCGATTCCGGACGATCCTACTTCGACACCAACACGAGCGAGCACCATCACTACTATTTCGAGTCGACGGGCCGTCTGATCGATATCCCGAGCGAGGCCGTGGATCTAACAGTGCAGCCGGCACCGCCCGAGGGCGCCCATGTCTCACGTATCGATGTGATCGTCAGGCTGCGGGAATAGCGACACTGCGGCAACTTATTATACGTTTTGGAATAGTTCTAATCAGTTGACACGCGGGGGTTTTCGGCACATATAGCGGCCCACCTGGGGTCGAAATCGTCTTAAGCCAGCGGCGTGTCGATCCGCTGGCAACAGAGCCAAACATGGAGGAACGCCCATGCCGTCTCTTTCGGGAAGTAAAACCCACGACAATCTGAAAGACGCCTTCGCCGGCGAGTCACAGGCCAATCGGCGCTATCTTTATTTCGCGCAAAAGGCGGACGTCGAGGGCCACAACGATGTCTCGGCCCTGTTCCGTTCGACGGCCGAGGGCGAAACGGGCCATGCCCACGGCCATCTCCACTACCTCGAGGAGGTGGGCGATCCGGCCACCGGCGAGCAGATCGGCGAGACCGGCGCGAACCTGAAGGCGGCGATCGCCGGCGAGACCTTCGAATACACCGACATGTATCCTGGCATGGCGAGGACTGCTCGCGACGAGGGTTTCGATGAAATCGCGACTTGGTTCGAGACGCTCGCCAAGGCCGAGAAGTCACATGCGGGACGTTTCCAAAAGGCTCTCGACGCGCTCGAATAATCGGAAACGGTTGGACCCTGGCGTCGTATCGGGCAGCGGGCTTCTCGTCAGCCGAGCCGCAAACCGGCGATTCGCGGCATCGAAAACCACGCAGCAACGGGCATCCGGCTAAGGGGGAGTTTGTATGAAGCAGGGGAAGACCGACCTCTCCGCACGCCATATCGTCGAGTGGGACAACCCAGATTTCTACGACGGGGAGATCCTCGACAAAGAGCTGCGGCGCGTCTTCGACGTCTGCCACACCTGTCGCCGTTGTGTCATGCTGTGCGACAGTTTCCCCCGCCTGTTTGATCTGATCGACAACGCCGAAAGCGGTGAGCTCGACACCGTAGACAGCGGCGGGTTCAAGGCGGTAGCCGACGCCTGCACGATCTGTGACATGTGCTACATCGTGAGCTGCCCTTACGTGCCGCCGCACGAGTATGCCGTCGATTTTCCGCACCTGATGGTGCGCTATCGCGCGATGGAACAGAAGAAGGGCGACGTCTCGTTCTTCGAGCGCGAGCTCGGCCAGACTGATCGCAACGGCAAGCTGATGGGCGTGGTCGCGCCACTTGCCAATTGGGCCTCGCGTCGCGGCAACGGCCTGACCCGCCCGATCATGGAATCGGTCGCCGGCATCCACCGCGATGCCGCCATCCCCAAATTCCACGGCAATACCTTCGCCAAGCGGGCCAAGGCTTCGCCGCCGGCAGTCAACAAGGAAGCCCCGGCAGCCGGGCGCAAGGCCGTCCTCTATGCGACCTGCTTTGTCGAGTACAACAACCCGGGGATCGGCGTCGCGGCACAAGGCGTCCTCGCGCGAAACGGAGTCGAGACCGAGGTCGTCTATCCCGGCTGTTGCGGCATGCCGCAGCTCGAACGCGGCGACATCGACTCAGTCTGCGAACGCGCAAAGGCGGTGGCGACCGAGCTCGGCGAGTGGATCGACAAGGGCTACGATATCGTCGCGCTGGTTCCGTCATGCGCCCTGATGCTGAAGATGGAATGGCCGCTCCACCTGCCGCAGGACCCTGCCGTCAAGAAGCTGGCCGAGCACACCAGCGACATCGCCGAGTACGTCGTGGCGTTAGCACGCGGCGAGGGATTGGCGGAGGGGCTGCAGCCGCTCGAGGGCGGGGTCGCTCTACACCTCGCCTGCCACGCACGGGCCCAGAACATCGGCGCCAAGGCCGCGGTGATGCTGCGCCTGATTCCGAAGTGCAACGTCATGGTGATGCAGCGCTGCTCGGGCCATGGCGGCTCGTGGGGGGTGATGAAAGACAACTTCGACGTCGGCATGAAAGTCGGCGAAAACGTGATGAAACAGGCGGCCCAGAGCGGGCGGCAGTACCTCTCGTCGGAGTGTCCGTTGGCGGGTGATCACATCGTCCAGGGCATGGAGGAATTCGCCGAGGCCGACAAGCCGGCGGCGACCGCGGCGCACCATCCGATCGAGCTGTTCGCGATGAGCTACGGCATAACCTTCTGAGCGGCGGGCCGTGCCGCGCGAGAGCCACGAGATCACGCGCGCTGATGTTCTCTCGATGGAGGACTTCGGGGCGGCGCGCGACGAACGCCGTGCCGAGGTCGCGGCGCTCAAGCAAAACCGGCGGGTCGAGGTCGGGCCCTATGCCACATTCTATTTCGAGTGCTTCGAGACGATGTGGCTCCAGGTGCACGAGATGCTGCGCATCGAGCGCGGTGGCGATGCTCAGGTGGCCGGGGAGATTGAGGCCTATAACCCGCTTATTCCCAAGGGTCGGGAATTTGTCGCGACGTTGATGTTCGAGATCGACAACGCGGACAGGCGCGCGCGCGAGCTAGCGAAGCTGGGCGGTGTCGAAGAGACCATACGTCTACACATCGGCGATACCGTTGTGGCGGCCGTGCCTGAGGTCGATGTCACGCGCACCACGGCCGCGGGCCGTACCTCATCGGTGCATTTTCTGCATTTCCCGCTGACCGACACGCAGGCCGACCTGGCGCGCGACAGCGCTGCGCCGATGGTCCTCGAGATCGACCACGTGCACTACCCACACATGACGCGCATAACGCCAGCCGTGCGGGCGGAGTTGTGCCGCGATCTCGATTAGGCGGCGCCCGGCGTCGCCGAAAGGCCTAAGGCACGACCTCATCGGGGTAGATGCCCCATAGGTACTGGCGTCGGGTCCACCCTCGAATCCCTTCGATCCTCAGCTCGCACCAGGACGCCTCGCAGGAGAGCAGACGGCCCTGGACGCCCGGCTCGGCCTGCAACACCGGCATCGCGGCGTTCTCGGGACGTTGATAGAGGGTGCGGACGCCGCCGGTGATGATTGCCGTGCGCTCGCCCGACAGCATGCTGCGGTGGACCCAGCCCTCGGTGCCGTCGATGTCGGCGATCTTGCGCCACAGCTCAAACTCCACGGTTACCTCAACGGGCAGGCCCTTGCGCACGAACACCCACGCGATCGGATAGCGCACGCCGGGGCCGGTACGGACATTGACCTCGCCCGCCCGGAGACTCACGAATCGCGGCAGGGGAAGGCCAGATGGGCCGGTCGACGCGGCTATCGCTGCCGGTGCGAGAGCACTGAAAACAGTGAGAAGACACGCGGTGAGAATGGCGAACATCAAAAGGCCGACCGGGCCCCGGTAGGCCGCAACCGGGGCGACGGGCGGGTTATGCCAAGCCTCGAAGCCAGCGGTCAAGAAGGAGCCGCTCGTTTGTCTCGGCTCGGCAGGTCTGCTAGACACACTGCCTTCTTTCTGGGCGTCGCAAGGCGATCCATGGTCCGTCACAAGCCGCTCGTCATCATCACGCGCAAGCTGCCGGAACCGATCGAGACGCGGATGATGGAGCTGTTCGATACGCGGCTCAACGCGGACGACCTGCCGTTCGGCGAATCAGAGCTGGTTGAAGCCTTCGGCGAGGCCGATATCGTCGTTCCCACGGTCACCGATCGCATCGACCGGAAAATCATCGACGCGGCGGGTCCGGCGCTCAAGCTGATCGCCAGTTTCGGCACCGGCATCGACCACATCGACCTCGACGCCGCCCACGAGCGCGGGATCGTTGTCACCAACACGCCGGGCGTCCTAACCGAAGAGACGGCCGACATGACCATGGCGATCATCCTCGCCGTCGCCCGTCGCCTGATCGAAGGCGAGCGGATGATTCGCGAAGGCCAGTGGGAGGGTTGGGGCCCGACGTTGTTGCTCGGGCGACGGCTGTCAGGCAAGCGCCTCGGCATCATCGGCATGGGCCGTATAGGACAGGCGGTGGCCCGGCGTGCTCGCGGCTTCGGCCTCTCGATCCACTATCATAACCGCAACCGGGTCCACCCCGAGATCGAAGCGGAGCTCGAGGCCACCTATTGGGAGAGCCTCGATCAAATGCTCGCCCGGATGGATGTCGTCTCAGTCAACTGTCCGCACACGCCGGCGACCTATCATCTGTTGTCGGCCCGTCGGCTCAAGCTTTTGCAACCCCACGCCTTCGTCGTCAACACCGCCCGCGGCGAGATCATCGACGAAGAGGCGTTGGTCAAAATGCTGCGCGACAGCGAGCTCGCGAGCGCCGGGCTGGACGTCTACGAGCACGAGCCGGTGATCAACCCCGAACTGCTGAAGCTTAAGAACCTGGTGCTGTTGCCGCACATGGCATCGGCGACGATCGAGGGTCGCATCGCCATGGGCGAGCGCGTTCTCGTCAACATCAAGACATTTGTCGACGGTCACACTCCGCCGGATCGGGTGGTCGAAGCGCCCTGATCACGCGGCGTAGCGTGACAGATCGGTGATGACCGGGCGCACGCCACAGAGCGGGCACTCGGGATCGGGCTTGATGTGGATCTTCCGGAAATTCGTACGGAGCGCATCGAATATGACGAGCGAGCCCGATAGGCTTTTGCCGGCTCCGATCAGCTCCTTGATCACCTCAACCGATTGTAGCGATCCCATCGCGCCGGCCAGCGCCCCGAGGACGCCGGCTTCGGCGCAGGTCGGTATCAGATCGGGCGGCGGCGGCTCGCGAAAGATGCACCGGTAGCACGGGTGCTCAGCGCCGAGATGGGCCTTGAAGGTGGAGAGCTGTCCGTCGAAGCGCAACAACGCCGCCGAAACCAAGGTCTTGCCGGCGAGGTAGCAGGCGTCGTTGACCAGGAAACGGGTCTCGAAGTTGTCGCTGCCATCGGCGACGATGTCATAGTCGTCGATGAGGACGCGGGCGTTGGCGCCGTCCAGACGCTCGTGGTGCGGCACGATCGTGGTATCGGGGTTGATCCGCGCGATCATGGCAACGGCGCTGTCGGTCTTGGGCTGGCCGAGGCGGTCGGTCGTGTGGACGATCTGGCGCTGCAAATTGGAGAGGCTTACCTCATCGTCATCGATGATGCCGATCGTTCCAACCCCGGCGGCGGCGAGGTAGAGGAGCAGCGGCGAGCCGAGACCGCCGGCGCCGACCACGAGAACGCGGGAGCTGAGCAGCTTGGCCTGGCCGGCGCCGCCCACTTCCTTGAGGATGATGTGGCGCGCGTAACGCTCGACTTGATCTTCCGAGAAATCCATGGCCCTAGCTCGCGAGGTCCGAGTGATCGCACCAGTTCCCGTCGGCGCCGCCCGCATCGGCTCGCCGGCATAATTCCTCGATGGTGATGGCATCGAGGCGCGCCATCATATCCCGCTCGAGTCCGCGCCACAGCGGTCGGATGACGCGCCGTGCGAGGTCCGAGATGCCGTCCGGCTCATCGGGTCCGCTGTTCTCATCGAGCTCGTACACCACCCGCGCGATCGTTCCCACCGTCACCCCTTCGCGCGCGTCTGCTAGCCGATACCCGCCCCGCGGCCCACGCACACCAGTCAGGATGCCGGCCCGAACCAAACGCTGCATGACCTGCTCGATATAGCGCTTGGGGATGCCCTGGCGGCGAGTGATCTCCTTGCTCTGCACCGGTTCGACGCCGCTGTGGCAGGCGATGTCGAGCACCGCTTCGAGAGCGTGGTACATCTTTTTCGATGGGCGCAACATCGCGCTACCCGCTGAGGGTCTGCCCGATGCTCTGGGCGAGGCGCTCGGCAATCGCCGCCTTGGTCATGCGCGGCCAGGAATCGGTGCCCTCGGCCGTGATCAGATGCACAGTGTTGTCGTCGCCGCCGAAGGTATCGGCCGCGGAGACATCGTTGGCGAGGATCCAGTCGCAGCGTTTGCGCTCAAGTTTGGCGCGTGCGGCGGCCAACAGATCCTCGGTTTCGGCGGCGAAGCCGACGACCAGCCGCGGTCGGCCGTCGATGCGCCCGGCGAGGCTGGCGAGAATATCGGGGTTCTCGATCAGGGTCAGGCTCGGCGTATTTCGTCCTTTCTTGAGCTTGTTTGCACCGGCCTCGGCGACATGCCAATCGGCAACCGCCGCGGCACACACTGCGACGTCCGCGGGCAGCGCCGCCTCGCACGCGGCCAGCATCTCCGCCGCCGTTTCAATGTGAATCGCGCGCACCGCGGCTGGGTCAGGCTCCGCCGTGGGGCCGGTGATCAGCGTGGTCTCGGCGCCAAGACGCGCGAGGGCACCGGCGATCGCGTGGCCCTGCTTGCCCGAGGAGCGGTTCGAGATGTAGCGCACCGGATCAATGGGTTCTCGGGTGGGGCCGGAGGTGACCAGAGCGCGGCGCCCCTCGAGCGGCCGGTCCGTCGTCACCAGCGTCTCGATCGCGGCGAGAATATCGGCGGGCTCGGCCATGCGCCCGGCACCGACCTCGCCACAGGCAAGATCGCCCGCATCGGGGCCGACGAAAAGCACCCCGTCGGCCTTGAGGCGCACGAGACTGCGTTGCGTGGCCGCATGGGCCCACATCTCGACGTTCATCGCCGGCGCCATGAGCACCGGCTTGTCGGTTGCTATCAGCACGGTCGTGGCGAGGTCGTCGGCGATGCCGGCGGCGAGCTTGGCCATCAGGTTGGCGGTGGCTGGCGCCACCACCACAAGATCCGCTTCGCGCGCGAGCCGAATGTGACCCATCTCGCTCTCGTCGGTGAGCGAGAATAGCTGCGAGTAGACCTTGTCCCCCGAGAGCGCGGCCAATGAGAGCGGGGTTACGAAGGCGGCTCCGGCCTCGGTCAAAACGGTGCGCACGGTATATCCGCGCTCGCGCGTCCGCCGAATCAGCTCGAGGCTTTTGAAGGCGGCGATGCCGCCGGCAACTATGAGAAGAATAC
Source organism: Alphaproteobacteria bacterium (assembly GCA_965248765.1). Classification (GTDB taxonomy): domain Bacteria; phylum Pseudomonadota; class Alphaproteobacteria; order VGEJ01; family VGEJ01; genus CBDFKF01. The sequence goes on from CBDFKF010000004.1 coordinate 2,922,119, forward strand.
GCTTTGCGGGCGCAGAGGGCGTGCTCATTGAACCGCCGGTTGAATCGACAATTAACGAAACGGCTGTGTAAATACCGTAGCCACTTGCCGAGGGGCTGGCAAGTCGCGGTTGTTCACGCCTGGCTGAACAGCAGCACCGCCAGCAGGACCACGGCAATCCACAACAGGATGTGCAGGGGCCGGCGGTGGCGTGCTTGCTCGGCGGCGATGGCGCGTGCGCTCTCGGGATGGAGCTTGAGGCCGTCGGCCGTCATGACGCTAGCGGCGGCCTCGGCACGGGCCACGAGATCGGGCAGTCGTCGCGCCGCTCCTGCTGCCTCGCTCAACGATTCCCGTAAGCGTGCGCCCGGAGAGAGCGTTTCGCGCGCCCATTCCTCGAGGGTAGGCCGGGCCGCCTCCCAGATGTTGAGCTTCGGGTCCAGTCCACGCGCCACGCCCTCGACGACGACCATGGTCTTCTGCAGCAACAACAGCTGGGGTTGAGTCTCCATTGAGAACGTCTCGGTGATTTGGAACAATTGACCCAGAAGCCGGCCCATCGATATCTGATCGGCGGCGTGCCCGAGGATCGGTTCGCCGATCGAACGGCAGGCTTGGGCAAAGGTCTCGACCGATTGATCGGCCGGTACGAAGCCGGCCTCGAAGTGAAGCTCGGCGGCACGGCGGTAATCCGCGGCGAGGAAGGCGAGCAGCAACTCGCCGACGAACCGACGCGTGGCACCGTCAAGCCGGCCCATGATGCCGAAGTCGACCGCCTCGATCGCCCCGTCCGCCGCCACGAAAAGGTTGCCGTGGTGGAGATCGGCGTGGAAGAAGCCGTGTCGAAACACCTGCTCAAGGAAGATGCGGACGAGGTTGGCGGCGACCTCGCCGACGTCGATTCCGGCCTCGATCAGGGCGTCGCGATCGTCTATCGGGATGCCATTGATGCGCGCGAGCGTCAGTATCCGCTTGCCGGTGCGCTCCCAGTCGACTTCCGGTACACGAAAGCGATCCTCGTTGGCGAAGTTGGTGGCCAGTTCGGACGCGGCGGCGGCTTCGAGTCGGAGGTCCATCTCGATCACGGCGACATCTTTGAGGGTGGCGATCACCGCGACCGGCCTGAGCCGCCGCAGGCCCGGCCGCGTCCGTTCCGCCATCTCGGCGAGCCACAGGAATAGGTCGAGATCGCACCGGAACGCCGCCTCGATGCCGGGGCGCAGCACTTTGACGGCTACCGGGCGACCGTCGTGGCTGACCGCGAGGTGTACTTGAGCGATGGATGCGGCGGCAACCGGCTGATCCACGAACTCCGAGTACAGAGTGTCCACAGGGGCTCCGAGCTCAGCCTTGATCGCGGCGCGCGCGGCGTGACTGGAGAATGGTGGCAGACGATCGCGCAGATCGGAGAGATCGCTCGCCATTGCCTCGCCAACCAGGTCGGCTCTGGTCGACAGAAGCTGTCCGAGCTTTATGAAGCTCGGTCCGAGCTCCTGCAGCGCCGCCGCCAAACGCTGGCCAGGTCGCCGTCCGAGAAAACGCGCCTCAGCCCGCCCGCCGAGGAGGCGGACGGTCCACGCGACCACGACGCCGAGATTGAGCGCCTCCAACAGGAAGAGCGCATCGTAGCGGACCAGCGTGCGGCCGATTACAAACAGCCGGTAGACGTTGCGGCCCGCCTCGATCACCTCAGAGGCGCCACGCCGAATGGAGCGCCGCGATGCCGCCGGAGAGGTTGCGATACCGCGCGCGCGCGAATCCCGCCTCGCTCATCAACTCGGCGAGCCGGTCTTGATCCGGAAAGCGGCGAATGCTTTCAACGAGATAGCGATAGGCATCGCCATGGCCGGTTACCACCTGCCCGATCCGCGGCAGAAGATGCTGGGCGTAGGCTTCGTAGAGCGGCTCGAGTGCGGGCACCACAATCCGGCTGAACTCAAGGCACAGCAGCCGTCCACCCGGCTTCAAGACCCGTCGGGCCTCGCTCAACGCGCGGGGTATGTCAGTCACGTTGCGGAGGCCGAAGGCAATGGTGAAGGCATCGAACGTTCGGTCGCGACAGGGTAGCGCCTCAGCATCGCCGCACAGCCACTCGAGGTCGGTGAGAACGCCGTGGTCGAGCGCCCGATCGCGTCCGTTCTCGACCATGGCGGGGTTGATATCGCATACGACGACCCGTCCGGGCCGGTCGTGGCCCGACCCGTGCCGACGGAACTGATCGTGGATCCGTCGGGCGACATCGCCGGTTCCGCCGGCGACGTCCAAGACGTGCATCGGCGGTCTCGGGTTGAGCCACGCCACCAGACGGTCCTTCCACAGGCGATGGACGCCGCCGCTCATGAGATCGTTCATGAGGTCATAGCGCGCAGCGACGTTGTCGAAGACCTCGCGTACGAGCCGCGCCTTGGCTTCGCGGGGCACCAGCCGATCGCCGAACTGTGCCCACGCAGCGCCGGTCTCCGGCCCCGGTCTGTCGGGCTCTGCGGCCATTGCGCGAAGATAGCCTAGGCCCGGGCTTCGGGCTAGGCTAGCGCCCATGCCCGAGCTGCCCGAAGTCGAGACCGTTTGCCGTGGTCTCGCTGCAAAGCTGTTAGGGCGCCGATTCGATCGGGTCGAGCAGCGCCGAGCGGACCTCCGCATCCCGTTTCCGCGCGGTTTCTCCGGGCGCCTCGCCGGCCGGTCGATCGCTCACATAAGGCGTCGTGCCAAGTACGTCCTCGTCCATCTCGACGACGGCACCGTTCTTATCATCCACCTCGGCATGTCCGGGCGGATTCTGGTATCGAACGGCGCCCCCGTGCCGTCGAGCCCCCACGACCATGTCGTATTCCATTTCGATGACGCAACGGTGGTTACCTACCAGGACGCCCGCCGGTTCGGACTGATGACGCTTGCGCGCGAGCGCACGCTGGACCGTCATCCCTTGCTTCGCCGTCTCGGCCCCGAGCCACTTGGGAACAGCTTTTCGGGACCCGTGCTGGCTGCGCTGCTGCGGCCCCGCAATACGGCCGTCAAGGCAGCACTCTTGGATCAATCCGTGGTTGCGGGGCTGGGCAATATCTACGCGTGTGAGGCGTTGTTTCATGCCGGCTTGTCGCCGCGTCGCCGCGCTGGCTCGGTCGTGGGCCGTCGGGCCGAGCGGTTGGCGGCGGCGATTCGCACGGTTCTTCAGGCTGCCATCGCCGCGGGCGGCTCGACGTTGAAGGACTATGTTCGAACATCGGGCGAGCTCGGCTACTTCCAGCACTCATTCGCCGTCTATGACCGCGAGGGCGAGCCTTGCCCCGGTTGCGATTGCGCGAGCAGCGTAAGGCGGATCGCCCAAGGGGGGCGATCGACCTTCCTGTGTTCCCGGCGACAGCGTTGATCAAGGCCCGCCGCCGGCTGACCGGGCGGCTGCCGCAGGTTCACTGCATTTTTGCCGGGCCGCTGATTCTGCTCGTTCTTGTGCTCCTCGAGGCGGCGGCGCCGGCGGCGTTGGCCGAGCAGCGATTCGTCGCGGGAACCGGCGATCTACCGTTGATGCCGGGGCTGGAGGAGATCGCCGAGTCTTCGTTGGTGTTCGATAAGCCCGAAGGGCGGATCGTCGAAGGTGTAGCAATCGGGACAGTCCTTTCCGCCGAAGTCGAGGCGTTCTACCGGGTGACGCTACCGGAGCTCGGGTGGTCGGCAGCAGACGACCTTCGCTTCCTCCGCGAGGGCGAGGTCCTCACCATCCGGCTTCACACGGATGGGGATCGCGTGCGCGTGCACTACAGCATCGCGCCCGAGGCGGAACAGCCGTAGGAACGCGGGTAGCTCCTACCCGCCCGCGGCCGCCTCGGCTGCCGAACAGGCGTGCCACGGCTCGGTTGACGGGCAGCTACCCCGGCGATATAAGGCGCGCTTAGCCCGTTAAGGATCGGCCAAATGGCACACCACAAATCGGCACGCAAGCGGATCCGCCGCAACCAACGCCGGGCCGACGTGAACGGCGGGCGCATCAGCCGTATCCGCACGTTCGTCCGCCATGTTGAAGAGGCGGTGGCCGGCGGGGACCAAGAGGCGGCCCGCGCCGCGCTGCGCGCCGCCCAGCCGGAAGTCATGCGGGGGGTCAACAAAGGTGCATTGCACCGCAACTTCGCCGCCCGCACGATCGCTCGGCTAGCCGTGCGCGTCAACGCGCTCGGCTAGCGCACACAGCTCCTCCACCCAGTGTGAGAGCACGGGGCTTGGCGGCCCGTGTGTGTCAGCTACATCTTGTGGCGCGCCCGCGCACGAGGCACACAGCGTCCAAGAATTTTGCCAAGTTCTCTTTTCGATCCGGTTGCGCGCGCTCCAAGGCGGCAGTACTGTGTATTTGCGGGGGGGGAACTCGCCGACCAGTAACTGCAAATACTCGAGAAGTATTGCGCGAGCTGTGCGGTTTATCGCCGCATCACGGGGAGGATCACGCTAGTAGTAGCGCTGGCCCGACAGAGCGTTTAGCTGTCGCGAGCGATAATCCTCGCGCGGAGAACTGAAGTTTTCCACGGCACGTGGGGATGAACTTGTTTGCTTTGACAGGCGATACCAAACCTAGACATCAATGCTTGTGGAGCCGCGTCTCGCGTAGGCGAACGCCCTGTGGTGAGTTGTTCAGACTTGGCGTGGCGGCGGGATGAGCGTTCCCGAGGACGACCGGATGGGCAGCGGGCCCGAGGCCGAGTGGGATCGCATTCGCTGTAATCTCCGCTCTGAGTTCGGCGATGCCGCTTTTAACAGCTGGCTCAAGCCTCTGAGTCTCGCCGATGTGCAGGACGGACGGGTGACCATGACCGTGCCGACGCGTTTCATGCGCGATTGGGTACGGACCCACTATGCCGAGCGCATCCAGAGCCTGTGGCGAGGGCTGTACCCTGAACTGCGATCGCTCGAGATCGGCATCCAACCCTGTCGACCCCGGGTCCCCAGCGCGCCGCCTGCATCGCCCGAGGTGGCCGAGCCGGCCGGCAAGCAGAAACGGCCGGACGCCACGACGGATACGAGCAGGCTTGCCGAGGTCAGCGCCACACTGGATCCGCGCTTCACCTTCGAAAACTTCGTGGTGGGCAAGCCCAACGAGCTCGCCTATGCGGCGGCACGGCGGACGGCGAGCTCGGACACCGTGCCGTTCAATCCATTGTTTATCTACGGCGGCGTTGGCTTGGGCAAGACTCACCTGATGCACGCTATCGCCGCCTACATCGGTTCCCACCGACCCGAGCGGAAGGTGATCTATCTGTCGGCCGAGAAGTTCATGTACCAGTTCGTTCGCGCCTTGCGGTTCAAGGACGTGATGGCGTTCAAGCAACAGTTTCGCTCGGTCGATGTGCTGATGATCGATGATGTGCAGTTCATCAGCGGCAAGGACTCCACCCAGGAGGAGTTCTTCCACACTTTCAACGCGCTGGTCGACGAGAACCGTCAGGTGATCATCTCCGGCGATCGCTCGCCGTCCGATCTTGATGGCATGGAAGAGCGTTTGCGCTCGCGGCTGGGGTGGGGGCTGGTCGCCGATATCCACGCGACCGACTACGAGCTTCGGCTGGGCATTTTGCAATCGAAGGTGGATATGGCAGCGACCGTCGACGTACCGCAGAGGGTGCTGGAGTTCCTCGCCCACCGGATAACCTCGAATGTTCGGGAGCTCGAGGGAGCGTTGAATCGAGTTATCGCGTACTCGACGCTGGTCGGCCGGTCCATCAGTCTGGAGATGACTCACGATGTGCTGAGCGACCTGCTGCGCGCCAACGACCGACGGGTAACCATCGAAGACATTCAAAAGCGGGTTTCCGCCCATTACAACATCCGCCTCGCGGACATGCACTCGGCACGGCGCGCCCGGGCCGTGGCGCGGCCTCGTCAGGTGGCGATGTACCTGGCCAAACAGCTCACCACGCGCTCGCTTCCGGAAATCGGACGCAAGTTCGGCGGCCGCGATCACACGACGGTCATGCACGCAGTGCGCAAGATCGAACAGCTGTGCAACGAGGACGCGGGTCTTTCCGAGGATGTTGAGCTGCTGCGGCGCACGATCGAGGGATGAACCGCGCAAACCGGCCTTAGGAGCCTCAAAAGCCGTGCTGAGAGGTGCGGAATCTGGTATTGTATTGGCACTTGAGGTCCCTGTTCTCCAAGGGTTGATTCAACGGTACCGGAAGGGGTCGTCCCGGGTGATCGGTGCCTTCCCGCCGCGTCCGTGAATCTCAAAAAAACGCAACAAAGATGAAGCTGACGCTCGAACGCGCCGCACTACTCGCATCCCTCGGACACATTCAAAGCGTCGTCGAACGCCGCAATACGATACCGATTCTGTCCAATGTCGAATTCGTGGCCACCGACGGTCACCTGAGCCTCGCCGCGACAGACCTCGACCTCGCGCTCCGCGAAGATATCGCCGCCGACATCGGCCAGGGCGGCGGCACAACTACGCCCGCGCACATGCTCTACGACATCGTGCGCAAACTGCCCGATGGCGCCCAAATCGAGTTCTCGCAGGCCGACGGCAACGGACAGTTGAGTCTGCGAGCGGGTCGCTCGGAGTTCACGCTGCCGTGCCTGCCACGGGAGGACTTCCCGGTGATCGCCGAGGGCGATCTGCCGGTCCGGTTCGAACTCACGACCGGCGAACTCAAGAGGCTGATCGACAAGACGCGGTTTGCCATTTCGACCGAGGAGACGCGCTACTACCTCAACGGCATTCACCTGCACGTGGCCGAGCACGACGGCGTCGCCATGTTGCGATCGGTTGCCACGGACGGTCATCGCCTGGCCAAGGTTGAGGCGCCGCTGCCCGAGGGTGCAGCAGCGCTGCCCGGGATCATTGTTCCGCGGAAGACGGTGCAGGAAGTGCGGAAGCTGGTCGATCAAGGCGATGCGCCGGTCACCATCGGTGTTTCCGATACGCGTATTCGCTTCGCCCTCGGCCATGCCATTCTCACGAGCAAGCTGATCGACGGCACTTTCCCCGACTACGAGCGTGTGATCCCCGAGGGGAACAACAAGACGCTCGAGGTCGACAGAAGCGTGTTCGCCCAGGCCGTCGATCGGGTCTCGACCGTCGCGACCGAGACCTCGCGCGCCGTAAAGCTCGCCATCGAAGGTGAGGCGCTGATCGTATCGGCGACGAGCCCGGAGAGTGGCAGTGCAAGTGAGAGCGTGCCCGTTTCCTATGAGGGCGAGGCACTCGAAATCGGCTTCAACGCACGCTATCTGTTGGATGTCGCGGGGCAAGTCGAGGACGAGAACGTGAAAATGTTGTTCTCGGACGCAATCTCCCCGACGCTGATCGAGGACGGCTCCGACCAAGGCGCGGTGTACGTGTTGATGCCTATGCGGGTCTGAGCGGCATCCACCCTCTCTGGGCCAACGAGACTGGAATTGAGCACACCGCACTACGCGAACAGGGTGACTTCGCGGTCGCCGATCGTCGTGGCGCCGGCCGCGTGCCGGGCACGAGGCCACGCTGTGAACCGCTTAGTGCTCACCGACTTCCGCTCCTACGCATATCAGCGGATCGAAGTCGATGATCGTCCTGTCGTGCTGACCGGCCCCAACGGTGCTGGCAAAACCAATCTGTTGGAGGCGCTTTCGCTACTGGGCCCCGGTCGCGGACTGCGGCGGGCGCGCCTTGGCGAGCTCGTTCGTAACGGCGCCGACGGGCGGTGGGCTGTCTCTGCCGGATGCGTGGGGCCGGACGGCACACATGAAATTGGCACCGGCCTGGTGCCAACCGAGCCTGCCGGCAACGGCGAGCTGCCCGAAGACGCGGTAGGACGGCGGGCCGTGAGAATCGACGGCGCCTCGACGCGCGGGCCGAGCGCCCTTGCTGAGGTGCTTGCGCTCAGATGGCTTACACCGCAGATGGATCGTCTGTTGGCTGAGGCCGCAGCGCCACGACGGCGGTTCCTCGACCGTCTCGTCTTTGGCTACGACGCGGCACATGCTCGGCGGGTGAGCGAGTACGACCGCGCTCTGCGCCAGCGCGCCCGGCTCCTGCGCGAGCGGATCGGGGACCAGTCATGGCTTGCTGCCAGCGAGGAGACCATGGCGGCGACCGGTGTCGCGATCGCCGTCGCGCGACGGGATGCGGCGGCGCGGCTCGGCAACGCACTGGAGACAGCCATCGGGCCGTTTCCGCGCGCCACCATCGCCATACAGGGGACGCTGGAGGAATGGCTCGAGGAAGGCTCGGCGCTCGAGACGGAGAGTAGATTCCGCCAGGTGCTCGCGACATCGCGGGAGCGCGACGCCGCCGCGGGTGGGGCCGGCACCGGTCCTCACCGCAGCGATCTCGCGGTGCGCCATGCTGAGACCGACGCGCCCGCGGCGCAGTGCTCAACAGGCGAACAGAAGGCGTTGCTGATCGCCATTCTTCTCGCCGATGCGCGTCTGCACACGGCCCGACGAGGCGTGCCGCCGCTCTTGCTGCTCGATGAAGTGGCTGCTCACCTCGATGCAGCGCGCCGCGAGGCACTGCTCGCTGAGGTCCTCTCCCTCGGTGGCCAGGCGTGGCTGACGGGAACCGAGCGGAGTGTCTTTGTCGGGCTCGGGGGCAACGCTCAGTGGCTCGGCGTCGAGGACAGCACCGTCAGCCCGCAGACGGAGTCGGCATTGTGAGCACCCAAGAGCCAGTCTCTAAGCCGCCGCCGGAGGCCGAGGATTACAGTGCCGACTCGATCAAGGTGCTACGGGGTCTCGATGCAGTGCGCAAACGCCCCGGCATGTACATCGGCGATACCGAGGACGGATCCGGCCTGCACCACATGGTCTATGAGGTGGTGGACAACGCTATCGACGAGGCGCTCGCGGGGTATTGCGACCACATCGAGGTCACGCTCAATCCCGACGACTCGGTGACCGTGTGTGACAACGGCCGTGGTATCCCCACCGAGATCCACGAAGAGGAGGGCGTGTCCGCAGCCGAGGTGATCATGACCCACCTGCATGCGGGCGGGAAATTCGACAGCAACTCCTACAAGGTATCGGGCGGTCTCCACGGGGTTGGGGTATCCGTGGTCAACGCGCTCTCGGAGAAACTGAATCTGCGCATTTGGCGTGCCGGCAATGAACACGCCATCACCTTTCACGACGGCGAGCCCGAGGCCCCACTCGCGGTCGTCGGCAACGGCGCGAGCCGTACGGGCACGGAGATCACCTTCCTGCCCTCGCGAAAGACCTTCTCCGCCATCGAGCTTAACTTCACGACGCTCGAGCACCGGCTGCGTGAGCTCGCCTTCCTCAACTCGGGTATCCGCATTCTGCTCACCGATGCGCGCGGCATCGAGACCCATGAGGTCGAGATGCACTACGAGGGCGGTGTCGAGGCCTTTGTCGCCTACCTTGATCGCAACAAGACCCCCCGGCACGAACCGGCTATTTCGCTCACCGGGGAGCGCGCCGGCGTCGATGTCGATCTCGCACTGCAGTGGAACGACAGCTATCACGAGAACGTTCTCTGCTTCACCAACAACATCCCGCAGCGGGATGGCGGTACGCACCTCGCGGCCTTCCGCGGCGCGCTCACCCGTACGATCAATGCCTATGCCGCGGGGAGCGGTTCGGCCAAACGGGACAAGATCGCGATCTCCGGAGAGGACACACGCGAGGGTCTGACGTGCGTGCTCTCGGTCCGAATGCCCGATCCGAAATTCTCATCGCAGACCAAGGACAAGCTGGTTTCTTCGGAGGTGCGGCCGGTTATCGAGGGCTTCATGAACGAGCGTCTCGGCCAGTGGTTCGAGGAGCACCCCAATGAGGCGCGGGCGATCGTCTCCAAGGTGATAGAGGCATCGCTGGCGCGCGAGGCGGCGCGCAAGGCACGCGAGCTAACGCGCCGCAAAGGGGCGCTGGACGTGGCCAATCTGCCCGGCAAGTTGGCCGACTGCCAGGAGCGGGACCCCGCCAAGTGCGAGCTGTTCCTCGTCGAGGGCGACTCGGCCGGTGGCTCGGCCAAACAAGGGCGCGATCGACGTTTTCAGGCGGTGTTGCCGCTGCGTGGCAAAATCCTCAACGTCGAGCGCGCGCGCGCCGACCGAATCCTCAGCTCGAACGAGATCGGAACCCTGATAACGGCACTCGGCGCTGGCATTGGCCGCGATGACTTCGACATCACCAAGATGCGCTACCACCGCATCATCATCATGACGGACGCTGACGTCGACGGAGCGCACATACGAACGCTTCTACTCACCTTCTTCTACCGGCAGATGCCGGAGATTATCAAAGCGGGCTATCTCTATATCGCTCAGCCACCCCTCTATAAGGTCAAGCGTGGGAGCGCCGAGAAATATCTCAAGGACGATGACGCACTAGAGGACTTTCTCATCAGCGGTGGGATTGAGGAGGCGGTGCTCGTCACCGACGAGGGCAAGGGGAGCGAGCACGCGGGAGCGGATCTCCGGTCCCTGGGTGAGACCGCACGGCGGGTCCGCCGGCTGTTGAGCACGATCGCACGACGCTACAGCCAGCCGGTGGTCGAACAGGTCGCCATCGCCGGCGCTCTTAACCCCGAGGTGCTAGCCGATCGAGATCAAGCGGAGCGCGCGGCGGCGTACGTCGCCCAGCGGCTGAATGTGTTGAGCGACGAAAAGGGCTGGCAGGGCGCACCGACCGACGATGGCGGGCTCCGCTTCGTCAGGACGGTTCAGGGCTACGAGGAGGTACACGTTATCGACGGCCCGCTGATTAGGAGCGCCGAGGCACGCCAGCTCGATGCCCATGCCGCCGAGCTGCAAGCGGTCTATACGCACCCCGCGGTGTTGCGGCGGCGAACGGAAGAAACGGCGGTCCGCTCACCCATTGAGCTGCTCGACGCTGTTCTCGCCCTCGGGCGCAAAGGACTATCGATTCAGCGGTACAAGGGTCTCGGCGAGATGAACCCCGAGCAGTTGTGGGAGACCACGGTTGATCCCGAGGCGCGCGCGCTGCTCCAGGTGTCAGTGAATCATGCCGATGATGCCGATGACCTATTCGAGACGCTGATGGGTGATGTCGTGGAACCCCGGCGTAACTTCATTCAGAAGCACGCGCTCGACGTCATCAACCTCGACGTCTAACTCCCGCCGACCCGGACTGACGACACCTAGGGCTTGTGATAGCCTGTGAATGAGGCACCGCATGTGGGGTCGGCGGTGTCACAGCGACCAGAGCGAGCGCGCGTGTCGAGGAGCGGCCAGCCAGCCAAACGATGACGCAGGCAGCGCCGAAACGCCGGCGAGGATGGCTCCGTTCAGGCGTCGGCGCTCGGGTTTACTGGTTCCTCGTGATCGGCACATGGGTGTCGGTCGCCCTGTTGGGTGTGGCGTTGTGGTACGGCCACGACCTGCCCGCCATCGGCGATCTGGCTCGCGGTGGCACGACGCCGCTCGTCACGCTCACGTACGCCGATGGCAGCGAACTCGCTGTGCTGGGCGAAACGTACAGCGACATCGTGCCGGTCTCCGAATTACCGGCGCACCTGGTTCAGGCGGTAACCGCAGTCGAGGACCGTCGGTTCTTCGCCCATCGCGGCATCGATGCCGTGGGCATCGTCCGGGCGGCGATCGTGAACCTGTTCGCCGGGCGGGTGAAGCAGGGCGGCAGCACCATCACCCAGCAACTCGCCAAGAACCTGTTCCTGCGGCCCGAGCGCACCCTCAAGAGAAAGATCCAAGAGGCTCTGCTCGCTCTGTGGCTCGAGGAGCGTCTGAGCAAAGCCGAGATCCTGGGCCTCTATCTCAACCGCGTTTACTTCGGTGCCGGGAGCTGGGGCGTGGAGGCCGCCTCGCGGCGTTATTTCGGCAAATCCGCCCGCGACCTCGACCTCGCCCAAGCGGCGATGCTGGCGGGTCTTCTCAAGGCGCCATCGCGGTACGCTCCGACCACCAACCCTAAGGGCGCCCGAGAACGCGCCGGCATCGCCCTTGGTGCGATGCTCGATGCCGGCTTCATCTCATCGACGGAGGCGGCCGCCGCGCGGACGGGTTCGGTGCGGATGGCCCGGGCGCAGCGCTCGCGCGGCGTGCGCTATTTCGCGGATTGGGTCCTCGATCAAGTCCCGAGTTTCGTCGGGGATGCCCAACGCGACCTCACCATCGTGACCACCTTGGAGGGCGTGGCACAAAGTGCGGCCGAACGAGCGGTACAAGAGGGGCTGGCCGGCGAAGGCCGAGAACGCGGCGCGAGCCAAGCGGCGCTGGTTGCAATGAGTCCCGAGGGTGCGGTGCGCGCCATGGTCGGCGGCGCGTCGTACAGCGCAAGCCCCTTCAATCGTGCCGTGAACGCGCTGCGCCAGCCTGGTTCGGCGTTCAAGCTGTTCGTGTACATCGCTGGCCTCGAGGCTGGGCTCAGGCCCGACGATGTGTTTAACGATGAACCGGTCGAGATCGAGGGTTGGCGTCCGCGAAACTACGCCGGCACGCATGAGGGGCCAGTCACTCTCCGCACGGCGCTGGCGCACTCGATCAATTCCGTTGCGGTCCAGGTCTCCGAGCGTGCCGGCCGGCGGCAGGTGATCGACGCGGCGGCGCGCCTCGGTATCACAAGCCCCCTGCCGGCTCACCCAAGCATCGCCCTCGGCACCGCGGAACTCCGTTTGATCGAGCTAACGGGGGCCTACGCTGCTGTCGCAAACGGTGGCCTGGGCGTGCTTGCCTACGGTATCGGCGAGATCCGCGACGGTGACGGCCAGCTCATCTACCAGCGTGCGGGGAGTGGCCCCGGACGCGCGCTCGCGCAGCCAACCGTTGCCGCAATCACCGACATGCTGCAAGCGACGATCGCGGAGGGCACGGGTCGTGCCGCCGCGCTCGATCGGCCGGCCGCGGGCAAGACGGGAACCAGTCAGGGTTTTCGCGACGCTTGGTTCCTGGGCTTCTCCGCCGATCTGGTCGCGGGTGTGTGGTTCGGCAATGATGATGCGAGCCCGATGCGCAAGGTCACGGGCGGCACGCTGCCCGCACGCACCTGGCGGCGCTTCATGGCCACCGCACACGAGGGTCTACCCAAGAACGCCCTCGCCCGCAGCGCGCCCGATGACGCGCGCGCGAAGTCGGAAGGGAAAGGAGAAGCGCCGGAAGTTCGAGACCGCGAGCGCCGGTAGCGTCGCTCAACCCCGTAGCGAAAACGCGGGTACCCACTCTTGGGCGTCGGGGAAAAGGACTTCCCAGTCGTTCCACCCATTGCGCCCCGTTCCGGTGATCTGGCACGACGCTGCCGAGAGACTGGAGAAACGATCGCCGTCGTAGGCGATTGCGCCTTCCAGAATGATTGCATCGTGGATGCGCCCCTTGTGCGTCATCCTGAGCCGTGTGCCAGCCGGGAACCGGACGCCCTTTGTCATGAAATCGCCGGGCTGCGCATCGCCGGCAGCCGGCGCAAGCACCGACTCGTTTGGCGCTGTGGTCAGCCGGAAAATCCGACGAAGAATGTCGTTGTGGGTCTCATTGAACGAGCGGCGCCGGGCCTCGATCTCCTTGTAGACGGCAATATCGACCTCTACCGCCCTCGTTTCGGGCGCCTCGGTGGTGCTCTCATTGAGGAATCCATTCATAGAGTATCTATAATATCTCGATTTTCGCGTTTCAAGCGGAACTTGCCGGAAACGTCGGCACGTCACATCGAGATGACCGCTACTAATACTGTACGACGGATGGAGCGAGACGGATCAGTATGGTTAACGGCCTATGCCGCCGCCGCCACGGTCAGCCCGCTGGTCGTGAAGTCGGCCCATAACGCCGAGGCGGGATCGTTCTCGAGACTAGCCAGAGGCGGGCGTAGCCGCCGCCAACCGGATTGCCCGGTGTGCCGTGCCATTATCTCCTTGAGCGCCGGAACCGTCGGATAGCCCTCCAACATCTGACGCGCCGCGGCGAGCTCGTCCTGTAGCGCGGTCGCGTTGGGGCGATCCTCGCGCCACGCCTCGAAGACTTGGCCGCAGAGCATGCTGGTGAGGTTGGCCGTCGCTGAAATCGTGCCGGCGCCACCGGCGCGCAAGCACGGGAGTAGGTACTCCTCGGTACCGGCGAATAGACCGAATCCGGGCAGGGCATCAAGGAGCGCTTTCATCCTCGACCAATCGCCGGAGCTGTCCTTGAGGCCGACAACGGTCTGCGGATAGGCTTTGTGGAGCCGGACCACAAGATCGAGCCCGAGCCCGATGCCCGTCATCGCCGGGAAATGGTAGAGGTGGACCCGAAGTCGGGTATCGCCGATCTCCTCGATGAGCGAGGCGAAGGCGGCAAACAGACCATCGTCGCTCACCCCTTTGTAGTAGAACGGCGGCAACACCAGCACGTCCGCAGCGCCGACCTCGAGTGCGGCGCGCGTAAGCTTTACGGTATCGGGGAGGGCGCAGCACCCGCTGCCAACGATGAGGCGGTCGCCGGCGACACCGGCCGCGACGACGCCCTCGATGAGATCGATCCTCTCGCCGACCGAGAAGGAGTTGGCCTCGCCGGTCGTGCCGAGGAGGCCGATGCCATCGCACCCGTGCGACATGAGCCAGCGGCAATGCGCGGCGCTCGCTTGTGGATCGGGACGGAGGTCAGCATCGAGCGGCGTCAGGGCCGCCGCATAAACGCCCCGCGGTGATTTGCTCATAGCTCGCCCTCAATAACATGGTCTTCGATGTCACCGGCGTCGCGCTCCGAGATCGCGCGGCCACGGATTGAAATCCCGGCCGCGTGCACGCTCTCGGGATCACCCGAGACCAAAGGATGCCACCACAGCAGGTCCTTCCCCTCGGCGACGAGCCGGTATGCACACGTCGAGGGTAGCCAGGAAAGCGCCTCGATCTTATCGGCTGCGAGCACGATACAGTCAGTGACCAGCCGGCTGCGCGCCGCATAGTTGGTGCATCGGCAGTTGCCGAGATCAAGTAGGCGGCACGCCACGTTGGTATGGTCGATCACGCCGGTATCGGCATCCTCGAGCTTGACGAGGCAGCATTTGGCGCAGCCGTCGCACAGCGCCTCCCACTCGGCCCCCGACATCTCGCTCAGTCGTTTGGATCGCCAGTAGGGTTCAGCCTCAACCAACGCAATACCTCAGATGTAAGCGTCCAGGGCCTCGGCCAACGCCGCGCCGTCCGTGCCCGGCGGGAAATGGGTGATGTAGTCGCCGCCGGGTCCCATCAGATAGATCATGGTCACGTACTCGATCGGGCGGTCGCTCCGCGCGCCGGTTCCATCCGTTTGCTCGTAGTAAACGCCAAAAGTTGCCGCGACTTCGGCGATGGCCTCCGGCTCACCCGTCAACGCGACTAGGCGAGGATGAAAGCGCGCGGCGAAGGCCGCGAGTACCGTCGCCGTGTCGTGCTCAGGATCGACAGTGATGAAGATCGGGACGGCCGTGGTGCTGTCGGTGCCAAGCGAATCGATCGCCGCGCCGATCGATTCCAGGTCGCCGACACAGGTATCGCCGCACCGACTGTAGCCGAAGTAGACGACGCGGAAGCGACCCTCGAAATCGCTATCATTCACCGACGTGCCGCGCTGATCGATCAAGGTGAACGGGCCGCCGATCAGCGGACCCTGCGGGATCAAGCTGAGGCCCCCCTCGCTGTCCACCAGGAGCTGCGACGTGAAGAGCGCGAGCGCGCAAAGCACGACCGCAATCAGGATCCCGTGATCCGTTATTTGGCTGCGTGCCATAGCCGCAATAATACGTCATTTGTCGATCTCGGGCGCTGCGCGAATCCCGCGTGCGCCGGGCGATTGACGATGTGGCCAGCTCGTCCCATCCTCGCCACGTGACTCTCGATCTCAGCGTTGCAGCATTCGGTCTGGGGCCTGAGCCGCTGGTCCTGCTGCTTGCGGCATTCCTCATCGATGCCGTGATCGGCGGCGTTGTTGCGCGCCTGCCACGTGTCGAGGGGCCGATGGGCCTGGTCGATGCGGCGGCACGGTTCCTGGAGCCGCGCCTCAATCGTCGCACGCGGAGCGTCACAGACCGCCTGATCCGCGGCCTGCTGTTGGCTCTGGTCATCGTCAGCGCGACCGTTTTCGTTGCCCTAGTTCTTGCCGCGATTGGCGCCGCCATACCGTATGGCTGGGTCCTCGTTCTGGTCCTGATATTCGTGCTCGTGCGCCAGCGGGGACCCTTCGAACAAGCTCGCGCCATGGTCCGCGATCTCGAGGGGCGATCGGACAGTCTCGGCGCCGACGTGGTGAACGATGCCCACCGTGCGGCGCGCGAGACCATCGAAGCGCTGGCCGCACGGCTTGCCGATGGGCCGGTGGCAGCCGCATTCTGGTACGCGTTGCTGGGATTGCCGGGCCTTGCCGGCTACTGGGCCATCAGCATTCTCGCGACGCGGCTCGACGAGCGAAATCCCCAGTACGCCGCCTTCGGTATGGCGGCGACCCGGCTCAACGAGGCTGTGCTGTTTCTGCCGGGGGCGATCACCGGTTTGCTGATCGTTGTTGCCAGCGCCTTTGTACCCGGCGGCAATCCAGTGAGTGCTTTTCGGACGATGGGACGAGACTGGTCCAAGGCCTATCCGCGCGCGCACGGGTTCGCACTCGCTGCCGTCGCCGGCGCGTTCGCCCTCAACCTAAGCGGGCCCGAGCGTCAGCCGACCGGCTGGCACGGGTGGATCGGCGATTCGGGTTGGCGGGCCCGGACGACCTCGGCCGATCTCCGGCGGGTCCTTTTTGTTCATGGGATTACCTGCTTACTCAACATGGCACTCATCGCGCTGTTGGCGATGGCAACGTTCGCGCTTTGAGTGCCTGTACTGTTCGGCTTGGCGGCGCCTGGCCTAATTCGGTATCACTCGCCCACCTGTAGGAGCAGGCCGCGCTGGCGCGCGTTCCGGAAGAATGCGAGGAATATGAGCGCCCCCGCGGCGAGGTAAATGACGTTTAGGCCCGTCGCAATCAGCATGTAGTCGACGCGGACCACGCCGTCCCGGATGATCGCGCGCATCCCCTCGAAGACATAGCTCGATGGCATCACCCGGGCCACGATTTGCAACCAGTCGGGGAGGACGGATATCGGGTAGTAGATACCGCTCACCGGCGCCACCGCGAAGATCGCCACCCAGGCCAAGCTCTCCGCGCCCAGGCCGAAGCGCAGAACCATTCCCGAGACCATGAAGCCGATCGCCCACCCCATCGCCAGCAAATTCACAAAGAAAACGGCGAGCGAAAGACCAAGCGAGTAGACCGAGAATCCGAAGAAGACGATCGCCAGTAGCGAGGCCGGCACGATGCCGATGATCGTGCGGACGAGACTCATGACGGTCAGCGAGATGATCAGCTCGTAGGGGCGCAACGGGCTGACGAATAGATGGCCAAGGTTGCGCGACCACATTTCCTCGAAGAACGAGATAGAGACCCCGAGCTGACCGCGAAACATCACGTCCCACAGCAATACGCCCGACAGCAGGACGCCGAAGCCCTGGGCGATGTAGGACGAGTTGGTGGCGAGGAACTGGGTGATGAACCCCCACAGGATCATCTGTACCGTTGGCCAGTAGGCGAGCTCCAGGTAGCGCGGCCACGAGCCGCGTAGGAGGTAGACGTAGCGCAACGCCATCGCCCACACCCGCCGCGGCGAGAAGCCGCCAGCTTGTGCGTGGTGTCTCGGTTCCAGCCGTTGGGTCATTGCGCCGCCGTGCGATCGCTGTCGCGCGTACGCCCGCGAGCGATGTCGAGGAAGACCTCTTCGAGGTTTTGCCGGCCATACCGCGATATCAGCCCCTCGGGCGAGCCACGGTCGACCACCTGGCCAGCACGCATCATGACCACGTCCGAACACAGTCGCTCGACTTCGGCCATGTTGTGCGAGGCGATCAGCAGTGTTGCTCCGGTCCTCGTCTGATAGTCCTTGAAGTAGCGCCGGACCCAATCCGCGGTGTCGGGATCGAGTGAGGCCGTGGGCTCATCGAGCAGCAACAGCTCAGGCTCGTTGATCAGCGCCTTGGCAAGCGCCACCCGGGTCTTCTGCCCGGCCGAGAGACTGCCGAGCTGGCGTTTGAGGAAGGGCGCGATGTCGAGATCGGCCGCAATCGTCTCGATCCGCTGGCGGGCGGCCGGCACGCCGTAGAGCGTCGCGTATACGTGGAGGTTTTCGGCCACGGTCAGCCGCCGCGGCATGTCGACGTAAGGAGAGGAGAAGTTCATGCGTGGCAGCACCCGATAGCGGTCGCGCACCATGTCCGTGCCGAGCACATGCGCAGTTCCCGACGTCGGCAGGAGGAGGCCAAGAAGCATCGCGATGGTGGTGGTTTTGCCGGCGCCATTGCCGCCGAGGAGCCCGGCGATGGTCCCGGCCTCGATAGCAAAGCTGATCGCGTCCACCGCCAGGACCTCATCGTACCGCTTGGTCAGGTTTTCGACGCGAATGGCTGGCTCGGCCATGACAAAACCATGCTGGAAGTAGTACGGCGCGCGAGCCCGCCTGTGTGGAGCGCTATGGCCCTGGGGCGAACAGAGAGCCCCGGGACGCCGCGCCGATGCTGCGGTCTCGCTCTGAAACGGTGATATCGGTGGCGACAGCGCCGGTGTGAGGCAGTATATATCCTGGGTCGCGCCGGCGACAGTCGGCCGCTTCGCCAGCCAAGGAGGCAATCAGCAGCGGGTGCAGGAGCAACAACTTTCCCGCATTCCGGGTGGTCGCCGACTCTATGCGATCGGCGACATCCATGGGCGCGACGATCTGTTGGACGAACTTCACGCGCGCATCCGGCGCGATGCGGACGACGCTCCTGATCTCGCCAAGACGGTCGTGTATCTCGGTGATTACATCGATCGCGGGCCGGGTAGCCGGAACGTCATCGACTCCTTGCTTCGGGGGCCGCTTCCCGGCTTTGAGGTCATCCACCTGCTCGGCAACCATGAGGCCATGTTGCTGGACTTTCTCGATGACCTGGCCGCAGCGCAGATGTGGCTGTTCAACGGCGGCGATGCGACGCTCGAGAGCTACGAGGTCGAGCCGTGTTTCGCGACCGACCGCCGCGACCTCGCGCGCCTTCACGAGGAGGCCTCGGCGAGGCTGCCCCCGGCGCACCTCGCTTTTCTGCGCTCGCTGAGGCTCACCTACAGCGACGGTGATTATTTCTTCTGTCATGCCGGCGTGCGGCCGGAACTCGCGTTATCGGAGCAATCTCGGGAGGATCTCTTGTGGATACGGGACGAGTTCCTTTTATCGGACCTTGAGCTCGACAAGCTCGTGGTCCACGGACACTCGATCACCGATGAGGTCGAGGTCCAAGTCAATCGTATCGGGATCGACACCGGCGCCTGGTTCTCCGGCCATCTCACGG